>NZ_CP046244.1:0-2400000 GCF_009735625.1 Moorella glycerini | reverse complement strand
CCTCGTCATCCACCACCACCACCATGCGCCCGGCCCGTATATCGGCAAGGGCTTCTTCAATGGTATTAAATTTAATTTCTCCTTCGCCCACAATAAACCACCTTCTTCCCCCAATATTAAATAAAGCCATTGGCGGCCAGAAACTCCAGGGTCAAACCCCTCCGGTTCGGCTCCTCTTGCGGCCCGGTAATGAGCCTTTCCAGGTAACGGGCCAGCAGGTCGACTTCAATATTCACCCTGTCCCCCGGCCCTTTGGTCCCCAGGATGGTATGCCGGGCCGTGTGGGGAATGATGCCAACTGTTACCATGTTCCCATCTACGGCAATGACCGTCAGGCTGGTACCATCCAGGGCCAGGGATCCTTTGGGAGCAATGTAGCGTTCCAGGCCGGGAGGTACCGCCACCACCAGTTCCCAGGCGATGCCTGCCTGCCGCTTCGTTTTAATTTCCCCCACGCCGTCCACATGGCCGCTGACCAGGTGGCCGCCCAGCCGCTCGCCCAGTTGCAGGGCCCGTTCCAGGTTGACCTTGTCTCCGGCTTTTAAAGAGCCCAGGGTGGTGACCCTCAAGGTTTCGGCCATCACCTCGGCTACCAGGGCTCCTGCCTTTAACTCAACTACCGTCAGGCAGGCGCCGTTGACGGCAATACTGTCGCCACACCTGGTCCCGGCCAGGACCTGCGCGGCGGCAATGGTTAAACGCGCCCCCTGGGTCCTGGGTTCTACCCGCTGGATGGTGCCTATTTCTTCAATCAGGCCGGTGAACAAGCTCTTCCCCCTCTCTAGCCAGATATCCACTTAACATAATATCCTCGCCGCAGGGTTCCACCCGGATTCTTGCCAGCTGCCAGGCTTCGTCCGGGCTGGCTACCCCGGGACCGCCTACTGGTCCCGGGGCGTTAATGCCGCCAAAGATCTTGGGAGCAATAAAGGCCACCACTTTATCTACCACCCCGGCAGCCAGGGCGGTAGCATTTACCCTGGCCCCGCCCTCCACCAGGATACTGGTGAGCTGGCGCCGGGCCAGTTCCGCCAGCAGGGGCTGCCAGGCCACCCGGCCGTCTTCTGCCGGTAAGACTATGACCTCGATACCCCTGGCAGCCAGCTGCTGCCGGGCTTCCCCCGGCGCCGCCGCGGTGGTGGCCACCAGGGTCGGGGCCGGGGAAGCCAGGTTCAACACCCTGGCCGTTAAGGGTAACCTTAAATGGCTGTCCAGGATTACCCTCACGGCGTCACGGCCCTTGCCCCCCGGCAGGCGGGTGGTGAGCTCGGGGTCATCGGCCAGGACGGTGCCGATTCCTACCAGGATGGCGTCATGGGTATCCCGCAGCTCATGGGCCTTTTGCCTGGCTGCCGGGCCGGTAATCCAGCGGGAAGCCCCGGTACGGGTGGCGATTTTACCGTCCATGGTCAGGGCCATCTTGAGGGTCACCCAGGGCAGTCCGGTGGTAATATACTTGATAAAGGCTTCATTCAGCCGCCGGGCTTCATCTTCTAAGAGGCCCGTCTCCACTTCAATCCCGGCCCGGCGGAGGGCCTGGAAGCCGCCACCGGCCACTTTGGGATTGGGGTCGGCCATAGCTGCCACCACCCGCCGGATACCGGCGGTAATGATGGCTTCCGTGCAGGGCGGTGTGCGGCCATAGTGACAGCAGGGCTCCAGGGTAACATAGAGGGTGGCGCCCCTGGCTGCTTCGCCGGCGGCCTGCAGGGCGTGGACCTCGGCATGGGGGGTGCCGGCCTGCTGGTGGTAGCCTTCACCTACCACCCGGCCGTCCCGGACAATAACGGCGCCCACGGCCGGGTTGGGGCTGGTACGGCCCAGGCCCTGCCGGGCGAGTTTAAGGGCCCGGCGCATGTATTCGACATCCTCTGGAGGCATTTCCACTTGCTCCTCTTAATTTCTTTTTAATTTCTTTTCAAGGCATTAAAAAACCCCGGCGTTGTCCTCCGGGGTTAGACAGGGCAAGGGATACAAAACGCCTTCTCCCTTCCAGACTGTCACTGTCGGCCCCGGAATTGCACCGGGTCTGCCTTTACGGCTCGCGGGCTTTTACCGCCGGTAAGGAATTGCACCTAACCCCGAAGGACGTTACTGTAATTATAGACCTGTAGCCCGCCGGCGTCAAGGAGCAGGTGTCAGCCTCCCTGCCTGGCGTAAAGCGCTGATGGCTGCCGCCCGGTCCGGGCGGCCAAAGATGGCCGAACCGGCTACCAGGACGTTGGCTCCGGCCTGGCAGGCGGCCGGGGCTGTGACCGGGGTAATGCCCCCGTCTACCTCCAGCAAGATGTCCTGTTTATTCTGCCGCAGCCTGGCGGACAGGGAGGCTATTTTCGGCAACATGGCCGGGATAAACTCCTGGCCACCAAAGCCAGGGTTTACGGTCATCAATAAAATCATATCCACCTCAGCCAGGATATGATCCAGCACCGAAAGCGGTGTAGCCGGGTTTAAAGCTACTGCCGGCCGGCAGCCGGCAGCGCGAATTTGCTGCAGCACCCGGTGGAGATGGGTACAGGCTTCGGCGTGGACGCTGATATAGTCGGCGCCGGCTGCCGCAAAGGGAGCGATAAAGTCTTCCGGCCGGGATAGCATCAGGTGCACATCAAAAATCAGCCGGCATTTAGGCCGCAAGACGGCCACCAGGTCCGGCCCGAAGGTAATATTGGGGACAAAATGGCCATCCATGATATCCAAGTGCAACCAGTCGGCTCCACCAGCAGCTACGTCTTCTATTTCAGCCTGAAGATTACTGAAATCGGCAGCCAGCAGTGAGGGAGCAATTATGGTCACTATTAATAACTCCTTTCCCTGGCAATAACCTCAGCTAAAAAATTCAGGTAATGCTCATAGCGGTGCCTGGCAATTTCCCCGGCCTCTACCGCTGCTGCTACGGCACAGCCGGGTTCGCCCCGGTGCAGGCAGGAATTAAAACGGCAACGGCCTCTTAAGGGTTCCATCTCCGGAAAATGGCCGGCTACCTCCAACCTGTCCAGGGGTGGTAAGTCCAGGCGGCTGAAACCCGGGGTGTCGGCTACCCAGCCCCCGCCCGGGAGACGGATTAATTCGGCATGACGGGTGGTATGGCGGCCTCGACCCCCTTTGGCGCTCACTTCGCCCGTCCGTAAGTTGAGTTCCGGCTGGAGGGCATTGAGGAGGGAGGACTTGCCCACACCGGAAGGGCCGGCAAAGGTACTGAGCCGCCCTGCCAGGACCTCCCTGAGCTTCTCTACCCCCTGGCCGGTGCGGGCACTGGCGATTAAAATCGGGTAGCCGATCTGCCGGTAAATACCAGGTAACTCCATGTACTCCTCACTGGCGACATCAACTTTGTTCCACACGATAACCGCCTGGATATCCTTGACGCCACTCAAAAAAAGCAGGCGATCCAGCAGTTCCAGGTCCGGGGGCGGGGTGTTTAAGGAAAAAACGATAAGAGCCTGCTCCACATTGGCCACGGCCGGGCGCTCCAGGAGGGTGCGCCGGGGTTTTACAGCTTCAATCACCCCTTCCCCGGGACTCAGGGGCACCATTTCCACCCGGTCACCCGGCAGGAGGTCGGCCTCGCGCCGGAAGCGGCCCCGCAGGCGGCAGGTCCAGACCTGGCCCCCGCTTTCCACATAGTAAAACCCGCCGTAACGCCGTAAAAGGATGCCTTCCATGCCATCCTCCCTACGGTAAATCCCGCACGTAAATTAGATTGCCATCGCGGAAGACCTGGAGCTTACCCTTACCAAAGTACGTGATCATGGCCTGGATTTGCTGGCCTTTCTCCTGCTTCTTTTTCAATACCTCGCTGGTCCCTTTGGCATCGGTAACAACGATGCGCACCTCGTGATCTTTATCATCCGGCGCCGGGGGAACAGTGACGCCCAGTTGTTTCTGAGCCGGTCCCGGCCCCTGGCTGACAACTAAATTAATGGCACTGCCCTGCAGGACACTGGACCCCGGTCGCGGGTCCTGGTCAATGACTATCCCCGGGAATTGCTCCTCGCTGCGCTGGTAGGTCAGGGTCCCCTGCTGCAGCTTCGCCGCCGCCAGCTGCTGCTGGGCCTCGGCCAGGGTTTTGCCGACCAGGGAGGGGGCAGGGATCAGCTGGGGCTCCGGGCCTTTGCTGATAATCAACCTGACCTCGGTACCCTCGGGCTGCTTGCTATTACCGGGAGGATTTTGCTCTACTACCGATCCGGCGGGAATAGTGGGATGATATACCTTCAGCGTATCGGCGGCGACCCGTAAACCGGCATTTTCCAGTTGCAGGCGGGCATCCCGTTCCGGGGAGCCGACGACGGGGGGCACCGTCACCATCCGGCTGCCCTGGCTGACGGTCAGGGTTACAACCCGGCCGCGGCGCACCCGTTCCCCGGCTGCGGGTTCCTGGGCCATAACCTGTCCCGCCGGTATCTCGGCATTATACTGCCTGCTGCCAACCTGGCCCCGCAAACCGGCCGCCGCCAGCCGGTCCATGGCCTGGCTTTCGGCAAGGCCGGTTACAGGCGGTACCACCGTCTCCCCGACGAGGAGGTAATAACGAAACCCGGCCCACAGGCCGGCGGCGGCCAGGCCTAAAAAGAGGAGAACCATTAAAACCCAGGCCCACACTCGCGGCCGCCGGCGCGGCCGGGGGGGACTGGCCGGCGGGTCGGGAGCATTCACCGCCGGCAGGACCTGGGTGGCAAAGGTATCTTCCGCCAGGGCACTTTTTACGGCCAGCAGGTCGGAACGTAAGGCGGCCGCCGACGGGTAGCGTCGTTCCGGCTCCTTTTCCAGGGTGCGCATGACAATACGCTCCAGGGCCGGCGGGACACCGGGGTTTATTTCCCGCAAGGGGCGGGGGGATTCCTGGATATGCTTGATGGCTACGGCTACCGGGGTTTCACCGTGGAAGGGAAGATCCCCGGTCAACATTTCATACAGGACAATACCAAAGGAATAAATATCGGCCGCCGCGCCGGTAACCCCACCCCTGGCTTGTTCCGGCGCCAGGTAATGAACAGAACCGACCATGGTGCCGCTGTAAGACATGGTCGCTTCATTGACGGCCTGGGCGATACCAAAATCAGTTACCTTGACCCGGCCGTTGCGGGTAATGAGAATGTTATGGGGTTTAATATCCCGGTGGATCACGCCATTTTCATGGGCATGCTCCAGGGCGTCACAAATCTGCAGGGCTATATCGATAGCCTCCAGGGGCGGCAGGGGCGCCCGTTCGGTGATAAGGTCTTTTAAGGACCGCCCCTCAACATACTCCATAATCAGGTAATGGATGCCGTCTTCCTGGCCGACGTCATAGATACTAACCACATTGGGATGGGACAAGCTGGCCACCGCCTGGGCTTCCCTCTGGAACCGGGTTAAAAAATCCTTATCGCTGGCATATTGTTCCCGTAAAATCTTAATGGTCACAAAGCGGTGCAGCAGGCGGTCCTGGCCCCGGTAGACCCGGGCCATACCCCCGCCCCCCAGTTCATCAATTATCTCATAACGACCTTCCAGGATTTTACCAATCATTTTATCCATTTAATCACCGCCTCAAGGCTGCCGCCAGAATTTCCCGGGCCAGGGGAGCTGCTACAACACCGCCCGCACCGGCATTTTCCACTACTACGGCTACAGCGATCCGGGGTTCTTCCGCCGGGGCAAAGGCCACCAGCCAGGCGTGGGCTTCCCCCCCGGGGTTCTGGGCTGAGCCTGTTTTGGCCGCCACCTGGATCCCCGGTAAGCTCGCGGCCGTAGCTGTCCCACCGTTAACTGTAGCCACCATGGTTTCTTTAATATCCGCCGCTACTTTAGCCCCGGTTACCACCTGGAGCGGCCGCGGCACAGCCTGCCAGAGGAGCCGGCCACCTGCTGCCGTTACCTTCTCGACCAGGTAAGGTTGCATTAAGATACCCTTATTGGCAATGGCCGCCGTGACCATGGCCATTTGCAGGGGCGTTGCCAGGACGGCTCCCTGGCCAATGGCACCCTCTGCCAGGGCGCTGGCATCCAGGCGGCCCGGCAGCCGGGATACCTCGACTGGCAGGTCGAATTTTAAAGGTTGATCAAAGCCATACAGGGCCGCCGTTTCTTTGAATTTATCTACCCCGGCTTCCAGGGCCAGGGTGGCAAAGGTAACATTGCAGGAATACATCATGGCCTGCTGGAAATTCAGGTGGCCATGGGGCCGGGGACAGGTAAGCTTCCAACCCTGGACCTCCAGGTAACCCGGGCAGTAGAAATCACGCTGCAAAATACCAGGGTCGACTTCCAGGGCCGCGGTGGCCGTTACCAGCTTCATAATCGAACCAGGGGGATAGAGGCCCTGGATGGCCCGGTTCAACAGGGGACTGCCGGCGCCGGGGCTATTAATCTGCTGCCATTCCTCCTCCAGCCGGTTGGGGTCAAAGGCCGGGCTGCTGGCCAGGGCCAGGACGGCACCGGTGCGCGGGTCCAGGGCCACAGCGGCTCCCCGCCGGCCGGCCAGCAAGCTGGTGGCCAGGCGTTGTAATTCGGCATCCAGGGTCAGGTTCAGGTCATTACCCCGGGCCACCTGGCCCATTAAACGCCGCCCTTGATTAAGGAGGTGCTGCCAGCCGGTAAGACCCAGGAGGTCCCCATCCCGGCTGGCTTCCAGGCCACCGCTGCCAAAGCGCCCGGAAACATACCCCACCACCAGGGCTGTTGCCGGGCCGTAGGGGTACTGGCGCTGGAACTGGCCCGGGTTCCCCACTGTCCGGGCCAGGACCCTGCCGGCGCGATCATAAATCGCCCCGCGCTGGGTTTGCTGCTCCACCAGGTTTAAGCGCGGATTTAGCGGGTTTAAATATAACCTCTCGCCGGCTATGGCCTGAATGTAGGTCAGGTGAACAATAAGAATGACAAAAATTGCGCCTGTCGCCAGGGCCAGGCGGCGCACCCCGGTTTTCATGGTTTGGCCTCCCGGCCGGCAGCGCTGACATTGAGGAGTAAAGCCAGCAGCAGGTAGCTGATCACCAGGGAACTGCCGCCGTAACTGACAAAGGGCAGGGTCACCCCCGTCAGGGGCAGGAGCTTGCTGACCCCGGCCATAATGACCAGGGCCTGGAAAGTACAGAGGACGGTCAGCCCGCCGGCCAGCAACATGCCCTGTTCTTCGGGGGCCCGGAGGGCGGCCCGGAAACCTCGCAGGGCGAATAACAGGTAGAGGAAGATAACCCCCACGCTGCCCATTAATCCCATTTCCTCGCCCATGGTAGCAAAAATAAAGTCCGTGGCTACGGCCGGGATCACCTGGGAATAACCCAGGCCCAGGCCGGTACCAAAGATACCGCCGCTGCCCAGGGTGATCAGGGCCTGGACAACCTGGTAACCTGCCCCGGTATAATCAGCCCAGGGGTTGATCCAGACGGCAATGCGCGCCCGGAGATAGGGAAAAGCCAGGTAAGCCATTACCGCCCCCAGGCTAAACAAGGCTCCTCCCGCCACACAAAAGCGTAATTTCCCGGTGGCCAGGTAAAGCATGGCCAGGAAAGTAACGAGGAGAATCAGGGCTGAACCCAGGTCCCGCTGCAGGACCAGCAATAAAACGGCCAGGGCTACGGCCACCAGGAGGGGGCCCCAGGATATCCGCCCGGCTCCCTGGACCAGCAGCTCCCTTTTGTCACTTAAATAGCCGGCCAGGTACATGACCATGAGGACCTTGACAGCTTCTACCGGTTGCATGCGGAAGGAACCAAGGGTCAACCAGCTCTTGGCCCCACCGATGCGCGTCCCTGCCAGGACGGTAGTGAAGAGGAAAAAAAGCCCCAGGGATAAAAAGAGGTAGGGGTACTGCTCCAGGCGCTGGTAATCCCGAAAACCAATGGCTACGACTATCAGGACTAAAAGCCCCAGTATGGTCCAGATAATCTGGCGGTAAGCGAGATCGGGGTCCAGGCGGAACAAGAAGATAAGGCCCAGGGCCGTCAGGCAGGCCGCCAGGGGAAGGAGAAATTGATCGCCGCCATGGCGGGTAACCCTTAAAATCAGGTGCACCCCCCAGAAGCCCCCCAGTAGCAGGGCCAGGGCATAGGCCGGCTGCCAGCCTGGTTGGTGGGAGGCAAAGGTTACCATATAACCGTACCCCGCAGCCAGGATTAAAGACGGCCAGATGAGCAGGGCCATCTCCTGCCCCCGGTTCGTGCCGGCATCGCTGCTAATCATAAAGGGCCAACACCACCGTAACATTATCCGGCCCGCCCCGTTCCAGGGCCACCCGCAGCAATTCCCGGGCAGCTTCGGCCATTTCCCGGTGACGGTTCATGATGGCCGCCAGCTCCTGGTCAGGGATGACCTCATAGAGGCCGTCGGTACACAATAGCAACCGGTCCCCCGGCTTAAGCTCAATTTCCCGGCTGTCCATATTGACCGTGCCCCCGGTACCCAGGGCCCGGGTAAGGATATTGCGCCGGGGGTGCTGGCGGGCCTCTTCCGCTGTCAGGCCGCCGCAGCGGACCAGTTCGCCGACATAAGAATGATCGTTAGTTAATACCTCTAACTGTCCGTCCCGGAAAAGGTAAGCACGGCTGTCACCGATGTGGACCAGGAAACCCTTTGGCCCCACTATCCAGACGGCCGTCATGGTCGTGCCCATCCCCGCCCGTTCCCGGCTGGCCAGGGACGAACGGTAAACTATTTCGTTGGCAAAGGCTGCTGCTGCCAGCAACCGGGACAATGGTTCCCCTGTTGTCCCGGTAAAAAGCCTGTCTTGCAAGGCCCTTAGAGCCAGGTGGCTGGCAACTTCCCCGGCCTGGTGCCCGCCCATACCATCGGCTACCGCGAAAAGCCCGCGTTCAACGTCGCTAATAAAATAATCTTCATTACCGGGCCGCACCAGTCCGGTATGGGAAAGGGCCTCGGCTCGCATCTTCCCACCCCACTTTAAAGGTCACGCCGCCAATCCGTACTTGATCGCCGGGCCGTAAACTCTGCGGACCGGTTAGTAACTGGCCGTTAACGTAAGTCCCATTGGTGCTATCCAGGTCAAGCAACTGCCATTCTTCTCCGCTACGGGTAATTACAGCGTGACGGGCCGAAACATGAAGGTCATTGATGACAATATCATTATGTTGATCGCGGCCAATGGTAATATTTTCGCCGAGGAAGTATCTTTCTCCTCTTTTTAGGCCCCCGTTTTTTGCTTCCAGGACGGTTAAAACGGGCCGGCCCCCAGCGGCAGGGGAACGCTTCAGGGTATGTCCCGGCCCCAGCTCCAGGTACATGAGCCTTAAAACATGCCACAGGAAAAGGTAGATTAAAACTACAAAGACAAATCTCAACCCGGCCAGTAAAATTTCCGCCAAAGTAACCACCCGTTCCGGCCTAGCTTACCTGTAATTCTAACACAGTCCGGCCCACCTGCATACGGTCGCCGGGGTTCAAAAAGGCCCGTTCCACCCTTTTCCCGTTAACCAGGGTACCGTTGCGGCTGCCCAGGTCCGTCAGCAAGAGCCGATCATGGCTTTCTTCCAGCTGGCAGTGGCGCCGGGAAACCTGCTCGTCGGTAAGGATAAAGTCGCAGGCCGGATGGCGCCCCAGGACCTGCTTCCCGGGCCGCAAGAGGAAAGTACGCCCCGCATCCGGCCCGGCAATGACGGCTAGTTTGAAGGAGGGCCGGCCTGGCCGGTCAACCTCCTCCTCTTCGATGGCCTTGTAAATTAAAGTATCGCCTTCAACATGATTGGTTTCCGCATCTTCCTCCGGCCGCCCTTCTTCCATGCGGGCGTGGATACGCACCTCACCTGGGGCCAGTTCGTCTTCTACCTCCAGCTCTACCCGGGGTTCGCCGACCATGGTTAAATTTTGCTCGGCCGCCTTCTTCTTTAAGTAGCCGGCCAGTTCCCTGGCCAGGGCATGTTCAAAGGCCGCCAGGCGTTCAAAATCCTTTGGATTGAGATTAACCAGGTAAATATTGGGGACGTAAACACGGCTGACGCTTACCGTCCGCCGGGCCGCCATGGTTTTAGCCAGTTTTTTGGCAATCTCCACGGGTTGCAGGGAAACATCGGCCCCGCGGCGGAAAAGGCTATCAAAAAGGCGCTGCCAGAAACGCTCGTTTTTTTCCAGCCAATCCATTAAAGCACCTCCCTGCCGGCATTATAGCGGAGCTGGCCGCAGGCGGCGGCGATATCCTGCCCCCGGCTTTCCCTCACGGCAGCTGCCAGGCCGGCCTGTTGCAGCCAGGTAGCAAAAAGCCGTGCCTTTTCCCCGCTTACACCCTGGAAAGGGCTGCCGGCAACCGGATTTAAGGGGATCAGGTTGACAAAGGCCAGCGTTCCCCGGAGCAACTCGAGTAAACGGCGGGCGTCTTCCCGGCGGTCATTGACCCCGGCAATGAGGGCATATTCAAAGGTGACCCGCCGTCCCGTCACCTGGCTATAGTGGCGGCAGGCCGGGATCAACTCTTCCAGGGGATAACGCCGGTTAATGGGCATTAACCGCTCCCGCAGTTCATTGGTGGCCGCATGGAGGGAAACGGCCAGTTCCAGGGGCGGCTTCTCCCCGGCCAGCTGCCTAATCTGGGGTACCAGGCCACAGGTAGAAATGGTGATCCGCCGGTGACTTATGCCCCACCCGGCCGGGTGTTCGAATATCCGCACAGCCTTTAGGACGGCCCGGTAATTAAGCAGGGGCTCGCCCATGCCCATAAAGACGATATTGCGCAAGCGGGCCCCCGGGTCCCGCTGCTGCCCTTCTCTTACCAGGGCCAGGGCCTGGAGGACAATTTCCCCCGGCGTAAGGTTGCGCCGGAAACCACCCTGGCCGGTGGCGCAGAAGCTGCAACCCATGGCGCAGCCCACCTGGCTGGACAGGCAGGCCGTCTGCCGCCGGCGGCCATCTTCATAGGACATCAGGACACATTCAATCAGCTCACCGTCCGCCAGGCGCAGCAACAACTTCCGGGTCAGGCCGTCGGCCGCCACCCGGCAGTTTTCGACCTCTACCGGCGGTAGTACAGCCCGCCCGGCCAGCCGGGCCCGGAAAGCCCCAGGCAAGTCGGTCATCTCATCCAGGCTGGTAGCCCGGCGGCGGTGGAGCCAGTGAAAGAGCTGCCGGCCGCGGTAGGGCGCTTCACCCAGCCCGGTCGCCAGCTGCGCCAGTTCCTCAGGCAGCAGGCCCCGCAGGTCAATCCTGGTATTCATAACCATCCCCTGGCATTATTATGAATGAAGCCATACCATAATATACCACACGCCGCCGGGCCGGGGTCAAGATAAAAGAAAAAAAGGGGGGACTCCCCCTCAGCTATGTAATACCTCTAAGCTATTTCCTTAAACTGGCCGGGACTTCCGGCTGGTGCCACAACAAGACACTGGCCGGCGATACGCTACCACTGGCCACCAGGACGGCCAGGGCCACACCCAGGGTAACAACAGTGGCCGCCAGCTTCTTCAACATGCAACTTCACCCCCTTCCCTCCAGCTGCTTATCCCAGGGGCAGGAGACGTTTTAAGAGGCCGTCTGCCCGCCCCACGGCGACAAAACCCGCAGGTGTCAGGGCAAAACTCTGGAAAACCAGGGCCAGGAGACTGCTGGCCAGGGCGCTGCCGGGCCACCCCAGGTAATAACCCAGGCTAACGATTGCCAGCCATAGAACTAACCACCAATAACATGCTCTCTTTAACCTGGCCCGGCGCCCCGGGTTGATAATGGGCGCCGCCGCCGTGGCTGCCGGCGCCCAGAGCCGGGCTATAGCCAGGCCGGCGGCAAATACCGGGAGCACCGCCAGCGGCAGGCTCCCTCCCAGGGCGCCCGCCAGCCAGCGGCCCAGGTACGCCAGGAAGATTAAGGTTAACAGGGATAAAAGCAAGCAACGGTAATAGGCACTGCAGTGCACCCCGCCGGCCAGGAGGCGGTAGGTGGCCATGGTTATGAGGGCCGCCAGCACCTCCGGCAGCAAGCCCAGGTACCGGGCAGCGGCCATAAAGACAAGGAATTGCAGGCCGGTCCCCAGGGCCACCTCCAGGCCAAAGGCTACTACTTCTACCTCCGGTTTATTTTGACCCTCCGGCAACCTGGCCACCAGGTAAGCGGCGCTCCTGTGGGCTAAATGGTGGATGCTTAACAAGGCTTACCTGCTCCATAAGGGTTTGCTAATTCTACCATATTATTCTACATGATTCTCCAGATTCCTGCTGCTCTGGCAAATTATATCGATAAAACGGGAAATTTCACGGTAAAGACCGTGCCCTGGTCGCTGCTGCGGACCTCGATGCGGCCGTTATGGGCCGCCACCAGTTTCTGGACGATATACAGCCCCTGGCCGTGGTTCTCCTTATCGACCTTCTTCGTGGTAAAACCCCTTTCAAAGATCTTTTTCTGCAGCTCCAGGGGAATGACCGGCCCGGTATTGCCTACCTCAAAGCAGTAGCAGTTGTCGGCATTAAAAATGCGCAGCCAGATGCGCTTTTCCATGCCGGGCAGGGCAGCCAGGGTGGCTTCAATGGCGTTATCCAGGAGGTTGCCAAAGATGCTGGTAGCATCCATCTGAGGCAGCAGGAACCCCTTTAAATCGCTGTTTATTTCATACTGGAAGTTTATCCCCCGGGCTTCCGCCGCCGCGGCCTTGGCCTGGAAGAGGGCCGCCAGTACCGGCTGGTTGACTTCAATAATGCGGGTGGGGCGGCGCACCTCGTCACAGACCGAGGTTATGTACTCCAGGGCGGCATCGGCCATGTGCAGCTGCAGCAGCCCGTAGACGGTCTGCAGGTGGCTGATAAAGTCGTGGCGCTGGGCGCGTAGGTTCTTCAGGCTCTCCTTTAAATTTTCTATGTACAGCTCCTGGCGCAGGAGTTGCATATCCCGGCCGGCGGCAGAAAATAAAACATAAATTATACCAGTAGAAGTAAGCAAAAATAAAAATGAAAAAATTAAATAGGTTAGTGGAGTCTTTTCGGGGGAAAAAATAGGAAATGCCTGCCGAGCATAATGGCTTAAATTAAGGATAATAATTAACAAAGTTTGCAGCAGGACCAGGGTTATAATAATCCAGGTGAAATTTCTACTTTTCATCCTCTTTTTCCTTTCTGGCATTATTTGGTATCAACCGGCCCGCAGTAATTAAGGAGAAATGCCGATGCCTGCAGAAGTAAGCAACTAGGCCCAGGACTATTTCATCCGGTAGGGGAAAAAGGATCCTTAACACTGGATCACGAAGGGCTGCTTCAAAACTCAAGCCAGTTAAGAAGGAAATAAGAGGGAAAGATATGCTCTCAATAATACCTAAAGCCACAATACCCAGGAAAGCAGCTAAAAGCCCTTTAAATAAATTTACCCGTAATAACAGCCGCATTGCCAGGGCCAATGCAACAATTGAAGCTAAAGTATGAATTCCAAAATCCAGGGATAAACGCCGGAAATAAAAGGAAAATAATGCCCCGATTATCCCCACCACAACAATACCTTTCATCCTGGGATACTCGCCAACTAGCGCCAAACCTAAAGTAACTAAAATTATTTCCTCCGGTATAGACTGAAAGACCAGGGCCGTCCAGGGCATGATGTCCATAAAATTCCCCCCAGTTTACCGCCTATCTACCTAAACCAAATTCTGCATCGCAGGTCAAAATCCTCTATTTTCCTCCCTTTTTAAGCGCGCTATGAAAAAGCCGTCGGTACCGTGGCGCTGGGGTAGATACTGTACCCAGCCCTGCCGGGCCGGGACCTCCAGGTCGGCAGGCAGGACCGGCAGCCATGGTTCCAGGGAAACAAGGGAGAATTCCCGCGCCCGGTCCAGGAATTGCCGGATAACTTCCTGGTTTTCTTCCGGGGCCAGGGAGCAGGTGCTGTAGACTAAAACCCCGTCCGGCTTTAAAGCCCGCCTGGCTCCCAGGAGGATCTCCAGCTGCAGCCGGGCCAGTTCCCTGGTCCCGGCCAGTTCCTTGCGCCAGCGGGCATCGGGCCGCCGGCGTAATACCCCCAGCCCCGAACAGGGGGCATCAAGGAGCAAATAATCGGCAACCTCCGGGTATCGTTGCCCCAGTTCCCGGGCATCCGCCAGAACCGCCCGGACGCAAGTCACCCCCAGGCGCCGGCAGTTTTCTTGAATTAACTCCAGGCGGGAAGGATGGACATCGCAGGCCAGGATCGTGCCCCGGTCGGCCATGAGCTGGGCCAGGTGGGTCGTCTTGCCGCCGGGGGCGGCACTGGCATCGATAACTATGGACCCTGGTTCGGGTTTTAAGGCATGACCGACCAGCTGGGAACCTTCATCCTGGACATAGAACAACCCTTCCCGGAAGGAAGGGCTGGCCTTTACCGCCCCCAGGCCTTCAACTATAAGGCCCTCGGGGGCATAGCGGGCCGGCCTGATGGTGGCTCCCTCGTCCTGGAGGCGCGCGGCCAGGCCGGCTACTGTCGTCTTCAGGGTATTGGCGCGGATAACCATGGGGGCCGGTTCATTATCCGCGCGGCAGAGGGCCTCCGTCTCTGCGTAGCCAAACTGCGTCAACCATTTCTCTACCAGCCAGCGGGGGTGATAGTAACGCAAGGAGAGGTAGCCGGCAGGATCACTCCCGGGATCCGGGTAAGGTAAATCATCTTTCCGGCGTTCTAAATGGCGCAGGACGCCGTTTACCAGGCCCACGGTGCCCCGGTGCCCGTATTTTTTGGCCAGTTCCACTGTTTCATAGATGGCCGCCCGCGCCGGTATCCGGGGTAAATACAGCAACTGCGCCCCACCCAGGCGCAAAAGACAGCGGATCCAGGGCGGCAGTTTCGCCAGGGGGTGTTTTAAAAAGAGGCCCAGGGCCCAGTCCAGGGTTTGCCAGGCCTTGATGGCGCTGTAGGCCAGCTCCGTGGCCAGGGTGCGGTCGCGGCCCTCCAGGTTGGAGGCCTGCAAGACTTCATCCAGGGCCAGGCTGGCAAAGGCCCCTTCCTCCGTCACCCGGTAAATGACCTGCAGGGCCGCCTCCCGGGCCGAAGCAGCCGGCCTGAGTTTCACCCTGTTGTTACCTCCTCACGACAATAAGTTTCTACCTAAAATCGGCGATAGCTGGTTGATCTGTACTCTAGCTTCTTTAGGGCTGGGGGTACAGGCTTCAGGCTCCGGTGGTTCTCGGCTAGCAAACTTTACGCTCAGCCTTGCTCGGCGGCGGGGGTGGCTTTACCCAAACATACTTCCTTTTCATTGCGCGTTATAGGGAACTTCTAAACACTGCTGCTAACTTCCCAGCCTTCACTGCGTACCTGGGGCTGGCTGATTGTTTTGCCGTACAGGAAAAACTGGATAGCCTGCTCTACCTGGTTTAAATTAACCTGGGTATTGAGGCAGGGGCCATGGGGCCTTGAGTTTAAAACCCCCAGGACAGGCATAGGCTGGGTGTCCTGGATGCCGCTGGTTAAATCGCGCTCGCAGGCAATGGCCACCACGGCCCGGGGCCGGTACTGTTTGACAAAGTGCCGGGCCAGAGTACCTCCGGTAGCCACGGCCAGGCGGACACCGTATCTTTCGGCCAGGGCATGAAGGGAATCAATGGGGCAGCGGCCACAGCGGCGACAGTTATAGACGTCAACCGTGATTTTATGGGGGCAGCCGCTCCACTGCAGGCAGTGGGGAGCCAGGAGGAGGATCTTCCCGGGTTCTATCAGCAGGCCCCGGAGGCGGACTAACTGGTTATTCATCTCAATAAACGAGGCTTTAATGGTTTCTGCCTTAACCCCCAGGCGCCTGCCCAGGGCCAGGGCCACGGGAAAAAGAGTATTGACGGCTATTAAGCCCAGGCGCTGGAGGAAGGGCCGGCTGCGTTCCTGCCAGAGGATCAGTACCAGCCCGGCAATTCCCAGGGCAATAATGAGGAAGAGGACGGCCAGGGTAAAAAAACCCAGCACCAGGAGGAGACGATTGAGAAAACTGGTATGGTTAACCAGGAGATACCAGCTGCCTGCCAGCACGGCAGTTATAAACAAAAGGCTCAGGGCCAGAAGGCCAATGAAAAGGCGCTTTTTTATGCGCATCCCAGCACCTCCCCGCTGGCCAGGGGATAACCCCGCAGGTAGGCGTCCGCCGGCATGATCTTTTTCCCCTGGGGCTGGACCGTGGTAATGAGCAGCTTACCTCTTCCTGCCTGGACGACAAAGCCTTCACCCGTCACCGCCACCACCTGGCCCGGTATCCCGGTAGTTGCTTCATCTAAAATCCTGGCGCCATATACCTTCAGGCGTTCGCCGGCCCGCAGGGTGTAGGCCCCTGGCCAGGGGTTCAAACCGCGGATAAGGTTATAGATTTTTCCTGCCGGCTGCTCCCAGTTAATCTTCTCTTCATCCGGCTGCAGGGGGGGCGCGTAGGTGGCCAGGGTTTCATCCTGGGGCTGGCGGGGAGCCCGGCCGGTGGCCACCAGGTCCAGGGTATGTACCAGGAGTCCGGCACCCAGGACGGCCAGCCGGTCGTGGATTTCCCCGGTGGTGGCCTCCGGCCCAATGGGCAGCTTCTCCTGGAGAATGATGTCGCCGGCATCTAATTGCGGCACCATCCACATGGTGGTGACGCCGGTTTCTTTTTCACCATTCATTACCGCCCGGTGGATGGGGGCTGCCCCCCGGTAGCGGGGTAAGAGGGAGGCATGGAGATTGATACAGCCCTTCTCCGGCAGGTCCAAAATCTCCCGCGGGAGGATACGGCCAAAGGCAACGACCACAATGACTTCTGGCTGCCATTGTTGTAGCCCGGTTAAGAATTCCTCCTCTTGCATGGCCGCCGGCTGGCTCACCGGCAGTCCCGCTGCCAGCGCCGTCTCCTTAACCGGGGGCGGCTGGAGTTTTTTACCTCGTCCCCGGGGCCGGTCGGGCTGGGTAACCACCCTGGCTATTTCATGGCCGGCAGCAAGCAGGGCCTTCAGGGCGGGTACGGCAAAATCCGGCGTCCCCATAAATACCAGGCGCATGTCTACCGCTCCTTTTCGGAATTAAGGTTTATCCTCCAGCCAGCGGATTACTTTATCGATAAAGAGCACCCCGTCCAGGTGGTCAATCTCGTGTTGCAGGGCGCGGGCCAAAAGGCCTTCCGCTTTGATTGCCCTCTCCCGGCCGTGACGGTCAAGACCCCGCACGGTTACGACTGCGGCCCGGGGTACTTCCCCCTGGGCCCCGGGGACGCTGAGACACCCTTCCGGCCCTACATCCCTCCCCCTGGCCGCTATTATTTCCGGATTAATCAGTTCTATCAGCCCTTCCCCCACGTCAACGACAATGACCCGCTTTAAGACCCCGATCTGGGGGGCGGCCAGGCCCACCCCGGGAGCTTCGTACATGGTATCGGCCAGGTTATCCAGGAGCTTCCAGATATTGGGGGTAATCTTTTTTACCGGCTGCGACTTTTCCCGTAAGATGGGGTCAGGGTGGATTAAAATCTGGTGAATTGCCAACCTCTTTGCCTCCTGCTTGCTACCAGGGATTAATGGGCCCTACATCTACTATCATACGGACATCATGGCGGTTGCGGTAAGCTGCCAGGCTTGCAGCCAGGTGGCCCTTATACCTCGACCAGGCAGGCACCTTGAGAAGCAACTGCCAGCGGTAATTATCCTTGAGCCGGGACGGGTACCCCGGCGCCGGGCCCAGGACCTGGATCTTGCTGCTTTTACTGTTGATTAGCCCGGCCACCTCATGGGCGGCTTCAATTACCCTGGCCTCATCCGGGCCGGTAAAACCCAGCCGCACCAGTTTTATAAAGGGAGGATAGCTCAAATTACGCCGCATAGCTATCTCCTGCTCGTAAAACTTATGGTAATCCTGGGTCGCGGCCAGGGTAATAGCCGGGTCCTGGGGGTTATAAGTTTGAATAATAACTTCCCCTTCACCGGTCCGGCGGCCGGCCCGGCCGGCTACCTGGGTTAACAGCTGGAAGGTACGTTCCCGGGCGCGAAAGTCCGGCTGGTACAGGGATAAATCGGCGTTAACCACACCCACCAGGGCAACACCAGGAAAATCCATACCTTTGGTAATGGCCTGCGTACCGATAAGGATATCAGCTTGTCCGGCAGCAAAGGTACGGTAGATCTTTTCCCACTGGCCCTTCCTGGCTGTAGTATCCCCATCGGCCCGTAAAATTCTGGCCCCAGGCCATAATGCCCGCACTTCTTCTTCCACCCGCTGGGTGCCGGAACCCAGGCGTACCACGGTGCCCCCGCACACCGGGCAATTGGCTCCTGCCTTTTGCACGTAGCCGCAGTAATGGCAGCGCAAGGTACCATCCTGGTGATAGGTCAGGGCTACAGCACAGTGCCGGCATAAAGGAACGTGGCCGCAGCGGCGGCAAAGAACATGGGGGGCATAGCCCCGCCTGTTTAAAAAGAGGATGGCCTGCTGTCCCGCGGCCAGGGCGGCAGTTATCCCCTGCTCCAGCCGCCGGCTTAAAATACCGTGGTGACCGGCCCGGAATTCGGCCCGCAAATCGACTATCTCCACCCGGGGCAGGCTCACATTCCCCGCCCGCCGGGGTAGCTGTAATAACTGTATTTTCCCTCGCCGGGCCAGGTAAAAAATCTCAGTACTGGGTGTGGCACTCCCCAGAATCACCACCGCTCCTTCCAGCTGCCCCCGCTTGATGGCAACCTCCCGGGCGTCATAGCGGGGTGCGGTATCCTGCTTGTAGCTGCCGGCGTGTTCTTCATCAACGACGATGAGCCCCAGCCGCGGGAAAGGGGCAAAAAGGGCCGACCGGCTGCCGGTGATAACCTGGATTTCCCCCCGGCGGGCCTGCTCCCAGACGGTTGCCCTTTCGCCGGCAGGTAAATCCCCGTGGATAACGGCCACCCGGTCCCCCAGCCTTTGTCTTAACCGGGCTACCATTTGCGGGATTAGGGCATGCTCCGGAACCAGGAACAAGACCTGGTAACCCCTTGCCAGGGCCTCGCCGGCGCAGCGCAAGTACACCTCGGTTTTGCCGCTGCCGGTAACACCGTGGAGTAAAAAGGCCCCTCCCCGTCCCAGGGCGGCGTTGATAATTGCCACTGCTTCTTCCTGGGCTGCATTAAGTTTGATTTCAGGATATATTTCTTTATTATCCCCGGGAGGTAGCGGGGTAATCCTAATTAAGCCCTGTTCTTCCAGGCGCTTCAGGGCGGCATATCCCCCGCCGGCAGCAAAGCTGGTCACCGGCCGGGGTCCGCCGTCCCGGAGGTCCTTCAGGATGGCCGCCTGGCGCGGCGCTTTTTTTACCAGGGCTTCTATTGCCGCTGCCACCCCTTCCCCGGGTACTACCCAGCGGGGCTGCCTCTCCCGGGGCGCCTCCCGCCAGGACCACTCTTCCCGGACCAGGCCGTGGGATTTTAAAGAGGCTAAAGCCCCGCTAAGTTCCCGGCGGCGGCCTAACTGCTGTAGCTGGCCTTCCCCGGCCACCCGGCGGCCGGCCAGGTAGGCGGCCAGAGCCCCGGCCGGCGGGGGCAGGCAGTTAGCCAGGTTTAAAGCCGCTTCCGTTTCGCCTCCTGCGCCCGGTAGCCAGCACCAACGGCGTTCCAGGCGCCTGCCTGTTGCCGGCGGCAGGAGGGTATTCAGGGCTACCGCCAGGGGACATAAATAACGTTCCGCCAGGTAGCGACCAAGTTCTACCATCCCTGGCGGCAGGAAATCCCTTTCCAGGACAGCCTTGATGGCCTTCAGCCCGGCCCGGTCCGCTTTATCAGGTCGGGCAACTACCACTCCCGTGGCCAGCCGCTTCCCCACCGTTACCAGGACCAGGGAGCCTTCTTTTACCTGGGAAGCCAGCTCCCGGGGTACCTGGTAGGTTAAGGTGAGGAGGGGAGCGCAACCAGGGGCCGAGTTGACGGCCACTTCTACCAGCAAATTCGCCAACTCGACCCCCTCCTGGTTAACTGATCCACCAGCAACATTATAGCAGATTTGCCCCCGGTAGTGAATGCAAGATTTAGAGCCGGGCGTTCCCGCATGCAAACCTCCCTGGAGTTGCCGGAGTTAAACATGATTTAACTGACCGCTCCGGACTCTCTCCACTCTCCCTCCGCTTTCACTCCGTTTTTTAAACTATTGTCTCATAAAGTAAAATTTAACCCCCGGGAAACCTCCCTTTTCTTTGGCCTGCGGAAAAGTACCGCCGGCGAGACTTACAGTATCCAGGGGGAGCCGGACCAGGCCAGAGCTGGACCTGTCACCCGGAGAAAATCTTGTGGGGGTTCAGGATGTTCTTCGGGTCCAGGGACCTCTTAATATCCCGCATGGCCTGGTAACCTGCCTCTCCCAGTTCTGCCATCAGAAAAGGTGCCTTGAGGAGGCCGATGCCGTGTTCTCCTGAAAGGGTCCCCCCCAGTTCTAGAGCGGCCTGGAAGATTTCGGCGATGGCCTTTTCCACCCGCTGCATTTCTCCGGCATCCCTGCAATCACAGGCAATGTTGGGGTGAAGGTTGCCGTCACCGGCATGGCCAAAGATGACCAGGTCAATCTGGTATTTCTCCCGTATTTGCCCCAGCCTCCGGATCATGGCCGGCACCTGGCTGCGGGGAACGGTGGCATCCTCGGCAATTTTGGTGGGTTTAATCCGGGTTATGGCCGGGGAGACGGCCCGTCGTGCCCGCCATAATTCTCCTGCTTCCCGGGCATCGGCGGCCAGCCTAATTTCGGCACTTCCCACTTCCTTCAGCACCTTTACTACCCTTTCGGCTTCCCTTTGAGCCTGCTCCCTGTCGCCATCTGTTTCGATAAGGAGCACGGCCGCTGCTTCCCGGGGTAAACCGCAGGGGCTGAACTGTTCCACGATGGCAATGGAGACACTGTCCATAATCTCCAGGGTCCTGGGTATGATCCCGGCGCTGAGGATGGCATTGACTGCTTCACCTGTCTGCACCAGGTCCTTAAAGGCTGCCAGGATGGTTTTTACGGCCTGGGGCTTGGGAATAAGGCGCAGGGTAATTTTGGTAATGACCCCCAGGGTTCCTTCAGAGCCGGTAAACAGCCGGCAAAGGTCATAGCCGGTGACGTTTTTGACCGTCCGGCCCCCCGGGTGGACTACCCGGCCGTCGGCCAGCACCACTTCCAGGCCCAGGATATAATCCCTGGTGACACCATACTTGAGGGCGCGGGGCCCCCCGGCGCACTCGGCAACGTTGCCACCAAGAGTGCAGAACTCCGCACTGCCGGGGTCCGGGGGATAGAAAAGCCCCCTTTCTTCTACCGCCCGGTGCAGTTCAGCGGTAATTACCCCCGGACCGGCTACGGCCAGCATGTCCTCGGGGTTAATCTCATAAATGGTGTTCATGGCCGTCATTACCAGGGCTATACCCCCGCCCCGGGGTACCGATCCGCCGCTCAAGCCCGTGCCAGCGCCGCGGGGGTGGACCGGTATGCCCTCCCGGCAAGCCAATTCCAGGACCCTGGCCACCTGTTCGGTACTGGCCGGCTTAACTACCACATCCGGCTTGTAGGCCACAAAAGTACCGTCATAAGAATAGCAAAGGAGATCTTCGGGTGACGCCAGCACCCGGTCCTTCCCGACAATCCTTGCCAGCTCTTGCTGTAGGGAAGCTTGCAATAACCCTCGCCTCTTGAAGCCACTTTCCTTCTTGTTTAAGGTTAGTTCGGCACCGGTTCACCTTTTTCCTGCTCCCACACCACACCTTGACCGGCGCATTACGAGTACTCAACTCTCATGCCAGCCTTCTTTCTCATATGACACCTTTTGCCGCCCGAGATGATGAATTTAGGCGACAATTTAGGCGGTAATTTTATGCTCACCCCCAAAAATAAAACCCCGGCCTGCCCTGGACCGGGGACAAATTGTATTTCAAGAAATAATCTAGTCTGATGTCTTTTCGTTGCAATTCTCTGGTATTTCTACACTACATACCTGACTTAAAGGTATAATAATAACCTCTACAAATTCATTGTCTACTACATCGCCACCGGAAAAGGTAATAACTTCAATTTCATAATCTTCAGCTGCAGTTAGCTCGATAAAATCTCTACCTATTAGCGTTAACTCTCCACCTTTGGCTTTTTTACAGCATTCGCCACAAAAAAACTCAACATTAACTACCCTGTCTTGAAATCTGGAAGCTAACCTTCTGATAAAGTTTTCTAAGGTAATTCGCTGTACTTTGCTGTTGTTGTCATTCATGGTAAAAAATCCCCCTTCAGTGATTTGATGGTATATCCTATTCGCCTTTCTGCCGAATTGTTACTTAGTTACTAATCGAAGGTAGTTAAATTTATTAACCTAACCTTAATAGGTGTACTGGCTAATTCCTTCGATAATTACAACCCAACTTTGACACCGCCCCTTAAAAATCAAGGGGTCCATAGGGACAATTGTCACTACAACCCCTTTCTGGGGCTCTTAGTGGCTACCTGAAGGTTAAAATTTTAGGTGGAAGTGGAAGGCCCAAAATTTTTAACAATTCACTCTGGCTTTGTCCGGGCTGGGTGATACTATAAATCCGCTTATCAAGAAACTGCTGGTCAACAGCCTTTATCTCTTCTAATAATTCCAGGATACGGCGGCCGCTTTTATGGGCAACCTTCCAGCGGCGTAACTCTCTTTCTTGACTTTCAGGATCAGGGATTTGTTTCGCCTTAAAAATCTCATCTTCAATATATCGGCGATGTATCACCTCCAGCCATTTTTCAAAGAGATAAGCCAGCACACATATAAAGATGTGTCCCTTAACCCGACTTTCGTTGTAGTGGTAGATAGGCCTCAAGCGAATGAAGTCCTTGATATGGCGAAAGGCGGTTTCTACCTGGAGCAGGTTTTTATAGGCGGCAATTACCTCCTCAGCTGGCAGGTCAGCATTAGTCTGGATTAAAAATTTGCCGTCCCGCAAAGCCTCTTTAGCCAGAGCCGGCTCATTAATTTCAAAGTTGAAAGACTTGCCGTCATAAGTAATATCAAAAATTGGAGCAAGGCCCTTCTTGTTAAGGATAGCAGCTGCTTTAAGCATGACTCCTTTTGTGGTAGGCTTGCGCCCCCGCCGCGGGGTTTCCCGGGCCAGCCTGTCTTTCAGCTCTTGCAATTTTATCCTGGCTTCTTCTATCGCTTTGACCCGAAATTCATAATCCTCTTGGGCTTTGAGAGGATTGTGGCAAAGGATATAGCGAACCGGAGGCTCGAAGTTTTCCTTTTCTTCCTCTTCTCCCTCTACCAAGTTTTCTTTAGGGGGAGCCTGTACCTGCTCTGGTGGTACTTCCACATAAAAGAGGGGGTTATCGCCGTCTATTAGCTGGTATTCTTCGAGGTTTTGGTACCTGGCCAGTAGTTCATCGCTCACTTCCCGGCCGCGTTTATGAAAGCCCAGGATATAACGGAAGTTAGCCTCCTTGAGTTCTTCTAAATTATGACTGGTCAGCATACCCCGGTCGCCCACGAAAATACAGCTCTTGATGGCAAACTTTTGCTTAAGTTGTTCGATGGCGCCAGCCACGGTTACTTTATCAGGTATATTACCTTCAAATACCTGGTGGGCAATAGGCATGCCTTCCGGAGTCACCAGGAGGCCAATATTAATTTGCCGGCAGTCCGGCCGGTGGTCGCGGGAATAACCGAACCTGGCCAGGGGGCAATGGGTACCTTCAAAGTAGCTGCTGGTCAAGTCGTAAAACACCAGGTTAAGCTGATAACTCAAGAGATCCGTAAGCCGGTTGTACAAGTGGCGTTCCAGATAATCCTTCATTTCTTCCAGGACGTCAAGAGTACGGTAAAAATGATGCAACTCAGGCTGTTTCTCTTCCAGTTCCGGCAGGTAAATTTGCCTTAACCATTGGGATACTCCAAGCTTGCTTTTAGGAGCGATGAGGCGGTTTAAAATCATAATCTTGGTGCATAAGGCCACATCCATCTCTACTTGACGATTTTGGAGATAGTTTTTAAAGAAGGCGTCCAGGTCCAGTCGCTCCCAGAAAAAATTCACCACATAGGGGATACCATAATGCTTGGTGCCGAAGGTCTGGAGGTCCTTAACAGTGCCCAGCTCATCTTCCTTAAGGAATTCCCGCAGTTTATTAATAAGCCGCTGTATCTCTTCCTGGGAATACTGGTCGATGTTGCCTAAATGCCCAACCTGGCGCTGTTTTACCTTGCCTTTTTCCCGGTAGGATTCTACCAGGACCAGATAATGGTAGGTATGGCCGCCGCGCCTGGTAGTGATAATACGGGGGAACAAAGGGGCATCACCTCGGTTATCGTCATTACTATTATACCAAGAGATGCCCGGCGTGAAAATACTCTAAGGCAGATTTGTTTTCACTACGTTTTGCCGACTTCGGTAGAGAAAGATCGTTGATATTACTAGTCTTGGTGGTCTTTAAGCCCTTGAAATAGAAGTTTTAGTGTCAAAGTTGGGTTACAAGATTAAATATACAAAAAAGCCCCCGGACCTACAGGCTTAAATCCTCAGGCCCAGGGGCATCTCTCATTCCTTCCAGTGCCGGTACCTACATTCTCTACAGTATCATCTGTTACTTGGTCTCGCCATAAAGGTCTGGATAGGTTCTTAACCATAATTTTGTAATGGCGGCAACTGGGCGGCAACTAACTAAAACGGCCTCCGGTAAATACTCCGGAGGCCTTGGTATTCCTGGAGCTGATGGAGGGATTCGAACCCTCGACCTGCGCATTACGAGTGCGCTGCTCTACCCCTGAGCCACATCAGCACTTATCACAAGGGATATTATAACACCACCCGGCCGGGGAATCAACACCACATCCTTCGCCGCCACATTACCCGGCTGGATACCAGGACAGCCGGTTCTATATCAAACAACGGTTCTGACCAGGTTCGCGATTACCTCCCGTAATACCAGCGGGGGTCTAAACATAGCCGTTTTGTGGACCCCGGCGCCTGAAGCTTCTATGCCCAACCGCTGCGCCTCGGTGGTTGCCCGCAGCAGGTGATAATCATGGGTGACAATAATAGCTCTCTTCCACCCGTACCTGAGCATAATTTTTTGGGCCTCGACCAGGTTGTCTCTGGTACTGTGCGAGTTGATTTCCTCGTGAACAACACCAGCAGGTATACCGCGAGCGATCAGGGTTAAGCGGGCAACTGTACCTTCGGGGGTTGGATTCCAGGCGCCGGTACCGCCGGTCGTTATTATCGCCGGCGCATATCCCTCGTGATAGAGATCCTCGGCCAGGGAGATGCGTTCCAGCAAAGCCGGGCTGGGACCATTCTTCCAAACGGCGGCGCCCAGCACGATGATGACATCAGCACGCTGCGGCTCCAGGTTTCGCCCGTACCACTCGATATAACCATACATGAAACCGGTAGTTATAACGATGGCTAGAACCGTGGCGATGATTACTTTTTTAAGCATTACCTGGCCAGACCTCTATGAAAACGAATTGTGACTAAAGCCCAGCATCCGCCCGCAGGGCTTCTACTTTATCCAGCCGTTCCCAGGGCAGGTCCAGATCCGACCGGCCGAAGTGGCCGTAGACTGATACCGGTTTGTAGATGGGGCGGCGTAAATCCAGGTCGCGGATAATGGCCCCCGGCCTCAGGTCAAAGTGGGCCTGGATCAATTCTACCAGCCGCTCGTCGCTGATTCTGCCGGTCCCGTAGGTTTCCACGCTGATGGATACCGGCCGGGCCACACCGATGGCATAGGCCACCTGCACCTCGCAGCGGTCGGCCAGGCCGGCTGCCACCACGTTTTTGGCCACATAGCGGGCCGCATAGGCAGCCGAGCGGTCCACCTTGGTGGGGTCCTTGCCGGAGAGGGCACCGCCGCCGTGGCGGGCCATACCACCGTAGGTATCGACAATAATCTTGCGGCCGGTGAGGCCGGTATCGCCCTGGGGGCCGCCAATGACAAAGCGCCCGGTGGGATTAATAAAATATCTCGTCCGGTTATCCAGCATCTCTGCCGGAATTACCGGTTTGATGACGGTTTCCAGGATGTCGTCCCTTAAGGCGGTCATCTCGATATCGGGCCGGTGCTGGGTGGAAATAACAACCGTATCCACCCTTACAGGCCGGCCGTCTTCATATTCCACCGTCACCTGGGACTTACCGTCCGGCCGTAAATAGGGCAGGATCCTTTCTTTGCGCACCTCAGCCAACCGGCGCGTGAGATTATGGGCCAGGGCAATAGGCATGGGCATATACTCCGGCGTCTCCCGGGTAGCATAGCCAAACATCATTCCCTGGTCGCCGGCGCCCAGAGTCTCTAATTCATCCCTGGCCACCCCCTGCTTTTTCTCCCAGGCTTCATTGACGCCCATAGCAATATCCGGCGACTGCTCATCAATGGATGTGACCACAGCACAGGTATCGCAGTCAAAGCCAAATTTGGCTCTGGTGTAGCCAATCTCGCGAATGGTTTCCCGGGCCACGCGCGGTATATCCACATAGCAATCGGTGGTTATCTGCCCGGCCACCAGGACCAGCCCGGTACTGACCAGGCACTCGCAGGCCACCCTGGCCAGGGGGTCCTTTTCATAAATGGCATCCAGGACGGCGTCGGCAATGCGGTCGGCCATTTTATCAGGATGCCCTTCAGTTACCGATTCGGATGTAAATAACTTGCGTGCCATTTCTTTATTCCTCCCTTTCCGGCCCTGTTCTCCTCCCCGGAAAGCGCGACAGAGTTGTGACGGCATCCAGGATGCGGTGGGCCACTTCTAGCTTTGGTAACTGCGGTAATTCTTCCTTGCGGCCGCCGGGAAAAAGAAAAGTGACAATATTTGTTTCGCTGCCAAAACCTGCTCCGGGCCTGGTAACATCGTTGGCAACGATTAAATCTAACTGCTTGTCCCGGAGCTTTTGCCCGGCGTTTGCCAGCAAGTCTTCCGTTTCGGCAGCAAAGCCGACTAATATTTGCCTTTCTTTCATCCTGCTTAAGCAAGCCAGGATATCCACAGTGGGTTCGAGGTGAATAATTAATTCCCCTTGCTGTCCCTTTTTGATTTTCTGCGCGGCCCTGGCTACAGGCCGGAAATCGGCTACCGCGGCGGCCTTGAGGACTATATCTGCCCCTGTAAAGCGCTCCTCCAGGGCGGCCAGCATTTCGGCTGCCGTCTGGACCCGCACCACTTCTACCTCAGGTGGCGGCGGTAGCGGGCTGGCAGTAATCAGCGTCACCCGGGCGCCCCGCTCCCAGGCCGCCCGGGCCAGGGCATAACCCATTTTACCAGAGCTGTAATTACCTATGTACCTGACCGGGTCCAGGGGTTCCCTGGTGCCCCCGGCAGTCACCAGCACCACCAGATCCCTGTAATCCTGGGGTGCCAGGGCCCGCCGGCAGGCAGCAACAATACGCTCCAAACTGGCCAGCCGGCCTTTGCCCGTAGTACCGCAGGCCAGGAAGCCTTCCTCCGGTTCAATAATGCCCCAGCCGTGCCGTTTTAATGTCGCCAGGTTTTCCTGGACGGCGGCTTTGGCATACATATTGACATTCATGGCCGGAGCCACCAGGGTGGGACAGTTTACCGCCAGGGCCGTGGTACTCAGGAGGTCGTCGGCCAGGCCGGTGGCCAGCTTGGCCAGGATATTGGCCGTCGCCGGGGCGACGAGGAAAAGATCCGCCTTGTTAGCCAGGTCAATATGGGTCAAGGGTCCCCCGCTCCCGGCCCCGAAAATTGCCGTCAGGGCCGGTTGCCCCGCCAGGGTGCTGAAGGTCAGGGGGGTAATAAATTCCGTTGCCCCTGCCGTCATGATCACCCGGACGGTAGCTCCTTCCTGGACCAAAAGCCGGCAGAGCTCGGCCGCCTTGTAGGCGGCAATGCCGCCGCAGACCCCTAAAATGACGGTTTTTCCCTCTAAGACCTTCACGCTTTCTTCTTGCCCCACTCGTATCTTATCTTGCCTTCCGCGATCTCCATGAGGGCTACTGTTACTGGCTTGGTCCCCTTAGGGTACAGGTTGGCAAACTGCCCTTCCGTCAGCGTCCGCGCCCTCTTGGCGGCCAGGACCGCCAGGGCGTATTTGCTGCCAACTCGCTTTTCCAGTTGATCCAGGGATGGCTGTTTCAATATTTCTTCCTCCCGAAAAGATAAAAACACCCGCAGGAAAACGCTTTGATGCGTTTTTCCCTGGGTATCAAGGACAAGGATATAATCGCGCTGCCATTTATCGTGGCCACCCGCGTCCTGGTATTGTTTAGCTGTTATCCAGCCGGAATTTATTCTTCCGCTTCCTCACTTGTATTAATAGGTTCCCGGGAAGACATGCGGTGGGCCACCGTTTCCGGCTGGACGGCCGACAGGATGATATGATCGCTGTCGGTAATAATCACCGCCCTGGTCCGGCGGCCATAGGTGGCATCAATTAACATGCCGCGGTCGCGGGCTTCCTGGATAATTCGTTTAATGGGTGCGGACTCGGGGCTGACAATGGCTACTATGCGCCGGGCGGAAACAATGTTGCCAAAGCCAATATTAATTAATTTGATGTCCATGCTCCCCCTCCTTTACCTACTCCACGTTCTGGACCTGTTCGCGCATCTTCTCCAGTTCACCCTTAACCGCTACTACTAGATTACTAATGGCCAGGTCACTGGCCTTGGAACCGATGGTATTTATTTCCCGCCACATTTCCTGCAGGATAAAATCCAGCCGCCGCCCGGCCGGTTCGGTCCCGGCCATGGCCGTGACCATTTGCTCCAGGTGACTTAAAAGGCGGATGATTTCTTCGGTGATATCAGCCCGTTCAGCCAGCAGGGCTATTTCCATCTCCAGGCGGCCGGGATCCAGGGCCAGGCCACCGGCTAGTTCAGCTACCCGCTCTTTAAGACGCCCGGCATACTCCCGGGGTACTTCCGGCGCCCGTTCCCGGATGGCTTCCACCTGCCGGCGGATATACGCGGCCCGGGCTTCCAGGTCGGCCTGCAGGCGTTGCCCTTCGGCCCGGCGCATGGCGAGTAAATCCGCCAGGGCTTTTTCTAAAGCCCCGGCTACTACCGGCCAGAAGGTGGCCTCGTCCCATTCCGGTTCAGCAACTTTAACGACCTCTGGCATAGCTAATAGCTTCTCGGCGGTAATATCCGCCGGAATAGCCAGATTTTGCGCCAATTCCTTCAAAGCATTATAATACGCCATTGCCAGGCCCATGTCAACGGTTAGCCGCTGTTTTTCCCCATTTTCTTCGCTGATGCTCACCATTACTTCCACGCGGCCCCTGCTGAGGCTATTTTTAATGAACTGGCGTATCTTTTCTTCCAGGGCCGTATAAAGGCGGGGCAGCCGGATCACCACATCCAGGAAACGCTGGTTGACAGCCTTGATCTCTACGGTAACAGTCCTGCCGGTGCCGCTGGCTTCACCCCGGCCATAACCCGTCATACTGTTCAGCATGGCCTGCCCCTTCCATTTCAGGAAGAACGCAAAAGTTTTGCGCCCCTGATTGCCATTAAAATTCTACTTTTCCCAAGGCACGCCGCAGGCGTTCAATGCCCTCCTGCATGCGTTCTTTGCTGATGGTTAAAGCGATACGGAAATAACCTTCGCCATAATTACCATAACCGTTACCCGGGGTTATAATCACGCCGGCCTTCTCCAGGACCATCTCGGCAAACCCGGCCGAAGTATAGCCTCTGGGTACCGGCGCCCAGACGTAGAAGGTAGCTTTGGGCTTCTCCAGCTGCCAGCCCAGGGAGTTAAGTCCCTCAACAATGATGTCCCGCCGCTCCTGGTAAATGCGCCGGACTTCAGCAAGACCGTCCTGGGGCCCCGTCAGGGCGGCAATGCCGGCATACTGGACGGCCTGGAAGGCCCCGGAGTCAATGTTGGACTTGAGCCGGCCCAGGGCCTCGATGACATCGGCGCGGCCGCAGGCCCAGCCCAGGCGCCAGCCGGTCATATTATAGGGTTTGGAGACAGAATTAAATTCAATACCCACGTCTTTAGCCCCGGGAGTTTGCAGGAAGGAAGGGGCGCGGTAGCCGTCGTAGGTAATTTCGCTATAAGCGGCATCGTGGCAGACAATGAGATCGTAGTTTTTGGCGAACTCGACCACTTCCTGGAAGAATTTAAGGTCGGCCACGGCACCGGTAGGGTTATTGGGGTAATTGATAAACATCAGCTTCGCCCGCCGGGCGACATCGCTGGGAATCTCCTTAAGGTCGGGTAAAAAGCCGCTGGCCGCCGTGAGGGGCATAAAGTAGGATTCCCCGCCGGCCAGCAGGGTGCCGATATGGTAGACGGGGTAACCGGGGTCGGGTACCAGGTTGATATCGCCGGGGTCAACATAGCAGAAGGAGATATGGGCGATACCCTCTTTGGATCCAATGAGGGTTACTACTTCCCGGCGGGGATCAAGGTCAACATTGTACAGGTTACGGTACCAGTCGGCCACGGCCTGGCGAAAAGAGAGCATTCCTACTGAAGTGGGGTAGCGGTGGTTTTCGGGATTATGGGCCTGTTCTACCAGTTTATCTATGATATGGGCCGGGGTAGGGAGATCAGGATCGCCGATACCCAGGCTGATGATATCAACTCCCCGTTCCCGGGCCTCTTCAATTTTTTTCTCAATGCGGGCAAATAAGTAGGGTGGTAACTCGCGGATACGCCTGGCTTCTGGCATAATTTAGCCTCCTTACCAAAATAGCATGCTATTTAACGAGGGTTTGTCCTCCCGCCCCTTAAAGCTACATTACATCCCACCTGCGGTGGTGGTTTTACTCCTCATGGAGGGGGAAATGGCCCCGGAAGACTTCTACTGCCGGCCCGGTCATGTAAACATGGTTATTCTTCCTCGACCATTCGATTTGCAGGTCACCGGCGGCCAGGTGGACCGTCACTTCCCGGTTGCTGCGGCCGGTGAGGACGCCGGCGACGGCGGCAGCGCAGGCGCCGGTACCGCAGGCCATGGTTTCCCCGGCTCCCCGCTCCCAGACGCGCATTTTTAGCTCGCCGGGGTTCAGGACTTCGATGAACTCGACGTTGGTGCGCTGGGGAAAGAGGGGGTGGTTTTCTACCGCCGGCCCTACCGTAGTCACGGGAGCCCTCTCAACATCCTCAACAAAAAAAACGCAATGGGGATTTCCCATAGAAACACAGGTTCCCCGCCAGGTGGTCCCGGCCACCGTCACCGGCTCCTCCACCACCGGTGAACCTTCGCCGGCCATGGGAATCTGGCCCCGCTCCAGGCGAGGCTCGCCCATGTCTACGCGGACGCCGGCTACTTGATCACCATTGAGGATCAGCCGGGGCTTTATAATCCCGGCCAGGGTTTCCACCTTGATTTCCGGTCCCCGCACCAGCCCCGCTTCATAGGCATAGCGCGCAAAGCAGCGGATACCGTTGCCGCACATCTCCGGCTCGCTGCCGTCGGGGTTAAAAATCCGCATCCTTAAGTCCGCCCGGGCTGAAGGCAACACCAGGATCAGCCCATCGGCGCCAATACCAAAACGGCGGTGGCAGGCCCGCCGCGCCAGGGCTGGTAAATCACCCAGTGCTTTTTCTTTTCCTTCCAGGGCGTTTACCAGGACAAAATCATTACCCAGGCCATGCATCTTGACAAAATGCAACGGTAATCACCCTTGTCCTCGCGGCATTTCATTCTCTTATTTTAGCATTACCTTTTAATTTTTACCACCTTTATTTTACCTTTGTTATCTCTGCCAGACCAGGCGCCAGACGGGGACCACCAGGTAGAGGCTGATAGCCTGGAGGAGGGTGCGCCACCCGGCTGCCAGTAAAACTATACCCCAGTGGAAGGAGTTTAAGGGTGCTGTTTTAAAGACGGCCTGGAGCAGGGGTATGTAAAGAACCAGGAGCTGCATGGTGACTGAGCAGGCTACGGCCAGCACCAGGTAGGGGTTGGAAAAATAACCTACCGCAAAGGGCGAAAGGTATTCGGAACGGCATTCAAAGACGGCGAAGAGCTGGGCCATGACCAGGGTGGTAAAAGCCAGGGTGCGGGCGGTGATTAAATCCCCATCACCCAGGTACAATCCCAGGATAAAAACGGCCAGGGTGGCCAGGCCAATCTGGAGACCCAGGACGACCATGCCCTTCCCCAGGCCGCGGGCAAAGACACTTTCCCCGGGCGGGTGAGGCGGCCGCTGCATCAGGCCCGGCTCCTTGTTGTCCACCCCCAGGGCCATGGCCGGCAGGCCATCGGTAACCAGGTTCATCCAGAGAATCTGGATGGGTAAGAGGGGCAGGGGCAGGCCGCTGATGACCGCTACGAACATGGTAAACACTTCCCCGATATTACAGGACAACAAGTAGCGGATAAATTTGCGGATATTATCGTAAATGCCGCGGCCCTCTTCCACGGCGGCCACAATGGTGGCGAAATTGTCGTCGGCCAGGACCATGGCGGCGGCTTCCCTGGCCACGTCAGTACCGCTGCGGCCCATGGCAATACCGATATCGGCCTCTTTAATGGCCGGGGCATCGTTGACCCCGTCCCCGGTCATGGCCACAATATGGCCGTTGGCCTTTAGGGCCCGGACAATGCGCAGCTTGTGGTGGGGCGAAACCCGGGCGTAGACATTGACTTCCGGGGCTACCCCGGCCAGCTCGGTATCGTTCATCGTTTCCAGTTCCCGGCCGTTTAAAACCTGCCCTGCCCCTGCCGGCAGGCCCAGTTCGCGGGCCACGGCCCGGGCCGTTACCTGGTGGTCACCAGTAATCATGACCACTTTAATCCCGGCCTGGTGGCAGACGCGGATGGCCGCCGCCGCTTCCGGCCGCGGCGGGTCCAGCATGCCCATTAGGCCCACCAGGATGAGGTTCTTTTCTACCGTTTCTCCTTTTATTTCCTCCCCTGCCTCCAGGTCGCGGTAGGCCAGGGCCAGGACCCGCAGGGCTTGCCCGGCCATAGCCTCATTTTCGGCTCTGATGAGTTCGCGCCGGGCGGCATCCAGGGGCAGGACCCTGCCGTCTATGAGGATACGGTCGCAGAGGTCGAGGATGACATCCGGGGCCCCTTTGACATAGGCCCGTAAGCCCCGGCCCGCCCGGCAGATAACGCTCATGCGCTTGCGGTCGGAATCAAAGGGAATCTCGGCTACCCGGGGCTCTTCCCCCTCCAGCCTTTCCCGCCAGAGACCCCCTTTGGCAGCCGCCACCAGCAGGGCGCCTTCCGTGGGGTCGCCGCTGATACTCCAGCTACCACCGTTACGGCCGCCAAACATTTTACTGAAGAAACCGGTCTTTTGTCCCTCACCGGCCTTCTCCCGCCCGTTGCCCCGGCGCAGCCAGCCGCCAATGGTCAGCCCGGCCTTTTGCAGCAGGGCATTATTGCACAGGGCGGCAATGGTCAGCAGCATCTTGAGGTCGCCATCCACCGCCACCCGCCGCCCCTGGTCCTGGTATTCACCCTGGGGAATATATCCTGTCCCGCTCACCATAAGGCTCTTGCCGCCGGCCCAAACCCGGCGCACGGTCATCTGGTTCTGGGTGAGGGTGCCGGTCTTGTCCGAGCAAATCACCGTGGCACAGCCCAGGGTTTCCACGGCCGGCAGCTTGCGAATGATGGCATTGCGCTGCACCATCTTCTGCACCCCCAGGGCCAGGCAGACGGTGACAATGGCCGGCAGACCCTCGGGGATGGCTGCCACAGCCAGGCTTACGCCGGCCAGGAACATGCCATAGAGCTCTTCGCCCCGCATGGTACCGATAATAACCACTGTAGCGCAGATGGCCAGGCAGGCCAGCACCAGCCAGCGGCCTAAGGAGGCCAGGCGTTTTTGCAAAGGGGTATCTTCATCTGCCACTTCCTGGAGCATGCCGGCAATCCGGCCTACTTCCGTATTCATTCCTGTAGCTACCACCACGGCCTCGCCCCGGCCGCTGGTGATCACTGTTCCCTGGTGGATCATATTACGCCGGTCGCCGACGGCTACCGTCCCTCTCAAAGGACCGGGCTCCTTATGGACCGGTACCGACTCCCCCGTAAGGGCCGCCTCATCGGCCTGGAGGTTAACGGCTTTCAGCAGCAGGGCGTCGGCCGCCACCCGGTCACCGCTTTCCAGGAGCAAAATATCGCCGGGTACGATATCCCGCGCCGGTACCCGCCGGACCTCATTATCCCGCCTGACCCGGGCCTCCGGCGCCGTCATTTCCTTCAAGGCTTCCAGGGAACGTTCGGCACGGTATTCCTGGACAAAGCCCAGGATAGCATTGATGACTACTATAGCCACAATGGTAATGGCATCGGCCGTTTCCCCGAGGAAGGCCGAAACGGCCGTAGCCGCCAGGAGGACCAGGACCATGAAATCCTGAAACTGGGCCAGGAAAATTCTATAAGGCGGCACCTTGGGTTTGGCCTTGAGCTGGTTGGGACCGGCTTCTCCCAGGCGCCGGCGCGCTTCCAATTCCGCCAGGCCCCGCCCGGCATCGGTCTGTAAAGCCTCCAAGGCCTCTCCAGGACTCAACTGGTACCACAGTCGTGACTGCATTCCCCTCGCCCCTTCTTTCTTCCGGAATCACCATCAGTCTATGCCTGTCCCTGGAAGAAAAGAACAGCCCGGCAGGCAGTTTCCAGTTGCCGGGACATATGGTATATTGAATCTGTATACGCCTTCTGATAGGCACTCACGAAGAGCCAGTGCCACCCAGGTTTTACCAGGCCAGATTCCACAGAAAATCTGGCAGCGAAGAGGTAAAGGAGCGCATGGTCATGGCTTTTGACGGCCTCTTCCTGGCTGCCATCAAGGAAGAACTCTCCGGATTGCTCGGCAGCCGTGTTGACCGCATCTTTCAACCCGAAAAAGAAACGATTATTCTCCACCTGCGTAAAGGCCGCGACACCAGGAAACTCCTGCTCTGTAGCCTGGCCGACCAGGCCCGGGTACATCTAACGGCGGCCAGCTTTACCAATCCCGTCACCCCACCCCTCTTCTGCATGGTCCTGCGCAAACACCTGGAGGGTGGGACCCTCGTGGCCGTTGAGCAACCGGACCTGGAGCGGGTCCTGTTATTATATGTTCATACCACCGATGAACTGGGCCGGCCGGCAGCGCGCCGGCTGTTAATTGAAATCATGGGCAAGCACTCTAATATCATCCTGCTTAACCCCGATGGCAGCATTATTGACGCCGCCCGCCGTTATACCCATGCTGTCAGCCGCCACCGGGAGGTCCTGCCCGGGCGCCCCTATGTCCCGCCGCCAGCCAAGGCCAAGGCCGATCCCCGCGGCCTCGATGACGAAGCCTTTACCCGCCTCCTGTGGGAAGGCCCCTGGGATACTCCCCTGGAGCGCCTGCTGGTGGAGAAACTGGCCGGCCTGGGGCCGGAAACCGCCCGGGAAGTCGTCTGCCGGGCTGGCCTGCCGGCCGGAGCAACCCTGGAAGGCTGCGGCGAATATGAAATGGCACGCATCTACCAGGCCCTCCGGGAAATACTGGCGGCTACCAGCCCGGCCGCTTGGCAGCCGGTTGTCGTCCTGGGGCAGGAACGCCGGCCCCTGGCCTTTGCTGCCTGTGAACTTTCCCAGTACCAGGGACTGCCGAGGGAATATTTTTCAACCCCCTCAGCCGCCTGCGACAGTTACTATCAGGCCCGCAGGGAGCAACAGCTCCTGGAAGGGGCCAGGCGCAGCTTAGAGCATATCCTGGAGCGGGAATTAAAACGCTGCTATAAAAAAGAAGGCCTCCAGGCCGCTACGGTGGCCGAAGCCGCTGATGCGGAAAAATTCCGTCTGGCCGGGGAACTCATCACGGCCAATATCTACCGCCTGGAAAAGGGGCAGGCTGCTTTAACGGCCCCCAACTTCTATGACCCGGCGGGCGAACCGGTGACCATCGAGCTGGACCCGGCCCTGACCCCGGCCGAAAACGCCCAGCGGTATTTCCAGCGCTATAACAAGGCTAAAAATGCCGCCCGCCTGGCCGCTGAGCAGCTGGAACAAACCCGCGCCGAAATAGCCTACCTGGAAAGTATTGCCCAATCCTTGAGTATGGCCGCAAGTTACGACGACCTGGCGGAAATCCGCCGGGAACTGCGCCAGGCCGGCTACCTGCCGGAAGAAAAGGAAAAAGAAAAGCCGGGCAAACCCGGCAAAAAGGGCGGCAAAAAGGAGGCCACCCAGCCAACCCGGCCCCTGGAATTCACTTCACCCGACGGTTTTAAAATCCTGGTGGGCAAAAATAACCGCCAGAACGACTGGCTGACCTTAAAATATGCTGCTCCAGGCGACCTCTGGCTCCACGCCAAAGACATCCCCGGCTCCCATGTGATCATCCGTACCGGGGGCCAGGAGGTGCCCGCCCCCACCCTGGAAATGGCCGCCCGCCTGGCCGCTCGCTACAGCCGCGCTGGCCAGTCCAGCCGGGTACCCGTAGATTACACCCTGGTCAAGCACGTCCACAAACCCGCCGGCGCCAGGCCCGGCATGGTAATCTACGACCACCAGCGCACGGTTTATGTAACGCCGGCGGAGTAGGATGCCGGGGCTTTTTCCCCTTTATTTTTTTCTTTTCGTCGTCAGGTTGTTGGGCGGCGTCTTATAGATAAAAAGTGTTTTTTGTTACATTCATTTTTGTTTATTCATTCAACCATTCCTTTAGTTTCTGTAGGGTGGCTGGATAATCCTGGCACGCTGCTGAAAGCATATAATCTATATCTAATCTGTCACGATGTACCTTCAACATCCTAAGACCCCATTCACAATCGGAGGTTGACTGCCAGTAAATGCAGGCTCGTAGACGATCTAAAATAATATCTTCTATCCCGATCACGTATACATGTCTACCACTCGGCAGGTGAAGTTTAATAATTTTGTCTTCATCAGCATCTTCTAGAACATCGTTGGGAATTTCTATACCAATATCTATTTCCGGATGAAACCAGTGCCTACCTTCTTTTATAAACCCTAATTGTAAAAAGATTTCATTGGCTAAGTCCCTGCGCCCTAAAATCAAATCGATATCCTGCGTAGTATATTGACCGCGGGTGTAAATTTCCACCGCCAGTCCCCCGACAATTACGGGTTTTATGCCGTAAGGTTCCATTAATTCTGTGAAGATAGCGGTCGTTTCTATCATTACTTCGTAGCGATTTTTAGAAACCAGACGAGCTATGGCCTGTCTGGCTTCTTCAATCGAATTCATAATACCACTCTCGTTTACTTAAAATTTTTACCTTACCATCCGCAACGGACCTTTGCCATTTATAAATGCAAAGGCGGTCCAGTATTTCTTGCTCTTCCGGGTCCCGCGGCCTTCTCCTGGTTACGCGTTCGCTACGAGAGCGAATAATTCTACGGTTGATTTCCGGCATTTGGGAAGCAATTTGCTTTTCAATCTCTATTGCCTTCCACTCACGCATAGTGTTTCACTCCATTTTTTATAGACAGAACGATTCATGATTATTGTAACGCCTGCAAGACGACCTATCAAGCTTTTTATGGTCACCCGAGAGGCTATCATAGTATTGACAAATGAGCCCGATGTTTTGCAGCCAACGTCGTGGCGAGAGCCTGGGTCTACTCTGATGGCTTTCGTTAACTGGTTATATAATGCCCTCCATCTCCCTCTCAATAGCCCTGGCGGCGGCAACCGGGTCGGGGGCAGCGGTAATGGGGCGGCCAATGACCAGGTAAGAAGCCCCCTGCTGCAGGGCTTCGGCCGGGGTCATGACCCGGCGCTGGTCGCCCCGGTCGGATCCGGCCGGGCGCACCCCCGGCGTTACAATGACAAATTCCGGCCCGCATGCTTCCCGGATAGCCCGGATCTCCCGGGGTGAGGCCACCACCCCGTCCAGGCCAGAGTCCCGGGCCAGTCGCGCCCAGCGGACCACCTGCTCCTCTACCCCCCGCTCAATTCCCACCTCGTGGCGCAAAGCTTCCCCATCCAGGCTCGTCAGGACGGTAACGGCAATGAGGACCGGCGCCGGGCGTCCAACTGCGGCAGCTTCTTCCCGGACGGCCGCTGCCGCGGCCTGCATCATGCTCCTGCCGCCGGCGGCGTGGACGTTGAGCATGTCCACCCCCAGGCGCACCAGGGCCCGGGCTGCCCCGGCCACGGTGTTGGGGATGTCGTGGAGCTTCAGGTCGGCAAAGACTTTGCCGCCTCGTTCCTTGACCATACAGATGGCCGCCGGCCCGGCAGCCGTATAAAACTCCAGGCCCACTTTAAACATGCCAATGTAGGGGAAAAGCTGGTCTACCAGCTTTTCCCCGGCCGCCAGGTCGGGTACATCTAAAGCAACGATTATTTTATCTCTGGAAGGCATATAGATCATCTCCTGTACTCTACATGGACAAAATAGGCGCTCTTAAATCTCACTTTATGAGCCTATAGTTCAAAAAGCGAAGTAGGGGTGGAGAGGGTATGGAGATGGTACGGTTTTGCAATTAAATTAGACTTACCTGTGGCCTGAAGGAAGGCCCCGCCTAATAATATCACGGGCTATTGACGACAGATACATGGCCGTCCTTTGCTAATGGGGGACCAGGGAAAGCCGGGAACCCTCCCTCGACGGTACGTCAAACGATAGATATATACTCTCCGGGTTACTAGTGTCCATCAGGGTTAGATGGGAAGCAAGAGATACTATGCACCGGATACATACTCCTGCAAAGGTTTAAGTTCAAATTCATCCCCGGCCTGCAGGGACTGGAGCACTTTCAGCAGGGCCCGGGCCGTGTCCAGGGAGGTCAGGCAGGGGATGCCCAGTTCGGCTGCGGCGCGGCGGATCTTAAAGCCGTCCCGGCCGGGCATCTTGCCCTTAGTCAGGGTGTTAAGGACGAAGTGGATCTTCCCTTCGCGGATATAATCCAGGATATGGGGCGAACCCTCGCGGATCTTCCCCACCCTCTCCACAAAGAGCCCGGCCGCGGCCAGGGCGCCGGCCGTGCCGGCGGTAGCCACCACCTTGAAGCCCAGTCCGGCAAAACCCTTGATGATAGGTACCGCTTCCGCCTTATCCTTATCGGCAATGGTGGCCAGCAGGGTGCCCTGGCCCGGGATGGCGCAGCCGGCAGCCACCAGGCCTTTATAAAGGGCCCTCTCATAGACGGGATCAATGCCCATAACTTCGCCGGTGGACTTCATTTCCGGTCCCAGGGAGGTATCCACCTGGAGGAGCTTGCCGAAGGAAAAGACGGGGACCTTCACGGCGGTAAAATCCGGTGGCGGCATTAAGCCTCCCTGGTAGCCCTGCTCGGCCAGGCTCTGGCCCAGCATAATATTGGTGGCCAGGGCCACCATGGGCACGCCGGTAATCTTGGACAGGTAGGGCACCGTCCGGCTGGAGCGGGGATTGACCTCCAGGACATAGACCTCCCCCTGGTGAATGACAAACTGGATATTGAGGAGGCCACGCACCTGGAGGGCCCGGGCCAGCTGTTCGGTATAGGAAACAATTTTTTCCGCCACTCCCGGTGGTAAGCTGTGGGCCGGGTAAATGGCGATGCTGTCGCCGGAGTGGACGCCGGCCCGCTCGACGTGTTCCATAATGCCGGGGATAAGGACGGTCTCACCGTCACTGACGGCGTCCACTTCTACCTCGGTCCCCGGCAGGTATTTATCCACCAGGATGGGGTGTTCCGGGGCCACCCTGACGGCGGTGGTGGCATACTCCAGGAGTTCGCCCTCACTGTGGACGATCTCCATGGCCCGGCCGCCCAGGACGTAGGAAGGCCGCACCAGTACCGGGAAGCCGAGTTCTTTGGCAATCCTCGCCGCCCCGGCTACGGAAGTCGCCGTCCCGCCCCGGGGCCGGGGGATCTGGAGTTCATTCAGCAGGGCGTCAAACTTTTCCCGGTCTTCGGCCCGGTCAATATCGGCCACCGTAGTACCCAGGACCTTAAAGCCCGCATCGGCCACTACCCTGGCTAAGTTGATGGCCGTCTGGCCGCCGAACTGGACAATCACCCCTTCCGGCTGCTCCCGTTCCAGGACGTTCAAGACATTTTCCGGAGTCAGGGGTTCAAAGTAGAGGCGGTCGGAGGTATCAAAATCGGTGCTGACCGTTTCCGGGTTGTTATTGATCATTATGGGGTGCACCCCGGCGCGGCGCAGGGCCCAGGCGGCATGGACCGAGCAGTAGTCAAACTCGATCCCCTGGCCGATGCGAATGGGCCCCGCTCCCAGGACCACAACCTTGCGGCCGTCCAGGGGCCGCACCTCGTCTTCGACATCGTAGCTGGAATAGTAATAGGGCGTGACGGCTTCAAACTCGGCCGCGCAGGTATCCACCATCTTAAAGGTGGCCCTGATCCCCTCTTCCTGCCGCTGCCGGGCAATGGCCGCCGGTGGCAGGCCGGTAAAGCTGGCAATCTCGCCATCGCTGAAGCCCATGGCCTTGGCGCGCCTTAAGGTAGCCCCATCCAGGGTAGGACCTGCCGCTATAAGTTTTTCTTCCATGGCGACAATGGCTTCAATCTCGCCTAAAAAATACGGGTCAATGCCGGTGATTTCATGGATGGCAGCAATGGTCCAGCCCCGGCGCAGGGCTTCGGCAATAACAAACAGGCGCTCGTCGTCGGCCTCGGCCATTTTGCGGCGCAGGGCGCCGTCGCTGAAACGCTGGAAGGCCGGCACCCTTAAACCATCGAGTTTTAATTCCAGGGAGCGGATGGCCTTTAAGAGGGCGCCGCTGAAGGTACGGTCAATGGCCATTACCTCCCCGGTGGCCTTCATCTGGGTACCCAGGAGGCGCTCGGCCAGGGAGAATTTATCAAAGGGAAAGCGCGGTATCTTAACGACAACGTAATCCAGGGCCGGTTCAAAGCAGGCTCTGGTTTCCCTGGTGACGGCATTAGGAATCTCGTCCAGGGTCAGGCCCAGGGCGATCTTGGTGGCCACCCGGGCAATGGGGTAGCCGGTAGCCTTGGAGGCCAGGGCGCTGGAGCGGCTGACCCGGGGATTAACCTCAATGACGTAATAGCGCATACTACCGGGATCCAGGGCGAACTGGATATTGCAGCCCCCTTCGATCCCCAGGGCGCGGATGATTTTGAGGGCTGAGCGGCGCAGCAGGTGGTACTCCCGGTCGGAGAGGGTCTGGGATGGGGCGACGACGATGCTGTCGCCGGTATGGATCCCTACCGGGTCAATATTTTCCATATTGCAGACGGTAATGCAGTTATCGGCCCCGTCGCGGATGACTTCGTACTCGATCTCCTTCCAGCCGGCGACGGAGCGCTCCACCAGGACCTGTTTGATGAGGCTTAGCTTCAGGCCCTTCAGGGCAATGGACTCCAGCTCCGCCTCACTCCGGGCCACCCCGCCGCCGGTACCGCCCAGGGTATAGGCCGGCCGCACAATGACCGGGTAACCGATTTCCCCGGCAAAGGCCAGGGCTTCCTCGACCGTGTTGACAATCCGGCTCTCGGGTACAGGCTCCCCCAGTTCCAGCATCATGGCCTTGAACTGCTCCCGGTCCTCGGCCCGCTGGATGGCCTTTAAAGGCGTGCCCAGCAGCTCTACCCCGGTTTTCTCCAGGACGCCGGCTTCGGCCAGCTCCAGGGCCAGGTTCAACCCTACCTGCCCCCCCAGGGTGGGGATCAGGCCGTCGGGCCGCTCCTGGCGGACAATCTTCGCTACAAAATCCAGGGTCAGGGGTTCCAGGTAAACGCGGTCGGCCATGTCCCGGTCGGTCATAATGGTGGCCGGGTTGGAATTGACCAGGACAACCTCCATCCCTTCTTCTTTTAAAGCCCGGCAGGCCTGGGTGCCGGCGTAATCAAATTCCGCCGCCTGGCCGATGATAATGGGCCCGGATCCTATGACCATGATCTTTTTTAACCCCGGTTTAACCGGCATCTCAGTGGCCCTCCTTTCCCCGGTTGCCATCTACCATCTGGATAAATTCATGGAAAAGGTACTCGGAATCAGTGGGGCCCGGAGAGGACTCGGGGTGGTACTGGACGGAAAAGATTGGCAGCTGCCGGTGGCGTAGGCCTTCAACGGTGCCGTCATTAAGGTTGATATGGGAGACGGCCACTTCTCCCGGTAGTGTTTCGGCCCGGACGGCGTAGCCGTGGTTCTGGGAGGTGATATATACCCGGCCGGTAATTAAATCTTTGACCGGGTGGTTGCCGCCCCGGTGACCGAAGGGCAGCTTGTAGGTATCGCCCCCCAGGGCCAGGGCCAGGAGCTGGTGACCCAGGCAGATGCCCATCATGGGTACTTTGCCCAGGAGTTCCCGGATGGTAGCCACCCCGTAGGGGACATCCTTGGGATCGCCCGGGCCGTTGGAAATGGCCACCCCGTGGGGCCGGGCGGCTAAAATGTCAGCCGCAGTACTCCGCGCCGGCATGACCATGACCGTACAGCCCACACGGCGGAGCCAGCGGATGATATTCTCCTTGACACCGAAATTATAGAGGACGATGCGGCGCTCGCCGCCCTCAACCGTAAAAGGTTCCTTATTGGTCACGGCCGGTACCAGTTTGGGCCCGCTTAAAGGCGGCTCCATGGCAACCAGGTCCTTGAGCTTCTCGACGTCGACCTCGCCCGTGGCCAGGATGCCCCGCATGGTACCGTGGCGGCGCAGGTGCCGCGTGAGGGCACGGGTGTCTACCCCCTGGAGGGCCGGGATGCGGTTTTCCTTTAAGTAGCGGTCAATGTCCCCGCTGGCCCGCCAGTTGCTGGGGCGGGAACAGGCCTCATGGACGATAAAGCCGGCTACCCGGGGGCGTTGGGATTCCCAATCCTCAGCGTTAATGCCGTAGTTGCCAATCAGGGGATAGGTCAGGGTGACAATCTGGCCGCAGTAAGAGGGATCGGTCAGGATCTCCTGGTAACCGGTCATGCTGGTATTGAACACTACTTCGCCATGGCAGCTACCGGGATAGCCAAAGGCCTCACCGGTAAAAACCGTACCGTCTGCCAGCACCAAAAACCCTTGCACCGGCGTTCACTCCTCATGAAAATATGCTGCTCCGTAGTCAATCCTCTATGACCTTCCCCTGCTCCATAACGATGCGGCCGCCGACGATGGTCGCTACCGGCCAGCCCTTAAGCCTGCGGCCATGCAAGGGCGAGTTATGACCCAGGGAATAAAATTCATTGACATTGACTTCTTTCTCCAACTCCGGGTCAATGATGGTCACGTCGGCAATGCTCCCTGGGGCCAGGTTGCCCCCGGGTACATTTAAAATCCGGGCCGGGTTTACCGTCCAGGCCCTGATGGCCTGCAGCCAGGTTAATTTGCCAGGTAGAATCAACTCCGTTACCACCAGGGGCACGGCCGTCTCCAGGCCCACCATGCCGAAGGGAGCGTAATCGTATTCTACATCTTTATCCTCATCGGCGTGGGGAGCGTGGTCGGAGGCGATGGCATCAATATCTCCTGCCTCCAGGGCCGCCACTACCGCCGCCACATGATCTGCCGGCCGCAGGGGCGGGTTGACCTTGGTGCTGGTGTCGTAGCTCTGGACCAGCCCGTCCGTCAGGCAGAGGTGGTGGGGGGTAGCTTCGGCCGTCACCTTAACACCGCGGGCCCGGGCTTCTTTGAGCAGCCGGACGGAACCGGCCGTGCTGACGTGGGCCAGGTGCAACCGCCCGCCGGTGAGTTCCACCAGGATAAGATCCCGGGCGACCATCACCTCTTCGGCTGCCGCCGGTATCCCCCGCAGGCCCAGGATGGTGGACATGAGGCCTTCATGCATGAGGCCTTCGTTAGCTAGATCGGCGTCTTCACAGTGGCTGATTACCGGCAGGTTGAACATTTTGGCATACTCCAGGGCATGACGCATGACCAGGGCGTTCATGACCGGGTGGCCGTCGTCGGAGATAGCTACCGCGCCGGCCGCCGCCAGCTCCCCGATTTCCGCTATTTCCTTACCCTCCAGCCCTTTGGACAGGGCACCCACAGGATAAACCCGGACCACCCCTTCCTGCCGGGCCTTTTCTATGATGAAGGCAATGACGCTGGCGTTGTCGGCCACGGGATTGGTATTGGCCATGCAGGCCACGGCTGTAAATCCCCCGGCAGCCGCCGCCCGGGTCCCGGTGGCGATAGTTTCCTTCTGCTCGTACCCCGGCTCGCGCAAATGAACATGCATATCAATCAGGCCGGGGGTAACAATCTTGCCCTCGGCAGGAATTACCCTGGCTCCCGCCGGGGCTGTGATGTCGGCTTCCAGGGCAACGATTTTATCGCCCTCAAGTAACAGGTCGCGCCGGGCGTCCAGGTTTTGGGCCGGGTCAATTACCCGCCCCCCTTTGATTAAAATGGCCATCAGTTGGCACCTCCAATCAGCAGGTACAGCAGGGCCATGCGCACGGCCACGCCGTTGGTAACCTGTTCATTGATGGCTGCCTGCAGGCCGTCGGCTACCGCCGGGGCAATCTCCACGCCGCGGTTCATGGGACCGGGGTGCAGCACCAGGGCGCCTGGCCGGGCCAGTTTCAGGCGCTGGGGAGTTAATTCATACAGGCGGGCGTATTCCCGGAGGGAGGGGAAAAGGCCCTTCTTCTGCCGCTCCTTCTGGATACGCAGGACGTTAATGACATCCACATCTTTGAGGGCTTCTTCGGCGTTGTAATAAACTTTGACGCCCAGCTTTTCCACCTCGGGGGGCATCAGGGTCGCCGGGCCGACAACCCGCACTTCCGCCCCCATCTTGGTTAGACCCCAGATGTTGGAACGGGCCACCCGGCTGTGGAGGATGTCCCCCAGGATGGCCACCTTCAAGCCCTTGAAGCCGCCCAGTTTTTCTTTGATGGTAAACATGTCCAGCAAGGCCTGGGTAGGATGCTCGTGCATACCGTCGCCCCCATTTAGAACTGAGGCCTCAATGGTACGAGCCAGGAGCGCCGGGCTGCCGGCAGCGCTGTGGCGGATGATGACGGCGTCGGTACCCATGGCCGCCAGGGTGCGGGCCGTATCCCTTAAGGACTCGCCCTTCTGGATGCTGCTGGTGGCGGTAGCGATGCTCACCGTATCGGCGCCCATGTACTTGGCGGCCAGTTCAAAGGAAGTCCGCGTCCTGGTGCTGGGTTCGTAGAAAAGGGTGACTACCAGCTTGCCCCGCAGGGTAGGGACTTTTTTAATATCGCGGCCGAGAATCTCCTTCATAGGGGCCGCCGTCTCCAGGATTAGCTCCATTTCTTCCGCCGTGAGGTCTTTTAACCCCAGCAGGTCCTTGTGCTGTAAGCGCAAAGCAAATCCCTCCGTTTCCCGGGCATAAAAAAACTCCTTATCAGCTTACCGGCTAATAAGGAGGAACGCTGCCGCCCGTCCTTATTAGCCTCACGGGACTAATTTCAAGGACTGACATCGGCTTCTTGAGGCAATTCCCTGATCAATACCTGGTCGACACCGTCAATTTCCTCCAGTTGAACGGCAATCTCTTCTTTACGGGAGGTGGGAACATTTTTGCCCACATAATCGGCGCGAATGGGTAATTCCCGGTGGCCCCGGTCAATGATTACTGCCAGTTGAATATTCTGCGGCCGGCCCAGGTCGATCAAGGCATCCAGGGCCGCCCGGACCGTCCGTCCGGTAAAGAGGACATCATCCACCAGGACTACCTTCTTACCGCTAATATTAAAGGGTATCTCGGTACGGTGAATGACCGGCTGGACACTCAAGGTGGTGAGATCGTCGCGATAGAGGGTGATATCGAGAATACCTAAGGGTACCTTTACCCCTTCAATCTCCTCAATGAGTTTCTGCAGGCGTTCGGCCAGGGGCACGCCCCGCCGCCGGATGCCGATCAGGACCAGGTTTCCCGTCCCGCGGTTGCGCTCCAGGATCTCATGGGCGATGCGGGTCAGGGCCCGGCGCAGCTTATCGGCATCCATGATCCTGGCTTTGACCGCCAGCTCCATCTTAACCCCTCCTCCGGGCATGAAAAAACCTGCGCATGAAGGTTGGCGCAGGCTTAGCATACCACTAGTATACCTTTACTACTCCCTTGCTAGCCTCACCGGACTAACTTAAAAGGACCTTCAGGATGATAGTTTAGCCCAAAGTTTGTCCCCTGTCAAGGGGCAATTTTACCGGGTGTTACTGGCCACCGCGGCTACCAGGCCAAAGCAGCCGCTGAGCATCATGTCACCATAGGGGGCAGCCCAGTAGTAATCCTGGTGAATGGTCAGCCGGCGCTGCGGCCCCGTTACGGCAACGAAGCGGAACCCCCCACCCGGCCGGTAGCCGGGGTCAATATAACAGCCGTGGCCGCCGTCATTAAAGATTTCCTCATTGGTAAGCTCCCCGGCCCGCAGCTTTTCGACGTAAGCGGCCAGCTTGTGACCGCTTAAGCAGCTGGTATGATGCTCAAAGAGCCCCCATACCCGCTGCCCCTGGAGGAGGACGCCGATGGTGTGCTGGTTGCCGCAGTTGACAACGATCAACCCTTCCTCGCTATGGGCCGCTACCCTGGCATCATCCAGGGCGCCCCAGAGGGCGGCCGCGCCGGTGTCCATGAGCCAGGCCCCCGGCGCCTGCTCCCGCACGGCCTGCATACGGGTCAGATAACGCGGCGGCTCCCGGTAGAGGAGGTCTGCCAGGCGGCCGCCGCCGGCCACAAAGCGCTGCCAGTGCTGGAAGCGAAAGAGGCGGTCGCTTGTGCCTTTTGGCGCCTCGCCGTGATCCAGGACGGCTATGGCCACTTCCGCCGGAAGACTGACGCCATAGAGAGCCAGGCTCCCGGCCAGGGTATCAAGATCAACATCGCCCGTTTTAATGGTTACTGCATCCCCGGGCGGTTCTTCCGTTATTTCAATGCCCAGTTGCCGTACCCGGTCCAGGTCGTCATAAACCGTCCGCGCTGCGGTGGCCGTTGCATAGACTTTTAAACCGGCAGCCAGGTGGCGGCGCAGGGCTCCTACCAGGGCACCGCCGCCCATGAGATAGCCGGTAAGAAAGACGTCCCGGCGGGCGGCTGTGGCGGCCTCCACCTGCCGGCCGCAGATTACCGTTGGCGAGGGTAAAATTAGCTGGACGCAATTTTCCAGCGGCTGGTCCGGCCGGTAGAGCAGGATATCCTGGGTACCGCCGCCGATGTCCATGGCCAGTAAAGGCCGGTTGAGCATTTGCCATTCCTCCAACCCTATTTCTTCTCCGGCTTATCGCCAGCATCCAGGCCTTTTTTAAACTCTTTGATGGTCCGGCCCAGGCCGCGGCCGATGTCGGGTAACCGCTTCGGTCCGAAAATAACCACTGCCGCCAGGATAATGAGCACCCAGGCATAAGGGCTGAATAAAGTACCAACGGTGATAATAGCCTTTACCCCCTTGCTCCGCTTTTATGGCCCTGGTGTTAGTCATTTTTCCTTTCGAGATCCTGGAAATTGACCAGTTCCAAAATATCTCCCCGGACAACCATGGCATAAATATTATTCCGGGTCAGGAGGGCGATGGTTTTATCCTCCATATCCAGGGCCGCATAGATGGGTACGATTTTATAATTTTGTATCTCCGGCAGGAAATCAGGCAGGATTTTTAACTTGGCGATAAAATCATGGACATATTCCAACCTGTTGGGGGAAGCCTTGACCTCCACGACAAAAGCCATTTCACCGGCGTAAGCCAGGATATCCACTTCCAGGGTATCACCGCTCTTTCTTATTTTCCGCCGCGGCATGACATCCCGGGGCGTAAGGTGGAAATATTTTTCAATGGCCAGGTCAAAAGAGGGGATAAAGATATCCTCAATCAGGGTTCCCATCTTCCTGGCCAGGTCGCCCCACTTCTTATCCATGTCTCGCTTCGATTGCCGCATCTCCTCTTTAAATTCCTTCATCTCGTCCTTGAATTCCTTCATCTCATCCTTGAATTCCTTCATCTCATCTTTGAATTCCTTCATCTCATCTTTGAATTCCTTCATCTCGTCTACGAATACTTTCATCTCGTCTTTGAACTCTTTCATCTCGTCTTTGAATACTTTCATCTCATCCTTGAATTCCTTCATCTCATCCTTGAAATCGATCATTTCCTCGGCTAGCTCTTTGATCTTCATTTCACTGAGCCGGGACTGGTAAACGAGTTCCATCAGGCCCCTTTCCAGGTCGCTCAATTTCTGAGCTGCAGTACTCATTGAGCACCCCCCTTTAACCTGCTTCTTTTTACAAAGTTTAACCGCAAAATAATCTTATCATGAATTCCCGGAAATTGTAAAGCTATCGCTATTACCGCCGGGGAAGCCTCCTGGTCAACAATCACCCGGCGATAGTTTGTTGTGTCCGGTATGGCTTTTTTCCTTATGGTACCCCATACTTATAAAAATACCCCGCTGTACCGGCGTTTGATTTCGTGGTATAACCTCAGGGTATCCCAGCGAAGGCCGTCGGGCAATTCTACCGGTTCACCCCCTCAGCCGCCGGCGCAGGAGGTAAAGGGGCGGGTAGAAAAAGATGGCAATAAAAACTACCAGCCAGGCTACATGGACCAGGAGGCCCGGGCTTAACTGCCCCAGGACCAGGGACCGGACTAGCTCCACCACATGGTAAAGGGGGATCAGCCAGGCCAGGCGCTGGACGATTAACGGCAGGGCATCCAGGGGGAAGAAAACCCCGGCAAAGAGAAACATAGGGGTAATAATCAGGGTAAAAAAGTAGCTGAAGGTATCAATTTTGGGTACCAGGCCGGTCCAGATCATCCCCAATTCGGCAAAGACAAAGCCGCATAACACCAGTACCAGTGGTACCAGCAGGGCTGCCGGCGATCGCACCAGGCCAAGGAACAAAATTACCAGCAAAATCACCGTACCATAGAGGACACTTTTAAAGGTCCCGAAAAGCATCTCCCCCACCACTACCTCATCCAGGCTCACCGGGGTCGCCACAATGGCATGGTAGGTCTTTTGAAACTTCATGCGGACAAAGCTGTCGTAGGTACACTCGGAGGCCGTGGCCCACATGGCCGAAGAGGCAATCAGCCCCGGAGCCAGGAACTGGAGGTAACTCATACCCTGGATGGCCGGGATATAGTGGCCCATGCCGTAACCCATGGCCGCCAGGTAAAGGAGGGGTTCCAGGAAATTGAACATGATGTTGGTCAGCCAGGTCTTGCGAAAGACGACAAAATTACGCCAGAAAACCTTCCAGGTACGGTAAGAAATATCCATTTTAATCCAGGCCCCTCCCGGTTAGCTTTAAAAAAACGTCCTCCAGGGTGGCCGGCCTTAACATCATGTGGCTGAAGTGACTGTTTAAGCCCTGGACCTGCCGCCAGACCTCGCGGCCGTTGTTGGTATATAAATACAGGGTCTGGCCGATGGTCTGGTGGGCAAGAATGCTGCCGGCCACCAGGGGTAAAATGGCCCCGGCCTCGCCGTCTACCGGCGCCAGTTCCAGGACTTCCCGGCCAATATGGCGCTGGACCAGCTCCCGGGGTGCCCCTTCTTCCAGGATTATTCCCCGGTCCATGATCACCAGCCGGTCACATAGCTGGGCCGCCTCTTCCAGGTAGTGGGTAGTGAGAATCAGGGTCACCCCGGCCGCTTTGAGCTGGCGCAATTTCTCCCAGACCAGGTGGCGGGCTTCCGGGTCCAGGCCGGTGGTAGGTTCATCTAAGATTAAAAGCTGCGGTTTATTTACCAGGGCCCGGGCAATGGCCAGGCGCCGCTTCATTCCCCCGGAGAGGTGCTCCACCTCAACGCCGGCCTTTTCCTCCAGGCCGGCAAAGGCGAGGAGTTCCTGGACCCGCTGCCTGGCCTCCCCCCGGGGGATATCGAAATAGCCGGCATAGAGAAGCAGGTTTTCCTGCACTGTTAACTCCGGGTCCAGATTATCTTCCTGGGGTACGACCCCCAGCCGGGCCTTAATTTCCCGCGGCTGGCGGCGCACGTCATAGCCCAGCACTTCTAAACTACCGGCAGTAACCGGAGTAAAACAGTGGATCATCTTGATGGTGGTAGTTTTTCCGGCACCGTTGGGTCCCAAAAAGCCGAAACATTCCCGGGGATGGACCGCAAAATCTATCCCTTTCACAGCCGTAAAACCATCATATTTTTTTACCAGGCCCCGGGCCCGGACAACATCCGTCAAAGCCAACCACCCTGCCTCAATAAAAATACCCCGCTTTGACCGGGGTAAAGGTTTAATAATATTATAAGCCATGGTTGCCATTTTTAGCAAGGGCCTAGCGGCTGTAGGCCCTGGCCCGGGTCCTCTCCCGGGGCAGGCTGAAACCGAAGAGGGCCGCCAGGCGCAAGGCCAGGCGCACCGGCCAGAAGGAGAGCTGGCGCTTTAACTCCTGCCGTTCCTTTTGCAGGTCGGCCACCGTCCGTTCCAGGTCTTCATTGGCAATGAGGGTCGTCTGGAGGCGGTATTCCTGCTCCCGCAGCTGTTGCTTCAGGCGCGACTGTTCGGCCTGGGCATCGCTGACGGTTTTATTGAGGGTTCCCTGGAGCTGCATGAGGCGGGTCTCCAGGTGGCTGACCCTTTTCTTCAGGGTATCCCGCTCAACCCGCAAGTTTACCAGCTGCTCTTCTACCTGGGTCAGCTCCTGGCGCAGCTCTTCTTTGCGCCGGTGGAGTTTTTCCAGGTCGCCCAGCAGGTTTTTGTTCTCCTGGCGCAGGTCTTCTATTTCCCGGCGCAGCTTTTCTTTTTCTTCATCCTTTTGCTCCACCTGGCGGCCGGCAGCAGCCCTGCCGCCGTTAATCAGGCTAAATTCCTTGGGGGCTAAGGTTAACTTTTCTGTTTCCAGGGTGAGGGCGGCGGCTTCGGCCCCGGCGGCTATTTCCTCCCAGGCCGGCGGTTCCTTGGGGGCGGTCGCCGCCGGGGTAAACTTCGACGCCGCCGGCGGTGCCGGCTTCTCGCCGGTGTGCTTCAGGGGGAATAACTTATCCCAGAAATCGCTTTCTTTTGCCGCCGGCGCCGGTTGGGCCAGGGGAAGTATCTGCTCGCCGGCCCGGGGCAGTTCCACTACCTGGGGACCGTTGCTGCCTCCGCCTGGCGCTGTCCTGGCGGGAGCTCCCGGAGGCTGCGTTTCCCGGCCGTTACCGGTAGTCCCGGCCGGATTTAGCGGCTGGGGCCGGGACTTTTCCCCTATATAGGCAGTAGCAGTTGCCGCTGTTGCCCGGGCAGGGGGCTCTAGCTGGCTTCCCATGGCCGGGGGAGTTCCCGTCTTCGTAGCCGCCACTTCCTGCACCCCTTTAGCCACCTCGGCGGCCGGCTCCGGTTCGACATAGGCCCAGTGGATGAGGCCCCAGCGACCGTCCTTAAGCCTCAAGAAACGGCCATCGGCCACCAGCTTTTGTTCCCCCGGTACTTCCGGCTTGCCGGCTTCCTTTAACTCCTCGTTGATTTCACTTAAGCGCAGGGCATCCCCTTCCGCCTGGAGGACGCGGTGAGCGGCATCGTTTTCCTTCAAGCCGTCCAGGCGCAGGCACCAGAGTCCCTTGCCTTCACTGCGAAAGCAGGGGTTTTTGGTCAGGCAGCGGTTGACGTTTTTCTGGATCTTGGCCGGGTTGTGATTGGACAGCAGGTGCTGCTGCGCCTCCTGGACCAGTTCGTCCACCGATTGGGGCGAGTACTCGAACAAGCGCAATTTGAGCAGGTCAGTGAGGGAATCCAGTTTCCCCGTTACTTTAACTTTAGCTATCTTGGGAGCCGGGGCATTTTTAGGCTTTTTGGCCATGGGTGTCACCTCTTCCAGTTTTTTAGGGTTAACCATTATTTACCTGGTAATATTTGACACCCGGCCTGGATTTTCCTGCCAGAAAAATAGAACTTTATGTCAATATATGGTAATTTAACAACCAGGCCCAGAGGGGGATGGTTAACAGGGAAACCAGGGTGGTAGCCACCACCCCTTCGGAGATCAGGTGGTAATCGCCGTCATACTTCCGCGCCACGGCCGGGGCAATGGCCGCTGCCGGCATGGCCATCTCCATAATCACCAGCAGGCGGACATTCTTATCCCAACCTGGTACAAGGAACATGGCCCCCAGGGCCAGGAGGGGTAAGATTATCAACCTGATTGCCAATATAAGGTAAACTATCTTATTGCCGGCCAGGGTACGGAGAGGAGATTCGGCCAGCATGGAACCCACCAGGAGGAGGGCCAGAGGTATGGTAGCCTGGCCCAGGCCATCCAGGGGACGGAAAATAAGGGGCGGTAGCTGGAAATGGTAGAGGGCCAGGACCAGGCCCAGGATAATGGCCAGGACATTGATGTTCAAAATCTGGCGCCAGTCCGGACCTCGAGCATCCCGGTGGTCCTGCATTAACCAGACCCCTAAAGTCCAGAAGAGGATATTGTGGCCCAGGGCATACATGGCGGCATAAAAGACCCCCAGCTGGCCCCAGAGGATATAGGCCACCGGGAAGCCCAGGTAGGCCACATTACCGAAGGCGGTGGTAAAGCGAAAGGCATAATTCGTCTTCAGGGGCAGGCGTAACCAGGCCCCTGCCAGGAGGCACAGGGCGTAGGATCCAAGAACTAGCACCACCGAGGCGGCCAGGACCAGGAAGGCGTTTGTTAATTCCTGGCCGGATACCTTGAGGTTCATGGAGGTGACGGTCAGGGCTGGCATAGTAAAATAAAAGATGAGGTCGGAAATAACTTTGTCGCCCTGGGCGGTCAAAATCTTACGCCGGCGCCCCAGGAAACCCAGGAAGACATAGAAAAACAGGGCTCCTACCTGGGCCCCGACAGCCAGTAGTTGCGTCAACTTGGCTTCATTCCTTCCGCAGGATAAGGATGTTCTGGTGGGTAATGTTGGGTACAAAGACTGATTTAACGGCATAGGGCTTCAGGTGGCGGCGGGTGGCCTTGTTGGACCAGATCTTCACCCCTTTAAATTTGAAGCCGATCTCGCGCATGGCCTGGGCCACTAAAAAGCCCAGGGGAACATATTCTCCCTGCTGGTAACGGTCCCCCACCAGCATGACCAGGTAGCGGCCGGGCATGAGTACCCGCAGGATTTCCTGCCCGATCTCCTGCAAGCGTCCCAGGAAACTGGCCAGGTCAGGAGCCTGCCCCAGGTCTTTTTCCAGCAAAGGAGAGAGCATATTAAAGTTAGTTTCCTTGCTGAAGCCTGTAGCGCCATGGTTTATCCCGTAAGGAGGATCGGTAATTACCGCCGGTACGGATTTGGTGGGTAACTCCTTCAGGAGGCATAGGCAGTCGCCCTCGCGCATTTCCCCGGTCAGGGGTTCCCCGCCGGTAACCGCCCCTTCCCGGCGACAGATAACCCCGTTCTCAATGACAAAATCGCGCTGGATGGCCCGGTAGATAGCTACCCAGCGGGGGTCGAGTTCAAAACCAAGACTCGGCCGCCCGGCCAGGGCCGCCCCCAGGAGGGTTCCCCCTACCCCAGCAAAGGGGTCCAGGACCAGCTCACCTTTTTTGGTAAAAAAACGGACAATTTCCGCCATAACCTCCGGTGGTTTCATCGCCCCGTGTTGTTTGCGTAAAGGGTGGGTAGCATCGGGGGGGTAGGTGGTAATGTAGATGGTGTCGGTCCAGTACAGCCATTCCCGGCCGTTGAGATCGTTGAGGCGGTTCTGGAGTTTACCGGTCATGGGGCACCTCACCCTGGCATCCTGCTGCCAGGATGTCCCGCGCCTGACCGGCAACTTCCGCCGGTACCTGGACCTGGACCAGCCCCAGGGGGCCGGTATTAAAGCCATAAATGTTCCCCAGGGCCTCTCCCAGCAGGCGTACCGGCAGGCCGGCAGCCTCGAGTAAACCCTGGACCATCAGGGCTTCTACCCTCTCCCTGACGGCCACAGTAACCCATCCGCCAGGCATCTTCTCTACCCCTCTCCCTTTTGCTCCCGCCTTAAAGTTTCTAAAACCTGTAAAAAGACCGGTGGCGGCGGTGCCGTAAACTCCAGGTAATCGCCGCGTAGTGGGTGGTTAAAACCCAGGCAACCGGCATGCAGGAGCTGCCCCGTCAGGTCAAAGGGGCAGTGACGGGGGCCGTATTTGGGGTCACCTACCACCGGGTGACCCAGGAAGGCCATGTGCACCCGGATCTGGTGGGTGCGCCCCGTCTCCAGCCGCGCCTCCAGCAGGGTATACCGGTCAAACTGCTCTAGAACCCGGTAATTGGTGATGGCCTCCCGGGAATTTTTCTCAGTAACCGCCATGCGCTGCCGGTCGACAGGGTGCCGGCCAATGGGCGCCTCAATACGGCCGCGGGGCCCGGTCACTACGCCGTGGACCAGGGCCAGGTAAACCCTTTTCATGCTGTGGGCCTTGACCTGGGCCGCCAGCCCCTGGTGGGCCAAATCATTTTTAGCTGCCACCAGGATGCCGGAGGTATCTTTATCCAGGCGGTGCACTATACCCGGCCGCAGGACGCCGTTTATACCCGATAGATCACCGCAGTGGTACAATAGGGCATTGACCAGGGTACCATGTTCATTGCCGGGAGCCGGGTGGACAACCATACCCTGGGGCTTGTTGACGACAATAATATCCTTATCTTCGTAGAGGATGTCCAGGGGGATAGGTTCAGGTCCTACCTCCAGCCGCGCCGGCTCCGGCAGGTTGACCTGAATTTTTTCTCCGCCCCGCAGGCGGTAATTGGCTTTCGGCTGTCCCCCTCCGGAGAAAGTAATCTCCCCCGCATCCAGCAGTTGCTGGACGCGGGAACGGGATATCCCTTCCAGCTCCCCGGCCAGCCAGGCATCCAGGCGTTTCCCCCTATCTTGCGGGGGGACTTCCAGCTCTATGAGACGGCTCACAGGCTCTTCCCCTGTTCACCTGCCGGTCCCAGGAGTTCCCAGCAGAGGAGAATAACGCCGCTAACAATAGCTATGTCGGCCAGGTTAAAAACCGGCCAGATGCGGAAATCAAGGAAGTCAACTACATAACCAAAGCGCAGGCGGTCAATGAGGTTACCCAGGGCGCCGCCCAGCATCAAGGCCAGGGCCAGGCGCAAGAGTATCCGGCCTGGCGGCAGGAAGCGGTAAGCTACCAGGATAATAACCGCCACCAGCAGGGTCACGCCTACAAAAACCGGAGTTTTATAGGCCAGGAGGCCAAAGGCCGCCCCGGGATTATTGACGTAAGTTAAATGAAAAACTGAATTGATTACCGGCAGGCTCTCATTGGGCCGGAAATTGGCCCGGATGATATATTTGCTGAACTGGTCGATTCCCAGTACCAGGGCTACCAGCAATAAAAAGGGCAAGATCAATCCCCCCAGGAATAATAGGGTGCCAGGTGGTGCACCGGCCCGTAGCCTTGACCTACGGCCCGGGCCTGGCTGATGGCCGTTTGGATATACTCCTTGGCTTCCGCTACCGCTGCGGGTACCGTCAAACCCCGGGCCAGGAAAGCGGCGATGGCTGCCGACAGGGTACAGCCCGTCCCGTGGGTGTGGCGGTTATCCAGGCGGGGAGCGGTAAAACGCCGGGCTTCACGGCCATCGAAGAGAATATCAGTTGCCGCACCGGCCAGGTGCCCTCCCTTGACTAAAACATAGGGTACACCCAGGTCATGCAACTCCCGGGCCGCGGCTACCATCTCATCTTCACTGGTAATCTCGCGCCCCGCCAGCACGCCGGCCTCATCCAGGTTGGGGGTAATGACCAGGGCCAGGGGCAGCAGCTTTTCCTGCAAAGCCCGGCGGGCTTCCCGGGCCAGCAGGTGATGGCCGCTCTTGGCCACCATGACCGGGTCAATGACCAGGTTCTTTACCCCGTACTCCTGCACCTTGGCGGCTACGACTTCGATTATACCGGCATTGGCCAGCATCCCGGTTTTGACGGCGTCGGCACCGATATCGCTTAAAACGGCATCCAGTTGCCGGCCGACGAATTCCGGCGGTAGGTCGAAGGTCCCCTGCACCCCCAGGGTATTCTGGGCCGTTACGGAAGTAATCACGCTGGTACCGTAAACTTTGAGGGCGGCAAAGGTCTTCAAGTCGGCCTGAATACCGGCCCCGCCCCCGGAATCGGAACCAGCAATGGTCAAGGCTTTATGCATAAACTCCTCCCCCGCTCTCCAGTTCTCTATCATACCACGTCAGCCGGTATGGGTAAACTACTTTTGAAGGTCCCAGCCGGCATCGCCAATTACCTTTTTCTCCGGGGCCCCTTCGTCATCAATGTAGGCCCCGGTATCTTCATAAAACATGCCGTCGGCACCTTTAAAATAAGGGATGCCTTCTACCGGCTCAACATAACCCTGGTCTTCATCCAGGTCCAGGGGGCCAAAGTAGGCCCCGCTGCGGGATTCCGAAGCGTGTTCAATAGTCCGGGCCAGGTCCTGCCAGGTGTCTTCACCGTCATACATGATGGCTTCTTCCTCATCCGGGTGTTTTTGATACGGGTCAGAGAACTGGCCGCCAAAGGGAGGCAAGATGACCTGTTCTTCAATGGGGCGCCGGTTAATGTCTCCTGTCCCTTCAATTTTTTGGCGGCACTGCAGGCACAGGGTAGTTTCCGGGATGGCCTCCAGCCGTTCCCGGGGTATCTCCCGCCCGCACACCCGGCAGTAGCCGTAGGTCCCTTCCTGGATGCTCTCCAGGGCATCGTCTATCTTTTGCAGCTGGATGCGGGCGTTATCCCTCAAGGCCAGGTCTTTGCTGCGCTCGAATTCTTCACTACCGAGATCTCCCGGGTGGTTATCATAGCGGGAAAGCTCCTGGGTGGACTCCAGCAGGGACTCCCGCAATCCCCCGCTGTTAAAGGTATCTATTTGTTCTTCCAGCCTTTTCTTTTCCTCCAGCAATTTCTGGCGAAAATGCTCCAGGGATTGTTGGTCCAAGGTAGTACCTCCCCTTTGTAATGATCTAAATTTGTTGCTGGACCATACGAACAATTTCCGCAATGAGTTTACCAATGACCGGCAGGTTGAGCAGGGCCAGTTCACGGATGATGTAGATCACAATGGCGCCCAGGATGGTAAAACCCACGGCTATACCCAGACCCCTGGCTACCCCGGCGGCAAAGTTCAAGTACAGGAGCCGCCAGGGTCGGTGGTAGAGTTCGATCCACTCGGCGACGTTGGCTTTTTCGATGGTGGTGATGAGCTGCTGCACTTTTTCCGCCAGGAAAGCAGCCCCGCTCTCTGTTTCGGCCAAAAATATTACACCCCGGCAAATAGAGTTGGCAATAAATATCTTTCCCTGCCACCAGGCGCCTTAAAACATAAAATCCTGCGTCTTATGGTCGCAGGATTCTAACCTTATCGCCACCGGCCAGCAGGGCGGCATTGGCCTCGTCGGTATCCAGGTGCAGCTCCAGGCGGTAGTGGGGGCTGGTCCGGATAATTACATTATCTAAGATCATACCTCTTATCCCGGGCACCCAAACCTGGACCCGCTGGTCGTCATGGAGGTGGAGGGCCTTAGCCCGGTCTTCTTCCATGTGGATATGGCGGGCCGCTAAAATAACCCCCCGGCGCAGGTTGATGGCTCCGGCCGGCCCGACCACCGCGACGCCCGGCGTATCAGCCAGGTCACCGGATTCCCGTACCGGCGGCTTTAGTCCCAGGCGGAAGCCGTCGGTCATGGCTATTTCCACCTGGGAGTAGGGCCGTACCGGCCCCAGGACCCGGACCCCCTCCAGGACGCCGCGGGGAGCGACGATGGTCACCGTCTCCCTGGCAGCAAATTCCCCCGGCTGGCTGAGTTCCCGGTAGACTGCCAGTTCATAACCGGGGCCAAAAAGGGCGTCGAGATCCTCCCGGCAGAGATGGATATGGCGACCAGAAACCCCCACCGGAACTTCCACGGGCAAAAAGTCTTCTGCCTGGAATAGCCTCACCGTCCCTGCCCATCCTTTCCTGGTTATTACTTCCGCCTGGTATGATCTAGTAGCAAATTACTGGCTTTTTTAGTATGGCCAACTCCTTCGTTTTTATGGCTGGTTCTTTTAAGCCTGGCGCAGAACAGCAGCACAGCGCTCGCACAGGGTGGGATGGTCGCTGTCCCGGCCTACGGTGGGGCTGACCATCCAGCAGCGTTCACATTTTTCACCAGGAGCCATCTCCACCAGGACCTTGAGACCCGGGAGGTCCTCGGCGGCAAAGGCAGTGGCCGGAGCCTCTACCCCCGGGGAATGTAAAACTGCCAGGGAAACAATAAAGATGGTCGCCAGCTCCCCTTCCAGGGGCTGGAGGAACCGGTACAGCCCGCTATCAGGGTAAAGGTGGACGGCGGCATTTAAGGAATTGCCCAGGCCCTGCTCCTGGCGGGCCCGCTCCAGGGCGCGGGTAACAACCTCCCGGACCTGGAAAATTTTATCCCACCTGGCTTGCAGTTCGTCATCCAGAAATTCATCTTGCACCTGTGGCCAGCCGGCCAGCTGGACACTGAAGGGTTTTCCGGGAGTTGCTGGTAGATAACGCCAGATTTCTTCCGTGGTAAAGGCGAGTATTGGCGTTAACAGTCGTACCAGGACGTTGATAGTTTCATAAAGTACCGTCTGGGCCGAACGCCGCCCCCGGGAAGCGGCCGGCCAGGTATAGAGGCGGTCCTTGATGATATCCAGGTAGACGGCACTCAGATCAACGGCGCAGAAATTATGGATGCTGTGGTAAACCACATGGAACTCATATTCGTTGTAGGCATTGGTGACCCTGGCCACCAGGCGCTGGAGTTTATCCATGGCCCAGCGGTCTATTTCCAGGATTTCCTCCCGGCTTACTCTATCTTTTTGGGGATCATAGTCGTAAAGGTTGGCCAGCAGGAACCGGCAGGTATTGCGGATTTTGCGGTAAGCCTCGGTAAGCTGCTGCATGATGCCGGGTGAAGCAGCTACATCCCGCCGGTAGTCGGCCGAAGCCACCCACAGGCGCAGGACATCGGCCCCCTTTTCCCGGATGACGTCCGCCGGGTCGATGCCGTTACCGAGGGACTTGGACATCTTGCGTCCTTCCTCATCTACCAGAAAGCCGTGGGTCAGTACCTGGCGGTAAGGGGCCTGCCCACGGGTGGCCACTGCCGTCGACAGGGAGGAGTTAAACCAGCCCCGGTGCTGGTCACTTCCCTCCAGGTACAGGTCGGCCGGCCAGCCCAGCTCCGGCCTGGTGGTGAGCACGGCGGCGTGGCTGGAACCGGAATCAAACCACACGTCCATGATATCCGTTTCCTTGCGGAATTCCCGGCCACCGCAGGCAGGGCATTTTAACCCTTCCGGCACCAGTTCCTGCGCCTCCCGGGCAAACCATACATTGGAACCGAATTCCCGGAAAAGTTCCTGCAAATGGCTGATGGTGGCATCGTTGATAATTTCTTTACCGCAGTCTACGCAGTAAAAGATGGGAATGGGCACGCCCCACGTCCGCTGGCGGGAGATACACCAGTCGCTGCGTTCGGCCACCATGTTGTAAATGCGGTCTTCGCCCCAGGCCGGGATCCATTTTACTTCTTTAATGGCTGCCAGGGCCTGCTGCCGGAAGCCGTCAACAGAAGCAAACCACTGCTCCGTAGCCCGGAAAATAACAGGATGCTTGCAGCGCCAGCAGTGGGGGTACTGGTGCTTGATAAAACTAAAATGCAGCAGGGCCCCCCTGGCTTCCAGCTCTTTGACCACGGCTTTATTGGCCTCTTCCACGAAAAGGCCGGCAAACTGACCGCCTGCGGCGGTAAAGTAACCCCGGTCATCCAGGGGCGAGAGTACCGGCAGGTTATAGCGCATACCTACTTCGTAGTCCTCCAGGCCATGGCCGGGGGCCGTATGCACGCAACCGGTACCCTGTTCCAGGGTAACATGTTCGCCCAGGATAACGACAGAATCCCGCTCCATAAGGGGGTTGCGACAGAGAACCCCTTCCAGTTCAGCACCGGTGAAGGCAGCCACCACCTGGTAATCTTTAATTGCCAGCAGTTCCAAGACCTGGCGGTAAAGTTCCGCTGCCATGAGATAGCGTTCATCCCCCACCCGGACCAGGACGTACTTGAACTCCGGGTGCAGGGCAATGGCCACATTGGCCGGTAAGGTCCAGGGCGTTGTCGTCCAGATGACGATAAAGCTTCCCTGGGCCTCAAAAAGGCCGCGGGGATCGACCACCGGGAACTTAACATAAATAGAGGGCGAACGTTTTTCGCCGTATTCCACCTCGGCTTCGGCCAGGGCCGTTTCGCAATCGGTACACCAGTAAACCGGCTTGAGTCCCTTATAGATATAGCCCTTTTTGGCCATCTCGCCAAAGATGCCGATCTGGATGGCCTCGTATTCCGGCTCCAGGGTGAGATAGGGGTGTTCCCAGTCGCCCCGGACGCCCAGGCGCTTGAATTCCTCCCGCTGGATGTTGACGTATTTTAAGGCGTAATCGCGACAGCGGTTGCGGAACTCGACAACATCGATGGCGTGGCGGTTGAGCCCCAGGTCCTTAATGGCCTGCTGCTCAATAGGCAGGCCGTGGGTATCCCATCCAGGAACATAAGGGGCATCATAGCCGTTCATGGAGTGATATTTAACGATGATGTCTTTCAGGATTTTATTTAAAGTATGTCCCAGGTGGATATGGCCGTTGGCATAGGGCGGCCCGTCATGGAGAATAAATTTGGGCTTACCTTTGTTGGCTTCCTGGACCTGCCGGTAAATATCGTGTTCCTCCCAGAATTTGAGGATCTCCGGCTCCCGCTGGGGCAGGTTGGCCCGCATGGGGAAATCGGTCCGGGGAAGATTTAGCGTTTTACTATAATCCACTTAGCGTCGTCACTCCTTGAATGCCTGCATATGCCATTGCTTTCGCCTTATGTGAAGGTACTTTTGCGGCTTACCTATCATTGCTCAAATTATATCCATATTTAGAGCCCCGGATCAAGGCCGGGCCCGGTCTTTTCTGTTTCTCTACCCTGAAAATAAATTCGCAGCAGGCTGGCATTGTTTTTACTCGCTCCAAACAAATGCCAGCCCGTTATTTTCATCCTTCTGATGGTGCCGCGTTAGCGGCATGAGGGTCTTGTATCCCAGCCGGTTGCCCATCGGTTACGGCGGCGGCTGCCACTTCTTCCGTGGCCAGGAGTTCCAGCTGGGCCTGGAGGAAGGAACGCAGGCGCATTTTAAAGGCGGCGGCCCTGGCTTCCAGGTCGCTCTGGTAGCGCTCGGCCTTTTCCACCTGCAGCCGGGCCTGGTTTAAAATCTCCCGGGCTTTATTCTCCGCCTCTTGTAAGATCAGGCTCGCTTCCCGCTGGGCGTTCTGGCGCATTTCGTCGGCTGTTTGCTGGGCCATGACCAGGGCATCCTTGAGGGTTTGTTCCAGGCGGGCATAACGTTCCAGTTCCTCTGTCAGGCGCAGGTTTTTTTCCCGCAACTCCTGGTTTTCCCGGAAGACCTGGCCATAGTCCCGCAAGACCTGCTCCAGGAATTCATCAACCTCTTCGCAGCTGTAGCCGCGAAAAGACCGGTGGAATTCTTTTTTGTTGATATCCAGGGGTGTCAGCATGATGTCCCTCTCCTATCCCAGGCGCAGAATAAAACTGATGAGCAGGCGTTCAACCAGCTGTAAAACCAGGACGGCGATAATGGGGGAAAAGTCAATGGGGATACTGGTCCGCGGCATGAGGCGGCGAAAGGGGGCCAGGACCGGTTCGGTAACTTCGTAAATAAAACGCATAACGGGGTGATAGGGGTCATGGGGAAACCAGGATATGAGGATGCGGGCAATAATCAGCCAGTTTAACACCTCAAAGGCGACTCGAATTAAGATTGCTAAAGTTGGCATGAACTCTACTCCTTACTTAAACTCTCGGCCCGGAGGGTGGCTGCCTCCACCGCCCGGATGATGGCTCCCCGCATACCCCGGTCTTCCAGGACGGCCAGGCCGGCGATGGTGGTTCCCGCCGGCGAAGTTACTTTATCCTTCAGGACCCCCGGGTGTTCGCCGGTAGCCAGCACCATCCGCGCCGCTCCCAGGACGGTCTGGGCCGCCAGTTCTAAAGCCACCGGCCGGGTAAGCCCCTGGCGCACGCCGCCGTCGGCCAGGGCTTCAATAAGCATATAAATATAGGCCGGCCCGCTGCCGCTCAAACCGGTGACGGCATTGAGCTGTTCCTCCGGTAAAACCATGACCCGGCCGACGGAGCGGAAAATAGCCATGGCCTCCTCCAGGGCTTCCGGCCGGACAAATTTGTTGGCTGCCAGGGCAGTCATACCCTCCCCTACCAGGGCGGGAGTATTGGGCACCACCCGCACTACTGGCACTTCCCCAAGGTAAGTTGCCAGCCCGGCCAGGGTAATGCCGGCAATAATGGAGATTACCAGTTTCCCCTTCCCGACCTCAAGGCCTGCCAGGGCCTCCTTCACATTCTGGGGTTTGACGGCCAGGATGATGATATCAGCCTTTCTTACCAGTTCTTCCCTGCCGGTCACGGCCTGCAAGCCATAAGTTTGCTGCAGTTCCTGTAGCCTTTCCCGGCGGATGTCGTAAGCCAGGATTCTCTCCGGTGGTACCACCCGGCCCTGCACCAGGCCACGAATCAGTGCCTCGCCCATGGCGCCGGCGCCCAAAAAGCCAATATTACCCTCCATAAATAAGCCCCCCCTGGTCACTTGCGGCCGGCTGCTTCCAGCCAGTTGCTTCCGCCTGTCACCTGCTCTTCCAGGTCACCGCTCAAATCAATATTGCTGGAGGTAAATAAAAAGATGCCGCTCGTTACCCGGCGCACCCGCCCGCCCAGGGCATAGGTAGCACCACTTAAAAAGTCGATAATCCGCTTGGCCTCATCGACGGGCAGGGCTTCCACGTTGACAATTACCGGCCGGTAGTTTTTCAGGTTCTCCGCTAAGTTTGCCGCCTGGTCAAAGGACTGGGGCCGGGCAATAACCAGGCGCAGGGCCTGGCGTGCTGTCGGTAAGCTTACCAGCTTAGCTTTCCCGGTGTTAGGAGGGGTTGGGCGCAATTCCGGTTCCTTGACCAGGTTGTCTGTGACCGGGGCATCTTCTTCATGGCCGTAACCCAGCCAGTTAAGTAATCCATCCCAAAAGGCCATTGCTGTTGCACCTCCGCCATAGCTTTATTATACCCGGGGACCAAAGATGGCCGTGCCAATTCTCACCAGATTGGCTCCTTCTTCAATGGCTACTTCAAAATCGTTGGTCATACCCATGGAAAGGTAATGCATGTCCACCCCCGGCAGGTGCAGGGCTTCCACTTCCCGCCGTAACTCTGCCAGCCGGCGGAAAACAGGCCGCACCTCTTCGGCCTCCTTTACCAGGGGAGCTACTGTCATCAGGCCCAGAAGGCGGAGGCCTGTAAACCCCGTGATTTCCCGCACGAAGGGGATTACCGCTTCAGGTGCCAGGCCAAATTTACTCTCCTCCCCGGCCACATTAACCTCCAGGAGGATATTAACCCGGCGCCCGGCAGCCATGGCCCGCCTGTCCAGTTCCCGGGCCAGTTCCAGGCTGTCAATGGAATGGATCAGGCACACCTTATCCCATACCTGGCGGGCTTTATTGCGCTGGAGATGACCGATCAGGTGCCAGTTGCCACCGGTTATGTAGGGCTGCTTGGCCAGGAGTTCCTGGACCCGGTTTTCCCCCAGGTCTTTGAGACCTAAACTTACGGCCTCCTGGATGCGCTCCGGGGGAATAGTTTTCGTCACCGCCACCAGGGTTATCTCTTCCGGCCGCCGCCCGCTGCGGCGGGCGGCAGCGGCCATCCTTTCCCGTACCAGGGCGATATTTTCTGCCAGGTTAACCATCTTTTTTCCTCCGCCAATCCTCTATAATTTCTACATCTTTATATTAAATCCTGCTAGACTCCCCGCTTCTAATTACGCAGCCACCGGACCAGACCAGGGGTGACAACCACTTCCGTCCCGGCTTCCAGGCCCCGGACGGCCACCCTGTCCCCTACCTGGCCTTCAATGCTAACCGGCTGCCATTTGATCCCCCGGTCCCCCAGGAGGTAGACCCCCTTTGCTCCCCCTGGCCCGCTACTCAAAGCAGCAGCCGGTAATATTATCCCCCGGTAACGGTTCAATACCGCAGCTACTTCCAGCCGGCGGGGTTTAAGCCAGCGCTCGTCCCAGGAGGCAATGGTCATGAGGACGGCCTTCTGCCGGCCTTCATCCTGCAACCGGGTAATGCTGGCCCGGACCTCGTCCCCGGACCCCGGCAATTTAAGATTTACCCTTTTGCCTGCCTGCCAGCCGGGGGGGAAGTCTGCCAGGGGGGCATACACGGCCAGGGGAGCCAGGTTGTTGACCAGGCGGCCGATGGCCGTACCGGCTTTCACCTGGCCCTCCGCCGTCACCGGGCCGGCCAGTTCCACCAGGCGCTTTAGTTCCTGGTAATTGATATTGCCCAGGCTGGCCGGCTGCAGGGCCTTTTCCAGGCCGTCGGTGTGGTAGGAAACCTGGCCGGGAAAGGAGGCTTTGATTTCCAGGGGACCCTGCCCTGGCGGTGCGGCTGCCACGGGTAAAAGCCGGGCAATGGTAGCTCCTACCGGTACCCGCTCCCCTTCTGGTACTACCGGGACTAAGGCCCCCGTGGCCGGGGCTACCAGGACCTCCTCTTCCCTGGCAATAAAAACCTCCAGGGGGAGGGTGTCCTCCAGGACGCCGTAATCAACCCGTTCGACCTTTAAAAAGTGCCAGGCAATGGCCTTAACGACCTGCTGGCAACCCAGCCAGGCCGCCAGGGCAAAAAGCATCAAGCCCAGGACCGGCAAGATAAAACGCCCCCGCCGCCGGCGTTGCCGTGGCCGGGCCGGGAGGGCTGGATTATAAGCTGGCCTCATAATATCTACCTCAAGAGGGATAATAATGCTGCCTGGCGCCCGGTAGGGCCACCAGCCGCCCGGTAAGAGAAAAAGGTGCCGGCCCGGCAGCAGGTACAGAGACCGGCGCTGGTAATATGCTCCGGCTTTAGTCCTGCGGCCAGGAGTTCCAGGTAGTTGGCCCGGGGAAGGTCCAGGCGGTAGTGGCCGGGCCCGTCGGGCGTTAAAACTTCGCCGGCCCAGGGGAGATGCTCCTTGACTGCCCCCGCCACCCGGTGATCTACCTGGTAGCAGCAGGGCCCGATGGCCGGTCCGATGGCTGCCAGGAGTTCGGCGGGGTCACTGTTATATGCTGCCACCATCCTGGCCACCACTCGGGTTCCCACCTGTAAGACCGTGCCCTTCCAGCCGGCGTGGGCCAGGCCTATAATACCCCTTACCGGGTCCACCAGGTAAAGGGGTACGCAGTCGGCAAAAAAGGCCACCAGGGTAACCCCCGGTGCAGCGGTCACCAGGGCATCAACACCCGGCAGGGCCGTAGCCAATTCCCCGGCACCCCGGCCGGCATCCTGCCGTCCCACCAGGGCCACCCTGTTACCATGGACCTGCTCGCCGATTACCCACTCCTCCAGGGGCAGGTCCAGGGCCCCCGCCAGCCGGCGCCGGTTGGCCAGTACCGCTGCCGGGGCATCACCCACGTGCAAACCCAGGTTCAAAGTATCATAGGGGGGCTGGCTGCAGCCTCCGGCCCGGCCGCTGAAATAAGCCCGGACCGGCGCCTGTTCCTCGAGGAAGGCCTCTCGCCAGCAGTCAATCCCATTAATATTTTCCCTGATCAAGGGAGCCAAAGAAAAACCACCCCTGGCCTTTATTATATCATAAATCACCTGTTCGGCACGCAGCCCGGCCACATATTACACCTCTATTTTTCCCGGTGCACAGGAGCCGTGCAGCTATAACTTTCTACCAGGATAACGTCAATTCCTACTTTAACTACGTTTTCCCAGGGGATGATTAAATCTTCGTCCCGGCCAAAAAAGAAAAAAAACCTGCCTCCCTGTCCGGGTACGATTAAAGCCTTTACCCGTCCGGCCTCCAGGTCCAGGTCAATATCTTTGATTGTTCCCAGCCGCCGCCCATCAATGACATTGATTACCTCCCGCTGGCGCAGTTCGGTCACCCGGATCACGCTCACCACCTCCGGCTGTAGCCCGGGGTCTTCCCTGTTATATTAAATTATATGACCCGGATAGGACCTGAAGGCCAAAAAAGAAAAAACCAGCGTTGCTGGTTTAAGGCCATAATCCCGCCAGGCGGTGGCGTGAGGATTGAAATATCTCTAAAATCTTCCATCCTACCCGGATTTTTGCCCGCCCTTCCTCCCCGGCCATTACCGGCCGGCTGGTAAGGGCAGCATCAGTTACTTTACCGGCGGCATCTACCAGGCACAGGGGCGGGAACAGGACGCACCACCAGTTTTCCCCTTTACCGGCGCCAATCACCAGGCGGACGGCTTCGTAGTTTCCTGCCGGGAGAGTTATATCCCCGTAAGCTCTGGTGGGGAAAGCAAAGTCACCGAATTCCGTCCTGACGGTATAATTTTGCCCTTCCCGCCGGATTTGCGCCTCGGCCGCAGCTGTAATGGCGGCCAGGTTATGACTGACCAGCTGCCTGGCGGCACCAATATCCCCGGCTGCGGCCACGCTCCGGCCGATACTGGCCAGGACGGCGTCGCGGACATGACGTTTCAATTCCTGGTCGGCAGTAGTGTCGCTGTTGGCAATGACGTGGAGCCGGATTAAGTTATGGGAGTTATAGGCCGGTACCGCTACCTCCCTGCCCCTCCAGGCCGCTTCCCCGCCGAGGAATAATAAGCCGGCCAGGACAAAGAATAATATCGACCTCTTCAATAAAGACACTCCTTGACACCTCCGTAAATTGGAAATCAAATATATTTGCGCATATGCTGGAGGGCGGCTTTTTCCAGCCGGGAAACCTGGGCCTGCGAGATGCCGATTTCATCGGCTACTTCCATCTGGGTTTTACCTTCAAAGAAGCGCAGGGATAAAATCAGGCGCTCCCTGGGGTTTAATTTATTCAGGGCTTCCCGGATGGCTATGCTTTCCAGCCAGCTACCATCCTGGTTTTTTTCATCACCTATCTGGTCCATGACATAGATGGGATCGCCGCCGTCATGGTAGATGGGCTCAAAGAGGGATACCGGTTCCTGGATGGCATCCAGGGCAAAAATTACTTCTTCCTGGGGGATATTGATTTCCCTGGCAATTTCCGTTACCGAAGGTTCCCGGGCCAGTTTATTTACCAGCACGTCCCTTACCTGGAGGGCTTTGTAGGCAATATCCCGCAAAGAGCGGCTTACCCGGATGGGATTATTATCCCGCAGGTAACGCCTGATCTCCCCGATGATCATGGGTACGGCATAGGTGGAAAACTTGACATTCTGGCTCAGGTCAAAGTTATCGATGGCCTTCATCAGGCCGATGCAGCCTACCTGGAAAAGATCGTCGACATACTCGCCCCGGTTGGTAAAGCGCTGGATGACGCTCAGGACCAGGCGTAAATTGCCTTTAATGAGCTTTTCCCGGGCCTCCGGTTCCCCCTTTTGCATGGCCTCAAAAAGCTGCCGCATCTCCTCGCTGGTCAGCAAGGGTAACTTGGAGGTATTCACACCGCAAATTTCTACTTTATTGAGCATCACTGGCGAGAAACCTCCTGACGGTGGCTCTGGGATAATTATTACCATGCCTCCCTGCTTTTATACCGGCCCGGCAAAAGGGCAAAATAAAGGGAGCTATTTTAAGCTCCCCTTATTCCATCCGGGCGATTTCTTTACGCAGGCGTTTGATAATCCGTTTTTCCAGGCGGGAAATGTAGGACTGGGAGATGCCCAGGATGTCGGCTACCTCCTTCTGGGTTTTTTCCACGCCGTCCAGGAGGCCAAAACGAAATTCCATGATCTTGCGCTCCCGGGCCGAGAGTTTCCGCATGGCCATCTGCAGGAGCTTGCGGTCGACCTCTTCTTCAATGGATTTATAAATAATATCATTATCAGTACCCAGGACATCGGAGAGCAAAAGCTCATTGCCGTCCCAGTCAATGTTTAACGGCTCGTCAAAGGAAACCTCGGCCCGCGTCTTATTATTGCGCCGCAGGTGCATTAAAATTTCATTTTCAATACAGCGGGAAGCATAGGTGGCCAGCTTGATGCGCTTCTTAGGGTCAAAGGTATTGACGGCTTTAATGAGGCCGATGGTACCAATGGAAACCAGATCTTCAATCCCCACGCCGGTATTTTCAAATTTGCGGGCAATGTAGACTACCAGGCGCAGGTTGCGCTCGATAAGTACGGTTTTTACACCGGCGTCGCCGTCCTCCAGGCGCAGGAGAAGGCTCATCTCTTCATCGCTGGAAAGGGGGGGTGGCAGGGCTTCACTGCTGCCGACATAAAAAACTTCGCCCAGCCATTTCAACCTTACTACCAGGCGGCCATAAAACTCCTGTATTTTTAATTTCGCCATTATAAATAGCTGCTGCATGAGCTCTTCCCCCCCTTAGAGGCCCATACTGATTTGCAGCAAATCCGGGTGTAATAACGCGCGGTAATTTCCTTCCGGCGACAGCCGCTCCCGGTACAGGCCCACCATCACATCTTTTATCCTGATCATGCGTTCATTTGTGATGACGATTACTTCATCGGGTCTAAGACCCAGCAACATACCATGGCTCTGGCCAAGGGAATGGTAGGGTAACAGGCGTAGCCTTGTCGCCCAGGGCGAACTGGCCAGGGACTTTATCAGGCTTTCCAGGTCGGGCTCCTCCTGGCTGCTGTAGTGTTTGATAATCTCTTCCGGGAGGAGGCCCTTCAGGGCGCTGTATTCTACAATGATTACCGGCCGCTGGGTAAATGGATCCCGCAGGCTGTTGCCGGTATCAACCAGGGCCTTTAAGGCCCGCTGCCGGCCGGCAAAGGTTATGATCACGGGCAAACGCAGTACCTGCTGCCAGAAGTTTTTTTTTAGCCAGCCTGTCCCGAAAACGGCCAGCATCCCGGCAGCCGCCACGGCCACCAGCAGCCACGTGTAACGGATATTATGGACCAGGACCAGCGTTCCCCCCATGACGGGTGTTGCCGCCTCCCCGTCGGCCAAGTAAACAGCCCCCAGCATCGCCCCACCCATGGCAAAGGCCGCCAGGTAAAAATAGACCAGGGCCTGGAGAAACCGCCGCCCGTTTAAGGGGTAGAAGGCTACCAGGACCATAATTACGGAAAATAAAATTTTGACAAGCAGGACCTGCTTCCATTCGCCACCGGGAAACAGGATGACCAGAGAATAAACTGCTCCTACCGCTGCCCCGGCCAGCAGCCGCCAGCCGGTAGTTGCCAGCTGTCCCAGCCTGGCCGTTGTCCAGAGGATGAGGTAATCCATAACCAGGTTAATGGCCAGCAGGACATCTAAATAAACCACAGGTAGACCAGCCTCCCTTCCCCGGAGGTTACACTAATTATTACCATGATATGAGCATTATGGCAGTTTCATAACCATATTTATTATATAACCCGGTTATGGAATATTTTGTCAGATGGTGGACAGGAAAAAACCTGTTACCCGGGTAACAGGTTTAAGCAACAGTACCACGCCACATGGGCGGGAAAATTATGTCCTAACGGAAGGAGTAGTTTGCTGGAGAATGAAAAATGGTAAAAGGCTGGCTTTATATGTAGCGAGCGAGCTTTAACGGGGGTTAAGCGGCCTTAGCGAAAGTATTACCTTCGCCGCAGGAAGGCCGGTATGTCCAGGTCGTCAATATTAAAGGGCTTAATGTTGAGATCCGCATCACGGGTTGCCGCCGCCTCTTTCTGGGCTGCTGGCACGGCTTCAAAACCGGTAGCAATGACGGTAATGCGGATTTCATCCTTCAAGCTTTCATCAATGACGGCGCCAAAAATTATGTTCGCTTCCGGGTCGGCCGCCGCGGCCACGATTTCAGCCGCCTCATTAACTTCCAGCAGGCCCAGGTTGGTGCCCCCGGTAATGTTTAGCAGCACACCGCGGGCCCCTTCGATGGAGGTTTCCAGCAGGGGGCTGGAAATGGCCATCCTGGCTGCTTCCGCGGCCCTTTTTTCGCCGGTAGCCCTGCCTATACCCATCAGGGCCGAACCGGCATCAGACATAATGGTCTTGACATCGGCAAAATCCAGGTTGATCAAGCCAGGCACGGCAATCAGGTCGGAAATGCCCTGGACGCCCTGGCGCAAAACGTCATCCGCAATACGGAAGGCCTCCAGGATAGAGGTCTGCTTGTCGGCTACCTGTAGCAACCGGTCGTTGGGGATAATAATCAGGGTGTCAACCTTTGTCTTTAACTCGGCTATACCAGCTTCGGCCTGGCTGGCCCGTTTCCGGCCTTCAAAGCTAAAAGGACGGGTGACAACACCAACAGTCAGGGCTCCGGCCTCCTTGGCGACCTGGGCCACCACCGGCGCCGCACCGGTACCCGTGCCGCCCCCCATGCCGGCAGTGACAAAAACCATATCGGCCCCCTGCAGGCGCTGGGCCAGCTCTTCCCGGCTTTCTTCCGCCGCCTTTTTACCGATTTCCGGATTAGCCCCCGCCCCCAGGCCTTTGGTCAACTTGGCCCCAATCTGGATCTTTTGTTCGGCCTGGCAAAGGCGCAGGGCCTGGGCATCCGTATTAACGCTGATAAATTCTACTCCCCGCAGACCGGCAGCAATCATCCGGTTAACGGCGTTATTGCCGCCTCCACCTACTCCCACCACCTTAATGGCAGCAAATTGATTGAGATCGCCATCCTCAAATTCCAGCACCCGGAACTCCTCCTTTGTAATTTAAAAAAGCTCGCGCCACCAGTTTTTAATCTTCGCCCAGAAGTTTTCCCAGATAACTTCCCGGCCGGCGGCAGCCTGGGTATGGGCCAGGCGACCGGCGCCATAATTCACCAGGCCCACCGCGGTGGCATAAGCCGGAGAAGCCACCATATCGGCCAGCCCGCCGCTATGCTCCGGCCAGCCAAGGCGGACCGGCATGGCCAGGGCCTCGCCGGCCAGCTGGGTTATCCCCTCGAGTAAAGCGCCGCCACCTGTCAAGACCACCCCTCCCGGTAAAAGGCCCTGGAAATGGGAGCCGTTAATCTCCCGGCGGACAAGGGTAAAAATCTCCTCTACCCGGGGCTCGATAATAGCCGCCAGCATCTTTTTGGGTACCCGCTTTTTCTCCTTGCCCCCTACCGCCGGCACCTCGATAAATTCATTTTCAGCTGCCAGCTCCGCCAGGACACATCCGTGTTCCTTTTTTATAGCCTCGGCCTGGGTAAGAGGGGTACGTAAACCCACCGCCAGGTCACTGGTTATATGCTCGCTGCCTATAGGCAGGACGGCGGCAAACCACAGGCACCCCTGGGAGATCACGGCAATTTCCGTCGTGCCGCCACCGATATCGACCACCACGGTACCCAGTTCCTTTTCTGCCTGCTGGAGTACCGCCTCAGCCGAAGCCAGGGGATTTAATACCAGTTCCGCGATTGCCAGGCCGGCCCGTTGCACGCTTTTCAGGGTATTCTGGACGGCAGCCCCGGCAGCGGTGACAATCTGGGTTTCCACTTCCAGACGCGAACCGCTCATGCCGATCGGGTCCATGATGCCGTCATAGCCATCGACAATATACTGGCGCGGTAGTACATGGATGATCCGCCTGTCGGCCGGCAGGGGTATTACCCGGGCTGCCTGGAGGACCCGCTCCACATCCTCGGGCCCGACTTCACCGTCTTCACCGGTAACGGCTACTACCCCGCGGTTGTTAACGGAGCCGATATGGGGACCTGTCAGGCCAACAAAGGCTGAAGCAATACGGCAACCGCTCATGCGCTCGGCCTGTTCCACCGCTTTTTCAATGGCCCGGGCTGTATTTTCAATATCGACAATTATACCTTTGCGCAAGCCCCCGGACGGTGTTTCCCCCAGGCCAATGATATTCAGGCGGCCCTGTAGCGTGACTTCCGCCACTACTGCCACCACCTTGGTGGTGCCTATATCGAGACCGACCACCACGTTATCCTTGGGCAAACTCTGGCACCTCCAGGCTCCCCGGCCTTCTTTAAGAAGGAGAATTCAACATAACTTCCGCTTTCCCTTTTTTTGCAATAGATTTTCTTACCTTTTTAGCAAATGGCGCCGGATGATAGCCAGGTTCTGGAATAAACGCACGCCAAAGACCAGGACGGCCGCCAGATATAGCTCAACCCCCAGCTGGTCACCTATATAGGCTAAAAAGGCTGCCAGCAAAGTATTGGAAAAAAAGCCCGTCAGGAAAATGGCATTATCAAAGTTCTCCTCCATGCTGGCCCTCAAGCCCCCAAAAACGGAATCCAGGGCCGCCAGGACGGCCACCGACATATACTTGCTGTAGACGACCGGTATCTTTACGGGCAGCAGGAGGCCCATCAATACTCCTAAGATAAGGCCGATTAAGGGTATCCACATCTTTCTTCATCCCTTCTTCCCCTGTTTTTCAGGCTGGTTAAATTTTACTACCGGCGCTCCCGCAAAGCTAACATCAATATAATCAACAGCCTCCCTGCCGGCAAGGCCCTGGAGGGCTTCATGCAACCTGCTGAACTTTTCCGCCACCTGTTGCCCGTCGCCAAACTTGACCAGGATATTGCCCGCCCAGATTAGCTGCAGGTTAACAGGGGAAGAGGCTATTATTTCCTGCAGCTGGTTTAAATCTCCAGGTGGCATCTGCCGGATCACTGCCAGGGCAGCCTGCAGGCCGGCATGGTTAATCTCCCTGCCGGGACCGGTGTTCTCCAGCTTGCCCAGCCCGGAAATGAGTGGCAACTGTAAGTGGCCTATACGCGGTATCCTTTCCATGACCACACCGCTGCCATCGACCAGTAAAAAGCTACCATCCTGCACCAGGATAGCCACCGGTGTCCTTTCCTCGATCTGGACGGCCAGGGTGCGGGGCCAGCGACGACTTACCCTGGCCTTAGCTACCAGGGGATGGGTGGCCAGGCGTTTGGCTATCGCGGCAGTATCCACCTGCCAGAGGTTAATGCCCCTGGCCACGCCAATTAAATTTTCCAATTCAGCCGTTGGGATATACTTGTTTCCGGTAATCTCTATGTTTTCCAGGCTAAAGAAACCAGAATGGATAAAATAAAATAAGGCCACTACCGTTAACAAGAAAAACAATAATCGGCGCACCCGCTGCCGGCGCCGCCGGTAAACCCGGGGTGAATGGGCCTGGACAACCATCTACCCACCTCATTTACTGCCATTATACCAGAAAATGAAGGCCTGTCCACTAGATGGAGGGTAAGAAGTGAGACGTCTTCTAACTTCTTACCCCTTACTTTCCATTCTGTCGCCGGATATCCGCCCCCAAGCTCCTGAGGCGGACTTCCAGTTGTTCATAGCCCCGGTCCAGGTGGTAAACGCCTTCCAACCGGGTTTGCCCTTCGGCCATGAGACCGGCAATTACCAGGGCCGCCCCGGCCCGCAGGTCGGAAGCTTCCACCAGGCAGCCGCTTAGTCCCGGGACGCCGTTGATTACTGCTACCCGCCCTTCAATTTTAATATCGGCTCCCAGACGCCGTAATTCAGCGGCATGTTTGAAACGATTTTCAAAGATGCTCTCCACCAGAACGCTGGTCCCGCTGGCTACCGTCATCAGGGCCATGAGCTGGGGCTGCATATCGGTAGGAAAACCCGGGTAGGGTAAAGTCTTACAGTCGACGGCCTTTAAACGTGCCGGCCCCTGGAGGCGAATGCCGTCCCTTTTAACCGTAATCCTCGCCCCCATCTCTGTTAGCTTGGCCAGGACGGCCAGGAGGTGTTCCGCCTGGCAATCCTGCACAAATACATCGCCGCCGGTTCCGGCCGCTGCCGCCAGGAAGGTGCCGGCTTCAATGCGGTCCGGGATAATCTGGTAGTCTGCCTGTTTAAGCTCTTTAACCCCTTCAATGCGGATGGTATCCTGGCCGGCGCCTTGAATCCGGGCTCCCAGGCTATTAAGGAAATCCTGCAGGTCGACGATTTCCGGTTCCCGGGCGGCATTGTGGAGGATGGTAACCCCCTCAGCCAGGACGGCGGCCATCATCAGGTTTTCTGTCGCCCCGACGCTGGGAAAGTCCAGGTAGATGGTAGTTCCCTGGAGGCCGGTCGTCCTGGCCTCAATGTAGCCCTGTCTTTCCGTTACTTCAGCGCCCATGGCCGTAAAACCTTTCAGGTGCAGGTCCATGGGCCGGGAGCCGATGGCACAACCGCCGGGATAGGGAACCCGGAAGTAGTGATAGCGACCAAGGAGGGGGCCCATGACCAGGTTGGAAGCCCTGAGTTGCCGCATCAAGTCCGCCGGTACTTCGGGCAACGTAACCGTTGCCGGGCTCACATGCAGGGTAGTATTACTCCGTTCTATCTTTAGTCCCAGGGAGCGGATGACAGCCGCCATCACAGTAACATCCTGCAGACTGGGTACCCGCCTCAAAGTGCACTCGCCTGTTGCCAGGAGCATGGCCGCCATAATGGGTAAAGCCGCATTTTTGGCCCCGTTGACGGCCACCACCCCTTCCAGGCGTCGCCCCCCATTGATGACCAGACACTCCAAGGCCTATCCCTCCAAAAATACGGCTTACGGCGGTTAGCCGCCAGGATAGTAGCCACTCCAGTTACTGGCTATCACCCCAAATTTCCACTTCGAGTTCCAGGTTGATCCCGAAAGCCCTGGCTACCGCCTCCTGGATCCTGGCTATGAGTTCCAGGACATCGGCAGCCGTAGCCCCCCCCAGGTTAATGATAAAGTTAGCGTGTTTGGTCGACACCTGCGCCTGGCCGGCCTGCCACCCCTTGGCCTCCACCTCTTCAATCAGTTGACCCGCATAATAGCCCGCCGGGTTTTTAAAGACGCTGCCGGCATTGGGCCATTCCAGGGGCTGCCTGGCCCGCCGTCCCTCGAGATTTTTTCGCACCCTCTCCTGGATTACCCGGGGATCACCGGCAGTCATTGCTAAATCGACGGCCACTACCGTCCCCTCCCGGCGTAAGGAACTGGAGCGGTAGCTAAAGGTTATCTCCCGACGCTCCAGGTAATGCCGGCTGCCGTCCGGGGCAATTACCTCCACCCCCCGGACAATATCTCCCAGGCAGCCCTCCGGGGTACCGGCATTCATCACCACGGCCCCGCCAATGGTAGCCGGGATGCCGGCAGCAAACTCCAGGCCCCCCAGGCCGGCCCGGCCGGCTACATCTAGCACCCGGGCAATGAGGGTGCCGGCGCAAGCCCTTATGACCCGGCCCTGGACCAGAACCTGGCGCCAGGCTCTGGTCTGGACCACCAGGCCGCGGACACCACCATCACGAACTAAAAGATTGGAGCCGTTACCCATAATATGCAGGGGTAAACCCTTTTGCCTCGCGAAACCCAGGCAAAAATCAAGTTCTTCCCTGGTTGCGGGCCGGGCGAGCAAATCGGCCGGCCCGCCTATGCGCCAGGTTGTGTGGCGGGCCAGGGGTTCGTTGATCAATACTTCTCCCCGTAAACCCTGCTGTAGTTCGCGCGCCAGGGTCGCTAAATGCATCTGCCAGCGCCCACCTCAGATAAAGCCTGTTGCGCCGCCAGGAAGCGGGCCAGCTCAACCCCTACCCGCCAGATATCACCTGCGCCCATGGTTAAAATCAGGTCCCCGGCAGTACAGGATTTTTTTAGAAAGGCCACTGTTTCTTCCAGGGTAGGCAGGTAATAGACTTGCGGGTGCCCGTTTCTTTTGATTTCGTCCAGAATGAGCCGGGAAGTTACTCCGTCCAGGGGCTCTTCCCCGGCCGCATAAATATCATTAATAATAACGACATCAGCCCGGTTAAAGGCACGACCGAATTCCCGGTAGAGGTGATAGGTCCGGGTATAACGGTGGGGCTGGAAGACGGCCACTACCCGTTGCGCTCCCACCTGGCCGGCCGCCGCCAGGGTAGCCTCGATTTCCGTCGGGTGGTGAGCATAGTCATCAACCACCCGGGTAGTACCATCATCCCAGAGGACCTCAAAGCGCCGGCCTACACCCCGAAAAGCCCCCAGGGCCCGGGCGATGACCGGAAAAGGTATCTCCAGCTGGTGGGCTACCGCGATAGCCCCCAGGGCATTCAAAATATTATGACGCCCCGGTACCTTCAAAACCAGTTCTCCCAGGTAGTGGTTATGGTAATATATGCCAGCGCGTCCCCCCAGGCCACTCAAGGTTACTTCGCCGGCCCGGTAATCGGGCTCACCACTAAAGCCATAAGTAATTACCACCCGCCCGCTCCCGGCAGCAATCTCCGCCACCCGGGGATCTTCGGTACATAAAACGGCCTTGCCACCCGGCCGGACCTGGTCCAAAAATGCGGCAAAGGCGGCGACGATCCTTTCCAGGCTACCGTAGTGATCCAGGTGATCACTCTCAATATTGGTTACCAGGGCGATTTCCGGCTTTAGCCATAAAAAAGAACCGTCGCTTTCATCGGCCTCGGCGACAAAATAAGGTCCCCTCCCCGGCAGGGTATTGCTCTCAAATTCGCGGACATAACCGCCAATAACGGCTGCCGGGTCCAGGCCGGCTTCCTTCAGGGCCAGAGCTACCAGGGCCGAAGTCGTGGTTTTACCGTGAGCACCGGCCACAGCAATACCACGCCGGGCGTTAAATAGCCGGGCCAGCAGTTCCCCGCGCTTGATAACGGGTAAACCCCGGTGGCGGGCGGCAATAACTTCCGGATTGTCAGGCGGCACTGCCGAGGATATAACAACCTCCTGTACCGCGGGAGCTATATTCCCGGCTTCATGGCGATGGTAGATTACAGCACCCTGCGCTGCCAGTTGCCGGGTAAAATGATTTTCCTTGAGGTCCGAGCCGGATACCCGGTAACCCTGGACCAGCAACAGCTGGGCCAGGCCACTCATACCCACCCCGCCAATGCCGACGAAGTGGGTCCAACCCCCTGCTCCCAAATCTTTCATCTCCTTCCTGCGGAGCTCCTCCCGCCCTGGCTGCTACATTTGCATCATATGCATAGCCTGCATAACAGGTGCCTGGGCAGAGGTGTCCTCCCTTGCTCGCCATCCGTGAGGCCGGCTACTGGCATGGGAGGATAACAAGGCAGGGCATGAGCTTGTCCTGTGTTGAATTTAACCTTTAGATCTGTCCAGTTCAGCTAAAATTACCTCTAAGATGGCCTCCAGGGCATCAGGCCGGCCCAATCTCACCGCTGCTGCTGCCATGGCCTGCAGGCGCCCGCGATCAGCCAGGAGATGGTTGATGGCCTGGTGGAGACGTCCGCCTTTAAGTTCCCGGTCCAGGATGAGGATGGCCGCCCCCTTCCTGGCCACAGCGCGGGCGTTATACTCCTGGTGGTTGGCGGCAGCGTGGGGGTAAGGGATCAAGATGGAAGGCAAGCCCCTGGCCAGGATCTCTGCCAAAAAAGAAGCCCCTGCCCGCCCGATTACCAGGTCGGCTGCCGCCAGGGCATGTTCCAGATCATAAATATAGGGTTTAATGGTAATATTGCCATATTTGTCCAGGTCTATTCCCCGTTCCCGGACCTGCTGCAGGTAAACTTCGTAGTCACGGCGCCCTGTTACCTGGAGTATACTCACGGCAGGCCGCCCGGCCAATTCTTTCAATACCGGCAACATGGCTTGATTAATGCTTTTGGCCCCCTGGCTGCCGCCGACAACCACTATGAATAACTGGGCTTCCCGGAGCCCCAGTTGCTGGCGGCTAACGCTACGGTCGGCCCGGAGAATTTCCGGTCGTACCGGCAGGCCCGTGGTTACCAGTCGGGCGCGGCGGGAGAAACGGCCGGCCGCCTCGGGGAAGGTCAGGCAAACGGCCCGGGCCATGGTAGCCAGCAGGCGGTTGGTCAGGCCGGGAAAGGCATTCTGTTCATGGAGAACCACCGGTATGCCCTGCAGGGCCGCGGCCAAGCACACCGGGCCACTGACGTAGCCGCCGGTACCTACAACCAGCTCAGGCCGGAAGCGCCGCACCTGGAACCAGGCTTCCCCCAGGCCCCGGATTATTTTCGCCAGGGCAGGAACGTTTTTCCAGATACGGCGCCGCTCCAGTCCCTGGACGGTAATGGTTGCAAAAGGCAGGCCAGCCCTGGGGACAACATCTGCTTCCAGCCCCCTGGCTGTACCAATATACAATAATTCTGCCTCCGGCCGGGCCTGGTGCAGGCCCCGGGCAATGGCCAGGGCCGGGTAGACGTGACCCCCGGTGCCCCCGCCGGTAATAATAATTCGCAAAGTCAGGTCACCTCTAATCCAGCACTGGCGTACGAGTCAGTGCTGGGCATAGCGGGATATATTGAGTAAGATGCCGACACCCAGTAAGGAAAAGATCAAGGAAGAACCGCCGTAGCTGAGCAGGGGCAGGGTAATCCCCGTTACCGGCAGCAGGCCGGTGACCACCCCCATATTGATCAGGGCCTGGAGGGCCAGCATAATGGTCAGGCCGGCGGCCAGGAAACTGCCAAAGGCATCGGGAGCTTTAAAGGCCGTATGGAAACCCCGCCAGACCAGGATTAAAAACAGGATAACCACCAGGGCGGCGCCGATAAACCCCAGCTCTTCGCTGAGGATGGCAAAGATAAAGTCCGTATGGTTTTCGGGGACATAATAGAGCTTCTGGCGTCCCTGGCCCAGGCCGGTACCGAAGAGGCCGCCGGAGCCAATGGCCAGCAGGGACTGGATGGTCTGGTAACCCTTCCCCTGGGGGTCAGCCCAGGGGTCTAGAAAGGCCGTAAAGCGGGCCATGCGGTAAGGGGCAATGACAATGGCCAGGGCCACTGCCGCTACCCCCAGGGCCGCCAGGAGAGCCAGGTGACCCTTATCGGCCCCGGCTACCATCAACATCAGGTAGGTGGTCCCGGCCACGGCCACAGCCGTGCCAAGGTCGGGCTGAGCCAGGATTAAGAGACAAACCAGGGCCATCAGGGCAAGATAGGGACCTATCCCCTGCGCCAGGGAATGGAGGCGCTGGCGGTTCTGGGCCAGGCTGGCTGCCAGGAAGATGACCATGGCTAGTTTAATGGTTTCCGAAGGCTGGAAACTCAGGGAGCCTACTCCCAGCCAGCGGGCCGAACCTCGGGAAGCGGTGCCGATAATTAAGACCAGCATCAGGAGGATAATGGCCAGGCCCAGAAAAGGCGTTGCCAGGCGGCGTAAATGGGTGTAGTCGCATTGCATGGTAAAAAAAAGCCCGCTCAAGCCTATGGCCGACCAGGCCAGCTGGCGTTTTAAAAAGTAGAAGGCATCGCCATAGTTGTAGGAGGAAGTAAGGGCGCTGGCGCTGAAAACCATGATAATCCCTATCCCGAGCAGGAGCACAGCCGGCAGTAAGATCCAGAAATCAATGGGCCCTGCCCTACGGCGCATGATGATTACCTCCCCCGAAAATAACTTTGTTACAGGCTGGCATTGTCTGGCTCGCACCAAAGTCCTCGCGGAGCGGCCTATGGCTCAGCCAGGGCTTAAGGCGGGGTTCCCGGCCTATTCGGCATCCTTGCCTTTAGAATCCGGCCGAAGGCCTCTCTGTCCTCGGCCCCGCCCTCGCTCCGCGGCACAGCCTGCGGCCGCTTCGCCGCTCGGTAGAAGCTCGCTCGCTTCAGACAAATGCCAGCCCGCAATTTTCATTCTTTCGATGGTTGCGGCTCGCCGCCATGAATGACTCCTCCGTAGCTGTTTCCTGCCAGTTCAAGTACTATACTTTTAAACAGGTCGCCCCGTTCTTCGTAGTTTTTAAACATATCCCAGCTGGCGCAGGCCGGCGAGAGCATGACGATGTCCCCCGGTAAGGCTCGCCGGGCTGCCTCCAGGACGGCATCTTTAAAGTCGGAGGCCCGGTAAATATGCTTAATCCCTGCCCCCCTGGCTGCCTGCTCCAGGTCCGGAGCCGCTTCGCCCACCAGGACCAGGTACTTAACCCGGCCGGCCATTTTCCGGGCCAGCGGGGTAAAGTCACTACCCTTGTTTCTCCCCCCGGCAATAAGGACCAGAGGGTTGGGATAGGCCTCCAGGGCCTTCATGGTAGCCTCGGGGTTGGTTCCTTTGGAATCGTTTATATAGAGGACGCCGCCCACCCCGGCTACCCGTTCCAGGCGGTGGGGAACGCCGGGGAAGGTTTTTAGAGTGTCCATTAACTGTTCCGGCTTTACCCCCAGGGCCAGGGCCACCAGGGAAGCTGCCAGGCAGTTCTCGAGATTATGGCTGCCTTTTAAAGAAAGCTCTTCCCGGTGGCACAGCTTGACTTCCCCGCCGCCAAGATTGGCGTAAATTACGTCGTCTTTGAGAAAGGCTCCCCGCTCCAGCCGCTGCTGGCGGCTGAAAAATAACACCTGCGCTTTTGATTTGTTAGCCAGTTCCCGGGTCGCGGGGTCATCGTAATTTAAAACGGCAAAATCTTCCGGCTCCTGAAAGGCCATGATGCGAGCTTTGACAGCTATGTAGCTGGCCAGATCTCCATGGCGGTCCAGGTGGTCCGGGGTAATATTCAGGATCACTGCCACCCGCGGGCGGAAAGCAGCTATGGCCTCCAGCTGGAAACTGCTAACCTCGCAGACGACATAGCCCTCCGGGATTACCTCTCTTATTTCCTTTACCAGGGGAATGCCGATATTACCCCCCACTACCGCCGGCAGGCCGGCATCCTGGAGGATCTGGCCGCACAGGGCCGTAGTAGTTGTCTTGCCGTTGGTCCCGGTAACGGCCGCTATCTTTACCCCAGGCGGCAGCAGGCGATAGGCCAGCTCCAGTTCACTCCAGATGGGAATCCCCAGTTGCCGCGCCTCGGCCAGGGGCGGTTCCCAGGAGGGCACGCCAGGACTGGTTACCACCAGGTAGGGTCGCAGCAAAGCTACCTCCGGGTAGCGGCCTAAGATAAGCTCCACCCCGGCCCGGCTTAAAGCATCTAATTCTTCCCCCTCCAGCAATTTGTAATCACAGGCAGTAACCTTGGCGCCCAGCCGGGCCAGTTCGGCTGCTGCTGCCCGGCCGCTTTTTCCCAGGCCTACTACCAGTACTTTTTTCCCCTGCCAGGACATTTTTCTACCTTCTTCCTGTCCACTTTTAAATAGTTAAAACATAAAGCCCGGCTGCAGCCAGAACTATGGCCAGGAACCAGAAAAAAAGCACTACTCTCGTTTCCGGCCAGCCGGCCAGTTCAAAGTGATGGTGCAGGGGGCTCATGCGAAAGAGGCGCCGGCCGGTAAGGCGAAAGGACGCTACCTGCAGGATCACCGAAAGGGCTTCGATAACGTAAACCCCACCCAGGACCGGCAATACCAGTTCCGTCCGGGTCATAATGGCCAGGAAGCCGATGGCCGCCCCCAGGGCCAGGGAACCCGTATCACCCATAAAAACCTTCGCTGGATGAAAATTATACGCTAAAAAACCCAGACATCCTCCCGCCAGGGCGGCAGCAAATATTACCATCTCCCGCTCCCCGCCGGCCAGGGCTATGAGAACGTAGGCCAGGGCCACCCAGAGGGTAATGCCGGCCGCCAGGCCGTCCAGCCCATCCGTCAGGTTAACGGCGTTAGTTGTAGCCACCAGGAGCAGGGCCGCCAGCAGCGGGTAAGACCAGCCCAGGTCCAGGGTTAAGCCGGTTAAGGGTACCTGGAGGGCGCTGCCCCGGCCCAGCCAGAGCATGGCCACCACCCCGGCCACCAGGCCCAGGAGCACCTGGCCGCCCAGCTTCTGGCGGGCGTAAAGGCCTAGAGGGCGGTGAAAAACTACCTTCAAACCATCGTCAGCAAGGCCAATCAAAGCATAACCCCAGGTCAGGATCAGGGCCGATAACATTAACGGTGAAAGCGGGGCCATTATCAGGGAAGCCATGGTCAAGGCGGTTAAAAATAAAATGCCGCCCATCGTCGGGGTACCGGTTTTGGCCAAGTGGCGGCGGGGGCCGTCATTGCGAATTGTCTGCCCGGCCTTCAACCGCCTTAAGACAGCAATCACCGCCGGCCCCAGGATAATGGTTATCGCCGCCGCCAGGCCCAGGGTTTTTAAAGCCTCAGCCATTGACCTCCTCCTCCCAGGCGGCCAGGACCTGCTCCATGCCCGCCAGGCGGGAGCCTTTAAAAAGGACGACATCCCCGGCCCCCAGGTCGCCCAGGTGCCCTGCTGCTTCCCGGTGGCTGGCGCAGCTGAAAACCTGTCCCGCTGGCATGCCGGCAGCTATTGCCCCGACCGCTATTTCCCGGGCCAGTTCCCCCACGGTAACCAGGCGGAAAAGACCTGTGGCGGCGGCAAACCTGCCCACCTCCCGGTGGAGGGCCGGTGCCGCGGGTCCCAGTTCGCGCATATCCCCCAGGACGGCCACCTTGCGGCCCGGCAAACTGGCCAGGACCTGGAGGGCGGCCTGCATGGACTCGGGGTTGGCGTTGTAGGCATCGTTCAAAACCAGGCAGCCCCCCGGCCCCGGCCGCAACTCCTGGCGTAAGTTCTCAGCCGGCCAGTTTTTCAGCCCGGCGGTCATGGTGCCCGGATCCAGGTTTAAGATGTAGCCGGCGGCCAGGGCCGCCAGGGCATCATAGACATTGTGCAGGCCCGGCACCGGTATTTGCAGCCGCATCTCAGCGCCGGGAAAAACGGCGGTAAAGGCCGTGCCCTGCGCTCCCAGGACGGTTATGTCCCGGGCCATGACGTCCACCCGGCTCCTGATACCGTAAAAGATTACCCGGCAGGGGCAGGTGGCTGCCAGCCTGCGGCACCATGCGTCGTCGCCGTTTAAAATGGCCACCCCTCCGGGGGGCAGGGCGGCCAGGAGTTCCCCCTTGGCCGCAGCGATATTGGCCACTGAACCCAGGCGTTCCAGGTGGGCCGTACCGATATTGGTTATGATGCCCATGGTGGGCCGGGCGATGGCACAAAGGGCAGCTATCTCTCCTGGCCCCCGCATGGCCATCTCTACCACGGCGGCCTCGTGTTCCGGTGCCAGGCTTAAAAGGGTCAGGGGCAGGCCAATCTCGTTGTTAAAATTGCCCGGGGTCTTTAAAACCTTCATACCCGTACTTAACACGGCGGCCACCAGATTTTTGGTCGTGGTCTTGCCGCTGGAGCCGGTTACGGCGATGAGGGGACCGGTAAAATTTTTCTGCCGGTGGTAAGCGGCCAGCCGTTGCAGGGCCTGGAGGGTGTCATCCACCTGGATCAGGGCCTGTACCGGCTGCCGGCCGGCCACAACTTCCGTGGGGAAATGTTCACCTATAACTGCCGCCGCGCCACCGGCCAGGGCCGCCCCTATAAAGTCATGGCCGTCAAAGCGCTCCCCTTTAAGAGCAATAAAAAGCATCCCCGGCTTGATGGAGCGGCTGTCGGTGCTGACCCCCATGACCGGGGTTGTCCCTTCCCCGCCAACCAGCCGGCCTTGAACGGCGGCACATATTTCCCCGGCCATGGCCACTAACATGAAGATCCCTCCCCGCTATAACCCAGGGCTGCCAGTTCTTCCCTGGCCACCTGGCGGTCATCAAAGGGCAGGGCCTGGCCTTTGACGATCTGGTAGGTCTCATGTCCCTTGCCGGCAATAACCACCATATCCCCTGGCCGGGCCCGGGCCAGGGCCGCGGCAATGGCCCGGCGCCGGTCCACCACCACCTGGTAGCGGGCGCCCGGTACTTCCTCTACCCCGGGAAGAATATCAGCTATAATGGCCTCCGGATCTTCATCGCGTGGGTTATCAGAAGTAATAATGCAGTAATCGCTTAACCGGGCGGCTGCTTTACCCATCTGGGGACGCTTGCCCCGGTCCCGGTTGCCGCCGCAACCGAAAACTACAATCAGGTTTCCCCGTGTTACCTGGCGGGCCGCCTGGAGGACATTCTCCAGGCCGTCGGGGGTATGGGCATAATCGACGAGCACAGTGAAAGGCTGGCCCTGGCGCACCTGCTCCAGGCGGCCGGGTACACCCCTGACTTCACCTAAAGTTTTCGCGGCTCTCAGGGGGTCAAGGCCTTCCTGCCAGGCTACGGTAAAGGCCGCCAGGGCATTATAAATATTAAAGCGACCGGTGAGTTTGAGGTTGAGTTCCACTTCTCCTCCCGCCCAGGTCACCCGGCAGGTAGCGCCGCCCGCCGTTAAATTTATATCCCGGGCCCGGACCTGGCATTCAGGACTGCAGCCATAAGTAACCACCGCTACCGGGGTCAAGGTTATTAAGCGGGCGCTATAGGCATCATCGCCGTTGATAACAGCGTATTTAGGTCGTTCTTTAACGCCCTTGCCCAGGGCCTGGAAGAGCCTGGCTTTAACTTGAAAGTAGTCCTCCATGTCCTGGTGGAAGTCCAGGTGATCCTGGGTCAAATTGGTAAAGACGGCCACGTCAAACTCGGCCCCTTCCACCCGGTGCAGGGCCAGGGCATGGGAGGATACTTCCATGACTACCCCTTGAGCACCGAGGTTAACCAGCTGGTGCAGGAGGGCCTGCAAGTCCAGGGCTTCCGGGGTGGTGTGGACGGCAGGTAAGACCTTATCGCCCAGGCGGTTGGCGATGGTGCCCAGCAAACCGGTAGACCGGCCGGCGCCCTCCAGCACCGCCTGGATGAGGTGGGTGGTCGTAGTCTTGCCGTTGGTGCCGGTTACCCCGATGAGGCGCAACCGGTGGCTGGGATATCCGTAAAAACGGGCCGCAAGCATTCCTAAGGCCCGGCGACTGTTACTTACCCGTACCCAGGCCACCCCGGGAGGCAGGGGGACTTCCTCCTCCAGGACGACGGCTACCGCGCCTCTAGCCAGGGCGTGGTTAATATATAAATGGCCGTCGGTCTTAAAACCTTTGATGGCCACAAAAAGAAAACCAGGCTGCACCTGCCGGGAATCATAATGGAGCCCGGCCAGGGAAACCTGCCGGTCGCCGCCGCGGTCGATAACATCTATCGCAGCTACTAATTCTTCCAGGGTCACTGCACAATGTTCCTCCTCGGAAAATAACTCTATCGCAGGCTGGCATTGTCTCGCTCGCTCCGTGGCCCTTGTGGAGCGGCCTACGGCTCAGCTTCGGGCTCGGGCGGGGTTCCCGGCCTATTCGGCGTCCTTGCCTCAGAGGCCGGCCTCGGACATCCTGTCCTCGGCCCCGCTTATCATCCCTCAGCTTCGCCTGGGCCGCTTCGCCACTCGGGCCAAGTCGCTCGCTTCCGACAAATGCCAGCCAGGCATTTTCATGCCCTCGCTGGTGGCGGCTCACCGCCATGGAAGGCTCCTCCTCGAAAAAACTTTGTCACAGGTAGCATTGTCTGCTTCGCTACCTTTGTCCTCGCGAAGCGGTCACAAGTTTAGCCTGATGTGGCGCTACCTGGCCTGAGTGGTTTAGCTATATTCTTACCATCTGCTGGTAATTTAACCTTGTAATGATGAACCCGGCGCTTCTAGCGCCGGGCTATTATGCTACGGCCCCAGTACTTCCAGGGATGGTTCAATGAACTTGACCTTTACTTTCGTGCCCGGGGAGACCACCGTTCCCGGGGCAGGATCCTGCCCGGCCGCCTGGCCGGTCCCTTCCGGTACCAGGCCCAGGCCATAGACCTCGAGGATTTCCGCCGCCTCGCTAACCCGCAGCCCGGCAACATCCGGCACCCGGGGCTTGCCGGGATCGCCCTGCAGGTACAGGATCACATGGGTGCCCGCCGGGACGACAGCTCCTCCTTTGGGCACCTGGGCAATCACTTGTCCGCCGCTACCTTCCACCCGGACGGCCAGGCCGGCTTTCTCCAGTTCAGCCCGGGCCGCAGCCAGGTCACGGCCGACGACATTGGGTACGGTAACCGGTGCCGGGGGCTTTTCCTGGTCCTTCTGCTGGCTATCATACTGGGGCGGTACTTTGAGGTAATGGAGGGCATCGGTCACCACCCGCTGGAAAATGGGGGCGGCCACCGTTCCACCATAATAAGGATATCCTTTGGGCTCATCAATGGTTACCAGGGCCACCAGGCGGGGATCATTTACCGGCGCAATACCGATAAAGGAGGCCACGTATTTTCCTTCCATGTACCCGCCGGGCCCGGCTTTCTGGGCCGTCCCCGTTTTACCGCCCACCCGGTAGCCGGGGATATAGGCATTACGCCCGGTTCCTTCACTGACGACACCTTCTAACATTTCGCCAAGCATCCTGGCCGTTGCCGGCGAGATGACCCGGCGTACCACTTCGGGCTCGAACTTTTTGATCACTTTACCCTTATTATCCAGGATTTCCTTAACCAGGTGGGGGCGGATCAACTGGCCGCCGTTGGCTACCGCCGCTACAGCCGTAATTAATTGGATGGGAGTGACGGCAATACCCTGGCCGATACCAATGGTGGCAATGTTAATGGGCTTCAGTTCATTTTCGGGGATCAATAATCCCGTCCCTTCGCCGGTTAAGTCAATACCTGTTGGTTCCCCGAAACCAAAGGCCTTGATGTAATCATAAAAAAGACCGGCTTTCTTCTCTTCCAGTCGCAGGGCTACCTGGACAAAGACCGGGTTGCAGGAGTTTTTTACCCCTTCTGTAAAGGACTCGCTGCCGTGCCCCCCGGGCAGCCAGCAGTTAATGGTATCCGGCCCTATTTTGATATAGCCAGGATCGTAAAAGCGGTCACCCGGCTTGACGACCCCTTCCTCCAGGGCTGCCGCGGCGGTGATAATTTTAAAGGCCGACCCCGGCTCATAGGCATCCCGGACCAGGGGGTTGCCCCAGAGGTTATTGGGGTATTTACTAAAATTATTCGGGTCAAAGGCCGGCCGGCTGGCCATAGCCAGGATTTCCCCGGTTTTAGGGTCCATGACAATAATATTGGCCTTGCGGGGGCTGGTAGGGCTGGCCATGATTTTGTCAAGTTCGCGCTCGGCAATATATTGGATGGTCTGGTCAATAGTAAGAACAAGGCTGTGGCCGTTCTGCGGCGGTATATAACGGTGGGTGGCCCGGGGGATTTCATGGCCCAGGGCATCAAATTCCAGGACAATTCTGCCCGGCTCCCCGGCCAGTTCCTTATCATACATGGCCTCGAGGCCTTCCAGGCCCTGGTTGTCGATGCCGGCAAACCCCAGCACATGGGCCGCCAGGAGCCCATTGGGGTAATAGCGCCGGTTTTCAGGTACCACTTCAATCCCCGGTAATTTCAAGTCTTTAATTTTTTGGGCTTTATCAAATTCCACCTGACGGTCAACAAATTCAAAACCAGTGTTGCGGGTTATTTTTTCTAAAATCTTATCCGCAGGTATATTCAGGATGGCCCCTAATTGGGCCGCTATTTTTTCAGCCTTACCCGAATCTTTTATTTCCGGGGGAAAGGCCCCAATATAGTCGGTGGCTATACTAATGGCCAGTTCATGCCGGTTCCGGTCGTAAATAACCCCCCGCTGGGCCGCTACCGGCATGACATTGAGGCGGTTTTCCAGGGCTTTTTGTTGTAGTTCCCCACCCCGGACAAACTGCAACCATGCCAATCGCAATAAAATCGTTATCAGGCCCAGTGCCAAAATAAAAAAAACAAAAGCTAAACGCTTACGTACGTTGATACTGGTTTGCATGCCCTTCGCCCCTCGCCGGCGGCCCGCCGGTAGCCCCGGCCAGTACTAACAACGGCATAGGTTAGTGCTGGCCCCGGGCAAACTAACTGTTGACCCTGGCTAAACGTACCGGGTCCAACCAGTTTTGCAGGGCCCGGGAAAGGGCTGCCAGCCAGGACTGCTGCACAGGCGCTGTTGTCTCAACCCCTTTCCCGGCTGGTTCTCCTGTTGCCACCTGCAGCTGCTGACCCTGCCCGGCCTTCCCCGGCACATAATAAAGCTGGCCGGCCCGGGGTTCCACCATCCCCAGGCGGGTGGTAGCCACGGCAGCTATCCTCTCCGGCGCCTTTAAGCGGGCCACCTCTAATTGTAGCCTTTCATTTTCCCTTTGCATAGTATTTATTTCTTGTTTTAAGGCATCCAGTTCATATCCTTTTATTACCAGCTGGACAGCCAGGTAAGTTTTACCAAAGGCGATGCCAATGGCCAGCAAAACCAGGCCCAGCAACACCACTTTCTGCCTGGCCCTGTTTTGCGCACGCGGCCGGGGCGTTTTTCTTCCCGCTAACTGCTTATGTACCAGGTTTGTTTCATAGGCAAGTTCCTGTGGTGGTGCTGCTAACATAGCTTATTCACCATCCTTTTCCTTTAGAACCCTCCGGGCTACCCGGAGCTTCGCGCTGCGGGCCCGGGGATTGGCGGCGATTTCTGTCGCCGCCGGGGTTACCGGTTTGCGCGTAACCGGTTCTAAAACCCGCCTCCTGCCGCAGATACAAACCGGCAATCCCGGCGGGCAGGTGCACTGGCCGCTTAGACGCTGGAAGGTTCTTTTCACAATCCTGTCTTCCAGGGAATGAAAGGATATAACTCCCACCCGGCCGCCTGGATTTAAAACCTGCTCCAGCTGTTCCATGGCCGCCTGGAGGGCATCTAATTCGCCATTTATGGCAATCCGGAGGGCTTGGAAGGTCCGTTTGGCGGGATGATGTCCGGACCTCCTCGCCCCGGCCGGGATTGCTGCCTTGATAATGTCTACCAGCTGGGTGGTAGTGGTAATGGGTGCTTTTTGCCGGGCGGCTGCGATAAAGGCGGCTATACGCCTGGCCCAGCGCTCTTCACCGTACTCCCAGATGATTTGGGCCAGCTTACTTTCAGGCCAGGTATTGACGATTGTCGCCGCCGTTAATTCCTGCTCCCGGCCCATGCGCATATCCAGGGGGGCTTCAGCCTGGTAGCTGAAACCGCGCTCCGGGTTGTCCAGTTGATAGGAGGATACCCCCAGGTCAAAAAGGAGGCCGTCGACGGCCCTGAACCCCCTGCTTTGTAAAACTCGGACCAGGTCCTTGAAATTGGCCAGGATCAGTTCTACGGCTGCCCCAAAGGGCGCCAGGCTCTCCCTGGCAGCGTTAATGGCCTCGGCATCGCGGTCCAGGCCGATTAAGCGCCCGCCGGGAAGCAGGCGGGGTAAAATGGCGGCGCTGTGACCACCGCCGCCAACGGTGGCGTCAACAAAGATCTCCCCGGGCTGCGGCTCAAGGAAGTGTAAAACTTCAGCCAGCAACACCGGCCGGTGAGCATAGGGCAAGGCTGCCACCCCTGAAAAAGATATGGGAAGTGGGACGTTGGCGCCCCATAAAAGGCTCCTAAATATCGAAGTCGACGATCTTCTCCGCCAGGAACTCGTACTGGGCCGCCGTTTCCTGGCAGTACTGCTCCCAAAGGGTGCGGCTCCAGATTTCTACCCGCGTGGAAACGCCCACAATGACCACTTCTTTTTCCAGGCGGGCGTATTCCCGTAAATTCCCCGGCAGCAGTATTCTCCCCTGGCGGTCCAGCTCACATTCCGTGGCCCCGGAAAAGAAAAAACGGACAAAGGCCCGGGCATCGGCCCGCGTAAAGGGCAGGCTGCGCAATTTCTGTTCCATTTCCGCCCAGCCGCTCATGGGGTAGACAAAAAGACAGTTATCCAGGCCCTTGGTGATAACAAACTTTTCTCCCAGTTCCTCACGAAACCGGGCCGGGATAATCAGCCGTCCTTTGTCATCAATGGTATGCTGGTACTCCCCCATGAACATGGGCCTGTATCCCACTTTCTTACCACTTCATGCCACTATGCCCCACTTTACACCACATAATATTCGCCGCCAGGATAAAAATTCCTGCTGCAAAAAAAGAAAAAACCCTCCAAAATGGAGAGTTTTTTCTACTATAGAACATATTTTCGCTGTTTTTCGGGAGAAAGCTTTCTTTTAGTGGCTCCATAGCCCTCAGGGAACCATCAGGCCATAAGTTCTGCCACGCCGGATGTTAACTTGTAGATGTGTTCCGCCAGGTCTGCGGCCAGGACGCCGGTGCCGCAGGCCGGGGTCACCAGGGCCTGGCGGTAAAGGCGCTCCCGGTCCACACCCCGCCGGGCCAGCTCCTCAATTTCACCCTGCAGCCTGGCAGCCAGGCTGGCTGCCGTTTCCTGCCAGGCCTGCTCATAGGTAGGTACAATCCCCCAGGCCAGCACACCGTCCCGGTCCAGGAAGGCGGCCACGTCGGGAGCAAAAACCTGCAGGGAGGTAAAGTAATTGTAAGCGTCAAAACTTAAAATCTGGTAGCCGGCCTCAAAAAAGACGGGCCATTCCACCCCGCTGCAGGAGTGGGCCCCGGGCAGGCCACCCCCGGCCCTGATCCCCTCCACCACACCGGCCAGGGCAGCCACCAGGTCATCCCGCTGCAGCGCTACGTGGGTGGAAGTACCGTACGCGGCCAGGGCCGGGTCATCGACAAATAACAGCACCGGCAGCCCGAAACGTCCCAGCTCCCGCACCTGCCAGCAGGCCTGCATGGCCGTTGTCTTAACGATGAGATCCCTTAGCTGGGGGTCATAAAAGGCGCTGCGCCCGGAGCTGCTGCTTAAATAAAGGCCGGCGGTAAGGGGGCCGGCTACCTGACCCTTGAGAAACCGGGCTCTACCCGGACCATCTTTTGCCAGGTATGCCACCAGGGCATAAAAACCGGTGCCGGCTTCCCGGGGAATGGCAAAGGCCGCCAGGGCTTCTTCGCTGCCAGCCTCGGCCTCCAGGTAAAGGCTGTAAAAGGCCGTCAGGTTATCGGCCCACTCCGGGTTGGCATCGGTAAATACCGGCATTTCCCCCGGCTGGTCTTTAATCAATCCCAGGCGCACCAGGGGGGATAAGCTCTGGTAAACGAAATGCTCCTGGTGCCCCCGCCGGGGTAACTGGGGCCAGTGGGGTACCAGGGGCATATGCTTAAAGATGAGGTCCAGGGCCGGCCCGGGTTCCTGATGGGGAAGGCTGCCTATGCCGGCCGCCCAGAAGTTACCAGGTAAAGGCATGTAGATTCTCCTTTTCGCAAAAGGTGCTCCCGGGTTAATTCGCCGCCGGGCGGCCTTTTCCTCCTACCTCCGAAAATAGGGTTCTGCCAGTAATGGTACCTTCTGGCGGGGATATGTCCCTTCGCCGCTCAGGAGTTACGCGCCGACAGGACTACGGCTCGGTTCGGACCGCTGCTCGTCGCCTGCGGATTGCCCATGAACAGGCTCCTGGTTCCGCCAACTTTACTCTTTCTATGAGATTACATCGTTCCCTCTCAAAGGTACGCTCAGGCGTCCTCGGCGCCGGCAGCGGTTGCCTCACCTCGCTTGTCCTTTTGACCTTCGCTCCACGCCTCATAGGCTCCGGGACATATCCCCGCCCTAACGACCGGGCAAATTTTCATCATTCGCTAGGCGGGGGCGTTAGCCCCCATGGGGCTTCTCTAACCGCCCTCCATTAAACTAATAACCTCCACCCTGTCGCCCTCCCGGAGGCGGTAATCCCAATCCTGCCGCGGTAACAGCTTATCGTTGACCGCTACGGTAGCAATGGGAGTCAGCAGGCCTTCCCGGGCCAGCAGGCCGGTGACAGTAGTACCTCTATCAACCTGGAGTTGTTTACCGTTTACCCATACTTCAATCATCAGTTTATCTCCAACCCTCCGGGTTTTACTCAATTCTCACTTCCCACCTATAATTAAAGCACCGGTATCGTCGAATTGGCCTTGGGCAGCACGGCAGCCACCCTGGCTCCTGGCAGTTCCTGCAGGGCCAGGTCAATGGCCGCCTGGAGGTCCGGTGCTTTGCGGACCATCATTACCCGGGCCAGTTCGTCGTCTACCCCGCTGCTGACCAGAATTACCCGGGCATGGACCAGGGAGCGGCACCAGAGAAAGGCTTTATGGAACCCCATCTGGAATTCCCGGCTGCGGAAGGATTCCATTACTGTTGCCGGCGTGTTACCGGCTCGCATGCCGGCAATAAAGCGATCTTCCCCGGCTCCTTCCCGGCACTCGGCGCAGAGGATGATTATCCCTCCCTCTTTTACTACCGGTGTGGCGTGATAGAGGCCCTTCTGGGCCTGGTAGAGGTTGATATCCTTGGGAAAGCCGCCGGGAGAAACAATGGCCAGGTCGGCTACTTCAGGAACCGGTACCTCGCTGACCTCACGGGCCACGGCCACCCCGGCCCGGTGGGCCTCCAGGTAATGGCCGGCCACAGCGCGGACAATTTCTTTATGATTGTTCAAAACCACGTTAACGACCAGGTCGATCCCAACCCGGCCGCCGATTTCATCAATGTCTTCGCGGGCCGGGTTGCCCTCCACCCGCCCCAGGACAGCTTCCGGTTCCACCAGGTGGGCATGGTTGGCGCGGATGGTAGCTTCCCCCCCGCAGCCGATGACCAGGGACTTGGCGCCGGCGCTGTACCCGACGATCTGGTGGGGATCAATCATGCCTGTGAGGATGCGGCCGTCGGCCTCCAGGTAGTGGCGGTTGAGCCAGATGGGCGTCCCCCGGGAGGAAACACCTACCTGCTGCAGGACCCCCGGGGCATAGGCGTCATGGCTAATCACCTTGATCCTGGCCGCCACTTCAGGACCAACAATCAGGGGGAATTCTTCCGGCGGCGCCGGCCGGTGCAGGCCGGCGCCTACCAGGATGGTAATCTGCTCATCGCTGATACCGATGGCGTTCAGTTTTTCCAGCAGGACCGTTAAAATGACGGCATTGGGCACCGGTCGGGTCAGGTCGCTGACGACAATAACTACTTTTTGGGCGCCGCGCAACTCTTCTACTCCCCGGTTGCCAATGGGATTTTCCAGGGCCCGACGGACCTCAGCCTCAGCACCGGTTACCCCGGCCACCTCCCGGGGGGCTACTTCGTGTACCCTAAGACCAGCCGGCAGTTCGCCGGTCTGGTATCCTTCTCCGTAAGGGACTTTCACTTTAGCCAATTTAGAACCCCCTTCTTGGAAGCCATTACGGGTGCAGTCTTCTTAAGCCCGGTTAACAATCAGGGAAGCCCGTAGTAAGGCTTCCCTTGATCAATTAGGCACCAGACTAATAATAGGGATTTAATGTTAGTGTTGACTATTTCCCATTCTTTTTAATCGCTATCGTCTGCCGCCAGTTCAGCACCACGGCCGCTGAACTGCAGCCACAGGCCCCAGGCAATCATGACCACGGCCAGGAGCATAAAGACAGCTGCAATGGGCCTGGTGAAGAAAATCAGGGGCGAACCATTGGAAAGCACCAGGGACTGCTTTAAGGAAGTCTCCAGCATCTGGGCCAGGACGGTGGCCAGCACCATGGGTGCCAAAGGAAAACCAAGTTTGCGCATTAAATAACCCAGGACGCCAAATATAAGGGCCACCCAAACGTCAAACATCAGGAAACGGACGCTGTAGGCACCGATAACCGAGAACAGGATAATCATGGGTCCTAAAATGGGAAAGGGAATGAGGGCTATCCGCGCCCACAACCCCACCAGGGGCAGGTTTAAAACCAGCAGGATGACATTGCCCAGGTACATGCTGGCGATGACCGCCCACACCAGGTCCGGATTTTCCTTAAAGAGCATGGGGCCTGGCTGCAAGCCATACATCATAAACCCGCCCAGGAGGACGGCCAGGGCCGGCCCGGAAGGGATACCAAAGGAGAATAAAGGTACAAAACCGCCGCTGCAGGTAGCATTATTGGCCCCTTCCGCCGCCGCCACCCCCTCTATGGCGCCATGGCCGAAGAGGTGAGGTCGTTTGGAAACCTTCTTTTCGGCATCATAAGCGATAAAGGTAGTTACCGCCGGGCTGCATCCCGGCAAGAGCCCCAGGAAAAAGCCGATTACCGAAGAGCGCAACATGGCGCCCCAGCTCTGTTTTAAGTCTTCCTTTGTCGGTAGCCAGTCACGAATTTTATTTTCATAAATCGAGGCTACCGCCCGTTCCACATTAACCAGGACTTCCCCTATGGCAAAGAGGCCGATGATGACGCTGATGAAGTTAACACCCGCCATAAGAGAAACCGTGCCAAAGGTCAGGCGGGCTTCCCCCGTCAGGGGGTCCAGGCCAATCATGGCCACCAGCAGGCCCAGGGCCGTAGCAATGAGCCCCTTTAGCAAAGCCCGCCCCGAAAGGCTGATTACCAGGCTCAGGGCCATAAACATCAGGGCGAAATACTCCGGTGGCCCAAAGGCCAGGGCCACATTGGCCAGGAGAGGGGCAAAGAAGGTCAATCCCACCAGGCTTAAGGTCCCGGCCACAAAGGAAGATATAGCCGCAACACCTAAGGCCGGCCCGCCCCGGCCCTGCCGGGCCAGCTGGTAGCCGTCCATGGCCGTTGGCACCGAAGAGGCTTCTCCGGGAATATTAACGACAATAGCCGTCGTTGAACCGCCGTACATGGCTCCGTAATAAATGGCCGCCATCATAATGATGGCCGGAATGGGCGGTAAGACCGTCGTCAAGGGCAAAAGGATAGCTATAGCTGAAGTCGGCCCTATACCCGGCAGTACCCCCACCAGGGTGCCTACCACGCTGCCTATCAACGCATAAAGAAGGTTCAAGGGGGTAAAAGCCAGGTAAAACCCGTGCAGCAAATAACTCCACGAAAAAGACATTGTGTTCGCCTCCTACCAGCCCAGGGGACCCACCGGAAAGGTTAAGCCCAAAAACTGTATAAACAGGAAATAAATAACTACAGCTGTAGCCAGTCCCAGGAGGATAATAAAGATAATATGATACCGCCCCAGGTACCAGGTCAAAAAAACCAGCAATAAAAAGCTACTTAACGTAAAGCCCAGGGGCTCCAGCAAAAGCAGGTAGACCACTATGCTGGCCAGGGAAATTAAAATCCGCTTCCAGCCCTCCCGGCCCGGCCAGTCAATAATCTTTGCTTCTCCCCGGTAACGCCAGCCGCTTAAAAGTAAGGCCAGGCCGGTTACGAATATAACCAGGCTTAAAAGATAAGGCAGGGTACGGGGGTGCAGGTGCTCCCCCGTAACCCCGGCGATATTCAGCGAAGCAACCAGGGATAACAATCCCAGGCCTGCCAGCAAGGCGCCGCTGACCATGTCGGCCGCCCGTTGCGTACGCATAAGCATCTCACCTGTCTCCCGCCAGACTAATTTTTAAGTCCGGCAGCAATTTCTTTATAGATACCCGTCATCTTTTCGATATAGGCCTTGCATTCGTCATGGCCCATGGCAATAGGAACAAAACCTTCTTTTTTCATCTGGGCCTGGATATCGGGGTTTTTAGCAATCTCCAGGAAGGCTGCTTCCAGTTTTTTGATTATATTGTCCGGTGTCCCCGGTGGTACCGCTACGCCCCGGTCAATGGCTTCGACTAAGTCAATGCCCTTTTCTTTAAAAGTCGGGGCATCAGGGAAGGCTTCGAAGCGTTCTTTACCAGCAAAGGCCAGGATGCGGATCTTATCCTTCTGTTTTACCAGATCATCGGAATTAGCAAAGACCGCGTCGACATGGCCGCCCAGGAAGGCCGTCATCTGGGGAGCGGAACCGGTAAAGGGTACGTATTTAAACTTGGTCCCCGTCAGTTTTTCCAGCCTCAAGGTTCCCATCTGGTGGCCGGAGAAGGTCCCGGAGCCGCCGATGGAAATCTCCCCGGGTTTTTGTTTGGCTGCATTGAGGAAATCCTCCAGGGTCTTATAGGGACTGTCCTTTAAAACAGCCAGGCCCAGGGGGGTCGACTGGAACAGGGCTACCGGTACAATCTGCTCGGTCTTGTAACCCGTGGCCTGCTGCATGGGCTGGAGGATAATATGGGGCAGGTTAAAACCGGCAATAGTATAACCGTCTGGTTTGGAGCGCGCCAGCTCGCTCCAGCCCACGGCGCCACCGCCGCCGACTTTGTAATCAATTATAACCTTCTGGCCCAGGATCTTCTCCAGGAGGGGCTGCTGCCGCCGCGCCTCGCGGTCCGACTGGCCGCCGGGATCAAAGGTAATCAGGTAGGTAATCTGTTTTTCCGGATACTTGTCTTCAGCCTTCTGGGACTGGGACTTGCCGCACCCCGTTACCAGTAAAAAGGTGCCGGCGGTTAGTAAAGTTAACCAGGCTACCAGGTACCAAACTTTCCTGCGCATAACCATTCCTCCCCTGAAATTTTTTGTAATTTAGCCTACCCTAAAACTCCGCTTCCCCTTTCCTCTCACCCCCTGATGGACTTTAATCAGCTGCAACTATGTGAAATAATTCCCTAGCCTGCATATACTAGATTACCTCCTGCCTGTAATTACTAAAAATTGTATGCCTTTTAATCCAGAAAAAGACATATAAGCCTTAGCCCCCATCTCCACCTGTACTTTACCCTTACCGTATTCCTTCAATTGATATACTCCCGCCTCTATTCTGACGTCTGTGGTCTTACCATTGCTATTTAATTCTACACGAAGAAACAAAATCCTCCCTGGGCACATTAAATTTTTGACCAGCAATATAAGAATGCTGTATACAAAATACCCCGGCCCAAATTGGCCAGGGCAAGCTTTAAGGGTTCTCAATGTTCCAGTAGCTCCAGGGCCAGGCGCGCGGCGCCAATAATCCCGGCCTCATTGCCCAGCCTGGCCGCCAGGACCGGTAAGGGTTTAATCTGCCAGGCTCCCAGGTATTCAGCCAGGTATTTACGAATGGGAGCTAAAATTACCTCCCCCGCCTGGGCCGGACCGCCGCCGATAATGATGGCTTCCGGCCCCGCTAATAAGACGGCATTGGCCAGGGCCATCCCCAGGTAACTGGCAGCAAAGTCTACAACCCGGCTGGCGAGTTCGTCTCCGCCGGCGGCAGCCGTTAAGATTTCCCTGGCTCCCAGGTCGGGGCTGTCCTGCAACCGGGACGGCTGGCCGGCAGCCAGGTATTCCCGGAACCGCCGCACCATGGCCGTGGCTGAAGCCAGGGTTTCCAGGCAGCCCCGGCCACCACAGTGACATTGGGGGCCTTCGCGCACCATTTTAACGTGCCCCATCTCGGCGCCGTACCCAAAGACGCCGCGCTGGATGTGCCCGTCAATAATTAACCCCGAACCGATGCCGGTACCGATGGTCACCATGAGCAAGGCATTAAAACCCTTCCCGGCTCCCTGCCACATCTCCCCCAGGGCAGCCACGTGGGCATCATTGTCAACGGCTACCGGTAAATTTAACCGGGCAGCTAGTTCGGCCCGGAGAGAAAAATCGCGCCAGAACAGGTTGGGGGCCAGGCGGACCAGCCCTTTTTCCACCTCCACCGAGCCGGGTATACCGATACCTGCCGCCTTTATATCCTGCCTTGTTAGCCCCTGCCGGCGGGCAAGGTCACCGGCCAGGGCTGCGATGCGCTCCAGAACTGCCCCTGCGCCCTCAGTTGCGCCGGTTGGTACCTGCCCCTTTACCTGGAGCTGTCCTTTTATATCCACCAGCCCGGCCTTGATAGTTGTACCACCGAGATCAATACCCAAAAGCCACAACTTTACCCATCCCTTCCATTAATGCAGGAATTCGACACCAAGAAGAGAACAATATACATGAATCTTTCCCGTCATGGCCATATTATTGCTAAAAACCTTTGCTGGAGGTAAATAAGATGAAAATCGCTTTAATCGCCCCGGCCTGGCATGACCCCCTCTGGGAGAGTGAAAAGGAAAAGTCCATTTTCCCGCCCCTGAATTTAATCACCCTGGCGGCCCTGACGCCACCCCAGCACGAGGTGACTATCCTGGATGAAAGTTTAACCGATCTTGACTGCGATGCAAAGTACGATCTGGTCGGTATTTCCGCCATGACGGCTCTGGCTCCCCGGGCCTATGAAATTGCCGACGCCTTCCGGAAAAAGGGTACCAGGGTAGTCCTGGGCGGCATGCACCCTTCGGCCCTGCCGGAAGAGGCCGGCGGCCATGCCGACGCGGTAGTCATCGGCGAAGCCGAAGGCTCCTGGCAACGGCTCCTCGCCGACCTGGAAGACGGCAAGCTGCAGCCCTTTTACCGCCAGCATGAACGCCCTTCCCTGGAACAGATGGTCAATCCGCGACGGGACCTTTTACTTCGCGGCCGCTACCTGGTACCTGATACCGTCCAGACGACCCGCGGCTGCCCCTTTGCCTGCTCCTTCTGCACCGTCAGCCAGTTCTTCGGCAAAAGCTTCCGCTTCCGGCCGGTGGAGGAGGTAATCCGCGAAGTCGCCGGGCTGGAAGGCGAAGTAATCGCCTTTATCGATGATAATATCGTCGGCCATCCCGGCTATGCCCGCCGCCTTTTTAGCGAACTGGCCCGGTTGCCTAAGAAAATAAAATGGTTCAGCCAGGGTTCGCTGAATATCGCCCGGGACGAAGAACTGCTGCAGCTGGCCGCAGCCAGCGGCTGCATCGGGCTCTTTATCGGCTTTGAATCCCTGTACCCTGGTAACCTCAAGGCCGTAGGTAAAGCCGTCAACCGGGTGGAAGAATACCGGGAGGCCATCAAAAAGATCCACGACCACGGTATTGCCATTGAGGGTGCCTTTGTTTTTGGCCTGGACGAAGACGACGAAAGCGTCTTTGAACGGACCGTCAAATTTGCCCAGGACAACCGCCTGGAGGCAGCCCAGTTTGGCATCCTGACCCCCTTCCCCGGAACGCCCCTGCGGGAGGCCCTGGAGCGCGAAGGCCGGATCACCAGCAACGACTGGAGCGAGTATACCATCAGCAGGGTGGTCTTTGAGCCTAAAAACATGAGCGCTAAAACCCTGCAGGAAGGCTTTAACTGGGCCTGGCAGGAATTTTACTCCCTGGGTTCCATCTCCCGCCGCCTGGGGCTGGCCAAAAAGCATGCCGCCATCCTCTGGGCCCTGAATTTAAATATCCGCAAGCGCTTTAACCATTTTCTGGAAAGACTCCGCTCCGGTAGTTTTACTGTGCCGCGGCCTTCCCTGGCAAAGTAGTAAAAAGCCGGTTGTTAAACCGGCTCTTTTTATTACCCGTTTCCCTATCTGGCTCCCTATTTGTTTTCTTCTTTGCGGCATGATTCCCGGATGATAAGCTCTGGTTTGAAGATTATCTCCTGTAAGCTGGTTTCCCCCTTTATATACGATAACAAACGCTGCATGGCGGCCTTGCCGATTTCATAAGTGGGATTGCGCACTGTTGTTAACTGGGGGTAGACGCTACTGGCAACATCTGTATCATCATAACCAATAATAGCCACATCCCGCGGTACCAGGTAACCATGATCATACAGCGCATGCATGGCCCCGCTGGCCATATAGTCATTGGCGCAGAAAAGACCCTCAGGTACCACGCCCCGTGTCAGGATGCGGTTCATGGCCTGGTAGCCGCTGCGGGTGGTAAAATCGCCATACTCTATTAAATCTCTATCAACTTTAATACCCCCTTTGGCGGCTGTTTCTATAAAGCCCCTTTCCCGGATGATGGCGTCATGATGGTTTGGTGGCCCGTTAATAAAACCAAGCCGGGTGAACCCCTGGTCGATAAGATACTGGGTCGCCAGGGCTGCCCCGAGATAGTTGTCCAGAGCTATACTTTTGCCCCGGTCCAGGCAGATCATGGGGTTGATAATTACATAAGGAAAACCGAGCCGCTCCAGTTCCTGGAGAAAGCTGTAATGATAAGTGTATTGAGGGATAATAATCATACCATCGATAGACTGGTCCAGGGCTTTCTGGACAATAAAATTGCTTTGCTCGATTTCCTCCCAGAGTTTTACAGCGAAATTCAGGGAATAGCCCTCTTTTTCGGCTTCACTCCACACGCCCCGTAAAAGGGGGTAAAAATAGGCGCACTCCCCCGTCAGGTCGGGATTATTACTGGCATTTAAAATATAGAGCCCCACGGTGTAACTGCGGCCGGTGATCAGGTTGCGGCCGATGGAACTCTGGACATAATTGAGCTTCCGCGCCGCCGCCAGGACCTTCTCCCGCGTTTCGCTGCTTACACCTTTACCGTTGTTCAAAGCCAGGCTGGCCGTGGCCAGGGAAACCCCGGCCAGGGCCGCCACATCCTTAAGGGTAGTTTTCATGGAATACCTCTTTATCTTATAGGATAACGCCCATATTTATAGCCAGTATCAAAAAGGGCCAGGATATTTTCAGGTGGACAGTTAGGTTGGATATTATGGCCGGATGAAAAAATATACCCGCCACCCGGGGCCAGGGCCTGAATACGCCGCCTGGCATCAGCAATCACTAAATCTTTATCCAGGTGAAAAACTCCCTGGTTATTGGTACCGCCATGAAAGCTTAAACGATCCCCAAAATTTTTCTTAATCCGTTCCGAATCATCCATCTCGGCTGCCGAAGGTTGCAGGGGATGGACAATATCAACGCCCATATCGGCAAAATCCCCTAAAGCCCAGTAAACTGAACCGCAGCTATGATAAGCAATTTTAGCTCCGGTCTTAGATTTGATAAATTCGTGGAGCTTGGCAAAACGGGGTTTTACCGTCTCACGAAAACTTGCCGGGCTAATTAGTGGTCCTGCTTGTTGCCCCCAGTCATCCCCCGTCCACAGGTATTCAATATATTCACCAATAGCTTCTAAATATCCTTCATAAAATGCCATCCACCAGTCTAATAGCTTGTCAAGCAAATAGTTGGCCAGTTTGGGGTCCGCAGCAGTATCATACATGAACTGTTCGTATCCCCGCAGGTCCCAGGCCGGGCAATATAAAGCGCCAATTGTTCCACCCACTAAAGCATAATCTGTCGTTTCGTAAAGTTCCTTTGCCTTTTCTTTTAATCCGGCAAACCGTGCCGGGTCCTGGGGATCAGGAAATTTATAACTTCTAATTTCTTCCAGGCTCATTCCTGCCAGGGGATGACCGACGGAATCGGCATAATAACCAGTACGCTGGTGTAATACCCCCCATTCATCATACCAGTAACCATTTTCTTCTTCCCGATATTCCCAGTTAGAACCTGCTCTGGCAAAAAGGTAACGCGTATCTACATGTAATCTATTTAATACTTCCTCATCCACGTCGGCTAACCGCTGCACCGGATCAGTAATTGTAATTTCCTTCTCCAGGCCAAGGTAGGCCAGCAGTTTCTTATAGGCAACTTCGTGCATTCCGGAAACAAAACCGCCGTTATCAATAGGTACACGGTCGGGTTCCTGGTGTTGGAGGGCCAGCCTAACCCTTTCCCGGGGTGTTAATTCAGCCATATAAAACCCCTCTCCATATTGTATGAAGTCGGGGTGACCTTGCAAGCCACCCCGGTCTTAGATTACCATTTCTTCATTTGCTCTTTATAGGTATCTAAGTTATCCTTAGTAACAAAGATTGTCCCGGAGTCTATGACCTGCTGGGCCGGCTTTTTACCTTCCTTGATGTTTTCCACCAGCAGCTGGGCGGCCTGGTAACCCATACGATAAAAGTTCTGGGTTAAAGTACCATAGATAACCCCACTTTTAATGTAATCCACCGTTTCCTTCATATCGTCAATGGCGACAATAGTTACTTTATCTTTCAGGCCCATTTCCTCAACTACTTTAGCTGCTGCTGGTCCTACTTCCGCCGCTACACCGATAATAACATTGGCCTGGGGGTAAGTGCGCAAGAGGTTCTGGAACTTCTGTACCGCGACCATCATATCACTGTTGTCAGATTCCCGGGCTAAAATTTCTGTTCCCGGCGTCTTCTTTAATTCTTCTTCGTAGGCTTCCCTCATTTTATTAGCCACTTTAGCATCCATAGTACTCTGCATGGTAATTACTTTGGCAGGTGTCCCATTTAGCTTTTTGATTATTTCTTTAGCGCCGATCGTTCCTAAATTCTTTTCATCGGTACCAATATAAGCCAGCCTGGGCGCATTAGGGGCATCAGAATTAACTATCACCACCGGTATGCCGGCCTTCTGGGCCTTCTCTAGCACCGGCTGGAAAGCCTCAGGGTTGAGGGCCATGGTAATGATGCCATCAGCTTTAGAGGCAATGGCGTTTTCAATTTGCTGGATCATGGCATTGGCATCAATGCCCTGAGGTCCTACCCAGTCACCCTGGAAGCCAAACTTTTTCGCAGCATCGTCAAAACCTTCCTTGGCTACCAGCCATACAGGATGGCCAATTAAAGGTGTAACAAATACGAGGCGTAATTGCTTGTCTTTGGATCCAGTAGCGCTATTACTTTGTTGGTTACTTTTTTGACCACAACCTGCTATCATAGTAGCTATCATGGCCAACATGAACAATAAAGCAATAATCCTCTTTTTGCTAAGCATCTCCAATCCCTCCATTAATTGTTTTGTTTCACAACTACATCTTTTTGAAAATCTAAATTCCCGCTCCCTCTGCTTATCACTCCTCTCTTATAAGCTCACTTTAGGCCAGCAGCCCGGTGGCTGCCCGCATAACCCGCTCCTGGCTGGCCTCATGACGCCAAAATTCATCCTGAATTTTACCTTTAGCCAGGACGAGGAAGCGGTCGCACATGGAAAGCAGTTCCGGCAGTTCTGAAGAAATCATAATAATGGCTACCCCATTACGGGCCAAGGTGGTAATCAAGTTATAAATCTCGACCTTGGCCCCGACGTCAATCCCCCGGGTGGGTTCATCCAGGAAAAGCACTTTCACGTCCCGCATGAGCCACTTGGCCAGCACTACTTTTTGCTGGTTGCCGCCGCTTAAAGCCAGGATACTTTTTTCGGCGCTGGGAGCTTTGATTTGGAGCTGCCGGACCAGCCGGCCGACTTCTTTCATTTCCTTGCTAGGGATGATAAAGCCGCGCCGGGAGATTTTCCCTAAACTAGCCAGGGAGATATTCTGGCGGATATTCATGGTGCCGACAAAGCCGGAGCGCCGCCGGTCTTCACTAACTAACCCCAGGCCCAGTTGAATGGCGTGGAAGGGATTTTTAATTTTAACCGGTCGGCCTTCCAGGTAAATGGCCGGCTCGCCCCGGGTGGGCAGGGCGCCAAAAATAGCATTGACCAGTTCACTCCGGCCCGAGCCAACTAGCCCCGCCAGGCCGAGGATCTCCCCCTTCCGGACAGCAAAGCTGACGTCCTCAATAATATTTTTCTGTGCGGCCAGCGGGTGGGGAACCGTTAAATGTTCTACCCGCAGGGCTTCCGGGCCAGGGGTAACTTCGACTTTGGGGTACATATTGGTAATCTTGCGGCCCACCATATCTTCCACTACCCGTTCCGGGTCGACAGCCTGGCGTTCATAGGTGGCAATGGTCCGGCCGTCGCGTAACACGGTGATCCTGTCGGCAATGGCAAAGACTTCATCCAGTTTGTGGGAAATATAAATACAGGATACACCCTCAGTTTTCAGCTTCAGTAATAGCTCGAGCAGATTTTTAGCCTCAGCTTCGGTCAAAGCAGATGTGGGCTCATCAAGAACCAGGATCTTGGGCCGGCGCACCAGGGCCTTGGCAATGGCTACCAGTTGCTGCTGGCTGGTGCTTAAACTACGGACTGGCTTCCGTACATCAACTTTTAGATTAACCATTTCCAGGGCCAACCGGGCCTCCTGGTAAACCCGGTTCCAATCTACCCAGAAGTTCTTTTTCGCCGGCAACCGGCCTAAAAAAATATTTTCGGCTACAGTTAGGTCCAGGTGCAGGCTGATTTCCTGGTAGATCATTTCGATGCCGGCTGCTTCCGACTGGTGCTTATTTTGAAAGGCCCGCAATTGCCCGTCGAGGTAGATTTCTCCCTCGTAAGTACCCGCAGGGTAGGCGCCACTTAATATCTTCATCAAAGTCGATTTCCCGGCGCCATTTTCGCCTACCAGGCCCAGGATTTCCCCCTGGCGCAGGTCCAGGTCAACATTATCCAGGGCCGTAACCCCATAAAACTTTTTGCTGATATTTTTCATTTCCAGAAGCGCAGCTGCTCCCATAGCCAGTTCCTCCTGCCGCCGGGAATTATTGTAATCCTGTTTTCCGCCGCCGGTACTGGTCGATACCAACAGCCAGGACGATAATAGCCCCGATAACCAGGTCCTGCCAGTACGCAGAAATTCGCATTAAAATCATGCCGGTGGCTACCACATTCATGAAGAAGGCGCCCAGTAAGGTGCCTAAAATTGACCCCGAACCGCCGAACATACTGGTGCCGCCGATAATTACCGCTGCGATGACCTGCAGTTCCCAGCCGGCACCGGCGTTGGCCTGGGCCGAGGCCAGGCGCCCGGCCATCAGCATCCCCGTCAGAGCGCTGGCAGCACCGGTAAGGACGTATACCGACAGGTTGATCTTGTTGACGTTGATACCCGACAGGCGGGCTGTTTCAGAATTACCGCCAACAGCGTAGACAGCCCGGCCGTAAGTAGTCCGTGTCAGGATGATGTGGGCCACTATGCCAATGACGGCTGCAATCAGGATGACATTGGGGATGCCCGCCAGGTCTCCCTGACCGATAGCGTTGAAGGCTTTAGGGAGGGGATAAACTGGGGCGCCCTGGGTTAATACCAGCACCGCCCCCCTGGCCATATATAGCATGCCCAGGGTAACAATCAAAGGAGGGATGCCAAATTTGATAATTATCGTACCATTAATTACACCTATACCTATGCCCAGTAATATGCCCAGCAACATGGCTACAGGTACGGGGATATCCGCCTTTAAAGCCAGGCCGGTAACCACCCCACCCAGGGCGATCACCGAACCTACTGACAGGTCCAGACCGGCGGCAATCAGGACAAAGGTCATGGCTACGGCAACAATAAAAGTAAAGGCCGTGTTGCGGAAGATATTGATAATGTTTTCGTAGCTGTAAAAAGCCGGGTTAATAAAGCCAATGAGCAAAATTAAGAGGACCAGAGGGATTACAAGCCCTGTTTCCTGGGCTTTAAGCCAGTTAAAAGCCGTTCTCCCTTTATTCGTTTCCCCATGCCGGCCTTCTCCGGCCGCAATTTTAGACAGCATTGGCTCTTCCTCCCAACGTGTTCTCATATTGCCCGTAAATTCTCGCCGTCTTGACCAGGGCTTCAATGTTGGCTGCCGGGGTATCGGCAGCCATGGCGCAGCCGGGACCAAGGATTAAGCCGCCGTTAAGGCCGGCGATTTCAATGGCCCGCCTGGCCAGGCGCTCAATCTCAGCCGGGGGTTCATTACGCAGGGCCGTCGGCGATACTTGCCCCAGGAGGCAGCACTTTCCCTGGCTGGCGCTCCTGGCTTTCAGTAAATCGGTTTTTTCGTCAATCTCTAAAATTTGGGCACCAGTTTCTACCATTTTGTCAACAATCGCTGTGGTATCACCACAGATATGCAAGGCAACAATCCCGCCAGCGGTCTTTACAGCCTCCACCACCTTTTTCTCATAGGGGAAAGCATACTCCATATACATGGCCGGGGAAATTAAGCTGGGTCCGGCCAGGCTGTCACCAATGGAGGTGCCATGGGCGCCAGCTTCCAGCTGAGCCAGGGCCAGACGGATAACAGCCTGGGTGCAGACTTCCAACAACTGGTGAATCAGTTCCTTCTGGGTACCCAGGGCTAAATCCAGCAGGAAGTTGTCAATACCCCGCACCAGGGCTGCCAGGGAAAAGGGTCCCTGGTCAGCCCGGCCCATAATAAATACTTCCTGGCCGAGTTCTTCTACTACCCGCCGGGTAGCTATTAAAAGCTGCGGCAGGGTGGCTGTACTGCCGGGATCAGGTAAGGTTAATTTTTCCACATCTTCTAAACGTTTTAAAGCCGGTTCCACTACCTTGGGCGGTATATCGTCAGGGTAAGCAACCATGCAACCCATGGCTTCGGCCATGGCTGTTGTCCCGTTTTCCAGGAGGATTACATCATGCCCAAAGCGCTCCCATAGCTTTAACTGGGCTTCAGCCATCAACTTGCCATTTTTAAACACTTCGCCGAAAGGCTTGCCAGTACTATAAGCAGCGACAGCAAAGGAATGGAGGTCTACCGGCACCCGGTCAGGCATTTCTAAATTGATGGTCTTTAAGGCACGCGTTAAGGAATTCATCGTCTCCCTCCAACTCCAGTTTTAAAACGTTTTAGTGATATATATCTATTCGACATTTTTATTTGAATTCCTTCTTTATCTAAAAGGTTTTTAGAACCCAACTTTGACACTAAAACTTCTATTTCAAGGGCTTAAAGACCACCAAGACTAGTAATATCAACGATCTTTCTCTACCGAAGTCGGCAAAACGTAGTGAAAACAAATCTGCCTTAGAGTATTTTCACGCCGGGCATCTCTTGGTATAATAGTAATGACGATAACCGAGGTGATGCCCCTTTGTTCCCCCGTATTATCACTACCAGGCGCGGCGGCCATACCTACCATTATCTGGTCCTGGTAGAATCCTACCGGGAAAAAGGCAAGGTAAAACAGCGCCAGGTTGGGCATTTAGGCAACATCGACCAGTATTCCCAGGAAGAGATACAGCGGCTTATTAATAAACTGCGGGAATTCCTTAAGGAAGATGAGCTGGGCACTGTTAAGGACCTCCAGACCTTCGGCACCAAGCATTATGGTATCCCCTATGTGGTGAATTTTTTCTGGGAGCGACTGGACCTGGACGCCTTCTTTAAAAACTATCTCCAAAATCGTCAAGTAGAGATGGATGTGGCCTTATGCACCAAGATTATGATTTTAAACCGCCTCATCGCTCCTAAAAGCAAGCTTGGAGTATCCCAATGGTTAAGGCAAATTTACCTGCCGGAACTGGAAGAGAAACAGCCTGAGTTGCATCATTTTTACCGTACTCTTGACGTCCTGGAAGAAATGAAGGATTATCTGGAACGCCACTTGTACAACCGGCTTACGGATCTCTTGAGTTATCAGCTTAACCTGGTGTTTTACGACTTGACCAGCAGCTACTTTGAAGGTACCCATTGCCCCCTGGCCAGGTTCGGTTATTCCCGCGACCACCGGCCGGACTGCCGGCAAATTAATATTGGCCTCCTGGTGACTCCGGAAGGCATGCCTATTGCCCACCAGGTATTTGAAGGTAATATACCTGATAAAGTAACCGTGGCTGGCGCCATCGAACAACTTAAGCAAAAGTTTGCCATCAAGAGCTGTATTTTCGTGGGCGACCGGGGTATGCTGACCAGTCATAATTTAGAAGAACTCAAGGAGGCTAACTTCCGTTATATCCTGGGCTTTCATAAACGCGGCCGGGAAGTGAGCGATGAACTACTGGCCAGGTACCAAAACCTCGAAGAATACCAGCTAATAGACGGCGATAACCCCCTCTTTTATGTGGAAGTACCACCAGAGCAGGTACAGGCTCCCCCTAAAGAAAACTTGGTAGAGGGAGAAGAGGAAGAAAAGGAAAACTTCGAGCCTCCGGTTCGCTATATCCTTTGCCACAATCCTCTCAAAGCCCAAGAGGATTATGAATTTCGGGTCAAAGCGATAGAAGAAGCCAGGATAAAATTGCAAGAGCTGAAAGACAGGCTGGCCCGGGAAACCCCGCGGCGGGGGCGCAAGCCTACCACAAAAGGAGTCATGCTTAAAGCAGCTGCTATCCTTAACAAGAAGGGCCTTGCTCCAATTTTTGATATTACTTATGACGGCAAGTCTTTCAACTTTGAAATTAATGAGCCGGCTCTGGCTAAAGAGGCTTTGCGGGACGGCAAATTTTTAATCCAGACTAATGCTGACCTGCCAGCTGAGGAGGTAATTGCCGCCTATAAAAACCTGCTCCAGGTAGAAACCGCCTTTCGCCATATCAAGGACTTCATTCGCTTGAGGCCTATCTACCACTACAACGAAAGTCGGGTTAAGGGACACATCTTTATATGTGTGCTGGCTTATCTCTTTGAAAAATGGCTGGAGGTGATACATCGCCGATATATTGAAGATGAGATTTTTAAGGCGAAACAAATCCCTGATCCTGAAAGTCAAGAAAGAGAGTTACGCCGCTGGAAGGTTGCCCATAAAAGCGGCCGCCGTATCCTGGAATTATTAGAAGAGATAAAGGCTGTTGACCAGCAGTTTCTTGATAAGCGGATTTATAGTATCACCCAGCCCGGACAAAGCCAGAGTGAATTGTTAAAAATTTTGGGCCTTCCACTTCCACCTAAAATTTTAACCTTCAGGTAGCCACTAAGAGCCCCAGAAAGGGGTTGTAGTGACAATTGTCCCTATGGACCCCTTGATTTTTAAGGGGCGGTGTCAAAGTTGGGTTAGAAATTTTCTATAAGCTGACCTTTTTCTTCCCAAAATAAAAACCAGCCCCTAAAGGCTGGTTTCTAACTATACTCTGAGGTTTTCTACTTCCCTGCCTGCTGCTCTTCAGTTTTTCGGGATTGGCCGCCTCCAGGCTCGCTTGCCTTTTGTTTGGCTGCTTCCGCCTGCTTGATCATTTCCTGGACCTGGTCGGCCAGTTCTTTATCCGGATTATGCTTTAAAATTTCCTGCCACTGGTCAATAGCGCCCTGCAAGTCGCCTTTCATGGATGCCAGGTACATACCGTAGGTTATACGGGCATTATTATCCCCTGGGTCGGCCTTAATGGCCGCCTGGAAGTTATCTTCGGCCAGCTTCTCATCACCAGCGTACAGGGCCGCTCCGGCCAGGCGCAAATTGATACCCTTCTCCTGGGGATTAAGTTTAAGCACCTGCTGGTAGCTGTTTACTGCCGCCTTGAAACTTGCGGTTGCTTTGGCCTGGTCGCTGTTAACAAAGAGATATATGGTTCCCAGGTGGTACTGGTTGTCACCTAGTTTCAGTATTGTGGCCACATCGTTGGGTTTGGCCTGTAGCTCTTTTTGCAAGTTACTGATTTCCGTTTCCAGCTGGCTGATTTGCTCCTGGGCCGCCTTTTGCAGGGCCTCAGCCTGCTGGGCGGCATCCGCTGCCGGCTCCCGGGTCTCCTGGGGGACCACCGGCGCCTTCGGCGAAGCAAATATGGCATAGCTGCCGATTAACCCGATACTCAAGACCACCACAAATAAAATTCCCAGGACCGGCCGCTTTTTGCTCAGCCGGCGCAGGGAAGTCATCATGCCCATTCCTGTCCACCCCTCTCTGCCCCATCATAACTTAACTACCGGGTGAGTGTCAATCAAAAATATAAGCCCTGGATTACCAGGGCGTTCTCACCTTTTTCAATTAAGGGCCGCCGGCCCTTTACTTTAACCCCCTCAGCTGAAGCGGCTGCCGGCCGGCGCCGTGCAGCTGCCGCCACCGCTGCTGCCGCCCAGGATGGTAATCCCGGTAAAGAGCTGCTGCAGCTTCTGGCTGCCGCAGGCGGGGCAGGTGGCTTTATCTTTATCCTTCCAGGACATCTTCACGGTAAAACGTTCACCGCACTCCTGGCAGCGGAAATCGTAGGTTGGCACGCCGTTCACCCCCACTATTTTTACCGTAACTATTTTACTATCAGCAGTTTTCGCTGTCAATATGCAGGGGCAGATAGAAACTGAAGGTACTCCCCTCACCCAGCTGGCTTTCTACCTCCACCCGGCCGCCGTGGGCTTCCACCAGGCTCTTGACTATGGCCAGGCCCAGGCCGCTGCCCCCGTCCCGGCGGGAACGGGACTTGTCCACCTTATAAAAACGTTCCCAGATATAAGGTAGATCTTCCGGAGGAATGCCGCTGCCTGTGTCAGCCACGCTGACCTTAATTTCATTGCCCGCCCGGCCGGCTGTTATCCTGATCCTGCCCCCCGGCGGCGTATGGTGCCGGGCGTTGTCCAGGAGATTGGCCATGATTTGTTCCAGGCGCCCGGCGTCGGCCCGGATCCCCGGTAAAGAAGGCGGTATTTCTACTGCCAGTTCCAGCTTGTGCTCCGCCAGCAGGGGCCGGTATTTCCGGGCCACCCCGGCCAGCAATTCCCCGGCATCAACATCGGCCATTTCCAGGGATAATTGGCCGGCCGCCATTTTATTCAAATCAAAAAGGTCATCCACCAGGCGCCGCAAGCGGCCGGCTTCGGCCAGGATAATATTGGTATACTCCTGGCGCTCCTTTTCCCCGGCGGCCAGGCCGTCCGCCAGGGCCTCGGCATAACCCTGGATAAAGCTTAAGGGCGTCCGCAGGTCGTGGGATACGCTGGCCAGGAATTCCCGGCGCAGTTGCTCCAGTTGTTTTTGGGCGGTTATATCCTGGATAATAGCCACGGCCGCCTGTCTGCCAGGCTCCTCCCCCTGCAGGGGCGCGGCCCGGACGGCAAAGATTTGCTGCCGCCACCTGATTTCTCCCGCAGCACCTTCGCCTTCTGCGGCTGCCCGGAAGGGTGCCAGCAACTCTGCCGGCAACACCGACCCCGGTGGCAGGGATAGCCCCAGGAGCTTTTCCGCCTGGGGATTGGCAAAAAGAACCCGCCCGTCAGGTGCAAAGGCCAGGACGCCGTCAGTCATCCCCCTGACCACCCGGTCGAGCTTTTCCTTTTCCCGGGACAGGGCGGCTACGGTCCGGGCCAGTTCCTCGGCCAGAAAATTAAAGCTGCCGGCCAGCTGGCCCAGTTCATCCTCGGAAGTTACCGGCACCCGGCCGCTGAAATCGCCCCGGGCCATCTGCCGGGCCGCCAGGCTCATCTGCTTCAAGGACCTGGTTACCCGGCGGGCAGCAAAAAAGGCCAGCAAGGTGGCCAGCAGTACCGCCCCCACGCCGGAAGAAAGGATCAGGCGGTCTACTGCCGCTATGGCTGCACTCAAAGAAGCCTCAGGGGCAAACAGGATAACCGCCCCGTCAACACCCCCGGCGGCCTTGACAGGCACGGCCACGATCAACATCCTGGTATTAAAGATGTCCTGGTAACCCCGCTTGATAACCGTATTCCCGGCCAGCACCTGCCGGATTTCGTCGCCGTCCAGGTGCATGCCGGCTGCCGGCCAGTCGCCATGCTGGTGCAGGCCATGACTCCAGCCAGGGCCCATCCTCATACCCATGCCCATACCCATGCCTGTCCCGGCATCACTGCTGCAGGAAATTATCAGGCCCCGGCGGTCAATGATCATCACCCCGGTGCCGGCTGCTTTACTGAGGATCTCCGCCTGGCCGGCCAGGTTGCCGGCATCAGCCCCGGCCAGGCTCTGGGCCAGCATCTCCCCTGTGGCCAGCATATCTTCCACCTGCTGCCGGTAATAGTAATTACCCAGCAACTGGTGCAGGGAAAGGCCAATGGCCAGCAGGCTGACCACCACCAGGGAAACCAGGAGCAACCACAGCTTGGTAGTAATACTTTTGCTGATCATGGCCCCACCTCAAACTTGTAACCGACACCCCAGACCGTGGTGATAAACCCGCGCTCCCGGCCTAGTTTTTCCCTCAGATTCTTGATATGGGTATCTACCGTCCGCAGGTCGCCGTAAAAATCATAACCCCAGACCTTTTCCAGGATCTTTTCCCGGCTCATGACCTGGCCCGGGTGCCGGGCCAGGAAAAGGAGGAGGTCAAATTCCTTGGGCGTCAGGTTGTTTACCGTCCGCCCGTCGACCTTAACCTCCCGGCCGGCAATATCAATGCTGAGGCCGGGAAATTGCAACTGCTCTCCCCGCTGCAGACCGGCCCCGGCCCGGCGCAGCAGGGCCTTCACCCGGGCCACCAATTCCCGGGGACTGAAGGGCTTGATCACATAGTCGTCTGCCCCCAGCTCAAAACCCAGTAAACGATCCATTTCTTCTCCCCGGGCCGTCAGCATGATAATGGGCAGGTCCATCTGCTGGCGTACTGCCCGGCAGACACTCCACCCATCGCCGTCAGGCATCATCAAGTCCAGGATGAGGAGATCGTATTTGTCCTGCTGGAGTTTCTCCAGGGCCTGGCGACCGGTAGCCGCCTCGGCAACAACCATACCTTCCTTTTCTAAATACAAGCGCACCAGCTGGCGGAGGCCCGCTTCGTCATCAACTACCAGGATGCGCAACTCCTCCATTTTTATATACCCCCTTGGTGTATACATTAAGGATAAAGCCTGTCTCCCTACCCTGTCAACCGGCAATTAAAATACCCCTCTCCTCCCGGATATCATGATAACATACCGGCAGTGAAAGGGGTAGACACGAAAAACCCTGCGAGTTTTAAGCCCTTGTTTGGGGGTCGCCGCAGGGTTAAAGCCAATGTATTATCCCTTACACGGTAGCAGAGTGATCCTCGCCCTTTTCCCGTGGTTCTTCCACTTTAATACCCAGCCACTGCAGGCGGTCTAGCCAGTCCTGGTTGGATTCCGGCCTGCCGGGTGCTGACTGCCGGCCATCCATTGTGTTTAACCCTCCTTAACCTTTAGCTTTTGTTTTATTTTATAATACCTTTATTTCTTTTCGCAAGGGCTAAGGAGTAAACAGTATTATTTACCTGGTGGAAAGTATAAAATCCCGGATTAGCGGCTTAATCCCAGCCGGCCAGCTTTTGGGGCGACAGGATGGTAATTCGCTGGCGTTCTACTCCCACGGCCCCCAGGCGTTTGAAGTCGCTTAAAATCCGGGCTACCGTCTCCCGGGAAGTACCAATCAGGCTGGCCAGTTCCTGCTGGCTCAAATTGAGGTCGATGGTAACACCATCTTCCCGGGGCGTCCCGTAATCCCTGGCCAGCTGGAGCAAGGTGCTGGCCAGGCGACCGTAGGCCCCTTTAAGGGCCAGGTCCCGGATATGTTCCTGGGCCTGGCGCAGGCGCCGGCTCATGACTTTAATGATTTTCACGGCCATTTCCCCGTGCCGGCTGAGTAACCTTTCCATATCGGCGTTGCGAATAATACCTACCTCGGTATCTTCCAGGGTCTCGGCCGTGGCCGGGTAAGGGCCGCCTTCGAATAAAAGGACTTCGGCAAAGATTTCCCCTTCCCGGACGAAGTGCAGGATCTTTTCGCGGCCGTCCTCCAGCACCTGGAATAGTTTGATGGCCCCTTTTTTGACAAAATAGATAGCGTCCCCGGGTTCGCCCTCCATAAAAATATACATATTTTTACGGTAACGGCGGAAAATGGCCAGGGAAGCAATATGCTGTAACTCTTCCGGGCTTAGATCCGCAAATACCGGTACCTGGCGTAAAAACTCCCAGTTCTCGGCCATTTACCCGCACCTTCTTTTACATCAAAAGATTCCCAGGATCATATCACCCTCACTATTTAAATAGGCCATAACTTGATTTTCTTCATTATCAATCTGGCGGATACGCTTGCCTATTTGCAGGGTGCAGTTCGGCCAGATTTTGCTGGCTTTGATTACCCTGCCTTCGGCAACCCGTACCAGGGTTTTAGCCCCGCCGCTGGAGCCTGTTTCTTTGATATACACATCATCACCGGCATAGATGCTGCCGCCCCGGAAAACGCCCTGGATCTCCACCTTGCCCCCGGTTACAATCTCGGTATTAAAACAGCCGCGGCCGGTAACTTTAACCCACCCACTGGCCTGGATTTTGCTGTTGAGGGCATAGCTTAAAGTAATATTCCCTCCCTCGGGGGGTATTTCCCGGCAGTAGGCGGCCATCTCCTCGACAGCAGCTGCCATTTGGGCCAGTTTTACCGTATCGAGGCCCTGGATGGCAGCCGGCGTCCCGAAGGCCCGGGCCAGTTCACGCCCCAGCTGGATTAATTTCTGTTCCTCCGGTCCTCCTTCCGCGCCCCGGGTGAGCTGCTCCAACCTGGCTGCCAGGGAGGGCAACTTTTTAAACTTATTTTCCACCAGGGCACCAATCAGGTAACCGGTGTTCAGGGAGTAGGCCGCTCCCCCCTGCCTCCTGGCGCCCTGCTCCAGCTGCCCGGCAGCTACCTGGAGGAGGGATAATTGCTGGGCCAGGTCGGTTAAGACAGGTTCCGCGCTCTGGTAGATGCTCTTTATACCCCCGGCAACCAGGAGCGAGCCGATGCAGTTATGGCGAATAAAAATGGATCCCCCCGTGCGAACTGTGGCCTGGGTAACATCACCACCGATTTCTACATCCTGGCTGGCAACCACCTGCATGGTTTCGGTAACATTGCCGGTAATATTGATACAGCCTTTAAACTTGAGGTTACCGGAAGCGAGGTCCACATCTCCCCGGTGTACCAGGACCGGGATAATATCAATTATTACCTTCCCCTTCCGCTGGCTTAACTGGGGACGACCCTCGGCCGTGGCCACACAGCGCTGGCCATCGATAACCTCCGTCCCTTTGCCGGCCACCAGTTCGACATCCTTCGGTTCAGGTGGAGGAATGGCTTTGCCGGTAACCGTCATCCCCGGCTTGCCGGGTCGCGGCGGTATCTTGACGGCCAGGAGGTCCCCCACTGCCGCCGAGGCCCGGACCACCATCTCCCGGTAGTCCACCCGTTCCTCCTCGCTCACTTCTTTTTTCGCCATTTCACTGGTACAAAAAAGACATTCCACCCGGCCATCCTCAGGGGGCTGGGGCGCCTGGCCCCGGGCAACGACTATTTCCATCTCCCTGGTCGCCGTACAGGCCTGCCGGAGGGCTTCTTCATCAACACCATAAACAACCTGCTGGCGGTTTAACTCGGCCAGGAGCTCCTCCCGGGTAACGGCCGGCAGGACTACATCTACCGGTTCGCCCTTTAATTCCAGGCGGCTGGCCGGGAACTGGTCTTTTAGCTTCCAGGTCCGTTCATAACCAGGTTTAATTGTTAACTTTGCCGTCAGGCCATCGCTGGCTACCGTCAATTTCCACTGGCCATCTTTTTGCTCCACCCTGGGCTTGACGGTAATGGTATCGCCGGCCCGGACGGCAACCTCGCCGGCTATAAGCCGGTCGTTAACATACAGTTCGAAATGGTTGCCGGGAATAATGGTGGCCGGCGGTTCCCCCCCTCCGATATGCACCTGACCCGCCTCAACCCAGGCATAAGCGGGACGTTCCTCTCCTGCCAGCTCCATTACTGTACCTGTCTCTAAAACCGGCTTCGTTGCCACGACGGCCTCTAAATCAGGTTCCGGCTCATCCTCCTGCCCGGCTCCTGGTACCCCGGGGTCGTCTCCTGTTTCTGCTGCTGTTGCTTCCCTGGCAGGCCGGGCCACAATTACCGCCGGCCGGCGGCCTATACCTAAAAAACCCTGGCTCCCGGCATCGATTACTTCCACCATTAATTCCTCAGGCAAAACTTCCAGGAGACCTGCAGCCCTGCGGATGGCCTCTTCTACCGTCTTGCCTTCGACCCTTATACCTCCGGCCGCCACAACCCCCACCCCTACCCAATTTAAGCCTTTATTTTAATTCTCGGTTAAATGGAGGAATCCTTTAAAAAAATAACCAGGTCTATCTACCTGGCTTTAGTGATTCTTTGGCTGCTGCATCTTTTGCTGGCATTCCGGGCAGATACTGTAAAACTCCAGGCGGTGATAAAGAATTTTACCGCAACCGCTGGCTGCGGCTTCTTTTTCCAGTTCCTGGTGTACCGGCATATCCAGATCGGTAACGCGGCCACACTCCAGGCAGACACAGTGGTAATGATTTTCCGGGTTACCGTCATAGCGGCTGTAGGTGCTGCCGTAATTTAATTCCATAATCTCGCCGGCTTCTTTTAAAACCCCCAGGTTACGGTAAACGGTTCCCAGGCTGATATCGGGTAAAATTTTGCGGGCCTGGGCATAAATCCAGTCGGCCGTAGGGTGAGTATCGGTATTGCGCAGGATGTCCAGGATGACCTTCTTCTGTTTGGTCATGCGCTTGCCTGTAGGCTCCATAATCCTCACCAGCTTGTTGGTAACAATTATCACTTTTATTTTAAGCTAATATTTTACTTTTTGTCAATCTCACCACCTATATCTTTTCCCCATTCAGGTATGGCATCAAGTAGTATTTTTTGGATATCGGCCAGCAGCCGGGCTACCCTTTCTTCGGCAGCTAGATAGGCTGTTATGGAGGGATTGAGGCTGATAATGCGGTAGCTTTCCTCCAGGGCCTGCTTTAAAGCTGTTTCCGGTTCCTTACCGTTTAAAACGGCCATCTCCAGCTCCAGCTGGCGCCGGCGGAAATCCCGCAGCATGTTAAGGCTGGCAGGATTGCTTTCCAGTTTGGCCCGGGCGAGACGAAAATCGCTATATTCATTACTCCTGCTCAAAGCACGGGCCAGTTCATGGGCGCGGTCGTAGACTTCCATAAGGGGATCACCTCTCGCTAATTTACAGGCTAATCTGGCCGCGGTAACCGGCCGCAATAAAGAGGACACCTAAAACCAGCAGGAACAAACCGCAGGCCACGATTAAATACCGGTAGGCCCGCTGGCTGATAACGCGGCGGCCGGCCGCCACTCCGGCAGTAACTAGAGAGTACCAGCCAAGGTCTGATAAAATATGGCCGCTAAAAAAGAAAGCCACCCCGCCGGCACCCAGGCGGGCCGCCTGGGCGACAAAAGCGGCGCCGATGGTTGCCCACCAGAGCAACCAGTAAGGGTTGGCCAGGCTGATTAAACCGCCGGCAGTTACTGTACGTAAAGCCGGTCGCGGCGGCAGGGCCGGGAGATTATCTTTATCTCCCGGCAGTGTTAACTGGAGCTGGCCGGCCATGGCGCTGCGGATCATGTCTGTTCCTAACCAGAGCAATACCGCCCCTCCCAGGACGGCTACCACCCGGCTCACAGTGGGCTGGGCCAGGAAGCTGCCCAGGCCGAGGAGGAGCAGGAACAGCATAAGTAATTCCAGGAGGCCGTGGCCCAGGACCAGGAGGGGGCCGGCGCCGGCTCCCCGCCGGGTACTTTCTTCAATGGCCAGGGTTAATAGCGGTCCCGGCATCAGGGCGCCGGAAAGCCCTACCATAAAGGCGGTCGTGAACAGGGCCAGCAATTCTGCAGGCAAAAGGTTTCTCTCCTCACCAAAATAACTCTATCGCAGGCTGGCATTGTCGCGCTCACTCCATGGCCCTCGCGGAGCGGCCTGCAGCTCAGCCAGGGCTTAAGGCGTGGTTCCCGGCCTATTAGGCATCCTTGCCTTTTGAATCCGGCCGAAGGCCTCGCTGTCCTCGGCCCCGCTTATCATCCCTCGGTTTCGCCTGGGCCGCTTCGCCACTCGGTAGAAGCTCGCTCGCTTCCGACAAATGCCAGCCTGTCATTTTTATACTCTCAATAATGGTGGCTCGCCACCAGTTATTATTCGGCACTTGGCGCCTATTTCCTTCCTAACAACGGTACGGAAAAAATACCGGCCAGGTCAGCCACCCTCTTCCTGATAACCTCCCGGTCGGTAGTGTAGAGCTGCAGGTTTTGCATGCGCTCAAAATAGACGGACCCGGAAAAGGTAAAACGCTGGTAGAGCCCGTCACCCTTATCCACCTGGCGGCTGGTAAAGACAATTAGATCACCTACAGCCAGGGTAGAAGGCAAAACCAGGAGTTCCCTCCCTGCCAGGAGGCGCACAGCGTTATGACCGGCCAGGGTCCCGGTGACAATGGCCTCGGTATGGCCGACAAAGGGACCGGCCTTTTCCCCGGCACAGAAAACATTGGCTAGGCCCCGTACCTGTAAAGTATCATCCCGGGGTACCATGGCCAGGAAGCGGACCGAATTGCCGGTGCCGCCGGCATAAGGGTCTTCAAAGCGGGCGTTTTCCAGGCCGGCTACCCGGCGCAGGGCTTCCAGGGGGAAAAAGGGAGCCATGAGTTTGGCGTGACCGGTATCCAGGAGGATAACGTTGGCCGCATACTCGGGCAGGGCATACTGCTGGCAGGCCTTGCGCTGGAGCAGTTCGCCTTTACCCGGCAGGCCGGGCGGCACGGGCAGGACGGCCACTCCCTTTTCCTCCAGCTCGGACACCAGCCAGGGTGCCAGGGAACCTTTATGGAGCTTGCAGGAACCGCTTAAGGCCCCGCGGCCGCCACCTCGCCTCAAGGCCGCATATTCCTTCACCCCTGCCAGGGCAGCCAGGCCCAGGCGGCCGCCAAAGGCGGGGCAGCGGTAGATGCACATGGCACAGCCATTGCCGTAACGGCGGCAGTTGGCCGGCGGCCCCGCCGTACCGGTAGCGTCGATAAAAGCCTCACCTTGGTAAACCCGGCCCCCTTCGGTATGAACGGCCTGAAGGCTGTTGCCCGCCACCTGGACGGCAGTCACCCGGCTTAAAGTGCGTACCTCCACGCCGGCTTCCTGCAAAGCCTGCCGGACCAGGGGTTCAATGCGGGCCACATCGTACAGCCAGGCATGACGGTGGCCGGCAAAATGGATATTACGGTGCCGGGTAACGCTGTCGGTAAGCTGGAACAACCTCCCCCCGCCCAGGGCAATCATTTCCTCCGCCGCCGTAAAACGGCCATTATTGCGCATAATTCCCCCCACCAGGCCGGTGCCCAGGAGCATATCCGTTCGCTCCAGGAGGGTTACCTCCGCGCCTGCCTGGCGGGCGGCCAGGGCCGCCGCACAGCCCGCCCAGCCACCACCTGCCACTACTACCCGGGGCATGTTAAAGCCACCATCCTTCCTGCTCCAGTATACTAAAAAACCCGGCGCCTGCGCACCGGGTTTTTCCTGCCACGGAAGGGTAAGCAACTCTTTTTAACGGATAACACCACTAAAAACCAGGAGGACAAAGATGCCATAGAAAGCGCCGCCGCCCACCAGGGTGTAGGGCGTCAGGTATTTCTTGCGGCTGATCTGGAGGAAGACCAGGCCGGCGGAGATAATGGCCAGGATGGCACTGATTAACGCTCCCTGGGTTAACTCCCAGCTGGTCATGGTGATACCCAGCGCCGGGATCACCGAACTCTGGAAGACCATGGCACCGGTAATATTGCCCAGGGCCAGGGTATCCTTGCCGCGGCCTACCCAGATGATGCTGTTAAATTTCTCCGGCAGTTCAGTGGCTATGGGGGCAATAATGAGGGCCAGGACAAAGGGTGGGATACCCATAATCCGCGCCAGGTCTTCCACCCCGTTGACAAACAGGCGGGCACCGCCGACAATCATCCCCAGGGACAGGAGCACCTGGGCTAAAATAACCACCGTAGCCGGCTCAGCTGCCTTCCGGGCCAGGTAAAGGGGGTTCAGCTCCTCCCCTTCTTCCAGGGTATGGCCGTTGGTGACCGTCAGGTAAGCATAAGTAGCATAGGCTATCACCAGCCCAATAGCGACTATTTGCTTCCAGATGTGGGCCCCCAGGAAAGAGGCCAGGACGGCCACGGCATAAACGCAGAGAAAGAAAGTTAAATCGCGGCCCATGGTCCTGGTATCCAGGTTCATTTTGGGGAAATTGGGCCGGCGACTGCGATAAGCAATCACGGCAATACCTGTAATGAAGAAGGCCAGGGTACTAAGCATAAAGGGCGCCCCCAGGATGGCGCCAATGCCTATCTCTTCCCCGGCATGGCCGCCGCCGAAGAGAATGGCAATAATCGGGATCATCGTTTCCGGCAGGGCAGTGCCTACGGCTGCCAGGATGCTCCCCACGGCGCCTTCAGTTAGTTTTAGTTTCTTCCCCAGCCATTCGATACCGTTGGTAAACCCCTCGGCCCCCAAAAGGATAACTCCCAGGCTGATTAAAAGCAAGGCTACATCCAGCATAGCTTCTCCCCTTCTCTTATCATATCTCCTGATTGTCCGGCTCCATAAGGGTAATAAAAAACCTTCATCGCCCTGCAGGGCGGTGAAGGTCTCGCGCGTTGCCTACCAGGCCCGGGCTTGGCAGCCGTGTTGACGGACCTGGTACCGGAGAATACTCCGGGGCTACTCCCCTTGAACCGCGTTTTCTAAGTTTTATCATAAAGCCCGCTGCGGCCCCAGTCAAGCCCCTTCCGGAAACAAAACGCGGGACCACGGCGGGGCGGGTTAAATATTACCTGAATCCGTGATAATAACAACTGGGTAGAACTCGCACTAACAGTAAATGGTATTAACAGTTATATTTAACATCTGCTGATACATTGAATTGGGTCTAAAGTTGATTATGTGGACGAAGGCTATTTACTCTTACCTTGGGTCCCCTGGATAAGGGAATAACAAAGTAGACCTCTCGTCCTAAGAGGCTTGGAGCCTGCTTATACAGCTAACTGGAGCTAGAAGTTCTGTATTAAGCCAACGCTTTATATAGGTACCGGAAAGCTGGATACCACGGGCTGTGCTGCCCAAATCGTAATTTGACCTGCCGGGCGTGGTGAACCAGCCGGGACGCTATGGTAATCAGGTTTTGTATAACGGTACGCAGCCGCCGGCGTTGAGCTTTCTTATTGCGCAGCGGTACCTCCTTTAGCGGGAGGCTAAACTGCCCCAGAAGCCTTAGAATGTTGTAGGCGAAAACACCCAGGTGTAGCACCAGGTCATTGGTGGCAAACTTGCCGCTGGGCAGCCGTTCCAGGTCTAAATCGTTTTTGATTTCACTGTGGAATTGCTCACTGGTGCCGTGGTCGTGGTAGAGGGTAATGATATCCTCCACCGGGTCGGGTAAAGTGGTCCAGTAGGTTTCGACCTCAATTTCCGGGACCAGGAGAAGCTGGCCGTTTCGTAATATCGTCCGCTCGGTGACCTTATACACCAGACGGACAGGGGTGTCAGCACCCTCGATTTTCACCATCTGGTGCCCCCGATAGACGGTTTTTCCCTCCCGTTCTAGGGTGGCGGTACCATTTTCCTTGGCAATGGCCAGCCAGGCCTCCGGCGTTTCCTTGCGCAGGTTACGCTTAATGATAAAATCGGCTTTGATTTCCGGGTCCAAACAGACCTGGAGATTATCCTGGCTGTCATTACCGCCATCCATCCGTACTAAAAGTGGCAGCGAAGTGATAGCGCGAGCAAAGGTTAGAGCTTGTCGCAGGAACTCCGGCGTCCCTTTTTGGCAATGCTGTTTCCCGGCCCGCAGTTCGGTATGGACGCAGTAGCCTTCCCTACCGAGGTAGGCGAAGATAGGCGCATAACCGTCGTAGCCCTTATAGGTCCTGGAAACACCCTCTTTCTTGGAATTTGAATTATCAAAGGGAGTAACATCAATATCCAAAGGGACATATTGGCGCTTTAGTTCCCTGGAACCCAGGGTAACAGGAGTTACCGGTGCCTTAAGTTTCTTAAGGAACCTGGCCGTTTCCTCGAGGATAATCTCCTGGTAGGGTACACTATGAGCTATCATATCCAGGCGCTGGCGCAGGGTAGGGCTTGAAGGCACATCCTGAATACCCAGCGCCGCAGCGAAGAAGGGGTCATCCCGAAAAAGCTCAATATGGTCAAAATCACTGCGACCCTGGCAAAGCAGGCCCACGTAAGAGGTGATAACATCCCCGTGAGAAATATCCGGAGAAGAAACACCAGGTATCCGGGTCTTATTTAGCCTGAGTTTCAGAGCAGTATGATCAATGATTTCCCCCACCAGAGCCAGTCCGGCAACGGGGGTAAGGTGTTCATCAGACTGTTCAATGATGAATTTCATGGCCGCACCTCGCAGGTGAACATGGATTCGTTTGCCATCCAGCCTATTATACCTTATTTTTCGCGAGGTTTTGAGCCATATCCAGATATTTTGTTATTGGGTTGTCACGGATTCAGGTATTACTTAACAGCGATTACCCGGGGATCTCTCCCCATCATCTTCGCTTCCACTCCGTTTTTGTTCCTGTTTTCACAATTAAATAGTATTTAACAGTTTGCCATTAAAATAGAGGCTCCGTCGCCATCTCGCCGCGATAGAAAGTAGCCAGGCGGGTGTAACCGATGTGGCGTAAAAGCTCCCGCGCCTGTTGCCGTTCCCGGGCTATCTCCCCGGGAGCGTGGGCATCCGACCCGATGGTGACAGGGATATTGAGGCTGAAAGCCCGTTCCAGGAGTTCCCGGGCCGGGTAGATCTCCCCCACTGGTTTAAATAAACCGGCGGTATTTACTTCCAGGGCGGCACCGCTCCCGGCAATAATCTCCAGGGCTGGCCCGGCCAGCTCCAGCACCGGCCTCCTGGGCCGGTAACCGTTGATTTTAATCAAGTCCAGGTGGCCGATTATCTGGAAGAGGCCCGTCGCCGCGGCCCGGGCCACCAGGCTGAAGTAGGTGGTATAGAGTTCATCTATATCCCAGGCATTAAAGCCGGCTTCCTGGCCCGGGCGGTCGAAATCCCAGTCCCCGATGGCATGGACCGAGCCAATGAGGTAGTCCCAGGGCCGGCCGGCCAGTTCCCGGCGGTGGTCTTTGCCGGGCCGGAAGTCCACCTCCAGCCCGGCGCGGATGGGCATCCCCGTTACCCGTTCCAGCTCGGGAAAGACGCTGAAATCGAGGCCGTCCAGGTAACGATCGTGGTCGGCAAAGCCTATTTCCGTCAGGCCGGCAGCTTTAGCTGCTTCGACGTAGGGTAAAAGGCGTTCGACGGTATGGGGTGGCCCTTCATGGGCCAGCCCGTGAATATGGTAGTCTGCTGGCATGGTATAACTCCCTAGCTATAGAAAGTTGGTACCTGGCATCAACCCGGGTGGGGCATGTCCCGGAGCCGCGAATAGCGGAGCGCCGGTAACAGAACAGGCGAGGTGAGGTTACCGCTGCTGCCGCCGAGGACGCCTGAGCGCACCTTTGAGAGAAAGGCAGCTGTAACTCATAGAAGAACTGGAGTTTGTTGAACCAGTAGCCTTTTCATTGGCAATCCACAGGCGGCATGCAGCGGTCCGAACCGAGCCGTCGTTCTGTCGGCGCGTAGCTTTTGAGCGGCGAGGGACATGCCCCACCCTTTTGCCATGAATTCCATTTTGCTAATACTCGTTCGGCAGCTGCTTCAGCTGGGCCAGGGTGAAGACGGGGCCGTCCAGGCAGACGTAGCAGCTACCCAGGTTACAGCGGCCGCACTTGCCGATGCCGCACTTCATGCGCATCTCCAGGGTGGTGATAATCTGGTCGTCTTTATATCCCAGCTTCTCCATGGACTGGAGGACAAACTTGATCATAATGGGTGGCCCGCAGGTGATGGCTACTTTACCCGCCGGGTCCGGGTGCAACTCTTCCACAAAGGCCGGCACAAAACCTTCATGGCCCTGCCAGCCGGCATCGCCCCGGTCCACCGTCACGTCGACCCGGCAGTTCTCCACCCTGGGCCAGTTGTTAAAGAGGTCGTCTTTAAAGCACAGGTCGGCCGGCGAGCGGGCGCCGTAGATAATCCACAGGTGGCCGTAATCCTGGCGGTGCTCAATACAGTAGTTAATCAGGGAACGTACCGGCGCCAGGCCGATACCGCCACCGATGAAAAGCAGGTCCTTACCTTTCAGCTCCTCCACGGGAAAGCCGTTGCCATAGGGGCCGCGGATACCGACCGTCTGCCCTTCTTCGGCTTCATGGAGGGCATCGGTCAGCATGCCGACCCTTTTAATGGCCAGTTCCAGGTGCTCCGGCCCCTGGGAAGTGATGGAGAACATGGCCTCCCCCACGTCCAGCAGGGAAAGCATGGCCAGCTGCCCCGGCAGGGGCGTGAAGGGCTTGCCGCTGGCGGTGGTGATGTGGAAGGTCTTGACATCGGGCGTCTCGTCCACGATCTTGATAATGCGCCCCGTCCTGGGCACCAGGGGGTTGACCCGCGCTGTTTCAGCCATTACAGGGTCACCTCCTTGACCTCACGGATTACCCGGGTAATGTCGACATTCACCGGGCAGCGGTCCAGACAGCGGCCGCACCCCACGCAGGCAAACTTGCCGTACCGCTCCGGGAAATACTGGAGCTTGTGCAGGAAGCGGTTGCGCAGGCGTTCCTTTTTCGACGGCCGCGGGTTATGGCCGCCGGCCATCCGGGTATATTCCGAGAACATGCAGGAATCCCAGCAGCGGAACTTGTAGCCGCTGTTACCCCGGTTTTCGCCCTGGATGTCAAAACAGTGGCAGGTGGGGCAGAGGTAGGTGCAGGCGCCGCAGCCCAGGCACTTGCGGCTGACGGCCGTCCAGTAGGGATGCTCAAACATTCTCTGCAGCTTTTCCGTTACCCCGCTTGTCTCCACGGCCAGGCTTGGTTTGGCTGCTGCCGGTATATTTTCGGCCCCGGCCTCTGTGAGCAGGGCCGAACCCTGGTCCAGCAACTCCCGGCCGGCCGCCGTTATTCCTTCCAGAAGGTAACCGCCGGCCACCGGCCACATCTGGACATCAACCCCTTCGGCCCGGCCGGGATCAAGACCAAAGGCCGTGCAGAAGCAGGTGGGGCCGGCTTCCGTACAGGCCAGGGCTACCACGCGGGTGTTTTCCCGCCGCTGGCGGTAGAATTCATCGACATACCCTTTGGTCAGGAAAACGTCGTCCATGAGCAAAAAACTGCGGGCGTCACAGGAGCGGACCCCCACCAGCACCCTCTTATCATCAACGGGGGGCACCCCGGTAAGGCTGGCCTCTTGACCCTGCACCTGGTAATGGTACATGGTTTCCGTCCGGGGAAAGAAGAGGTCCTTGGGCGGTTCCAGGGTATTGCCCTCGTCCAGGGTGAGCTTGCCCCCGCCCTCCCAGGGCAGGAAGACGCTTACTCCCCCTTTATCCTGGGGAACAAAAACCTTTGCCCCCCCGGACCAAACCTGCAGGAGTTCCGGTAATTTGTCCTTGGCAATCTTTAACATCTCCCCACCTCCCTCCTAGTGAAATTCTTCGGGATCATCAAGTTTATACTGGCCCAGGGGTGGCCGGGCCTCCAGGTCTACTCCGGCTTCATATTCGCCGAAGAGCTCGTTCAAGTCTTTAATGATCTTTTTGTTCAGGGCCATGATGGGAAGCCCTTCCGGGCATACCCGCTCGCACTCGCCGCATTCGATGCAGCGGCCGGCCACGTGCATGGCCCGGGTAATGGCAAAGAACATATTTTCGCTGCGGCTCATCTGCTTGCCGCACCAGCCGGACTGGCTGCGGTCAAAGATGCACTCCCGGCAGTTGCAGGCCGGGCATATGTTGCGGCAGGCGTAGCAGCGCAGGCAGCGGTCGTACGCACCTGTCCAGAAGGCATAGCGCTCGTCGGGGGACATGGCTTCCACCCTGGCGACTTCAGCAAACCGGCCCTCCTGGGCACCCGCTGCTTCCCTGATAGCGGCCCCGCCATCCTCCTGGAGGAGCTCATCATAAATTACCGGTTCGGGATGGGTGCAGTAGCGGCACTTCTCGGCCAGGGGTACCTCGCTACGTCTTTCTTCCCCCAGGGCAGCCGCCTGGCGGCCATCCCTGACGCCGGGGCATTTAATACCGATAAGGTAGACCTTTTCCCGGTCAATCTGGTTGTCCTGGAGGAGGCGCACAATACCCCGGGCGTCGCAGCCCTTAACAAAGAGGGCGATTTTCTCTTCCGCGAGCTTGTAGTCCAGGAGGTACTTGGCCAGATTATTGGTGCAAAACTCATCCCACACCAGGCGGTCGCAATCCTGCGGCTCGGTGATAAAGGCGGGCGGTGACAGGTACCAGAAGGTACCCTTTTCCCAGCCGATTACCATTTTAACCTCGCCCCTGGTCAATAACTCCCGGGCCCGGGCACGCATTTGTTCCTGGATACTGCTCATGCGCCATCCCTCAGCTTTCTGTTGGGCCCCAGGGCCCGGATGTCCTCCGTCATCTGGGTGATTATCTCGGCAAAGCGCGGTCCCTCGGAACCCGACACCCAGCGTGCCTGGAAACGCTCCGGTTCCAGGCCCATGAACTGCAAGACCCGCTGCATCAGGAGGAAACGGCGGCGGGTGAAGTAATTGCCACTAACATAGTGGCAGTCGCCGGGGTGTCAGCCGGCTACCAGCACGCCGTCGGCACCGCGCTGGAAGGCCCGCAGGACAAACTGGGGATTGACCCGGCCGGAACAGGGTACCCGCACAATCCGGGCATTGGCCGGGTACTGCAAGCGGTTTAAACCCGCCAGGTCGGCACCGGCATAGGCGCACCAGTGGCAGCAGAAGGCGACAATCCTGGGCTCCCAGCCTTTGTCTCCGGCTGCTACAGACATACCGCATCCACCTCCGCCAGTATTTGTTCATTGGTAAAGCCCTTGAGGTTCATGGCACTCGACGGGCAGGCCACCGAGCAGGCGCCGCAGCCCTGGCAGAGGCCGCTGTTGACCGCTGCCACCCGGCGGCTCACCTGCCTGCCGGCGACCCGTTCGGTAACGATCTTTATGGAAATGGCCTTATAGGGGCAGATCTGCTCGCACATGGCACAGCCGGAACAAATGCTTTCATCCACCGCCGCGATCAGGGGGTCGGTAGCCATTTCGTCTTTAGCGAAGAGCTGGCAGACCTTGACGGCCGCGGCGCTGGCCTGGGATACAGTATCAGGGATGTCCTTGGGTCCCTGGCAGGCCCCGGCCAGGAAGACGCCGGCCGTAAAGGTTTCCACCGGCCTGAGTTTCGGGTGGGCTTCCTGGAAGAAGCCGTCCTTATCCGCCTGCAGGCCAAGCATCTTGGCCACACTCTCCCATCCCTCGCTGGGTACCATGGCCGTGGCCAGGACGACCATATCGGCCGCCACCTCCACCTGGCGGCCCAGCAACGTGTCCTCGCCGCGGACGATGAGCTTGTCCCCCTCCTGGAAGACACGGCTCACCCGGCCCCGGACATAAACGGCCCCTTCATGGACAGTACGCTGGAGGAACTCTTCATAAGCCTTGCCGGGGGTACGGATATCCATATAGAAAACTATGGCCTGGCCGCCGGGGATCTTCTCCAGCACCTGGTGGGCGTGCTTGGCCGTGTACATGCAGCAGGCCCGGGAGCAGTAACTTTTACCCTTGGCCTCGTCCCGGGAACCTACACATTTAATGAACACCACCGTCTTCGGTTCCTTACCGTCCGAAGGCCGGACGATCCTGCCGCCCGTGGGCCCGGAGGCATTGTTCAGGCGTTCAAAGTGCATGCCGGTAATGACATCGGGGTATTTGCCGTAGCCGTATTCCCCGTAGACCTCCTCCCATTTAAAGAGGTCATAGCCGGTGGCCACAACAATGGCCCCGAATTTTTCGGTGATAACTTCATCCTGCTGCTCATAGTCAATAGCTTTGGCCGGGCAGACCTTCTGGCAAACACCGCACTTACCCTTCGTAAACTGGCGGCAGTGCACGCGGTCGATCACCGGCACCGCCGGCACCGCCTGGGGGAAGGGCAGGTAAATGGCCTTGCGCTTGCCCAAACCCAGGTCAAACTCGCTGTCCACCTTGGTGGGGCACTTTTCCCAGCAGGTACCGCAGCCGGTGCACTTCACCGGGTCTACCGACCGGGCCTTTTTGCGGATCGTTACTTCAAAGTTGCCCACATAACCGGCCACACTCTCTACTTCCGCATAGGTCATGAGCTGGATGTTAGGGTGCTGCGCCGCAGCAACCATTTTCGGCGTGCTTATTCAAGCGGAACAGTCCAGGGTCGGGAAGGTCTTGTCCAGCTTGACCATATTGCCGCCAATGGTCGGCTCGCGGTCCAATAGTATGACTTCATAGCCGGCATCAGCAATATCCAGGGCCGCCTGCATGCCGGCGATACCGGCGCCAATGACCAGCGCCCTCTTGGTGATGGGAATAGTGCCGGCCGCGAGGGGAACATTGCGGCGGGCTTTGGCCACCGCCGTCCGCACCAGGTCAATGGCCTTTAATGTTGCCCCTTCCTTGTCTTTGGCATGGACCCAGGCGCACTGCTCGCGGATGTTGGCCATCTCAAAGAGGTAAGGGTTTACCCCGGCGCTCTCACAGGCCTTCCTGAAGGTGGGCTCATGGAGCCGGGGCGAGCAGGAAGCAACCACCACCCGGTCCAGGCGCTGTTCTTTAATGGCCCGGCGAATGAGTTCCTGACCCGGGTCGGAGCACATATACTGGTAATCGGTGGCATAGACCACGTCGGGCAAACTCCTGGCGGCCTCGGCCACCCTTTTAACATCAACTACCGAGGCAATATTGGTACCGCAGTGACAGACAAAGACGCCGACACGCTTCATGCTGTTTCCCTCCTCGTGGCCGGATGGCGCAGGATCTCCCTGGCCTCAAGCAGCGGGATCGGGTTAACAAAATGGCTGGTCAGTCCCAGGGCTTTGGGCGCGTAACCCAGGGCTATACCCATCAATTCGGTGAAGTAAAAGATGGGCAGGTTGAACTGCTCGCCCTGGGAGGCGGCGGCCTGGCCCTGCCGCATGTCCAGATTTAAGAAACACAGGGGGCAGGCCGTTACGATGCCTTCCGCCCCGGCGTCCCGGGCATGGCGCAGGATCTGGAAGATCATCCGCACCCCAATATCCGTCCGGGCGGTGGCGAGACTACCGCCGCAGCACTCGGTCTTGTAGGACCAGCTGACGGCCTCGCCGCCCAGGGCTAGAACCAGACGGTCCATCGTCATGGGGTCTTCCGGGTCGTCAAAAGCCGTGAGTTCAGGCGGCCGCACCAGGAGGCAGCCGTAGTAGGCCGCCAGTTTCAATCCCGCCAGGGGCTTGACCACCTGTTCCTTAATCTTCTCCAGGCCGACCTCATTGACCATGACATCCAGGAAGGCGCGGGTCCTATTGGTGGCCCGGTAATCCCGGCCGATGATTTCACTGATGGTAGCCCGCATGCTTTCCGACTCCCGGACGGCGGCCTCGGCAGCCCGCAGGCGGTTAAAACAGGCGGCGCAGGGCACGGCAACGTCCAGGCCCTCGGCTTCGGCCAGGGCGAGATTGCGGGCCGGCAGGGCCAGGGACAGGAGGTGGTCGTTATTGTGGGCGGCAGTGGCGCCGCAGCAGCTCCAGTCGGGGATCTCCCACAGCTCCACCCCCAGGTGCCTGGCCACTATTTTAGCCGACTGGTTATATTCTTTGGCGGTAGCCTCCAGGGAACAGCCGGGGTAATAGGCGTACTTCAATGCTGGCCACCTCCTTTAGCCCGCGCCCGGGCGAAGATGTTCTTCACCTCGGCGACGTTCTTGATCTTTGCCGGGATAGGACTGATTTTGCCCTTCAAAAGCAAAGGCGGTGCCAGCAGGGCATCCTTAAAGGGCTGCCCTGATTGCAGGTTGTACTGCACCATGAGGCCCATCTCGTGGGCGCGGCCGTAGCGTTCCACGCTGCTTAAGAAAGCCTGGTCAAAAATAACCACTTTTTTCTCGTTAATCATCCCCCGGCGGCGAGCTTCCTGGCGCACGGCTTCCATCAGCCGCGGCAGGTTGACTTCCCGGGGGCAGCGGGTGTAACAGGCCTGGCAACTGGCGCAGAGCCAGGGGGTATGACTCTTTAAGGCTTCTTCCCCCAGGCCCAGCTGCAGCAGGCGGATAACCTGCCGTGGCGTGTAGTCCATGGCAAAAGCCACCGGACAGCCGGCCGAGCACTTGCCGCACTGGTAGCAGTCGCTTAAAGTAACGCCGCTGGCGGCTTCTACCTGGCTTTTCAGGGGCAGGTTTTCGCGTAAAGCACCGGCTAATTCCACCCGTTCCATTCTCCTCACCCTCTCCCTTGTTCCTGCCAGAACTTAAACGGCCACAAAAAAACACTCTCTTTAAATATTCTTGCTGACCGGCCAGATTCCTCTTTTGGATAGAAAAAAAGCCCGGCATAAAAAAAAGCCCCCCCACATAAAAGCTAAGGGGTGAAATAATGCTCTTCCCGCTCCTGCAGTTTGCCGCCGGCGTAAGTCTCCTCCTCCTGGGGGTACAGTTGTTGCGCCAGGGGCTGGTGGCCCTGGGCCGTTCTTACCTGGAAATGATGATCCGCCGGGCTACGGCTACGCCCTGGCAGGGCTTCTTCTGGGGTGCGGTGGCCACCGCCCTGGTCCAGTCCAGCACGGCCGTCACTGTCCTCACCGTGGGCCTGGTAGACGGCGGCGTTATTTCCTTCTATCAAAGCCTGGGGGTAATCCTGGGGGCCAATGTTGGTACCTGTGTAACTGTCCAGCTCCTGGCGCTAAAGTTAAGTAAAATTGCCCTGCCGGCCCTGGTCACCAGCATCCCTTTAATCCTGGCCCCCTCCACCCGGGCTGCCGGGACGGCCTGCGTAAGTATAGGTTTAATCTTCTTCAGCCTGGACCTGATGGCTACGGCCCTCCTGCCTTTTAAAGACAGTTCTACCCTCCTCGGCCTCTTAAGCGCCGCCACCAGCCCCTGGCAGGGGATCCTGGCGGGCACCCTGCTTACCGGCTTGCTCCACTCCAGCAGCGTCGTTACCGGTATGGCCATGGTCCTGGCCGGCCACGGCGTCCTGCCACCCCTGGCCGCCCTGCATATTGTCCTGGGGGCCAATATCGGCACCTGCCTGACGGCAATCATTGCCGCCCTCTTTTCCTCCCGGGCCGCCAAAAGGACGGCCCTGGCCCACTTCGTGATCAATGCCGCCGGGGCCATCCTCTGGCTACCCTTCCTGCCCCTGGTGCTTCATTTCCTTAACTGGCTCACGCCGGACCTGCCCCGCCAGGTGGCCCATTTCCACACCCTGTTTAACCTTGTCTCCTCCCTGGCTGCCCTGCCCTTTGCCGGCCTCCTGGCCTGGCTATTGGAAACATTGCTGCCGGACTAATTCCGTCCGGCACATTTTTACCGGGCCAGGCGAAAGATGGTGTAGCGCCCTATAAGGTAGTGCCAGAGGTCTTCATAAGTATCCCCGCCGAAAAGGACATCCACCAGGCGCCGGGCCACCTCCGGGTTGGCCGTTACCAGCCGGTGCACCACCGGCGTCAGGGCATAGACTACCCGGGCAATACGCCCGGCATAACGCAAAGGTGGCAATACCTCGTGATGGATTTTCATGGTATAATCTTCCAGCCCACCCTGGCCGGCCAGGGTGGCTGAAATGGCCTCTGCCGCCAGGCGGCCGCTCCGCAGGGCATAGTAGATCCCGAGTTCGACAGTTGCTAGGTGAATAATAAGCGCAACAGCTTGTTGCGCAAGGGTTTCAGGGATCGGCTTTTTGGGCGCGTGTTACTAGGGACCCTTTCTGGCCTTTGTTTCGACCGCGATTATTTGCGGCGGTTCCTTTATCCCAAGGGTCTTGAAGATATGCTGCTGTGGCGGGGTTGTTTCCGTCCTTTGGAGTACCCTGCCCTCAGGACCAACAAATTCGCCCAGGTGCATGCGTTCCAGGGTCTGGCGGATGTTCCGCCAGCTATCCTGCACTTTCGTTTCAGCTACCCGGATTAGGAGCAGTCCCAGCCAGCACAGGAGGACGTGAGCATGGATGCGGTCGCTCAGGCGATGATAGACCGGCCGCAGCTCTAAGGACTGCTTCATGGTGCGGAAGGCATCCTCTACCTCAAGCAGTTGCTTGTAGCCGAGGGCCACGTCTTCAGCACTTATGGTATCGTCCGAGGTTCTTAAAAGGTATTTGCCGTCCAGCTTCTCTTCAGCTTTCACCCTGGCCGCATCGATATAGGGTTGTCCCTTCTTGTCGGTCTTGAGATAGCGGCCATAAGTGGGATGGGCAATGAGCTGGCAGCAGGCTTTAGTATGGGGTTCGCCTTTGAGGTCCCCAATGGCCGCTAATTCTTCCTTGAGGCGGGCCAGGATTTTCTCCCGCTCCAGTCTGTCTTTTTCTGCTTCTTTAGGGTTACGTACCAGGATATATCGTACCCTTTTTTCGCCGTCGCCGACGATAACTTCTTTAACTTCAAGGTTATCCTTGACAGTTTTGTAACGGCCCGGCCGGGCAAGGGCCTCTGCCACCGTATCCTTGCCGCTGCGCATCTTTTCGCCGGCAATGTAGTGGCCGCCGGCGCGCTGGAGGTAACGAAGGTTGTCTTCCGAAGCAAAACCGCGGTCGACAACAGTAATGACCCGGCCCAGTTGCCAGCCCACCAGGTCCTTTTTGACTTGCTCGATTACCGCCATGTCGGCGGTGTTACCCGGCCAGACCCAGCAGCGTACCGGCAGGCCCTCCCTGGTGACAGCCAGGCCGATTACCACCTGGGGTAAATCCGGCCGGTGGTCCTTGGAGTTGCCTTTACGCCGAAGGTGCTGCTTATGGTCCTCCGGATTATCCTCCTCTTCCACTTCAAAGTAGGTGGAGGTGGTATCGAAGTACAGGAGATCGACTTCCAGGTTGAAGAGGTGGGCCACGGAGAAGAAGATATCCTTTTGCAGTTCTTCAGCAGCCTCCAGTAAGAAGTCCATGGCTCGGTAAAGGTTTTGCACCGGCACGTCCGGGAGGCCGGGAATGAAAACATCGTGGCTGACCCAATCCTCGGTCTTAAGTTTACTGGCCGGGTTCAAAGCCCGGTTGGCTACCATAGCGAAGATGGCTCGTTCTACCGGCGCCTGGAACTTACGTTTGGCCAGCAGCCCGGCTAAAACGCGGTTGATACCCAGCTGGTTCCAGAGCTCGTTTAACACCCAGGCGCCACCTATAGGCCGGCTGGAGACAAAAGTTAGGGGAGCGCTGCCGTTTAACTCTGCCTGGGTGCGTAAAGCCTCTTCCGGTCCCAAAAAACGCGTAATACTCTTTACCAGGCGGACCAGGGCTTCCCGGTCTACATCCTCTTCGCGGCCGAAGTTGAAGAGTACTTTGGCTTTCGGGTAGCCGGCCTTGGGGTCCCAGACGTTGTGGGCAAGCTGGATATAACGGACAACAGAGCCGTCCTTGTTTTTGCGGGAAATAGTTCTTATGTACATGTCTATATTATAGCGCATGTACTACATTACCATCAAGTTTTAATCCCGAAATCGTGTGCCTATGTGATTTTTGATTTTTGAGCTCTCCCAAGATCGGGAAACGTTGATTTATAAGGGTTCTTCATCTGAAAAGCAGTCATTTTTGCCTAGCAACTGTCGAACTCGGGTAGATGCCTTCCCCGGAAAAGGGATCAACCAGCCCGGCGGCGTCACCGGCCAGCACCGCCCTGGCCGTATGTAAAGTACCGGCCTTACCGCTGGCGGCAGGAATAACGGCGCCGCGGCAGCGTATGCCCTCCGGGATCTTCAGCCCCAGGCCCCGGCAGAAGTCATAAAAGTAACGTTGCAGGCCCTTCACCTGCCGGGTAAAGGAACCAATCCCCACCGACAGGTGATCCCCCTTGGGAAATATCCAGCCATACCCGGCCGGGATGCCGCCGTAGCTTAAATGCACCCGGCCCCGGTAGGCAGCCAGGACCCCCTCGTCAAGCGGTATTTCACATTCCAGGGTCACACCGGCAGCCGTCCCGGTATTAAAGGGCAGGCTCTTGCGGACCAGGCTCCTGGCTCCATCAGCCCCGACCAGGAAATCACCCTGGAAGATACTACCGTCTTCCCCGTAGATTGTTACCCCGGTAGCCGTTTCGGCCACGGCCGTTACCCGGCAACCGTCACGGATTGTGGCCCCGGCGGCAACCGCCTGTTCCAGCAACCAGGCATCCAGCTTTTCCCTGCCGACCATCTGGATGACCGGCTGCTGGTAAACCAGGTTAATGGGCCTTTCCTGGCGATGGTAAAAAATAACTTCCCGGGTGCTATCTTCGCTTAATTTTTCCCAGCCCGGTTCCAGTTCCCCCAGGGCTTTGCCCGTTAAACCGCCTCCACAGGGTTTGTAGCGGGGAAACCGGGCCTTATCTAAAATTAAAACCTTCAGTCCCCGGCGGGCCAGCAAGCGGCCGCAGGTACTGCCTGCCGGCCCGGCGCCACAGATGATGACATCATACTTCACGCCAACCTGCTCCTCTGGCAATAATACTTTTTTAATAACATTTTCTTTTTATTATACCCGTATACAGCCCGGGGAAAAGGCCATAATAAGATTGAATTTGGATTTGCCATAAGGAGGATATGGACATGGCCAAGACCGTAGTTGCCATCTTTAGCAATGAACAGGTAGCCAGGGAAGCAGTCGAAGACCTGCGCCGGGCCGGTTTCGACAGGGAAATATCCATCCTGGCCCGTGATAAGGGCGGTAAGGCAGGTGGCCGGGAAGGCGCAGGCGGCCTCAACATGGACGTTGACGCCGGCGGCATTAGCGACGGCGTTACCACCGGCGGTGTCCTGGGCGGCCTGGCCGGCCTGGCAGCCGGGGCCGGGGCCCTGGTAGTTCCCGGGCTGGGTCCCCTTATTGCCGCCGGTCCCATTGCCGGCCTGCTTTCAGGAGCGGCCACAGGCGGCGTTGCCGGCGGGCTAATCGACTGGGGTATCCCGGAAGCCGAAGGCCGAGAATATGAAAATGAAATCCGCCAGGGGAAAATGCTGGTTTCCGTCCGTTGTGACGACCAGCGCGCCGACCAGGCCAACCGGATCTTAAAGGATCATGGCGCCGACCGGGTGCGCATCCACTAGGCCTAAATTATTGGGCCGGGCTCTGAAACCCGGCCTTTTACTTTTAGCGCACCCACCTCTATTTTGGCACCAGCACCAGCAATGTCTTGTATGGTGAGGTAGATATCTGGCGAAGCTAATTGACAGGAGGGCAGTACAAAAAGGAGGCTTGATCATGGCCAGAAGGCGCGGGGTTATGTCCGATGCTCTGAAGTATGAACTGGCCCGGGAGTTGGGTGTTTACGACACCGTGGCCAGGGAAGGCTGGGGTGGCGTGCCATCCCGACAGTGCGGCAACCTGGTCCGGCTAGCCATTGAAAAAGCTGAACAAATGGTGAGGCAAAACCAGTTGTAACTGCCCCCAGCCGGAAAGCCAGCCGGCTTCCGGCTTATTTTCTTATCTCCCTATTGCCGCAAATGGTTAATACGTTCATAGGGCTCCATAATGTGGGTAATCCGGACGCCAAAATTCTCGTTGACGACAACCACTTCTCCCCGGGCAATGGGTGTGCCGTTAACGGTAATTTGCACCGGCTCTTCCACCAGGCGGTCCAGTTCCACTATGGCGCCCGGGGCCAGGTTTAAAATGTCCCGGATACGCTTCATGGCTGTCCCCAGGATGACCTCCACATCCAGGGGGACGTCCAGGATCAAGTCAATATTGCGCGCCGGCGTACCATATACCTGCCCGTGGCGCCCATTGGGACCCTGGGCCGGCGGTACCGGTGCTGCCGGTGGGACGGAGGCTGCTGCAGTGCCAGGCTTCCCTGCTGCCGGTGGGATGGATGCCGCGGGCAGGTCCGTTGTCTGGTCACCAGGCATGGTTTCCCGGCGGGGAGGAGTATCCTGCCGGGCCGCATCTGCTGCCGGTGCCTGGGGGTTCATGAGCATGGCCACTTCAGCTTTAGCTATTTCCACCGGCATAACCTGCATAATCTGGCTGTCAATCAGGTCTTCGATTTCCATTTTAAAAGACACTACTGCTATCGCCTGATCCATTGGCCAGGGAGAGGTATAGCTTTCACTCCCAAAGCGCACGGTCGTCAGCCGGGGCGGGCTGATTTTGACGCTGCGTTGAAAGATGGTGGCCATGGAAGTCGCCGCGCTGCCGATCATCTGGTTCATGGCTTCCGCCACGGCGCTGCTCTTAATTTCATCCAGCTCCGGCTGGACATCCCGGCCGCTGCCGCCCATCATCAAATCGGCAATAATGGCGGCGTCGCTGACTTTGATAATCAGCAGGTTGGACCCCTCAACCCCTTCGATGAAGTTAACTTCTACCAGGATATAGGGCACCTGGAAGTTGGCGAAAAGTTCCGCCGGCGTCATTATTGTAGTGACCGGTGTCGTGATCAGGACGCGTTTATTCAGGATCTGCGACAGGGCCGTAGCCGCGCTGCCCATGGAAATGTTACCAATTTCGCCCAGGGCATCCTTTTCCAGGTCTGTCAAAATTGTTTCTCCTGCTGGTGGTTCCAGCCTGCCGTTTAACAGGGCGTCAATTTCCTCCTGGGACAAGAAATCGGCCATTTATACCACCTCCGTTACCTGGACGGCAATTTTCTGGCCCACAACTCCAGGCTGGACCTTAAACTTCAAGTGACCGTCAACGTAAAGTTCCAGGTCTTCGCCCACCACTTTTTCCAGGGTAATGACATCTCCTACCTGGAGCTGGATAAAATCCCGCACCGGTAGCCGGGTACGGCCGCAGTAGGCAATTAACTCCACCGGTACCCCGGCCAGGATTTGTTCGACCACAGCCCGGTAATCGGGCCTGGCTTCCCCTTCACTGGGAGCAGCAAACCAGTGGCTGGCCGACAGGCGGGAAATAACCGGTTCCAGGAGCATGTAGGGCAGGCACAGGTTTAACAGGCCTTCATACTGGCCAACCGTTGTGCTTAAGGTAATAACGGCCACCGTCTCGTTGGGGGAAATGGCCTGGGTAAACTGGGGATTGGTTTCCATGGATTCTAGTTTCGGTGTAAAATTTTGGATATCCGACCAGGAATAGCTCAACTGTTCCAGGATACGACTGTTTAACCGCCGCAGGACATGGAGTTCAATCTCCGTCAGGTCCCTCTTGGACGCCAGCATTTCTCCCCGGCCGCCAAAGAGGAGGTCGATAATAGGAAAGATAAAATTCATGTTGGCCTGCAGGACGGCTGATCCCTTCAGTGGCTCCAGGGTAAAGACATTCATCAAGGTCGGCGTCGGCAGGGACAGGATAAAATCTTCATAAGTCATCTGTTCCACCGAAACAATCTTTACCTGGATATTGGCTCGCAGGTACGCCGACAGGAAGTTGGCCACCATGCGGCCGTAATTCTCGTGAATCATGTACAGGGTGCGCAGCTGTTCTTTGGAAAATTTATTGGGCCGGCGGAAGTCATATTTTTTAGCTTTAGGCGTCGCATCATCCTTGATGTTTTCCGCCTGGACTTCCCCGCTGGTCAGGGCCTGCAGCAGGGCATCAATCTCCGCCTGGGACAGGACGTCGGCCATTAGTACCACCCGCTTTTACGCCAGGACCTTTTCCAGGGCCTGGAGGACGCGATCCTGCTGGAAGGGTTTGACGATAAAGTCCCTGGCTCCGGCCTGGATGGCTTCCATGACCATTAACTGCTGGCCCATGGCACTGCACATGATAATCCTGGCATTGGGGTCGATCTGCTTGATGGCCTTCACGGCAGCAATGCCGTCCATTTCCGGCATGGTAATATCCATGGTGACTACATCGGGACGGAGTTCCTGGTACATGGCTACGGCCTTTTGCCCGTTTTCGGCTTCCCCGGCTATTTCGTAGCCATTTTTTACCAGGATGTCCTTAATCATCATGCGCATGAAGGCGGCATCGTCTACGACTAACACTCTCTTACCCATGAACTAGTCTCCCTCCATAAATAGACGGTTTTACCCTCTCACCGGCGGCGGCCAGCCGCCAGCGGTGTACCCCCATAAAGTAAAGCAGTTTGCTCCAGGCGTTCAGTCCAGCTGCAGGCCCAAGGACTGCAGGATCTTCTCCAGGGCCGCGTTTTCAGGAATCAGGAAGAAATGGCCGCTGATGGTAACGGACTCGCTATAAAACCTGGTTTCGATGACCAGGGCGCGGTCGGAAAAATAACCCCCCTCCAGGAAGGCCGAGCTTAAAACGGCCCCCAGCATGTCGAAGGCAAAAGCAGGTACCGTAGGCTTAAACTCCAGCCGGCAAAACTCGGCAAAGGCATTTAAAAAAGAGCCTGTCAGGATATTACCCAGTTCAGTCAGGACGGAACTCCCCATCTCATCCAGTTCCCTGGTGGTACCCTGGGGCTTATCCAGTAACAGATCGATTAACAGGTAAGCGCTGGGCTCACTCAGGAGGAAAAAATCTTGCTGGGCGCCGGGCCGCTAACGGTAAATTCGACGCAGGCGACGGGGTCTTCCTCATAACCGACCAGGGCCGTTATTTCCTGCAAGGGTAATACCCCGGCCCGGGGTACAGTCATCTGGATGCGGCTGCCCAGCATGCTGGCCAGGGCCGTGGCCGCGTTGCCGGCGCCGATGTTCCCTATTTCCCTCAGGGCATCCAGGTGGAGAGCATTGAGCTTATCCCAGGTTTCCATGTGTCCTCTCTCCCTTTCTTCGCTGGCGGTGATCATCTTTCCCCGCGACAGGATTATACCTCGGGGCGGCGGTAGAACCAGGGTGCCACTTTTATAAATCCCAGTTCCCGGTATTGAAACAGGCTCTCGGTAGCCCCGATAAACAGGACGCCTCCCGGGGCCAAAGCCTGGTAAAAACGGCGGTAAAGTTCATTCTGGGTAGCGGCGGTAAAATAGATGACAACATTGCGGCACAGGATCAGGTGATAACCGCTGCCAAAAGGATCTTTTAAGAGGTCGTGCCGGCGGAAATTAACCATATGCTTAATTTTTTCCTGGAGGTAAAAATTATCGCCTTCCCGGCGAAAATAACGTTCCCGGCGCTCCGGGGTAACTGCCTGGATCGCCCGGCTGGGATACACCCCCCGGCGGGCGGCGGCCAGGGCGCTGGTGTCGATATCGGTGGCGTCGATTTGATGGCGGCCGGCGGGGGCCAGCTCGTTAAGCAGAATGGCTACTGAGTAAGGTTCCGGCCCGTCGGCGCAGGCGGCGCTCCAGACCTTTAGGCTCTGGTGGCGGGCCAGCAGGGGCGGCAGGATCTCTTTTTCCAGCCGGGCGAAAATCTCCGGATTGCGGAAAAACTCCGAGACGTTGATGGTAATCTTATCGATAAAGCGCTGCCATTGCTGGCTGTCCTGGCTCAAGAGGCGCAGGTAAGCGGCGTAATCCGGTACCTGGAGCAGGGACATCAGGCTGTCAATGCGCCTTTTGAGCTGGGGCTCTTTGTAGCCGTCGAGGTAAAGGCCAAAGCGCCGGTGCACCTCGCGCTTGAATTCGGCAAAGTCCATATGTGCCTCCGCTTATATTTTCTTTACCGGCCGGCCGATGGTGCGAATATGTACCTCGCCGTTTTCCAGGTTAAAGATCATGGTACGGCCATAATTACCGCCTGTATCGGCGCCAATAATGGGAATACCCAGCTCCTCTAACGTCTGCCGGACCATGGCCGTATTGCGCTGGCCTATATTTAACAAGGAAAGGTGCCGGTCACCGGAAGTAAACATCTGGGCGCCACCGGCTATTTTGGCCGCCAGCCTGCTGCGCCGGGCGCCGCGGCGGAGCATCTCGGCCAGCATGTCCGGCAGGGCCAGGTCGGCAAATTTCGCCCGGTTGCCCCGGTCCTGGAACTGGCTGCTGTCGGGTAGCATAATGTGGGCCAGGCCCCCTATCTGGCTGGTGGGGTCATAAAGGGCAATACCCACGCAAGAGCCCAGCCCCAGGGTGACCAGGTGCCATGGGCCACGGGCCACCTGCCACTCGGCTATGCCGACTTTAACCTCTTCTGGTTTGATTACAGCCTCCATGGGCTTTCCTCTTCCGTTTTCTTTATTTTTGAGCTTGACTTACATATTTTAGCACCGGCGTGGGCATAATACAATATATATTCACGGCAGGAGGTCCTGCTATGCTTTACTGTTCCCGGTGCGGGCAAGCCCTGCCGCCGGGATGGCGGTTCTGTCCTGAGTGTCATCCTGATCCGGCTCCAGGGAGTCCCCGGCGAGAGGCTCACCTGTATCTTCTCCTGGGCAATTTTTCTTTCGCGCACCAGCGCCCCCAGCTGGCCGCCCTTTTTTACCGCGCCGCCCTTGAGGTAGACCCGGCCAGTTGGGAAGCCTGTTTCAACCTGGGGTGCCAGGCCTGGCAACAGGGTGATGTCCACCGGGCCCTTGCCTTTTGGGAAGCGAGCCTGGAATTAAACCCTGACAATTACCTGGCCCATTATAACCTGGGTACCTATTTCCTTTACAACCGCAATTTAAGTGCCGCCCGCTACCACCTGACCCGGGTACGCCGGCTTAAACCTGGCTACCTGGCGGGCCGCATCAACCTGGCTACCGTTTACCTGCTCCTGGGCCTTTGCGAAGCCTCCCGGCGGGAATATGCCTTTGTCCTGGAGCGGGACCCGGAACATAAAGGTGCCCGGCGCGGCCTGGCCCTGGTTAACAAGGTTGCAGCAGCCGGGCGGCCGTCAAAGCGGCGGTCCAGTACTCAGCTACATGTGCGCCAGGATTAGCGCCGCAGGTTATTGGCCAGGCCCCACATTTCATCGGCCACCCGTACGGAACGGGCATTCAACTCATAGGCCCGCTGGGCCAGGATCATTCTGGTCATGGTTGTTGCCAGGTCGACGTTGGCCGCCTCCAGGTAACCGGAACGGATAGTACCCAGGCCTGCCGTCCCGGGCCTGCCGGCAACAGCCGTCCCGCTGGCGGCCGTTTCCCGGTAAAGGTTATCACCAACGGCTTCCAACCCGGCTGGATTGGGGACGTTATAGAGGTTGATCTCTCCCAGAACCTGCGTTTCCCCGTTAATTGTCGCCGTTACCGTACCCTCGCCGGTAATAGTGATCTTTTCGGCCTCGGCCGGCAGGGTAAAGGGGACCTCCAGGAAGTAGCCGCCGGCGTTGACCAGATAGCCATCACCGTCACGGTGAAAGTTGCCGTCCCGGGTAAGGAACCATTCCCCGCCCGGTCCATAAACGGCAAAAAAGCCTTCCCCCTGGATGGCCAGGTGCAAGGGGTCGCCGGTGCTCACCAGGGCTCCCTGGCTAAAGTCTTTTTCTATGGCAGCCACTTTTACTCCTGCCCCCAGAGCCGGTGCTGCTGCCGGCGCCTGGGGCCGGTCGACGGGCATACCGCCTTCCTGGACCGGCCGGTAGACCAGGTCGGTAAACTCAGCCCGGCCCTGCTTGTAGCCAGTGGTGTTAACATTGGCCAGGTCATTGGCCAGGCTGTCTACCTGGAGCTGCTGCGCCTGCATACCGCTGGCCCCACGCCAGAGTGCGCCAATCATCTGTCAGCCCTCCTCTACCGTAAACTCCCTACTTCGTTGACGCTCTTCCCCAGGGTCTGGTCAGCGGCCTGGATGGCCTTCTGGTTGGCCTCATAGGTCCTCAAGACGGCCAGCATATCCACCATTTCCCGGGCGACGTTGACATTGGCCTTCTCCAGCCAGCCCTGCCTGACCTGGAAATTGGCAGCCGGTAAAGGCTGTACCCCCTGGGGGGCTGTAAAAAGATTGTCGCCCTGGCGCTGGAGCAGGGGTAAGGTTGGCCCATCAAAGGTTACAATCCGCAGTTGATCGACAACCTGGCCGTTCACCAGCACCTGGCCGCTGCTATCAACCTTAAAGTTAGTCGTGCCTACGTAGACGGCGCCGTACTGTCCCTGGACGGGGTAGCCTGCCGGGGTAACTAAAAAGCCGCCGGCATCTACCTGGAAGGAGCCACTGCGGGTATAGGCCTCGGTAGCCCCTGCCTGGACGGCGAAGAAAGCCGGCGGGGTGCCCGCCGCATTATCCAGGAGGGCCAGGTCCGTGGGGCGCCCGGTTTCTTCCAGGGGGCCCGGGGCATAGTTGGTATGAATGCGGTCGACCATGACGCCGGGGCTAAAGCAACCTACCGGGGTGGCCCGGCCCTTCTCAAGACGCTGGAGGAGCATCTCGGGAAAGGACTGGATAGTTGCTGTCTCGCTCTTAAAGCCGCCGGTACTGGCGTTGGCCAGGTTATTGGTTATGACATCCTGGCGCAGTTCCTGGACTACCATGCCGGTGGCGGAAAGGTATAAGCCCCTCAGCAATTGTTTTTTCCCTCCCTCCGAAAATGTTTCTGCCATCAGTGGCATTTCCTGGCGGTGATATGTCCCTGCGCCGCTCAGGAGCTACGCGCCGACAGGACAACGGCTCGGTTCGGACCGCTTCACGCCGCCTGCGGATTGCCAATGAAGAGGGCTAATCGCGGCTCCAGGACATATCACCGCCGCGTGAAGGGCAGAAGCCCCAATGGGCTACCGGCCCTGCTTTTTGCTAACTGGTTAACCGCCTGATGATCTCCTTGATGTCCCCGGCGGGCAGATAATAGGACCCGGCCTTGAGTTTCTGTTCTACGCCCTGGCGGTGAACCTCGGCTTCAAAGGCCGCGGCCGCAGCTACGCCTTTTTTTTCCAGGAGGGCGGCAATATCCTCCAGGCCGGCCCCCGCCGGGATGGTAACCAGGATTTCACCATGCGTAGCCGCGGGAGCGCCCTGCTGCGGCCCGGCGGTCTGCTGTTTCATCTCTTGAGCCGGCGGGGCATTATCCCGGGAGGCAGGTGCGAAAGGGACGACTTCCTCCCGGAAGACCATGCCGTAGTCGCGGGCCCGGGCAATAATTTCCTCCCTGGTGGGACCGTGCTGGAAAATAAGCAACGTCAGCCCCGCCAGGAAAAACCCCACACCCAGGCCCAGGCCGAAGGGAGCCAGGAAGATACCTTTTTTCTTTAACGCTTCAGGTTGAGAATTAATGCGATTTCACCCTTTCCCCGGCTAAACCGCCGCGCCAGGCTGTCGATACTCTCGCCGGCGGCATGGGCCAGGCGGATTTGCTCCTGGATGCTTAACGTCTCCGGCCCGGGGGTTGTCCCTCCTGCCGGCCCGGCCGCCGTTGTCTTTTCGGGTACAGCTTTTTCACCCGCCGGCCCGGCGGGCGTCCCTTGAAGATCGGTGGCTGCCGCTCCTGTCGTCCCCCCGGCCAGGGCAGTGGCCAGGTAGGAACGAAAAGTTCCTGGCACCGCTTCGGAGGCGGCAGCTAACTCCTCCAGCCTGGCCGTAAGGGCGGTTACTTCTTCCTGGAGGGTTGCCAGGCGTTCGGCCAGCTGTTCCTGGTCCCCGTCACCACCTGTTTGCCCCCGGCCATCCTGGGAGTCAAAGCCCAGTGCCGCCGGCGCCCCCCGGTTCCCTTCCCCGGCCAGCAGTATCTTAAAAGCAGGCAGGCAGGTAATCCCAATCAATATCGCTCCGGTAACTAAAAAGAGATAAGCCACTTTAACCACCTACATAAAATCGGCTAAATAGCGGCGCAGGTTTAAAATGGCCCGGCCGTGGAGCTGGCAGACCCGGGATTCAGACACTCCCAGGACTCTGCCGATCTCCTTTAAGGTCAAACCTTCGTAATAATACAGGGTGAGAACCAGGCGGTCTTTCTCGTTTAAATGCTGCAGCCCGTCGCTCAGGGCGCGGCGGAGTTCCTCCTGCTCATAATGGCCGGCAGGATCCGGGCTCCGGGGATCGGCCAGCAGTTCTCCCCGGGTTGCACCCTCTTCGCCTTCCCGGTCAAAGAGAAAGTCTTCCAGGGAAAGGACGGCCATCTGGGAACCCCGTTCCATAAGTTCCTTGAGTTCTTCCACCGTTATCCCTGCCGCCGCCGCCACCGCCGCATCACTAACCTCGCTCCCCTGTTCCTGCTCTAGACGGCGGTACACCTGGCTCACCCGGCGCAGCTTTTCCACCAGGGTGCGGGGGGCCCAGTGGGCCTGGCGCAGGGCATCGAGGATAGCCCCGCGAATGCGCTGGGAGGCAAAGTTTTCAAAGTTAACGCCCCGGGAGGGATCATAGCGGTCAATGGCCTCCAGCAGCCCGATTATGCCATAGCCAACCAGGTCTTCCTGATCCAGGTGCCGCGGCGGTTTAACTGCCAGGCGGCCCACATGGTATTTCACCAGGGGCAGGTATTTGAGGACCAGTTCCCGGCGCCCGGCATCCCCGCTCCCGGCCAGGTACGTTGCCCACATGGCGCTATCCTTAACAGCCATTTTCCCTAGCTCCTCTGGCGCCTTTCTTCTAGCAACCGCTGGAAAACAAAGGCAATGATCTGGTCTTCCTGCCTTTCGCTGATACCCTCAAAAGCCACTCCCACCTCATAACGCGTCACACCATCTATTTCCCGCGGGGCCACGCGCTTGACCCGCCCCGCCAGGCGCATGGGCAAATGGTGGCGGCGACCGGGCAGGGGGAGTTCCAGGTAAAGGAGGTCACCGACCTCCACGGGGTCCCGGAGGACCAGTTGCGCACCGCCGCCGCTTATATCTACCGTTACCCCCCTTTTATGGGGCCGGGGTGGGCGGTAGGGCCAGTGTTCTTGCGGCCAGACGGCATAGCGCAATTCCAGGGCCGCCTTGACCCGCACGTGGGAGCGCACCTGGATGCGCCGGTAATCATCCGGGTAGGCCAGGTAGTAAAGGGGGGGCTCTCCCGGCAGGTAGCGCTGTATAGTGGTAGTGAATTCATAACGGGCATCCTGCCGGTTGCAGGCAACCTCGACTACTCTACCCGGTGCCAGGACCAGTTCATCACTCGCCGGAGCAAGGACGGCAAAGCCGTCTTCCCCCGTATCCTGAATAATAGTGCGGAAATCTTTGCTGCCGGGAGTTTTGATGATTATGGGTAAATTGATCATAATAAAGTTCGGCCTGGCCATGATACCCCCCCCCCTTCTTATCTTCCCAGCAAACGGCCCAGGCGCTGCCAGAATCCCTGGCTCCGGCCTGCCGGCAGTTCCTGGCCCTGGAGCCTGGCGGCGGCTTCTTCCAGGGCCCTGGCCGCCGGGCAGCGGGGATACAATTCGCTAAATGGCTGCTGGCAGCGCACCGCCTGGCCTACCTGGGGGTCCTCGGGAATAATCCCCAACAGCGGCAGTTCCAGCTGCAAAAAACGGCGGCAGGCACCCTGGAGTCGCCCGGCGGCCTGCTGGCCCTCCAGCTTATTGGTAGCCCTGTTAATGAGAAGATGCATGCTTACTTTTAAACGCTGCAACCCTTTGATTAAGCCATAGGCATCGGTTATGGAAGTAGGTTCCGGCGTTGCTACCACAATGGCTTCCCCGGCGGCAGCCGCAAAGCTGAAAACCGTCCGGGAAATGCCGGCACCAGAATCGACCAGCATTATATCCACCTCAGTCGCCAGTAACGCCAGGTCATGAATAAGCCGGTCGCGGGCCAGGGGTTCCAGGTCAGCCAGTTCCTGGATACCGGAGGCCCCCGGCACCAGGAGCAGGTCATGGGGGCCGCGGATAATCACTTCCTCCAAACTACACTGCCCGCCGATGACTTCCTTCAGGCTGTAACGGGGTACCAGGCCCATGAGGATATCCACATTGGCCAGGCCCAGGTCGGCATCAAAGAGGAGGGTCCGCCGGCCCTGGCGGGCCAGGATCAGGCCCAGGTTTACGGCAATATTGGTCTTGCCCACGCCGCCTTTACCGCTGGCTATGGCAATGACCCGGGACCGCTCTTCCAGCCGTCTGTATACCAGTTTACGCAACCTGCCCGCCTGGTCCATCTTCTGCCACCGCTTCCCAGATGCGCCGGGCCAGGAGGTGGGGATCGGCCGCTTCCAGGGCATCAGGCACATCCTGGCCGGTAGTTATATAAGCCAGGGGTACTCCCGCCGCTGCGGCTACGGTGAGCATTACCCCCGGGCAGCATGTCTCGTCAAGTTTGGTGAAAATCAGCCGGTTGTATTTGAGGCTGCGGAAATTTTCCACGGCCCGGAGCAGGTCCTGGCGCCTGGTGGTACAGCTCAAAACCAGGTATACCTCCCGCTCAGGCATAACCTCCAGGAACCCCCGCGTTTCCGCCAGCATAGCTTTATTTTCCGGAGCCCGGCCGGCAGTATCAACTAAAACTACATCGCAATGCTCCAGGCGTTCCAGGGAGGCGCGCAATTCCCGTGGTGTCATGGCCACCTCCAGGGGCAGGCCCATAATTTCGGCATAGGTCTTGAGCTGGTCCACGGCCCCTATGCGGTAAGTATCCAGGGTAATCAGGCCAACCTTTTGCTCCTGGTAAAGGCTATAGCGGGCCGCTATCTTGGCCAGGGTAGTTGTCTTGCCCACGCCGGTGGGGCCGATAAAGGCCTGGACCCGCTGCCGGGACTGGGACGCTACCTGACGGCTTAAGTGGTCGGCCAGGCGGGTACGGATGATATCGCCGATAATCTCTGTCCCGCCGGTGGCCTCAAGGCCATCTAAAAGTAAAGCCACCAGCTCCTCTTGCAGTTCCTGGGCCAGCAGGCGCTGCCGCAAGGCCAGCAGGTGTTCCGGTACCGCAGCGCTGCCGGGCCGGACCAGGCGGTTAAGAGCGGCTTTGATCTCGGCCAGTTCCCGTTGCAGCCCCTCCAGGCCGTGCCGGCCGTTATTTCCTCCGCCGGCAGGGTTAATCGCTCCGGCCGGTGCTACCACCGTCTTGCCAGCCCCTGCCTGTAACGCCGCCTTACCTGCCGGCGCCGCCGGTTCCGGCAATTTCCTTGCCGGCGCCTCCTCCACGGCCGCCGTCACTTCCAGGCGTGGGGGTAAAAGGTAGCCTTTCAGCCCCGGCTGGCGTACCTGGCGGGTGGCCACAATAACCGCCTCCGGCCCCAGGTCACGGCGGATGGCCAGGTAGGCTTCCTGCATGTCGCGGGCAAGATAGCGTTTGATCTTCACGCCACATTCACCGCCTCTACGGCCTCAACTTCCAGGCCGGATTCCAGTTCGCTATAGGCCAGGACTGGGACATAGGATAAAGAACGCTGGAGTAACCGCCGCAAAGGCAGGCGGACCCTGGCCGAGCATAAGATCACCGGCTGGACGCCGCCGGTGGCAGCTTTCTCCACGGCCTGGCCCAGCCTGTTAAAGAGTTCCCGGGCCACCTCCGGGGCCAGGGCCGGGAAATTACCCTGGGAGGTGGGCTGGATGGCCTCCACCAGCTTCTGCTCCAGCTGGGGGTGGAGGGTAATGGCCGTGAGCTTCCCCTCCCGGGCATACTGCCGGCTGATGGTGCGGCTCAGGGCCTGGCGCGCCGCCCCGAGAAGGTAATCCGGCTCCCGGCTGGTGCGGGCGGCATCGGCCAGGGCTTCCAGGATACTTACCAGATCACGGATGGGTACCTGTTCCTGGAGGAGGCCGGCCAGTACCTTCTGTACCTCGCCGACCGTCAGGAGATCTGGCACCAGTTCCTCAACCACTGCCGGGTTATTCTCCTTGATTTTATCCAGGAGTTCCCTGGTTTCCTGGCGGCCCATGAGTTCAGCGGCATGGGTCTTGATAAATTCCGTCAAATGGGTAATGAGGACGGTAGTAGCATCGACAACGGTGAAACCGGCCAGTTCCACTTCCTGGCGCCTGGCCGCCGGTACCCACCAGGCCGGCAGGCCAAAGGTAGGTTCCCGGGTAGCTATACCTCCCGGCGGTCCCTCGTTACCGGCCGGGTTCATGACCAGAAGATGGCCGGGCTGGATTTCCCCCCGGGCTGCTTCCACACCCCGCAGCTTGAAGGTATAGCCATGGGGCGGTAACTGCAGGTTATCCCGGATGCGAATGGGCCTGACGTATATGCCCATCTCGGTGGCACACTGGCGCCGCACGGCCGCCAGGCGGTCCAGCAGGTCGCCCCCTTCCGTTTCATCGGCCAGGGGAATCAGGCCGTAGCCGATTTCCACCTCCAGGGGGTCCACCTGGAATAAGCTCAAAACATTCTCCGGCTGGCGCTGGGAAGCCTTTTGGGCCGCCGCCGCTTCCTGCCGGCGCTGGCCCTGCATCCTTTCCTCCCTGGCCAGGGCATAAGCGGCATAGCCCACCCCGCCGGCCATAATAAAAAAGGTCAGGTGGGGCATCCCCGGCAAAAGGCCCATCAGGAAAAGGATGGCAGCCACCAGGCCGGCAATACGGGGAAAGCCCGTTAGCTGGCCGATTACCTCCCTGCCAAAATTGTCCAGGGCCCCGGAGCGGGTTACCAGGATGCCGGTGCCGGTGGAAACCATGAGGGCCGGCAGCTGGCTCACCAGGCCGTCGCCAATGGTCAGGCGGGTATAGGTCTGCAGGGCTTCCATAAAGGGCATCTTCAGCTGCCAGACACCGATGGCCAGCCCTCCCAGGATGTTAATGGCCGTAATGATCAGGCCGGCAATGGCATCTCCCCGGACAAACTTGCTGGCGCCGTCCATGGCACCGTAAAAGTCAGCTTCCCGCTGCAGTTCCCGCCGCCTGGCCCGGGCTTCGTCCTCCGTCAGCAGGCCGGCATTGAGGTCGGCGTCGATGCTCATCTGCTTGCCGGGCATGGCGTCCAGGGTAAAGCGGGCCGCCACTTCGGCCACCCGCTGGGCGCCGTTGGTAATGACGATAAACTGGATGATGGTAATGATAAGAAATATGACAAAGCCGACGATATAATTCCCCCGGACGACAAAGCTGCCAAAGGTTTCGATAACATGACCGGCATCGGCCCGGCTTAAAATCAACCTGGTGGAGGAGATGTTGAGGGACAGGCGAAACAGGGTCACCACCAGCAACAGGGATGGAAAGACGGAAAAATCCAGGCTCCGGGCGACAAACATGGTTGTCAGGAGGATAACCATGCTGATACCCATGCTGACGATGAGCAGGATGTCCATGACCAGGGGACTGACGGGAATGACGATGAGCATGACTACCCCCAGGACCAGGGCCGCTACCAGGATATCGTTGTACGGGGTGAGGCGCCGTAAAGCGCCCAGCAGGCCGGTATTTGCTGCCATAGAGCAGTTTTTCCTCCGTATACCTGTATTAGGAGGATATGTCCCTCCGCCGCTCAAAAGTTACGCGCCGACAGGACGACGGCTCGGTTCGGACCGCTACACGCCGCCTGCGGATTGCCCATGAACAGGCTCCTGGTTCCGCCAACTTTACTCCTTCTATGAGATTACGTTATTCCCTCACAAAGGTACGCTCAGGCGTCCTCGGCTGCGGTAGCGGTGACCTCACCTCGCCTGTCCTGTTGCCGGCGCTCCACTATTCGCGGCTCCGGGACATATCCTCCTCCTTCAATTGCCTTTACAACTTTCCCCGTAGCCGGTAGATCTGGGCCAGGATCTCCGCCACCGCCTGGTAGAGGGCCACCGGGATTTCCTGCCCCAGTTCCACCTGGCGATACAGGGCCCGGGCTAGCGGCGGGTTTGCGACTATGGGGACGTTATGCTGGCGGGCTACGGCCTTGATCCGCTCGGCTATGCTGCCTGCCCCCTTGGCCACCACCCGCGGCGCCCCTTCTGTTTCCCGGTAACGCAGGGCCACGGCGACATGGGTAGGGTTGGTAATGACCACGGTGGCTTGCGGCACGGCATGCATCATGCGGTGCCGGGCGAGCCGCCTCTGTTGCTCCCGCAGGCGCGAGCGGACCAGGGGGTCGCCTTCCATCTGCTTCATTTCTTCCTTTACTTCCTGCCTGGTCATTCTTAAATGGCGTTGAAACTCGTGCCGCTGGAAGAGGTAGTCGGCTGCCGCCAGGCCCAGGAATACGCCCAGGGCTCCCAGCCCCACCCGGTAGAGGAGCTGGCCCACCAGGTCCAGGGCTGCCGGGAGGCCCATATCGACGGTCATTAATAACCGGTTAAACTGCCCCTTGACCAGGGTCCAGACCACCAGGCTTACCACTATTACCTTGCCCAGGCTCTTAACTAGCTCCATGAGGGCGCGGCGGGAAAAGAACCGCTGCAGCCCTTTCACCGGGTCCAGGTTTTCCAGGCGCGGCCTGATGGGGTCCAGGGAAAAGATGAAACCCGTCTGGGCAAAATTGGCCGCCAGTCCCACGGCTGCCGCCAGCAGGAGCAGGGGGGCCAGGAGCAGGCCGGCCTTAAAAGCCAGGTGGCTGAAGATGGCCATCAGGACTTTCCCATCCAGGTCCTGCCTCCAACCCTCCTGAAAAGCACGGCTGATGAGGCCGGCCATCTCCAGGTAAAAGGCTTCCCGGCGCCAGTAGAGATAAATAATGCTTACCAGCAGGACCAGGGCGGTGCTCAGGTCATTGCTCCGCGCGACCTGGCCTTTGCGGCGTACTTCCTGGAGGCGGTGAGGCGTAGCCTCCTCAGTCTTTTCTTCGGCAAAGAGCTGCAGGTCCATCAGGAAGTGGGAAGTTTGCCTGTCCATCAACGGGGCCAGCCCCGCAGTAACAGGGCCAGGTCATGTTCCATCTGGCTGAAAAGATTATGAAATACTGTGGCCAGTAAAGGTAAAATGGCGATTAAGACCAGGAGGCCCAGGCCTATTTTCAAAGGGAATCCCAGGATAAAGACATTCAGCTGGGGCACCGTCCGGGCAATTAAACTTAAGGCTAGGTCGGCAATGAGGAGCACCACAATTACCGGCGCCGCGATGCGCACCGCCAGGCTGAACATACCGCTAAAGAGCTTGACCACGGCCCAGGTGATATTACCGTCAAAATGCACCCCTCCCAGGGGCAGGAGGCGAAAACTCTCCTGCAGGGCCAGGAGCAGGGTGTGGTGGCCGTCCAGCTGGAAGAACAGGAGTAAACCCAGGATGGCAAAGAACTGGCCCATTATGGTAGTTGTGGCCGCATTCTGGGGGTCAAAGAGGCTGGCCATCCCCAGGCCCATATGGAGGTCCAGGAGCTGCCCGGCTACCTGGACGGCGCTGAAGATCAGGCTGGCCACGTAGCCCAGGGCCAGGCCGGCCAGGGATTCGTTCAAGACGGCCAGGGCATAGGTCCCGGTACTGGTAAAGCTTGGCTCCCCGGCCGGTAAAACAGGGAACAGGAGCATGGCTACCAGCAACCCCAGGCCACCCTTCACCAGGGCCGGGACGCCACGGATGCCGAAGAAAGGGGCCGTCACGAAAAAGGATGTCGTCCGAACCAGGACCAGGAAAAAAAGCTCTGCCTGGGCTAAATAGATCATGTTATTTCACCAGGCTCCCCAGGTTGCCGAAGATCCGGGTTGTAAACTGGATTAGAGTATTGAGCATCCAGGAGCCCAGGAGAAGCATCCCCAGGATGACGGCGACAATCTTGGGTACAAAGGTCAGGGTCTGCTCCTGGATCTGGGTGGTGGCCTGGAGGATGCTGATTCCCACCCCTACCACCAGGCTCAAGCCCAGGGCCGGTGCCGCCAGCAGCAGGGCGGTGGTCAGGGCCTCCCGGGCCAGGTGAAGGACAAACTCCTGGGTCATGTTTTTTCCCCCGTTCCCTTGTTTCAATCCACGCCCGGCAGGCCGGCCGGGCAGGAGCGGCCTAAAAGCTCTCCAGCAGGGACTTGACTACCAGGTACCAGCCGTCGACGAGGACAAAAAGCATGAGTTTAAAGGGCAGGGAGATCATCACCGGTGGTACCATAAACATGCCCATGGCCATCAGGGTGCTGGCAATTACCAGGTCGATAATCAGGAAGGGAATGTAGATCAAAAAGCCCATCTGGAAGGCCGTCTTCAGCTCGCTGATGATAAAGGCCGGGATGAGGACGTGCATGGGCACGTCGTCACGGGTGCGGGGCTGGGCCATGCCCGCCATGCGGACAAACAAGGCCAGGTCTTTTTCCCGCGTCTGGCGATACATGAATTCCCGCACCGGTTTGGCCCCGGCTGCCAGGGCCTGCTCCTGGGTGATCTGCCCGGCCAGGTAAGGATCAATGGCCTGGGTCTTGACCTGGTTATATACCGGCGCCATGATAAAGAAGGTCAAGAACAGGGCCAGGCCGATCAGCACCTGGTTGGGCGGTGTTTGCTGGGTGGCCAGGGCGCTGCGCACGAAAGACAGGACAATGATAATCCGGGTAAAGGAGGTCATGAGCAGCAGGATGGCCGGCACCAGGGCCAGTACCGTCAGCAGGACCAGGATTCTAACGGTATCCACCACCTGCCGGGGATCGCTGGCCGGGCTTAAATTCAAGTTTACTTGCGGGAGAGAAAGCGGCTGAGCTAGGGCGGGTCTGATTACGACAGTCAGGCAGGCCAGAAAAACCATGACTACCCCCGCACCCACCCATAGTCGCCGTTTTCTCCTGCCGGCGGTCGCCACCGCAGGCGACCGGTAGGAGCCGTTTCCCCGCCCGGTCTTCTTAATCCCCATGGTTCCTGAACCCCTGCCGGGTTGAGAACCGCCCGGCTAACAGCCCGGTTGGGCCTGGGGAACCGGCTGCTTCCTTTTCCTTTTCCACCAGGGACTGCAGGGGGTACACCGTCACTTCCCCCGCCGTCGCTGCCACCGCCGGGTAGTCGGGCAGTTCCGCCAGTAAAACGGGGGCGCCTTCCCCCAGGCCGACCAGGAAATGCCTGTCGCCGCAGCGAATAACCGCCAGGCCACTTTTACTGCTTAAAGGTAGTCTTTCCACCAGTTCCAGCTGTCCCGGCCCCACGGCCCTTCCAGCAGCCCGGCCCAGGCCCAAGCGGACCGTAGCATAGGCCAGGCCCAGGACCAGGGGTAAAAAGATTACCAGCCGCAGCAAAGCCAGGACAAAATCGCGATCCATACCTAGTCCTGCCCTTCTTCCTTTACGTCTGCCAGGTTGTTGATCCTGACGCCAAAAGCATCGTTAATCACCACCACCTCTCCCGTGGCCAGCAGGATACCATTGACCCGGACCTCCACCGCCTCGCCGGCCAGCTTGTTGAGGGTGATCAGAGACCCTTCCTTCAGTTCAAGGATTTCCTTTACCTTCAGGCGTGTCCGGCCCAGTTCCGTAACCAGGCGTAAAGGAACATCAGCAATGCGGTCAAAGCTGGCCTTCACTCTGGCAACTGGGGCCGGCTGCAGGGGCGCAAAGCGGGCCTTTTCAACGCGCGGCTGGTCCTCACCGGCAGCCATGGCCTCTAAAAGCTTCTGGATCTCCTCGTCCGTCAAAGGCATAAAATGACTCTCCTACTGGATGATAAATTCCTCAAAATAAAGGCCCCGCACCTGGCCAGCAATCAGCTGCGAATTAATGGCCGTCAAGAGTTCCCGCTTCAGGGCATCTTCATTTTGCAGGTCATCGGTCTTCTTGCTGCGCAGCACCGAGATAATGGTATCGCGGATGCGGTAGAGTTTGTCATTGAGTTCGGTAGTCAATCTGGCATCACTGTACTCCAGGGTAATCTTCGCCCGCAGGTAGCGGCGCAGGCCCGGGTCGGCCAGGTTGACAACAATGGGCTCCAGGCTCATTTTCTGCATATTCACTGATGCCTGATTGCCGGCCGGTGCCGCTGCCGTCATGCTCCTGCTGCTGTCGCCAAAGAAAAAGTAGTAAACGTATCCCCCACTTAAAAGGAGGATGACCAGGAGCAAAGCAATGGTTAACCATGGCCGGCCTTTCTTCTCTTTTTTTTCTGCTTCGTCTCTGGGGGGCACTTCTTCCACCTCTTTCTTTATTGCAGCTGTGTCCATCTTCGTGCCGGAGCTACCGGGTGGTCCCTATTAGCAATACTACGCGCCGGTTTTCCGCCATATGCTCCGGAGTATCGTTGGGGTAAAGGGGACGGTATTCACCGTAACCTATAGCCACAAAACGCTCCGGTTTCAGGTGGTGTTCCTCGATAAAATAGCGCACCACCCGGGCAGCCCGAGCCGTGGATAACTCCCAGTTGGTAGGAAACTGGAGGGTATGGATGGGACGGTTGTCCGTATAGCCTTCAACGCGGACCTCATTGGGTATCTGAGATAAAAGGCCTGATAGTTTGTCCAGCAACTTGATGGCTTCGGGTTTTAAATCCGCCCTCCCGGAATCAAAGAGGATACGCTCTTTGATGTCCAGGGCGATGCCCCGTTCCTCGTAGCGCACCTCAACCATGGACTCCAGGCCGTTGGCCGTCAGGAAGTTTTTGACCGTCTGGTAGGTCTCCATCATTTCCCGGGCCCTGGCCAGGGCGGCAGCTGCCTCCGGGGTTTCCAGGTTCTCGGGGTAATCCGCCGGCGCCGGCTCTGTTTCCACGATAGGCGACACACCCCCGTCCAGAATCCCCATTCCCTGGTAGGAAGCAATAAACTGCTGGAATTTTTGCTGGTTCAACACTGAAAAGGAAAAAAGGAGGACGAAAAAGACCACCAGCTGGGTCATGAGGTCGGAGTAGGTGATCATCCACGTCGGCGCGCCTTCTTCCTGCTTCTTTTGCCCCTTTTTGCTGGCCACGGCTAACTCCTTCCCCTCCAGGTATCTCTGCCATCCCCGAAAGCCTGCCTTCCCCGCATTATCTCTCCTCCTGCTTAAATGTTTCCTTTACTCCTCCGGGTGAAATACCTCTTAAGTTCGCTGCCGGAATACTTCTTCCTGAGCTATTTCCGCTTCACTGGCTGGCTGGCGCCGGGGTTTGGGTGCCAGGAAGGAACGCAGGCGTTCTTCCAGGATGCGCGGGTTGACGCCGGACTGGATGGAGATGATGCCTTCCAGCATCATCTGGTGCAGCATCATCTCCTGCTCGCTGCGCAGGCCGAGTTTCCCTGCCAGGGGGATGAAAATCATATAGGCCATGATAGCGCCGTAAAACGTGGTGATCAGGGCCAGGGCCATGCTGGAACCCAGGGTTTCTGGTTTATCCAGCTTGGCCAGCATCTGTACCAGGCCAATGAGGGTGCCGATCAAGCCAAAAGAAGGAGCCAGGTTGCCCCAGGTTTTAAAGATGCCCTGGCCAATCTCATGGCGGCGGGCCATGTAGGCCATGTCCGTCTCCAGGATCTCCCGGATCATCTCCGGTTCCATGGCGTCAACCATCATCTGGATGCCTTTGCTAAAAAAGGGATCATCCAGGCGGTTGGCGTCATCCTCCAGGGCCAGGAGGCCTTCCCGCCGGGCTTTGCGGGCCAGCTCGCCAAAGAGTTCGATGAGTTCTTCGGGGTCCATAAGATCGGTGGTAAAGGCCTGTTTTACCGTACCAAAGACGTTTTTAACGTCCTGGAAGCTGAAATTAATCAGGACAGCGGCAAAGGACCCCCCCACCGTCACCATCAGGGAAGGGACATTCAAGAAGAGTTTGGGGTTACCACCCATGACCAGGGCCCCGCCCATAAGGCCAATGCCGGCGATAATTCCGGCCACCGTCATGTAGTCAATGCGCCGCAACCTTTATTTCACCTCATCCTGGGAACTTGCCTGCTGGAGGACCTGGCGCCGGTAGGCAATTACCCGGGCTATTATTTCATCTACCGTCTGGGTTACTAAAACCTTTTTACCGCTGGTAAGGGTAATGACGGTTTCGGGAACACTCTCGAGGCGCTCGATAAGCTCGGCATTAAGGACTATTTCTCGCCTATCCAGGGTGGTAACCTTGATCATATGCCTTGCCGCCCTCCTTCGAAATAGCGTTCTGCCAGAAATGGTGCCTTCTGGCGGGGATATGGTTCCGCCATCTTTAATCCTTCTATGAGATTACGTTGTTCCCTCACAAAGGTACGCTCAGGCGTGCCTTAAGCGTCGGCAGCGGTTGCCTCACCTCGCCTGTCCTTTTGACCTTCGCTCCACGCCTCATAGGCTCCGGGACATATCCCCGCCCTAACCTCCCGGCAAATCTTCATCGTTCGCTGGCGGGGGTACCAGCCCCCATGAGGGGCTCCTTCGATAATAACGCTTCCCAAAGACTAGCGCTTCAGGTTCACCAGTTCCTGGAGCATCTGGTCGGAAGTGGTGATAGTCCGGGCGTTGGCCTGGAAGCCGCGCTCGGTGATGATCATGTCGGTAAACTCCTGGGCCAGGTCGACGTTGGACATCTCCAGGGCCGAAGGGATGATGGTGGTGTTGGCCAGGGAACCCTGGCCGGGTGCCAGATCATTACCAGGGGCACCCGAGCTGGCCGTTTCGGCATAAAGATTCTGGCCGACCTTCTCCAGACCTCCAGGATTGGAAAACTTAGCGACGCTGATTGGGTTAGTGAGGGTTTGGGCCGTTCCGGTATTGTCCACATAATGGACGTAGCCCAGTTTGTCAATGCTAAAACTCCGGGGCATGGTAGCGGGGTCGGCCATGGCACTAATCTGGACCGGTGCCCCACTGGTATCTAACACTTTTAACCCATCGGCATTCACCAGATAACCAGCGTTATCAAAATGAAAAGCTCCCGCTCTGGTATAATATTTAGTCGTTCCACCATCAGGCGAAACCCTGAAGAAACCATCCCCCTGGATCATCAAGTCAGTGCCGTTGCTTGTTAAAGCAGCCGCACCCTGAGTATGAATCACGCTGATGCCATCCAAGGTTACTCCCAGACCTACTTGCTGGAGGTTAGTACCACCAAGGTTCATCGTGTTGGCTGAACCGCCCCGCAGGGTCTGGTAGAAAACATCTTTAAAAGTCACGGCGCTCCGCTTGAAACCTACCGTATTAACATTGGCGATGTTGTCGCCGATGACGTCCATGCGCAGCTGATGGGTACGTAATCCGGAAACACCGGAATAGAGTGAACGCATCATGGTAAATTCCCCCTTTTTTACAGGCCGCGTCTGTCAGTCGGCGGCCCCGGGCCTCCCTGCCAGGGTCCGGCCCTGTGATGAAAATTATGGTTACTGGTAAAAAGTTATAGCAGCACGGCGCTGTCGATATTGGTAAACACGTTCTCCCGCAGTTCCTGCCTGCTGGCCGCCGTGATGACCGTACGGTTCTTAATGCTGACCACCAGGGCCAGGTCGTCCAGCAGGACCAGGGACTCCCGGGCACCTTTACCGGCGGCCTTGTTAACACCCTGCTCCAAGCGGGCCATTTGCTCCGGTGAGAGATTTATCTTCCGGCTTTCCAGGCGCTCGCTGGCGTGGCGGGAAAACCTCAGGCCCGCCAGTTTTTCATTAAAGATTGCCTGGAAATCCTGACCTGGCTTCACCCCGGCTGCCGGCGGTTTAGCTGCCGGGGCCACCGGCGGTGTCAAGGCCTGCCACTCGATGCGGTTCAAAAGCAATCACCTGCCCTTTATACCAGTTCCAATTATCTTAACAAACTCCCGTGGAACCCTTTTGACCGGCCAGGGGCAGGTACTTAACCGGCGGGCGCTGTCTGGGCCGGAGCCGCTGGCAGGGCTACTTCCGCAATGGCCTGCAAAGGCACCTGCTGCCCACCGACCAGGAGCATGACCCCCTCTGCTGTCCAGCTGACTTTACTCACCGTTCCCGTTAAGGTCTGGTCGTCAACCACGGCCGCCACTTCTTTGCCCATCAGGCTTACCGCCTGGAGCATCATACTCTCCTGTAGTTCTTGCCGGACCAGGTTGAAGCTCTCGTTAAGATTATTCATCTGCTCCAGGGCACTGAACTGGGCCATTTGGGCGATAAATTCGGTGTTACTCATGGGGTTCAAGGGATCCTGGTTGCGCAGTTGAGCTGCCAGGAGCTTCAGGAAATCATCCTTGCCCAGGCCCCTGGAAGTTACGGTGGCAGTTGTCCCCGACCCGGTAGCCGTCACACTGCTGGCGTTCACGCTTAATCCCTCCTTTAGCTTACAGGCTTTAGGATGCCTTTTACCAAAAGCGTGGTTTGTATTTCAAACGAGCTGGATGGGTTTAGTAAATACTATCTCCTACTTGTTATTGTTTATCTGGCGGTTATTTCTTGGGTCTAAGCCAGGTAATCAAGGCGGTACCAGGTACCGAAAGTTACTGTTTCTTCATCATGGGCGGTCCAGGCAGGCGCCCCGGGCTGCCAGCCCGGTCCCTGGCGGTGTTCGCCACGGCTGCCAGTCTGGTAATTGCTTCCATGGCCCCCGCCAGCAACCTGGACCTGGACCTGGTCCAGGCGTAAACCCTGCCCGGCTACAGCCTGGCGCATTTCCGGCACTGCCGCCTGCAGGGCCCGGGCGGCTTCGCTGTTTTCTACCAGCAGGTGCAGGGCCAGCCGGCCTCCATCCAGGGTAGCCCGGAGCTTCATATTTCCCAGGCTTTCCGGCTGGAGCTGGATTTCCAGTTCCTGCTGGCTGCCGGACCGGCTCATCCGGGCTGAAGCCATGATAGTGGCCATAACTTCCGGCAGGTTACTTACAGGTAATACCACCCCGCCGGACTGCTGGCCTGTCCCCGGGAAGAGGGCAGGAAAGCTTCCCTGTCCGGCCACGAGGCTGTCGTTACCGGTTATCCCTGGCCAACCGGCAGTCTCATTTCCCCTTTGCCCGCCGGTATGGTTCCTGCCCGGACCGGGCCCGGTAGAGCTATGAATATTATTGATGGTAGTTAATTCAGCCTGGCTGCTGCCGGCAGCAGTTCGGGTAAGCGCTCCTTCTCGCACCGGAAAAACGTCCTCCCGGGCACCCCTTATCCCGGCCTGTTCTCCGCTTTCCTGGGGAAATAGCTTGCCGCCATTTTTAGCCTGGCCCTGCCCTTCGGGTACCCCTTGCTGAAAGCCCCCCTTGCTGCCAGCGACCTTTAAGCTGGACGGGGTCCCTGGTTTAAGGCCATAGCCCGGCAGGCCAACTCCCCTGGCCATAAGTACACCTTCCGGAGTAAGGATAACCTCATCCCCTCCTGCCCCAGGGATAGTAGCGGTAGTTAAAACCATCGGTCCTTCCCCGGCCACCACGGCAGCCAGTTTTTTACCCTGGGTAGCTGTGCCAGCTGTCGCAGTTAACCTGCCGGTGACAGCATCAAGGCCAGCTGTTTTCTGGCCAGGTAAAAGGGTATGGGGTTTCCCCTGGCCTAAGGGATTAGCAGCCTCTGGCGGTGCTCCGGCACCCGCCGGCATGTTGTTCCGGTGAGAGTTAACGGCCCTGGCGGCGGCAGCGGCCGCTTTACCAGTAGCGGCACCAGGCTCGCCTGCCGCGTAAGGAGCGCCTGCCGCCTCTTTGGCTCCCTGCTGTCCCGCCCGGGCTTCCTCCTGCTTAACGGCAGCAGCCTGGATTTCTCCTTGCCGGCGGGATTTCACCGCAGGCGGTGTCCGGTCTACGCCAGCAGCCTCCGGTCTTGTTTCGCGAACCTGTTGACCCGCCAGGTCATCTGGTCCGGACAATTCCTGCCTGCCAGCAAATTGGGTTAAGCCAGGCCGATGCAGCAGGCCGGCCAGGTAAAGGGTAAAATCGCTTCCTGCTCCTGAACTCCAATCCCGTTCCCGGACCGGGGCTTCCCAGCCAGCAGTCCTTGTTACAGCCTGTACGGTCATTTTTTCACCCCCTTCCGGCGATGTATATTATTGCTAAGGTTATTCACCTGAGCGGCGGTGGCAACGGCTGCCTGCTGCCTCATCTATTTGCTTTTGTTCCTCCCGGGCCAGGTTGTACTGGTAGATGGCCAGCTGGCGGTCGCGCAGGCGGTCCAGGGCTTTCCGCTCCTGCATGGCCACCTGCACCTGGTCGCATTTCTCCCTCACTACCAGCCGGGCCCGGGCCACCTTTTCCTGCTGGCTGGTAATACAGCTGTCCAGGGCTTCCAGCAGGGCTACTTCCCGGAGCAAATCGTCTACCGCTAACGCCCCCTGGATGGCTGTACAGCCAGCCCGTAGCTGCCGGTAATGTTCCAGGCGCTTCTCTTCTTCTTCCTGGTGGCGGCGGGCCGCGGCCAGTTGCAGTTTAAGTTGTTCCTCCTGGGAGGCCTTGTAGGAGCGTACCTTTTCCAGGGAAAAGCGGAAACCAGCCACCGGGCAACGCCTCCGTAAATGAGATGTAGGAAGTGAGAAGTTAGAGCCGGGATATTATTTAAGTAAATATGGATGATAACCCGGCCAGGGTGGCGTTAAAATCATAGTATTCATCTACGCCCTGGCGCAGGAAGGCCTGGATGGCAACATAATATTGCAACGCCGCGTCTACCCGCGGGTTTGAGCCCTGCTGGTAGGCGCCAATCTCAATTAAATCAGCCGCCTCCTGGTACGCAGCCAGCAGATCCCGCAAGTATCCCGCCTTATCCTGCTGGTCCCTGGAGGTAATCTCCGGCATAAGGCGGCTGATGCTCTGCAGGACGTCAATGGCCGGGTAATGATTGCGGGCCGCCAGTTTCCGGGAGAGGACGATGTGGCCGTCCAGGAGACCGCGCACGGTGTCGGCCACCGGCTCGTTCATATCATCGCCCTCCACCAGCACCGTGTACAGGCCGGTAATGGAACCTTTAGCACCGTTGCCAGCCCTTTCCACCAGCCGGGGCAAGGAAGCAAAGACGGAAGGGGTATATCCCCTGGTAGCCGGCGGCTCGCCAATGGCCAGGCCTATTTCCCGCTGGGCAATGGCAAAGCGGGTGAGGGAGTCCATCATCAAGAGGACGTTTTGCCCCTGGTCGCGGAAATACTCGGCAATGGCCGTCGCTGTAAAGGCTCCTTTAATGCGTACCAGGGCCGGCTGGTCGGAAGTAGCGACCACTACCACGGAGCGCGCCAGGCCTTCCGGCCCCAGGTCGCCTTCGATAAAGTCCCGCACCTCCCGGCCCCGCTCGCCAATGAGGGCAATGACATTGATATCGGCGGTGCTGTGGCGGGCAATCATCCCCAGGAGGGTGCTCTTGCCCACCCCGCTGCCGGCAAAGATGCCCACCCGCTGGCCGCAGCCGCAGGTGAGGAGGGCGTCGATGGCCTTGATCCCGGTGGCCAGGATTTCTTTAATCCGCCGCCGTGCCAGGGGATGAGGGGGACGGTTGTTGACCGGCTGGAGATCGCCTCCTACGAGGGGCATTCCATCCAGCGGCCGCCCGAGACCGTCCAGGACCCGGCCCATCAGCCCCCGTCCCACCGGGATGCGGTGCCCATGGCCGGCCGCCATCACCCGGCAGCCGGGTCCAATACCCTCCAGTTCTCCCAGGGGCATGAGGAGGGTCACTTCTTCCCGGAAACCGACCACCTCGGCCACAACAGGCGCCGCACCGTTGTTATAAATATGGCAAAGTTCGCCTACGGCAGCCTTGAGGCCCCGGGCTTCAATAGTTAAGCCAGTCACCCTGGTAACTTTACCCCCCCGGCGCCAGAGGCTGGCTGTTGCCAGGCGTTGCCGGTAGGTAGTGAGGTCGGGGGCCAGGCTCACGGCCGACCACCTGCCAAAACAGAAGTTGGAGGCTGGAAGTCGGAGGTCGGAAAACTGTGGGAACTGGCTGCGCCAGTTCCAGATAGAAAGTCCGGCGCTGTATGTGTAGCACGGGCGTCTACCCTGAGGATCTTTTTCAGTTCTTCCAGCTGGCTGTCGACGCTGGCGTCAACAAAGCCATTTTCCGTCTCAACCCGGCAGTCCCCGGCCTTAAAACCCGCGTCAGCAATTACCTGGAGCCGCGCTCCCGGCGCTGCTTCTGCCAGGAGTTCGGCGCGGCGCTGGCGGATAGTCCCGGCTGCCTCCGGGGAAGCGTAAATTATGTAATTTTGCCCCTCGGCCACCTGGCGGATGGCCTGGCGGGCGATTTCTAACACCAGGTCCGGTCGCAGTTCTATTTCCTGGCCTATTATTTTGCTGGCAATGGCCAGGGCCAGTTCGATAATTTCACCTTCAGCGGCGCTAATCGTCTCCTGGTAAGCCCTCTGCGCCTCGGCCAGGACCTGCCGGGCTTCTTCCCGGGCGGCTTCAGCCTCCCGGCGAATACGCTCAGCTTCCCCCTCGGCCCGGGCCAGGCCTTCCTGGTAGCCCCGCGCCTCCCCGGAAGCACGGCCCTCTTCCAGGGCTTTCTGCCTCTCCTCCAGGGCTGCCTCTTTGATAGCCGCCGCCTCCCGGCGGGCCTGCTCCAGGATGGCGGCAGCCTCTTCCCGGGCGGCAGTCACTTCCCGCGCGGCATTAGCTTCCATTTCGTCCCGGGCTTCCGGCTTGCCGGCCTCCTCTCCGGTATATTCTATAGCCGCTGCCACCTGCACGGGGCGCAGGGGGATCACCCTTTCGCCCCAACCTGATCCAGCTTTTTTTAGTATCCTAGACAACAATGGCGTCTTCGCCTCCCCGGGCGATGATAATCTCACCGGCTTCGTCCAGGCGGCGGATAATCTGGACAATGCGCTGCTGGGCTTCTTCCACATCCCGGAGGCGCGCCGGGCCCATATACTCGATATCCTCTTTGAGCATCTCGCCAGCCCGCTTGGAGAGGTTGCGGTAAATGCGGTTGGCCACCTCCTCGCTGGCCGCCTTGAGGGCCAGGGCCAGATCTTTGAGGTCGACTTCCCTGAGGACGCGGCGGATGGAGTTATCATCCAGGGTCAGGATGTCTTCAAAGACAAACATGCGCTTGCGGATCTCGTCGGCCAGTTCCGGGTCATCCTGTTCCAGGGATTCCAGGATGGTCCGCTCGGTGCTGCGGTCGGCCCGGTTCAAGATGTCCACCAGGCTTTTTAAACCACCGGCAACGGCAAAATCCTGCTCCACCAGGGAGGATAAACGCTGTTCCATGATGCTCTCCAGTTCCCGCAATGTCTCCGGGGAAGCCCGCTCCATGAGGGCAATCCTTTTGGCTACATCGGCCTGTAACTGGTCTGGCAGCGCCCCCAGGACTACCGCTGCCTGCTCCGGTTCCAGGTAGGCCAGGATCAGGGCTATAGTCTGGGGATGCTCGTTATAAATAAAGTTCACAAGCTGCTTGGGATCGGCCTTGCGGATCATATTAAAAGGTCGGATTTTGGAAGTGGCCAGGAGTTTTTTAATAATTTCCGCCGCCCGTGCCGGCCCCAGGGTTTTTTCCAGCACCTCGCGGGCATACTTCATGCCTCCCTGGAGGATGAACATATGGGCATCGCTGAGCTGCAGGAACTCATCGACGATCTGCTGCATGGTTGCCGGGTCAATGGAGGTAGTGTTAGCAATCTGGTAAGTAATGCGCTCGATATCTTCCTGGGCCATTTGTTTTAAAATTAACGATGATAACTCCGGCCCAATGCTGATCAAAAAAATCGCTGCCTTTTCCAGGCCGGAAAGGGCCTTCTGCCTCGCCAATCAAGCCACCCCTAATCCTCAGCCAGCCAGGCCTTGATTAGTAAGGCTGCATCCTCCGGCCGCTGGCGGATGATCTCCTTCAAGCGCTCCAGTTTGGCCTTGCGTTCAGCTTCCTGGCGTTCTTTTTCCACATCCACCGGTTCTACCGGCTGAACTACCAAGGGTTCTACCAGGACACCAGCCTGCATACCGGCCAGTAAAGCCTCGCCGGGCAGCCGCGCTTGTAAAGCTTTCTGCCGCCGGCGGCGTAACAGGAGTATGATTAACACCCCCATTAAGAGCAAGGCCCCCAGCCCTGCTGCTCCCCAGAGGAGGTACTGCTGGAGCACCTGCTGGCGCTGCTGCCGGGCCTCCATTTCGGCCGCCATCTGCTGCTGCAGGGAATTGTCAAAAGCCATACTGGTAACGGTAATCTGGTCGCCCCGGGCCGGGTTGTAACCCACGGCAGCACTGACAATCTGCTGGATCTGGTTGTTCATATCCGGGCTCACCGGACCGTTAACAGCCACCGCCGTAGAAAGCCGTCTTACCTGGCCGGGAGCCACGATGGTATGGGTCTGGGTCTGGTCCAGCTCATAGTTATGAACTGTATCGGATTTATTATAATTTCCAGTGGTAGGGTTAATCGCCTGGTATACAGGAGGTTGGGTATTGGGCGGCGTCCCTGCCGGTCCACCGGTGCCACCGGTAGTGCCCTGCTCAGTTTTAATTTGCTCGCTCCTCAAGGCGCCTTCCTTGCCCCAGACCGTCTGCTTAATTTCCTGCTGGTCGAAGTTCAGGTCGGCAGTGACCATGGCCACGGCTTTCCCTGGACCCAGGATCTGGGTCAACATGGCCTGGAGCCTCTGTTCCAGGTCCCTTTCATACTGCCTTTTTAATTCCATCTGGGTTTGCTGCTTCTGGGTTAAAGGCGCCGTCTCGCTGCCGGCCAGGCCGTCGCTCAAGACGTTGCCGTACATATCAATGACGCGGATATTCTCGAGCTTGAGACCCGCTACACTGGCAGCCACCAGCTCCATGATGCCCTTGACCTGTTCCGGCTTCAGCCGCGCCAGGGGTTTTAGTTTCAGCATTACCGCCGCAGAGGGCGGCTGCTGTTCCTGTAAAAAGACACTGGGCTGGGGGATGACCAGGTGCACCCGGGCGTCTTCCACTTCATTCATGGCCACAATCGTGCGCTGCAGCTCTCCCTGCAGGGCGCGCTGGTAATCCAGGTTGCGTTCAAAATCGGTCATGCCCAGCTTGTTCTGGTCAAAGAGTTCAAATCCCTGGCCGCTGTTTAAAACCCCGGCGCTGGCCAGGTCCAGGCGCAGCTGGTAGAGCTGGTCCTTGGGTACCAGGATGGTCGTCCCCTCGCCCGCCAGCTGGTAGGGCACCTTCATTTCCTTTAACTTTTCTACCACCGCTGCCGCGTCCCGCTGCTGCAGGTTGGTAAACAGGAGTGCGTACTGGGGCTTTAGCAGCCACTGCGCCAGGAAGGCGCCCCCCAGCAGGGCGGCTATACTTATAGCCATGAGGGCCGAACGCCGCCCGGGGGTTAAACCCTGCCAGAAATTTTTTATCCTGTCCAGTATATCTTTAACCTTCATTTTGAGCTCCCGGAAGGCAAATTTACTTGCTAACCATAATTAATATCAAAACCAGGACAAAATGCCTCCCTTGCCAGAAAGCTTTAATCTCAGGCCGGGACACCCCGCCGCTGCGCCACCCCAAAACGAGTGATTTCCCAGAAAGTACTGTAACGAAGTTAGTCCAGCTCAACTGCGGCGCATGAATATGGCCTCCAACCGGCTTGCTGCTAAACCTGCATGCGGGAGATTTCCTGGTAAGCCTCAATGGCCTTATTGCGCACCTGCATGGCCAGCTGGAGGGAAAGGTTAGCCTGCTCCAGGGCCAGCATGACCTGGTGGACGTCCTCTATTTTACCGGCCAGGTACTCCTGGGTGAGGGCATCGGCTTGCTGTTGCAGGGTGTTGATTTCCCCCAGTTTTTCCCGCAGGACTTCACCAAAAGACCTGGCTACGGCTTCTGTACCCTGGGGGATGAGCCGGGATTGCTGGCTATCCTGGAGGGGAGCCGGTATTAACAGGGAAACCGGTGTAAGAAGCATGGGAATCACTTCCTTATAACTAAATCTCCGCCTCTCACTTTAGCGGCAGCCAAGCCCCCTGCTCCTAACGCCCGATCTCCAGGGCCTTCAGGGTCATGGCCTTGGCCGCATTCAGGACGGTGACGTTGGCCTCATAGGCCCTGGTGGCGGTTATCATATCTACCATTTCGGTAACGATATTAATATTTGGTAAAGCCACATAGCCGTTAGGGTCAGCATCAGGGTGAGAAGGGTCATATACCAGGCGGGGCGGCGTATTATCCTCCACAATGGCCGCCACCTCCACGCCCCTGCCAGGGGCCTGTCCCGGTGATTGTCCCAGGGCTTCCCGCAGCTTCTCCGCAAAAACGGGTACCTGCCGCCGGTAGGGGCCGCCCCGGGGTGTCCTGGTGGTATTGATATTAGCCAGATTGTTGGCAATGAGATCCAGGCGCAGGCGCTCAGCCGTAAGGCCAGAAGCGCTGATGGCCAGGGCTGGCAACAGTTCCACTCCTCCTACCTCCAATCCACGGGCTCGTCCGCCGGAGCCGCCAACACAAACCCCCGCAGGCGTCATTGCAGTGTTTTCCTGAAATATAACGCCCTCGCTTGTTATCAGAGTTAGGGCCGCTTAGCGCCTGCCTTCATTGATCACATAGCGCAGCATAGCCAGCCGGCCGTTTAGCTGCTGGGTGGCAAAATTAAAGTTCAAGCTGTTCTGGGCCAGGTCGACCATCTCCCGGTCGATATCCACGTTATTGCCGTCCTGGCGCATGCTAGTACTGTTATCCTGGTTAACCTCCGGGGTAAGATCTGAACCTGCTGCCGGCAGGTGATAGGGATTAGTACGATACAGGGGCAGACCAGGCTCTAATCCCAGAGCCTGGCTGAGTTTCTCTTCAAAGGAAACTTCGTAGCGCTTGAAGCCGGGGGTATTGACATTGGCAATATTGTGGGCAATAACCCGCTGACGCAAAGTTGCCGTATCCAGGGCCTTTTCCAGGACATAGATAGCCGGCGTCATAAACATCCATGTTTCCCCCTTTTTCCCGGAAAAATGATTTTTTTCTCCAGCAGTTACCACTTTAGCATTTCTATGGGAATTTGGGTATCCGACTTAAGTCCTAAATTTGTCTGGGACTTTGGTCCTAAAAGAAAAACCCGTTTACCGGGCAGCTTAAAGAACCGGAAACGGTAGCCTGGCAATCATAGTCCGGTCCCACTCTGCCCGGACCTTAGACCCATAGCTTTGCGCGCATCCCCTTTCGGAGAGCTTGCCCTTGACGCCCGGAGTAAGAAAATTTTACTTGGATTCTGTCGATATTTATTCAACACGTTTTGCCAAATTCCTGCAGGTTGAGAGAAAATTAACCAAAAAAAATAGAACCGTTTCACCCCTTCAAGAACAGTCTCCTTTTTTTCTATCCCTCTAAAGATTTCGATTCCAACTGTGGTATAATATAGCCATCACAATCAGCCTGGGATCGTATAGATACGACAATCATCCTGGTAAGGATGTAGGGTATAATATATAACAGAAGGAAGGACAGAAGAAAGGGGGATTCTAAAGAATGGCGGCAGTCGAGGTTGCCCGTCGGCGTTTTACCGTTGAGGAGTTTTACCAGATGGCCCGGGCAGGCATATTAGGAGAAAATGACCGGGTAGAGCTGATTGATGGGGAGATTATAGAGATGGTGCCAATAGGGACCCGGCACGCCGCGTGTGTGAGACGGATGGATCGCATCTTTAGCACCAAAATAGGCAATAATGCCCTGGTAGACACCCAGAACCCTTTACGCTTGGACCAAAACTCGGAACCCCAGCCTGACTTGATGTTGCTCAAGCCGCGCGATGATTATTATGCTTCTTTCCACCCCCGGCCGGAGGACGTGCTATTGTTAGTCGAAGTGGCTGACACTTCGGTGGCCTATGACCGCGAAGTAAAGGTAAACCTGTATGCGAAGGGCGGGGTAAATGAAGTATGGCTGGTTAACCTCCAGGCGCAGCAGGTGACTGCCTATCGCCTGCCTTCGCCGTCCGGGTATAGAGAGATTAAAGAATACGGGCGCGGCGATCATATTTCGCTGCTGGCTTTCCCGGGACTAAACATTCCAGTACAGGATATAATACCGGGAGATTAGCCCCGGGCTTTTCCCGCCATCCCCGCACCCGTTTCTTCATCTACTTGATTAAACTCATCCTGACCTGCTGGTGCCTAGCCTCCCGGAAACTTTCTAGCTGCAGGCGCCGCAGGATGACCATATCCCCCTGCACTTCCACGGCTACATGATCGCCCGTTTCCCATCCCAGTTGTTGCCGGATTTCTTTAGGAATTACTACTTGCCCCCGGCTTGATAGTTTTGTTATTTCAACCTGCTTACTCATTGTCTTCCATCCCCTGCCCCTGCTCTCTACCTCATCTTAACTTATAGCCGCCGGTCCAGGCACCGGGATACCGTGGTTTTATTTTCCCGCCGGTAGGCCCGGGCCATTTGCCGGGCTGTTTGTACTTGCTCCAGCTCAGCCCTGGTTGTTGCTATAGCTTGTTGCATATTTTTTATATTAGCTTCTTGCAGATGCCGGCATTCCTCCCATAAAGCTCGCACCTGCCGGGAGGCCCCGGCCAGTTCCCGGCGGGTTGCCAGCGGCAGGAGCTCAACCCTTTCCCACTCCAGACCTTCACACCCCGAAACTATTACCAGGAGCTTTTCAAGCTGCCGGGTAGCCTGCCGCACCCGGGTCAACCTTTCCCTCCAGGTAGCGGCTTCTGCAATGAGATTATTTAACTCATCCCAGGCACTGGCTTGAATGACCTGCTGTTGGTGTTTTAAGTTTTGCTGCCACATCTGCATCAGTTCTACTTCCTGGTCATACGCCTCTAAAAGCTGCCTGGCCACTGTTTCTATTTCGCTCATTTTTAGCCCTGCCAGTTCATCCCTATTCTGGTGCGATAATCGTGGGTCTGGTAAATTCTTGTTGCTTCTTCCCAGGTGTCGCGTAGCTGCTGTAACAGGTCAATTACTTCATTAATCATAGTTGCGCTCTTTTTTACATTGGCCTGGACCAGATGACGGTACATGAAGTCGTATAGCTTATAAAGATTTTCCGCAATTTCTCCCACATCTCTGTTTAAGGTCACCATCAGTTCACTCAGGATATCCTGGACCCGGCCCAGGTTATTGCTTACTCCGGCATAATCCTTTTTTTCCATAGCAGCCAGCCCCTGGCGACAAAAGCGCAAGGCTCCATCATAAAGCATCAGCACCAGCTTTTCCTGGGACAGGGTCTGGACCTGGTTTTGCTGGTAGGCCTGATAGGGGTTGTTGACAGCCATTTTATTACACCTCGATTTTATTCACCTTGTGCCTAAAGGGTCGCTAGTTTAAAGCCTACAACGCCTGCCGGCAAACTACGTCAGGAAGTTAAACTTAACTTAAGGGGCTCTTCAACCCTCTCCACATCCTCGCCGCTTCCACTCCGATTTATGAACATAGTATCATAAAGTAAGATTTAATTATATTGGCGTCTTAATCTATTTCCGCTGGTAGGCCCCCAGGCCAGCAATCTGCCCGGCCAGCCAGGTCCCCTGACTCTGCAAAGCCGCCAGGGCCTGCTCCATGGCCGTAAACTGCCGCCGCAACTGTTCTTCCTTCATGGCCAGCCGATCTTCCATACGGGCGATCTGGTCGTCGATATCGTCAATAATATTCTGGGCCGCATCTTCCTGGGCAACCAAAATTCCTTTCGTATAAGTGGAATTTCCTGTACCTTTAATTAAGAAGGTTAAATAATTATCAAAACTGACTGCCACGCCGCCCGTACCCGAATTATTATAGAATAACTGGTAAACAGCATCGGCATCCTTTTCCAACGCTGCCGTCAATTTATCGGTATTAATTGTTAATTTTCCACTGCGGTCAAAAGTTAATGTGCCGCTACCCACCACTTCACCCGTGCTGATCCCTATATCCTGCAGGCTCTTATATGGTCCTGTTACCCCACTTACTATACCACTAGCCAGTTGTCTGAGTTTTTCTTGGATTGCCATCAGGGTGGGATCGCTCTGCAGGTCACCTTTATCGCCTAATTTAGTGGCAATAAAGTCCATCACGGAGTTATATTGGGCTACAAAAGCATTGACGGCATCTATTGCTCTTTGAGTATCGCTAGCTATTTGCAAGTTTACAGGACTATTGGTAACACCCTTTAGATTTAAAGTAACTCCCTGGATAACATCATCAACCGTATTTTTTGAGCGGGTAACCGCTAAGCCATTTACACTAAATTGGGCGTCTTGCCCTATTTGTATTTCAGTTGGAGAAGTAAGGTATAGTTTATCTGTTATAGCACCACTCGCGTCATCAGAAAAGCTAATTGATACACCCGAACCACTCGTTTTGCTGGTAATGACCAGTTTGTGATCTACTATACTGGCGGTTACTATATCACCTGCACCCGGATCGCTTGTCGTTGGAGGAACAATATTTATCGCTTCAACAATTGATTGCAAAGTACTGTTTGAGTCAACATCAATATATCTTTGTTTTGATGTGCCATCATCAAAGTTAATATAAAGCTTACCAGCAGGTAAGCCTAAAGAAACATTATCAGCAGTACTGACTTGAGAACTACTCGCTACTGTTTCAGGTTTAGCCAGTTGCGTAATATCTATTTCATAGCTAGCGGGAACAGCATTGCTGTCGGCCGTCGCCGTTAAAGCAGCCTCGTTGCTAGAAGTAGCTTTAAAACTGTTAAAAGTAGATGCCAGTTTGAGATCCCCTAAGGTGTTCCATAAGGATGAAATGCGTACGTAAACATCATGCCAGGCATTTTTTTCAAGATTATACTGGATTTTACGCTGCTGTAACCTGGTTAAAGGTATTCGTTCAATATCCATTAACTGCTTAATAAGGGTATCCGTATCCAGCCCTGAAGCCAGGCCGGAAATATAAAGGCTTCCCGTCATATTAGAACACCCCCCTATATCAGCTCATCCAGAAGTAATCCCACCAGCTGCTGCATCTGGCTGGCCACTTTCAGGACGTTTTCCGGTGGAATGCGGCGGATAATTTTGCCTTCTTTGGCATCAATCACCAAAACATATATTTCGCCCTTCTCGTGGTCAAGCTTAAAGCGCAGTTTAATATTGAAAAGCTCCGTGGCTGCGTTGAGTCTGGCCACCGACTGGTCCAAATCACCCTGGGAATAGCCGGCCTGCCCCTCTTGCCGGCGCTTTTCTTGCTCGCTGTCCACGTTAATCTTTTTAGCATCCTGTACTGTCGGTTTCTGTGTCTGGCTCTGGACCTGGTTTAAGATTAAAGGATCGACCCCTTCGACACGCACTGCTGCCACCCCCACAGTATTTCGCTACACATTTATATCGACAAATAACTACCGTGCTTGAGTTTTTAAGGAAAATTAAAGTTAGGCGCGCCTTTAAACACGAGGAGTACTTTTTTCCAGCGTGGTATATTGTCATAAACTAACCTGCAGTAGCATGCTTCTCTATATGGTTCTGCTTTTAGTTATTGTGGTATAATGTAGTCATCAAAGAGGTGAGAATATGGCCGTAGAAAAGATTATTAAAGAAATTCAACATCTAAACCGTAAGGATAAGGCCAGGCTATTACGGTTTCTTGAAGCGGAGCTTATAAAAGAAGACAGCAGGGAAGATCCAATGGAAGACTTTATTGGGTCCATAAAGAAATTATCGAAACCTTCTAAAGGTGCATCTGGATATGAAAAAGATTTATACGGCGGCCCCTCTACCTGCTAAAGTAAAGATTTTTATTGATACCGGCACTAGCGTTGCATAAAGAAAATATCAGCTTGTCAAGGGTTATTGCGCCCTAAAATCGGCTAAATTCCTGAAATAACCTGGCCTTGCAAGAAAAAACTCCTTATACTAGAGATTAAGGGTAGTCCTTGCCCCAACCTCTAACATAAGGAGGCCAAAATGCAAGGCAAGGATACCACATTATCCACATTTCATCAACTGTTTGCTCCGGTTTCTGACAACTGTTTTTGGCAATTAACCAAAGGGCTGGAGGTGGATAAATACGCTAAAAAGCTAACAAGCCTTCAACTCGTTGAACTAATAGCCTTCGCCCAGCTGGAACAACTTGACGGCCTGCGGGATATCAGCAACAGCTTTCATGACCCGCAATTTAGCCGGGCCATCAACCTGAAAAGCATCAGTTTCTCCCAGATATCCCGCCGCTTAAGGAGTTTACCCCCGCAATTTATCCGGCTGTTATTCAGCTATCTCACCACCCGTGTGGGCCAAGAAATTGGCTTTGAAAACTTAAGAAATGCAGTAGGGCGTATTTACCTCATTGATTCTACTACCATTAGCCTCTGCCTGGCCCAGTACCGCTGGGCCGAGTTCCGCCAGACTAAAGGTGGGGTAAAACTCCACCTGCGCTTACGGTTCTATGAAGAAGAAGTTCTACCTGATAAAGCAGTCATCACCCCGGCCCGGCCGGCAGATAAAACCCAGATGGATGCCCTTGTAGTCGAGGAAAAAGATGCCTTAAACGTCTTTGACCGTGGCTACGTTGACTATAAGAAGTTTGATAGGTACTGTGAAGAAGGCATCCGCTTTGCCAGCCGCTTAAAGGGTAATGCTCTGGTGACAGTAGTCAGAGACTTGCCCGTGAATGCTGATAGTAAGGTTAAACAGGATCAGATCGTTTACCTGGGCAAAGACGGCGTTACCAAAATGAAGCATCCTCTACGGCTGATAACGACCGAGGATACCCAAGGTCAACCGGTAGTAATTGTCACCAATGATTTTCAACTAAAGGCAGAAGAATTAAGCGAGATTTACCGTAACCGCTGGCAGATAGAACTCTTCTTCAAATGGATCAAGCAACACCTCCGGGTAAAACACTTTTACGGCAAAAGCGAACAAGCTGTAGAAAACCAGCTCTTCATAGCGCTAATAACCTACTGTTTGATGGTCATACTCCAGTTAAAAGCCGGTTACCGGGGACCACTGCTAACCATTAAACGTTTAATCCGTACCTGCCTGTATGAACCCTTTACCTTCTTCGTCCAAACCCTGCACCTAAAGCCTAAACGCAGTTCCCGGGGGCGGCGCAGGATAGACCATGAAGGTGTCTATCGGGAAGTAGTAAGGCAAGTACTGGCTGGCGAAGCTGATTATCTCAACGACGTAACCTATGACCCCTTAGTTCTTTAAGCAGCCTGAATCCGTGACAACCCAATAACAAAATATCTGGATATGGCTCAAAACCTCGCGAAAAATAAGGTATAATAGGCTGGATGGCAAACGAATCCATGTTCACCTGCGAGGTGCGGCCATGAAATTCATCATTGAACAGTCTGATGAACACCTTACCCCCGTTGCCGGACTGGCTCTGGTGGGGGAAATCATTGATCATACTGCTCTGAAACTCAGGCTAAATAAGACCCGGATACCTGGTGTTTCTTCTCCGGATATTTCTCACGGGGATGTTATCACCTCTTACGTGGGCCTGCTTTGCCAGGGTCGCAGTGATTTTGACCATATTGAGCTTTTTCGGGATGACCCCTTCTTCGCTGCGGCGCTGGGTATTCAGGATGTGCCTTCAAGCCCTACCCTGCGCCAGCGCCTGGATATGATAGCTCATAGTGTACCCTACCAGGAGATTATCCTCGAGGAAACGGCCAGGTTCCTTAAGAAACTTAAGGCACCGGTAACTCCTGTTACCCTGGGTTCCAGGGAACTAAAGCGCCAATATGTCCCTTTGGATATTGATGTTACTCCCTTTGATAATTCAAATTCCAAGAAAGAGGGTGTTTCCAGGACCTATAAGGGCTACGACGGTTATGCGCCTATCTTCGCCTACCTCGGTAGGGAAGGCTACTGCGTCCATACCGAACTGCGGGCCGGGAAACAGCATTGCCAAAAAGGGACGCCGGAGTTCCTGCGACAAGCTCTAACCTTTGCTCGCGCTATCACTTCGCTGCCACTTTTAGTACGGATGGATGGCGGTAATGACAGCCAGGATAATCTCCAGGTCTGTTTGGACCCGGAAATCAAAGCCGATTTTATCATTAAGCGTAACCTGCGCAAGGAAACGCCGGAGGCCTGGCTGGCCATTGCCAAGGAAAATGGTACCGCCACCCTAGAACGGGAGGGAAAAACCGTCTATCGGGGGCACCAGATGGTGAAAATCGAGGGTGCTGACACCCCTGTCCGTCTGGTGTATAAGGTCACCGAGCGGACGATATTACGAAACGGCCAGCTTCTCCTGGTCCCGGAAATTGAGGTCGAAACCTACTGGACCACTTTACCCGACCCGGTGGAGGATATCATTACCCTCTACCACGACCACGGCACCAGTGAGCAATTCCACAGTGAAATCAAAAACGATTTAGACCTGGAACGGCTGCCCAGCGGCAAGTTTGCCACCAATGACCTGGTGCTACACCTGGGTGTTTTCGCCTACAACATTCTAAGGCTTCTGGGGCAGTTTAGCCTCCCGCTAAAGGAGGTACCGCTGCGCAATAAGAAAGCTCAACGCCGGCGGCTGCGTACCGTTATACAAAACCTGATTACCATAGCGTCCCGGCTGGTTCACCACGCCCGGCAGGTCAAATTACGATTTGGGCAGCACAGCCCGTGGTATCCAGCTTTCCGGTACCTATATAAAGCGTTGGCTTAATACAGAACTTCTAGCTCCAGTTAGCTGTATAAGCAGGCTCCAAGCCTCTTAGGACGAGAGGTCTACTTTGTTATTCCCTTATCCAGGGGACCCAAGGTAAGAGTAAATAGCCTTCGTCCACATAATCAACTTTAGACCCAATTCAATGTATCAGCAGATGTTAAATATAACTGTTAATACCATTTACTGTTAGTGCGAGTTCTACCCAGTTGTTATTATCACGGATTCAGGAAGCAGCTTAATATGGCAATATGTGGATAAGGACTACCCCTGATACCCTAAGTCCTTTAACCAGAGAAGGGAGAAATCTATGGTTGTATACACCATTAATGTTATTATGTTACACGTATCCAGTTTCCATATATTGCCTTGGGGTAAGCTGCAGATTTTTATGCAACGCTAGTGTGATACCGGTGCCTTTATCGCTCTGGGCTGGGAAAAAGATCTGTACCATGAAATAGCAGTCAACTTTTACCGTTCCAATCGTAATAAATGGCGAATGTTCACAAGTAACTATATCATCGCCGAAACATACACCTGGTTGCGATATCATACTTCTTCCCTTCATGCCCTTTCTTTCCTGGAAACCGTAAAAAAGCTGCAGTCAAAAGATCGCTTAACCTTAATCTACGCCAGCCAGGACATGGAGGATAAAATCAAACAGCTCCTGCGTCGGTATCGGGATGTGGTATTGTCTTACCCTGATGCCGCCACCGGTGTTATCGTTAACGAGTTCAATATCCCCCAGATATTCGGCTTTGATAGCCACCTCGCCATGTTTGGCAAAACGGTGCTCCCGGGTACAGGCGGCTAGGTACCGCGGAAATCGCTCTGATTAAACCTTATACCGATATGATTCCCTCTAAAGCAGAGAGGTTGGATATGACCCGGCGGCTCTTAGCCAAGGACGCGGAACTGCGCCGGCGTTTTGGAGCAAACTGCCAGAATACTATCGCCGATTTTGCTTAGGCCGGCCCCCGCGCCTTAACATTTGCCATCCCTTTTTCCCGTTCCTCAAGTTCTGCCGCTATCTCTTTTAACAAAGCCCCGGTATAGCCGGCATAGCGCTCGACCTCGGTGAAGAATGTTAAATATAAGGAAGCAAGCTTTTCCCCTTTGGCGGGCAAATCCCTTTCTTCGTTTAGCCTTTCGCTAAGAACCCGGTTGATGGCATCGATGCGGGCTGCCAGGCCCTGGATAATAAATAGGCGGTAAAAAATATTTTGCGTTATGCGGCGGTCCAGGCTCGCAAATTTTCTCCTGGCCCTTTCATAGTTGGCTGGTTTTACCGTTCTCTTCTGGCATTTTTCCAGCAAACTCCGGGCTACCTTTATCCCCTCTTCAAAACAGGACCCCAGTTCTTCGCGGGAGGCACCGAGTTCATCCAGCGCCTCTTGTAACCGACGCATTTGCTCAGGACCGGGCGGTAAGTAACCGGCAACCCTTTCCGCGATTATTTTCTCCGGAGCAAACTCCTTCTCAAGATAACGCTCGGCAGCCTCCCGGAGGGGCATAACTTCTGTCCCCCGGATGCGGGCGCCACCTTCGGTAGCATCAATCACCAGGCGTTTCCCCTCTAAAGCCCGCAAATACTGCTCGAACCAGACCAGCATAGAATAAAAGGCTGTAGTGGTAGGTACCTTGCCGCCATAAATATCTTCTACCCAGATATACTTGCCTTTTTCAGGATCGATACTCTGCTGGTGCCTGGCGCCGTCGGCATGGGTTTTATTATTGGTAAAGGCCAGGTCCTGCCCTACAAGGATAATAGGATTGGCTCCCAGTTTCACCGCCAGGTCGAGGCAAACGTTGGCTACCGAAGGCCCGCTGATGAGGATGCCTTTTTTGTCGCCTATTTTCTCGTCAAACCACTCAATAAAAGGGGATACATTCAGTTCGCAGCTTAAAAGCGGTCCCCAGTACTCCTGGATAATGCGGGGGAAGATGACCGGCGCGTAAACCAGGGGAATCCCGCTCCCATCAAAACCGGCAAAGTGCTGGTAATTGGCTTCTCCCGGGTCAAAAGAAACCAGGAGGTGGGGCTTAATACCGTTTTTCTCCAGAACCCTGATGGCAGACCCGGCTGCCAGGATCAGGGCTTTTTCCTTAAGTGTAGGTAAGAGGTGGATATTTTTTTCCAGCGATGGCCCGGCAGCAACGATTATCGCCGGCCTGCCGTTAAAAGCATCAAAAAGGCAGTTCACTCCCGGTGCGTTTACATAGGAGAAAAAATTACGGCGATAGTTCAGCAGCCACTGGTACATAAAGTTTTCCGTTGTGGCCCAGTTGACCCGGCGCTGTCGTAGCCTGTCGGTGACCTCCTGGCATACATGGTGCCAGTATTCTTTATAAATCTTCTGGTAAGCCGGCAGGGCTTCTAAAGATATCTTTTTCCCGGCGTTTTCCGCCAGGATGGCGGCTAGTTGGGCTGCCGCATCCCCCGGGTCAGGTACAACTAAGAGGTAGAACTGGCCACTTTTAAGAAGGCTGCTCATATCCCGGGTGGCAAAAGCGAGCTTGACAGCCTCCAGCTGCGGTTCCAGCACCAGAATAGTTTTCCGGGGATACAGCTGTCGCAATGCCTCCAGGTGATAGCCCAGGCCAAGGCCCAGGATGACCAGCATCTCAGCATCGGCGTTAATACTCCCGGCCCAGGTTTCACCCTCCCGTTTCGGATCATAGCGGCTATGCAGGGCGAATTCCTGGTCCGGGGTAATAACTATCACCGTGGGTTCCCCGCTGCGGGACAGAATGACTTGCCAATTATCAGGTAAACTTGCCTTTTCCAGGTCGCGAAACAGCTCCGGGCTATACCTTTGTAACAGGCGGGCGTTTTTGCGATAAATCAGGCTGGCTGCTGGATTCACCGGCGCTCCCCCTCGCTGCTCAATGAGGTTAAAAATGCCAGGCAATCATCTATCAATGGTGCCAGCCGGTACTCCAGGGCATCAGCCAGCCCTACCACATCCTCCTGCTCCCAGGCAGCCGCCATTTCCTTTACGGACTGCCGCAATTCTTCCGCCAGGAAAGAAACTTCCTTCTTTTTAGGCTCAGCTAAAGGACGGTGCTGCATTACGCCGGCAAGCAAAGAGTTCAACCAGTCCAGACCTTCCAGGAATCGCGCCCAGGAATCGCCGCTGATATTTTGCCCTTGAATTAACTTGGCGGCTTTCTGCAGTATATCTTCGTGCAAAGATGGAAGAAAAGTAAGGGCAGTGCTTATCGCCTCGTTTACCAGGGTAGAGGGGGTAAGGGTTGTAATCTTAATAACTTCCGGCGGCGGGTATACACGCCCCCGGAGGAAAGCCTCCAGATCGGCTACGTCCTGGCCGTCCACCAGGATATGGGCCACAACGCGGCCCCCTTCATTAGCCTGGCGGGTAAGAAGGGCCACTTCTTGTAACACTTCTTCTATGGTCGCTTCTGTCAGGGTTATTTCCGCATCATCAAATATTAATCGCATCTTTCCCCCGGCTTTCAAAGAAAGCCGGCCTTTCAGGCCGGCTTTCTTTAATTATAAAATTTCGCTTCACGGTTACCGCAGCAGTTGCAGCACGGTCTGCGGCTGGGCGTTGGCCTGGGCCAGCATAGCCGTACCGGCCTGGCTCAAGATCTGATTCCTGGTAAAGGCCATCATTTCCTGGGCCATATCCAGGTCGCGGATACGCGACTCGGCCGCCGTCAGGTTTTCCGCCGCCGTGCCCAGGTTGGCAATTGTATGCTCCAGGCGGTTTTGATAGGCACCCAGTTTGGCACGCTCGGCTGATACCATTTCGATAGCGTTATTTATGGTTGTAATAGCGTTATTGGCGTCTGTTGCCGTAATGACACTGATACCCTTGTCCTTGCCAACCACATAGATCTTGGCAGCAGTTCCTGAGGTAAATCCTTCTGCTCTGAAACCGCCTGATACCTTTATAGTAAGGCCAATGTTTCCACCAGAAACCCTAATGTAACTCGCATTGCTAGCACCGCTCGCAGTAGCTATAGAACTGCCCGCTTCATTCTTTAACGTTAATAATATTTTATTACTTGCCCCAGAGCTAACTTCAATGGTATACATCCCATCTTGTGCACCAGAAGCAATAGTTAAGTTCGAACCTTTTGCTGGAGAAATTTCAACGTAGGCACCTACGGCCTTCTCATTATTTGTCTTAAGGTCACTAGACGTCATCCCGTTGATTTCAAGGGTAATACTTTGCCCTTGATTGGCTCCAATCTGGAATGTACCATTAAAACTACCGCCCAACAGGTTCTTGGTATTGAATTCAGTCGTATTGGCAATACGTGTCAATTCTTCTGATAGCTGGTTTATTTCCTTCTGGATCTCCCAGCGGTCCGTAGTAGTATTGGTATCATTGGCCGCCTGCACTGCCAGTTCCCGCATACGCTGTAAAATACTGTGGGTTTCATTTAGTGCCCCTTCGGCTGTCTGAATTAGTGAGATGCCGTCCTGGGCATTGCGAATTGCTTGATTGAGACCTCTGATCTGGCCGCGCATTTTCTCGCTGATGGCCAATCCGGCGGCATCGTCGGCAGCCCGGTTAATCCGTAAGCCCGAAGAAAGTTTCTCCATGGACTTGGTCAGGGCGTTATTGGTAACCGTTAGGTTCCGGTAGGCATTGAGGGCCGAAATATTCTGGTTGATACGCATGTACATTCATCCTCCTTGACTTTAATTTTGGCATCCCTGCCATTTTAAGTTAGTTTAGCAACAGATACAGTAAAACTATGAGTACTATGAGTTATTATAAGCGTTCACTCTTTCTGGTGGCATCACCTCCTGCAATACATTTACAAATTATATGCTCGCATCTTTAGTTATCGTCATTTATCGAAAAACATTTAGCCCAATCAGTTTTATTATACACCTCCATCAAATATGCTCATCCCTTTATAATAACCTCACTTAATTCGTTAGCATAGTAAATATTCCGGTTAGTGTGTAATAAACTCATAATTACAAACCTGATAGGATGCATATAGGAATTGCCTGCCCCTGCGGAGGTTATCTGCGTTTTAACCCGTGGTGAGGAACAAGGCAAACGGCAATCCTTGGCATTATATACCATTTCTTTGTATTTTTATTAATGTCTCTGCCACAACAAAGTCAACCGATTCGTCAATATCCACCGACCGCTCTTTGGGCATAATATAGGCATAAGTGCCCGGACCATAAAAGGAGCTTTCCTTTTTACAAAACTCCCATTCGCCCAGATATATCGCCCCGTTTAACCGATAAAAAACTGGCAGTTCCTGCCGGTTCAAATTCAAAGCTTCAGTCCGGAGGAAGTTTTCCATGTTTAAATCCTCAGGAAGGGTATTGCTCCACCAGGGGTGATGATCAACTTCGCATACGGAAACAACTGCCCTGGCTTTGCGTTCCAGCATTAACCGGCAGGCTCCCAGGATGTCGTCCACACTACGTAACGGGCTGGTTGGCTGCAAGACCATTACCCAATCATAAAGGCGCCCGTGTTCTTCACACCAGGCCATGGCGTGGGCCAGGACGTCGATTCCGCAGGCCGTATCGTTGGCCAGTTCCGGCGGGCGCATGAACGGCACTTCCGCCCCGGCTTCCCTGGCTATCCTGGCGATCTCTTCGCCGTCAGTCGAGACCAGCAGGCAGTCGAAAATGCCGCTGGCCCTAGCGGCCTCGATGGTGTGGACAATCAGAGGCTTCCCTGCCAGGGGCCTGATGTTTTTCCCAGGCACGCCTTTCGAACCGGCCCGAGCGGGGATAAAACCGAGGATGGTTTTGCCTTGATACACCGATATTTTCTCCTTTCCACCTGCAAATATGGGCTGCCCCTACGACCGCCAACCCGCCTGACCCGTTCGGCCGGGATATTTCATGCCGCGGATTGGAACTGCCAATGTGACCGCCAACCCGGAGCCCACCGCACAACCCGCCGCAATATACCGCAGGGCAAGACTATCAATGCGCCTGTTATCTTTGCCTCCCAAGAAACCATCGGCAGTTGTCTTATATCAGCCCGTCAAAGGCCCGCAGGGTCTGGCGGTACTCGTCCCACTGGCCGATATCGAACCAGCGACCATGGTGGGGGTATACCCCCACCCGCAGGCCTTTATCTTTGGTGGCCATAATTAAATCCGTCATATGTATGAAAGAACTATTATCAAGGCCCTCTAAAATCTCGGGTTCCAGCACATACAGGCCGGTGTTGACCAGAAAATGAAAACTGGGCTTCTCTTCTATCTGGTGAAATTCCCCGGCCTCGGTACGCAAAACGCCGTATGGAATGGTAAAATCCCGCAGGGCTCCCACTATAGTCAAGGCATTCCCTTTCTCTTGATGGTAACGCAGCAATTCCCCGTAATTCATCTCAATAATAACGTCGCAGTTGGTCACCAGAAAGGTTCCCTGAAGCTGCTGCCGCAGGAGCCCCAGGGCGCCGGCGGTCCCCAGGGGTTCTTCTTCCTGGACAAAATTTACTTTGTACGGCCGGCCGTTGCTATCGTTAAAATATAACTTTACTACTTCAGCTTTATAGCCCACTGAAAGAATAAACTGCGAAAATCCCTGGTCATAAAATCTATCCATTAAAACTTCTACTATCGGCTTATCGCCAAGGGGGATCATCGGTTTGGGTAAAATCTTGGTAAAGGGGTCCAGCCGGGTACCCTTGCCGCCGGCCATAATGACCACCGGTTCCGGCCTCGCCTCCACCTTACCCCCGAATAAATCTATCCATAGGAGCAGATCCACTACCTGGTGTTCGTTATTTACCAGGGGAATATGACGAATATTATGGCTCAACATCAACCTTCGCGCCGCATCTAAAGGCACACCGGCCAGCAGAACCCTGGGCCGCGCCTGCATGACCTGCTCTACGGGGATGTCCAGGCTTTCGCCCCGCAGCAGCGCCCGGCGAATGTCGCCGTCAGTGATGATGCCGAGGAGATGCCTTTCTGTATCTCCTACTAAAAGTACCTGCAGGCCGGCCCTGTCCATCCGCGGCAGGGCTAGCTTCAGGCTCTCCCCGGGCAGGGCCCAGATATCCTTCAGTTTATCATCATGCCAGCCCATGGTTAACCCCTTATCCTTTTAAATCATATCCCAGCTTAAAATACTCCCGGCGGCAATATCCCGGCGGGCCTGCCGGCCCACCACTACGTCCCAGAAATTCGGCGGGATGCCTGTCCCCGGCCTTTTGGCGGTCAGGCAGGATTCCGTGATTATTTCCCCGGCGGCTATGTCCCTTGCTGCCACCAGGCTGCGCCTGGCCGCCGGCATGACGGCCAGTTCGCCCGGCGCGGGCCGTTTGATGCCGTCCCCCAGGCTTTTTTCTACCTGGCGGATGGCCGCGACCATTTCTTTAAATTCTCCCGGTTCCAGGGAGGCGCGGTGGTCCGGGCCGGGGAAGGTACGATCTAAGGTTAAATGCTTCTCAATCACTTCTGCCCCCAAGGCCACTGCCGCTATGGGTATGGCAATTCCTATGGTGTGATCTGAATAACCCACCGGCAAAGCAAAGGCCTGCCTCATGGTAAGCATGGCCCTTAAATTTACCTCCTCCGGCAGGGCCGGGTAATTGGTGGTGCAATGCAAGAGGGTAATATCTGTTGCCCCGGCTTCCCGTAAAACCCTCAATGCTCCCTCTACTTCACCCAGGGTCGCCATGCCGGTAGAAAGGATAACCGGCCGCTTTTTCCCGGCGATGCGACGCAAGAAGGGATAGTTGGTTATTTCACCCGAAGGGATTTTAAAATAAGGCACTCCCAGTGCGGCCAGAAAATCAATGCTTTCCTGGTCGAAGGGAGAAGAAAGAAATATAATTCCCTTATGCCGGCAATAAGCATAAAGCTCCCGAAATTGGGCGTAGCTCAATTCCAGCCGTTTAATCATCTCCAGCTGGCTTTCGTCTTTTTCAGGCATGTTATCTTTTTGATATTGGGCCCGCTCGGCGCCGGGTGTAACTACGTCTTCAGCTTTGAAAGTCTGAAACTTTACGGCATCTGCCCCTGATTGTACTGCCGCATCTACTAATTTCTTAGCCAACTGCAAATCGCCATTATGGTTGACGCCCGCTTCGGCAATGATGAAAACCCTATTGAACATGATAATTCCTCTCTTCTTCAGGAAGAGGAAACTCAAGATGTTTTTCTAATAGCTTACGATCCAGTGGAATGGTTCGTAATACTTTAACAATACGCCCGCTCACATCCCCATCACCGTATGGGTCATAGGGATTGGTTATATTTGATAAGCCGCGGCGAAACTCCTGATCTTTTAATGCTTTATTGAGGCTGGCTACTATTGATTCTTTATCTCCGGCTACATCAATAACACTCGCAGCCTTAATCCTCCCTTTCTGCCTATCACCGATATTAACAGTAGGGACATGAAAACTAGGCGCTTCAATTATGCCGCTAGAAGAATTCCCCACTACCGCGGCAGCCAGGCGCATCATACCCAGATAACCACGGGACCCTAAACTGGGATATAATTTTACGTTAGATTTACCGGCCGCATATTCTTTCCAGGCTTCGATAACGCTTAAATATCCCACTTCTGTCCCCGGATAAGTGATTACCTGCTGGTATTCGGGAAATTCCTTTAATGCTGCTATAAGTTCCTTAATTTGTTTAACTGGTTCTTGAGTATTTGTTAAAGTTTCAGGGTGATAAGTAATTAGTAATGTGGGTAAAGCAGGGTTTATATCAAATTTGTCATATATTTCCTCAGGTGACATGAAGTCTGTTCGCCTTATATTTTCAACTCCAGGAGCACCTACGATAAAAATACGCCATGCTTCTTCACCCATTTGCCTGATGCGCCAGCCATATTCCCAGGTTGAAACAAAATGGAGATGGGCCATTTTCGTTAAAGCATGGCGGACCTGTTCATCCAGCACTCCGAAAGTCGTTTCTCCCCCTCCGATATGAGCAATGGGGATACGATAAAGAAGGGCGCATGTCGCAGGGGCAAATAATTCGTAGCGATCACCTAGGAGTAATAATAAATCTGGTTTTTGTCTTGCGACAATTTCAGCAAATTTACTTGTCGCCAGGGCAATTGCTTTGGCAATATCGACAGGGGTGTCTCCCAGACAGGTATTAATGATGGTGTCCTTCACTTCAAAACCATCATTTATTATTTCTTCGATAGTGTGGCCTTTTATTTCACTCAAATGATCCCCGCCGGCAACAAGTATGGGCTCGCAGTGGGGGCTTGCAGCGAGCCGGCGGATAACGGGTTTCAGCAGACCGTACTCCGCCCTCGTCGCGGTAAAGACCATTATTTTTCTCATAGTATCGCTCCATAAAATGATTAATTTGCACCTCTTATAATCCGGGCAGGATTACCCACAACTGTTGCTCCCGGCGGCACGTCTTTAGTCACTACTGCACCGGCACCAATAAAAGCTCCCGCCCCGACATTAACGCCCTGGATAATACATGCCCCGGCCCCTATGAAGGCTTCTTCTCCTACTATCACATTACCGCATAAGATTGCCCCGGGTCCTATCTGGGCCGAATGCCCAATCTTACAGTCATGCTCCACAATAGCTCCTGTATTGATAATAACATTTTCATTAACGGTTACTCCCGGGTTAATTATCGAACCCGCCATGATAACCGTCCCACCGCCAATTGAAGCCCCACGAGCTACTATTGCCAGGGGGTGGCATAACGTTGGCAAATCGAAACCGAGGTTCAAGCACCTGCTATATAGCTTTCGACGCAAGTTATTATTAAAGCCGCCCACGCCAATAGCCGCTTTAGTTATACCTTCTTTGATCAATCCCGGTAACACGTCATCGTTCCCCAGATAAGTCAAGCCGTAGCCGGCAATGACACATTTTTCCTGCAAATCTGTGAAGCCTACAATACAATAGGCACCACTTAATTCAATAATATCAACAATCACCAGGGCATGTCCCCCGCCGCCAATGAGGATTATAGGTAGAGGCATAAATTTCACCTGGGAAATAAATTGGCACAGACAGCCATAATATCATCTTTCTCGAGAAAACTGGCACTCGGCAAGTTTATTCCCTTAGCATATAAATTTACTGCCACAGGACAGGGAGGGAAAGAGTAGTGACTATAACATGGTTGCAAAGGAATAGGTTTAAAAAGAGGGCGAAATTGAATGCCACGGCCACTTAACCTGGCCATTAAGGCTTCCCTGCTTTCACCATACTTTTCTGCATTAATCAATATAGAAAATAACCACCAGTTACTCTCTGTACCAGGGAGTTCCTCTTGCCAGTCAACTCCGGGGATACCTTGCAATTCCCGGCGATAAATCGCTGCATTGCGTCTTTTAGTCGCCAAAAATTCCGGCAGGCGTTCCAGCTGGGCCAGGCCCAGGGCCGCCTGGAGGTTGGTCAACCGGTAATTGAAGCCTATTTCCTTATGCTCATACTCGGTTTCCCCCGGTTCCCGGCCCTGGTTGACCAGGATTCTGGCCCTGCGGGCCAGTTCCGGGTCCTCTGTTACCAGCATCCCCCCGCCGCCGGTAGTGATAATTTTATTGCCGTTGAAGCTAAAAACGCCTACCTGGCCAAAGGTACCTGCTTTCTTTCCTTTATAGGTTGAGCCCAAGGCTTCGGTTGCATCTTCGATGATATACAACCCATACTCCCGGGCCAATCCCAGGATGGCGTCCATATCGGCCGGGTTGCCGTAAAGGTGGACCGGTATTATCGCCCGTGTACGCTTGGTAATGGCTTTTTCTATCGCGGCGGGATCAATGTTCCACGTCCGGGGATCAACGTCGACCACTACCGGCCTGGCGCCGACGTATACGACCGGATTCACCGTGGCAATGAAGGTAAGGGCAGGCACAATAACTTCGTCCCCGGGCCCGATTCCCAATAATTTCAGGGCCAGGTGCAGGCCGGCCGTGCCGTTGACAACGGCCACGGCATGGTTGATACCCAAATAAGCGGCAAATCGCTGCTCAAACTCCCTTACCAGGGGGCCTGCCGAAGAGACATAGCCGCTTTCTAAAGCTTTTAAGATATATTCCTTCTCTAATTCACCGATATCGGGCCAGTCCAGCGGTATCTTAATTTCCTGCATCAATAAGGCGCCGCCTTATACGTTATATTGCCCGGCTTTATATAAAGCCAGGCGATTTTTAAACCAATCGATTGTTATTGCCAATCCTTCGCTTAAGGAGAATTTTGGTTGCCATACTGCCAGCCGGTTCGCTTTGCGGTTATCACAGCATAAACGCTCTACTTCGCTCGCTTCAGGGCGGTAACGTTCCGCCTCCACCCGGACTTTCACCTTTGTCCCAATCAATTGTCCTATCAGCTCAACCAGCTCGCCGATGCTTATTTCTCGGCCGCTCCCGATGTTAACTACTTCGCCTACCGTCCGTGGTGAAAAACCTGCTGTAATAAAGCCGTTCACTGTGTCTTCAACGAAGTTAAAGTCCCTCGTCGGTGCCAAATTGCCCAGCCGGATCTCCTCCTGGCCACTTAATAGCTGGGTGATAATCGTAGGGATAACGGCCCGGGCTGACTGGCGTGGCCCGTAGGTGTTAAAGGGCCGGATTATAGTTACCGGTAAATCAAAAGACCGGTAAAAACTCAGGGCCAGCTGGTCGGCGCCAATCTTACTGGCAGCATAGGGTGATTGGGCCTGGAGGGGGTGATTTTCATCAATAGGTACATACCGGGCCGTTCCATAAACTTCCGAGGTAGAAGTATGAACGACCCTTCTCAGGCCTTCTTCCCTCGCTGCCTGGCAAATATTGTAAGTACCTTCAACATTCGTCTTTATATAAGCAACTGGCGTGATATAAGAATAGGGAATCCCTATTAAGGCCGCCAGGTGGAATACTACTTCTATTCCCCGTAATGAAGCTCTGACGCTGTCATAATCACGGATATCACCGGCAAAGACTTCAATATCGTCTTTGACTTCACTCTCCTCCAACCACCCCCATGTATTGCGGGAATTATAATGGACAAAGGCCCGTACCTTATGTCCCTCTTTGACAAGTCTTTCAGTAAGGTGCGAACCGATAAAACCGCCGGCGCCGGTTACTAAAATGTGCAACAGAATATACCTTCCTTCGATCCATATTAAGGTATTTTGAGTGCCTTATAAATTATCTCTTCTCTTCTAACTACCTTTCCCTGATATTTAATCGACATTTTACGGCAGGGCTGGAGGGGTTAAAGTAAGATTTTCTTGTGGAGCAAAGCTTAGGGAACTGGCCAAAATTGGAACCAAATATCCCTTATGTGTCAAGTTTATTACGCGCCTAATTTCTACTTTTGACATAGCACCCATAACACACCTGAGGCCAGGATAGTATTTCAATCATCCTGCAAAAGAAAAGCATAACGCCGGCGGCCATGAATAACCCTGCGTATTTCCACCATGTTTTCCTTAACTACATAAAAAACCAGGTAATTATCTACAATTAATACCCGGTAACCTAGTTTCTTTAAGCGTTCATCCCGGGGCCTGCATCCCATAAGGGGAAAATCGGCAAGATGGCTTATTTTCTTGTCAAATAATTGCAGGATACGTTCAGCAGCCTGAGGACGTTCCCGCCTGATATAGTCAAAAATGTCTAATAAATCTTCCTGGGCCTGGGCGAGATAGACTATTTTATGCTTGGCCATTAATTTTCTCCCGTAGTTTGTTCATCATTTGTTCGTGAGTAATTCCTTGCATACCTGCAGCCGCAGTAGCTTCTGCCTCAGCAAGCTTCCGGTATAAATCTAACAAAGCCTCTCGCCTTTCGTAGTGAGCCAGGCTCATCACTACCAGGTCCCCCTCCCCGTTACGGGTGATGAAAACTGGCTCATCTTCAGTATGACATATTTCAGCTATTTCATGAAACTTATTACGCAAATCAGAAATAGGCCTTATTGTAGGCACCTCGCTTGCCTCCCCTTTACTTTGTGAAGCCATTATATCATGATAATGATAGATATTCAATTACTCTGTAAAACTCATTTTACAAGGCCCATTGCGGGCTTAAAAATCAGGCGTTTTCTTAGGCAGGCTCACGACAGGTACTGCTGGAGTCCTGGCCGCCGCTTTATTCTCGTCCCGGACGGCAGCCAGGAGTTCCTGGCGGACGACGGGAATATCCGGCGGGGCGTCTATCCCTAAGCGGATTTTATCTTCCTCGATGCTGATAACCGTGATTTTTATCTTGTTACCGATGACGATGGTTTCGTTCACCCGCCGGGTTAAGACAAGCACTGCTTACCGCTCCTTTTTCAAGGCGTCATGCCGGGGCGATTACCCTGCCCTCTCCTTAAAGACCAGGATCATTCGTTGATAGCGCCGTACCGGCCCGGCCTTGGCACCTTCTATTGTTTCACACTACTGCAGTCTACCCGGTAGTAAATCACCGGAACAGGGGGTGCCGGGTGGTATATTTGGTGCCCTCCATGACAAACTGCCGGCCCAGGCGGGTGACCCTGTTGATGACCATGGGGCCCACCAGGTTGGCCGTGGCCCGGCGGACGTCGCCGTTAGGGACGGTCACTACGGCCAGGACCAGGACGTCGCCAGCATTTTTAATCTCCATCTCTCTTTGCAGGCTGTCGGGGATATCAACCTCGTAACCCGGGAAAAAGAGAAAGGGGTCGACCAGCAGGAAAGCCACTTCCGGGTCGTTAACGGCCTGGAGCCAAGTGAAGGCCGGGTTTCCCGGGATAGGGTAAAAGAAAAACTCCCGCAGGTTTTCAAAGGCCGGGATGCCGTCAGGGAAGGTTAAAATTTCTGCCGGATCGATCTCTACTGTCCCAAAGCGCGATGTTTGTACCTGCATAGCGATCCTACCTTTCACAGGATAACATAAGTTAAGCGCATATTACAACAAAGATGATCAGAACCAAGGCCAGTATTCAATGAAATCGCCTTGCCGGGCACTAGTTAAAATTCAACACCCGCTCCCGGTAATCGGCGGTCATTTCCTCCTGGAGATAGTGGATAAAGCGGTTGAGAAGTACTGCCGCTTCTGCCCGGGTAAGGGTTTCGTTGGGCTTCAGGAAGCCGTACTCGTCACCCTGGATCAGGCCGATTTTATTGGCCACGTAGACGGCAGTTCGTGCCCAGGCAGGTATATCCCAATCATCCTGGAAGGGGGTCCGCACATAGCCGGCCGGCGCCAGGCCTTCCAGGCCCAGGGCCCGCACCAGGATAACCAGGACCTCGGCCCTGGTCAGGGGTTCGGTAGGGCCAAAAAGACCCGGCCCCGTACCGGTCATTACTCCCGCTTCATAGACGGCTTGGTAATACTTATAAGCCGGGTCAGTCGTGCCCACATCGGCAAAGAGGGGTTTTTCCTGGGGCAGGGCGGGCTGGCCCGGCCTGTTATAGGTCAGGGGCGACTGGCCGGACCAGACCGGCTGGCCGTAGGGTTGCCCGGCCTGGCCGGGAAAGTTAGGCCGGGCAAACGGGGACCCTATCTGCCCGGGCAGGCCGGCCTGGCCGGGAAAGCCGCGGCTGGTGGAAGGCAGCCCCCCGGTACCCGGGAGCGGGGACCACCCTGATTGTCCGGCCGGCAGGGGCAGGTCCAGCACGGCTACCAGAGCCCGGGCAAACTGGCCGCGGAAGAAGGGCAGCGCCGGCCGGAAATAATCTCCTTCTTCCCCCAAGGCGCCTAAACCGTAGAGCTGGCGGATATCCGCTTCGGCCCAGTGGCCGCGGATGTCGGCCAGGTACGCTACCCGCAACCACTTTTTGCCGGGAAGGCTCTTTAATTCATAACTACCCTCTTTTTTCAGCCACCGGCTGCTGGCCAGCAGGCCATTCTCCAGGTCGGGAAAATTGCCCCGGTAATGCAGGGTTTCGGTGGTCCGGGTATTCTCGACGTAGCCCCCCGGAAAGCTGATGGCCAAAGGTTCATTGGCCTGGTATTCCAGGTAGCGGGAGCGGTGGTAAGAAAGGTCCTGGTGGAAGCTGCTGCTCCATGTAGTGGAAATAAAGGTTTCTTTATCTATTGCCACCTTGCCGCTAAAAAACACCGTACCTTCTTCCTGGCTGGTCTCGGTACTGCCCCAGGCATGCCGGTAGCCGACCGTATGCCCCCAGGTTTCCACAGTTATCTTAGCCAGGTCGTTATTAACGCTATAAACTTTACGGGCCGTCCAGTTGCCGCTTTGATAAACAACCGCCGGCTGGTGGTCCAGGAGTTCCGAACGTGAGAATTGAAAATCCTGAAGGGCGTACCTGTCCTGTCCTATCGTGATGGTCTCGCTAAAGCGTTCCAGCCTGGTTGTATTTACTTCCTGGCGTCCATTTTTTTCTATTTCCGTTATAAAGCTAAAACTCCGGTTCAGCTTGATGGCCTTTTCCTTGTTTTCCAGGGTAAAGGTAACCCTGCTCGTAGTTTTGCCATCCCTGGCCGGGCCGGTCGTTTCCTGGACCGTGCCCTGCAAGAGGACCGGCTCGCCGGTAAGGTAGAGGACTTCGGCATATTCTTTTTCGCCCTTGATACCGCCCTGGTAGCGGTAAAAGTCGGCGGCAGCGGCCGGGAGGGCTTGAACTAAATATATGGTTAAGAATATACCCCAAAAGGTGAGCCAGTAAAATTTGCCCCCTAGCCTGTTTTGAACCACTCCAACCACCTCTACCTTCCTACCAAAATAACTTTGTCACAGGCTGGCATTGTCTAGCTCGCACCAACTCCTCGGGGAGCGGCCAGCCATGAACTTAAGGCAAGGTTGTTAGCCCCTAATCTATAACCACTACCACCAGGGCCTGCTTCTGGTCGTGGATGAGATAGGCGTTATCACCAGGGGCCAGGTCTTCCAGGGCGGCCATTGCCCTCCCCTTCATTACCAGAGCCTTCCCGGCCTCAACCTCCAGGGGATAGTTCCGGTTCTGCCAGTTGCGGTAGCCCGGGCTCCAGTCCCGGACGGCCGCTATCGTTAAATGACCGCTATCCTGGTCGATTTCCTGCAGCCGTCCCAGGCTGGTCATGGTGGGACCAATTGTACTCGGGGGGAGCAGCAAGAGACCATGGGCCTCCTCACCCCGTACCAGGGTATAGGCCTGGTAGCCATTATACTCACCGGTAAAGCGGCCGGAGGTAAACTCATCCCGGCTTAAAGGCCCGTTGCGGCCCATAATTACCGGTTCCCAGGCCAGCCGGAACTCCATGGTATAATCGTCTGTTTCCTGCCAGTCGTAGGGCCGGTCTGCCTCGCCACCCAGCGCTTCCACGTCTTCCAGCGCGAAGCTTTCTTTAGCTACGGATTCTATCCGCCCGCGGTAGAGTTGCCAGGAGGAGGGTAAAATATCTTCCGTGAAGACCAGTACTGCCCGGCGACCGCCGGGGACCGGCTCCACTACCGTAAAGAGGTAATCGCCGGGCTCCAGGTCGGCAGCCTCAACCTGCCGGCCGTTTTTAATGATTATACTCTCCTGGTTAAAGGTAACAGGGTCCCTTGCACTGGCCAGCCGTATTTCCCTGCCCCCCAGGGAGAGAAAATCCAGGTAGCCCTCATATAACCTTGTAGAGTTATCCAGCTTTACGGCCTTAACTCCAACCTCACCTTGAGGACCACCTGCCAGGACTACAATCACTTCACCTGCATAAGGGCCATAAGGTGCCAACAGGTCACGGGAAGCACCGGCCAGGGAAGCTGCCGCCTCCCGGGTCAGGTTCACGGCGCGAAGGGGGTCCCCAGGTAGCCAGCTGCCATAGTAAAACTCCCTGGTATCCCGGAGGACAAGCTTATTATCAAAAGAATTTATCCGGTCCAGCTTTCCTTTTAATATCCTGCCCAGGCGGCCGGTACTGTTCCCCACCTGGATTCCAAGGGCGTGCCCGGCGGCATCAACCTGGACTTTGACCGGGTCACCGGTCTTCAAGTCGCCGGGCATTATCGCGCGCCCGGACCGGGTAATGGCTGTGGCCGCGGTTATTTTGACCGTTTCTTCGTTCCCGGCCGCACTAACTATTACTATCGCATCAGTCCCTGACTCCCGCAGATAACCGGTAACAACCCTGGTGTCGCCCGGGCTGTAAGCCGGCGTACCTGTTCCATCCAGGGGGACTATCCGGGTAACGGTACCATCCTGGACCGCAAGGTTGACTACCTGCCCCGGCAGGGGCAGGCCGCCGCTATCTCCCCCGCTTCCTGCCGCCAGGTGGGGGCTGAGGCCATAGCGATACTGCCGGCCCTGGTCGTCCACCAGCAGCAACTCTTTATCACCGGCTGCCAGGACCATGCCATTTAAGTATTGCTGCCCGGCAGTACTTTCAGCCAGGAGGACGTTTTCCCCCTGGAGGATCAGCCGGACTGCCTCGCCCCCAGTCAACTCTTGACCCAGGGTTAAGCGGCCGTCTTTATAAAGGAGGAAATCAGCCAGGGTATTCCCGCCGGCATCTTTTTTAATTTCCAGGTTGATGATGGGACCGGCAAAGGTAGCTACCCGTAGGGTTATAAGCAGTTCCCTGTTACCCAACCAAGTTTCTGTCCGTTCCATAACCTGGCCTTCGACCCACCGGGCACCCCTACGTCCGGCCAGATCGTTATCTACCCGGTCCAGGAGGGCCGCCATTTCCGCCCTGGTCATGGCCCGCTGTGGTGCAAAGGTACCTGCTGCCACTCCACTCATTAACCCCCGCTGTAAGACGGCTTCAACCCACGGCGCCAGCTGGCTATCTACTTCATTTCCATCAGTAAAACCGGCCAGGTAGGGATACAACCCTCCGGCTATGGGGGTAAGACCTAGAGCCCGTCCTACCCAGGCCGCCACCTCCTGGCGCCGGGCCGGCAACTGCCAGTCTGCTGCGGCAAAAGCCTTTTCCTGGTCCGTTAACAGGCCCCGGGCTGCGGCCAGGGCCAGGGGGGAATTAGGTGAACCTCCTGCCGGCGAAGTGGTTATCCCTTCCCAGCCCGCCGCCCGCGCCAGGAGGCTCAAAGCTTCTTCCCGGGTTACCGGCGCATCAGGAGCAAACAAACCCCCATCGCGGCCGTGGATAATCCCCTGGGCCGCCAGGCGCAGGACAGGTAAAAAGGACCAGTGGCCGCGGGTATCGGTAAAGCGCACTGCCGCCAGCCGCTCTTCCGGAAAGGGCAAGCCCCGGAAGGTCTGGCCGGTAACCAGTTCCGCCATCATACCCGGCCCCTGTCCCGCTAAACCCATCCCTGGAAATCCCGGGTTAGTTAACCCCTGAGCAGCGGCCACCGGGATGAATGAACCTGCCAGCATGAACAAACAAAGAATGGCAACAAAGTATCTATAACCTGACATAAATTACTGTACCCCCATATCAACCAGGGCATATTTTCCTGGTAAACGCAGCTGGGCAACCTGGGGCGCATACAGGGTAGTCACTGGTTGCCATCTATTGCTATAGGGAGTAAAGAAATACATGACGGGTTTCCTGGCTGCTACTGGTAATGACGTAAAGGACAGGACGGTTTCCGCCGGGAAATAAAGCTGGGGATGGAGGCGGCGCCCCGTCCTCCCCTGGAGCTTGATGCTCCAGACGCGGGAGATAACCCGCGCCCCGCGGGGCAATTCTTTTAAAGCGGCTTCAGCCTCCGCCTGGCCCAGGTCTGCCAGGATAACCTCTACCCAGGCATCCCGCTCGTCAAAGCCGGCCAGGGTGCTCCGGTAGACATTGAGCAGGGCGGTACCTGGCAGGGCCACAGACACGTCACCGGTGCGGATATTTAAAGTGCCGCTGGCCTGCCTGGCCGTCCCGGCCGCCACCCGGATAACGTACTGTTTAATTTTATTATAATGGGAAGAGTTCAGGTCCAGCTGGTAGTCTCTGGTTAAAAGTCCCTCCTGGCTCAAAGTGGCTTCCACTGTACCGGCAACAGGTTTAATGACAACCTCCGTTTTGCTTACCTGGGCATTTTCGTTTTCATAGCCGTTCTCTTCCTCAGCTTCGGCATATTCTTCCCCGGTAAAAGCAGAATAGCCAAACTCATTGACTGCCCTCACCCGGAAGAAATATCCCGCTTCTTCCGGTAAGGCCTCGCTATAAAAGGTAGTTTCCTTGGTCTGGAGCAAAAACTCGTAGGGACCGCCGGGTGTTTTGCTGGACCAGATTTCGTAGTAATTGGCAAATTCCGCCGCACCCCATCTTAATTTTATTGTATGGTCGTTACTAACCGTAGCCATAAACCATGAAGGCGTCTCGGGTACACCCCGGGGCTTAAGGTAATGGAAACCCTGGGCCAGGGCACTCCAGCCACCGTCGGGGTTAACGACCCGCAACTCCTGCCACCCGGCGCTTCCGGGCGGGGTGGTGGCTTTAATCAGGGTATCGTCCACCCTTTCAAGGTTCTGGGCCGGTGTACCGCCGATCAGGACGGTTACCCCCCGGGCAAACTTGCTGCCGCTGATGCTGATGGCCGTCCCGCCGGTGGCCGGTCCTTCGTTGGGGTTAACAGAGCTAATAACCGGCGCTTCTACGTGATAATAGGTAAAGCCTTTAGCCAGGGTATAGGTACCCTCGTCGGGATTGACCACCGTTACATCGGCCGTTCCTTCGCTCCCGGGCGGCGTCAGCGCCGTAATGGTCTTGTAATCCACCCGGCGCACATCCCCGGCCGGGGCGCCGCCGACATACAGCTTTACCCCTTCGCGAAAGTCCAGGCCGGTCACGGTAATGGCCGTCCCGCCCACCTGGGGACCTCGATTGGGCTCCACCTTATTAATAACCGGCTGGCTTCCCGGTAGTTTGTAAGTATAAGCCGCCAGGAGGGTAGCCGTGCCGCCATCATAGTTGGTCACGGTGACGTCTTTGGGGCCTTCGCTGTGGGGCGGCATCTTCACCCGCAGGGTCTGCCCGTCAACCAGTTTTACCTCCAGGGCCGGCTGGCCGCCGATGAAAACTTCCGGGTCTTGGCGGAAGTCCTCGCCGGTGATGGTCACCCAGTTGCCGCCCAGGGTGCTGCCGCTGGCGGGTTCAATACCGGTAATGACCGGCTGGCTGTCGGGGAGTACATAGGTAAAGGCTTTTGGCCGCACTGCCCCGGCGCCATCACCGTTGATGACCTTAACATCTACTGCCCCCAGGCGACCCCCGGCAGCAGGTGGCAGGGCAATTTCAATCATGGTGCCGCCCTCGGTGACGCTGTAGACTGGCGCCGCCACGCTGCCAAAATAAACCTGCACCGGCGCTATAAAGTCGGCGCCGCGGATAACTACTTTAATGCCGCCTTCCCTTGGACCGCGCTCCGGCACGACGGCATCGATCCGGGGTACCGAACTCTGGTAGGTAAAGGCGCGGCTTAAAGTATAAGAACCAGCATCGGGATTGACTACCGTAACGTCCACCGTTCCCGCCGGCCCCGGCGGCGTGGTGGCAGTGATGGTCTGGTAATCAACCCGTACGGCATTGGCGGCTTCTACCCCGCCAAAGAAGATCTTAACGCCGTCCCGGAAATCTTCCCCGCTGATGGTCACCGTTGTCCCCCCCAGGACACTACCCACGTGGGGGTCGAGGCTTTTAATTACCGGTTCGCTTCCCGGCACGCGGTACTCAAAAACCCCGTAAGCCGTAGCAACGCCGCCGTCCTTATTTACCACCGTGACGTCTACCAGGCCGGCATCATGGGCCGGGGCGACGGCGGCAATGGCAGTGGGAGTGATATTTTTAACAATGGCCTCCACCCCGCCAAAGTAAACCTTTAGCTCCGGCCGGAAATCGCTGCCGGTAATGGTTACCGGGGTACCGCCCCTGGTAGTCCCTGTTCCGGGGCTGACGCTGGTAATAGCTGGCCGGCTGTCGGGCAGTTTGTAAGTAAACCCGCCGCGTAAGGTGGCGCTGCCCCCGTCGGGATTGACAACATTAACGTCTACCGGCCCTATCAGGTAGGTATCCCCGACTTTTGGTCCCTCAGGGGTATGGACATAGATAACCTTGCCACCAGAGGCTACCAGGGGACTAATCATGCGTGTTCCCAGCTCTTTAGGTACTATTTTGCCTTCATTATCGACATAAAGGAAGGCTTCGTTAGTCCCGACAAACACCCGCACGCCCGGCCAGAAATATTCCCCGCTGATGGTCAAGAGGGTCCCGCCCTGAGCTGGTCCATAAGAGGGGAAGACACCGGAAATCCTGGGCGCGGTCAAGGGCTGGCGGTATTCATAGGCATCTTCTTTGACAAAAATGCCGGTATCATAAACATTGACTACCGTAACATCGTATAAGCCGGGAGTGTTGGCCGGAGCGCTGACCCGGACTTGATTGGGAGTAACTTCCAATACCCTGGCTTCTTCCCAGCCGAAATAGACCTTTACATCCGGCTGGAAACCGCTACCTGTAAAGAGGACTTCGTTACCGCCCTGGGCAGGCCCAAAACTGGGTGTAACCTGGTCCACCCGGGGAGAGGTTAAGGGCTGGTAGTAGGTAAATATATCCCTGGCTATAAAACTGCCGCCATTCTCGCTTAGAGTAGCGTCGGTATTTACCACCGCAATGTCTACTTTTAAACCTTTTTGGGGATCGATGCCCCCCGCCGTCCATGCCGGGAGACGGGCTTTTGCCGTTTGCCGGTCAATAACCTGGATATCTGCCGCTGGAACCTGCTGGTACACACTACCGCTTACCGTACCATAAACTACTTCGGTAATGCTGCCGAAATACACCTGCATCGCGGGGTAAAAATCGGTACCGCGCAGGGTTACAATCGTACCCCCCGCGGCACTCCCCCGGTCAGGCGAGACACTGTTGATTACCGGGTGGCTGATGTAAGTAAATCCCTCCGGGAGAGTTACCTGGCCACCATCAGGATTGGTGACCGTTACATCCCGGGGTCCGGGCTGGCCGGGCGGGGTAATAGCGCGGATTGCGGTAGGACTTACCACCTCTACCTGGCTAGCCGTAGCCCCGCCAATGGTAACGGAGGCTTTAGCCTGGAACCTGTCGCCATAAATAGTAACAGGAGTACCCCCGGTAGTAGGCCCCAGCGAGGGATTTATTCCGGTAATTTCCGGTGTGCTGGGCGGCACATAATAGGTAAATGATTGGGGCAGGGTCGCGCTGCCAAAACGGTTGCGCACCACCACGTCCTTGGTACCGGCAGTAGCAATGGGCGTCTCTGCCGTGATGGTAGAACCGTCCTGGCTGACGTTAATGTTGGTGGCAGGTAAAAAACCCTCTTCCTGGGTGCCTATTTCTACTACAATATTAATATTGCCCAGCTCGTCCTTATCCTGGTTAAAATTAGCGCCGGTAATAGTAATGGGTGTGGGTCTATCCACCGGGCCCTTGTCAGGTGTTACGCTGACGATGGTCATGGTGTTGGCCACATAGGTAAAGGCATTGGGAAGCACCGCCGTGGCCAGATCCGGGTTGATAACGGTGACATCCCTGATGCCGGTATTGGCTGAAGGCGGGGTAACAGCCGTAATTTGCGTATCGCTAATTACCCGGACCTGAGTAGCCGGCAAATTGCCTATAAAGACCTGTACCGTTTCCCCTGCTTTTGGCGCCCGGAAATCGCTACCGGTAATAGTAATTAAGGTACCACCTGAGAGGGGCCCCCCGGCAGGCTCTACTTTAGTAATACTGGGGTGGCTTTCCGGTACCCTGTAAGTAAACCCCCCGGTTAAAATGGCCTTTTCAGTAATTAAATTTGAATCCTGCCATCGTTTTATTATTAAAATAACATCCTGGGTACCATAACCGGGGGGTGTAACGGCTTTATATGCTTTGTTACCGGGATCCCAGGTGAGATTTTTTACAGCATTACCGCCAATAGTGAGTTCAACGCTTTCAACAGTAGGATCACCAGGATTAATAAAATTGGCCCCATTAACCGTAATTGGCGTATTTCCTTCCATGGAACCCTGGTTGGGAGTGACGCTGGTTATCAACAGTACCCGTTCCGGCGCCAGGTAGGTAAACCCGTCGGGCTTAGTAAACTTTCCTCCATCAGGGTTCTCCACCGTAACATCTACGGGCCCGGTTACCGGGCTTGGGGGTGTAATAACTAAGAGTTCGGTAGTACTTTTTACCGTGACCTGCCCCGCATAGATATTACCAAACTTGACCTTCAGGGGGACATCAACGCCGGAGCGAAAATCGCTACCAATAATGGTAACCTCCGTACCCCCGTCTTTACTGCCCGCGTTAGGGTTGATGGTGGTAATAGCCGGGCTGCTCATTTCGGTTACATAGGTAAAACCCTGAAATACCCTGTAAGCCTTAGCTGTATCCGCCGTGTCATATACTACTACATCCACCGCACCCGGGGCACCGGCCGGGGTGCTCACTTTAATATATCCATAAGTCACCTCGGTTACTGTGGCCTCGATACCCCCGAAGGTAACGCCAACCTGCCCTGCCGGCGGGAAATTACTACCGGTAATGGTTACTGTGGTCCCGCCCAGGGGACTGCCGTAGTTGGGTGTAATGGAGTCGATAACCGGCGTGATAATAAATTCATACTTACTGTCATTAGTTACGGTGCTTGTCTGGCCATCGGGATTGGTAATGGTGACATCCTGAATTCCCACCGAACCGCGCGGCGTCACCACCACCAGTTCCGTAATGCCGTTGGCCTGTTTAATAGTAGCCGGACTACCGCCAAAACGGACCACGCCTGTAGAACTTAATTCCTGCCCCCTGATCGTCACTTCGGTACCGCCCATCCAGGTGCCCCTATTGGGAGAAACACTGGCGATGGCCGGCTGGCTCAAACGGTACGCAAATGTTTTTTCGTCGGTTGCCGGTAAAATTCCGGTGCCACCATCAGGATTGACCACTTTAACTGCTACTTTCCCCACCGACCCCGGTGGCGTCAGAGCAGTGATGGTTGTGCCGTCGGAAGAAACAGTTACTCCCGTAGCCAGGCCAGTACCGAGGTATAGGGTCAGGTTATTCTGAAAGCCGCCGCCCTTAACGGTAACTGCCTGGCCGCCAACGGTGCTGCCTGTCCGGCCTTCCGCTGTCGTTACTTCGGTTACTACCGGATCATAGCGAAAACCTGCCAGTTTGACATTCTCCTGGCCGTCCGGGTTAACAACTTTGACATCTACTGAACCGGAAATTGCGCTGGCAGGCGTCTTAACATCAAGCTTGCTTGAGCTGCGAAAAATTACTTCCGCCGCCGGGTTAGCGCCAAAATAAACATAAGCGCCAACGGCAAAATTAGAGCCGTTGACGGTAATCCAGGTACCGCCGGTCATTGGTCCACTGGCGGGAGAAATACTGGTTATCTGCGGCGCCGCGGCTGCCAGGGCCTGGCCGCAGGAAAAAAATATTGCTACCAGCGCCAGCAGCAATACTAATCTTCTTTTTAAATTAAACCTCATAACGATTGTCTCCCCTTCCCAGCGATTAGATCGCTAAAGGTGGGTCGTCTTTCACCAGGGACTTTAACGCAGATAATCAATCAAGCTCGGTTGCAGGACCATGGCGCCGGTGGCCAGGGAAGCGCGGTAAACATTTTCCTGGTTTTTATAATTCATGACGGTTTCGGCCAGGTCGATGTCTTCCAGCTTGGACATGGTTTTGGTAAGGCCGATCTGGGTATCGTCCAGGCGGGAGGTAGCCATCTCCAGGCGGTTGCTCCTGGCACCCAGGGTGGCACGGATATCGAGGATATGGTCGATGGCCTGATCGAACTGGCCCAGGGTATTTGATACTTGAGTATTGTTATGGTTCTTTAATGCCTCGTAGAGTTCATACAATAGCTTAAAAATACCTTTATCCGCGGTGTTATCGCCATTTGTATCAATGGCCTGATTGAAAACATACTTACCGTTTTCGTTGACGGTTATAGTCACTTGAGGCGCTACTTCCCAATCCAGCTTCTGGGTATCGCCATTATATTTCACAGGAAATTCAGGATCCGTATTATCCGTTATCCTTTCAAATGGCGCCTCAGGTGTATCAGTACCCGCAAAAAGAAAACGACCGCCATAAGAGGTATTACCTATCTGCACCATCTCGTCGATTAGCTGATCTACTTCCGCTGCCAGGGCTTCCATGGATTCATCGGGCATGGTGCCGTTGGCGCCGTAGACGGCCAGTTCGCGGGCGCGCTGCAGGGTGGCGGTGGCCATATCCAGGGCCCTTTCGGAGGCGTCCAGCCAGCCGCGGGCGTCTTCCATGTTCTTTTTATACTGGTCGTTGGCAGCGATGGAGGTTTTAAAGGCCAGGACACGGGCGACAACTATGGGGTCATCGGAGGGGCGGCTCACGGCCTTGCCGGAAGACATCTGTTCCTGGGTGCGGGACATGATCTCCAGGTTGCGGTTGATGTTGCGGATGACGTTGTTGTTGAGCATGCGATTGGTTACGCGCATTTATCTTCCCCTCCTAGCGGGTTACACCCATGCCATTGATGATTTTATCCAGCATGCTGTCCAGGGTGGTAATCATCCTGGCCGCGGCTTCATAAGCCCGCTGGTACTGCAGCATGCTGGCCATTTCCTCGTCCAGGGAGACGCCGGATATGGATTCTTTGCGGTTGGTAAGCTGGTCAACCAGGACGCCCTGGTTGGTGGTCATACGGACGGCCTCGTGGGCGTCGACGCCCAGTTTGGCGGTGAAGTTTTTGTAATAGTCGTCAAAGGTTGTGTTGGAAAGACCTGGTATCAACTCATGTTGGAGCTGGGCTATGGCCAGGGCGTTGCTGCCGTCGCCCGGCCCTCCACCACTGCTTGCAGCTGCTATTTTGGTAACATTAGTTTTAATGTTGGGGTTTACTTGAATATTACCTGCTGTAATTGGCCCCCCACCGTTAGCAACGAAAAAATTTTCTCCACCTGTTCCGGATAAATCATCTCCACTGGTATGTATATTATTAACAGCCGTTGCCAACTCGCCAGCCAAAGTATCTAAATTTGTTAAATAAGTATCTACTTCACTCTTGGCTTTTTGTAAACCAAACAACTCGCCATTAGAAATATTTAAAGCCGGTTGAGTGGCCTCTACCCAACTAACAGCTGAACCGGAAGATTGAAGTTCATGAATGGTACTGCCATCTATTCCTTCTACTAAGTTTCCACCACCACCTAATGTGATGGTAATGGTGCCATTACTAGATGTTGTAATAGTAAAATCAATTATCTTGCTCAACCTGTCCAGCAGCAAATCCCGCTGGTCCATGAGGTCGTTGGGCTGGTCACCGGCGGCGATAATATTTTTGATCTGGCCGTTTAAATCGGCAACCTGCTGGGCCAGGGAGTTTACTTCTTTGACCTTTAACTCTATTGTCTGGTCAATATCGTCCTTGATCTGGTTCAACTGGGCGGCGCTGTGCCGGAAGGCCTCCGCCAGGGCGTTAGCCGTTTCGACCACTGTGGTCCTTACGGGGGAACTTTCGGCGTACTTGGAGAGTTCCTGCCAGGAGGCCCAGAACTGGCTCAGCATAGTGTTAAAGCCGGTATCCGAGGGCTCGTTGAAGACGATCTCTACCTGCTTTAAAACATCCTGGACCTGTTCCCACTGGCCCAGGGAGCCGGTTTCCCGGCGAATCTGGCTGTCCAAAAACTCTTCCCGCAGGCGGCGGGTTTCCTGGCTGAAGACGCCGGTGCCAATCTGCCAGCCGGTGCCGCCGGGATGGTTCATGGATGGAACGGGATAGGCGGGCAAGGTGGCCAGGACCACCCGCTGGCGGGTATAGCCCTCGGTATTGGCGTTGGCAATATTGTGGGAAGTTGTGTAAATGCCCCGCTGCTGGGCCTGCATGCCGCGCAGGGCGGTATTGAAGCCGAAAAAGGTTCCCGGCACCCCTCTTCACCCCCTGCTAAAAGTTTTTGCCGTCACCTTGCCGGTCCTGTTATCGTTGGCTGGCCGCCAAACGTGAAATTACAACCGGTCCCTCTGCCACCGGTAAGCAACGGCTAGACCAGCCGGTCCATTATTCCGGGGCCTGAGCCTTCCGGTAGCAACAGGGAGAGCATCTTCTGCACGTAGGCCAGGGACTGGCGCGCCAGGAGGCGGTTGGTCTCGTTGATTTCCTGGAACTCCCGCACCGCCTGCCGGAGGGCGTCGCGGAGGCGATTTACCTCGTCGTCCTCACGGCTGTTTTGCCGGGAGGCAGGGGGGCCTGCCGCGCTTGTCTCCGGGCTTGCCTCCATCGCCTGCTGCCGCTCCTCTTCCAGGACGGCCAAACGGCGGGCGAGTTCCCCTTTCCGGCCGGTAGCCGCCCGGATGCCGGCCAGATCGTCGGTCATCAGGGCTTCCTGTTCCTGCCGGCCTACGGCCAGGAGTTCCCGTACCGCCGCCAGCTCATCCCGTAGAACGTCGGCCAGTTCCCTCACCGGCCCATCTCCTTCAAGATGGCGGCTGCCACCTCTTCCAGGGATATTTTATAAGTACCTGCGGCCAGGGCGGCGCGGATGGCCTCTACCCGGCCGGCGCGGGTGTCGTTTACTTCCTCCAGGCGGGCCTTTAATTCCCGGATGAGCTTGCTGCCGGCGGAAAGCTGGACGGTGTCGGCGCCGGCGAAAGCTTTATCCACCCCTCCCTGCCCTTTAACATCGGCAGGTTGCTGGTAGGCTGCGCGCACCCGGTTCCAGGATACCGGTCCCTGTCCTGTAATCTTCAAGCCCTTACACCCCTGCTAGATATTTTTTTGTCTCTAGTTTCTATATCGGCAAGTCGGCAGTGAACTTTACCCGGCCGGCAGCAGGCAAAGATCATGGATTTAAATCCAACTTAACAGCAAAGCCCTACCATCTCCGTACCCACTCCGTACCCACTCCCTTTTATGAACCATAGTTAAATAAAGTGTAATTTAACTGACGGTACAAGCATAAGAAATTAAGGGCGAGGAGCAACTAAGGATACAATAGCCCCGGCTATGGCCGGCAGGGGCAGGACCTGGTCGGCCAGGCCGGCTTCCACCGCTGCCCGGGGCATGCCGTAGACGATACAGGTCCCTTCATCCTGGGCCAGCACCAGGCCGCCCTGCTCCTTAATAGCCTTGAGGCCCCGGACGCCGTCGTTCCCCATGCCCGTGAGTATTACCCCCAGGCTCCTGGAGCCGTATATCCTGGCTACGGAGAGCATGAGCACGTCTACCGAGGGCTTAAAGAGAGTAGGCACTTCGGCCTCTGCGGCCAGCTGCACCTGGACGCCGCCCGCCTGCCTTTCCAGGAGCATTTGTTTACCGGCCGGGGCGATGAGGGCCAGGCCGGGCCGGATAATATCCCCCGCTGCCGCCTCCCTGATTTCCAGGGCGGCCAGTTCATTTAAGCGCCGGGCCAGGGGGCCGGTAAAACCCGGGGGCATGTGTTGTACAATTACTATCCCGGCCGGCAGGTCGCCGGGCAGGGCGGTCAGCACCTCCTGGAGGGCCGCCGGGCCTCCCGTGGAGGTGCCGAAGGCGACAACCTCTACCCGGCCCTGCCGGGGAGAAATAAAAGGTGCCGGGATAATTTCCCGGCAAGGTTTACCCCGGCAGAGACGCCCCACCTGTACCCTGGCCGCCGCCTTAATTTTTTCCGGCAGGATGCTGGCCAGTTCCTGTACGTCGCCGGGTTTTACCGGTTTCAGGACAAAATCTACGGCACCCAGCTCCAGGGCTTTAATGGTCACCTCAGCCCCGGCGGCCGTATGGGCGGAGAGCATGATGACGGCCACCGGATGGCTGGCCATGAGGCTTTTCAGTGTCGCCAGGCCGTCCATAACCGGCATTTCCAGGTCCAGGGTTACCACCTGCGGCTGCAGGGATGCCACTTTTTCCAGGGCTTCCTGGCCGTTACGGGCGTAACCCACCACCCGGATACCGGGATCGGCTTTTAAGATGTCCAGCAGCAGCCGCCGGCTAAAGGCGGAATCGTCGACGACCAGGACCTTAACTGGCCAGTTCACGGCTCGCCTCCACCCCCAGGTTATCCACCAGGCTGCGGACATCTAAGATGAGGGCCACACTGCCGTCGCCCATGATGGTGGCCCCGGCAATGCCCGGTATCTTGCCGATAAAATTCCCCAGGGATTTGATGACAATCTCCTGCTCGCCGATGAGGTTGTCGACAATAAAGCCGATCTGTTTTTCCGCCAGGCCGACTATAACTACGGCATAATTTTCTCCCGCCGGCACAGCCCTGGCCAGGCCCAGGGCCTGGCCCAGGTAAATGAGGGGCAGCACCCGGCCACGGACGACTACCACCTGCTGGCGGTGGACGCGTTGGACGTCGGCCGGGGTGATGGCGATAATTTCGACCACATTGGCCAGGGGGAAGGCATAAACCCGCCCGCCGACCTGGACCAGGAGGGAACGGTTGATGGCCAGGGTCAGGGGCAGCTTGATGGTGAAACACGTTCCCCTGCCGGGGGTGGTGCGGATGTCAATGGTGCCGTTGATCCTTTCAATATGGTTACGGACGATATCCATGCCCACGCCGCGGCCGGAAACATCGGTAACTTTCTCTGACGTCGAAAAGCCCGGCAGGAAGATGAGATCCAGGGCTTCCCGGGGACCCAGCCTGGCAGCCGCCTCCCGGCTGATCAGCCCTTTGGCCACCGCCCTGGCTTTTATCTTTTCCGGGTCCATGCCGGCGCCGTCGTCTTCTACGGTAATGACAATCTGGTTTTCCTGGTGGAAGGCCCGCAGGCGAACCGTGCCGTGACGGGGCTTGCCGGCCTTCAGCCTTGCTTCCGGCGCTTCAATACCGTGATCAATGGCGTTGCGCAGCAGGTGGATGAGGGGATCGCCGATTTCCTCGATAACCGTCCGGTCCAGCTCCGTTTCCCGGCCTTCAATAATAAAGTCGATCTCCTTGCCGGCCTTCCGGGCCAGGTCCCGGACCATGCGGGGGAAACGGTTGAAGACCTGGTCAATGGGGAACATGCGGGCCTTCATGATCTCTTCCTGGAGGTCGGAGGTAATGCGGCCAATGTGCAGGGAGACTTCCTCCAGGGTTTCCAGGAGTTCTTCGTTGCCCAGGCGGGCCTTCAACCCGTTGCCCACTTCGGCCAGGCGGGTGCGGTCAATGACCAGTTCGCCAACCAGGTTCATGAGGTTTTCCAGGCGCTGGACATCTACCCGGACTGTCTGGCTGACGCGTTGTTCCCCCGCCTTGCCATTAGCCCTGGCAGCAGGGACGCCGTTATCCTGGCCGGGGGCAGGGACTGCCGCTGCCGCCTCCTGGTCTTCCTCGAGGACAATGGGCCGCACCGTTACATCTTTGATTTCCGATATGGACTTGACGATATTGGCCAGGGTGTCGGCATCTTCCCGGCTGACAAAGGCCAGGGTAAAGGTATCATTAAATTTTTCGGCTTCCAGGTCCTGGGTGTGGGGGACGCTTTTGATGACCTCGCCGGCCTCCTTGAGGTTGTTGAAGACCAGGTAGGCCCGGGCCGACTTCATCTGGCAGCCTGCTTCGAGTTGCACCCGGATCTCATAGGCCTGGAAACCTTTCACTTGAGCCGCGCGGATGACATTCTGCTCAATGTCGTCGAGGGTGAGGGTTTCCCTGCCAGGTGCCTTGTCCCGGGAAGTGACTGCCGCCTGGCCGGCCAGGACGGCTTCCAGGCGGGTAACTATATCTCCCACCTCACCCTCATCCCCGTTGCCCGCAGCAATGCTGTCTTTTAGCGCTCGCAGCCTGTCCAGGCCAGCCAGGAGGATGTCAATGATCTCCCGGGAAACGGCGAGCTTCCCCTGGCGTAAGAGATCCAGGACGCTCTCCATGCGATGGGTAAGGGTGGCCAGACGGTTAAAGCCCATGGACGCAGAAGAACCCTTCAGGGTATGGGCCGCCCGGAAGATGGTGTTTAACAGGTCAAGATCATCGGGAGTTTGCTCCAGCTTGACAATGGCTTCATCCAGCTGCTGGAGCTGCTCCCCGGCTTCATCGAGGAAAATACCCAGGTACTGGGACATATCCAGCTCGCTCATCTGGTATCCACCCCGGCAGCTATTTCCTGCTGCAGCTGGCGCTGTTCGCTTTCCCTCAGCACCCGGTCCAGGTCCAGGAGGATAATCAGCCGCTCATTCCACTTGCCCACACCCTTAAGATAGGCCACATCAATGCCGCTGATTATAGGAGGCGGCGGCTCGATGCTGGCAGCCGGCAGGCGCAGGACTTCGGAAACGGAATCGACGATCATGCCCACCGTCACCTGGCCCAGCTCCACCACCATAATGCGGGTGTTATTCGTGAGCTCAGCCCGGGGCAGGTCAAAGCGTTTATGGAGGTCGATGACCGGGATGATGCGGCCGCGCAGGTTGATGACCCCTTCGATAAAGGCCGGGGTCCTGGGAATCTGGGTAATGCTCTGCATGCGGATGATTTCCTGAACGTGGTTAATATCAACGCCGTAAGTTTCACCGGCCAGCTGGAAGACTACCAGCTGAATTTCCGCTGCTGTTTCCGTGGCCATTAATATCCCACCCTTCTATTAACTCACAGGTAAATTCTGCATTGCAAGGCAAATTCCTCTGGGGGCAGGCATATTTTTATCCTCCGTTGGCCAGGCTAAAGTTACCGGGAATAAACCTGGCCTTTGCGACCTGGCGTTCAGGCCGTTTCCGGCCCTCCTGGTTATGAATTGATGAAGGGGTAGGGAATATAATATGACTCCTGAAGTCAAGTGCCGGGTGGCCAACTGCATCTACTGGCAGGATGGCGCTTGCCACGCCGACAGTATTACCGTAGCCGTCCAGGGGGCGCCGAATAACTCCAGCGCCCACAACGACCGCGATACCGAGTGCGAAACCTTCCAGGCCCGGGCATAGATTGGAAGTTAGAAGTGGAAGTTGGTAAACCGGCAGGTTGGAACGGCCCCGCTTAACTATTATAGCTTGAAACGGGCCACAGCCCTTTCGAGGTTGCCGGCGGCTGCCGCCAGCTGCTGGGCCGCCTGGTTGATCTGGTCTACTGCTGCCGTCTGCTCTTCCGTGGAGGCGGAAACCTGCTGGGTGCTGGCAGCCATCTCTTCAATACCGGCAGCTATACTTTCGACCCGGCCTTTGACCTGGCGGGAACCCTCATACATCTCTTCCGCCTTGCCGGCCACATTCTTGATCTTGCCGACCAGGGTCTGGATGGACTGGTCAATGGCGGCAAAGGCCATGCCCGTGCGGGTAACCACTTCCGTACCCTGGCGGACATCCCGGGAACCTTCGGCCATGCTGTTGACCACGCGCTCGGTCTCCCGCTGGATCTCCTGCACCAGGCCGACAATCTGCTTGGTGGCTTCGGCCGACTGCTCGGCCAGTTTCCGCACCTCGTCGGCCACGACGGCAAAGCCGCGTCCCTGTTCCCCGGCCCGGGCCGCTTCAATGGCCGCATTCAGGGCCAGGAGATTGGTCTGCTCGGCAATGCCGGAGATCACGCCTACAATCTGGCCAATCTGCTGGGAACGGGCTCCCAGCTCGCCCACCGCCTGGGCCAGGCTGTCCATGCGCTTGGAGATGGCCTCCATCTGGCGGGTAGCTTCGGCCACCGCCCGGGCACCTTCAGCGGCTTTAGCCGCAGCCTGGTCGGAGGCGGCCGCCATATCCTCGGTGTTGCGGTGGACTTCTTCCACCCTGGCCACCTGGGCGTCAGTCGCTGCCGCCGTCTCGCTGACCTGCTGGGCCTGGTCTTCGGCGCCTCTGGCCATTTCCTGGGTGGTGGCGGCCACCTGGCGGGCGGCATCCCCCAGTTCCTGGGACATGCGGGCCAGGTCCTGGCTGGCCGAGGCTACCTGGTTAGTCATATCCCGCACCTGGCCGATAACCTGGCGCAGGTTTTCTCCCATGGTGTTGAACGCGGCGGCCAGCTTGCCAACTTCATCTTTGGTGATAACATGAAGGGGTTCGGTGGTGAGATCACCGCCGGCGATCCGGGTAGCGTAGGCCGCCACCTGACCCAGGGACCTGCCGACCATCCGGCTGATAAACCACGCTACCAGCAGGCCCAGGAGCAGGGCCAGGAGCAAGCCGGTTACCAGCATTGCCTGGACCCGCTTGATGGCGGCCGTCAACTGGGTTTCGGCAAGGGCGTTCTTCTCGGTCATTCCTTTGGCCATGTGGTTGCCGATATTGTTGATATTATCCAGGGAAGCCCCCATCTGGAAGCTCAAAATGGGCAGGGCCGCCATGCGGTCTTCCCGGCTGGTGTTTACGATGCTGTTCTTGAAGGTATCAGTAAAACTCTTGGCAGCCTGGGTCATGGCCGCGAGATACCCGGCCACCTGGCTGTCGAGCTCTTGTTCTTCCAGCCGGGTCCGGGCATCATGGAAACGCTTCAGGGCATCGTCAAAGCCCAGGGCATGGGTCTGGGAACCGTTGATTATGTAATCGGTGGCCCGGCGGTAGGCATCCCAGACGGCATTGGTCATCTCGGTAAAGAGCATGTTCTGCTCATGGGCAAGGGTTACTTCCAGGGAAAGCCGGTCTACCTGCTGGAGTTCAAAATTGACATAAACTACCACGGCGACAAATATGGCGATGATAAGGATAAAGCCGGCTGTTAATTTAGTCCCCAGCCGCCAGCGGCTGAAAAAACCTGCCCGGGCCTTCCCCGGGCGGGGCACTCTGGCCGGCTCTTGATCTGCCGGTTGCCCTGCCCGGCCTTTTTTCTTGAATAAGTGCAAGCGCATAAAAGGAAACCCCCTCCTCCGGTTTGGTTTAATAAATAAATAAAAAAGGCTACCCCTGGGTAGCCCCGTCCCACCCGCGGCAACTGGCTGTCCTGGCCCGCAACCGGGCTTTAGACCCTGTAGCTTTGCGCCCCTGCCTTTCGGCAGGTTTGCCTTTTCGGGGAAATTTTGCTATTTTCGCCTTAATTATACCGCAGGAGGTCGCTATTATGCAAGATATACCATTTAAGAAGTTGAAGGCAGGAGATTGGCAGTTTTTTATTTGGTTTTTGCGGCCGGGGCGCTATTATCGTGTTTTTCCCCTTGAGCTATCAGTTCTGAGACGGTTACCAGTTCATAGCCTTTATCCCGCAACTCTTTAACCAGAAGCGGCAGGGCCACCAGGGTACCGGGGTGGCCTTCATGGAGGAGGATGATGCTGCCGTCCCGGACGTTAGCCATGACGCCCTGGACGATGGCCCTGGGACCAGGATTGGACCAGTCCTTAGGATCTACACTCCAGGTGACTATGGGGGTACCCAGCCTGGCTGCTGCCGCCAGCAAATTGGGCCCTATGGCGCCGTAAGGGGGGCGGAAATATTTTACCGGGCGGCCACTGATTTTCTCCAGGGCGGCAGCCGCCTGCCGGAGATCGGCCTCAGCTTCAGCCTGGGTCACCTTTCCCAGGTTGGCATGGCGCCAGGAGTGGCTGGCTGCTTCATGGCCGCCGTCCAGGGCTGCCCTGACCAGCTCCGGGTGGGCTTCGACCTGCCGCCCGACCATAAAGAAGGTGGCCGGGGTTCTGGTGGCTGCCAGGGCGGTTAAATAACGTTCAGTCCACCGGGGAAAGGGGCCGTCGTCAAAGGTCAGGGCCACCCGGTGGCCGGCCCCCGGCACCTGGCGCAGGGGCTGGACCCCCGAGCCGGGGTCCCCTGCAGGTGACGGCGGCCGGGACGGGGTTATCCCCGCCGCGTCCTTTACCGGTGCTGCCTGCGGGGAAAGCTGCTCCTGCAGGGGCTCCCCGGCCACCGGGGCGGGCGAACCCCCTCCCTGCTCCCCTGGCGGCACCGGTTTAAACGGGGTTATGGACAACCCCGGCTTGCCCCCGGCCAGCTGGTCAGGTCCGGCAAAAGGCGGCGAGGCCAGTGCCGGTCCGGTAACTCCAGCCTGCTGCCAGCCAGCACCACCAATGGTGGTAACAACTACCATTAAGGCAGCTATAGCCACCAGGTACCCCAGCCGCAGCAACGCTTCCGGCCAGGCGGCCCGCGGGTGCTTGCCAATCCTGGCCACCCAGGGCCAGTGCCCCACCACATATTTACCTGCCTGGCTCATACCGGTTCGCCCCTCTTGCCCGTTTTCCTCACGAAGTCCCTTCTACATTATTAGACGTTTTTCAGGGCCGTTAGTTCCGTAAATACGGCGTAAAATTGGTCGCTGCCAGCCTGCCATAATATGTCAGAATAGTAACCATAGCTTGCGGGGGAACGATTTCATAGCGGTAATAACGCTGGACATATGCCAGGGCTTGCATCAGCCCGGCCGTGCCGGCGGCGGCTTCCAGCTCCAGCCAGAACCTGGCTGCCCGGTTATAGACGGCCAGGCGGTAGGCCTGCTCATTACCATATTCCTCAAGGGATAAGTTAATAGGTTGAGCTGTCTGGCCCGCCAGGCGCTCGATCTCGGCCAGTTTGGCCTGGTAGAGGGCCGGGTCGCGCCGGCGGTAAAAAAGGAGAGTACTGTAATCGGCCAGGCCTTCATCAATCCAGGCCGCATGAAGGCTATCGTTCCCTACCAGGTTGTACCACCACTGGTGGGCGACTTCGTGGACAACGGTAGCAGGGCTATAACTTTTGCGGTTACTTAAAATAATAAAGCCCGGGTATTCCATGCCGGCCAGGTTGTCCAGGGGCACAAAAGCCAGGTGCAGGTAACTGTAAGGATAGGGTCCATAGGTTGCCTGGAAAAAGTCTAAAGCCTGGCCGGCCACCTCCAGGGCGGCCGCCGCCGGCTCACCCCGGGAGGCTATTACCATTTGGACCGGCCCCATCTGGCGGCCGGCAAGCTGCCAGTCAGGGGCGGCCGTAAAGGCAAATTCCCGGATGGGGTACTCGCTGTTAAAGGTCCAGACGGTCCAACCACCCTCTTCCAACCGCCCCGTTTCCCGGCCACTGGCCAGGACCTGGTAACCGGAGGGCACAACCAGGCGCACCCGGTAATAGGCGGCAGCGGCAAAATATGGGTCGCCGTAGGATGTACCGGCCACCCCTGCCCACGTATCGCCGGTACGCGGGGCAAGGATTGGGTACCAACCGGCCGCCATCAAGGTGTCCCCGCTGCGGCCCAGGCGCACTGCCCCTGGCGGTACCCGGGTAGTGAAGGAAAGGGCCAGGGAAAGGGTTTCCCGGGGAGCGAGGCTCAAGGGCAGGAATACTTCCAGGGAACTGCCCCGGGAATTGAAAAGAACAGGCCGGTTATTTATATAAACCCTGCTAACTGTTAATTTCGCTCCATTACCATAAAGGGCATTGGCCGGGAGGTTAAAGAATAACTCCCGCAGAGGTGCCGGATAAGGGTTCTGGTAAGCCAGGAGGAGTTCTCCCGTAAGCTGTCCCCTGACAGGGTCATACCTGGCCTGGAGGTCATAGACGGGATAGTAACGGAAATGCAGGCCGGCCCGGCCCTTCAGGGGAGGGAGGTATGTATCGGTACTTTCCTGCTCTGGAGCAGCTCCCATCCTGCCGGTGGCAGGCAGTCCCAGAACTTCCATGGCCAGGCTTAAGGGTATGTAAAGCTTATCGTCTACCAGGACCGGGGCCGCGTCCAGCCGCCGGGGTACTCCCTCGACCTCGGCTGCCAGGTTGCCGGCGGCTACGGTAGCTCCTTTGCTCCCCCGTAAAATACCCCTGTTCTTGTACCAGTCAGCACTGCCACCGGCCAGGGGTAAAAAATCCCCCGCCGATACCAGTATCTGCCCCCCTGCTTCCAGAGGGGGCGGGTCCAGGACCACCTGTTTAAATGTGGTCTCTTTAAGAGTGACCTCCGGCAGGGGTTGAATTGGTCCCGGTACTGCTGCCGGGCCGGAAAAAAGGACCAGGGCCAGCAGGCCAATGAGGGCGCCAGTGAGGACTTTTTTGGGCATTGCTCCACCGCCTTGCCCTTTATTTCGACAACATCACCCTTTCTCCTGCCACACGCATAGGGAAAAAGGCCAGGTGCATAATAAACTTAGGCACATCCAGGGGGTGAGCCGGGTGAGTGTCTGGCGGACTAAAAGCATCAAAGACCTGCTGCAGGAAGCCCGGGATAATGAAAAGTTAAAACGTAGTATCGGCACGCCGGAATTAATTGCCCTGGGAGTAGGGGCTATAATCGGCTCGGGTATTTTTGTCCTGACCGGAGTAGCGGCGGCCAATTATGCCGGCCCGGCCCTGGTCTTTTCCTTTATCCTCTCCGGCATTACCGCCGGTCTGGCAGCCCTGGTCTACGCCGAAATGGCCGCCATGATCCCCGTGGCCGGGAGCGCCTATACTTATGCCTATGCTTCTTTAGGTGAAATTATTGCCTGGATTATCGGCTGGAACCTGATCCTGGAGTACATGGTAGCCTCGGGGGCGGTGGCTGCCGGCTGGAGCGGTTATTTCACTGACATGCTAAGGTCCGTGGGTATTTCCCTGCCTGCGGCCCTGGTTAATTCTCCTGCCAGCGGCGGCCTCATTAATTTGCCGGCCATCCTCATTACCGCCCTCATGACCCTGCTGGCCATAACCGGCACTACTACCAGCGCCACGACCAACAAGATTATCGTGGCCGTTAAAATCCTGGTGATCCTGGCCTTCCTGGCCCTGGGCATTCCCCGGGTTAACCCGGCCAACTGGCGTCCTTTTCTCCCCTTTGGCATCGCCGGTGTCATCCACGGTGCGGCCATTATCTTCTTTGCCTATATCGGTTTCGACGCCGTCTCCACGGCGGCCGAAGAAGTGCGCCATCCCACTAAAGACCTGCCCCGGGGGATCATCGGCTCGCTGGCTATCTCTACTTTATTATATATCGCCGTAACTATAGTCCTTACCGGTCTGGTGAGCTACACCCGGCTCAATACCCCCTCCCCGGTAACTACAGCTCTCCTGGCCGCGGGCGTGCGGGGCGCTTCGCTTATTGTAGGTATCGGCGCCCTGGCCGGTTTGACCAGCGTCCTCCTGGTAACCATCTTTGCCCAGAGCCGGGTCTTTATGGCCATGGGCCGCGATGGCCTCTTGCCCTCCTTTTTTGCCCGGGTCCACCCCCGGTACCATACCCCGTCGATGACGACCATGATTGTCGGCGCCTTTATCGCCCTCATCGGCGGCTTTTTACCTATTAATATAATCGCCGAACTGGCCAATGTCGGCACCCTGTCGGCCTTTTTCGTCGTTTCCCTGGGTGTACTCATTTTAAGGCGTACCCGGCCCGACCTGGAACGGCCCTTCAAAGTGCCCTTCATGCCCTGGACATCCCTGGTGACCATGGCCTTTGCCCTTTACCTCTTCTTCAATCTGCCCCGTTTAACCTGGATCCGTTTCGCCATCTGGATGGCCCTGGGGCTGGTGGTTTATTTTGCTTACAGCCGCCACCACAGCGTCCTGGCCCGGCCAGAACCTTCCCCCCTGCTCCGGCCGCGCCCTTTTTCCCCTTTACGGCCGTTTTTTATCTCCCGTCCGGCCCTGGCACCCCTGTTTTTGCGCCTGCGCCTGCCCTGGCGGCGAAAATAGCCGGCACTCCGCGTCTACCTGCCGCCATGTCTTCCGTGGCTGAAAGCCACCACCCGCCGGGAAATGAAAAACCCCGGGAAGAAATCTTTCCCGGGGTTAAACCCTCCGATCCACACCGGATATTCTTTAGAGGAAAGGCTTTTACTGGCTCGGCTTCTCGCCCAGGACCACGCTGATATCCAGCAGCTGGCCGCGGCGGAAGACCTGGAGCTGCACCTGCTGGCCGATCTTCAGGGCCTGGACTTTATTTACCAGGTCATTGGCATTCTTTATCTTCTGGCCATCCAGCTGGAGAATGACGTCATATTTCTGGAGGCCGGCCTTTGCCGCCGGGCTGCCTGCTACTACCTGGCCGACCAGGGCCCCTCCGGCACTCTGGAGGCCCAGCATGTCGGCCACATCCGGCGTGACCGAGGCCAAGGCTACCCCCAGCCAGGGCCGGGCAATTTTGCCTTTATTCATCAGGTCGTTCAGGACCGGCTGCACCGTGCTGCTGGGGATGGCAAAGCCAATCCCCTGGGCACCGGCGTTAACGGCAGTATTGATGCCGATTACTTCCCCCTGCAGGTTTAACAGGGGACCGCCGCTGTTGCCGGGATTAATGGAAGCATCCGTCTGCAGCAGGTTTTCATAATGGCGGTCCTGGACATCGATGGGCCGCCCTTTGGCGCTGATGACGCCCACCGTTACCGTGTGGTCCAGGCCGTCAGGATTGCCGATGGCAATGGCCCATTCACCAACGCGGACCTTGTTGGCATCACCAAGGGTTAGATAAGGTAACGGCTTGCCGGTATTGATTTTCAGCACGGCCAGGTCCAGGGGGGCATCGGCGCCCACTACCTGGGCATTGAAGGGTTTATCGTAACCGACAACGGTTACTTTAACCTGCTTCGCCCCGTCAATGACGTGCTGGTTGGTCAGGATATAGCCGTCCGGGGAGATAATAAACCCTGAACCCAAAGCGCGTTGTTCCTGGGGACCGATATTAAACTGATCGCCAAAGAACTGCCGGAAAAAGGGGTCATTAAAGGGACTGGCCACCCGCGTCTCAGTAACTGTATCGATGCGGACCACTGCCGGGCCGGCTTTATCCACAATGTCGGCAATAGCCTCCGGCCCCAGCCCCGGCGGGATGCTGGCGGACACCGCGTCGCTGGCAGCCACCGCGTGCTGGTAGGACGGCTGCTGGGTCCCGGCCGTCGCTCCGGTGATCTGGTAAAAACCTACCGTGGCCGCCACCCCGGCCAGAAAGATCAATAAAACAGCTAAAACAGTAATTTTAGCTTTACCTGCGCGCTGCCACATACTGCACACCTCCTGCTATCTTTTCATGGGATGATTATAAAATAAAAAGGTAAAATAAAGATTAAGACAGGCTAAGAAAAACTTAAGAAATTGGGTTGTATCAATTAGCATTATATATACGTATGCTAGCCATTGCAACTGGTAAAAGCCTCTGGTATACTTTTGTACAAGGAAGCCGTGGCACAGAAAGGTTGGGTGGGAAATATGAAAAAGTGGCAGGTAGTGCTTTTTCTGGCCGGCTGGCTGGTCCTGGGGTTCCTGGTAACTGCCGTCAATAATCTGGGCACTGCCGGGGAGCACGGGCCCACGGCTGCAGCTACTGAAACTGCCCATTAAAACATAAAGCGCCACTACCAGGGCGCTTTTTAAGTTTGGGAGGAGGTTTTCCCTTGCTCGCTGAAGCCATTTTTACCGGTACGGAAATGCTCCTGGGCCAGATCGTCAATACCAATGCCGCTTGCTTAAGCCGGGAGCTGGCTGCGGCCGGCATCAGCCTTTACCGCCAGGTGGTAGTCGGCGACAACCTGGAGCGCATCCGGGAAGCTATTGACGACGCCCGCCGGCGGGCCGACCTGATCATCGTCAGCGGCGGCCTGGGACCTACGGAAGACGACCTATCCCGCGAGGCCCTGGCCGCTGCCCTGAATTTACCCCTGGTGGAAGACCCGGCCGCCCGGGAAAACGTCACCCGCTATTTTGCCGCCCGCCGGCGACCCATGACGTCCAACAACCTGAAGCAGGCCCTGCTCCCGGCCGGAGCCCGGGCCCTGGACAACCCCTTTGGCACGGCAGCCGGGGTTTTCCTGGAACATGAGGGCAAAATTTATGCATTATTACCGGGACCGCCGCGGGAGTTTGAACCCATGGTTGTTGACCGGCTCCTGCCCCTGCTGGAACCCTACGGTGCCCGGCGGGAGGTTATCTTTTCCCGGGTGCTGAAAATTGCCGGCATGGGGGAATCTGCTGTGGAAGAAGCCCTGAAAGACCTGCTCCACGGCGACAACCCCACCCTAGCGCCCCTGGCCGCGCCCGGCGAGGTAACCTTACGCCTGACGGCCCGGGCCGGCAGCCCGGAACAGGCACGGGAATTAATCAGGCCCCTGGAGGCAGCCATCCGGGAACGCCTGGGTGAGCATATCTTTGGCAGCGACGCTGATACCCTGGAAGGGGTCGTCGGTGCCATCCTGGCCGGGCGACGCCTGACCCTGGCCATAGCTGAATCCTGTACCGGCGGCCTGCTGGCGCACCGGGTGACCAATATCCCCGGCAGTTCCGATTACTTCCTGGGCGGCATGGTTGCTTATAGCAACGAAGCTAAAATAAAATTCCTTGGGGTAGAGGAGGAAACCCTGGCCGCCCACGGCGCCGTCAGCCCGGAGGTGGCCGCCGCCATGGCCCAGGGCGTGCGCCGGGCTTTTGCCGCCGGTATCGGCGTTGGCATTACGGGCATTGCCGGCCCCGGCGGCGGCACCCCGGCCAAGCCGGTGGGGCTGGTCTATGTGGGGCTGGACATCCAGGGGAAGGTTGAAGTGCGGCGTGAACTTTTTATAGGCGACCGGGAAAGCATCAAGTGGCAGTCTTCCCAGAGCGCCCTTTATCTCCTGTGGCGGGGCTTGAGAAATAACCCGTGCCATTAAAAGCCCGTTTTCCTGCACCGCTCAGGCGGCCTGATTGGCGCCGCAAAAGGGAATAAAAGGCGGTATACTGGGGGGGCAGACCGCCAGGACATTAAGTGGAAAAGCGAAACGGCCTTTTAAAATCCTTAGCGGGTGAAAATATGGTTGCCAATCTGAGTAACCTGGGGCCGCGTCCAGATCCAGGCGCTGGTGGCTGTGGCCGGGTTAAAGAAATAAAGGGCGCCGTTGCTGGGGTCCCAGTCATTTAAAGCGTCGCGGGTAGCCGCATAATCCCGCGGCCGGACCTGTACCTCCCAGTAATGGCCGTTGGCCACGCTTTCAAAGGCCCAGGGTTCAAAGATGATACCGGGGATGGTCTTGGGAAAGGCCGGGTCCCGCAGGCGGTTTAAAACTACGGCCACTACGGCCACCTGGCCGGGATAGGGCTCTTCCCCGGCCTCGGCCGCCACCAGCCGGGCCAGGAGGTTGGTTTCCTCAGCCCGGACGGCTACGGGCAAAGGTTTGGTCGCCGGCGGCGGCAGGGCCGGCCGGCCCAGGTAGTAATTGATACCGGGAATTAAAATAGTAAGTATGAACACCCCCAGTAAAACCCGGGCCTGCCAGCCCGCCGGCAGGCGCAGCGGCTTGAGTTCTTGCCAGGTGCGCAGCATTTCGCCCCGGGTGGCCTGCCAGGCTGCCCGGAGCCAGGCAGCGGCCGCCACATTAGCCGCCAGTGCCTTTCTCTTAATAGTATCTCCGGCATCCTGCAGCCGGGTCAACATGATCTTATTCGCAAATCGCGCGCTGTCCTTAATTAACTGCCCGCCAGTTACCAGCCTGCGCCACCAGGATTGCCAGGCCATTTCGCCACCCTTCCTCACAAGGACTTAAATATAGTTTGGCAGGAAAGGGCTGCGAACTTGCACAGGGGGCTATCCTTTGGATCTTTCCAGGTAAATTACCATCTCCAGGCCTTTAAAGTGCTTATCGCTTGTCACTATTTGACTCCCATACATGCTGGTCACAGTGTAAACCATAGCATCAGCCATAGGCAAACCGTATTGCAAACTAATGTCGGCAGCCTGGATAAGGTACTGGGCATCCAGACTAATTAACCTGGTTTTATGGATAGGGCCTATGGCCGTCAGAGCTTCCGCTTCAGAGTATTCCCTTTTAATTTTCTTATAGACCTCGTAAATTATTATAGTAGGAGTAATGATTTGCTTTAAATCCTTTAGATATTTACCATATTCTTCCGCCAACGGGCCTGCTGTATAATACTCAAGCCACCCGCAGGAGTCAATAGTAATCAATACCGTTCCTCCTCATCACGGATTCCATCTAGTTTCATCCCCTTTAAAAAGCCCTTTAATTCCGATAGCGGCTTTTCCGGCACCAGGCTGATTGAATTACCTTTGATTATCATTTCCAGGCCTTGCCCCTTTTTAATGTTAAGGAGTTCGCGGACATCTTTGGGAATTACTATCTGATATTTGCTGGATACTTTTACCTCCATATCGATACCTCCAATAATATGATCGATGCTTTAATCGTATTACATTTCACCCTTGAAGTCAATTACCTTTTGTCGATCAGTCCTTGCATTTTCTCCCATGCCGACAGGGGCACGGCAACCTTTAACCGGACCTCGCTGCCGTAGTCCGTTTCTATCACTTTCCCGCCGTGGCTGTGAACCTGGTAGAGCAACCGGTCCAGTTCGGCATAGTTGCAGGTGAGCTTGAGTTCCCGGGTCACGACCCGCCGGATACTCCCCGCCTCTTCCAGGACGCGGCGGGCTGCCTGGCCGTAGGCCTCAATCAGTCCCCGCACCCCCAGCTTTTTGCCACCGAAGTAACGGGTCACCACTACCGCCACGTTGGTCAGGCCCAGGCTGGTTATGGCGCCAAGAATCGGCCGCCCGGCCGTACCGCCGGGCTCGCCGGCGTCACTGTAATAGGTTATTTCCTGCTTACCCGTACCCAGCCGGTAGGCAAAGCAGTTGTGGGTCGCCTGGCGGTGCTCGGCCTGGATGCTGGCAATGAACTCCCTGGCTGCCACCTCATTATCTACTTCGCGGGCGTGGCCAATGAAACGGGAACGCTCGATTTTAATTTCGGCCGTGGCTTCCCGGGCAACGGTAAGGTAGGAAGCGCCATTCTCCATGGAAGCACTACTTTTTCCAGATAAGCCGTCAGGCTGCCTTTCTTTTTCTTTACTCTTCATAAGGCAAATAGCTCCCTAAGCGCCTCTTGCAGGGCATAAAAAAAGGAAGTGCCTGCCACACTGCCCTGGTATTCTTTGAGCCGGCTTTTATCAACAACCCGGAGTTGGTCCGGCAGGGCCCTGGTTACCTTACCGTGAAACGATATTTCCGGCCGGAAGGTAGCAGGTTTAGCGCCGGTAGAAAGTGGTACGATAACTATCGTCGAAAGGTAGTTGAAGGGTTCATCGGAAACCACCACCCCGTAATGCGGTCCTCGCAAGATGTGACCGGTTCCTTCCAGGCTTACCCTGAAAATGTCCCCCGGCCGTGGCACTTCGCCAGGCATCAAATTTCACCCCTTTCAGCCTGCGCCATTCGCTCTGCATAATCGGCTAAATCGGCTTCGGCAAGGGTAACCAGGTTTTCTCCTTCTGCCAGCCGCTTGCACTCGGCTGCGATTTTTGCGCGCCTTAATTCCCGTACATACTTCTCAACTGCCCTGCGCACAAAATCGCTTAAGGTCGGAAACTCTTCCGGGTCCCGTACTGCTTCAATAGCTTTGAGCAGCTCTGTCGGCATCCTAACTGTCGTACGTAATTGTTCCATGTTATCGCCTCCCTCTTGTCTGCCGTTACTTTCATTCTAACATTTCCCCCATAAAGATCAAGGGGTATATCAAAGTCCAATGGCGGGGATCTGGAGTCATCTCCTCTACCAGGTTAAACCCGCGGCTGGCTGGCCGCCAAGACCCAGACTTCCGTTTCCTGTGGTAAAATCTCCGGCCGTAGGTCGATTTTCCCCTCCCCTAAACGGCGCACATTGGCCCGGCCGGCCGTAAATTCATCAACCCCGGCAATGGGGAAACCCTGCATACCCGGGACCAGGTAATGCATGGGCAGGACTACCCGCGGTTTCAGTGCCGCCACTACCTGCCAGGCCTGAGGGGCATCGATGGTAAAGTACCCGCCCACAGGGATCATCAATACATCCACCCAGCCAATTCTCTGCACCTGTTCATCATTGAGAGCATGTCCCAGGTCACCCAGGTGGGCCAGGCGTAAATCCCCCACTTCCAGGACGAAAACAGCGTTTTTACCGCGTTTGGCGCCGGCGGCATCGTCGTGGTATGTAGGTACCGTATAGGCACGGACATCTTTGAAGGTATGATCAACTATTGCCCAGTCTCCATCAGGCGTCAAACCCCCCCAGACTTCCGGGTTGCCCTTGATATTATCCAGGTAATTGTGGTCAAAATGCTCATGGGATATAGTCACCACGTCAGCCGTGACCACTGGCGCTGCCGGCGAAACCTGCGGTCCATAAGGGTCGGTCACCAGCCGCACCCCCGCCGGGGTTTCCAGGTAAAAACTCGCATGTCCTAACCAGCGCATTTATATTACCTCCCTGTTACATAATTTTTTAAGAGTTCAGCGATCGGTTGTACTAGCCCTTCAAAAGTGTTAATTTTATCCTTCATTATTGCCAACTCTACCACTGCTAATAACTTTATCCTTATTTTAGCAAGTCTCCACCCACCTGTCCATCGGCCGTTTTAAAATTTAATGCTCACTTGACCTCCGGGATGCAATTCGCCCCGGTAAAAACTAATCCCATTTAATCCCGCTACCAGCGAAAAGTTCTATATTGGTGCCGGGTTTTATGCTAAAATTAAAAGTGTTTCGTCCCGGTCCAAAACGATAATAGAGGAGATTTGCCGGTGGGATCGAAAAAATGGGTGCTGGCGACTATTTTTTTCATTTTAATGACGATAGTACCATTTTATTTTGGACTACATTTCGGCCTTTCTCCAGGATTGCAACCCCGGCAGCCGGGCCGGGCCACGGAAGAAACCCCTACCACCGCTTCCCAACCGCCTCCGCCGCCACCGCCCGGGCCTCTCACCCTGGCGGCAGTAGGCGATGTCATGCTGGCCCGTAAAGTTGACCGGCTCATGCAAGCCCAGGGGCTGGCCTATCCCCTGGCCAAACTGGGTCCGACCCTCAGGAATGCCGACCTGACCTTTAGTAACCTGGAAGCCCCCCTGGCCACCACCGGCAAACAAATTCCCGGCAAGGGCATATGGTTCCGCGCCCGGCCGGAAGCCATTCAGGTGTTAAAGGACGGCGGCTTCGACGTTATGAATATCGCCAACAACCATATCCTGGACTATGACACGCCCGCCTTCCTGCAGACCATGGACCTGCTAAAAGAAGCAGGCATCCGCTATTTCGGCGGCGGCCGGGACCTGGACCAGGCCCGGGAGCCGGCCATGGTGGAGGTTAATGGTGTCCGCCTGGGCTTCCTGGGCTACAGCGACATGGCCGATATCTACTGGAGCCACAAATACCCGCGCCGTTTCCGGGCCACGGCCACACAGGCCGGGGTCGCCCCCCTGGTAGTTAACAATGCCTACCTAGTGGATGATATCTGCCAAGACATTCAAAAACTTAAACCCCGGGTGGACCTGGTCATCGTCTCCCTGCACTGGGGTACCGAGTACCAGCGCACCCCGGCGGCTGAACAGCGGCAAATAGCCCACCGCCTGGTGGAAGCCGGCGCCGGCATCATCCTGGGCCACCACCCCCACGTCTTCCAGGGACTGGAAATATACGAAGACAGCCTCATCGCCTACAGCCTGGGCAATTTTATCATGGATCAAAACTGGTCGCGGGAGACATGCCAGGGATTGCTGCTAAAAATAAAGGTGGCAAAGGAAGGCTGGCAGCAGGCGGAAATATTGCCGGTGCAGATCGTGGAAGAACAACCGCGCCAGGCGGAAGGGAAAGATGCGGCCACAATCCTTAGCGAAGTGCGCGATTTAAGCCAGAAGCTGGGTACGGGAGTGGAGGTAAAAGAAGGAAAGGCTATGCTGAATAGGTAGGATTAAAAGAGTTCTTTACTCGTCCCTTGCAAGGCATTTTGTAGGACGAAAAAATTTGTAGTGATTCTCCTCACCCAAGTTCGACAGTTGCTAGGTGAATAATAAGCGCAACAGCTTGTCGCGCAAGGGTTTCAGGGTTCGGCTTTTGGGGCGCGTGTTACTAGGGACCCTTTCTGGCCTTTGTTTCGACCGCGATTATTTGCGGCGGTTCCTTTATCCCAAGGGTCTTGAAGATATGCTGCTGTGGCGGGGTTGTTTCCGTCCTTTGGAGTATCCTGCCCTCAGGACCAACAAATTCGCCCAGGTGCATGCGTTCCAGGGTCTGGCGGATGTTCCGCCAGCTATCCTGCACTTTCGTTTCAGCTACCCGGATTAGGAGCAGTCCCAGCCAGCACAGGAGGACATGGGCATGGATGCGGTCGCTCAGGCGATGATAAATAGGCCGCAGCTCTAAGGACTGTTTCATGGTACGGAAGGCGTCTTCTACTTCGAGAAGCTGCTTGTAGCCGAGGGCCACGTCTTCCGGGCTTAAAGTATCGTCCGAGGTCCGTAACAGGTATTTGCCGTCCAGCTTTTCTTCGGCTTTCACCTTGGCCATATCGATATACGGTTGCCCTTTCTTGTCGGTCTTGAGATAGCGGCCATAGGTGGGATGGGCGATAAGCTGGCAGCAGGCTTTGGTATGGGGTTCGCCTTTAAGGTCGCCGATGGCTTTTAGTTCTTCCTTGAGGCGGGTCAATATTTTCTCCCGCTCAAGTCTGTCTTTTTCTGCTTCTTTGGGGTTGCGGACCAGGATATAGCGTACCCTTTTTTCACCGTCGCCGACGATAACTTCTTTGACTTCAAGGTTATCTTTGACGGTTTTGTAGCGGCCCGGTCTGGTCAGGGCTTCTTCTACGGTTTCTTTGCCGCTGCGCATCTTTTCGCCGGCAATATAGTGGCCACCGGCACGCTGGAGGTAGCGAAGGTTATCTTCCGAAGCAAAGCCGCGGTCGACAACGGTGATGACCCGGCCCAGTTGCCAGCCCACCAGGTCCTTTTTGACTTGCTCGATTACCGCCATATCGGCGGTGTTCCCGGGCCAGACCCAGCAGCGTACTGGGAGGCCTTCCCTGGTGACCGCCAGGCCGATTACAGCCTGCGGTAAATCCGGCCGGTGGTCCTTGGAGTTGCCTTTACGCCGAAGGTGCTGCTTATGGTCCTCCGGATTATCCTCCTCTTCCACTTCAAAGTAGGTGGAGGTGGTATCGAAGTACAGGAGATCTACTTCCAGGTTAAAGAGGTGGGCCACGGCGAAGAAGATATCCTTTTGTATCTCTTCCGCAGCCTCCAGTAAGAAGTCCATGGCCCGGTAAAGGTGTTGCACCGGTACCTCCGGGAGGCCGGGAATGAAAACGTCGTGGCTGACCCAATCCTCGGTCTTAAGTTTACTGGCCGGGTGCAAAGCCCGGTTGGCTACCATGGCGAAGATGGCCCGTTCGACCGGATTCTGGAACTTACGTTTGGCCAGCAACCTGACTAAAACGTCGCTAATACCCAGCCGGTTCCACAGTTCGTTTAATACCCAGGCGCCGCCCATAGGCCGGCTGGAGACAAATTTCAGGGGAGTGCTGCCGTTTAACTCTCCTTGGGTGCGCAAAACCTCTTCCGGTCCCAAAAAACGCGTAATACTCTTTACCAGGCGGACCAGGGCTTCCCGGTCTACATCCTCTTCGCGGCCGAAGTTGAATAGTACTTTGGCTTTCGGATAGCCGGCTTGGGGGTCCCAGACGTTGTGGGCAAGCTGGATATAACGGACAACAGAGCCGTCCTTGTTTTTGCGGGAAATAGTTCTTATGTACATGTCTATATTATAGCGCATGTACTACATAGCCATCAAGCTCTAATTCCGGAATCGTGTGCCTATGTGATTTTTGATTTTTGAGCTCTCCCAAGAGCGGGAAACGTTGATTTATAAGGTTTCTTCATCTGAAAAGCAGCCATTTTTGCCTAGCAACTGTCGAACTCGGGCCTCACGAAGAAAGCCATAATAATTATGGCCAGCCCTTTAACTCCGGGCTGGCCATAATTGTCCCCACAAACCCACCCTCGCAAGTCAAGAATCGACTGCCGGCGCTGGTGATACGCCATGCTCAATGCACGTTACCCGTGTGCTGCAGGAAAAACCTCAAACCCCATCTGGCGGAAATGATTGTCAAAGGCGAAAGCTTTATGGCAGTTCAATCTCTGCATAACAGCGAAACTGGTACAATCCGTATAGCTAAAATCCTTATCAGCATACTTTTGCGCTATTTCCCAGGCTTTGGCTTCATCAGCTTCCTCTATGCGCAAGAGTTTAAGGATTTTGCTTGCTTTTAATGACTGCCCTATTGTGACAGCCGCACTATGGTTCCGGCAAAAGTAAGTATACACTTCGTCAAAAATAAAATTGGTAGTTACAGGGATAAGCTTTCTTGCCCTAAGATTATCAGGGGTAAAAAAACTGACCGCATCTTTATGGAAAGCATCGTCCTGATCATAAAGGGCAATCCAGGCCGAAGTAGCGATGAAGAGAAGCTCTTTCTTCCCACCCTGCTGTTGCTGCATATCACTTGTCCCCATAATGTTGCCGGTAGATATAACGATCATGATTTACCGAGCCATCGCTACGCCCGGTAGAAATACTTTTCTGCCCCAGGTGAAAGATAGGGTCCTCAGGGTCGATCTCTTCCTGTTTGTTTTGTTCCTTAGCTATCAATTGCCGCACTACCTCAGCCATGCTGATATTATAACTGGCGGCACGCTCCTTTAAAAATTGATACTGTTCTGCATCAAGGTAAAGCTGGGTACGATATTTATACTCCACACTAATCACCTCGCCAATTACAGCATACAGCATGACAGTATAAATGTCAAGGATCCAGACGGCATATTTGGCTGGCCAGCCGGCAGATCAGATCCGCCGCGTTAACTGCCAGTAGGACACTGAAGACATCCAGGTTTTCCACCACATAAACGGGGCCGGGCTCCGAGGCCACTGGACGATTTAAGGAGCGCAGCAGAGCAAAATTCACCTTTTTGGAGTTGGCCCCTGCTTTAGACATCTTCCGGTAGCAACGGCAGAGTGTCGGCACCATGGGTTAACACCGTCACCTTGGCTCCTTTCCCCAGCCGCTCCCAGGCCTGGTCCAGAGCTTCTTCCACTGTAGCAGCGTGTTTAAAGCCCAGTTTGGCCGCCATCTCGGGGCCGATACCATGGGAAACCAGGCAAACCTCGGCATGCCGGCGCACCTTGGCCCAGGCCAGGGCCAGCGCTCCCGCCACCTTATCCTTTATAATCCCCTCCTCAATTTGGGCGTCAATATCCTCCGGGCTCTGGCCGGCAAATTCCAGCATCTCCGGGTGGGTGACCGCCACTCCTTCCGGGCAGGGAGTGACAATAATTATGCTGCCGCCCTCTTCCACGAGCATATCGCACGGGTATAATGTCTTGTGGGCCTGCCAGAACTCCAGGTCGCAGGGATGAGAGCTGGCCAGGACAATGGGCGTCCGCCCCGGGGCAGGAATGCCATAAACCCGACGGCTGGTCTCCACCCCGGCGCGGAAAGCCTGGCGTATATCACCAAAGAAGGCTTTAACCACCCGCCCCTGGGGGTCCAGGACCGTATTAAAGACGTATTTTACTCCCGCTTTGTCGGCTATGGCCTCCATCTCTTCCCGTACCCTATTTTCTACTATGCCCAGCATGTTGCGCCGGGTACGCACACTCAAGAGATGGGTGGCCGCCGTGGTATCCTCCCCACATATGCCGGGCTGGACAATTTTGGCCCCGCCGCTGTATCCAGGAATATGATGGGGAACGATGCTCCCAATACCGATAACGACATCTGCTGCCAGCACCAGGCGGTTTACCTTCACCGGCGTGCCGTTTTCCGTCAGGCCGAAATCATGAAGTGCAGCCGGATTGCGGAAATCATGGTTTATTACTTCAACCTCAGCAACAACTCCGGCACCTAATTTGTGTTTCAGCTCTTCCGGTGTCATAGGCCGGTGGGTGCCCAGGGCCATAATGATTTTCATGTTTTCCTTGCGGACGCCGGCGCCGGCTAATTCTTGAAGCATAGCGGGGACAATAAGATTGGCCGGCGTCAGCCGGGTGTTGTCGTCGCAAAGAATCACTACCTTGGTCGTCGGTGACCCTATCTTGCTCAGTGCCTGGCAACCGATAGGATTTGCTAACGCCCTCAGGATCTCTTCTTGCGTAGGAGGTATCTCTTCCACGCCACCAGGTGACAAAACTGCTGCTATTTTTTCTTCGGGAATATGAAAGGTAAGTTTGTCGGTTCCGTAAGGCAGATTGATCTGGCAATTCACTTAAGACTTCCCTCCCGGCCCGGCAATAAATAATCCCGCTCCCAAAATGCCTAGGCCATATACATGCCGCCATTAATATCAATGGTGGCGCCGGTGATCCACTCAGCTGCATCTGAAGCCAGGTAGACGGCCATCTCGGCCACATGCCAGGGCTGCCCCAGCTTGCCCAGAGGTATGGCCGCTAGGATCTCTTCCATTTTTTCTTCAGAAAAGGCTCGGGTCATTTCGCTAACCATAGTACCGGGCGCTATGGCATTGACCGTAATATTATAGGGAGCTAACAGCCGGGCTAAAGCTTTAGTTAACCCGATAATGCCGGCTTTCGAAGCCGAATAATGACAACCCGGTGCTATACCCCCGGCCCGGCCGGCAAAGGAAGAGATGTTAATTATTCTCCCGTATTGCTGGCCCTTCATAATCTCTGCCACTGCCTGCGAACAGAAAAAACAGCTTTTGAGATTGACGGCTAAAACTTGATCCCACTCTTCTTCGGTAATTTTATCCAGGGGTGTCGTCGGGCATATGCCGGCATTATTCACCAGGATATCAATCCTGCCGTAAGTTTTTAGAGTAATCTCTACCATTTCTTGAATGCTTTTAACCTTTGAAACGTCTACAGTAATACCTATAGCCTGCCCTGCATCGCCTATTTCCCTGGCGGTTTCTGGAGCATTATATAAATCAGCTACGACTACTTTCGCCCCCCGGTTAACGAACCTGGCAGCCATTTCCCTGCCAATACCCCGTCCCGAACCGGTAATAATAGCAACTCTTCCTGCAAGCATAACTGTTCCACCTCATAAACAGGTTTTTCATGCCTCTCGAAAAAAACGCCTCTTCTTTCTCAAGATAACTACCTCATATAAAGGCCACCGTTCACATCAAGGACAGCTCCTGTAATATAGCTCGCCCATTTACTGGCAAGGAACAAAGCGCATAAAGCTATTTCTTCCGGTTCGGCCATGCGCTTTAACGGGACGAGGTTTAAAAACTCCTGTAATCTTTCGGGAGGAAGGTTGGCCATCATTCGGGTATTTATCGGACCGGGGGCAATGGTGTTAACACATATGCCATCGGCGGCATACTGGCGGGCCAGGCCGCGCGTAAGGGTTAACACGGCACCTTTAAAGGTGTTATAAACAATTGAATTATCGAAACCGCCGGTATGGGCACCCTGAGAGGAAAAATTGATGATCCGTCCGTATTTAGCCTTTTTCATTACCTCAGCAGCAGCCCGGGCAAGGAAAAATTGGCTCTTCAGATTTACATCATGGGTTCGTTGCCAGGAGGCTTCATCTACCTGGTCCAGGGGGATACGCAGGATAATAGCGGCAATATTTACCAGGATATCCAGCCGGCCATAAGTACTTTCCGTTACCTTTACCACGTCTTCACATTCTTCTACTTGCGATAGATCTTTGACCAAACGCAAATGAAGATCTGGATTGTTAGGTAATTGCGACATAGTATTGTTAAGTTCATCAGCATCTATATCTACAGCAACTACCTTTGCCCCTGCGGCAGCAAAAACCCTGGCTGTGGCGCGGCCCACACCGCGTCCGGCACCGGTGATAACGGCAACCTTTCCCTCTATACCTAGATCTAAAAGGCCATTAAACATTTTTCCTCTCCTTCGCCTTGTTAACTTTGCCCGGTTACCAGCCTGGCAATTTCACACCAGCGTAAAATTTTCTTGTAATCATCTTCCGGATGGTCATTCATCACCTGGAAGGCATCGGCCCGGATACTGAAGGCTGCTTTACCCCGCAGGGAATTGACCAGGTATTCCAGCTTGCTTTGCATCTGCTCCTCGCTGGCTTCAATTACATCGTCCACCGGGTCCAGGCAAACATCAAAGGCCACTTCCGGGGCAAATAACTTTAACGCCTCTCCCGGATCTGTCCACGGCGAGATATGGAGCATTTCCAGGTCCGGGAGCTTCCTGATTACGGGTAGTAGTTTAGTCAAATTGCCACAGCTATGAAAGTAGACAATACCCCCATGAAAATCGCTTAATTCCCGTTCGTAAGGTAAAATAGCGTCTTGATAGAGGGCCGGGCTGATGACATTGCCGTCTATTTCATCGTTATATAATTTAGCCTTGGTAATGGGCTGGCCGATAAATTTAGCCCTGGCCTTGCTCCATTCTTTATGGGCGTCAACAATAAAGCGTAATAAGCGTTGTACCCATTCAGGATTGAGGATGGTATCCATCAGTAAGTTTTGCATGCCCCGCAGGTGCATGGCCACGCCAAAGGGGCCAAACACCCAGTCCGGGAAAATCACCGGTAACCTGCCTTTAACTATTTCATTAAAGCGTTCATAGAATTCATGGACCCGGGGCATCAGCCCGCTCTTATAAAAATCGGGCATCTCCAACCTGTCCAGGTCATCATATTCCTTTAACACCGGTTCACTGGCAATCCAGGGACCGCGATCTTCATGCCAGACAACGGGAATGCCAAATAAACTTAATTCAAAAACAACCCCCGGCCAGGGGGTTACCTCGCCGGTAAAATGAGTATTATCCTGAAAAACCCTGAATTTATGCAGGTTCATCTTTAGCTGGCCGGCGAGGTAAGCCTCGGGCTCGCTCCAGAAACGCGGTATATCCAGGCCGAGGATGACGGCCCACAGGGAAATATCAGGTTCTACTACAAAGGGTACCGGGCCGCCAGCCCGCAGGGCCGGCAGGCCGCGCCAGTTACCCCTAGCCCAGGGTGGCTGGGGCCGCCAGAACCGGGCGTTGTATGCATTGCGATCACTATGGACAACCTCGACCATTTCCTCTACCAGGCGCTCTAGTTCGGCGTTACTCATTCCTTTTACCTCTTTTTCAAAATTGATAGCAGTTGGGAAGCCGGTCACAGGGAAATGCTTTCTAAAAGCCCTGTCACTGCCTGCAAGAACCTGGCCGCCAGGGCGCCGTCAATGACCCGGTGATCTACCGCCAGGGTGACTTTAGCTACCGGCCTGATCCTGATATCCCCTTCCCCGCTTACTACCAGGCGCTTTCTGGTAGCGCCGACAGCCAGGATGGCGCTCTCGGGGGGATTAATAATGGCCGTAAACTCATCTACGCCGTACATGCCCAGGTTGCTAACGGTAAATGTTCCTCCCTCTACCTGGTCGGCTGCTAATTTGCCTTCCCGGGCCAGCTGCACCAGGCTGGTGCGTTCAGCGGCAATTTCCTGGAGGGATTTCTTATCGGCGTTTTTAATTACCGGCACGATTAAACCTCTACCGGCATCCACGGCAATACCAACATTCACTTCAGCATGCCGGAGGATTTCATCTCCCACCAGGGTAACATTGATCGCCGGGTACTCGCGTAAGGCCCGGGACACGGCATAGACAAAGAAATCGGTCAGGGTTACTTTATAATTAAGCTCATCCTTGAGCTTGAGGCAGGTTGCCATATCTATTTCTCTGGTAAAGTAAACATGGGGACGTTCCTGGGCGCTCCGGGATAACCGCTCGGCTATGATCTTCCTGATGCCTTCCAGGGGGATAGAATCCTTTTGTGCGGAGGTCGACTCCAGGTATTTGATTACATCTTCCTCAATAATCCGTCCATTTTCTCCGGAGCCCTCAATTTTGCTGAGGTCAACACCTTTCTCCCGGGCCAATTTCTTCGCCCGGGGTGTGGCCAGGATGGGTTTATCTTTTGGTGCTGCTCCCGGTCTTTCTTCTTCAATCCCCGGCATTGCTGCCCCCCTTGCCTGGCCGGCGTTTGTTTGTACATGGTCGCCGCTACCTAATAACTCGCTGATATCTTCATCGGCCGAGCCGATAATGGCCACGGGGGTAGTTACCGGCACCGTTTCACCTTCGGCAATGAGAATCTTCCGCAGAATACCTGCCTCCCTGGCTTCTACTTCCATGGTTACTTTATCGGTTTCAATTTCAAAGAGAATGTCGCCTTCATTTACTTCTTCCCCCTCCTGCTTGCACCAGTTAACGATTTTTCCTTCTTCCATGGTAACACCGAGCTTGGGTAAAAGAACCAGGGTAGCCAAAGTTGTTATGCCTCCTTATGCTTCTAAAATGCATACTTCAGGGATTTCCGTACCGCAGCTTCAATATCTTCTTCCAAAGGAATGGCCAGCCTTTCCAGGTTGCGGTTATAGGGGATGGGCACGTCATGACCCGCCACCCGCTGCGGGGGCGCGTTCAAGTAGTCAAAAGCCTGTTCCATGACCAGGGCGATAATCTCGCCGGCCATCCCGTAAGTTCGCGGTGCTTCGTGGACTACTATCAGGCGGCCCGTTTTTTTAACGGATGCCACAATTAACTCCGTATCCAGGGGTCTTATAGTCCGCGGGTCGATTACTTCGACGCTTATGCCCTCCCGGCCTAACTTTTCGGCTACGGCCAGGGACCTTTCTACCATCACCCCGGTAGCCACTACCGTAACATCTTCACCACTACGCTTGATATCGCCTTTGCCGATAGGGATAGTATACTCTTGCTCCGGCACTTCGCCTTTTTTAAAATACAGGACGCGGGGTTCCAGGAAGACCACAGGATTATAATCATTGATAGCCGCTTTAAGCAAGCCTTTGGCATCATAAGGAGTAGAAGGCATAATCACCTTTAAACCCGGGATATGGGCATAGAGTACCTCCAGGCTCTGGGAGTGCTGGGCCGCCTGCTGGCGCCCGGAACCGCTGGACATGCGGAAGACTACCGGTATAGTTGCCTGGCCGCCAAACATGTAGCGGCTCTTGGCGGCGGAATTGATTATCTGGTCCATAGCGATAAAGCTGAAATCAGAAAACATGAATTCGGCTACGGCCTTGGTCCCGGTAAGGGCGGCTCCATAGGCTGCTCCTGCTATGGCGGACTCAGAAATAGGGGTATCCAGGACCCGGCCGGGAAATTCCTCCATTAACCCCTTGGTGCACGTAAAGGCACCGCCGCGCAATCCTATCTCTTCCCCCAGGATGAACATATTTGGATCTTTGCGCATCTCTTCCCGCAAAGCTTCATTAATGGCTTCGGCCATGGTAATCTGTCGCATTATTGTCTACGACCCCTTCCCCCATTTATTTTTCAAAGTAAACGTCTGTGAATAGATCGGCAGGTTCCGGCTCCGGGCTGGCCAGGGCATAATCCAGGGCTTCAGCAATGGCTTTCCCGGCAGCAGCCTTTAACCCATCGATCTCCTCCTGGCGGCAAAGTTTATTTGCCAGCAGGTATTTTTCCAGGAATAAAATCGGGTCCTTTTCCTTCCACCTTTCCAGTTCTCCCGGCGGCCGGTAAGTGCAGGGGTCGCCTACATAATGGCCATACCAGCGGTAGGTAACTGCTTCAATCAGGGTCGGGCCATCACCCTGGCGGGCACGTTCGACTGCTTCCCCTACAGTCTTGTAGACTTCGAAGATATTGTTACCATCAATTGTCACGCCGGGCATGCCATAACTGCCGGCTCTAACGGATATCTTGTCAATTTTAGTCGAACGAGCGAATGAGGTACTGACCGCATAACCATTATTTTCGCAGATAAAAACTACCGGCAGGCTGTACAAGGCAGCCATATTCAAGGATTCATGAAAACTCCCGGTATTGGCGGCACCATCACCGAAGAAATTTACGCATACGTTTTTCTGTCCCCGGATCTTAAACGAGAGGGCCGAACCTACGGCAATGCCGCAGCCTGCGCCGACTATACCCTGCGCCCCCAGGACGCCCACAGACATATCGACGATATGCTGGGAACCGCCTTTACCCTTGCAGAGGCCATCTTTGCGAGCCAGGAGCTCGGCCATCATGCCTTTCAAGTCGGCCCCTTTGGCAATACAATGACCGTGACCGCGGTGGCTGGTGACAATGGTATCCTCCCGCTTTAAATTAGCGCAGGCACCGACGGCAATTGCTTCTTCACCAACGCTGACATGCATGCCGCCGTAGGCCAGGTTTTTCTGGTATAAATCAAGCAAATTCTCCTCAAAATTACGGATAATCCACATGTCATAATACATTTTTGTTAGTTGCTCTTTTGACAAAGATGTTGTCACGTCCACTTTTATGCCCCCTCAAAAAATGAATTAAAACGCTGCCTTCAGTATTTCAATCAGATCCGCTTCGGTCACTCGCCGCGGGTTACCCCTGACCAACCGCTCGATCTTTATGGTTTCCGCGGCAATAGCAGGTAGCTCTTCCTCTTTTATACCTATTTCCCGCAGGCGGGTGGCGATGCCGATATCTTCCTGTAACTTCTTAATAGCTGCCACACCCCTGCCGGCCGCTTCTATTGCAGAGAGGCCGGCTACGCTTTCCCCGAAGAGTTCAGCAATGCGCTTCAGTTTAGGCATACAGGCCGTTAAATTAAAGTCCACCACATATGGCAACATCAAGCCAATCAAACAACCATGGGAAGCGTGAGTGCGTTTTGCCAGGGGGAAACTAAATGCGTGAACCAGGCCGAGACCGGAATTGCCAAAGGCCATCCCGGCGATTAAACTTGCTAAAGACATGTTGTACCTGGCTTCTTCATTTTGACCCTGGAATACTGCCAGGCGCAGGTTTCTAGCCACCAGGCCGATTGCTTTTTCTGCCAGGACCTCGGTTAATTCGGTCGAACCGCCGAAAATATAATCTTTGTCCGGGGGCAAGTATTTACTAGATACAGCTATATAAGACTCCACGGCATGGCCAAGGGCATCAATGCCGGTTTCCGCTGTTACCCGCGGGGGCATGCTTAAAGTCAATAAGGGATCAACTATGGCCACCCAGGGGCGGATATTATTGTCAGTTATACCACCTTTCAAGCCCCTTTCTTCGTCTTCCAGGACCGACACCGGGGTAACCTCTGAACCTGTCCCGGCGGTAGTTGGAATGGCGATAATAGGAATGGTCCGGCCCGGCACCTTGTTTTCGTCAAAGTAATCAGCCGGGTTGCCGCCAAAGGTAGCCAGGATAGCCGCGGCTTTGGCAACGTCTATGGAGCTGCCGCCGCCCAGGCCGATGGTTGCGTCGCATCCTTGCTCTTGCAAAACGGCAGCCGCGGCTATAGCTGTCCTCGTCGTTGGTTCCGGTATACCGTTATCCCAGAAAACATAATCAAATCCTGCCAGTACCTCTTTTATCCTCAACCCTATTCTTGAACCGCCGATATTTTTGTCCGTAACTATAAAAGGCTTGTTGACATTTAATTTCTTTAAACACGATGGCAACTCGGTCAAAGTATCGGGCCCAAAAATAACCTGCCCGGCAATAGCATACTTCCACACGTTCCGCATGATACTGCAACCTCCAAAGTAATTTTTATATTTATCGCCGCAGGCGATAAAAGCTAAATTAGTTGATAAACTTTCCTGGCTGTTTCCAACCACAAGCGAACCTTCGCCAGGGTATCATGGTCGCCCTCATAGAGGGCATCAGCCCAAATTTCCAGTTTCCTCCCGGGTGCAGCGTGTAATATAGCTTTTATTCTGTCAGCCATAACTTCTTGGGTAGCTATTAGAACATCGTTCACCGGCTGCATGCAACACTGGAACTTTGTGTCAGAATCAAAAGTCTTATGGGCTTCAGCCAGATTAGTGGCACTGCTAATATGCATTAGTTGGGGCTTTAGCTCCTTCAACAGCCTGAGAAAGGGAGTCAAGTTGCCACAACTGTGATAATACCTTGTACCTCCATAAAAATTATTAAGGTCCTTTTCATAAGGGTAGATAAACTTTGCATATATATCCAGGGAAAATAGATTCCCATCAACTTCATCGTTAAAAAGTTCAGAGTTGGCCACATGGCGATAAACAACATATTGCCATTCATAAGCCCTATCTTTTATATCAATGCCTAAAAAACGGCAACGCTCTTGCTCCCATTCTTTACGGCTTTGGGTTATAAAAGCCAGCAGGTCTTGAACAAAGGCCGGATCATCCATTAAATCTAAATAAAGATTGGTAAAGCCGCGGAGCATGCAGGCCACACTCCAGGGGCCCCGGGCCCAGCCCGGAAATCTGATTTCCACCTGGCCCCCGGTCAATCTTTGCATCTCCTCGTAATCCCTGTGGATCCGGGGCATTAAACCGCTGTGATAGAAATCAGGTATTTTCAAGCGGCTTAAATCAGAGCGATTTGCAAGCACAGGATCCCCGTACCAGGGATCGGATTCGGCCATAAATACGGGCTCCATGCCAAACAGCGAAGGTTCTAATGCTACGCCATAATCTATACCGATAATTGGTTCAATGATGGTATCATCAGGTATTTCGTCATGCCAGAAAAGTTTCCATTTTATCTGGCTTTCCAAAGCAACTTCCGGATCGTTGAAGTAATCTAGAAGATTAAACCCCAGCAAGCGCCCCCAGACGCTGCGCCCCAGGCCAACATGAAAAGTAACAGGTGATTGATCACTTCGTAACCGTTCATTACGTGAAGAATTTTTTAAGCTAATAAACTTATCAAGGAAGGTTTGCATTTTATGCCTCCTTTTTATTTAACAAAAGCCAGACCGGGCAACCATTTTGCCAGAGCTGGAAAATATGCTGTTAATAAGACTACTCCCCAGGGCACCAGGGCGAAGGGCAATAAATATCTAAGTGTTTCTTTCATAGTAGTTCTGGCAATGGCTGAAGTGATAAAAAGTTGTACACCCACAGGTGGTGTAATACCCCCTAAGACCAGGCACATAGCAATTACGGTGGCAAAATGAATGGGATCATAAGCAAATTGATTCCCTATGGAAAAAAGAACAGGTATCAAAATAATGGCTGCAGCGATTGTTTCCACAAAACATCCGACTACAAACAAGAAGGCAATAATTAATAACATCACAATGTCAGGATTATTTGATAAAGAGAGGAGCCAGCTAGTAGCTATTTCCGGAAACTGTTCGTTGGCCAAAATCCAGCCGAAGATAGCTGCACCGGCCACAATAATCATTACCATACTGGTAGTCATGGCTGCTTTCATAAAAATGCGGGGTATATCTTTTAAAGAATACTCGCGGTAAATAAAGTAACCTACTACAAACGAATATACTGCCACAATAACTCCGGCTTCGGTGGCCGTAAATACGCCCCCTAAAATACCGCCAACGACGATAATTGGAGCAATAAGGGCCCAAATGGCCTCAATAAAGCTTTGACCCAGTTCTCTCCAATCAAATTTACCAGTTGCAGTGATACCTAATTTTTTGGCCTGCCAGTAATTAACCAGCATTAAGCCTAAAGCAATTAATATACCAGGAATAGCCCCCGCCAGAAAAAGCTTGCCAATTGATAGTCCCGTAATTGAGCCATAAATGATCATAATTAAACTCGGAGGAATAATTGGTCCTAAAGAGCCAGCACAGGCCTGTAGACTGGCAACATAACCCTTAGGATAACCTGCCTTCACCATGGACGGAATAAGAATGGAGCCAATAGCCGCAGTATCAGCCGAAGCCGATCCTGAAATCCCGGCAAATATTGTGCTGGCCACAACACATGACATGCCAAGGCCACCGCGTATAAAACCTACTAAAGCCTGAGCAAAACGAACCAACCGGCGTGAGATACCACCGCTATCCATTAATTCACCAGCCAGCATAAAGAAGGGGATAGCCATTAAGGAGAAGGAATCTATCGAAGTAATCATTCGTTGTACTGTAATCGAGAGGGGAACTGAAGAAAACATTAAAGCTATTACCGAGGAAATTGCCATGCTAAAAGCAATAGGAACCCCTAGAATTAATAAGACAAGAAAACTTATAAATAAGGCAGTTAACATATATTAATCAACCTGCCCTTCAGTACTGGCGGTTTCATTTTCATACCAGATACGCCAGATATCTAATAGACTATAGATACCCATAAGAGCTGCACCTACGGGCACTGAAGCGTATATATAAGCCATAGGTATACCTAAAGCTGAAGAATATTGCATCCATAAAGTCGGTAAAATAGCTAGGCCTTCCCGGAAAAGGATTAGCATTAAACCTATAATTAAAACATCATTTATAGTTAAGATAACTTTTTTAGGAAGGCCTTTAAAATTACTAATTAAAAGATCAACACCAATATGGGTCCGCCGTTGTATACATAGAGCTGAACCCAAAAAGACCAACCAGATAAACATATACCGGTTTATTTCTTCGGCCCAGGTTAAGGAGTTATTGAGAACGTAGCGAAAGAACACCTGCAGGAACGAGATTGAAACAAAAGATACAAATAAAAGAAACTGAATAGTATCGATGATAGAGGTGATTTTTTTTATCATTAAATTTCCCCTCTCGCTGGAAGGGGAGCTACGGCTCCCCTTCCCATTCAATCAATCCTCAAAATAGTTCTATTTCCCTGCTGCAACGATCTTTTGGATAAGATCATTGGCTCCCACTTTATCGCCATATTCTTTCCACAGGGGTTGGACGGCCTTTTGAAATTCATCTTTATTTACTTCAATAACTTTCATGCCCTTTTCTACTAATTTTTGACCATATTGGCTATCAAGTTCCTCGGCCAATTTGCGGCCATAAGCGCTTGCTTCTTTAGCTGCGTCGGCAATAATTTTTTGTTCCTCAGGGGATAACTTTTGCCATGTCTTTTCACTAATGTTTATTGAAAGAACAGTATACAGGTGTCCCGTTTTAACCATATACTTCGTTACTTCGTACATCTTATTAGTGAAAGTTGCTTCATTAGGTTGTTCAAAACCTTCTACTACTTTAGTCTGTAAAGAAGTATATACCTCTCCCCACGGTATTACCGTCGGATTAGCGCCCAGAAGCTGGAAAGTCTTCACGTAAACCGGGGCTTCGGGTACCCTAATTTTCATGCCCTTTAAATCTTGTAAATTACGGATTTCCTTGTTCACAAAAAGGTTCCGGAAGCCTGAATCCATCCAGCCCAGGGAACGAATACCTTTGCTTAACAGACCCTCCTGTAGCGTTTTACCGACTTCACCATCTTCAACTTTGCGGACATGATCATAGCTTTTCCATAAGTAGGGCAAGTCACAAATTCCCCATTTAGGGTCAAAATTAGACAACAACCCAGCATCATTGATGCTCATATCAATAGTACCCAATTGCATGCCCTCTACTAAGGCCCGCTGGTCGCCAATAGTGCCATTGGGAAAAACTTTGATCTCTATTTTGCCGTTAGATTTCTGGGCTACTAATTCCGCTAATTTATGGCCTGTCTTCGTTACGGAATGTTCATCAGGTAGATGCGTACCCAGACGCAATACCTTCTTTTCTGTTGCACCGGAAGTACTTTGTTGGGTTTTGTTTTCCGTTGTTTGTTTCTCTGGTGTTTTGCCACCTGTACCGCACCCAGCCACTAAAAATATCAAGCTTGCCATTAATAACCCGGCCCAAAACTTTTTTGTCATAACTTTCAACCTCCTATCTCGCATTGTTAAAAATCTCAACCCTTTAGCAACCGTCGTTTACTCTATTCTTGTATTTTCAATATATTTGCCCGGAACTTTATCACCTCCTATAACCTGTTATCCCCCTTACATAAGTTTCATTGGCCACATCAATGATTATTTTTATCTTTTCAATAGTAGTTTCCGGTGCCATACCCCCGGCGGTAGAAAGCCATAACCCTCCCCCCTGACCAGCAGTTTTAATCATGGTTTTACAACGATGGCGTAATTCTTCTTCAGATGCCTGGAGCAGGTCAACTATGGGGTGCAAATTTCCCATTACACATTTTTTTAATCTAGTTTTGGTTTGTAAAAGATTATGTTTGGGTCCAATATGACAAACATTGCAAGGTATTTCAGAGATTAAATCAAGTAAATGCGGGTAATTATTTTCATTATGGTATAACCTGATTTCTGCTTCCTTCACGAATTCAAAGACCTCATAAAGATAAGGATGGACAAATTCGGCATAAATTTGATAATTAAGCATACCGGGTAAGTGATCCCATACATAGATGCGTTTGGGCGAGCCTACAATTTCCATTTGAGCTTGGAGATAAGCTTTAATAAAGTCTGTTACTTTACGTAATAACTCATGGATTAATTCCGGAAAATCATATATCCCATAAAAAAATTTTTCGTAACCTAAAATGAGAGCGGCTATTTCGCCGGGGCCCCCGCAGAAAAGATGACCATCTAAAAAGCCGTACTTTTTACGTAGCTTATCAGGAAGATTCTGGCAAAAATATTTAAGATACTCTAAGTTCCTGGCTGTAAATTCGGCCTTTTGGGGGTCCGGGGGTTGAAAACTAGCTATATCCTTTACGTCATTCAAAATTGGATCATGTAAATATGGCGGTGCATCTTTGGAAAAAACTATCTTTGCACCCATTCCTCCTAATTCTGCTACAGCACCAAAATCCGGCCAGATACCAGGAAAAGTAAAAACGTCAGGTAATTGCTCATAAAACCATATTTGAGCATCTAACATCGTTACAGGATCTGCATAATACTCTTCATCCGGAATACCTGCTAAACGAGCATAAATGGCTCCTACCAGAGGTAATACTACGGGAACATAGTCAACTTCTTCAAATCTTAGCGCTCGTAACGCTGTTTCATAAGCGTTCATCATATCACCCTATTTAATTTTCTATGCTAAAATTAATTTCCTTTAATATCTCGCCAACATAACCGCCATCTTCAACGCATCCACCATACTCTCCGGGTTGGCCGTGCCCTTACCCGCTTTGCCAAAGGCGGTACCATGGTCCACGGAGGTACGGATGATAGGCAGGCCCAGGGTGATGTTGATGCCGGCAACAGAGCCCCACTTTCCGGTGGCGTTGTCGTACTGGAAGCCAATAACTTTAGTAGGGATATGGCCCTGGTCGTGGTACATGGCCACCACGGCGTCGTACTGGCCGCCGCGGAGCTTGACGAAGATGGTGTCCGGGGAAACCGGGCCATCTACCTGCATACCCCGGCTACGGGCGGCGGCGATGGCCGGGCTGATCTCATCGATCTCTTCGCGGCCGAAGAGGCCGTCCTCGCCGGCGTGGGGGTTGAGGCCCGCTACAGCGATACGAGGGCTGGCGATGCCCATTTTTAGCAAGGCGTTATGGGTTAATTCAATTACCTTCAGCACCCGCTCTTTTTTCACTAGCAGTGGTACCTGGCTAAAAGCTACATGGGTAGTCACGTGGGAAACCCGAAAATTTTTATCAATGAGCATCATGCAATAATCCCGCGTCCTAGTCAGTTCGGCGAAAATCTCCGTATGGCCGGCGTAATGGTGCCCGGCCAGGTTGATGGCTTCTTTATTAATAGGGCCGGTGGTGACGGCGTCGACTTCCCCAGCCAGGGCGAGTTCGATAGCTTTCGCTATATATTGGAAGCTAGCTTCACCCCCCATCCGAGTTACTTTGCCGTATTCAAGCTGGTTTAAGTCTACATTCTGCAGGTCCAGGACATCAATGGTGCCGTATTCATAACGCCCATCACCGGGACTGGTTACGGCCCTCACGGCCAGGTTTACCCCGGCAATCTTGACAGCTTCGCACATCAGGCCGGCATCGGCTATGGCCAGGGGCCGGCATTGTTCGTAGATTTCCGGTAAGGCCAGGGCTTTGGCCGTGATCTCAGGGCCAATGCCGCAGGGGTCACCAACGCTGATGGCGATTAAAGGTCTGGGCATTATTGTTATTTCACTCCGTTTAAAGTCTTTTATGTTTGGTCTTTCCCAGGGTTTATATGGGACAGATGATCTCTCGTTTCCTTTTTTCGTCATTTTGGCTGCCTATTTTTTCTATGGATTTTGGTTTTCCGTCCGACTCAAATACTGAAATACTTTAATAAAGGCCTCCGGGGGACCGAAACCGCCGGCCTTGGTGACAATGGGCAGGCCAGCGGCCGGGCCGCCTTCCAGGTAGCCCAGGGGGATGCCGGGCAGGAGTTCGGTGGCCAGACTGATCCCCCTGGCGCTTAAACTGCGACAGACGTGGACGGCGGTGTCGCCACCGGTAACCACCAGGCCCTTTACTTTATACATGGCCAGGAGACGGGCGGTAATGGTGCCCAGGGCTGCGGCAATAGCCTTGCCGCCATTACCATGATTGCTATTTTCATTCCCCGTTGCCGCCGGTACGGATTCCCGGCAAGCCGGTTTCCCCTGGAACATGCTGGCCACCGTGATCATCAGCGGCCCTTTACCTGCTGCCAGTTTCCCAGCCTCCTGCAGCACCCTTTCTACTTCTTCCCTGGCGGCACCGGCCAGGATGGCGGCCGTATTTACCAGGACCGGCTGGCAGGAACTGAAGGTGGCCAGCCGCTGCACCTGCCGGGCCGTGACGGGGTTGCGCGACCCGGCGACCAGGAGCACAACCCCTTCTTGCCGCAGGGAAAATGGGGGTGCAGGTTTAAGGTCCCAGGCCAGGTTTAAATGGGCGGCCAGGCCGGCAGCCCCGGCCACCACTACACTCCGGGGTAATTGCCCGATAGCCCGGGCAATTATTTGCAGGTCATCTTCGCTGGCGGCATCCAGGACCAGGACCTGGCTGGTCTTTTGCGCCGCTTCCAGGGCGGTGATCAGGGCGGCCGCTCCCCGGCGTACTGTGGCCAGGTCGACCTGCCCTACCCGGCGCTGCATCTCCTGCTGCAGGATAGTAGGAACATGGCAGCTGGCAGACTCCCCAACAGTTATGCCATTATCTTCCGAAGTTACTGCCGCTCCCGTGTTTTCGTTAATTATCAAATAGCCTTGCTGCACTACCCGGCGATTGGCCGGAAAAGCCGGTACCAGCAGGGCCAGGTCTGCCGGCCAGGCGTCCATGACGGCCTCCAGTTCGGCGCCGGGATGGCCGCGCAGGGTGGAATCAATTTTTTTATAGATCCGGCTGATGCCAGTTGCTTTCAGTTTTAAAGCTATATCATAAACGCGCTGGTAGGCTTCCTTTGCTGTCAGGTGGCGGGTGTCAGTATTGATGGCCAGCACTTCTTTCTCCCCGCCCACCTGGCCGATGGTATCGGCATCGATAATAACCAGGGTGCGGAAACCGTGCTGGCAAAACTGGACGCCGGTGTCGTTGGCCCCGGTTAAGTCGTCGGCGATAATGGCTATGCGTTCCATTTATTACCCTCGCTCCGGTGCGGCAGTCACTCATTTTATATTGCAAGAAGCGTGCCAGGGCAATATTGGCGTATAATTTTGAAGCGCGGTTATTATACCGGTCTTTATGGCAAGGCGCAATATTTCATTTTGAAAGGAATAGTAAAAACCTATGGCCAGACGAATCGCTTCTCTGGCCATAGTTCGGGGTATATTTCATTATGAAATAGTATATTTCATTCTGCAATTTCATATACCGCTGACCCGCCCCTGGCCTCCCACCTGCCAGCTCTTCAGCCGTCGCCAGAGGGTGGTTTTACTGAGGCCCAGGCGGCGGCAGGTTTCGTCTTTATCGTTATTGGTCAGGGTCAGGGTCTGGCGGATGATTTCCGCCTCCATTTCTTCCAGGGTGCCGTGGAGGGTGAGCTGCAGGCCGGCCTGCGGCCGGCTTTCTGCCGGCCCTAAAATCTCCTCCAGGTCGGCAGGCTGCACCTCCTGGCCGCTGCGCAGGACTACCAGGCGCTCGATGATGTTTTCCAGTTCGCGGACGTTGCCCGGCCAGGAGTAAGCCTGTAAACGGGCGATAATTTCCTCGCTGAATAACGGCGGCAGGCGCCCGGTTCGCCGGCTGATTTTTTCCGCCAGGGTCTTAATGAGCAACGGTAAATCTTCTAAACGTTCCCGCAAAGGAGGCAGTTTAATATGCAGCACATTCAAACGGTAATAGAGGTCACGGCGAAAGGTTTCCCGGCTCACGGCCTCTTCCAGGTTGCGGTGAGTAGCGGCGATGATGCGCACGTCCACCGGTAGCACCCGGTCACCGCCGACGCGCATGATGGCCTTTTGCTGCAGTACCCTTAGCAGCCGCGCCTGCAGGTTTAAAGATAGCTCGCCGATCTCGTCCAGGAAAAGGGTGCCCCGGTGGGCCAGTTCAAAGAGGCCCTTTTTGCCCCCTTTGCGGGCCCCGGTGAAAGCCCCTTCCTCGTAGCCGAAGAGCTCGCTTTCCAGCAAATTTTCCGGCACGGCGGCGCAGTTAACCGCCACAAAGGGGCCCTCCCGTCGCCGGCTGGCGTTGTGAATGCTTTGGGCCACCATTTCTTTGCCGGAGCCGGTTTCACCGGTGATTAAGATTGTTGCTTCAGCAGCGGCAAACTGGCGTGCCCGCTCGATAACCCGGGCCATAGCCGGGCTTTGAGTGACAATATCACCAAAGGTGAACTGGGCCACATGACCTTTAAGATAGAGTTCCTGGCGGACCCTGGTTTCCACGGTCTGGAGGTAGCTGACATCCTGGAAGGTAGCTACAGCACCGACAATTTCCCGCCCGGCAATGACCGGGACCACGTTCTCGGCTACCAGGGTATTACCGGCCCGGTGCAGTTCCCCCAGGCGCTTTTGCCCGGACTGCCGTACCTGGTCCAGGGGAACGCCCGGCAAGACTTCCCGCGCCGGCCGTCCCACTACCCGGTGGGCCGCCAGGCCCAGGATCTTTTCGGCTGCCGGGTTGACCAGGGTAATGCAGCCTTCCTGGTCGACGGCCACAATGCCCTCATAAGCAAAATCGAGGATCACTTTCAATTGCTCGGCCCGGGCCCGTTCCCGCCGGCGCACCAGGGCTACCTCCCTGGCTTCGCGGATGGCCTGGCTGATGGCCTCTTTGCCGGAGGTGACGAGTACCGCCTGGAGCCCCAGTTCCCGGGCTGACCGGACGGATACGGCATCGCCGGCGATGACCTCCAGCCCCCTGGCTTTGCCTTCCGCAATAATCCCGGCCGCGTCCTCTTCCGCTTCGATAATTAACTCTTCAATATGGACCCCCAGGACCGGTTCCAGGCTTTTGGTGCCGTAAATGACATTGCGGAAACCGGCAACGCCGATGTACTGGCCAAGTTCCCGGGCCTCGGCCAGGGCCCGGACCAGGTCAAAGGCGCTGACGGCAATCTCCACCACCGGCACCTCAACATAGCGGCTGATAGCCGTGGCGGTACCGCCGCGGCTGATAATGACTTCCGCCCCTCTGGCCGCCAGTTCCCGGGCCACCTTGACCCCTTCCGCCAGGTCGCCGACGGTAATAGTTACGTCCTCTTCCAGCTCCGCGCACACCTGTCCTGCCAGTTCGGCCAGGCCCGCATAGGGAGCTACCAGGCCCAGGTAGGACATAATATCACTCCCAAAGACACCTAATCCCGCAAAGTGATTAACCTCTGCTCTACCTGTTGCTTGAACTGCTCCATATTAGCAATACCAGTAGCTAAAAAATCTTTGATAAGTTCCCATTTTATATCCAGGTATTGATGGGCTAAAATATTCCTTGTCCTGGCCTTTTCAGCAAGGGCCAGGGCCAGTTCTTTGTCGATAATCCCCGCTTCACCGAGCTGGATAAAGGCCTGGCGGTAGGTTTCCGGCACTTCCAGGTCTTCACCGGCTATAAGAATTTTAGCGATATCCAGGGCGGCGTTGATCAGGTTTTCGATAATCCGCTCCACATCGCGGCGGCTTTTCCGATCGCTCTGGTATTGAAAATAATCCATCTGAGCATAGGCCTTAATGTCTTCTAATTCAGTTGCAATAAACCTGAGGCGGCGAACAATAGAAATTACCTGTTCATCAGTAATCGGTGCCATCTTTACACCGCCCCCCTGATTTTCATCCGCCAGCGCCACCAATCGAGTACATATTGCTGGAAATCTTCAGCTTCCCGGGAAATATCCAGCAGATATTGGATATAAAAACTTTGATCCCTGATATAAAGACGCTTGCCCTTTAGTGCTGCCCAGGCCATAGAGGGTGTCGCCTCATTTAAGACAAGTAAATCTACCTTTGTTCCCAGCATATCCTCGAGTTCGTTCCACATCTGATAAATATCCTGCCTGGTATAACCAGGCTCAAGGTATACCCCAAGGTCTACATCTGACTCGGCTCCTGCCCGCCCCTTGGCCCGGGAACCAAATAAAAAAGCCATACGTATACTTTGTTGCTCGCTAAAGTAGTCTTTTAATTGCTCATAGATTCTTTTATCCATACTGATCTCACCTTGTGATAAAGGGGACCCTGTGATCCCCTACTTGGCCAGAAATACTTTTACCACTCCATTAGAAAAAAGCTGCCAGGCCTATCCAGAAGGCAAATAGCCTCCACGTAAGCCGTGTTTCCATGGCCGCAATTCTGGCTTTATCACGCTCCTTTGTTTTAGTTTAGCATAATTTCTGGCTGAATAAAACCTCCCTTAACAAACTAAGAGCGGGTTCTACCCCGCTCTCGTAAGTCACCGCCCCACCATGGCCCAGGTGAAGCTGCCGTCCAGGAAACTAGCGATATATTTTTCTTTTACTTCCCGGCCGATGAGGGACTGGAAGCTGCCGGCACCTTCCGGCGGCCCTACGGCGACCATGCCAACCAGCCGCCGGCCCTGGAGAACGGCTTTGCGGTAATAAGAGTGTTTTTCGTCCAGGCGGGTCAGCACCTGGTAGCCCTCGCCCGGAGGGTAGGCCGCACTACCGTTGCCGGCCTGTTCCATCCTGCCCCCTGCCGGCCGGCTTTCCTTTTCACCGGGCGGGTTGACAATGCCGCCGCTGATGACCCCCAGGCCGCTGACCACCAGGGAATTCTGGCCGATACCACCGCGGTAGGACGTGTGGTGGCCGGCCATGTTAAACCCGGCCAGGCGGCCCTGCTCCACGGCGTTGCCCCAGACGGCGTTGAGGCGCCGGTATTGCCAGGCGCGGTCGTAGGCCTGGACGACGTCACCGGCGGCGTAGATGCCGGGAATGCTTGTAGCCAGGTAATCATCCACCAGGATACCGCGGTCCACCTCTATCCCGCTGCCCTGTAAGAAGTCTACATTAGGCCGCACCCCTTTACCTACGACCACGACATCCGCCGGTACCACAGCCCCGGAGCGCAGGACGGCGGCCGTTACTTTTTCCCGGCCTTCCAGGGCGATGACATCTTCCCGCAGGTGAACGGTAAATCCAGCGGCACCCATAGCCCGGCGCACCAGTTCCGCGCCGGTATCATCGAGGGCCTGGGAAAGGAGCCGGCCCGAGGATACCACCAGGCGCACTTTGAGCCCCCTAGCGTGGAGGCCTTCGGCGGCCTTGATGCCCACTAGGCCGCCGCCGACGACCACCGCCTGCCCCCCGGGCCGGGCGAATTTGCGGATGGCGGCAGCGTCGTCCAGGGTCCGCAGGGTAAAAACACCGGCCAGGTTGCTACCGGGAACGTCAATTTGCTGGGGTGCCGCGCCGGTGGCTACCAGCAGGCGGTCATAGGGAAGCTCACTACCGTCAGCCAGCATCACCCTGCTGCCTCCCGGATCGACTGCCACCGCCCGCCGGCCAGGGATGAGCCGGATCCCCTGCTCCCTGTACCATTCTTCGCCTGCCAGCCAGAGTTTTTCCCTGGGTATAAGGCCGCCGAGGTAATACGACGTAAGGACACGGGCGTAGTAGGTATAAGGCTCATCGCCTACTATCGTTATATTCCCACCAGGATCGGTGCGGCGGATGGCCCGGGCCGCGGCCACCCCGGCAGCACTGTTGCCGATAATGAGGTAATACACTGGCGTCAGCCACCAACTTTCTCTGGTAAATATTAGCCCTTATCCACCTGCCGCCGGCGGTATGATGGTTACTTTGTCCCGCGGGCTTAAAGGAGTGGCCGGCCCCTGCAAGAAGTTGATATTGCGGCCGTTCACCAGGATGGCTATGCCGGGCTTCAGCTTTCCCCCCGGGGTCATGAGTTCCCGGCGGAAAGTTTCCCCGTAACGGGAGATAAGGGCAGCCAGGAGTTCGTCGACGGTAGCTGCTTCCACCTCTACCCGGCTTTCCCCGGCCGCCCGCTGCAAGAAACTCAAAAGTTCTACTTCCATCTCCTACGCTCCCCTAAGAAACAGGGTTGTTTGATCAAGGAAGCGCCCTGGCCGGCGTCCATGTTTTCATAAGCTAATTTAAGCCAATCCTAACCTTTCCATGGTGGCTGCCGTGACCCGGCCTTCCTCGTCCCAGCCGCGCACTTGATAGTATTCCGCCAGCATCTGCGCCAAGGCGGAAGTCTTGCCTCTGGCCGGCCCTTCGGGCATGGGCTCTGCCAGCAGGCGCGGTGCCAGGGTATCGTCCTCTTTAGTCAGGCCGGCACTAAAATTAAAGAGGCGCTCCAGGTTATAAATCCTTTCACCCGCAAGGAGGGCGGTTTCCTCCGTGTAGGGTACACCGGTGGCCGGCGCCAGCATGCTGACGATATCAGGCGCTCCCAGGGCGAAAGTGGTAAAGAGGCACATACCGCTGGCATCTACCAGGGCGGTCAGGTCCTGGAAGGCCTTATCCAGGGCCGCCTTGCCCTCAGGCGAATGAGGGTCAGTCTGCACCGGGATGCCCAGGACCTCCGAGGCAATGGTGTAGCCCCGTACGTGGCAACCGCCACGATTGGCGGTGGCGTAATTCAGGCCGATACCCTGGAAGGCCCGCGGGTCATAGGCCGGGTATTCCTGCTTCTTGCTGCTCATGGAGAGCTCCGGATGGCCGTAACGTTCGGCCAGGCGGTAGGAGCCCTCGGCCAGGAGGTCACCGATGCCTTCGCGGTAACCCACCTTGCGGGCCGTTTCTACCAGCACAGCGGCGTTACCAAATTCCAGAGGCAGCTCTGTATCCTTCGCCGGCAGGTAGCCCTTCTCATAAAGCTCCATGGCACAGGCCAGGGTAGCGCCGAAGGAAATAGGATCGTACCCCAGCTCATTGGCCAGGTAATTAGCTTTGGTCACCGCCGCCAGGTCGTCTACACCGCAGTCAGCACCCAGGGACCAGAGAGCTTCGTACTCCGGCCCTTCGCCGTGGCCGGCATAGGGGCCCCGGGGCACCAGGGTGGCGCGGCCGCAGGCGATGGGGCAGGCCAGGCAGCCCTTCTTGCGAACCAGGTAGTTCTCGGCCAGGGCCTCACCGCTGATCTTGCTCGCCCCGGCAAAAATGCCAGTCTGGAAGTTACGAGTCGGCAGGCCGCCGTGGGCGTTGATGACATTGACCAGCACACCGGTACCGTAGGCCGGCAGGCCACCGTGAGTAACGTCGTTGGCTTTGATTTTGGCCAGGGCCGCCAGGACCGCTTCCCGGAAAGCCGGCCCGTCAGCAACCTTAATGCCGCCATGGCCACGGACAGCGACGGCCTTCAGGTTTTTCGAGCCCATGACGGCGCCGACACCCGAACGGCCGGCAGCCCGATGCTTATCATTAATAACGCAGGCAAAGCGCACCAGCTTTTCCCCCGCCGGGCCGATGCAGGCCACCCTGGCATTGGGGCAGGTGGCTGCTTTGATAGCCTCTTCTGTCTCGTGAGTATTTTTCCCCCACAGCTCCCCGGCTGGGCGCAGCTCGTAAGCGCCATCTTCAATCCAGAGGTAAACAGGTTCGGTTGCCTTGCCCTCAAAAATAATCCCGTCAAAGCCGGCATACTTAAGCTCGCCGCCAAAGTAGCCGCCGGAGCTGGAAGCGGCAATGGCCCCCGTCAGGGGCGACCTGGTGACGACGTTATAGCGGCTGGCGGAAATGGCCATGGTCCCGGTCAGGGGCCCGGTCATGAAGATCAGTTTGTTTTCCGGTGCTAGAGGATCAACCTGCGGGTCAACTTCATCATAAAGGATCTTGCTGGCCAGGCCCCGGGCGCCAACATAATCCCGGGCCAGGGCAGGATCTAACTTTTCAACCCGGCACTCGCCGCTGCTTAAATTAACCCTCAGCAGTTGACCAACCCAGCCGTACATTTTAGACCACCTCCCGTAGAGCAGCCTGGACCCTGCGGGCCATTTGCAGCCGTTTGCCCAGGGCCTGGCCGGCCGGTTCTTTATACTCCAGGGCGCCCCAGGGGCAGTTCAGGACGCACTCCGGCTCGCCCTGGCAGAGGTCGCATTTGACTACCTTCTGCTCCGCTACCGAATAATCAACCGCACCAAAGGGGCAGGCCATGATACACATGCGGCAGCCGATGCAGCGGTCCTCGTTAATCACCACGGCATTGGTTTTCTCATCACGGCTGATGGCCCCGGCCGGGCAGACGGCCTGGCAGGCGGGCTCATCGCAGTGCTGGCAGACTACCGGCAGGTAATAATCATCATCAAGGAAGGCTGCCACCGACAGCCGGGCCGCCGCCGGGTTGAATTCACCGGTATGTTTAAAGGAACAGCTCAGTTCACAGCGGCGGCAGGCAGTGCACTTGTCCTGATCTACGACCAGTAGTTTAGCCAAAATAATTCCTCCCTTCGAGATTTGCTGTATAAATGCGACATTTTTACTTCTCTTCTGCGGCTCTCACCTCCTCGGGGAGCAGGATGAAAGGCTGGTCAGGTCACCCGGCCGCTAACAGCGGATGGGGATACTTAAACCGCGGTTGGACGGCCGCGCTGCATCCCGGCCTGAATAACAAAAAGGTACTCCCTCTTCCCAAGAGTACCTTCCTTTGCCCAATAGCAGGTCAAGGGATTGCTCCCCGGCCCTGACGTTTGCCCTTCCCGGAGGGAAGCGACAACTCGGAAGTAATCTAATTCAGTTGTTTAGTTTAGATCTTCGCCGCCCGGTAAAAAAATCCTGCTGGCCAGTGTAAAATTAATTTAAAAATTCAATTTGCCCCCCGGCCAGGCTGCCGATCTGCACCAGGGACTCCACCCGGATGCCCTGCTCCCGCAAAGTCTCGCCGCCGCTCTGGAAGACCTTTTCAATGACAGTGCCGATACCCACCAGGGTGGCCCCGGCCTGGTCGATAATCTTTAACAGTCCCCTGGCCGCCTCCCCGGAGGCCAGGAAATCATCGATAATCAGCACCCGGTCCTCCGGTCCCAGGTAACTGCCGGCCACTACTATGTCTATGACCTCCTCTTTGGTAAAAGAACGTACCCGGCCGCAGTAAGTATCGCCTTCCATGGTGGAAGGTTGCTTTTTCTTGGCAAAAACCACCGGTACCTGGAGGCTCAAACCCGTCATGAGGGCTACGGCTATCCCGGAGGCTTCCACCGTCAGGACCTTGGTAATACCGGTACCAGCAAAGCGGCGGGCAAACTCCTGCCCCACCTCTAACATCAACACCGGGTCAATCTGGTGGTTTAAGAAGGAATCCACTTTAAGAATATCATCGGAAATGACCCGCCCTTCCTGGCAGATTTTTTCTTTTAGCAGTTCTACCACTGACAAAGCTGCCTTGCTCCTCCCCCTGCTATTTAAACGTTAATACGATAAGGCTATTATAGCGTAAGCCGGGCCAAAAGAGAAGGTTGTCCGGGCAGGAAAGCGGGGGTAAAAGCAGGGATTACCGATGGAATTGTAACAGGAAGCGCCGGTCCGGAGAAGGGCGATAGCAAAGGGGATAAGAGGGGCCTCACCCGGCAGGTAGCAGCCGGAGCGCCGGGTGTGGCAGGAAGAGCGACTAGCGAGGGGATGGGAGCGCAGGTTTGCCAGGTAAAGGTCGCCAGGCGGCTGGCCGCCGGACATAAAGCAGGGTTTCGCCCGGGCAATAAGCTGGTCGTAAGGTTGGGGGCTGCCAGGCCGGCCCTGGTGTAAGGCGGAGTTTCGCCCGGCAAGCAGCGGGTACTGTCAGGGCGTGGCTACCAGAGCTGGCACGACCAGGTACAAACGCAAGGGCCGGTACCCATGGGAACCGGCCCGGTCGCTCAAGTCTTACTGGGGGAGACTGTCGATATCGATTTTGCCTTCCTTCAGGTCGTTGATAATTTGTTCAATCTTAGTCTTAACCTCGGGTGGCACTTTGCTCTGCAATTGGGAGTTCCAGTAGAGGCCGACGACATTTTGCTTCACGCCCAGGGGATAGAACTGGGCCTTAAACTGGCCGTCTTTGACCTGCTTCAGCATGTACACGATACCGTCGGCAATATTACGGTAGGCACTGACGAAGACGGTGTCAGGGGCGATACCGCTCTGGTCCTTGATGACACCGATGGCCAGGATTTTCTTTTCCTGGGCCGACTGGATAACTCCCAGGCCGGCCTGGTCGGCGTTGTGCATAATGATATCGGCACCGTTTTCAATAAAGGCCCGGGCAGTTTCCTTGGCCTTGGCCACATCCTCAAAGCTGCCGGTAATGGCCGTCATGGCCTCAACCTTGGGGTTGACATATTTAACACCTTTTTTGAATCCTTCAATGGTATCGGTAACCGGCGGGATGGAAAGGCCGCCGACACAGGCCACCTTGCCCGACCTGGTCATCAAGGCCGCCAGGGCACCGCCCAGGAAACCGGCCTGTTTGGCCAGGACGCTGTAGGAGCCAACGTTGGGCTCCTGGGAAACCCTGCTGTCGGTAATTAAAAAGGTAGTCTTGGGAAACTCTTTGGCTACTTTCTTGGCAGCATCGCCAAACTGGAAGCCATGGCCAATGATGACGTTGTAACCCTGGGAAGCGTAGGCCCGGAAGGCTTCTTCAAAGTCCGACTGGGGCACGCTTTCCCGGTAGGCTATCTCAGCCCCCAGTTCTTTTTCGGCCTTCTTGATGCCGTCATAGGCAGAAGCGTTCCAACCACCGTCGTTAATGGGTCCCGGCAAAAGGGCCGCTACCTTAAATTTGGCAGCCGCTTTCTGGCCCTCGCTCTGGGCAGTGTTGCCGGCATTGCCGGACGGTTGGGCCTTATTGCCGCCACAGCCTGCCAGCATACTGGCCGCCAGGACTACAGCTAACAGCACGGCAACTATCTTTTTCCCTTTCTTTATCATCATGCAGATCCCCCTTTGCTGAAGTTATAGGGAAGGCTTTAATATGTATTCGCCATTAATCCCCCCAATTCCTTCAGTCATACTTTAAAAAATTAAACAAAATTTAAATGACTGCACTTGAAAATAATTCGACCTTAAGACAGGTTTTCCTGCCTGCCCGGCGCAGGCTTAAAGCCTTGTTGGCTACCGCCAGGCCTGGTATAATTATCCCGGACGCCAGATACTACACCCATGCGCAGCCTTTCAGTTCCCCCTACTGCCATCCACGGAAGGAGAAGCCAGCGGTGATGAACTTTTTGGCACCAATTTTCCTGGCCATTACCACAGCCATTGCCAGCCTCGGCTATACAGGTATAGCCATAGGTATGGCCATTGAAAGCGCCTGTATACCTCTCCCCAGCGAAATTATCCTGCCCTTTGGTGGTTACCTGGTAAGCACCGGCCAGCTCAGTTTCTGGGGTACCGTCCTGGCCGGTACCTTTGGCGGTACCATTGGCTCTATTATCGCCTACCTTGTGGGTCTCCGGGGGGGACGCCCTTTCTTAAAAAAGTATGGCCGCTATGTCTTTTTCTCCGAAAAAGAATTCGCCGCAGCGGAAAAGTGGTTTCAGCGCTACGGCGAAGCAACCGTCTTCTTTACCAGGCTGATGCCCGTCATCCGGACCTTTATTTCCCTGCCGGCCGGCATTGCCGCCATGCCCTTCGGCCGCTTTGTCATTTACACCTTCCTGGGCTCCCTGCCCTGGTCCATCCTCCTGGTCTATATCGGCCGCCAGCTGGGGGCCAACTGGGAAGCCCTGGGTCCCCTTTTCCACCGCTTTGATGTGGTTATCGTCGCGGGCATCATCCTGCTAGTGTTCCTTTACTGGCGGCGGCACCGGAACCGGTAGGTTAATCTTGATGGCCTGATAGGTATAACTGTCTACCTGGTAGCGCATCTCCATGGCTGCCACAGGTGCCGGCTGCCCCCGGTAAGCTGGGGCAAAGGCCAGGATAAGGTTAATAACGCTCCTGACGGGTAAAAAGGTGTGGGGATTGACGTAAACTAAACCCCAATAAGAAAAGGAGCGGACAAGTTTGCCAGGCGGGTTCAGGTAGGCTTCCAGGCCCTCGCCCAGGGCTGCCGGCGGTAAAAGGCCGGTAACACTCCCGGGTGTATTGAGGCGGGTATAAAAACTGATCCCCAGGACCTCCTGGCCGGCAACTTTGCTTGCTCCCAGGTAGCGATAGTGCAAGTAGGGGAAAATTCCTGCCGGCAGTCCCAGGTTTTGCTGCTGGCGCATTAAGATGGTAACATCGGGAGCCAGGTTTAACTGTTGCCAGTCACCGGGCTGGCCCGGAGCCTCTGTAACCCGGCGGTACAGGCTGCCATTGCTAACAACCTGTTCTACGCGCAGCGTCTTACGGCCTTCCAGTTCCAGGGCAGCAACCTGGTGCATTTGCCCCGGCAGGAGAAGTTCATTGCGAACCTCTCCCTTAATTGCCAGCCGGTCCAGTTCCGTCGTAGCCGGCAAACCCGGCCGGCTGTGAAATTTAATGCTGGCCTCCCCCCGGGTAGCAATACCCTGCTGGCGGGCCAGGGCCTGGCGGCATTTATCCACAAGATCTTTCGCCCTGGGGTCTGAGCTAAAGACTTCTGCCAGCCAGCCGGCTGCGGCTGCCGGTGCCAGGACGGCCATTGGTCCCCCCGGCGGCAGTAACCCCTGGCGCTGGAAAAAGGCATACTGGTTGAAGCCGTAGGGTATATCTCCGGCTTGCAGTCCGGTAGGAGGCGAGCTGATCTCATTGGGTAATCCCAGGACCCGGGCGGTGAGAATAACAGCCTCCAGGGTGGTTATCTCCTGGTCGGGACGCAGGGTGCCGTTGGGATAGCCATGGATCATCCCCTCCTGCCAGAGGGCTTTTAAAGCCGGGGCATACCAGCTACCGGCCGGGACGTCTCCGGGCAGGTTGTCGCCAGCAGCCTCACTTTTAAGCCGGGCCGCTGCCGCCAGCATGACGGCAAAGCCTCCCCGGGTTAATGCTGCTGCCCTGGCCTGTTCCGGTGGTAACAGGGCCAGAAGTGAACTCGCCGCCGGCCCGGCCCAGGCCGTTCCCCACGGCAGCAGCAGGAAAAACATGATTAGCCCGGCTAAACTGGCTTTCCGCATTTTCTCCCCTCCCGCAAAAATAACTTTGTCACAGGCTGGCATTGTCTAGCTCGCACCAAAGTCCTCGCGGAGCGGCTTATGGCTCAGCCTCGGGCTCGGGCGGGGTTCCCGGCCTATTCGGCGTCCTTGCCTTTAGAATCCGGCCGCAGGCCTCTCTGTCCTCGGCCCCGCTTATCATCCCTCGGCTTCGCCAGGACCGCTTCGCCGCTCGGTAGAAGCTCGCTCGCTTCAGACAAATGCCAGCCCGCAATTTTCATGCTTTCGATGGTTGCGGCTCCATTTAATTCCTATTATACTATATCCTACCATATGGCGCCAGCAAAAAAACAGGCATCTTTCAAGATACCTGTCTTTTATAGCGTCTCTACTTTCAGCTTAACTCAGCTGCCGCGGGTAACCGGCAAAGAGATTGCGGGCCTCTTCAAAGCTGGTGTCCGGTGCCGGCAGGATGAGATCCGATTCTACCAGTTCGGTATCGGGAATGCGGCTACCCCTGCCCCGGATCAAGGACAGGACCTCGCCGAAATTAGCATCATATTCCTCGCGGTTACCTGCCGCCAGGGCATCCAGCAACCTGTCATCCAGACGGTCGAGCTCGCTCAGAGCCTCCCCTTCCAGCCGGTACTGCCCTTCCGTTAAAATACGGATAATCAAGCTTTGCCCACCTCTTTCTTCAAGCGTTCCAGTTCCGCCTGGACCTGGCTGGCAGCGCTGGCCTGCTTCAGCTCCCTCTCCAGGGGATCGGCCGTTTCCAGGGCGTCTTCCAGCACCCCGGAGTTTACCAGTTCGTCAATGGCTGCCGCCCGGGCCCGCATTTGCTCAGTTTTTTCTTCAGCCCGCTGGATGGCCAGGGAGACGTCGGCCAGCTCTTCCGACAGGCCGGTAGCCGCTTCCCCGATCTTGACCTGGGCCTGGGCCGCCGAATACTGGGCTTTGATTATTTCTTTCTTGGTCCGGAAGGCCTCTACCTTGGCCTGGAGTTTGGCCTCCACGGCAGCCAGCTTTGCCTGTTCGGCCTCCAGCCCTTTAATCTGCTCTTCCAGGCCATCCAGTTGTTGCTGGATGGCTGCTTTCCGCTCCAGGGCGGTGGTGGCCAGGTCCTCCCGCCCCAACTGCAGGGCCTGGCGGGCCTGTTCTTCCAGCTTTTTCTGGCTGTCCTTTAGCTTGATGGCCTGGAGTTCCAGGCGTTTTTTGGAAGCAACGACATCAGCCAGGTTACGTTTGACGTTCTGGAGCATTTCCAGCTGGCGGTTGTAGGAATATTCCAGGGTTTCCTGGGGGTTTTCTACCTGATCGAGGATCTTATTCATCTTAGATTTGAAAATTGTCGACATACGCGACAGGATGCCCATAGTACAAAAGCTCCTTTCGTGGGTTATACCGGGCAACCCCAGAGGGGGTACCAGCGGGTGATATCCTTTTCCCAGGGAAGTTCCTTCTCCATTAAAGCCGCCAGGCGCATTTCCCCGGCATTATCCCGCTTCTTATTCTGCTCATCAACGGGGATAAAGGGGTAAAAGGCTCCCCGCTTATAGCTAAAAATGAGATAGAGGACCTGGTCCTTTTTCTGCAGCTTAAAAACCGCCGCCAGCAGGCGGTCGCCGGCGCCCCTGTCCTTAAAATTCTGGCCGGCCATATGGACCAGGGCCACCAGATCCTCCCAGTCGCGGTCGGCGAAGATGAGCCACTGGTAGCCGTATTCATCCTTTTTACTCTCCAGGCGGCCCTCCATTTCCCGGGCGGCCAGGGCTACCAGTTCCTCCGTCTCTTCGCGGGCGCCGGCAAAAAAACTATCTTCCCCAGGCCGCAGCACCACCCCGCCCCGGCCGCCGGGGTGCCAGCCCAGCTCGCTTTCCAGGGTGATAATGGCCGTGCTCAGGGCAAAAAGAGGCTCCGTCCGCGCCGGCGGTACCCGGGTCCGCCCCAGGAGGGCGTCCCATAAGCTCACCGCCACTCCTCCATTTCCCGCTCCAGTTTACGCAGGTAGGCCAGGCGGCGCTCCAGGGACGGGTGGGTAGAGAAAAGTTCCATGATGCTGTTGCCGTTTAAGGCCGGGATAATGAAGAAGGCGTTAAAGGCCTCGGCCTGGCGTAAATCCCGGTCAGGGATGCGCGCCATGCTGCTGCTGATCTTTACCAGGGCGGAGGCCAGCTGGCCCGGCGAACCGGTAAGGATGGCCGCACCCCGGTCGGCGGCAAACTCCCGGTAACGGGACAGGGCACGAATGAGGAAGTAACTAACCAGCCAGACCACCAGGGACACCAGGTAAACCAGCATGGTATTGTTGCGCTCGTCCCGGTCGCGGCCGCTAAAGGCGCCGCCCCAGTAGAAAAAGTTTTGCACAATAAAGGAAGCAACGGTAGCAAAAAAGCTGGCCAGCGTCAGCACCGTCATATCCCGGTTTTTGATATGGCTCAATTCATGGCCCAGGACGGCCTCCAGTTCCGGCGGGTCCAGGCGTTCCAGGATGCCGGTTGTCACTGCCACGACGGCATTGGCCGGATTACGGCCGGTGGCGAAGGCATTGGGCATGGGAGTATCAACAATAGCCACCCTGGGTTTGGGTAAGTCGGCCAGGGCGGCCAGCCTTTCCACCAGGGCATGGAGTTCCGGCGCTTCCCGGGGCGATACCTCCCGGGCACCCATGGACCAGAGCACCATGCGGTCGGAAAAGTAATACTGGACGGCCAGCATGATCCCGACAAAAATGATCATACCTGTATAACTGACCCCGGCCTGCCACAGGACGGCCAGGAAAAAGAGATACAGGGCTGCCAGCAAAAACATGGTTAAAAACATCCGCGCCGTTAAGCCGGCATCGCTACCAAGTTGGCGTCGCATAGCCACCCTCCCCCTTAATAAGATATGAAATGTGAGAAGTGAGAGGTGGGATCTTTAGAAGACCTATACGTTGCTTCGCTGGTGATGGTGCTTAAACGTTTATGACGTTTTCCCTGCAAATGGGGTTTTATTCCTTCAGTTCCTCACGCATGCGGTGGTACTCGTCGGTGGTAATTTCACCCCTTGCATAACGTTCCTTCAAAATTCCCAGGGGGTCGGGACGCAGCACGGGCTGCTGGCCGGTGCGGCGGTTAAAGAGGCTTACCAGGCCATAGACCGCCAGGACCAGGATACCGATTAGTAACACCCACCAGACCAGCATCCAGAGGCCCATCCCCCAGTTGCCGAAATATCCCCACATCATATATTATAACCTCCTTAACTATTTTCAGCAAGTTCAGGGTTAAGTTTGACATACCCCCTGCCTGTAGTTGTTTAAGTCCATCTTATTTACCGACTTCACCTTTGTCAAGGAACTTCACTAAAACTTCAAAATTAGTATTTACCGGTGGGATATAAATTATCTAATGGAACTCAGGCGCATAAAAAGGCTGCTGCCGGGGGATATTTTCTTTAGAAGGCCAATTAATTATTGGAGGTGCCTTTTATGCCGCGCATTACCTGCAGCGTTAATAACTGCCATTACTGGTCCAGTGGTAATGTCTGTGATGCCTCACAGATCCTGGTTACTTCCGATGCCATGAGTAACTCTCAACCCCAGAATGTCGATGCCCCCATGGCCGGTACTATTTCAGCCACCCCTGTTAAGTCTTCGGCAGAAACCTGCTGCAAGACTTTCATTGCCAAGGGTTCTGCTGAAAAAAATGCCGACGGCATCACCCGCAAATAACACTGCCCGGTTCAATAATGGGCAAACGGCAGGTAAACCCTGCCGTTTTTATTTTAGCAGCAGCATATAATATGGATCAGGGGGCCTGGTGCCAGTTAACCAGAGCCAACTAGAGGCCGACCTGGATGTAATGTAAGTGAACCAGGATCGCAGGAATTGATACTCCAGGTAGAGGGAAGTGCCATGTCCGGACCAACCACCATTTTAAAACCTCCGGCCCTTCTGGAGGGCGATACCATCGGGATCATTGCCCCGGCCAGTCCCCTGGCGGACCCGGCTTACCTGGCCAGGGGGATCCGCTTCTGGCGCAGCCTGGGTTACCGGGTCCGTACCGGGGCCCATATAAGCAAGGCCGCCGGTTACCTGGCCGGCAGCGATGCCGGACGCCTGGCCGACCTGCACCAGATGTTCCGGGACCCGGAAGTAAAGGCCATAACCTGCCTCCGGGGCGGTTATGGCACCCTGCGGCTCCTGGCTGATCTCGACTACAACCTTATCCGTTGCCATCCAAAAATTTTAGTGGGCTACAGCGACATTACCGCCCTGCACCTGGCCCTCAACAAAATGACCGGCCTGGTAACCTTCCACGGCCCCATGCTCTATCCCGAACTGGGCAGCGAGGACTTGCACCCCTATACCCGGGAAAACCTCTGCCGGGCCCTGACGGTTACTTCACCCCTGGGCAGCATCCCGCCAGCGCCGGGGTTACCCCCACCGGTAACCATTACCCCCGGACAGGCCGAAGGTATAGTCACTGGGGGTAACCTCTCCCTGGTAGTGGCCAGCCTGGGCACACCCTTTGAAATTGACACCCGGGGGAAAATCCTTTTCCTCGAAGAAGTGGATGAGGCGCCCTACCGCCTCGACCGGCTGCTCACCCAGCTCAAGCTGGCAGGCAAGCTGGAGGCGGCAGCCGGGATTGTTTTTGGTATCTGTACCGGGTGCGGGGATTCCTCTCTTAAACCCGGCCCCCTGGAAGTCATAACCGGGCACCTGGCCCCCCTGGGCATTCCCTGTTTCTACGGCCTGCCGGCCGGCCACCTGGCTACCCAGGCCACCCTGCCCCTGGGTATCAGCGCCCGCCTGGATGCGGCGGCGTGTACCCTGACTTACCTGGAGGCGGCCGTAGCGCCCTCCTCATGCCGCCAGCCGGCCAGGTAACGTTCCTGTTCTTCCGTCAGGGTATCTATCTCCACCCCCAGGGCCCTTAAGCGCAATGAGGCCACCTGGCGGTCGATTTCCCTGGTCACAGGGAGGACCCGGGGCGGCAGCTTGCCGGCATTCTTTACCAGGTAGTCCAGGGAAAGGGCCTGGAGGGCAAAGGTGAGGTCCATGATCTCGGCCGGGTGGCCGTCGGCGGCAGCTATGTTTACCAGGCGCCCCTCGGCCAGGAGATAGATGCGCCGGCCGTCCTCCAGGACAAACTCCTCAATATTGCGGCGCGCCACCCGGTGGCTTTTGGCCATAGCCTTTAAATCCTGCTTGTTGATTTCCACGTCAAAATGGCCGGCGTTGGCGAGTATGGCGCCGTCCTTCATGACGGCGTAATGTTCACCGCGGATGACATTGGCACAGCCGGTAACCGTCACAAAGAAGTCCCCGGCTTTAGCCGCTTCCCGCATAGGCATGACCTGGAAGCCGTCCATCAAGGCTTCATTGGCCCTGACCGGGTTAACCTCGGTAACTATTACCCGGGCACCCAGGCCTTTAGCCCGCATGGCCACCCCCTTGCCACACCAGCCGTAACCGGCAACGACCACAGTCTTGCCGCAGACCGTCAGGTTGGTATTGCGCATGATACCATCCCAGGTAGACTGGCCGGTACCGTAACGGTTGTCAAAAAGGTGCTTGCAGTCACCGTTGTTGACGGCCACCATGGGAAAGGCCAGGACCCCCTCGGCTTCCATGGCCTGCAGGCGTAAAATGCCGGTGGTGGTCTCTTCGGCACCGCCGGTAATCCCCGGCAGGAGCTCCCGCCGGCCGGTATGGAGTAAATGGACCAGGTCGCCGCCGTCATCAATCAACAACTGGGGCCTGGTATCCAGCACTTTATTCAAATAAAAATTATATTCTCCCGCCGTGCAACCATGGTGGGCGTAGACAGACACCCCAAGGCTTGCCAGGCCGGCGCAGACGTCATCCTGGGTGGACAGGGGGTTGGAACCACAGATGGCCACTTCCGCCCCCCCGGCCTGGAGGACCAGGGCCAGGTAGGCCGTCTTGGCTTCCAAGTGCAGGCAGATGGCCACCCTTTTGCCGGCAAAGGGCCGCCGCTCCTCAAAGTCCCGGCGAATTTCATTTAATATGGGCATATGCTTTTGCACCCACTCGATTTTCAGCAGCCCCCCGGGGGCCAAGCCGGGATCGCGAATAATAGACGCAACCATTTCCTACTCCTCCCTTTTCAGACCTCAATCTTCCCACCGGTAAGGCTGCAGCGGCAGTTTCTTTTCCGGGGAATCCTGGGGATAGTTTGCATGATGAGATCGCGCAGGTTCTTGCCGTTCTGGTCCATGATCTCCAGGACCTCGGCGTGGCTTAAAGGAGTGGCGGAAATGCCGGCCGCCATATTGGTCACCATGGCAATGAGGCCGTAGCACAGGCCCCCCTCGTGGGCCAGGATCACTTCGGGCACATTGGTCATCCCCACCAGGTCCCCGCCCAGCTGCCGGATCATGCGGATCTCGGCCGGGGTTTCAAAGCGTGGTCCTTCGGTACAGGCGTAGACCCCGCCGTCGTGGGCCTTGATCCCCAGCCCGGCGGCCGTCTCCACCAGCAGCCGCCGCAGTTCGGGGCAGTAAGGCGTGGTAAAATCCGTATGGACTACCCCCATCTCGCCGCCTTCAAAAAAGGTATAAGTGCGGGTTTTGGTAAAGTCCAGGAAATCATTGACAATGACGAAATCCCCGGGCCTGTAACCGGGGTTGGTGGAACCGACAGCGGCCGTGGCCAGCACCCGTTCCACTTTAAGCATCTTCAGGGCCCAGATGTTGGCCCGGTAATTCACCCTGTGGGGAGGCACGGTGTGCTTCTCCCCATGGCGGGGCATGAAGCCTATCTCCTCGCCCTGGTAAGTACCGACCTTAACGACGGCCGTACCGTAGGGCGTATCAACCCTTTCTTCCCGGATATTGCTTAAAATACCCGGATCGTAAACCCCGGAACCGCCGATAATCGCAATCCGCACCCGGATAACGCTCCCTTCTATATATTTTGCTTGCAAATGGCCTCTTTTCTTAGCTACAACTTCTTAATGGACCCGGTCTTCAGGTCCTGGAGGAATTTCTCCCTTTCAGCAGCAACGCCTTCCCTTTCCCGCATGATATTACGGGCGAACTGCTCCCTCTTTTGCTCTTGCTCTTCCTCCAGGGCTTCAGCCAACCGCCGCTGCTCGTCAATTTCCCTTTCCTTATTCATTTTCGTACCCGGCCTCCTTAGGGGTGGTTTTTTATATTATGCGCGCGATATTTTGTTTATATGGCGGGCGGATGATCCCTCTTTCCGTAATAATGGCCGTTACATAACGGTGAGGAGTCACGTCAAAGGCCGGGTTAAAAATGTTGATGCCTTCCGGCGCCGTAGGCCGCAGGCCAAAGTGGCTGACTTCAGCCGGGTCTCTTTCTTCAATGGGTATCTGGTCGCCGCTGGAGAGGCTCAAGTCAAAGGTGGAAGCCGGTGCCGCCACATAAAAGGGGATGCCGTGTTCCCTGGCCAGGATGGCCACCCCGTAGGTGCCGATTTTATTGGCCACATCGCCGTTGGCCGTAATGCGGTCGGCGCCGACGATGACCGCCTGGACCCAGCCCCGGGCCATGACGGTGGCAGCCATATTATCGGTAATCAGGGTAACCGGGATGCCCGCCTGGTGCAGCTCCCAGGCCGTAAGCCTGGCTCCCTGGAGCAGGGGCCGGGTCTCATCGGCAAAGACCTTGAGGACTTTACCCCGGGAAGCCAGGTAATAGATGGGCGCCAGGGCCGTGCCGTAGCGGGCGGTAGCCAGGGTACCGGCATTGCAGTGGGTGAGGACGGCTTCAGCATCCTGGAGGAGGGAAGCGCCATTTTCCCCGATGGCCCGGCACATGGCTTCATCTTCGTCGCGGATGGCCAGGGCTTCCTTTAACACCAGTTCCTTCAAGGAAGAAACATCATCCGTCGTGGCAGCTGCCACTGCCTGCTGCACCCGTTTTAAGGCCCAGAAAAGGTTCACCGCCGTAGGCCGGGATGAGGCCAGGTAAGCGGCGGCCTGTTTTAGCTCGGCCTCAAATTCCGCCCTGTCCCCGGCCCGGGAATTCTTGATAGCCAGGTAAAGGCCCAGGGCCGCAGCTATACCGATGGCCGGTGCCCCCCGGACCTTGAGCTTTTTTATAGCGTCCCACATCTCCTCTACCGTGCGGGGGTGGATAATAACCAGTTCCCCGGGCAGCCTCGTCTGGTCGATCATCTCCACCTGGCCGTCCTTCCAGGTGATAGGGGCAATGGGTTCGTATGGCAAACAAGGGCACCTCGTTTTCTGTTTATTTCTTGCTGTCAGCTGCCAGCAGGGCCGCGCCCAGGGCGCCAATGATCTGCGGGTCCGGGGGTACGCGAATAGCGGTCCCCAGGTTATCTTCCAGGCTCTTGACGACACCCCTGTTTTTCGCCACCCCGCCCGTCATGGCTACCGGCTCTTCCCAGCCCACGCGGCTGGCCATGGCCGCTACCCGCTGGGCAACAGCTTCATGCAGGCCGCGGATTATTTCGGCTACCGGCCGGCCTTCGGCTACCAGGGAGACCACTTCTGATTCCGCAAAAACCGTGCACATGCTGCTGATGCTGGCGCCCCGCGGTGCTGCCAGGGAGAGCTCCCCCATTTCTTCAACGTTAACCTCCAGGGACCGGGCCATGACTTCCAGGAAACGCCCGGTCCCGGCGGCGCACTTTTCATTCATGACAAAGTCGCGCACCTTCCCCCCACGATCAAGGAGGATTACCTTGCTGTCCTGGCCGCCGATATCAATTACTGTCGCCACCTCCGGCCAGAGGTGATATATCCCCCGGGCATGGCAGGTTATTTCTGTCACTTTGCGGTGGGCAAAAGGTACCCTGACGCGCCCATAGCCGGTGGCCACAATACCGTCTACCTGCTCTTCCCCTATACCCGCCTGATCCAGGGCTGCCTTTAAGGCTCGCCAGGCAATATCTTCACTCCGGACCCCGCTTTTCATAACAACCGACCCGGCAATCGCTCCATCGCGGATAACGACAGCTTTGGTCGTCAGCGAACCCAGATCCAGTCCCGCAGTTACAGTCAAAAGGACAACCTCCTTTAAACTGCTCGTAGCATTTCCAGAAAACCTTCCAGGCGCGTCCTGGTGGCGCCGGGAGCGTACTTGCTTTTATCCACGCAGTCCCCTTCCAGGTTCAGGAAGGGGATCTCCCTGTCCCGCAAAGCATCCTGCAGCAAGCGCAGGCCGGCCGTGCTCTGGCGGCAGCCCCAGTGGGCAAAGTGAATGACGCCATCCACCTGGTAGGCGTCAACCATGGCCAGGATGGCTTCTATCCTCCTGCTTATACAACCCAGGCCGTGGTGGCTTAAGACCTTGCCCGCCAGGCTGTAAAACGGCCTGGCCGGGTCCAGGGGTTCCCAGTAGACGTGGTGCATTTCTTCGAAAACAACCACCGCGCCGGCCTTCTGTTCAAGGAGGTTAAAAATCTCCGTGGGATAATAGGGCCGCAGGTGGAGCCACAAAAGGCGGGCCCTTTCCTCCGGCACGGCCCGGCGTTGTTCCCGCCACCGCTGTTCCAGCTCCGCGGCCAGCTGCCTGTACACCGCGGCCGCAGCCCCCGACCCGAAACCGGCCAGCATCAGGTAAATAAACCCGTGGGCTTCATCACCGCGAATGCAGGCAGGCCGCTGCCCGCGCAGCCGGTTGACGGCCAGCAAGTGCTCCCGGGCCGTGTTCGAGGCAAGCAAGGCCTCCTGGAAGCGTTCCTGGTCCCACGGGACCCCTAAAGCGTCCGCCAGGGAGAAGGTTATGCTTTTAAGCTGGCGTGCCACATAGTTAAAGGCAGCGGCATCCTGCCGGTGAGGGACATCCAGCAGGTAGAAAGGTACATTGTGATAGCCGGCAGCAGCTGCCAGGGACTGGGGGGCGGCATCACAAAGGTGGGAACTGCAGACGACGGCCCCCGGCGGCGGCAAATAGCCGGCCCGGTCGCAGCCGTAGGCCAGGCGGTGGAAAGAACAGCTTTCGCCGCTCACCCAGTCGCCTTCAGCCACCCGGAAAGCTTCTTCCGCCACCCCCAGGCCTACGGCCACAGCGGCGGCCGCCTCAGGGGCAAAGGGGACCAGACCCAGGCCGTACAGGATTTCCGTGGGGAAAAAAACATTGTGCCAGACCACCGGACCCTGCTGCAGGTATGCCGCCGCTACCTGGTCGATGGTATTCAATAGCAGTTCGTAGGCCGCCTGCCAGGAGTAGCGTTTTTTCTGGGCCGCCACCAGCTGTTTCAACAGCCTGTAGGCCCAGGGTGATTTAAAAGCCCGCCGGCGCAGGGGACCGGCCAGGTGAGAACGTATCAACTGGTAAATATCCATAAGCCGTACCTCAAAACATTTCTAAGAAAGCTTCCACCCGCGTTTGCCACTGGCCACGACCACCGCCGGTATAGTCCCCGTCGAGCCGTAACAGCGGCAGGCCCCTCCGGTCGCAAAAATCCTTCATGGCGCGGAAGTCGTAGATGGCCGCGTCGCAAAATTTCATAACGTGATAAATTACCCCATCGATCTGGTAATCATTAACCACACCGGCCCAGTACTGCTGCCGCCGGGTTTGATCGGCAACCATGCGGGGGCAGGGCGGTCCTCCCAGGTAGAGCCGGGCCAGGTGCAGGTAAGGGTCCCCCGTTTCCCGCGCCACCTCCGCCAGCAAGAAACGCCGCCCGTTGCAGGCGTCTTCGCAAACAGGCCAGCCCCCCCATTCTTCAACCAAGGCAGGTAGTTCAGCCGGGAGAATGCTGCCTGCCAGCATCAGGCGCGGCCGCCCCCGGAAATCCGGCCGGGACCGCTGCTCTATGGTAGCGCTCCCGGCCTGCCCTTTATCCCGGCCGGCCGCCGTCATGCCGGTCTGCCACCCGTCCAGCCAGGCCATGACGTCACTCCCGCTTAAGCAAATTTCTCCCCGCGCCCGGGCAGCCAGGAGCCCACGCCAGCAAGACCGCTGCTCTTCCCAGGCATCGATCGCCTGCCACAAGAGGCTGTCCTCTAACTGCCGCTCACCCAGCCGGGCCAGTTCTCCTGCCAGCCGGCGTAAATCCTGGCTGTAGTAGAGGACCGCCTCTTCGTCCAGCCGCCTGGGGACGTCCAGAACCAACGTTGCTCCCCGGCCACCATAACGGGGCCAGGTGCTGGCCAGGTGGATCATGGCATTGCAGGAGCGGGCTATAACTGTGCCGGCCAGGGGCGGCAATTCCTGCCTGATGGCTGTTTCCAGGCAGCTTTTGACGTAAGGGCAGAGGTTGCCCACCAGGTATGTATCAGCCCGCGGGGTATTGCCCTCCCTGCCCAAAAGGCGGTAAGGTGTAAATCCCAGGGCCGTAATAATTTCTACCGGCGTATAATGGCAGAACCAGCCGATCAAAGCACCCATTTATTTCACCCGATATAACACTTTTCGCAGCAGCACCTTAAAACAAAACCGCCCCCGGCCAGAGCAAGGAACAGGTTTCCATCTTCTACCCAGGCCATGGTGTCTTCCGGATTCTCAAACTCGGGGTACCTGCCGGTGGGGAGAATCCCATGGTTTTCTTTTGATACAGACAATATAGCATATACGGCGAGAGAAGTTAAGGGGTTAAATAAAAAGAGCCCCGCTGCCAGGCGAGGCTCCCCTGCTATGAAAATAGCGCAACAATTACCATTTTTATCCTTCTACCAGTGCCGCGCCGGCAGTAATGTTTATAAAGGCTGCACGGCCACCAGGTTGCTGCCGCCAAAATAGTCTACTTTAGCCTTAAATTTCTCGCTCACAAATCTTAAGGGTACGAGGGTCCGCCCATCAACCACCTGGGCCGGGACATCCAGGTCAACCGTTACGCCATCTACCAGGGCTTTATTGCTTCCTATAACCAGGCGAATGGTGGAGCCCTGGTTTTTTATTATTACTTCGCCGTTGTCATAATTAACAGTCGCGCCAAGGTTCTCGGCCAGGAACCGCACAGGTATCAACACCCGGTCGTTTTCCATCCGGGGAGGAACATCAAATTGCAGGGCCTTCCCTTTGACAAAAACCTTTACCTGCAAGTCCCCGCTGGCCGCATAAGCCTGGTCTAACTGCCGGTAAGCCTCTTCGTCACCAGGCTCCTGCTCCAGGACGGTCTCCAGTAATTCCCGGGCATTTTTAAACTTGCCGGCCTTTAAGTACATCACACCCAGGTGTTTCTTTAATTGCGTCCTGGTACCGGCATCAAGGGTCGTGTCTGCTTCCACGGCACTTTCCAGCTGCTCCGTCACGCTGGCAATCTCGTCCGCATCCTGCCAGGAGGACAACTGCGCCCTGGCTTCATAAACTGCTTCCGCTACACTCTTCCCCTCCAGGATCGCCGTCAAGGCAGCCCGCGCTACGGGATTTTTCACATGCATGAGGGCATTCTCGACGCCTTTATAAACATGCTCCGCAACACTTTTACCGTCCTGGAGTTTCAGCTGTTCCCTCTCGCGCTCCCTTTCCCTTTCCTGGTCCTGTACAGGAACCTGCCCGGCGCCTGGCAATCCGGCTTCCAGTGCCACCTCGTGCTCCCGGGTCCAGCGCTTTTCTTCACCGGCCCTGGCCCAGGCGGGCAAGATAAAGGAAAACACCAGAACCAATCCAGCTACCAGCGCTACCAACCGTTTGCCTTCCTGCATATTGACCCCTCCCAGTTTCTTTTAAGGTTTCACCATATGTTTCGTCCTGGTGTTTATTTTTGGGAGGGTCCTGCCAGCCAGTTGCGGCCCAATGCAAGGAAAATACCTGCCATTAGACCCAGGACCAGGGCCACGGCAGCGTTGAGCAGCAGGCGGGGCCTGACCTTTTCCGGCTCGCTGAGATCATCAACGATTTTTGCCGGGTGCATGGCGGCCAGTTTGTCCTGGAGGGAAAGGTACTGTCCTGTCAGTCCAACCTTTTCCTGGGCCTGGATCCCCTGCAACTGGGCCAGTTGCAGGGCATAAAGCTTCTGCTCAACCTCGTTTAAAGGCGCCTTTTCCAGGACGGCAATAAGCTCATTAATTTTTTCCCTGTCGGTACTGGATTGTTCCAGGTCGCGGCTGATTTTATGTAGCTCTTTTTCCAGCGGCGCCCGGTGTTCCTCATAAACTTTATTCCGCTGCTCAATAAAAAGAGTCAACATTTTAGCAGCAACGTTGGTGACCTGCCGGGCGTCCTGCCCCTCCAAGGAAAACCTGAGGTATTCAGTATCTTTAATCACTTCTCCCCGGGCTTTAAAGCTCCTGGGGTCAGCAGGTATGGCCATCTGCTCCAGGGCCGAAGTTAATAGGGTCTGGCTCTCAAGTATAGCTTTAGCTTCATTTTGCTGCGACGTTCTGGTATCTACCCTTTCCAATTCTATCAGTGCTTCTACTCGATAAGCGGGAGGCAAAATTATACCGGCAAGGACAGAAATCAGAACGGCGGCGAGGGTAATGAGAATAATCAACCACCGCTGGCGCCACAGGACCAGCAGTATTTCCCTTAAATCAATTTCGTCTTGATACGGCAGCGTAGGTTCAGGAGATAATGATCCATTCATAATTCGCCGGCAGAGTCTCCTCTCGGTATATTTTTAGAAACGTTCGAGGACGGTTAGCATGAGCAGGGTACTGGCAGGGCCGGTACCATGTTATGTTTTCTAACCAACATTGCAATCTATTTTTTGCACAATACCTCGCTTATATCTAATCGACTTATTATGTTGCCTTTTTGTTTACGTTGCGTTAAAATACTAGTTAATTAGTTGTTTAACTACTATTACATAATCTATACAAATAAATATTTATTCCACTCAAGATCATTATGTGTAATACGCTCTTTGTTTTCAATGTGGATTGGTGTGTAGAAGTTTACAACGCCGTCACGATTTCTTGATAACGCCTGCCAATTCTATCCGCAAGGGTTATTCTGTATGTCAACGTTCTATCGTTATGCAGGCAGAAAAGGATCTGCCCGCCGGCAAGGAAAAGCCGGCTGCGGTATTCTCCGCCTTCATATTTTTCCCAGCCGAGGATTTTTTGCCGAACCACGTAGCCGACGCCGCCATGATCGCGATACTGGGGTTTTCGGACCGCTACCGGGACCAGAATGATGCTGGGAATTAACGCCAGGGGACGGTTCCTGTGGCTGTAATTTGAATGGCTCTTTTTTGCTTCGCGGTGCCACACCGCATCTTCCTGGTCGACATCGACGCCGAAAAAGCGCGCCATCCAGCCGATGACCGTTCTCAAACGGTTGTTTACCACCACCCTGCGGCCGTCTTCAAACCACAGCTCCGTATAATTACCGCCGTCAGTGCCGTAAACAGGGATCGCACATACCAGCTTGGCGAGTTCACAGTCGCGCAGCCACGGCAGTAAGCCATGCATTTTCCCGTTCCTCCTCTTCCCAATTTTGTTAAAACCATTATCCCACGCGGAAATATCCTGGTCAAATGCTGTTTCCGCCCAATAACGCGAACTCGCCGCCCTATTCCAGTCGCTAACGGCCAATTTCTTTTGCTTTTGAGTACCTAACGAAAATGTTAGGCAGGTTATATAATACAAGTTGCAATATTTGTTTTCTGTATTGCTTGCGTTAAATCAAAACCTGACCGACCCCTAGCCGCCCCTGTTCGACGGGTTGTCCCTTGCCGCAGCCACCATCGAAAAAATCCACCCGCTACGCCCCTTGCCTTGCAGGCACGCCCCGTTGGTGAAACAGGTTTAGCTGTTTAGGCCCCGCCGGAGCAGTCACTCCGCCAGCCAAGTTTTAACTCTTTGGATCCCGGTCGAGGTCATCCGCCATTTTTTCCCCTCCTGATCTATCCAGCCCTCTTTTCTGGCCCGCTGCAGGTACGTGCTGACCGCATTCACGGTCTTTGATTTCTCGCGCAGTTCCTCCCTGAGCATGCGGCGCACCTCTTCGGTGTTCGGTGCCTGCCCGCGGTAATAATCGCCGTAATATACCACCAGGGTAACCAGCTCTTTATTATTAGTCACACTGGCGCGGCTACGCAGTTCTGGCAGCGTGATCTGTTTTTCCCCTTTAGCCTCCATCTTATCTGTTGCCGAGGTATCGCTGCTTTTGTTTTCTTCCGCCTGTTTTTCCGCTGCTTCCGCAACGGGAACGTCGTCGTTCCTGTCGATGGCTTCCAACGCTTCAAAACCGGCGTTTCCTTCCTCAACCAAGGTTCCGGCATCGCTTTCCGCCAGCACGCCTTCATAGAGCCTGCGTTCCAGGATTTCTTTTATAAGCTCGCCGTCTCCTTTCAATACTACTTTGCAGCGACGCGTTATAATCTTTAGGTACAACTCCATTGTTATCGCCCCTTTTGCAATTTTCGATTTTTCTTTATCTAAGCCAGTATATCATGGCGTTTTTTGCCTGTCAACACAAACCTGTCCATCAAAACTCCCGTGCATGTACACGCATCTCACGTCGATATACACTGTGTATCATAAAGCTGAAACGATAAGAAAAGGGCGCCCAAACGCGCCCCTTAACCTTGAACAATTTTGGTGAGGATGCACCAGGGGAATCTCAGCCTTATCCGCAGTGACGATGTGCCTTAATGTTGAATGTTTTGCCGGGGAGAAACGGCCGGGTTTTAAGCAGGGTTTTAAGCAGGGTTGCCGGATTTTAAGCAGGGTTGTAAGCGTACCATTTCGACCATTTTGCAAACCCCATATTCCTGTCCATGTCCCTACTTAGAGACGGCTTTCAGCCAGTAGTCTTGAATGATGCTTTGCCCGTAAGTTGTTCCCGGAACCGCCCAGCGGGCATTAAGCTCCACCCAGGTCCGGGCGGAACCCCGCTGCACCAGGTTAAAACGAGGATCATACAGTTTTTTCCCGCGCGGCAGCGGGTCAGTGGTAGCATAGGCATACAGGTGCTGGATATGGGCTTCAACCCCTATTTCGGGCGAAGCGAAGAAAGCGCCGTAAAATCCGGGTACAAGACGCACCCCGGCTGGATCGGCAGCGTTTAAAGACTCCTGGCCGGTTAAAGGCTGGCTGGTAGCCCATAAACCGCAGTAGTTGTTTTGAAAAGGTTTGACGCTGCCGGTAAACTGGAAATAATTAGTTTCTTTCACAGCCTGGGCAAAAGCCACATCACCCCGGATACCGTACTCGGTGCCGATCTTTAGATACAGCTCGGCCACATCGGGAACAGGTAACATTTCCCGGCCGTATTCCTGTTTCATTTTCTCGGCTATACGCGGCGTCTCCCTGGCCATCCATGCCTTGAGCTGGTCGGCCGTTAATATTGCCTTTCCTTTTATAGTTAAATCGGCGGTAGGCAGCAGGGTACCGTCAGGCAGTCTGATTTGCGTTTCATATCTGGCAAGTTGTTCCTTGAACTCCTGGAACTTTTGCCATTGTTCGGAGCTGAAAGCCGCTTCTCCCATCCCCGGCAGTTCGGCAGAATTAACGACCCTGCCGTCCAGCAAACGCAGGTTGGTACGGTAACCGGCCAGATCCTCCAGCAATTTATATTTAACCGATTTTATATCTACTGTGCGACGCCCCGGGGACGTTGCAATAACGTAAGGATATGGCCCTGACATTGTAAGCGCGCCTGTAAGAGGGATAAGGTGAATTTCACTAATGGCTCCAGTGAGGGGGGTGAATAAAAAAAAGCCCCGCTGCCAGGCGAGGCTCCCCATCAATTACTTTCCCTATGCCTTACAAGGGCTGCACGGCCACCAGGTTGCTGCCGCCAAAATAGTCTACTTTAGCCTTAAATTTCTCGCTGACAAATCTTAAGGGTACGAGGGTCCGCCCATCAACCACCTGGGCCGGCACATCCAGGTTAACTGTTACGCCATCTACCAGGGCTTTATTGCTCCCTATTACCAGGCGAATGGTAGAGCCCCTGTTTTTAATAATTACTTCACCATTATCATAGTTTACAGTTGCACCCAGTCCCTCAGCCAGGAACCGTACCGGTATCAACACCCGGTCGTTTTCAATCCGGGGAGGAACATCAAATTGCAGACCCTTCCCTTTGACAAAAACCTTTACCTGCAACTCCCCGCTCGCTGCAAAAGCCTGATCTAATTGCTTGTAAGCCTCTTCATCGTTAGGCTCCTGCTCCAGCACGGCCTCCAGTAATTCCCGCGCCTTTTTAAATTTGCCGCCTTTCAAGTACATCACGCCCAGTTGCTTCTTTAATTGAGCCCGCGTGCTAGCATCAAGGGCCTTGTCTGCTTCCACGGCACTTTCCAGTTGCTCCGTCACGCTAGCAACCTCGTCCGCGTCCTTCAAGGAGAGCAGCTGCGCCTTAGCTTCATAAACTGCTTCCGCTACGCTCTTCCCCTCCAGGATCGCCGTCAGGGCAGCTCGCGCTACGGGATTTTTCACATGCAACAGGGCATTGGCCACGCCTTTATAAACATGCTCCGCCACGCTTTTACCGCGCTGGCCTTTCAGGTGTTCCCGCTCGCGTTCCCTCTCCTGGTTCTGGTCAGCAACCTGATCCTGGTTTTGCTCAGCGGCTTCGAGCTGCACCTGGCTCTGCGAGCTCAATTGATTTTCTTGAGCCTTTGCCCAGGCAGGCAACACAAGGAAAAACGCCAGAACCAGCACAGCTACCCGGGCTAAAAGGCCCCTGGCTTTTAACATGTTAATCCCTCCCAGTTTTTTTGTAAGTTTCACCATATAGTTCGACCAGTTATTCATTTTTCGGGGGGTCCTGCCAGCCAGTTACGAAATCTTCTCCTACCCAGGCCTGCATATCTTCATATTCCGGGTGCCCGGGATTCTGGAGAATATTTAACAAACTAGCATAGCCCCAGGGCCCCCCGCAATCTTCAGGCGGGCAGGCGCCTTTGCCTTTCAGACATACAGGGTAGCGCTTCCCTGGCTCTTGTGGAAGAATCTTTTCAACGACAATTTCATGCTCCCAGCCGTCACCGAAATCATACTTGTAAATAAATCTTTGCTTCTCCCGGCTGACCACGTCTTTTAGTTTTTGCCGCCGGGCATTTTTCACTTCTAAAAACTCACCATCCGATTCACCGTAATAGCTGCCGTTGATTATAAACTGGTATAGGTGACGATTATGCCAGCCCATAACTACCTGCAGGATTTTATGCAGCTTGTAAAGGGTAATGCCGCTGGGCACCTGTATCCGGCGCCAGATGGGTGGTTTAATCCTTTTCAAGGTAACCTTAAGTTGGTAAATATTTTCATTAGCAAGAGTACTACCGTTGACCATTCCTCATACCTCCCCTGCCAGGACTATAAAGGGATATTCGACAAATTATAGAAGGTTCCTTCGTGATATTTTTACGGTGTTGGCCATTGCCGTCTTTGCCTATGATAGCAAGGCAGGGCCGGCATGGGGAGAAGCGGCAAAGCCGCCGGCCCTGCCGCTTCCCGGCTGAGGCTTTTAGGATTGCTGCTGCCCCGGGGGCAGGAAGGGCGTGGCCGGGTCCTGGCCGTTATGGCTGGACAGATACTTGATATACTGGGCCAGGTAGTAATTCAGCCCCGTCAGCGGCCGGCCGCGCACGGCTGCGTTCCACATGGCCCTGGTCTCAGGGCTCTCCCCCCGCCAGCTCGTCACCGCCCGGGTGAAGTAGCCGCGGACCCTTTCCTGGTTAATGGTATTGGGGTTCATGGGCACAAAATAGCGCCGGGCATAATTGATCCCCTTGGTCGTCCACTCTTCCAGCACTGCTTGATCTCGCCCAGATTGGCAATAAGATGGCATAACATTTCCCTCTCCACTGCCGAACCCTGATAACCATGGAGGAGAAATGGCAAGAAGCCCAGGATGTCCGGATCAGTTTCAGAATCCAATGCCGCCCACGCTTCTTCGGGAAGCATAATGCCTGCTTTGGCCATCATGGCCAACCGATTGCATCTGGCAAAACCCTCAGCCCCAGATAGATGCCCATCAGTACCCCCCCTCGGGAATATCAAAAAACGGGTGCCACACTGGCCAAAAGCGGTCGTACAAAGATAGCTACTACAAACTGATCCCACGTTTTTACAGCTTGTTTGCTCCATGAAAGGTGCCGGTTATATCCAACTCAAGGCAATAAATATAACAAGGTATTAGGGCTCAATCCTCTTAATTTCCGGAAACTTATCAAAATGACGATCGTAAGAATATATCTCCATCCGGTTTCCAGCTGCCATTCCGGCGGCAATAAAGGCATCCGTCCAATCCACATTTTTTTCTACATACCACTCCAACGCTTTCCTGGCCACCGACTTGCTGGAAAGCCGCATACCTCGGAGGGATAAAAGAGGAAGTAATAATTCTTTTATCCTCGCTTTAGGTTGGCGATAAAACTTTTCCAATGTCCATACTACGTCGGCAATGACCAGGTCGGGTAAAAATACTTGCTCTGCCCCGCTTTCAACCCTTTGTAAAAGGGCTGAACATCGCCCAGCCTTCTGCGGGTTATCATTTAAGAGAAAACGAAGTATGATGTTGGCGTCAATCGTCTTTGCCTTCCCCGGCAATTTCGCTGGCAACCTCCCCCATAGCATGCTGACGTACTGCCAAAAAATCTTGTTCCCCAGCAACCGGCACACTACCTTTTAGAGCGGCTATCCCCTGGCCACCCTTTTCAATCTGTACAGTATTGCCCCGGATCACAAAGCGAAGATGCGTACCCGGTGTGACACCTAAAAATTTGCGTATTTCTGCCGGGATAGTTACCTGGCCTTTAGCTGATATCTTAGCAATAGGCACAGTTCTCACCTCATTATCCTTTACTTTTATTCTATTGTAAAGGAAGCGATCTTGGATGTAAAGCACCTAAAATTCCCCACTTAAAACTTTGCTCGCCTGCCAACTGGCGGATATCTGCCTCTGTTAAACCGGTTTTCATGTCTTCCTCGTCCATAATAAGCATAATAACTCCCTTTTTCGGTATGCTCACTGCCTTTGCCCGTATGTCGTCAGCAGAAGTTCACGCTGTAGAGCCCTGATTGCTTGCGCGGCAAAAGCCAGGGCGGCTTCTTCACTCAAGCGCGGTTTTTCATTTTGTCCAGATAAAGCAAAAAGGGACTAAATTCTTTGATATAATGGCCCTCAACACCAGGGGGATGAGGTGGGTTTCCGGGTTAAAGTATTACCTGAATCCGTGACAACCCAATAACAAAATATCTGGATATGGCTCAAAACCTCGCGAAAAATAAGGTATAATAGGCTGGATGGCAAACGAATCCATGTTCACCTGCGAGGTGCGGCCATGAAATTCATCATTGAACAGTCTGATGAACACCTTACCCCCGTTGCCGGACTGGCTCTGGTGGGGGAAATCATTGATCATACTGCTCTGAAACTCAGGCTAAATAAGACCCGGATACCTGGTGTTTCTTCTCCGGATATTTCTCACGGGGATGTTATCACCTCTTACGTGGGCCTGCTTTGCCAGGGTCGCAGTGATTTTGACCATATTGAGCTTTTTCGGGATGACCCCTTCTTCGCTGCGGCGCTGGGTATTCAGGATGTGCCTTCAAGCCCTACCCTGCGCCAGCGCCTGGATATGATAGCTCATAGTGTACCCTACCAGGAGATTATCCTCGAGGAAACGGCCAGGTTCCTTAAGAAACTTAAGGCACCGGTAACTCCTGTTACCCTGGGTTCCAGGGAACTAAAGCGCCAATATGTCCCTTTGGATATTGATGTTACTCCCTTTGATAATTCAAATTCCAAGAAAGAGGGTGTTTCCAGGACCTATAAGGGCTACGACGGTTATGCGCCTATCTTCGCCTACCTCGGTAGGGAAGGCTACTGCGTCCATACCGAACTGCGGGCCGGGAAACAGCATTGCCAAAAAGGGACGCCGGAGTTCCTGCGACAAGCTCTAACCTTTGCTCGCGCTATCACTTCGCTGCCACTTTTAGTACGGATGGATGGCGGTAATGACAGCCAGGATAATCTCCAGGTCTGTTTGGACCCGGAAATCAAAGCCGATTTTATCATTAAGCGTAACCTGCGCAAGGAAACGCCGGAGGCCTGGCTGGCCATTGCCAAGGAAAATGGTACCGCCACCCTAGAACGGGAGGGAAAAACCGTCTATCGGGGGCACCAGATGGTGAAAATCGAGGGTGCTGACACCCCTGTCCGTCTGGTGTATAAGGTCACCGAGCGGACGATATTACGAAACGGCCAGCTTCTCCTGGTCCCGGAAATTGAGGTCGAAACCTACTGGACCACTTTACCCGACCCGGTGGAGGATATCATTACCCTCTACCACGACCACGGCACCAGTGAGCAATTCCACAGTGAAATCAAAAACGATTTAGACCTGGAACGGCTGCCCAGCGGCAAGTTTGCCACCAATGACCTGGTGCTACACCTGGGTGTTTTCGCCTACAACATTCTAAGGCTTCTGGGGCAGTTTAGCCTCCCGCTAAAGGAGGTACCGCTGCGCAATAAGAAAGCTCAACGCCGGCGGCTGCGTACCGTTATACAAAACCTGATTACCATAGCGTCCCGGCTGGTTCACCACGCCCGGCAGGTCAAATTACGATTTGGGCAGCACAGCCCGTGGTATCCAGCTTTCCGGTACCTATATAAAGCGTTGGCTTAATACAGAACTTCTAGCTCCAGTTAGCTGTATAAGCAGGCTCCAAGCCTCTTAGGACGAGAGGTCTACTTTGTTATTCCCTTATCCAGGGGACCCAAGGTAAGAGTAAATAGCCTTCGTCCACATAATCAACTTTAGACCCAATTCAATGTATCAGCAGATGTTAAATATAACTGTTAATACCATTTACTGTTAGTGCGAGTTCTACCCAGTTGTTATTATCACGGATTCAGGGTATTACTTGATGGTTTTTAACTCCTGGTTTACGAACTCCACATCGAAGTCTTCGGGGTCGAAATCTTCTCCCGCCAAAATGCGCATATCTTCATAATCGGGATGGCCGGGGTCCTGGAGAATGTCTAACAAACTGGCATAGCCCCAGGGACCGCCGCAATCTTCAGGCGGGCAGGCGCGTTTACCTTTCAGGCATACAGGGTAGCGCTTCCCTGGCTCCGGCGGAAGAATCTTTTCCACGACGATTTCATGCTCCCAGCCGTCACCGAAATCATACTCGTAAATAAATCTTTGCTTCTCCCGGCTGACCACGTCTCTCAGCTTTTGCCGCCGGGCATTTTTCACTTCCACTAAAAACTCATCATCCGGTTCACCATAATAGTTTCCATTGATTATAAACTGGTAGAGGTGACGATTGTACCAGCCCATAACTACCTGCAGGATTTTATGCAGCTTGTAGAGGGTAATGCCGCCGGGCACCTGTAGCCGGCGCCAGATGGGCGGTTTAATCCTTTGCAAGGTAACCTTAAGTTGATAAATATTTTCATTAGTAAGTGCACTACCGTTAACCATTCCTGATACCCCCTGCCAGAACTATAAGGGGAAATTCGACAAATTATAGAAGATTCCTTCGGGATACTTTTACAATGTACGGTTCAGAGACCATTTAGAGAATAACGGATAGAGTTTCCTTTACACTCAGACCAAATTACACCAGAACACGGCCACAGGCGATTCTCCCTCTGATTCTACAGGAATAGCGTTAATTTCTACATCAGGGCGGGCATAATTGATCCCCTAACATTTGAAACCAGGGCCTTCCCCAGGGCACCGCTGGCATCCAGGGATATCAGGGGCGCTGTCACCCGCTCGCCCTGTTCACCCGAGAGGACAATAATCACATCTGCAGGCTCGCCGGGGGAATTGGACGGGACTACAGCTCCGAGGCCAAGCCTTTAGCAATATATTAAAAATAAATAACCCTTGCTCAGGCCCTCGTACCGTACCGGTAAGTCCACACCCGTCGCCTTTTTTAGCCGCCTCGAACACTTCCAGCACCGAGTATTTTCCCCGGGAAAATCAAGGCTTACCCTACAGCCTTTCACTAATTCATAGTAGGCCAGGATAAAACCGCGTTCAATATCCGCCTTCAGGTATTTAGGCAATTTGCATGCCCTATTTTCCTCCCTATTACCTGACTGCTTTTAGCTCCCGGTTTACGGACTCCAAATCAAATTCTTCAGGATCGAAATCTTCTCCGGCCCAGGCCCGCATATCTGTAAAAAGCGAGTTCCTGCGACTGCCGGCAAAAATGCAGCCGAACCCGTCTTGTTTTATCATAATAAATTTGATATGATCAGATCAAAATTTTTTGTTCATGCAAGGAGGGAAAAATGTTGGACATTATAAAAACTGTTAAACTGGGCGCGAGATGTCAGATGGTGCTGCCTGCTGAAATAAGAAAACAACTGGGCATTAAAAAAGGCGACGAAATAATCATTAAAATAAGAGGGAAAAAAGCGATAATCGAACCCAAACCTAAAAGCTATGCCGAGCATCTTTGGGGGCTGCATAAAGAAGTATGGGCCGGCACTGATCCCGACAAATATGTAAAAGAGGAAAGAGACCAATGGGAAAAATAAAAGAAATAACAACCGGGCATCAAGTTATCGCCCTGGATACAAACTGTTTCATTTATATGCTTCAGGCAGACCCCTGGGCCCTGGTATTAAAAGAAGAGCTGTTTAATCCGCTGGAAAAAGGTGCGTTTCAGGCCGTTACTTCGACTTTGACGCTTCTCGAACTGTTAGTCAAACCCAAATCCCTGGGTCTGGAAGAAGTCTGCGAGCAGTATATTACCACACTAAAATCTTACCCCAATTTGCAGCTGATCGATTTTAACCTGGAAATGGCCGTTCTGGGGGCAGAAATCCGCGCTAAATACCGGGTGCGAACTCCTGACGCCATTCAACTGGCATCTGCTTTAGCATCAGATGCCACGCTATTTTTCACAAATGATCTTTCCCTTCCCCAGGCGGTAGGGAATATGAGAACAGTATTTTTAAAAGATGTTTTTCCTCCCAGGGCGTAGTTTACCCCACCTGCACCATTTCCCGCCCCTTCTCTACCCGGAAGCCAGGCAGGACCAGGCGCAGCAGTTCTTCCACCCCGGCCATGTCGGCCCGCCAACCGGGCTGGGAGACCAGCCACAGGAAACGCTCCAGCCCGGCGGCTTCGAATTCCTCCGGCCGGGCAATAAAGATCCGCTCATGGGAAGTAGCATTAGGACCAGGGCGCCGGCCTGGATGACCAGCTGCACCGCCTCGGGGATGGTCATAAAGAAGCGGGTCATCTCCGGGTGGGTCACCGTCACCGGCCCGCCGGCGGCAATCTGGCGCTGGAAAAGGGGCACGACGGTGCCCCAACTGTCCAGGACGTTGCGCTTTATGCCTCTCCATCCGGCGGTAGCATACCCCACTCTTGCATTCGTAAATAAGCGTTCTCAATTTGCTGGTTAGTAAATTTATTCCCCTTCGCCTGGCGAACTTCCATAACAACTTCGGGCGCTCTACTCCCGGAATCTATTCTGAATTTAGCAAGGGGTTTTCTCCCTTTGTATCACCAGGGACAAAGGCCGGACCGAAATATGTGCCCCGGCTTCATCGTCTCAAAGCTATCATTTTGCTATGTTTCCATTCAAGCTAATCAAGCTAAAAATTCGACACAAACTACCAGTTTCCTCCAAAATTATCCGATCTTCGCAAAAAAGTTTCTGCTTTTTACATTTAACTGCCAGGGGAAGCAGGGAAAGTATTAAAACCATTTATCGCTGCTGCTGCGGCCTATGAATCGTAACATTCTTTGTAAATTCAGTAAGCGGGAAGCGCAGGCTTTCAGAAAAGTATCCCCATGTTCCAGAAATATGCTATAATAAAATCCAGAAGAAGGTGATCCCTTGACGGGAAACGAAGGGCAGCCCCGGCCTCCCCACCACCCCCACGACAAGGGTTACAGGCAGCTCCTGGCCGACAAAAGGGTATTCCTGGAGCTGCTGAAGACCTTTGTCCGGGAAAAATGGGTGGAGGCCATTGACGCAGACGACCTCATCCTGGTGAACAAGTCCTACGTCCTCCAGGATTTCAGCGAGAAAGAAGCCGATATCGTCTACAGGCTTAAGACCTGGGATAAAAACGTCATCTTTTACGTCCTGCTGGAGCTGCAGTCAACGGTAGACTACCTGATACCTTTCCGGCTGCTGCTTTATATGGTTGAAATCTTGCGGGAGATCTACAACAACACCCCGCAGTACGAGCGGGAGAGCAAGCATTTCCGCCTGCCGCCCATCATCCCGGCGGTGCTTTACAACGGGGTCGGATCCTGGACGGCGGCCCTTTCCTTCAGAGAAATGCTGGACAGTTACCAGGATTTCAGCGGGCATCTGCTGGACTTCCGCTACCTGCTGTTTGATATCAACCGCTACAAAGAAGAAGAGCTTATGAGGGCGGCAAATCTGATCGCCGGTGTCTTTCTCCTGGACCAAAAGATGCGGCCCGAAGAGCTTGTTGGACGGCTGCAGAAACTGGCGGGGATATTAAAGCGCCTCACGCCTGATGAGTTCCGCCATATCACTAGCTGGTTGAGGAACGTTGTCAAGCCCAGAATGCCTGAAGGTTTTAGGGAAAAGGTTGACCGCATCCTGGACGCAAGCAATCCCTGGGAGGTGGAACGAATGATTTACAACCTGGAATTGACCCTGGAAGAGATGCAGCGGCAGGCTTTGTTGAAAGGCAAGATGGAAGGAAAACTGGAAGGAAAACTGGAAGGCGAACTTGAAGGTGAACTGAAAGGCAAACGGGAGGTGGCCCGGAACCTGCTTTTGCTCAACGTTGACATTGATACTATTATTAAAGCCACAGGGCTTGACCCGGAAGAGATAAACGCCCTGAAGAAACAATTGGAGCAATGATTTTTTTGCTGGCCGTAAATTCAATCGAGTAGGAGGGGGCGGCTAGCCCCCGTCCTCTCACACCACCGGACATGCGGGTCCGCATCCGGCGGTTCACCAAGCTTGACGAAGATAAGAATAGCGCTCGGTTAAGCTCATCAGGCCCTGGGATTGCCAGTAGGCATTGCCCAGGGCTCTATTCATTGGCCCATGGGCCATCCGCCACAGCCCTTTGCGGGCATTGGCGAATTCATGCACTACCCATTCCGGCAATCCCAATGCGCGTAGTTCGCGGTACCTGGTCCGTACTCGCTTCCACTGCTTCCAGAGACACATGCGCACTGGCCTCTGAGAACTGCGGTTCGAAGATGGGCGTCAATACTTGCAGGAGGGCCTGCTGGATTAGGCGGTCCATTACGGTGGGTATCCCTTTTCACCTCTGACTTGATGTTCGGGCCTTCCCCTGGAGTTCATGACCCCCAGGGTACTATGCCCTCTGCTGACTCCTGCCGGTTCAGCCGTACCTTCCGATACGGTTTACCAGCTCTCCCTGGCTTATCCGGCAGGCCTCCCCGGGTAAGAGCGTTAACCTTCGCCCCGCGCCCGCCCCATATACTCTACCGTCCCTTGGCAGCCTGGGATTTCGCTGTGTTCCGCCAGCTTATCCGAACGGTCTAGCCTCGTATGGGGTTCTTGTTCATCGGGCCGTGGCTTTGCCTCCGGCTTCCTTCGGATCCCACCTCGCGATGGACACCCTTGCCTTTGGCTAGCAGACTGGTGCTGCCTCGCCTGCAGTGGACTTTCACCACTAAGTTAACGCCCATGCCGGGCGCACGGAAAAGCGGCAGGGCTTCATACCCTGCCGCTTCCCGGCTGATGCTTTTAGGATTGCTGCTGGCCCGGGGGCAGGAAGGGCGTGGCTGGGGCTTCGCCGTTGTGACTGGATAGATACTTGATATACTGGGCCAGGTAGTAATTAAGCCCCGTCAGCGGCCGGCCGCGCACGGCCGCGTTCCACATGGCCCTGGTCTCAGGGCTCTCCCCCTGCCAGCTCGTCACCGCCCGGGTGAAGTAGCTGCGGACCCTCTCCTGGTTCTCCGTATTGGGGTTCATGGGCACAAAATAGCGCCGGGCATAATTGATCCCCTTCCATTTGGCAAAGACCAGGGCCTTCCCCAGGGCGCCGCTGGCATCCAGGGACATCAGGGGTGCCGTTACTTTAGCCATGGTGCTCACCTCCTTTCGCCCCTCATTCTACCAGGGGCTAAAGGAAGTGGCTATTTTCGTAAGCTGCCAGGAATACAGCTACCGGTAAACGTTATCGTCAGGATGCAAAGGATTTCCTACCAGTTTAAGTTTCCTGCCCGGAAAAAGTTTGCCGTATCGCGAGAAAGTATTAAAGTTGTTACAGCGGTATGGCTGCGGCAAGCACGGCCGCTGCTGGTACAGTAGGACTTATCCCCTCGTTAAATTGCACTTAACCGGCCAGGACGAACATCACCGTACCATCGCCGTACCCACTCCGTTTAATGAACGCAGAGACAATAAAGCTATATTTAACTCCCCGCCCTGTTTTCCCCAGTCGCCTCGCACGGTGGAGGAGACATGGCCTGCTTGCCGTTCAAGGAAATTTTTTCTTGCCTAACCTGACGGTCAATAGGTAACTTCGGCCTCTTTTGCTCCCACTGCCAGGCGGAATAAATAATGCCCTCCAGGTCGTCGTAAGCCGGGACCCAGCCGAGACGCTCGCGGATTTTCCTGGCGCCAGCCACCAGGACCGGAGGGTCCCCGGCTGCCGGCCTTCGTACCTTACCGGAAAGTCCACGCCTGTCACCTTTTTGGCCGCCGCGATCACTTCCAGGACGGAGTGGCCCCGGCCGTAACCGTAGGTGAATACCTCGCTCCGGCCGCCGGCAGCAGGTGCTCCAGGGTGAGCACGTGGGCTTCCGCCAGGTATCGACATGGGTGTAGTCACGCAGGTGCCGTCATGAGTGGGATAGTCCGTACCGTAAACGCTTAAATAGGGCCACCTGCCCGCCGCCCTGGTAGCTAGGGTGATGAGGTGGATGGCGTCTTCTTTCCCCTCGCCAATGCGCCCGTCCCGGTCGGCTCCGGCATTAAAATACCGGAGGGATACTTAGGTTATCCCACCGGCTGCGGCCAGGTCCTGCAGTATCCTCTTCACCACGACCTTCCTGTGACCGTAAGGGTTAATGGGGTGCAGGGGGCTTCTTCCGGCATCGGGAAGTACTCTGGAGTATGCCGTAGACGGCGGCGCTGGAAGATAAAATCAGCTTGTCGACCCCGCACTCCTGCATACAGGCCAGAATGTTCAGGGTGCCCTGCACAATGTATATGTAATACTTCACTTCAGTGGTTGGTCTACGGACTCGGGGGCGACGATATGGGCGGCAAAGTGTAATAATTTCTCTGTCGTAAAGCAGTTACCCAGGCTAGAGCTTCATCCATATAGCGGCACAAATGGGGTTTTAGAGCCTTTGCTTTATCGATAACTTCCGTATTCTCATACCCCATATTCTGTAAATACATGATCGTACTGACCAACTCAAGAAACTGGGAATCCTGCTCTACTACTTCTTTTACCAATGCCTCCGGAAGATTCTCCCATGAATAGGGCTGTTGCTGGCTGTTTAATAGGTTCAGTACCTCTTCTCCGTTTTCAGTTAGCGAATATGAATAAATATCGCCATCTCTGTTTTCCTGAATGAGCCCCTTATCTACCATAGCCTTAACTTCAAATTGAAGTTCCGGTGAGTAGGGGCCATACAGGTAGTAACTAAACTCCTCAGGAAAAGCGTAACCCAAGGACTGAAGTATGTATACCAGCTTTTGCAATCTTTTTCTCCCATGAATCTTTCCTGCTAATTTGATAAGGGTAAGTAACCTGTGCCAGCTTTGGATCACGGCTATAATACCTCCTAAGCAAAAATTTCGTTTATCTTCTCGCGCATCTCAGCCGGGAAATACAGTCGTTCTTTTATATATTTTCGGTTACGTAAAGCTTTTACTACGTCTGAGGCATTTGATAACTCTTCGGGATTAAGGTCTTTAGGAAAAAGGTAAATCTGTTCAGTTGCTTCTCGCGCTTTTTCATCCTTCTCTCCCTCACCTCCAGGAGGAAAAATATAGTAATCCTTATAAGGACTATTTTCGGCGCTATCTGATGCCAGATAGTATTCCGGAGGGAATTGTTTTCTGCATATAGATTTTGCGCGGTTATATTTTTCAGCAAACGCAATTGCGTGTCCAGAAACCGAGGAAATGTCAATTGACTTAAATAACCTCCTGTGTAGAAAACGCGTACAAAGATCACTCAAAATGCCGTCTTCTGATTTAGCCCAATCTTTGATAAGCGCTACTAATACATTGTCATCAAGGTCCAGGTACTCGCTAACTGAAATATTCTCCCCTTTAATAAGTTTAAGCAGTGCATCCCCGCTCTCTATTTGACATTTATCAACCACTTCTGCAGCTCTATTTAAAATTCTATCTAAAAGCACCTCAGCGCCACGTGTAGTCTTATGGTAGTAAACTTGTAAGTACATAGAATATCTGGCCATAATAAAGGTTTCTGCAACCTTAACACCTTTTTCATAATCGAGGCCAATTTCATAGTCGCCATTTACCATGCCAATCCGTAGAACATTTAACAACCAGTCAAGATCAAATTTGCCATACCCTGTACCTGTCATTAAGCTGTCTCTAAATAAGTAATCTAAGCGATCTGCATCGAGCTGGCTGGAAATAAGTTTAACTACCCACGTAGGCTTAAATATCCTTCCAATAACTTCCTTAACCATACCAGGCAAAGCACTATTATAATTTGTAAGGATTTGGTGAACTTCTGTCTCCTACATTTTGGGCGCCGCTGGCCAGGGCCCGGGCGGCAAGCCGGATACAGACTATAGCACTGTAAATATTGTAGCGGGAGAACCCGGGGTCCAGCCGGCCGCACCAGGGATTGGCACCCGATGTGGTACACAGGACCAGGGGCTCCCCGGATTCCGGAAGAGCCGCAGTCGCGTGAGCATAATTCTGGGGGTCCGCCCTGTGCTCGAGCGGGTTCCCGTCATGCTCATAGACCAGCATATTGGCCACTTCGCCAATGGCCTCATGCATGCGATACTGCACCTTCAGCGCACATAACCGGGGATCGTCCAGCCTTGCCCGGCCTTCCACGATACCGGCCTTAACAAAAATATCGGTTTGTAACCATCTGGCAGCCAGGGGATACTTTTCAGCGTCCCGGGCGGTTGCAATTGGGGGCAGCTGCCGGAAATCACCTGTGACCACCACGCGCTTGTGCGCCCGGCTACCGGCAAACCATAGATTGGGCAGGGGAACCATACTGGCCTCGTCGATGATTACTGTATCAAAGGTGCCCCGGTACAGTTCTTCCAAAAGCACCAGTCGAGATAAAGTCGCTCCAACGATTCTGGCGTCGCGAATCACGGTCGCCGCCATTTCACGCAGCCGGGCTTCAATGGCGGCCAATTGCTCATCTAATTGCTTGAGGTTTTTCTCGACCTCACTCAGCTGCTGCCGGAGTTCCGGGAGAGGAGGCAACGGCCCCAGATTTTCCAGAGCCTGCCGGTCTTTGGCCTGTCGGTGTTCAGCTTCTGATAACGCGACGCTGGCAGCCCTTCTCTCCTGCTGGGCAACCTGATAAGCTGCCTCAAGCTTTGTGATTACAGTTTCTTGCCGGAAGAACTCCAACCCGAGGAGGTGCAAAGGGTTATGGAATTAACCACATCCTGGCATTTAAAAGGCTGGCAGCAGGGCCGGCAGGAAGGCCGGCAGGAAATACTTTTAAGACAGCTAAGGAAACGCCTGGGTACCATTTCTCCTGAAGTGGAAGCGAAGATAAAGACTTTATCAGTAGAGCAACTGGATGACCTGGCGGAAAAGATATTTGACATTACCAGCAAGGATGAACTGCTCAAAGTTCTTACCATTAAACATTGACCCTCGCTTCCCAAGACCGGCCGGCTTTAACCGGGCCGGTCTTTAAGTTATTCTTTAAATCCCCGTGGATTATATCAGTAACCAATGGATATAACACTGGATGGTCAAGCCAGCGTAATCGCCTCCAGTGCTGACGCATGAACTAATTTCAAAATGGGGTTCAGGTACACAAATAAGGTTAACGAGCAGTAAAGGCAAAAATCCAGGACGGAAAAAGACCTCTTAAAAATCCTGATAGGGTTGCGAATGAAGAAATGCGGGGTAAAAAGGGTACGGCAAAGTACCCCACCTTTTAAGGGGGGCTTGAAAGCAAGGGATTAAGTTGCAGCTGGCGTAAGTATTAAAGATTAAAAGGCCATTCGTATTCTAGGGGCTTTGATACAGAGGGCCAACAGTTGGTCGCGATTAATCCAGCGGTGCATCCAAGTCTCCCGGAGAAACTTTAGGGTTCCCCGCAGGCCCAATTCCCGTACTTTTCCCATTAGGGCTTCCGTGTGTAAGGTCAAGATATTTAACAGATGCCCCAGGTGCATGATTAAATGCCAATTTTTCATCGCTGTCCAGTTAAGGGAGAAAGCGTGTTCATACTGATAGCCCTGATGCTTTTCCGTCAGGATATTTTCTTCAATGTCCCAGCGGTGGCGGGCCGCACGATTGCAACGGGCCACGATATTTTGTTTCGTTAATGGCCGCGAGGATACCCAGGCCCAGTGGGCCTCCTTCTTTTCTCCATTCTCTTCCCACGTCTCTGTGCATCCCGCCACATGAATTTTTAACCGCCGCCGGGACCCGGGAGCTTCCCGGAACTCATAGTCGATATGGTTGGCCCACCAAAAGTTTTGCTCCCGGTTGCCCCAATGGTACTTTAGGGTCTGGTCCTTTTCCAATTTTCTAATGGCCTGTGCCTCTTCCCAGACACCGGGCAGGCGGTCCCGAGGCAGGATAATCATAAAGTCCATATGTAATTGGCGACACAGGGTCATCATTGGTCCATTGGCATACAGGCCGTCAGCTACTACCATCAAGCGTAACTTGGGAAAGGCTTTACGCAGGCGTACCAGCAGCCGTTTGCAGCCCTTTAGTTCGCAATCCTGCTTGGCGAATAAGGCCTGCTCGCCGGCGGGGTTCTCACAAAACTCCGTGAGCAAGGGGATGGTTACCCCCTGGGGGCCGACCAGGACTGCTTCTAAAGCATAAGCGGCATATGATACCTCTTCCCCACGTTGACGGTGGAGGGCTTCTTTAGCCCAGGGCCACCGGCGCGCTATCTTCTGGGTCCCATCGATGGCTACTATATAATGCTTCTCTACCAGTAATGCCTGGAGTTGCCGGTTGCGCAGCAGTCGTTTGATTGTTTGAACCATCACTTCTTCCAGTTGGTCCGGATCAATCTTTTCCAGCAGGCGATTGACGGTGTCCATATGGGGGATACTTTCAATCTCCGGAAATACCTCCCGCAATAGCTCCCAAAAGGTGGGCCGAGTCAGTTCCCGGTTGGCTTCCCTCCTTGAGCTATAGGCGAAGATGAATAGAAACAGCGCGAAGGTAAGTAGGACAGTCAGTTTATGCCGCATACTTCCGGGGCGACGCGGGTCCGGTATACGTGAGAATTTCTCGAGCAATATTGGTAAATTGGCCCGCCATACTGGTAGTTGCGCTGCCAGGGCCGCTTGCCGTTCGGTTTCCTCTCCTGCACTGCCGGCATAGGCGCATTTACAATTGGGTAGGGTCGCCGGGTGGAGGGACTCGGGATGCCGTAAGGCCATACTTATTCCTCTCCCTCGTCCAGTGTTTCTTCCACAGGCTCCGGGAAGGGTTCCACCAGCCGCCGGCGCCAGTTTCGTACCAGGGGGTATACCCAGATTGATTTAACTGAGACGGCATATTGCTTAAAAGTGTCCTGGCGGCCTCGACCTGCGGTCTCGCCAATTTTGATCCAGTTGGCCGCCCGGTAACAGGTGCCCTGGTATTCAGGTTCTACAAAGGTTTCTAAAAGAACAGGTTCATAGCCATAGCGTTCCCGCCAATCCGCCCGGATGCGGCGGGAACTCAAGGCCAGGGCTCGACTCGCCAGATGGGGAATTCGTACACCCGGTAGAATCAAAAACCGATTGTTGTTGACGATACGGGGGCGGTAACGCCGGCGTTCCTCAGCTGTCCAACCGATCCACTTGTCCCGCGCCGCTAAGGCCTTGGCGGCGGGGCCGAACAACATCGCTCCTACTATCTCCCGGCCCTTGGCTCCTTGGACCCGAATCCAATACCGTTGTTGCGCCCCGATGGCACGAAGATACCCTAAAGGATGGTAAGCCGCCATGGTGGCATTCCAGTCCGCCCTTTCTTCAGTTCTAACAGGCTCTACCGTCACCGGCGATACTTCCTTTAGGCAAGCCTGTAGTTCTGTTTGGACGGCTCTCCCTACTCGCTCCCTCCTAACCTGGCGGACCCGGTTCTGTTGTAGTGGTGGTAAGGTGATAACCCCTCTTTGCTCTAGCTCCCGTAAAAGCTTCCGGCAGGCTTCCATCTTTAACCGGCCATTCGGCGCCTTCCAGGGCAAATTCTCGCATATAGTCGCCGCGATTTCTTCACGGCTTAATCGTGAAAATTGCTCTACCGTAATACGTATTAAGTTGATATCCGCCTCGGTAAACTCTCGATCCCCAATCCAAAAAGGCACGTCCATCTGAAATTTCACCTCTCTATTTTTCCAAGGCTATTATCTCAGATTGGCTCGTGCCTGTCCAGTCCTATTTGCAATAAAGTTTTTTTGTAACTCGTAATTAATCCAGGCGTCGCAAGCTCCTTTTTGTTAATGCGTCAGCACTGAATCGCCTCTAACAAGGCCCATTTTCATCCGCTACAGTTGCAAGGTAATCGTGACCCTTTTCTACATCCGGGAGAATAAACCGGCATCCCAGGGCATCCATGGGATCAAACATTAAAATGCGCCAGAATGTATTGCGGGCGGCATCAAACTGGCCCAGGCGCCACTGGCAGAGGCCTAGCCCGTGCAGGGCGCGTAGAAAAGGGCGATTATTTATCCAGCTCCACGGAAGCAGTCCGTTAAAGCCTGGCGGCAGGGCCTGCTCGCCAACTTTAACCCCTGCGAGGTAACGTTGCATCGCTCTTTTTGCATGCCAGGCGCTGCGCCCATCTCCAAATGTATATGTGCCCAGGTGGACAAAGGCATCAATGCAGCGCAGATCTTTGGTCAGGCACCCCTGCAAAATTTCCCACGTTTTATCAATATTGCCCTGATGAGCATATTCAACCGCCAGGGATATTGGGTCCTCCATTTCCTCAGGGTTCGCCCCTGGGATAATTTGCTCCATTTCAAATACCTCACGGGGACCTGCTTTCAGAACAGCAATTACCCACTCAGGTAAAGACGAAGGCAATTCCCGGTCCGGATCAATTTCCCACAGCTCGGCAAAGTAATAAAAAGAATCCCAGGTGCCATGCGAGTACAGTCTCAGGGGAACAGGTGTTAATACAGAACCGTCTATGTAAGAATAAATGACTTTACCCGAAAGATAAGTATGCTTCTTGTATTCCCATTCTTTATTGGGGATGACCCTGAGGATTTCTCCCTCCGTTTCATCCCTGACGCCTCCGACCGGCCGTAAGGTAATAATCTTTCGTTCCGGTAACCGGAGGCAGCGCAGATTTGTCATTCCTGCCGCCAAAACGATTAGTTCTATTAAATCCGGCATAATCATACCCACCCTATCCCTGCGGTTATTATAGTTGCTTCTTTTCCTAATAGGCTATCCGGCTATTTCCAGGCGCCGGCATCACGGAAAAGACTCGCCGCCCACAGGAAAGCATTCTCGTAAATAATGTCCTTGTCCAGGGGTTCGAGAAGGGCTACCTGCTTTATGCGCTCATGTACCTCCTGTACGGATACCAGTTTTACCGGCATTCCCTCTTCTCTGGCTTTACTCACTGTTTCAAGCACTAATTTGTTGGGTGGCAGGAAACACCAGATCTCATAGACCACCTGGTATTTCATTTCCCTTTGCAATGCTGCAAACTCTGCATAGCGCTGGAGAGCGGCAACTTTTTTCTGTACCCGGCGTAACCTTGTTTGCAGTTTCTCTTTTGCTGCAAAATGGTATGTACTGGAAAAATCCATGCCGTAAATTTCTCCAGGTTTATGGGCAAAAGCCACTACCGGGACAATATTTTCCCCGGGAATATCCAGGCTCACCGTACAGCCTTTTACCATTTCATAATAGGCCAGGATAAAACCGCGTTCAATATCCGCCTTCAGGTATTTAGGTAATTTGCGCACCATATTGTCCTCCGTGAAAGGGCCCGATGTATGTAATTTTATAGTGGATTCGATAGCTATATGCGAGCGCATAGTGCCATCCGAGATAAGACAAATCTCCCTTAAACTTTTCTATCTTACCTCCCGGAGCAGAATATGGATTATTTTCGATATCAATAAAGGCCTGCCTGAGTTTTTTCTTTTCAGCAGGCCTAAACTGGTCAATCTGTTTCTGCACTTTACTGCTCAAAGGCAAAATAGTATACATCTTTTACAACCCCTCGGAAGCCAAGAAATCCCGCCAGTCCACACCGTTTCGCGAATCCCCTGCCCCGCTTTCCAGCTCTTTTAGCATATGAGGTTCTTTTTTCCATAAAGCAGTATACTCCCAGGCAAGGAGAACGCGTCGCAGAGCTTCTAAATCACCATTCCTTACGCTCTGAATGGCAACAGATAAAAGTTCCCTAAGAAGCTCTTCCTTTTCATTTTCATTGAAAACTTTGATGGCAAGATCCGGGAAGCGTTCATCAGGTTCCTGTTTAATTCCGGGTACCATCACAAGGCCCCCTTTTAATGTAGAATTAGAAGGTACAAAGTTAATTTTTACTTCCTGGTTAATTACCTGGTATATGACTTTAGGTGGCAACTCTTTTTCCGTGCCATCATTTATCATTGGTGGATCAATTTCGGCTAATAAGCTTTTGCGTCTTCCTTTACTCATTATATTCTTCCCCTTCCTCTAAAACAATATCTTGTTTTTTTGGACAAGGAGCCTGTTGAAGAGATCGCGCATACGTTCAATATGATCCCAGGTAAATGCAAAACGAGCTACTAACCTCCCTCCTGCTCCCTCAGGGGAGTTCTGCCCGGGTTGGAGAGTAAATTCCGGAAACCGCTGGATAAAACTAAGAATCACTATCTCCGGGTTTGATGAGCTTTGTACTAAATCAATAAATTCAATATGCATAGCTTGCTGATCAGCGATTAATGGAACCACGGCCATATTATCCTGCATACTCTTAGCCTCCCTAAAAATTATTTATTCCTTTCGGTATGATCACTACCCCACCTGCACCAGTTCCTGCCCCTTCTCTACCCGGAAGCCAGGCAGGACCAGGCGCAATACTTCTTCCACCCCGGCCATATCGGCCCGCCAGCCGGGCTGGGAAACCAGCCCCAGGAAGCGCTCCAGCCCGGCGGCTTCGAATTCCTCCGGCCGGGCAATGAAGATCCGCTCATGGGAAGTGGCGTTGACCCCCTCCCCGGCCGTGAGGATTTCTTCGTAGAGCTTTTCCCCGGGCCGGATACCGGTAAAGGCGATATTTATGTGCTAAAAACTTTTTTAAGCATTTCTATATCAAATAGCAGCGTATACCTAATCACTGTTTACCTTATAATCGTAACATGAATTGCAAATACATAATTTATTATCCTCAAATAATCTGCCGCACTCTATACAGAATTTCAGTTCGTCGTCACGCCATTTACCACCACATGAAAAACAAAAATATCTAAAGTCTTTATTATGCTTCCCCATATCAACTAAACTTTCTATCTCGCATGAAGGGCAATCATGTTGAGGCCATTGAATACCTTCTTTTATCTTTTCGTAATGGCTAATACCTAAAACTTCGCTAATATATTTATCCGCAATCTTTTCTGCCGGACCACTATAATAACAAAACAAACATTTATTTTCCGGAATAATAAGTGCTAGTTGTCTACAGGATGGGCAGGGCATTAATACATTGCCATTTTTTTGGGCCTTTTCAAATTCTCCTTCAAGCGAATTAAGCCTCTCAGTAATGAGCACCTCAATATCGCATACATTTTGCCATATTTTATTCAAGATCATACCTTCAGATGTACGGTCTTGCTTAGTGAGTCCTAATTCTTCATCAATAGAGAGGAATGATACCATTTAATAAAAAGTCCAGGCCGTTTTCAAGTAAGGTATATTCAATTTTATCCATTTCTTCACCTCATAATTTAAACCATAATTCACACTATCCGCTCCACTACCCTGCATCCTAGCCCCAGGGATTTACACGCTGCTATACGGCTTCCCGCCGGGTAGCTGGGGCGGAAGGCATAGCGATAATAACTTCTTCCACCCCGCTGGCGGCAATCTGTTCCATGGCGGTGGCCAGGCCCAGGATGGGCACACCATGGATGCCGAATCCGTGTTTGGCAGGATCGTCGTCAATAAAGCCAACTACCACATAACCCATCTGGCGGTTATTTTAAAGCTCCCGTAGGACCATCTCCCCGGCGTCGCCGGCGCCATAGATGGCTACCTTCCTTCCCTCCCGGTTTGAAGTACCAAAGAAAAGCTGGTGAAAACCAGTGTCAACTAGGGGGTGACACATTTTTTACAACAACCGCCCCTCATTCAACCTGTTTATTAAAATATTTCTTACCTGATCATTCTTTACAAAAATGTAAGGGATCTCACGAAAAGGATTTTGATAGATACTTTCCTGAAAGATCTCCTGGAACCTCTTACGTTTATCACCAAGCATAATATAAACCGCCTTGCCGGCAACAGGAACAAAGGGTTTAAAATCAGCAACGGCAATATAGAAATCTCCCTTAGTAAGGCCATTATTTGCTTCTATAATCCTTCGCTCAAGTTCTTCTAACCCGTCTTCTTCTTTGCGAAACTGGCCAACAAGTCTGATGAACGCATCCTGGTGAGCAGGGTCCTTTATTATTGCTTCGAACTCAAAAGGTGTTTTCCAGAGCGATTTATAAAAAGCCCGGTTAAATAGTTGATTATATAGTTCCCGGGCGTAATCATCAATACTCATATATTTACGAACAAAGGTAATCAAATCATAGTCATCTGCCAACTTTTCCGCTATTGATTCATAGGTAAATAACTCTTCCCGCCCTTCAGGTACTGTATTAATCAAGTATTTAATAAGACGCCGGAAAAGAAAATCAGTATAAACAGTGATATGATGGTTATACACCCAAAAATAAAGTGCATTCCTTCCATATATAAGGTTGCCTATAGTACTGAGGGCTTTACCAGAGAACGCCAATGTTCCGTTATGAATTGTATATGCCGAAATAAGCCGTTCAGCGTCTATAGCTATTAGCTCAGCGCCGGACATAAAAGCATCCCGTAAAACCCGAGTTCGACAGTTGCTAGGTGAATAATAAGCGCAACAGCTTGTTGCGCAAGGGTTTCAGGGATCGGCTTTTTGGGCGCGTGTTACTAGGGACCCTTTCTGGCCTTTGTTTCGACCGCGATTATTTGCGGCGGTTCCTTTATCCCAAGGGTCTTGAAGATATGCTGCTGTGGCGGGGTTGTTTCCGTCCTTTGGAGTACCCTGCCCTCAGGACCAACAAATTCGCCCAGGTGCATGCGTTCCAGGGTCTGGCGGATGTTCCGCCAGCTATCCTGCACTTTCGTTTCAGCTACCCGGATTAGGAGCAGTCCCAGCCAGCACAGGAGGACGTGAGCATGGATGCGGTCGCTCAGGCGATGATAGACCGGCCGCAGCTCTAAGGACTGCTTCATGGTGCGGAAGGCATCCTCTACCTCAAGCAGTTGCTTGTAGCCGAGGGCCACGTCTTCAGCACTTATGGTATCGTCCGAGGTTCTTAAAAGGTATTTGCCGTCCAGCTTCTCTTCAGCTTTCACCCTGGCCGCATCGATATAGGGTTGTCCCTTCTTGTCGGTCTTGAGATAGCGGCCATAAGTGGGATGGGCAATGAGCTGGCAGCAGGCTTTAGTATGGGGTTCGCCTTTGAGGTCCCCAATGGCCGCTAATTCTTCCTTGAGGCGGGCCAGGATTTTCTCCCGCTCCAGTCTGTCTTTTTCTGCTTCTTTAGGGTTACGTACCAGGATATATCGTACCCTTTTTTCGCCGTCGCCGACGATAACTTCTTTAACTTCAAGGTTATCCTTGACAGTTTTGTAACGGCCCGGCCGGGCAAGGGCCTCTGCCACCGTATCCTTGCCGCTGCGCATCTTTTCGCCGGCAATGTAGTGGCCGCCGGCGCGCTGGAGGTAACGAAGGTTGTCTTCCGAAGCAAAACCGCGGTCGACAACAGTAATGACCCGGCCCAGTTGCCAGCCCACCAGGTCCTTTTTGACTTGCTCGATTACCGCCATGTCGGCGGTGTTACCCGGCCAGACCCAGCAGCGTACCGGCAGGCCCTCCCTGGTGACAGCCAGGCCGATTACCACCTGGGGTAAATCCGGCCGGTGGTCCTTGGAGTTGCCTTTACGCCGAAGGTGCTGCTTATGGTCCTCCGGATTATCCTCCTCTTCCACTTCAAAGTAGGTGGAGGTGGTATCGAAGTACAGGAGATCGACTTCCAGGTTGAAGAGGTGGGCCACGGAGAAGAAGATATCCTTTTGCAGTTCTTCAGCAGCCTCCAGTAAGAAGTCCATGGCTCGGTAAAGGTTTTGCACCGGCACGTCCGGGAGGCCGGGAATGAAAACATCGTGGCTGACCCAATCCTCGGTCTTAAGTTTACTGGCCGGGTTCAAAGCCCGGTTGGCTACCATAGCGAAGATGGCTCGTTCTACCGGCGCCTGGAACTTACGTTTGGCCAGCAGCCCGGCTAAAACGCGGTTGATACCCAGCTGGTTCCAGAGCTCGTTTAACACCCAGGCGCCACCTATAGGCCGGCTGGAGACAAAAGTTAGGGGAGCGCTGCCGTTTAACTCTGCCTGGGTGCGTAAAGCCTCTTCCGGTCCCAAAAAACGCGTAATACTCTTTACCAGGCGGACCAGGGCTTCCCGGTCTACATCCTCTTCGCGGCCGAAGTTGAAGAGTACTTTGGCTTTCGGGTAGCCGGCCTTGGGGTCCCAGACGTTGTGGGCAAGCTGGATATAACGGACAACAGAGCCGTCCTTGTTTTTGCGGGAAATAGTTCTTATGTACATGTCTATATTATAGCGCATGTACTACATTACCATCAAGTTTTAATCCCGAAATCGTGTGCCTATGTGATTTTTGATTTTTGAGCTCTCCCAAGATCGGGAAACGTTGATTTATAAGGGTTCTTCATCTGAAAAGCAGTCATTTTTGCCTAGCAACTGTCGAACTCGGGTAAAACGTAATCAAGCTTATCTACATCAATATCAGAATTAAGAATATCTATGAGACAATCTTCTGTAAATTTATCCGATGTATTATACTTTTGCCCCGTTATCATTCGACAAAGTAAATCCAGGTCAACGCCATAGCTTAATAACCTGTCGGCAAATTTATTCAAGACTATTGCGCAACTACATAATTCATGTGGAGATCCTATTGAACCCATTATAGTATTTGTTAGCCCTACATTATTAAGACCAATGTTAAGCCAGTTAATAAGCTCTTCTTTTGAATAAAAAGCCTCCCCGAGATGAGAAAAAGGGGCATGCCCGATATCATGTAATAGACAGGCATATCGTACTGTGTTGGATATCCTTTCATCCGCATCAATACCCAATGATTCCAAAACTTTCATGCCTAAATGCATAACGCCTAGCGAATGCTCAAAGCGGGTATGATTAGCTGAAGGATAAACAGAATAGGCACCTGTTTGCCGGATACGCTTTAGACGTTGAAAAAGTGGTGTATCAATTATATGTAGATCATTTTCGCATAAAGATATATACCCATGCACTACATCGCGGATTATTTTAGAGGTTTTCCCGCCATGGTTCAAGAGAAATAACCTCCCTTAATACTCTTAAAAAAATCTGCCTTTCTTTTTCAGAAGGCCATCCTATCTCCCTTAAATTTTGCGATATCCTATCCAAACGATATTCCTCAAAGGGTTTGCTTGCTTCAAAGCATATATCATTTTCGCCTGGGTCCTGGCATTCACGTAAAAAGTGATTAGAAAGCCAATACCATATTTCCTCATCTACTGTTTCACTAAAAATGGCATCACCAGTCCCGGATATATTTCCCCTAAATACAGCATTTATATGAATCGTCGTCTCTTCCAACCGCTTAGCGACCTGGAAAACAACCCTCGTTACTTCTTTCCTGGTACCTCTTTTCTTCTCAGCAAAATATGCCAGAACAATGGGTGTAGGACCAATTACTACTCCTTTCTTTGCAGATACTTCGCTCTCCACAATTATCCCTCCGTGAAGGTTTTTATTCTAAAACTATTTTATTCCACTTAGCACAAAAAGACCAGTCCCTACATTTCCCTTAGCCACCAGGAGAAAATATCCCGGATCCGTGACAGGCCATTTGGAAACGCTGCCTACCCCACCTGCACCATTTCCTGCCCCTTCTCTACCCGGAAGCCAGGCAGGACCAGGCGCAGCAGTTCTTCCACCCCGGCCATATCGGTCGCCAGCCGGGCTGGGAGACCAGCCACAGGAAACGCTCCAGCCCGGCGGCATCGAATTCCTCCGGCCGGGTAATGAAGATCCGCTCATGGGAAGTAGCATTGACCCCTTCCCCGGCCGTCAGGAGCTCTTCATAGAGCTTCTCCCCGGGCCGGACGCCGGTAAAGACGATTTCAATATCCCTTCCCGGTTCGTAACCGGACAGGATAATCATGCTCCGCGCCAGGTCTACTATTTTCACCGGCTCGCCCATGTCAAGGACAAAAATCTCCCCGCCCCGGACCAGGGCGCCGGCCTGGATGACGAGCTGCACCGCCTCGGAGATGGTCATAAAGTAGCGGGTCATTTCCGGGTGGGTCACCGTCACCGGCCCGCCGGCGGCAATCTGGCGCTGGAAAAGGGGCACCACGCTGCCCCGGCTGCATAAAACATTCCCGAAAAGCACGGCCGCGAAAAACGCCTGGGTACCACTTCTCCTGAAGTTGAAGCGAAGATAAAGACTTTATCAGTGGAGCAGCTAGATGACCTGGCTGAAAAGATACTTGACATCACCAGCGAGGCTGAACTGCTAAGGGTTCTTGCCCTTAAACATTGATATAAACATTGATATAAACATTGATACTTAACCTCCACTCTGGGCTTAAGGTCGCCCTGGCATCAGTAAGCGTCAAATACAACCCACCTTGGCGCAATACCCAAGTTTAAGGGATAATCTTCCTCAGAAAACAAGCTGAGGAGGATTTTTTATTATGACCAAAGCCGAACTGCAAGCACTATGGGCAACCCGGATAGCCGAATACCAGGCCAGCGGGCAAAGCGTCAGAGAGTGGTGCGCCTCCCAAGAGGGCGTTAGCCCCAGGCAGTTATGGTACTGGCTGCGGAAGTATAAAAACCAAAACGTAGTTTCCTCTGGGAAATCCAACCGATGGTTACCGGTAGAAATAAGTGAAAAGGCATCTATAGATCAGGGCCATACTTTACTTGTCAAAATAGGGCCGGCTGGCATCGAGGTAAGACCCGGTTTTGATCCCGCCTTGCTCTCTCAGGTAGTCCGGGTGCTGGTAGCGATATGCTAAACGAAGCTGGCATCGACCGGGTTTATCTCGCCTGCGGCGCAACGGATCTGCGCAAGTCCATTGACGGCCTGGCGGTGCTGGTCAAGGAAGGGTTCGAGCTGGACCCCTTCTCTTCCTGCCTTTTCGTTTTCTGCAACCGCCAGCGGGATAAACTAAAGATCCTCCACTGGGAGCATAACGGTTTCTGGCTTTATTACCGCCGGCTGGAGAAGGGCAAATTCCCCTGGCCTCAAGATACCACTTCTGCAACCATCACCATCAACCGCCGGGAGCTGCGCTGGCTGCTTGACGGCCTCCCCATCAAACAGCCCCAGGCCCATCCCGAGGTAAAAGCGCGCACCATCTTGTAATATAAAGCACCAGAAAGAAATATTTGCTGTTTATGGTTGATTCTAGAGGAATTCGACGCGATTCGTCGAATCATTAAAGCATGAACACTTCGCAATCTATCGCCGCCATGACCATAGAAGAGCTGCAAAGCCGCTGCCTGCAGCTGGAAGAGCAATGTATGCAGCTGGAACAACAAAACGCCGAACTGACCGCCAAGCTAAACTGGTTTATGGAGCAGTTCCGTTTAAGCAAGAAGCGGCAATTCGGTGTTTCCAGCGAACGGACTGAACCTTTGAAAGAGCAGCTTTTACTTTTTAACGAAGCGGAAGCGGAAGCCCGGCCGGATGCACCTGAGCCGGATTGGGAAACCATCACCTACCAGCGCCGCAAAGGGCGCGGCCGCCGGGAGATGAACCTGGAAGATCTGCCGGTAGAAGTAGTAGAGCACCGCCTGCCGGAAGAAGAACGGGTCTGCCCGTGCTGCGGCGGCCCTTTGCATGAAATGAGCACCGAGGTGCGGCAGGAACTTAAGGTCATCCCGGCCCAGGTGAAAGTGGTTAAACATGTGCGCTACGTCTATTCCTGCCGCCGCTGCGAGCGGGAAGAGATAACCACTCCCGTTATCACGGCACCTATTCCGGCCCCCGTACTTCCCGGCAGCCCGGTATCACCCTCCCTCATGGCCTACATTATGACCCAGAAATACGGGGTAGGCCTACCCCTCTACCGCCAGGAGCAGCAGTTTAAAGGTTTGGGGATTGAACTGTCCCGGCAGACAATGGCCAACTGGGTGCTCCATGGAGCCAACACCTGGTTAGCCCTTATTTACGACCGCCTCCATGAATACCTGCTTACAAGAGATATCCTCCATGCCGACGAAACCACCTTACAAGTGCTTCAGGAACCTGGAAGGGAAGCTACCACTAAGTCTTATCTTTGGCTTTACCGTACCGGGCGGGACGGACCTCCTATAATCCTTTACGACTACCAAACCACCCGGGCCGGCAAACACCCCCGCCGCTTCCTGGCGGGTTTTAAGGGTTATTTACACGTTGACGGCTATGCTGGCTACAATGAGCTTCCGGATGTCACCCTGGTCGGCTGCTGGGCCCATGCCCGGCGCAAGTTCGACGAAGCATTAAAGGCCCTGCCGGAAGATAAACGCAATGCACCCGTAGCCGCCCGGGAGGGGCTGGAGTACTGCAACCGGCTCTTTGCCATAGAGCGCGAGTTGAAAGAGGCAACACCAGAGGAACGATATCAAATCCGCCAGGTGCACAGCCGGCCCGTGCTGGACGCCTTTTTGGCGTGGCTCAAAAACCAAAAAGCCCGGGTACTGCCTAAAAGTTCCTTTGGCCAGGCGATTTACTATTGCCTGGGCCAGTGGGATAAACTCGTAGCCTTCTTGCAAGACGGGCGTTTGGAACTCGACAACAACCGCAGCGAGCGCTCCATCAAGCCCTTCGTCATCGGCCGTAAGAACTGGCTATTTGCCAATACCCCGCGGGGTGCTAAAGCCAGCGCCATTACCTACAGTATTATAGAAACAGCCAAAGAAAACGGGTTAAATCCCTTCCACTATCTCATTTACCTCTTTGAAAACCTTCCCAACCTGGACCTCCAGGACAAAGATGCCCTGGATCAGCTTCTGCCGTGGTCGGAAACTCTGCCTCCTGTTTGCCTAGCGAATAATTAAGCTTGTTTTTGCCCCCACCTCAGGTGATACGTGGGGGCTATTTTACGCTTACCTCTTTTTCGCTTTAGCTTGATTGCGCCGTTGTTGCAGGGTCAGGTAGCCAGCAGGAAGGCCTACCTGGAGAGTATTACGGCCAGACCCCATGAAGTACCGTATTATGGCCTCTGCGACTATACCTGAGTTTATCAGTTGCGACATTTTACTGATTCAAGAACCCAGATAAAATCTAGCTTTGGGCGTTAAAAATAGCCCAAAAAGCGAAAAACGTAGTGGCAACTAATATTGTGAAATACCAAATATTATCTAGACAATAGGCAATGTTAGTGGTATCATTTAAGCATGTTCATCAAAATAACTAAAACCAAAAACCACCAGTACGTCCAGCTAGTCCAATCTTACCGGGAAAATGGAGCTGTTAAACACAAGGTCCTCCTCAATCTCGGTCGCCTGGACGAGATTGAAAACAACCCCAGCTTTCAAAGACTTGGTAAGCGCCTCTTAGAATTGTCCAAGGCCAGGGAGGTGACCAGTTTAGCCAGCTTTTCCGAGGCGCAGATCAAGAACTGGGGCTATGTGGTCTACCAGAAGATCTGGAACCAATTTGAGCTACCCAAACTTTTAAAGAAGATCAGTGCCAAACGTAAGGTACAATTCGAATTAAGCGACGCCAGTTTTCTTATGGCTATCCAGCACCTCCTTGAACCCAGGAGTAAATTAGGTACCTACAACTACCAGCACCGTTATGCCAGTTTACCCGACGTAGCCTTAAACCACCTCTACCGCTCCTTGGATTTACTCTGCGAGTATAAAGAGTTGTTGGAGGAGGAGATGTTCCAAAAGAACCGCCACCTTTTTAACATGCAGGTGGATGTGGTTTTTTATGATGTAACGACCTTTTCCTTTGCCAGCGTCGAAGCCGACACTTTACGCGATTTCGGCTTCAGTAAAGACGGTAAGTTCAACGAAGTCCAGGTGGTATTGGGCCTGCTTATTGATTGCGAGGGGCGGCCCATTGGCTATGAGCTTTTCCCCGGCAATACCTTTGACGGCAAGACCCTGGAGACGGCCTTAGAAAAGCTGGAAAAACGTTTTGGCCTGCGCCGGGTGATCATCGTCGCCGACCGGGGGATCAACAGCAAGCTTAACTTAAAACGCATAGTGGAACGGGGCTACAGCTACATCTTTGCCGCCCGCATCAAGAGCATGAAAAAAGAGATTACCGATATGATATTGGACGAAAATGGCTACCAGGAGATAAAGGACGATGAAGGAGAAGTCCTTCGCTACAAGGTTATCGAGTACATAAACGAATTCACCGCTGAAGGGAAAAAATACAAATTACCCGAAAAACTGATCGTCACCTACTCCAGCCGGCGGGCGGAAAAAGACCGGGCCGACCGGGAAAGGTTAATCGAGAAAGCCCAAACCCTTTTAGAAAGCAAGGCCAAAATCCAGGCCAGCAACAAACGTGGCGGCAAGAAATACCTCAAAGAAATAGACTGTACGGGCACGTGGATACTGGACGAAGAAGCCATTGCCCGGGACAAACAATTTGACGGCTACTACGGCATCCAGACCAGCGAGAAAGAAATGAGTGCCAAAGACATCCTGGATGCTTACCATAACCTGTGGCGGATTGAAGAATCTTTTCGCGTCATGAAAAGCACCCTGAAAGTCCGGCCGGTTTTTCACTGGACCGAAAGGCGGATTAAAGGACACTTTGTAATTTGCTTCCTCGCCTTTCTTCTCGAACGCACTCTGGAATTCAAGCTCCGGCAAGCGGTGGAAAATGCCTCGCCGGCAGAAATCCGGGAAGCGTTAAACTCCCTCAACTTTGCCGAGGTAGAGATCAAAGGAGAGGTGTTCTTTATCAAGACCCAGAGTACAGAGTTGAGCAAAAAGATCCTGCGCCTAATGCGGATTGCACCGCCGGGAAACATTACCCGTGTAGAGGAGTTTGCTGCCCGCTGGCAGGACCGGTTGTAGTGGCAAAATGCGCGTCTTGTTTTCTATTTTTCTAGGTTTTATGCGGGTTCTAGGGATTCAACTGATAAAGTCAGGGGCCAGACCCCATGAAGTACCGTATTATGGCCTCTGCGACTATAGCCCCCAGACCATTGCCAGCTGGCTCAGGGATTACCGCCGCGAGGGGTTTGAGGGGTTAAAACCGAAAAGGCGTTCTGACCGGGGAAGGCCGCGGGCCTTATCCCCGGAGTTACAGGAGCAACTCCTGGCCCTGCGCCAGGAGGAGCGTTCCTGTCCGGCTTCTGTCTTTTATGAACAACTGGTGGCTAAAGGTGTTATTTTACCGGACGCCGTTTCTTACGCTACCATTTACCGTTTCCTGAAATCCAGGGGGCTTTTAGGCCGGGAGATGCGGCGGGAGCCGGAACGGAAACGCTTTGCCTATGATACGGTGAATACCCTCTGGCAGGGGGATGTGGCGGCCGGGCCTTACCTTCGCGTTGGCAACAAAAAGGTGGCTACTTTCCTCTTTGCTTTTATCGATGATTGTTCCCGCCTGGTGACTTTTGCCCAGTTTTTTACTTCCGAGAAGTTTGAGTCTTTGAAGGTGGTCTTCAAGGAGGCTATCTTACGCCGGGGCATTCCGCAGATGGTCTACGTGGATAATGGTAAAATCTATCGTTCGGAGCAGCTGCAGCTGGCCTGCGCGGCCCTGGGGATAGCCTTGATCAATACTAAACCCTATGACCCGCAGAGCAAGGGTAAGATCGAAAGGTTCTTCTTGACCGTCAGGCAGCGTTTCTTGCCCCTGGTTAAAGATGAACACCTTAAATCTCTGGATAACTTGAACCGCTCTTTCTGGCAGTGGCTGGAGGAAGATTATCACCGCCAGGTCCACAGTGCTTTGGGTATGAGCCCCCTGGATAAGTTTATGTCCCAGTTCAGCCAGGTTAAGATGGTGAGCGACCCGGCTGTTCTGGAGCCGCTTTTTTTCAAGCGGGAGGAACGGCGGGTACATCATGATGCTACTATCTCCATTAACAAGCGCCTTTTTGAGGTGCCGCCTCAATTTATCGGCAACCGGGTGGAGGTGCGCTTTGACCCGGAAAAACTGGAGCGGGTCTTGATTTTTGTGGCCGGTAAAGAGGTGGCGGTGGCACAGCCGGTGGCGCTCAGTGTTAACGCCCGGGCAAAGCGGGAGAGCAAACTTTCTTTTGCCAGCTTACAGGGAGGGGGCCAAAACTAGAATGTACCAGGCTTTTTATGGCTTAAAAGGGGCTCCTTTTGGCAAGGAGCTAAAACCCCAGGATGCCTTCCTTTCCTGCAGTTTAAAAGAAACGAGGGCCCGGCTGGAGTATTTATCCCGCGTCCGGGGCATGGGGGTCCTGGTGGGGGAACCGGGAGCCGGTAAGACCTTTGCCTTGCGGGTCTTTTGTGCTAATTTAAACCCGGCCCTCTTTAAGGTTATTTATTTGCCCCTGGCCACAGGGACGGTCATGGATTTTTACCGCGGTTTGGCCCGGGGCCTGGGGGAAGAACCGTCTTTCCGCAAGATTGACCTTTTTCACCAGATCCAGCAGGCGGTCCAGGTGTTCTTCCGGGATAAAAAGATTACGCCCGTCTTCATCCTGGATGAGATGCACCTGGCTAACCCCAAATTCCTGCTGGACCTGGCCCTGCTCTTTAATTTCGCCATGGACGCCTTTAATCCTTTTATCCTGGTCCTGGCCGGCTTGCCTTTTTTGTTGAGCCGCTTGGAGTTGAACCAGACCCAGTCTCTGGCCCAACGCCTGGTGGTTCGCTTCCAGGTGGAACCTTTAAACCGTGAGGAGGTGGGCGCCTACCTGGAGCACCATTTATCCCTGGTGGGGGCTACCAGGCCTTTATTTGAGCCGCCTGCCGTCGAGGCCATCGCTTCTCGCTCCCGCGGCTGGCCGCGCCTGGTGAACAACCTGGCCCTGACTTCCCTCCTCTGGGGCGCCCAGCTTAAAGCCCAGCTGATTAGTGCTGATGTGGTCCGCCAGGCAGCTGCCGAAATTGGCCTCTAAGGGTGGTGGCTATGCTTAAGCTTGCTTCCCCCAGAGACGTGGAAAGTCTCCTGGAGATCCTGGCTTTCGTCCTCTGGGCGAATACTTCTGGTTCCTACGGTGAGGAATTGGAACGCCCGGTATTGGATTTCGCCCGCGACCTTTACGCTGAATTGCTAAAATACCTGGAGTCTTTCTATACCGCCCGCGAGGAACCCCATTATTACAGCTTTATTTGCCAGTTGCAACTGGAACAAGGATTTGATTTCCAGAGAAAACGCCTGGCTGCCCTTGATAAAAAATTGGCGGAACGGTTCAAGGCCCCTTCTTTTTAGGCCGCGTTGAGCGGCTTTTTTCTTTGGGGATTTTATTGTGCTAATGTGCAATTCCTGAGAATTTGGGGTGCTGTAATTTGATAATCTTGCAGTTTGTGCCGGCGGCGTGAGTTACTTTAATTTGAAAAACGGTGGTTAATTTAATGTGCTAAATGACAGCAAGGCTCAGCAAAACCTTTGTTTAAGTAATCTCTAACAGCCTTAAGAAATGGGGAGTTCTCCCAACACTCTTTTAAAGAGTATCTAGTTAACGTTGAAAAATGTAAAGTACCAACTAGTTCTTCTGCTTTAATCTGTTTAAAAGCATCACACGGGTATATACGCAAATCAGGCCCTACTATTAACCTATCCTTTGCCGCCATACATGAAGGCTGGTCATTAATTAAAAGGAAATTAAAGGGTGATCCTGTCCTAATGTCAAATCCCATTTTTCTAAGATTAACTATCATCTGCTTAAGTTCGATGTTCTGTATACGATTCAAGGCATATTTTCTTAAAATATAACCTCGCCCTTGCGGGACAAACCTAAGGAGGCTTATACGGGAAACACCCATTTGCCTCGCTAGCCTAGCTATTTCAGAAAGATTTTTGTAATTAATCTTTAACGGAACAAAATGGAATTCTGTCTGATACCCTAAATTAACTGCGGCTGAAACTGCTTTCATCGTTGCATTAAAACTTCCATTTATACGAGTAATTCCTTCATGTGTATATGAATTTGCACCAAAAACACTAAACACAACCTTACTAACACCACATAATTTAAGAGTATAAAGCTTTGTAGAACTATCTTTGATATTACCTGATGTATAAACTATTATCTTGTTTGTATGTTGAGATGCTTTTTGTACTACTTTTTCCAACCCCTCCCAAATTAATGGTTCGCCACCGGAAAACACTATTTTTTTTACTCCCATATCATTTGCTTCTTGTACTATATTGAGGCATGAATTTAAATCCATTTCACGATTACATGATGGGCTAGAGTCGCTTGAACAATGAATACAAGCTAACGGACATTTATGAGTTACCTCGATTTTTATTTCCTTGAGGAGATTAGGTAAAGCCATCATAAACTGTCCACCAATCTTTTAAAGTCTCGCTTATGAGAAGCAATAAAAGCGTGAGATGATATACATGTTATTCCTGTAGGAATTGCTTCTATTTCTGCTGCTAGGAATTTGAGAAGTTCGCATAAACCCCAATAATTTCCATAAGTTCGTTCAAGAAAATCATGGTTTCGATAAACACATAGTAAACTTAATCTTTTTGGTGTTGAAGGTTCTTGTTGTATCGCAATATAATTAAGGCATGGTCCACCTAAAGGTTTAACAGTTTCCCCACCCGGTTTTTGAATTACGATTGTATATGCTGCTTTATGGATTCTACGTGAATTGTTAATAGCATTTATTATATTCTCAAGTTGATTTATAACCCCATTAGTACCTTCATAATATGTCATTCGTCTAAAGTAATTGCCCCAATATTTACTACTACCATATTTGCGTTCATAAAAACCATGGGGTTTATTATAAACATGAAATAAATTACTTGCCGTTCTATACCGCCTGTAGAGTTTGTAAGGAAAAATTGTATAGGCCACTGCTTTGGGATCTAAAAGGTTATGGGTAAAGGCAAATCTTGAAACAGATCTGTGAAAAATAGTATCGAAGTTGTTGGGATTTGTAATATGTACTATCAGATTCCATAACTCCCATTTATTCTGAACGATTAGCCTGGAACCTTTAAGCCATGCTTCTTGGAAACTTTCCGCATTAACTAAAACAGGATTTAACAACACCCTTACCCCCCTTTTCTTCCTAACCACTCATGTCTGCTTGACACAACCCATAATGAAAAAGATCAAGTGGGCAATCATTCTGAAATTTAAAGTAGCGGGGTGAATTAAATATAAGCCATTCTGGAAATCTGTTGTGGACTGAATGCCCACGAGGAAACTGTCGTCGACTGCTTGCTAAAAGGCGATGTTGACGGGAAACCGGAAGCAACTGTTCGACGTTTTCCCCCTTCCTTTTCGGGCTTGATGAACTGAAAAACTAGTTAGAAGCGAAAAGCTGCCGGCATGTGTATTTTATTTTCTGGGTCCATTATAAGGTACGCCTATCGGCTTCATCCCCCAACTCTACATATAAAGCCGTAGCATCATCGTGGGGGCTAAAGCGGGGGTACTGCAGGCATTCCAGGTCGTCTTGTTCTAGCTGCCGGAGCCGTTCGGCTAATTCAGTGAGGGAGCTTTTTTTCAGGTCCTGAAACAAAAAGCCCCAGGTGGGATAAACATGAAAAGTGTCAACCAGCCTGGAGAAACCGTCTGTTGCTAAAATAAACTCACTGCTGTTTTCCAAATTAACCGTTCCTGTCAGGGCATTCTTAATCGCTTCGGGGCTGCCATTGAAAATCCAGTACCCGCCAGGTGTGTTCATCAAGGACCGGTGCCGGCGCAAAATCGGGAGTATGGCCTGCCTGGCGGCGGCAGAAGTCAATCCTTCCGCCTGGAAACGCAATTTTTCTTTTATCGCCTTTGCATCAAGTCTTCTTATGGCATCATCGCTGATGACCCTCAATTCTTCACCGGATTTAAAAGCCAGGGTCACATCGCCGAGCAAGAAATATTCAAGAAAATCCTTGTTTACCCTTACCAGCGCTATACTGCAACTAGGAAATTCCCAGGGCTGCCGATTTTCATTGCCAGCCAACTCCCGCCTTACCGCCAAGGCAGCCATCCTCATTATTTCTGGCAAAGCGGCGTTTCGTTCCTTAATCCCGCTCCTTATAACTCCCTCCACCTTATTTATCAACCAGCAAACTTCCGCGGCAGCATCTCCGGTATACGGTGTAACTAAAGCTGTGGCGCCATCCATTACCCAGAAAGCTTGAGCGTCATAACCGTACAGGTCTTCATTTATGTCGCTCCCGGCTAAAGAAATCGCTTCTAAACGTATGACTTTCATTATTTAACCAGAACTCCTTTGAAGGCCAAAGAAACAAAAAACAAAATGAGGGCCAGGGCCAGTACTATTATAGTCCTAGACAGATATGCTCTGCCGTGTAATACTATGCTTAACCCACTATAAATGTATAATAAACTGCCGGTAAAAATTAATAGCAAAATCACTCCTTGCTCAAAGGTCAACCTGGAAACAAATTGAATACTGCCCACTGTAAAGGAAATAATGGCTGCAAACAAGCCCAAAAACTCCAAATTCTGCACCCGGAATTGTTTAAGCTGCTCCTCTGTTTCCTGCCTTGCTTTATTAATTTTTCCTTCCGCTTCAGCCAGCTTCTTGTCAACCTGCCGGGAAAACTCCATTTGCCTTATTTTCCCTAAAATATCTTGATACCCGCTGTAGCGAATGGGGTAATCATGGGCTGTGGAGTCTTCCATATCTATCGCCTGCTCTACTGCTTCCCGGGCTTCCTTGAACATCCCTTTAAGAGCCAACAATCTCCCCCTGGTACTATAAAATTTAGGATAGGTTGCCTCCAGCATAATGGCTTTGTTAATGGCTTCCTCGGCCCTGTTTAAATTGGCTTCCGATTTTTCGATTTCCCCTTCATCCATCAAATTAATTAAGGCTTCGGCCAAGCTGTGCTGGACACCTGGATTTCCGGGCATCAGTTGAGCAGCCTGCTGAGCATAGTCTAACGCTGTTTTTAGGTCTTTGCTACTGCCAGTGCTTCTATAATAAAGGGATAAAACGTGGGGAAACATGGGATGATGACTGAAGCGGTGCCTATATTTCTCTATAATATCATGGACTTTTGTTATATCTCTCTTATGACGGTAATAGATATTCAAAGCAAAGAAGCAGGCGAAGGCTATCAGGTCTGCTTTTTCCTCTCCCGTTACCGGAGGCTTTTCGAGGACTTCCGTTAGCAGGCCATTAATATCAGGTATTTTCTGGGCCATTTTGGTGAGATATAGTTCAAAGTTCCTGTCTGTTTCTGGAGGCAGGGCTGCCAGGAACTCAAGCAAACGTTCCCTGCTTTTCTCTGTAATCATTTTAAAGAGCATGTCCTCGTATAACTTCTTTGCCAAAGCTAACCACCTCCCCCAGCTGCACCAGTTCCTGCCCCTTATCTACCCGGAAGCCAGGCAGGACCAGGCGCAGCAGTTCTTCCACCCCGGCCATGTCGGCCCGCCAGCTGGGCTGGGAAACCAGCCACAGGAAACGCTCCAGCCTGGCGACGTCGAATTCCTCCGGCCGGGCAATAAAGATCCGCTCATGGGAAGTAGCATTAACTCCCTCCCCGGCCGTCAGGATCTCTTCATAGAGCTTCTCCCCCGGCCGGACGCCGGTAAAGACGATTTCAATATCCCTTCCCGGTTCGTAACCAGACAGGATAATCATGCTCCGCGCCAGGTCTAATATTTTCACCGGCTCGCCCATGTCGAGGACAAAGATCTCCCCGCCCCGGACCAGGGCGCCGGCCTGGATGACCAGCTGCACTGCCTCGGGGATGGTCATAAAGTAGCGGGTCATTTCAGGGTGGGTCACCGTCACCGGGCCGCCAGCGGCAATCTGGCGCTGGAATAAAGGTACCACGCTGCCCCGGCTGCCCAGGACGTTACCGAAACGCACGGCCGCGAAACGGGTCTTGCTCCGCCGGGCCATTTCCTGGACCACCATCTCCGCCACCCGCTTGGACGCCCCCATGATGCTGGTAGGATTGACGGCTTTATCCGTGGAAATCAGGACGAAAACCTTGCTGCGATGCTTATCGGCCGCCCGGGCCACCACCCGCGTTCCCAGGACGTTATTCTTAATAGCCTCGGCGGGGTTCATTTCCATCAGCGGCACGTGCTTGTGGGCGGCAGCATGGAAAACCACCGCCGGCTTATACTTCCGGAAAAGCTGGTCAACGGCGGCCTCGTCCTTCACATCCACTACAGCCTGGACGAGCTCAATATCCGGGAAACTGCGGCTTAATTCCTGGTGGATTTCATAAATACTGTTCTCGCCGTGGCCCAGCAAAATTAACAGTCCGGGGCCGAAGCCGGCCACCTGGCGGCAGAGCTCCGACCCGATGGAACCGCCGGCGCCGGTCACCAGGACCACTTCCCCTGCCAGGTAACCGGCCATGGCCGCCAGGTCGACCTGGACCGGCTCCCGGCCCAGGATGTCTTCAATCCTTATCTCGCGTATAGGGTCAACCTTAACTGAGCCGTCCAACAAATCATAAATACCAGGTAAAATGCGCAATTCAGCACCGGTACCATGACAGATTTCAACAATCTCACGAATAATCTTGCCCCGCACCGAAGGCATGGCGATAACGATTTCTTCAATACCAAAGTCCTCCACCAGCCGGGGTATATCATCCCTGGTGCCCAGGACCGGCAGGCCGTACAGGGTGCGGCCCTGCTTATTGGGATCGTCATCGACAAAGCCGACGGGGTGCGCCTCACTGCCGTAACCGTTACTGCGACTGCGGAATTCACGGGCCACCATAGCCCCGGCATCCCCGGCGCCGACGATCAGGACGGCCCGCCCACCATTACGCACCATTGGGAAGCGGTATTCGCGGAAAAGGCGCCAGGAAAGGCGGGAAAGGCCCACCAGGGCAATAATCAGGATGGTCCATAATGCAAAAATGCTGCGCGGCAGGGGAAAAGTACCGCCGACCATGCGGAAATAAGCCAGGGAGACGCTGGCCATAGTTCCCACCAGGGTGGCTGTAACGATGGCCAGCAGCTCGTTAATGCTGGCATACTGCCAGAGGCGGTTATAGAGGCGGAAGGAGTAAAAGGAAGCTATATAAAATAAGGTGGCCAGGGGCACCAGCCGCAAGGCGCCGTTTATGTACACAGGTTTAATAACACCGTCAAAACGCAGCCATAAAGCTAAAAACAAAGCCGCATTGACTGCTACAGCGTCAACGGTTATCAAGGCCAGGGTGCGGGTAATTCTATTCATGGCCTCTTTCCTCCGGTTTTCTAATATTCCTCCAGTGCCTTCTCCAGGGTCTCCACGACATAATCAATTTCTGCCGCCGTCAAATTATTGTAAAAAGGAATGGCAATACTCGTCCGCCCGGCCGCTTCGGTAACCGGGAAATCTCCTTCCTTATACCCGAAGGCGCGGTAGAAAGGTTGCAGGTGGATGGGAGTAAAATAGGGACGGCAGCCGATGCCTGCTGCCTGCAGGCGTTGCATAACATGGTCGCGCACCGCCGCCTGTTTGGCCGGCGCCGCCTCATCCATGCCGACCCGGATTACATAGACGAACCAGCTCATGCGGGTTACTTCCGGCGCTATGTAAGGCAAACGGATGCCGGGAATTTGCACCAGCCTCTGGTTATAAAGCTCCGCCACCTGCTGCCTTTTCGTGATAATCTCCTCAATCCTGCCCATCTGCGCTAATCCTAAGGCCGCCGAAAGCTCGTCCAGGCGGTAGTTGTAGCCCAGGCGCTCGTGGTTTAACCAGACGCCCCCTTCACCCCGCCCCTGGTTGCGCAGGCTGCGGCACAGTCCGGCCACCCGCTCATCATCGGTGACAATCATACCGCCCTCGCCGGTGGTAATCTGCTTATTGGGGTAGAAAGCAAAAACAGCACCGTCGGCAAAGCTGCCGCTCCCCGTTTTTACGCCCTTATACTCTGAGCCCAGGGCTTCGCAGGCGTCTTCGATGACCACCAGGCCGTGGCGACGGGCAATGTCCCGGATGACATCCAGCCGGGCCGGCTGGCCGAAGGCGTCAACCGGTAAAATGGCTTTTGTCCGGGAAGTAATGGCCTCTTCAATAAGATTCGGATCTATATTTCCGGTTTCCGGCTCAATATCGACAAAGACCGGCCTGGCCTGCTCATAAAGGATACAGTTGCTGGAGGCGATAAAACTGAAGGGCGTGGTAATAACCTCATCGCCCTCACCGATGCCATAGGCCTTGATCAGCAGGTGCAACCCGCTGGTGCCGCTGTTTACCGCGATACCATACCTGCGTCCCACATAGTTTGCCACAGCCTCTTCAAACTCCACCATCTTTGGCCCCAGGGCCAGGAAGGGCGAGCGGAGAACCTCGTTGACCAGATTTATCTCCTTTTCGGTGATATCCGGGCGGGAAAGGGGGATTTGCATTTTACTGCCCCTCCAGCTATAGTCTAAACAAGCGAAAGCAAATCATATAAAGTATCTATTTTATAATTAACATTAATTAAACCTTCCTCAGGTATCATTTCTTTATAAAGACCTTCAGGACGCCTGATCCAGGCAGTTTTAATACCCAGGCTGGAAGGTCCAATAAAATCCTTTGCCGGGTTGTCACCAATATAGCATACACTACCGGCTTCTACTCCAAAATAATCCAATGCTTTACTAAAAGCACATGGTGAAGGTTTCCAATATTTACGATCAGGTCCTAGCTTATCAGTATATAAAATTAACTCCATCCATTTTTCTAACCCCAGGCTTTTTACCTTCCGTTCCTGTGCTTCCCAGAAGCCATCAGTTATAAGGCCTAAACGCATGCTCATAGCTTTTAATAGTTCTAAAATACAAGGTACTTCGTCGTATAAAGAAATTTGAGGGTCATGCAGGCGATAACATAATATCATTTCATTTATCATATCCCTTGGTGCCATTCGCGAAATCTTTTGGATAAGATCCTCTGTATATTTTTCCGGGTGTAATAATAATCCTTCAATAAACCGATCAAAAACCTTTTTTCTATCATCTTTAAAAAGCTCCTGCATATCATTAAAAAGCCTGTCCTGCATCTCTTCGGTATCCGCAAGCATCCGGCTTACTGCTCTAAAACCGCTCCATAAATATTCTATCTCCGGATATAAAGTATCGTCCAAATCAAAGATAAAAACTTTTAACTCACTCATTTTTTACACCCGTCTATAGCTTCATTAAAGAATATCCCAAAGGATCATTTTCTAGAGAAATAAAAAAGGCTTCGTCAAAACGACTCATTAATAAACCTCTCTGATACTGTCCAATCCTGGGCTTTACTTTTTCACCCCTTGCCAAAGCTATAAGCATTTCAGGAAACCGGGCTCCTGCTGCATCAGCCAGAGGATAACCGCCACCAAAACGCGGGTTTATTTCCGTAAAGACAGGACCTCTTCCGGTAATAAAGCATTGAATGTTTATTGCCCCAAATGGCTTCAATATCTGAACTATTTTTACCACATAATTATAAAATAGCCCGTCATCAACCGTAATACCCCTTTCCACTTCTCCGCCCCGTATTTTTAAACGTTTTCGTGGAACTAATGATAAGAGTCCTCCCTGTCCGTCACCCATAATATCAAGAGTTACTTCCGGGCCAAGAAGCAATTCTTGAATGATAATATCCTTTTCCTTTGAAATATAGAAAAATAATTGATCTCTAGTATCACATTTTATTATTCCCTGACTGCTCGAGCCACAACGAGGTTTTATAATAACCGGAAAGCTAAGATCATGTCTTATTAACTTTTCTTGCGCTTCGTCCTTTGTAAAAGTTTGGGCAGCAGGAATATTATTAGAAGCAAAAAAGTTCCATGTGGCCAATTTATCATTTCCAATATTAACTGTTTCTGGAGCAGAAATGGCTACAGTGCACCCAATTTTATAAAAAATATCTTTACTGCCGGCCAGCAAAGGCAACTCCGGATCAATTAAAGGTATAACTAAATCGATCTTTTTTTGTTCGCAGATATTAATTAATTCTTCTATATACCTGTCAGATGAGACGCGGGGCAAAATAAATGATTCGTCAGCTTCAATTAAGGTAGGAGCTGTGGGATCACAATCTGCCGCCATTATTTTACTGCCTTTTAAATTTTCTACAGCACGCCGAAAAGCCCTGAGAAGGGAAACACGCCTACCAGCAGAGGTCAAAAGTATGTTCATGTCAAGGTATTCCTCCAGCCCGCATGAATAGCTTCAAAAACAGCCTTTTCAGCCCCACATCTGCCCTGGCCCCTGCGAACCTCGGAACTCAGGCATGGTGGCGTGACCGCCGGCGCTGATGCCTTCACGCTTCAACACTTTTATAAGAGTTAACCCCAAGATCTTGAGGTCCAATCCCAGGCTCCAGTTATCCACGTACCAGACATCCAGTTTGAACTTCTCCTCCCAGGTAATGGCATTTCTACCGTTCACCTGAGCCCAGCCGGTAATCCCCGGCTTCGCTTCGTGCCGCCGCGCCTGTTCCGGGGTATAGCGGTCCAGGTATTCCATTAATAACGGCCGCGGCCCTACCAGGCTCATTTCCCCTTTTAGAACATTAAATAGCTCCGGCAGTTCATCAAGGCTGGTGGAGCGCAAGATACGGCCTAATCTGGTCAGCCGCATTTCATCGGGAAGTAAACGGCCCTCAGCGTCCCGTAGGTCCCGCATAGTCCGAAACTTATAGAGAATAAAGGGCCGGCCGTGCAGGCCGGGCCGCACCTGGCGGAACAACACCGGGGCGCCCATATTCATCCGCACCAGCAGGGCAATAAGTATAATAAGGGGCGACAAAACTACCAGCCCCATGAAAGCCCCTATAAAATCAATGAGGCGTTTAATCAATAATGAACGCATATTTTGGTCCCCGGTTCTCCTGTATTTTCAAATCCTATACCATCGCCGTTAATCTGCAAAAAGATGGCCACCACCCCGGCCTCGCCATAGGGATCCACCTACTTACGCCGCTCAATGTAGCCGCGGCTTTCAAGCTCTACCATGGCTTCCTTAATTTCTTCATAGGAAAAGTGCGGCTTGATGCTCTTTATCTCCTGGATAAAATCTTTCCTTTTTATTTCCCTGTCGCTAGTTACGGCATCGCGGTCAACAAAAATAATGGTAGAGCGCAGCTCCAGATCCCTGACTCGCCTAGAACCGAATTCAGCCAATAGTTTTTTTATCTGCGGCTGATAAGTAGTCAGGAAGTCCTGAGCCTTGTTTTTAATCAGCGCGGCATTATGAGACGGTGAAATGCTGTAACCGTTGGAGCCCTGATCCATTGTTACCGCCACGCCCCCTATGCAGCTTACATAGTCCAGGTCATCCATTAGTTCGCTACAAAAAGGACCGTGGATATACAGGCTATACTGATATCCAACTGGCACTTTAAATACTGTTTGCAGCAGGTAAATTAACTTTTGCAAAGCGGTTTTGCCGAACCGCTGTCTGTTTTCCTGCATTTTTTCCGTCAGGAGCACTATCAAAGCATATTGATGCCAGGGGATATTTAATTTCACTTTATACACCTCATTGATGTTATAAAGCCGAATATGGGATCTTGTATCTCATAATACTTCATTGATACCACCTTTTTCATTCTCATACCTTGTCCTCGATACGGCCGGCAAACAACCAGGCAGCAGTGCGCCTGAGGCCCTCCGCCAGGGTCACCTGCGGGCGCCAGCCCAGTTCTCGGGCTATCTTCCCGGCATCTAAAAGGCTGGAACGCAGGTCCCCCGGCCGCGGCGGGCCGTAGGTGGCCGCCGGCAGCTCTGCAACCCGGCCCTGCCCGCGCAGTACCTCCGCCAGGGCCTGCCGCAGGCTCCTCTCCAGTTGGTTTACGTCCGTACCCAGGCCCGTGCCCACATTATCCTTTACCCACACCGCGGCCGAGGCAGTACACTGCAAAACCGTATTCGCGCCACAGGTCGGTATTGATCATATTCCGTGTATCGAACACGACGGGGCGGCGCATAAGTTTACCAATTTCCAAAGGGTGGAGAAACTTAAACTCGTCATGGTCTGCCAGTAACAGCAGACAATCGGCCCCGGCAACGGTTTCCTTCAACGTGGAAAGTTCGTATGGAAAATCCCGGACGTGCGGGTCATAAACGCTGAAGCTAATACCCTCCTTCTCCAGCAGCTGGAGTACTCGTAAGGCTGGCGTCTCTCGTGCATCATCGATATTCCCTTTATAGCTCACCCCGAGAACGGCGATTTTCCACGGACCCTGATCTGAGTGAGTGGGAGTGTCACCCTTAAAGCCGTCTGCATCTGCCGTTACCGCTATCTCCGCCGCCGTCCTGCTGTTTCCACAGGCTACTTCAACCTCACCGGCTGGTCTACTTGGATCTGCTAAACCTGCCCGGGAGGGGTGAAATGGGTTTGTTTTGGTAGATGCCAGGATTTCCTTTAATCTTCGTACCACATGGTCGGGCATACTATCATTCGTACGGCGACCAAGGGCAATAAGCCTGGCCTCCGCGGGAAATCTTTCGACTATAAACCATGGATCCACCGCCAGGCAATGCCCCCCGACACCAGGCCCCGGCAGATGAATATTTACTCGCGGGTGCAGGTTGCTTAGGCGGATAACCTCCCAGGCGTCGATGCCCAGTTTCTCGCAAACTATTGCCAACTCGTTGGCCAGGGCGATATTGACGTCCCTATACGTATTCTCCATCAACTTAACTGTTTCAGCGGTGGTGCAGTCGGTGAGATGAATGCCTCCCTCAACGAAGACGCGGTAAATCTGGGCTGCCTTTTCAGCAGAGGCCCGGTTGATTCCTCCTATAATGCGCTCATTTTCGATAAGCTCTTTTACCGTACGGCCAGGTAGCACCCGCTCAGGACAATGAGCCAGGTAGAAATCTTCCCCTGCCCGCAGTCCTGTCGATTCAAGAATGGGCTTGAGTAGCTCCACGCAGGTCCCCGGTGGAGATGTAGACTCAAGAATCACCAGGTTCCCCTTGCGCAAGAGCGGAGTTATGCTCTCCGCAGCGGTGCGAACAAAACTGAGGTCGGCCTTCTTATCCTCCGTGATCGGAGTAGGAACGGCGATAATGTAGACATCCGCCGCCTGGGGCCGTTCTACGGCATGAAGGTTGCCGGACTGCACTGCTGCCTTGACCAGCGTCTTCAGCCCCGGCTCCTGAATATGGACACTACCTTTATTTATGGTATCAACAACTTTGGGGTTTACATCTACACCCACAACGTTAAAGCCATGGGTGGCGAGTATGCTGGCCGTAGGAAGGCCAATATAACCCAGCCCTATAACGCAGATAGTTTTCATGGATGTTAGTTCCCCCTAATGAAAACATAAAACTCTTGTTCACAGCCGCATCCCAAAAAAGCCGCCATTTATAGAGCCATCTCATAGGGTTTCTTCAAGTATAGCGGCCAGCTCCATAGCCAGCTTTTCCCGGCAGAAATGCTCCTCTACCAACCTGCGGCCGCGCTGCCCCATGGCTATCAGCTCCTTTTCCGGGAGAGCCGCGAGCTTCAATACCGCCTTGGCCAGGGCCTCAGGATTTTCCGGCGGTACGGCTATGCCCGCTCCAGCATCGGCCACCATCGCGGCCATGTCCCCCGGCACAGCCGCAAGCACTGGTTTCCCGGCGGCCAGGTAGTCAAAAAGTTTATTCGGACTGACCGCATATTGGAAGGCGGCCACGTCCTTCAGAGTAATAACTGTTGCATCGGCAGCCATGAGTAGCGCAGGTATTTGGGTTTTAGGAACGGGCGCTAAAAACCGCACATTTTCGAGTTCCAGGGCCCGGGCTTTTTCTATAAGCCCCACCTTCGCCGGCCCATCCCCTACCAGAAGAAATTTTACATCCTGGCCGGTAGTACTCGACGGCCTGTTTTCCCGTAAAACCCTGGCCGTATCCAGGATGGTATCAAGGGCATTGGCCGGACCGTGAGCTCCGGTATAAACTATCGTAAATCCTTTCATGTCAAACTGTTTCCGGGCTTCTTCCCGTGCTTTTTGATTAGCCATTTTTGTTATGGCATCAGGGAAATCCGCCAGCCGTACACCATTGGGTAGGAAAATAACCTTCTCCGCAGGTACGCCTTTTGCCGTCAGGTATTTCAGCGAGCCTTGAGCGAGAATAATAATTCTACTGGCGCGAGCATATAGGAACCGCTCCAATACGCGCATGAGATGAATGCCAGGATGCCATTCCGGGAAACCACCCATATCAACCAGTGCCTGTGGCCATAAGTCCCGCAATTCCAACCAAAAGGGAACGCTTGCCCTTTTTGCCACCCACCACGCAGCCAGGGCGGCAAAGGGGTGAGGCGAAGAACCTATTATCACGTCGGGTGGTGCCGCTACCCGTGCTGCCTTTTGTAGAAAGCTCCAGGCAAAGCTCAACATATTCCAGGCCCGCCGCCAATCGTTCTTCTGGTAAACCGCCGCGCGCAACCAGTAAAAATGAACACCATCCACTTCTACTAGCTGGTATTCTTCACCTGGATTTAGTCTTGTGTGTTTTCGTAAACTCAAGTTAACATCCGAAGCGAAGATGCTTACCTGATGCCCTTTCTTGACAAGTTCACGTCCCAAATCAATATGGCGGCTTCCTCCCGGCAGGTCCGGCGTGATGGCGTACTGGTTGACGATCCATACGTGTGCCAAAGGTCCGATTCTCCCTATCCTTTTTAATGGCTATCTTCCCAAAGCGAAAAGGCAGTTACTCCCGCCGTTGTCGCCAAGCAAATCTGTGGCCCGTGCAGGGTTACCTCGGGAGCGGCCTGGGCTGGCGCAAGCAATGAAATAAAGACAATGGATGCCTCCGCTTCTACCGAGAGAGATAGGGATAAGGCAGGTACCCGAAGCCCGTAGTAACGTGACACCCACCCCCTGGGTCCATTCGCATCCGCTGTCCCGGCCTCCAGGCCCCTATAAACGGCAAACCTTCCGGGGAGTGGTTGCCAGGTTGGTGAGCCCTCATTTGCATAAGAAGGAGCTTTGTTAAAGGCACCTACCATTATCACAAAAGGGCCCTGAGGTGTACTTAGTTTGACTCCGCATGGTAAGCAACCCGCCCCACATTCTTCCCATGGCCAATCGCCGAGTAGCCAGTGCAGCTGAAATTTATGCCTGTATACTTGCTGGTGAACAGATTTGTCCTGACCAGGCTTTCCGCGTGCGCAGGGATAAAGGTTGTCCAAAACAAGGTATGCACCCGCGCCCAAAGCCATTACCCGCCGCCGGTGGACCAGCCCCCCTTTCAAGCGGCGGTAGCCGTAGTGCTCCCCGGCTACATACCACTTACCTGGTCCAGGGGGGATACCGGTCTCGATTCTCCCCGCTTGGACAAGGTTCAACCACTTGAAGCGGCGAATTAGTTGCATCTGATCCTGCCCGTCCACAGCCACCGTATTATGGGATGAGGTTCCCATGAAGTAGTAGTGATAGCTCAGCTCATCGTTATAGAGATATGAACCCCCATCCTGGGCTATGTTCAGGCCGCGCCACCAAATGTCCACGTGCAACTGGTCGGCCTGGCCGAAGCGGTCACGCAGGGAGCCGCAGCGGAAAACCGCAAAGTCCCCCGGCCCCTCGCGGTAGAGGTACAGGCCGGATTCCTTGTAGGCCGCCTCCTGCGGTCGGGGATAGGGGTCAATCTCTGCCTCAAGGGCACCCGGCCCCCACAGCCACAGCAGTTCCTCATCCCAGGGTCCCGGTTCAAAGGCGCGTTTTCCCGTCGTCAGGTAGCGGATCGAATTCAGAATGGGGCGGAAGTCACTGTAGTCACAGTTCGTCCATGGGCACAGCAGGGCGCCGTCGTTGGCCCCCCAGTTGGGCAAGCGCCCGTCGGCCTCGTTCATAAAAGAGGCCAGATATAACGCCGATTTAGCCAACATATCATAAATCTGGCGGGGGAATGGCTCCCCCAGGCATTCCCCGATGCGCAGGGCCCAAAGATAATAATGGAGGGCCAGGCGGTGGTAATTGTGGGAGGACTGGCAGTAGCCGCCGTCAGCGTAAAACTGGCCCAGGCATTCCCCTTCTAAAAGTCTCCTTCCCAGTCCCTTCCAACGGTGCGCGCCCTTCATCCAGGGAAAATAGCTGCCCAAAAGGTAAAGGCCCAGGGCTTCGCCAATGAGGTGATTGTTATATACCGCCAGCCGCGCGAAGTTAATGTTGGCCAGAAGGTGCTCGCCATGCAGGTACAGCAGGCGCATCAGGCGCGCAAAATCTTCATCCTCAAAGGCCGCATCGTCTACAAAGACATAAAGGGCCAGCACCCAGGCCATAGCCCTGATGGCCAGCTCCTGGCCGCTGTTCCAGTTGATTCCCCCCCGGTAGGGGTTAGCCTCCTCCCAAGATTTAAGCTGGTCACAAAAAGCCCGCACCCATTTACTATCACCTGTCAACGCATAGGCCCGCACCCAGGTGTAGAGATGGGGAAAGCGGTTCAACTCCCAGACCAGCTTGCAGTCGCCACCTATGGGTTCAAAAGCAGAGGCCTTTGACCAGTGCACTTCACGAGGCCAGCTTACATGCCGGCGCGGGTTAAGGTGCCAGTCCACCGGCTGGCCATAGTCGCCTTCCCACGCGGAGAAACACCTGATCCGGCCCTTTATGGCAGCATCCCCCATGGCAAGCAGCTTCTCGACGCCCTCGGGGCCGATTATTGCGGCTATACCATCCTTTAAGCCCCGCCCATCACGAACAAAAAACGCCAAGCGGTTTTGGCGAAACCTCTCCCGGTCCATCATTTCCGGACCAAGGTAGTGAGACACTTTTATTGTTGTGTATCGGCGTATTGGATGCAACAGCCTGCGAGCGCCGCTACGGTTAAGCCCCTCATAGATAAGGCGGTAAACACCACGCTTAAGCCCCAGGTCGTCCAGCTCTTGAATATGCCACTTAAGGCCCAGTTTGAACATCCTCCCCATAATGGAGGGTTGACCTGTCCGCCGTAACGTTGGCCATATCCCCATTTTGCTCAGTAGCTTTCGCACCTAATATCCGGGTTACGGGCACTACAGCGCCTCCCTGCCGCAAAGACTCTATGATGGCAAATGTAGCCATGGTGGTGGCGGCGCTTTCTGCCAGTGGTACCGGTGACGATCCTCCCTCCTTCACCACCTTCAGCCAGGATATTAATTCCTGGGTATGACCCTTGTCCTGCCTGCGGCTACCCACCTTGCGCACCCGGCCTCCCTGGGCCAGCCGTCCCCCACGGAAGTCGTCTATAATCAATGTTTTACCCCCACCGTAGATCTCCACATACTCCTTGGGCACAGCCTTATCGCCGTTGGCGAAGTAAAGTACGGTGCCTATGGAGCCATCCGCGAAGCGAAGGCTGACTGTCAGGTGATCCTCCGGCGAAAGGCTACCTGACTTCACTCCACAGGCGCTCACCGCCACCGGTGGTGACCCGCAAACAAACTGTAAAAAGTCAACAAAATGGCATACCTCACCAATTACCCGGCCGCCGCCCTCTTCTTGAGCCTGGGTCCAGTGCTCAGGGGGGATGTAGCCCGCGTTTACACGGTAGAGCATACACAGCGGCTGGCTGTGACTTCCAAAGACTTCCCGCGCCAGCCGCCCCAGGGGGGCAAAGCGACGATTAAAGCCTACCATTAGAGTACCACTCGACTCTCCGGCGGCCTTCAGAACCATATCCAACTCTTCTTCTGTCGTAGCCAGGGGTTTTTCCACGAAGACATGTTTCCCGGCCCTCAATGCCCGCACCGCCAGCCCGGCATGGGTGTTGTGCCTGGTGGCGATCACCACGGCGTTTATCTCCGTATCAGACAGCACCTTTTCAGTATCGGTGGTGCAGTAGCCAAAGCCATACTTTTCACCTGTGTACCGCCCACTCAGACCGGTAGCCGTGGCCAGACCAATAAGGTTCACCCCGGGCATCTTTTTCAACCGCGGCAATAGCATGAGCCGGGCGAAATTGCCGGCGCCCAGCATACCCAGGCGCACCTCCCCAGCCCCCCTGCTCCCCGGTGCTGCGGTCCCCTCCCGCAGAATGACTGTGCGGTTCAGCTCCACCGCACCGGTGTAAGTAAAGATTACTCCCAGGTACTTCTCCGCGGTTTCCCCCTTAATCAAGCGGTAGGCTCGCTCAGCCTCTGCCAAGGTAAATCTGTGAGTAATGAGCCTTTCGGGAGTCACTTTGCCTTCCTTGACCAGTTGCAGGATGGTTTCCATGTTGCGCTGCTCGGTGAAGGGTACGTAGGCATAAGGGTAATCTATCCCCTTCTCCTCATAGTTAGGGTCGTAGCGCCCCGGCCCGTAAGACATAGATATTTTGTATTCCAGTTCCTTGGGGTAATAGATCCGTCGCGGAATGTTCATACCCACATCTCCTACGGCCACCACCCGTCCTTTAAGGCGGGAAATCTCCCCTGCCAGCTCTGTGGGTTCGTTGCTGCTGGTAGCCGCAGTTATTAGAACGGCGTCGGCCCCTCGGCCGCGGGTGAACTCAGCCACCGCCTCTATCAGATCCTGGCCAGTAACCACTGCCAGGTCGGCCCCCAGCTCTAGAGACAGCCTTACCCGCTCCGGATCCGGGTCGCTACCCAGCACCAGGCATCCAGCCGCTTTCACCAGCTGAACGGTAAGCAGCCCAATGAGCCCCAGGCCAAGCACCACCACCCGCTCCCCCAACTTCAATTCGGCCAAGCGCACGCCTTGGAGGGCCACTGCCCCCACTGTAGTAAAGGCCGCTTGCTCGTAGCTTACGCCATCAGGGATAGGTACTAAGAGGTTCCGGGGAACGGCCACCACCTCGGCGTGGGAAGCATAGCCCCCACCCGCACAGGCCACACGATCGCCTACCTTAAATCCTTGCACTCCGGGGCCAACCTCTACCACCTCGCCGGCAGAACTGTACCCCAGGGCCAGGGGCACATCCAGGCGCGCAAAGGCAGCTTGGGCCGCAGCTACCAGCCCGTCGGTCTGTACTTTTTTGATCACTTGCCGAACCAGGTCCGGTCGCGAGCGGGCTTTTCCCACCAAACTTTTTTCAGAAAACTCAGCAACTGCACGTTCCGTTCCGGCGCTGATCACCGACGCCCTGGTGGCCACCAGTACCTGGTTTGTTCCCAACCGGGGAACGGGAACATCCATAACACTCAGGGCTCCATTACGGTAGCTCTGCAAGAGCTGCTTCACTTTATATGCACCTTCTTAAGGTAGGCTTCTTCAAGTTCGCCATCAAGTTTGCTTACAAGATACCTCCAATCATATCGTTCTTGCACGAGCCTCATCCCGTTTCGGGCAATGCTCTTTCTTAGCTCTATGTCTCTAAGGAGACCGATTACCTTCGCCGTGAAATCATCATCACTTTGTGCAATCAAGAAATGCTTACCATCTTCTGCACCATCAATCCCCTGACACCCTGTAGGCGTACCCACCACTGGTAGTCCTGCCGCCATTGCTTCAAATATTTTTAGTTTTGCGCCACCCCCTAGTTTAAACGGCGCCACGAAAATACTAGCATTCCAAAAATAAGGCTTAATGTTTTCGACCTTTCCAACAAACTCGAAACCAGGAAGTGTTCGTTCCACTTTAAGTTCCGCCGGATTTATGTTACCAACGACTTGAAACTTAGCCGCTGGGTAAGCTCGTCTTACATTCGGAAAAATATTCCTAGCAAAATTCCTAATAGCTTCTAGATTTCTACTGGCTCCCGAACCGGTGAATAGTATAGTATATGGGTCGCGTAGTACTCGAGAGGGTGGTTTATATTCCGCGCAATCTACACCGCTAGCTACTTCTACAACATGGCTACCCGGGCTAATCTCTCGTGTGATACGGGCATCATCAGCAGAGACCGAGATCACCAAATCATATAACGGATAAGACTGTTTTTCAAATCGCTTGGTTTTCAAAAGGTTAAGTAAAGAATACATCCTTCTAGGAAAGGAGGCCTCGTATCTGGCCATTTTTTGCCACACGTCGCGATCTACATTATGTTGATCTAGAACCTTAAGTGTCATAGGACTCGCGAATTGCCTAACATATGGGGTAAAGTAGATAAAATTAGAATAGATAACATCAAATCTGGTTTTAGCACAAATGTTGGATAGGGCTCGAGCGAATTCTCGGCTTTGGTGACTAAAAACATGAAAAGGTACTGGTTTGAACAACCCTATAAGTGCTTTGGACACAGAGGAATACGCACCTTCGACTATCCACTGGTCCGTCACTAAACGCTGCATAGCTTGAAGATCGCTCTGTTTTGGCATTTTCCGTGTGAAGCTAATTAGATAAATTTCATGCCGCTCTGCTAATTGCCTGATAAAATGATAGCAACGAAGTTGATATCCACTATGAGGGGGATATGGATATGTACTGGTCAAAAAAAGGATGTTCATTTTCGATATAATCCTCCTCAAGCGCCAATATGTCTATGTCCAAAAATCTTCGATGCATATGATTGCCATAAAGTTCTGTAAATGTCCTTCTTCTTTGATAACGGTATAAACATATTAAGAGCTGATATCATACTATAGGTGATAAAGAAATGAGTACTCTTCAGTAATGCATAAAGCTGAGCTTTCCTAATACCAAAATGCTTCTCCACGAATTTACAATTACTTTTCGCTTGCATTCCTGAATAGTGTTCAGGTTTACATATTGAAGAACTTGCTCCTCTATAATGAACGGCAATGGCATCCCTTAAAAGAATCCTTTCATACCCCTCTTTCTTTAATCGAAGACATAAGTCTGCGTCTTCTGCATAAAAGAAAAAAATTTCATCGAATCCGCCTATATCCAAAAACTGATGTTTTCTCATCATAAAACATGCTCCATCGAGATAATCCACTCTACGGGGGCGCCGTAGTCCCAACGTCCACATTACCTTTTCTATTCTTAAAAGGATATTAATAATATAAAACAGCTCCCTGAGGGCATTAAAGCAAGTAGGGAAAAAACTATAGCTTCGCTGCCAGGTCCCATCTGGATTTGTGAGTTGAGCCCCAATAATTCCAGCGCATGGATTTGCCTTGAGGTATTCGAACATTTTATCTATGGTATTCAACCTAAATTTAATATCAGAATTCGCGACTAATATTGCCTCATACTGTGCATTTAGAACACCTATATTAACTGCGGCTGCGTATCCCATGTTAACTTGATTTTCAATTAACTTTATACCAGGAAAGCTTTGTTTAATAAGTTGGTTACTTCCATCAGAGGAAGCGTTATCAACAATGATAATTTCATGTTTTATATAAATACAAGAATCATAAATCGATGTTATAATATCTTTTAAGAGATGCTTTGTATTATAATTAACAATTATTATTGATATACCATCTAAATCTGTAGTTGTATTTAAGTTATAATCCAATTATAACCCAACCTTCCTATACTCTCTAAATTTAACATTAAATGTATATTCAAAAGTGCCGAAGAGGTGTAATCAGGAAACTAGGAGCACTAGAGCCAGTTTGGTTTATTAGAAGAAAGAGTATACCTCTCCCGGTTTCTGGTTCCATTCTGGCAATCTGTTTAAGGAATGCCTTTCTGGTTAGGTTTCCTATTACAGGTAGTCGAGACAACATAAACATAAGACATTATAATTGATAACCATGTGAGGCTACTACCACTTAAGAAAAACGGCTCAACAAATGAATGAACTGTTGTTGTTATTAGCCCTATGAGAATTGCTCTTAGTAAACGTTTTTGTTCTTCTTGTGTTGTTTTCTTAATTAAGTTAATAATATAGTAAAATAGGCTTAAAAAGAAAAGCAAAAATAATATTATTCCAATCAAGCCGGTTTCAACCAAGACTTCAATAATCGTGTTGTGAGCATCACGCATTCCTACATAATTTATATAGTTTCCAAACCCCACACCAATAATTGGCGTCTTACTCCACACTTCTAAACCCGCTCCCCATAAATTTAAACGCACTTCTTCTGTATGACCGACTATCTTAAAGCTTTGGAAAATGATGTTACCAATAGTAGTACGGCTTATAATAAATACAACAGTAAACATAAGGAAAATCATATTTAAAATAGACTTAATTCTATTAGGACCACCCTTCACTAAAAGAAATAGAAAAACAAATAATATGCCGATAACTAGGGCGGCAAAGGCACCTCGCGACAATGTAATTACTAAAGAGAAGCAATATAGGAAAAACAGGATGAACCATAATCGGGGCTTTACTATAAGCTCGTATACTATTGCGAACTCCAAGAATATGGCTAGGTAATTACTCCCCCCCAATGGTGTAACTATAAAGGGCTTTAATCCGTAAAATGATAGCTGCCAATTAAGTTCATTAGCTCCTTGAATGAATGAAGTGATTATTTGAAGGCAGAGTATACCCGAAAACAATCTTAGAGTCCATGTAAGGCTCCTCCATGAGTCCAATTGCCATCGTAAATCATTGAAAGAAAGCAACAGCGTTAATATTGCCCTAAATAAGTATGCTGCGTTCATCGCAGCTCGCAAGGGGTCCGCTGCCCAGAAGATTGATAGGGAGGCCCATAAAATAAAACTGAGCCACAACATTAAGCTTGTTGATACTGGTACAACCCACCGCCCTCTAATCGCAGTAATAGCCAATGCCCCTAAGATGGCAATATCCGTATAGAATAGAACAAAGGTTTTTCCAGCTATCGGCAGCTCATAAAGTTTACCAAATAGAAGAGACACAAGCAATATTATTGTTAAAGGTATCTTTGACATCGCTCACCATCCATTAGAGGGCAATAGCTTTTTCGATATATTAGGTTGATACCCCAGGTCCTTGCCCGCGCTACTTGGCGAGGTAGTATCTTGCCCTTTACGAATATATTTTACGGTTCGAACTTCGAGCATGGCCTTCTTTGCGATTTAGGCTGCACCCGGTGACGTAATTAACCTTGGTAACTTTGTCATACTGACCGTTATCTGGCTCCCCATAACCTATATGTTCGATACGCCCCAGCCAAGGTTGAAAACGTCCACCAGCATGGTTTATTATGTTTCCCAAAAGGTAACCAGCGTGTTTCTCGCAATCAAAGACATAAAGCTTCTTAGGTAATTCATTTTGAATTAATAATTAGATTCGCAGCGTTTAAAACCGTAGATACCATAACTGGTCCTTCTACTGACTTAATTGCCCTAAAGCAATACTGATCAGATCCTATCAGTATAGCCATGCACCCTGCCGCTTTGGCGGCTGCAAGGTCAGTTGACTTATCACCTACAAACCAGGAGCTATGTAAGTCTATATCCCAATCAGCCTGAGCTCGAAGGATCAGTCCCGGTTTTGGCTTACGACACTCGCATTCTACATTGTATGGTGGTAGACCCTCCGGATGATGGGGGCAATAATAGAAGGCATCTATATGGGCACCCTCAGCATTTAACACATTCTGCAGGTGTTCGTGGAACACCTGCACATCCTTTTCCGTGTAATAGCCCCTCGCTATGCCAGCCTGATTGGTAATCACTATGACCAAAAAGCCTGCTTCGTTAAGTATCCGTATGCCTTCGGCGCTTCCCGGCAAGAGTTCAAGGTCCTCAGGGCGGTAGACGTAACCCTTATCCACGTTAATAGTGCCATCACGGTCCAGGAACACCGCACGTCTCACTGCTGACCTCCAAAAAGTAGTTCTTCAATAAGTTCGCATAGAATGTGGCCAATAAAGATATGGGCTTCTTGTATACGGGGAGTATTGCTTGAGGGGACAACAATAGCGATATCGCACAAGGGGAGTATCTTGCCGCCACCCGATCCTAACAAGCCAACCGCCGTTGCGCCAACCTCCTTCGCCTTCTTAAGTCCACGAAGGACGTTAGAGGAATTACCACTGGTACTAATACCTATGGCCACGTCTCCTATGCGGCATAAGGCCGCTATCTGGCGTTCAAAAATAGACTCGAACTCATAGTCGTTCCCAATAGCGGTCAGGATAGACGTATTAGTAGTAAGTGCCAGTGCCGGTAAGGCGTCGCGTTCCTTTTTGAATCGGCCCACCATCTCGGCCGCTAGATGTTGGGCATCAGCCGCACTACCTCCGTTACCAAATAGCAGTAGCTTACCACCAGCGCTTAGAGCCCTAGCGCAGACCAACCCAACCTCTAGAATATGGCTTATGAATGACGGTTCGGCAATGATTCTGTAAAGGTTGGCTGAATCGGCCAAGGCAGTTTCAATAATTTTTTGAGTATCGTTCACTTGTGTTCACCTGTCTACTTAAAATCTCGTTAAGAAATACCTTTGCCATTAGTAGGCATACACCACATATATCCTTAGGTCTTAAACCGCCATAGAATGAATGGTACCACTCATAACGCCCCTATCACTCTCCCAGGTTTGTAGCCCCCGGTTTTCAAAGTTCCAGGGTGTTATCTGTCCTCCCATGCGTTCTATAGCAGCGGCCACCCTGTGCTTCTTATTATAGGGGCAATATAGCAAAAGATAACCACCGCCGCCTGCACCGAGGAGCTTCCCTCCCAAGGCACCATACCGCAGGGCTTCTTCATATATCCCGTCTATATGAGAATTGGATATGCGATTGCTAAGTCGCTTCTTATTCTGCCAACCCTCATGGAGAAGTGCCCCAAAGTCGTCAAGCCGTCCTAGTAGCAGAGCTTTTTTCATTTCATAGGCAATCATCTTGAGCTGGTGTAGCCCCTCCAGGCTATCCACATGGCCTGTGCGATAGTTTTGTACTTGGTCGTCAATAATATGGGCTGAAAGGCGGATACCGCCGGTGTAACAGAGGAGAAGATTGTACTCCAACTCGTTTATGGTATCAGACCGTACCCGCAACGGGTTTACTACCACTGTATCCCCTTGAAATTCGATAAAGTTAAACCCGCCGAATGCTGCCGCATATTGGTCTTGCATACCACCCGCAATGGCAAGTTCTATTCTCTCTACACGATAAGCTAAAGCCGCAATATCATAGCTGGTCATGGGCCGCTGCAACCAGTGTTTGATGGCACCAATTAAGGCTACTACCATGGATGAAGATGAACCAAGGCCTGAACCCGGGGGAGCATCGCTATGCAGGTAGACTGTTGCATAACTATCACTGACTTCCATAACCCGCAACGCTGCCTTAACTAGGTCCAACTTGCCATCATACAGAGCGGTATCGCTATTCGTATACTTAATTGTCATATCATAATCAAGGGAATGAACTTCAATCTCTCTGCCACCGGGAATAATGTTGGCATAAGCATATTTGTTAATTGTAGAACACAGCACCGCACCACCATGCTCCTGTGGATATGGTGGTATATCAGTCCCCCCACCAGCGAAACTAACCCGTAAGGGAGCCTTGGCACGAATAATCATCACATAAACCTCCCCGGCAATTCTTCTTGGGCTCGCCTATAATTTAATGGCGTGCCGATATCAATAAAGTAACCCTCATGAACAAAGCCATAAACTAATTCGCCGCGAGTAAGCAATTTGGGCAATAACTCCCTTTCCATTGAGTAAGGCTGATCTGGGGGAATATACCTTAACACCGACTTCTCCATAAAGTACACCCCGGCATTAACCTGTCCCCTCCCAGGAACTTTTTCTTGAAAGGAGACAACTCTGCCTTCATTGTTAATCTTAACCTGGCCATAGGCAGTGGCATCTTCTACGTTAGCAAGCACCATGGTCAAGAAGCTAACCTTTCTGTAATGGTACTCTACAAGGGCAGTCAGGTTAACATCTACAAATGTATCGCCATTTACAACCAAAAATCTCTCCGCTAAAAGGTGTTCTGCGTGCTTGAGGGCGCCCGCGGTTCCCAATGGCTCCTGTTCTATTGACGATATCACCTGAATACCTTCTGTGTTTACTTCACTTAAATAGGATAGGACCGCTTGAGAGCGGTAGCCCAGGCAAAGAATTACTTCTCTCGTTCCATATGAAGCCAACCACGCTAACTGGTATTTCAAAAACGGCCTGCTTCCTATCTTGGCGAGGGCTTTAGGTAGATCTGGGACCACAGGACGGAGCCGGGTACCAAAGCCTCCGGCGAGAATAACAGCTTGCACCGTTCAGCACCTCATTTTTGAATCTCACAACTTCCAGTGTCAAAAGTCTGGTAACAAAGCCGCCACAAGACTGAAAACAACTATGAGTGTTGTCCTTTCGGCAAACTCCAGAGGCTTATACGCATACATACCAAGTTGCCAGGTAACGATACCAGCAATGACGACAGGCATAATTACATGCCTCGCTCATAGCCGACCTGTTACCGTCAGGCACAGGTCCGAAATTATCTTCTTATTGCTTCATGTAGGCGATCCCACTCACGGTTGGATTTTAGCTTGTAAAGTTCCAGCGGTTTATTAAGAGATTTACTGAACTCCAGTCAGCAAATCAACAAGTCTTTCAGTCAAAGGTAGCCCTGTCTTCTGCTGTATCCAGGCCCATTGGCCGTTGGGGTTGATTTCGAGAAAGTAGTATTGATTATCGGGTGTCAGCACAAGGTCTATTGCAGCAAACTGCAAACCATAGTACCTAGTAAGTTTCAGACATTTGTCAGCCAGTAAAGGCGGTAAGTGATGCGACTTATGCACCAGATCAACATCCTGAGGCTTGCGCCAGTCAATCATTGCATCCGGGTTATCCTGGGAATGAATCTCCACTGGAAATACGTTCTGCCCAATGACAGTTACCCTGATGTCGTATTTTTTCGGAAGCAGTTCTTGAAATATCGATGGAGCAAATCTTAAATCCTCTAAATTCAATAAGTGTTCTTCGTTCACCTTGCTTGTATGAATTACAAATTCGTTATTTTCACCCCTAACAATACCTGACTTGACCGGTTTTACTACCATCTTTCCTTTCAAGTAATCGAAAAACTTTCTTACTTCCTCCGGTTGGTTAGTAATTAGGGTTTTTGGAATATCAAAGCCAAGTTCTTTTGCTACTTGAAGTTGTTTAATTTTACTTCTCGCATTTTCCAGAGAGTACGGGTGACTAACCCAGAAGCAGTCGATACTTTCCCAAAACCCACGTATAAAAAACCAGGATTCGTTAATACAAAAGGTCTTAAAATCTCCAAATTTTTCTGGTAAAATCGCCCTTTTAGGCCTGCGATACCAGATGCTCTTAACTTTTTGCATATCAATATAATGTCTTTCATCTTCTATATAACCGTGAAGCGTATCAACATCAAAGAAAATACTGGCCTTAACCTTTGTTGGAAAGTCTTCCGTATTGAATCTATAGTACGGTATGCCTCGTTTCTGTAGTTCTAAAACTACAAAATCAGCTGTTAAGTCCTCTTTGTTAGTCAGCAACAAGATAAGTTCTTTATTCATTGCCCCACTCGCTATCATTATCTTCTTCTCGATCAACAAATGTCTTAGTCATAAGCTCTGCCAGATTGCTACCGTTCGAGACAATAGGCGTTTGTCTAGCACCAGGAAGTATATTAACTTCTTTTTCCTTATAATAGATAATGGGGAGCCCCTTTGTCTCACTTTTTCTGCAAATTGTCTAATAAAAGTCATCTCCAATAGCCCCCTCTCAAAAATAAATATCATCGTCATCATCCTCACGATCGATCTTGGTTTTTGTAAGAAAACTCGGGAGGTCATCGTCATCTTCCCTTCTAACTTCAGTTTTGGTTGTGAGTTCAGCAACTTTTAAATCGGATTTTACCACAGGTTCAAGATGATTCGTAACCAAAACATCTTTTTTCGCATCAAAATGAAATGGAAATACTTTTTCTTTAGTTGGCTCGGCAAAATTACCTATAAATGGACGCATGGCAATTCTCCTTTCAATAGTGTAGTAAATTAAACTAGCGACAAAAGCTTATCAATAGCAAACAAAACCCCAATAACTCCAATACAGATTAGGGCTCTTAAAAAGTTTTCCTGAGCCAAAGCTACTAAGTCAGTTTTTTCGTTAGTAATTCTAAGATTACGCGAATAATTGGTTATATAAATTACTGCTATCCGCTTGAGATATGTAGCGTATTCTGTTTCTTCACGTGGAAATATCTTGGCTCTGTCTATTGTTGAATATCTCCGGCGAGACAATGTACAGGCAGAATAGTAGATAGTCATGATAAAATATATTTGAGTGAAAGTATAAAGTACGGTAACTATAATAGAAAGCCAATAATGATCTATAAAACCTTCGCTCTTAATTGTTTGTGCTAGCCAAATCAGCAGTGCTGCTGCAAATCCAGAAGTTCCTAAAAAAGTAGTTCCCTTCGCTTCGACTGTGCGCAGTCTATCTTTTTCCTCTAGGTATAATTTTTCTGCCATAGTCAAAAATTGCGTTAACAGATTAATGTCGTTAATTGTTTCAAGTTTGTTAAGCATCTCCTTGGGTTGAGTAAACAGAGAATTATCTTCTTTTCGCTCACCCTCGAGAAATGGCCAAAATATCTGGGCTATATTTTTAAAGCATTCTTTTAGCTTTGCCATAATACAATCTCGTTAAAGTCTCCTTCGAGAGTGTTTATCGTAAAAACAAATCCCCATCCCCAAGTGCTGCATAGTTTACCTTGGGCTATGTCACATCAAAGCTCTCCCCATACCCTTTTTCTTTTGATTATCTTACTAACCGGCCATGCCTGGAAGGCACAAACAATCATGAAAATAGAAAGAAGTGATTACAAACATCTGATTTTCTGCTACATTGGACTTATCAGGGACAAAGGTTGAGTATATTTTGATGGTATAACCTCGAGTACTAACCTAACCTGATTGCCTTTGAGCACAGCCAATTGTCGCCCCTTGTTCTTAAGGACTTGGGAACAGCACGGGTGTTAAACTTCTTACTTTCTCGGGCAATCATCCCTGAAATCCAATGAAGCAGGAGGAGTTCTTATGCAAGACATCTTGGAAACCTGCTGTGGTTTGGACGTCCATAAAGATACCGTGGTTGCCTGCCTATTAAAAGGCAATATTGGCGAGGAACCGACAAAAACCATCCGCACCTTTTCCACCCTTCTGCCCGGGCTTGATGAACTGAAAGCCTGGCTGGAAGCAGAGAACTGCCGCCATGTGGCCATGGAAAGCACCGGGGTTTATTGGCAGCCTGTATATAACGTCCTGGAAGAAGCCTTTGACGGCAGTATGGTTTTGATTGTTGCCAACGCCCGGCACATGAAAAACGTTCCCGGTAAAAAGACTGACATGAAGGACGCTGAATGGATAGCTACCCTTTTACGCGCCGGATTGTTGGAAGGAAGTTTTATCCCCTCCAAACCTATCCGGGAACTCCGTAATCTAACCCGGTACCGCAAAAGTATTATCGAAGAGATTGCGTCGCAAAAGAACCGCATCGAAAAGCACTTACAAAGCTGCGGTTTCAAGCTCTCCACCTTCCTCACCGATATCTTCGGGGTATCGGGCCGGGCGATTATGGATCACCTTTGCCGTCACGGGAAGATATCCGCCCGGGAAGTAGAGACTTTGGTAAAGGGTCGTGCCAAGAGTAAGCTTCAGGAAATCAAGCAGGCTGTCAATGGCAAAATGGATGTTCACCAAAGGGAGTTCCTCAAGCTTTTGCTGGGCTGGCTGGATCAGCACTACGAGCATCTTCGATTGGTAGAGCAAAAGCTGGAGGAAAAACTTAATCAATACCAAAGACAACTGGAACAACTGGACGGCATCCCGGGGATTGACAAAACCGCTGCCGCCGCTATTCTGGCGGAAATTGGCATCGATATGAGCCGCTTTAAAACTGCGGAACATATCTGTTCCTGGGCGGGCTTAAGCCCCGGCAATAATGAAAGTGCAGGAAAAAAAAGTCCACTCGCACCACCCACGGTAACACCTATCTAAAGCGAATTCTTTGCGAAGTTGCCTGGTCCATCACCCGGGTACGCGACAGCTATTTATCGTCCTGGTACTGGAAGGTCAAGCAACGCCGCGGGGCCAAGAAAGCCCTTATCGCTTTAGCCAGAAAGCTCCTGGTAATCATTTACAACTTACTAAAAAACGGTACAGACTACGACGAGACTGCATTTGAGAAAGCCAAACAAAAGCAAGAAAGGTTTCGGATCAAGAAAATTATTGCTGAGGCCCGGAAGCTGGGACTCGAGGTAAGGGAAGTCGCCCAGGTCGTTTAACACTATACCCTCAAAAAGGATTAACCTGGCTGATGCAAGTTCATGCATCTGCTAGCTTATTATTGCCTTTTTACGCCCTGCCTGGTAGGGTTATTTACTTGATGAAGATCATTTGTTAGGTTATTTTCGTGTTAAATTACATCTTTATAGTACGAAGTACATAATTAAGAGTAGCCAAAGCAGCATCTGCTTGCTCGAGAGTAATTGAATCGTGTTCATGAATAGCATTATTCCTAACCAACTGATATAAACCCTTTAAAAGAGAATTAAAAGACTCTTTCTCCTTGCCAGTTAATATTGCTCCATTCCTTAAATGAATAGTAGTTGTTTCCCCAAAAACTTTATCAATCAGCTTTGCTCCGTCTTTAACGCTAGCATCTATTCCAAATGATAAACGCATTCTTTGAGAAAACAACGGGAACGCGGCACGTACAGCTCCAATATAATCATTATTTTGAAGGCGCTTTTTTGTTACCTCCAACAATTCGCCATCTATATGGCCCTCCATGAATTCCAATATCCATTGGCGAATGGCCGGAATGTCATATAAAATAATATCTTGCAAATTGCCTTGAATACCTTGAATCCCTGGTTGTTTTGTTGAATAATACATACCAAAACTTATATGACGGGACAAATCTTTGAAACGTGGTGCATTTACCAATGGTGTCTTAGCAAGATTTTCTTTCACTAAACTTTCGATATATCTTATTCTATCTGCAAAATATTTAGCGGATGGATATTCTGGGCTTTCACTTTCTATATCTTCTATAACGAGGCGGCACTCTTTGTCGATTTGTTCAAGAATTTCTATAAGTGATGCGAAGTATAAAAACATTGTTGGAACTCCTTGTAACTGTTAATATACCGTTTAGGTTACCTTTGCTGTTGTTAGTTAGACAACCAATATCTTATCAGCGAGATCCTACGAAAGCTATGATATGGTACCGTATTAGCTACCCACTCGTTATAAATTCAAGGAGTGCTTCGGTGGCTCGATCCCAAGTAAAGTATTGAATATTGGCACAGCCAGCTTCAGCTAGACGCACCCGTAGTATGTCGTCATTCAGAAGCCGACAAAGGTTCTCTGCCAGAGCTTGCGGATCTCGAGGAGGCGATAATAAAGCGGTTTCATTGTGGATGGCATAGTCGTGTACTCCCCCCGTATCAGTAGAAACCAAGGCGCATCCACAAGCCATAGCTTCTGCTCCCGGTAAACCCCATCCTTCTGTCCAGCTGGGGCATAAGAAAATCGAACTACCATTGTAAATCTCTTCTACTAACGTTTCCTGGGGTGGATTTTTGTAATATTCAATCCAGTCTGGCAGGGAAGCCGGCCGTGATGGAGTGCCGAAGAAAACTGTTCTTAACTCGGGAAACTCCTTCTTTACGACCTCCAGTGCCCGGATGCCGTCTACTGAACCTTTCCATTCTGTATTCGAATACAACATACTGACGCGTCGAGGGCGGTTAGTGATGTCTGTAGTAATATGGAATTTTTTGAGATCGATCCCGTTAGGGATATGTCGCATCTCCTCTGCAGGTACACCGAGTTCCAGGCCCTTCTCAAAAAGCCATTTGGCTATAACTACCTTTTTCATAGGGAACCGCCATGTAGCATCTACCTGTGCTTTCGGCCCTCCCCAGATCTCATAGGCTTGTATTAAATAGAATTTACGACCCTTTGATAAGGGATACTTCGCCACATATTCTGCAGTTTGCCAGGCGGTCGCAAAAACCACATCGCCATCTGGAACATATTGGGCTATTGGCTCGCGAACGTAAACCATTTTAACCCTGGGGTCTAACCATTGCCATTCCAGCTTCGGCCGCAACAAGAAGTCCCGGCCTCGCTTGGCTGCAGTACGAAATACCTGATATAAACCAACCGGGCGTGGAGTCTGCCGCATCTTACGTGGATGAACTACTGTTACATCATGGCCTTTGGCCACAAGATGGTTGGCATATTCGTAAACTACCCTGTATCCACCCACCGGTCTCCAAGGATAACCTGGCAAAATGAAGGTGATCCGCACTAATTGGTCTCCCTTCTCGTTTTATTAAACGCTAAAATACCTCATCGAATAAGCACTTTTATTCGTGGTAGTTCGGCCAGAAGGATGGTAGCCAGATAAACCCCGGTGAACAAGAAGCCTCGTAACAAAAATGAAAGCCAGCCATTGCCTGGCGGATAAGAGAACCAGACAGTAAATAGAGCAATTATACAGGCTATCCCCGACTTAAATACTAACCAAAAAGGTATACGCCAAGGAAGGGTACCTCTCGAAGAAAACAAAATAAGAACTGTGTACACTCCGTAACTAACCAATGTTGTATACGCAGCGGCAAGATAACCATTATGAGGTATAAATATTAGATTAAGTATAAAGTTAAGAGACGCCGCCAAACCTGCCCATCTTAACATGACATATGTTTTTTCCGCTAGTTCCAAACCTTTGTGCCCCAATATAGAAGCCTGCCAAAGTACTTGCCCGGCCAAAACTGGTACAAGAATCGTATACCCTACTCTAAACTGCTCACCTAGTGCGATAGATACAAAATCGAAGCCAACAGCCGCAGTCCCACCTACCATGCCGATTCCTAACACCAAATAAAAACCTGTCATTTTCGATAGGGTACGGACCAAGCCATCGTGGTCACCATTAGCCCAAAGCCTCATTATTATTGGAAAGGCAGCCATGGTAACAGGCCCACTCAACAGACCGCTGATACCACTGATAAGATTATAATTTGCTGAATAAATACCGACTTCTGTACTTCCCCTAAAGAATTGAAGCAGGTATCGATCCCCAATAGCTAGAAGCTGAGCAGCAAAAAACCAAAATAACATTGGGCTACCATATCTGATGAAGCGTCCTAGTCCCTCTTTCAATCTTGAATCTTCGTGCAACGCTATCTTACTATCATGCGTTATCTCCTGTAGCCTTCTTTTGACTCTTCTTAATAGAAATGGCAGCATGCATAATGTACCCAGCAGCATACCCCAAATCAAGCCTGCTGGTGAACGAAATAGGAAAAAAACCAAGGTTGCTGAAAAACCAAGATTCAGAATAGCTCTTGAGATCTCTAGAAACCTGTAGTAACCTGTATCGAGGCTAGCAGGCAGAATTGGGGAAAGTACGTTGGTCATAGCCTGAGCAGGTATAAGAAAAATGACCGCCAATGCTAAACTCCAACCCCAAGATCGAGCCCCCAGCGTTGCAATTAATAAGCCGGCCAGTATACTCAGGCTAAGCACTAACAAGGCGAGAGTCCGAACGATATTAGAATACTCACTGCCACGTCCACCTACATAATACTCACTGTAAAATCTACCTATAGGTTGTCCCGCCCACTCTGTCAAAGCGATGGTAATCGGATTTATAATCGCCAAAACTAAACTGTAGAGTCCGTAGTCGCTAGTCGTGAATACTCTTGTAAAAATGAAAGCACTTGCAAAAGCTGTTAATGCGGGAACGCTTTTGGCTATTGAATAAAAAACACTGTCTTTAGCAAAACGTCGCATTGGATTTGTTAAACTCACATTGGTGTTATGAGAATTTGATACTGTTTGCTCTACCATTTAGTTCAGTTCACCCTTAGTTTTAACTCTGTATATCTGATGAACATTCAGTTAGAATTGTCTAGTAACAATATAGTCTTGGGTTATCATATTTCCTCTTTTTGCAATCCGCAAAGACCTTTTCAACAAAAAGCAAGTTCTTACCCCTCTTACAGGCAAGATAAACTATAGCTAATCTTCTCGCACCGTTATACGTGCCTTGCTTATCCATTATTAACTAGTCAGGGATCTATACCATTTCTCCGCATACTCCCGGTACTCGCCGCTTTTCACCCGTTCCCACCATGGCCGGTGCTCTATGTACCATGTAATGAGATCCTTCAGGCCGGAGGTGAAGTCCACCTGGGGCTGCCAGGATAAGGCGGCCTCTATTTTTGACGGCTCTATAGCATACCTGCGATCATGCCCCGGCCGGTCTTTAACGAAGGTGATGAGGCTCGCGGGTTTATTCATGAGCCGGAGAATAGTTTTTACGATATCCAGGTTGGTGTGTTCGTTATTGGCGCCGATGTTATAAACCTCCCCCGCCTGCCCTTTTTGCAAAACCAGGTCCAGGGCGCGGCAGTGGTCCTCGACGTGGATCCAGTCCCGCACGTTCTGGCCGTCGCCGTAGACGGGGATGGGTTTATCCGCCAGGGCGTTCAGGATGATGGTCGGGATGAACTTCTCCGGGTGCTGGTAGGGGCCGTAGTTGTTGCTGCAGCGGGTGATGACCACCGGCAGGCCGTAGGTGACGAAGTAGGCCCGGCACATGAGGTCGGCGGCGGCTTTGCTGGCCGAGTAGGGGCTGTTGGGCCGGATGGGGCTTTCTTCGGTAAAGGGCGGGTCGTCCGGCTGAAGCGAGCCGTAGACCTCATCGGTGGATACCTGGAGGAACTTCGCGATGCCGCGCTGCCGGGCGGCCTCCAGCAGCACCTGGGTGCCCTTGACGTTGGTCTCGATAAAGGGCGCCGGGTCCAGGATGCTGCGGTCCACATGGGACTCGGCGGCCAGGTTGGCGACGAGATCGAATTTTTCCTCCCGGAAAAGACGGTCGACCAGCTCCCGGTCGGCTATGTCGCCGCGGACAAAGCGGCAGCGGGGGTTATCCTCTACGTCCTTCAGGTTTTCCAAGTTGCCGGCGTAGGTCAGCTTGTCCAGGTTGACTATGTACCAGTCGGGATGCTCTTTTAATATGTGCCGGATAAAGTTGGAGCCGATAAAGCCGGCGCCGCCGGTGACTAACAGCTTTACCAATCCGTGTTTCTCCTCTCAGCAAAGTAGCGCATCAATGCGTCCTGCCAGGTCGGCAGGAGGTAGCCTATGGTTTCTTTTAACGGAAAAGGATCCAGCACCGAATAAGCCGGGCGCCGGGCCGGGCGCGGGAATGCGGCGGTAGTAACGGGTTTAATGTTTGTCTTAACACCTGCCGCGGCCAGGATTTCCCGCGCAAAATGATACCAGGTGGTGGCTCCCTGGTTGGTGATATGGTACACGCCGTAGCAGCCGCTTGCCACCAGGCATACAAGTGCGCGGGCCAGGTCTGTTGTATAAGTGGGACAGCCCCACTGGTCGTCGACTACGGTGAGTGTTTCCTTTTCCCGGGCCAGTTTCAGGATGGTTTCGACAAAGTTCGGGCCGCCGGGGCCGAAGAGCCAGGAAGTGCGAACGAGATAGTAGCGGGGGGCGATGGTTTCTAGAAAACGCTCTCCCAGGTACTTGCTGCGGCCGTAGGCGTTAATGGGATGCCTCTCGTCATAAATGCCCCGGGGCTCATTTTTTTGCCCGTCGAAGACGTAATCGGTGCTGATTTGGACCAGCACGGCACCTGTCTCTTTACAGGCCAGGGCCAGATTTCTCACGCCTAGGGCGTTGACCCGTACGGCCGCCTCGTAATCGGTCTCGGCCTGGTCGACTTTGGTGTAGGCGGCGCAGTTTATTATGACTTCCGGGGTGTATTCTGCCAGGGCCTGCTTGACTGCTGCCAGGTCGGTTATGTCCAGCCGGGCATGACTTAGAGCCGTAACCGTGTGGTTACGGCCCTGGAATTCCCGGGTCACGGCCTGGCCCAGCATGCCCCCGGCTCCGGTTACCAGGATATGCATCCGGCCTGTCGCTCCTTTTACCCGTGCTTTACCTCCCAGGAGTAGGGGATGGCCGGGTCGTTGTAGGGCCGGCGGTACTCGTCCGGCTGCTGGTAGTTGTAGAGCTCGGTGGGGAAATTGACGATTAAAGCCGTCTCCGGCCCTTCGGCGGTGAAGCCGTGGTAGACCAGGGGCGGGATTTTTAAGAGCACCGGATTTAAGTAGCCGATGTGAAACTCATTGACCAGCCCCCTGGTGGGGCTGCCTTCCCGATCATCGTAGAGGACCACCCGGGCCATGCCGCTGACGCAGACAAAATGGTCCCACTGCAGTTTATGGTAGTGCCAGGCTTTGATGACGCCGGGGTAGCAGGCGGTGATATAGGCCTGGCCGAACTGCATGAATTCTTCCCAGTCGCGGCGCAGCATCTCCATGAGGTAACCCCGGCTGTCGGGGATGAGCCGCAGTTGCCGCAATTTTACGCCGTCGATAAGTTCCATAATTCTATCCTTCTTTCTTTCCGGTTTAAACAGCGACCTCCGCGTCGTCCCCCAGGAAGAGGCGCAGGGCCTGGCGGCCGTCGCCGGCGCGACGGACGCGGGTGTTGCGGCCGATGAGGCTGTCCTCAATGCGGGGAATGTCGCTTAAAATACACCCTTCCAGGACCACGGAGTGCTCCAGGCCTACCCTGGTTAAGGTGCTGCCGTCGCCGATGGCCGTGAAGGGGCCGATGAAGCAGTCTTCCAGGGTCACGCCTTTGCCGATGACCGCCGGCCCGCGGATGGTGGTGTTCTTTACCTTGCTGCCGGGGCCGATGGCGACCCTGCCGGCGATATGGCTCCCGGCGTCGACTTCTCCTTCGATGGCGGTGCGGGCGTAGGCGTCCAGGACGGCCCGGTTGGCTTCCAGGATGTCGTCTTTCTTACCGGTGTCCAGCCACCAGCCTTCTACCCGGCGGGCCAGGACCCGGCCGCCGGACTGGAGGAGCTCCTGGATGGCGTCGGTGATCTCCAGCTCGCCCCGCCAGGAGGGGCGGATATTGGCTATGGCGCGGTGGATGGCCGGGGTGAAGAGGTAAATGCCTACCAGGGCCAGGTTGCTGGGCGGGTCTTTGGGCTTTTCAATGAGGCGGGTCACCCGGCCTTCCCCGTCCAGGACAGCGACGCCGAAGGCCCTGGGATCGGGAACTTCCTTCAGTAGGATGGCAGCGTCGGCGGTTTCTTTTTGGAAGGCCTCTACCAGGCCGGTCACGCCGTCCTGGATGAGGTTGTCCCCCAGGAACATGAGGAAGGGCTCGTCCTTGAGAAAATCGCGGGCCGTAAGTACCGCATGGGCCAGCCCCAGCGGTTTTTCCTGGAGTATGTACGTTACCTGCGCGCCGAAGCGGCTGCCGTCGCCCACGGCCTGGCGCACGCTCTCCCCTGTCTCCGGGGAGATGATGATGCCGATGTCCCTTATCCCAGCCTGGACGACCTGCTCGATGACGAAAAAAAGAATGGGCCGGTTGGCCACGGGGATGAGCTGTTTAGTTGTCGTATAAGTGAGGGGGCGCAGGCGGGTGCCCTTGCCGCCGGAAAGGATGAGGCCTTTCATGGTCGATTTCACCTGAACTTTCAGTCGTTATAAATAATAACTTGCCGGCCACGGTCAAATATCAGGCGCAAATGATCGATTACTGCTCTTCCAATGAGAATTTCATTACCCAAACAGGTAATACGCGCCATAAGAGTAAATCCTATATCCGGGATCACAATGGTGCCAATGTATTCTGCTGCTGCAACCAGGGCTCCATCGGCCACTTCCCAATTGCTGATAAAAGCCGGGGAACCAATCTTTTCAACATAATTTTCTGGTAACACGATATAACCTTCAAAGCCGGTATCTATATATGCATGGACATTTTCTTTATATTTGCCGACAGAAATTGATAAATCTATATATGGATATTCATAGCTATGCACTGGTAATCCTCCACTTGCCAGTTGCCTTGAAGCCTATCTTATAGAAGGCAAAACGGCCGGGACCGAATTCTTCTATTGCTTTCTGGGCTACCTGGACATCATTAGGATCAATTATGACTTTGCCTTCTTCGGAAATAGCAACGAACTTCCCTTTGTGTTCTTTTTCTAAAGGTCGCCCATATTTTTCGTAAAGTTCTGCGTTCCGTTTTGCTAGATCTTGTAGAGCCGGCTTTATCGTGTTTCGAGGCATAAGGGACATTCCTCCCTGAACAAGGCTGGTAGTTCTCTTTTCAGATCCCTGGCGTCCCCGGATAACTGTTCATTAGGAACGCGGGATATTCGGATGCCATTATATGTTATTCTGAGTGCCTAATAATTTCTTCTTGCTACCCAATTCCCTACAACCGGTCGATTATATTTACCCCTTCTACCCCCTGCGGCGGCTGGTATTCTTCCCCGGCCTGCCAAGTGATTACCAGGGTGTTGCCGTCCAGGCCTGCCAGGTCGGCAGCGCAAGAAGCGGTGGTGTGCTTTATATGCAAATTCCCGGCGGCTATTTTAAGGATCTCCAGCACTTCGTCGTGGGGGCCGTAGAAGATTATTTGTTCCACCGGCTCCGGCCTCTCCGCCACTACTTCTTCCAGCACCCGGCCGGTTTTGACGATCTGCCGGTAGGTGCTTTGCATGTACTGGTAGGCGAGCCGGGTTTTCTCCGCCATGCCCTGGGGCGTGAGGATGTAGCGCAGGCTGCGGCCGTTGACCTTCTCCAGCTTAACCAGGCCTTTACGCACCATTTTCTTCAGGACCAAGTTGACCCCGCCGACGGAAAGGCCGGTACGGTGGGCGATGTCGCGCTGGGTGAGGTTGTCGCTTTTCTGCAAGCAGTCCAGGACTGCGTACTGGCTGTCCATGCCGGCTGCTCCGTTGGTCGTTATTTCGACAAAACTTATGCTTATCCTATGAACAAATAATACCAGTACCAGCCAGTTACGTCAATAGTGGCAACGCCGCCCCGGATAAGGTTACCCCTCCAGGAAGATGAGAAAGAGCTGCCGTCGCCCAACGCCTGGCTCACGCTCTCGCATCTCTACCGTTCCATTGATATGAAGAACTTTTGAGTTCCTTATAAAAATGCTTTATCTATCATTGCCCTGGGAGAAATAATTCTTTTACAGGCTGTAGTGCTTCATGCCCGCTACATATAAGTTTATCATGAACAATGATAACAGCAACTATTAACATGAGCGATGAAAAAACAAAGTAAACTTGTAAAGATAGATTTAGTCCCGGTGAATTGGACTACATGTATTTCGTTATTTCCCTCATTCTATCAATAATTGCTTTAGTAGTCGCCCAAAATACTCGCGTGCCTCTTTTGAGGCCGCCAGAGCAGGATCTACACTGTATGAATCAATTTTCGGTCCTGATTCCGGTTCCCACTCACTAAAATTTAAGATATGCATTTTCCTTCCTTCAGGGGGGATTAGAAAATCAATCAAACGGTGGGTTAAGTCTTCATGATGACTCACAATAAAAATCTGTCGGCGTGGAAAGGCCGGGTTAAAGTCGCATTCTCCGGCACCATAAGCAATCTGCCGCAGCAGGGTGGCCTCGCGCGGTAATTGAGCCATATCTAAAGCCGTGGTGGTGTCATCCAGACCGATAATATTATGGGGAATAAGCTTATCAAGGGCAATGTTTAAACTTAAAAGGAGAGCCAGCGCCAACTGGGCTTTTTGTCCCGTAGATAATGCACCAAGCGGCCTGCGATCATTTGTCACTATATTCCAAGTTGCTACCCTGTTTCTGCCACTCCCACTATTTTTTTGCCCCCTTTCAAAACTGACGGGATACAGCCCTTTGACGGTGCGGAACCTGGAAAATACCTGGTTAACGAGATCAGCTAATCTTTCTACTTCTTTTTCCGGTAATTCAAGGACCTTCTCCATTAAAGATTCGCGTTTGGAACTCTCGGCCTGCAAGGCCGTCCGTACAGCTTCAAAAAGTTTCACTGCCGTATTATATCCCTCGGTACCCTTAAGCCTTTCTTCCCGCTTCTTATTTAAGTCTTCCACCTGAAGCCAATGTTGAATAGCTTGATGTACTGAAGCTATTACCTGCCCAGGGCTGGGTGGTGAAGTAGTTACTCCCTCGGGGGTGTCGCTCAAAAAAGAAAGTAGCGTTTCTTTTGACAGCTTCCCCTGGCTAGATTGCCTAGCCTTAGCAATAATATTTGCTACTTCGACTGATTTGGCTGTTAATTCCCAAATTCTTTTTGAGGCTGCAATAATTTCATGCTTTAATTGATACTCCTGCTCTCTTCCCGCAATGAATTGGCGTAGTCTGGTGATTTCCTCCTGTATCCGTGTTTGCCAGGCAGCAAAAATTTCATCTAGCCCCTCCTCTTCGTAGTAAAAAGTTTTTAATATAGTTCTAAGCCATTCTATAACACATTTCGGGGGGGCAAATTCATTATTCACCAGGGGGGTACTGGCCCAGTTTTCCCCGTATCTTCGAAATGCTGCCAAGATTTCCGCTAATCCCGGCCCGTCCGGATTCCGGTAATACTGGACCAGCATATTCAAAGATTTCTCTTTTTCTTGCAGTACCTTGATCTCTTTTTGTAGTTCCTCTAGCTTCTTTTCTTCTTCCGCAAGCATTTCCTGCTCCAAAATGGAGCCTGCCTCGGGAAGAGAGGCTAATAGCATTCTTATTTGATACCTGTCCTGGAATCGTGAAGCGATATTTCTTTCGATATCACGCAGCAGCAGATCAATACGGCGAAGGGATTCTTCTGGTTCAGCGTTCTCCGGCAAAGGTTCAAGCCCTGGTGTAGGTAATAAAGCTAAACACTCATTGGCTAGATTGCGCAATTCCCCTTCCCATCCGTGCCGAAGATTTTTCCCGGAGATGAGAAGAAGCCAGTCAGCCGAGCGTTTCGGCAGAGGTATTTGCATCAGGTTTGTAATTGAAGACAACTTTGTCCAAGCGTCTGTAAAAATTGCTGCCGTTTCCCTTCGTTGCCGGCTGATTTCATCTTCACCCGGGATACCTGGGAAGCTAAAAAGTTTCTTTTCTTCCTCCTCAAGCCTTTTTAAAGCATTTTTTATTTGCTTTTGCACTTCATCAAGTTCACGCGGGACAGGGGCTATAAATTCCCGAAGAGTAACTTTTGCATCTTCTTCATCAAAAAGACACCCTAGAAGATCCTGGTAAAAAAAGCTTGCCCGGGCAACAATTTCAGGTTTAATATCGACCGGCCATGTGAAGCCAGTAATTTGGATGGGATTTTTAGGGTAGTTTTTAGGTATTGTTAGGTTGATAGGCCTTTCTTCCTGCTTCCCATTTCCGTGGGAGACAAGCATCTGGGCATTAATAATAGAACTTCCTACCGGTTCTCCATTTTTTAAAAAAAGAAGTGTGTCTGAGCCCCGGTAATAATGGCCTGTTAATAATAAGCAAAGAGCCTCAATGAAGCTCGTTTTGCCGAAACCGTTTGGACCGGTAAGAAGAATTATATCCGCGTCTACATTCAGGTTGTTTAATTGCCTTATACCGCGGAAATTATCAATCGACAAGGACTTGATCCTTATAATTCGTTCCTTTACATCGTCAGTTTCCTCAAGTACCCAATCGTTATCTCCAGAAAATAAATTTTCGTTTACTAATTTCATCGTTTTCAACTCCCCTTCATTTGCTCGCTGACGTCTTGCAAGCGGTTTTCAAGCCATTGAATAATTGCGGCTCCCGTCGGCTTTTTTCCTTTCCAGGCCATAATAATAGCATCCAGCAAGCTCCCATGCTCTGAGGTAAAAGATCTGTTCCGTCGTTCTTCTTCTAGTCTGGCAAGGTACTCTTCCAGGGTTAATGGGCGAAGCCTTTTGATATCCGCCCATACCATCGCAGCACTGGATAGAAACCGGAAAATCATACCTTCTGCGGTTTCGGGACCTTCAATAGAAACGGGGAGAAGGGAAAAATCGCCCCGGTGCCAATCTTGATCGGCGGCCCAGCGATTAATGATATCTATTCTTTCACTGGCAGTTTCAACAATACCTATTACTGGCAGAGCAAACCCAAATTTCTCGGCATAGGCTCCTATCAACCGCAACAAGCGACCAATTATCAACTTTAATGCATCCGCTTCGAGGGAACTTGCTGTATCCCAATACAGGTGTACGGCGATAGCTACATCAGTAGCATAAATATCTTTAAGGCCAGGGAAGTCATGAAAATTTATTAAATCGCGTTCGGTAGCGGCTTCCCTGAGCAAAGCCTTTTTACCTTCTTCATCCAGGGGAACAAGCCAATTTCCAAGTTTGTTTTGCACTAATTAAACCCCCTATTTTAGATAGGTTTCACCCGATCGCGCCGGGACAAATGTGGACGGGCTTCATCATACAACAAGACTACTTTCTTTAAATTCTCACAAAAAATACTCCGCAATTTGTTGATATTGGCGGACGCAACATAGGCATTGCGAAATAATTCCCTTAAAGGTATCTGATATACCGAAGAAATATACATTTGCTTGCATCTTTTACATCTATTATCTGTACTGGAAATTTTAATTCGCTGGCGCCGTGGTTTCTCTCGCAGGCCCTCAGATATAATTATTTGAACGATATTTCTTTGTTTAAAGTCATCTGGTAAATCTACCAATTCCTGATTCTGAAAGGCCCTTTCGGGATGGGCAATGAGTGCTTTTACCTTGTGATTATTGCTAAAAAAGGTTATGCTCAACAATTCTTTTTCCGTAGATACTTTTGCTGCAATCTCCTGCTCTCCTCCGTTCTCCCCTACAGCCAGAAAAATAAGAAGCAGTAAAAAAGGGATAAGGAATGGTTCGTCTTTAAGTGAGGCATACCATCCTGCAGGCGGTTTACCTTTATACTTTGCATACCAAACCAGACGCGCAAGTGTCATAACATTATTATTTTCTTTTTTAAGACTTAGTATTGCAGGGAAAGCGCCGAAAGGTTTATCTCCGGGAACAAACCATTCTAACATCTGCTGAAAAATTATTTCGGCAGCAGGGAAAATCCCGGATAGGTAAGCAACTGCTATCGAATCACGACTGCAATAACGTATTAATAGTTTTTTGAAAATTCCCTGGAATATACGCTCCCAGAAGAGATCCGCACGTAGTTTTGTATCTAGTTCATTATTTTCTCCCACAAAAAAGGATAAATCGACAGCGGTAAATGCGTTTTTAAAATAAACTTCCTCGATGGTTGGGGAATTAGAATGAGCTTGAATATAAGCATAAAGAATTTGAAGCTGGTTAAAAGAAAGATGATCATCATATGCAGCAATATAGGGCGCGTTGGGGCGTTCCCACCAATATAGGTTCCCGTTACCTCCGGCTTCCGTCGGTGGATTAATCATTTGAAACTCTTCCACAACCTGGAGGGCTGTATGCCTTACCTGGGGTTCATCGCTCCCAAAACCGGAAAATATAATTGTACGTGAACGCAGGCGGTCGCGGAAAAAATCACGCGCCCAATGTCGTTCACGCCAATCCTGAAGCTGGCGTTCGGTTAAAAGTATATTCTCCTCTTTCCCTGATAAATTCAACAAATTCCTGGCACAGCCATTGATTTTATAAATTTTCAAGCATGACATCCGGTTCTCTATAAAAGACTTTGTGGCTTTTTCTCTATAATCCTCAAGGTTGGCTATAACAACAGCCGGGCTCTTGTTTTTATCATCGTAAGGAACGGGAAAAGTATCGGCGTAAGCCCGCTCCATACAGGTATCATAATTTGTAGTAATAACCTCATCAATAAGCCCTTCGCGAGCCAGAAATGCTATATAATAGTGAGCCGGGCACGGGATCATTTTGACCAGTTTCTCGATTTCCAGAACTTCCCGTACTAAAGCACGCTGGCCATAATCTCCGTGCAACCAGATATATGTTTCACATAGTTGTCCTAATGAAAGGGTTTCACACTTTGGTGGTTTATATTTCTTAGATTCGGCACCATTAACGCAAGACTTGCTGGTCACTTTAGAACAATTTTCGTAATTACAGCACCAGGCGTACCACTGTTTCCCATTCTCAAGCTCCTTTATTTTTGAGCAAATTGCTTCAATCAGTTTATTCTTCCATGTTTTGACCTTTGCCACATCACTATAACCATCCTCACATTCGGCGTCATTTGAAACACCAGCCCCAAGGAAGGGGACGACTTTGTTATCTAGAAACCTGCTCAGCAATCGTTCAAATTTTTCTTTAGTTCTATTGCTGGTAGCAAGCATCTAAAAACCGCCCCTTACTTCAAAAATTAAATAAGCTAAGAAAAAAAACGTAAGGTTTACCTTCATCTCTTTTTTTCATTATGCAATCTTGAGGCAAGGAAAGTCATTACTTCCAAGATTTTGAACATACCATGAAGAATGTCATGAATTGTGAATAGGCTAAGTATAATGATAGTAACCTGTACTAATTCGTAAACATTAACTGATAGAAGTGACAGCTCACTAATCTTGGACCAGCGTACTTGCGCCAGTATTGATGTGCCGAGAGTAATTACAAAAAAATAAAAAACAAATAATGTATCCTCTTTTAGTTCATTGATTAATGATGTCAAGTCGTATAAATTCCTAGCCTTTCCTTTTATAATCCGCGGCGTTACTTGGTTTAACTTTTCCAAGATGCGTTCAATTACCGGCGTGATTAAGGAAACTACAGCAATGACCAATCCAAGCAATATGCCAAAATATGTTAATATAAATTCAGTGTTTGTTAATAAAAAATTGCTATTAGCAGGCACATTATGTAGTATAACAACGGCCAACAAACTACTACCGCCTATCGCCAGGAATAGCCTGGCTCTGGCCCTCATTGTCCGGCTCTTCGTCGTACTCCGCTCTATCCGCTTCTCTAACAGCTTGAACAATCCTTTCAGGCTCTTCAAGTTCCAAGTCTGAAAATAATTGGATACTTCTCTTATACTCCCTACTACTAACGGTAACTGGCGAGGTTTCACCACTTCGCCTTATCTTTGCGTCCCAGGAACCACCACCACCAGAGGCATAATCAGCAAGGCTTCCTATGTTTAGCGAATCTTTTTCAATATGCAATTGCCCATTCTCATTTTCAAATTTGAGCTCTAGAGATGTGTTATTTATACTCTCCTTAACTTTTCTTAAGAGATTGCTTGCTTCTTCAGAGAAACCCCAAAGATTGGGCGTCTTAAGGTGAAACCTTACATAGAATACCGCTTCCGCCTCCTTAATACACTTCCAAAATTGTTGGATGGAGGTAATATCGTTTATAGAAATCTCAAAAGGCGCAGCACCTATAACTCCGACGAGAAAACTATGAAACGAGTTTTTTGCTTGATCAATATTCCGGAAGACGGTAGTCTTTTTCTGTAACATTATTATTTGATGGTGTTTATCAATCACTATGTAAATGTATGGATAGTTGGTTTCAATAATACTCTCGATATCCTTTTCCCCTGGCGTATGCCTTTTAAGGTTAAGCCCTCTAGCAAACTTACAAAGAAAAGTACCTGTATCGAGTACACGGGTTAAGTAAAGCAAGAAATTTGTTTCTCTGACCATATACTCAATCTTACCATCTTTCTCCAACTTACTGAAAAATTGTTGAGAAAGTAAAGATTTGACATCGGTAACCCCTTCTCCATTCGAACTACCAAAATTTAATTTTAGCTGCTGCATTGGATGTACGAAATAGCGAAAAAAATAATAGCTAGATTTATTCAACTATTCCTCACGCCTTATTATGGATATATTATGATAATACATTACTTATGGCCGTGAAGGGGCCGATGAAGCAGTCTTCCAGGGTCACGCCTTTGCCGATGACAGCTGGCCCGCGGATGGTGGTGTTCTTTACCTTGCTGCCGGGGCCGATGGCGACTCTGCCGGCGATATGGCTCCCGGCGTCGACTTCTCCTTCGATGGAGGTGCGGTCGTAGGCGTCCAGGACGGCCCGGTTGGCTTCCAGGATGTCGTCTTTCTTACCGGTATCCAGCCACCAGCCTTCTACCCGCCGGGCCAGAACCCGGCCGCCGGACTGGAGGAGCTCCTGGATGGCATCGGTGATCTCCAGTTCGCCCCGCCAGGAGGGGCGGATGCTGGCTATGGCGCGGTGGATGGCCGGGGTGAAGAGGTAAATGCCTACCAGGGCCAGGTTGCTGGGCGGGTCTTTGGGCTTTTCAATGAGGCGGGTCACCCGGCCTTCCCCGTCCAGGACGGCGACGCCGAAGGCCCTGGGATCGGGAACTTCCTTCAGCAGGATGGCGGCGTCGGCGGTTTCTTTCTGGAAGGCCTCTACCAGGCTGGTAACGCCGTCCTGGATGAGGTTGTCCCCCAAGAACATGAGGAAGGGTCGTCCATAAGAAAATCGCGGGCCGTAAGTACCGCGTGGGCCAGCCCCAGCGGCTTTTCCTGGAGTATGTACGTTACCTGCGCGCCGAAGCGGCTGCCGTCGCCCACCGCCTGGCGCACGCTCTCCCCTGTCTCCAGGGAGATAATGATGCCGATATCCCTTATCCCGGCCTGGACGACCTGCTCGATGACGAAAAACAAAATGGGCCGGTTGCCACGGGAATGAGCTGCTTGGTAGTGGTATATGTAAGTGGGCGCAGGCGGGTGCCCTTGCCCCCGGAGAGGATGAGGCCTTTCATGGTTTAGTCTCCCGATATCGCCTTTATTATCCAGTATTGCGTGTCATTAAAACGGTTTCTTGAACGCCTTGCATAAACCCGACCTTCACTTTAGCAGAACAGTAACAACCATTGCAGCTATACCCAGGATCGTAGCTATAGCCATCCCTATTATCCAGCGGCGGGTCTCCTCGTTATCCGAACGTATAGCCTGCATGTCGGCCCTGATGGTCTGAACCTCTGCGTGCCGCTGATTATCGCGGTCGCGTATTTCACCAAGGGTCTGGCTCACCATAGCGGCAATACGCTCCTCGGTAGCCTGCAGCGATTGCTTGATTTCGCCGATATCACGGTCCAGCTTATCGAGATATTTCTCCTGCCAGTCCACCTGCGTCTCCCCTTCCCGGGTAACGGCTGTTTCATTAATTGACTGCGCCGTTTGGACAATTCTTTGCATTAGTTCGTTTCTTAGATTCTCCTGTGTCTCAGAAACTCTTGGTACGAATACAATCTTATCGAGGAATGCCTCTTTTATGATATTCCCAATGGGCAGTCCAGCATCACTGACGGTAATGTCACGGGGCGTTTGTTCAAAAGTAGTCTGATCTCCGCCGGGGAATTGGATTATGTTATTTTTCTGAATCAATAGCTTTTTTCCCCCCTATTATAGTTTGGGTGGCAGCTATTACATCAGAGGCCCGTTCGGAGATAAGTTTATTAAGCATATCCCGTATACGTATCAGATGTGGCCAAGACACAACCACGCGGCTAACGATACGCCCATTCGGCATATACTGGACGCCAGGAATAGGGGGCTTAGTTTCTGTTCGGTTTGCTGCCTCGGCTTCTGGATATCGTTGAATAAAGGTCAGAATAACTCTTTCCGCGTTAGCGTCAACTCTTATAATATCGGCAAACTCTAATCGCATGGCGTGCTCGTCCGCATACATTGCCAGGTTGGCGTCTTTTTGTTCTTCCACCCGCTAACCCTCCCCTCAACAAAGAATCTAAAAGAGCATACTAAAAAGCCCTCTGCTTAAATAGTTCTACTACCGCCAGTAATTAATACCATTTTATGTAACTATGAGTGTCTATTATTTTTTTCCTACTCCCTAATCCCTACAATCGGGGGATTATATTCACCACTTCTATCCCCGGCGGCGGCTGGTATTCTTCCCCGGCCTGCCAGGTGATTACCAGGATGCTGCGGCCGTCTATACCGGCCAGGTCTGCAGCGCAGGAAGCGGAAAGGCCGGTGTAACGGGCGATGTCGCGCTGGGTGAGCTTGTCGTTTCTTTGCAGGCAGTCCAGGACTGCGTAATGGCTATCCATACCGGCTGCTCCATTATATTTATTTCGACATATCTTATGCTTACTTTATGAACAATAATACCAGCATATGTTAGGAACGTCAGTGGATTACAAGGTTAATTTTGTATAATGGCTGCGTAGCGCAGTGCCGCCAGAATGTCTTCTTTTTTGAGGTCGTATTCTGCCATAATTTCTTCATAAGTAAGGCCGCCGGCTATTTTGCCTACGATAAGTTCAACCGGTACGCGCGTGCCCTTTATTACCGGCTTGCCCCCTTTGATTAACGGGTTGACAAGTATAGCTTTTTAAGCTCCTTTAAAAATGCTCTACCTGTAATTTCCCTGGAAGAAATAATCTTTCCTGAACTGCCATCATGGCAGTGATGTGGAAAATTCTTAAGTGAACGATGATGGGGGGCATTATCCCAGCGCTTTAACAAAGTGCCTTCTGCATTTTGTAAATGAAAACTATAGTTAATAGTTTTTATTCGATTGTTCTCCCTGACAACATATTCAAACATCTCCGCTATATCACCATTTATAAGATTTAGACGTAGACGCATGTAACCAAAATCTTCACTAATAAATTCATCACGAACTTGAAATTCCTGGATAATATCCAGCGTAACTATTATTAAACGTAATTGCAAAAAATATTGTTCAGGAGTCATCGTCAAGATACCTCATTTGCTTTCTTATACGCTGCTCCATATCGATAAGACTGGCCCATTTTATATAATCAACATCATCACCTAGAAGGCCTGCGTGATATTTATCCTTAAATTCATTAGAATTTATTTGGTAAGTCTGTTCTAATCTCTTTAGTTCATACTGGATACTACTTAGCCTTTTGACTAATTCCTGTTTCTTGGTCTTCATAAGTTTATTAATGGTTGTATCGAGTAATCTATCGCTACCGAAGACCTGAACCAGTCCCTCTAAACGCTTCAATCTTTCCAGGGTAGACATCTTCTTTGAGCACGCCTCCTCAAATGCTAATACCACTATATGTTATTCTGAGTGCCTGATAATTTCTTCTTATTGCCCAATCCTTACAACCTGTTCATTATATTTACCGCGCATTAATATCAACCCCTTTTAAGTCATTATACCATCTTTGCCACCTGCACTCTATATTTGAATCCGACCAATGAGTTAACGAAAGGAGCAAAAAATTTATCACCTCTTGTTAGTCAGTGGGCGCATGCGGGTGCCCTTGCTGCCGGAGAGGTTAGCCATCAAGTCACTGCCAGTTTGAGAGTCTTTTATGTTTCCCAGGGATTTTCCTTCTTTTTTCATCATTCGTTGCTATTCGACACGATGGAAAATTTTTCTGCTTATCGTCGTACCTGCATGCATTTGCGGGCAAAGTTGATCTGTTCGACCAGGCGGGCTTTAATTTTCTCCTGGTCTTCCAAAGACAACTGGTTAATCTTTTTGTTGCCGGCAATGCCGGCAATGATTTCTTTGATCTGGAATTCATAATAACCCAGGCGGCGGAGTTCGTTACATAAAGCCCGGATCTCTTCCCCGGCCATTGTGCCTGCCCCCTTGTTTGGAACAAGATGAAGCCTGGCAGTAGGCCGGGTTCACTACTGGCTCCGCTCCCCGCAAGTGACCAGGTACACGGGGAGCTTCCTCGCCTCCTACCATATATTAGTTATACTCTACGTAACGCCATTTTCCTTCACCCCTAAGGGTGATTTTTTCATCTCTGGCTTTTTCTGCTACTCCAGGGCCACTGCCAGCGGCGCCGGGGCAACTCGCGGGCTGCGGCTGCTTCGGGCAGGGCCGTCCCCTTGAGGAGAGCCAGCGGGTTGCCGGTCAATATCGCCGCGGCCGCTTCCCGGCTGGCGCGGCGCTCAACCACCCGGGCCGCCTCCTCCAGGCCGGCCGGGCGGCGGTGGGAGTGGGCGTCGGAACCCAGCAGGTGGACCAGCCCCCCGGCCAGCAGCTTCCCGGCTGTTTTCCGGGCACTGCCGCCGTACCTGCCGGTGAGGCTGGGCCCATTGACCTGGACCAGCATACCGCGGTTAACCGCCTCTGCCACCCATTCCGGGCGGCGCTGGACGCCAGCGCAGCGCTCCGGGTGGGCGATGATGGGCGTGAGGCCGGCCAGGCGCAGCTCAAAAAGGACTTGATCCGCCCAGGGCGGCAGCTCCTGCAGGGGCAGCTCCACCAGCAAATAGCGGCCGCTGTCGCCCCAGGTAATAACCTTGCTCTGGCGGGCCAGTTGCGGCAGCTCCGGCACCAGGTAGGCTTCACAGCCAGGGTAAACATCTATCCCTATACTATCCGCTGCCAGGCGGCTGCGGAATTCGGCAGCCAGTTCCCGGATGCGGGACGGTTCGGGTGTAAAAGCCCCGGGCAGGTAATGGGGCGTCACCACCAGGGCCCTGGTACCCTCCCGGTAAGCTGCTGCGGCCAGGGCCAGTGCTTCCTCCCAGGTGGCGGCGCCGTCGTCCAGGCCCGGCAGGAGATGGCAGTGGCTGTCAATCAAGGGTCTCATCCTGCCCGGCGCTGTCGGAATAATAATAGTAGTAATAGTAGTAGCTGTTGCCGTTGGGCTGGATGCCGTTTAAGATGGCTCCCAGCAGCCGCACACCGGTCCGGGCCAGGAGTTCCCTGGCTTCCAGGAGCATGTCGGTCCGGGTAACCCCGGCCCGGGCGACTAGCAGGGCTCCATCCACCTGCTGCGCCAGGACGGCGGCGTCGGTAACGGCCAGGGCCGGCGGGGTGTCGAGGAGGACGTAATCAAAGCCGGCCGCCAGCCCGGACAGCAGGCCCTTCATCCTTTCCGAACCCAGGAGTTCGGCCGGGTTGGGCGGCAGCGGGCCGGTCGTCAGCACGCCCAGGCCTTCGACGGAAGTGGCCTGGATTAATTCCTCAGGATTTATCTCCTCGACCAGGGCGTTGGTCAGGCCGCGGCTGTTGTCCAGCTCAAAGGCTTTATGCTGGGACGGCCGGCGCAGGTCGCAGTCCACCAGCAGTACCTGGCTGCCCCCCTGGGCCAGGACTACCGCCAGGTTGGATATGGTTGTGGATTTGCCTTCACCGGGGCCGGCGCTGGTGACCAGCAGGGTGCGGACGGGCTGGTCGACGGCTGCAAAAGAAAGATTGGTCCGCAAGGTGCGGTAAGCTTCAGCCATGGGCGATTTGGGATGCTTGCCGGCTACCAGCATGGGTTTGGAGATTTTAGCCATAATTTCCCTTCCTCTTTAACGGCGGCGCTTGCGGGTCATCTGGGGCACGGTGCCCAGGACGGGCAGCCCCAGCAGGCTTTCCAGCTGCTCCGGGTCTTTGACCGTATTGTCCAGGTACTCCAGCAGGAAGGCCAGGAAAACGGCAATCATTAGTCCCAGGACACCGGCCACGGCCATATTCAGGCGCTTGTTGGGTTTTACCGGTGCGGTAGGGACCATGGCGGCCCCTACCGGGACCAGGGCCGTGCCGCCTAAATTGATGGAGCTGGCAATGCTGGTCTCGGTAATCTTCTGGGCGAGCAGGCTGCTGGCTTCTTCCAGCTGCTTCACCTGGCGCTGCAGGCGGTCCTGCTCGGTCTTCTTGGCCGTGAGGTCGGCCTGCAGGCCTTCCAGGTCTTTTTGCAGTTGGGCGATAACCTGCTTGAGGCCGCTGATCTGGGCCTCTTTGTCAGCCAGGGCGGCATCTTTGGCGGCAATATCCTCCTGGAGCCGGGTGTAAACGGGGTTGACCGTTTCAACTTCCCCCACCGGCCCGGCTGCCACTTCTTCTTTACCGGCGGTCAGAAGGGGCTGCTTGACCGTCACTTTGGGCGGCGTCTGGGCCAGGCGCGCTTCCAGGCTGGCTTTGGCGGCGCGTAACTGCTCTGTCTCCACCCCGGCCAGCTGGAGCTGCGACTGGTACAGGGCCAGGTCTTCCATGCGTTTAGCGTTTTGTTTCTCCAGGAGCTCGACGCCGTTGGGTTTGGCGTTGAATTCCTTTAATGCCGCGGCGGCTTTGGCCAGATCGGCGTCGACCTTTTGCTTCTGCTGCTGCAGGAATTCCACCGCTTTGGCCATCTGCTGCTGGTTGTTCTCGGTAATGAACTGCAGGAATTCATCGCGCAGGGTATTGGCAATGCGCGCCGCCAACTGCGGGTCGGTGTTGCGGACGTAGATCTCGATTAGATTGGTGTCTTTAATGGCTTTGACGGTGATCAAGTTGGCCAGGCCGGCAGGCGTGTAAGACTGGGGGTCCAGCCCCAGCTTGTTGATCACCCGCTGCAGCAGGGCCGGCGTGGTAAGCTGGGCCACGTAAGTATTCACGGTCATCAGCGGCAGGCGGGATACCGTGTTGATGACGTCCTGGATATCCTGCTCGCGGTTCCCGGCCGGGGCTTTTTCATCCCGCTGCTGGGTTACCATGAGGACGGCTTTAGTCTCGTATAGGGGCGGGATGACAAAGTAGCTCAACACAGCGCTGGTCAATATCGCCACGATGGTCAAGCCGGTAATCAAGGACCCCATTTATGCAAAACTTTCAGGTACTGGCGCAGGTCGATTTCGGCAAGCATGTCTTCCCCGGCCGGTGCCGGAATTTTCGCCATGGGGCTATCCCTTCCTTTCCTGCAGCTTCTGGTATTCCTCCCTGGCGGCAGGGTAATCTTGCATAATTTTTTCTGCCTGGTTGGGGGCGCCGCTCCTGGCCAGGGCGGCCGCCAGCCAGGGCGCCGCCTTTTCCCTCAAGCCCCCATCCTGCCAGGCTGACCGGAGGGCTGTTACCGCCCCCTCCCAATCGCCCAGGAGGTATAACGCTTGCCCACTGATAAAATGCAAGGCCGGGGTCACAGTGAATCTGGGGCCTTGCCACGGGTAAGGGCCGGATACGATTTTTTGCTCCCTGGCAGCAACCCTGGCCGGTAGTTCCCGCGCCTTTGCCAGGTACGGCAGGGCTTCTTTTTGCAAGCCAAAGCGTTCCAGGTAGCCGGCCGCTCCCAGGTACATTTGCCCCAGGCCTTCGTAAGCCCCGATATCCCAGGGATTAGCCGCGATAACGGCTTCCGCCTCCGCCACGGCCTCATTTATATAACCCTGGAGAAAGTAAACCTGGGCCAGGGTGGCGCGAATGCGGGGGTTATAAGGCTCGCGGCGGGCCGCTAAAGCAGCCTGGCTGCGCGCCGCGGCCTGCAGCGCCTCGTCATTGCGGCTGAGCCCCAGGGCTGTATTTACCTGGGCCAGGTCGGCCAGATAAGAGGCCAGGAAAGGATCCAGCCTGTGGGCCTGCTCGTAGAGGACTCTGGCCCGGTCGAGATCGCCGGCCTGCATGGCGCGGGCGGCGTCAGCGCCGGTAACCCCGGCGCGGTAAAAGGCATTTGCCGGTATAAAGAGGGCTGCTGCTATGATTATACCGGCCAGGGAAGAAACTACCGGCCGCGCCAGCAATTTATCCAAGCGCCTGTTCAGGGTCGACAGGTACTCTCCCGGATGCCGCCGCCAGGAGCCGTGTCTTTCCTTCCAGCCAGGACCCCGCTCCCCGGGCGGCTCTGTCCCGCGGCCCCCTTCCCATCCGTTAACCCCTGCCCCGGCAGCCGGGGTGGACGCCCGCACCAGGGCCAGGGTAGCCCACAGGGTCAGGGCTACCGCCGGCAGGGAGAGGTCGAAGTCAAAAAAGCCGTGGGCGGCCAGGGCCAGGGCCGCCGTACCGGCGCCCCAGGTAGCGGGCCAGGGGTCGCCGGCCTCTTCCCCGGCGTCCTCATCCCGCTCCCGGTAGAGGCGATAAAGGCGGCCAAACATGGTCACAAACAGGGCCAGGAAGGCGCCCAGGCCCGGGAGGCCCGCTTCCACGCCGACCTGGAGAAAATGGTTATGTACTTCGGTAGTAAAGTACTGGTAGGGCTGGTAGCGGTGGTAAAGGGCGTTCCAGCCACCGCCGCCCGTACCTGTCAGGGGATGGTCTTTGATGATTTTTAAAGCGTCGCGGTAATACTGTAATCGCTGCTGGAAGCTGGGTTCATAACCGCTGATGGTACCGGCCCGCGCCGCCACCTGCCCGGGGACAAAACCCTGGGCCGCCTGCGGGAAGGCCTGGGCAGCGTAATATGTATAAGCGGCTACAGCCAGGCCAAGGTAGATCATGGCACCCAGGGCCAGGAAGCGGCGCACCCTTGCTTCGGCCCGCCCGGCCAGGTAATTTGACGCGCTGTAAACAATTGCATGGACGACAATTACGGCCAGGACACCGGCCAGGAGCAGCTTCATGGCGTAGACCTGCTGCCCGGCCAGGACGGCCGGTAAGAAGCGGCGGCTGATGACCAGGGCCGCCCCCAGGTTCACCATCAAGGCGTAAAGGCAGCGGTTGCGGTAGGCCCGGGGTAGGAGAAGGAGCAGTGCCAGGTGGATCAGGGGGAAGAGAACCCACCCGCCCCGCGACTGGCTGCCCAGGATGACCACCGCGCCCAGGTAATAACCTAGACCATAAATAACCAGGTCGGCCAAACGCCAGCGCCTGCCCTGGAGAATAAGGCCGATAACGCCCGTGGCCAGCAGGTAGGCCGCGCCGGTATTTTTATACTGGAAAGTAGAATACAGGGCATTGTTGACGACGGCCCCGGGAAAATGGATATATCCGGTAGCGGCGCCCAGGCTGACGGCGGCGACGGCGACACCGGCCCAGTAAATGAAGGCCAGGGCACGGGTAAGGCAGCGCCCGGCAGCCAGGCGGGAGAGCATGAGGTAGAGCAGGAAATACATCAATACTTCCAGGAGGCCGCCTACAGCATCGGGCCGGCTCACGGCGCCGGATAAAGAGAGAATATATGTCACCAGGAATACCAGGGCCGCCGTGTCCATTGCTTCCCAATTTAGAGCCCGGCTGCGGGTAATCACCCTGTCGGCCACCCACAGGGCAAATACTACCGCTACCACCATTTCCATCAGCAAACGCTCCGGGCGGAAGAAAAGACCGCGCAGGAGCGGCGAGATCATCAGGATCAAGGCCAGGCCCGGCCAGATAAAAACCCGCAGGTTTAAGTAGAGCAAAGGGCGGCTTTCTACCCGTTTTGCGGTTTTAGCTGTTTTAGTTACAATACCCGGCATGAATTGATAAATTTCCTCCCATAAATAACATTATTCGCCATATGCTGCTTATTTCCTGCCAACATTATCCTGGCCCAAAAAAATTTGGGACCCCGCCCGCGCGGAGTCCCAAATTGGTAGTAGCTCTTTTCAAATAGCACCGGTGTTCACCAGGAGGCGCTTCAGCATGACGATGGCTTCCGCCCGGGTGGCGCTGGCCTGCGGGACGATGGTATTCGCCGTGCGGCCGGCCACGATGCCGGACTTGACAGCCGCCGCCACAGCCTGCTGCGCCCAGCCGCTGACCGCCGCCGCATCAGTGAAGCGCGCCAGCAGCGCTGCAGCATCGTCCACGGTTACCGGTTTACCGGCATAGGCCAGGGCGCGGGTAATCATGGCCGCCATTTCCTCGCGGGTGATCAGGGCATCCGGCCGGAAGGTGCCGTCTTCATAGCCGCCGACCAGGCCGGCCCGGCTGGCCGCCTCTACGGCGCCATAGTACCAGGCACCCGGCTGAACGTCTTTAAAGCGGGCCGCCGCCGGCTGTACCTCGGCGATGCCCAAGGAGCGGAGCAGCAAAGCGGCGAATTCCGCTCGCGTCACGTTATCGTCCGGGGCAAAGAGGGTATCCGTCTTGCCCGCGGCGATATGGCGGGCCGCCATCAGCTTGATGTCGGCTTGCGCCCAGTGACCGGTGGTATCGGTAAAGTTCTTCTCATAGGCCAGGACGGCGTACTTGCTGAAGTGGCTCAGCTGGACCTGTACTCGCTGTGCTGCCTTATCCACGCGGCCGCCAACATACTCCCACTGCTTGCCTGCCTCATTATAACGGTAGATACCAAGCAGGTTGGGGTCGGCGGTGGTCTGGTAGCTCAGGGCGAGGGTTACCGGCCTGGCTAGGCTGGCACTGCCACCAGCAGTGCTGAGGTTCAGTTCCACTACACTGCTGGCCGCCGTCATCCCGCTCGCCAGGTTGCTGGTATACGGTTTGGCGGCTTCTCCGGCCAGCATCTCGGCCTTGAAGGTGACATTGCCCCCGGTAAGTTGCCCGCTCGGGATTACCCCGGGCGGCAAGACCACTTGCATGCCGGGCAGGGCCAGCTCAATGGCTTTTCCTTTCTCGGCTGCCTGCTGCAGGGTCTGGGCCGGGATTGGAACTTCTACCTGCTTCACAGTGGTACCGGCCGGCACCTCGACCGGTAGGACAACGGTTGGCGCTGCCTGGTTGAGCAGGCTCGCCACTTTGGCGGCGTCAATGGTTACCGTAATGGTACCCGTACTGGTGTTCACCTGGACCTGGCCGTAGTCAGTGGGCGTGGTTGTAGGAGCTGGAGCCGGGGCTCCGCCGCCGCCACCGCCACCACCGCCACTGGTGGTCTTCGGGACAGGTACAGGCACCTCCACATAAGCATTTGGAACCCATTGCTTGCCATCCCAATACTTATAAACAACAGAAGGTAAGGTTATCGTATTGAGATGGTCAGTATTGGCGGCATTGTATACCAAGTAAACAGTATAACTATAAACAGCACCATAAACAGCGTCATATACTCTATAAACAGAAGTATATACGCCGCTGGTAACCGTAGTGCTATTATTATTAAGGTAATTCAACAACGTAGTTACAACATTATTAAAGTCGGTCGTAGTTGTTGGGTTTAACTGGATCGTAATAGCACCTTGGGGAGCTGTCCCAGTAAAGTCAATACTGTTTATAGCCGCACTGGCTGCGTTGGGAAATGCTGCGAAGGTAAGTGAGAAGAGGAACACCAGGAACAGGATGAAGCAGGTGTTACCGGCCACATACCTGTTACGCCAGAGCTTAAACATCCTTTCTCACCCCCTTCCCCGGGCAGGATAAAAAAACGCCCACAGGTTAATTCTACCACATGAGGGAGAAGTGAACAAGTATTAAAACCCAACTTTGACACCGCCCCTTAAAAATCAAGGGGTCCATAGGGACAATTGTCACTACAACCCCTTTCTGGGGCTCTTAGTGGCTACCTGAAGGTTAAAATTTTAGGTGGAAGTGGAAGGCCCAAAATTTTTAACAATTCACTCTGGCTTTGTCCGGGCTGGGTGATACTATAAATCCGCTTATCAAGAAACTGCTGGTCAACAGCCTTTATCTCTTCTAATAATTCCAGGATACGGCGGCCGCTTTTATGGGCAACCTTCCAGCGGCGTAACTCTCTTTCTTGACTTTCAGGATCAGGGATTTGTTTCGCCTTAAAAATCTCATCTTCAATATATCGGCGATGTATCACCTCCAGCCATTTTTCAAAGAGATAAGCCAGCACACATATAAAGATGTGTCCCTTAACCCGACTTTCGTTGTAGTGGTAGATAGGCCTCAAGCGAATGAAGTCCTTGATATGGCGAAAGGCGGTTTCTACCTGGAGCAGGTTTTTATAGGCGGCAATTACCTCCTCAGCTGGCAGGTCAGCATTAGTCTGGATTAAAAATTTGCCGTCCCGCAAAGCCTCTTTAGCCAGAGCCGGCTCATTAATTTCAAAGTTGAAAGACTTGCCGTCATAAGTAATATCAAAAATTGGAGCAAGGCCCTTCTTGTTAAGGATAGCAGCTGCTTTAAGCATGACTCCTTTTGTGGTAGGCTTGCGCCCCCGCCGCGGGGTTTCCCGGGCCAGCCTGTCTTTCAGCTCTTGCAATTTTATCCTGGCTTCTTCTATCGCTTTGACCCGAAATTCATAATCCTCTTGGGCTTTGAGAGGATTGTGGCAAAGGATATAGCGAACCGGAGGCTCGAAGTTTTCCTTTTCTTCCTCTTCTCCCTCTACCAAGTTTTCTTTAGGGGGAGCCTGTACCTGCTCTGGTGGTACTTCCACATAAAAGAGGGGGTTATCGCCGTCTATTAGCTGGTATTCTTCGAGGTTTTGGTACCTGGCCAGTAGTTCATCGCTCACTTCCCGGCCGCGTTTATGAAAGCCCAGGATATAACGGAAGTTAGCCTCCTTGAGTTCTTCTAAATTATGACTGGTCAGCATACCCCGGTCGCCCACGAAAATACAGCTCTTGATGGCAAACTTTTGCTTAAGTTGTTCGATGGCGCCAGCCACGGTTACTTTATCAGGTATATTACCTTCAAATACCTGGTGGGCAATAGGCATGCCTTCCGGAGTCACCAGGAGGCCAATATTAATTTGCCGGCAGTCCGGCCGGTGGTCGCGGGAATAACCGAACCTGGCCAGGGGGCAATGGGTACCTTCAAAGTAGCTGCTGGTCAAGTCGTAAAACACCAGGTTAAGCTGATAACTCAAGAGATCCGTAAGCCGGTTGTACAAGTGGCGTTCCAGATAATCCTTCATTTCTTCCAGGACGTCAAGAGTACGGTAAAAATGATGCAACTCAGGCTGTTTCTCTTCCAGTTCCGGCAGGTAAATTTGCCTTAACCATTGGGATACTCCAAGCTTGCTTTTAGGAGCGATGAGGCGGTTTAAAATCATAATCTTGGTGCATAAGGCCACATCCATCTCTACTTGACGATTTTGGAGATAGTTTTTAAAGAAGGCGTCCAGGTCCAGTCGCTCCCAGAAAAAATTCACCACATAGGGGATACCATAATGCTTGGTGCCGAAGGTCTGGAGGTCCTTAACAGTGCCCAGCTCATCTTCCTTAAGGAATTCCCGCAGTTTATTAATAAGCCGCTGTATCTCTTCCTGGGAATACTGGTCGATGTTGCCTAAATGCCCAACCTGGCGCTGTTTTACCTTGCCTTTTTCCCGGTAGGATTCTACCAGGACCAGATAATGGTAGGTATGGCCGCCGCGCCTGGTAGTGATAATACGGGGGAACAAAGGGGCATCACCTCGGTTATCGTCATTACTATTATACCAAGAGATGCCCGGCGTGAAAATACTCTAAGGCAGATTTGTTTTCACTACGTTTTGCCGACTTCGGTAGAGAAAGATCGTTGATATTACTAGTCTTGGTGGTCTTTAAGCCCTTGAAATAGAAGTTTTAGTGTCAAAGTTGGGTTAAAACAAGTATTAATTTGTATAAGCGCGCCGGCAACATCGTCACCGGAGCCGCCTTCTTCGCGCCCGAACGAGAAAGCGCCTACATGGCAGAAAGGCCCGGGGTACCGGGCCGAACATGCTACCCGGGCACCCCGGTCCAAATACTACCAGCATTAGCCTCTAGGAGACTTCCTGTCCGGGAAACTACCTGCCTGCCCCCAGGGCTGCCAGCCACCGCTCGACCATAGCCGCAGCACGTATAACTGGCCGGCTCTCCTTACCTACCGGCCGGCCGGATCTTTCTCCCTCAGTCAAGCCTTTGATATGGAAACATGGCGGCATAAACTGGCCTGCGCTGGTAGCGGTAGTTGCCGGTTGCCTTCCCCCGTTAGTGGCGGGGACGCTGCTTCCTAACACCATCCTATCGCTGGCGGTAGCGGTTGTGGTTTACCTGGCTGCAACTCTATCCGGCCGGGGTTATTTCATAGCTTTCCAGGGTGGAGGTGACCCGGGTGCTTCCGGAAATAAATTCCCTCTTCACCATCCCTACCCCTTCATTGTAGTACTCGAATATGGTGGAACCGGTGCCTTCCAGCTTCACCTTGAGGCAGTTCTCAAATTTACCCGCCGGCGTGTCTACGGTGGCGTTGACGTCGACGATCTCCCTGGGGCCGTTGGGGGTTTCCCACCTGGTGCCTGCTGCCAGAGGCGCCTTTAAAATTACCACGTTTTCTCCGGGCTCATGGTCCAGGAAGTTTGTCCCTTCGTAGGCTTCTCCCTGAAAAAAGACGCGCGTCACCGCGTCTTCCGTGATCTTGAACACGGCCGCGCTCACGGTGCCGCCGTTGTCCTCCCTGATCTGGGCTCTGTCGCCCCTGGCGTACAGGACCTCGCGTTTAAAGGTGGCGTATTCGTTCCCCTCGCCCAGGTACTGCCACCTGCTGCCTGGGTATAATGGGAAAAAGTCACCGGGCTTTACGACCGCCGGCAGGGCTTGAGCGCCGGTACCCGGCCCGGGCTGCTGGACTCCCGGCTCATTCGTGCCGGGGCCGGGTTGCTGCGGTACCCCCAACTCTTGCTGCTGGACGTTGGGCTGTTGCACTCCGGGTTCCTGCTGCTGGACGTTTTGCTGCTGTGGCGGGCTCCCCGTCCGGGAACGGGCCGCCGCAAGGGCGCCGGCGATTATGATAACAGCGATGAGGGAAATTGCTGCTGCTCGCCGCAAAGGAAATACCCCCGTTTGCTTTTTACTTTACTGCCGTTAGCCGCGTCAACGAGAACGACCTCAGCGCCGGCTCCTAGGCAGCGCATATAACCGCAGGCCCGGGATGGGTGCCGCCGGCGCTGCTTTGACGGCGGCCGCCCATCGAAGTTGTATATGAAAGTCCTGTAAAACCTACGTCTGCAGTAATTATAGTCGCTTGTCTCTGGCAAGCAAAAAAGCTATTTATGGCACCGCCCTTATTTGTTCTTCCACCAGTATATTAGCTGCGTAGCGCAGTGCCGCCAGGATATCTTCTTTTTTGAGGTCGTATTCTGCCATAATTTCTTCATAAGTAAGGCCCCCGGCTAATTTGCCTACGATAAGTTCAACCGGTACGCGCGTACCCTTTATTACCGGCTTACCCCCTTGCTTTCTGCAAGGATTCCGGGGCGCATGGAGGCGGGTCCAGGGTGGACCGAGTTAGGGTAGATTTATCGTTTCTTAACTAAAGGGATGCCCAGGTCTTTGCATATTTTGTTGGCCAGGAAGTCTTCGATTTCATTGTGGCGCGGAACTGTAGATGTCTTAAAGTTAGAGGGGTTAAAGAAAACGGTATGATTTCCACCCTCTCGCAGTTGCCGGCATCCATGTTGGCGCAAATGGCGCAGTAATTCCTTACGCTTCAATTTACGGCCTCCACCGCAATTTCCAGGGGTTCAATAATAGTATCTGGTCCTTGAAACTTGCCTGCTAATTCTGCGTTTGCCTGCAATATTAACTGAGTGGCTTCCTTAAGGTTGTTTCGTAGTTCTTCAAGGGTTTTCCCCTGGCTATTTATGCCGGGGATTTCTTTAATAAAGCCTATATACCAGTCACCACGTTTTTGCATAACAGCAGTTAAGCGCATTAATATCAACCCCTTTTAAGTCATGTAGGTTTACTTAACCAGTTCCTCGATAAACTTCTCCAATTCTTCCCTGCGCCTGGAAACCAGTTTATAGGCCAGCATTCCTTCGCGTTCGGCTATGCCGGCTATGATGGCGACCTCGATTACCTGCAGTTCCGTAACCTTCCATATAATCCGGAGCGACCTGTTATCTACATAAACGCTCCGGTATCCTGCCAGGGGCCTGCCGGCCTGGTTTTCCAACTCTTTGCCAAATGCAGAGGGAGCCCGGGATATTTTTTGCAAGGCTTTAATTACTTTTATCTGCCTGCTTTTATCCAGTCCCAGGAAATCTGCTTCAGCCGCGGGAAAAAATTTTACATTGGCCGGTACAAGATCAATCATTTTCGAGGTCGACATCAGGAGCAGCCTCCAGATCCTCGGCGGTTATACCGGCCTTTTTAATTACCTCAGCAAGGGGCACCAAAGCCTGGCCGCCCTTTTCATTTTCGAGTATACGGCACAGCAGTTCCAATTTTATTTCCAGTTCCGCGGCTTCAGCAACCTTTTCCCAGAGTTCTTTAAATTTGTCATAGCTTAAAATAGTTGCCCTGGGTTCGGAACCGGAAAACATCATTAAAAAGGGCATCTCATGCAATTTTGGTTCTACGACACTGCGCCATTTGCGCTGTAAATCGCTGATGTTAACAATCTGGTCGCTAGAGAAAAGCGGCTTACCTTTCATAACCGGTACGAAGCCTCCCACTGAAAAATCCTCCTTTCTAAATGATATGCATTTACGCGTAAATAAATACGTTGTTGTTTTCGTTTAAATTATCGCGTATTTGGACGTGAAAGTCAAGAACAATAAATATTAAGGTAATCCGCCTGGTACGATATCCCTGCTTTCGTTTTGGCATTTGCAGGGCTTCCGGGGCGGATAGGGGCGGGTCTTAACAAAGCCTCATTTTTTTGCCTGAAGTGGCCATTCTGAGGGTATTTGATCCAATAGAAAACGCCCGCTATTACAAACTTCAATTATTTCGGGGTCCCTTGTAACTATTGCACCCCCTGTTTTCCGGGCCAGTGCCAGGGCAAAAGCATCGGCGTAAGAGATCCTGTATTCGCCTTTTAGTTTCGCTGCTTCCCAGATACGTGTATTAGATGCCGGCATTACCCGCCAGGGAAAGATTTTCTTTTTAACGTCCATTAAAAAGGAGGCCGCCTCTTTGCTATGCCCACTCTTAACAAGGCGGTAAAAGATTTCCCCAATATTAATGGCTGATATCTGGATCTTAATTACTTCTTTTTCGGCCTGGTCCAACAGATGCTCAATGTAAGATGAACCGGGTTCTTCTTGCATCCAGCATAAGACGGCATAGGCATCAAATATCTTCACCATCACGGTCTACCTCTTGCCTGTGTTCCTCCAGATGTTCTTCCAATACCCGCTTCCCGCGCAGGGCACCACGCCAGCGACGCCAGCCAGCCGTCCTGGTTTTCTGGTAAACAGGTTCAAGGATTATCTTACCCCCTACCAACTCCACCTTTAGTTCTCCTCCACGTTTCAAGGCGAGCTCTTCTCTAATATTTTTCGGTAGTACCAGTTGCCCTTTGGAAGATAAACTGGCTATTTCCATAACAAAAGCCTCCTTTCTTACGCCTAGTGTAAGACATTATAAGTAAGAAAGCAATAATTCGGTTATGCACCAAAGCCATTTACTTCCACGCCGTGCGGCAGCATAAAGTCTTCCCCGGCCTGCCGGCCCAGTTATGGCCGCCCTTTGTAACCCATTTGCTGCAGGGCTTCCAGGGCGGATAGAGGCGGGTCCTGCCATAGCCACTCGATTTTCAGCCCCAGGCCGGGAATGACGCGCGAATAGTAGACTCCCGCTGCACCGGCGGTGCTTAGATGATAGCGACCGTTCGCCTCCAAATGGTAGAATTCGGCCTGCCGGCGGTCAGGGTCGACCAGCCAGTACTCCGGTACACCAGCTGCTTCATATTCCCTGAACTTCTCACCGCGGTCCCGGGCGAGGCTCTCCGGTGATGTGATCTCCACCACCAGGTCCGGCGCCCCGTCCAGGTAGTTGGCTTGCAACCGTCCCAGGTTCTCCTGTTTGATAAAAATAATATCCGGTTCTCTCCCCCGCCGGACCGGTTCTGGCAAGTGGACGAGGAAAGGGGCGGTAAAAACCTGCCCTTGCTGCTCTAACAACACGTAATTCGCGAGAAAACTGCTCAGGAACAGGCTTACGCGCTGGTGTTTGACGGCCGCCGGCGTCAATAATACTACCTCCCCGTCCACCCACTCGGCCCAGGTGTCCTCATTGCACCAGGCCAGGAACTCCGTAAAGCTCATCTTGGCTGGTGGCACTGGGAGGCCACCTTCCGGTATATACCGGGAGGCGGTTTCCTTGAGTTCGCAATCGTCATCGTCAAACTGGTTCACCAGGGCCACCCCTCTTCAAGTTAAAACCATATTTAGGCAAAATGCTCAACGTCGTACCTGCATGCATTTGCGGGCAAAGTTGATCTGTTCGACCAGGCGGGCTTTAATTTTCTCCTGGTCTTCCAAAGACAACGCTGGAAGCTGGGTTCATAACCGCTGATGGTACCGGCCCGCGCCGCTACCTGCCCAGGGACAAAACCCTGGGCCGCCTGCGGGAAGGCCTGGGCAGCGTAATAAGCATAAGCGGCTACAGCCAGCCCAAGGTAGATCATGGCGCCCAGGGCCAGGAAGCGGCGCACCCTTGCTTCGGCCCGCCCGGCCAGGTAATTTGACATGCTGTAAACAATTGCATGGACGACAATTACGGCCAGGGCACCGGCCAGGAGCAGCTTTACGGCGTAGGCCTGCTGCCCGGCCAGGACGGCCGGTAAGAAGCGGCGGCTGATGACCAGGGCCGCCCCCAGGTTGACCATCAAGGCGTAAAGGCAGCGGTTGCGGCAGGCCCGGGGTAGGAGAAGGAGCAGTGCCAGGTGGATCAGGGGGAAGAGAACCCACCCGCCCCGCGACTGGCTGCCCAGGATGACCACCGCGCCCAGGTAATAACCCGGACCATAAATAGCCAGGTCGGCCAATCGCCAGCGTTTGCCCTGGAGAATAAGACCGATAACACCGGTAGCCAGCAGGTAGGCCGCGCCGGTATTTTTATACTGGAAAGTAGAATACAGGGCATTGTTGACGACGGCTCCGGGAAAATGGATATATCCGGTAGCGGCGCCCAGGCTGACGGCGGCGACGGCGACACCGGCCCAGTAAATGAAGGCCAGGGCACGGGTTAGGCAGCGCCCGGCAGCCGATCATGCTACCAAGCACCCCGGTCCAAATACTACCAGCATTAGCCTCTAGAAGACTTCCTGTCCGGGAAACTACCTGCCTGCCCCCAGGGCTGCCAGCCACCGCTCGACCATAGCCGCAGCACGTATAACTGGCCGGCTCTCCTTGCCTACCGGCCGTCCGGATCTTTCTCCCCCAGTCAGACCTTCGATATGGAAACATGCCGGCAATAAAATGGCCTGCGCTGGTAGCGGCTATCGCCGGCAGCCTTTCCCGGGTGGCGGCGGGGACGTGCTTCCTAACACTATCCTATCGCTGGCGGTAGCGGTTGTGGTTTACCTGGCTGCAACTCTATCCGGCCGGGGTTATTTCATAGCTTTCAAGGGTGGAGGTGACCCGGGTGCTTCCGGAAATAAATTCCCTCTTCACCATCCCTACCCCTTCATTGTAGTACTCGAATATAGTGGAACCGATGCCTTCCAGCTTCACCTTGAGGCAGTTCTCAAATTTACCCGCCGGCGTGTCTACGGTGGCGTTGACGTCGACGATCTCCCTGGGGCCGTTGGGGGTTTCCCACCTGGTGCCTGCTGCCAGAGGCGCCTTTAAAATTACCACGTTTTCTCCGGGCTCATGGTCCAGGAAGTTTGTCCCTTCGTAGGCTTCTCCCTGAAAAAAGACGCGCGTCACCGCGTCTTCCGTGATCTTGAACACGGCCGCGCTCACGGTGCCGCCGTTGTCCTCCCTGATCTGGGCTCTGTCGCCCCTGGCGTACAGGACCTCGCGTTTAAAGGTGGCGTATTCGTTCCCCTCGCCCAGGTACTGCCACCTGCTGCCTGGGTATAATGGGAAAAAGTCACCGGGCTTTACGACCGCCGGCAGGGCTTGAGCGCCGGTACCCGGCCCGGGCTGCTGGACTCCCGGCTCATTCGTGCCGGGGCCGGGTTGCTGCGGTACCCCCAACTCTTGCTGCTGGACGTTGGGCTGTTGCACTCCGGGTTCCTGCTGCTGGACGTTTTGCTGCTGTGGCGGGCTCCCCGTCCGGGAACGGGCCGCCGCAAGGGCGCCGGCGATTATGATAACAGCGATGAGGGAAATTGCTGCTGCTCGCCGCAAAGGAAATACCCCCGTTTGCTTTTTACTTTACTGCCGTTAGCCGCGTCAACGAGAATGACCTCAGCGCCGGCTCCTAGGCAGCGCATATAACCGCAGGCCCGGGATGGGCGCCGCCGGCGCTGCTTTGACGGCGGCCGCCCATCGAAGTTGTATATGAAAGTCCTGCAAAACCTACGTCTGCAGTAATTATAGCGCTTGTCTCTGGCAAGCAAAAAAGCTATTTATGGCACCGCCCTTATTTGTTCTTCCGCCAGTATATTAGCTGCGTAGCGCAGTGCCGCCAGGATATCTTCTTTTTTAGGTCGTATTCTGCCATAATTTCTTTATAAGTAAGGCCCCCGGCTAATTTACCTACGATAAGTTCAACCGGTACGCGCGTACCCTTTATTACCGGCTTACCCCCTTTAATTAATGGGTCAACAATGATGCCTGGCATTACTTCCTGCATCTTTGCCACCTCCCGTTAACTATTCTACCACAACAATATTATTTGATAAGTACACTATCTTCAATTTTATTTTCAGCCAAATAATGCTTAAGGGCTCCCTGGAAGCTCTACCAGGCCGGTAACGCCGTCCTGGATGAGTAGTTCATACTGGATACTACTTAGCCTTTTATTAAGACCTGTTATTACTTAACCAGTTCCTCGATATACTTCTCCAATTCTTCCTGCGCCTGGAAACCAGTTTATAGGCCAGCATTCCTTCGCGTTCGGCTATGCCGGCTATGATGGCGACCTCTATTACCTGCAGTTCCGTAACCTTCCATATAATCCGCAGCGACCTGTTATCTAGATAAACGCTCCGGTATCCTGCCAGGGGCCTGCCGGCCTGGTTTTCCAACTCTTTGCCAATTATTAAGGTAATCCGCCTGGTACGATATTCCTGCTTTCGTTTTTATGCTTTATTGGCTTTCCTTAGCAGCCGGTATTAGCGGTTAACGACAGGTTTTAGCTCGTAATCGCGTGCAAACATTAGTTCGTTTTTACAGGTAACCATGCTATGCTATGGCTGTCCGAAGGGAGGTGAAAAAAATGGCCGTTATCAGCACCCCGCTGGCCACCACCTTACGCCTGCAGGTGCAGACCGGGACTGACGCTACTGGGCAACCCGTTTACCGGGTGCGCTCCTACAGCCGCGTCAAACCTTCTGCCAGTGACCAGGATGTCTACGACGTCGCCCAGGCCATTGGCAGCCTGCAGGTACATCCCGTTAACGCCGTCAGCCGCGTTAACGAGAACGACCTCAGTGCCGGCACCTAAGTAAATCTATAGGAGGTGAACAGTTATGCTTACCAAACGCCTGGAATTGATCTTCCAGAATGCTGCCGGCCGCCGGACCACCCTGGCCGTCCAGGACCCGCGGGATAACCTGACCGAGGCTGAAGTCCGGAGCGTTATGGAACTCATCCTGGCCAGGAACATCTTTACCTCGCCCGGCGGCGACTTGACGGCTATTGTCGGGGCCCGTATCGTCACCAGGGACGTCACCGACATCATCGCTGCTTAACCTTTACCGGCCCGGGAGGAGGTGGGGAAGGGACTCGCCCCTTCCTCCCGGCCTAAATTGGGGTGAAACTTTCTAACGGCCTTACTTCCCTGGCGGCCGGTTTCCCTAAAGTGCAATTAGATGAAATTACATGGAGGTCTTTATAATGTTTCAAGTCAGGTTCAGTTATTTTGCCCGGCCCCGGCGGGGACGTTGTGACTGCTGCGACCGCCAGCAGACCCTGGAAGGTAAAATACTGCTCCTGGAAGATACTGCCCTCATCGGCGACCTTATTCTCTGCGCCGAATGCGCCGCCGCCTGGGGGGAACTCCTGGGCCAGGCCCGGGAAAAGGTAATCCAGCAGTAGAACTTTAGCGAGGAAAAGGAGGGAGCCTGACATGGAAAACCTCTGGGTCCAGATCGGCAACTATGGCTTCCCTATGGTCATTGCCTTTTACCTCTTAGTCAGGGTGGAGAAAAAACTCGATGACCTGACGGTAGCTATAAACGAGCTGGCCCGAACCCTGAAACCCCCCGGCTGAATCGCCGCTATCCCGAACCGTGATAAATTCCCCTCTTGATCATCCTGGTGCCGGTCTACGGCAGCGGCGATGATGCCGGCAACTATACCGAGGTCTGGCTGGATGACGGCCAGATACTCCTTGACCGGCGCCGGACGAAGAATGTCTTGATGTCCTGGGGCCGGAGATGGTCCTGGTACCTTTACGCCTGCGCCGGCCCCGCTGCCGCGATGAAGGCGGCACAGGCTATGTGGTCGGCGGCAAGGTAAAAAGTTTTGAGCCTTATGTCGAGGGCTTCTTTCGCACCCGGCTGATCCTGGCCGGCAACCAGGTCCTGCCCTGCCTTTTAAATATGGATACCCTGGCCCTGCGCCTGCTGGAAGGGGAAAGGACCCTCCAGCGCCGCCGGGAAACCTTTTGTAAACTATCCGCCCGCGGTACCGCCTGCCGTGAAAAAAACAGCTGCTACCTGCTGGTAGATCCCGGCGGCAGTACTGTCGCCGCGCAGCTCATCGACCGCAAGGGCGACGTCATAATCCTCCGCCGGGAAGATAAATTGAGCCCCCTGTGACCTGCAGGGGGCTGCATTTTAAGTTTACACACCGGTTACTTCTATCTGGTGGAGGAAGAGTCGCTGGTAAGAGGATTCTCGATCGCCGCTAGTACTTCTACGGCTACATATAGTTGATTGCGTTTGCGTTCGCCAGCTCTTCGCAAAATGCCTTCTTCTTCCAGTGCTTTGACGTGTTTACTGGTGGCGGTAAAGGTAATATCCAGGTAACGCGCCAGTTGCGGGACAGAAACCACCGGGTATTCAAACAAGAAATCAACCAATCGCAGGGTTGTAGCCGGAACACGGGTTCGAGCCAAACGTTGGTGATAATTTCTCTGCAGGTCCTGTAAACGTTTGGCACGTAGAATAGCGTCACGGGCCTGGGACTCAACTCCCTGTAAAAAAAAGAGCAGCCATTTATTCCAATCTCCCCGGGTGCTTACACTTTGAAGGCACTCATAATAAGTATCCCTGTACATGGCAAAATAGGCGCTTAAATACAGTAATGGTTGGGGTAAAATACCCCAGTTGCACAATAATAATATAATTAGCATGCGGCCCATACGTCCATTTCCGTCTAAAAATGGATGGATGGCCTCAAACTGGTAATGTGCCAGGGCTGCTTTGATAAGAGGTGGCAATCCTTGCTCGTCATGCAAAAATCTTTCTAATTTATCAAGGGCTTGATGCATCTCGGAAACCGGTGGCGGTACGAAATGGGCCTCAGCCGCGCTGCATCCAGGTGGACCAATCCAGTTCTGTACTCGCCGGAATTCGCCCGGTGCCCGGCTGCTACCACGTACCCCTTCCATGAGAATACCGTGAAGTTCCCGTATTAATCGCAGGCTCAAGGGTAAATCATTCATCCGTTGCAACCCATATTCTAATGCCCGGATATAATTAACCACTTCGCGCACATCTTCTGTATCCATATATTCCCAAAAACGTAGCTGTCCTACTTCATAAGCGTATATATCTGATAACGAGGCCCGTGTTCCTTCTATCCGTGAGGATAGAACTGCTTCCCGGCGAATAAAGGGATTGATAAGTAAATGCGGGTTTGGTAGGTTGCGTCCTAAACCGGCAAGTTCGCCTACAGCACGATCGGCGGCCGAGAGCGCCGTCACCAGGTTTGAATTCCAGTCTATGTTTGGAGGCAATGGATCGGGAACGAAGGCCCAAAAACCTTCCGGCATCCATATGGTACGCCCGGGAGCCAATTTAGTAAAATTTTCCGGTTTCATCCCGACCACCTCTTGTTAAACTAAAGTATAATATCGCTTAGGTTATTATACTATAACACCTCAAAAGTATAATAACCATTTTTTGCCTTGTAATGTCAATAAAAATGCGGCTTATCATGCCAGGGGCTGCCGGCCTGTTTTTCCAACTCTTTGCCAAATGCCAAGGGAGCCCAGGAGAGCAATCTATGGCACAACTGCATGTTCATGGCCAAAAATGAAGCCCGGTCACTACGGGGATTATCCGCATTGCACCGGGCTATGCCTGGCGGGGTGATTTGAACCCTTACTTTTACTCTACTGAAAGCACCGGGTCGATGACCTTTTGCTGCAGGACATCGATAAAACCATGGTCGGTGATGGCGTACTCGGGAATGGCAGCCAGGCTGATAAAAGAAAGGAACATAAAGGGCATGCTGATAGTGCAGCCCAGTTTTTGCGCGGAAGCGTTGAGGCGCCTTTTTTCTTCCGCCAGGGCCCAGGCATCCAGGTCGCTTAACAGGCCCAGGACCGGGAAGGGCACTTCATAAAGCACTTGGCCATTATTAACCACAATCTGGCCGCCACCGATTTCCGCCAGGCGGTTTACGGCCAGGGCCATATCGGCATGGTTAACTCCCAGCACGATAATATTATGGTTATCATGGGCGATGGTCGAGGCAAGGGCGCCGCTCTTCAGGTTGAACCCCGCCATAAAGGCTTTGCCTATCCGGCCGCCTTTACCGTGGCGCTCCACCTGGGCGATATAAATGACATCCTGGTCCGGCGCGGCCTGGATAATTCCCCCGGCAACCGGCAGGGTGGCCTCCTGCCCTACGGTGATGGGGATCCAGTCCAGGGTGCGCATGACCTTCACCCTGGCGATCCTGGCTGTACCGTTAACTTTGATGGCCAGGTCGGTAGCCGTCAGCGGCCGCGGCAGCTTGACGGTGTTAAGTAAGATGGGATTATGCTCTGCCACCGGGAATCTGGTTAACAGTTTCCCCTTTTCTACTACCAATTTGCCCCCGGCTATAACGGTTTGTACCTCGAAGTCTTCCGGTCCGGTGGTGATATTGATATCGGCCCGCCGGCCGGGTGCCAGGGAACCGATTTCCCGGTCGAGGTTAAAGGCGCGGGCGGCATTTAGCGTTACCATTTGCACGGCAGTGGGGAAATCAATGCCGCTGGCCAGGGCTACGCGCAGGCTCGCATCCAGGTGGCCCTTTTCTACGGCATCGATGGTGTGAAGGTCGTCGGTAATAATGCTGCACATGGTGGGGTCAACATGGTGTTCAGTAATTACCTTGAGGCAATCAGCCAGGTTATGGGCCACGGAACCTTCACGCATCATCAGGTGGCAACCGGTACGCACCCTTTCCAGGGCATCTTCGGTGCTCAAAGATTCGTGATCGGTCATTACCCCTGCTGCCAGGCAAGCTTGAAGGGCCGGGCCTTTAGTTTCTGGCAGGTGACCCTGTAAGGACTTGCCGGCTGCCAGGGTCAAATCCATGGAATGCAACAGGTCCGGGAACTGCTGGAGAAGGTAAGGGGCTACGATTTCCGAAAGCCCCACAGCGTCAGGGCTCTGCAGGGCCCTAGCGATAACTTCGCTGTCCATATGGCCACCGCTGGTTTCCAAACCCGGGGCAAAGGGGATGTGGGAAGGGACGATAAAGTAGATTTTCAGCGGGGTACCGGCCGCCTCGGCCAGGACGGCCTCGATGGCCTCCATTCCCCCTACAACGCCTACTTCGTGCATATCAGCCATGATGCAGGTAGTCCCGTGGGTTAAAACAACTTCGGCGAACTGGCGGATACTGAGGTTGGTGCTTTCGGGGTGGATATGACCGTCAATAAAGCCGGGCAATAAATACCTGCCGCCGGCATCTATGACACGTGTTTCCGGGCCGATACAGTGGTCGATTGCACCGGTGGCAGCGATTTTATCGCCGCAGACAGCCACTCCACCGGGGTAAATCTCCCGTGTATAAACATTGACGATTTGCCCGTTTATAAGGGCCAGGTCGGCCTTTTCCTGACCCAGGGCTACCGCCATCAAACGTGTGTTCATTTCTCCGGCAACACCTGTACAGTGTTGCCTTTCACCTCCAGTTTTTAATATAGATACAGGGGCACAGGCATGATGCACTCGTAGAGCCAGGTAAACAGGTCGTCGTCGTCGCCCAAGCCGACCACGGTTGCTGTAGTTTCTGATCTACCTTACCTTTACTACCGGGAAACGGTCCGGCAGGACAATGCCGGCCTTCTTTACCAGGGCCGCCGCTCTGGCCTGGACCCGATCGAGGATTTCTTCTTCGTTGACGGTGAGGATCTTTTTATCCCTCATTAGCCACCGGCCGTCGCACATGGAGGCCTCGACATTGCTGGCGTGCATGGCGTAGACTAGGTTGGCAATGGGGTCATGGAGGGGCAGGCTCCCGGCGCTCCGGGGGTTGATGATTATCAGATCGGCTTTTTTTCCGGGTTCTAGGGAGCCGATCGCGTCATCCCATAACAGGCAGCGGGCGCCGTCGATGGTGGCCATCTCCAGGACTTTTTCCGCCGGCAAAATCTTGGGATTCAGGTTGCGGCCTTTATGGATCAGGGTGGCCAGGTACATCTCGTCCATCATGTCCATGCGGTTGTTGGAGGGCGCGCCGTCGGTGCCGATGGAGACGGTGATACCTTTGGCGATCATCTCCGGCACCCGGGCAAAACCCAAGACGCGCATGGCCGCCGCCGGGTTGTGAGATACCTTGACATCATGCAGGAGGAAAAGATCGATCTCCTTTTCCGTCAGCCAGACGGTATGGACGGCCAGGAAATTGGCATCCAAGACTCCCAGTTGAGCCAGGTGCTCAACTGTAGTATGGCCGCGGGTGGCTTTAGCAAAGCGTACCTCTTCATCAATCTCGGCCACGTGCATGTGGATGCCTACCCCGTATTTATCGGCCAGGTCCTTGGTGCGTTTGATTAGCTCATCGGAATTGTTGAAGATAGTCCGCAGGCCGAACCATACTTTGATGCGGCCGTTGGCCTGGCCGTGCCAGCGCCGGATATGTTCTTCCTGTTTCCGGAGGGCGTAGTCGGTACTCTCCCGCCACTTGGCCGGCAGCCCTTCGCCGCAGTCCATGGTGGAACGGGCCAGGATACCGCGCAGGCCAATCTCTTCTACGGCGCGGCCCATCCCATCGACCTCCTGGCCGCCGGGCTCGGCAAAGGTCGTCACCCCGGAGTGGATCAGCTCCAGGCAGCAAGCCAGGGAGGAGATATAGGAATCCTCCAGGTCCATACTGCTCTCGTAGGGCCAGATGCGCTCGTGGAGCCAGGTTAGCAGGTCGACGTCGTCGCCCAAGCCGCGCCCCAGTTGCTGGGACAGGTGGACGTGGGTATTGACCAGCCCCGGCATGACGATTTTGCCGCTGGCATCGACGACTTCGGCATCATGTTTGATTAGCTCCGCCGGCACCGTCCCGGCAGCGACGATCTTATCCCCTTCCACCAAGACATCGCCGCCGGCGAAGACCTGGCGGAGGGGATTCATGGAGACTACATAGCCATTTTTAATGAGTATCTGTGGCATGGCAAAAACCTCCCCGGAATTAAAGATACTACAGCATCCGGCAGCTCTACTGCCTGGATATAACCCGTCCCCCGGCTACATTCCGGGTTTTGTTGTTTCAGGGATAATCAAATTGAGTACCACTTCCGAGAGGGCGATTGCAAAATCAAGTTCTGGCTGTTATATTGAACATTGTCATCCAAAGCGTACACTAAGGATAGATTCAACCTCTTTATGTTTTTTCCTTCTGTGCGGGTAATAATTTTTTAAATTTAATTTGCAATAAATCAATCCTTGAGGATATATGAAAAGCCACCCCTTGCTGTAATATAGTTGGGGTGGCTTCAATGCCGGTTTAAAGCTACATTGTTTCTTATTTTATTTTAATTAATTATATGCTTCGGCTCCATTGATGTCAATGGCTAAATTAGAACAGCGACGGGGTAGCAACAATTAAAAATTGGGCCTCAATTTGTCTGGAGGGGTTACGCCAGCGGTGGGGGATAGTGCAGGGGTAATAAAGACAATCCCCTTTTTTTAGATTATAATCATTTACTCCCTCCAGGATGTATTTAAGCTCACCCTCTAAAATAAAAATAAGTTCTTCGCCGGGATGAGATATCGCCCTACCGGAATCGGCTTCTGGCGGTACGGTAATTACCGCCGGCTCCATCTGGAAATTTCGTCCCCGGGTAAGGAATTCTTCAATAAGGTCACCCGTAGGTGTAGAATTACGGATAAGGCGTGGCCGTTCCTCCGGTTTCACCAGGCTAATCTTGGTATCCAGGTTTTCCATTAAAAAGGATATAACTGAGATCCCCAGGGCTTCAGCAATTGCTTTCATGGTTAGTATATTGGGAACAGATTTACCTGTTTCGATCTGACTGATGGCACTGGGAGAGAGACCGGTTAGGCGGGCCAATTCCCGGATAGAGATCCCTTTCGCCATTCTTTGTAACCTGATGGTGGCGCCAATATCCAAAGCACTGCCTCCGGTAAAGCTGAGAATGTACTAAACCTAAGTATAGCATACATTATTCTATTTGCAATTCATTATGATTTGGCGGATAGGATGGCAATTTGCCCAGTGTTGAGGCCGTGCGGTAGCAGTCTAAACCAATAATAAAGCCGGGTTGTAACCCGGATTGATGCCCAGTTAACGAATAGGGGCGTCCTGCATGGGCGCCCCACTTAACTGGCTGTCAATACCTAATTTTATATCTCCCGGCGGCTTCTGGGGCGACATAGACCAGGCAGCCGCCGATGAAGGTGGCTTCCACTTTAAAGTCGCTGTCCAGGATGGCGATATCCGCGTCTTTTCCCTGTTCCAGGGAGCCCTTGCGTTGTGCTATGCCGATGGACCGGGCGGGGACAAGGCTGGCCATGCGCACCGCTTCCCAGATGGGGATATCCAGCAACCGGACGGCATTGGCTACCGCCTGGTCTATGGTCAGGAGGCTGCCGGCCAGGGAACCGTCAGGCGTGCGGCAGGCGCCGTCAACGATCCTTACGGGGAACTGGCCGAAGGGCACTTCTATTCCCGGATCCGGAGCCCCGGCCAGGGGGCTGGCGTCGGTGACCAGGTTGAGGCCGTCCACCCCTCTGGCCCGCAGGGCCAGGCGCATGGCGGCCGGGTGGACGTGGACGCCATCGCAGATTATTTCCGCCGTCACCCCGGCCAGATCCAGGGCTGCCCCTGCGGCGCCGGGCTCCCGGTGGTGCAGCACCCGCATGGCGTTGTAGAGGTGGGTGACCTTCCGGGCGCCGGCGCGGGCCGCCCGGACCGCCTGGTCATAGGTGGCGTCCGTGTGGCCCATGGCGACCGCCACCCCGGCGGCGGCCAGGAGAGAGATACATTCCATAGCACCGGGCAGTTCCGGGGCCAGGGTAATGATTTTCAGGACGGGACCGGCGGCTTCCAGGAGGGCGCGGCAATCGTCAGGCCGGGGCAGCCGCAGGGAAGACTCAGGCCAGCAGCCGCGGCGCGCCGGGCTTAAGTACGGCCCCTCCAGATGCAGGCCGAGAATGGTACTCCCGTCCCATCTTTTCCCGGCCACCTCCTGGCGGAACTCATGCAGCAGGTGCCATGCACCGTGGGGGGCCGGGACTGTGGCCAGGAGGCCGGTTACTCCGTGGCGGGCGTGGACGCGGGCCACCTGCTCCCATTCAGTCCACGGTTGCTGCCAGTCAAAGCCGTGGCCGCCGCCACCGTGGACGTGCAGGTCAATGAACCCAGGGCAGACATAGCGGCCGGAAACGTCTACGGTTATGACCCGGTGCACCTGGCCGGCACCGGGAGCAGTGAGGCTGGCAGAACCCGCCACGTCTACAGCCGGGCCACCGTTGCCGCAACCAGCTACGCCTAGGCCACCATAGCCACCCTCAACGCCGGCCGTGGCAACGGCTGCACCTTCCCCGGCAGCGCCGGGCCCGGCAAGGGCGGTGATTTTTCCGCCCCTAATCGTTAAAGTACCGCCGGCAATTACCCGGTCCGGCAGGACAATGGTACCGCCCTGCAAGGATATATCTCTGGTCGCTAGTATGCTGGTCGGCAAAGCGCTGTCTCCCCTCTTTCCTGTCCGGCAATCGATACGGTTCATCCCGCGGGATCGTTACTGCGAACAATGTGCCCCCCAAGTATTCTTTTCTAACGGGTCACGGTTACCTTACGCAATCCCCGCGGTTGATCGGGGTCCAGGCCCTTCGCCCCGGCCAGGAAACAGGCGAAAAGCTGCATGACCACGATGCTGGTAAGGGGCGAGACGAATTCGTCCACGGTTGGCAGTTCCAGGCCGGTCCGGGCCTGGCCCAGGATCTCCTGCCGGTCGGAGATGACGATGAGTTCCGCCCCGCGGGCCAGGAGCTGGCCGGCCATTTCCTGCATCTGCATATAGCTCTTGCCAGAAGGCGCTACGATGATAGCCGGGAAGCCCCGATCAACAATGGCAATGGGGCCGTGTAAAAAGTCGGCGGCGGAGAAGCCCTGGGCCTGAACGTAGCAGGTTTCCTGCAGCTTCAGGGCCACCTCCAGGGCGGTGGGGTAGTTCAGCCCCCGGCCCAGGACCACACATTCGTCCATATAAGCGTACCGCTCTACGACCTGGTTGATGCGTGGCGCCAGGGCCAGGCAGGCCTCCATGGCCTCCGGCACCCCTGCCAGGGCGGCGTTCAAGTCGTCACGCCCGGCCAGGGCCGCCACCAGCATGCCCAGCAGGGCCAGTTCGCTGGTATACGTCTTGGTCGCCGCCAGTGCTGTCTCTTTACCGGCGCGGCAGAGGAGCAGGTGGTCGGCCTGCCGGGCCAGGGTGGATTCCGCTTCGTTGGTGATGGTGACTACCACCGCGCCGCTCGCCCGGCCCTGGCGCAGGATCTCCCCTACGTCGGCCGCCTCGCCCGACTGGGAGATGCCGATTATCAGGGCGTCCTGCAGCTGCAGGCGGCCCCGGTAAAGGGTGATTACCGAGGGAGCGGCCAGGGCTACCGGCAGGCCGGTGTAAACCTCCAGGGCGTATTTGGCGAAGGTGGCGGCATGGTCAGAGGTACCGCGGGCAGCGATAACCGCATAGCGGCACTGCCGCTCCTGGATGAGGTTGGCTATGGAGCGGATGTTTTCTTTTTCTTCCTGGAGCAGCCGGCGCAACACGCCCGGCTGCTCCAGGATCTCCGTTAACATGCGCGACATAATTCCCGGCCCCCTTCGTCAAGCAAGCCGAGGCGGGCAAAGGCTACGGCGGCGGCCCCGACGACCCCTGCCATTTCCGGCCAGCTGGAAAGGACTATCTGCACGTCACCGGCAGCCGGCGGCAGGGCGCGCTGGCGCACCACCTGGATTACCGTGGGTAACAGCAAGCTGCCGGTCCGGCTGACACCGCCGCCCAGGACCACCAGCTCCGGGTCGAAGATAGTCACTAGAGAGGCGATGCCCAAACCGATATAACCGGCCGCCTCTTCCATAACCTCCTGCGCCAGCTGATCGCCGGCTGCGGCGGCGGTGGCGACGTGAAAAGCGGTGAGTTCTTCATTACGGTCTATAATCTCCCTCAGGCTCGATGGCCGGCCGGCAGCGAGGAGGGCGGCGGCCCGGCTGGCGATGGCCTTGCCCGAGGCCAGCGCTTCCCAGCAACCGTGATTGCCGCATCCGCAGCGGGGCCCTGCCGGGGCAACTACCATATGGCCGATCTCGCCGGCGTTGCCGTGGTGGCCACGGTAGATCCGCCCGCCCAGGATGAGACCGCCGCCGATGCCGGTGCCAATGGCAATATAGAGCAGGTTTTCGACCTGGCGCCCATGGCCGAAGCACTTTTCGCCCCAGGCCGCGGCGCGGGCGTCGTTCTCCAGGAAAAGAGGAAGGTCCAGTTCTTTGGCCAGGATTTCGCTAACCGGGACATTGCGCCAGTTCAAATTGGCGGAGAGGAGCACCCTGCCGCTGTCACCGTCGAAAACGCCCGGGAGAGCCATGCCTACCCCCTTGATTTCCTGCCGGTCCCCGGCTGCCGCCGCCACCTGGCGCAGCCCGGCAACGATGCGCTCGATGACGCCCGCGGCGCCATCGTCAGGATGGGTGGGTACGATCAGGTCGCTGACAACCTGCCCTACCTGGTCTACCAGGCCGAAGGCGATTTTGGTGCCACCCAGATCTACTCCCAGGACGTAGCTACGTTCTTTCCCCATGTTAGTTTCCCACCGCTACCGGCGCATGGGTTTCCGCGGCGCGGTAGGCAGCCAGGGCCACCTCCAGGGCTTTCAGACCGTCCTCGCCAGAAACCGGGAACTGGCGGTTGCCGGCAATGCTAGCCACAAATTCCCGCACCAGGAGGTAATCGGCGTCGCTGCCCCAGTTTTCGTAACGGGTGGTCAACTCGCCCGGCCCGTAGACCGCCAGGTTCTGGGCGAACAGGTCCAGGTAAGCGGTACCGCCGGTACCGATGATTTCCATGGTCACGTCGCCCCAGGTGGGGAAGCCCGGTGGCCGTGACCAGCTGGTATCCAGGGTGGCGAAGGCGCCGCCGCTCAGTTCCAGGGAGAGCAGGCCGCAGTCATCAACGGCGATATCGTAAAGCAGGGTCCCGGCCTCGGCATAGACGCGGGTCACTTCCTGCCCTAAAAACCAACGGATGAGGTCGACGACGTGGACGGTGTGGTCCATGATAGCGCCGCCGCCGGCCTTTTCCCGGTCTAAAAACCAGCCGGGCGGCAGCGAGCCGTGATTGGTAGCGCGAATGGCTACCACACGGCCCAGCTTGCCGGCCTGGATTTCCTGGCGCAGCCGGCGCGCCGCCGGGTGAAAGCGGCAGGGAAAGGCAATGCCCAGCTGGACGTTGTTTTCCCGGCAGGCAGCGATCATGCGGGCGGCATCTTCGACGGTGGTGGCAATGGGTTTTTCGCATAGGATATGCTTGCCATGGGCTGCTGCGGCCAGGGCCAGGCGGGCGTGATCGGCATTGGCGGAGCAGATGATAACCCCGTCGATATCTGTTTCCAGGAGGGCGTCAACCGTAGGGAAGTAACGGGTGCCAAACTGCCCGGCGGCAGCGCGGCCCCGGCCGGCGTCGTCGTCCGCCAGGCCAGCAAACTCCACCCCGGGCAAGCGGGTAAGGGCGCCGGCGTAGCTGTAGGCGTGCATATGGGCGAAACTTAAGATCCCTATCTTCATCCCCTCATCTCCTTGACTACGCTAAAGTAAAAACCTGGCCGGTGGCTGCCGACTCCAGGGCTGCCAGGGCGACTTCCAGGGTGTGGAGGGCAACCTCCGTGCCGGCCAGGGAGGTGGGTTCGCCCGCCAGGGAACGCAGGGCTTCCCTCAAGCCGGCAGCGTACATGTCCTCGTCCACCGGGCTTACCAGGACGCGGCGCCCCGGGTCGCCGCCAGCGGTGGTGAACCTCAGGGGTGCTGTGTTTTCTTCGGAATAAGCTATCAGGCCGTTACTGGCGGCGATCTCCAGTTCGTCACCGCCCTGGTCGCCGGGCAGCCAGTTCCCGTCCAGGTGGGCAATAACCCCGTTTTGCATTCGTAGTGAAACCAGGGCGTATTCCCCGGCCAGGATCTCCCGGTAGGCGGTGGAGGCGGCGTAAACCCGCTGCACCCGGCCGCAGCAGCCGATCAGGAAGGCGATGTCCTGGGCGAGGAGGTCCAGGATGACGCCACCACTCTCCTTCAAGCTGCGGCGCCAGTCGCCGGTGCTGGCTGGTACGCCGGGCCGGCGCCTGGTGATCCGTATTACCCCGGCCCGGCCGAGGCTACCGCCGGTCAGGATGGCCGCGGCGCGGCGCAGGGGAGGCATAAAGGCGTTGAGGTGTAAGGGGATGAGGCGGACTCCCGCCTCCCGGCAGGCGGTCACGGCCGCCTGCGCCTGGTCCATGGTGCGGGCCAGGGGCGTTTCGCAAAGTATATCCCTGCCCCGGCGGGCAGCCTCCTGCACCAGGGCAGCATGGGTAGGGGTCGGGGTGGCGATATCGATTATGTCTAGATCAGTGTCAAGGAGTTCTTCCAGGGACAGGGCTGCGCCGCCGGCTGCAGCCGCCAGGCGGGCGGCGGCAGCAGCGTCCGCATCGGCCACGGCCCGGAGTTCTACTCCCTCGAGGTCCCGGTAGGCGGCGGCGTGGGCCTGGCCGGCGGCCCCGCAGCCGATAAGGCCTATACGTAGGGTCACAATTATTCTCCTTCCTGCAGCGGAAGTTAGATTACCGTTCGCCGGTGACGGTAGCCGGGGCGTCCAGGTTGCCCCGGGTAAATGACGCGACCAGTTTCAGGACGGTTGCCACCGCCAGGCGCGCCTCCATCGGGGTGACCCGGAAGGGAGCCCCGGTAAGGAGGCAGTCGACGAAATGGGCCAGCTCCTCGGCGTAAGGGTCGCCGGCCAGGACAGCCGGCAGGCGGTTGCCGTCTATGGTCGTCACTTCATCACCCCTGTAAACCAGGACCTGCTTTTCGCCCGCGCGGGGGCTCATGAACTCTACGGCGCCCTCCTCACCTACCAGGCGGTAGCCGGTGGTAAAGGGGTAGGAGGGCGGCATCAGGTGACCGGCTTCCAGGCTGGCCATAGCGCCATTAGTATAAATGAGGTTAGAAACTACATGGGCCGGTCCCGGCCGCCCGGGGGCCATGACTTCCTGCATGTAAAAAGATACCGGCTCTCCCAGCAGCCAGTTGCTGAGGTCAATGTCGTGGATCTGCAGGTCCATAATGGTGCCCCCGCTCTGCCGGCGGTCCAGGAGCCAGTTGTTCCAGCTCCAGCCGGGGGTGGCGGATTCCCGCCAGGCGCCAAAGAAAAGGGGCCGCCCCAGTTTTCCTTCCGCCAGGAGGGACTTGGCCACCATGTATTCGGGCATGAACCGGCATACGTGGGCTACCATCAAGCGCACGCCACCGGCCTCGACCGCCGCGATCATGGCGTCGATATCTTCCAGGGTAATGGCAAAAGGTTTTTCCACCAGGATGTGCAACCCGGCGGCGGCAGCTTTAACCACAGCTTCGCGGTGGCAGGAGGACGGCAGGCAGATATCGATGGCGTCCAGCTTTTCCGCGGCCAGCATCGCATCCAGGGTGGGGTAAGATTTGAGACCGTATTGCGCTGCCAGGGCGCCGGCTTTTTCCGGCCGGATATCCGCCACTGCCGTTAACCGCGCGCGGGGATTATGGGCATAGCCGGCGGCGTGGATGGCGCCGATAAACCCGGCGCCGGCGATGCCGATACGGATAACTTCACCTTTGCTCACTTTTCCTTGCCTCCTTTGCCGGCCTACTGCCGGATGGCCGGTTGCCGGGTATACAGGGCGAGGAGCAGGATCAGGACCAGGCCGTTGATGATCTGCCGCCCGGCTTCATCGGTGTGCAGTACCACCAGGAGGCTGGCCAGGGCGGTAAGGATGACCGAACCGATCAGAGTGCCGGTGTAGGAGCCTTCACCCCCGGCCAGGGAGGTGCCGCCGATGACCACTGCCGCTACCGAGGGCAACACGTAGGCGGCGCCCATGTTGACGAAGACGAAGTTGTTGTAGGCAATGAGCCAGAAGCCGGCCAGGCTGCTCAAAATCCCGCTCAGGATATAGGCAATACCCTTGACCGTACCGGCCCGCACCCCGGCCAGGTAAGCGGCGTTGTAGTTGCTGCCGATGGCATAGAGCTGCTGCCCGTAGACGGTCCGGCGCAGGATAAACTGCATCAGGAATAATATGATGAAGCCCAGCACCACCAGCCAGGGCAGGAAGGGAAACAACCGGCGCGAGCCGATGAAAGCGATGATGGGCGCCGGCATGCCCACCGGCGAGCCGTGGGTGTAGATGAGCTGGATGGTGGTCACGACGTTGGCCATGGCCATGGTCATTACCAGGGGTGGTACCCGGGCGTAGAGGATACCGGCGGCGTTGAACAGGCCGATGGTCGCCCCGGAAAGGATCACCAGCAGCAGGGCCGGGACAATATTGCTGTTCTGGCCGGCCATGGTCTGGGCGGCCAGCACTGCTCCCAGGGACATGACCGCCCCCACGGAGAGGTCGATCCCTTCCCCGCCGGCGATGACCACCAGGGTCTGGCCGGCGGCGGCGAACCCTAGCAGGACGGCCATGGAGAGGATGCTGCCGATATTGGTCGGCGATAAGAAACTGGCGTTGACCAGGCCGCCGACGATAAAGAGGGCGACGGCGATGAGGCCGGCCATGAAAATCTGGTTGTGCCGCCAATTGAGGTTGATTTTAGACATGCTGCGTCCCTCCCCGGCGGCGCCGGCCCGGGCCGCTACCGGCCTCGCCCCGCTGCGTCAGCGCGGCGCTGGCCAGGCCGAAGATCACAATCAAGTTGGCCAGGAGTTGCTGGTAGAAAGAGGCCACGCTCGTCAGGCTCTGGATCTGGCTGACAAAGTTGCGGAACAGGAAGAAGACGATATTGTTAATGAGTCCCAGGAACAGCGCCCCGGCTATGGAACCGCCGACGCTGCCCCAACCCCCGGCCAGGCTGCTGCCACCCAGGATTACGGCGGCAATGGAGTTGAGGCCGAAGAGAAGGCCGATCTTGGGGTCGCCGGAGGCGGTCAGGGCCGTCAGGCACAGGCCGGCCACACCGGTAATGAACCCGCAGAAGGTGTAGGCGAAGAACTTTACTGCGGCCGTGTTGATACCCGAGGCATAGGCGCTACGCTCACGGCCGCCAACGGCGCGGAGGTAGGTACCCACCCGCAGGCGGGAGACCACCAGCCACAGCAGCGCTACGGCGATGATAATCCAGCCGGCCACAGGGACCCCCAGGAAGGGGGCGCCGTAGGCGGTATAAATTTCCGGGGGAACCATCCCGCCTGGTTTGGGCCATACCCACAGGGCGATGCCGCCGACAACGGACATGGAGGCAAAGGTGGCCAGGAGGGGCGGTATGCGGAGATAGGCCACCATCAGGCCGTTACCCACCCCTACCAGGGTAGCGGCCACCAGGGCGACGGCCCAGCTCGCCCCTACCGGCCAGTGTCCCTGGTTGGCCAGGGCGATGGCCACAGTATTAACCAGGGTCATATTGCTGCCAATAGAAAGGTCAATACCCCCGGTTAATACCACCACTGTCTGGGCAATGGCCGCCAGCACCAGGGGGGCATTCACCGCCAGGAGAGAATTGAAATTGTAACTGGTGAAAAAATCGGGCCCCTGTACCAGGATATTAACTATGATACCCAGGAGCAAAAGCAGGTAGCCCGACGCCGCCGGGGATGAGCGCAGCCGGCGCCACAACCGCATCATTTATGCCCCCTCCTTTGGCCGGGTTTGTTTCATGCCGAGCATAGCCGCTACCAGAGCTTCTTCCGTTTTTTCGCTTCCCTGGAGGATGGCAATTATTTCGCCCTCGTAAAAGACGTAAATCCGCTCGGCGATGGCCAGGAGTTCTTCGTTATCGCTGGAGGAGATGAGCACCGCCGTCCCGGCCGCGGCCATCTGGCGCAGCAGGTCGTGGATCTCCCGGCGGGCGCTGACATCGACGCCTTTGGTAGGATCGTCGAGTAAAAGGAGCCGCGGCTGTACGGCCAGCCAGCGGCCAATGATCAGCTTCTGCTGGTTGCCGCCGCTGAGGCTGCTGGCCGGGTGGCCGGCGCTGCCGGCGACAATGCGCAGCTGCTTGATCTGCCGGCGGGCTTCATCCTGTAACAAGCGCGGGTTGAGGATAGTAACCAGGCGTTTCTTAGCCAGCCGCGCCAGGAACAGGTTCTCGGTGACGGAACGCACCGGCAGGATACCTTCCCGTTCCCGGTCACCGGAGATAAAGCCGATACCCCGGCGCACCGCCTCCCGCGGTGAGGCAAAGGCCACAGCGGCGCCGCCGTATTCCACCCGGCCGCCGCCAAAGGGGATCTGGCCGTAAATGGCGCGCAGGAATTCCGCCTGGCCCTGGCCCTGCAGGCCGGCCAGGCCGATGATCTCGCCGGCCCGGGCCGTCAAGGTGACGCCCCGCACCCGCGGCGGGACCTGGAGGTTGGTAACAGCAAGGACTACCTCCCGCTCAGCCTCGCTTTGCGCCCCGGCGGTTACGGCCTGGTATTTTTCTGGCCTGGTACCGGTCATGTGGTAGACTACGTCCGCCTCGTCCACCTGGTCCAGCTGCACGGAAGCCACGCTTTCCCCGCCGCGCAGGACCACGGCCGTCTGGCACAGGGAGAACACTTCATCAAAGCGGTGGGAGACGAAGAGAATGGCCAGCCCTTTCTGGCTCATCGCCCGGAGGAGGGCAAATAGATGCTGCACCTGATCATGATGCAGGGAGGCCGTCACTTCATCCAGGATGAGGATGCGGGGTTCCCAGGCCAGGGCTTTGGCGACTTCCACCAGGCTCTGGGCCGCCGGTTCCAGGTCGCCGGCCAGGTCGTCGGGGCTGGCGTCAACCTGCAGGCGGGCCAGTAATTCCGCCGCCCGCGACCGGACCTTCCTGGTGTCCACGAAGCCCGGACGCCGGCAGGGCTCCCGGCCGAGGAGGATGTTTTCCGCCACGGAAAGGCGGGGCACCAGACTCAGGTCCTGGTAGGCGACGGCAATGCCGTGGCTGCGGGCGTCACTGGGGGAATTGATGGCCAGGGGCTTGCCGTCCAGGAAGATAGTACCACTGTCCGGTGCCACCAGGCCGCCCAGGACCTTGACCAGGGTGCTTTTCCCCGAACCATTGGCCCCGAGCAGCGCCCGGATTTCTCCGGGCGCCAGGCTCAGGGACGCATCCTTCAGGGCGGTCACACCGCCGAAATGCTTGCTGATATGCTGCGCTTGTAACAAGGGCTCAACCCCTACTGGAACAATTTATCGATCTCCTCTGGCGACAGGACGCTGTCAATATAATAGGTGTCAGGCTTATCTTTGGTCTTCTCGTACCATTCCTTGAGGTTCTCGTTGGTTATGATCAGGGTGGGTTTGATCATAATGGCGTTCTTGTTGGCCTTGTCCATGGGATCGGAGGTCAGGACGCCATCCTTCAGTTTCTTGCCCTGGAGCAGGTTGACGGCGATCATCAGGCCATCGGCGCCGATACCGGGAGGATTCTCCACGATTATGGCGTTCAGGGGATTGTTGGGGTTCTTCTGGTTGATGTCATACCACAGGCGCAGGTACGCGATCCATTCGTCGCTGGTGATAGCTTTGGGCAGCGGGTGGTTGGCTTCCTGGAGGGCGTTAATGATCCCCACCGCGGCGCCGTCCTGGCATAAGATGGCGTCGAAATTCGGGTAGGTAGAAAGCAGGCTGGTCATCAGCTGCTTGGCCTTACCCTCGTCCCAGTCCATGTTGACCTGCTTCAAGACCTTGATGCCGGGGTATTTGGCCAGGACATCGGCGAAGGCCTGGTGCCGGACTTCGTTGGCCGGCGCGCCGGCAATGGCGTCGAACTGCAGGATGTCGCCTTTGCCGTTCAACTGCTTGGCCAGCCATTCGGCCTGGATGCGGGCCCATTCGTACTGGTCGGTAGTTACGCTGATGACCTTGGGATGGCTGATGTGCTGGTCAATGGCCATGACGAGGATGCCTTTGCTCACCGCTTTGTCGATGACCGGGGCCAGGGCCGTGGCCGACACCGGGTTGATCAGGATGGCGTCCACGCCGGAATTAATCAGCTGGTCCATCTGCTGGGCCTGGGTGGTAGCGTCGTTGTTGGCTACATAAACGGAGTAGTTGCTGATTATCCCCTGGGACTTCAGTTTGTCGGCCACCTGCTGCATGTTCTGCTCCATCTGGATGCGCCAGGCGTTGCCGTTGGTGCCGTCGAGCAGGGCGATGTTGAAGCCGGATTTCTTGGCTGTTTTTTCCGCCTGACCGGCCTGACCGGTTTTACTGGCATCCGGGGCCGTACCTTTGCTGCCGCCGCACCCGGCCAGGGATAAAGATACTGCCAGGATCAGCGCCAGGATGAGGAACAAACCCCTGGTTAGCCTGGCTTTATTGCTGCGCTTGCCAAACATTAATAATCCTCCCTCCTGATAATTAAATTATGGTAAATGGTTCTAGCTCCCCACTACTGCAGTTCCTTCACCTCCTTTAGTTACCGGTTGAGTTCCACCTGGACGTCCAGGGGGATAGCGTCCATGATAGCGCCGTTGGTGTTGAAGGGGGTGTCGCCGTCGATGAGGAGCCCGAAATTGGCGCCCTCGCTTACGGCCGCCTTCAGGTTACGCGCCTTGACAGCGTCGCCGACGTTGACCACTTTAAGGCCAGCCGCCAGCAGTTCGTTGAACAGTTCGGTGTTCGGTTTTACCTGGCACAGGACGACCGTATCGGCGGGCAGGGTGATGCGGTTGAATTCCCGGTCCATGATGATGGCTGCATCTGCGCGAATTTCCAGGAGCGTGGCATTGGTGATCACCCGGACCGGGTACCGGTACGGCTTGGAGGTTAATGCTTCGGCATCGGTCTGGTTAAAGCGCTTGCGTACCACGTACATGTGTACCGGCTCAATGGTGGCCCCCAGCTCCCGGTTCGGTGTTACGATCGTCACCTGCTTGCCGATGGAAGCCAGGAACTGCGCCGTGTCGACGGCCTGGAAGTGGTCGCCCCACAGGATTACCTGCTCGCCGACGCGGGCCATCTGCCGGTCACCCGGGTAGTTCTCGCAGGTCCGTTTCGGGCAGGCCATGACTTCTTCAAACCGGACGACATTGTTGCCGTCTGCTCCGGGCAGGTCGGGGATATAGGAACTGGCGCCGGTGGCGTTGACGACGACATCGTAAGCGCGCAGGTCGTCCACCGCCGGCTGGGTGCGGTAGCGGACCTCCACCCCCAGGGATTTAATCTGGTAGCGAATCCAGTCGGCGTACCACTTCATCTTTTCTTTGCCCGGCACCAGGCAGCAACCCAGAATAGCCCCACCTAGCTCGCCGGTCTTTTCGAAAATGGTCACCTTGTGGCCGCGAATGGTGGCTACCCGCGCGGCTTCCATACCGGCCGGGCCACCGCCCACGACGGCGATGTTCAGGCTCTGTTTCGCTTTTTGCATGCGGGCGTAGCGGGCGTCGCCCACCGCCGGGTTGATGGCGCAGCGGATCTCCTTCTTGGCCAGCATGGATTCCTGCCAGCAACCTACCAGGCAGGAGATGCATTTGCGGATCTCCTGCACCTTGCCCTGGCGGGCTTTAACCGGCCAGTAGGGATCGGCGAGGAGCTGGCGGGAAAGGCCGACCAGGTCGGTTTTGCCTTCGGCCAGGATCTGCTCGCAGTATTCGGGATCGCGCAGGGTGTGGCTGTTGATAACCGGGATGCGAACGACTTTTTTAATGGCCTCGGAGGCGTAAATGGTCCAACCCTGCTGATAGTACATGGGGTCGAAGCCGGCGCCCGGGGTTTCGGTGATGCACTGGCTCAAGTCCAGGGCGGCCACCCCGGCTTCCTCGAACATGCGGGCCACCACTTTGCTCTCTTCCAGGTCGCGGCCACCGGGGATCCACTCGTCCACCGAGTAACGGACGAGGACAGGGAAGTCGCGGCCGCATTTTTTATGTATCTGGTCGATGATGGCCAGGGGAAAGCGCATCCGGTTCTCCAGGGAGCCGCCGAAGCGGTCGTTGCGGCGGTTGGTGTAAGGGCTCATGAACTGGGCCAGCAGGTAACCGTGGGCGGCATGGAGTTCCACGGCGTCAAAGCCGGCTTGCTGCACCCGCCAGGCGGCCTCGGAGAAGAGTTCGATCATATCCAGGACCTCTTCTACCGTCATGGCCCGCGCCTCTTTGCCCTTTTCCTCGGCATTGGCGTAAATTACCTCGTGGCCTGCCGACCAGGGAACCTTGATGACCATATCATTGGTGGACATGGTGTTGTAACGCGGGATGGCGGCCTGGCGGCCGGGGTGTTGCAGCTGGACGGCGCATTTGGCCCCATAGCGGTGCATGGATTCCGCCAGGCGGGCCAGGCCGGGGATGTAGTTGTCGCCGTCAGCGACCAGGGAGGTCACCGTCGGCCGGCCGGTTTTACCGTCCGGGCTGGTGGCGCCGACGATGATAAAGCCGGTGCCGCCTTTGGCGATTTCAGCGTGATGGAGGATATCCCGCTCGCTCACCGAACCGTCGGCGTGGGAGGAACTGATGTCGGTGGGCACATGGACAATGCGGTTGGCTAGCTCCAGGTCACCGATGCGAATGGGTTTGAACAGGTTGGGAAAATTGGCCATTTATACATCTCTCCCTATAGTGGCATTAGCGCCAAATAAATTAAAAATGATACGATCGCTTTAACCCTTTCCCTGCCAGTGACTGTGGCCTACACCGCCCTCACCTCCTCCGGATAACCGGTTGTCGCCCGGAAAAATGGGGATCCGCGCTGGGTCCGGTGCTCGATGACCAGAACCTGGTCGCCAGGAGGTTATGGAGTACGATGCCGGCGACGCCGAACAAGCGGGCTTTCTCGCCCAGCTGGTGGGGGATGAGACGGACGGCGGCACCGGGCACCCGCAGGCCATGGGTGGCCATGGTTTTCTGGACGTGCTGGAACATGAAGCTGTCCTTTCCGATTAATTCCCCACCCAGGATAATGGCTTCGGGGTTTAAGAGGTTGACCAGGTTGGCCAGGCCGATACCCAGGCTCACCCCGGCTTCCGCCAGGGCGTTGACCGCCAGCTGATCGCCGGCCCGGGCGGCTTTATTCAGGATTTCTGGCGTCACCTGGTCGATATTGTCGACTATCTCGGTAATCACCGTCGGGACGCCCCGCTTCACCGCCTTGGTCACCCGCGCCCAGATGGCCGGCCAGGCCACCAGGTTCTCCAGGCAGCCGATATTGCCGCACTCACACCTTTCCCCGCCTTTATCGATGCTCATATGACCAAGTTCGCCGGCGCTGCCGGTAAAACCGCGAAAAATCCGGCCATTGAGGATTAGCCCGGCGCCCACGCCGCTGCCCACCGTCACATAAACCATATTCTCAAAGGGGCGCCCGGCCCCGAACCACTTCTCGCCCATGGCCGCGGCATTGGTATCGTTCTCCACATATACCGGGAAATGAAACCGCTCGGCCAGCATCGGCCCAAGGGGCAGGTCGATCCAGTTGAGCTTCAGGGAGTAGCGTACCACCCCGGCGCCGGCGTCCACCAGGCCGGGGGTCGATACGCCGATGCCAACCACCGGCAATTCCCGCGCTGCCCCGGCATTGAGGAGATTGCCTGCCGCTTCGCTGATTAGTTCCGCCAGGGCATCGCCGGTAAGCCTGTGAGGAATGTACTGCTCCTGCTCCAGTTCCCGCGCGTTCAAATCTGTGAGGGCGATGGTAAGAAAAGAATCGGTGACATCGATCGCCACGATATAGCCGGCCCTGGCGTTGAACTCCAGCAGGGTCGGTTTGCGTCCACCCCGGGACTGGCCCTCACCCACGCTCCTGACCCAGCCATCGGCGATAAGATCGCCCACCAGGGAAGCGACGGTGGTCGGGCTGAGGTGCGTTTTGCGGGCGATGTCCACCCGCGCAATGGGGCCATAGGCGCGGATGGTTTCCAGCACCTGCGCCCGGTTCATTTCCTGCAACAACTTCAGGTCTGCCGGTCCCCGTCTTGTCTTCATATCATTCCCCATACTTTTTGCATCGACTTTATTAAGTAGCGGGCAAAACAGGTTTTTCGAGGGCTATGTCCCACCGGACGGATGATGCCCGCTTCCTTCACGATATATTTAATTAAGATATATTATTCTCCATGAAATTTAGGATTCCTGCCTCGATAGTGAAAAAATCAGGGGAAAATACTTTTTTATATTAATGGAATAAGTTGTCGAAAATAGGCCCTTCCTGCTGTTATTATCGGGCTTTATACGCCAGGTTTCTTTTTAATAATTAAGTATCTTCCCGCTTCTGTAGGCCACTTTTTCTTATGCCTATTATTAAGTTTTGGCAGCCACCCGCGCCCTGATATCCACCCTGCAGATAAAAAGCTACCTGAATAGCTGTCGGCATCGATTACCATCGCCACACCCGCCCGATGCAGACAAGCGCCACCCTGGACATATTAAAGGGTTATACCATCCGACCCACCGGCTGGAGACCCCTGGTCTTCAATAGCTGTTTGTAAAGCGTTTACCGGCGCTGCCGAACGGGGGCTGCCGGCGGCTATATAAACCACCGGGAAACGCCTGAGGCTGGAGTCGATAAGTACCCGGCACCCAGGTGCTGTTTCAGCCGGCTCTGGCTCACCTTCACGTCCCCGCAGGTGACTACCATCACCGGCTCTTCGCCGACGAGAAAGAGGATGGACTTGGCTATTCCATACATCATTTTCCACTTTACGAAATTATAGTAATAAAGCCCGGCTTATATCAACCTGAATATATGCTGCAGTACGTGTCAAGATGTAGCAGGTGGCTCTATGCCTGTTGAAAGGGGAAAGGGCCCTCCAGCGCCGCCGGGAAACCTTTTGTAAACTAACTGCCCGCGGTACCGCCTGCTGGGAAAAAAATAGCTGCTACATGCTGGTAGATCCCGGCGGCAGTACTGTCGCCGTACAACTCATCGACCGCAAGGGCGACGTCATAATCCTCCGCCGGGAAGATAAATTCAGCCCCCTGTGACTGCAGGGGGCTGCTTTTTTTATGCACCCTTTTTGCGGAGGCCACTCTGCCGGGCTTTTACATCCCAGAACGTGAGTTACCGTGGTGCTTCTTTTTTATCGGTAAAGGCGTACTTCATAGTCATTAAGTATCAGATGGTAATCAGTTGACTGAGCTATCATGGGAACCGGCATATATAGGATGCTATCTCGCAACAAGCCCTCACTCGTTGCTTTAATAACTATATCTTTATCTCCTAATTTAATCCGAGCTAAGCGTTGTTCATTATCCCAAGCAACTGTTCCGCCCATTCTGGTGAAAACTTCTCTGACAGGCAGGTATACAACGTCATTGATGGCAAAGGGAGTATGTTTTAAATCAACCTCGGAACCGTCAATGAAAACTTTGAAGTAAGGAGTTAAATCCTGCAACTTCTTTGCTTTTGCTATGGCTTTAATGACTTGCAAGACATATTCCTGGCAATAGGCCCCTGCCTTAGGATCCCAGTTTTCATTTTGGGGTCGCTATTGGATAAGATGCGAATACCAAGAAAAGGTATATTGTATGCCCGGGCCACTTGAGCCGCCGAAGCTGTTTCCATTTCTTCTACGGAAGTACCAAGTCGTTCATGCGCCCATTTTATCCGGTCTAATTCCCGGTTCCATTCATCTGCCGTGCCAATTATTCCCTTGACAACCCGACCATATTGATAGCTACTGGCTACACTTTCGGCTATCTTCAATAATTCCGGGTCGCCCTCAAAGCCGTGAAAACTTATTCTCTTGCCATCCAAATTCAACTTTACATCTTCTGGTATCCACTCCAGAGGATTAGTGCCCTGACCATAATCCCGGTGGTTGGACTTGAACTTTCCGTAATTAATGGCCTTCTCTCCTAAGACAATATCAAAACGGTGTAAAGAAGGGTCATGGCCCCCTGAGGTTCCCTGGTTGATTATCGCCCAGGGCTGAAACTTCTCAATAGCCAAGAGTGTAGCAGCGGCGGCGTTGGTAATACCTACTTCTGTACGGGAGACAACAACTGGAAGGTTGTCAATCGTTCCTTGCCAAAAAGTCCAGCTACCAAAGGTTATTTCTTTGGGTTTATCCAATGCTTTCACCAGTTCTTGTATCTCCAAATCCATCGCTCCCTGGACTACAAGCGGTCGGGCATCGATGTCTGTCGCTCCCGCATTTGCCCCACCCAGGGCTATAAAGAAGAACAACGCAAACACGAGGAAAAAATACTTTTTGGTCATAAAAAAACCTCCTATAAGAGATTTATTTAAAATATTCTTTTCTCATATGGAAAATCCTTCTGTTAAAATTCCGATTTTTGCCCTTCAGTGCCGCCAGGGTTCGAGCCAAGCGACGGCCTGGCCGGAATGTCTTGTTGTTTTGGCGGATTCAGGGTATAGTTAGAGTTGAGAAGCATGGGATATGCCAGGTCGGTGACGATACAATATGGAGTCCATGGATTTTATGATTGTGCGCCGGGAAATTTTGGCTGAAGACCGGGCCCTGGCCGAGCGGCGGCGGGCGGAGGCCCTGGCCAGGGCCCGGAAGGTGGCTGCATGGCTGAAAGAAAAATATGACGTTGATGGGGTATATTTATTCGGTTCCCTGGCCTGGGGCGGCTTTAACAGCCATTCCGACATCGATCTGCTGGTAAAGGGTTTTAAAGATAAGAATCGCTACTGGCAAATGCAGGTTGAGGCGGAAAACATAGCCGAACCCTTTGATTTGAACCTGCTTTGTGAGGAAGAGGTACCAGAATCCCTGCGCCGGAAAGTTGCTGAAAAGGGGGTGAAATTGGCATGAAATTGTGGGACCTGCTCATCCTGGAGGCAAGGTTAAATGAAGAAAAAGAAAACCTGGAGCGGCTAAAGAAAACCTTACAGGCCAGGGGATTCTGGGCCACACCACAGCAGGAGATAAGCCTACGGCAGGCGGACGAGTTTACTTTGCGCGCCCTGGCTTCGGTTCTACTTGACTACTATACCGGTATTGACAATATGTTTGAGGAAATCGCCAAGGCAGTAGACGGCAGCCTGCCCTCCGGTCAGGAATGGCATAAGGATTTGCTCCGGCAGATGAAGCTGGACATAAACGGTATCCGGCCAGCCGTAATTGCGCGCGAAACTTTTACTTATCTTGACGAGTGACGCAAGTTCCGTCACCTGGTACACAATATTTACGGCTTTAACCTCCTGCCGGAAAGGCTGGAGCCGCTTTTAACAAAATTGCCTTGAAGTCGATCGGTGCCTGGCAAACGAGGTTGACGGTTTTATCAAGGAGATGTACGAGATCATCCGGCGGGGGTGTACATGGTGATTAAGTTAAAGAGGAGCTCCCTGTAGGCCTGCAGAGGGCTCCTTTTCATTATGAGGGCCGGGCCTACTCATACCGCAGGGCTTCGATGGGGTTGGCGGTGGCGGCCTTGCGGGCCGGGTAGTAGCCGAAGAATATCCCCACCAGGGCCGAAAAACCGATGGCCAGCAGGATGGAGGCCGGGGCGATGACTGCCGGCCAGCTGGCCAGGCGGGAAACCAGGTAGCTGCCGGTAAGGCCGGCGAGCATCCCGATCACGCCGCCGGCCAGGCTCAGGACCAGGGCTTCGATGAGAAACTGGGTCAGGATGGCCCCGCTGGTGGCGCCCACGGCCATGCGGATGCCGATCTCCCGGGTGCGCTCGGTGACGGACACCAGCATGATGTTCATGATACCGATGCCGCCCACCAGCAGGGACACCGCCGCCACGCTGGCCAGCAGCAGGGTCATGGTCTTCGTGGTGTCGGCTACGGTTTCCATGATGGCCGTCATGTTCTGGATGTTGAAGTCGTCGGCCTGCTGCGGGCTGAGGTGATGCCGCTGCCGCAGCAGGGTGGCTACTTCCTCCTGCACCGTGTCCAGGCTCCGGGCGTCCCGGGCCTGGACGTTGATGACCTGGACGTTCTGCCTGCCGGTAAAGCGCCGCTGGGCGGTGGCGATGGGGATATAGACCATATCATCCTGGTCAACGCCCCCCATGCCGCTGCCCTGGGGCGCCAGGACGCCGATCACGGTAAACCGGAGGTTGTTGAGGGTGATGGTCTGGCCGACGGCGCTGGTGCCGGAAGGAAAGAGGTTGGCTTCTACCGTCGGCCCCAGCACGGCCACCATAGCGGCCTGGCCGGCGTCTTCCGGGGAGAAAAAGGAACCCGCCGCCACAGCCAGGTTTCTAATCTCCAGGTAAGAGGCGCTGGTGCCTTTGACGGTCGTGGTCCAGGTCTGGCTGCCGGCGGCTGCCGTCACCTGCCGGTTGATCTCCGGAGCGACGTTCTGCACCAGGGGCAAAGCGGAGATAGCCGTGGCGTCGTCCAGGGTAAGGCTGTCGACCGAGCCGGCAGCGCCCCGGACGGCGCCGAATCCCGTCCCCGGCCGGACCAGCAGGAGATTGGACCCCATGCGGGCTATCCGTTCCGTCACCTGGGCCGTCGCGCCCTGGCCGACGCTGATCATGACGATTACCGCCGCCACGCCGATGATGATGCCCAGCATGGTCAATAACGAGCGCATCTTGTTGGCCAGCAGCCCGCGCCAGGCTACCGCCAGGGCTGCCCTGAGACTCATATTTTTCCCTCCCCCGCCGGCAGTGCTGCCAGCTCTTTTTCTGCCTGCCGCGGCTGTTCTATGACCTGGTCGGCGACGACCAGGCCGTCGCGCAGGCGTACCAGCCGCTGGCAGTAGGCGGCGATATCGGGTTCATGGGTAACGATGACGACCGTCAGGCCCCGCTCGCGGTGCAGGCGCTGGAAAATGGCCATCACCTCGACGCTCGTCCGGGTATCGAGGGCGCCGGTGGGTTCGTCGGCCAGGATGATGGCCGGCTCGTTTACCAGGGCGCGGGCGATGGCCACCCGCTGCTGCTGGCCGCCGGAGAGCTGGGTCGGCAGGTGGTGTTCCCGGCCCTCCAGCCCCACCTGCTGCAGGGCGGTAAGTGATCTGGCCTGCATTTCCCGCCGGGGCACGCCGGCGTAGATTAGCGGCAGGGCGACGTTTTCCCAGGCCGTCATGTTACCGATGAGGTTGAAGCTCTGGAAGACAAAGCCGATCTGCCGGTTGCGGATGTAGGCCAGCTGGTCCGGTGCCAGCCTGGTAACGTCCTGGCCTTGCAGCAGGTACTGGCCGCCGGTGGGGCTGTCCAGGCAGCCCAGGATGTGCATCAGGGTGGATTTGCCCGACCCGGAGGCGCCCATGATGGCCACCATTTCCCCGGCGGCGACTTCCAGGTCGATACCCCGCAGGGCCTGCACGCGGTTTTCGCCGGCCGCGTAGACCCTGGTTACCCCCTGCAGCTGGATTAAGGGCGTGCCCACGCTTACTGCCTCCCCTGGGCCGGCCTGTTGGGCTGCCGGTTCTGGATGGGGGTGGGGCTTAAGGGCGACCTTGCCGTGGTGCCGGTGGCCGGCTTGCCGGGGGTGCTGGTGCCGATGATTACCGCTTCGCCGGCCTTTAGCCCGCGCACGACTTCCACGTTGCGCTCATCGCTCAAGCCGGTGATGATCTGCCGGGCTACCGGGCGGCCATTCTCCAGGACCAGCACTACCGCGCGGCCGGTCCCGGGTTCGGCAGTGCCCGCCTCGCTTTCCCCTGCTCCCGTTCCTGTGGCGGGGGAGGCACTCCCCTGCCCGCCGCGCAGCATTTCCCTGTTGCCGGAGTTGCCGGAGCCGCTGCCCGGCGCCGCCGTCCCGGCGGCCTGGCTGCTGCTTTTATTACTGTTGCTTTGGTAGCTGGAGGCAAAGGCAATGGCCGTCCTGGACACGGTGAGGACGTTGTCCTTCCGGGCGGTGATGATGTTGACGTTGGCCGTCATGCCGGCCTTGAGGGGCAGGTTCGGGTCTAAAGAAATCACCACGTCGTAGAGCTGGACATTGGATACGGTGGTGGCCTGGGGAGCGATCCACGCCACCTGTCCCGACATCTCCCGGCCGGGCAGGGCGTTGACGGTGAAGGTAGCCTTCTGGCCGATCTTTACCTTGTTGATGTCGGCCTCGTTCACCTGGGCCCGCAGCTGCAGGGCCGGGGTGATCAAGGTGAGGAAGCTCTCGTTGTTCGTGCCGCTGCCCACGCGGTATCCTACCTCGCCGTTGACGGCACTGATGATGCCGTCCCAGGGAGCGCGGAGCTGGGCGCTGTCAAGGTTGCTCTGGGCCAGGGTAACCTGCACCCGGGCGGCCTCCACCTGCGCCCGAGCAGCGGCTATATCCTCCGGCCGGCTGCCGTTTTTTAGGGCTTCCAGGGCCGCCTGGGCCTGGCGCAGCTTGGCGGCGGCCGAATCGCGGTTGGTGATGGCGTTGTCCAGCTCGGCCCTGGACAGCGCCCCGGCCTGGTAGAGGGCCTGGTCGCGTTCTACCGTTGCCTGGGCGTTGTTGTAAGCCGCCCGGGCGGATTCGACGTTGGCTTCCGCCTGGGCGACGTCCGTGGCCAGGGGACCGGCCTCGAGGAGCTGCAGCTTGGCCAGGGCGTTGTTGAGATTGGCCCGGGCCTGGGCCAGCTGCGCCTCCAGGTCGGCGGTGTCCTGGCTGGCCAGGACCTGGCCCGCTTTTACCACATCCCCGGGCTTGACGTATATGGCTTTGATGATGCCGCTGTTCTTGAAGCCCAGGTTCACGCTCTTGACCGGCTCGATGGTGCCGGCGGCGTTGACGGTGTTGACGATGCTGCCCTGGCTGGCGGGCAATGTTATGTACGTCACCTGCACCCGGCGCCCCTGCCACCACCACAGGAAGGCGCCGCCTAAAAGCAGTAATAAACCCACCCCAAGCAGCCACATAAGCCTTTTGGGCCGGGGGGGCGCTACAGGCACTGCACCTGCTGTCATGTCAATCTCCCTCTCCTGTTGCCGCGCTGCCGGCATATCTATTTTTTAATTATAACAGGAAGCCGGTGGTTAAACCTTAAAAATTTCTAAGAATTGTTAGGGAGCGATAGCGATCTCCGTTTAATGAACGCAGCCCTATTTTTCCCTAGCCGTCATCATCGGTCCAGGGGAATGTCTTGTTGTTATCGCGGATTCCGGGTATAGTTAGAGCTGAGGAGTATGGGATATAATCCAGGGTGGTGATGGCAACATGGAGTCCATGGATTTTATGGCTATGCGCCGGAAGGTTATGGCCGAGGATCAGGTATTGGCCGGTCAGCGGCAGGCGGAAGCCCAGGCCAGGGCCCGGGCCGTGGCTAATTGGTTGAACCTGCTCTGCGAGGAAGAGGTGCCGGAATCTTTACGGCGAAAAGTTGCGGCCAGGGGGGTAAGACTGGTATGAAATTGCGCCATCGCTGGAACCGCTGCTCAACAGGTTGCCTGAAGTGGACGAGCGTTTGAAGAACGAGGTTGACGGTTTTCTCAAGCAGATGTACGAGATTATCCAGCGAAGCGTTAATAATGAATTCACTCAGTGAGCTATAACTGGAGCCAGCAAGCTATAAGACAGTAAAAAATGCTTTTGAGCAAACCTGTAAGCCGACTTAGGTGTTACAGAAATTGGCCCTTCTGGTTTCTTATGGGTTGTAAGTAAAAACTTATATGTATCACCTATAAACCCATAAGTCCAACATAATTCCCCGGCAGCGGGCTAAATGAAAAACTCCCTCAAATAGATTGCGAGGGGGTTTTTTATTGCTGCAGGATGTCTACGACGAGTTTGAGCTGGAATTACAAAGTACCGCCAAATCGGCGCAAACAATCGAAACCTACCGCTCTGATTTTCTCCTGGCCGGCCTGCGTCGCTCGGAAATCATCCGGCTGAACTGGGAAGATGTTGATTTTAATACCTTCCTCGAATAGTTGGGGTAAATTGGGGAACCATGAAAAACAGGAAGGAGAGACTGAAGATGATTGCCAGACCTCTCCCCGCAAAAGCGGTGGGAAGACCGGCGCGAGTTCCAGGAAAAATACACCCTAGGGGGTCATCACCCAGACACCACAAAGGAATCTTACAGCATCACCCTGCAGCAATTTTATGCAGCCATGGTTACCCACCGCTTTTTACGGTTGAAAGGCCTGATCGGCATTTCAGTTGCCCATGAAGTCAAGACCAGTATTCCAAGACAACTTCTCCCCGTTGCTCTGACTCCCCGGATGGCGATAAGGCTTATTGAATGCGCCGGCCGGACCCGGAATGGCGTACGCGACCAGGCAATGAATGAGAATAACCCAAATTTACATTTGCAAATGCCATCAATGAAGGGATGGTTATTGGTTATACCATATAATATAATAAAGCGGCCACCTTGGTGAGAATGTCCGGATATAAATCCTTCCCGCCGAAGGTGGCCAGCGGCGCCATGAAGGCACTTTCCAGTAAATTTTTATCCCGGATACTGTATTCCCCACCGGTGGCTGCAATAACCCGGCGGTGGATCTCCATTATAGTATCCAGCTCCATATTTCATCGAGCCAGTTCCTCCAGGGCCGGCCTGTATCTTTCTATAATCTCTTCCGCCAGTGCTACCTGTCTTTGGGCCAGCAGACGTTTTTCCAGCATCTCAAGTACCAGTTTTAATTCTCCCGGCGGCAGGCTGGCTAATTCATTTACCAGGGTTTCTACGGACATATTTACCACCTCTGATTTAAATTATAGCATATTTGGCTAGCCATTAAACTCCTTAAACACTCAACCTCTATTTTAGATAATACCTGATTTTTATCGTCGAACTCTTACCACTGGGGGTAGTATGTATAACCTTATCTCCTGCCTGCATTTTCTCATACATAATTCTGCACACCTGGGGCATCCTGTTTTTCATACCCAACTGCTTATGAATATCCCCTGAAACCAAATCAATATAGTCTTCGCCTCGCCTCTTTGCTTCCCGCAATAATTTATCTATGTAATTTCTTACATCATCAGCTGTTTTCCGTTCCGAATCATAAGGTTTTCCAGTCGTTATAACTAGATTCACCGCTCTTTGTACTCGTGCCCTATGAACCGCATTGTTCCTGTAGCTATCATTACCAAATCTGGCAAGCCATTTAATCCGCTCTACTTCATTATCTGATAACGGTTGACCATCCAGGCCCTGTTTATTCCAAAGGCCACTGCCGGCTATTTCCGGTACAGGGCTATTCAGGCCTAGCCAATTGTTACTCGGGCCAAATGACGGATGTCTGTTAAGCGTTGCAATAATACCTTCCTCCAATCGCAGCCGTTCCTCTTCTTCATCAACTGGAAAACAAACAAAAGTGATGCTACTTCTTAAATACTGGCTAATCTTTGCCTCAAGTCCAGCTTCCAGCCTTTCATCAATTAAGTGCCCGTAGTCTCTTTTTTCCCCAGATTTGTGCATATCAATTTCCCACACTTGTAAATATGGATCCGAAGTCATATTCAAAAAAGCACGGCCGATGTTTTTGCGGAAAATACTGCCATCAGCGTCCTCCTTCACAAAGTGGTCTCTTAACCTTTTCTTCAAACGGTCTTGACCCTGATGGGTACCTACGCGAACTATCCTATCCATGCTATGATAGCTTTCGCCCTTTTCAAACATGATATATATGCCATTTTGATAGGGAAGCTGGTCTATCATTGTCCAATCCAATCGTGGCAGACCATTAAAGAGCATGTGAAGAACTAATACTTTATCTGTTTCTTTTTCAAGCTTAACGAGCCTCTCCAACTCCGGAATCCATTCGCCTTGACTTCTACCTTTAAGCGGAAGCCAGAAATGGCTCAGATGGGGTAGTAAGTTTTCATGATAAACTTCACCTGCCAAAACAATAAACTCATCGTGCTCCACATCAGTAACCTTGCACAATTCATTTACCGCTTTGTATCCCCATGCACGACGCTCTTGGGCACTTTTCTCCTTTAATGTTTCGTTATAAGGTTCAATAACCCTATCTTCCGGTACTAAACCATACTTTGCTGAGAGAATAAATATCTTGTCTGCAACAAGCTTTGCAAAAGCATATGCCAGTCGAAACCGCGGGCTTTCCCAATACAATTCTCTTGCTTGACATTTATATGCTTTTTTCCTACTGGTACATGAAATCAAAGCAACTTTTGACATAAACCATCCCTCTTACTCCTATTTATAAAATTCAACTAATCTGTATCCTCCAGGAGTGGTTGGAGCGCAACCCTGCCCTGCTGGTGGTGATAGTTCATACCAACGGCGGTAGCAGCACCTCCCCCGCTCCTTTTAACTATCCTGGTGTACGGTTCAGAGACCTTTTAGAGATTAACGGATAGAGTTTCCTTTACACTCAGACCAAATTACGCCAGAACACGGCCACAGGCTATTCTCTCTATGACGGTGCGCGGTGGACCTCGCCGGCGGCAAACGCGGAGAGGTGGGCCTGGCGGGCCTTTCCCCAGTTCCCGCGGCTTACGCCCAGCCGGCCGGACGGGAGAAAGGAGAGCTTCAAATCAGCGATTCCATAGTGGAGGAGGTCGCTCAGGTAGCCTAAGTCAATTATTAGAATCGCAAGAGCCAGGAGCCTGTCATACACGCTCAGGCTCACCGGGCGAAGCCCCGAAGGCGGCTATGCAGCCGCGTATTCGATCAGGAAACGGCTGGCCCCGATTGATTCCCAGTTTATTAGAGATTTCCTGTACACTATACCAGAAAATCAAACAAGCAACAAATGTCATATAATAAGCCACCTGCGTAACTTTTTTCGCGTTCTTTGCAGTACCGGGGGCCCTATGGAGGGTATGAGCAATCCTCTTGAAGAAATAAAAATGTCAGCGCCCGGACCCGCTAAAAGAGATACTCTAACCCAGGAAAAATTTAAAAAAATTATAGCTTCTACAAGTGATTGCGGATTTCCACAGCTCGCACAGGTAATTGTGACCACTCTGTACGGCACCGGAATCAGGGTAAGCGAACTTATCAACCTTCCGTATATAGAGAATCCTAACAACCTGGAAGCATTGCTGATCCCGTCCATTAAGACGAAGAAAGAGTATCTATTACCCTTGCTACCCTGGGTAGTAAATAGCATTACTGAATATATAAAGGGCGAAAGAAGCAGGATTCCGGCAGACCCTGATGCAGCTTCTTTCCTGTTCCTGACCCCTAAGGGTAAAAAACTCAGCAAATCGTGGATAAACAAGCTTTTAAAGTCTTTATGTATTGAGGCAGGTATACAGAAAAATATTACCGCTCACTGCATGCGGCATAGTTTTGCTACCAATCTGTGGAAAAATGGCGCCAATCTTGTTGAGATCAAAGAGCTTCTAAACCACGCCTCGATTAATACTACAATGAACTACGTTCATTTATTGCCTAGATCTAACCAGCGCAAAATGATCGATGAAGGCCCGCTGGCTGAAATTGTAGCCAGTTTCTGGCGTAATAAATCCTTGTAATCCGTCCTTGAAGTTTAGCGGGCCAGTCCTTCCACGGCTGGCCTGTATTTTTGTATTATCTCTTCCGCCAGTTCTACCTGCCCTTGTTCCCGCAGGCGTTTTTCGAGCATATAAAGTACCAGCTTTAATTCTCCCGGAGACTAATTCATCTACCAGAGTTTCTATGGGTATTTTATCACCTAGCTGCAATGAAATTCCTTATTGATTAAGACGTTTTAAAGCCTCAGCGGTCGTCATGACTTTTATTAAAAAACCTACTTCCGGTGTATGCAGGTCCAGATCACCGCTGACAAAAATATCGGGCCGGGCCTCAATGGCAGACGCAAGAATTGCAGCATCTTTAGGGTCCCTTATAATAGGGCGAGCTATAGCTAGAGATGCAGGAGAAGGCATAGGTGTATATTCTACATTAAGAAGGGATAAGAGTTTATCGAAGGCCGCGATATGGGCGGGAAACTTACGCTGCAAAACTTCTTTAGTTTCTTCAACAATATAGCTGTTTATTACCAGGATTAAGCGGCGTTGGTGAATAGTTTCAAGCAAACGGCGTTCAGGCCCGCGGAAGACCATCCCGGATATAAGGATGTTGGTATCGAGCATTATCCTCATTGACCTTCACCGTAAAGCTCTTTCATGAGGCGCTCGCGTACCGCAGTTATTTCTTCATCCAGTTCCTGCCTGGTAAACCCTTTTGCCCGGGCCTCAACCTCAAGCTCCTTAAAAACAAGGTCCAGCGGAGAAACCGGCTCCAGGACGACTTTATTACCATCCACATAAATACGCAGCCTGGTATTCTGGTTGATCTGGAGTTTTTCCCGCATTTCTTTAGGTATGGTAACCTGGCCGCGTTCAGTAGGTTTGACGAATTGTTCTTTCACCGTAATACCTCCCTTTTTATAGTATGATACCAGGAATACTTACCGTAAGCAATAATGCGTAAACAAATCTAGCATGATGCTCATTGGGTACCAGAAGCTAAAAACCGTTCTTCTTTTAACTCAACCCACCCGCAAGAATCCGCTACCCGAACTTTTCCCCCGCTCACCTCGTAATCAATATTAAAGAAGCCCCGGCAGTAATCTTCCAGTTTGTTTTCTGGCGGTATAAATGTCTTTAGTATTGCCCATTTTTTGTCAAGAACGCAGAAGCAAAACACTACCGGTTCCATGCTGTTAACTTGAGCGTAAACTTCAGGTGCCCGAAAAGCCTGTTGGAACTTATAAAAGAGACTGGGTAAAGTCCCGCTATCAACGTTTTTGAGGAGGTGAAACCAGTTTCCCACCTTTCTTGTCATTTAGCACACTATCATCCTTAAAACTAGTCCTAACTTTATCAATTTAAAATATCGAGATAACATGTAACAGTTCCCCCAAAGTGATATAATTTTAGCAAATTATTCTGGGGGGCTGTTTATGCAACTGGTATACAATTTCGGTATTTCCCTGGAGGATTATGCTGCCCGGGGTAAGAAAAATGAGTTTCCCGTCATAGAGTCTTGCCCTATCTGTATGGCCCGGAAGGCTCTAAAGCGGCATGGTTTTTACTGGCGTAATGCCGGTAGTGACTCGGAAAAGTGGCTACAGCTGCCCATCTGCCGCTTTTGGTGCCGCTCCTGCCGGCACACCTTCTCTCTTTTGCCTTCCTTTCTCCTGCCGTATTACCAGTATTCCCTTAAGTTCATTCTGGACTGTCTCATATATTTCTTCTCCAAGGCCCGCCTCCTTATTTACTACCAGCTGCTCCAGTTCTACCGCCGCCGTTGGGCGAAGAACATGAATTGCATCCAGGCCTTCTTCCGGGAGCAGGGTTACCAGGAAATAATCCCGCCGGAATTTAAACAAAGGGCCATAAAATTGCTGGAAATGATTGCCGCGTTCCCCAACGCCGAAACCTTTTCCCAAAGGTTCCATAATCATTTCCGGCGCAATTTTATGGCTAATTAATTTTACCATGCTTTCCCCGGTTCCGTAAAGCCTCCCTGCTACATTAGCCACCACACACCTTTTGCCTGTCCTGGGGGACAGGTTAAGGTTAAACTGGTAAATGACCGGACCGGTTAACCTTAAATCCTGGGGAGGGGTTGTGATGGACGAGAAGGACCGGGAAAATATCGCTCTTTTTCGCTTTAGCTTGATTGCGCCGTTGTTGCAGGGTCAGGTAGCCAGCAGGAAGGCCTACCTGGAGAGTATTACGGCCAGACCCCATGAAGTACCGTATTATGGCCTCTGCGACTATAGCCCCCAGACCATTGCCAGCTGGCTCAGGGATTACCGCCGCGAGGGGTTTGAGGGGTTAAAACCGAAAAGGCGTTCTGACCGGGGAAGGCCGCGGGCCTTATCCCCGGAGTTACAGGAGCAACTCCTGGCCCTGCGCCAGGAGGAGCGTTCCTGTCCGGCTTCTGTCTTTTATGAACAACTGGTGGCTAAAGGTGTTATTTTACCGGACGCCGTTTCTTACGCTACCATTTACCGTTTCCTGAAATCCAGGGGGCTTTTAGGCCGGGAGATGCGGCGGGAGCCGGAACGGAAACGCTTTGCCTATGATACGGTGAATACCCTCTGGCAGGGGGATGTGGCGGCCGGGCCTTACCTTCGCGTTGGCAACAAAAAGGTGGCTACTTTCCTCTTTGCTTTTATCGATGATTGTTCCCGCCTGGTGACTTTTGCCCAGTTTTTTACTTCCGAGAAGTTTGAGTCTTTGAAGGTGGTCTTCAAGGAGGCTATCTTACGCCGGGGCATTCCGCAGATGGTCTACGTGGATAATGGTAAAATCTATCGTTCGGAGCAGCTGCAGCTGGCCTGCGCGGCCCTGGGGATAGCCTTGATCAATACTAAACCCTATGACCCGCAGAGCAAGGGTAAGATCGAAAGGTTCTTCTTGACCGTCAGGCAGCGTTTCTTGCCCCTGGTTAAAGATGAACACCTTAAATCTCTGGATAACTTGAACCGCTCTTTCTGGCAGTGGCTGGAGGAAGATTATCACCGCCAGGTCCACAGTGCTTTGGGTATGAGCCCCCTGGATAAGTTTATGTCCCAGTTCAGCCAGGTTAAGATGGTGAGCGACCCGGCTGTTCTGGAGCCGCTTTTTTTCAAGCGGGAGGAACGGCGGGTACATCATGATGCTACTATCTCCATTAACAAGCGCCTTTTTGAGGTGCCGCCTCAATTTATCGGCAACCGGGTGGAGGTGCGCTTTGACCCGGAAAAACTGGAGCGGGTCTTGATTTTTGTGGCCGGTAAAGAGGTGGCGGTGGCACAGCCGGTGGCGCTCAGTGTTAACGCCCGGGCAAAGCGGGAGAGCAAACTTTCTTTTGCCAGCTTACAGGGAGGGGGCCAAAACTAGAATGTACCAGGCTTTTTATGGCTTAAAAGGGGCTCCTTTTGGCAAGGAGCTAAAACCCCAGGATGCCTTCCTTTCCTGCAGTTTAAAAGAAACGAGGGCCCGGCTGGAGTATTTATCCCGCGTCCGGGGCATGGGGGTCCTGGTGGGAGAACCGGGAGCCGGTAAGACCTTTGCCTTGCGGGTCTTTTGTGCTAATTTAAACCCGGCCCTCTTTAAGGTTATTTATTTGCCCCTGGCCACAGGGACGGTCATGGATTTTTACCGCGGTTTGGCCCGGGGCCTGGGGGAAGAACCGTCTTTCCGCAAGATTGACCTTTTTCACCAGATCCAGCAGGCGGTCCAGGTGTTCTTCCGGGATAAAAAGATTACGCCCGTCTTCATCCTGGATGAGATGCACCTGGCTAACCCCAAATTCCTGCTGGACCTGGCCCTGCTCTTTAATTTCGCCATGGACGCCTTTAATCCTTTTATCCTGGTCCTGGCCGGCTTGCCTTTTTTGTTGAGCCGCTTGGAGTTGAACCAGACCCAGTCTCTGGCCCAACGCCTGGTGGTTCGCTTCCAGGTGGAACCTTTAAACCGTGAGGAGGTGGGCGCCTACCTGGAGCACCATTTATCCCTGGTGGGGGCTACCAGGCCTTTATTTGAGCCGCCTGCCGTCGAGGCCATCGCTTCTCGCTCCCGCGGCTGGCCGCGCCTGGTGAACAACCTGGCCCTGACTTCCCTCCTCTGGGGCGCCCAGCTTAAAGCCCAGCTGATTAGTGCTGATGTGGTCCGCCAGGCAGCTGCCGAAATTGGCCTCTAAGGGTGGTGGCTATGCTTAAGCTTGCTTCCCCCAGAGACGTGGAAAGTCTCCTGGAGATCCTGGCTTTCGTCCTCTGGGCGAATACTTCTGGTTCCTACGGTGAGGAATTGGAACGCCCGGTATTGGATTTCGCCCGCGACCTTTACGCTGAATTGCTAAAATACCTGGAGTCTTTCTATACCGCCCGCGAGGAACCCCATTATTACAGCTTTATTTGCCAGTTGCAACTGGAACAAGGATTTGATTTCCAGAGAAAACGCCTGGCTGCCCTTGATAAAAAATTGGCGGAACGGTTCAAGGCCCCTTCTTTTTAGGCCGCGTTGAGCGGCTTTTTTCTTTGGGGATTTTATTGTGCTAATGTGCAATTCCTGAGAATTTGGGGTGCTGTAATTTGATAATCTTGCAGTTTGTGCCGGCGGCGTGAGTTACTTTAATTTGAAAAACGGTGGTTAATTTAATGTGCTAAATGACACTTTCTTTCCCTCACAAGTTTTTCAATGTCCTTCTTAATATGATCTACTGGCGGGTTGCCGGCTTTAAATTCTACATTTGCCTGTTTATGAAATCCATTGCCAAAGGTGTAAAGGCTCAGGTCGGACAGGGCACTTCGCTGGTTAACGGCACCATCAGTAAAAGAGTATTTTTCCCCCGTGGGCGTTTCGACAGAAAAGAAGTAGCGGCTGGCCCGTGTTAACACGGAGGCATAGATAAATCGCGCTTCCTGTTCGCTTATCCGGACGTCCTCATTGTCGTTACTACGAGGTGGTAAAATTAATTTTGGTGTAAGTGCCCCTACCATACCTCCCTGGGAGTCCACCATTCGCCATAGTTCCCTGCATACCTCAATGTTCATGGCAATTAAGTCGCCAGGCACGTCCCCATTGGCCATATCCCTTCCTCCTTGTTAGTCCTTAACCTGCTCTAACCCACTGCTACGCTTTGCCCTTTCTGCGGGAATACCACAGGACATCTTCCCTCGAAGCGGCGGAAAAAGGCACGGTTTTCCGTATGCACGGGTACCAGTAACCCCGGTCTGATTGTCTCCACCAGTTCTTCCAAGCCGGGACCGTGGATATGACCGCTTGCGTGGAAGCCGGATTTTTCCCTGTCACGGCCCAGCGTACCGTAGAGCTGGAAGCTAAAGAAGTCTATCCAGTTACGCACACGCCGGTGGTCGATCAGCATCTCCTCGTCAAAGGCCTCGCTGGAGGAATAGATGTAGGTTCCCCCGCGGGGTTCTATGTCCAGCAGGGCGTGGAAGTCATAGTAAGAGAAGCAGAGTATGTAGCTTCCCTGGTCGGAACGTACCTTCTTAGCATCAACCATCCTTTCCGGCGCCCGGGCTTTGAAGCGTTCCAGCAACGCCTCTTCCCACTTCTGGCGCACGGCCTTGGGGCGGGCGTAAAGCAATAATCTTTCGTCTTTACAGGGTTCGGGCACCTCCGGCTCTCCCGCCGCCCCTAGAAGTGCTGTGAGAAACCCTTCAAATCAAAGCTAACCGCAGTCGAAAACATGATAGAAAAAGGTGTTGGAGCGTAGCCACTCTTTCTTGCAGCATGGCTACCGCAGTTCGGGTCATTTCCATGACCTTTGCCGCCCGTTTTTTCCGACGCCAAATCCAGGTGGCCAGACGTTTTATATTCTGTACCACTGCAGTCATCTTTACATGTTCATCTACCGCAGCCAAGCCATAGCTCCTGGCCCGGTCCAGGCCATGATGTTCTTTGGCTTCTGCAAAGGTGTGTTCGATACGGACACGATAACGATAGGTACGGCGGTATTCCCTGCTTTGCTTCAACGTTCGGGCCAGGTTCCTGGCCCTGGCTATCCGGATACGTTCTTTGCGCTTGCTATATGTTGATAGGTGATAGGTCCGGCGTTTCCAGGTCGGCAAAGGCTCCAGCTGGACGTTTCCCATGGGTACCAGGGGCTGATAGCCTAATGCGATCACTTCCGCCAGGAAATCTCCCGCGGTGTAATTGCCGTCACCCAGGAAGAAGCGTTTTTCTTCTTCCGGGGATAAAGGTGATAAAAGGGGACTGGCTTTTTTCAGCATTTCCAGGGCGGCTGCCCGTTCCAATGCTCCATTGGCCAGTGTGGCCATGGCGTCGACGACAACACACGAGCGAACATCGAGCAGGTTATGGGCTAAATAGCTGAGTTTCGCTTCCTTACCAGGACCTTTGCGGAAGAGCCGGGCCTCGGGGTCAGTAGTGGAACGATGAGTGGCGTTGCTGAACTTCTCCCCATGAAAATCCGGGTCGCCTGCTTTCCTCGCGGAAAGATCCCGGGAAGGATTGGCGTCTTGTAAAACTTGGCCTTCTGGCTTGTTATCACTTTGCCCCTGGCCCCTTACCGGGGGTTCACCACCACTTGGGGGTTCGCTTTCGTCCTCTGATTTTGTGATAGCTTCCAGTTCTTTCTCATCTTGTTTTTTGAGTTCTTCAAGGTATTTATCCAGCGGTTGGGGGGTGAACGCTTCCAGGCTTTTTATCGCTGCCCGCGCTTTAACAATGGTGCCATCGGCGGCCAACACGTCGCCTTTCACCAAGCCGGCTGCAACGCATTGTCGCACTATCTCGCGCATGATCACCTCAAATAAACCGTGGTTACGCCAGAGCTTTCTGGCCTTGACCAGGGTGGTTCGATCGGGTAGAGGACTGTTAAAGTCCAGACCACAGAACCACAGATAGCCGGCATGCAGGGGTAATTCCGTGAACAGGCGGTTTTCGGAAATATCCAGCAGGTATGACAGGGTAATGAGGCGAAAAGCCATTTCCGGGTCTATCGATGGCCGCCCGGTATGGGAGTACAAATGGGCTACCCTGGCGCGGATGAATGAAAAATCAACTGCTGCATCAATACGGCGGAGGTAGTAATCCTCTGGGATCAGGCTTTCAATATCGACAACCTGGATAGCTATTTGCCGCCGCAGGTTTTCCTTGCTTCCCAACAACGGAATCCTCTCCTGAAAATTAGATGTCATTACTGTTAAGGATTCGTTGTTGGTTGTCTAATACCTGCCATTTAGATTGAGTTTTTCACAACGCTTCTAAAGAGTCTATGTTTGTGCCTCTTTAGGAAGTCCAGTAGCTATAGAGGTCTAAGCTTTTGGAACAGCACCCCCGGCATAGAGTGGGAACCTAAAGGTTACATATCGAGAGTACCGGGATGGACACCGGAGAAGGTTTCCTGCCGGGCCTTAACGGGCCTGGGATAGCTGCGTCTGAAGTGGCAGGAAACCGGCGGAGTCCTCGTAGTAGTCCGAAGGTGGGAAAGCCACCTGCACGGCGAAGGAGGACAGTTACAAGGAGCCATTTGGAAGTAGACCGAAAGGAAGCTCGGAGTATGAGCACACAAACGAACCGCCCCAGCGGTGATTTTGTTAGTCGAAAACAAATGAAGCTCAACCAGTTCAGCCAGGAAGGCCGAGTGTTTGATAACTTATTTCAACTGCTGGAAACTCCCTACTGGATAGCTATTGCCCTGAAGCATGTCTTGCAAAATAAGGGTAGCCGGACAGCCGGCATTGATGGCTATAGCCGGCGGCATTATGAAACGGAAAGTCAACAGGCCCACCTGGTGGCAGAAATCGTGGCCGAAATGCGGGCCAGAAACTACCATCCGCAACCAGTAAAGCGTACATCAAAAAAGCTAATAATTTGACGTGTAACAATACTCCACCGCTCCTTGGCAGCCTGGGATTTCGCTGTGTGTTGCCAGCTCATCCGGGCGGTTTAGCCTCGTATGGGGTTTTTATTCATCGGGCCGTGGTTTTGCCTCCGGCTTCCTTCGGATCCCACCTCGCGGCGGGCACCCTTGCCTTTGGCTAACAGGCTGGTGCTGCCTCGCCTGCAGTGGACTTTCACCACCAAGTCAGCGCCCATACCGGGCGCACTACAATAAAAGCCCTTTAAAAGGGCTTTTAGTATCAACATTTGACGTTTAAAAGTTCTATTTTTTCCCGGCAACAATCTTAAAAATAACTGGCTTATTAGGATCGGGGCAGGCCACGTAAGTAACCCCCTCTTCAGCATCCCAAGGATGGCGGCCTCCTAATTCCAATACCCGCAAATGAGGCCATAAAGTATGAAAAGCAGCAGCACAAAAATCTACCGGGCAACGTTCAAAGTCAAAGGTATACTCCTGTCCTACCTGATGACAGTGACAAACACCTCGTTCAGGATGCTCTGTTACTCGTTCGACTACAATTTTGATAGGTTTAGGTTTAATCCATTGATGAGTAGCCATATTATTCCCCCCAGTATTAATTCTTTTTATAAGGTCTAGCCAGGGCCGCCGGCTTTTCTGCCCTCCCTGCGCTAGCCGTTACTCCTAGAGTTAAAACGTACGGTAACATTAATAGAAACTGAAAAGGAATATTAATACCTGACGCTTGTAAACGTAACTGCAAAGCATCAGCAAAGCCAAATAATAAGCAACCAAGCAATGCTCCTAAAGGGTTATATTTGCCCAGGATAATAATCGCAAAAGCCATGTAACCTTTTTCTGCCGACATCATCTCAACAAATGTATTAGCATTGGCCAGAGATAAATAGGCTCCACCAATCCCCCCCAGTAAACCGCTAATTAAAACGCAAATATTTCGGTAGAGATTGACATTAAGCCCCACTGTATCAGCTGCTTCTGGATGCTCGCCAATGGAACGGATCTCCAGGCCCCAAGCTGTACGATAAAGGGTAAACCAGGTTATTAGAACAACCATAAAGCCTAAATAAACAAGGACGTTTTGTTCAAATAAAATAGACCCAATATAAGGAATGCGACTTAATACTGGTATTTTTAAGTCAGAAAACATACCTACATTTGTTAAATTACTACTGACACCAAAGATCGCCCGATATAAGAAACCAGTAATGCCAGCAGCAAAAAGTACAAGCGCTGTTCCCACTACTGCCTGGCTACCACCTATTTTAACTGTTAGATAACCATAGATAGCAGCAGTTATCCCTCCGGCTAGCATTGCTATAAGGACACCCAACAATAAATTCCCAGTATAGAAAGCCCCTATGAAACCTCCAAAGGCTCCCACCAAAAGGATGCCCTCCATACCAATGCTTAGAACCCCGGCTTTTTCCGAGAAAATGCCTCCCATAGTAGCCCAGATTAAAGGGGTAGACATTCGGATCGCCGCCTGAAGGACAGTTATAATGAAAGCGAAATTAAGATAAGTCTCAGACACTCAAACCCTCCTCCCGAGCAATACTGCGCTTATGGTTTGGTGCAAATTTATATTCAAAAACCGAATAACCAACAACAAAGAATATTACTAGGGACTGCACCAGCGAGGATAAAACCGAAGGTACATTAACACTCCGCGCCATCATATTCGAGCCGGTATTCAGGGCTCCAAAAAGCAAAGCTGATAGGATCACCGCCAGCGGGTTTTCCCGTGCTAATAAAGCCACTGCAATGGCTGTATAGCCGTATCCCGGTGAAATATTCTGGTATAGCTTCCAAGTTACTCCCATTACTTCTACAGCCCCTGCCAGACCTGCTAAACCGCCACTTAATGCCATGGTAGTTACAATATTTCTTTTAACATTTATTCCGGCATATTCGGCCGCTTCGGCATTGGCCCCTACAGCCCTGATTTGATAGCCCAATACAGTTTTGTATAACAACAAATAGCATAAAACGGCTGCCAACAAAGCCAGCAATAAGCCAGCATGTAACCTTGTACCAGGTAAAATAATTCCCAGTTTAGCTGTATTTAGGATTTCAGCCGTTTCAGGGTAAAAATGTCTGGGTTCCTGGAGCGGCCCTTGAACCATATAAGACACAAGCTGAATGGCAATAGAATTCAACATTACAGTTGTTACAATTTCTGAAGCACCCACACGTGCTTTAAGATAACCTGGCAAAGCTCCATAAAGAGCACCAGTAATAAAAGCCACTATCAACAACATTGGGATGAAAAGAAAAGCCGGAATGCCCTTACCAACAACGCCCAGCCAGCTAACTACCAGGGCTCCCATATAAAACTGGCCCTCAGCACCGATATTAAAGGAGCGCCCTTTAAAAGCAATAGCAACACCTATACCAGTAAATAAAAGGGGAATAGTTTTCAATAAGGTTTCTGACAGGCTACCTTTACTACCGCAGGCACCAAGAAACATAGCTTGGTACGCTACCAGAGGGTTATATCCTACAATTACCATTACAATAGACCCTATCAGCAAGGCAGATATAACTGCTAAAAAAGGTAAATAAAGATTAGCTTTAGTTCTTTCCCATATATGATCAATAATTGTACCAACATTAGACTTCAAGGCAAGCACCCTCTTTCGGCTGTAAAGCTATAAATATTTCTTTAACCCCGGCCATCATTTGGCCGAGTTCTTCTTCACTGATGCCGGGCCATACTAACCCTGTCAGCCGACCACCATGCATTACAGCAATTCTATCGCTTAAAGACATTATTTCTTCGAGTTCCGAAGATACCAATAAAATTGCCTTGCCCTTTGCTCTTTCTTCTAGAAGGCAGTTATGAATATATTCTACTGCACCGACATCTAAACCGCGGGTTGGCTTTACGGCGATTAATACCTTAGGATCACTGCCAATCTCCCTTGCCACCACTACTTTTTGCTGATTCCCACCTGATAACGAAGAAGCTAAAGCCTGGCGACCATCTGCTTTAATTCGATATTGCTTTATAAGTTTATCAGCATGAGAACTAATTATTGTTGATTTTAAAAAACCATGATGTGAGAAAGGGGATTTATAATGGTCCACCAGAATCATGTTTTCGGCCAGATTAAAACTCATAATTAAACCCCTGGCCTGGCGATCTTCAGGAATATGAGCCAGACCCTTTTCACGTATTTGTCGGGGGCTTTTTCCCGTTATATCTTCACCTGCGAGGAATATTCGACCGCTATAGGGTTTTATTAAACCTGTGACAGCCTCCACCAACTCCTTCTGGCCGTTGCCATCTACTCCGGCAATCCCGACTATTTCCCCAGACCAAACAGCCAGAGAAATTTTTTGGCAAACTTCATGCCCCTTCTCTTTAACTATCAGGTCCTTAATTTCTAATAGGGGTTGTTTTGCGCAAACACTTGCACTCTTTTTTTGGGGCCGAACCAATTTCCGTCCAATCATCATCTTGGCCAATTGTTCTTCACTGGTGTCTCTGGTTGCGACTGTTCCCACAACTCGACCCTGGCGTAATACAACTACCCTCTGGCTAACGGCCAGGACTTCATCGAGCTTGTGACTAATAAAAATAATGGCTTTATTTTCTCCTTGCAATTGCCTAATAATCGTAAAAAGCTCTCGGGTTTCCTGGGGAGTTAAAACCGCCGTAGGTTCATCGAGAATTAAAATCCGGGCACCACGGAAAAGGGCTTTTAGAATCTCTACGCGCTGCTGTAAACCCACCGGCAAATCCCCGACCCTGGCGTGGGGATCTAAATCAAAATTATATTGTTGAAAGAAATCCTTAACCAGCTTATTAATTTCATTCTTAGAAATAAACATGCCGGTCTTTTGGCGCATACCCAAAACCAAGTTTTCTGCTACTGTAAAATTAGCCACCAACATAAAATGCTGATGAACCATGCCTATGCCCAAATCGATGGCCTGGCGCGGTGATCTGATATCTACTAGACGACCCTGGATGCTGATTTCACCCCGGTCTGGTTTTTCCATACCATAGATAATTTTCATTAAAGTTGTCTTGCCGGCACCATTTTCCCCCAGGAGGGCTAAAACCTCTCCTTCATTAACCGTAAAAGAAACATCATTATTAGCAACTACGCGCCCAAAAGTTTTCGTTATTCCCCTTGCCGCCAGCGCTTCCATATCCTTCACCTTTCCAAACGAGCGGTGCGCCCTCGGCGCACCGCCCCCTGTTTATATCTTAATAAGCGCCAATATCAATTTTGATCTTACCGTCCATAAGATCCTTTTTCGCCTTTTCATAGGCATCTTTTACATTTTGGGGGATATTGGAATACATTTTTTCGTTCCAGAAAAACTTAACAACCCCTTCTTTGACACCTACATTAAGAGTTCCCGGCTTCCAGGTACCATCCTTGACTTGTTTGGCTACCAGTTCAAAGGCATTGCCCATATCAAGCAAGGCATCGGCTACCACAGTATCCGGGTATTTTTGTGAAAAGCGGCTGTAAGCCCCAAAGGTTTTTATACCTTTGGCTTTACTTTGTTCTACCGCTTCATATACTCCCTGGCCAGCAGCGTTAGCACTTACCCAGAAAAAGTCAACTCCGGAGTTAATCATTGCCAGGGCTGCTTCGCGCGCTTTACCTACATCGGTTTGAGTTCCCAAGTAGGTAGTTACCACTTCAACACTGGGATTGGTGTCCTTAGCTCCTTGAGCAAAGGCCTTTAAAGTTTTTGTAATCGCTGGCATATTAACACTGCCAATGGCTCCAACTTTACCTGTTTTGGTCCAGGTGGCGGCTACCACGCCCATCAGATAAACCGCCTGTTCCATTTGAAAGTAAATTGGTGAGACGTTATCCATTACAGTGGTCCCGCCACTTGTAATGTAAATAGTCTTAGGGAATTGGGGGGCTACCCTTTTAGCTGCATCCTGATAATCGTAGCTATGGCCAAAAACAATATTATAACCTTTGTTACCATAATCGGTGAAACCTTCCACCACATCTGATGGCGATTTAACTTCCATGTAACTTATCTCTGCTCCCATATCCTTTTCCAACTGCTTAAGGCCTTCGTATCCAGATGTGCTCCATCCGCCGTCATTAATTGTATTTGGTACCAACAAACCTACTTTAAATGTAGTATTTACCTGGCTGGCTGAAGTCTTCCCCTTATCACCAGTTGCATTGGAAGAATTCCCCCCACATCCGCTTACAGACAGCATGATTATAGCTGTACATAAAACGAGCGCTAACCACACTTCCCTAAATCGCTTCATTTACTATCCCTCCTTAAATTTTTATATTTTAGTTGTTTCTCTCCTTTTCTTTTATCTTCTGCCGTTTCACCTCCCTTTGTGTATTTGTGCTATCCTTAGCTTCTATCACACCCTTTCAATCAGCTGCCCTACAGCAATCAAGGCTTCTTTGAGAACCTTTTCCTCATCCAGGGTAACAATACGATTATTAGCCATTACTAATTTTCCATTAATAATTACCGTATCGATATTAGTGGGGTTTGAAGTATACACCAGAGTTGCCAGGGGATCATGCATGGGGAAAGACTGGGGTTGTAACGGATTATAAATAATTAGATCTGCCTTTTTCCCCGGTTCCAGAGAGCCAATTTCTTCCCCTAACCCTAAAGCTTTGGCTCCATCGATAGTAGCCATTCGGACAATATCCTGGGCACTGATTACCGCAGGGTCGTGATAAATAACCTTTGGTAATAATGCAGCCACTTTCATAGTTTCCAGCATATTGAGAGAATCGTTGCTAGCAGCACCATCTGTACCCAGGCTAACATTCAATTGATATTTTTTTAAAAGAGACAATGGTAGCGCCCCGGACCCTAAAATCATGTTACTAACCGGATTATAGGAGATTTTAACCCCATATTTTTTGAGGATTGTAGCCCCGGCAGCGTCAATATGAACACAGTGTACCGCCAGTAAATGTTCTTTCAAGAACCCCATTTCTTCTAAGTAAACCAGGGCTGGCTGGCCATAATGTTCTAGGCAAAAAACATCATCAAGTTCAGTTTCGTTTATATGCATAGTAATTGGTATCTGATAGTCCTGGGCAAAGTCTCGCACCATTCGCAAACCTGCATCGGTCATATTCCAGATCGCTGTCGGGGCTAACCAAATCCTATCGCCATACTTTGATCGCAAGCGTAAAGCATCGGCCAAAAATTCCTCGCTTTTTTCTGCCATACCTCCAGTCGTGTTGGAACCATATAATCTTTCCGAAAAACCCCGGGCCAGGAGACCCCGGATACCTACATCCTCAAAGGCTTGCAGGACAGCGTCGCTGAGATAAGGTCGGGGATGAGCATACATATAATCTAGAATTGTCGTTGTACCTGAATGCAGAGCTTCTATACATCCAACCAGGGCTGATAAATAACAAATTTCAGCATTAATATGTGGTACATAAGGCCTAATCACTGTATTCAGCCAGTCATTCAAATTCATATCCCGGGCAAAACCCTTGAGTATCGTTTGAAAAAGATGGGTGTGTGTGTTAATCAGGCCCGGAAAGATGTATTTGCCGTTAGCATTGATTTTTTCTTTGGCAATATATTGTTCCTCAAGCTCGTTGCTACAACCAATAGCTACGATTCTACCGTTATTAATAGCAATGCTTCCTGTTTCATACCTGGTGTCATTGGCGTCCAAAGTATAGATATTACCTGCTGTAAGTAAGAGATCAATTTCGAGCATTTATTAATCATCCTCGCGGTATTGAGTTTTAAAATCCTCATCTAGTAATTTATCTATCTCCTCCAAGGAAAGCAGGGCATTATCTTGTAACTTTTTGCCTATTAAGTATAAAAGGACATTAAATAGGGTCACTACGGCAGTGTATGAAGTAAAAGAGCCATCAACACAAACCGGTAAAGTCAAGTCAGCTTTCTGGGCCAGAGGAGAAACCAATTTATCGGTTATAGCAATCGATTTACAACCTCTTTGCTTAGCAAAGCGCAAAATATCTAACGTAAAATTTTTGCTCATTAAAAAGCTGCTCCCGATAACAAGATCTTGTTCATTCCAGGACCTTAAAATATCATAAGAAAGCCCAATTCCGGGAGTTAGTAAAGTAACATTGCCGAGTAACTCATTTAAAAAAACGTAGAAAATGATATTAGGACCCAACGGACCCCTGAGGCCGACAATACCAATCCGCCTAGCTTTAATAATCATATCTACCGCCATAGACAAGGTATCCGTTGGAATATTTTTAAAGGTATCTTTGATGTTTTGAATATCCCTTTCTACTACCCGCAAGTACCCATCGGCATTTTCAGCGTCACTGGCCATCCACTGTCGGAATTGATCAGCCATCCATAAACGCTTTCTGATAGATTGCTGAATATTTTCCTGCATATCTTTATAACCCGAAAAGCCCAGATCTCTGGCTAAACGCACTACTACCGATTCGCTCATCTCAACTTTCTGCGCAATGGTTGCTGCTGGTGCAAAAGCAGCTTCTTCAATGTTATTAAGAATATACTCAGCAATTTTCTTTTTGCCCCGGCTCAACTTTGGGAATAACTCCTGAATGCGAGCGTTAACATCTAACACATTATCCAACCTCCATCTTCTTAAAATTATATTCGACACTTTTACAAGAAATCCTGCTATTATCTAAAAATGAAAGCATAAAATGTTGCTTTCTGCTTTATTGGCTATTTTTCTTGCTAATAATAATAAACCGGCTTTGCTTTGTATGGTAACCCTTTGTTATTATAAAATTAATAATTGTACTTGAGGAGGATTTTTCATGGCCTTAAAGTGGGTCCAAACGACCAAGTTCGATGAGCTACGATCATTTTTAGAAAACAACTTACCCGTTGATGAGCTCTATCTTATTAAGCCTAACTGGTTTGATCCTCGCCCCGGCAGTTATACCAGCGCAGCAGTATTAGACCTCGTATGTAATGCATTATCAGGTAAAAAAATAATTATTGAGGGTCACTCCCACTCCCGGAATGACCTCTCCCAAAAAATCACTCCAGAGAACATGGATGATCAACGAGATTGGATTCGAACCCAGGAAAAATTATACCTGGCCAGGACCGGTATTGACGAAGTTCTGGCCAGGCATAATGTTGAGTATGTAAATATTACTGAAGAATTCTGGGCAGGAAGGGTCGTACCCGCTAAAATCATCCAGCAACATGTGGAAAAAAAATTGGGGCCTTTGACTTACCCGGAATTTTATTCATTTATTCCGGAAAAACTTTATGCTCTACGCGGTCATACATTAATTGACCTGGCTAAAATTAAGATGTGTAGTTCTACAGCCAGGGATTTTAGCTTATCTATGAAAAATTTATTTGGTTTAATTCCATATCCTTCTAGATTAAAATATCATACTAACCTCCCCCAGGCAATTATTGATATCGATAAACTTTATTCTGCTTTATTTAATATCGTTGCTGTCATTGAGGGTATAAAAGAAGCAGTCGTTTTTTGGGAAGGCGGTCAATACCATACTCCCTGGAGTCCTTTTGATGTTTTGAAAGAGCTAGGTTTGTTAATTATTGCAGACAACCTAGTATTAGCTGATGTTTTTTGTGGTCGCCTTTTGGGACAAAATCTTTTATCCCGTACTCTAATTAATCTTGGCCAACAATACTTAGGTACTATAGATAATCAAATTCTTACTAAAGCCCCCCTCTTATTTGACACAAGTAAAATTTAACTCGATTATAACACCCATTTATCCGTACTTTGAGACTAGCTTCACTAGGATTATATAAAATTAAGAAAGAGAGAGCTTATATATTATGGCTCTCTCTTTTCCCGGAGTTCGACAGTTTTGAGGCACATGCCAGGACCCAGATCTAGCAATATCAAGGCTTTCCGGGCTTAAAAGTAGAGAAAATGCGAAAATCCGTAGGTACACGATTTTGGATGTTATAGCAGGAATTAACTAATATACGTCGAATAACGTAAGCATGTACATCCGAATCGTGCAGCGCAAGAACAAGGACGGGTCTGTCGTCCGCTATGTGCAGTTGGCCCACAACTTCCGCGACTCCGAAACCCGTAAGCCCCAGGCGCAGGTCCTCTGGTCCTTCGGCCGGGAAGAGGAGGTAGACAAGGATTCCTTGCGCCGGCTGGTGGAAAGCATCAACCGCTTCCTGGGGCCGGAGGACGTGCTGCAGCAGCAGGCCAAGGTGGGTGATGCTCCACTCCTTTTCAAGGAGAGTCGTCCCCTGGGCGGCGCCTTGGTTTTAGATGCTCTCTGGTGCGAACTCGGGATTGACCGGGCCATCGGGAAGGTGATCAAGGACCGCGCCTTCCGTACCCCCGTAGAGCGGGCCATCTTCGCCATGGCGGCCAACTAGGCGCTGGACCCGCAGAGCAAGCTGGCGGTGGAGACCTGGGTGGAACGAGACGTCGCCATCCCTGGTCTGGAAAGCATCGCAGTGCAGCAGCTCTACCGGGCCATGGACGTCCTCATGGAAGCCGGCGACGCCTTGCAGGAAGAGGTCTTCTTCTCCGTGGCCCATCTCTTGAACCTGGAGGTTGACCTGTTGTTCTTTGACACCACCAGTACCTATTTCGAAGTCGAGGGGGAGGACCCGGAGGAAGGAGACGCCGCGTACTTCCTCCGCCGGCGGGGGCACTCCAAGGACCACCGGCCGGATCTTGCCCAGATAGTGATTGGCCTGGCCGTCACCCAGGAAGGCATCCCCATCCGCTGCTGGGTCTGGCCCGACAACACGGCGGACGTCACCCGCATCGACCAGGTGAAAAAGGACCTGGTGGGCTGGAAACTGGGACGGGTAATCACTGTCCTGGACCGGGGCTTCGTCTCCGAGGACAACCTGCGCACCCTGCAGCGGGCAGTGGCCATTACATCGCCGGGGAACGCATGCAATCTGGCAAACCGTCTGTGGAAGAAGCTCTTTCCCGTCCCGGCCGCTACCAGAAGGTTAAGGATAACGTGGAAGTTAAAGAGATTATCGTCGGCGACGGGGAAGCCAGAGAGCGTTATATCCTGGTCCGCAACCCTTACGAAGAAGCCCGGGACCGGGAACAGCGGGAACGGATGCTCAAAGAACTGGAACAGGAACTGCAAGGGTTCGCCCGCCTGGATAAAAAGGAACACGGCAAGGCCGTCTGCCGCCTGGTCTCCCACCCCACCTACGGCCGCTACTTAAAGCTCGACAAGAGAGGCTGGCCACAGATTGACCGGGCCAAGGTCAAGGCGGATGAGCGCCTGGATGGCAAGTACCTGCTGCGCACCTCCGATGACACCTTGAGCCCCGCGGACGTCGCCCTGGGCTACAAGCAACTCCTGGAAGTGGAAGCCGCCTTCCGTACCCTCAAGCAAGCCTTGGAATTGCGGCCTATCTACCACCGCCTCTCGCGGCGCATCGAGGCGCACGTCCTCTTATGCTGGCTGGCCCTCCTGCTCATCCGCGTAGCCGAGACGCGGGTGGAAGGAAGGCTGGGCCAGCGTTACACCTGGCCCCGGCTGAGGGATGAGCTGAATAGAATGCACCTTGGCATCTTCGCCGGCCCTGCCGGCACCGTCTGGCAGCGTACCGAAACCACCACCTTCCAGCGGCAGATCCTTTCCGCCCTGGGCGTGGCAGAGCCCCCGCGCTTCTTCAAGCTGGACCCACGCCAGGCGATGTAGTTACACGGTATGTTTCACAGATCGAACCGAAAAGCCTTCTGGCGCCTACATTTGAGGCACTTTTATGTGCCCTCGAACTGTCGAACTCGGGTTTTCGGTAATAACATTCATCCTTCTTACTATACTTAGTACTTCAACATTAGCTGCGTTTTTCTATCCAATTAATTACCCATTAGCTTACCTAACGGATCTTCACGAGGGGGAAGCGGTCCGGTAAAACAATACCCGCTTTCTTTGCCAGGGCCGCTGCCCGGACCTGGGCCCGTTCCAGCACTTCTTCTTCGTTAACAGTCAAGATCTTTTTGTCGCGCATTAACCAGCGGCCATCACACATGGAAGATTCAACATTGCTGGCGTGCATAGCGTAGACCAGGCTGGCGATAGGATCGTGGAGGGGCAAACTGCCGGCGCTCCGGGGATTGATAATTATCAAATCGGCTTTTTTGCCAGGCTCCAGGGAACCGATCTCCTCTTCCCAAAGGAGACAACGGGCACCGTCAATGGTAGCCATCTCCAGCACTTTTTCTGCCGGTAAGACCTTGGGATTCAAGTTGCGGCCTTTATGGATTAGAGTTGCCAAATACATCTCATCCATCATGTCCATGCGGTTGTTGGAAGGCGCACCATCGGTGCCGATGGAAACGGTAATCCCCTTAGCGATCATTTCCGGCACCCGGGCAAAGCCCAGGACGCGCATGGCCGCGGCCGGATTATGGGACACTTTGACGTCATACAGGAGGAAAAGATCGATCTCCTTTTCCGTCAACCAGACGGTATGGACGGCCAGGAAATTGGCATCCAGGACTCCTAAATTGGCCAGGTGTTCCACGGTGGTGTGGCCGCGTTTCTCTTTAGCGTAGCGTACCTCTTCCTCAATCTCGGCGACGTGCATATGGATGCCAACACCGTATTTGTCGGCAAGGACCTTGGTGCGTTTAATTAGTTTATCTGAATTGTTAAAAATAGTCCGCAAGCCGAACCATACCTTGAGGCGGCCGTTTGCCTGGCCATGCCAGCGTTGAATAAGTTCTTCCTGTTTCCGGAGGGCGTAGTCGGTACTCTCCCGCCATTTCTGCGGTAGCCCCTCGCCGCAGTCCACGGTGGAACGGGCCAGGATACCGCGCAGGCCTATTTCCTCCACGGCCCGACCCATACCGTCTACTTCCTGCCCACCGGCCTCGGCGAAGGCCGTCACCCCGGAGCGGATCAGTTCCAGGCAACAGGCCAGGGAGGAGATATAGGAATCTTCCACGTCCATGCTGCTTTCATACGGCCAGATGCGCTCGTGGAGCCAGGTCAGCAAGTCGACGTCGTCGCCCAGGCCTCGTCCCAGCTGCTGGGACAGATGAACATGGGTATTGACCAGACCCGGCAGGACGATTTTGCCGGTAGCGTCAACTATTTCCGCTTCCGGCCGGATTAGTTCCGCCGGCACCTGTCCCACAGCAATGATTTTATCTCCCTCTACCAGGAGATCACCGCCGACAAAAACCTGCTTCAGTTGGTTCATGGAAACCACATAGCCGTTTTTGATGAGAACCTGCCCCATTGGAGAGCCTCCTCTTATGATTTAAAGGCTATCAAAATTGTTTGAGCTGCTTTTTCCTTGAGCGGTAGTCTTTGGCGCCGGTGGAATAATCAAATTAAGCACGACTGCCGATAAGGCGCCGACAGCAATTCCTGAAGAAACCAGGTAGTTAACAAGGCTTGGCAAGCTATATAACAAGTCTTTGGGCATCAGGGTGGCCGCAAGGGTTAAAAGAATAGGCAGGCCGACTACCAGCATATTACGTTCATCAAGTTCTACCTGGCGTACTACCCGGAAACCATTCATGGCAATGACAACGCATACTACCCCGAAAACGCCGTTAATCACTGTGCCGGGTATGCAGGCGATTATATTCATGAGTTTGGGAAGCATCCCTAAGATTATAAGGATAACTCCTCCGGCCATAATAGCCCAGCGGCTTCCCACTCCGGTGATAGCAATAATGCCTGCATTGGTGGAATAGCCGGTTACCGGGGTACCCCCAAAGAAGGACCCAACAAGGCAACCAAGGCCTTCGCCAACTGCGCCTCCGTTAAGACGGGTATCATTTATTTCAGCACCGGTGACCGCCCCTACAGCAAACCAGGTTCCCGTTGTTTCTACCAGCACTACAAAATAAATAAATATCAGGGTTAAAACAGCATTGAAATCAAATACCGGCACTCCGAAAGGTAATAACCTGGGTAAAGCTATCCAGGGGGCTTTAGCTACGGGACTAAAGTCGACACTGCCAAATAAGGAGGCAAAGAGAGTACCCCCTGCTAACGCCAGGATTACAGATGCTAAGCGTATAAAACGACCTGCACCCTGTAACCGGGTTCCCAAGATCACAAAGAAAATTAGCAAAACTGCTGATATAAAGGCGACCAGGCCATTTATGCCGACATTACCTGGGGCTGTATAAATACTTTCCAGAGCAATAGGCATAAGGGCGATGCCAACCACAATAATTACAGTTCCAGCAACTATTGGCGGAATTAACGTTTTAATTATACGGCCTAATAAACGCAAAGGATAACCGAGAACGGCGATAATCAAAGCGCCTGGCATTAGACTACCTATCATTACGCTTAAACCCAGGCTTTTACCAATAGCCGCCAGGGCACCAATAGGTACGTAAGATGGTCCCTGCATAACCGGCAAGCGCATTCCCAGGCCGGCTTGAATTAAGGTAGCAATACCGGCTGCAATAAAAGTCATATCAATAAAAAGGGCAGTATGAGCGGTGTCCAATGATAAAAGGCCTGCCAGGATAATAGGTACAATATACAGGTCCATAGCCAGAACATGTTGCAGTCCCAGTACAAATGCCTGGATAATATTCAACTTGTCATCTATACCAACTAGTAGATCTACTTCCTTGTTTTTACTCATTTTCTCCCTCCTTGGACCTGCAGTTTTATCCTCATCTTTTCCGCCAGTGCTGCCTATCCAGGTCATTCCCGCTTACTCTTTCATAATCCTCCCTCCCAAACTTTAATCCGTTTGTTTTAACTTACATTGTACTTTTTAGCATACATAAAGTTATTTCGCCACGTTTTTGTTTTTTCCTGCTAAGTAAAAATATTTTTTCTATCGTACCTGAGTTATAAGATCCTATCAAGTTGTACCCAAACAAAAAAACGCCTGTAGGTAGCAAAATTATGCTCCTTCAGGCATCTCTTACCTTTCATGGCTGCCTTCATACCCCCTTCTAAAATGTATCTAAAACAAGGAAGGGGTAGCTACTATTATAAACTTGGCCTCTCTTTCTTCTGCAGGATTAAACCAGCTATGTGGGATGGTACATGGGTAATAGAGACTGTCCCCTTCCTCCAACTCATATTCTTTTATCCCCTCCAGGGTGTATTTCAATTGTCCTTCTAAAACATAGATAAACTCTTCACCTGGATGGGAAATGGGTTTACCGGAATTGGCCCCGGGAGGAACAATAATAATAGCTGGCTCCATCTGAAAGTTACGTCCCTGGGTGAGAAATTCTTCGATTAGATCTCCTGTCGGCGTTGAGTTGCGTATCAACCGCCGGCGTTCATCAGGTTTTACCAAACTGATCCTGCTGTCCAGTTCATCAAATAAAAAAGAAATAACGGATATATCAAGGGCTTCGGCAATAGCCTTCAGGGTCAATACGTTGGGAACGGATTTTCCAGTCTCAATCTGGCTGATGGCGCTGGGCGATAATCCCGTCAACCGTGCCAGCTCCCGAACCGACAGCCCCTTTGCCAGGCGTTGCGCTCTTATAGTTGCTCCGATTTCCAATGGTCACTTGCACTCCATATAGTTAAAAGTAATTTACATTGATTAGTATAGTACCAACACCAGGCCTTGTAAAGATTTCTTCCACCCGATATTGCCAAGCCGCGATAGGATTTTATCACCTATCTTAGTATTATATTTTAACAACATTTTTGTGCATTCTCATAGAATAGCTACCCAAAGGGGATAGAGTAATTATCATCCCTCCGCTTCAAAGCAGAACAACTTAAACACTATCTGTTTTATGTTTTTATTATTGACACCGATAAGAGTACAAACAGCCACCTCGAGCATAAACCCTTCATAGAGTCATTATAATTTTAGCCGAAAAAATGCTTAAATATGTCCCACTGGTGGTGGTTACAGGCGAATAAAGGGCTTAACTCTCTGAGTAAATTTGGCAGTCAGGTACGCTTTTGCTATTATAGACATCTAAGGGGGTTTTTCAGAGGTGCCGTTAAATAAAAAATTATCACCTCTTCCAGGTCCTAAAAATTGACCCATAAGAAGAGGTGATAACCCATAAGTCCAGCAAAAGGTCTTTTGAGTAAACCTGTAAGCCGAGTTCTGTCTTGGATGGTCATCTATCTGGGATGCCAGTTGCCTGGCGCCTCCAGCGACCTTACCCGGGGACGGGGCGGGCCACCCCTCTTGTCCCCCTATTCGGTCTTGCTCCAGGTGGGGTTTACCGAGCCGGTTAGTCGCCTAACCGCTGGTGAGCTCTTACCTCACCTTTCCACCCTTACCCGGCACTCAACTTGACAGTTTCCGTTTCGCCACGACTGGCCATGAAACAGGATGGCTCCATGGGGAACCGTTGCAGCCTGGTTGAGTGCCGGGCGGTCTGTTTCTGTGGCACTATCCTTGGGGTCGCCCCCACTGGACGTTATCCAGCACCCTGCCCTGTGGAGCTCGGACTTTCCTCAGGCGATAAGCTCGCCCGGCGCGCTTATCGCCCGCGACCATCCGGTTTACTCAAAAGCAATTATCCACTTTTCTTTAGCGGATTTAAATATAACACCCTTTATAGTGATCTGTCAAGGCATTGCCAAGAGTTAGAAGTTTAGCCTTTTGCCGTCTTGCCGATACTTAAACTTATCAAATGAATTAAATACTGGTTGGCGCTTACGCCTTCCTTTTTTGCGTTTTCTAATATCATCTTGTGAAGGCTTTTAGGCATACGCAGGGGAAAGCGCCCACTATATTCAGCCAGGGGATCCCTTTGGATGCTAGGTTCTGGAACGGGTAACCCTTCTTCTAAACTGGCCTCGATCCAGCACTTTCTTGCATCCATAGCCATACTAATAGCTTCTTGTATAGTATCCCCAGTTCCTATACAATTCGGTAGATCAGGATATTCTACAACATAACCGCCCCCTTCTTCTTGAGGAAGGGGCTTGACTATAAAGGGATAATCAAGGTTAAGATAATAAGATAAATCTTTCATTATGAACACCCTTTACTCTTCTATTTCTTCTATCGCTTTTAGTGTTATCTTCACATAGACTGGCCTCATAGGATTTTGTTTGGGAAGGGTTATTCTTATATCATCTTTTAAATACGTATAATGACTACTTCCGCTACCGAGTTGTCTGCATTTGAAACCGTGCTGCCGCAGTATTCTATCAAGATCATTGAAACTAACATTCCGAGGATTCTGTTTAATTTTCTCTAAGATTTTTTCTCTTTTCGTCACCAGTTATCGCCTCTATTTGCATTATATACGATATTGCATATGATGTCAATGAAGTCTAATCCGGTGGCGTGTTCACGGCAGCAATAACCGGCCGCAGCTTTCGCAGTAAATAAATTTACCGGCACGGGCTTCCCGCAGGAGGACGGGCGGGACGACCAGGTGGCAGCCGCTGCAGGTCCCCTTGACTACCCGGGCCAGGACCTTTGTCCCCAGGCGGCGCTGCAGGTCGCTGTAGAGGGCAAGCAGTTTGGAGTCGATCTCCCCTTCCAGCCGGGCGGCGTTGACCGCCAGGACGTCCATCTCCTGCTGCAGGCCTTCGCGCCAGGTGCGGTACTGGTCCAATTTCTCCCTGTAGGCGGCCTTCCCGGCCTGGAGCTTACTAACATTTTCCTTTAGCCATTCTTCAAGCTGCTCCTGCTGCAGGGCCAGCTCCATGGCCCTTTCTTCTTCCCGGGCCAGCTCGCCGGCGGTGGTATCTATTTTATGTTGAATGTTGTTTAATTCTTTGGGGTTGCTGGTCTCGCCGCTGTAGAGTTTGCCTTCCAGCTGCTTCTTCCTGGCCGCCAGGTCCTGGCAGGCCCTTTCCAGGCTAGCTATCTGCCGCCTTAATTCTTCCCGTTCCTGCATTCGCGCCCGCACTGTTTCCTGGCAGGTTTCCAGGCGCTGCTTTTCCCTTTTCAGCTCCCGGGCCAGGCCGGATGCCTGCAGCTGGCGCTGCAGTTCCTGGAGGCGGAGCTGCATTTCCTGTAACTCCCACAGCTTGCTGAGACCCATGCAAATCATCACCCCGTATTTAGAGTACGTACCAGGGTTCCTGCTCTTTCTGGGAGGCCAGGACCATGACTTCGCGCTCCTGTAATTGTTCCTGCAGGTAGGTCACCAGGGCCGGCACGATGATCCTCTCGGTGGCGAAGTGGCCGGCGTCGATTACCGCCAGGTCTATACCGGCGGCGGCCTGGGCTTCGTGGAATTTTAAATCCCCGGTGACCAGGACGTCGGCCCCGGCAGCCCGGGCGGTGGTCATGACGTCGCTACCGGCGCCGCCGCAGGCGGCCACCTTCTTCACCTTGCGTTCCCTGTCCCCCACCACGTTGACCCGGGCTGCCCCCAGGCGTTCCTTGACCTGCCGGGCAAATTCCTCCAGGGACACGGCCTGGGGTAAGACTCCTAGGCGGCCGATACCCCGGGCCGGGCCTTCATTGGCCAGGGGGTAGAGGTCGTAGGCTACCTCTTCGTAAGGGTGGGCCTGCAGCAGGGCCTGGAGAACTTCCTTTAGCCTGCCGGTGGGGATAATGGTTTCCAGCCGGTATTCTTTGACCTCCGTGACCTTTCCTTCCTGGCCTATATAGGGCCGGGTGCCGGCCAGGGGCCGAAAGGTGCCGGTGCCGGCCACCCGGAAAGTACAGTCAGAATAATTGCCGATCCAGCCGGCCCCGGCGCGGGTAAGGGCTTCCCGCACGAACTTTTCATGGTCCTCCGGCACAAAGGTTACCAGCTTACAATACTTCTCCCGGCGGGTGGGCAGGAGAACCTGGATATCTTCCAGTTCCAGCTTTACCGCCAGGTGGTAGCTGACGCCGAGGGCGGCGCTGTCTAAATTGGTGTGGGCCGAGTAGACCATGATGTTGTCCTGGATGAGACGCCGGACCAGCTCGCCCCGGGCTTCGTCAAAGCGTAAGGATTTGATGGGGCGGAAAAAGAGGGGGTGATGGCTGATAATGAGATTGGCCCCCCGGGCGGCAGCTTCGGCGGCTACCGCCATGGTGACGTCCAGGCAGACCAGGACCCGGCGGACTTCCACCTCCGGCGAGCCCAGCATCAGGCCGGCGTTATCCCATTCCGCCGCCAGTTCCGGCGGGGCCAGGGCTTCCATAACGGCTATAATTTCGCTGCATTTGGCAGCCATGCCAGTACCTCCCTTATCTCTGCCAGCTGCCGGCTTAAATCCTCCCGCCGCTCCCGGGCCCGCATCCCCCGGCCGGCAGCCAGCTGCTGGACGGCTGCTGTTAGTGTTTCCATCTTATGCAAGAGATAATCCCGCAGCAGGGGATGGCGGCGCTGCAGCAGGAGGGGCCCTATCCTCCACTCCAGGTCGCTGTAGGATGGGCTTGCGCCCTGGCAGGCGGCCAGGATGATATAATAGCGGCCGGACTCGTAAACAAGTTCTTCGTTATATAAGTACCAGCCAGTGGCGGCGAGATACCGGCGCAACGGCCCGGCCTCCCCCTGGGGCTGGAGGACCAGGCGCTTTAACCCCTGCCGCACTCCCGGCCGGGCGGCAAGGATCCTCTGCTGGGTCAGGGCGCCCAGGCCGGCCATGGTTACCGTGTCTACTTCCCCCGGCTGCAGGGGCGCGAGGCCGTCCCCCAGGCGCACTTCCACCCGCCCCTTAAGACCGGCAGCCGCTACCGCGGCCAGGGCGCGCTGGTAAGGACCCGGCGCCGCTTCCACAGCAATCACCAGCGGGCAGCGGTCGCTGCCGGCCAGGTACAGGGGGAGATAGGCGTGGTCGGTGCCGATATCGGCAACACGGCTGCCCGGCGGCACCATGCCGGCTACGGCCCGCAGGCGGGCCGGCAAAGGAAAAAATCCACGGTTATGAATGTTCATCGCTGCTTCAGGCGGGGCCGCTGCACCGCGGCCGGGTGGCTACGGCCAGCCAGGGGTGCTTTGCGCCCGGGTACGTTTGTAGGGCTGGATATAGCCCTGGCCGGTAAGGCTCCGGTTTGGGGTTATCGCTGGTTTGGACTTGCTGCTGCGGAGCAAGCGGTTGGTCGCCGCTGTAATTAAAAAGCCAGCAGCCTACGGCCACCTCCTGACCTCCGCTGCTGGCCTTATTTCCTTTTTTGGTGGGCCCACCCGGATTCGAACCAGGAACCAACCGGTTATGAGCCGGCAGCTCTACCGTTGAGCTATGGGCCCTTTCTGGCTCCCCGGGCAGGGCTCGAACCTGCAACCACCCGGTTAACAGCCGGGCGCTCTACCATTGAGCTACCGAGGAAAGCCACCTTTTATATTATACCCCGGAATGCCGCCCCGGTCAACAACCAGTTGCTGCACGCCCGTGATATTACCCGCCGGCCTCCTGCTTCTATTACTCCAGGTAGTCCTTCAGCTTCTTGCTGCGGCTGGGGTGGCGGAGCTTGCGCAGGGCCTTGGCCTCAATCTGGCGGATGCGTTCCCTGGTGACGCCAAACTCCTGGCCCACTTCTTCCAGGGTGCGCGCCCGCCCGTCGTCCAGGCCGAAGCGCAGGCGCAAAACCCGCTTTTCCCTGGGTGTCAGGGAATCCAGGACTTCTTCCAGCTGCTCCCGGAGGAGCATAAAGGAAGCAGCATCGGCCGGCGCCTGGGCGTCTTCGTCTTCGATGAAATCCCCCAGGTGGCTGTCTTCTTCTTCCCCGATGGGCGTCTCCAGGGATACCGGTTCCTGGGCGATCTTCATGATCTCCCTTACCCGCTCCACGGGGACATCCATTTCCCTGGCGATCTCTTCGGGCGTCGGATCCCGGCCCAGTTCCTGGAGCAGCTGGCGCTGCACCCGGATTAATTTATTAATGGTCTCCACCATGTGCACCGGGATCCTGATGGTCCGCGCCTGGTCGGCAATGGCCCTGGTAATGGCCTGGCGGATCCACCAGGTGGCATAGGTGCTGAACTTGTAGCCTTTACGGTAATCGAATTTCTCTACCGCCTTGATTAAGCCCAGGTTGCCTTCCTGGATCAAGTCCAGAAACAACATGCCCCGGCCGACATAGCGCTTGGCGATGCTGACCACGAGGCGTAAATTTGCTTCGGCCAGGCGGCGTTTGGCCTCTTCATCGCCCTGTTCCATCCTCTTGGCCAGCTCGATTTCTTCTTCCGGGGTCAGCAAGGGCACCCGGCCGATTTCTTTCAGGTACATGCGCACCGGGTCGTCGATGGCCACGTTGTCAGGAATCGAAAGATCGAGGTCGCTGTCGACGGCTTCGCCCTCTTCCTTTTCCAGGGCTTCCAGTTCCACCGGTTCGGGCACTACCTCAATCCCCATGTGGTTGAGCCGCTCGTAGATATCGTCAATCTGTTCGGGGGAGAGTTCGATTCCCTGAAGGGCATCCATAATCTCGCGATAAGTTAAGGAGCCCTGGCTCTTGCCCTTTTCAATCAGCTCCTTGACTATTTGCTTTTGCTGTTCTTCTTTCACCGCTACTCCCCCCTTCCGGATTTTATCGCTTTGATCGTCTGCTGCAGGTGAAAGATTTGCTCCTGGAGTTCCTGGACCCGGCCGGTGGCGCCGCTGCTTTCCGCCCGGGCCAGGGCGAGTCTTATTTCCCTTTCCTGTTTTTGCAGCTGCAGGAGCCTGTAAAGGATGATTGCTTTCTTGACGGCCCGCTCCTGGACGGGCCCCAGGCCGCCGGCCAGGGTGAGCCGGGCAATAAGGGCGTCCCATTCCGGCACCCCCCGGCCAGTTAAAACCCGGGCCAAGTCCGGGCCGGCCAGTTCCGGGGCTTCCCGGCGCTTTTCCCGGATAAAGGCAGCCAGGCTCCGCGTCGCCGGGCTCTCACCCCAGTCTTCTCCCAGTTCGCCGTCAATGCTGGCGGCCAGCCGGGGGCTGGTTAAGTAAGCCTGGAGTAAAAACAGCTCCCCCTGGTTCCTGGCCCGTTCTCCCGGCGACGGGCCTTCCTTCTTTCCCGCCTTTTCTATGGCTCTCCCTGTCCTCCCCGGCCCGGCCGGCGCCTGGTGCAGCGCTCTCAGGATGGCTGCCTCGGATATCCCCGTACGGCGGCTCAAAAGCCGGACATAGGCTTCCTGCTCGACGGCGTCCTTTACCTGCTGGAGGTAAGGGAGAACGGCGGCCATAATGGCTTTCCGGCCCAGGGGCCGGGTGGGGTCGTGTTCGGCTACGGCTTTATTGATGCGAAATTCCATCAGGCCCTGGCTTTCTTTTACCAGCTCCTGGAAGGCTGCTGTTCCCCGGGCGGCTAAAAATTCATCGGGGTCCTTGCCTGCCGGGAGCTGCAGGACGCGCACCTGGAGGCCGGCCGCGGCCAGGATGTCCAGGCCCCTCAAGGTGGCGGCTTCCCCCGCAGTATCAGCGTCGTAGGCGATGATTACTTCCCGGGCGTATTTTTTCAACTCCCGCGCCTGCTCCGCGGTTAAGGCCGTCCCCAGGGAGGCGACCACATTATCAATACCATGCTGCCAGGCGGCGATCATATCCATATAGCCTTCGACGAGGATGGCCTGGCCTTTCCGGCGAATACCCGGCAGGGCCAGGTGCAGGCCGTAGAGGTGCCGGCCCTTGTGAAATAAAGCTGTCTCGGGGGAATTTAAATACTTGGGCTGCCCCTCACTTAAGATTCGGCCGCCAAAGCCTATGACCCGGCCGCGGCTGTCTTTGATGGGAAACATGAGCCGCCCCCGGAAACGGTCGGCCGTCCCACCGGGCGGCCGGGAGGCGCTCAGGCCCGCCTGGTCAATCTCCTGGGGTGTGAAACCCTGGCGCCGCAGGTAATCTACCAGAGCCGTTCCCGTATCCGGGGCATAACCCAGTTCAAAGAGCCGCGCCGTTTCTCCCTTCACCCCCCGCCGCTGGAGATATAAGCGGGCCGGGGCTGCCACCGGGTGGCGCATGAGAAGGCGATAATAAAAGCTGGCAGCTATTGCCCCCAGCTGGTACAGGCGTTCTTTCCATTCCCGCTCGCGCCTGGCAGCCGGCGATTCGCCGGTACCGGCCAGGTCGATCCCCACCCTGGCGGCCAGGGTTCTTACTGCTTCGGGAAAGCTGAGGCCATCTTGCTTCATCAAGAAAGCAAAGACATCGCCGCCCGCACCGCAGCCAAAACAGTAAAACATCTGCTTATCGGGACTGACGGTGAAGGAGGGCGTCTTTTCTTTATGAAAAGGGCAAAGACCGACGTAATTGCGGCCGCTCTTTTTTAGCCGGACATAGCTGCCGATGATTTCGACGATATCTACCCTGTCCTTTACCTCATCGATCACTTCCTGGCTGAAGGCGGTTGTCATGGACACCACCCCCCGGGACCCGGTGTGCTAATAACAATTCGCTATCAGAATGAAATATCCTCTTTTTTGGGCCTTATTTTCGCTTTATCCTATTATTTGTCCTGCTTTACCAGATTATACCTCCGCCGCGCTGCATAGTGCCGGGCGGCAGGCGGTAAACTGAGACTTGCAGCAGCACCGGCGGCGGGAACGCCACGCCAGCCGGCATAAATTTAAGGGCCGGCGGCAATATGCGATTGGCGGGAGGTGGGAAAATGGGTAAGACCGTGGCCTTAATTTTAATCGCCCTCATTGGCGGCAGCGCCCTCTATGCCTTTTACCGGGGGGTGATCCTGGCTGTCTTCCAACCTTTTTTTAAAACCCGGCAGTAAGCAGCCGGCAGCGGCGCGTGCTGGGGCGGTTCATGGCAGCCAACTGCCGGCCGGCATACCGGCTTTATTACGCCGGGCGCGGGCCGGGTGTCTCGAAAGTGTCGCCGGCCGGGGCCGGATGTCCGGTTCCCTGCCGTGTATAAAACCCATAGGGTAAGGGTTAAAATACATCCCGGAAGGTGAAGGGAATCCTGCCGCCGCTTCGTCACCGCGCGGATAGCCTGACGAGCGAAGAGATTCCCGGCACCTTCCCATTTTTATTATGGTTATCCATATTCAGGAAGGAAAACCCGCAGGGACAAAGAGCCGGATATACTGCAGGATGGCATAACGGTCAGTCATGCCGGCAATATAGTCGCAGGCCCGCCGGGCCAGGTCATCACCTGGATGGACGGGTGCGGGCAGTGCTTCCGGGTGCTCCAGGTAGTAAAAGTAGAGTTGTTTTAAGAGATTCTTGGCCTTGCCTTCCTCCACTTTGGCCGGGGAGCCGATATAGACATTTTTAAAAAGAAAGTCGCGTAAGTTATCCGTAGCTTGTTGGACCGCCGGGCTCATGGCAATGCGGCCCTGCTCCCAGCTGTAACGGATTATATCCGTCACCATGGTATCGATGCGCTGGCGGTGGGTACGGCCCAGGATTTTTAAACAATCAGCCGGGAGCTGCTCCTGGGTGATGATGCCGGCCCGCAGGGCGTCGTCAATATCATGGTTGATGTAGGCAATGCGGTCGGCATAGCAGATAATCTGGCCTTCCAGGGTCTGGGGTTTGACCGGGCCGGTATGGTGGGCAATGCCGTCCCGGACTTCCCAGGTGAGGTTAAGGCCGCGGCCGCCTTCCAGGACTTCTACCACCCGCAGGCTCTGCAGGTTGTGCTTAAACCCCCCCGGCACCACTTCGTTTAAGGCTTCTTCGCCGGAGTGGCCGAAGGGGGTATGGCCCAGGTCGTGGCCCAGGGCAATGGCCTCGGCCAGGTCTTCATTGAGGCGCAGGGCGCGGGCAATGGTGCGGCTGATCTGGGCTACCTCCAGGGTGTGGGTCAGGCGGGTGCGGTAATGGTCCCCCTCCGGGGCGATAAAAACCTGGGTTTTATGCTTCAGGCGCCGGAAGGCTTTGCAGTGGATAATCCGGTCGCGGTCACGCTGGTATTCGGTACGAATGGGGCAGGGCTCCTCCGGTACTTGACGGCCCCTGGTACGGCTGCTTAAACTCGCTAGGGGGCTCAAGATGGCTTCTTCCCGCTTTTCAGCTTCTACCCGCAGGAGCATACCCTCACCCCCCTAGCCGCGGTGCTGGCGTAAGGTTGTGGTGGCCGCCGCTACCTCGGCCAGGCGCTTACCCGTAAGGCGTACCCTGGCAACGGCAAAATCGTCGCTGTGGGCCGGGGCCTGGCCGCAGCTGCCCTGGTGGCCACAGTCGGCCTCACTAAAGCCGTCGCCGACAATCATCATGCCCTGGATGAGCATCATGTCAAAAAGGGCCTTCAGGGTCGTTTCCTGGCCGCCAAAACGGCTGCCGCCCACGGTAACCCCGGCACCGACGACGTTATACAGGGCCTTTTCTTTGCGTAAGATACGGCTTTTATCCCAGAAGGCCTTGAGCTGGGCCGAGACGCTGCCGAAATAAACCGGGCTGCCTATGAGGATCCCGTCGGCCCGCCGCAGGAGGTCATAGGCTTCCCCCAGGCGGTTGTTGCGGGAACAGGCCCCCTGGCAGGGACTGCTGCATTGGGTGCAGTAAGGGATCTTCTGGTCCGCCAGGGCCTCGGCTATATGGATCAGGGCCGTCGCCGCCCCGGCGGCAGCGGCCGCCGCCAGCCCTTCCCGCACCAGGAAGGCGGTGTTGCCTTCTTTTTTGGGGCTGCCGTTGATGCCAACTATTAACATAAACCAATTTCCCCTTTGCGTGATATTCCTCGCTCCAACGAACTGCTCGCCCTGCCCCACTGCCCCGGGCAGTTTATATTTTGGAGAAGCCTGGCCAGGATATATTAAAGGCGGCGCTGGCAGCGCCGCCCGTAACTGGCTACAGGGGTTCAAAGTTTTCTTTGCCCAGGCCGCAGTTAGGGCAGACCCAGTCCTCGGGCAGGTCTTCAAAGGGCGTCCCCGGGGCAATACCGCCGGCTGTGTCGCCTTCTGCCGGGTCATAGACATAGCCGCAGGCTGTACAGGACCATTTGCCCATTTAGAGCCCTCCTTTCATAAGAAATCATCACGCCCGCCAGGAACTGGCGCGGCCAGGTGCGCCGGCGAGAAGCGTGGGACCCTCTGATGGTCTTCCGGCTAAGTATAGCTATTAGTATTCGCCATCAAGATGGAAATTCCTGCTTTAGCAGCCGGGCAATTGCAGCCCGAGCCAGCTCGTCGCAGCGGTTATTTTCGGCATTATCGCTGTGGCCCTTGACCTTCAACCATTCCACCCGGTGGCGGGCGGTAAGCCGCAGCAGTTCCCGCCACAGGTCCTGGTTTTCCACCGGTTCTTTTTTGACCGTCTGCCAGCCGTTCCTCTGCCAGCGGTCCAGCCACCCCTGGCGAAAGGCGTTGACGAGATAGGCGCTGTCGCTGTAGAGGCGGACGCGGCAGGGCTCCTTCAGGGCCTTCAGGGCGGCGATGGCCGCGGTGATCTCCATGCGCTGGTTGGTGGTCCGGGCCTCAGCCCCGGAAATCTCTTTACGTTTACCACCGTAGATCAGCACGACGCCCCAGCCCCCGGGACCGGGGTTACCGGAACAGGCGCCGTCGGTGTAGATGGTTACTTCTTTCATCTCACAGCTGTACCTTTCAAGATTTTCATGTTTAGCTGTGCCTTCCAGGCATGACCGGTTAGCGCTATACTTTATTTAAAAACGGGGTGATATTGATGGCTAAAATCCTGGTCAGCGCCTGCCTGGCGGGCGAAAAGTGTAAATACAGCGGCGGTCACAACCTGGTGCCGCCCATTGCCGAACTGGTGCGCCGGGGTAAGGCCGTGCCTGTCTGCCCGGAAGCCCTGGGGGGCTTAACCATCCCCCGCCCGCCGGCGGAAATCCGGGGCGGCGACGGGTATGATGTCCTGGCCGGCAGAGCCCGGGTGCTGGATAAAGAAGGCCAGGATGTAACGGCTGCCTTCCTCCGCGGTGCGGCGGCCACCCTGGCTAAGGCCCGGGAGATCGCTGCCGAGCTGGTAGTTTTGAAAGAAAAAAGCCCCTCCTGCGGCAGTAAATTAATCTATGACGGTACCTTTAGCGGCACTGCCCGCCCCGGCACCGGCGTAACAGCGGCCCTTTTGCAGCAGCACGGTTTCAAGGTAATAAGTGAGGGGGAGTTTGCTTTTAAAGACAGCAAATTCGGTAGCGAGGACATCGCTCCATGACAGCTACCCTATTTCATTTACCAGCTCTTAATCAGGAGTTGTTCAAAGGGAGCATTCTTGCCGCAAGGTGCCAGCTAGAAAGGCCTCTTCACAGGTTGGGGCAATATAATAATATAACTGGCGCAGCATAAGTTGAACTTCTTCCTGCTTATCTCGCGGGATGCCAGTTATAAATTCTGTCACGGTAATATTGGATACAAAAAGATTCTCGGAATTAATCTCAAACAGCAATTCTTCTGCCTTCTGGCGCCATTTGTTGCGCTTGCCACGGTTTAAATCAATCAAGAAGTCCGTGTCGACCAAAGCCCCGCCAGCTTCTACCTCCAGGACCATTTACTCTTCCCTCTCATCTAACTCCCTCAAGCGATTGACAAAAGCCAGAGTGTCATCTTCCCCAGGCTTTTTATCCGGTACCAGGTCCTCTTTGAAGAGGCCTTCGGACTTTTGTACATAGGCCAGGCGTTTTTGCCGCTTGAGTTCTTTTTCAATAGCCATGGCAATAAACTTTGACCGGTTCCCCTTACCAACCATGGTATCAATTTCACGAATAACCTTTAAAGGCAATCTTACTGCTGTCATTCTGGAAACCCTGCCGGAAATACTATCCATGACATATCAATCCCTTCTTGTATTACTTATAGTATAACAACTAAAGGGTTAAGGAGCAACGAGGTGTTTTTCATCTCCAGGCGGGAAATACTATCTTTAACCCCGCTATAGGAGGGCGATACCCATCGGAAGGGCCGAGCGCCTGCCGCTTTTAGAACAGATCGAAGCTGAACGCCAGGCGGCCGTTATCTGCTATTTTACCGGCGACCGGGAAAACCTGGGTACCCGCATAGCTCCCGACGTTATCCGGGTTTTTTACCGCCACCTCCTGGCTTTAGGGCCGCGGCCCAGGCTCGATCTCTTCCTTTATACCCGCGGCGGCGATGTCCTGACCCCCTGGCGCCTGGTGAACCTGCTGCGGGAATTTACCCAATACCTGAGTGTCCTGGTGCCCTTTCGCGCTGCCAGCGCCGGTACTCTCCTTTGCCTGGGGGCCAATGAGATCGTCATGGGTTCCCTGGGTGAGCTGGGGCCCATCGATCCCAGTGTGGCCAATGCCTTTAACCCGGAGGATCCCCATAACCCGGTGGCCCGCCTGCCGGTCAGCGTGGAAGATGTCATGGCCTACCTTTCCCTGGCCCGGGAGATTGCCGGCCTGGAAAGTGAAGGGAGCCTGGCCGGGGTGTTTAACCGCCTGGTGGACAAAGTTCACCCCCTGGCCCTGGGCAATGTGCACCGCAACTACGCCCTGATCCGTTCCCTGGCCAGGAAGTTGCTGGAGCTGCACATGCCGGGTGAGGAGCGGGATCGCGTTGAAGATATCATCAAGAACCTGACGCAAAGGCTCTATGCCCACAACCACATGATTTCCCGGCGGGAGGCCGTGCAGGACATCAAGCTCCATGTTACCGCACCCTCAGCCAGGCTGGAAGACCTCATGTGGCAGCTCTACCTCGACTATGAAGCTGATTTAAAGCTCCTGGAACCCTTTAACCCGGCCGCCCTCTTAAAACCCCAGGAATACTCGGTGGAATTTGAGGCTACCGGCGGCATCATTGAAAGTATCCCCTGCCTGGACGCCTTCGTCTTTAACGGCACTATAACCAGGGAAAGCCAGCCCCGGGAAGGCGCCCCGCCGGTTAACGTCACCTTTACCCGCCAGGGCTGGCGCCAGTTGATTTGAGGCGGGACGCTGCCTTCAGGGCCGCAAAAAACTATAAAGGAGGTAGCAGGAAGCTTATGAACAGGCAGGATATTTTTCAAAAACCGGAGCCCGGCCGGAGCCGCCCCAATATCCGGGTCATCCCGGCCCGCAACCCCTACCGCGCCCTGACGACATCCTCGGGTTACCCGGCCGCTTTCGGTGCTCCTGTCTCCGGGAGCTACCTGGTCATCCGGGACGACCAGGAAAACAGCAGCAGCTGGCCTTTTTAGACCAGCTGCTGCCGCATTGCCGCCTCCGTTCTTCTTACAGTCGCATCCCCGCGCACCTTAAATTAAAGGGGTACGCCCCGGCGAACCGGGTTGACTGACTGCTGTTTTCTCCTGCCCCTGCTGCTCTACCGGCGCCTGCACGTTAATGACTATCTGCCGGCCGCGGGCTGTTTTGGGAAAACGCACCGTCAGAAGGCCCTGGTTGAAACTGGCTGCCGCCTGCTCAGCGTCTATTTCCGGTGGCAGGGGCAGGAAGCGGTAGAACCTGCCTGCCGGCCACTCCTGGTAACGGTAGACGTACTGGCCGCCATCAGGCAGGGAAGCGTGGCCTTCAATCTCCAGGGCCTGCTGGCGGACCTCTACCCGGACATCTTCCGGCCGGGCTCCGGGGATGGCAAATATGTAGATCAGGTCATTATTGCTTTCCAGGACATCAACTGGCGGTACCAGCACATCAGCCGGGGCGGCCGTCCACCCGCGCGGCGTCATTGCCGGTACAGACCAGTTCTGCGGCTGGAGCATTTTAATTCACCTCGAAGGTAAAATTGGGATGGAAGCAGGCCTGGATTTTACTTAAGGTATCCTACCCGGTCACGTTGACCTTGACCCGCCGCCGGGCGGTGAGGTCGGATTTTGGCAGTCGGGCTTCCAGGATACCGTTGCTGTAGGTGGCGTCGACATGCTCCGCCCGCACCGAGCACGGCAGGGCCACGGTCCGGTGCAGGCTGGTGGTCATGCCGCCGGAAATGGCCAGGGCGGAAATGCTTAAAGAGTCATCGGTGACGGTCAACTGCAGGTTGTTGGGATTGATATTGGGTAATTCGGCAGTAACCACGACGTCGCTGTTTGTTTCAGCCAGTTCGATGCGGGGCTGCATCATCCCGCTGGAAGGGGCAATGGCGCTGGTCATACCCAGACCTCCCGCCATGCCCGGAAACCCGCTGGCCAAAGGCTGGGCCATGCCCAGGGAGACAGGAGCAAAACCGCCCATCATACCGGGGAACTGCCCGGAAATCATAGCCGGGTTGAAGGCGCTAATCATAGATTGCCCGAGGCCGCCCCAGTACCCCATCGCGGAATATGGCCCCGCCTGGATATCCGTATGCCAGCCGAGGGCCGGGTTGTAGCTTAGGCTCATGGCCGGAAAACCGGTCCCGGCGCCGGCCCGCCAGCCAGTTGCCGTCGGCACGAAGCTATAATTGATCACCGCACTGCCGGGGAAGCCGGAGAAACCGGCGATTCCGCTCTGCATCCCCATTCCCAGGCCGGGATTCATGTTGTTGATGTACATCTGATTACCTCCCGTTTGGTCCTGCTTCCATCCGGGAATATTATGACCCTCCCGGCCGGGAAATATGTAAGGAGGCGGTCATAAAGAGATTTTCTGCTGCGCTGTGATGATTTATAATTTGAGGAGGAGGAGGTATAAATTCGTTTTAGGCTTTGCACTCACGCAATCATGATTTATAAATTAAGTTTGAGGTGATTAATAGATGCCTAGCTGCCGGGCTTGTGTCTTAACCTGCATGGATTTCCGCATCCAGGCAGGAGTTGCAAATTGGTTGCAACAGAAGGGGTTGGCCGGGAAGTACGATTATCTCTCCCTTCCCGGCGCCAGCCGCAATTTCCTCAGTGAGGGTAAAATAAACCTGGTCGAGGATTCTTACCGGCTCCATCACATAATGGAAGTATATTTAATTCACCACGAAGACTGCGGCGCTTACAACTTGGGCCACCTGCCCGTGGAAGAGCAGCTGGCCCGCCAGCGCCAGGATATGGAAACAGCTGCCAGGATATTAAAAGAACGCCATCCGGAACTGAAAGTATGCCTTGCTTTTCTCTACCTAGATGGCCGCATGGTAGAATTAGCATAACCTGGACGACATAACTTGCCCGAGCATTATTCAGAAAATTTAGTTTGCCGGCTTTTTCACTTCTACCTGGGCCAGCTTCTCATAGAAGCGGATGATGGCACCATGGTCGGCATCGCCCAGGCCGTCAACCTTGAGGGCCTGGAGAATTTCCATGACTGTCGCGGTCAGGGGCAGGGGTACTCCCACCTCATGCCCGGCAGACAGCGCGTTGGCCAGGTCTTTGATGTGCAGGTTGATCCGGAAACCGGGATTAAATTTTCTTGCCATTACCAGGGGGGCTTTGGCATCAAGGACTGTACTCCCCGCCAGCCCGCCGCGGATAGCCTGGTAGACGAGGTCCGGGTCCACCCCTGCTTTGGTGGCCAGGACCAGGGCCTCGGATATGGCGGCAATGTTCAGGGCGACAATGATCTGGTTGGCCAGTTTGGTGACATTACCGGCGCCGATGTCGCCGACCCTTACCACCGAGGCCCCCATGGCCTTTAAAATATCATAGCATTCATCAAAGTCTTCCTGCCGTCCTCCCACCATAATCGACAAAGTGCCGTCTATGGCTTTCGGCTCGCCCCCGCTGACCGGTGCATCCAGCATCCTTATGCCTTTTTCTTTTAACCTGGCGGCAATTTCCCTGGTAACCATGGGGTCTATCGAGCTCATATCGATAAGGATGGAACCCGGCCGCGCACTTTCGATTATCCCGTTGTCTCCCAGGACTACTTCCTTTACCTGGGGCGAATTGGGGAGCATGGTAATAAATTTGTCGCACCGCTCGGCCACCTCCCGGGGAGAACCGGCGGGTTCCGCCCCGGCTGCAACTACTTCCGTGACAGCCTCTTCAACGATGTCATAAACAACCAGCTGGTAGCCTGCCCTGATGAGGTTTTTGCTCATGGGCTTGCCCATGATGCCGAGACCGATAAACCCGATTTTACTCATTATTCTCTACCCCTTTTTCAAAAATTTACCTCAAGGTGTAACCATAAGCTGTAAGCCAGCCTAAAGAACTTAGCGTATCCGGCTCGGGAATATATTCCAGGGATACGTAGCCTTCATACCCCAGGCTATCGATCTCCCGCAGCAAGAAAGGATAATTTATCTCGCCCGTGCCCGGCTGATGCCGGCCGGGGTTGTCGGCAATCTGGATGTGTCCTATCTTTTGAATGTTTTCACGCAAGGTAACCGTTAAATTGCCTTCTTCTTTCTGGGCATGGTAAAGGTCATATTGCAGGTAGACATTGGGCATGTTTACATCGTTGATCAGTTGCAGGGCCTGGCGCGTGGTGTTAAGGAAAAAGCCCGGAACGTCATAATGATTAATGGGTTCTACCATCAGTTTTAAATCGTATTCAGCCAGGACTTGCGCTGCATAGTGGACATTATCTACCAGTGCCTGCCAGTGCTCTTCCTGAGAGAACGCTGGATTCACTTTGCCCGCCAGGCAGTTCAAGCGCGAGACATTGAGTTGCCCGGCCCAGTTAATTGCCTGCCTGACGCCGTCGCGGAACTCTTCTTTCCGCCCGGGGTCGGCCGCAATGCCGCGCTCACCGGCTGCCCAGTTACCGGCGGGAAGGTTGAACAGCACTACCTGGAGGCTGTTTTCTGCAAGTAAACTTTTGATATCGTTTATGGCATATTCGTAAGGGAAAAGGAACTCTACCGCTCTAAACCCGGCTTTACGGGCGGCATTAAAGCGTTCCAGGAAGGGCAATTCGGTAAACAGCATCGTTAAATTGGCGGCGAACTTCGGCATGACTACATTCCTCCTGTGCAAAGTAGCTATTAAAATGTAATGACCGGTGTACCTGATTATTTCCCGGACGATCACCTCCCGGTTGTTTGCTCATTCGTATTCCTTGATGGCGTCAATACTGGTACCCATAGAGCACAATGTCGTTCTCGCAACAATTATATCAAGCACATATGGCACGTCGGAGTGCATTGCCCTCTCCAGCGCCGGTTTTATTCCCTCCGGTCGCGTTACCCTCTCGCCCCTGGCACCGTATCCTTCCGCAACCTGGATAAAATCTATTTTCCCGTCACCGTACCACAGTTCTACGGCATATTCATAGCCATAATTCTGGGCCTGGTTTTGGCGGATAAGGCCCAGGTAGCCGTTGTTCACTATTACGACGATAATTGGCACACCATACTGGCAGGCCATGGCCAGGGCTTCGCCCTGAAAGGTAAAGCCGCCGTCACCTACGATGGCACAAACCCGGGCAGCAGGATTCGCTATTTTGGCACCTACGGCCGCCGGGATTTCATAACCCAGCGTCCCCGCTCCTCCCGCAGGGAGGTAGTACCTGGGCCGCCATATTTTCTGGAATTGCCCCGACCAGATCTGGACAACGCCGCAACCGACCGTAAAAATCGTGTCTTGCCCCAACATTTCGTTTATTTCGTGAAAAACCCTCTGGGGCTTAATGGGAATATTGTCGTATTCCAGCCGGCGCCCGGTTTGTGCCCTGAGCTCCGGTATCCTGGCTACCCAGCCCTGGGGCAGCCTTTTCCCGGATTTCGCTCGCGCCACTTCCAGCAGCGCCGCCAGTGCCAGTTTGGCATCGGCGACTATGCCCAGATCGGTGTTAATGATGCGGCCTATCTGGGTTGGTTCTATATCGATATGGATAAACTTCCGCCCCCGGGTATAGATGTCAAGGTTGCCTGTATGCCGGTCATTAAACCGGCAGCCGATGCCAATGACGAGGTCCGATTGCAGGAAGGCCTTATTGCCAAACGGTGTATTGCACTGGATCCCTACCTGGCCGCAGTAAAGAGGATGGTCGGGAGGCATGCCGCCCTTGCCCATATAGGTAGTTGCAACCGGCAGGGAAAGGTACTCGGCTAACTCTAAAAGCTCTCTGGTAGCTCCTGCTATGATCACCCCGCCGCCGGCAAGGATAATGGGGGATTTGCTGGCTAAAATCATCTCTATAGCTTTCTCTATCTGTTTCTGGTGCGGTTTGGGCTTATCCCATGGCAGAGGAGCGTCCAGCTCCGGATCATAAGGTATATCAGTTGTCTGGACATCCAGGGGTAAGTCGATAAGAACAGGACCCGGCCTGCCCGACCTGGCCAGGCGGAAGGCCTCCCTGATGATACCCGGCGCCCTGGCCGGTTCGGTAACGCACCAGGCGCCTTTAACATAAGGCCGTACCGTATTTACTATATCGACGCACTGGAAAGCCTCTTTACCAAGCTGGGAACGGGTATTCTGGCCGGTGATCGCCACCATAGGTATGGAATCTATTTGGGCGTTGTACAGCCCGGTAACCAGGTTGGTCGCCCCGGGTCCCGAGGTAACAATACAGCAGGCGATCTTCCCGCTGGCCCTGGTGTAGCCGTCGGCGGCATGGGCTGCGCCCTCTTCATGTCTTGCCGTGTAATGCCTTATTTTTTCAGACCGGGCCAAATACTTATACACCGGCGTAATGCTGGCACCCGGTATCCCAAAAGCAGCCTCAACGCCTTCGCTTTCCAATATTTTTACGAGAACTTCAGCCACAAGCATTATACTTACCCCCCATCCGTATACTCCCCTCTTGAGCCTTTATTTTAAATGGTATACCATAAAAAATAAAGGCTTTGGCCGCCAAAGGTCATCCTGGCCGTTTGAAAGCATGCCTGCTTTGCTTTAAGCGGCAGGAAGGGAGCGGGAGGAAGCATGGCCAACAATTTATCCTCAAAATCCTTCTTTTCATCGCCCCGGTCAGACCGGTTAGTTGTTAAAGTTTGCACATTATGGGTTGACGTATTTCACAAAAGTACTAAACCTGGCCAAGAATTTTTTCAAATTCCTCCAGGGAATTCACCTTGAGGCTCATCTTGAATAATGACTTCAGCGCGGCCGCATCATCTATTTCCTCCAGCTTCTTGCCAATACCAGATCGCAGGACGCCAAAACGTTCTTCCAGGACCTCAAGGATACTGTCCCTTAATGCCTCAATCCTGCCCTTTGCCAGTCCTTTTTCCAGTCCTTTTTCCAGCCCTTTTTCCAGTCCTTCTTCTAAACCTTTTTCCATCCCATCCCTGAGGCCTTTTTGTAAGCCTTCATTATACCATTCCTGGACAAAGCTGGATTCTTTAAGCAGCATTTTAAATTCCTCCCGGAAGATATTGAGCAAAATTTCCCTGTCAAAATAACGTTCCGCGACTGATATGGCTACCGACAGGCTGTCGGCTCGCCGTTTGATGTCTTTTTCCTCAAGGATCAGTTTCCTGGTATATTCCAAAAGAGCCAGATCTCTATTATCTTTTAGTAAGACCAGCAAGGGCGCCAGTTCTTTAAGTTTACCACCGGCTATATCCTGCTCATAATCCCACAGTTTGATTACCTGATAGGTAAAGCTGCTGACTGCTTTATTGTTAACCTCGACTATGTAAGCATCAGGTAGCCGGCGATAATTCCTTTTCTCGAGGTAAATGACTACCGGGATCACCGGCAGGCGGTAACTCTCAGTCAAATAGGCGCTGTATTTAAAAACGCGTACAGGTACTTCTTTTTCGTGGCGTAACTGGAATTCCAGGTGCAAAAGGTACTTGTTATCGTTATGCTCTATTTCGTAGACAAAATCGAGTCTTTTCTCCGGGATATTGATTTCCGGGTTTTCCAGGGTCTGATATTCCCAGCCGGTGTCTTTACCTAAAACCAGTTTGATAAAAGTTTCTGGATATTGCCGGGCCAGGACCTTGATGCTGCGATCTATTACCTGCATAGGGTTTCTCCTCGAAAGTGTTCTCTGAAATAGAATTATAACATACCGGCGGCTGGAACTCACTAAAAAATGCTGTTACCGCAATTCTGCGGTGGACGTATAAATACCGTTTAAACGCTATGGTTTCAGTTAACACTAAGGGGGAAAGCAATGCTGTGTGAGGTGATCCCTTTGGCGGACGAAGCAAAAATCCTGGTCGTTTTCTACAGCCTCTACGGTAATACGGCTAAACTGGCCCGGGCCGTGGCGGCCGGGGTCGAGGAAGTCCCCGGTTGCGCAGCCATTCTTAAACGGGTACCCGCGACCATGTCGGCAGCTTACCAGAAAGCTCAAGCGGAAATGCGTGACATCCCCCTGGCCACCCTGGACGACCTGCTGGACGTGGACGGTCACCTCGGGACCCAACCACGACCAGCCACCCACGGAGCAAGACCTGGCCGTCGCCCGGGCCCTGGGCAAGCGCATCGCCACCGTGGCGCAAAAAGTAAAGAAATAATTGCAGCAAGCCGCCACGAGTAGCGCCGTTATCAACCAGGATCGCTGTCTTTCCCGGCGGCCACCTCGGCGAGGGCTTCCTGAAGGTCAGCGCCGGTGGCGTCGCCGCTCCCCTTTTCGACCAGGTGGCGCTGGTTACCGTCCCAGCGGTAGTGAAAGAGGGTGACGCAGGTAGCGCCCCGGGGCCGGTAGAGCTCGTAGATGGCCAGGCCGGGCACCGTGGCATAGCACCCCCAGAGGACCTGGCTGGTCATCATATAGTTAAAGCCCATTTCCGTCAGGAGGCCGAACATATCCTGGAGGTTTTTCTCATCCACCCCGGCAAAGGCTTCGTCCAGGGAGATCAGCCGCGGGGCGTCGGCGCGGGCGTCGCTATAGCGGGAATAGGTGGCGGCAAAGAGGGGGATGTACATGGCCATGGCCTTTTCGCCGCCGCTCAAGACGTTGAAGCTGGCGCTGTAGCCCCTGGACAAAGCTCTGCAAGTAGCCGGTAACGGCGTCTTTATAGGCTAAGAAGGCCTCGGTGGCCATCAGTTCCTCGGCCCTGGCACTCTGCAGGCTGGCGATATAGTCGGAGGCGTTTTCCGTGAGGCGTACAAAGGTACCGTAGAGTTCCTCCCAGAGGGCTTCGGCCTCACCGGGCTGGAAAACGCCCTGCCGCCGGTGGTTCCCGCAGGGCGGCCTCGATGGTTTCAAAAAGGGATGGCTCCAGGGAGCCCCCATAGCCGCGGACCTTTTCCAGGCCCAGGACCAGGCGCTCGATTTCTACGGCGTAAGGGGTCATCTGGTAGCGAAAGCGCTTGCGCAGGTACTCCTCCACCGTACAGGCGCGACCGCCGTCGTGGCGGGGCACCAGGTCCTGCCACTCTACCAGCTGGTTCAGGTCCTGCTGGCACATCTCCAGGGTATAGTCCGGCAACAAGCCCATGGCCCTTACCCCCTGGTAGACATCTTCCGGCCGCAGCCAGTAGCGCAGGCGCTGGTGCTGGAGGTAAAAGAAACGCATAATACAGCGATAACGGCCCACATTCTGGGCCGTCAGGTAGCTGGTCTCCGGTATAGCTTTCAGCAGGGAAGTAGCCTGTTCGACAGCCAAAGGGATCCCTCTTTCTTATTTTCCAACGTTCGCTGGTGGCGGCTCTTCCAGATTGACGACGGTAACCTGTAAGGAAGTAGATTATCAATGCGGTTTGTTATATGTACTTACGCAGTTCCTCAACGGTTATTTTTGCGGTGCGAAGAATAGCAGTTAGGGTGCCAGGCGGTATTGTTTCACCGTTATGGGTGGCAACAACAGCCACGCGAGTGGGATCTTCCACATGGGGGAGAAAATTATGACTTCCCTTCCTGCGGGCAACATAAAAACCTAAACGTTGCAATGCACGTATTAATTCCGGGCCGGTTATATGAGGTAAATTGCTCACATAGCCACCTCTATCCTGGTTAAAACGCTCCGGTCTTCCGGGATGGGCTTGCCGTCGTTAATAAGCACTTCCAGGTAGAGTTCTATCGCTTCTTTAATTCGCTCTAATGCTTGCTGTTGGGTGTTGCCCCAGGTAACGCAACCCGGAAGCGAAGGAACCTCAGCGGTCCAGCGGCCATCGTCTTCGGGAATAAGAATTACTGTGAACTTACGCATAATCCCTGCCTCCTGTCTACACAGGCTTTTCATTATCTTTTATGAAGGTATTATACCATCTTTGCTACCAAAACTTTAGCTAAGGGTTACTTTTGGATAAACTACTGCAAACTGCCGGCCGGGGCTGTTCTTGCAGGGACCGAGCTTATTGCTCAAATCTGTTTTTATAACACCAAAACGTTCACTAAGAATATCGATAATGTCTTTCCGCTGGCATTGAGCCAATCTATAAGCAGGTCCTCATTCCCGGGACTGGAAAAGAGTTTCTTAAAGAGGAAATCATTCTTCGGGTCCAGGCGCTCGTATTTCTTCTTCTTTTCTGCTTTACCGGTCACGGCCTCTCTCCCCGGTAGTTATATTATACCATTTTTCTTTTTTAGCGGTATAGAAGTTTATTCTAAAGCACCTGCGCCTGGAAAAGTAATTACTTGCGCCAGGTGGCCCTTCCTTTCCTTCATAGCGGCCTGGGCAGCAACCACCCTAGCTTTTAAATTGTACTTAACTAACATTACCCCCCACATCCTCCACATCATCACCGCTTTCTCTCCGCTTTTGTGCCGGATTTCACAATTAAGCATAGCTTAAATAATTCACCTGATACGGAAGGACAGCCGTAATGATTATTGCTGCCGTTAACATATCATAGTATAATCTGGAAAAAAGGCAGCCTGATAACATAAGTATAACAATAGAGGTGATATATCATGGCCGTTGAACGTTTGGTCGAAGAGATAAAGAAGCTATCTCCCCAACAAAAAGAGGAGTTATTTCGGAAATTAGGGGTTAAATCTTCAAAAACCGAAAGAGAAGAACGGCGTGGTGGTCATGATGACCCACTGGCGGAATTAATTGGCATGCTCCAGGGACCGGGTACAGGCTCACGTTAATACAAGGCGGAGCTATATGGAGGGCAAGCACCTTGCGCTACCACGTTGGTTTAAATTTATGTAAACGCTTCCTGAAGGGATAGGCGTCCATAATAAAATTTAAACGCAAGTGCCCGGGCTTGATGGCTGAAGCCCAGGCACCCTCCTGTCCTGAATTGGATATCTTTTTAGAAACGCTGGTATTAGGTCATCAACAGTGTTTCCTGCTATAGCTATAAGGTTAAAATATCAGGCATTTCCAGTTTTCCTTTATCTATTTTAATTATTTGAGTGAACCAATCCTTCCCTATTGTAAGAATCCCGCGAGGTTTATATTCCGGTCTTCCTTTTTGGTAGCAAGCCTGAAGAGATAATAGCCGCTCCTGAAGGAGGTCAAGCTGAAGCAAATGCTTATAAAATCATCCATCACCATGCAAACGGCTTAAAAATCGTGAAAATGGCCGCACAAAATCTACGACAATCGGAACAACGTTAGAAATCCTCTTCTACCTAAATTTTATTTTTTCGCGGGGTAGCATAAGATGTTGCCCCGCGAAATGCCTAAACGAAATGCCTAAAAATTTACTTCCTCTTAAAAGCCCTGGCCTGATCTTTTGTAATAACCATAACACCAGTATCAACAGCATTGGGAAGGATATTAAGCTTGTTTTGGAACCAATTGTCCAGGTATTTCGACCGGTGATTATAGTTGTAAAGTAGTTTCACGCCAAGGTAGGTCATCATATAGGTACGTTGAACAATAGTACTGTCTATAGTGCCATCCTCAATACCATTGAGAATAGGATCAGTAATATCAAAGGTAACCGCTTTGACCTGGCCTACTTTATTAGCCTGGCGCAGTGCAGCGGCTACACCAGCGCCGACAGCATTGATAGAAGCAACAGCCTTAATATCCGGATTGGCCTGCAACATCGCCACTACCGCTGTCGCCGTAGCACTATCGTCATTCTTGTCATCAACAATACTTGCGACTTTGACATTGGGATATTTCTGTAAAAGCACATCCTTGATACCGCGAATACGTTCTTCCAGGTTAAACTGACCCGGAACAGTAGCCAGGCCTATGTTGCCGTTACCATTCACTACCTGGGCTAGTCTTTCGCCCATTACCCGTCCGGCTTGATAGTTATCCGTACCAAGATACGTCATACGTTTACTGGCAGGTGCGTCTGTATCTACCGTCACTACAGGTATACCGGCCTCGACCGCCTTATTAATAGCTGGCGTCAGGGCATCTGGCTGCAGGGCAGCTACTATAATACCAGCAGGTTTTTTAGCAATAATTTGCTCCAGAGTGGTAACCTGAGCCGCAGTATTAAAATCTGAAGGGCCGGTGTATGTCCATTTGACGCCCAACTCTGCAGCCGCGTCGCGTCCTCCGTCCTGAGCGTCCAGCCAGTAGGGGTGCCCGGCAACGTTTGAAACCATTACATATTCTTCATTTGAGGTGGCTTTGGGAGTTTCACTTTGATTTCCTGTTTGTGATTGAGTGGTATTCGCCTGGTTACCCTGATTACTTGGTGCACTTTTTGACTGGCAACCTGCCAATACTACGAACACCAGAATGAAAATACTTGCCAGCGTAAATGCTTTTATTTTTTTCATGAGAATCTCCCTCCCAGAAAAGAATTTTCAACGAACCTGACCAGGTTTGTAATTAGAACTTGCAACGATTTGCTATTTGAGGTAATCTGTTACTGGACCATTTTCTCCCCAGACAAAGTAGTCTTTTTATTGCATCCTTTGGGGGAAGATGGTCGTTTCTTTGCCGCTCTTATTTGGTTTTTGCTTGAGTTCTGCTATTCTCACCCTCCTTCAGGTTTAACAGGAAATTTTTAAGCCATCACCTCCCATTATTTTTTGTTTATGCTTCCTCAGGCTGTACGTTTTTTCTTGCTTAACATATCAAAGGCAACCGCCGCAATCAGGATTAACCCACTTACGATCCCTTGCCAATAAATCGATACATTTAATAAAACCAGGGCATTGTTGATTAAAGCCATTAATAGGACACCTAGAAGCGAACCAATCACTGTCCCTTCGCCACCAGACAGGCTGCATCCACCTATCACACATGCTGAAATTACTCGCATTTCCGTTCCTACACCTGCCATCGGAAAAGCTGCACTAAGCCGTGATGTTGCAATTACACCTGCAAATGCCGCGGTTAAACCTGATACAATATAAGTGGCAATTATTACTCTATCAACAGATATCCCTGAAAGGGCCGCAGCGCCAGGGTTACTGCCAACATAATATACCAGGCGAAGCAAGCGGGTCCGGCGTAATAAGAAATCGCCTGCCAAAACTAGAACCGCCATAATTACTACAGCAACTGGTATACCGCCAATAAAACCTTGTCCCAGGAATAAAAACTCCTTTGGCAAATTTGATAAGGGGTAACCACCGGAAACGACCAGGGTAGCGCTGGAAATAATACTCATCATACCAAGGGTAGTAATCAGAGCATTAACGCGAAGTTTTGTAATTACCAAGCCGCTAATGGTACCTATCAAGGCACCTGCAATTAAAGTAACCAGGATAGCAGGGAATATAGCCATACCCTTGTTTAATAATAAAGCCACTATAACACCGCCAAAGGCAAGTACGGAGCCAACCGAAAGATCAAACCCACCACCAATAAGCACTATGGTCATGGCAATTGCAATGATTGCATCAGTTGCGAACCCAATAGCGACAGCAGTTATATTGGAACGGGTAAGAAAAGTAGGACTCAACAAGTACATAATAATAGCCACGCAGATTACTACAAACAAGATACGAATTTCACGGGCACCGGTAAAAGCTCTGAACCTCCCTCTAGAATTACCCACCTTTATTTCTTCATTAACAGATTTGTTTTTTGCCTCAACGTCTTTTATAGTGACTTCACCCATAATTATTTCAATCCCCCTAATTCGCTATTTTTACAGACCCTTGCCCCGCAGCATAGGTCATTATCAGCTCTTCAGTAGCCTTGTCTGCCAGGACCTCACCAGCCAAGCGGCCTTCATGCATAACTAAAATTCTATCGCTCAAACCCAAGATTTCTGGTAATTCCGAGGAAATCATCAGTACAGCTACTCCCTGCTTAGCTAAGGAGCGAAGTATCCCGTAAATCTCAGCCTTAGCTCCTACATCTACACCTCTGGTAGGTTCATCAACAATTAATACTTTAGGATTAAGTGCCAGCCACTTGGCCAGGGCAACCTTTTGTTGATTACCACCGCTTAAATTTAATACCTTTTGCATAATAGTCGGGGTACGTATGCGAAGTCTGCTAATCATCTCTATTGCCGCTGCATTTTCGCGTTGCATATCCATCAGGCCCCACCTTGACAACCGGCGTAGCTGAGTCACTGAGATATTGTCACGCAAAGACATCGAGGTAAATAACCCTTTCTCACGCCGGTCTTCGCTAACATAAGCTATACCCAGACGCATTGCTTCCCGAGGCGATCGCGGCCAGATTTTTTTGCCCTCTAGCCAGAGTTCGCCAGACAAGGCTGGTTGATAGCCAAACAAAGCCAGAGCCACATCGGTACGTCCTGAACCTATTAACCCGGCAAACCCTAAAATTTCACCCCGCCGTAAAGATAAGCTGATATCATAAAATTTCCCTGGTAAACTTAAGTTACTAACAGATAATATTGCTTCTCCAGGCTGGTTCAAACGCTGGCCGTAAAAATCATTTAACTGACGCCCAACCATCATGTTAATAATTTGCTGTGGACTGGCACTGGGTGTCTTAATAGTACCTACCTTTTGCCCATCGCGTAAGACTGTAATCCTGTCGGAAACCTTGAATATTTCTTCCAGTCGATGGGAAATATAAATAATACCCAATCCCCGGTTTCTTAACTCATCAATGATATTAAACAACAAATTAACTTCATTTTGAGTTAAAGCTGAAGTCGGTTCATCTAAGATTAAGATTTCCGCCTTTAATGAAAGCGCCTTGGCAATCTCTACAATCTGGCGCTGGCCAACGCTTAACTCCTGAATTTTAGTCTCAGGGTGGATGCGAACATTAAAAAGCTGCAATAATTTACGGGTTTCATACCACATAGCATTCTTATCAATAAAAGTTAGGTGACCTTTTACGGGCTGTCTACCTGCAAAAATATTTTCAGCAACACTTAAACTAGGAAATAAATTTGTTTCCTGATGGACAATGGCAATACCCAAGTTTTGAGCCACGACAGGGCTATCAATTGTAACGGTTTGACCCTTAAATTCAATTTTCCCTTCGTCCGGTATATATGCACCGGCAAGTATCTTAATCAAAGTGCTTTTTCCGGCTCCGTTTTCTCCTACAAGTGCATGGATTTCTCCTTTTTGTAAGTCGAAATCAACCCGATTTAATGCTTGAACTCCTGGAAAGCTTTTAGAGATCGATCTCATTTGTAAAAGATATTGGCCACTCATTTTTCCTGTCTCCCTTTAAAAACAAAGTTACCCAATTTGTAAACGAAATTCTTTAACTGCAGAAATTAATGCTGCAACGTTTTCAAGGGGTACATCAGTCATTACTTCTTGAGAAGGTGCCACAATGTAACCTTTCTTACTACCTAAAATTTGCACACAACGTCTAGTAGCATCCCGTACCTTTTCTGGGGAACCATAAGGCAATACTTGCTGAGTATCAATCCCACCAAAGAAGATTAACCTATCGGCATATTTTTCTGCTAGTTCTTCAATTGACATAGCCAAGGGCTGAACCGGATGGATAACTGATAAACCTATCTCTATAAGATCGGGTAAAATAGAACTGATATCGCCGCAAGAATGTTGAAATACTGGTAATCCTGCTTCCTGGTATACTGCATATATTTTAGCCAGCCGTGGTTTAAACAGCTTACGCCATGTTTCCGGTTTCATCATTAACCCCTTTTGCAATCCATAATCATCTCCAATACGAACCCCATCAACTCCCGCTGCCACAAATCTTTTTGCACATGCAACCTGATAATCGGTAATCCGGTCTAACAACTCTTGAACAAAATCAGGGTTAACATAAATATCCATCATAAAGTTTTCATAACCTCTTAAAGCCCAAGCGCGCTCAAATAAAGAGATATGCTGAAAGCCTAAAATAAAATATTCCTGCCCGTATTCATGTACCACCCGTTCAACTTCATCCATTAGATGGGGGACCTGGGGATCGGGAAATTGATAATCTTTATAGGCTGCTATATCTGCCAGGGGATGAACGGCAACCCATACCCCTTCCGATTCTGTATCCCAGCCAACTCCCCACTGGTCAAAAATTACGTGATGTTCGTCATCAACTCTGGCTAAATTATGCTTCAAAGCATAATCTAAAACTCGCTGGTTATGCATATATTCTTCGGCACTCGATAGGGAATAGGCATAAATAAGATGATTGTCCGCATATTTATGCAAGGCATCCTCTGATTCCGATATTCCTAAATAAGTGCATATTCGCTTAACATCGGAAGGAGTAAAGTCAATCTGGCTGGGTAAGAAATCAATAGATTCACGTTTAATAGTCCGAATGACACGCTCTTTATGCGTCATAAATCATAGCCTCCTAAGAATTCAACTGCCTAAAACTTATACTTAATTGCCATTTTCATTTTATCATGGTATAAAATAATTCTACTTGTGCTATAAGCTTTTCTACTACTTCAACATTGCATTGGCCTGTTCCCAAACTTGCGGCGTTGGCAGCGGCAGCAGCGGTAGCCAGCCTGGCTGCGTCCGGCACATCCTCACCCCGCGCCAGGGCGACGGCGAAACCGGCTACAAAGGCATCTCCACAACCGACGGTGTTTATGACCTGGACCTCCGGGGGAGTTACTCTGAAAAAGTTGTTTCCTGTAGCGAATAGTGCTCCCTCCTCGCCCAGGGAAAGGACAGCTATCTCAACCCCCGCGTTGAGTAGCCTGCACAGAAAATCCCACCGGGCCGTTTCATCATTCAGGGGTTTGCCGGTCAGGGCCTCGGCTTCCTGTAGATTGGGTTTCACCATGAAGGGCCTGGCTTTCAGACCTTCTAGCAGGGCTGTACCACTGGTATCGAGAATAACTTTTGTTCCTTCCTGATGAGCCATTTCAATCAACTGGGCGTAATAATCAGAAGGTAAACCCTGGGCTAGGCTTCCCGACATAGTGACCACCCGGCTGTGGCGGGCAAGTACCCTTACCTTCTCCCTCAGCTTCTCCCCTTCTTCGACGCTGACTTCCGGCCCGGGTTCCAGCAGTTCGGTCTGGGTTTTGCCTGCCGGGTCCAGGATATTCAGGCAGATACGCGTCTCGCCAGCTATTGGGACAAAATCTCCCTTAATCCTTTCAGCCACCAGGTTATCTGCAAAAAACCTGCCATTATGGCCGCCTAAGAAACCCGTAGCCACCACTTCTTCGCCCAGGGCCTTTACAACCCGAGCAACATTCAGCCCCTTGCCGCCGGCCTGGGCCATGACGCGCTGGACGCGGAAGACACCATTGATGCCAAAATTTTCCACTATATATGTCTTATCAATGGCGGTATTAACGGTAACCGTGGTAATCATACGGCATTATTCCCCTGCTGCCATTTTCCGTTTGAAAAGGTCGATGACCTCCACCGGTGTCGGGTCTACTCCCCGGGCCAGGGCCAGATACAGGGTGATAAAGTCACCCAGGTAAACCAGGGAGAAAAGACGTGCCAGGCGAGAATGCCCCCGGGAGCTGACTTCCCTTACCCCGGCAGCCCGGCGCCTCAAAATCTCCTGGGAGGTGGCCATGCGACGCCTGATTTTCTCGCTGTCCTCAGCATCACGTAAGAAGGTAAAGTAAAAGTGCTTTAAGTAGGCGCTGGGGGCGTCCCAGCCGACGACCTCGTCATGGTGCAGGCTCGGTATAGCATTGAACATGGCGATTAATTTACTGTTCTCCCCCATCTGGTTTTTCCAGCGCCAGGCTATGGCGTCGGTAAAGGGCAGGGAGCCGTAAATGACCGGGATGTATCCATCCATCTCCATGGCCATGGTTTTGGCCAGGTTATCCTTAGCCGGAACCTCGGGGCCGTAATGGCCGGCCAGGTCTTTAAGCAGGGCGATGGTTTCTTTTACCTCCGCCGTTTTATCCGGCACCAGGCCCAGGCGCTGGAGCAGGCCCAGCAGGGGCAGGAAAATGTATCCCAGGGCGATGCGGGGCATCATGCCGCCGGGAACAAGGAGTACAGGGTGTCCTTTCTCCCTGGCCAGGGCCTGCAGTTGTCCCCCGGCAGTGATAACGGCAATCTGCGCACCTCCGTCTATGGCCTGGGTGTAGGCGCTTAAAATTTCTTCGGTATTGCCCGAATGGCTGATTACAACCGCCAGGGTGTTGGCATCAACCCAGGCCGGGATGGTATAGCCCTGGTTCAGGACCATGGGTACCCGCAGTTCGTCAAAGAGATAGGATTGTAAAAGGCTGACGCTGGCTGCGGAACCGCCGCCGGTGGCCAGGACGATTATTTTTCGTATTTCCCCGGCCGGTAAATTTTGCGGCCATTTCTGCGCCAGTTCCCAGCCTTCAGCAAACTGGCGGGAGTAGTCTACGGTATCCCGCAGGGCTCCGGCGCTGTCCAGTTGTTGTAAGGCCATCAGGTCGTCAAGGTCGATGTACATTGCGGCAATCCTCTCCTTATATGAAAAGTGAGAAGTTGGGGGCGAAGTTCAGCATTACTACCAGCATTATGCCTTCAGCCAGGCGGGACCCGGCCGGCGGCGCCGCAGAGGCGCATTTTTCCCAGGGCTACGTCTTTTACCGCCCGGCGCGCCGGGGCGAAGTAATGGCGCGGGTCCGTCTCTTCCGGGCGGGCGGCCAGGGTTGCCCTCAAACTGGCGGCCAGGGCGAGCTTCAACTCGGTGGCGATATTAACTTTGCATATGCCCAGGGCAATGCAGCGGGCGACGGCCGCGTCGGGCAGCCCGGAAGCGCCGTGGAGGACCAGGGGCAGGCTCACCCGGGCGGCTATCGCTTTAAGGCGGTCGAAGTCAAGGCGCGGCTCGCCGCGGTAGACGCCGTGGGCGGTGCCGATGGCCACGGCCAGGGAGTCGATCCCGGTGGCCCCGGTAAATAGTACCGCCTCTTCCGGATCGGTGTAATTGGCCATAGCTTCGTCAACGTCCAGATCGTCCTCCCGGCCGCCCAGGCGGCCCAGTTCGGCTTCCACGGCCGCACCTTTCGCATGGGCCATGACGATCACCTGGCGGGTGCTGGCGATATTTTCCTCCAGGGGTAGGGTTGAACCGTCGAACATGACGGAGGTGAAACCCGCCTCCAGGCAGGCGCCGATGAGGTCGATATCGGAGGCGTGGTCCAGGTGAAGGGCTACGGGCACGCCGGCCCGCCTGGACGCCACCCTGGCCATGGCCACCAGGTAATCGGCGCCCACGTATTTAACCGTCCCCGGGGTCGCCTGGAGAATCACCGGCGCTGCGGCTTCGACGGCGGCTTCCACCACAGCCTGCAGGGTCTCCAGGTTGTGGATGTTAAAGGCACCGATTGCGTAACCACCCCGCCGGGCTTCTACCAGCATGTCGCGGGGATTTACCAGATCCATTTTGTCCTACCCTCTCCCAATATGAATTCCTGCCTGGCCAGGGCCGCTGCCCCGATGGCCCCCGCCCGCTCACCCAGTTCAGCGGCTACTATTGCAACTTCCCGGTTCAGGGGCATGGCGCGTTCCCGGACCACCCGCCGCACCGGCTCCAGCAGGAGTTCCCCGGCGCCCATGACCCCGCCCCCCAGGACGATCCGCTGGGGGTTGAGGATATTCGCCAGGCCGGCCAGGGCGATGCCCAGGTACAGGGCCGTCTTTTCCATAACCTGCCGCGCCAGGTTGTCGCCCTGGAGTGCCGCCTGGCAGACGGTAGCGGCGGTAATGCTGCCCGCATTGCCTCCCGCCAGGTCCAGCAGCAAACTCGAACCGCCCCGTTCCAGGGCTTCCCGTGCCTGGCTGGCGATGCCCCGGCCGGAGGCGTACATTTCCAGGCAGCCATAGTTACCGCAGTTGCAACGGGGCCCGTCTTTTTCCACCGTTACGTGGCCGATTTCGCCGGCGCTTTCGTCGCGTCCCTTAAACATTTTACCCTGGATAAAGATGCCAGAACCTATGCCCGTCCCCAGGGTCAGGCATATAACGTCTTCCCAACCCCGGCCGGCGCCCAGTAGTTTTTCCCCCCAGGCGGCCATGCGCACGTCGTTGTCGATAATCAGCGGGACGCTAATTTCCCGGCCCACCATTTCAGCTACAGGAATATCCCGCCAACCCGGTAAATTAGGCGAAAAAACCGACTTGCCCTCCCGGCTGTCCACCAGCCCCGGCACGCCCAGGCCAATGCCCCGTAATTGTTGTGCTGTTATACCATTTTGATCCATTATGAATTTAATTAAAGCAATGATTCGCTCGATAACTCCAGCCGGCCCACTGCCCGCTTCCGTCGGCCAGGTTGCCCAGCTCCTGGTCTGCCCTGCTGCATCCATTAAGATGGCTGCTATATTAGTGCCACCGAGGTCGATCCCGACAACGTACTGTGACATGCTTTTTCTCCCCCTCTACCGTTCCGCTCACTGGCAGGCTTTACTGGTTTAAACAACAATTACTTCAATGCCGCGCCTGGCCAGTTCTTCAATGAAATCCGGCGGGGCAGCTCTATCAGTAATAAGGGTAGTTACAGCTTCAATGGGGGCAAAGCGTGATAAAGTCACCCGGCCGATTTTGGAATGGTCGGCCAGGACTATTATTTCGTCGGCAGCTTTAATCATTAAGCTATTGGTATGAGCTTCGGTCATATTGGGCGTCGTCAAGCCGTGTTCGATGCTGATGCCGTTGACGCCCAGGAAAGCCTTCTGGACGTGAATCTCCCTTAATACCCGTTCCGTCAGGGAACCCACCATGGCATAGGACCTGGTCCGCATGTTGCCTCCCGTCAGCACCAGGTTGATACCTTCGCTCTGGGCCAGTTCCATGGCGATGTTGACGGTGTTGGTAACTACTGTTAAATTCTGGCGGTCTTTAAGCAACCAGGCCAGGGCCGTGACCGTGGTGCCGGCATTGAGAAGTATGGTGTCGCCGTCTTTAATCAGTTCCGCCGCTTTGCGGGCGATGGCCAGCTTTTCCGCGGGGAACTGGTTGAGCTTTTCATCGAAAGAAGGCTCTTCCTCACTGCCCCCGCCTACAGGTACCGCCCCTCCATGGGTACGGGTGAGGAGGCCCTCCTTCTCCAGGCTGCTGAGGTCGCGGCGAATGGTCATCGGCGATACGCCCAGTTCCCGGCTGAGCTCGCTGACGCTTAAGGGCATGCCTGAGTTAATTTTATCGATAATTATTTTACGGCGCTGGATGGAAATCATAAAGCCTCCATGATGTGCTGTTTTGTTTGATATCGTTCTTTTGTTATAACATATTCGCCAAACACTGAACATCTCCTGCTGGTTCGTAAAATTTTTTTAAATAAATTTGAGCTCAGGATAAAATGCCGATTGATTGACATTCTTTGGCCTACAAGTTAGTATTTAGTTGTAACCATTTTTGTTGCGGAGGGTATTAACCATGGGTGATGTGATCAAAAGAAGGATTTTAAACATTTCCCTGCCGGTTACTTTGTATGAGGATCTGGAGGCAATGGCAAGGGAAAAAGCCAAAACTAAAGCAGAATTCGCCCGCGAGGCCATAACCAGATATATAGAAAGCGAAAAACGCTGGCAATATATTAGAAAATGGGGACAGGCATCAGCCCGGCAGCTCCAACTTAAAGATGAAAACGATATTGAAGAAATAATCCACACGATGCGGAAGGAAGGCCGTAATGATTAAGGTGGTTTGCGATACTAACGTTTATATTTCGGCCTTCCTTTTTGGCGGCAAGCCGGAAGAAATTATAGCCATGGCTAGAAACAATGAGATTGAGTTATTGATTTCAGAAGACATCCTTGCTGAAGTGAGCGGGGTTCTTAAAAGGAAATTTGGGTGGACCGATGAGCAGATTAGCCTGACACTTGAAGAGCTCCGGACTATTACCAGGCTGGTTACCCCTGGAACCAGGCTGGAGGTTATTCAAGAAGATGAGGCAGATAATCGCTTTTTGGAGTGTGCTATGGCGGGCGAAGCCAAATATATAATTACCGGCGATAGCCGCCATCTACGGCCACTTAAAGAATTCAGGGGTATTTGTATACTGTCTCCTGCCGAATTTTTATTGGCACTACGTGAAACTACCAGTGATTGATGCCAGTTAATCTATGCTGCTTGTTGCCGGATACCCTGGCAACAAGCCCTAAGGAGCGGCTACATCGAAAAGCTCGGTCCCCGGAGGTAGTATATGATAATAAGATCAAGAAAGGCTGCTGACCGGTGCAAGTCAGCAGCCTGCAACTTTTACTCTGTTATCCTACCTTATTATTCTCCCTTTTGCTCCAGCTGGCCCTTCTTTTCCTTCAAAGCGGCCTGGGCGGCGGCCAGCCTGGCTACCGGCACCCGGAAGGGTGAGCAGCTGACGTAGTTGAGGCCGATCTGGTGGCAGAACTCCACCGAGCTGGGTTCGCCGCCGTGCTCGCCGCAGATGCCGACTTCCAGCTTGGGATTGGTGCTGCGGCCCAGTTCGACGGCCATCTTCATGAATTTGCCCACGCCGTCACGGTCGAGGACGATGAAGGGATCCTCTTTCAGGATCTTCTCTTCCACATACTGGTGCAGGAATTTGCCTTCGGCGTCGTCACGGCTGAAGCCAAAGGTGGTCTGGGTCAGGTCGTTGGTGCCGAAGGAGAAGAACTCGGCTTCCCTGGCAATTTCATCGGCCGTGGCGCAGGCCCGCGGCATTTCGATCATGGTGCCGACCCTGTACTCGAAGTCGACGCCCGTTTCCTTTTTCACCGCTGCGGCCACCTCATCCACCAGCTCGTGGAGGCGCTTTAACTCGTTGACATGGATGACCAGGGGGATCTCCACTTCCGGCAGGACCTTGATCCCTTCCTTTACCAGCTGGGCGACGGCCTGGAAGATGGCCCGGGCCTGCATGGCGTAGATCTCCGGGTAGGTGATCCCTAAGCGGCAGCCGCGGTGACCCAGCATGGGGTTAAACTCATGCCGCGCCCGCACCTCGCGCAGCAGGGCCTGCTTGGCTTCCAGCTCTTTGGGGTCGCCGTTTGTCGCCTGCAGGCGGGTGACATCCACCAGCAGTTCTTCAATATTGGGCAGGAACTCGTGCAGGGGCGGGTCGAGAAGCCGGATGGTCACCGGCAGGCCTTCCATGGCCTTCAAGATGCCGTAGAAGTCGCCCTGCTGCATGGGCAGGAGCCTGGCCAGGGCTGCTTCGCGTTCTTCTTTGGTCTTAGCCAGGATCATCTCCTGGACAACAGGCAGCCGGTCGACCTGCATGAACATGTGCTCGGTACGGGTGAGGCCGATGCCCTCGGCGCCGAATTCCCTTGCCCTGCGGGCGTCTTCCGGCGTGTCGGCATTGGCGCGGACTTTGAGCCGGCGGAAGGAGTCGGCCCACTCCAGGATGGTTTCAAATTCACCGGTCAGCTGCGGGTCAATCAAGGGGACTTCGCCCAGCATGACGTTGCCGGTGGAGCCGTCGATGGAGATGACGTCGCCTTCTTTGACCACCAGGTCGCCGATAAAGAAGCGCTTGTTTTCGACGTCAATTTTAATGGCGTCGCAGCCGGTGACGGCCGGTTTACCCATGCCCCGGGCCACCACGGCCGCATGGCTGGTCATGCCGCCCCGGGCCGTCAGCACACCCTGGGCCTGGACGATGCCATGGATGTCGTCCGGGGTAGTTTCAGTACGCACCAGGATGACCTTTTGCCCGTCGAGGCCCATTTTTTCGGCTTCATCGGCGTCAAAGACCACCTGGCCGGAGGCGGCGCCGGGAGAGGCCGGCAGGCCTTTGGCTACCACCTGCAGTTTGGCCTTTGGGTCGATGCGGCGGTGCATTAGCTGGCCCAGTTGATCGGCGTCGACGCGCAGGACGGCTTCTTCCCTGGTAATCAGGCCTTCGTTGACCATGTCGACGGCAATTTTAACGGCCGCAGCCGCCGTGCGCTTGCCGTTGCGGGTCTGGAGGATGAAGAGCTTGCCTTTCTCAATGGTAAACTCGATATCCTGCATATCGCGGTAGTGCTTCTCCAGGAGCTGGCAGATGTCTTCAAACTGGCGGTAGACTTCCGGCATCTCTTCCTTCAGGCTGCTGATTGGCTTGGGCGTGCGGATGCCGGCCACCACGTCCTCGCCCTGGGCGTTGATGAGGTACTCGCCGTAAACGCCCTTCTCGCCGGTGGACGGGTTGCGGGTAAAGGCCACGCCGGTACCGCTGGTGGGGCCCATGTTGCCGAAGACCATGGTCTGGATGTTGACGGCGGTACCCAGGTCATCGGGAATCTTATTGATCTTGCGGTAGACGATGGCCCGCGGGTTGTTCCAGGAGCCAAAGACGGCGCGGATGGCCATGTAAAGCTGTTCCTGGGGGTCCTGGGGGAAGTCGCGGCCGCTCTGGTTCTTGACGACATCCTTGTACTCGGCAATAACCTCGCGTAAAGCTTCCGGGGTCAACTCGTTGTCAAATTTGACACCCAGGCGTTCTTTATGTTTTTCCAGGACAGCTTCAAAATTGTTATGTTCGATTCCCAGGACGACATTGCCAAACATCTGGATGAAGCGGCGGTAGCAGTCCAGGGCAAAGCGCTCGTCGCCCGTCTGGGCGGCCAGGCCCTTTACCGACTCGTCGTTTAACCCCAGGTTCAGGATGGTATCCATCATTCCGGGCATGGATACGGGTGCCCCGGAACGGACGGAGACAAGCAGGGGATTCTGGGGGTCGCCGAGTTTTTTGCCGTTAATGGCCTCGAGATCCTTCAGGCGGGCGGCAACTTCTTCCTCCATGCCGGGCGGGAACTGCTGGCCCAGGCGGTTGTATTCATTGCAGGCCTCGCAGGTAATGGTAATCCCCTGGGGCACGGGCAGGCCGATGTTGGTCATTTCGGCGAGGTTTGCCCCTTTACCCCCGAGGAGGCGCCGCATATCGGCCCTACCCTCGCTAAACAGGTAGACATACTTTTTACTTGCCATAACCTTCCCTCCGATAATAGATTTGGAGTATTTTACCGGCCGTCTCTTCGACGGCCTTATTGGTAACGTCAATAACCGGGCAGCCCAGCTGCTCCATCACTTTACGGGCATAGGCCAGCTCCTCCTCAATACGGCTCCGGGTGGCGTAACCGGCCTGCCCGGGCAAACCCAGGGTTTTCAGGCGTTCCTGGCGAATCTGGTACAACTTTTCAGCATCTATGGTCAGCCCTATTATCTTTTCCGGCGGCAGGGAAAGCAATTCTTCCGGGAGGGGTACCTCCGGTACCAGGGCGAGATTGGCGGCCCGCAGGCGCTTGTGGGCCAGGTACATACACACCGGCGTCTTGGAAGTCCTGGATACGCCGATCAAGACCAGGTCGGCGTGACTGAGGCCGCGGGTATCCTTGCCGTTGTCATATTTAACGGCAAAATCAATGGCCTCCATCTTGCGGAAATAATCTTCGTCCAGGCGGCGGATGAGGCCCGGCTCCAGCCGCGGCTGCACCCCCGTCACCCGGGCAATGGCATCCATCAGGGGGCCCAACAGGTCTACGGCCGCCAGCCCCCGGCCTGCCGCCAGTTCCAGCAGCTGCTTTTTTAATTCCGGCAGGACCAGGGTAAAGGCAATAATGCCCTGTTCCTGGGCCGCTTCGTTAATGACCTCTTCCAGGTGCTCGGCATCGGTCACATAGGGTACCCGGCGGATGTCCAGCTCGCCGCCGTCAAACTGGCTGGCCGCCGCCCGGGCTACATATTCGGCCGTTTCCCCTAAGGAGTCGGAAATAACGTAGATAACGCCGATGGTAAACCCTCCTTTACTCGGAAGTCAGAGGCAGGAAGCCTGGTAGAAATGGACTCCTGGCGATGGTGGCGATGGATGGCCGCCGGGATATAGCTCCTTGCTAAGATCTGCCTTCTCCCAGTTCCACAAACAGCCTGGTAATGGTCGTCTTGGTCAGGCGGCCTATTACCTCCAGTTTTTTAGCCTGCCCGTCCACCGGGCGGACCACCGGCAGGGCATCGACCTCGTGTTCAATTATTTTACGGGCAGCTGTCAGGACGGATTCTTCCGGTGTGGTGCAGATAATGTTGGGCATGCGGGTCATAACCACCGAGGCCGGCATCTTTTGCAGGTTACCGCCGCCAATGGCGGCTTTAAGCAAGTCTTTACGGGAAAGAACACCCTCCAGGTGGCCTTCTTCGTCGACCACCATCAGGGTACCGACGTCTTCGATAAACATGTTCACGATGGCATCATAGACAGAGGCACTGGCCCTGATGACCCGCGGCAGTCCTTTGACGTCTCCCACCTTGATTTTTTTAATCTCTTCCGCCACCAGGGCCTGGGAGGGCTTGCTGCTTAAAAAATAGCCTACCCGGGGACGGGCTTCCAGGATGCCTGACATGGTGAGGACGGCCAGGTCCGGGCGCAGGGCGGCGCGGGTAAGATTTAACTCCTCGGCAATCTGCCGGCTGGTAATGGGCCCGGAACGTTTAACGATGGCCACTATCTGCTGTTGCCGCGGGGAAAGCTGCACCTTTTACCCCTCCTCCCGGCCCCCCTGCCTGTATACTTTGTAATGTATACCACATACCCGGCCATTTTCCTTCTCGCTTATCAAAAAATTTCTGCTAGGGAACCAGGCGGGAAAAATCGGCTACCTGGAAAACCAGGTCCACGACCCCCTGGAGCAGGGCCAGGCGGTTGTTGCGAACTTCTTTTTCCGGCGCCATGACCAGGACACCGTCAAAGAAGGCGTCAATAGGTTCTCGTAGAGCAGCCATGGCCTTTAACGCACCCAGGTAATTGCCTTCCCGGAGCAGGGGTTCTGCCTGCCGGCGGGCCTGTTCCAGGGCCCGGTAAAGGTCGATTTCCACTTTCTCTGTTAATGCTCCCGGCTGCAGGACATACCTTTCCCCCGCCTGGCGGGCCAGGTTGAAGGCGCGGGTGAAGGCCGTCTGCAGGGCGGCAAAACCTTCCTCTTCCCGGAAAGCGCTGAGATCCCGGGCGCGGTGGTAGACACCGGCCAGGTCGTCGCTGCCGGCAGCCAGGCAGGCCTGGATCACATCAAAACGTATGCCTTTTTCGGCCAGGATATGCTCCAGCCGCTGGCGGCAGAACCCGGCCAGCTGCTCCTGGACGGCAGGTAAATCCTGGGCCAGCCGGATGCCGCCCTCCGTGTAACCTTCATAGGCGGCAGCAATGACCCCGGCCAGGGAAAACTTGAGATTGAGTTCCACGGCCATGGTCACCAAACCTGTGGCCTGGCGGCGCAAGGCGTAGGGGTCCTGGGAGCCGGTCGGTATTAACCCGGCACCAAAACAGCCCACCAGGGTGTCCAGGCGGTCGGCCAGGCCCACGACCATGCCCGTCAGGGAATCGGGCAGGCGGTCGCCGGCAAAGCGCGGCCAGTAGTGCTGGCGGATACCCTGGCAGACTTCGGGGGCCTCCCCGTCGTGGGCGGCGTAATAGGAGCCCATAATCCCCTGGAGTTCGGGGAATTCATAGACCATGGAGGTTACCAGGTCGGCCTTGGCCAGCTCCGCCGTGCGCTCGACCACCGGGGCCAGTTCCCCCGGCAGGTCCAGGGTCCGGACCAGCATCCGGCTCAACCGCATCAACCGCCGGGTCTTGGCCAGCATGGTCCCCAGGCTTTCCTGGAAGACAATTTCCTCCAGTTTAGCCACCCTGGCCGCCAGGGGTGTCTTCTGGTCTTCCCGGTAAAAGAAAGCGGCGTCGGCGAGCCTGGCTGCCAGCACCCTTTCATTGCCGCGGCTGATGGTATCCAGGTGCCCGGCCGTACCGTTATGGACGGTAATAAACAGGGGGAGGAGTTCGCCCCGGTTATTCCATACGGGGAAATAGCGCTGGTGGTCGCGCATGGGGGTAATGACCACTTCCCGGGGGAGCTTTAAGTATTCCGGGTTAAAGCGGCCGGCCAGGGCGGTGGGGTATTCCAGCAGGTAATTGATCTCTTCCAGCAAATCGGGGTCTTCCTCCACCCGGCCTCCTTCCCGGGCGGCAAGTTGAGTAATCTGTTCCCAGATCAGCCGCCGGCGGCGGTGCTGGTCGGCCAGGACGTAATTCTGCTCCAGGACCTGGAGGTAGGCGGGAGCAGCCGGCACTTCATGGGGACCGGGGGCCAGGACGCGGTGGCCGTAAGTTACGCGGCCGGAGGTGAGACCGGCCAGCTCCAGGGGGACGACCTCCTCCCCGAAGAGGGCCAGGAGCCAGCGAATGGGGCGGGCGAAACGCATCTCCAGGGAGCCCCAGCGCATGGGTTTGGGGAAAGTTAAGCCGTCAACTACGGCCGCCAGCAGGTCCGGGAGGACTTCCCGGGCGGGCCGCCCGGCTTCTTTCTTAACGGCAAAGACATACTCCCCGCCGTTAAATTTACGGGTGACCAGTTCCTCCACCGGCACGCCGTTGTTCCTGGCAAATCCCAGGGCGGCCTTCGTGGGCTGGCCGTCAGCGGTAAAGGCCACTTTGACCGGTGGCCCCTTGATTTCCTGCACCAGTTCCTCCTGCTCTTCAGCCAGGCCGGTTATGTAAAGGGCCAGCCGGCGGGGGGTACCGTATGTTGTTACCTGCTGGTATTTTAAGCGGTACTCCTGTAAAAGCTGCCCGGCCAGAGCGGCCATTTGCTCCAGGGCCGGAGGCATGAAGCGGGCGGGAATCTCTTCGGTGCCTATTTCAAATACAAGGTCGCGGGCCACGGGCTATCCCTCCATAAACGGAAATCGGAAGCAGGAAGTCGGAAGTCAGGCATTTTGACGAAACTGGCTGCGCCAGTTTCTTGTATTATTTAACATCAAAGGCGTCTTTGCGGTCCTGGCCGGAGACTACAGCTGCAGGGGAAGGGCTTGACGGCGCCATGACCCCACCCTCTCCCTTAAGCAAGGGATAGCCCAGTTTTTGCCGTTGCTCTAGATACGCAGCGGCGCACAGGCGGGCCAGGTGGCGTACCCGGCCGATGTAGGCCGTCCGCTCGGTAACGCTGATGGCCCCCCGGGCATCCAGGAGGTTAAAGGTATGGGAACACTTGAGGACATAGTCATAGGCCGGCTGGACCAGGCCCTGTTCCACCACCCGCCTGGCTTCAGCTTCATAGGCATTAAAAAGGGCAAAAAGCATGCTGATGTCGGCCACGGTAAAGTTGTAGTGGGAGTAGTCAACCTCTGCCTGGTGGTGGATGTCACCGTAGGTGATGCCGTCTACCCATTCAATATCAAAGACGCTGTTCACCTGCTGGATGTACATGGCCAGCCGTTCCAGGCCGTAGGTAATCTCGGCGCTCACCGGCCGGCAGTCAAACCCGCCGCACTGCTGGAAGTAGGTGAACTGGGTGATCTCCATGCCATCCAGCCAGACCTCCCACCCCAGGCCCCAGGCGCCCAGGGTAGGAGATTCCCAGTTATCCTCAACAAAGCGGATATCATGCTCGTGGGGATTGATGCCGATGGCTTCCAGGCTCTTTAAGTATAAATCCTGGACATCGTCGGGGGAGGGCTTTAAGATGACCTGGTACTGGTAGTAATGCTGGAGGCGGTTGGGGTTTTCACCGTAGCGGCCGTCGGTAGGCCGGCGGGAGGGTTCGACATAGGCTACCCGCCAGGGCTCCGGTCCCAGTACCCGTAAAAAGGTAGCCGGTTGCATGGTGCCGGCTCCTTTTTCCAGGTCGTAGGGCTGCTGGATAACGCAGCCCCGGGCCGCCCAGTACTGCTGCAGGGTCATGATGAGTTCCTGGAAATTCAAGTGAATTACTCCCCTCTTAATAAAAGAAGCCCCCGCCCTGCCAGGGACGGGAGCTAACTTTTCGTGGCAACATAGCGGCCGGCCCCTGGCCAGCCTCACATGACAATAATTTAGCAAAACCTCCTCTACTTGTCAACCTGGTTCTCTACATCCAGGGGATGTTCTTCCACCTGGCCGTCACGCCGCTCTACTTCCAGGGTATAGCGGTTAAAGAGGGCCGCTACCGTGCTCAAACCGGCCAGGATGGCCAGTTCGCTGCTGGCCAGGACACCTAAGACCCCCAGGGCGCCCACGGTTGCCGGTATTTCAGCCACGGTTTTGCCGTCCTTCTTGACTTTAATCCGCATGACATTACCCTGGCGCAGGATGCTGCGAATGCGTTCCACCAGTTTACCGCTCCAGCCGGCCAGTTCCCTCTGCAGCCCTTCCCTGGTACTCTCTTCATACTGGACCAGGGCCTCCAGGACATCACCGCCGGCCCGCTCCAGGGCCTCCCTGGCTTCCCGGTAACTTAATCCTAAGCGCTCGCGCAACTGGTCGATTTTTTCCAGTTCCGTCATCATCATTGCCCCCTATTTCATTAATCAAAGCACGGGATTTCAGTTTCCTGTCTAAATAGTATTCCAAAAAGGCGGGCATAATTTCCTCCAGTTCCCGGGCGAGGTAAGGGCTGATCTGCAATCGCTGGAGATTCCGCCAGTTCATATGATTTAACTGTTGCCAGATCTTTATACTGCCCGGCATTACCTGGTACTCCGGGCCCTCCCGGCCCCGGCAGTCCGGGCAAATGGTACCGCCAGCGGCTGGGGCTACGATTACCCGCCCGGTACTCCTTAAAGGCCCCCCGCAGGAGGCGCAGCGGTCCAGGCGGGGCTCCAGGCCCAGGATTTTTAACGTCCGGGCTTCAAAGGCCCGGGCCACCAGGCCCGGCGGCACCCCGGCCAGCAGCTCCAGCCCCTGTTTTAAAAGGTTGTACATGGCAGGGTTCACCTGGCCGGGCATGACGACGCTGTCGGCTATCTCCACCAGGTAGCAAGCATAGGCCAGGCGCCTCAGGTCCTGGCGTAAAGGGGCAAAGATAGACTGCACCTCACACTGGGTGACGGTGGCCAGGCTTTTACCGGCGTAAAATAAAAAGCGGGACCGGCAGAGCTGCTGGGTACCGCTGCGCAGGCTGCTTTTGGGTTTACGCACCCCTTTTACGATGGCGTCTACCTTGCCGTGGCTGGGAGTTAAAATTGTCAGTAGCTGGTCTGTTTCCTGGTAGTCCCTGCTTTTCAGGACTATGCCTTCGGCCCGGAAATAACCCGCCATTTTGATGACCTCCGGAAGAACTTTGACCACCCTGGCTAAATTTTAATCCCTGGCTCCGGAGCCGGCCCCCTTGCCCAGCCGGAAGCTAACCTCAACCTTGCTGCGGGCTGCTGGTACCCGGCGGGCTGGTTGCTGCCGGTGGCGAGCCATCCGGTTCCAGGATACACAAAAAGCCGTATTTCCCGCCGTATGATTTGCCGGCTGCCGGCGGGGAGGATGCAACCGGTTCCAGGATGCCACGGTAAAGGAGGTAGGCCTCGATACTGCCCGTCAGGGTAAACAGGTGCCACCATGCTTCGCTTATTTTCATGGGTGTCATCCTTTCCGGGTTTCTCCTACTGGTCAGGTACTTATTAGGCTGGCCTGAATGCCGGGTCTTATACCAGGGTTCTACTGGATGAGCCGGCGATCATAACCCAGCTGCCTTAAGGCCAGTTCCTGCTGGCGCCAGTTTTTCTTTACCCGCACCCGCAGGTTTAAAAAAATTTTGCTGCCCAAAAGGGCTTCCATTTCCCGGCGGGCCCCGGTGCCAATCTCTTTCAGCCGCTGCCCTCCCTGGCCAATGATAATACCCTTCTGGGAATCCCTTTCCACGTAGATCACGGCGTCGACGTAGAGATAGTCATTGGGGCGCCCGGCTATTTCCTCAACCACCACGGCCACCGCATGGGGGACTTCTTCCCTGGTAACCCGGAGGACCTGTTCCCGGATCAACTCGGCCATGACAAATTTCTCCGGCTGGTCGGTGACCATTTCCGGGGGGTAATACTGGGGTCCCGGGGGCAGGAAAGGGCTGATTAACTCCGGCAGGTCGGCTACATTGGTACCTGCCAGGGCCGACACCGCCTGGACGGCTTTAAAATCCAGGCGGGCCCGGAAAAATTCCTCCCGTTGCGCCAGGGTGGCGGCATCCACCAGGTCAATTTTATTGAGGATCAGGATTTTGGGGGTAGCCACCTCTTTTAATTGCGCGATGATATATTCCTCACCGGCCCCGGGTGAAACGGCAGCGTCGACCACGTACAGGATGACATCGACTTCGGCCAGGGTGTTCCGGGCCACGGCTACCATATACTCCCCCAGCTGGTGCTGGGGCTTGTGGATGCCGGGAGTATCTAAAAAAACGATCTGGTAACTGTCTGTCGTCAGCACCCCTAAAATCTTATTGCGGGTCGTCTGGGGCTTATCGGACATGATGGCGATTTTGCGGCCCACCAGCCGGTTTAAGAGGGTGGATTTACCGGCATTGGGGCGGCCGATGAGCCCGGCAAAGCCGGAAACGTAATCCGCGGTCAAGGAATCAGGCACCTCATTTCAAGGTAAAGGTATCCGGCAACAGCTCCTTGAGTGAGCGGCGGTGAACGGGACCACCTGGCTGGCCGGTGATAATTTCCAGCTCCGGAGCAAATTCGGCCAGTACCTGGCGGCAGGCACCGCAGGGAAAACACGCTGTGAGGTCCCCGCCAACGACAGCCAGGGCGACAAACTCCCGTTCGCCGGCAGCCACGGCCTGGAACAGGGCCACCCGCTCGGCGCAAATGGTCAAACTGTAGGAGGCATTTTCAATATTGCAGCCGGTATAGACCTTGTCCCCGGCCGTAAGCAGGGCCGCGCCCACCGGAAAGCGGGAATAAGGCGCGTAGGCCTTCTCTTTAGCCCCGGCTGCCATGGCTATTAAATCTTCTGGATTACAGGCCACTGAGGTTTCCTCCCTATCTAATTTTACCATTCAGTTAAGTTAGAGGTCAATTTTAACGAAATACTGGCCCCGCCCTCTTACCCTGGGATATAATATTAAAGCAGGCGAGAGTTAATCCGGCGTCTACGCTCTTTAGGTTTTGAGGAGCCGCAAAGCAGGAATCCCTGAGAAAGAATGGGAAAAAGATGGCTGAAAAGGGTGAAGCAATGAAACGAACCTATCCTCCCCACCCTGTTGTGGGGGTAGGGGCGGTGGTCATTAAGGAAGGTCATATCTTGCTGGTGCGCCGGGGTTCACCGCCGGCGGCAGGTTTATGGAGCCTGCCCGGTGGCGGCCAGGAAACGGGGGAAACGGCCCAGGAGGCTGTGGAACGTGAAGTTTTGGAAGAGTGCGGCATCAGGGTAGCTGCCGGGCCACCCATTGCCGTCCTGGACAGCATCTATACCGATGGCAGCGGCCGGGTTAAATACCATTACGTCCTGATTGATTTCTGGGCCGAATACCGCAGCGGGAGCTTATGCCCGGCCACCGATGCCGCAGCCGCCTGCTGGGTACCCCTGCACAAAGTAACTACCTATCCCCTGACCAGGGGGTTAAAGGAACTCCTGGCCGCCTGGGGCCTGCTGGACGGTACCCCGCCCGCCCCGCCGGCCAGCATCCTTTACCGTACCCTCCGCGGCCAGGCCCTTTAAAAGCTGGCTCCAGCCTATCCCGCCGCCGGCAGCTGCAGTACGCCCCGCCGGCCCTACTACCCCGGCGGAGATAATCAGCTTGATCCCATCTTCCACCGGCATATCCAGGGGGACGACATCCTCGGCAGGTACCATGAGCAGGAAACCGGAAGTGGGATTCGGGGTGGTGGGAATAAATACGTTTACCAGGTCGGCAGCAGCCCGCATGCTGGCCTCGGCCGGGGCCGGGCCGGTTAAAAAGCCTAAAGAAAAAATACCATGGCGGGGATACTCGATCATTACCACCTTTTGAAAGGCCTTTTTGTCTTCCCGCCAGATGGCTTCTACCATCTGCTTGACGGTACGGTAAATGGAATTGACCAGGGGGATGCGGTACATGAGTTCATCCCACAGGTTTAAGAGGAAACGCCCGATATAATTGGTGGCCAGGAAACCAGCAACTATTACCACAGTTACTGTGACCACCAGCCCCAGCCCCGGAATGCGCTGGCCCAGGAGTAAAATTACTACCTTCCCTGCCAGCTGGTCGAGGAAATTAAAGACCAGCCATAGCACGTAAATGGTTGCTACCGCGGGTAGCGTCACAATAACTCCGGTGAGAAAGAAACGGCGCAAACGACGCAAGGGCCAGATCCTCCTAAAGTCCCAGGCGCGGGCCAAAAATGAAATAAGCCACGGCTACCGCCCCCAGGGCGGTAATTAAAACGGCCCCGGCGGCGACGTCCTTGGCGATGCGCGCTAAGGGATGGTATTTGCCAGTATAGAGATTTATGGTCACTTCTACCGCTGTATTGAAGGCCTCGGCAGCCAGGACGAGGGTGATGGTTATGGTCAGTGCTACCCATTCCCAGGGCTGGACCTGGAAATACCAGCCGGCCCCTATGACGGCCACCATGGCTGCCAGGTGAATGACCATATTGATCTGCGTCCGCAGGCAGTAGAGGACTCCGGCCAGGGCGGCCCGGAACTTGACCAGCATTACCGCTCCAGCCCCATCCTGGCGAGTATTGCTTCCTGGCGTGCCTCCATCCTGGCGGCTTCTTCTTCTGTACCGTGGTCATAGCCAAGAAGGTGCAGGAAACCGTGGACGGTGAGAAAAGCCAGTTCCCTGGCCAGGGAATGGCCATAGTTTTGCGCCTGGCGGGCGGCTGTGGGTACCGCAACAACGATATCTCCCAGGAGCCTGTCCACCCCCGGGTCAACAAAAGCAGGTTCCCCGGGGCCTGTTTCTTCTAAAGCAAAGGAAAGGACGTCGGTAGGGGCATCAATACCCCGGTAGGTCCGGTTGAGGTCCTGGATGGCGGCGTCATCAACCAGGGTCAGGCCTATCTCGGTTCCCGGGTCCACTCCCTCCATAGCGGCGGCCTCCTGGAGAACCTTCTCCAGCAAGGATATTAGTTCCTCTCCCAGGGGGTAATCATCCTGCTGATTGTTTATGGAGCACTCCATTACGGCTTTTTCTCCTTTCCATTTCCTTCAGGACCACTTCCGGGTATTCCACCCGGGTGTGGAAGATGCCGTTTAAGACGCGCATAAAGGCCTTGGCGATAACCGCCAGTTCCCGGAACGTTAAATCGCTCGCCTCCAGCTGGCCGTCCTCCAGCTTTTCCCGGATAATCTTGCGCACGAAACCCTCCATGCGGCCCGGTGTGGGTTTGGGCAGGGAACGGATGCCGGCCTCCACGCTGTCGGCCAGCATGACTATCGCGGCTTCTTTGCTCCTGGGTATCGGACCTTCATAGCGAAAGTCGTCTTCACTGACGCTGTCTCCCCGGCCGCTTTCCCGGGCCTTGTGGTAGAAATAGGTCATCAAACTGGCGCCGTGGTGCTGGGCAATAATATCCTGGATAACCCGGGGCAGGCGATACTCCCGCGCCATTTCCAGGCCGTCTTTGACATGGCAGGAAATGATCAGGGTACTTAAAGTCGGTGCCAGCCGGTCATGGGGGTTTTCCGCCGTCACCTGGTTTTCAATGAAAAAGTAGGGCCGCTTTAGCTTCCCAATATCATGGTAATAGGCCCCTACCCGGGCCAGGAGGGAATCGGCCCCCACGGCATCGGCCGCCGCCTCGGCCAGGTTCCCCACCAGGATGCTGTGGTGGTAGGTCCCCGGGGCTTCCAGGAGCAGGCGCTTTAACAAAGGATGATTAGGATTGGACAGCTCTAAGAGCTTCACCGCCGTGGTAATGCCAAAGCTGTTCTCCAGAAAGGGCAGGAAGCCGATGGTTAAAACCGTTGAAAGCAGGCCATTGGCCAGGGCCAGGACCGCGGCGATGCTCAACTGGGACAGGGTGGACTTGAGCATCAGTCCCAGGGCGACAACACTTAACAGGTTGGCCAGCATTAAAAAGAGGCTGGAACGGGCGAGATCCGAACGCTGGCTTAAGTGGGTGACACAGTAAATACCCACCAGGCCGCTGGCGGCGCCCATGGCCGTAAACTGGTAGAGATTGCCGCCGATGATCCCGGCCTCCAGGGCCAGGAAGAAGGTAAAAATCACGGCCACCTGGGCATCCAGCAGGATGGCCACCAGCATGGAGCCGGCAGCTACCGGCATGAGATATCCCACCAGGCGGGTAAATTCTGCCCGGCTGCCCAGGCTGATGGCCGCTACGCCCCGGGAAAAAACAAGGAAGATCAGCCATAAAAGACCCAGCAATAGTAACAGCTGGTTGCTGTTATAAATACCCGGTTTAAAAAAGCGTAAATACAGGAGCAGCAGGGCTACCAGGAGGGCCTGGAAAAAGACCAGGCCAAAAAGCGCGCCCCAGGAAGCCCCGGAGCGCAGCAGGCCGAGTTTTTGCAGGGCTTCAATATCTTCCGCCGTTACCAGTTCGCCATCGCTGACGATCTTTTCATTCTGGCGGATGGTTACCTGGACCGGGCTCACCTCGGCGGCAGCTTTCTCCCGCTTCTGCATGGTAGCGGCAACGTCATAGATGAGATTGGGTTTTAATTCCAGCTGCTGGATAATAGCTGCCACTACAGGTTTATAGCGGGTCTCTATTCCTGCCGTCTCTACGGCAGCCAGCATCTTGTCCCGGGCGATATTCACGGCATCCTGGGGTACAGCTTCGCCCATTACCTGGTTGACAATATTCCTGGTAATGCCGGCCAGGTTATTGAGGGTAGTGGCATCGGCTGCCGCCAGGGCCTGGAGGGTGGGTGCCGTTAATTTTAAGTGGCTTAACCGGGCCTTTAAACGGGCCACCCTTTCGTTGCTGTCACTTGTACTATTATTAATTTCCCTTAGCGACTGGAAAATATTATCTACCTGGCCGGTCAGAGCAGCTTCCACCGAGCTGTCCACCCGGTAAACGGGAGTTACCTGCCGGGCCGCCTCTTCCCTGGCCTTTTGCGTCAAAACCTCACTTTCGTAAACAATGCCCTGGGGCGCCTTGAAATCCTGGGGGCTGGGCTGCCCCACTTTTAAATCCAGCTTTTGCGGCAGGTAATCCAGGGCCGTAATGGTTACGGCAACGGCAAACAGGGCCATCCCCCAGATGACCCTGGATCTTAAAAATTTAGGACCAAGCCGGACCAGCAGCGGGTGCATTAACCATTCTAGCCGCTGCCATGGCACATCCGGTCACTCCTCTCGTATGCTTTAATAATTTCCTGTACCAGGGGATGGCGGACGACATCGGCTTCGGTTAGATACTCAATGGCGATGCCGTCAATACCCCTTAAGATCCGCTGGGCTTCTACCAGGCCGGAGGTTGTATCCCGGGGCAGGTCTACCTGGGTAACGTCACCGGTAATGACGGCCCGGGAGCCAAAGCCAATGCGGGTCAGGAACATCTTCATCTGTTCGGAAGTAGTGTTCTGGGCTTCATCCAGGATAATGAAGGCGTCATCCAGGGTGCGCCCCCGCATATAGGCCAGGGGCGCTACTTCTATAATATTTTTTTCCATATACTTTTGTGCCGTTTCCATACCTAAAATATCGTAAAGGCCGTCGTAGAGGGGCCGCAGATAGGGGTTAACCTTCTCCTGCAGGTCGCCGGGCAGGAAGCCCAGCTTTTCCCCGGCCTCAACTGCCGGCCGGGCGAGTATTATCCGCTCCACACTGCGGGACCGCAGGGCGTTGACGGCCATAACTACTGCCAGGTAGGTTTTCCCGGTACCGGCCGGGCCGATGCCGAAGACAATATCATAACGGCGCATGGCCTGGACATAGCGGAGCTGCCCCAGGGTTTTGGGGCGAATCTGTTTGCCCCGGGGAGTAACGTAAAGTACTTCCCCCAGGGCCTGGGCCAGGTCGGTCTTGCCCGCCATGTCATCCTGGCGCCGGACCAGGTTCCAGGTGTAGTTAATGGTTGCTGTATTAATGGTCGTGCCGGAACGGGCCAGTTTAATTAACTGCCGGAATAGTCTTTCCAGTTCCTCGACTTCCTGGCGCGTCCCGCTTAAAGTCAGTTCATTCCCCCGGGCTACGATCCGGGCTGAGGTATGGCTCTCAATAAATTTCAGGTTTTCATCCTGGTGGCCAAAAAGATTGACGGCCTCGCCATTGCTACCAACAGTCAGCCTGGTTTCGTAATTGGTTGTCAAGGCTTTATCCATCAACTCCTTTATGATGCTAATCAGTCTATTTTAACATATACAGGCGCCAGCGTAAAGGCTACCGTTTTGCTTGTTTTTCCTGCTTAACCAGTCCCGCTAAGGGGAACAACCCGGCCGATGTCCTCTTCCGTTTCCACCCAGGCCCGGACCCGAACTACCTCATCTTCAGCTTTGGTCAAAGGAACTATCTTCTGCCCGGTAATGCTGGCTCCCGGGGGTAACTTTTCCTTGAGTTCCGCCAGGATCTGCTGGCCGGCAGCCCTTACTGCCTCTTCATAAGTAAGCTGCCGGTACCGGACCTGGACTTCATAATAGGTCGTAATGATGAGTTCGACGGGCAGGGTAAAATTCCTCCACGATGGCAGGGCCACAACTTTATTTTCCTGGCGGTAATTGGTATAGGGAGGACGTTGTGGTCCTTTCAAGATATAGCAGTGGCCGGGTGTCTGGACCATTACCGCCATCTGCTGCCGGCCGGTTGGCACTTCCTGGACCTGGCGACGGTTGATCTGTTTTTCCCCTTCATACCAGACCCTGGCCCGCACAATGCCCCGGGCCCGGACCAGGCGGGGTTGAGGCGGTGGCTGCTCAGGAGGAGCTGCTTCTCCCGGCTTTTTTTCCGGCCGGGGGGGCAGGATCAAACCTGAAATTAGTATTTCTCCTTGCCGGACCGTATCACCGGCCTTTACCCTGCCCTCGCCATTAACGACCAGGATATCCTTTATTACCCCGTCTTTGGCGGCAATGATGCTGGCCGGCCGGTCGACGGCTTCCTCCCCGGGAGGGGCTGCCTTTTCCACCACGGTGATCTCGGCCCTGGTACCATGGAAGCGGATACCTACCCAGGCCAACTGGGGCAAACGGCGCTCCAGGGCATACTCCAGGATACGGGTATCCAGGGCGCTTTTCCTGGCACCGGGCTTTAGCCCCTCCGCACGGGCCGCGGCCAGGACCTGGTCCGGCGTTACCCGGCGTAACGGCCCGTTTTCCGGCCTGACGTCCACCACCCAGATAAAGGTGGACAGGAGGTAGATGGCCAGCAAAAAGAAAAGGCTGCCCAGGAGTAGTACCTGCCGTCCCCGCAGGCGGCGGCTGAAAAAGGGCCAGCCCCGCTTGTCCACAATACGGACCCGGCAGCGGCTCTGCCGGGCCAGGGAGCGCAGGGCGCGGTATTCGCGGGCCGGCATTTTTGCCTGGAGGCTGCCGCTCCTGCTCCGGGTGATATCCCAGAGGCTGATGCCTTGAGCCAGGGCTAGATTGAGAAAGCCTTCCGGGTCGTCACCGCTGACGGTAAGTACCAGATAGCCCTCCAGGTAAGCCAGCCAGTTTCGCCAGGCCACCGGTTTCTTCCTCCCATGTGAAAACAATTACAAAAATCTCAGGGACTGGATGGTACCTTCCAGGGCGATGGCGTCCGGTTTGATCTCCCGCAGGAGCATGCCTGTCCCCTTGATCTCCAGTTCGCCGGTACTGAGTAGCAGGCGTACCAGGTCCGGCTGGTACTCGCTGATGCCCCGGTGGTTTTCCACTACCAGCCGGCTATTGCCCAGCAGGGTGAGGCGCGGCAGGTCCAGGACGGCGTCTGCCGGTAACTCTAAATAATCGGTAATGGCTCTCTCCAGCCGCCGGGCCCTGTCCATCCAGCTGCGCCGGGAACGATTTTTCCCCATCCTGTCCCCTCCTGCCAATACTTTATGCAAAGGCAGGGCAAAAAAGACCGCAAAAAAACCCGGTCCTGCAGGACCGGGCAGATATCTCCACGAAAGCTGCCACCGGGTATATATCATGTGCGACTATCGTGCCGCCTTTAAGGCTTCGGGAGGAGAGGAAAACAGCAGCGTTTGGGTTCAATCAGGAACTGGCTCCAGCCAGTCCCTACCAGCATCCGTTCTCCGAATTCCGACTTCTAACCTCTGTTAATGCCAGCGGCGTTTGCGAGCCGCTTCGGATTTTTTCTTGCGCCTGACGCTGGGTTTTTCGTAATGTTCCCGGCGCCGGGCTTCCGAAAGAATGCCTGCCTTCTGGCAAATGCGCTTGAATCGCTTTAAAGCGGCATCAATGGATTCATTTTTGCCAATTTTAACCTCGCTCAACCCTTGCTTCCCTCCCCCCGCCAGCCCGGTGGACGCTGCCTTCAACAGCTCAGCATGAATTTAATTATACTCTATCCCTTTTTAAGCGTCAACCCAGGATCCGCAGTTGCCGCCCTCCCAGAAGGTGGAAATGGAGGTGATAAACAACCTGCCCGCCCTCTTCTTTACAATTATTTACCAGGCGAAAACCGCGCCCGGCCAGGCCCAGTTCCCGGGCAATTTGCACCGCCACCAGGTGGATATGGCCGAGCAGCTCTTTATCTTCCGGGGTTATGGCCGTCAGATCAGGTATATGCTTCCTGGGGATAATTAAAATATGTACCGGGGCCACCGGCCGGATATCTTTAAAGGCTACCACCTGCTCATCCTGGTAAACCACTTCTGCCGGGAGTTGACCCCCGGCTATTCTACAAAAGATGCATTCCTCGGCCACGTGTGTTGCTCCCTTCTTAATACTAGGCTTAATATTAATTTCTCCCTCCAGGGCTATTTTCCTGCTCGTCCTTAACATCTTTTTCTAATTTGCCCCAGATTAAACCTCCCCGTAATTCCTGCAGCCTGACCGGGACCAGCCGTCCTGTTAAGTCACCTGTTGCCGCAAAGGCTACCGTCAGGTAATTGCCGGTATGGCCTTCGAAAACACCCGGTTGACCGGGCAGGGGCCTTTCTACCAGTACCGTGAGGGTTTCGTTTAAAAATTCCCGGGCATACTGGCGGGCCAGGCGGCGTCCCAGCTGCAGGAGCCGCCGTTCCCGGTCCTTTTTTACCCCCGGGGCCACCTGGCCGGGCATGGCCGCCGCCGGGGTATCCCGGCGGGGGGAATAGGGAAAAACATGGATGGCGGCCAGGGCCGCTTCCTTGACTACTGCCATGGTATTTTGAAACTGGTCTTCCGTTTCCCCGGGAAAGCCGACCATGACATCGCTGGTAAAGGCCGCCCGGGGCCGTTTGGAGCGTAAGGAAGCGATTAACTCCAGGTAGAAATGGCCGGTATAACGGCGTCCCATTTTTTGCAAGATGTTATCATCACCGCTCTGGAGGGGAATGTGGTAATGGGGGCAGATAACCTCTTCCCCCGCCAGCACGGCCTTTAATGCGGGAGTAAAATCCAGGGGATCAATGGAGCTGATGCGAAGGCGCTGCAGCCCTGGTATCTGGACGATTCTTTTCAAAAGACCAGCCAGGTCTATCCCCCCGGGAAGGTCACGGCCATAGGCGCCGGTGTGGACGCCGGCGAGAACGATTTCCAGGTACCCGGCAGCTACCAGGCGCTCCACCTCGGCCAGGATCGCTTCTGGTGCCCGGCTGCGCAACGGCCCGCGGGCATAAGGGACGATGCAGTAAGTACAGAATTCCTCACAACCTTCCTGGATCTTGAGGAAGGCCCGGGCCCGGCTTACTTCCACCAGGGGCAGCTCTTCAAAGGCTTCCCCGGGTTCGTGGGCGCGGACGGCGTTAACAGGGGCACCTTCCTCCCTGGCCTTGGCCACCAGTTCTACCAGCCGCTGCCGCTCCCGGGTGCCGACTACCACATCGACGCCGGGGATAGCCAGCACCTCCCCCGGGGCTACCTGGGCATAGCAGCCGGTAACAACCACCACTGCCTCCGGGTTGGCCCGGACGGCGCGGCGGATCAGCTGCCGCGACTTGCGGTCGCTGATGTGGGTGACGGTGCAGGTGTGGACGACGTAGACGTCGGCCTTTTCCGGGAAGGGCACGATCTCGTAGCCGGCCGCCCGGAAGAGGTGCTTGATGGCTTCCAGTTCGTTCTGGTTGACTTTGCAGCCCAGGCTCACCAGGGCTACCCGAGGTGAGGGCACGAGTTTCACCTCTAATCCTCCGAAAATAGGGTTCTCCGCCAGAAATGGTTCCTTCTGGTGGGGATATGTCCCTGCGCCGCTCAGGAGTTACGCGCCGACAGGACTACGGCTCGGTTCGGACCGCTGCTCGCCGCCTGCGGATTGCCCATGAACAGGCTCCTGGTTCCGCAAACTTTACTCCTTCTATGAGATTACGTTGTTCCCTCACATAGGTACGCTCAGGCGTCCTCGGCGTCGGCAGCGGTTGCCTCACCTCACCTGTCCTGTTACCGGCGCTCCACTATTCGCGGCTCCGGGACATATCCCCATCCTAACGCCCAGATGAATTTTCATGTCTCCCTGAAGGGGGCGTCAGCCCCCCAGCTCCCCCAGGGCGTACATGATGGCGGCCAGGCAGACCAGGCCGGCCGTTTCTGTCCTCAAGATGCGGGGACCCAGGGTGATGGGTAAACCGCCAAATTTACGGGCCAGGTCAACTTCCACCCGGCTCAAGCCCCCTTCGGGGCCAATAAGCAGGGCCAGTTCCTGTTCCTCCGGGACTGCAGGGAGTATTGACCTGAGGTCACGGGAGCGTTCTTCTTCCCAGGGGACCAGCAACAGGGTACCGGGTTTAAGCCCGGCCAGGGCTGCCTGCAGTTCCAGGGGGCCGTCCACCGCCGGGATCAGGTGCCGGCGGCTCTGGCGGGCTGCTGCCTGCGCCTTTTGCTGCCAGCGTTCCCTGCGCCGGGTGCAGGCCTCCGGGTCCGGCCGGGGGATGGAACGTTCCGTAACCAGGACGACAATCCGGGCTACCCCTAATTCTGTACATTTTTCAATGATAAAATCCATTTTATCCCCCTTGGGCCAGCCCTGGTAGAGGGTCACTTTTACCCGCGGCTCCGGGCTGTCCAGGGGGGCCTTAATAGAAGCAATTAGCCGGTCTTTGTGGATGGTTACGATTTCCGCCAGGTACCCCCGGCCGCTTTTATCGGCCAGAGATATAGTTTCTCCCACCTGCAACCGCAGGACGCGGAGGGCGTGATGAGCGTTTTCCCCCTCCAGGATGACCGGTTCGCTGGGAACGATCAGGGCAGGCAGAAAAAAATGGTGGGCCATAACGGCTCACCCCCTGCACAGAAGTTGGATACAGGAAGTCGGAGATCGGTTGCCTCGTAGAAACCGGCTGCGCCGGTTTCAGGCCTTTTGAAGATTGCCAGGCAGCCCTGCAGGGATATTTATAAAGTTATCCCATGAAGGCATCCTTTACTTTCTTAAAGAAGCCTTTATCCTGCTCCCTGGCGCCTTTAGGCTCCCAGCCATACAGGCGACCGAACTCCCGCAGCAGCTCCTTTTGTTTTTCATTAAGGTTGGTAGGCGTCTCAACATGAATCCGTACATGCTGGTCACCCCGGCCGGCGCCGTTCAAGCGGGGGATGCCCTTGCCCTTCAGCCTGAAGGTGGCCCCGCTCTGGGTGCCGGCGGGGATATTGAGTTCGGCTTTACCGTCCAGGGTGGGCACCAGGATCCTGTCGCCCAGGGCCGCCTGGACCATGGTTACCGGCACCTCGCAGAGGACATCATAACCGTCCCGCCGGAAAAAGGGATGGGGCCGGACGTTAATATAGACATAGAGGTCGCCCGGCGGCCCGCCGCGGATGCCGCTCTCGCCTTCGCCGGCCATACGCAGGCGGGCACCGGTATCCACCCCCGGGGGAATTTTGATCTTTATCTTGCGGGTGCGCTGCACTACACCCCGGCCGCGGCAGGTGGGGCAGGGCGTTTCAATAATGGTCCCCTGGCCGTGGCAGTGGTGACAGGTGCGTATGGTCTGGAAATGTCCCAGGGGGGTACTCTGGGAGATGCGGACCTGCCCGGTGCCGTGGCAGGTGGGGCAGGTCTTAAGCCTGGTACCGGGCGCCGCGCCGCTGCCGTCACAGGCAGGGCACTTTTCCTGGCGCGGTACGCCGATTTCCTTTTCCCCGCCAGAGGCGGCTTCTTCAAAGGAAATTTCTATATCCAGGCGCAGGTCATCGCCCCGCTGGGGACCCTGGCGCCTGGCTGTCCGGCCAAAACCGCCGCCAAAAAACATGTCAAAGATGTCGCCAAAGGTTCCGAAATCAGCACCGGCGCCGCCGAAGTCAAAACCGCCGAAGCCGGGCCCGCCCGTCTCCATGCCGGCATGGCCGAACTGGTCGTAGCGGGCCCTCTTCTCCGGGTCGCTCAAGACTTCGTAGGCTTCCTGGACCTCTTTGAACTTTTCTTCGGCCTCTTTATTCCCCGGGTTCATATCCGGGTGGTACTTGCGCGCCAGCTGGCGGTAAGCCTTCTTGATTTCCGCCTCGGAGGCGTCCCGGGAAACCCCCAGGACCTCGTAATAATCGCGCTTGGCCATGGCTGGTCACCGGTTTTTATTTCTTGTCGTCATCGACGATTTTGTAGTCGGCATCATAGACATTGCCGTCCTGTTGCGCCCCGCCGGTAGGACCGGTTCCACCCTGGGCCCCGCCGCCGGCCTGGGCACCGGCCTGCTGGTACACTTTTGTGGTCAGGGCATAGAGGGCCTGGGAAAGGGCTTCCATCTTTTCTTTGATCTTAGCTGTATTCTTGCTATCCAGGACGTCCTGGAGTTCTTTCTTCGCCTGTTCGATGCGGTCCACGTCGGCCTTGTCGGCTTTATCTTTAAACTCCTTCAGGGTGCGGTCGGCCTGGTAGATGAGGGAATCCGCCTGGTTCCTGGTTTCAATTTCCTCTTTACGCTTGCGGTCGCTCTCGGCATAGGCCTCGGCATCCTTAACCATGCGCTGGATTTCTTCTTCTGTGAGGCCGCTGGAAGAAGTAATGGTTATGGCCTGCTGTTTACCGGTAGCCAGGTCTTTAGCCGAGACGTGCACGATGCCGTTGGCGTCGATATCAAACTTGACTTCAATCTGGGGTACACCCCGGGGCGCCGGGGGGATACCCGTCAGCTGGAAACGGCCCAGGGTTTTATTGTCGGCGGCCATGGCCCGCTCGCCCTGGAGGACGTGGATTTCCACCATGGTCTGGTTGTCGGCGGCGGTGGAAAAGATCTGGCTCTTGGACGTCGGGATGGTGGTATTACGTTCAATTATTTTCGTAAACACGCCGCCCAGGGTTTCAATACCCAGGGACAGCGGGGTAACATCCAGGAGCAGGACGTCCTTGACCTCGCCGGCCAGGACCCCGGCCTGGATGGCGGCGCCCAGGGCGACACACTCATCCGGGTTAATACCCTTGTGTGGTTCTTTGCCCAGGATCTTGCGCACCGTCTCCTGGACCAGAGGCACCCTGGTGGAGCCGCCTACCAGTAACACCTTGTCAATATCCTTGGGCTCCAGCCCGGCGTCAGCCAGGGCCTGCCTGGTGGGACCGACGGTCTTTTCTACCAGGTCGGCTATCAATTCTTCAAACTTGGCCCGGGTGAGATTTACATCCAGGTGGATGGGGCCGCTGGGCGTCGCCGAGATGAAGGGCAGGTTAATGTTGGTGCTGGTCATGCTGGAAAGCTCGATTTTAGCTTTTTCCGCCGCTTCCTTCAGGCGCTGCATGGCCATTTTATCCTGCCTCAGGTCCACCCCGTGCTCCCGGCGGCAGATGTCTACCAGGTAGTCCATAATCCGCTGGTCAAAGTCGTCGCCGCCCAGGCGGTTATTACCGCTGGTGGCCTTGACTTCAAAGACGCCGTCCCCCAGTTCCAGGATGGAAACGTCAAAAGTGCCGCCGCCCAGGTCATAAACAAGGATGGTCTGGTCTTCTTCTTTATCCAGGCCGTAGGCCAGGGAGGCAGCCGTCGGCTCGTTGATAATCCTTAAAACCTCCAGGCCGGCAATGCGGCCGGCGTCTTTGGTAGCCTGGCGCTGGCTGTCGGTGAAGTAGGCCGGTACCGTGATGACCGCCTGGGTCACCTTTTCTCCCAGGTAGGCCTCCGCGTCGGCCTTCAGCTTTTGCAGGATCATGGCCGAGATTTCCTGGGGTGTGTATTCCCCGAGTTCGACAGTTGCTAGGCAAAAATGGCTGCTTTTCAGATGAAGAAACCTTATAAATCAACGTTTCCCGCTCTTGGGAGAGCTCAAAAATCAAAAATCACATAGGCACACGATTCCGGAATTAGAGCTTGATGGCTATGTAGTACATGCGCTATAATATAGACATGTACATAAGAACTATTTCCCGCAAAAACAAGGACGGCTCTGTTGTCCGTTATATCCAGCTTGCCCACAACGTCTGGGACCCCCAAGCCGGCTATCCGAAAGCCAAAGTACTATTCAACTTCGGCCGCGAAGAGGATGTAGACCGGGAAGCCCTGGTCCGCCTGGTAAAGAGTATTACGCGTTTTTTGGGACCGGAAGAGGTTTTGCGCACCCAAGGAGAGTTAAACGGCAGCACTCCCCTGAAATTTGTCTCCAGCCGGCCTATGGGCGGCGCCTGGGTATTAAACGAACTGTGGAACCGGCTGGGTATTAGCGACGTTTTAGTCAGGTTGCTGGCCAAACGTAAGTTCCAGAATCCGGTCGAACGGGCCATCTTCGCCATGGTAGCCAACCGGGCTTTGCACCCGGCCAGTAAACTTAAGACCGAGGATTGGGTCAGCCACGACGTTTTCATTCCCGGCCTCCCGGAGGTACCGGTGCAACACCTTTACCGGGCCATGGACTTCTTACTGGAGGCTGCGGAAGAGATACAAAAGGATATCTTCTTCGCCGTGGCCCACCTCTTTAACCTGGAAGTAGATCTCCTGTACTTCGATACCACCTCCACCTACTTTGAAGTGGAAGAGGAGGATAATCCGGAGGACCATAAGCAGCACCTTCGGCGTAAAGGCAACTCCAAGGACCACCGGCCGGATTTACCGCAGGCTGTAATCGGCCTGGCGGTCACCAGGGAAGGCCTCCCAGTACGCTGCTGGGTCTGGCCCGGGAACACCGCCGATATGGCGGTAATCGAGCAAGTCAAAAAGGACCTGGTGGGCTGGCAACTGGGCCGGGTCATCACCGTTGTCGACCGCGGCTTTGCTTCGGAAGATAACCTTCGCTACCTCCAGCGTGCCGGTGGCCACTATATTGCCGGCGAAAAGATGCGCAGCGGCAAAGAAACCGTAGAAGAAGCCCTGACCAGACCGGGCCGCTACAAAACCGTCAAAGATAACCTTGAAGTCAAAGAAGTTATCGTCGGCGACGGTGAAAAAAGGGTACGCTATATCCTGGTCCGCAACCCCAAAGAAGCAGAAAAAGACAGACTTGAGCGGGAGAAAATATTGACCCGCCTCAAGGAAGAACTAAAAGCCATCGGCGACCTTAAAGGCGAACCCCATACCAAAGCCTGCTGCCAGCTTATCGCCCATCCCACCTATGGCCGCTATCTCAAGACCGACAAGAAAGGGCAACCGTATATCGATATGGCCAAGGTGAAAGCCGAAGAAAAGCTGGACGGCAAATACCTGTTACGGACCTCGGACGATACTTTAAGCCCGGAAGACGTGGCCCTCGGCTACAAGCAGCTTCTCGAAGTAGAAGACGCCTTCCGTACCATGAAACAGTCCTTAGAGCTGCGGCCTATTTATCATCGCCTGAGCGACCGCATCCATGCCCATGTCCTCCTGTGCTGGCTGGGACTGCTCCTAATCCGGGTAGCTGAAACGAAAGTGCAGGATAGCTGGCGGAACATCCGCCAGACCCTGGAACGCATGCACCTGGGCGAATTTGTTGGTCCTGAGGGCAGGATACTCCAAAGGACGGAAACAACCCCGCCACAGCAGCATATCTTCAAGACCCTTGGGATAAAGGAACCGCCGCAAATAATCGCGGTCGAAACAAAGGCCAGAAAGGGTCCCTAGTAACACGCGCCCCAAAAGCCGAACCCTGAAACCCTTGCGCGACAAGCTGTTGCGCTTATTATTCACCTAGCAACTGTCGAACTTGGGTATTCCTTGTCATCGATTTTAACTTTATAATTGGTGCCCATATGGCGTTTAATGGACATGACGGTCCGGTCGGGATTGGTGATGGCCTGGCGTTTAGCTACCTGGCCGACAACCCGCTCGCCGTCCTTGGTAAAGGCCACTACGGAAGGCGTGGTGCGGCCGCCTTCCGCATTGGGGATGACTACTGCTTCCCCGCCTTCCATGACGGCTACGCAGGAGTTGGTTGTACCCAGGTCGATACCGATTACTTTACCCATTGTGATCTACCTCCTGTTCTCCAGCTTCTTGTTTGGTTTCCTGTTCTGTGGCACCGGCCGCTACCGCCACTTTGACCATGGCCGGCCGTATGAGCTTGCCATACAAAGTATAACCCCGGCGGAACTCTTCCACCACCAGGTTTATTTTATCCGGTTCCGGTGTTTCTTCCCGCGCTACTGCTTCGTGAACTTCAGGATCAAAGGGCTGGCCCAGAGCGGCTACGGGCATTAGCCCTTCCTGGCTTAAGATTTCTTTTAAATGACGCAGGGTCATCTCCACCCCGGTTTCCAGGGCCTGCTTTTCCGCTCCTGGAGCTGCTGCCAGGGCCCGCTCCAGGTTATCCAGGACGGGCAAGAGGCTCTCAATGAGCCGGGCATTGGCCAGCCGGGTCAGTTCTTCCTGCTCGCGGCGGGTACGCTTGCGGTAGTTGTCAAAATCGGCCTGCAGGCGCAAATAGCGCTGCTGCAGCCCGGCTAAAGCTTCCTCTTTAGCGGCCAGCTCCGCCTGGAGGCGGGTTAATACTTCCTGGCTGGCTTCTCCGGCCGTCTCGTTATTTTCCTCGACCGGTTTTTCCCCAGCCCCCGCTGGTCCGCCGCTGGCTTCCTGCCCTGCTCCTTCCCCTGCTTCTCCGGCAGGCGGTTCTCCCGGCCTGGTCAGCCTTTCTTCCCTTTCCCCACTTGCCGGTCCATTATTCATTTTATTGTCCTGCCTGGCATCCATAACTTCTTACGGTCACTCCCTTTCGTAAAAAAGGCCAGCACCTAAAGGCACCGGCCTGATCCAGGTGGCCCTGAAACTCAGCGGTAAAATTGCTTCAAGGACCGGGACAAGCTATCGGCCACACACTGGAGGACCGATATAACCCGGGAATAGTGCATCCGCGTTGGTCCGAGTAAGCCCACTTTACCCATTATTTTCCCTTCGACGGCATAGCTAATCGTTACTACACTGCATTTATCAATGCCTTCTTCTTTATTCTCCTGGCCGATCCTGATCGTCAGGCCGCTTGCCGGAGTGGCTTTAAAAATACGCCGCAGGGCCTCTTCCCGCTCGAGAAAAGCCAGGATTTCCTTGACCTTCTCTAAATTTTTAAACTCCGGCTGGCTTAAAATGTTGAGGATGCCTTCCAGGTAAACCTTCTCGCCGCCTTCCAGGGCCAGGATTTGTTGCAAAAGGTCAATCACCTGTTTGATTAAACCCCGGTGCTGGGCTACTTCCCGGTAGATATCCCTCAACACTGCCTGGCGCAGCTCTTCCAGGGCTATACCCTGCAGGCTGGCATTGAGAACCCGGGAGATACGGGTAAGATCCTCCGGGGTTACATTGACGGGAATGGTAAAGATCCGGTGCTCAACCATACCGGTGCTGGTAATCGCTACCAGCAGGGCCTTGTTGGTTGAATGGACAGGTAAAATCTGCACCTGCTCCAGGATGGCATTGTTCTGGTTGGGTCCCAGGGCAATTGCCGTATAGGCGGTCATCTCGGAAAGTAAACGGGCCGTTTCCTCCAGGACCTGCTCGATTTCCAGCATTTTTTGGTTATAGCGCTTGCGCACGTATTCTTCTTCCGCCGGGGTTAATTTTTCCGGCTCCATAAGGCAGTCAACGTAGTAACGATAACCGTAGTCCGAAGGTATACGGCCGGCCGAGGTATGGGGTTGCTCCAGCAAGCCCATTTCCTCCAGGTCGGCCATCTCATTCCGGATGGTGGCCGGACTTACCCCCAGGTTGTACCGCCGGGCAATGGTGCGCGAGCCTACCGGTTCGCCGGTAAGGATATAATCCTGGACAATGGCGGCCAGGACCTGTTTTTTCCGCTCATCCATCCGCATGTTCTCACCTTCTTATTAGCACTCTTAAGGCCAGAGTGCTAAGAGCTTACTTAAAACATACCACCGGCCCTGGCTTTTGTCAAGTGAAAGTAACGATACACCTTCACCGGCCGAGCATAACCTTAACCTGGAGGGCGGTATACAGGTTGACCAGAACCTCAATCCGGCGCAGGTCCTGGCCCAGGAGCTCTTCTATCTTTTTCAGGCGGTAGCGCAGGGTATTGACGTGGATGAACATATCCTTCGCCGCACGGTTGTGGTCTCCGGAGGCGTACAGGTAGGAAGCCAGGGTTTCCAAAAGATTGGCGTTATGCTCGGCATCATATTTCTGGAGAGCGCCTAAGGTTTCTTCATAATAGTCCTCCAGTTCCTGTTCCCCCTGGTTAAAGATCAATCGCAGGACCCCTAGTTCATCAAAAAAGGTCAAGACTCCTCGACGCCGCAGGAGGCGGCTGATCTCCAGGGCCACCTTGGCTTCCTGGTAGGCCCGGTAGAGATCGGCTACGTTTTCGTAAAAGCGCCCGACCCCGGCGGAGAAGGTCCTGCCGTCCAGGTGAGCGGCAGTCGATTTTTGCAGGGATTTAACCAGTCCGGCGATTTTGCCTTTATTAACCCCTGCTTCATTTGTAGCGAACGGTATTAAGAGAATTAGCTGGTCACTGCGATCAGCAAGGATAATCTCCGGCGCCTGTTGTTTCAGGTGAGACTGCATTAACTGGCGCCACCGTTCCCACAGGGTTTCGTCTCTTTCCTGCTGGTCCTGCCGGTCCAGGGAGAGGACCACCAGTAAATGGGGCCGGGTTAAGTCCCAGCCCCAGAGGCGGCCCCTGTTGACTATGGCTTCCCGGTTTGGTAAATTATTATACAGGATATCCTGGATGAATTCATTCCGGTAACGCCTCTCGGTTTCCTGGGCTATGCGGGCCCGGGACATCTCAATCATGGCCGCCAGAGCGGCTGCTTTCAGGGGCTCCCGGTAAGGGTGCCAGTCCTCGGCCACCTCCAGGAGAAAGAGGTAACCATACAGCGTAACCTCACCAATGGGGAGCATGAGAAAGAATATTCCTGTACCGGCTTCCTGTAAACGGCCGCGATAAAACGCCCCCTCTACTGTCTCCCGGGGGAGTTCCACTGGCAGGTAATCACCAAAGTTCAGGGTCTTACCCGGCGGCGCCTGGCTGGCCAGGATGCGCAGGGTAAGGTCGCAGACTACAGCGGGCCGCCCGCTAACCTCCGCCAGGAGGCGGGCAATGGAAACCAGGCCCTTGCCCGCAGCAGCCATCTCCAGAAAACGGCACCATTTTTGTGGTTCCATACAAAAATCACCGTTGATATTTGTATTAACCAACAAGAAAGAACCTTTCCCCTTCCTCCGGAGCCTTCAGGCGCAGGGTGGGTCGGGTGATGTTGACGTCAGCCAGCCCCGGTACCCACTTCTCTCCCAGTTCCTTACCCTCATCTAATTGTAACACCTGCAGGGCCTTGACCGGACAGGCTTCAACGCAGGCCGGTGGCAGGCCATTTTCTATTCTCTCTACGCAGAGGTCACACTTTTCAACTTTCCCTGTTGTCAGGTTGTAACGGGGAGCCCCGAAGGGGCAGGCGCGGACGCAACGGTTACAACCTCTGCACCGCCCGCTGTTATGCAGGACGATGCCGTCCCGTCGCTTGTTATAGGTGCGTTCGGGACAGACCCGGAAACACTCGGGGTTTTCACAATGGTTGCAGGCCAGGGAGAGATAATATTCCTGCCACCGGCCCCTTACCTGGCCGGCAAAGGTCCGCACCTGCCGCAGGGGAAACCCGAGACCCTTCCAGTGCTGGCAGGCCCCCTCACAGGCCCGGCAACCAAGGCAACGGTTCAGGTCCAGGAAAAAACCCAGTCGCATCCTTCGCACCCCCCTCCGAAAATGCTTATCAAGTCATTGTGCTACCTGGTAGGGCAGGTTCCCTTCAGGCGCTGTTGCGCCCCTATACTTGTTCAAGCTCCGCAGGTCTCGGGCGCGGCTAAACCCGGCCCTGCGGGCCGTGAAACTTGAAACTTCGACCTCGCTTTTTTCCTCGGTCTGCTCTGCTCTTCTTAGTCAAGGCGCAAGCGCGCCTTCAGGGAACCTGCCCGCCGGTCTTTCCTACACCGGGGCGATATTGACAAAGGTGTCATAATAGGCCAAGGCGGGGCCGCCGCTGGTGATGCTTCCCATATCAGTGGCCAGGGGCGGGGTAAGGTCGTTGATAGCCTGGCCTCCGGGCAGGGGCCGCTGGTGGCAGAGGATAGTTTGCGGCGGCACCAGTTCAGTTATGCCCACCGTGATTATAACTTCTCCCAACTCATTGTAAAGGCGGGCCGGGCTGCCGTCGGCCAGGCCCCGCTCCCTGGCCAGGCTGGGATCGACCAGGGCCAAGGCTTCCGGTACGTCGTCGAGGTTATAAAACTGGGAGTTCAAGCCGGCGCTGGTGTGAGGGGTCAGAAGACGGTAGGGGTAGGCCTCCGTACCTGCGGCTGCCGGCTGGTAAACCGGCAGGGGAAGCAGGCCGGCTGTCGCCGCCCGGTCCGAAAAGATTTCATACCGCCCGGAAGGGGTGGCGAACCGCTCCCCGGTCCAGGGATTGACCGGCAGTTTTAATTTCCTGGGGCCGTCCAGGAGTTCGCGGTAATGGTTTATCCCCAGTAACCGGTAAACCTCCGGGTTAAAAACCTGCTCCAGCCACTCTTCTTCCGTCCAACCGGTGGGAAAAGGACAGCTTCCAGGGTTCATTTGCTTTAGAACCCTGGCCAGGTCACTCGCCATCTGGAGTTCGGAGCGGCATTCACCCCGGGGAGGTACGGCCGGTTCATTGATCCCTATCCAGCGGTGCCAGTAGCTGGGAACAACATCCCAGCTTTCAAAAAAGGTAGTTGCCGGCAGGAAGATGTCGGCCACCCGCGCCGTCTCGGTCAGGAACTGGCCGCTTAAGACCACCAGCTCCAGATTCGCCAGGGTCCGATGTAATTCTTCTGTAACAGCGTTTTGGCTCAAGGGGTTGGCATTGGCCAGGAGGGCCATTTTCACCGGGGGATTGTCTGCCTCCTTCAGGCCCCGGGCCAGATTATGGATAGGTATTTGCCTTGCGCTGCCGGCAGGGCGCATCCACCCCGGCCAGGAGGTGGTAAAAAGCTCGCTCACTACCGGGGTGGCATAATAAACGCCGCCCCCCTCCCGGCCCAGGTTTCCGGTCATGGCCGCCAGGGCGTTGATGGCCCGAATGTTCTGGCCGCCATTGATGTGGCGCTGCAGGCCTATCCCTATCCAGATGGCCGCCGGGTTGCCGGCGGCGTACTCCTCCGCCAGGCGGGCCATTAGGGCCGGTGGCACGCCCGAAGCTGCAGCCAGCTCCGCGGGATCCAGGCCGGCCAGGTATTCCCGCCACTCCGGCCATCCCTGCACATGGTTTTCCAGGTAGTAATTATCTACCAACCCTTTCTGCCACAGATGGCGGGCCAGTCCTAAAGCCAGGGCGCCGTCGCTGCCGGGTTTAATCTGGACATAGAAGTCGGCCCGGGCCGCCGTGGCTGTAAAAACAGGATCAATAACAACCAGACGGGCACCCCTTTCCCGGGCCTGGTAGATATATTCCATCTGGTGGACTGCCGTCCAGGCCGGGTTGGCCCCCCAGAGCAACAGGTAGCTGGCCCGGGCCATGACCTCCGGGTCGGGGTGGTTGTGGGTGCCGTAACCGTAGACCATGGCGTCCAGGCCGGCGCTCCAGCAGAGGGAACCCGACGCTACCGTCACCTCGCCCAGGCTGCGGGCCAGCCAGTTCCAGGCCTGGTGCAGGAGACCTATGTTACCCGAACTGCTGTAAAAGAAGACTGGTAAAAAGGAACCGTAACGTCCCTTGAGGTCCAGCATTTTACCGGCAATGAGGGCCAGGGCTTCGTCCCAGCCTATCCGGCGCCAGTTGCCGGAACCCCGGGGCTCCTGCCGTAAAGGGTGCAGCACCCGCTCTGGATGGTTGAAGATCTCCAGGTAGCTGTAGCCGAGACGGCAAAGGTGTCCCCGGCTGTAACCGTGGGCCGGATCGCCGGCCAGCTCCTTGATTTTTCCCCCTTCTACCAGGGAGATCAGGCCGCAGGTGTTGTAGCAATTCCGGGGGCAGGTATGGCGGTAAAAACGCGGCGCCATCAAGCTCCACCTCCGTTAATCAGCGGTCCGGCAAGGTTATGGTTGCATAGGCCTGAAAGGCTCCCGGCAATAGTCTCCAGAGTTTTCCCGCCCTCATTTTGAAAAAGCGGGCATGGTCAGCCCGCTTCTAAACTAAAATTCTCACTTTATATTATCGTACTTTACTTGCGCACGGTCAAGAAGGTGGAAGAAGATACCTGCCATATCCTTTGTTAATGTCAGTCAGGCGTAAGTAATAATATGATAGCCTGACTCAGAACTGGCCGACCATAATGCTGACCCCGGTGGCATAGAAAAGATAGCGGCTGGCTAGTTCGGCCAGGATGAGGAGGGCCAGGGCGCCGTAGAGCCACTGTCCCGTCAGGGCCGAACCATTTTCGCCGTACGCCCGCAGGGCCAGGAAGGTAAAGACAAGGCCACCGATTATCGCCAGGGCCTGGCTCAATACCAGGGCCGGCGCTGCTCCCAGGAGCAGGCGGGCACTCTCCTGCGCCGCTACCGGTCCGGCGCTCAAGCTGGCCAGGTAGGGCGGCAGGCTGACCAGCTGCAGGGCCACGCCGATGACCGCCAGGATGACCGTTGTTTTCAGCATGCTTCCCTGGCCTTCCTGCCGGGCCCGGTAGGCCAGCACGGCGTAGAGGATGGCCCCCAGCACCAGGGCCGTACTGTAGAAGACTATATGGGTATAGGCCGTCTCCCACGCCGGCAGGATGGTGTGGACATAGATGTTGGCCATGCTGACGAGGGCTATTATCCCGCACAGGCCGGCCAGCCAGCCCAGGGCGGCCCTGGCCCCCTCACCGGCCCCGCTGCGCACCTCAACATAGTAACTCACCAGCCACAGGACGAAGAACCCGGCCGAGAAGAAAATCTCCCGGCTGAGCCACGAGGTCTTCAAATTCAGAACAGCCAGCGGCGCTCCTACAGGGCTGCCCAGGTGTCCTAGAGAGACAATCATGCTGGCCGCCATAAGGATGCCTACCCACAGGAGAACCGGCTTGAGCCCTTCCCTCTGCTTTAAATTCAAGGCCTGGGCGACGACCATTAAACCTACGCTCATCTGGGCCAGTAAGGTGAAAAGTACCAGCGCCCATTCTTTACCCATTAGCTTCTCCTCCCATTCCTATTTCCCCAGGGCTGCATCCCGGTGGGGAGTTATTAAAATTGAAGGTTTGGTAAGGTTGGGGTCAGGCAGGCCTTTGATCTGGTTGGTACCGCCGTATTTCTTCTTGAGTTCGTCCAGGGGGCCGAAATCCAGTACCCGCATGGGGCAGGCGGTTACGCAGGCCGGCTGTTCCCCTTTGGCCAGGAGATCGCGGCAGAAGTCGCACTTGCCTACCTTGCCGCTTTCGGGGTTATACTGGGGCGCCTCGTAGGGGCAGCTCCAGACGCAGTAACGGCAACCGATACATTTATTCTGATCGACAAAGACGACCCCATCCTCCGGGCGCTTCTGCATAGCGCCGGTGGGGCAGTTCTTAACGCAGGGCGCCTCCTGGCAGTGGTTGCAACTTATTGAAATCCAGTAGGCGTAGACGTCGGCTTTAACGGCGTTGTTGCCCACCACGGTATAGCCGCCGCCGGCTATCTCATGGACTTTCCTGAAGAGCTGTCCTACCTCCAGGTCGTTTTTATCCTTGCAGGCGATCTGGCAGGTAAAGCAGCCGATACAGCGGTCCTGCTGGACGTGAAAACCTAGCTGTCCGGCCATAGTTTCTCCTCCGTTCTGTTTTTATCTTTTTGGCTTATCCAGGTGCTTCGGCCTTTAAGCTTTAACCACCTGCACCAGGTTGGTGTGCTGGGGGTTGCCGTGGGCCAGGGGCGTGGGATGGTATTTAGTGAGGACGTTGACGCAGCCCCTGGTATCTACCCCGTCCGGATCCGGCGTCCACCAGGCGCCCTGGGGTAAGGATACCACGCCGGGCAGAATCCGGGGGGTTACCCTGGCGTAAGTTATAGTTGCACCGCGGTCGTTGAACACCTTTACCCGGTCACCGTCCCGGATGCCCCGCTTCTCTGCATCTGCCGGGTTTATCCATAGCTCTTGCCGGGCCGCCTCTTCCAGCCAGGCCACATTATCGAAGGTGGAATGTACCCGCCGCTTGTAGTGGGGACTGATGCACTGCAGGGGATATTTCTCCTTCAAGGGATCTTCCGGACCCTCCCAGGCCGGGACATATTTGGGGATGGCCGGTATCTCCCGGGGGTTGTTCATGGCCCACAGGCGGGGGGAGAAAATCTCTATCTTCCCCGAAGGCGTCTTGAAGGGGTTATTGGCCGGATCTTCAATCTGCTTTTTGTAGGGGATAATGGGTTCCCTGGGCGCCACTTTATAAATACCCTTGCGCCGGAATTCTTCAAAGGTAGGGAAGTCCGGATTCGCCTTGCGGGTTTCCTCCACAATATAGCGCAGCCAGTCTTCTTCTGTCTTCCCTTCGGTGTACCTGTCGCCAAAGCCCAGCCGTTTGGCTAGTTCGCTACAGACCCAGTAGAGGCTCCGGCATTCATGGGGTGGATCTATCACCTTTTGATGGTAAATAGCATAGCCGATGCCAGAGGCGAAAGTAACGATATCTTCCCGTTCAAAGTGGGTGACGTCAGGCAGCAGTATATCGGCAAACCTGGCGCTGGGAGTGAGGAAGATGTCGTGCACTATTATTAGTTCGCATTTCTTTTCATCGGACAGTATCCGGGCTGTCCGGTTGGCATCTGCATGCTGGTTTACCAAAGTATTGCTGGCGTAATTCCAGACCACCTTGATGTCAGTGGAGAGCTTATCTGCCCCTTTGACCCCGTCGGCAGCGGTCATTTCATGGCCTCGCTCAATGGCCTCCGTCCACATGAAGCAGGGGATAGAAGCTTTGACCGGATTTTCTCCCGCAGGCATCCAGGCTACAGGCACCCCGTGGCCCCCGTAGTACAGGCCCGGCCCCCCTCCCTTAAGGCCGATATTGCCCGTCATGGCCGCCAGGACCGGTAAACCCCTTACCGGCTGTTCGCCATAGGCGTGGCGTTGCCAACCCCAGCCCTGGATGAGACAGCAGGGCTTGATGGTAGCGATTTGCCGCGCCAGTTTAATGATGGTGTTCCGGGGCACGCCGGTAATGGCCTCCGCCCACGCCGGCGTTTTCGGCGTCCTGTCTTCACCTAGACCTAAGATATAGCTTTTAAAGGAGTTGCCGGGAGGCACATCAGGCGGCATGTGCTCTTCATCAAACCCCAGGCAGTACTTATCCAGAAAGGCCTGGTCGTGAAGGTTTTCCGTGATCATGACGTAGGCCAGGGCGGCAAGGAGGGCGTTATCCGTAGTAGGCCGGATGGGGATCCATTCGTCGGCCACATTTACCGCGGTATCCGTATAGCGCGGGTCCACTACGATTATCCGCGCCCCTTTTTCTTTGGCCTGGAGCAGGAAATAATGGTGATTGGCTCCGCCCATGCGGGTTTCCGCCGAGTTATCGGCAAAGAGGACGATAAGCTTTGAATACAGCAGGTTGTCCGGGCTTACGCCCTCTACCGTCCCGTAAGTGAACGGCGCTGTATAGCTGTAGCATGCCGTGCTATAGGTGTTGTAGTAACCGAGAAAGCCGCCAAACATATTGAGAAAGCGTTTCAAAGCCCCGCCAAAGGCCGGGGTTATCCAGGACTGGCTGATCTGGCCGTAGATGCCGGTGGCGTAATTGATATAGATCGCTTCGTTACCATAGGTGCTTTTGATGCGTCGCAGTTCACCGGCAATGGTATCCAGGGCTTCGTCCCAGGAAATCCTTTCAAATTTGCCTTCGCCACGTTTACCTACCCGCTTCATGGGATATTTCAACCGGTCAGGATGGTAGAGGCGTTTCCTCTGGGAACGTCCCTTCAGGCAGGCGCGGGCCTGGGGAAAATCAGGACTGTCGTTACCTTCTTGATCGGAAGTAAACCAGGTTATCACACCGTCTTTAACATGGGCATTCAGGGGACAGCGGCCGCCGCAGTTATGGACGCAGCTGGTGGGGATAATTGTTTCCTCCGTAGCAGCGGCAGCACCACCGCCTGCCGCCCCGGCCTTGCTGTCCCATGACAGGGTTGCCAGGGCTGCCGCCCCGCCGGCCGCCGCCGCGCTGAGGGCTAAAAACTTGCGCCTGGAGATGGGCTTGAGCCACAGTTTGGTGTCCTCAGCCATACTCCCTCTCCTCCTTTTTGACTTAAATGTCGGTTTCCGGATTAAATATTATCGGGCGCGTCAGGTCGACCTTCAATTCCCGCAGGTAGCTGCCGTCCCGGCGTTTCTCCATCACGCTGGTGGAAATACCCACCTCAATGTCGTGTCCCGCCAGCTCTTGAACCTTGCTGATATGAAATTCAAGATAACGGTATTGCTTATTGATGGTATACTGGTCGTAATTAATCTTCTTAAAGACTTCCAGGACCCGGGGAATGTCGTCACCGAACACCTTGGCCGATTTAAAGAAGTAATCCCGGGGCGAGAAATACAGGGTGGCGGCTACTTCCTGGCCGTAGTTTTGCTGGTAAATCTGGCCGGTGTTTTTATTTTCCAGGGAGCAGTAGTGAACGCCCAGCTGCAACCCCTTCTCCAGGGCAAAGGCTAATAACTCCAGGCAATCCAGCTCGCTCCCGGCTACCGGCAGCCCCCCGCCGTACCAGTAGTTGTAAAGCACCCGGTAAGGGGGGGTCTTGATCTTATACCCCCTTTCGTTGTATATTTCCACGTTATTAAAGGGAAAACAGAACTCGAGCAAATTTACGCCAAAGATGCCCAGGCGGTCCAGTTCCAGCAAAACTTCCTGCATGGGTTTAACTGTGCCGGGCAGGACGGGCATTTCCACCATTACCCGGGGAACATACTTCCTGGCCAGGGCGATATGCTCGTAAGTACGCCGCCGCACCCCTTCCGGGTCATGCAGCCTGATACTAAAGCGGATTTCATCCAGGCCGGCCCTTTGCAATTCTGCCAGGATCTCTTTGCCGGCCAAGTCGCCGGCCGTATAGAGCCGGGTATAAACACCTGGAAATTTCTCCTTGGCGGCGCGGAAGAAGGCCAGGGTTTCTGCCGGGTGGAGGAGGGGTTCTCCCCCTGTCAGGGCCAGGTGGTTTATTTCCCGGCCGGTTTTTTGTAAAAACTCCAGTTCCTGAAGGCAATCCCTTTTATTATGGGAGTAGTAATCGTAATTCTCCTGGTTGGGGTTAAAGCAAAAAAAGCAGCGGCGGTGGCATTGAAGGGAGATGAAAAAGGTCAGGCTCCCCACGCCCTTCTGGCAGGCCAGGCACGCCGGGGAAATACGGTTGATATACAGGCTCTTAGCGTCGTTGCGGACGACTACACCCTTCCGGCGCAAATCCTCTATTCGCCGCCGCGTCTCTTTATGGCAATTCTCCCGGGCAACGTCTATACCGCTACTCCGGACTTGTTCCATAAATTCTTCGTAAATCTGCGTATACATCCCGGCGTATTTCGCCAGGGCAGGGTTTTTGATCTGGGACAGGGTTTCCTGGCAGATATCAATAATCACATTCGCCACCCCTGTTGATGGCCACCGGCACCCCGGGGTTAAAGGGACCGTTTTCCGCTCTTATTTCCTGGCTGCATCGGCCGGTTTAATGGTAATAGAGGGATGGGTTATACTGGCGGCCGGCAGGCCTTTGATGTCCGCCGTGCCACCGTATTTCCGCCGCAGTTCCTCAATATCGCCGCAGTCCAGGGCGCGCATTATGCAGGCGGCGACGCAGGCCGGTTGTTCGCCCCTGTCAATTAAATCCGCGCACAGGTTACACTTGCCTACTTTACCCTCGGACGCGATATATTGCGGGGCACCGTAGGGGCAGGACCAGACGCAGTAGCGGCAACCGATGCATTTATTCCGGTCCTGCATGACAACGCCGTCTTCCCTTTTATAGAGGGCGCCGGTAGGACAATTCCGGACACAGGGCGCCTGGGCGCAATGGTTGCAACCCAGGGAGATGTGGTAAAACCAGGGGTGCGGGAACTTGCCGCCTTCTACGGTATAGACCTGGCGGAAGAGCACCCCTGCCTCCAGGTTATTCTTATCTTTACAGGCGACCTGGCAGGTTTTGCAGCCGATGCAGGCAGTCATGTCGTAGTAAAAGCCCAGTTGAGCCATTATCCCGCCTCCCTAAAAAACGATGCGCAGGGGCCATTGGTCGTCAGGCGGCAAGGGCGCCCCGGTCCATCTTTCGACCTGGACATTGCAGGAGTTCCAACCCGAGGTCCCCTGACCCGTAGGGATGGCCCCGCAGAGGATATTATCGGCACCGGCTTTATCGATACCCGTCTTTTCGTCCATCTCCACCCAGGCGCCGTGGGGACAGGCGACTACCCCGGGCATTATCCGTTCCGTCAGGTGTACCGGGCGTAAAGTCTTACCGTGCCGGCTGGTTATCAGGATGGTGTCTCCCTCTTTAATCCCCCGCGCCGCGGCATCGACTGGATTCATCCAGGCATGGTTGGGGAAGGCCTCCCGCAGCCAGGGGATATTGTCGAAGACCGAGTGGGACCGCCGGAGATAATGGGGCGTAATTAGCTGCAGAGGATAATCTCCCTTAATCTTTTTGGACCAATCGGCAAAGGTGTCCTCATAACCCTCCCGGGGCGGGTTGTAAGCTGGTATGGGCCTGATTTCCGTCCAGCCTTTATCCTTGACCATTTTGGCCAGGGCCTGGGAATAAATCTCCAATTTACCGGTAGCAGTCTTTAAGGGGTGGCCCTGGGGGTCCTCACGGAAGTCCTTCAGGGCGATAAAGCCCAGTTTGTCGCCGGGTTTCCGGGGTACCTGGTAAATCCCCTTCTCCTGGAATTCCTGTAAAGTGATCCGGCCCTGCTGGGGCTCGCCCTGGACGCCCCAGGCGGCGATGTCCGCTGCCGTAATGGTCAACAGCTTCTCAAACCCGGAACCGTCCTCCTTCATTACCTTGGCCCCGGCCAGCTGGTTGAAGAGCTGCTGTTTGGGGGAGATTGGGTAAGCCTGCCGGGGGTCAAGGCCCAGCCTCCTGGCGATCTCGATAGCGATCCACTGGTCGTCCCGGGCTTCGTATAGCGGTTCGGTTATTTTAGTGTAGTAGATTAAAATTTCCCGGTTGCCGGTAAGGAGTCCCCCTTCCCGTTCCCACTCGGTAGTCACCGGGAGAACCACGTCGGCATACCTGGAGTTGGTCGTCAGGAACTGGGAATGGGAAACAACAAATTCCACCTTGCGATGGGCCTCAATGCCTTTAATCATCCCGTCCCGGGTCTGCAGGGTGGCGCCGCCGCCGTGGTAGATCATCTGGATATTGATCTCCCGGATGTCGTTATAACCGGCGGTGTATTTACCTTTGAGAATCGCATCCCAAATCTCATTATCGTTGATGCTGTCGGCAACTGGATTTTTAATGCCGGGCAAACCGCTGCTGCCGGGGAGAACCAGGGGCGGCCCGCCGTCAGCGGTGCTTCGATGGCAGCTGACACCCGTCATCCGGCCCGGCTGGCCGATGTGGCCGGTCATGCAGCCCAGGGTCATGAACATCTGCGGCCAGGAATCACTGTTGCGGACCCGGGCCGGCGCCCAGCCGGTGAGGAGGGCGACCCTTTTGGTGGTAGCGATCTCCCGGGCCAGGCTGCGTATCCTTTCGGGGTCGACGCCGCAGATCTCCGCCGCCCACTCCGGCGTCTTGGGCACGCCGTCATAAGTGCCCAGGACATAGTCTTTAAAGTTTTCTTTGGGGTCCACCCCCGGCGGCATGTGGTCGGCATCGAAACCAATGGTGCAGCGGTTCAGGAAGTCCCAGTCGATTAACGGGTTGGTGCCCGGGTCGTCTTCTGTAATCAGGGTATAGGCCATACCCAGGAGCATGGCGTGGTCGGTAGCCGGCCGGATGGGGATCCACTCCCCTCCCAGGACCCGGGCCGCGTCGGTGTAGATAGGGTCGATAAAAATGAATTTAGCCCCGGCCTTTTTGGCCTGCAGGTAGTTATAGGTGGGGTTGCCCAGGCTGCTCCAGGCCGGGTTGGCTCCCCAGAGGACGATAAGCCGGGAATTGCGCAAGTCAAAGCGGTCGTTGTGGCTGAAATTAAAGTAACCATCCGCCAGGCCGATGATGTCACCGGTGTAACGCCAGGAACCCCAGGAGGTAGTACCCCAATGGGATACATAGCCGCCGTAGAGGGCCAGGATATTGCTGATTTCATTGCCGCCGCCGACAAAGATAGCCCTGCTGCCGTATTTCTCCTTGATCCTTTTAATCTCGCCGGCTACAATGTCCAGGGCCTCATCCCAGGAAATGCGCACCCATTCGTCCCGGCCCCGGAGTTCCTTCCTGCCGCCCCCCGGCTCCCAGTGCTTGCGCTTCATGGGGTACTTCAGCCGGTCGACGCCGAAGACCTGCTTGCGCTGGGAACGACCCCGGGCGCAGCCCCGCTGCTGGGGGAAATCAGGGCTGTCGGGATGGGTGTCATCGGTCTTTTGCCGCACGACCACACCGTCAACTACATAGGCTTTATTCAGGCAGCGGCCGCCGCAGTTATGCCAGCAGGCGGCGGAAAGCCACCGGCCTTCCTTACGGGCCAGCCGGGCCGCCTCTTCGCTGGAAACTTGAGTCAAACCACCGCTGCAGCCCGCCAGGGTAAGGGCTGCCGAGGCAACAGCCGTCGATTTCAGGAAAGCCCTGCGGTTCATTTTGTATTCCAGGGCTTTTTCGATGAGATTACTCATGCTCCCCTCACCTCCGATAAAGTCCCGTTACGCCCTCTCAAGCAATCGCCTGCAAAAGTTCTGCTGTGGCCTGCCGGTCCAGATGGATAAATCCCTTCAGCAGGCGGGCCATCCCCTGGTAAAAATCAGTGGCCGAGCTATGCATTACATCCCCGGCAAACCGGGGCACCCATTTCAGGATGTGATCAGCCAGAAATGCCTCCTGGTCTTTGAGTATGGCCGCAGCTCCCGCAGTATCCCTGAGGGCCATTTTCCCCGCCACCATTTCGCTCAACCGGAACATGAATTCCAGTTCCAGCCCCAGGTGGTCATCGGCCTCCTGGTGATAGTTCCTGGGGATAAAGCCGTAACTAAGATAGACGCGTCTGACGGCCAGGGTTTCTGCCTGCAAAAGAAGGCGCTCGTCATTTAGATAGGCCGATTCCCACGGTGGTGCCGGGAGTTGGTAGGGGCCAACGAACATCCGGGTATAATCCCACCGCAACCTCTCCAACTCTTCACCCCGGCCGTCCGCCGCCAGGGAGGTATACCTCTCCAGGTATTTATTTACCTGATCCACCCCGGCCCCGATTTCCCGGTTTTCTGCAGTGAAGGGAAATACCTGGATCAAGGCATCCCCCGCCAAGAGATCGAGGAACTCCCGGGCAGGCTCCTGGATAAAGGTGGTGCGCAGTAAGTTATAAGCAAACATCCTGTCCTCGCAAAGGATCTGGATGCCTTCCCACTTGCGGGCCAGGTTGTCCGCCGGGGTCATGGGCCGACCTCCCCTCAGATTTACGAGTGTCCTAACGTTCACATATATAAAAAGAATTATCGCCTTGATTACAAGGTTATTTCAACATCCCTGGATCTCTTTCCTTTGTCTCAGTCTGCAAGTCTTGCCCATTAATTTTTGTACTGGCATACAAAACAAAAGCAAAAGCTGCCTGCCCTGGCCAACCGGCCCTAATATAATGCCGCCAGCGAAGCCCTTGCTGGCGGCAACTTCATGGGAGGGTCGCATTTGCTGTTTGTGCTGGCGCATCGGTAGCGGTAAAGGTACTGGCCCCTGGCCTTTTTAAGATGGACAGGAACTAGAGACAAACTGCACAAAAACTTCATTGGCCAGGGGCAAACCCTTTTCGGTGAGCCTTAAATGGCCGTTTTTTTCCTCTACCAGTCCTACCTGGTAAAGCTGGTCCAGCTCCCGGGCATAAATCTCCCGGGCGTCAATCCCGAAACGCTGCCGGAAGGCCTGCAAGTCGACGCCGGCCAGCAGGCGCAGGCCCATAAACATGGTTTCAGCCATCTGCTGGCGGGGTGTTAAGGTTTCTATTTCCGCCCGGGGTAGCTGGCCGCGGGATAAGGCGTCCCGGTACAGCTGCAGGTCGCTGAAATTCTGCCAGCGCTGGCCCTGCCAGGAGGAGGCTGCGGCCGCCCCCAGGCCCAGGTAGGGCTGGTTAAACCAGTAAGTGAGGTTGTGGCGGCACTGGTACCCCGGCCGGGCGAAGTTGGATATTTCATATTGCCGGTAACCGGCAGCTGCCAGCCTTTCCCGGGCTTCCTGGTACATGGCCAGTTCCAGTTCTTCCCCGGGCAAGGGTAACTCGCCGGCAGCCGCCAGGTTACCCCAGGGCGTACCTTCCTCCACCTGGAGGCTGTAAGCGGCAATATGCTCGGGCTGCAGGGCAATGGCTTCCTTTAAGGTAGCCCGCCAGCCGTCCAGGGTCTGGCCCGGCAGGCCGAAGATCAGGTCCAGGTTGATGTTATTAAAGCCGGCCCGGCGCGCCAGCTCGCAGGCCTGGTAGATGTCCCGGCGCCGGTGGATGCGGCCCATGGCACCAAGGAGGTCGTCGTCAAAGGCCTGGGCTCCTAGGGAGAGGCGGTTCACCCCAGCGGCCCGCAGGTCCCGGAGTTTAGCTTCATCTACCGTGCCGGGGTTGGCCTCTATAGAAACTTCTGCCCCCGGCTGCCGGCCGAAGTAGCGGGCCGCTGCCTCCAGGACCTGCTCCAGATCCCGAGCGGGGAGCAGGGTCGGGGTACCGCCGCCGATATAAACAGTGGCCGCCGGCCCCGGCTGCCACTTCTGGGACATCAGCTCCATTTCCCGCTCCAGGGCGCGGCAGTAGGCGGACATTTCCTCCGGTGACCGGCTGGGATAGGAGACGAAGTCGCAGTAATGGCACTTGCGAATACAGAAGGGTATGTGGATGTAAATATGACTGGCTTTGTTTTCGCTCGCTCCCTGGCCCTTGCGGATTGGCCTAAGGTTCAGCCTCAGGCTCAGGCGGGGTTCCCGGCCTATTCGGCGTCCTTGCCTCAAAGGCCGGCCGAAGGCCTCGCTGTCCTCGGCCCCGCCCTCGCTCTTCGGCTTCACCAAGGCCAATTCGCCGCTCGGGCCAAGTCGCTCGCTCCAAACTAAAGCCAGTCTTAGATATGATGACCACAGCCTACGACTTCCCTACCTTCAGCACGGCCATAAAGGCCTCCTGGGGGATGTCCACCGTGCCCACCTGTTTCATGCGCTTCTTGCCTTCCTTTTGTTTCTCCAGGAGCTTGCGCTTCCGCGTCACATCGCCGCCGTAACACTTGGCCAGGACGTTTTTGCGCAGCGCCGGGATGGTTTCCCGGGCGATGATCCGGCTGCCGATGGCGGCCTGGATGGGCACGTCAAAGAGCTGGCGCGGGATCAGCTGGCGCAGGCGTTCCACCAGGGCCCGGCCGCGGTGGTAGGCCTGGTCCCGGTGGGTGATTACCGACAGGGCATCCACCACTTCATTATTAATAAGGATATCCATCTTTACCAGCTCCGCCGGCCGGTAGCCCTTGACTTCATAATCCAGGGAAGCATAGCCCCGCGTCCGGCTCTTAAGCTGGTCAAAGAAATCGTAGATAATTTCCGCCAGCGGCAGGTCGTATTTTAAAGCCACCCTTTTCTCGGAAAGGTAATCCATATTAAGGAAAGTACCGCGTTTTCCTTGGCAGAGTTCCATTACCGGCCCTACATATTCCCTGGGCGTCATGATGGTGGCCTCGACATAGGGCTCTTCAATATGGTCAATCAAGTTAGGTGCCGGCAGGGCGGTGGGATTGTCAACCATCTCCACCCCGCCGTCGGTCCGCACCACCCGGTAGACTACGCTGGGCGCGGTAGTTATGAGTTCCAGGCCATACTCCCTTTCCAGCCGCTCCTGGATAATCTCCATGTGCAGCAGTCCCAGGAAGCCACAGCGAAAGCCGAAACCCAGGGCCACTGAGGTTTCCGGCTCAAAGCTTAATGAGGCGTCATTTAACTGTAGCTTTTCCAGGGCATCCCGCAGGTTGTCAAATTGTTCCGAGTCCACCGGGAACAGGCCGCAGTAAACCATGGGCATGACCTTGCGGTAGCCCGGCAAGGGCTCCCTGGCCGGCCGGGTGGCGCTGGTGATGGTGTCGCCGACCCGGGTATCCTTGACATTTTTAATGCTGGCGGAGAGAAAGCCCACCTCGCCGGCGGCTAGTGTTGTGACCTGCCGCGGCGCCGGGGTGAAAATGCCCACCTCATTAACTTCAAATTCGGCCCCCGTAGCCATGAAACGGATGCGGTCGCCCTTTTGCACCTGGCCCTCGACAATCCGTATATAGGGGATAGCCCCCCGGTAGCTATCAAAGATGGAATCAAAAATCAGCGCCTTTAAGGGCGCTTCCCGGTCGCCCCGGGGCGGGGGAATGCGCCGGACGATGGCCTCCAGGATCTCTTCCGTCCCCACCCCGGTTTTAGCCGAGGCCAGGATGGCTTCACCGGCGTCCAGGCCGATGACGTCTTCTATCTCGCGGCGTACCCGTTGCGGCTCAGCATTGGGCAGGTCGATTTTATTGATAACCGGGATAATTTCCAGGTTGTGTTCCAGGGCGAGGTAAACATTGGCCAGGGTCTGGGCCTCAATGCCCTGGGCCGCGTCAACCACCAGCAGGGCACCTTCACAGGCCGCCAGGCTCCGGGATACTTCATAGGTAAAGTCCACGTGTCCCGGGGTGTCAATCAAGTTTAAAACATATTCCCGGCCGTCCCGGGCTCTATAGTTCAGGCGGACCGCCTGGAGCTTGATGGTGATGCCGCGCTCCCGTTCCAGTTCCATGGTATCCAGAACCTGGTCCACCATCTCCCGCTTGCTCAAAGCGCCGGTATACTCCAGGAGGCGGTCGGCCAGGGTGGACTTGCCGTGGTCAATATGGGCAATGATGCAGAAATTACGGATATTTTTTTGCTCTGTCACTAAATAACTTCCTCCCCCACGCAAGTCGGAAGCAAGATGCATGAAGTCTGATGTCCAAATTCCCGTGGAAACTGGCGGCGCCGGTTTCCTTTTTTAAAAGTCTCACTGGTGGGTTAGCTCTATTATTATAACATCGAGTAGGAGGGGGCGGCTAGCCCCCGTCCTCTCACACCACCGGACATGCGGGTCCGCATCCGGCGGTTCACCAAGCTTGACGAAGATAAGAATAGCGCTCGGTTAAGCTCATCAGGCCCTGGGATTGCCAGTAGGCATTGCCCAGGGCTCTATTCATTGGCCCATGGGCCATCCGCCACAGCCCTTTGCGGGCATTGGCGAATTCATGCACTACCCATTCCGGCAATCCCAATGCGCGTAGTTCGCGGTACCTGGTCCGTACTCGCTTCCACTGCTTCCAGAGACACATGCGCAGCCTCCGCCGCGTCCAGCTTTCTAAGTTCTTAAAGATGCTGGGCGTGTCGGCCAGGGCGAAGTACCCTATCCAGCCGCCCAGGTAGGCGTTCAGGCGCTCTATGCGCTCGGCCATCTTTAAGGGTTTATTCCGGGCGGTTATCTCCCGGATTTTCGTTTTCACCCGGTCGATGGTCTGCGGCGCCAGGCGGATAAGGATTACTCCTGCCTTGTGTTTGTACATGCTGAACCCCAGAAATTTCAGCTTCCACGGCCGGTCTACCGCGCTCTTCTGCTCGTTGATCTTGAGCTTCAACCGCTCCTGCAGGAAGTTGCGGATACTGGCCATGACCCTTTCTCCTGCCCGTTTGCTTTTGACGTAGATGTTGCAGTCATCGGCGTAACGGACGAACTTGTGGCCCCTCTTTTCCAGTTCTTTGTCCAGGTCGTCCAGGAGTATGTTGGCCAATAACGGGCTTAAGGGTCCGCCCTGGGGCGTTCCTTCTGCCGTCTCCATGACCACTCCGTTTACCATGACGCCTGCCTGGAGATAGCGGCGGATAAGGGTAAGTACCCTCTTATCTGCCACTTTCCGGGCCACCCGGGCCATGAGGATGTCGTGGTTTACCCGGTCGAAGTATTTCTCGATGTCCAGGTCCACGGCCCATTCGTATCCTTCTTCTACGTATTGCCGCGCCTTCTTTACCGCATCATGGGCTTTCCTTCCGGGACGGAACCCGTAGCTGGCCTCTGAGAACTGCGGTTCGAAGATGGGCGTCAATACTTGCAGGAGGGCCTGCTGGATTAGGCGGTCCATTACGGTGGGTATCCCTAACATCCGTTTGCCTCCCCCGGGTTTCGGGATTTCGACCCGGCGCACGGGCTTCGGTCTGTAGGTTCCCGCGAGCAGTTCTTCCCGGATGCGCGGCCACTCGGCGCGTATTTGGTCCCGCAACCGTTCGGTCGGGATGCCGTCCACACCGGGCGCGCCTCCGTTCCGCTCTACCCGTTTCAGCGCGGCCAGCATGTTCTCCCTGGCCACCACCTGCTCCATCAGGCCGCTACCTTGGCCTCCGCGAGGTGACGTCCCGCTTTGTGCCGGAGAAGAACTCGGCCCTCCCGCGCTCCCCCGTGGCTTCACCACTTCTTCCCGCGGGCAGGCCCCTTGCGGGGTTTTCTGCTGTCTCTGTCCTTCTCGCGAACGCACCGGTTTCACCTCTGACTTGATGTTCGGGCCTTCCCCTGGAGTTCATGACCCCCAGGGTACTATGCCCTCTGCTGACTCCTGCCGGTTCAGCCGTACCTTCCGATACGGTTTACCAGCTCTCCCTGGCTTATCCGGCAGGCCTCCCCGGGTAAGAGCGTTAACCTTCGCCCCGTGCCCGCCCCATATACTCTACCGTCCCTTGGCAGCCTGGGATTTCGCTGTGTTCCGCCAGCTTATCCGAACGGTCTAGCCTCGTATGGGGTTCTTGTTCATCGGGCCGTGGCTTTGCCTCCGGCTTCCTTCGGATCCCACCTCGCGATGGACACCCTTGCCTTTGGCTAGCAGACTGGTGCTGCCTCGCCTGCAGTGGACTTTCACCACTAAGTTAACGCCCATGCCGGGCGCACATCGAGTAGGAGGGGGCGGCTAGCCCCCGTCCTCTCACACCACCGGACATGCGGGTCCGCATCCGGCGGTTCACCAAGCTTGACGAAGATAAGAATAGCGCTCGGTTAAGCTCATCAGGCCCTGGGATTGCCAGTAGGCATTGCCCAGGGCTCTATTCATTGGCCCATGGGCCATCCGCCACAGCCCTTTGCGGGCATTGGCGAATTCATGCACTACCCATTCCGGCAATCCCAATGCGCGTAGTTCGCGGTACCTGGTCCGTACTCGCTTCCACTGCTTCCAGAGACACATGCGCAGCCTCCGCCGCGTCCAGCTTTCTAAGTTCTTAAAGATGCTGGGCGTGTCGGCCAGGGCGAAGTACCCTATCCAGCCGCCCAGGTAGGCGTTCAGGCGCTCTATGCGCTCGGCCATCTTTAAGGGTTTATTCCGGGCGGTTATCTCCCGGATTTTCGTTTTCACCCGGTCGATGGTCTGCGGCGCCAGGCGGATAAGGATTACTCCTGCCTTGTGTTTGTACATGCTGAACCCCAGAAATTTCAGCTTCCACGGCCGGTCTACCGCGCTCTTCTGCTCGTTGATCTTGAGCTTCAACCGCTCCTGCAGGAAGTTGCGGATACTGGCCATGACCCTTTCTCCTGCCCGTTTGCTTTTGACGTAGATGTTGCAGTCATCGGCGTAACGGACGAACTTGTGGCCCCTCTTTTCCAGTTCTTTGTCCAGGTCGTCCAGGAGTATGTTGGCCAATAACGGGCTTAAGGGTCCGCCCTGGGGCGTTCCTTCTGCCGTCTCCATGACCACTCCGTTTACCATGACGCCTGCCTGGAGATAGCGGCGGATAAGGGTAAGTACCCTCTTATCTGCCACTTTCCGGGCCACCCGGGCCATGAGGATGTCGTGGTTTACCCGGTCGAAGTATTTCTCGATGTCCAGGTCCACGGCCCATTCGTATCCTTCTTCTACGTATTGCCGCGCCTTCTTTACCGCATCATGGGCTTTCCTTCCGGGACGGAACCCGTAGCTGGCCTCTGAGAACTGCGGTTCGAAGATGGGCGTCAATACTTGCAGGAGGGCCTGCTGGATTAGGCGGTCCATTACGGTGGGTATCCCTAACATCCGTTTGCCTCCCCCGGGTTTCGGGATTTCGACCCGGCGCACGGGCTTCGGTCTGTAGGTTCCCGCGAGCAGTTCTTCCCGGATGCGCGGCCACTCGGCGCGTATTTGGTCCCGCAACCGTTCGGTCGGGATGCCGTCCACACCGGGCGCGCCTCCGTTCCGCTCTACCCGTTTCAGCGCGGCCAGCATGTTCTCCCTGGCCACCACCTGCTCCATCAGGCCGCTACCTTGGCCTCCGCGAGGTGACGTCCCGCTTTGTGCCGGAGAAGAACTCGGCCCTCCCGCGCTCCCCCGTGGCTTCACCACTTCTTCCCGCGGGCAGGCCCCTTGCGGGGTTTTCTGCTGTCTCTGTCCTTCTCGCGAACGCACCGGTTTCACCTCTGACTTGATGTTCGGGCCTTCCCCTGGAGTTCATGACCCCCAGGGTACTATGCCCTCTGCTGACTCCTGCCGGTTCAGCCGTACCTTCCGATACGGTTTACCAGCTCTCCCTGGCTTATCCGGCAGGCCTCCCCGGGTAAGAGCGTTAACCTTCGCCCCGTGCCCGCCCCATATACTCTACCGTCCCTTGGCAGCCTGGGATTTCGCTGTGTTCCGCCAGCTTATCCGAACGGTCTAGCCTCGTATGGGGTTCTTGTTCATCGGGCCGTGGCTTTGCCTCCGGCTTCCTTCGGATCCCACCTCGCGATGGACACCCTTGCCTTTGGCTAGCAGACTGGTGCTGCCTCGCCTGCAGTGGACTTTCACCACTAAGTTAACGCCCATGCCGGGCGCACAGAAAGCGGGCCGGGCTAAAAGCCCGGCCCGCCCGGCAGCTCATTGCCTAGCGTAGCTCGGTAGGGACAAAGGCATCAATTACACCGATAACTAGAGCCGCCAGTAAAGCACCCAGGATATTCACGCTTAAGTAGGCGGGGACAATAAATTGAGCCAGATAGATTACTATTGCCGCGACGATAAAGCCGACAATGCCGCGACCATGGGGGGAAATCCGCTTGCCAAGGACGGCTTCTGCCAGCCAGCCCAGGATGGCTATAACGACGGCCGCAATCAGGGCACCGGTGAAACCTGCTACTCTAATGCCGGGAAGGATAAAACCTACCAGCATCAGCACCAGGGCCGAGACAACAAAGCGGACAACGGCGCCTACCCAGTTAGTCATATTTATCACCTCCTACGGGTTCGCCTATAGCATTGCCCAAAAAGGAGGTAAATTATACTTTTTTCAGGCGGGTGATAGCCGTGGCCAGGGCGGCAGCGCCAAAACCGTTGTCAATATTAACGACGCCAATGCCAGCAGCACAGCTATTAAGCATGGTCAGCAGGGCGGCCAGCCCGCCGAAACTCGCCCCATAACCGATGCTTGTCGGCACGGCAATCACCGGCCGGTCCACCAGGCCGGCTACGACGCTGGCCAGGGCACCTTCCATGCCGGCGACGACAATAACCACATCGGCCCGGCGTACCAGTTCCACCCGCCCCAGCAGGCGGTGGATGCCGGCCACGCCGACATCGTAAATTCTCTCCACCTCATTGCCCATTACCGCCGCCGTCACCGCTGCTTCTTCGGCCACAGGCAGGTCGGCCGTCCCGGCGCTTAAAACCGCCACTCTACCACCGGTAGGCTTGATCTCCCCGGCAGCCACCACGATGGTCCGGGCCAGTTCGTTAAATTCGGCCGCCGGCAAGCGAGCGGCAACCTCCTGGTATACTTCCCTGGTAGTCCTGGTTACCAGGACCGTTGAGCCGGCAGCCGCCAGGCGGGAGGCAATGGCCGCCACCTGTTCCTTTGTTTTTCCCTGGCCGAAAATAACCTCCGGAAAGCCGTTCCTTAAAGCCCGGTGGTGATCGACCTTGGCAAAGCCCAGGTCTTCTTCCTTTAAACTTTTTAAATGCCCCATGACGGTGTCCAGGTCAACCTGCCCGTTTTTATAAGCCTGTAAAAGATCCTTAAGTTGGGCCCCAGTCACTGCTCAGCCTCCTAACATTGCCCCTCGTGGTCCGTCCCCAGGTCTAAATTATCCCCTGGAGGAATAAAATGGCTACCAGCAAGGGGGCGGAAAGTTTGCGGATTCACGTTATTACCCGCTGGCAGGCCAGGATCTTTCTATCTCGCCTGGTAAAAGTATTCGTGGCAGTGGCGGTTATTCTTTCCCTGGCTACCGGTACCTGGCGTTTGATTAAAGCCGGCCGCCAGCTATCCCCCGGCGTAAGTTATTCTGCCTGGTTACCCCTGCCCCTGCTGGAAGGCATTTTAAGCGAAGGCCTGCCGACCCTTGCTTTACGCGCGGCCAGCAGCCCGCAAGATAGTTCCAGCAAAAACCTGGCGGCCGCCGCCCGGGTCCTGGCCTCACCCCTGGTAGTTTTCCCCGGCAGTGCCGGGGTAACGCCCTTGCTGACTACCGAGGAAGAGTATGAGTTGCCCCCGCCGCTGCCGGGGGAAAGTGCCCCACCAGCGCCGGCAGAAAGGGAGATCGCCAGCGCCGATAACCCGCTGGTTGCTATATACAACACCCACAATGCGGAATCCTACCAGCCGAGTGAGGGGCAGGCTAAATTTCCCGGGAAAAACGGCGGTGTCAGCCAGGTGGCGGCGGTCCTGGCCGAAACTTTAAGCAAAGATTACGGCATCCCGGTAGTACGTTCAACTACCATCCATGATTATCCCGACTTTACCAGGTCCTATGCCAACTCCGAAAAAACCCTGAAAAGAATGCTGGCGGAAAACCCTTCCGTCCTGGTGGCCCTGGATATCCATCGCAACGCCGGCCTGCCGGCACCACCGGTAGTGGAAATTGCCCACCAGAAAGTCGCCCAGGTGCTCATTATCGTCGGCAGCAATGCCCGCCTGGAACACCCCAACTGGCGCCAGAATGAGGCCTTTGCCCACCAGCTGGCTAAAAAAATGGACGAACTTTATCCCGGTTTATGCCTGGGTGTCCGGGTCCAGGAAGGCCGCTACAACCAGCACCTCCTGCCCCGGGCCCTGCTCTTAGAAGTTGGCAGCGATAATAATACCCTGGAAGAGGCGGAACGCTCCGCCCGCCTGATAGCCAGGGTCCTGGCGGGAGTTATCGAAGACCTGCGGCGGGAGAACCCGGCTCAATCCGGTTAAATGTTGCTTTTACCAGGTTGCCATGATAAAATAAGGCGGGAGGTGAGCTGGGATGCCCAACATTAAGTCGGCCATTAAACGCGTAGAGCTGACCCGCATTCGTACCGAGCGCAACAAGGCCGTCAAATCCCGCGTGAAAACGGCCATCAAAAAATTCCGGACGGCCCTGGAACAGGGCGATAGTGCCGCTGCCGAAAATTTGCGCCAGGCCATTCGCACCATCGACAAAGCCGTTACCAAAGGCGTTCTCCACCCGAACACTGCCGCCCGGAAAAAATCAAGGCTGCAGCGCCTGTTCAACAAAACGTCGGCTTAATCCCATGGCTTAATTTGAGCAACATAACCCCCGCCTATCCAGGGGGTTTTTAATTTACCCGGAATTTTCCCCCCTTCATCATGCCATAATAAAAACAGGCTTGCAGAAAGGGGGGACTTTAATTTATGCCGGAAAAACCTGGCACCGCTAAAGAGCGGCCGGAAAAAGAAGCCAACCGGAAGGGCATTGCTACCGAAGGTACCCCGGGTACCGCCTATGAATTTGCTACCGAAATTGCGACCCCTGGTACTAGAGCAGCTGGTACCGTCAGGAGTACTGCCGGAGCAGTCCGGGAAAAGGACCAGAAGCGACCCGCTGGTGAAGAGTAAAGGTGGGGGAGCATTAATGCTCCCCTTTAATAATAGTCCAGATAGCTTTTTCCAGCAGGGGGCCGGCTCCACCCTGCCCGGTCTTGATCCCGGTATCTACCTTTAATAATTCCTCCAGGGCCCGGCCGGCAGCAGGCAGGGAAAAATTGCGGGCCTGGGCGGCCACCTTCTGCACGACAAAGGGTTTTACTCCCAGCCTGGCGGCCAGCTCGCCTTTATCCGCCGCCAGGTGGTACTGGTAAATCAGGCGCAGCTGGCGGGCCAGCATGGCCAGGATGCTTAACGGGGCCTCGCCTTTTTCCAGCAGCCGGCGCAGGGAGTTAATGGCCAGGGTGGCATTGCGGTTCCCCAGGGCGTCTACTAACTGGAAGATGGTAGCTTCCGCAGCCGCGGCCGGTACCAGGGCCTCAACATCTGACGGTGTAATGGTACCCGGCTGCCCGGTATAGGTCATTACTTTATATAACTCATTCCTGGCCAGGCGCAGGTCTCCCCCGCCGGCCTGGGCCAGGGCCCGGGCAGCCGCCGGGTGTAAATTATAACCCTGCTCCCGGGCCTCCCGCTGTAACCACTTCTCCAGTTCTGCTGCCTTAAGGGGTAAAAATTCTACCACCCGGCCGGTCTGCTGGATTAGCTTCACTAGCTTCAAGCGTTTATCAATACTGCCATTAACTGCCAGTGCCAGGCAGGTCGTCGGGGCCGGGTTTTCCAGGTAAGCCAGGAGGTCCCCTTCCCCGGCCTTCAATATTTCTGCCGCCGGGTCTTTTACTACCACCAGGCGCCTGGGCGCCAGGGCCGGCAGGGTAGTGGCCAGGAGGACTATCTTTCCTGCTGATAGCTCCCTGCCGTCCAGTTCCTGGTAATCAAAGGCCGCCGCTTCTGCTGGGACCAGCTTTTCCCGGAGGGTTTTTAAAGCCCGCTCCAGGAGATAACTCTCGTTACCATAAAAGAGATATACCGGGGCTATCTTACCTTGTTCCAATTCCCTGTCCAGTTCCTGCCAGTCCAAATGATAAGCCCTCCCTGGCACGAATCCCTATGGGGAAACCTTTGCTATGGCGCTGGCCCCCAAAAGGTTCTCCCTTCATTTTAGCACTTTTCTACCGGCTTGCCCAGGTACTCTCCCACCAGGCGCATGGCACAAAAGTCGCCGCACATAGAACAGGCAACGGCGGTAGCTTCATTGCGGTTCCGGCGATACTGCCGCGCCTTTTTGGGATCAATGGCCAGCTCCAGCTGGCGCTCCCAGTCCAGGGCTTTGCGGGCGCGGGCCATCTCCCGGTCCCATTCCCAGGCCCCGGGGATACCTTTGGCCAGGTCGGCGGCATGGCCGGCAATGCGGGCGGCCATTACCCCTTCCCGGACGTCAGCCAGGGTGGGCAGGCCCAGGTGCTCGGCCGGGGTGACATAACAGATGAAGTCCGCTCCCGCCGCTGCTGCCAGGGCGCCGCCAATGGCCGCCGTAATATGATCGTAGCCCGGGGCGACATCGGTTACCAGGGGGCCGAGGACATAAAAGGGCGCCTCATGGCAGAGCCTTTTCTCCAGCAAGATGTTGGCCTGCACCTGGTTTAAGGGTACGTGTCCCGGCCCTTCGACCATGGCCTGGACGCCCGCTTCCCGGGCCCGGTCTACCAGTTCACCCAGGATAATTAACTCCTGGATCTGGGCCCGGTCGGTAGCATCGGCCAGGCAGCCGGGCCGGAGACCGTCGCCCAGGCTCAAGGTGACATCATAACGGCGGGCAATCTCCAGCAGGCGGTCGTACTGGGCATAGAGGGGATTCTCTTCCCCATGGTGCAGCATCCACCCTGTCAGGAAAGAGCCACCCCGGCTGACAATGTCGGTAAGGCGCCCTTCCCGCCGCAGGCGGTCGACCACTTCCAGGGTAACGCCGCAGTGGACGGTGATAAAGTCCACCCCGTCTTCGGCCTGCCTTTCGATTACTTTAAATAAATCCTCGGCCGTCATCTCCACCAGGGCGCCGTATTTTTCCTGGGCCTCCACCGTGGCCTGGTAGATGGGCACCGTGCCGACGGCAACCGGGGAATGGGCAATAATTTGCCGCCGGCACTCATTAATATCGCCACCGGTGCTTAAATCCATGACGGCATCGGCCCCGGCGTCCAGGGCTTCTCTAAGCTTTGCCAGTTCCGGCTCGATATCCGGGTAGGCCGTGGAAGTCCCCAGGTTGGCATTGACCTTGGTCCTCAAGCCTTTACCAATGCCGCATGGTTCCAGGTTGCGGTGATTTTTATTGGCCGGGATCACCACCCGGCCGGCAGCCACTGCCGCCATCAGGTCTTCTACCCGGATACCTTCCTTCGCCGCCACCTTTTCCATGGCCCGCGTTACCTGGCCCACTCGGGCCGCCTCTATTTGCGTCATTTGCGTTTACCCCCTTCTTTAATAAAAAACACCTGCGGCAAGCAGGTGATCTTCATAAACCTTTGACCCCACTTCCCTCCGCTGGTATGACCCAGATCAGGTTCCAAGGGTTAGTGCACGGTTAGCACCTCTCAGCCCTCACGGGCACCCCCGGGGTGAGTATGCAATTTTCCCCGGCCCTTGCCGGGGCACGTGGTAATTCAAGGTCTACCCTGAAAATAACTTTGCCCCAGGCCGGCATTGTTTGGCTCACGCCTTATAAAAAAATATTCGACCTTAGTTAACTATTTCCTTCTACGCGCCATGGTTCTTTTTAGCAACCAGGTAAATATCCTTAGTGGATGGTGGTATTAACCTGCCAGCGTTCCCCATCGCTCTTGATTATAATCGCCCCCTGCCTGTCGGTACGGTAGACGGGCACACCCATCTCCTGCCAGTAGCTTAAAATTTCCGGCGCCGGGTGGCCGAAATTATTCTTCTCCCCGACGGGGATCACCACCACCTGCGGGGCCACTTGTTTTAAAAACTCCCGTTCCAGGCCGTAGCGGCTGCCGTGGTGGGGCACTTTGAAAACGGTGCTGCGGACATCTGCCCCGTTTGCCTTAAGATCGGCCATGGCTTCGGCCTCGATATCGGCACTCAGGAGCAAGCTGAACTGCCGGTAAATTACCTTCAGCACCAGGGAGTTGTTATTGCTGTCAGAGTTGCTGCCGCTGATTTCCCGGCCGGGGTGCAGGACCTGGATATTGAGATCCGGGTCCAGGGCCAGGGCATCGCCGCGTCCCGCTTCCTGCCAGGGGATCCCCCTGGCCTGGAGTTCTGCCAGGAAGGGACGGTAGGCGTCCAGCATGGCCCCGCGGAGGGGCGGGACGACCACCAGGGACACCGGCATTCCCCGGACTACGGCCGCGAGGCCGCCTATATGATCGGCATCAGGGTGGGTACTGACCACCACATCCAGGTGCCGTACCCCCTGGCGGTGGAGAAAAGGTACCACCACCCTTTCCCCGACGTCAAAATCGCCCTGGTCGTAAGGCCGGCCGCCGCCGTCAACCAGGAGGTGCCGGCCGGCAGGGGTGGCCAGGTAAATAGCGTCCCCCTGGCCGACGTCAATAAAGGTTACCTTGAGTTCCTCCTGCCGGCCCGGTGGATAAAGAAAAATCATGAAGGTGGCCAGGGTAAGGATGGCCAGCAGGCCCAGCTCGCGGCGATGCCACTGCCACAAAGCCTGCCAGCGGGGTTCATGGCGGCGCAGCCAGAATTCCCGCAAAAGGATTAGGGCCAGGTAATAACCGGCCACGGCCAGGGGTGAAGGTGTGGCTAGAGGTATAGTGATGCCCGGGAGGCCGGCCAGGCGTTCCAGGAAGGCCAGGAGCAGGCTGATAAGGGGGCCCAGGGCTACAGCTACCGTTACAGCCAGGGGTAGACTGATGAGGGCCAGGGTAGAGGCAGCCAGCCCCAGGGTTACAATACCCCCTACCAGGCCGGCGGTAACAAGGTTGGCCGGGAGGCTCAAGAGGGAGACAAAGTTAAAATAATAAGCCACCAGGGGCAGGGTGGAAGCCTGGGCCGCCAGGGGGACCACCAGGTAAACCCGCCAGGCCGGGAGCCAGGCCAGGAGGTCATCCAGCAAAGGATAAAAATAAACAATGCCCCAGGCGGCGGCAAAGGACAGCTGGAAGCCGCTGTCATACAGGGAACGGGGGCGGAAGAGCAAGATTACCAGGGCCGCCAGGGCCAGGGCGGTGTAAAAGTCCCGCCGCTCCCGGCGAAGATAGGCTATCAACCCCAGGCCGGCCATGATGCTGGCCCGGTTGACCGAGGGGGTAAAACCGGTGCCGGCGGCATAAAAAACCAGCCCCGCCAGCCCCAGGACCACTGCCGCTCCTGGCTTAAGACCCAGCAGGCCGGCTATGGCCATCAGTATAAGTAAAACAAGGGCCGTATTAGAGCCGCTGACGGCAAAGAAATGAAAGACCCCCAGGGTTTTGAAGGTATCACTGTCAGTATCTGTTAACTCATTAACATCCCCGAAAAGGAGGGCTGCCAGGATCCCTGCCTGGCGCGGCGGCAGGGCGGCGGTGATTGCTGTTTTTACCCTGGCTTTAGCCGCCAGGGCCAGGCGCACCAGGGGATGGCCCGGCTCAGTTCCCAGCTTGACTATGGCCCGCGGGTTATCTATTAACATCCGGTTATAGATATACTGCCGCGCCAGGTAGGCGCGGTAGTCCAATTCGCCGGGATTACGGGCCGCCGGCGGGGCCGCCAGCTGGCCGTGGACGCGGAGGACGTCACCGTAACGGTAAAGTACAGGTTCCCCGCCCTTTGCCGACCGGTAAAGAACAACCTGGACCTTTTCCCTTACCCTTTTATGGTAGTCTCCCTGCCTTATCTCCCGGGCCGCCAGGGTATAGACGACGCGGTTGGGGTAAACCCGTGGTTCCTCTATTACCACACCGGTCAGGTCGAGGAAGGTCTCGCGGTCGCCGGTAAGCCGGCTCTGGTGATGGCTGCTGTCCCAGGTGCTGATCAAGAGGCCCAGGGCCATAAAATCGGCCAGGAGCAATACCTGCCCCTCTACCCGCCGCGGCGGCTGCCGGAAAAGGTAAACCAGAGCCAGGAGGATTACAGCCAGGGCAAGGGGCCAGGCCGGCCCCACTGTTATTCGTGAGGCCAGCAGCAACCCGCATATATAGGCCAGGGTAGCCCGGACTAAAGGTGCAGCAATCATAAGGCAAATTTCGCCAGGAAGGCTAAAATTCCTGCTGGCATTTATACTTCCATTGCTTGAACTTTGTGGTATACTGAAGTTCAACAAGGTAATAAAGCTCCTTGAAAGGAAGGGTATTATGAACTGGGGAGAACAGGTGGCTGCGCGACGGCAAAGGGTATATGAACAACGGCCGTTAGTCCATCATATTACCAATTTAGTGGTAACCAATCTTACGGCTAATGTAACGCTGGCCATCGGCGCCTCGCCGGTCATGGCCTATGCCAGGGAAGAAGTAGCTGATATGGCCCGCCTGGCCCAGGCGGTAGTACTGAATATGGGAACCTTGACGGGAGAGGTAGTAGAAGCGATGCTCCTGGCAGGTAAAGCAGCCAATAAGGCCGGCATCCCTGTAGTTTTCGATCCTGTAGGAGCCGGGGCTACGCCTTTCCGCACCCGGACGGCGCAAAGAATTATCAAGGAACTGCATATCGATATCCTGCGCGGCAATGCGTCGGAAATAGCCAGCATAGGTGGTTTTGGCGGGCATACCAAAGGAGTAGATGCCGCAGGGGCTCCTGCCCGGGTGGCAGACATGGTCAAGCAAGTAGCCAGGGATTTAAATACTGTGGTAGCGGTTACGGGAGCTACCGATTACATTAGTGATGGCGAACGCTTGCTGGCCGTGGACAACGGGCACCCGCTGCTGACTCTTGTTACCGGTACCGGCTGTTCTGCCACCTCCATAATTGCCGCTTTCCGGGCAGTGGAAGATGATGGTGTAACGGCCAGTACCGCGGCCCTGGCCTATTATGGGCTGGCGGCTGAAAGGGCGGCAGCAGCCAGCCAGGGACCGGCCAGCTTCCAGGTAGCCCTCCTGGATACGCTTTATAATTTAGCCGGCGAAGAACTCGCCCGGGGAGTAAAAATACGCGCCTTGTAAACTGATAATCTTAGCTATATCAAATATTCTATAGTTGCCCGGGGTAGATAGGCAGCTACCATCTCTTTAAAAAACGACTCAATCTCTGTTTTTACTTTGGCGGGGTAAACATATTTACCGTAACCCCGAGTTCGACAGTTGCTAGGTGAATAATAAGCGCAACAGCTTGTTGCGCAAGGGTTTCAGGGATCGGCTTTTTGGGCGCGTGTTACTAGGGACCCTTTCTGGCCTTTGTTTCGACCGCGATTATTTGCGGCGGTTCCTTTATCCCAAGGGTCTTGAAGATATGCTGCTGTGGCGGGGTTGTTTCCGTCCTTTGGAGTACCCTGCCCTCAGGACCAACAAATTCGCCCAGGTGCATGCGTTCCAGGGTCTGGCGGATGTTCCGCCAGCTATCCTGCACTTTCGTTTCAGCTACCCGGATTAGGAGCAGTCCCAGCCAGCACAGGAGGACGTGAGCATGGATGCGGTCGCTCAGGCGATGATAGACCGGCCGCAGCTCTAAGGACTGCTTCATGGTGCGGAAGGCATCCTCTACCTCAAGCAGTTGCTTGTAGCCGAGGGCCACGTCTTCAGCACTTATGGTATCGTCCGAGGTTCTTAAAAGGTATTTGCCGTCCAGCTTCTCTTCAGCTTTCACCCTGGCCGCATCGATATAGGGTTGTCCCTTCTTGTCGGTCTTGAGATAGCGGCCATAAGTGGGATGGGCAATGAGCTGGCAGCAGGCTTTAGTATGGGGTTCGCCTTTGAGGTCCCCAATGGCCGCTAATTCTTCCTTGAGGCGGGCCAGGATTTTCTCCCGCTCCAGTCTGTCTTTTTCTGCTTCTTTAGGGTTACGTACCAGGATATATCGTACCCTTTTTTCGCCGTCGCCGACGATAACTTCTTTAACTTCAAGGTTATCCTTGACAGTTTTGTAACGGCCCGGCCGGGCAAGGGCCTCTGCCACCGTATCCTTGCCGCTGCGCATCTTTTCGCCGGCAATGTAGTGGCCGCCGGCGCGCTGGAGGTAACGAAGGTTGTCTTCCGAAGCAAAACCGCGGTCGACAACAGTAATGACCCGGCCCAGTTGCCAGCCCACCAGGTCCTTTTTGACTTGCTCGATTACCGCCATGTCGGCGGTGTTACCCGGCCAGACCCAGCAGCGTACCGGCAGGCCCTCCCTGGTGACAGCCAGGCCGATTACCACCTGGGGTAAATCCGGCCGGTGGTCCTTGGAGTTGCCTTTACGCCGAAGGTGCTGCTTATGGTCCTCCGGATTATCCTCCTCTTCCACTTCAAAGTAGGTGGAGGTGGTATCGAAGTACAGGAGATCGACTTCCAGGTTGAAGAGGTGGGCCACGGAGAAGAAGATATCCTTTTGCAGTTCTTCAGCAGCCTCCAGTAAGAAGTCCATGGCTCGGTAAAGGTTTTGCACCGGCACGTCCGGGAGGCCGGGAATGAAAACATCGTGGCTGACCCAATCCTCGGTCTTAAGTTTACTGGCCGGGTTCAAAGCCCGGTTGGCTACCATAGCGAAGATGGCTCGTTCTACCGGCGCCTGGAACTTACGTTTGGCCAGCAGCCCGGCTAAAACGCGGTTGATACCCAGCTGGTTCCAGAGCTCGTTTAACACCCAGGCGCCACCTATAGGCCGGCTGGAGACAAAAGTTAGGGGAGCGCTGCCGTTTAACTCTGCCTGGGTGCGTAAAGCCTCTTCCGGTCCCAAAAAACGCGTAATACTCTTTACCAGGCGGACCAGGGCTTCCCGGTCTACATCCTCTTCGCGGCCGAAGTTGAAGAGTACTTTGGCTTTCGGGTAGCCGGCCTTGGGGTCCCAGACGTTGTGGGCAAGCTGGATATAACGGACAACAGAGCCGTCCTTGTTTTTGCGGGAAATAGTTCTTATGTACATGTCTATATTATAGCGCATGTACTACATTACCATCAAGTTTTAATCCCGAAATCGTGTGCCTATGTGATTTTTGATTTTTGAGCTCTCCCAAGATCGGGAAACGTTGATTTATAAGGGTTCTTCATCTGAAAAGCAGTCATTTTTGCCTAGCAACTGTCGAACTCGGGGTAACCGAACTGGCCGTATTTGAAACTACGGCCCTCTTCATCTAGAGGTAATTTTGTATTGGGAAATAAAGTTTCTATAGTGGTCTTCGCCTTTTTAGTGAAACGATGGGTTATTAATTCCAGGGTCAGATCGTTGTGTTCTGCAATTAAAGGTTGCCGGGCAATTTCTTCAAAGAGAGCCCGGTATTGCTCTTGCCAGCCGTCCAGGTAAAATATGGGGGCTATGATAAAACCCGGAAGGTAACCGGCCTTTACTATTTTAAGGGCTGCTGCCAGCCGTTCTGCCAGCGGCGGCGTACCATGCTCAAAACGCTTAATTATATTTGCGGCGTTAATACTAAAACGAAAGCGGGTATGACCCCGGTGGTCTAATCCCAAAAGGTTTGCAACATCGGTAAATTTGGTGACAACGCGCAAGCGCCCCAGGGGTTGATTACCCATAAATTCAATGGTACGGGCCAGATTACCGGTATATTTTTCTACCGGAAGGGGGTCTGAAGTAGCTGCCGCTTCAAAAACCGTAACCTCTGGTTTTCTGCGCTCAATATATTCCGCGGCCAGCTCCAGAATCTCACTCAAATTTACATAAATTCTCTGGTAAGGCCTGCGTCCAAAATGAGTAAACAGGTAACAGTACTCACACATTGCCGGGCAACTGGTAGCCAGGGGCAATTGGTAGTGGGCCGAAGGTTTACAGGTTTCTAAATGCCTGCTTCGTCTTACCCCCACCACCAGGGTTCGTTTGGCTTCCACGAAACTTTCTTGAACTGATTTACCCGGGACACAAATTACCCGGTTGTGGGATGGAGTAAAGTGTATCTCGAGCCCTTTTTGACGGAAAGCATGATATAGTTTTTTACCCAGAGGATAATTGAGGGCTGCCGGCTCAAAAACAACCCGTTTAATTTCAGCGCTCGTTTTTATCACCTGCCTGGCCCTAGTCTGTCCAGTTCCAGGTGGCAATATTATTCCGCCGCAGCGGGGTCGCGGTAATGACCGGAGAATATAATTTTCTCCTTGAGGGAGATACTGATAATACATTGTCCACAAGGGAACGGATCGCCAGATGGGAAATAAAAAAGCCGGGACTATCGATCTCTGGAAAGCGGCTCTGGGTTCGGCCGGCCTGACCTTTTTGGGGCTATGGCTTTTCAGCCGCCCCCTGCTGAACCGCTTTCACGATTCTTTTCTTAAAACCGTGATGACCGATCCCTATGAAGAGAATTTCTGGGAGTTGGTTTCGGCCGCCACCCGTACCGGTCTCCAGAAAATTGTTGAGACCAATTTGCGGGCCCAGCAGGGGCAACTCCTCCAGAGACCTTTCGGCAGCCCCTGGCGTTTCCCCGGTACGGACGGCCTTGTTTTTAACCTGGCGCAGCTGGCCAGGCTGCCTGTTGAGGAAAGTGTTCCCGTTGATACAAAGGTAACCCTGGGACCGCAGGCCGCCAGGCCCCTGCAAATAAGCATGCCGATTATCGTGTCCGGCATGGCCTACGGGCTGGCCTTAAGCGAAAAGGCCAAGATAGCCCTGGCCAGGGGAGCCAGCCTGGCCGGTACCGCCACCAATACCGGCGAAGGGCCTTTCTTGCCTTCCGAGAGGCAGGCTACCAGGCACCTCATCGTCCAGTACAGCCGTGGCGGCTGGAATCATAACCCCCGCATACTCCAGCAGGCCGACATGGTGGAAATCCAGTTTGGCCAGGCAGCCAGAGGCGGCCTGGGCCACAGCAGCAATTATGACGAGATACCTCCCCAAGGCCGTCACCTGCTCGGGCTCAAGCCCGGCCAGGCGGCTGTAACTCATGCCCGTATGCCCGGTATCAAAGATCCGCAAAAAGACCTGCCACCCCTGGTCACCAGGTTACGCCACCTGACCGGGGGCGTTCCCATCGGTGCTAAAATCGGTGCCGGCAATGACCTGGAGCAGGACCTGGCCATCCTCCTGGAAGCAGGCGTCGACTTTATTGCCATCGATGGAGCCGGGGCGGCCACCAAGGGCTCACCGCCCATTATCCAGGATGACTTTGGCGTGCCCACGGTCTATGCCGTCAACCGCGCGGCCACTTTTCTAAAAAAACAGGGGGTAAAAGACAAAGTAAGCCTGATCGCCGGCGGCGGGCTGGTTACCCCGGGCGACTTTTTAAAAATCCTGGCCCTGGGGGCCGACGCCGTATATATCGGTACCATCGCCCTCTTCGCCCTCACCCACACCCAGGTCTTAAAAGCCATGCCCTGGGAACCTCCGGTCCAGGTAGTCTTTGCCCAGGGGCGCTATCAGGACCAGCTGAATGTAGACAAGGCGGCCCATAATCTGGCCAATTTCTTAAGGGCCTGTAACGCCGAAATCATGGCAGGGGTACGCGCCCTGGGCAAACAATCCGTCCGGCAGGTCAATAAGACCGACCTGGCGGCCCTGGACCCGGTCACGGCCAGGGCCTTAGGTATTCCCCTGGCTACCCGGGGTAGAAGCGGCTGCCTCTCCTGATATGGCCGGGTAGCTGCGCGACCAGCGGGGGCTGGCTGCGGCCCGGGTGGCCTTATGGACTCAAGGGTAATCGCTGAAAACCCGGCTCCGGAAGACCCGCCGGCGCTGCCGCTTCACCTGCGCCTGGCGGTATAAAAGGAAGAAGGCCCCCAGCGCCAGGCTCAGCCGCAGCCACCAGTCACTGAGACTGGGGGGCCGGGCCGGGATGGGCTGGCGGTTAATTACGTCCACGCGGCCTACTATTTCCCCATCCTGCCGGAAAACCATCTCCCCTACCCGGGTACCAGCGGATAGAGGCCCTTTGAGGGGAGATAATTGCAGTTGCCCGGTGGGGGGACTACTATTATCATTTTTGCGGACTACAGCCAGGTCACCGGCCGCGGCCAGTTCTATCTTTTTCCCGTTGCCCGGGTCAATTACGGCTACTATCTCACCCTGCCGGACCAGTTGAAAAGAACGGAACTCCTTAAAGCCGTAGTCCAGGAGAGCGGCCACGTCCTGCTCGGCCGCCCGGGCACCGGGCTCGTCCAGGACAACGGCAATAAAACTCTGCCCCTCCCTGGTCGCTGAACCTACCAGGGTAAAGCGGGCCTCGGAAGTATACCCGTTTTTGACGCCGTCGGCACCTTCATAGTTCCAGAGGAGCCTGTTCTGGTTGACCAGGGTTGTTTCCCATTCCTGGCCGTGCCAGGGCCGGGTTCTGGTAGCTACTATGCGGCGAAAGGTTTCATCCTGCATGGCCGCCCGGGCAATGATGGCCAGGTCCCGGGCCGTGGTATAATGGTTAGGGTCTGACAGGCCATTGGGAGTGACAAAGTGGGAATTTAAGGCGCCCAGTGAGGCGGCCTTTTCATTCATCAGCCGGGCAAAGCCTTCCATAGAACCACCATAATGTTCGGCTATAGCCAGGGCAGCATCGTTACCGGAGTTAAGGAGCATGCCGTAAAGCAGGTTTTCCAGGGTGACTTTCTCCCCTTCCACCAGGTAGATACGGGTACCGTCAACCCGGGGAGGATTTGGTCCCACAGTGATCACATCATCTAAATGGCCTTTTTCCAGGGCGATCATGGCGGTGAGGATTTTGGTGGTACTGGCCGGGGCCTTGCGTTCGTCGGGATTTTTCGCGAAGAGCACCTTTCCCGTAGCTGTATCCATCAGTACCGCTGCCGCTGCCGTAAGCCCGGGGGGGCCGGCAGCGTCTGCGGCCAGTGCTGGTAATGCTCCGGTGCAAAGGAGGAGCAAGCTGGTAGCAATGAGGAGAGAAAATTTTTTCACTATCCTTGCCGGTGGCATTGATCCTGGTAATCCCCTTTCTTGCTGAAACTTTTTCTCCGCCCTGGTCCAATTTTCCTACCGGAGCTACAATTTGGTGCAAGGTAAATTTTACATTAAGATGTGATCTCCATCATAGCAACCTGGAAGCCTGTGTATTAGTATGCAGGTAACATTTGCGAAGGGGGGACCCAAAAATGAGCCTGGGACGCTGCCCCGGCCAGGACCGGCGTTACTGGAAGCCTGGCGATATTTTCGAGGAACCCTGCCCCCACTGCGGCGGCCTGATTGAGTTCTGGAAAGACGATGTCAACTTACGCTGCCCCCATTGCCGCAAGCTGGTAACCAACCCCCGCTTTGACCCCGGCTGTGCCGCCTGGTGTTCCTACGCCAGCAAGTGCCTGGGCGAAATGGCCGCCGTTTACCAGCGCCAGCCCCGGGTGATCCGCGATAAGCTGGAAGTGGAAGCCCGTAAAATGCTTTTCAACCAAAGGGAATTGTTAAACCTGGCCTTAAAGGCCGCCGGCTTTGCCGAAAAAATAGCCCGGGAAGAAGGCGTGCAACCCCTGGTAGCCATCGCGGCCTGCCTGTTCTACGACCTGGGTGCGGGCGGAGAAAAGGCAGGAAACGCTGCCCTGGCCCGGGAGATCATGACCAGGGTTGGCCTCGAACGAGACATTATTGAACAGGCGGTAAAGATTATCGCCGCCGGGGAGACGGTCCTGGACGACCCCGCCTGGCAAGTCGTCCAGGATGCCCGGCGCCTGGCTGAAACAGAGGCCGGAAGCTGGAAGCCGGGGCGTCTATCTACAGCCGCTGCCAGGGACAAAGGAGATATTCCAGGAAATTAAGCAACATATACAGTACCAGCCCCATGCCGGCCATGGCCAGGATCCCGGCAAACATGGCGCCGTAATCGGCCCGGAACAGGCCGTCAAGGATAAAATAGCCCAGGCCGCTGTTGCCGGCAATGGTTTCACTTAAAAAAAGAACGGCAATGGCGCTGCCCAGGGAAATGCGGCTGGCAGTAATGATCTCCGGCAAACAGGCAGGTAAAATCACCTGGCGGTAGAGGCTGATTTTCCCGGCCCCCAGGGAAGCAACGGACAGCAGCAGCTGGGGCGGGATCTGCCGCGCTGCGTCCCGGGTCGTAATAAGGATCTGGTTGACAATGACCAGGAAAATGACCAGCATCCTGGTGCCGTCACCAATGCCTAAAAGGACCATGGCTACAGGTAACAGGGCCACCTTGGGAACCGGGTACAGCAAATAGACCAGGGGTGCCAGGAAGGAATCAAAAGCCGGGTGGCGGCCGGCCCAGAGGCCTAAAGGTACAGCTATTATAAGGGCCAGGGCCAGGCTCCCCAGCACCCGGTAGGTGCTGATATAAAGGTGCCGGGCCAGTACCGGCCATCCCACCTTAACCAGGCTCTGGAGGGCCGGAAAGGGACCCGGCAGGCCCGGGTTGTTAATAACGACTGCCAGGAGCCACCAGAGGCCAAATAAAAAAAGAATGGACGCCAGGTAGGATAGGGCCCGGCGGGAATCCGGCACGGCACTATACACCTCCCCGCGACACGGTGCTAATATTAGGTGCTACATTTATTTTCGCAGGAGCTGGCGCACCCGGGAGCAAAGGTGATGGAATTTAGTGGTAAAGCGGTAGTCCCCGCTTCCCGCCCCCGGGTTGGCCAGGACCGCCTTCACCTGTCCCGGCGCCCCTGTCAGGATAATAATTTGCTGTCCCAGGAAAACGGCTTCCTCGATGTTATGGGTAACCAGCACGGTAGTCAGCCGGCGCTGGTTTTGTATTTCGACCAGGGTCTGCTGTAAACTCTCCCGGGTCAGGGCATCCAGGGCCGAAAAGGGCTCGTCCATTAACAGGACATCCGGCTCCAGGGAGAGGGCCCGGGCAATGGCCACCCGTTGTTTCTGGCCGCCGCTCAACTGGGCCGGGTAGCGTTTCTCCAGGCCGGCCAGCCCCAGGCCGGCTAGGAGGGGCTGCAGGCGCTCCTGTTGCTGGCGGGCGGTGAACTTCCGTAAAGCCAGGCCCAGGGCCGCGTTTTCCCACACCGTTTTCCAGGGCAAAAGGCCGTAATCCTGGAGAATAATCGCCGTCCGCTGGCGCGGCTTTGTTATTCTTTCCCCGCCGATCCATATTTCTCCCCTGGCAGGCTGCAGAAGACCGGCCAGCAGGTAGAGCAGGGTTGTTTTCCCGCAACCCGAAGGGCCTATGAGGACGCAGGTTTGCCCCGCCGGCACGGTGAGGTTAATGTTAACCAGCGCCGGTACGGCCCCCTCACCGGTATAATAGGTGTAATCAAGGTTAAAAACCCGGATCACTTATTCTCCCTGCCGCCAGGGACAAAGGTGGGGTCCACCAGTTCTTCGTAGCTGTACGCCGCCGGCAGTAATTTTTTCGCCACCATCCATTCCTGGACATCGGCCACTTCGGTCTTTGCCGGTACCTGGGGTGGTGAAAATTTAGGCGACAAATACGTATCCTTGAGCTCTGCGGGAATCCTGGCCCTGGTAATAAATAGCTCCCGGTACTTATCCGCATGGCTGCTTACCAGGCCGGCCGCCTCGGCATAAACCTGCAACAGCTTCTTGATGGCTGTCGCTTTTTCTTTGAGGGTTTCTTCCCGGAAGATAAGGACCACCTGGGACAAATTGCGGTTAATTTTCGTATCGTCCAGGATGACCCGGCCGCCCTTTTTCTCGGCCAGGGTGGCAAAGGGATCGGGCAGGAGGGCCGCCTCCAGCCTGCCCCCCAGGAGCAGCTGCAGGCGTTCCGGGATCTGGGGCACGGCCACCTTCTGCACGCTTCCGGGTTCTACCCCCGCGCCCTGCAGGAGCCTGTCGGCGACATATTCAATGATGGTATTTTCCGAAATGCCCACGCTTGCTCCCTTGAGCTGTTCCGGGCGGCTGACAGCGGAACCAGGCCGGGTGACCAGGGCAAAGCGTCCTTCGGCGGGTGTTGCCCCCATGGTCAGGGAGACGATTTTGACCGGCGTCCCGCCTTTCCGCAATAGGGCCGTAGCCACAATGTCCGCCACTTCACCGTCGATGCTTTTGGCCTGCAGGGCCAGGTCGCGGTCCCGGGCACTGTTGAAGGGGACTAACTCGACCTCCAACCCGGCCCTGGCAAAAAGGCCTTCCTGCTCAGCTACAAAAAAGGGGAAGTTGTCTTCCACCGGGATCAGGCCCAGCTTCAGGCTTTCCTCTCCCTCGCCCTTACCTGCCGGTACCTTGCAGCCGGCTGCCATCAAAGCCAGGAACAGGATGAGCAAAAAGAAGATTAAGCGTTTCCCGCCCATTTTTTCACTCCTTTTTCCAGCTTCCTTTCAGCGCCAGGTTAACGCCAGCAAGGTAAAGACAAACATGAGGACGCTTAAATAGCCATTCAAGTTTAAGAAGGCCAGGTTTAAGCGCGACAGGTCTTCCGGGGAAACTAAACGGTGCTCATAGATTAAGACCACGGCCGCCAGTAATACCCCCAGGAAATAGATTAAGCCCAGGTGCAGGAGCAAGCCCACCAGGGCCAGCATCAAGATGGCCAGGGCGTGCAGCCAGCGGGCGATGATCAGGGCCCTGGCCTTGCCAAAACGGGCCGGTATAGAGTGAAGGCCGTAACGCCGGTCAAAATCGTAATCCTGGCAGGCGTAGATAATATCAAACCCCGCCACCCAGCTCCCCATGCCCAGGCCCAGGACTATGGCCGGCAGGTCGATGGCCGCCCGGACGGCCACCCACGCTCCCACGGGGGCCAGGGCATCGGCCAGCCCCAGGACCAGATGGCAGGCCCAGGTCCAGCGTTTGGTATAGGAATAGATCACCAGGACAAAAACGGCAATGGGCAACAGCTGCACGCAGAGCCGGTTGAGTTGCAGGGCAGCATACAATAAAAGGCCAAAGGAAAGAAGGGTATACAGCCACACTTCGGCTACGGACAACAGTCCCCGGGGCAGGGCCCGGCCGGCCGTGCGCGGGTTCAAGGCATCAATATGGCGGTCAATGAGGCGGTTTAACGACATGGCTGCCGTCCGCGCCCCGATCATGGCCAGGGTAATCCAGCCAAGCTGGGCCAGGGCCGGCCTGCCGCCGGCCGCCAGGAAAGCCCCCAGGTAAGCAAAGGGCAGGGCAAAAATGGTATGCTCAAACTTGATCATTTCCAGGAAGATCTTTAACTTACGGCAGGCCATAATCACGCCACTTCCTGTCGATGAGTTCTAAAATCTCCCGGCTCATGCGCGCTTCCCGGGGCCAGGGCCGCGGGTACCCTTCCTCCGGCAGTTTCCGGGTGGCATCCAGGCCCATCTTGCTACCGTAACCCGTATAGGCCGAGGCATGATCGAGGATGTCCACCGGCCCGTCCACGATTACCGTATCCCGCCTGGGTTCAATGTTACCCAGGACCCGCCAGCGCACTTCACCAAGATCATGCACATTCACCTCGTCGTCAACGACGATGATCAGCTTGGTAAACATCATCTGCCCCATGCCCCAGAGGGCGTGCATGACTTTGCGCGCCTGGCCGGGATAACTCTTGCGGATGGCGACGATAACACAGTTGTGGAATACCCCCTCGGCCGGAAAGTTAATGTCGACAACCTCCGGTAGCTGGAGCTGGATCAGGGGCAAAAAGAGACGTTCCGTTACCTTGCCTAAATAGACATCTTCCATGGGCGGCGGCCCCACCACCGTGGCTGGGTAAACGGCCTGGCGCCGCCTGGTCAGGCAGGTAAGGTGAAAAACCGGGTAATAGTCGGCCGGCGAGTAGTAACCTGTATGGTCGCCGAAGGGGCCTTCCAGGCGCCTTTCATGGGCGTCCACATAGCCTTCCAGGATGATTTCCGCCCGGGCCGGGACCTCCACATTCACCGTTAACGCCGGGACCATCTCCACCGGTTCCCGGCGTAAGAAGCCGGCGAAAAGCATTTCATCAAATCCCGGCGGCAGGGGGGCAGTCGCGGCATAAATCACGGCCGGGTCGGCCCCCAGGGCTACGGCTACTTCCAGGCGGCCCCCGCTCCGGCGCAGGTGTTCCGCCCCTTCCTTGTGGATGTGCCAGTGCATGCCCGTGGTGCGGTCATCAAAAACCTGCATGCGGTACATACCTACGTTGCGGCGGCCGGTAACAGGGTCGTGGGTGAAAACCAGGGGCAAGGTAATAAAGCGGCCGCCGTCTTCCGGCCAGAGCTGCAGTACCGGCAGTTCCGCCAGGGAAGGGGGGTCAACCCGCACCTCCTGGCAAGGGGCGGTTTTGACCCGGCGCGGCAGGTAGCGGCCCAGCTCGGCCAGGCGCGGCAGGTGTTTTAGTTTTTCCAGCCAGCCGCCGGCCGTCGCAGGTAAATCAAGTAAAGCCCTTAACCTCCCGGCCGGTTCCTCAAGGTCGGCGATCTGCAGGGCCGCCTGCACCAGCTCTATACTACCGAAAAGATTGGTGGCCACAGGTAAAGGGGAACCCTTAACCCGTTCAAAAAGCAGGGCCGGCCCCCCTTTTTTTACCACCCGGTCGGTTACGGCGGCGATTTCCAGGACCGGATCGACTTCTGCCTTCACCCGGTGGAGCATCCCTTTTTGTTCCAGGTAGGCAAGGTAAGCCTGTAAATCCTCATGGGCCAATGTTCTTCATCACTTCCCCGTTTGCTGCATCCTGGCCAGGACGCGGTGGTTCTCCTGGACCTTCTGGGTGATATCTTTAGCCGACTGGGAAGTCCGGGCCGCCAGGTCCCGTACCGCCTGGGCCACCACCGAAAAGGTGCGGCCGTGCTCCCCGGCCCGGGCCGCTTCAATGGAGGCATTGAGGGATAGAATCTTCGTCTGCTCGGCAATATCGCCGATAATCCTGGCTACGGCGGCGATTTCATCATGGAAACGGGTCAGGTGCTGGAGCTGGTCAATAATATAGCTTTCAATGGCCAGCTGCATGTCAAAGACAACCCTTTTGGTGAAGGCCTCCAGCAAGCGCAGGGCCAGATCAGGATCATCACCGTGGTACTGCCAGATAATGCGGTGAAGCTCACTGAAGTAAAGGCGATAGGCCCCCAGGTACCACTTGGGATAGAGGCCGATTTCCTGGTGCTTCTTACCAATGCGTAGGCGCCAGGATATGTATTCTTCATCGATGGCCGGGGAGGTAAGGCTGATAAAATAGGCCTTCTGTGTCTGGGAGAGTCGCTCTATCGTACTGTGGTTTTTAATCAAAGCATCCAGGTAAGGGTACTGAACAAGCTGGTCATAAAAGCTTTTAACTACAGTATCAGCTTCTTGCATGAAAATATCTCTTTCCGCGTGCATCAGGGCCAGTTCCGCCTCGCCAATACCCAAAAAACGCAATTGCTCGGCATAGGTAGCCGCAATGGTCATATTTCCACCCCCGCATTCTCCTGGATGAAACATATTTCGCTTTAGAAAGCCATTTTCCTTCTAAGTACAATTGACTGGCCGTAAGATATATGTTTTAATGACAAAAAACAGCGGTCAAGCGCCGGGGAGGAAGAAACATGGATAAAGAAAAAATCCGCCAGGCGGTAAGGATGCTTATTGAGGCCGTAGGCGAAGACCCCGAGCGGGAGGGCTTAAGGGAAACGCCGCGCCGTATTGCCGATATGTATGCCGAGATCTTCGCCGGTATCAACCGCGACCCGGGGGAAGAATTGACGGTTGTCTTTGATGAGCACCATGAGGAAATGGTGCTGGTCAAGGATATTCCCCTCTATTCCGTCTGCGAACACCACTTCCTGCCCTTCCTGGGTAAAGCCCACGTGGCCTATATACCGCGGGGGAAGATCACGGGCCTTTCCAAGCTGGCCCGGGTAGTGGATATCGCCGCCCGGCGGCCCCAGGTCCAGGAACGTTTAACATCACAAATCGCCGATATTATCATGCAGAAGCTGGACCCCTACGGCGTGGTGGTCGTCATTGAAGCCGAGCATTTATGCATGAGCATGCGCGGGGTCAAAAAGCCCGGCCACCTGACCATCACCTCCGCCGTCCGCGGCCTTTTCCGCCGCGACCAGGCCGCCCGGGCGGAGGCCATGGCGCTGATCCGGGGCAAATAACCGGTGAAAACCGGCCATCAGGGAGGACGTTATGAGTAAGGATAAAATAATCCTGGACGGGCTGGAATTCTATGCCTTCCACGGCTGCCACCCCGCCGAGGAACAGCTGGGCCAGCCCTTCATCGTCGATGCCGAGCTTTACCTGGACCTGGCCCCGGCCGGGCAGGCTGATGACCTGCAGGCCACGGTTAATTACGATGCGGTTTATCGCCTGGTCCGGGAGACCGTTACCGGGCAACGCTTCAAGCTCCTGGAAGCCCTGGCCGAGGCTGTGGCGCAAAAAATCCTCACCGGTTTCCCGGTGGAGGAAGTGCTGGTGCGGGTAAAAAAACCCCGGGCACCCCTGCCCGGGACCTTCAATTACGCCGCCGTAGAAATCCGGCGCCGCCGGCAAGGCTCCTAGCCTTCCAGGCAACTAATCCAGCGGCCGGTAGCGGCTGATGATGGCTTCGGCCACCTTAAGGCCGTCGACGGCGGCGGAGACAATGCCCCCGGCGTAACCGGCCCCTTCGCCAGCCGGGTACAGGCCCCCGGTACTGGCCTCATAGTTGTCATCGCGCCAGATGCGTACCGGGGAAGAACTGCGGGTTTCCACGCCGGTCAACACCGCGTCCGCCAGGGCAAAGCCGTAAACCTTGCGGTCAAAGACGGTTATGGCTTCCCTCAAGGTGGCTACTACATAGGCAGGCAGGCATTTTTTTAACTCCTGGAGGGTTACCCCCGGGCGATAGGTGGGCCTTACCTTTCCCAGTTGTCCAGAAGGCCGCCCGGCCAGGAAGTCGCCCACCAGCTGGACCGGGGCATGATAATTTTCCCCTCCCAGCTGGAAAGCCAGGCGTTCCCAGCGGCGCTGGAACTCGACCCCGGCCAGGGGGTGATCGTCGCCAAAGTCCTCCGGCGTCACTCCCACCAGCAGGGCGCTGTTGGCGTTTTCGCCATCGCGGGCATAGGTGCTCATGCCGTTGGTAACCACGCCGCCGGGTTCCGAGGCGGCAGCCACCACCGTGCCCCCGGGGCACATGCAGAAGGTATAGGCCGAACGGCCGTGAGGTGAGTGGTAGGCCAGTTTATAGTCGGCCGGCCCCAGGCCCTCCAGGCCGGCAAATTTTTTATACTGGGCATGGTTGATCAACTCCTGGGGGTGTTCAATGCGTACCCCGATAGAAAAGGGTTTGGGGCCGGCCTGCACCCCTCGCTCTACCAGCAGGTTAAAGGTATCCCTGGCGCTGTGGCCGCAGGCGAGAACGGCCACCGTTGCCGGCAGCATTTCCGTACCATTTATAACCAGGCCTTGCAGGCGATTGTCTCCTGTTGCGATATCACTAACCTGGGCGTTGAAATGAACCTCACCCCCCAGGCGGATTATTTCGTGGCGCATATTTTTAACAACGAGCCGCAGGATATCGGTGCCGATGTGGGGCCGGTAATAATAGAGGATTTCCTCCGGCGCCCCGCATCGCACCAGTTCCTCCAGGACGTAGCGGCAGCGATGGTCGTTAATTAAAGTCGTCAGCTTGCCGTCGGAGAAAGTACCGGCGCCGCCCTCACCGAACTGGACGTTGCACCCGGGATCCAGGAGCCCTTCCTGCCAGAAGCGGGCCACCACCCTGGTCCGGGTATCCACATCGGCCCCCCTTTCCAGGAGGACGGGCCGGTAACCCGTGCGGGCTAAAAGCAGCCCGGCAAAAAGACCGGCCGGCCCGGTGCCGATAATTACCGGACGGTGGGGTAGTTTCTCCCGGCCCGGTTTGACCGGCCGGTAGACGGGGAGGGCCGCCCGGGAGACGGTTTTATCGCCGGCATGTTTCTTTAACAGGCGGCCTTCATTTTTTACCCTGGCATCCAGGGTATAGACCCAGTAGAGCATCTGCCGGGAACGGGCATCCAGGGACTGGCGGTAAATGGTAAAGCCCTGTAAGTCCCGGGCCAGTATGCCGAGCTTTTGCAGAAGGGCGGCCTGCAGATCCGGAACTTTATCTGTTACTGGTATCTTGATACCTGTGACTCTAAGCACTGCCTCACTCCCTTCCTCAACCAGCTGGTATAATGGCCGGCAAAGGTATTGTACCCCCGCAACAGCAAAAAAGCTGCCCCCGCGGGCAGCCAGGCCTGATTTTTTAGCGGCGTAGCCAGAATACGGCCACCACCAGGACGGCCAGGAAAATCCGGTACCAGGTGAACAGCAGGTAACTGCCATGGCGCAGGTAGCGGAGCAAAAACTTGATGGCTAAAAAACCGACGACAGCTGCCGTCAGGACCCCCAGGATAAAGGACAGGTTGATAGCAGCCAGGGTTAAATCCTTTAACTGCAGCAGGGCCGCCCCGGCAATAATCGGCACCGACATGAGGAAGGAGAAGCGGGCTGCCGTCTCGCGCTGCATCCCGGTCAGGAGAGCGGCGGACATGGTAATCCCGGAACGCGAGACGCCGGGGATAATGGCCAGGGCCTGGGAAATACCCACAATAATGCTGTCGGCCAGGGTAATATCATCCATTTGCCGGGTTTTGCGGCCCACCCGGTCGGCCCACCAGAGGCCAATTCCCATCAAGGTGAGGGTCAAAGCAATGAGCAGGGGTGAACGGAAAACCGTCTCGGCCTGTTTTTCCAGGAGATAGCCAAAGATGGCCCCCGGGATGGAGGCAACGACCAGGTACCAGAAAAGGCGTCCATCCAGGCTGCGAGGCTGGGACAAGCCGCAGATAACCAGCTCGACAATGTCCCGCCAGAAATAAGCTACCACGGCAATGAGGGTACCCAGGTGCAGGGCGACGTCAAAGGTTAAGCCCGGGTCGGGCCAGCGGAAAAACCAGGGCAGCAAAACCAGGTGGGCGGAACTGGAAATGGGCAAAAATTCTCCCAGGCCCTGGGCCAGGCCCAGGATTATTGCCTGCAGGACATTCATAGTACTAACTCTCCTTTAGCAGGACTGATTACAAAGCAAGTTTATCCCTACCCAGCCCTTATGTCAAGCGTTCTCCCACCGGCTTTATATACCAGGCCGCACCAGTAATATCCCGGAAAAAAATGGCGGCACCTGTTTTCGGCAGCTATTTTGCCGGCTCGTGAGGCACGGCGAAACAAAAAACGGCCCCCCTACCCTAGCGGACCGTTATCAAATCCTTCAGGTCGGCAAATTTTTTGGGGCCGATACCGCCGACATTTTGCAGGTCTTCAATCGTCCGGAAAGGACCCTTCTGCGTCCGGTAATCCAGGATGCGCTGGGCCAGGGTTGGTCCAATACCCGGCAGGGTGTCTAATTCGGCCAGGGTGGCGGTATTAATATTAATTTTCCGGGCACCCCCACCTGCAGTTGCGCTACCGGGCGGATTACCCCCCTTCCCCGGCGCTGCTTCCTCGCCCTGCCGGGGAACGATGAGCTGCTGGCCGTCATTCAAAGGAGCGGCCAGGTTCAGGGCGTTGGGGTTGGCTTCCGGCAGCAGCCCGGCCAGGCTCACGGCCTCGTTAATCCTGGCCCCGGCGGGAAGTTCATACACCCCCGGCCTTTGCACCGCCCCGGCCACATGGACCTGGATGGTTGCCGCCTCCCCCGGAGCAGCGCCAGATTTAGCGCCACCGGTGGCCCCTGCTGCCTTTTCATCCCCCGGCACCACCGCGGGAAGTTTATCTCCCCCCTGCCGCTCCTGCCAGCGGCCGTACTGGAGACCGGCACCAAAGAGGATGGCCGCCACCAGGGCTACAGCCAGCCAGCGCACGCGACCGTCCCATTCCCACATCTTCCTATCACCCCGGCAAAAACTGCCTTGACTTTAAAGATGAACCTCGCTTTTCCCTGCAGGTACCACCCGGAGCGCATGGGTCCCCCGTCCAGGTAACTTTAAACTACATTTAACCATCCTTACCGGGACATCCCCGCTTTCACTCCGCTTCCACTCCGTTTTTTGAACTAAAAGATCATAAAGTAATATTTAATTCCGGTAAGAAAGCAATTTTCAGCCAGGATGCCTTACCCGCCTATTCTTCTGGCAATCAGCGGAAAAAGATTAAAGTGTCCATGATAAAGAGGGGGATCAAAATACCCGCCGACCAGGCCATATAGCCGAAGAAGCTCGGCATGCGAATGTTATTCTCCTCCGCTATGGACCGCACCATAAAGTTGGGAGCATTGCCGATGTAAGTATTAGCCCCCATGAACACCGCTCCACAGGATACGGCCATTAACATCTTGGGGGCCACTATCCCCAGAGTGGTCGGCACGCCGCTGGCGGCTCCCAGGCTGGCGGCGGTGGTCAAAAATACCAGATACGTGGGAGCGTTATCCAGGAAGCTGGAAAGGGCTCCTGCCGCCCAGAAAAATTGCGCCGGGTGGGTTAAGCCCAGTTCAGCGCCGCGGGCGTGGAGGATGGCCAGGGCCGGGATCATGGTCATGAAGATACCGGCAAACAAGGTGGCCACTTCCTTGATGGGGCCCCAGGTGAAACGATTATCTTTACGAATATCCATAGAAGTAGTTTTCCATGACAGGAAGGCTGCCAGGAGAATGGCCAGGTCGCGGATTATATTCGTGTAGGGCAAGACCACTGCTTCCTCCCCGTGCCGGTACAGGGTGATACCATAGAGGGCGCCTGTTTTCAGATCGGCGAAGGCGGGGTTCTTGGCCAGGATGCCGCTGGTAATAACCGCAGCAAGAATGATGCCGAGATAAATAAGATTGTGTAACCCCTCTACACGCAAGGGTTCCCGCTCGTTCTTCAGTTCCGGGACGCTTTCTTTACGGTAAAAGTAACTATCCAGGATATAATACAAGGCCAGGAGAATAATTACATTAAATCCCATAGGGACAATTAATCGCATTGTCCAGAAGAAGGGTACACCCCTTAAATATCCGAGGAACAGGGGCGGGTCGCCCACGGGTGTCAGGGAGCCGCCGATATTGGATACAAGAAAGATAAAGAAGATAATTATATGGGCCTTGTAACGCCGCCACTCGTTGGCCCGGATCACCGGCCGGATCAGGAGCATGCTGGCTCCCGTCGTTCCCACCCAGCTGGCCAGGGCGGTGCCTACCAGCAGGAGCAATACGTTCACGGCCGGGGTCCCCTGCAGGGTACCGCGGAGGATAATTCCTCCCGAAACTACAAACAAACCGAAGAGAAGAATGATAAATGGAAGGTAATCAAGCAAGTATACTTCCAGGGCCTGGAAGAAAGCGGTCCCACTGCCGAAGGCAATTAAGAAGGGAATAAAGAAAACCAGGGCCCAGAACGCGCTTACCTTGCCCATGTTGTGCTCCCACCAGTGGCTGTTAACCAGCGGGAAGATAGCAATAGACAGCAACATGCCTACAAAAGGCAATACGCTCCACCAGGGTAAAAGATGGCCCAGTTCATTTCCTCCAGAGGCCCAGGCCACCCCGCTCAAGGAGAGAAAAGAGCCGGACACCAGCAGCACTAACAGTAGAAGTCGTTTAAGAGCCATCCCTTCCATCCTTTCTCCAGTTTCCCTCGATAGGGCAACTTTTTAACCAAACTAGAGCCATTTTTCCAGCCTTTTTGACGAAAACAGCTTTTAACTCGCCCAGCGGGCTACAACATTGACCAGCTTATCCGGCACCACGATGACCTTCACCACCTGCTGGCCGGCAAGGAGGCTGGCCACTTTTTCCCTTTTTAAAACAAGCTTCTTAACCTCTTCTTCCGGCAGCCCCGCCGGAACCTGCATCCGGTCCCTAACTTTACCGTTGATCTGCACCACCAGGGTTACCTCTTCCTCCACCAGGGCCGCGGGGTCATAAGCAGGCCAGGATTCCAGGTGGACGCTTTCCCGGCCCCCCAGGCCCTGCCAGAGCTCCTCGGCAATGTGGGGAGCAAAGGGGGCCAGCAGGGTAACCAGCTTCCGCAAAACCTCACCCATCAGCGGCAGGTTTTGTTCATTTTCAGCAACGGTGTCCTGGTAACGGTAACAGCCGTTGACCAGCTCCATAATGGCACTGATGGCCGTATTAAAGTTAAAGCGCTGCTCGATATCCTCGGTAACTTTTTTGATGGTAGCATGGAGGAGCCGCCAGAGCTCACGGTCGGCGGGAGCGTTCACCACGGGGGTGCCGCCGTCCCGGCGCACGGCATCGGCGTAAGCGGCCACTAAGCGCCAGACCCGGTTTAAGAAGCGGTAGCAGCCCTCCACTCCCTGGTCGCTCCACTCCAGGTCCCGCTCCGGAGGGGCAGCAAAGAGGATAAAGAGGCGGGCGGTATCGGCGCCATAGCGCTCTATTATTTCTTCAGGGCTGACAACATTCCCCTTGGATTTGGACATCTTGCTGCCGTCCTTTAAGACCATCCCCTGGGTTAGCAGGTTCTGGAAGGGCTCCTCCACCCCCAACAGGCCAAAGTCGTACAGGGCCTTGGTAAAGAAGCGGGCATACATGAGGTGCAGGATGGCGTGCTCCACCCCGCCGATATACTGGTCCACATTCATCCAGTAATCAACTTTATCCCGTGCAAAGGCCCGCTCCTGGCTGTGGGGGCTGGTGTAGCGCAGGAAATACCAGGAGGAGCAGACAAAGGTATCCATGGTGTCCGTCTCCCGCTGCGCCGGGCCACCGCACCGGGGACAGGTGGTGTTGACAAACTCGGGGCAGTTCTTTAAGGGCGATTCCCCTGTCGGTTTAAACTCTACCCCCTCGGGCAGGATGACCGGCAGATCTTCTTCGGGCACGGGTACCAGGCCGCAGTGGTCGCAGTAAATTATGGGTATGGGCGCGCCCCAGTAACGCTGGCGGGAAATCAGCCAGTCCCGCAGGCGGTAATTCACCCGGGCCTTACCTTTACCAGTGCTCTCCAGGTAGGCAGTTACCTTGCCGATGCCCTCCCGGTTGGGCAGGCCGTTGAAGGGACCGGAGTTGACCATGATGCCGTCCTCGACGTAGGCGGCCGTCATGGTGGCGCCGTCAAGTTCCTGGCCTTGGGGCTGGATAACCACCTCGACCGGCAGGTTGTACTTGCGGGCAAATTCGAAGTCCCGCTGGTCATGGGCCGGTACCCCCATGACCGCCCCGGTACCGTATTCCATGAGGACATAGTTGGCGATCCAGATGGGTACCCGCTCGTTATTGACCGGGTTGATGGCATAGGCCCCGGTAAAAACGCCTTCCTTTTCCTTCTCGGTAGCAGTCCGGTCCAGGTCGCTTAAATAGCGGGCTGCCTGGACAAAGCCGGCTACTTCCTTTTCCTGGGGTGTCCCCGCTGCCAGCTTCGCCACCAGGGGATGTTCGGGAGCCAGGACCATATAGGTAACCCCGTAGAGGGTGTCCGGACGGGTGGTAAATACCGGTATTTCTTCATCGCTGCCTTCCACCCGGAAAATAACCTCCGCGCCGGTGCTCCTGCCGATCCAGTTTTCCTGCATGATCTTTACTTTTTCCGGCCAGCCGGGCAGCTGCTGCAGGTCGCTCAAAAGCCGCTCGGCATAAGCGGTGATGCGGAAAAACCACTGCTCCAGGTCTTTGCGCATAACGGGGGTATGACAGCGCTCGCAGGCGCCGTCAACTACCTGCTCGTTGGCCAACACCGTGACGCAGGAAGGACACCAGTTGACGGCGGCCTTTTTGCGGTAGGCCAGGCCGTGCTTGTACATCTGCAGGAAGAGCCACTGGGTCCAACGGTAGTAGTTGGGGTGGCAGGTAGCCACCTCCCGATCCCAGTCGTAGCTGATGCCCATGGCATGGAGCTGGCGGCGCATGTTGGCGATATTGCTCCAGGTCCACTCCGCCGGTGGAATCCCCCGGTGGATGGCCGCGTTTTCCGCCGGCAGGCCAAAGGCATCCCAGCCCATGGGATGGAGGACATTGTAGCCCTGCATGCGTTTAAAGCGGGCTACCACATCGCCGATGGAATAATTACGGACATGACCCATGTGTAAATTCCCGGAAGGATAGGGGAACATCTCCAGGCAGTAAAACTTGGGCTTGTCGCTATCTTCTGTTACCCGGTAAAGGTCGCTTGCTTCCCAGCGGCGCTGCCATTTAGGTTCGATTTCCTTAAAATTATACCTTGCTTCCATAACCAGTCACTCCTAAAGTTTACCCTAAAATAACTGCGCACCAAGCTGGCATTGTTTTTGCTCGCTCCAAACAAATGCCAGCCCGTTATTTTAATCCTTCTGCTGGTACCGCATCAGCGGCATAGCTATCTTGTGCTAGACGGCATCTATTTTAATCACCCTGGCATCCCGCCAGAGGCGCTCCAGGTCATAGAAACGGCGCTCTTCTTCCTGGAAGATATGTACCACCACCGCACCATAATCAAGCAAGATCCAGCGAGCAGCGTCCCAGCCTTCCCGGTGCAAGAGCTTTACCCCGGCTGCCTCCAGGAGTTCCTCTACCCGGCCGGCAATGGCCTGGACCTGGGTTGCCGAGGTACCGCTGGCAATAACAAAGTAATCGGCAATAAGGGTAATCCCCCTGAGATCCAGGATGACCGGATCCAGTCCCTTCTTCTCTCCTACCGCCCTGGCCGCCAGCTCAGCTACCCGGGCTGCATCCATCAATCAATAACCTCCCCTGGCCAGTAAAATGTAGTTGCGTGCCTCCACCGTGGCCGGGTGGAGGGGCTGTTCTTTATCCAGGACGTAAACAATACTGGCTTCCAAGGCCTTCAACAAAGCCGCCTCCAGGTCAGTGGCCGCTGCTTTACGAATAGCCTGGACACCGGCAAACTGGCGCCCGGGTTCAATAACATCCGCCAGGTAAATAATTTTATCCAGCGTCGTCATGCCCGGCGCCCCTACCGTATGCCGGGCCACGGCCTGGAGAATGGCTTTATCGGTTATCCCCAGCTCCCGTTCCAGGAGCAGGGCTCCGACGGGGCCATGGAGTAAAACGGGTAGCCGCCTTTCCAGGTCGCAGGTTATGAGCCCGGCAGCCCCGGCCAGGTCCAGGAGTTTCTCCGGCGGTAAATCCCGGGCGTAATCATGTAACAGGCCCGCCAGGCGGGCCTGTTCCGGGTCAACACCATTTTTTACTGCCAGTCCGGCTGCGGTATCAGCTACACCCAGGCTATGGCGGTAACGCCCAGCGGGTAGCCGTGCTGCTAGAAGCTGCAGGTACTTTTTCACTTTTATAACTAACCTCCGCTGGGCAGCTAACAAAAACCCCCTATTTGTTAAAAATAGGAGGTCAGGCTCAACTCCGGGTCTTACGAGCGGGCCCGGGCTTCGTTGACGGTTAAGACGCGATTACCAAGTTCGGCGCCATTCATGGCGGCGATCATGCGGTCGGCATCGGCATCGTTAACTTCCACGAAACCGAAACCCCGGGACCGGCCCGTCTGGCGGTCGGTAATAATCCGCGCGCTCAACACTTCGCCGTGGGCCGCAAACGCCCTGGCCAGTTCTTCCTCCGTGGTGGCCCAGGGAAGGTTGCCCACGTACAGGGTACGCACCAATGCACTTCACCTCTTCTTTGATGTTAGTAGTAGTATATAGTCCTAGCTCTTTTCATATACGCCACTATATGCCACAGTCCCGGGGCCGGTACAACCCCTGGCAGTGGATATAATCTTCTACTGCCTCCGGGAGTAAATATTTAATTGGTTTTTTATTTTGTACTCGCCAGCGGATATCAGTAGATGATATGGCCAGAGCTGGGACTTCAATGAGATGAATACGGTGCCTACCCTCAACCGGTAACATGGTTCTGGACTCCCCTAGCCGGTTCAACTGAAAACCGGGGCGCGTGGCGGCAATAAAATGGCACTCTTGGAGGAGCCTGTCGACATCCTTCCACGTCAAGATCTCCAGGATGGCGTCGGCACCGGTAATAAAGAAAAGCTGGACTTCCGGGCCGTAAAAGCGGCGAAACTCATATACGGTATCGACGGTATAGGAATAACCCTCCCGGTCAATCTCGCTCCGGGATACTTCAAAGTAAGGGTTGCTGGCCGTAGCCAGGACCGTCATCTGGTAGCGGTGTTCCGGGTCACTGACCCGGTAGTCCTTTTTATGGGGAGGTCGCCCGGAAGGGACAAAGACCACCTTTTCCAGGGCAAATTCCCAACGGGCGGCTTCGGCCGTTACCAGGTGACCGAAATGAATGGGGTCAAAGGTCCCACCCATAATACCTACCCGCCGGTAATTGTTTGATGCCGTCATAACTCCCTCCCGGTTCCCTATGCTGTTATTTTAACAATTACTGACGGATCTGTCCACTACCAAAGATAATATACTTAAAAGTTGTGAGCTGCTCCGGGCCCATGGGGCCACGGGCATGGAGCTTCTGGGTGCTGATGCCGATTTCCGCCCCGAAACCGAATTCATAACCGTCGGTAAAGCGGGTGGAAGCATTGACGTAAACGGCGGCGGCGTCCACCCGGGCCAGGAATTCCCGCGCCGTCTGGTAATCGCTGGTGACGATAGCCTCCGAATGTTTGGTGCCGTAGGTATGGATGTGCTCCAGGGCCGCTTCCAAGCTGTCGACCACCCGGACGGCCAGGATCAGGTCCAGGTATTCGGTAGCCCAGTCTTCTTCGGTAGCTGCTTCCGCCCAGGGGACAAGTTCCCGGGTGCGTTCGCATCCCCGCAAGACAACCCCCCTTTCCTTCAAGGCCTCCGCCAGGGAAGGCAGGAAAGCAGCCGCCACCTTTTCGTGGACCAGCAAGGTTTCCATGGCGTTGCAGACGCCGGGACGCTGGGTCTTGGCATTGATTACAATGTTTCTGGCCATCTCCACGTCGGCTGCGGCATCGACGTAGACATGGCAGTTGCCCACACCCGTCTCAATCACCGGCACCGTAGCGTTCTCCACCACCGTGCGGATGAGGCCGGCGCCTCCCCGGGGAATCAGGACATCCAGGTAATCATTGGCCCGCAGCAGCAGGTTGACGGCTTCGCGGTCGGTGGTCTCAATTAACTGGATGGCCCCCTCCGGCATGCCGGCGGCCGCTGCCGCCCGGCTGATGACCTGGGTCAGGGCCCGGTTGGAATTAAAGGCCTCCGAGCCTCCGCGCAGGATAACGGCATTACCGGTTTTCAGGCACAGGCCCGCCGCATCTACAGTCACGTTGGGCCGGGCTTCATAGATAATGCCGATCACCCCCAGGGGCACCCGCAACCGGCCAATCTGCAGGCCGTTGGGCCGCGTCCACATGGAAGTAACTTCGCCCACCGGGTCGGGCAACGCTACCAGTTCCCGCAAACCAACGGCCATGTCCTGAATGCGCCGCTCGTTTAACAGGAGGCGGTCCAGCATGGCCCGGGAAAGGCCCTTTTCTTTGCCGGCAGCCATATCCCGGGCATTGGCCGCCAGGATGAAATCCTTTTCCTCCTCCAGGGCCCGGGCCATGGCCAGCAGGGCTTCATTTTTCCTGGCCGTGTTTAAATTAGCCAGGGTACGCGCTGCTTCCCTGGCCAGCTTACCCTTAGCCTGCACTTCTGCGGCTACATTCATGGCAGCCACTCCTTTCCTTGCTAAGCTAAAACGATTAAGTTATCCCGGTGCACAATTTCATCGTAATCTTTATAGCCTAAGATTTCGACAATCTCCTTCGTTTTCCTGCCCTGGATACGGCGAATGGCTGCGGCCGGGTAGTTGGACATACCCCGGGCAATTTCCTTGCCGTCCGGATCGATAATACTGATAATAGCTCCCTGGTCAAAGTCGCCGTAAACGGCCACCACACCCCCCGGTAAGAGGCTTTTTCCACCCTGGCAGATGGCCCTGACGGCCCCGCCATCCACCTGGACCTGGCCCTGGGCGGCCGGCCCGTAGGCCAGCCAGCGCTTGCGAGTATGGGTGCGGTGTTCCCGGGGGATAAAGATGGTACCTACCTCTTCCCCGCGGAGGACGGCGCCGATTTTTCCACCCTCCAGCCCGCTGGTGATCACTACCGGGATGCCGAAGCTGGTGGCCAGCCGCGCGGCCTGGAGCTTGGTGGCCATACCGCCGGTGGACCAGGTAGAACCGGCCCCCCCGGCCAGGGCTTCTATCTCCGGCGTAATTTCTGTAACACAATGGAGTAAAGAGGCATCTTTGTGGTTACGGGGGTTGGCGGTAAAAAGGCCGCCGGTATCCGTCAGCAGGATTAAAATATCGGCGTCAACCAGGCCGGCCACCAGGGCCGACAGGGTGTCATTATCACCAACCCGTATTTCGTCTACGGCCACGGTATCATTTTCATTGACTATGGGTATCACGCCCAGGTGTAACAGGGTGGCCAGGGTGTGGCGGGAATTGAGGTAACGGCGGCGGTCGGCCAGGTCGTCCCGGGTTAAGAGGACCTGGGCCACCAGCAGGCCGTAATCGCTAAAGAATTTTTCATACATGTGCATGAGCAAGCCCTGGCCCACAGCGGCGGCGGCCTGCTTTTCCGGCAGTGTCCTGGGTTTTTCCTTCAGTCCCAGGCGACCCATGCCGGCCCCCACGGCCCCGGAAGTAACCAGCACTACCTGGCGGCCGGCATTGACCTGGTCCACCAGTTCCCGGACCAGGCGCTCCATGCGTTCCAGGTTTAACTTGCCTGTTTTGTGGGTCAGGGTGCTGGTGCCTACTTTAACTACCAGCCTGCGGACCTGTTGTAGAGCCTCGCGGCACTCCCTCTCCGTCAAGGCCGTCACTCCTTCGCAAGTAACTCGGTCGCAGGCTGGCATTGTCTCCCACGCTTCCGACAAATGCCAGCCCGGCATTTTCATGCCCTCGCGGACATTCAGTACTTTTACCCCTCTTCCCTATACTCAAATTCATATTTACCTATTCTTACAGTAGCACCGGGGAAGACGCCGGCCCGGTGCAGGGCGGCATCAAGGCCCCTGTGCTGCAGGTAAACCTGCAGGCGGCGGACGGCTTCGGCGTTATCCAGGTAGGTCATGGCCACCCGCCGCTCGATTTCTCTATTTTTGACCAGGAAAACATTACCTTCCCTGGTTACTGTTATCTCTTCCGGGGCAAAGGTTGTCACCTTTTCTTCCCCTGGTTCCAGTAAAGGTGCTAGCGGTGGCAAGTTTTTGAGCATGTCTGCCAGGTGGTAAAGGAGGGCCGCAAGGCCGGCACCGGTGGCAGCTGCTATGGGAAAAATGTAGTAAGCCTCGCCCAGATGTTCTTTAAGATAAGCCACTTTTGCTTCCCCGCCGGGGATGTCCATTTTGTTGGCGGCAATTACCTGGGGCCGCCGGGCCAGTTCCGGGTTATAGTGTTCCAGCTCTTTATTGACAGCCTGCCAGTTATACAGGACCTCTTCTGCCGGTAAAGATACGTCCAGAACGTGGACCAGGACCCTGGTGCGCTCGATGTGGCGTAAAAACTTTAATCCCAGGCCGGCGCCCTGGTGGGCACCTTCGATCAAGCCGGGTATGTCGGCCACTACAAAAGAGTTTTCTTCGTCTACCCGCACTACGCCAAGAACCGGGGTCAGGGTGGTAAAGGGGTAGTCGGCAATCTTGGGCCGGGCGGCGGATATACGGGAAAGCAGGGTTGACTTGCCGGCATTGGGCATGCCGATGAGGCCGACATCAGCCAGGAGCTTTAATTCCAGGAGTAGCCAGCGTTCCTCGCCGGGTTCGCCTTTTTCGGCAAAAGCAGGCGCCCGGTCCGTCGGCGAGACAAAACGGGCATTCCCCCGGCCGCCCCGGCCGCCGGCCGCCACCACGACTCGCTGGCCGTCCTCGACCAGGTCGGCAAGGACCTGTCCGGTAGCGGCATCCCTTACTACCACCCCTACCGGGACCCGGAGGATGAGATCCGGGGCACTGCGGCCGTGTTTATTTTTCCCCTGGCCGTGCTGGCCCCGCTCGGCCCGGTAATGGGAGCGATAGCGGAAATCGACCAGGGTTCTTAAGGACGCATCGGCTTCCAGTATTACGCTGCCGCCGCGGCCGCCGTCGCCGCCGCTGGGGCCACCGCGGGGGACATATTTCTCCCTCCGGAAGGCGACGACGCCATTACCGCCGTCGCCGCCGCGCACGTAAATTTTAGCTTCGTCGTAGAACAAGGGGAATAACATTCCTCCGAAAATAGGGTTATGCTAAAAGCGGATTGCCAATGAACAGGCTTCCTGCTCCGCTGGCTTAGATCCTCCTATGAGATAACGCTGTATTCCTAGCCAGGGTATGCTCAGGCGTCCTCGGCTCCGGCAGCGGTTACCTCACCTCGCCTGTCCTTTTGACCTTCGCTCCACTATTCGCGGCTCCGGGACATATCCCCACCCATAATCGCAGCCTACCTGCGATTTTTACTGTTTCCTCAAGAGCAGTCCCATTTTTCCCTTATCCGGTTCCCAGGTGAAGGGCACCTGGTGGCGGCCGGTCAGGTCGGCCAGGTGGTTTGCTGCACCGGCAGGTACGATTGCCGGTACTGCTGCTTTAAAGGACAGGTAATAGCCTTCCTCCACCTCAGTCAGGCTCACCTGGACGGCATTCCCCTCACCGGCCAGGGCCAGGGCCAGGTCCCAGGCGGCCTCCCAGAGGGTGAGGGCCACTTTATCATCCACAGCCAGGTTCTCCATCATGGTATGTACGGCTATTGTTAAGGTTATGCCCTGGGCGGCGGCCTGTTCCATTTTGAGAAGGCTGGCCAGGGCCAGGTCGGGTTGTTTCAGGCGCATGAGCCCGCCCACCTGCTCCAGCTGGACGATAACCTCTTGCAAATATGATAAAGCCCGGTCACTTTTTTGCAGCTGGAGATAACCGGAGATCACCTGGAGGTGATTCAGGATATCGTGTCTTTGCCAGCGTAGCAAAGATACCACTGCTGCGGCCTGCCAGGTCATTGCAGACACCTCGCCCCTTATTATTTTCGCATGTTCACTGGCGCGGGCGCCAGTCGCTAACGGGCCGGTCCATAGCAGAAACCCCTGGAAGTTTCCAGGGGTTATTCTTAGCTGGCATAAACGCTGACCTGCTTCTTCTCGCGTCCTTTGCGTTCAAAATGGACTACGCCGTCAATCAGGGCAAAAAGGGTATCGTCTTTGCCAATGCCGACGTTGCGGCCCGGGTGGATCCTGGTACCACGCTGGCGCACCAGGATATTGCCGGCCTTAACAAACTGGCCGTCCTGTCTTTTTACTCCCAGGCGTTTGGCCTCACTATCGCGGCCGTTCCGGGAACTACCTACACCTTTTTTATGGGCAAAAAGCTGTAAATCCATAATCATCTGGCCCACCCCCTTAGTTTCGGAAGTCAGATGCAGGAAATCGGAGGTCAGAAATTTTTATTTCACCTCTAGCTCCTGCTTTTATATTCTACTGCTACATACTGTCTGTAATCGCTGGCTATAGCCTTCAGCCCCAGTTCGATGGTTTTGAGAATCACCCGGGCCTTCTCCTGCCCGGCGGGGCTTAAGCCTGCCGGTAAACGGCAGTCCAGGACACCTTCCTGGATGCTTACCCCGGGTTCCTCTTCCAGCTGTTCCTTCAGGCTCAAAACTGCCGTCTGGGCCAGGGCCGATACGGCGGCACAGACGATATCCTCGCCTTTAGGCCGGTAACCAGCATGGCCGGTAACGGTAAAGCCCGTGAAAGTCCCGCCTGTTCCCTGCCAGAAGATAACCCTGATCATTGCACCTCAATTTTTTCAATCCGTAACCGCGTATACGGCTGGCGATGGCCCTGCTTGCGCCGGTAGTTTTTCTTAGGCTTGTACTTGAAAACAATTATTTTCTTGCCCTTACCCTGGGCCTCTACAGTGGCGGTAACCCTGGCCCCTTTCACATAAGGGGTGCCTACCTGCAAGTCAGCGCCTTCACCGACGGCCAGCACCTTATCCAGGACTACCTTTTCGCCTTCGGCTACCGGTAGCTTTTCTACCCGAAGGACGTCGCCCTCGCTAACCCGGTACTGCTTGCCACCGGTCATAATAATGGCATACACCTGAATCCCCCCAAGCTAAGACTCGCCGCCGCCAGGTACCTGTTAGAAAGGTTTTACAACCTGCGGCGAGCGGTTTAAAACTCTGGTGCAGCTTAATGCAGTGTAACATATCTTCCCAGTCCCTGTCAAGCATCGGCTAAGAGCCGCGCCCGGGCAAAGGTGCGGTAAACCCGGGTAACCTCTACCGGCACTTCCTGGCCGAGGTAAGATGCGCCGCCGGGTATAGCCAGGACAAAGCCGTCCACCCTGGCGATACCATCACCGTTGTTGGTCGTATGCGCCCCTTCGATGGTAACTTTCAGAATCTGGCCGGCTTTGACGGGGGTGGCCAGGTTGTTGATTTCGTCCAGGTCAAAGAGCTCCCGCACGTTTACTTCTTCCAGGTGGAAATTTTCCTTGCCCTTGATAATCAGCTTTTTCCCGGCCCGCCGCTCCAGGAGGCGCAAGTGGGCTCCCCCTGAGCCAATAAGCAAAGAAGCTACAGCCGGATTGGCCTCCACCAGCAGGGCCCGGGCCCGGCTCTCTTCGGCCAGTTGCAGGACTTTTTTCCTGGCCTGGAGGGCTACCGTTTCTTCCGACAGGACCTTGCCCGTACCGTGGCAATAGGGGCAGTCCTGCTGCAGCACATTTCCCAGTTCCAGCTGGTCTTTTTTCCGGGTCATTTCCAGGAGCCCCAGGCGGGTAAAACCCAGGATCTGGGTCTTGGTTTTATCCCGGGCCAGTTCCCTTTGCAAGACTTTGATTACCTGCTCCTGGTGAGCGGGATTTTCCATATCGATGAAGTCGACGACAATGATGCCGCCGATGTTGCGCAGGCGCAGCTGGCGGGCTACTTCCACCGCTGCTTCCAGATTTGTCGTCAAGACCGTGTCGGCCAGGTTGTGGCGGCCGACATATTTACCCGTATTGACATCAATGGCCGTCAGGGCCTCCATCTGGTCAATAACCAGGTAAGCGCCGCATTTAAGCCAGACTTTGCGCTTCAAAGCCTGTTCTACCTGGTTTTGCACGCCATACAGGGCAAAAAGATCGGCGCCATCCCTTAAGACAACCCGGCGCCGCAGGTCTGGTGCCCGTTCGGCCAGGATCTCAATAACCCTGTTGTAGGTATCCCGGGAATTAACCAGGAGCCTGCTGACATCTTCCGTGTATAAATCCCTTAAAATACGTAAAGAGAGTTCCACATCATGGTGGAGCAGCCGCGGGGCTTTGCTCCGCCGGGCCAACTCCCGGATACGTTTCCAGGTCAGGCTTAAGGCCCTGCTGTCTTCCCGGAGTTCTTCCAGGCCGGCGCCGGCGGCTGCCGTGCGGACGATTAACCCCATGCGGCGCGGTTTAACCGCCCGGGCCAGGGTTTTCAGCCGCTCCCTTTCCTCTTCACTGCCGATGCGGCGGGAGATGCCGATATAATTAACCGTGGGCATGAGGACCAGGTAACACCCCGGCAGGGTAATCTGGGTGGTGACCCGGGCACCCTTGCTTCCCTGGGGTTCTTTGACCACCTGGACCAGGATTTCCTGGCCTTCCCGGACGACGTCGCTGATACGCCGCCGGCTGCGGGGGGGCACTTCTCCTTCCAGGGCTTCCAGGCCAGTAGTATCATCAACAAAAAGGAAGGCGTTCTTCTCCAGGCCGATATCTACAAAGGCAGCCTGCATGCCGGGTAAAACGTTGGCCACCCGGCCCTTATAAATATTGCCCACCAGGCGCGCTTTGGTGGCCCTTTCCAGGTATATCTCCATTAGGCGGCCGTTCTCCAGGACGGCGACTGCCGTCTCCTCGGCATCAACCTGGATTAAGATTTCTTTGTTCACCCATCTCTACCTTCTCTAAAGCGGGAGTCGGAGACAGGAAGTCTGAAGTTAGAATTCCCGTAGGAACTGGCTACGCCAGTTCCAGATTAAATCCTCCATATTCCCCTATCACCATTTTCGTGCAGGGGCTCGCTAGTCCCTTGCAAGTAGCCCTTTCCCAGCTGTTTTTATTTCCGTTGCGGCGATAGATTCGGGGGCCAGGAGGGCATCGCCCTGGCGGATAAACAGGCCCGTACGGGTTACCCGGTAGGGGCCCTCCAGGCCCATGGTACTTACGACCTCTTCCGGGCGGACAACCCCCCGGGAGCTGCACTCGAGGAGCATCGCCAGGGTGGCTTCCGGCTTGACGGCCAGCTGGAAAACGCCCGGGCGGATATCCTTGACCCTGGTGCCATCTTTGCCCGGCCGGCTCACCTGGACCACCGGGCGGGAAAGGAGCGCCTCAGCCTTCTGCTGCAAAAATTTTTGGTCGGGCGGCTCCTCCCAGGCGACCCGGTAAGCAGCAGCATCAATAATGGCGGTCAGGGCCGGTGCCTGGTCAGGAATAGGAAAGACCAGCAAGAGTTCCAGGCCTGCCGGCAGCTCGGCTTGTAGCTTTTCTTTGACTCCGGCCGGGTCAAGGACCATAGTCAATTCCATGTCCAGGTATTCCGCCAGGCTCTCTATCCCTACCGCCAGGGCCGGGCCGAAGGCTAGGCGCGGGTGGGGGTTAAAGCCGTGGCTATAGGCCAGGGGAAGCCCGGCCCGGCGCATGGCCCGTTGCCACAGGCGGAGCATCTCCAGGTGGCCCAGGAAAACCGCCCGGCCCCCCTTGCTATATTTTACCCGTAACCGCACTGTCCCGGGACCCTCCTTTCAGGATAAGGTCAACACCCAGTCCCGGGCAGACACCACAGCCGGTGCAGCGGCCTGACCGGCAATCAGCCGTTACCCGGCCCTCATAGGCCCGCCGGCGTTCCCTTTTTAAGAAGTCCTTGGCTATCCCAAAGTCCAGGTGGTCCCAGGGAAATACTTCCTCTTCCCGGCGTAGCCGGCAGGCATAAAAGGCCGGGTCCAGGCCTGTTTCCCTGAAGGCCGCCTCCCAGCAGCCGTAATTAAAGTATTCCGACCAGCCCTCTAATCTCGCCCCCCGGCGCCAGGCCGCCACAATCGCCTTGCTCAAGCGCCGGTCGCCCCGGGAGAGAACGGCTTCGATAAAGCTGACCTCTGCCTCATGCCAGTTAAAGCGCAGTCCCGGCCCTTTAAGGTGGGAGCGCAGCAGTTTTTGCTTTTCCTTAATTACTTCCAACCGGTCCTGGGGTTCCCACTGGAAAGCCGTCCAGGGCTTGGGGACAAAGGAGGAAACGCTGACAGTGACCGCCGGTTTTCCCCCCGGCGCCAGCTTTCTCCCCTGGTCCAGGATGCGCCGCGCCAGGTCTACAATGCCCAGGAGATCCTCTTCCCTTTCCGTGGGTAAACCCAGCATAAAGTATAGCTTGATAGCCTGCCAGCCAGCCCGGAAAGCCTCGCCGGTGGCCGTCAGGATGTCTTCCTCATTCACGCCTTTATTAATGACATCCCGCAGGCGCTGGCTGCCCGCCTCGGGGGCAAAGGTGAGGGTACTTTTACGTACCCGCTGGACGGCTTCCGCCAGGCGGACGCTGAAGGCATCCACCCGCAAAGAGGGCAGGGAAACGCTGACGCCCTGATCAGCATAGGTAGCTGCCAGGGCCCGCGCCAGTTCCTCCACCCGGGAGTAGTCGGCCGTACTCAAAGATGTAAGGGATATCTCCTCGTGGCCAGTGTGGCGCACCAGCTCTTCCGCCTGGCGCAGGAGGATGGAGAGGTCCCGTTCCCGGACCGGCCGGTAAATGGCCCCCGCCTGGCAAAAACGGCAGCCCCGCGTGCAGCCCCGCATGACTTCCAGCATCATGCGGTCATGAATTACCTCCAGGAAGGGAACAATAGGCCGGGTGGGAAAATAGGCTGCATCCAGGTCGGGGATGACCCGTTTGACTATGCGTTCGGGCACGCCCTCCTCCCGGGGTATAACCGCGGCCACGGTGCCGTCGCTATTATATTCTACTTTATACAGGGAAGGCACATAAAAGCCGGGCAGATTGGCTATGACCTTTAAAACCCGGCGGCGGTCGTTAATTGCCCCTTCTTTTTTTAACCTGCCCACCAGCGCCAGTAGTTCGGGTAGGGCCTCCTCACCGTCACCCAGGAGAAAAGCATCAAAAAAGGGAGCCACCGGCTCCGGGTTGGCCACCCCCGGCCCCCCGCCGATAACTAAAGGATGCTCCGGGGCCCGCTCCGAAGCCTTAAGGGGTATACCGGCCAGGTCAAGGATATTAAGAATTGTAGTATAACTCATTTCATACTGGAGGGTAAAGCCCAGGACATCAAAATCAGTTAAGGGCCGGTGGGATTCCAGGCTGAAGAGGGGGAGATGTTCTTCCCGGAGCAGGGTCTCCAGGTCCGGCCCGGGGGCAAAGGCCCGCTCCATGAGCATCCCGGGCCGCTCATTGACGGCGCCGTAAAGGATGGCCAGGCCCAGGTGGGACATGCCTACTTCGTAAAGGTCGGGGTAAACAAAAGCCATGCGCACCGGGTTTTCTTTCCAGTCCTTGTGAATGGCATTCCACTCCGTGCCCAGGTAACGGGCCGGTTTGGCAACCCTGGTTAATAACTTTTCCCAGTCACTATCCTGCAATTCCTTCGCCTCACGCTGCTCAATTTCCTGGTCATTAGTATAGCAGGAAATGAGAAAAAAATATACCCTGAAGGTTTTCTATCCCGCGCGCCAGGCAATGGGCATGCGCCGGCCCGTGCCGAAGGCCTTGGAGGTCACCCGCAGGCCCGGAGCAGCCTGGCGGCGCTTGTACTCAGCCCGGTCGACTTTGCGGATCACTTCCCGGACCAGTTCCGGGTCAAATCCCCTCGCGGCAATTTCCGCGGCCCCTTTCTCCTCTTCGATATAAGCCTGCAGGATGGCATCCAGCACTTCGTAAGGGGGTAAGGAGTCCTGGTCCACCTGGCCCGGTTTCAGTTCGGCCGACGGGGGCTTGACCAGCACGCTGTGGGGGATGATTTCCCTCTCCCGGTTAATGTAGCGAGCCAGTTCGTAGACCATCACTTTGGGCACATCGGCCAGTACGGCCAGTCCCCCGGACATATCGCCGTAGAGGGTACAGTAACCCACGGCCATCTCGGACTTGTTGCCGGTGGTCAGGGTAAGGTAACCCTCGCGGTTGGATATGAACATGAGGATATTTCCGCGAATGCGCGCCTGGATATTTTCCTCGGCCAGGTCGCCCCGGGGAGGGCCGCCTGCATTCATGGCCGCCAGGTAAGCGCTAAACATGCCTTCAATGGGGATTTCCCGGAAGGCAATGCCCAGGTTTTCCGCCAGGATGCGGGCATCGGTACGGCTCCCCGGCGAAGAGTAGCGTGAGGGCATGGAGACCCCCAGCACATTTTCCGGCCCCAAGGCCGCGGCCGCCAGGGCGGCGGTTACCGAGGAGTCGATGCCCCCGCTCAAACCCACCAGGGCCTTTTGAAAGCCGGTCTTGCGCAGGTAGTCGGCGATTCCCAGCACCAGGGCCCGGTAAACGTAGCTGATGTCTTCGTGGGGCAGCCCTGCCCGGCCATCCTTAACTGCCACCAGGGATAAAGGTCCTCCGGCTCCCATCCGCCCTACCTCCAGCACCAGCAGGTCCTCAGCAAAGCTGGCGGCCAGGCCCACCACATTACCCGCTGCGTCCACGGCCAGGCTGGTGCCATCAAAGATCAGTTCATCATTGCCCCCCACCTGGTTCACGTAAATGATGGGCCGGTGATATTTACGGGCCAGGCTGCGGAGCATATCTACCCGCAGCCCGATTTTACCGTAATGGTAGGGTGAAGCGGATATGTTGATCAGCAACGCCGTCTCCCCGGCTACCAGCTCTTCCACGGGATCGACCTCATAGAGCTGCCGGTTCCAGTAATCCTTGTCGTTCCAGATATCTTCGCAGATGGTCAACCCCAGGCGCAGGCCATTGAAGGTTACCGCTTCCCGGTGCTCAGCCGGCTTGAAATAGCGGCTCTCGTCAAAGACGTCGTAGTTGGGTAGCAGGCTTTTATCCTGGCGGTAAAAGAGTTTGCCGCCAGCGTACAGGAGGGCCGCGTTAAACAGGAAAGCCGCAGCCGTATCGCTCCCCCCGGACGGCACCCCTGTCCCTTTTACCGGAGCGCCGATCAGGATGGGTAACCCCTTACTTAAAGGTGCAATATCTCCTGCCAGGGCCCTTTCAACCCGCTCCAGGAAGTCCTGGCGGCAGAGCAAATCCCGGGGCGGGTAGCCGGTTACTGCCAGTTCGGGAAAAACTATGAGCCCGGCCCCCCTTCCCCGGGCGCGGGCCATTGCCTCGCGGATTTTTGCCACATTGCCGCGGATGTCGCCGATAGTAGGGTTGAGCTGGGCCAGGGCTATGCGCACAGGCTTTCACTTCCTCCAGGATGACCAGACAAAAATAACCCCGTCCCTCGTTGCAGGTAAGGGCCGGGGCACCTTTGCCCGTAATACCTCTTGCCTGTATTGTATCAAAAAGAAAAAGGCGGGGCAAGGCCTGCCCTACTTCCGCAGCAGGGCATCCAGGGTATTATTCCCCCCTTCCAGGAGTTCTTGCAGGATTTCCGTTTCCGTTAAGATACCTTCCAGCCGTCCCCCTTTACCGATGACTGCTACCAGGTTGAAGGAACGGGGGGAAAAGGAACGTGCCACCCTGGCCAGGGTAAGACCCGGGTCGGCCACCAGCCAGAAGACCTTGCCAGCTTTAAGTTTATTTTCTTTACCCCGCTGCCGCCAGAAATCCTGCCAGAACATATAGGGCGCCATCTCTCCTTCCTGCCGGGCAGCGTAATAGATAAAGAGGGCCAGGGCCAGGCCCTGGAGATCCACCAGCCGGAAAAAAAAGCCGGCAATACTCCCCAGGCCCAGGAGGAGGGCCAGGACCTGGCCTCCGCAAACTCCTTCCACAGTTGCCCGGTACAGGCCGGTGTGCTTCGCCCTCAAGGCCCGGTAAATACGCCCCCCGTCCAGGGGGAGGCCCGGCCAGAGGTTAAAAAAGCCCAGGATAAAGTTGACCTGGCGAAAAAAAAGGAGCCCGGCCGGCTCGAAGTTAAGCAACAGGCCAAAAAGGGTTATCCCCAGGGCCAGGAAGAAACTGGCCAGGGGGCCGGCCAGGGCGATCAGGGCTTCGTCCATAAAACCCCGTCCAGGAGGCCGCGTCAAGCGGGCCACCCCACCAAAGGGAAAGAGTTCCACGCTCTTGACCTGCCAGCCGAGGCGGTGGGCCACAAGGGCATGGCAGCCTTCATGCCAGGCCACAGCCGTAAACAAGAGTAAGGCCTGGGGTAAAACCCCCACGACAAAATAAAGGCCCAGGAGGAGCAGGAAATAATCGTTGCAAATTATCTCTGCCGTCCCCAGTCGTCCGGCCCGCATGGTTTACATCTTACCGGGTGCTGTTAATAAGGTGGTGGGGTCCACCGGGCGGCCATCCTGCCGTACTTCAAAATGGAGCTGGGCCACCGGTCCTTGGGCCAGGGTGGCAATTACGCTGCCCTTTTCTACTGCCTGTCCCTGGCTTACTTTAACCTGGCCCAGGGTGCCGTACACCGTGACCAGTCCCCGGCCATGGTCGATTTCCACCACCAGCCCCAGGGCAGGGTCCTCCCCGGCCCTGATGACCTTCCCCGCCAGGGCGGCCCGGACAGTTGAACCCCCCGGGGCCTGGATATCGATGCCATTATGGAAATACTGCTGGCCGGCGGCAACCATCCGGCCGTAAGGGCGGCTGATATTTCCCGAAAGGGGTACAGCCATGGCCGGCAGGGCCGGGCTGGCGGTCACCGGGACAGCACCTGCTCCCGGCGTGAAGGAATGGAAAACCCAGCGGTCGTAGGCATCCAGCCACATCCCTGAACGTACCAGTTGGGCTACGGCCGGGGTATAGTCGGCCGCCGGGTCAGCCAGGTAATGGCGCAGCCCCAGCTGCAGGGGCTGGACCACGGGGCCGTCCAGGCGAAAAAGTATGGTTAGGGCCAGCCATAACAGGCCGGCCAATATCCCCTGCCGCAACCAGCGGCGGGGAAAACGCGGCGGCGGCAAGGACCGCCCCGGTCCTGGCCAGCTCCCCAGGGGTGCCCCCTTAATTTCCTCCCAGTCCCAGTTATCCCGCACCTTGCGTCCCCCCGGACAAGCATTTTTCTTTTACTATATATATGCCTGGCCGGGGGAGGTATGACAAATTAAGTTCCTTCGCCTACCAGTGCCCGCGTTAACGGCATGGTGGTTCTTAAAAACGTTGATACTGACCGGCTGGCTTTATTTAAAAGCTCGCAGGAAATGTTTAGAAGTGTAAATCCCCCTCCCCCCGGCGGGTTCGCTCCAGGCGCTCCATGGTCTCCTCCCGCAAGTTGCTATCGTCAATGGTGGCCAGGGCCGTGGCAATAGCCCTTTCACCGGCAGCCTTTAACTCCGGCGGCGCTTTTGTTACCAGGTACTCCTGGAAACTTAAGATGGCATTGGGCAGGCAGAATCGCTGGATATCACCTTCCCGCGCCAGGCCGGTAAAACGTTTACCGGTACGGCCGCAGCGGTAACAGGCGGTGCAAAAACTGGGCAGGTGGCCATGTTGCAGGAGCATAGCTACCATCGCACTCAAAGGCCGGTGGTCGCCCACTTCAAACTGGGCTGCCGGGTCTTCAGCTTCAGCGTAGCCGCCCGGGCTGACACAGGAACCGGCGGAAATCTGGGATACGCCCATATCCACCAGTTCATCGCGGAGTTCCGGCCGCTCCCTGGTAGTCAGCACCAGGCCCACATAAGGTAAGGCCAGGCGGTAAACGGCAATTACCTTGCGGAAATCGGTATCGCTTAAAGGATGGGGAACCTCAGTTAAGGCTGCCCCCAGGGCCGGCCGCAGCCGCGGTACCGACATGGTATGGGGACCGGCACCAAAGGCCTGTTCCAGGCTGCGGGCATGGCTGATGGCCGCCAGGACTTCAAAACGGTAATCATAGAGGCCCAGGAGGGGCCCCATGCCCACATCGCCAAACCCGGCGGCCATGGCCCGGTGCATGACCGTCAGGCGCCAGCCGTAGTCGGCCTTGGTACCTGCGGGATGCATTACCCGGTAGGTAGCGGGGTGGTAGGTTTCCTGGAAACACTGGTAAACGCCGGCCCCGGCCAGCTTCAAGCGGCGAAAGCCGGCCACCGTCTGGGGAGCAACGTTAAGGTGGACAATACGCAGGGGTGAATAGCGGTAAACCGCCTCAACGGCCCGGCAGAGATAATCGACATCGGCACCCGTCCTGCCTTCCCCGGCGACCAGGAGGACGCGCCGGAAGCCCTGCTCAGCCAGGGCCCGGGCTTCTTTACCAATTTCCTCCGGGCTTAAAAGCTTGCGTTTCAGGTCCCTGTTATCCCGGCGGAAGCCGCAGTAAAGACAGTTATTACTGCAAAGGTTGCTGATATACAGGGGAGCAAAAAGAACTATTCTCCGCCCGTAAACCCGCTCTTTAACTTCAGCTGCCGCCCGGTAAACCTTTTGCAGCATGGCGGCATCTTCTAAATTAAGGATAGCGGCTACTTCTTCCAGGCTTAAACCCTTTAAAGAGCGGGCCTTACGTAAAATGGCATCCAGGGCCGCTCCTCCGGGGGGCGGCGTTGCCAGGAGGGCCTCGATGGCTTCCCCATCAACTATCGCCTTCAGTTCACCCTCGTATTCATAGGCCGGTACACTCACAACAACCACCTCCGTAAAACAGAAGGTCAAAAACAGGAAGTCGTACTAACTGCGGCCAATCATGCCCGCGGTAGGACTGCTGGGGCTGGCATAGGTTTTCTTGGGTATCCTGCCGGCGAGATAGCTCATGCGCCCGGCAATTACTGCCTGGCGCATAGCCGCGGCCATGAGAACAGGGTCGCGAGCCTCGGCAATGGCCGTATTGATCAGGCAGGCCGAGGCGCCGATTTCCATAGCCAGGGCGGCGTCGGAAGGAGCGCCTATGCCCGCATCAACTACCACCGGGACATTGACGCGGTCGATGATGAGCTTGATGGCATCAAAATTGGGCAGACCCTGTCCCGAACCTATGGGGGAACCCAGGGGCATAACCGTAGCCGCCCCGGCTTCCACCAGGCGCCGGGCCACGACTACGTCCTGGGTGGTATAGGGTAAAACAATAAAGCCTTCCTGGACCAGGATGCGGGTAGCCTCAATGGTTGCCACCGGGTCAGGTAAAAGGGTTTCCTGGTCGCCGATAACCTCCAGTTTAATCATATCGGAAAGGCCGGCTTCCCGGGCCAGGCGGGCCAGGCGCACCGCTTCATCGACGGTAGTGGCCCCGGCGGTATTGGGTAAGAGAGTTATCTTCTGCAGGTCCAGGTAATCCAGGAGGGATGGTCCCGGGGACTGGAGATTGATCCTGCGCACGGCTACCGTCACTATTTCCGCCCCTGAGGCCGCAATGGCCTGCTGCATGAGTTCCATGGTGGCATACTTGCCGGTCCCGACCATCAAGCGGGAATTGAACTCCCGCCCGGCGATGACCAGTTTATCATCCATGATGAATCCACCTCCAAAATGAAATGTGGGTCGCCCCCAAAGATTCCGGCCTCCAACCTCTTGCCTCCGACTTCCTCTTTCAGCCTCCCCCTACAAAGCGGATGATTTCCAGCTCATCACCTTCCTCAAGAACGGTTGTCGCGTAATCCTGCCTGGGGACAACCCGGCGGTTGCGTTCCAGGGCCAGGTAACGGCTCTCGATCCCCAGTTCTTGCAGCAGTTCGGCAACCGTCAGCCCGGCTGCTACTTCCCGCTCTTCGCCATTCACCTTCAGGCGCATAATAATATTGCCTCCCCGGAAATAACTCTGTCGCAGGCTGGCATTGTCTCGCTCGCTACCTGTGCCCTCTCTGGGCGGCCTACGGCTCAGCCAGGGCTTAAGGCGGGGTTCCCGGCCTATTCGGCATCCTTGCCTTTAGAATCCGGCCGAAGGCCTTGCTGTCCTCGGCCCCGCTTATCATCCCTCGGCTTCGCCTGGGCCGCTTCGCCGCTCGGTAGAAGCTCGCTCGCTTCCGACAAATGCCAGCCCGGTATTTTCATGTACTCGCTGGTACCGGCTGGTACTACACTACTCACCTCTTACTTAGGGCCTGCTTTAATTCAGCTACAGCCCGGGCCGGGTCGGGAGCAGCCATAACGGCTGACATCACGGCCACGCCCCTGGCCCCGGCAGCAAGGCACTGCGGAGCACTGGCGGCATTGATGCCGCCCAGGGCGATAATTGGTATACCAACACTGGCCACAACTTCCCGCAAGTGCCCCAGACCCCTGGGGGGGACTCCCTCCTTGGAAGCCGTGGGGAATACATGACCGAACAGCAGGTAATCAGCGCCGGCCAGCTCCGCTTCCCGGGCGGCCGCCACGCTGTGCACGGAAACCCCCACGATTTTGCCGGGCCCTAAAAGCCTGCGGGCCACGGCCGTTGGCAGGGAGTTTTCGCCCAGGTGCACCCCGTCGGCGCCGGCGGCCAGGGCCACATCCAGGCGGTCATTGACCAGCAGCCGCGTTCCCGGCGGCAGGGCCTGCTTTATATCCCGGGCCAGGTGGTAAAGCTCCCTGCCGGGTAAATCCTTTTCCCGCAGCTGCAAGTAATCGACGCCGGTCAGCTTGGCAGCCAGGTCTACCAGGGACCTGGCACCCGCCAGGCGGCGGTTGGTAATGACATATAGCCAGGCCAGGGGCAACACCTCCGTAAATTCAGATGTTTTGCTCCCAATAAAAAACCGGTGTGCCTCCTTTAGGAGGTACACCGGTCGTAAACGTTCACTCTCCCTCCGCAGGCATTACCCTGATCAGGTCAACGGGTCAGGTGCTCACTAGCCCTTTCTCAGCCCCTAACAGGAGCTCCCCTGTTAAGTTTTTTATAATTCTACTATTGGCAGATTCTTAACGCAAGGGTTATTTAAGGTTATTTACGCCATATATTCCCACTTTCCGCAGCCGCATCTCTACGGGCGGCAATTTTCACCCGCTTTTATATTTGAAACAGGAGATAAAAAGAGCCTGGAGAACACCCCTCCAGGCTCTTTTCTACCTTAGTAATCCATACCACCGCCGGGCGGCATGGGAGGTGTCTTTTCTTCCTTGGGTATCTCGGCTACCAGGGCTTCCGTGGTTAGCAGCATGGCAGCAATGCTGGCCGCATTCTGCAGGGCGCTGCGGGTAACCTTGGCCGGGTCCACGATACCGGCTTTCACCATGTCAACATACTGCTCGGTGACGGCATCGAAGCCGATGCCGGGCTTTTCGTTGCGCACCCGTTCCACGATAACCGAGCCTTCCAGGCCGGCGTTGGCCGCGATCTGGCGCAGGGGTTCTTCCAGGGCCCGTTTGATGATCCGGACGCCCACGGCCTCATCGCCTTCGGCCTGGAGTTTTTCCACCGCCGGGATGCAGTGGACCAGGGTGGCGCCGCCGCCGGGGACTATGCCTTCCTCAACGGCAGCCCGGGTAGCTGCCAGGGCGTCTTCCACCCGGTGTTTTTTCTCCTTGAGTTCGGTTTCGGTAGCCGCACCGACACGGATGACGGCTACGCCGCCGGCCATCTTGGCCAGGCGTTCCTGCAATTTCTCACGGTCGTAATCGGAGTCGGTTTCTTCAATCTGCTTCTTAATCTGGGCAATGCGGCCGTCAATGGCCTCTTTCTTGCCGTAACCCTCGACAATGGTGGTCTTTTCCTTGGCAATCTTGACCTTCTTGGCCCGGCCCAGCATGTGGAGGTCGACATTCTCCAGCTTGACACCCAGGTCCTCGGAAATAAAGGTGCCGCCCGTCAGGATGGCAATATCCTCCATCATCGCCTTACGGCGGTCGCCAAAGCCGGGGGCCTTGACGGCAGCGCAGTTCAGGGTACCGCGCAGCTTGTTGACCACCAGGGTGGCCAGGGCTTCGCCCTCAATATCCTCGGCAATGATGACCAGGGGTTTACCCGTCCGGACTACCTTTTCCAGCAGGGGTAACAGGTCATTGATAGCCGAGATCTTCTTTTCATGGATAAGTAGATAGGGTTCTTCAAATTCGGCTTCCATGGCCTCGGCATTGGTAACAAAATACGGCGATACATAACCGCGGTCGAATTCCATACCTTCCACTACTTCTACGGTAGTGGCCGTTCCTTTGGATTCTTCCACCGTGATGACGCCGTCTTTACCAACCTTCTCCATGGCATCGGCAATGAGCTCACCAATCCCCCGCTCATTGGCGGCAATGGAGGCTACATGGGCAATGCTTTCCTTGGATTCTACCGGGATGCTCATCTTCTTAATTTCATCCACCACAGCTTCCACAGCCCGGTCAATGCCCTTCTTGATGAAAACGGGATTGGCACCGGCGGCCACATTTTTCAAGCCTTCCATGACAATGGCCTGGGCCAGGACGGTAGCAGTGGTTGTCCCATCACCGGCAACATCATTGGTCTTGGAAGCGACTTCCCGGCAGAGCTGGGCACCCATGTTCTCATAGGGATCTTTCAGCTCAATTTCTTTAGCTACGGTAACCCCGTCCTTGGTAATGACCGGGGAACCAAACTTGCGTTCTATGACCACATTGCGACCCTTCGGTCCCAGGGTAACTTTCACCGCCTGGGCAACAGCGCTGACACCTCTTTCCAGGGCGCGCCTGGCTTCCGTATCAAAGGCCAGCTGTTTGGCAGCCATGATTTCCTACCTCCTTTAAATTCCTTTATTTTTCCTTAATAGCCAGGATATCGCTGTCACGGATAATCAGGTATTCCTGGCCTTCGTACTTGACTTCAGTGCCACTGTACTTGGCAAAAACTACTATGTCACCGACCTTTACTTCCGGCGCTACCCGGGTACCGTTTTCCAGGATCTTGCCCGGCCCGACGGCCACTACTTCCCCTTCCTGGGGCTTTTCCTTGGCAGTATCCGGTAAAACAATACCCCCCTGGGTTTTTTCTTCGCCGGTCAGGACCTTGAGAACGACCCGGTCGGCAAGCGGTTTGAGCATAAAAACTCCTCCTTTCACAGCATTTAGGAGTTGTTAGCACTCACCTCAGTTAAGTGCTAACAGCCAATTATTAATATACACAAGGGGTTCTCCCTTGTCAATAGGCATAACCCTAAAAAAGAATTTTTTGCCGGCGCAGGTTAACATTGAGCACCAGCCCCAGGGCCAGCATATTGGCCAGCATAGCGCTCCCCCCGTAGCTAAAGAGGGGCAGGGGTATCCCCGTCACGGGCATAATACCTGTGGTCATGCCCACATTAACCAGGATATGAAAGGTAAACATGGAGGCTACGCCGCCCACCAGCAAAGCGCCAAACATATCCTTGGCCCGGGCAGCAATCCGGATCATGCGATAGATAAGCAGGAAATAAAGGGCGAGAATACCTACGGTGCGGACGAAGCCCAGCTCTTCCCCGACTACCGAGAAGATAAAGTCGGTATGGTGTTCCGGCAGGAAATGCAGCTGCACCTGGGAACCCTGGCGAAAGCCGACCCCCCACCACCCACCGGAGCCGATGGCAATTTGGGACTGGATGACATGGTAGCCGGCACCGGTACCGCCCTGGCCGTCGTTATAGGGATTGAGGACTACCACCAGCCGGCGCAGCTGGTAATCCTGCAGGGGCAGGGGCAGGCCAAAATGGAAGTGGGCGTAAAGGGCCAGTCCCGCCAGGAGGAGGCCCCCGCCGGCGATTAATAATAACAGCCTGGGGTTGGCCCCTCCTACATACAACATGCCGAAAAGGATGGCCAGCAAAACCAGGGCCGTACCCAGGTCGGGCTGTTTTAAAATCAGCAGCATGGGCACGGCTACATAGGTAAAGGGTAAGATTAAATCCTGCCAGCGGTTGAGTTTGCCCTGGCGTTTATCCAGAAAGCAGGCCAGGGTAATGACCGTTATGGTCTTGGCAAATTCGGAAGGCTGCAGGAGAAAAGGCCCGAGATTGATCCAGCGCTGGGCTCCCTTGGCTTCATGACCAATGAGCATGACGGCGGCCAGTAAAATTAAATTCAGGACATACAGGGGCAAGTGATAGCGTTTTAGTTGCTGGTAATCAGTCAGCAGCACCAGGGTTAACCCGGAAAGGCCAATAAAGATCCATATCAGTTGCTTTTTAACATAGTAATAGGGATCAGTTGCCACATTGGCCGCAGCGCTGCTGAGGACAGCAAGGCTAATTAACAAGAGGGCAATAACGCTGCCCACAAAATAATAATCGAGGTTGCGCCAAAGCCTGCGTTCAAGCATTTTTTACACCGCCTGGTGCCTTCTGGTGGGGACATATCCCCACCCTAACGTCCCGGCAAATTTTCACCGCCGCCAATATTATATATCAGCCAACCTGGCCGGGCTATAACAAAATAGCGCAACTTTGCCGGTAAAAGGAAATCCCCCGGCAAATCCGGGGGATGCTTTCACGCTTTAACGGCCGTCTCCGGGCTGGTTTTAAAGGTTCGCTTGACCCTCAGGATGGGGATGTTGGCCACCAGGGCCACGGAATCATTTTCCTGATTCAGGCTGACCTCCAGCCCCGTAGTATCGATATCCAGGTATTCAGAAATGACGTTGATTAAATCGTTTTTCAGGGCTTCCAGCAGGTGGGGGGAAACACCTGCCCGGTCATGGACCAGCACCAGGCGCAGGCGTTCCTTGGCAATTTTTTTGCTGGCCGTAGTTTCCCGCCCGAAAAAACGCAGTAAAAATTCTAACACCCCGCGTGCGCCCCCTTCCTAGCCCAGGCCAATCAGTTTACGGAGCCTGGCCATGAAGCCACTCCCGCCGTCCCAGTTCAAGAGGGGAACTTCTTCTCCTAAAAGGCGGCGGGAGATATTGCGGTAGGCCTGGCCGGCCCGGGAGTGCCTGTCCAGAACAGCCGGTTCGCCGCGGTTGGTGGAAATAACAATATACTCGTCTTCCGGCACGACGCCGATGAGATCAATGGCCAGGATCTCCAGCATATCCTCGATATCCATCATATCGCCTTTGCGCACCATATCCGGCCGCAGGCGATTGATAATCAAGCGCGGGGCTTCCATTTCGGCTGCTTCTAAGAGCCCGATAATGCGGTCGGCATCCCGGACGGCGGCAACTTCCGGTGTGGTAACCACCAGGGCCTTTTCCGCCCCGGCGATGGCATTTTTAAAGCCCATCTCGATGCCGGCCGGGCAGTCAATCAACACAAATTCATATTCCTCGCGTAACTGGACCATCAGGTCGATCATCTGCTGGCGGCTGACGGCCGTCTTGTCCCTGGTCTGGTTGGCCGGTAAAAGGTACAGATTGTCCAGCCTTTTATCTTTTATTAAAGCCTGCTTTAAACGGCAACGGCCCTCGACGACGTCGAGAAGATCATACACAATCCGGTTTTCCAGCCCCATGACCACATCCAGGTTTCTTAAACCGATATCCGTATCAACCAGAACGACCTTCTTCCCCAGACTGGCCAGGCCGGTACCGAGGTTGGCCGTAGTAGTCGTTTTGCCAACCCCGCCTTTACCGGAAGTGATGACAATCACTTCACCCATTTTGTTCCTCCTCTTCCTGGATCATGCTCCTGCTTAGCCATCGCTTTTCACCGCCGGGCTGGTATTTTTCAATGACGACTGCTTCATCCTGGACGCGGGCGATCTCTGGTTCTCCCGTACCATTCTGGCCTTCCTCATCAGGAGCCCTGGTAATGTAGCCGGCAATCCGCAGCTGGGTGGGCTGGAGCCGGAAGGCCATGACCACGGCCTTTTCATCGCCCTCAGCCCCGGCATGGACTACTCCCCTTAAGGTGCCCATGACAATGACATGGCCGCTGGCCACTATTTCCCCGCCGGGATGGACGTCGCCCATGATTACCACATTACCTGGATACTTGTACCTCTGGCCGGAACGCACCGTCCGGCAGACCAGAAAGGTGTGGTTGTCCGCCCCCGGTTTCCCCCTGGCAGCCAATATCATTATCCCCTCTCGGGTGCCTGCCCCGGTGTCACCACCCGTTGAAGATAACACGCCTCTTCTCCTCCTTGGTACCGGGCGGCAGAATCCGCTTCGGCTTTATTAATTTTCTACACTGGTGAGGTAAATCCTGCCGCAGCAGGAAAAAAGATGGGGTCTTTTTTCCCCATCTTCTCAGCAAAAAAAGACACTCGTGGACATTATTCCACCGAAACGCCGTTAAAGGGCTTATTTAAGATCTCGGTAAGACCAAAATACTGGGCCAGGACTGCCCGGGCCACCACCCCGGCGGAATCGCCGCCGTGCCGGGCGTATTCGATTACCACCGCCAGGGCAATCTGGGGGTCATCATAAGGGGCAAAGGCGACAAAGGTACCATAGAAATCGCTATTTTTGTCATCACCGGCCAGGCCCGTCTGGGCGGTACCGGTTTTGGCTGCCACCTGGATGTTGGGTGGGAAATCCCGGAAAAGAAAGCCTGCTGTACCTTCGCTGGACCTGGTCACTTCCAGCATGGCTCGCCGCACCTCGGCCATGACCTCAGGCGAAACGGTCACTTTGCCGGCTACCTCGGGCTGGTACTGTTTTTTTAACGAACCGTCGGCACCAATGACCTTTGCCACCAGGTAAGGCCGCCAGCGGGTACCGCCGTTGGCCAGGGTGGCCACATAATTGGCCAGCTGGATAATGGTATAGTTATTGGCTCCCTGGCCCATGGAGGTCAGGAAGGTATCAAAGGGCTGCCAGGTAGTGTCAAAGTTATAATTAATCTGGTACTGGGCTTTAACCTGGTTGAGCTCCCTTTCCTTTTGTTTAAGGAGGTTATTCTTTTCCTCGGGACCGGCCCCGGCCAGGAGTCCAGCATATTTCTTTTCAATGGCAGCCTCCTGGTTCTGCAACCACCGGTTCCAAACAGGGGCAAAGACTTCCTTTTTCCACGCCGGCGATGGTAGAATACCCCTCGCTTCGCCCTGGAGACCGATGGCCCCGGTAGGTTCTCCCAGGCCAAACTGGCGCGCCACCTCGTCGATTTTCTCGATGCCGGTCATATCCCCCGCCCACTGGAAGTAGGTATTGCAGGAGACGGCCATGGCCCGGTATAAATTTACATTACCGTGGACGGCCCAGCAGTTAACGCCGCCCGGTTTCCAGTAACGGCCGGCATCATAAATGGTATCCGACGGTTTGACGGCTTGGGATTCCAGGGCCGCCAGGGCGGTTATGGGTTTAAAGATGGACCCTGGCGGGTAAGCCCCCTGGATGGCCCGGTTGAACAGGGGTTTCAGGCGCGGGTCATTATAATAGCCCTGCTTCTTAGCGTAATTGCCATTGACAAAGTCATTGGGATCCATATCCGGCTTGCTGGCCAGGGCAAGTATCGCCCCGCTCTTGACATCCAGGACCACTGCCGCCCCGCCGCCGGCTTTGGGGTTCCTTTCCTTGGTAGCCGCAATCACCTGGTCCATGGCCTTTTCCAGGGTCTGCTGGAGTTTCACGTCAATGGTAAGCTGGACGGTATCGCCCGGGGTGGGCGGCAAGGTTATCAGGTCCCGGACTTTACGGTTATAGGCGTCAACCTCCACCTGCTCGGCGCCCTTCTTGCCGCGCAGTCCCACTTCCCGGCCGCCCTCGTTACTGTATTCCATAAAGGCTTCGATACCGCTCTTGCCGATTTTATCGTTGAGGCCGTAATTTTCTTCTTTCCTGGCTTCCAGTTCCTGCTGGGTAATCTGGCCGACGTAACCCAGGAGGTGGCCGGCCAGGGGACCGTAGGGGTAATAACGCTGGGGCTCTTCACTAATATTTACCCCCGGCAGGTCCTGGCGGTGCTCCTCCAGCCTGGTGACCGTGGCTATTGCCCGGGGATCACTGGCCGGGAGCCTTTTGATCTCCGTTGGCTGGTAACGGAAAGGGTTGTTCTTGATTAAATCTTTAATAGCCGCCGGCGTCAGCTCCGGGTCCTCCAGTATGGTGGAGAGGTTATTAATGACGGCATCCAGGTCCTGGTTGGGCATACTGCGGAGGGTAATAACATACACCGGCTGGCTGGTGGCCAGGACCTGACCGCTTCTATCCAGGATATCACCCCGCCGGGCTTCAATGGGGTTAATGCGGATGCGGTTCTCGGCCGATTGCTTGCTGAATTCCTGGGCATTGACAATCTGGAGAAAAAACAGGCGGGAGGTTAAGAGGATAAAGATAAAAATAACGATTGCCAGGTAGCCATTGAGGCGCCTGGATAGTTTCAACTTCCAATTTTCCTTTTCCTGGCCGCCCATGCTGCACCCCCCTGATAAAAGCTATACCCCAGCAGGGCCAGGCAGCCGTTATAAAGAGCCGTGGGCAGCACAACGGCCAGCAGCCCGGCCAGCCAGGGATATTTAAATCCGGCAAGATGCCCCACTAACAAAAATAAGAATCCCTGACCAATGGTAGCCAGAAAAGCGAGGATACCTGGTCCCAGGAGGTTATCCTGATTCAACCAATCCTTACTTAAACCCACCAGGTACCCGCTAACCATCCTGGTCAGGGCATTGAGGCCCAGAAATTTAGCCAGGTATAAATCCTCCAGCAGCCCGTAGATAAAACCCAGGGCAGCTCCCCGGGGCGCCCCTTTGAGAAAGGCGAAAATTACCAGGATAACAGTTAACAGGTCGGCTTTAACTCCTGCCATCTTAAGGGCCGGCAGCAGGGTTGCCTCCAGGATAAGTCCTGCCAGCCCCAGGAGCACCAGCCCCAGGAACTGCATCTTCAATACCCCCCTTGATGCGGGTAATGACCAGGACTTCTTCCAGCCGGTCAAAGTCTACCGCCGGTTGGATAATGGCCCGTTTCATAAGCCCGTCGGCCTCGGGTAAAACTTTGACCACCGTTCCCAGGAGCAAACCCTTGGGAAAAATACCGCCCAGGCCGGAAGTGACGACTACCTGGTTTTCCATTACCGGGGCATCGCGGGCGATATGAATCATTTGCAGGTAGCCGCCGTAATCCGGGCTCCCCTCGACGATGCCCGGTGTCCGGTTAACCTGGACCATGCCGCCCAGGGCGCCTTCGCGGTCCAGGATCAGCAGGACTTCCGCCGTCCGGGGTGTGACGGCAATGATGCGGCCGACCACTCCCTGGGAGGTAACTACCACCTGATCTTTTTGCAATCCCGCCCTGGAACCCAGACCCAGGGTAAGGGTATGGTACCAGTTGGAAGGATTGCGGCCGATGACCGGGGCCACGGTAAACTCAAAGGCGTTGCGGTTTACTTCCGTAAATTTAAGGAGATTGCGCAGGCGGTTGTTTTCCTGGCGGTATTCTTCCAGCTGGATATTGGCCGCCTTTAAAGCAGCAATTTCTTGCTTCAAGGCCTGGTTCTCGGCCTGGAGGCGGCTGTAATCCCTGATTGCCGCCAGCCACGCCCCGGTTTTGTCTACTACCAGGGTAATACCCCTTTCGGCCGGGGCCAGGGCCTCCCGGAGGCCACCTTCTAAAATGCTTAAGTGCCCCCGTTCCCGGGCCGTCCAGCGCATGAGGGCATAGATACTTAAGGCAGCCAGCAGCAAGATGAGAGGGGTCATGAGCTTCCGCCGATGAGGGCCCAAAGCTCCTCCCTCCCTTTAACCTGATCGCTGCGCCGGTAAGAGCACCCGTTTCAGGACTTCAATATTTTCCAGGACCTTACCCGTACCTACAGCCACGGCCGTTAAGGGGTCTTCGGCCATATTCACAGGCATGCCCGTTTCCTGGCTCACCAGGCGGTCCAGGCCCCAGAGCAGGGAGCCGCCGCCGGCCAGGACGATGCCCCGGTCCATGAGGTCGGCCGCCAGCTCGGGAGGAGTCCTTTCCAGGCAGACCTTAATGGCCTCCAGGATGGCAGTCACCGGTTCCGCCAGGGCTTCCTGGACTTCAGTTGCCGCAATCTCAATGGTCTTGGGTAAGCCGGTGACCAGGTCCCGGCCGCGAACGGCATAGGTACGTTCTTTGCGGGCGCGGTCCTCTTCCGTATCACCAAAAAAGGCCGCCCCCAGCTCGATCTTGATCTCCTCCGCCGTCCGCTCGCCAATCATCAGGTTATAGGTACGTTTGATATACTGGGCAATGGCCTCATCCATTTCATCGCCGCCAATACGAATGGAGCGGCTGGTGACAATACCTCCCAGGGAGATAACGGCTACCTCGGTGGTACCGCCGCCAATATCAACAATCATATTGCCCGTCGGCTCGTAAACCGGCAACCCGGCACCGATGGCAGCCGCCATGGGTTCCTCAATCAGGTAAGCTTCCTTGGCGCCGGCCTGGAAGGCAGCTTCCCTCACGGCCCGTGCTTCCACGGCCGTAACGCCGGAAGGAACACCGACTACCACCCGCGGCCGGACTAAAAATCCCTTGGAAATGGACTTCTCAATAAAGTACCGCAGCATGCTCTGGGTAACATCAAAATCAGCAATGACCCCGTCCTTTAAAGGACGGATGGCGACAATATTACCAGGGGTCCGGCCAATCATCCGCTTGGCTTCTTCACCAACGGCCAGGACATGGCCTGTTCCCCGCTGGATAGCGACCACCGATGGTTCCCGCAGGACAATGCCCTTGTTGCGGACATGCACCAGGGTATTGGCCGTTCCCAGGTCAATCCCCAGATCCCGGGCGAAGATCATACCTTTAGCTCCTTCCTGCTTAACTCGCACCCATTATAGTACATGATCAAATTTAAGGGCAACAGGATATAAATGGTGTCGCGTTAGCGCATGATCTTATATAGCTATACATTATAATAAATTTCGTTCCTTAAAACTAATAAAGCGACCGTCGCCGATAATCAGGTGATCCAGCACCTCGATCCCCAGGATCTGGCCGGCTTCCACCAGGCGCCGGGTAACCTGGATGTCTTCCTGGCTGGGGGTAGGATCACCGCTGGGGTGATTATGGGCCAGGATAATAGCTGCCGCACTGCGCCGGATGGGATCTTTAAAGACCTCCCGGGGGTGAGCCGGGGAAGAATTAAGGCTCCCTACGGAGACATTATCGATCCCAATCACCTGGTTTTTGGTATTCAGGGAAACGGTACGGAAATTTTCCCGGTCCAGGTAGCGCATTTCGTCTATGAGCAGGCCGGCTACATCCCAGGGGTTCTTAATCACCGCCCGGGTAAGGGTAAAGGCGGCCAGGCGCCGGCCAAGTTCCAGGGCCGCTTTCAGCTCAGCTGCCTTGGCCAGGCCAATGCCTTTTTCTTTTTGCAGCTCTTCCAGGGAAGCACCGGCCAGGTACTGGAGTCCCTCGGGCCGGGAGAGCAGGCGCCGGGCCACGTCGATGGCCGTCTCGGTCCTGGTGCCCGTCCGGATGAGGATGGCCAGCAACTCGGCGTTGGACAGGGCCTGGGGCCCGGCGCTCAAAAGTCTTTCCCGGGGCCGTAAATCGGCCGGCATCTCTTTAATGGTCGTCCCCTTCTCTGCTCCTTGTCCCCCGTTCATACAGTTCCTCCCCACACATTCACGCCGAACTCCTCCAGGAGCTCCACTACTTTGACCAGGGGCAGGCCGACGACGTTAAAGTAATCACCCTTTATCCCCTCTACCAGCAGGGCGCCGCGTTCCTGGATGCCGTAAGCCCCGGCTTTATCCAGGGGTTCCCCTGTGGCTACGTAGGCGGAAATTACAGCCGGTGTCAGCCGGCGAAAAGTTACTTCCGTGCTGGCGTGGGTAAACTTTGCATCGCCGCCCGGGGCCCTGACTACCGCCACCCCGGTATAAACGGTATGGGTACGGCCGCTTAAAAAGGCCAGCATCGCCGCCGCCTCTGCCGGTGAGGCCGGTTTACCCAGAACCTGCCCCTGGCAGACGACAATGGTATCGGCACCGATGACCAGGCCCACTTTACATGTAGCAGACACGGCCCGGGCCTTGGCCAGGGCCAGGGCCTCTACCCTGGCCGCCGGCGGCAGGTCCCTGAAGTTACTTTCATCCACCTGGCTGGGGCGGACGTCGAAGTTTAAACCTATGCGTTGCAAAAGTTCACGCCGTCGCGGCGAGGCCGAAGCCAGAATTAATCTCTCCACCAGGAAATTCTTCCTTTATTTGTTACCTCACAACCTTCATACTCCGGCGGAAGGCCAGGTTAAAGGTGAGGAGTTCCAGGTTGACGGAAAGGTCAACATTGCGGAGTTCAATGTGCTCCGGTACATTGAGCACCCGGGGGGCAAAGTTTAATATCCCCTGGATGCCTGTCTCAACCAGCTGGTCAGCTACGTCCTGGGCATACTCCGCCGGCACGGCAATGATGGCGATCTGGGCCTTTTCCCGTTCGATAATTTCCTGCAGGCGCTCCATGGGGTAGATTTCAACGCCGTTCAAGCGGTAGCCTATTTTATGGGGAGCATTGTCAAAAATTCCTACCACTTTAAAACCGCGCTCGCGAAAGCCACCGTACATGGAGAGGGCCGTACCCAGGTTGCCGGCACCGATGATGACCACCGACCAGGTGGTGTTGAGGCCCAGGATCTTGATGATATGCCAGTAAAGATCTTTTACATTATACCCCACCCCACGGGTACCGAATTCGCCAAAATAGGCCAGGTCCTTGCGTACCTGGGCCGGGCTGACACCAACGCCGTCGGCTATTTCCCCTGAAGAGATGGTTGTCACTCCCCGCCGGTCGACCTGGGCCAGGTAGCGGGAATAAACTGAAAGCCGGGTAATGGTGGCCTCTGGAATTTTGAGGGTTTTCACCTGAATCTGCCCCCTTGATGGCTAAATATGGCCTTGCACAAGTTATATTTTAAAGATATTCGCTACCGGCAGGTAAAATCCTCTTTTTTGAGCTTCTCGAGCCATTCTCTGGCGTCTGCCACCATGTACAATGATCCTGTTACACAGATGAGGTCAGACGGCCCGGCAATATGCAAAGCGCGGTTCAGGGCTTCAGGGATACTTGCAATAACTTCTACCTGTTCTACATACCGGCGCACAAGGCCCGCCAGGGCCTGCCACTCCCCGGCGCGGGGATTATTGGGCCGGGTGACAATTACCGCTGCGGCCTTCGGGGCCAGCTCGGCCACTACCTTTTCGCGCTCTTTGTCGGCCAGCATCCCCAGGACCAGAATTAGCTGCCGGTAGGAGAATATTTCTTCCAGGGCCCGGCGGAGACTTCCAGCCCCGTCGACATTATGGGCGCCATCGATGACTACCATGGGCTCCCGGTGCATAATTTCCAGCCGCCCCGGCCAGGAGGCCTGCGCCAGGCCATGGCGGATATGGCCCGCCGTGACCCCAAGGCCATGATGGCGCACGGCCGCTTCGACCACCGTGACGGCTGTGGCGGCATTTTCCAGCTGGTGCCTGCCCAGCAGGGAGGTTTTAAGGCCTTCATAAGTTCCCAGCAGGCCCTGCAGGTCAAACTCACCCCCGGCCAGGGACACCCGCCGTTCCTGCCAGGTGACATCCCGGCCCACGCGGTAAAGGGTGGCTCCCTTCTCCCGGCAGGTGCGGCTGATTACTTCCAGGGCCTCGGGGCGATGGGCCGCAGTCACCACAATGCCGCCTTCCTTGATAATCCCGGCCTTGACCCTGGCTATTGCAGCTATATTGTTCCCCAGGTATTGCATGTGATCTATACCCACATTGGTAATGACACTTACCAGGGCCGAAGCAATAACATTGGTGGAATCAATGGCCCCCCCGAGGCCGACCTCCAGGACCGCCAGGTCAACACCCTCCTCGGCAAAATATTTCAGGGCCAGTGCCGTACTTACTTCAAATTCCGTAGGGTGCTCATAACCTGCGGCCACCATGGCCTCTAGCACCGGCTTAAACCATGTCAGGAGGGCTGCCAGGCGTTCTGCGGGGATACTCGCGCCGTTTATCCGCATCCGTTCGGTATAGGAATGCAGGTGGGGAGAAGTAAAAAGACCTACCCGGTAACCGGCCTGCTCCAGGATACTGGCAACCATGGCGGCTACCGAACCCTTGCCGTTGGTCCCGCCAATATGGATAAACCGCAACCGTTCCTGGGGCGAACCGCACCGGCGGGTGAGTTCTTTAATCCGCTCCAGGCCCAGATTATAGCCAAACTTTGTCAGCTGTCTTAGAAATTCCAGCGCTTCTCTATAGTCCACCTCTTCGCCCCCTAACCCTCGAGGAAGCTCAGGCGCTGGCTCAAAGCCGCTACCTTGCTCTTTAATTCCGCTGCCCTGGCTTCTTCCTTGGCCACAATGGCCGCCGGGGCCTTGGTGCGGAAGTCGATCCTGGCCAGTTTCTTTTCCACCTTTTCTAGCTCAGCCCGGGTATTTTGCAGTTCCCTCTCCAGGCGGGCCTGTTCCTTTTCCAGGTCAATGAGGCCGGCCAGGGGCAGGAAGACCTGTACGCCGCCGGTAACCGCCGTTGCCGCCCGGGCGGGTGGCTGGGGTAAAGCTGCCTTCACCTGCACCGGGCTGGCTGCCGCCAGCACCTCCAGGTAACCGGAGGCCTCCTGTAAAGTCTGCCGGTCTTCGCCTGATGCCGCTACCAGGATGACCCCGGCCGGCCGTCCCGGGGGTACATTCATTTCGCTGCGCAGGTTGCGGATGGCCCTGATGACGGCCATAAGTAATTCCATGGCCCTCTCCGCTTCCCGGTCATCCCGCTCCGGCAACGCCCGGGGCCAGGAGCTGATCATGATACTCTCCCTTTTCCCCGGTAAGTGCTGCCATATTTCTTCGGTAATAAAGGGCATATAGGGATGGAGGAGCTGGAGGCTTTGACCCAGGACTTCCACCAGAACTTCCTGGGCCACCTGCCGGGCTTTTTGCTCCTTGCCGTACAGGCGGGGTTTGATTAGTTCAATATACCAGTCGCAAAATTCCCCCCAGAAAAAGTCATATAGGAGCCGGGCCACCTCGCCGATTTCATAGGCCTCGAGGCCCTCCGTGACCTCGCGAATAAGCCGGTTTAAACGGCTTAAAATCCAGCGGTCGGGCAGGGCCAGATCTTTTGGCTCAAGGGGGACAGGTTTATAGTCCTCCAGGTTCAGGAGGGCAAAGCGGGCCGCATTCCAGATTTTATTGGTGAAATTGCGGGTGCCCTCCAGGCGTTCGGGGTGAAAACGCACGTCGTTCCCCGGCGTATTGCCGGTAACCAGCATAAAGCGCAGGCAGTCGGCCCCGTATTTTTCGATTACCTCCATGGGATCAACGCCGTTACCCAGGGATTTACTCATCTTCCGCCCTTGCGCATCCAGGACGAGGCCGTGGATAAGAACCTCGCGGAAGGGCACCTGGCCCATGAACTCCAGGCCCATGAAAAGCATCCTGGCCACCCAGAAAAAGATGATATCCCGGCCTGTTACCAGGACGGAAGTAGGATAGAAAGTTTTCAGTTCCGGGGTATCTTCCGGCCAGCCCAGGGTGGAAAAGGGCCAGAGGGCGGAACTGAACCATGTATCCAGGACATCGGGATCCTGTTCCAGGGCCGTACTGCCGCAGGCAGGACACTCCTCAGGATCTGCTACGGCGCAAATTTCTTCACCGCACTGCTGGCAGTACCAGACGGGAATGCGGTGGCCCCACCAGAGCTGGCGGGAAATGCACCAGTCACGGATATTCTCCAGCCAGTTCAGGTATATTTTCGTGAAGCGCTCCGGGATAAAGCGAACCTTACCCTCTTTTGCCGCCTGGATGGCCGGCGCGGCCAGGGGAGCCATGCGCACGAACCACTGGGGTGAAACCAGGGGCTCCACCACGGTGCCGCAGCGATAACAGTGCCCCACGGCATGGGTGTACTCTTCCACCTTAACCAGGAAGCCCCTGTTTTTCAGGTCCTCAACTATTCTCTGGCGGCAGGCGTAACGTTCCATGCCCGCGTAGGGACCGGCCTCTGCCGTCATCATCGCCTCCTTGCCGATAACGGTAATGGCGGGGAGGTTATGCCGGGCCGCCACTTCAAAGTCATTGGGATCATGGGCCGGGGTAATTTTGACGGCGCCGGTGCCAAAGGAAGGATCGACGTAGTTATCGGCGATGAGGGGGATTTCCCGGTTAACCAGGGGGAGAACCAGGGTTTTCCCGATCAACCCCTGGTAACGCTCGTCCCCGGGGTTCACGGCTACGGCCGTATCGCCCAGCATAGTTTCCGGCCGGGTGGTGGCCACGGTAATACCGCCGCTGCCGTCTTTAAAGGGATAGCGGATATACCAGAGACGGCCGGCTTCCTCTTCATGCTCCACCTCGATATCGGAAATGGTGGTGTGGCAGCGGGGGCACCAGTTGATAATATATCTGCCGCGGTAAATAAGGCCCTTCTCGTAGAGGCGGACAAAGACCTCGCGCACGGCCCGGGAACAGCCCTCATCCATGGTAAAGCGCTCCCGGCTCCAGTCGCAGGAGGTGCCCAGGAGGCGCAGTTGCCTGGTAATGCGGTTGCCATACTCGTGCTTCCAGGCCCAGACGCGCTCCAGGAACTTCTCCCGGCCCAGGTCATATTTACTCAAGCCCTCTTTGGCCAGCTCTTCTTCCACCCGGGCCTGGGTGGCTATGCCGGCATGGTCGGTACCCGGCACCCAGAGGGTAGCATCCCCCCGCATGCGGTGCCAGCGGGTGAGGATGTCCTGGAGGGTATTGTCCAGGGCGTGGCCCAGGTGCAGGCTGCCGGTAACGTTGGGCGGGGGCATAACTATGCTGAAGGGTTGCTGGCCTGCTGCCGGCAGGGGACCGCGGAAATAGCCTTCTTCAGTCCAGTACTGGTACCATTTTTCTTCTACGGCTTTGGGATCGTAGACCTTGTCTAACGCAGCCAAAACGCTTGCCTCCTTACCTACAAAAAACCCCCATCCGCCCGGACGGACGAGGGGAGATAAGCCATAACGGCACTCTCTACCGTACTATCTTACCGATTTCTGGCTCTTACTGTCAAGTATTGTCTGTTATTCGTACGTGTCAAGATGTAGTAGGCAAAAAGAGACCTCACATAAAAATCCCATATATATCCAACACCTTTTCCGGCTCCGGAGTATTGTGCAGTAATTCTCTGCGCCTGTCAAGGTTAAAGCCTGCGGCCGCCTACGGCGACCTTGACAGGCTTCGCGAATTACTGCCTGCTCTAATTAAGCCGGAAAAGGGGTTAGAATATAGCTCCACTAATTCTTGTTAGTTGCCTCAAGGTATATTTAACCCAATCTGTTCCCGCCTCAGGGCCAACAAGGGCTGGTACTCTCTTCCTTAACCATGCTTCTACGTCTTCTTTAACTATCTTCTTTTCTTTTATTACTTTAACGGGATTCTTTTCTACTTGTGGCATCTTCTTTTCTAGCCATGCGGCTAATTCTCCATTGGCTTTGAGCATAAGTAATGCTACCATGGCCGTTGCTCCTGCTTCGCTCCAGCTCATTCCCCTCTTTTTCATGCGAATGGCTATTTTTTTGTCTACTGTTGTTTCGGCTACGCCCATCCCGTATAACTTTAGCCCTTCCAGTTGTCGTGGTAACCGCAAGCGGTAATCTAACAGGTTATCGCGATATCTTTGACAGTAGTCATATACTTTTTGGCGTTGTTGCTTGTTTTTGCGGTTCGGTGCTTCTTCTATGAGTGCTTCCATGGTGTCCAAAAAGACCTGCTCTTGACCTTTGGCTAAAATCTCCATTAATCCTCGCGCTGTTTCGTTCCCATAAGCCTGCCTTATATCCCGGTGGAGGTGGTAGCGGTCCAATTGTACAATGGCTCCTGGTAACTGTTCTTTGGCTGTCTTCTGGATCCAGCTGGCTCCGTCGCCATTGACCACATATATTGTTTTTTCGTCTATCTCGTAGTACCTGGCTATTTCCGTGGTGAGGGCTTCCCAAAATTGTTCTCCATCTTCATAGATGCCCATTACTACCCGCGGGTTCTTGAGATGCCGGGCATTCCCTTTTTCTATCCACCCTTCGTATACTATTCCTACTTTTACTTCTATCCGCTCTTGCTTGCTCCTTTGCAGGGGAATCATTATGCCATCGGCTTCGATAAATAGTGCCGGTACTTTTTTCTTTTTGCCTTGGGGCTCTTCCCCGCTCACGAATAGCTTGTTGCGCAGGGCTTCTTGCAGTCCTTTTTGTTCCAGTCCATTTCGTTTTACTTCGCTATGGATGGTCATATGGCTTAATTGGCCCATCCCTGCTTCGGCCATTATTTCCGCTGCCTGCCTGAAGGGTAACCGGGTTGCCAGCGATACGGCTAATTTGAGCAGTCTTCCTGTCAGGCGCTTTCCTTGGCGTAAGTTCAGGGCTTCGTCTAACAGAAACCTTCCCTCGCCTCTTTTCTTTTTGCGCGTCGCTTTGACATATAGTCGGCGCTTAAAGGTTATATCCCCGTACAGGCAGGTGATTGTGCGGTAGCGGAAGCCAGCTATCCTATATCTCTTGGGTTTTGCTGGCATAAGGGCATCATCCAGGGCTTCCAGTACGGCTACCAATAATCGCCTGGCTATTTGCAGGATAACTTCTTCTAGAGTGTTGAAATTCTCGATACCATCTAATAAACTAAAGATGGTAGCGGTACTGGTATTACCGTTTACCATAAAGAGACCTCACTCCTTTTACGGTGTTTTTCTTCTTGTGAGGTCTCTTTTCTCTTTTTTGCTCCTTTTTCCTCCTGCCTACTGTAATTTTACACTAACCTGTTATTCTTCTTTCCTAAGCAGGGATTCTCTCAAGACTTCATCCATATGCTCCACCAGGATGAAGTTGAGCTTGCGCCGGATATTGGCCGGGATGTCCTCCAGGTTTTTTTCATTCTCCCGGGGGAGAATAATGTTTTTGACACCGGCCCGGTGGGCCGCCAGGACCTTTTCTTTTATACCGCCTACCGGCAGCACCCGGCCACGCAGGGTTATCTCGCCCGTCATGGCCAGGTCACCCTTCACCGGCACCCCCATAAGAGCCGAGGCCATGGCCGTGGCCATGGTAATCCCCGCCGAAGGCCCGTCTTTGGGGATGGCCCCCTCGGGTACGTGAATGTGCAGGTCATGCTTTTCATGGAAGTCTGCTTCCAGCCCTAAGGCGTCGGCCCGGGAACGGATATAGCTGAAGCCGGCGTAGGCGGATTCTTTCATGACATCACCGAGTTTCCCCGTGAGGGTAAGGTTACCCTTACCCTTCATGACGGAAACTTCTACATTGAGCACCTCGCCGCCCACTTCCGTCCAGGCCAGACCGTTGGCCACCCCTACCATTTCATTCTGGAAGGCTTCCGTGTGCCGGTAACGGGGTATACCCAGGTATTCTTCCACATTGCCAGCGGTTATTCTAACTGCTTTAGTTTTACCGCTGACAATATCCCGCGCCGTCTTGCGGCAAATGGTGGCAAGCTGCCGCTCCAGGTTGCGCACCCCGGCTTCGCGGGTGTATTCCCTTACAATCCGGCGCAGGGCGTTTTCCGATATTTCCAGCTGGTCCTTTTTCAGGCCATGTTCCTTGATTTGTTTGGGCAATAAGTGCAAAGCAGCGATTTTCACCTTTTCCTCTTCGGTATAACCCGGGATGCGGATAACCTCCATCCGGTCGAGCAGCGGGCGCGGGATGGAGTATTCGACGTTGGCCGTGGTAATAAACATGACCCTGGAGAGATCAAAGGGAGCTTCAATATAGTGATCGCTGAACATATGGTTCTGTTCCGGGTCCAGAACCTCCAGCAGGGCCGAAGCCGGGTCACCGCGAAAGTCGCTGCTCAGTTTATCAATTTCATCCAGTAAAAAGACCGGGTTCCTGGTACCTGCCTGCTTCATGCCCTGGATTATCCGCCCCGGCAGGGCGCCCACATAGGTGCGCCGGTGGCCCCGGATCTCGGCCTCGTCCCGCACACCGCCCAGGGAAATGCGTATAAACTTGCGTTGCAGGGCCCGGGCAATGGATTTAGCCAGGGAGGTCTTGCCCACCCCCGGCGGCCCGACAAAGCAGATAATGGGGCCTTTCATTTTCTTAGCCAGCTGGCGGATGGCCAGGTATTCCAGGATGCGGTCCTTGACTTCCTTTAAGCCATAGTGATCCTCATCAAGGATGCGCTCGGCCACCTTTACATCCAGGCGGTCCCGGGTTTGTTTGCTCCACGGCAGGGCCAAAAGCCAATCCAGGTAGTTACGAACAACCGTTGTCTCCGCCACCATGGGCGGCATTTTTTCCAGGCGTTCGACTTCCTTTAAAGCCCGCTCCCGCACGTCTTTGGGCAGCCTGGCTGCTTCAATTTTCTGCCGCAGTTCCTCGGCCTCGGCTGCCCTTTCATCTTTTTCCCCCAGCTCTTTCTGGATGGCTTTCATCTGCTCGCGCAGGTAGTACTCCTTCTGGGTCTTTTCCATCTGCTTGCGGACGCGCAAGTTGATCTTGCGTTCCAGTTCCAGGATTTCCTTTTCCCGGGCCAGGATTTCGCACAGGAGATTCAGGCGTTCTTTAATGTCTACTGCTTCCAGGACGGCCTGTTTATCCGTCAGTTTAAGGTTAAGGTGGGAAGCCACCACATCGGCCAGCCGTCCCGGTTCCTCCAGGCTAACGACGGCCACCACCGTCTCCGGGGGGATTCTTTTGGACATCTTGACATAGGTTTCAAATTCATCGATCAGGCAGCGCATGAGGGCTTCAATTTCGCTGGAAGTTGCGGTAGGCTCCGGGGCTTCCTCAACTTCAACTTTAAGGAAGGGATCATGGCTCAAATATTCCCTGATCTTTCCCCGCCGGATGCCCTCAACCAGGATGCGAATGGTGCCACCGGGTAATTTTAATAATTGCTTTATCTCAGCTATGGTCCCGGTAGTATAAATATCTTCTTCCCCGGGATCGTCATCCTGGGCCTCCTTTTGCATGGCCAGGAAAATAACCCGGTCCCTTAGCATGGCCTCCTCAATGGCACTGACCGAACGCTCCCGCCCGACATCCAGGTGAATTACCGTGTAAGGAAAAACAATAACCCCTCGCAGGGGCAACAGGGGAAGGATCCGACGCAAACTTTACACCTCCAGGGTGCTCCCTCGTATATACTTTTATCTCTCCAGGTAATTATTCGAGTATATTCTACGGCATTATTCGTCTTATGGCAATAGCTTTAGCAGCTTAACGGGCGGGAGGGCAAAGGTGAAGCGCTTAAAAGCTGGGGCCGGGTTTTGAAACTTTCATGGCCGCTAACCTTGGCCCGCGGCATTAAGGCCTCTTCCAGGACCTCGTTGACCGCCTGCACAGGCACTACCTGGATATCCGGCAAAGAGCGGTATATTTCCTGCCAGTTATCTTTAGGAATGAGCACTTTTTTCGCCCCGGCCAGGCGGGCCGCTTCTACCTTGGCCACCACGCCGCCCACCGGCCGGACGGCACCCCGGATGGAAACTTCCCCCGTCATGGCTACCAGGTTGTTAACCGGGATGTCCGTAAAGGCGGAATAAACGGCCGTTAACATGCTGATACCGGCGGAAGGCCCATCTACCGGTACTCCCCCGGGAAAATTAAGGTGAATATCGTAGTCCCGCACATCTACCTGCAAGAGCCTGCGTAAGACAGTCAGGACATTATCCACCGCATTGCGGGCCATGCTCCGGCGCCGCACCCGGCGGCCGTCGCTACTTCCGCTTTCTTCTTCCTCGATGACGCCCGTAACGGTAACCTGGCCGCGGCGGTGGCCGGCAAAATTAACGCTGGCTTCCAGCTCAACTAAAAGGCCCATATTGGGACCGGAGACGGCCAGGGCGTTAACCACGCCCACCTGGGGCTCAACTGGAACCCGGCCGTCCTGGCGCGGCGTATACTGGCAGCTGGTTACCACCCATTCCACATCCTCGCGGGTAATCTCCTGGCGCTTTTCCGTAATGGCCAGGCCGGCTGCCAGCTGCACCATGTTAACGGCTTCGCGGCCGTTGGTGGCATACTGCTTGATTACTTCCACAGCGGCCGGGGCAATGCTTAAGTTTATCTTCCTGGCCGCATTGCGGACGATGGTGCCGATCTCTTCCGCCAGCAGGGGGCGGAAAAAAACTTCCAGGCAGCGCGAGCGGATGGCGGCCGGTATTTCCTGGGGCAAGCGGGTCGTCGCTCCTACCAGGCGAAAATCAGCCGGCAGGCCGTTGCGAAAGATATCATGGATATGGCTGGGGATATTGCTGTCTTCCGAACTGTAGTAAGCACTTTCCAGGATCACTTTCCGGTCTTCCAGGACCTTGAGCAGCTTGTTAATCTGGATGGGGTGCAGTTCGCCAATTTCATCAATAAACAGGATACCCCCGTGGGCGCGGGTGACGGCCCCGGGTTTGGGCTGGGGAATGCCGGCCATGCCCAGGGGACCGGCGCCCTGGTAGATGGGGTCATGCACGGAACCAATCAGGGGATCGGCAATACCCCGTTCATCAAAACGCGAGGTAGCCCCATCCACTTCGACAAACCGGGCCGTCTCTTTAAAGGGGGAGAGGGGGTTTTTCTTGGCTTCTTCCAGGACCAGGCGGGCGGCTGCCGTCTTGCCTACCCCCGGCGGCCCGTAGATAATAACGTGCTGGGGGTTGGGACCACAGAGGGCGGCCCGGAGCGCTTTCAGGCCCTCCTCCTGGCCAATTATCTCCTCAAAAGTAGTGGGCCGGGTCTTTTCCGCCAGGGGTTCCGACAGGGATATTTCCCGCATCCGTTGGAGTTTCTCCAGTTCTTTACGGGATTCCTTCTCGACAGCCACCCGGTTGCCCTGCTGGTTGCGCAAAAGGTTCCAGAAATAAAGGCCGATGATCACGGCAAAAAATATCTGGATAAAGCTTAAGAATCCTCCCAGGCCCTGACCCCATTCATACATTGGTCTTTACTCCTTTCCGGATATCTCTATCACCTAAAGTTTATCCGGAAAGGAAGATTTTATCCAAAAAGGCGGTGGCTTGCCCGCCACCGCCTTGCCTTCAGGCTGTTTCTTCTTTTTTCTTCTTCCTTTCTACCGTCAACAGCAGGGGTTCTTCTTTACGCAGGACCACGTCTTTTGTGACGATACACTTGCTGATGTTGCTGCGGGAAGGTATTTCATACATTACGTCCAGCATTATCTCTTCCAGGATCGCCCTTAAGCCCCGGGCACCGGTTTCCCGTTTCAGGGCCTCCTTAGCAATGGTCCGCAGGGCGTCTTCCTTGAATTCCAGGGTGACCCCGTCAATCTCAAATAGCTTCTGGTACTGCTTCACCAGGGCGTTGCGTGGTTCTGTCAGCACCCGTACCAGGGCATCTTCGTCCAGGGCATCCAGGGTGACGATAACCGGCAGGCGGCCGACAAACTCGGGGATCAAACCGTACTTCAACAGGTCGACCGGCTGGACCTGCTTTAAGATATCGCCCACCTGGATATCCTTTTTACCGCGGATTTCCGCACCAAAGCCCATGGTCTTCTGGGAGATGCGGTTTTTGATAATTTTATCCAGGCCGTCGAAGGCACCGCCACAGATGAAGAGAATATTGGTGGTATCCAGCTGGATGAACTCCTGGTGGGGGTGCTTGCGCCCTCCCTGGGGAGGTACGCTGGCAATGGTCCCTTCCAGGATCTTGAGAAGGGCCTGCTGGACACCTTCGCCCGACACGTCCCGGGTAATGGACGGGTTTTCCGACTTGCGGGCGATTTTATCTATTTCATCGATATAGACGATGCCCTTTTCCGCCTTCTCCACATCGTAGTCGGCCGCCTGGATGAGCTTTAACAGGATGTTCTCCACATCCTCGCCCACATAGCCGGCTTCCGTGAGGGAAGTGGCGTCGGCAATGGCAAAAGGTACATTCAGGATCCTGGCCAGGGTCTGGGCCAGGAGCGTTTTACCGCTACCGGTGGGCCCGAGCATGATGATGTTGCTCTTCTGGAGTTCGACGTCATCCATCTTCATGCCCAGGTTGATGCGCTTGTAGTGGTTGTAAACGGCTACGGACAGGGCTTTTTTGGCCTTATCCTGGCCGATGACGTACTGGTCGAGGATTTCCCGGATCTCTTTGGGTTTGGGCAACTCGCCCATTTCCAGGTTCAGGTCCTCGCTTAACTCTTCCTCGATTATCTCATTGCATAGCTCAATGCACTCGTCGCAAATATAGACACCAGGGCCCGCGACCAGCTTTTTGACCTGGTCCTGAAGTTTACCACAGAAGGAGCACTTCAGCTGGCCCTTATCGTCGGTGTATTTATACATGATGTTAGTTCACCTCGCTGTCCCTATTTACCGGGCAACTCGCGCTTGGTGATCACCTCATCGATTAAACCGTACTCTTTCGCTTCCTGGGCGGTCATGAAATGATCGCGGTCGGTGTCCTTAGCAATCTGTTCCACCGGTTTGCCGGTAATATCGCTTAAAATACGGTTTAATGTATCCCGGATGGCCAGGATCCGCCTGGCATGGATCTCGATATCCACGGCCTGCCCCTGGGTACCACCCATGGGCTGGTGAATCATGATTTCACTGTGGGGCAGGGCAAAGCGCTTGCCTTTAGCGCCGGCAGCCAGGAGAAAAGCGCCCATGCTGGCTGCCAGGCCGACGCAAATGGTGGAAACATCGGGCCGGATATACTGCATGGTATCAAAGATAGCCATCCCGGCCGGGATGGAACCACCCGGGCTGTTGATATACAGGTGGATATCTTTATCGGGATCTTCTGCCTCCAGGAATAGCATCTGGGCAATCACCAGGTTGGCTACATGATCGTCAATGGCGCTTCCCAGGAAGATAATCCGGTCTTTCAATAAGCGGGAATAAATGTCGTAGGCCCGCTCACCCCTGTTGGTCTGCTCTACTACTATTGGTACCAGGATTGACATTCCTTACCCCACCTCCGTGGTAAAAATTCCTTCCACAACCTCTTCACCTTGATAGTCTACTTTCCCTAGCCTTCAGTTGCAGCAGTTTCTCCTGTCTCCCTGCTTTCTCCTGTCTCCCCGTCCCCGCCTTCCCGGGGTGGTACGGCCACACTGTGTTCTACCAGAAAGTCTATGGTCTTTTTAATCATTATATCGTATTTTAACACAGACAGGTAGTCAAGATTCTGTCGCAATTCGGCCGGATCCTGGCGGGTAAGCCTGGCCATCTTTTCAATTTCATCCCGGAGTTCTTCTTCGGTAGCCTCGATATTTTCCACCCTGGCGATAGCTTCCAGCACCAGCTCGGTCTTAACGTCCTTTTCCGCCTCCGGCCGGAAGTCCTGCTCCAGCTCATCCATATTCTTTCCCGTAGCATTCAAGAATTCTTCCAGGGTTATCTTCCTTAGTTGCAGGTTGCGTTCCAGTTCCCTGATGCGGGTTTCGATCCGCCGTTTAACCATGACTTCCGGTAAATCCACCGTGGCTGCCGCCACGGCCTTGGCCACTACGGCCCGCCTTACGGCAGCTTCGATCTCCTGCCGCCGCTTTTCTTCCAGCCGTCGGTGGATATCCTGGCGCAACTCGGCCAGGGTTTCACACTCGCTGACATCTTTAGCGAATTCATCGTCCAGGGGGGCCAGCTCTTTCCGTTTAATGCCCCGGAGGGTTACCTGGAAAATAGCCTCTTTGCCCGCCAGGCCTTTCTGATAGTAGTCGGCAGGGAAGGTAACTTTAACGGTGCGCTCCTCATTCACCCTGGCACCCACCAGCTGCTCTTCAAAGCCGGGTACAAAGGTGCCCGAGCCCAGTTCCAGCGGGTAATTATTGCCTTCTAAACCCGGAAAAGGCTCACCATCTACCGTGCCTTTAAAATCAATGCTGACAATATCCCCCGCTGCTGCCGGTTCGTCTTCGATGACTTTAATGGTTGCATTGCGTTCCTGCAAGTTTTTCAGGTAGGCGTCGATATCCTCTTCGGTAACTCTTACTTCCGGCCGTTCCACTTCGAGGTCCTTGTAGGTGCCCAGGTGGACTTCCGGCTTGACTTCTACTCTGGCCTTGAAGATTAGAGGCTCGCCTTCCTCCACCTTGACTATTTCCACTTCCGGTCGATCGATGGGTTCCAGCTTGTGTTCGGCCACCGCTTCTTCATAGGCCGGTGGAATAACTATTTCCGCCGCCTCATTATAGATGGGCTCCTTGCCGATATACCGTTCCAGGATGAAACGCGGCGCCCTGCCTTTCCTGAAACCCGGGATATTTACCTGCTTGACCAGGCGGCGGTAAGCTTGATCCAGGGCTTTCTGCACCCGGGGGGCTTCCACTTCAACTTCCAGAAGTACCTGGTGCTTATCTAACTTCTCGACGGTTGCCTTCATTACTTACTTGCTCCTCCCTGCTCCCGACTACTGGACGCCATTCATTATGACCATCCATTTAGCTTAAAATACTATCAGGCTTTTATTTCGCCGCTTTGCCTGCCTTTTCCTGCCGCCCTTATTAAAAAATAAGCCAGGAGAATAACACCTCGGACAGGTAAATACCCCATCCGAGGTTGCCCGGGCCAAAAATATGGAGCGGAAGACGGGATTTGAACCCGCAACCCTCGCCTTGGCAAGGCGATGCTCTACCGCTGAGCTACTTCCGCCCGTTATTCAGGCACTACCACGCTTTCCGTAGCGATATCTTAGCAGATAGCCCCGCTTCTGTCAAGTTTTCTGCCGGCCGGCGTACGTGTCAAGATGTAGTAGGCAAAAAGAGACCTCACATAAAAATCCCATATATATCCAACACCTTTTCCGGCTCCGGAGTATTGTGCAGTAATTCTCTGCGCCTGTCAAGGTTAAAGCCTGCGGCCGCCTACGGCGACCTTGACAGGCTTCGCGAATTACTGCCTGCTCTAATTAAGCCGGAAAAGGGGTTAGAATATAGCTCCACTAATTCTTGTTAGTTGCCTCAAGGTATATTTAACCCAATCTGTTCCCGCCTCAGGGCCAACAAGGGCTGGTACTCTCTTCCTTAACCATGCTTCTACGTCTTCTTTAACTATCTTCTTTTCTTTTATTACTTTAACGGGATTCTTTTCTACTTGTGGCATCTTCTTTTCTAGCCATGCGGCTAATTCTCCATTGGCTTTGAGCATAAGTAATGCTACCATGGCCGTTGCTCCTGCTTCGCTCCAGCTCATTCCCCTCTTTTTCATGCGAATGGCTATTTTTTTGTCTACTGTTGTTTCGGCTACGCCCATCCCGTATAACTTTAGCCCTTCCAGTTGTCGTGGTAACCGCAAGCGGTAATCTAACAGGTTATCGCGATATCTTTGACAGTAGTCATATACTTTTTGGCGTTGTTGCTTGTTTTTGCGGTTCGGTGCTTCTTCTATGAGTGCTTCCATGGTGTCCAAAAAGACCTGCTCTTGACCTTTGGCTAAAATCTCCATTAATCCTCGCGCTGTTTCGTTCCCATAAGCCTGCCTTATATCCCGGTGGAGGTGGTAGCGGTCCAATTGTACAATGGCTCCTGGTAACTGTTCTTTGGCTGTCTTCTGGATCCAGCTGGCTCCGTCGCCATTGACCACATATATTGTTTTTTCGTCTATCTCGTAGTACCTGGCTATTTCCGTGGTGAGGGCTTCCCAAAATTGTTCTCCATCTTCATAGATGCCCATTACTACCCGCGGGTTCTTGAGATGCCGGGCATTCCCTTTTTCTATCCACCCTTCGTATACTATTCCTACTTTTACTTCTATCCGCTCTTGCTTGCTCCTTTGCAGGGGAATCATTATGCCATCGGCTTCGATAAATAGTGCCGGTACTTTTTTCTTTTTGCCTTGGGGCTCTTCCCCGCTCACGAATAGCTTGTTGCGCAGGGCTTCTTGCAGTCCTTTTTGTTCCAGTCCATTTCGTTTTACTTCGCTATGGATGGTCATATGGCTTAATTGGCCCATCCCTGCTTCGGCCATTATTTCCGCTGCCTGCCTGAAGGGTAACCGGGTTGCCAGCGATACGGCTAATTTGAGCAGTCTTCCTGTCAGGCGCTTTCCTTGGCGTAAGTTCAGGGCTTCGTCTAACAGAAACCTTCCCTCGCCTCTTTTCTTTTTGCGCGTCGCTTTGACATATAGTCGGCGCTTAAAGGTTATATCCCCGTACAGGCAGGTGATTGTGCGGTAGCGGAAGCCAGCTATCCTATATCTCTTGGGTTTTGCTGGCATAAGGGCATCATCCAGGGCTTCCAGTACGGCTACCAATAATCGCCTGGCTATTTGCAGGATAACTTCTTCTAGAGTGTTGAAATTCTCGATACCATCTAATAAACTAAAGATGGTAGCGGTACTGGTATTACCGTTTACCATAAAGAGACCTCACTCCTTTTACGGTGTTTTTCTTCTTGTGAGGTCTCTTTTCTCTTTTTTGCTCCTTTTTCCTCCTGCCTACTGTAATTTTACACTAACGCCGGCCGGATGTCACCGGACTGTGACAATTTAACTCACCGGTCAGGTTGAAAAATCTCCCCATCAACCGCGGTAATCAGGCCTCTGCGCTCGTCTTCAATCTTTTGTAAAAGATTGTGAACCAGGATGTTAACCTGGCCTTCGATTAGCCTCAAGAGATAGTTTTTATAGGTTGCTGGCAAAGTCTTGTGGCGCAGGTAATCGTCCAGGAGGGCTTCCAGTACTTCCTGGTTAACGAGTTTATCCCGGCAGGTCATCAGACAATAAACCTCTGGTTTTATTCATTAAACCCTATACCCCTTCCTGGCATTCACGTGCGCGTAGCGCCGTCAATAGAAAACTCCCAAAAAAATAAAGGACAGCCTTTCACGCCAAAGGCCGCCCCCGTCTTGACGCTGGAACATATGGCAGCAAAAAATACCGGCAGCCTGGCGATCTTAGCCTTCAGGCCTTAGACCCATGGCTTTGCGCCCCCCCCTTTCGGCGGGGTTTGCCTTTAGCGGTAACCTTTTACGCTATTCGACATCTATGCCTTTCCCGAGTTCGACAGTTGCTAGGTGAATAATAAGCGCAACAGCTTGTTGCGCAAGGGTTTCAGGGATCGGCTTTTTGGGCGCGTGTTACTAGGGACCCTTTCTGGCCTTTGTTTCGACCGCGATTATTTGCGGCGGTTCCTTTATCCCAAGGGTCTTGAAGATATGCTGCTGTGGCGGGGTTGTTTCCGTCCTTTGGAGTACCCTGCCCTCAGGACCAACAAATTCGCCCAGGTGCATGCGTTCCAGGGTCTGGCGGATGTTCCGCCAGCTATCCTGCACTTTCGTTTCAGCTACCCGGATTAGGAGCAGTCCCAGCCAGCACAGGAGGACGTGAGCATGGATGCGGTCGCTCAGGCGATGATAGACCGGCCGCAGCTCTAAGGACTGCTTCATGGTGCGGAAGGCATCCTCTACCTCAAGCAGTTGCTTGTAGCCGAGGGCCACGTCTTCAGCACTTATGGTATCGTCCGAGGTTCTTAAAAGGTATTTGCCGTCCAGCTTCTCTTCAGCTTTCACCCTGGCCGCATCGATATAGGGTTGTCCCTTCTTGTCGGTCTTGAGATAGCGGCCATAAGTGGGATGGGCAATGAGCTGGCAGCAGGCTTTAGTATGGGGTTCGCCTTTGAGGTCCCCAATGGCCGCTAATTCTTCCTTGAGGCGGGCCAGGATTTTCTCCCGCTCCAGTCTGTCTTTTTCTGCTTCTTTAGGGTTACGTACCAGGATATATCGTACCCTTTTTTCGCCGTCGCCGACGATAACTTCTTTAACTTCAAGGTTATCCTTGACAGTTTTGTAACGGCCCGGCCGGGCAAGGGCCTCTGCCACCGTATCCTTGCCGCTGCGCATCTTTTCGCCGGCAATGTAGTGGCCGCCGGCGCGCTGGAGGTAACGAAGGTTGTCTTCCGAAGCAAAACCGCGGTCGACAACAGTAATGACCCGGCCCAGTTGCCAGCCCACCAGGTCCTTTTTGACTTGCTCGATTACCGCCATGTCGGCGGTGTTACCCGGCCAGACCCAGCAGCGTACCGGCAGGCCCTCCCTGGTGACAGCCAGGCCGATTACCACCTGGGGTAAATCCGGCCGGTGGTCCTTGGAGTTGCCTTTACGCCGAAGGTGCTGCTTATGGTCCTCCGGATTATCCTCCTCTTCCACTTCAAAGTAGGTGGAGGTGGTATCGAAGTACAGGAGATCGACTTCCAGGTTGAAGAGGTGGGCCACGGAGAAGAAGATATCCTTTTGCAGTTCTTCAGCAGCCTCCAGTAAGAAGTCCATGGCTCGGTAAAGGTTTTGCACCGGCACGTCCGGGAGGCCGGGAATGAAAACATCGTGGCTGACCCAATCCTCGGTCTTAAGTTTACTGGCCGGGTTCAAAGCCCGGTTGGCTACCATAGCGAAGATGGCTCGTTCTACCGGCGCCTGGAACTTACGTTTGGCCAGCAGCCCGGCTAAAACGCGGTTGATACCCAGCTGGTTCCAGAGCTCGTTTAACACCCAGGCGCCACCTATAGGCCGGCTGGAGACAAAAGTTAGGGGAGCGCTGCCGTTTAACTCTGCCTGGGTGCGTAAAGCCTCTTCCGGTCCCAAAAAACGCGTAATACTCTTTACCAGGCGGACCAGGGCTTCCCGGTCTACATCCTCTTCGCGGCCGAAGTTGAAGAGTACTTTGGCTTTCGGGTAGCCGGCCTTGGGGTCCCAGACGTTGTGGGCAAGCTGGATATAACGGACAACAGAGCCGTCCTTGTTTTTGCGGGAAATAGTTCTTATGTACATGTCTATATTATAGCGCATGTACTACATTACCATCAAGTTTTAATCCCGAAATCGTGTGCCTATGTGATTTTTGATTTTTGAGCTCTCCCAAGATCGGGAAACGTTGATTTATAAGGGTTCTTCATCTGAAAAGCAGTCATTTTTGCCTAGCAACTGTCGAACTCGGGCCTTTTTTCCTGCAAAATATGCCAATTTTTTGGGGCCAAAAAAATAACCCGGTGCAATCCGGGTGTGATAGGGTATATATTAAAAGGAGGTCAGAGGGCTTTGCTCGAGTTTATAATAGCACCCCGGCGTTATAATTGTATTAAGCCCTCTTTAAATTTTAATTAAACTTGAAGCTGCTAATATGGGAACCAGCCGGTGGGAATTTTTAACTACCAGGATGCTTGCCCCCGCTCCATGTTTGGCCAGGGCATATTCCAGAGCCGCGGCCACGGTGGCCATGGGCTTGATGTGGACCTGGCGGGTTATCTCCGGGTCTAACTGCGTTTCAGCAAAGATAATTTCATGGTCGCAGAGGATCTGGGCCGTAGCGTAGGCGCGGTGCATTCCCGGGCGGTCTATTTTCGCCGTCTTTAGTTCCCGCACCACCTCTGCCGGTGCCGCCTTGCTCAAGTACTTAAACATTGTTTCATTATAAATCCCTTCGGCCATGGGAGAGACGACGATTATCGTCCCGCCCTTTTTAACGCAGGGGTACTGAACCCCGTTGCCGGCTACTACCCCCAGGGCCTCGGCGGCAACATGGTACAGGTTATTATCTTTGGGATGGCCGGCAGCAACGATTACGATGTCTGCCGGTGTGGCAAAGCGGGCTTCATAAATCTTGCGCGCCGTACGCTCAATCAGGGTCTGGTGGGCCGCTTCCACCTCGCCGCAGATAACATCAATAATCTCTTCTTTTTCATTAACTACGGCGTTGATTAACAGGTCCAGGCCCGCCAGCCGGGCGACGTCATAGCCGAACTGGATAAAGGGGTTACCTTCTACCTTGCCCAGGCCGGTGTGCGGGTCGTCCAGGGTAGCCGGGGTATGGATGCTGCTGATAGTTTCACTTGAGGAAAGCCCCACGGCTATGGCCTTGCCGCCGCCGCTGTAGCCGGCAATGGGATGGGGTAAAATCGTGCCCAGGGCGATCTTGAGATCAGCTTCATAAAAATAGCGATTTACTAAGGCCGGGTAACCGCCCGGGGTCCGGCCCAGGTCGACCAATGGACTGGTATCGGAAAAATGATTAATCACCTTAATGCTGTCAACCTTACTCCCTACCATACTGGCAATCTCTCCGGGAGTGGCCGGGCGGTGGGAACCCGTGCCGACAATAACCGTAATATCCTCGTCTTTAATGCCAGCTTTACTCAACTCTGCAAATACTACTGGTAAAATCCATTTTTCGATATTGGGCCGGGAGGCGTCGGAAATGGCAATACTCACTTTCATCCCCGGGTGGACCAGTTGCCCGAGGGGCCTGGCACCCACGGGGCAGGCTAAAGCATTTTTGATTACCACGTCAACGTCAGGTAATGATGGCAATGATGGCGGCGGTTCCAGGAAACCAATGATATTTTGAGCTGGGACTTCAATGGATAAAAAACCGGGTCCGTAGGGCATTTGAATTTCCATAGACTTATCCCCTTTACTCCTTAGACTAATTTACTTAAATTGCTGTCTTGAGCTAAACTTTTTTGCAAAAAGTTTGCACCAGTTGATACGTGATAAAGTAGTTATCAGCATAATAAGGAGCCAATGTCAGTCTATATTTAACTATGCGCTCTCATCACTAAAATTCCTGCTGTTGATTTACTTTTTCTAGCAAAAAATTGCTATTAACCCGGGCAGCCTTGGCAGGCAAAATAAAAAAGCTGCCTGGCTGGCAGCCTGTTGCTAATGCTAATTGGTAAAACCCAATTGCGCCGGTAGTTTTTGCAAGAAAGAAGTAAAGATACCCAGGCCTTTCCTGGCCTCCGGATCGTTCAATTGCCGCAGCAAGCTCAATACTCCTTGCGGGGATTTATCCTTATTTTCTTTAACGGCCTCTTGCATAGCTACGATCATACCCATCACGAGCCTGTCTCCCTGGAGCATCTGTATCTGGTCCATCATGGCCACGGCATCAACTATCTGTTGTAGAACCCCGGTGACTACCCCGGCTGTTAACGAATCCTTCATAGCCTGGACCATTCTCCCAAGCTCCAGCAAGGTAGTCATCGTTCCCGTCTCCTGTAGCTCTCTAATTTCAGCGATTAAGCCGCGGAGGTTGCTACCGGCCCTGGCGACTTCCCGGAAGAGTTCCAGCATTTCCGGGCGGTTAAATTCATCGGCCATTTCACCGAGCCGGACTAAATTGGCAACCATATTCTGGATAACGGGCGGCTCCAGGGAATCCATACCGGCACTGACAAGGTCCAAAATTTCCCGCGCGCGCCCGGGTAGTTCCGGCTCCGTACTGGTAGTTCCCACGATTTTCCTGGCAGGTTGGGCCATCCTTCCTCACTCCCCCCTTATAAAATTCCCCGGGCAGATAACCAGTACATTTCGTTATAAGAGAGCTTGAACCAGTGCAACATCTCTGAGGGCGGTACCGGCTGCGGCGGTTGCTTGTAGTTAAAGGTGATATACGTGGCCTCGTTTAACCCGGTTTCTATGAAGCAAAAGGCCTTGCCGTTATAACGATGGGTAGCCGGCAGCCCCTTTAATTCACTGATTAAATTTTTTACCACCACGTCGGCTTCGTAGTGGGCGGTTGAACCCGCTTTGCTGACAGGCAAGTCGGTGGCATCGCCGATCACATAGACACAATCCTGACCTTCCATCTTTAAACTGTAACGGTCGGTGGGGATAAAGCCGTCTTCATCGCCCAGCCCGGAATCTTGAATGACTCTAGCTCCCCGGTGGGCCGGGATAGCAATCAGCAAATCGTAGGGGTGCTCGGAACCGTCCATGTTGTAAGCAATCTTTTTTTCCGGATCAACCTTCTCCAGGTTGAAAAAGACTTCATATTCAATACCGCGTTTTTCGAATTCCTTTACGGCCCATTTAGCAACTGGTTCCAAAGAATGAACGCGGCCGATGGGGTAAGTGTACTTTAGCTTTACTTTGTTGCGGATACCGGTTTCCCGGTAGTAATCGTCAGCCATGAAAATGAACTCCAGGGGGGCCACCGGGCACTTATGGGGCACGTCGATGGTTACCAGCAGGGTGCCGCCCTGGAAGTTCAGTATTTCATGACGTAATCTCTCCGCGCCTTCCGGTGTATAGAAAGTGTGGCCGCCTGCCGCCAGGCCCGGAACCGATTCCATATCGGGGTATGACCCCGTGGCTATTACCAGGAAGTCGTAGTCAAAGGACTGCTTGCCGGTAATAACCCTTTTCCTGTCAACGTCAATATGGCGAGCTGCGTCCATAACGAAATTTACTTTGGGATGCAGCAGGTATTTCTCTTCCCTGGCAAACTGCTCCAGGAAACCTTCATTGAAGGCCATGAACAGGAAGCCCGGCTGGTAAATATGCTTGCCGGTATTACCGATCAATACTACTTCCAGCTCACCGCTGTAAACTTCGTTTTCCAGCGATTTTGCCAGCCGGTTGGCCACCATGGTACCGGCCACGCCACCGCCGACAATGATAATACGCCTGGTCACCGTATGACACTCCCTTGAAAAATGCAGTAAGCTTTAGTAAAAACCCGGCAGGGCGGGCGCAGGGGGTAAAATGCAGTTTACCTGCGCCCCCTCCGGTTATAACTTACTGGCCGGCAATTATTTTGTTTTCTTGACAGCAATGCGCCAGAAGTCCCCTTCTTCCCGGCAGTATACAAGCTCGTGCCCCATTTTGTTGACCCATTCCGGCACATCTTTGGCCGAACCGTTATCGCTGGACAACAATTCATAGACGTCCCCTACTTGACCGCGCTTAATCGCTTTTACCAGTTCCATCAATGGTCCGGGACAATAAGAGCCCCGGGCATCAATAGTTTTGGTGATATTCACTTCGGACATGTTATCCCTCCAAAGAATCTAACTTACATTACAATGACCTGGCTGCCGGCTGCTTTACCCAGGAATGCCGTAACACCGATTACGTCATCAAAAATATCTATGAGGTCTTCCTTCTTCCACTCCATCAAATCCATGGCCATGGCGCAACCGTATAGCTTCAGGTTGCCCATGTCTTTCGCGTTTTCCAGTAGCTGGTAGAACAGGTCGACGTTTTTATTAAGCATTTCCCGGCCTACCTCACTGGCGGTTTTAAACTCCCTGGCATTGATTACATCTTTACGAAAAGCTTTTAATGCCTCCATGGTCACGAAAACGTTAACTTCCATTCCCGACATGGAAGCGACTGAGCTTACCAGGCAGCCTGCCTGCAGCTTTTCTAGCTCTCCCGAGAGAAGGATTACGGATAATTTGGGTTGTTCCATGATGACTCTCCTTTCTATATTTGTGTATACCCGGTCTTGAACTAGTTGTTATTTTTGCAAATTAACCCTTTACCATCCCATCACAACCACCTCCAGTAAATAATATTCGCCAGGAAAGGAATATTTCCTCCCATGCTTTAAAATTTATTCGCAAAAAATATTAACGGCGAAGATAGGGGCAAAAAAATTTATTCTAATTGGGCCTGCTTAAAGACCTCGATAAACTTTAAGAGAAAGCGCAGCTGTTTTTCATTTAAATAACAGATCTGCCTGAGTACTGCCTGCACGTCCCTGTTCAGCAGCAGTTCCCTTAAATCCGGGCCCATGGAAGCCAGCATTTCTTCCAGCTGGTCCCGCGCTATTAATAAGTAACAGGGAGAAATACCCAGGGCTCTGGCTATTTTTTCTATAGTATTAAGGGAGGGCTGCACTTTTCCTGCTTCAATCTGCCCGATCATTGCCGGCGAGAGGCCGGCCTCAGCGGCCAGGGCGCTCTGGGTAAGGCCCAGGGACTCACGGACCTCTTTGAGTTTTTTCCCGATCCAGTTTTCTGTATGGCTTACCAGCAGGGATAGGGGGACTTCCAGGGCGGACGCAATCTTACTCAAAGTATCGGCGGCAGGGTGCAGGACACCCCTTTCGATTTCGCTCAGGTAGGTAAAGGAGATACCTGTTTTATCACTCAATTCCTTGAGGGAAAGACCTTTTTCCTGCCGCACCATGCGGATTTTATCCCCCAGGTGAATACTGTTTTCGGCAGGTATAAGGGTTTCCCTGGGAATGTTGAGGGCAGAACAGATTTTATCCAGGGTTTTAAGGGAAGGGCGCTTATGGCCTCTTTCGATTTCACTTAAATATGAAGGGGAAATCCCCGCCCTGCCCGCCAGGTCGTCCAGGGTATAACCCTTTTCTTCGCGGAAACGCCTGATGGTAGAACCTATTTCCATGGTAATCAGTCCTCCAAAAAAACTCTATTTCAGGCTGGCATTGTGGAGCGGCCTACAGCTCAGCCATTGGGCTTAAGGCGGGGTTCCCGCCTATTCGGCGTCCTTGCCTCAGAGGCCGGCCGAAGGCCTCGCTGTCCTCGGCCCCGCTTATCATCCCTCGGCTTCGCTTGGGCCGCTTAGCCACTCGGTAGAAGCTCGCTCGCTTCCGACAAATGCCAGCCAGGCATTTTCAAGCCTTAGCTGTTGGCGGGCTCGTCGCCATGGGAGGCTCCTTGGAAGTATAGCGAACTTAAAGAAAAATCCGGGCTTCCAACCCGGAAAATATGGTTAAATTTAGATGTGGTGCGGGCGAGAGGACTTGAACCTCCACGGGTGAAACCCACCAGATCCTAAGTCTGGCGCGTCTGCCATTCCGCCACGCCCGCCTGGTGAGCCATCGGGGAGTCGAACCCCGGACACCCTGATTAAAAGTCAGGTGCTCTACCTGCTGAGCTAATGGCTCATAGATACTGGCTGGGGCGGCTGGATTCGAACCAACGAAATGACGGATCCAAAGTCCGTTGCCTTACCGCTTGGCTACGCCCCAGCAGGGGATAAAAAAATGGGGTGGGAGATGGGACTCGAACCCACGACCCCCAGGGCCACAACCTGGTGCTCTGGCCAACTGAGCTACACCCACCATATCTTCCTATCTTTGCTGGCGCGCCTGGCAGGGTTCGAACCTGCGGCCCGCGGCTTAGAAGGCCGCTGCTCTATCCAGCTGAGCTACAGGCGCTTGATTCCTGGAGCGGGTGATGGGAATCGAACCCACGTAACCAGCTTGGAAGGCTGGGGCTCTACCATTGAGCTACACCCGCGCGCAAAAGATATTATACCGCAAAAACCGCTTCAAGTCAAAAACAGTTTTTGCCACTCAGTGCTGACGCATGAAAATATATAAAGACGAAGTTCAGGGACCAAAATCAGGCGAACGAGCAGTGAGAACTCAAAAAGGGGAGGTAGGTACCCTCTATAAACGATAAAAAAGCTCCGAACAGGAAAAAAGAGGGGTAAAATTGAGTACAGCAAAGCAAGCCATCTTTATGTAAGCGGCTATAAGCTACTTGAAGGTAAAGAATTAAGTTGTCGCTTAAGCAGAAATTAAAGCTTCAAAAGGCCAAACGTATTCTGGGAGGCTTGGTGCAAAGAGCCAATAATTGGTCGCGATTAATCCAGCGGTTGCTCCAGGTCTCCCGGAGGAACTTGATGGTTCCTCTGAAACCCAATTGTCGAACTTTCTCCACCAGGGCTTCCGCATGTAAGGTCAGGATATTCAACAGATGCCCCAGGTGCATAAGCAAATGCCAGTTTTTCATTGCCGTCCAGTTCAGAGAGAAAGCATGTTCATACTGGTAGCCTTGATGTTTTTCTACCAGGATATTTTCTTCAATGTTCCAGCGGTGGCGGGCTGCATGATTGCAGCGGGCGAGGATATTCTTTTTGGTGAAGGGCCGCGAGGATACCCAGGCCCAGTGGGCTTCCTTCTTTTCGCCTTTCTCTTCCCAGCTTTCTTTGCATCCCGCGACATGGATTTTAAGCCGCCGGCAGGTTCCGGAAGCCTCCTGGAACTCATAGTCGATATCGCTCACCCACCAGAAGTTTTGCTCCCGGTTCCCCCAATGATAATTGAGTTTCTGGTCCTTTTCCAGTTTTCTAAGGCCTTCCGCCTCTTCCCAGATACTTTTCAGGCGGTCCTGGGGCAGGATAAACATAAAGTCCAGATGTAATTGGCGGCACAGGGCCATCATGGGGCCATTGGCGTACAGGCCATCAGCTACTATCATGATACGTAGCTTGGGAAAGGCTTTGCGCAGGCGTGTCAGCAGCCGTTTGCCGGCTTTTAGTTCGCAATCCTGCTTGGTGAAGGCCTCTTTTTCCCCGATAGGGTTCTCGCAGAACTCGGTGAGCAGGGGGATAGTTATCCCCTGGGGACCGACAAGAACTGCTTCTACCGTATAGGCAATATATGATACCTCTTCCCCATGTTGCCGGTGGAGAGCTTCTTTAGCAAAAGGTAAACTGCGCACCAACTTCTGGGTCCCATCGATAGCTATGATATAATGTTTTTCTACCAGTAAGGCCTGCAGCCGGCGGTTGCGTAAGATTCGTTTGATGATTTGTATGAGCACTTCTTCTAACTGGTCCGGTTCGATCTTTGCCAGCAGGCGATTGACAGTATCCATATGGGGGATAGTGTCAATCTCCGGGAAGACCTCCCGCAATAGCTCCCAAAAGGCGGGCCGGGTCAGTTCCCGGTTGGCTTCCCTCCTGGAGTTATAGGCGAAGACGAAGAGAAATAGCCCAAAGGTCAACAGGACAGTCAGTTTATGCTTAATACTCCGGGGACGGCGGGGGTCGGGTATGCGCGCGAATTTCTCGAGCAATACCGGTAGATACGCCCGCCATACCGGTAGCTGTGCTGCTAAAGTCCCTTGCCGGTCGGCTTTCTCTTCTTGGCTGGTGGCATAGACGCTTTTACAAGTGGGCAGGGTAGACGGGTGGATGGACCCGGGATGCCGTAAGGCCATGCTTATTCCCCTCCCTCGTCCAGGGTTTCTTCAACAGGCTCCGGGAAGGGTTCCACCAGCCGCCGGCGCCAGTCCCGTACCAGGGGGTAGACCCAGATTGTTTTAACCGTGACGGCATATTGCTTAAAGGTGTCCTGACGGCCCCGCCCTGCAGTCGTACCGATTTTAATCCAGTTGGCCGCCCGGTAGCAGGTGCCCTGGTACCCGGGTTCGACAAAGGTTTCTAATAGAACCGGTTCATAACCATAGCGTTCTCGCCAGTCCGCTCGAATGCGCCGCGCTGCCAGGGAAAGGGCGTGGCTGGCTAGATGGGGGATGTGTACCTCCGGCAGGATCAGAAAGCGGTTGTTGTTGACTATACGGGGGCGATAGCGCCGGCGTTCTTCAGCTGTCCAGCCAATCCATTTATCCCGCGCGTCCAGTGCCTTGGCTGCAGCTCCAAACAACATCGCTCCTACTATCTCCCGACCTCTGGCTCCTTTTACCCTAATCCAATACCGCTGTTGCGCCCCAATGGCTCTAGAATACCCTAAAGGATGGTATGCCGCCATGGTGGCGTTCCAGTCCTCCCTCTCAAAAGGGGTGACCGGATCTATGGTAACTGGCGCTACTTCTTGCAGTTTGGCCTCAAACCGTGTTTGTATCACACTCCCCATTCGCTCCCCGCCGACCTGGCGCACCTTATTCTTTTGCAGCGGTGGTAAGATAATGACCCCTTTTTGTTCTAATTCCAGCAGCAGCTTCCTACAGGCTTCCATCTTTAATCGTCCGTTTGGGGACTTCCAGGGCAAATTCTCACATATGGTCGCCGTGATCTCTTCACGGCTTAAATGGGAAAATTCCTTTACTGTAACCCAACTTTGACACTAAAACTTCTATTTCAAGGGCTTAAAGACCACCAAGACTAGTAATATCAACGATCTTTCTCTACCGAAGTCGGCAAAACGTAGTGAAAACAAATCTGCCTTAGAGTATTTTCACGCCGGGCATCTCTTGGTATAATAGTAATGACGATAACCGAGGTGATGCCCCTTTGTTCCCCCGTATTATCACTACCAGGCGCGGCGGCCATACCTACCATTATCTGGTCCTGGTAGAATCCTACCGGGAAAAAGGCAAGGTAAAACAGCGCCAGGTTGGGCATTTAGGCAACATCGACCAGTATTCCCAGGAAGAGATACAGCGGCTTATTAATAAACTGCGGGAATTCCTTAAGGAAGATGAGCTGGGCACTGTTAAGGACCTCCAGACCTTCGGCACCAAGCATTATGGTATCCCCTATGTGGTGAATTTTTTCTGGGAGCGACTGGACCTGGACGCCTTCTTTAAAAACTATCTCCAAAATCGTCAAGTAGAGATGGATGTGGCCTTATGCACCAAGATTATGATTTTAAACCGCCTCATCGCTCCTAAAAGCAAGCTTGGAGTATCCCAATGGTTAAGGCAAATTTACCTGCCGGAACTGGAAGAGAAACAGCCTGAGTTGCATCATTTTTACCGTACTCTTGACGTCCTGGAAGAAATGAAGGATTATCTGGAACGCCACTTGTACAACCGGCTTACGGATCTCTTGAGTTATCAGCTTAACCTGGTGTTTTACGACTTGACCAGCAGCTACTTTGAAGGTACCCATTGCCCCCTGGCCAGGTTCGGTTATTCCCGCGACCACCGGCCGGACTGCCGGCAAATTAATATTGGCCTCCTGGTGACTCCGGAAGGCATGCCTATTGCCCACCAGGTATTTGAAGGTAATATACCTGATAAAGTAACCGTGGCTGGCGCCATCGAACAACTTAAGCAAAAGTTTGCCATCAAGAGCTGTATTTTCGTGGGCGACCGGGGTATGCTGACCAGTCATAATTTAGAAGAACTCAAGGAGGCTAACTTCCGTTATATCCTGGGCTTTCATAAACGCGGCCGGGAAGTGAGCGATGAACTACTGGCCAGGTACCAAAACCTCGAAGAATACCAGCTAATAGACGGCGATAACCCCCTCTTTTATGTGGAAGTACCACCAGAGCAGGTACAGGCTCCCCCTAAAGAAAACTTGGTAGAGGGAGAAGAGGAAGAAAAGGAAAACTTCGAGCCTCCGGTTCGCTATATCCTTTGCCACAATCCTCTCAAAGCCCAAGAGGATTATGAATTTCGGGTCAAAGCGATAGAAGAAGCCAGGATAAAATTGCAAGAGCTGAAAGACAGGCTGGCCCGGGAAACCCCGCGGCGGGGGCGCAAGCCTACCACAAAAGGAGTCATGCTTAAAGCAGCTGCTATCCTTAACAAGAAGGGCCTTGCTCCAATTTTTGATATTACTTATGACGGCAAGTCTTTCAACTTTGAAATTAATGAGCCGGCTCTGGCTAAAGAGGCTTTGCGGGACGGCAAATTTTTAATCCAGACTAATGCTGACCTGCCAGCTGAGGAGGTAATTGCCGCCTATAAAAACCTGCTCCAGGTAGAAACCGCCTTTCGCCATATCAAGGACTTCATTCGCTTGAGGCCTATCTACCACTACAACGAAAGTCGGGTTAAGGGACACATCTTTATATGTGTGCTGGCTTATCTCTTTGAAAAATGGCTGGAGGTGATACATCGCCGATATATTGAAGATGAGATTTTTAAGGCGAAACAAATCCCTGATCCTGAAAGTCAAGAAAGAGAGTTACGCCGCTGGAAGGTTGCCCATAAAAGCGGCCGCCGTATCCTGGAATTATTAGAAGAGATAAAGGCTGTTGACCAGCAGTTTCTTGATAAGCGGATTTATAGTATCACCCAGCCCGGACAAAGCCAGAGTGAATTGTTAAAAATTTTGGGCCTTCCACTTCCACCTAAAATTTTAACCTTCAGGTAGCCACTAAGAGCCCCAGAAAGGGGTTGTAGTGACAATTGTCCCTATGGACCCCTTGATTTTTAAGGGGCGGTGTCAAAGTTGGGCTGTAATACGTATTAAGTTGATATCTGCCCTGGTAAACTCTCGGTCGCCAATCCAAAAAGGCACGTCCATCTGAGATTTCACCTCGCTATTTTTCCAAGGCTATTATCTCAGATTGGCTCGTGCCTGTCCAGTCCTATTTGCGATAATTTTTTTTCTGACCCTGTTATTTATTCAGGTACCGCAAGGCATTTTTTGTTGATGCGTCAGCACTGTTTGCCACTGCCGGGCGAAATCATTAATATCTTGTATCGCCTGCTTTATCGCCCGGCCACAGCCGGCTTAAAACCGGCCAGAGGTTCTGGACGGCCCGGGCCCGGTGGCTGAGATTGTTTTTAATTTCCTCCCCCAGTTCGGCCAGGGTTTTACCGTATGCCGGCAGATAAAACAGGGGGTCATAACCGAATCCGTAGTCACCCCGGGGCTCCAGGGCGATGAAGCCTTCCAGGGTGCCTTCAGCCAGGTAAGTATCTCCTCCGGGAGTTACCAGGGCCAGGGCACAGCGGAAACGGGCTGTACGTTGTTCCCACGGTACACCGGCTAAAAGTTGGAGCAGTTTAGTGTTATTCCGCCAGTCATCAGCCGGTTCGCCGGCAAAGCGGGCGGAATAAACCCCCGGCGCTCCTTTAAGGAAATCCACTTCCAGGCCGGAATCATCCCCCAGGGACGGTAGCCCGGTGCCTTCTGCCACCATACGCGCCTTCAGAATGGCATTTTCGGCGAAGGTATTGCCCGTTTCCTCAGGAAGCTCCAACCCTGGAAAATCCCTTAAGGTTGCCACAACCACATCCAGTCCCCGCAGAAGCTCCCGGAATTCCCTGGCCTTCCCTTCGTTACCGGTAGCTACGACTATCCTACTCATGGCCTGTCCCCACCTGGCCCGCCAGGGGCCCCAGGACCTGCCGCTGGATGGCAATTAAACTGGCTATCCCTTCCCCGGCCAGGTCGAGCATGGCGGCCATTTCTTCCCGGCTGAAGGGTTGCTTTTCCGCCGTACCCTGGATCTCTACCAGTTGCCCGGAACCGGTCATAACTACATTCATATCAACACTGGCATGGGAATCTTCCTCAAAATCCAGGTCCAGCAGCAGTTCGCCTTCAACGAGCCCTACACTGACGGCCGCCAGGAAATCCTGGAGGGGCAGCCGGGGTATGGTCCCGGCCGCCACCAGCCCGGCCAGGGCGTCGGCCAGGGCTACGAAACTACCGGTAATGGCTGCCGTCCGGGTACCGCCGTCAGCCTGGAGGACGTCGCAATCAAGCCAGATGGTCCTTTCGCCTAAAATCGCCGTATCGACGACGCTGCGTAACGCCCGGCCAATCAGGCGCTGGATTTCCTGGGTGCGGCCGCTGATGCGGCCCCGGGTCGCTTCCCGGACGGTCCGCTCCTGGGTCGACCGCGGCAGCAGGGCATATTCGGCTGTAATCCAGCCCCTGCCGCTGTTGCGTAAAAAGGGTGGTACTTTTTCCTCCACGGTAGCACTGCAGATGACCCGCGTGTCACCCATGCTTATCAATACCGAGCCTTCAGCGTACTTAAGATAATGCCGTTCTATTGTCACCGGGCGCAACTCCCTGGGGTTACGCCCCTTTACCCTGGTCAAGGCCATGGTCGCCACCCCCTATTCCAGTATCAGCTTCCTGGCGCCTTTGAGTTCTGGCCAGCCCACCAGTTTGAACCCCACCTCACTGAACGCCCGGGCATCCCCGCTGACAAAAAAACTGTGGGCCCGGGAGAAGTGGGCCCCCCTTAAACCGCCACCGGCGGCCAGCACCTCCTTTAACTCCCGTACTGTAGCTGCCGCCGGGTCGATTAGAGTTACACCCGGGCCGGCTACTTCCTGGATAACAGGTGCCAGGAAGGGATAGTGGGTACACCCCAGGATCAGGGTATCAATTCCCGCCTCTACCAGGGGTTCCACGTACTCCGCCACTGCCGCCTCTGCCTCGGGACCGGAAACCAGTCCGGCTTCCACCAGGGGTACCAGTTTGGGACAGGCCCTGGCAAAAACCTGGACTTCACCGCAGCGGGCGAGGAGGGCTTCCCGGTGGGCATTGCTGGCCACGGTAGCTTCAGTGGCCATGACACCGATGCGGCCATTTTGTGTGGCCCGCAGAGCTTCTATTATTCCGGGTTCAATTACCCCGATAATCGGGACCTGATACTTTTTTTGCAGGTAAGGCAGGGCTACAGCCGAAGTAGTATTGCAGGCATCAACAATAGCCTTGGCTCCTGTGGCAATTAAAAAGCCGGCAATGGCATCGGCAAAACCTACCAGCTCCTCTACAGTTCGTGAACCATAAGGTACGTGGGCCGTATCACCAAAGTAAATAATGGTTTCTGCCGGTAGCTGCCGGGCAATTTCCCGGGCTACCGTCAACCCCCCGACTCCGGAATCAAAAACTCCCACTGGCTGGACGGGCTGCACCGCCCTCAACTCCTTATCGAGGTCCTTATCTTAAATATAAAGACCAGTACCTCATATTATATGCTTGCAGGTTCACTGTTAATGCTTATTTCCCTTTACGGCGGTAGCGGCAAAAACCGCCATGAGAAGTTCTTGCTTCATGGACAACTACAAAGGCACCTGGATCCCAATGATTTACCATTTGCTGGATTGTATTTAACTGTCTACGGGGAAAATTAAGGTTTAAAATGGGATGGCACCCATCCCGGCCCTGGCCCTCAGTTATGGTAACCCCGAAACCGGCTGCCCGCAAAGTTTCGGCCAGTTCAAGGGGATTATGGAGGGTAATTACCTGGACCGTCACCTGCCCCAGGGCCACCTTTTCTTCAATGAGACTACCAACAATATTTCCGGTGGCAAAGCCCATGGCGTAAAAAATAAGGCTTGCCGGATCGTTTAAGCGGTCAACTACATATTTTAAAGCCAGTACATAGATGGTAACTTCAAAGAGCCCGATACCGGCAGCATAAAAGCGTTTGCCCCTGACTAAAAGGAGCATTCTTAAAGTAGCCAGGCTGACATCGGTAACCCGGGCCAAAAAAATTAAAAAATACCCCCCTACCAGGGCCAGCACCGGTATCCCCCCTCAGCAGGTTGCCGTTGCTCCCCCATTGTAACAAAGAAGCAGGGAGCCTGCAAGTCACTGCAGGCTCCCTCATGGGGCTAATTAGCGGTAAAATTAATTACCGTCAAAGTAGGCACTGATCCCCTTAAAAATACCCTCCGCTACCCTGGCCTGGAAAGCCGGGCTATTCAAAAGCTGTTCCTCGGTGGGGTTGGAAATAAAGGCTGCCTCTACCAGTACCGAGGGCATGTCGGTATTGCGTAAGACCGAGAAATTGGCTTCCAGCACACCCAGGTCTTTCCGCCCGGTGGCTGTTACCAGGGCAGCCTGGATGGTAGCAGCCAGGCGCCGGCGCTCTTCCCTTTGCTGCCCGAGAGCCGTGTCCGGCGGGGCATAGAAATAGGTGGACGTGCCGGAAGCGTCAGGGCTATAGGAAGCATTGGAGTGGATGCTGATAAAAAGATCGGCACCCAGATCATTGGCGTAATAGGCCCGGCCCGCCAGGGTATAGGGGCAGGTCTCGCCATTGCGGGTGAGGTAAACGCTGGCCCCCGCACTGCGAAGCAGGGCGGCAAGTTTCTGAGCCATAGCCAAGTTGACGTCCTTTTCCTTAACCCCGGTAGGGCCAATGGCACCAGGATCAGCGCCATTCGTATCTGTACCGTGACCGGGATCAATGACTATCTTACTGCCATTAAGTGATGGCTTCTCTATAAGAAAGATCGTACCGCTCTTGTCAGCCGATTTGACTCTCAGCCTGGCGGCCCCGGTAAGATCAAAGACGATGCGAACAGTGTCCCCCGTAAACTGGCCCAAACGGACCCTGGCCAGGGGAGAACGGTTAACCTCCACCGTTTCCTGCCCTTTCGGTACGGCCAGGACGGCGCCGGGCACGTCGACAATAAGGCGATTTTCCCAACGGGAGGTTTTATAAGTAAAAATCCCGCTGGCTTTAATGGTAACCTGAAGGGCATCGCCTGCAGGTGCTACTGTCATGCCGGTAATGCGAAGGCCGGGCTGTTGGCCACCAGGCTCACCTCCCGGCGGTTCGTAGGGCGCAAAGGCGGCCAGGGCGCTGGCCAGCCAGCCGCGTTGGCCGTTAGCCATTTCCACCTGCCACCAGTCACCCTTTTTCTGCCAGATAGGCAGTTTGCTGCCGGCGGCGGCCGTATCCACCTGTTTTTCCACCGGGCTCGGGCCGGCCAAAATTGCTACCGGCCGGCTGCCGATAACCGCCAGGCCCAGGGGTTGACCGGCTGGCGGCTGGCCGTCACCAGAGGACGGGTTTTCCCCCCGAGGTTGAGTGCCGCCTGAGGGGTTGTTTCCGGCCGGGGGCGGGTTGTTGCCCTGCTGCGGGTTATTATCGTTATTATCATAGACCGGCTCGGCATAGGCAGCTGCAACCCAGCCCTGCCGGCCGCCATTTAACTGTACCCGGTACCACCCGGTAATCTCTTCTATTAACTTGAGTACCGTCCCCAGGGGGAGGACATCGATGATATTATAATCCAGCCCCGGGCCGGAGCGGATATTAACATAGCTACCCGTCAGGCGCACCTGCTTGGCACTCGAAACTGTTCCCAGGGTGATCCTGACTGTCTGGGAGGTAGCATCCCATTCTACCTGCCCGCCAAAGGCCTGGGAGATGAAACGGACCGGCACCATGGTCGTGTTACCCTTTAAAACCGGCGTGGTATCCAGCAGAAAGGCCTGTCCATTTACATAGGCCCGGCGGCTACCAATCCACATTTTTAAAGTTGTTGCCCCCCGGCGTATGACAATACCCTGTTCGTCTTCTACCCAGTCAACCCTGGCACCCATAAACTCCATAACGAAGCGCAGTGGTACCATGGTGCGCCCATTGCTGTCAATATAAGGCGGTACTGCCGGGTCTACGCGGGTGCCGTTGAGGATGAGGGTAACACCGGGGCTGGCTACGGCCGGCAGGGCCTTTATACCCAGCGTTAATATGTACATTAACACCAGCAGTAACAATAAAAAGCCTGTCCGGCCGGTCGATATGCGCCTGTCCATCACCCTTCCTTTCTCCTTTCATTTTTTGCGGCTAACATAGTATTCGCTGCGCCGCAGTTCCTTTCCTCCCGCAGTGGCCTTTTTTTGTTGAAAAAACAAAAATGGTGCCCGGAGAGGCACCATTTATTTGACACTTTTAAACAAATGCTTACTGGGCTTCCTTTTTGATCAGGCTTTCATTACGGCTCATGGCTGCCGAGACATCGACATGGCCGGCAATGGTTTTAACATACTGGCCGTCCACCAGGAACTGGACCTGCTTGACCGTTGGAAACTGGGTCAGGGTATTGACGATAGAAAAGACGGTTAAACTTTCTCCCAGGGAGCCGCCGCTGTGGTTGGCCACCAGTTCCTTGCTGAAATCTACCCTGGCCAATCCGTCGGGGCGAATGTTGATATCTTTCAGGACCGTCCCCTTGGGAATAGTCGGCAGGAGCTGCGAACCCGGTCCCGGGCCTTTAATCAGTTCCTCAATGGTTGCCCGGGCAATACCCTCTACCAGCGGGATGGTGCGTTTCTCGGCCACCAGGTAATTCCCGGTAGGGTCGCTGAAATAGAGGACAACCTGGGTAGTTTTGGTGTTTTCTTTCTTTACCTCGGCCCCGGTTGCCGGTGTGCTGGTTTCCGGCGGCGGCAACTGGACCTGGACCTGGGACCGTGACTTGCCTGTCAACCTGTCTGTTAAACCGCACCCGCTCGCCAGAGCAACTACAAGCAACAAGCTCACTGCAACTGCTAAGCACCTGCCTGCCCGCAAAAAAATCCCTCCTTTCAATCCTGCTATAACATAAATATCAAGGAAAGGAGGGATATATTCCTGATTTTTACGCCTGACCCAAAACTTCCCGCAGGTCCTGGATAAAGCGTTCATTTTGCCGCCGTGTACCTATCGTCACCCGCAGGTAAGTATCATAGCCAAAGATATCGCCGGTACGGACAATCACACCTCTTTTTAAAAGCTCCTGGAAAACGGCGCGGCTGTCCCGCTGGATGTCGACAAAGATGAAATTGGCTTCTGTAGGTACATATTGCAAGCCCAGGGCTGTAAACTGTTCGTAGAGGTACTGTTTGCCCTCAGTATTTACCTCCCGGCTCTTCTTGAGATGGGCCTCATCCTTGAGGGCGGCAATGGCCGCCGCCTGGGCCAGGAGATTAACGTTAAAGGGCTCCCGCACCCGGTTCAGGTTCCTGATAATCTCCGGCACGGCCACACCGTAGCCCACCCGCAGGCCCGCCAGGCCGTAAATTTTCGAGAAGGTGCGCAGGACAATGACGTTGGCCCGCCCGCGGCGGATATAGGCCAGGCTATCAGGATAGTGCTCGGCCGTTACATAATCGGCATAGGCTTCATCCAGAACCACCAGGACGGAAGGGGGTACTTCCTTTAAAAAGCTGTCCAGGGTCACCTGGCCGACAATGGTTCCCGTGGGGTTGTTGGGGTTACATACGAAGACCAGTCTTGTCCGTGGGGTTAAGCTTGCGGCCATGGCCTTCAGGTCATGGCGGAAACTACGGCAGGGCACCTTGATAGCTCGACCGGCCATGACCTGGGCGGCAAACTCATACTCGGAGAAAGTAGGGTCGGCGACGACTATTTCATCCCCGGGGTTAACGTAGGCCTCGGCCAGCATTTTTAAGATCTCATCAGTTCCGTTGCCCACAATGATGTTTTCCGGGGAAACACCCAGTTTCTCCGCCAGGGCATTTTTCAGGTAATAACAGTTTCCGTCCGGGTACAGGTAAACCCTCTCGCTGGCCTCCCGTAAAGCCTGGACGGCATCCGGCGAGGGACCCAGGGGATTCTCATTAGATGCCAGTTTAATTACGTCCTTAACTCCCAGTTCCCGCTGGACTTCTTCAATGGGTTTACCGGGTACGTAGGGCTTAATGGCCAGGATGGCTTCCCGGCATTGAGGTGCAGTGGCCACTTAGTTTCATCTCCTATCTCAATAATTTGCTTCTAGCTCGTTAAATCTCCTGCTCTCTTAGATTTTCATTTTTTATGATGAAGTCCAAAAGGGCAGACTAAGCCTCCATCATCGTCCACAACAACAAGACGATGGTTTAATCTTTAAGTCTTGGGCAGTTACCCTCACCACTTCTTGCCCTCGGCTACCCTATCATGTCTCCCGGGGTCTATGCCCTGTTTCATTCCTTCGTTCGGCCTTTTGAGGGCGGGTGGGTTGTGCCAGTACTTACAAGCAGGGTCTATGCCCTTATGGAGATGATATGGCTTCCCCCACCCAAGACTTTTTACCTTGTGTTTGGGTTTTTACTTAAGCTGCTTGCTGTAATTGGGCGCGGCGATAGTCGCCTAACACTTTGTCAGAGTCGTAGTTTTCTTTCTTCCTGGCCAGGCCGTACATCACCCGTAGCAATTTTACGGCTATGGCTATTAAGGCCTGCTTTTTCTTTAAGGGGTTTTCCCGCCTGGTCAGGAAGTAGTGGTACAACGCTTTAAATTCACGGTTCTTGGCTACTAGAGTTAGACTGGCTTGGTATAACAGGTTCCTTAATTCGGCTCGCCCGCGTTTGGATATTTTGCTTTGCCCGTTCTTCTGCCCGGAACTTTGTTCGCTTAAGTTCAGTCCGGCGAGTTTTTGGATTTGCTTCCAGTGCTCGTAATTTTGGGGATCGCCTATTTCGCCTAAAAAGCCGGCTACTGTTACCAGGCCTATACCGGGGATGCTTAATAAATTGCCTGCGATATCTATTCCTGCCAAAATATCGGCCATGGCTGCTTCTGTTTGCTCGATTTGCTTCTGGTAAAAGGCTATTTCGTCCAGGCAGGCGTTTAGCTTGTGTTGGGCTCCGGTTAATCCTTCGGTTACTCCTATGGACCCCTGGGCCGTCTGGTAGAGGGCCTGGGCTCTTTTCATCCCTACCCGGTGGTTACTGGCTTCTTTTAATGCAGTGGCTAATTCTTCGAGTTTATAGGCTAATATTAACCTGGGGAAGGGACAGTTCCTTAAGACCCATTGGGCTGCTTTGCCTAACAGGTTTTTGAATACTTGCCCCAGCTCGGGGAAGTATTCGTCCAGGATGGCCTGGAGTTGGTTTAAGGCGCTGTTTAGTTTCCGGCGTTGCTGCCGCCGGGTTACGGTCAGGTTCCTTAGTTCGGCATATTTTCCTTTGGGCAAAAGGCAGTGGAGGAAATTCCCGTCCTTGACTACTTTGGCTATTATCCCGGCGTCTTTTCGGTCGTTCTTGGTGGGGGAGTTATCTACTTCCTCTTTCCGCCTTTTGACGTGATAGGGATTGACTATCACTACTGTATAACCCTGCTCCTGGAGAAACCATGCTAAGGGTTTCCAGTAGTGGCCGGTGGGCTCCATGCCGATTACTACTTTTGTTGCCCTGGCTTTTTCTTTGGCTTCTTCCATTTTTGCCACTAGACGATAATAGCCTTCTTTGCTATTATGAAACTTGAAGGGTTTGACCACATCCAGTTCGATTTGGTTATAGATCCGTGCCCAGTGATTGTGCTTGGCTACGTCGATCCCGACAATTATCACTTCTCCATGGACCAGTAATTTCTTTTGCACTTCATTCATTCGGTTTCTCGCCTCCTGGTGGGTTTGTTTGTTTTGGTCTATTATTTTTTTACCAGGAGGCTTTTTTATTGGCAACACCTACCTTAATTCATTACAGGAATGCTTCATAATACTGGGGAGGGATAGGTAGGATCTTCAGAGGCGGTAGATCTTTTCACCCTCCACAATAGTAATTCCCTTATCCTGGAGAATCGTAATAGCTTTATCTAGCTCTTCGACGCGGAAGATCACCAGGGCGCCGTTATCGCCCTTACCGATAAAGGCATAGAGGTATTCGATGTTGATGCCTGCTTCTTCCAGGATGGACAGGATGTTACTCAAGCCCCCGGGCCTGTCCGGCATCTCCACCCCCAGGACCTCGGTGAGGCTGACGGTGAAACCCGCTTCTTTCAGGACGGCGTAGGCCTGTTCTGGATCGTTGACGATGAGGCGTAAGATGCCAAAGTCAGAAGTGTCGGCAATGGACAGGGCGCGGATGTTGATCCCCTGCCCGGCCAGCAGGCGCGTTACTGCCGCCAGCCGGCCCGACTTGTTCTCCAGGAATACCGAGAGCTGTTTGATTTTCATAGACGCGCCTCCCCTCATATCTTCCGCTTGTCAATCACCCTGACTGCTTTCCCCTCGCTGCGCTCAATGGTTTTGGGCTCCACCAGGGTGACTTTTACGCTGATGCCCAGGGTGCTTTCCAGCTCATTGACCAGCCGTTTTTCCAGTTCCTCCAGGCCCCGGACTTTATCGGAGAAAAGGGAGTCCGAAACCTCCACCTTGACCTCCAGGGTGTCCAGGGCTCCCTGGCGGTCGACAATGAGGAGGTAATGGGGCTCGGTACCGCCCATTTCCAGCAGGACGCTCTCCACCTGGGAGGGAAAGACATTGACCCCGCGGATAATGAGCATGTCATCCGTCCGCCCGGTGAAGCGGGCCACCCGGACGTAGGTGCGACCGCAGGAACACGTCCCGGGGATCAGGCTGGTAATGTCCCTGGTCCGGTAGCGGATGACCGGCAGGGCCTCTTTAGTTAGGGACGTAATGACCAGCTCGCCCAGCTGTCCCGGCGGCACCGGTTTTTCCGTTACCGGGTCGATGACTTCTACCAGGAAGTGGTCGCCAAAAATGTGCAGGCCGTTCTTCTCCTGGCACTCAATGCCTACGCCGGGACCGATAACTTCGCTCAGTCCGTAAATATCAACAGCGCTGATCCCTAACCGTTTCTCGATCTCCTGGCGCATGTTTTCCGACCAGGGTTCGGCACCAAAAATACCGCAGCGGAGTTTTAACTCCTCCGGGCTGATACCCATCTCGGCCATTACCTCGGCAATATGCAGGGCATAAGAGGGAGTACAGGTAAGAACCGTACTGCCGTAATCCTTCATGATCATTATCTGGCGCCTGGTATTACCACCGGAGATAGGGATAACAGATGCGCCCAGGCGTTCCGCCCCATAATGAATCCCCAGGCCGCCGGTAAAGAGGCCGTAACCATAGGCGTTCTGGATAATATCGTGCCGGGTTGTCCCGCCGCAAACCAGGGCCCGGGCCATGAGCTCGGCCCAGACGTCAATATCATGGCGGGTATAACCGACCACCGTCGGTTTCCCTGTCGTACCGGATGAGGAGTGGATGCGCACCACTTCGCTCATGGGCACGGCAAACATGCCGAAGGGATAATTGTCCCGTAAATCCTGTTTGGTGGTAAAAGGTAATTTCTGGAGATCATCCAGGCTCTTGATATCGCCCGGTTCTATTCCAATGGCCTGGAAGGCCTTACGGTAAAAGGGAACGTTAAAAAAGGCCCTTTTGACCGTCGCCTGGAGGCGCTCCACCTGGAGTTCCCTTAATTCATCCTCCGGCAGGCACTCGTATCTTTCATTCCAGTACAAACCGTACTCCCCCATATCAGAAGTCAGAGGCAACCCCTGACCCCCAGCATTTTCATTTCGGCCAGCTGTGATAACCATTCCTCCTCAAGGTTTCCCCAGCCGCACATAATAAAGTTATTTCCACATTAAAAAAGGAAATCCTGCCTGGAAATTAGCGGCGGCTATTTTTCTTGCCGTCATAGCTAAAAACAGCCGTCTTGCCGTCAATGACGGTTTCCAGGTGGACCGGCCGGCCCCACAAAAGGTAAATGTAGGGCAGGGTCTTTTCCAGGTAAGGGACATCCAGCTCCAGATCTTCATAGCAATGCTTGAGGTAGAGCTCGCCCCGGCGCTGGTAGTCGCCATCCTCAACGACGATATAGGGAAAACCGCAGTTGGTGAGGCGGCCGACCAGGCCATCCCGCACTTTTTCCCAGTCGTTCTCCACGACTACCCATTCTGCTCCTACCTTCTGGTAAAGAAAGAGGTCCAGCTCTTCCACCAGTTCCCTGGTCAGGTAGTTGCGCAGGAAGGAGATATCGTTTTCACAGGTACGGACCTCAAAGATTTTAGCCCGGCCCTCACCGCCCTGGCGGCCGTAGCGTTCCCGGTCTTCCTGGCTGGGACTATCCCAGCGCTTCTCAATGTCCTCAAAGATCTTGCTTCCCACATAATAAGGATTGATGTGCATTTTACCCGGCTGGGTAACGCTGGCATGGAGATGGGCAAATTCGATGGTTTCTTCTTCTGTTAAATCCAGTTCCCGCATAATGCGGGCGTGCCAGTAGGTGGCCCAGCCTTCGTTAATAATCTTAGTCTCCATCTGGGGCCAGAAATACCGCATTTCTTCCCGGACTATAGCCAGGATATCCCGCTGCCAGTCCTCCAGTTCGGGGCTGTTGTTCATGATGAAGGCCAGCATATCCTTGGTTGGCCGCGGTGGTATTTTCCGGGTACGTTCCCTGGGCTGTTCCTTCGGTTTGCCATCCAGGGCCCACAGATCATCATAGGGTGTCTCCCGAGGGCGGGAAGGCCCCTTTTCCTTCTCCCCCTCCTCTTCCGCTACCGGAAAGATGGTGGGGGGCTCGATATGTTCCTGGATGGACAGGGCGGCGTCGAGGAAAATCTCCACTTCCCGGTGGCCGTATTTAAACTCATACTCCCTGATTTTAGCAGCATGGACGGCCATGGTTTCCACCATCTGGCGAGAGGTCGGGGCAAAGTGGATATTATTCTTAAAAAAGTCACTGTGGGCAAAGACGTGGGCAATAACCAGCTTATTCTGGATCAGTTCGTTACCCTCCAGTAAAAAGGCATAGCAGGGGTCGGAGTTGATAACCAGTTCATAGATGCGGCTGAGGTTGAAGTCATACTGGAGCTTCATCTTATAGAAGTGTTTGCCAAAAGTCCAATGGGTGAACCTGGTCGGCATACCGTAGGCACCAAAGGCATAAATCACATCGGCCGGGCAGAGTTCAAAACGCATGGGAAAAAAGTCCAGGCCAAATTTCCTGGCCTGGTTGTGGATAGCTTCGATGGCTTTAGCAAGGGCTTTAAATTCTTGTTCCACCTGATTCCCTCCCTCTTGCACCAGCAAAAAACTGCCGTAATGCCTGGTAGACCTCGCTTTTATCCTTGATGGCCACTGTCACCAGGCGTTCATCCTTGATGCGTTTCAGGACGTTCATCAGGGTGCTGGTCCGGTAATAGGGGTTAACAATCTCCCCGTAGCCCAGGAGATTGATTTTGGGCAAGAGCAGCCGGACGGCTTCCAGGCAGGCCTCGTTATCGCTGGGAAGATTATCGCCGTCCGTAAAATGAAAGGGGTAGATATTATAATCGGCCGGGGGATAACGCTTGTCAATAATCTCCAGGGCCAGCTGGTAGGCCGAAGAACAGCGGGTGCCGCCGCTTTCGCCCTTGGCAAAGAATTCTGCTTCGGTTACTTCCCTGGCCTGGGTATGGTGGGCAATGAAGACAATTTCCACCTGCTGGTACTTGCTGCGCAGGAAACGCACCATCCAGAAAAAGAAGGTCCGGGCGATATACTTCTCATAGGTTCCCATGCTGCCGGAGGTATCCATCATGGCCAGGACCACGGCACTGGTTTCATAGCGCATTTTTTCCTCCCAGGTTTTAAAACGCAGGTCCTCCGGGGTGATGCCGCCAATGCAGAGCTTGCCCTTCATGGCATTGCGTTTGAGGTTCTCCAGGAGGGTGCGTTTCTTATCCAGGTTACCCATGAGGCCTTTGCGGCGGACGTCGCGAAATTCATAGGTGGGGGAAGCCAGGACGGGTTTTTTCTTCTCCTGGAGATTGGGGAGTTCTAGATCCTGGAAAAGCATCTCCTGGACTTCCTCCAGGGTCACCTCGGCTTCATAGTAATCAACTCCCGGCTGGTCGCCCGCTCCCGGGCCTTTACCGGCACCCTCAGGGGCCTCGCGGCCGATGACCGTTCCCTTCTGGGTACCGCCGCTGCCCTGGCCAATGTTCCGGCCCTGGTTGTAATTGAAGCGGAAGTGGTACTCCGCCAGGCTCCTGATGGGTACCCGGACCACCTTTTTGCCCTTGCCCATGATGATGCTTTCTTCGGTGATTATCTGGGGTAGATTTTTTTTGATGGCTTCCCGTACCTTTTCCTGGTGCCGCTGCTGGTCCAGGTAGCCTTTCCGGTGCAGGGACCAGTCTTCCCGCGACAGACTATACTGGATATCCACGGCCATCACTCCACTTAGCGATTTAAGAGACTGCCGGTGTATTTCAATAGCTCGTTGGCGCAGACCGGGCAATAGCCATGCTGGGAAATGAGGCGGTCGATAACGGCATTGATACGCTTCAACTGTTCCGGGTCCGGCGTCCGGGTGGAAGTGGTAATCTTGATGATATCCTTCATGTCGGCAAAAAGCTTTTTCTCAATGGCCTCCCGCAGGCGCTCGTGGGAATTATAATCGAAGGTCTTGCCTTTACGGGCATAGGAAGAAAGGCGGATGAGGATCTCTTCCCGGAAGGCCTTCTTGGCGTTTTCAGTAACGCCAATTTGTTCTTCAATGGAACGCATGAGTTTTTCATCGGGGTCCAGTTCTTCATCGGTAATGGGGTCGCGGACCTTGGTCTTGTTGACAAAGGCCTCCACATTATCCAGGTAGTTGTTAAACAGGGCCCGGGCCGATTCTTCATAGGAGTAAACAAAGGCCCGCTGGACTTCCTTCTTGGCGTATTCGTCGTATTCCTGGCGCGCTAGGGCAATGAAATTAATGAGGCGCTCCTTTTCTTCCCTGGTAATGGAGGGGTGCTGGTCCAGGCCGTCCTTCAAAGCCCGCAGGATATCCAGGGCATTGATGCAGCGGGTATCGGCAGTTATCAGGGCGCTGGAAATGCGGTTAATGACATAGCGGGGGTCGACGCCGCTCATGCCCTCCCCCTCGACTTCATTCATGAGTTCCAGGACGTCCTTTTGCTTGAAGCCCTCCACATCCTCACCATCATAAAGCTTCATCTTCTTTAAGAGGTCCATACCCTGTTTTTTCGATTCCTTCAGGCGGGACAGGATGGAAAAGATGGCTGCCGCCTGGAGGGCAAAGGGGGCAATGTGGACGGTAATATCGCTCTGGCGGATCAGTTTTTGATAAATCTTTACCTCATCCCGCACCTTCAGGTTATAAGGAATAGGAATAACCATAATTCTAGACTGCAGGGCTTCATTTTTGGGGTTGCTGATAAAGGCCCGGTATTCCGCTTCATTGGTGTGGGCAATTATGACCTCGTCCGCCGAGATCAAAGCAAAGCGGCCAGCCTTAAAGTTACCTTCCTGGGAAAGGCTGAGCAGGTTATACAGGAATTTCTCATCACATTTTAGCATTTCCTGGAATTCCATAATTCCCCGGTTGGCTATATTGAGCTCGCCGTCAAAGCGATAGGCCCGGGGGTCCGATTCGGAACCGTATTCGGCAATGGTGGAAAAATCGATGCTACCGGTGAGTTCGGCAATATCCTGGGACTTGGGGTCAGAAGGGCTGAAGGTACCGATGCCGACCCGTTTCTCTTCCGAAAGGACGATGCGTTCCACCGGTACCTCCTCTACCCGGCCGTCATATTTCTCTTCGACCAGCAGCTGGCAGACGGGGCAGAGGCTACCTTCGATATAGATGCCGTATTCCTTCTGGAACTCCGGCCGTAACTCCCGGGGAATGAGGTGCAGGGGTTCTTCGTGCATGGGGCAACCTTTAATGGCATAGATGGCCCCGGCGTCGGTCTGGCTGTACCTTTCCAGGCCCCGTTTAAGCATAGTCACAATGGTCGACTTGCCGCCGCTGACCGGCCCCATGAGGAGCAGGATGCGCTTGCGCACATCCAGCCGGCAGGCGGCCGAATGAAAATACTCTTCCACCAGTTTTTCCAGGGTGCGTTCCAGACCGAAGATCTCTTCGCTAAAAAAGCGATAGCGCTTAACGCCGTCAACTTCTTCCACCCCGGCAGCAGCAATCATGTCATATATCCGGGCATGGGCCAGCCGCGCCAGCCTGGGATTCTTAATCACCATGGCCAGGTAATCGGCAAAGGTGCCTTCCCAGTATAACTTTTTGGCTTCCTGGCGGTATTCCTCCAGACGTTCCAGGATTTTCACCGGCCCTTCCTCCCTTCCAGGGAAAAATAGCAGCGAGTATAAGGTAGGAGTATTATATAATATGTATGAAGGACCGGAAAAAGAAGGGTACTGACAGGAGCAGGAAAACTAAGGAGCAAAGCCGAATGATTATATGAGGAACGGTAAAAAATATCGGCGAGGTGATGGGTTTGGGGTACAAGTACGAGTTTACCTGGCTGATCCGCCTGCCGGTGGATGAATTGCCGCAAAAACCCAACGAGCAAAAGGGCGACGGCGAAAACCTGCTCCTGTGGAAGCGCACCAGTGGTAATATTATCCTGGGTTTTTTCCGCCAGGGCCATAAACTGGCCCATCCGGTGGGTATGGAAGCCCTGATTGTTACTAAAAGCGAGGAGGTCCTGGGCTACGGCCATATTGTCAAGTCAGAGATTTACGAACTGCCCGATGGTACCCTGACCACCGTGGTAGAATTTTCCGTGACCCGCCTGTTTGATGAAGAAGAAAAAACAGTTATCACCCGCATCTTCCGGGAGATGTACGGGCAAAGGCAGGCCTGACTATTAACCGCAATGGCGTCCCTGGCCAAAAAAGGGTTGTTTTTCAGGGCCATTAGGTTATAATGGAAAAGAAAATAATCCGGGGAGGTTATCCTCCATGATTTTCGGCAAGCATTTTACCCTGGAAGCCAGTGGTCTTTTAACTTTTGCCGCCGGGGTAGTAGCCCCGGAGCCAGACATCCGGCGCCTCGCTGATGCCCTGCCGGTACTCTATGCCGATGTCCCGCCCAGCGACCGGCCCCTTTATTACATGTACCGGGGCGTCTGCCTGGAAAAGGACCGGGATTTATACCAGCAGCACGACATCCGTTACGATATCACCGTTATCTTACCGGGTACCATTGGTAAAGAGTATATTAAAACCGTGGGGCACTTTCACCCACTGAAACCCCACTCTTCCGAAACCTATCCCGAGTACTACGAGGTACTTGACGGGGAAGCCATTTACCTGCTGCAGAAAAATAACCGCAGCGGTGAAGTAGAAGAAATTATGGCCGTCGAAGCCAAAAAAGGCGACAAGGTCTTTATCCCTCCGGCCTATGGTCATGTAACCATCAACCCCGGTAGCCAGCCCCTGGTCATGGCCAATCTCATTGAGAGCCACTTTTCTTCCCTTTATGGTCCCTTCCGGGAGAAACGTGGTGCCGCCTATTACTATCTAGAAGGGGAAGACGGCAAGGGGGACTTTGTAAAAAATAACCATTACCAAAATGCGGTAGCCCTAAAAATGGTGGCCGCCCCTAATCTCACCCAGCCCGTAAGTATTGTTAAAAATAAATCATTGTACGAGGCCTTTGTGGCCGAACCGGAGGCCTTTAAAATTTTAAAGTAGCAAACCGGGGTTTTTTCTGCACTCCGCCGCCCGCCGCCTTCTACAGGAAAGCTAAGGCCTGCTCAATCTCCCGGCGCACCCAGGGGTCTGTTTCTTCCCGGCGGGCCTTTTCCAGGGCCGGGCGACCGGCCGCACCCAGGCGCCCCAGGGCCCAGGCCGCATGCCCCCGCAACATCGCAGCCGGGGCCCGGAGGGCCTGCGCTAAAGATGCCATGGCTCCGGGGTCACCCAGATTGCCCAGGGCAATGGCGGCATTGCGCTGGAGCACCGTTTTCCCCCGCCAGGCCAGGGCCGTGGGACCAAAGGTTCGATTAAATTGCTCCTTATCCATAGTAATGATGGTAGCCAGGTCCGGCCAGGTTAGTTCCTGACCTCCCCCGGCCACTACTCCTACCCTTCCCTCCTGCCGGCGGGCCACCTCTCGTAATGCCGCCCTCTCCCGCCGGTTGGCCGGGCAGACTTCCTGGCAGGCATCACAACCCCAGATATATCGCCCAAAGAGGGGGCGCAGTTCTGCCGGGATCACCCCCCGTTTCTGGGTCAGGTAGGACAGGCAGCGTTCCGGGTCCAGGCGGCCGGGGGCCACTAAAGCTCCCGCCGGGCAGGCCGCCAGGCACCGGCCGCAATCCTCGCAGACAGCTGGTTCCAGGGGTACACCGGGTTCCAGTTCCAGGTCGGTGATAACGAGGCCCAGGGAGGCGCCCGACCCCAGGCCCGGGATAATCAGGTTGCAGCTGGCGCCATAATAACCCAGGCCGGCCAGGCAGGCAGCCTCCCTTTCCAGCAGGGGGCCGCTGTCAACCTGGATGGCTGCCAGGCCGGCCCCGCCCTGCTGTAAAAGGCCGGCCAGGTCCCGGAGATGGCCCTGCAGTACAGCATGGTAATCCGGTCCCAGGGCGTAACGGGCAATCAGCCCCTCTCCCGGGCCCGGTGGCCCGGCCGGCTCCGGGTGGGGCCGGGCTACCACTACCAGGGAACGGGCCGCCGGGTAAAGAAGGCAGGGCTGGCAGCGTTCTTCCGGGCGACCACTGGCAAAAGGGGTCCTAAGACCCCTTTCCGCCCGCCATTTTAAAGCCGCTTCACCCCGTTCAAAGGGCCGGACCGGGGCTATCCCCAGGACCAGGCCCCGGCGTACAGCCCAATCTTTTAGTTCTGTTGCCAGCATGCCCCGGTTCCCCCTTTCTTTATTATATTATTTTAATAACCTTCATCAGAGGTTTCCAGCCGCCGGCACTTGTCAGGGCCACAGTTAAAACCGCAGACAGGACAGATACTGGCGCTGCCCGGATTGACCATAAAGGTATTGCCGCAACGGCTGCAGCGGTAACTCAGCGGGGCATTATCGGCGCCCATCTTTGTTCTCCTCCTTTGGCAAGAATCTTCTGGCAAACCCCTTTTCTGCCTTCTTCCTGGAGAGGACGACTTTCCTTGCAGGCTTCCACTTTAGTATGGCCCGGTAAAGTTTACCTTATAAGCAGGATTTCCTGCTCTTATGGAGAACTACTACTGACAACAATGGAGGTGGAAGTATGGGTGATGCTATTTTTAAGCAGCGCTCCGGCTACCTGGGCGTGGGTATCGTGGCCAGATGCGGTATACTTACCCCTGCCCAGCTGGCCGGCCTTGGCGACCTGGCTCGTGCCCTTGACTGCCAGTACTGCAAATTGACGACCCGCCAGACCCTGATTTTTATCATCCCGGAAGACAGGCTGGAAGACCTGCGGGCCAGCGTTACCGCCCTGGGCTTACAGGTTGGTGTCTTTGGCGAAATCGTCCGCAACATCAAAGCCTGCGCCGGCAACAAAGACCTCTGCCAGCGCTCTTTAAGTGATGTCTTTGAGCTGGGGGGCGTACTCCAGGACCGCTTTATGAACCGGCCCACCCCCTGCGATTTTAAAATCGCCCTGGCCGGCTGCCACCGGGGCTGCACCGATCCCCAGTGTGCCGACTACGGCATTATTGCCACCGGCAACGATACCTACGACGTCTATTTAGGGGGGCGGGGCGGCAGCCGCAAACCCATCCATGCCACCCGGATTGCCACCGGCATAACCGGCAAGGGGGTCGAGAACCTCCTAGCCTGGATCCTGGAACGTTATGACTCCCTGGCCGAACCCCGGGAGCGCCTCTGCAACACCATCGCCCGGGTGGGGCTGGAACCATTCCTGCCACCGGAGGATTTCCTGGCCCGGTACCGGCCGCCGCAGGAAAATGACTTTCTTGCCTTCGCCGGGTTTTAAGATTGGAGGTCTAGAAGATGACTGCCCGCAATGTTGACCTGGACAAGATCCAGGGGGTTATTGATCGCTGCTGCAAGACCGAGGCTGAATGTGGTACCTGTAGTAAAGCCCACTGCCTGATTGGTTTCGCCCAGACGGTCCTGGCCTATGCCCGGCAGAAAAACACCGTCCGCATTCCCCGGGGACATGAACTTGTCCCCCAGGACGATTTCCGGGTCTATTACCAGCAGGATTTAATCGCTGCCCTGGTTGAGGTTCTATTGCAGTGCCAGAACTGCCGCGACAACCACGAGGAAGAATGCGTGATCAACGTCACCCGCCGCGCCCTGGAGCTGGCTCTCCTGGGAGAAAACTTCGAATACGAAGGCAGTGTTTCCGCCTACCTGATGCAGGTCGGCCGCCACAACCACGATCTCGGTGCCAGGTTGCTGCAGGCCTACCAGGAACGCAAAAAATCATAAATTTAAAGCCACCGGTTTATCTCAAGCCCGGTGGCTTTTTACCAGGTATCTGCATTCAAGAAGCCCGGCGGCTGTTGCGTTTGAGAATGGCCGGCATAATATCAAAAAAAAGCTGCACCAGGCGGGGGTCAAACTGCTTGCCCGCCCCCGCCGCCAGCTCCTGGATGCCGTCCAGCAAATTCTTGGAATACTGGTAGGCCCGGCAGGAAGTCATGGCATCAAAGGCATCGGCCAGGGCAATAATGCGGGCTCCCAGGGGAATATCGCTGCCCCCCAGGCCATAATAACCCTGCCCGTCCCAGCGTTCATGATGGTAGGCCACCAGCGGCTCAAGAACCTCAAACTTCTCATTACCAGCCAGGATTTGAACGCCAAATTCCGGGTGCCGGCGCATGACCTCCCACTCGGCCGCCGTCAAACGGGCCGCCTTGTGAAGAATGGCCGCCCGCACCCGCGCCTTGCCTATATCGTGCAAGAGCCCCCCTATGGTAATAATGTTCACTTCTTCCTGCTGGAGCCCCAGCCCCTCGGCCAGGGCGCAGGCCAGATTGCCGACATTACAGGAATGCTGGTAAGTCGTCATACTGTGGTTACGCAGGCGATCCAGCAAAACTGCCACTTCTGGTGCCACCGACACCGGGACCACTCCTCTTCCCGCCTGCTACCATTTTAACCGAAAAATTGACAGGCCTCAAGTATCATTAATGAATAATCGCCTTAATTTAACATCTCTGGCCTGCCTTTAACATCCACGTTAAAAAATTGCCGGCAATTGCCGGTAAAATTAAACCTGCCGGCGCTTTTCCAGCCGACCGGCAGGTGATTTTCCTACCCCTTCAATAGCTTTTTCAGTACCTTGCCTGTCGGGCTTTTGGGCAGCTCTGCTACAAATTCAAATAAACGGGGGATCTTGTAGGCGGCCAGGTGCTCTTTCAAAAAGTCCTGCAACTGCCGCCTGTCGGCAGAGGCCCCTTCCTTCAAAACTATATACGCCTTTACCGTCTCGCCCTTGACCGGGTCACCGACGCCGACCACCGCCGCTTCCATGACGGCCGGGTGGGCCAGGAGGACTTCCTCCACTTCCCGGGGATAGACATTAAAGCCGCCCAGGATGATCATGTCTTTCTTGCGGTCGATAATGTAGAAATAACCATCCTCGTCCCGCCGCGCCAGGTCACCGGTATGGAGCCAGCCGCCCCGCAGGGCCGCCGCCGTTTCTTCCGGCTGGTTATGATACCCGGCCATGACGTTGGGACCCCGGACTACCAGTTCTCCCACTTGGCCTACCGGGACTTCCAGGTCATCATCGTCCACCACTTTAACCTCCACCCCCGGCAGGGGCAGGCCGATGGACCCCGGCTTGCGGACGCCGTACAGAGGATTCAGGCAGACCACCGGCGCTGCTTCGGAAAGGCCGTAACCCTCCACCAGGGGAAAGGCAAATTTGGCTTCAAAGCCGCGCTGGACTTCCGCCGCCAGGGGCGCCCCCCCGGAAATGGCAAACTTCAGGGTCTTAAACTGGCCCTTCTCGCCCATACGCAGGAGGACGGCATACATGGAAGGCACGCCACAAAAAATGGTAATATCTTCCTCGGAGAGGGTTTTCAGGGTATCCTTGGGCTGGAAGCTTTCTTTAATAGTAATGGTACTGCCCAGGTATAAGGGCAGTAGGACGCAGGTCGTCCAAGCAAAGCTGTGGAACATAGGTAAAACGCAAAGGAAGTTATTATCCGGCCCCAAGTTGGAAACAGCATCCAAAGCCTCAATATCCGCCAAAAAATTCCTGTGAGTCAACATGGCCCCTTTCGGCCGGCCGGTAGTACCGGAGGTATAGAGGAAAACGCAGATATCTTCCTCTGATGCCGTCACCGGCACTGCCGGCGGTGCAGCCTGGGCCCTGGCTGCGGTTTTATTATCGAGTACCAGCAGGTGTTTTAAGCCCAAGGCTGCCGCATGTTGCGGCGCCAGGCCCATACGCTCCACAATCACCCGGTGAATGACCATAGTGCTGCAGCCCGCATCCCGGATAATAAAGGCGATCTCCTCCCGGGTCAGCATCAGGTTCAAGGGTACAACGATTGCCCCGGCCTTCATGGCACCCAAGTAACTGTAAATAAACTCCGGGCAATTGGGAGCGCAGATAGCTACCCTCTCACCGGGCCTTACGCCCAGTTCCTGGAATAACCTGGCGTAGGCATCGATCCATTTAACCAGCTCACTATATGTAACCTGCTCCCCCTGGTAGACCAGGGCCGGGTGTCCAGTAAGTTGCTGGTGTCGCTGCGGTAGTTGCCAGAGTAACATCCCCGAGAACCTCCTTTAAAAGTTATAAATAAAAATTCCCTGCCATTTTGAGTTTTCCTGCCGGGCAGGGAATTTTACTTTTACCTCTAGGTATAGAAAATCGTCCCCGCAATATTAAAAAGCAACCTTAAGCAGGGCTCAGACGTCTCTTCTTAGGATTTGCTCTGGTACAGTTCACCCAGGGCTGCCGCTTCCCGGGCCACCTCCCGGCGCAGTTCCGGCGGTGCCAGGACCTCGGCCTGGCTGCCGAAACCGAGCACCCAGCGCTTGACTTCCTGCAGGCCGCTGAGACGCATTTTTAAAACTAGTCCCCCATCGGATAAATTTTCCATTTCCTGACTGGAATGCCACTGCCGTTCGCGTATCCACCGTGCCTGTTGCGCAGTAAAACGGATGGCCACCTCATATACCCGCGGTCCCCGCTCGATCCCAAGGGAGTCTTGAAGGTAGTTTTCCAGGGAAAAATCCGGCTGCACATTAAATCTCTTTTCCGTCACCTGCCATTGGCGAATACGATCCAGGGCAAAAAGGCGCACTTCCCGGCGGTAATGACAGTAAGTGCAATCACATACCAGGCGCCGTGAAAAAAGCGCAGGTGGTAGGGGTCAATCAACCGGTCGGTGATGGCGTCCCGGCTGGCAGTATAGTATGTAATATACACCGAGCGATTCTCTTGGATGGCTAGAAAAATATCACCATAGACAGCAAGTAACTGTTCGGCATCTCCCCGCAGGGGTTCCATCCCAAAGGAGATATCCTGCTCCAGGCAGCCCAGGTCCATGCTTACTTTTTCCGGTAGCATTGCCTTCAGCTTAGCCATAGCACCCCGGATCACCTGGCCGAAAGGTGTCCCGCCGACCTGGCTTAATAGCTGCTGGCCCAGGTAGAGGATCAGAAGTTCTCCTTCCGTCAGCTGCAGGGGCGGCAGGTTAAAGGTCTTTTCATAACGATAACCCTTGTGCCAGCGATCATAGACAATAGGAGCACCCAAAAAATCCCGCAGTAATTGGATGTCCCGCTCCACCGTCCGCGGCGAGACCTCCAGGCGCTCGGCAATAAAGTCTACACTGGGATAACGACCGGCAGCAATCCAGCGGTGGATAGCATAGATCCGAGCCAAAGACTGGCGGCTGACGTCATTTATGCCTAATTGCTTCTTCTTAAGGACGATAGCCAATACCTGCTCCTCCCGGAAATATATTCTTATGGTTAATTCGTCATATTTTTCCTTGATTCCTTTGGGAAGATGAAAAATTTTTATCGAAATTAAAACAAAATACTTCCTCGATATGCCAGTTAAAAAGGCTTCTATCATTTGCTGTCGACGGCAGCCAGGATAACTCCGGGAATTAAATTATATCCGCATATTTCACCTAGGATTGCCCGGTTTTTCTCAATAATTAACCCCATAACATTTTCTATAGCTTTCTCCTTATTCGATTTCAATGACTGATAGGTAGAATGGTAACTTTCGTAAAGGAGTGTCCCGTACTTCTCCATAAAACGGTTTCAATGCCTCATAGGTAGGCTCGAAGCACTACATGGCTCGTACCCCCTGTTAATTGCATCCTTCAAGCTAATCGGGATCTGGCTTTTAGATAGGTACCTGCACCCGGCGCAGTGGTATTTCTTGCCTGATTTAGTTATGTAAACGGTTATTTCTTTCTGGTCGGTAGGCTTGCTATGATGTTATACGTCAAATTCTCTTACCCGAAATAAAAGGTTTTTAGTCAAATTATTTTGGTTTAGTTTTCATCCCTCTGGATAAAATAAATTTTTTGTTACGATATTTTATCCTGGGGGGAAAAGAAAAGAAGACGCTCTGATGGTTTTCCCTAACCCCTGCGTCTTCTTTTCCCAGCTGAAAATGGTTAACTATAACTGTACAGGAATATCATCGCCGGGGAAAGGAAAATTTATTCCCTGAACTGTATGGATGTCCCAATCCCTGCTGTTGTTATGAAGGCCGGCTCCGCAGGCATGGTTTTTTCTACCGTAATGCCTTAACATTAACGGCTTCCTACGTCATCGTTATCCAGCGTTACTACTGTCCAGCCTGTAAAAAGACGGTCTCGCTGCTACCCTCCTTTTTGGCCCCGCGCTTTCAGTACAGTCTGGCCTGCATTTTTTATGTCCTTTACCAACGGCTAGTTAATCACCTACCTATGGCCTATATTGCCATAAAGGTTAACATGACTTCCAATAGGGCCGAGATGGCTTATCAACATGTTTGTTTTTACTGTAACCGCCTTCTGGAAAACAGCCCCCTCATTACTGGCTTTTGGGGCTCGGAAGGCGTTGTTCTGGCCGCCTCGGACCCGGCCTCCTGGGCCAGGGCCTTTATTACCACACTTTCCTCTAGCTATCACCTGGAACCCTTCAGCCTTTTATACTTTGCTTTTCAGACCCGCCACTTTATGAGCAAATCTTAATCGATATGGCGATTTTCTGCCCGTATGCCCTTGGAGGGCTTTTTATTCTTTTTGCCTGATTGAGCGGTAATTTTTCTTGCCGGTCATGGTTTTTGGGTACCTAAAATTTTAGTTGCCGGCGCCTTTTTTATCTTTTGGAGCCTCACACACGCCCGAGTTCGACAGTTGCTAGGTGAACAATAAGCGCAACAGCTTGTTGCGCAAGGGTTTCAGGGATCGGCTTTTTGGGCGCGTGTTACTAGGGACCTCTTTTGGCCTTTTGTTTCGACCGCGATTATTTGCGGCGGTGCCTTTATCCCAAGGGCCTTAAAGATATGCTGCTGTTGTGGCGTCGTTTCCGTCCTCTGGAGTACCCTGCCGTCAGGAGCAATAAATTCGCCCAGGTGCATGCGTTCCAGGGTCTGGCGGATGTTCCGCCAGCTATCCTCAACCTTCGTTTCAGCTACCCGGATTAGGAGCAGTCCCAGCCAGCACAGGAGGACGTGGGCATGGATGCGATCGCTCAGACGATGATAAATAGGCCGCAGCTCTAAGGACTGCTTCATGGTGCGGAAGGCCTCTTCTACTTCGAGAAGCTGCTTGTAGCCGAGAGCTACGTCTTCCGGGCTTAAAGTATCGTCCGAGGTCCTTAACAGGTATTTGCCGTCCAGCTTTTCTTCGGCTTTCACCTTGGCCATATCGATATACGGTTGCCCTTTCTTGTCGGTCTTGAGATAGCGGCCATAGGTGGGATGGGCGATGAGTTGACAACAAGCTTTGGTATGGGGTTCGCCTTTGAGGTCGCCAATGGCCTTTAGTTCTTCTTTGAGGCGGGCCAGGATTTTCTCCCGCTCCAGTCTGTCTTTTTCTGCTTCTTTGGGGTTGCGTACCAGGACGTAGCGGACCCTTTTTTCGCCGTCGCCGACGATAACTTCTTTAACTTCAAGGTTATCCTTGACAGTTTTGTAGCGGCCCGGCCGGGCCAGGGCCTCTGCCACCGTATCCTTGCCGCTGCGCATCTTTTCGCCGGCAATGTAGTGGCCGCCGGCGCGCTGGAGGTAACGAAGGTTGTCTTCCGAAGCAAAACCGCGGTCGACAACAGTGATGACCCGGCCCAGTTGCCAGCCCACCAGGTCCTTTTTGACTTGCTCGATTACCGCCATGTCGGCGGTGTTACCCGGCCAGACCCAGCAGCGTACCGGCAGGCCCTCCCTGGTGACAGCCAGGCCGATTACCACCTGGGGTAAATCCGGCCGGTGGTCCTTGGAGTTGCCTTTACGCCGAAGGTGCTGCTTATGGTCCTCCGGATTATCCTCCTCTTCCACTTCAAAGTAGGTGGAGGTGGTATCGAAGTACAGGAGATCGACTTCCAGGTTGAAGAGGTGGGCCACGGAGAAGAAGATATCCTTTTGCAGTTCTTCAGCAGCCTCCAGTAAGAAGTCCATGGCTCGGTAAAGGTTTTGCACCGGCACGTCCGGGAGGCCGGGAATGAAAACATCGTGGCTGACCCAATCCTCGGTCTTAAGTTTACTGGCCGGGTTCAAAGCCCGGTTGGCTACCATAGCGAAGATGGCTCGTTCTACCGGCGCCTGGAACTTACGTTTGGCCAGCAGCCCGGCTAAAACGCGGTTGATACCCAGCTGGTTCCAGAGCTCGTTTAACACCCAGGCGCCACCTATAGGCCGGCTGGAGACAAAAGTTAGGGGAGCGCTGCCGTTTAACTCTGCCTGGGTGCGTAAAGCCTCTTCCGGTCCCAAAAAACGCGTAATACTCTTTACCAGGCGGACCAGGGCTTCCCGGTCTACATCCTCTTCGCGGCCGAAGTTGAAGAGTACTTTGGCTTTCGGGTAGCCGGCCTTGGGGTCCCAGACGTTGTGGGCAAGCTGGATATAACGGACAACAGAGCCGTCCTTGTTTTTGCGGGAAATAGTTCTTATGTACATGTCTATATTATAGCGCATGTACTATGTCGTTATCAAGCTTTAATTCCGAAATCGTGTGCCTAGGCAGTTTTTGATTTTTGAGCTTTCCCGAAACCGGAAACCCTTGATTTATAAGGCCTCTTCATCTAGAAAGCAGTCATTTTTGCCTAGCAACTGTCGAACTAGGGTGCCTCATAGGTAGGATGGTAACTCCGGGGGAACATCTGGGTGAGGCCCTTGTAAAGGTGTTTCAATGCCTCATAGGTAGGATGGTAACACGGTGATGGACTGGTCTATAAACGGGTCTGTGTAATGTTTCAATGCCTCATAGATAGGATGGTAACCTGCTTCTCCTACCATGGCTATGGTTGGGTTAGCAACGTTTCAATGCCTCATAGGTAGGATGGTAACCTTGATTAGCGGGATGCCGTTTTTGGTAAGCGTCACCAGTTTCAATGCCTCATAGGTAGGATGGTAACCTTCAGGCTTTAGGCCGACCTTTTCGGCGTATACATGTTTCAATGCCTCATAGGTAGGATGGTAACAAATGGAATGTAATTTTAACCTTGGTTATTGGAGGATGTTTCAATGCCTCATAGGTAGGATGGTAACGGAAAACAGAAGATGAAAAATGGGCGCAATTTGAAGTTTCAATGCCTCATAGGTAGGATGGTAACGGGCAAGGTGGATGCTCATCGTGTTCGGATTTTCGGGTTTCAATGCCTCATAGGTAGGATGGTAACGCGGGAGAAGAGGGTATTCAAAACCCTTCTTCTCTGTTTCAATGCCTCATAGGTAGGATGGTAACTTGGCGAGCGAACCGAGTTTTTATATTGCGTGTAGATCGTAAAATAGAATTGACCCCAGATCGTCAAATAAAACTGACCCACCTAATGATAAAATCTCCCCTGAGAGGGGGAGGAAAAAGAGGTGGTCAGCATGTACAAATGGCAACGCATCAAGGCACTGCATGCCCAAGGGGTCGGCATCAGGCAAATAGCCAAGACAGTTGGGGTATCCAGGAATACCGTCAAAAAGTACCTGAAAGAAGCCAACCCGCCTCAGTTTAAAGCCAGGGAGTATGTCAAAGAACTGGACAGGTTTCTGGAAGAAATCAAGATTATGCTTGCCAAAGGATATATCGGCACAAGGATTTACAAAGAACTGAAAGATAAGGGCTATCAAGGCTCCCTGGCCAGCGTCCACCGTTATCTTAGGTCCATAAAGGCAGAAGATAAGACTGCCAAATTAACCACCACCTGGGTGGAAACCAGCCCAGGCCAGCAGATGCAGTACGATTGGAAGGTGTGGACGTTACCGGTAGACGGGAAGCCGGTAAAAATATATCTCCACGAGGTGGTCCTGTCTTTTAGCCGGATGAAATTCTACACCTTCTCCTGAGTTTATCAGTTGCGACATTTTACTGATTCAAGAACCCAGATAAAATCTAGCTTTGGGCGTTAAAAATAGCCCAAAAAGCGAAAAACGTAGTGGCAACTAATATTGTGAAATACCAAATATTATCTAGACAATAGGCAATGTTAGTGGTATCATTTAAGCATGTTCATCAAAATAACTAAAACCAAAAACCACCAGTACGTCCAGCTAGTCCAATCTTACCGGGAAAATGGAGCTGTTAAACACAAGGTCCTCCTCAATCTCGGTCGCCTGGACGAGATTGAAAACAACCCCAGCTTTCAAAGACTTGGTAAGCGCCTCTTAGAATTGTCCAAGGCCAGGGAGGTGACCAGTTTAGCCAGCTTTTCCGAGGCGCAGATCAAGAACTGGGGCTATGTGGTCTACCAGAAGATCTGGAACCAATTTGAGCTACCCAAACTTTTAAAGAAGATCAGTGCCAAACGTAAGGTACAATTCGAATTAAGCGACGCCAGTTTTCTTATGGCTATCCAGCACCTCCTTGAACCCAGGAGTAAATTAGGTACCTACAACTACCAGCACCGTTATGCCAGTTTACCCGACGTAGCCTTAAACCACCTCTACCGCTCCTTGGATTTACTCTGCGAGTATAAAGAGTTGTTGGAGGAGGAGATGTTCCAAAAGAACCGCCACCTTTTTAACATGCAGGTGGATGTGGTTTTTTATGATGTAACGACCTTTTCCTTTGCCAGCGTCGAAGCCGACACTTTACGCGATTTCGGCTTCAGTAAAGACGGTAAGTTCAACGAAGTCCAGGTGGTATTGGGCCTGCTTATTGATTGCGAGGGGCGGCCCATTGGCTATGAGCTTTTCCCCGGCAATACCTTTGACGGCAAGACCCTGGAGACGGCCTTAGAAAAGCTGGAAAAACGTTTTGGCCTGCGCCGGGTGATCATCGTCGCCGACCGGGGGATCAACAGCAAGCTTAACTTAAAACGCATAGTGGAACGGGGCTACAGCTACATCTTTGCCGCCCGCATCAAGAGCATGAAAAAAGAGATTACCGATATGATATTGGACGAAAATGGCTACCAGGAGATAAAGGACGATGAAGGAGAAGTCCTTCGCTACAAGGTTATCGAGTACATAAACGAATTCACCGCTGAAGGGAAAAAATACAAATTACCCGAAAAACTGATCGTCACCTACTCCAGCCGGCGGGCGGAAAAAGACCGGGCCGACCGGGAAAGGTTAATCGAGAAAGCCCAAACCCTTTTAGAAAGCAAGGCCAAAATCCAGGCCAGCAACAAACGTGGCGGCAAGAAATACCTCAAAGAAATAGACTGTACGGGCACGTGGATACTGGACGAAGAAGCCATTGCCCGGGACAAACAATTTGACGGCTACTACGGCATCCAGACCAGCGAGAAAGAAATGAGTGCCAAAGACATCCTGGATGCTTACCATAACCTGTGGCGGATTGAAGAATCTTTTCGCGTCATGAAAAGCACCCTGAAAGTCCGGCCGGTTTTTCACTGGACCGAAAGGCGGATTAAAGGACACTTTGTAATTTGCTTCCTCGCCTTTCTTCTCGAACGCACTCTGGAATTCAAGCTCCGGCAAGCGGTGGAAAATGCCTCGCCGGCAGAAATCCGGGAAGCGTTAAACTCCCTCAACTTTGCCGAGGTAGAGATCAAAGGAGAGGTGTTCTTTATCAAGACCCAGAGTACAGAGTTGAGCAAAAAGATCCTGCGCCTAATGCGGATTGCACCGCCGGGAAACATTACCCGTGTAGAGGAGTTTGCTGCCCGCTGGCAGGACCGGTTGTAGTGGCAAAATGCGCGTCTTGTTTTCTATTTTTCTAGGTTTTATGCGGGTTCTAGGGATTCAACTGATAAAGTCAGGAGTACGATTGGAAGGTGTGGACGTTACCGGTAGACGGGAAGCCGGTAAAAATATATCTCCACGAGGTGGTCCTGTCTTTTAGCCGGATGAAATTCTACACCTTCTCATTAAGCATCACCACCGCCGATGTGATCCGGGTTCTGGTTGAGGCCATTGACTTCTTCGGCGGTTATGCCCCGGAATTGGTGATTGACAACGGCAAGCAAATGGTTATCACTCACCAGAAAGACGGTATCATCCGGTACAATGACGAGTTTCTCAAATTCTGCGGGCTGTATGGCATCCAGCCCTCAGCTTGCGAAAACTACCGTCCCCGGACCAAGGGCAAGGTAGAGCGCCCCTTTTACTACGTCCAGGAACACCTGCTGCGGGGCCTGGAGGTGGGGGACTTAAACGAATTCGCTGTAAAGCTTTCAGAGTTCCAGGAAGCCTACAATAAAAGGCCCCACAGCAGCTTAGGCCGGCCGCCGGCGGAGATGTTTGTCGAGGAAAAAGGGTGCCTTCTCCAAATACCGGCTGTCGAACCGGCCTTATTACACCATAAAGAACCCCGGAAGGTGAGTAATGATGGCTATATATCCCACGACGGCAATCTCTACCCCGTACCCCTGCGCTACTGCTTAAGGAGGGTGTGGGTCGAAAACATCTACGGCCGGCGCCTGAAGGTATATGACGAGGCAGGGACGCTTTTAGCGGAGTTCGAACTTGAACTTAAAAAGCAAACCGTCCGTCCCCTTCACCCCGAACACGAAACCATCAACCGTCAATACCAGGAAAAGAAACTAAAACTGCGCTCGGCCCTGGTGGAGGAGTTTATCAGCGCCTTTGGCGCAGACGGTCAAAAATACCTGGCAGGCCTGCGTGCTAAGAACGGGGCCAACCTCTACTGGCACCTGGCAGAAATCTTAAGCTACCAGGAGATATATAGCCGGGAAGATATCATAGCAGCCATCAAAGAATGCCTGAAAATCGGCTCTTATCACAAAAACAGCATAAAAAGGCTTTTAGAGTGCAAGGAAATCACTCCGCTTTCTTGTGCCTGTGACCCGGCAAGTGGCAATATGCCGCCAGGTAAAATCAAACGGGACCTCTCCTGTTATGCCCTAAAGGAGAGCGAGGTGGCGGCAGTATCATGAGCAACAAATTAACCGCTTACCTGGAAAGCCAGATGCAGGCCTTAAAACTAAAAGGGATGCTCGCCCACTACCAGGAGGTAACGGAGAAGGCTTCGCAAAACAACCTCTCTTATATCGAATACCTCTCCCTTCTCTTCGAAGAGGAGTTAAAAAGGAAAAACGAGGGCACGGTCAAGACGAAAATCAATAAAGCACGTTTCCCCTTCATCAAAACCCTGGAGGAGTTTGACTTTAGCTTCCAGCCCTCCATCCGGGAAAAAGAAATTATCGCTTTAGGCTCCCTGGATTTCGTGGAAAAAAAGGAGAATATCGTCTTCCTGGGTCCCCCTGGGGTCGGCAAGACCCATCTATCAGTAGCCTTAGGCATCAAGGCCTGCATGGCTAAATATCGCGTAGCATTTATCACCGCCCAGAAGCTTTTAGAAGAACTACTTTTAAGCGCCAAAGACGGCGGCCTTCTCGATAAGCTGCTGGGGTACTCCCGGCTCAACCTTCTAATCATCGACGAACTCGGCTACATGCCCGTAACTAAAGAACAGGCCAACCTTCTCTTCCGCCTGGTTTCCATGCGTTACGAGAAGGGGAGTATTATCCTGACCAGCAACTATAACTTCAACGAATGGGGGGAGATATTTTCCGACCAGGTGGTAGCCGCGGCCATAATTGACCGGCTTGTGCATCACGCCCTTATTTTCTATATTAACGGCACTAGCTACCGGCTCAAGGGTAAACTGAAAGCAGCCAACGACCGTTAATTCGGCAACTGAGTTACATCTCGTTCCTTTTGGCGCATGACTTGAAGCTTATTATTTTTGTTCTCCAGTGGGTCAATTTTATTTGCACATAGTGGGTCATTTCTATTGACAATCAACAATATTGCGTCTATGTTTCAATGCCTCATAGGTAGGATGGTAACCAAAGAGTTGGCCCAGGGCGAACGGGCCGACCTCTGGGTTTCAATGCCTCATAGGTAGGATGGTAACATTGCATCTAATCCATAAGTATGATGGCAGCGGGCCTGACTTCGAGTTCTACTTGTTTCAATGCCTCATAGGTAGGATGGTAACATAAACCGTGCTGGCAGCTTTACGCCGGCCTGCTCGTTTCAATGCCTCATAGGTAGGATGGTAACCCAGTAATTCTTGAATTCCTTTTGGTGTCATATTGGTTTCAATGCCTCATAGGTAGGATGGTAACTTTAACCTTTTTTCTGTCTTTAAATTCAAAAGCCGAAGTTTCAATGCCTCATAGGTAGGATGGTAACAATAAAGCCGGGCTCCAAGGTGGTAATCCGAGTATGCGTTTCAATGCCTCATAGGTAGGATGGTAACTCAGCCGTAACAGGGTACACCAGCACCACCTCATTGCTGTTTCAATGCCTCATAGGTAGGATGGTAACAAACCTATTCCTGGATATTACCTGGGAATTAAACGGCGTTTCAATGCCTCATAGGTAGGATGGTAACTTGCTGGCCTTTTCCATTGCTTCCGGGATAGATACGCGTTTCAATGCCTCATAGGTAGGATGGTAACTAAGAAAGAAGTATGAGAAATCATTACAACGAGCCCGGGTTTCAATGCCTCATAGGTAGGATGGTAACCCTTGATCCCGGCGCTGTACTCGGCCATCTTCCTGGGTTTCAATGCCTCATAGGTAGGATGGTAACAGGAGACGGCCCCAGAAACGGGACAACCGGAAGTAGAGTTTCAATGCCTCATAGGTAGGATGGTAACGCGAGGAGGAACTTGAAAAGGCTTACCTAGAAGGGGTTTCAATGCCTCATAGGTAGGATGGTAACGAAAAGTACCCTTCCGCAGTCTTGGCGACAACCAGGTGTTTCAATGCCTCATAGTGTCATTTAGCACACTATCATCCTTAAAACCAGTCCTAACTTTATCAATTTAAAATATCGAGATAACATGTAACAGTTCCCCCAAAGTGATATAATTTTAGCAAATTATTCTGGGGGGCTGTTTATGCAACTGGTATACAATTTCGGTATTTCCCTGGAGGATTATGCTGCCCGGGGTAAGAAAAATGAGTTTCCCGTCATAGAGTCTTGCCCTATCTGTATGGCCCGGAAGGCGCTAAAGCGGCATGGCTTTTACTGGCGTAATGCCGGTAGTGACTCGGAAAAGTGGGTACGGCTGCCTATCTGCCGCTTTTGGTGCCGCTCCTGCCGGCACACCTTCTCTCTTTTGCCTTCCTTCCTCCTGCCCTACTACCAGTATTCCCTTAAGTTCATCCTGGACTGCCTCATGTATTTCTTCTCCCATGTCCGCTTCCTTATTTACTACCAGCTGCTCCAGTTTTACCACCGCCGTTTTGCGAAGAATATGAACTCCATCCAGGCGTTTTTCTGGGAGCAGGGTTGCCGGGAAATAATCCCGCCGGAATTTAAACAAAGGGCCATAAAATTGCTCGAAATGATTGCCGCGTTCCCCAACGCCGAAACCTTTTCCCAAAGGTTTCATAATCATTTCCGGCGCAATTTTATGGCTAATTAATTTTACCATGCTTTCCTCGGTTCCGTAAAGCCTCCCTGCTACATTAGCCACCACACACCTTTTGCCTGTCCTGGGGGACAGGTTAAGGTTAAACTGGTAAATGACCGGACCGGTTAACCTTAAATCCTGGGGAGGGGTTGTGATGGACGAGAAGGACCGGGAAAATATCGCTCTTTTTCGCTTTAGCTTGATTGCGCCGTTGTTGCAGGGTCAGGTAGCCAGCAGGAAGGCCTACCTGGAGAGTATTACGGCCAGACCCCATGAAGTACCGTATTATGGCCTCTGCGACTATAGCCCCCAGACCATTGCCAGCTGGCTCAGGGATTACCGCCGCGAGGGGTTTGAGGGGTTAAAACCGAAAAGGCGTTCTGACCGGGGAAGGCCGCGGGCCTTATCCCCGGAGTTACAGGAGCAACTCCTGGCCCTGCGCCAGGAGGAGCGTTCCTGTCCGGCTTCTGTCTTTTATGAACAACTGGTGGCTAAAGGTGTTATTTTACCGGACGCCGTTTCTTACGCTACCATTTACCGTTTCCTGAAATCCAGGGGGCTTTTAGGCCGGGAGATGCGGCGGGAGCCGGAACGGAAACGCTTTGCCTATGATACGGTGAATACCCTCTGGCAGGGGGATGTGGCGGCCGGGCCTTACCTTCGCGTTGGCAACAAAAAGGTGGCTACTTTCCTCTTTGCTTTTATCGATGATTGTTCCCGCCTGGTGACTTTTGCCCAGTTTTTTACTTCCGAGAAGTTTGAGTCTTTGAAGGTGGTCTTCAAGGAGGCTATCTTACGCCGGGGCATTCCGCAGATGGTCTACGTGGATAATGGTAAAATCTATCGTTCGGAGCAGCTGCAGCTGGCCTGCGCGGCCCTGGGGATAGCCTTGATCAATACTAAACCCTATGACCCGCAGAGCAAGGGTAAGATCGAAAGGTTCTTCTTGACCGTCAGGCAGCGTTTCTTGCCCCTGGTTAAAGATGAACACCTTAAATCTCTGGATAACTTGAACCGCTCTTTCTGGCAGTGGCTGGAGGAAGATTATCACCGCCAGGTCCACAGTGCTTTGGGTATGAGCCCCCTGGATAAGTTTATGTCCCAGTTCAGCCAGGTTAAGATGGTGAGCGACCCGGCTGTTCTGGAGCCGCTTTTTTTCAAGCGGGAGGAACGGCGGGTACATCATGATGCTACTATCTCCATTAACAAGCGCCTTTTTGAGGTGCCGCCTCAATTTATCGGCAACCGGGTGGAGGTGCGCTTTGACCCGGAAAAACTGGAGCGGGTCTTGATTTTTGTGGCCGGTAAAGAGGTGGCGGTGGCACAGCCGGTGGCGCTCAGTGTTAACGCCCGGGCAAAGCGGGAGAGCAAACTTTCTTTTGCCAGCTTACAGGGAGGGGGCCAAAACTAGAATGTACCAGGCTTTTTATGGCTTAAAAGGGGCTCCTTTTGGCAAGGAGCTAAAACCCCAGGATGCCTTCCTTTCCTGCAGTTTAAAAGAAACGAGGGCCCGGCTGGAGTATTTATCCCGCGTCCGGGGCATGGGGGTCCTGGTGGGAGAACCGGGAGCCGGTAAGACCTTTACCTTGCGGGTCTTTTGTGCTAATTTAAACCCGGCCCTCTTTAAGGTTATTTATTTGCCCCTGGCCACAGGGACGGTCATGGATTTTTACCGCGGTTTGGCCCGGAGCCTGGGGGAAGAACCGTCTTTCCGCAAGATTGACCTTTTTCACCAGATCCAGCAGGCGGTCCAGGTGTTCTTCCGGGATAAAAAGATTACGCCCGTCTTCATCCTGGATGAGATGCACCTGGCTAACCCCAAATTCCTGCTGGACCTGGCCCTGCTCTTTAATTTCGCCATGGACGCCTTTAATCCTTTTATCCTGGTCCTGGCCGGCTTGCCTTTTTTGTTGAGCCGCTTGGAGTTGAACCAGACCCAGTCTCTGGCCCAACGCCTGGTGGTTCGCTTCCAGGTGGAACCTTTAAACCGTGAGGAGGTGGGCGCCTACCTGGAGCACCATTTATCCCTGGTGGGGGCTACCAGGCCTTTGTTTGAGCCGCCTGCCGTGGAGGCCATCGCTTCTTGTTCCCGCGGCTGGCCGCGCCTGGTGAACAACCTGGCCCTAACTTCCCTCCTCTGGGGCGCCCAGCTTAAAGCCCAGCTGATTAGTGCTGATGTGGTACGCCAGGCAGCTACCGAAATTGGCCTTTAAGGGTGGTGGCTATGCTTAAGCTTGATTCCCCCAGAGACGTGGAAAGTCTCCTGGAGATCCTGGCTTTCGTCCTCTGGGCGAATACTTTTGGGTCCTACGGTGAGGAATTGGAACGCCCGGTATTGGATTTCGCCCGCGACCTTTACGCTGAATTGCTAAAATACCTGGAGTCTTTCTATACCGCCCGCGAGGAACCCCATTATTACAGCTTTATTTGCCAGTTGCAACTGGAACAAGAATTTGATTTCCAGAGAAAACGCCTGGCTGCCCTTGATAAAAAATTGGCGGAACGGTTCAAGGCCCCTTCTTTTTAGGCCGCGTTGAGCGGCTTTTTTCTTTGTGGCTTTTATTGTGCTAATGTGCAATTCCTGAGAATTTGGGGTGCTGTAATTTGATAATCTTGCAGTTTGTGCTAGCGACATGAGTCATTTTAACCCAACTTTGACACCGCCCCTTAAAAATCAAGGGGTCCATAGGGACAATTGTCACTACAACCCCTTTCTGGGGCTCTTAGTGGCTACCTGAAGGTTAAAATTTTAGGTGGAAGTGGAAGGCCCAAAATTTTTAACAATTCACTCTGGCTTTGTCCGGGCTGGGTGATACTATAAATCCGCTTATCAAGAAACTGCTGGTCAACAGCCTTTATCTCTTCTAATAATTCCAGGATACGGCGGCCGCTTTTATGGGCAACCTTCCAGCGGCGTAACTCTCTTTCTTGACTTTCAGGATCAGGGATTTGTTTCGCCTTAAAAATCTCATCTTCAATATATCGGCGATGTATCACCTCCAGCCATTTTTCAAAGAGATAAGCCAGCACACATATAAAGATGTGTCCCTTAACCCGACTTTCGTTGTAGTGGTAGATAGGCCTCAAGCGAATGAAGTCCTTGATATGGCGAAAGGCGGTTTCTACCTGGAGCAGGTTTTTATAGGCGGCAATTACCTCCTCAGCTGGCAGGTCAGCATTAGTCTGGATTAAAAATTTGCCGTCCCGCAAAGCCTCTTTAGCCAGAGCCGGCTCATTAATTTCAAAGTTGAAAGACTTGCCGTCATAAGTAATATCAAAAATTGGAGCAAGGCCCTTCTTGTTAAGGATAGCAGCTGCTTTAAGCATGACTCCTTTTGTGGTAGGCTTGCGCCCCCGCCGCGGGGTTTCCCGGGCCAGCCTGTCTTTCAGCTCTTGCAATTTTATCCTGGCTTCTTCTATCGCTTTGACCCGAAATTCATAATCCTCTTGGGCTTTGAGAGGATTGTGGCAAAGGATATAGCGAACCGGAGGCTCGAAGTTTTCCTTTTCTTCCTCTTCTCCCTCTACCAAGTTTTCTTTAGGGGGAGCCTGTACCTGCTCTGGTGGTACTTCCACATAAAAGAGGGGGTTATCGCCGTCTATTAGCTGGTATTCTTCGAGGTTTTGGTACCTGGCCAGTAGTTCATCGCTCACTTCCCGGCCGCGTTTATGAAAGCCCAGGATATAACGGAAGTTAGCCTCCTTGAGTTCTTCTAAATTATGACTGGTCAGCATACCCCGGTCGCCCACGAAAATACAGCTCTTGATGGCAAACTTTTGCTTAAGTTGTTCGATGGCGCCAGCCACGGTTACTTTATCAGGTATATTACCTTCAAATACCTGGTGGGCAATAGGCATGCCTTCCGGAGTCACCAGGAGGCCAATATTAATTTGCCGGCAGTCCGGCCGGTGGTCGCGGGAATAACCGAACCTGGCCAGGGGGCAATGGGTACCTTCAAAGTAGCTGCTGGTCAAGTCGTAAAACACCAGGTTAAGCTGATAACTCAAGAGATCCGTAAGCCGGTTGTACAAGTGGCGTTCCAGATAATCCTTCATTTCTTCCAGGACGTCAAGAGTACGGTAAAAATGATGCAACTCAGGCTGTTTCTCTTCCAGTTCCGGCAGGTAAATTTGCCTTAACCATTGGGATACTCCAAGCTTGCTTTTAGGAGCGATGAGGCGGTTTAAAATCATAATCTTGGTGCATAAGGCCACATCCATCTCTACTTGACGATTTTGGAGATAGTTTTTAAAGAAGGCGTCCAGGTCCAGTCGCTCCCAGAAAAAATTCACCACATAGGGGATACCATAATGCTTGGTGCCGAAGGTCTGGAGGTCCTTAACAGTGCCCAGCTCATCTTCCTTAAGGAATTCCCGCAGTTTATTAATAAGCCGCTGTATCTCTTCCTGGGAATACTGGTCGATGTTGCCTAAATGCCCAACCTGGCGCTGTTTTACCTTGCCTTTTTCCCGGTAGGATTCTACCAGGACCAGATAATGGTAGGTATGGCCGCCGCGCCTGGTAGTGATAATACGGGGGAACAAAGGGGCATCACCTCGGTTATCGTCATTACTATTATACCAAGAGATGCCCGGCGTGAAAATACTCTAAGGCAGATTTGTTTTCACTACGTTTTGCCGACTTCGGTAGAGAAAGATCGTTGATATTACTAGTCTTGGTGGTCTTTAAGCCCTTGAAATAGAAGTTTTAGTGTCAAAGTTGGGTTTTAATTTGAAATACGGTGATTAATTTAATGTGCTAAATGACATCATAGGTAGGATGGTAACATGGCCGATTTTACGTTTGAACAGGTAGGAAACAGCCTGTTTCAATGCCTCATAGGTAGGATGGTAACTTATCATTCAGGAGCGGGATACGTTGTAGGGGACCCGTTTCAATGCCTCATAGGTAGGATGGTAACGGAGAATATCGGCTGGCATGAGATATGCCTTTGCGAGGTTTCAATGCCTCATAGGTAGGATGGTAACTTGCCAGAAATGCAAGGCGCAGTGTACTTACTTCGAGTTTCAATGCCTCATAGGTAGGATGGTAACGCAGACCAAAAAATCCCTAAACCCGTTAGGATGTATAGTTTCAATGCCTCATAGGTAGGATGGTAACATAGCCGTTGCCAGAGTGGTCGCATCGCTCAGGTTGTGTTTCAATGCCTCATAGGTAGGATGGTAACTCTGAGTAAGAATTAAACCTACCGGGTCCCGGTCATGTTTCAATGCCTCATAGGTAGGATGGTAACTTAACTAAAACAGGCGTTAGCGGACAATCTCATTATAGTTTCAATGCCTCATAGGTAGGATGGTAACCTACACTTCCGCTATAAAAATTACCTACGTTCAAAATTGGTTTCAATGCCTCATAGGTAGGATGGTAACATAACCGCCGGAAACCCCTGGAGAACCGCCAATTCGTTTCAATGCCTCATAGGTAGGATGGTAACTTACTCATTTAATCAGGGGAATACGGCATTTACCTGAGTTTCAATGCCTCATAGGTAGGATGGTAACTTGGCCGCAACATCAATTAATGCCCCGTTGCTATCCCGTTTCAATGCCTCATAGGTAGGATGGTAACAGACGTCAGCGCCCCGACCGTCATCCGCCAGACGTCTTGTTTCAATGCCTCATAGGTAGGATGGTAACAAGCCGTGAGCCAGATGTTATTCCATGTCCCAATGAGTTTCAATGCCTCATAGGTAGGATGGTAACGCCAGGGCGGCCCGGACGGCGAGGTGCAGGAGGGCCGGTTTCAATGCCTCATAGGTAGGATGGTAACCACAATGCCAGGGCGGCCCATTCCGCATTGCTCATGTTTCAATGCCTCATAGGTAGGATGGTAACCCCGCTTGAGTAATCGCGTCTCTTACCTTGGCCTCCCTGTTTCAATGCCTCATAGGTAGGATGGTAACCAGGAGGAGGTGGATTTTCTTGAAAACTACTGGGGGTTTCAATGCCTCATAGGTAGGATGGTAACATACTACCGTAACAGGCTTGCGTGCGATCTCATCCAGGTTTCAATGCCTCATAGGTAGGATGGTAACCTCTAATAGCACCCTTAGTTCTGAGCGGCTTTGGTAAGTTTCAATGCCTCATAGGTAGGATGGTAACTACAGACCTCGTCATGATAAATCCAACCTCTCTTTTGTTTCAATGCCTCATAGGTAGGATGGTAACCCGCCAACATCGGCGGATGCACTGGTAGTAAGCCAGTTTCAATGCCTCATAGGTAGGATGGTAACGCGGCCAGCCTGCCGCAAAAGCCGGATACCCAGGTCGGTTTCAATGCCTCATAGGTAGGATGGTAACTCCCACGGGAACTTCGGCCCCGGGCAGTTCGGTCGGTGTTTCAATGCCTCATAGGTAGGATGGTAACTTGATTAAGCTGGCGGGAAGCCAGGCTTTCCAGCCGGTTTCAATGCCTCATAGGTAGGATGGTAACCCACCGGCAGGCCGGGATCCTGTAGGATAGACTGGAGTTTCAATGCCTCATAGGTAGGATGGTAACGATGGCGTCCATGGTTACCACAGCCTCCCGCCGCAAGTTTCAATGCCTCATAGGTAGGATGGTAACATGACGATTACCCTACTCGAATGGAACCCTGAAACCGGGTTTCAATGCCTCATAGGTAGGATGGTAACGGATCATTACAGACTACTACGTAGACAAAGATCCAAGTTTCAATGCCTCATAGGTAGGATGGTAACGCACCTACATGGGCTACGAAGTGGCCCGGTTGCAGGTGTTTCAATGCCTCATAGGTAGGATGGTAACTGAGATACCGGCGGCAGGCGATTGTGGAGAAGGTGGGTTTCAATGCCTCATAGGTAGGATGGTAACGCCTGCTTGAGGTGGTGGCACTTTCGCCACCGGAAAGTTTCAATGCCTCATAGGTAGGATGGTAACCTGCGGAAGAGCACGTATAGCACCAGCCAGGTACTCGTTTCAATGCCTCATAGGTAGGATGGTAACCCAGGTCGCCGCCAACGTTCCCCGCTTCGAGCCCGGGTTTCAATGCCTCATAGGTAGGATGGTAACGGAGGGACGGCTATTTATGTTGTCAACATTGATAGTGTGTTTCAATGCCTCATAGGTAGGATGGTAATATGGCGTCCATGGTTACCACAGCCTCCCGCCGCAAGTTTCAATGCCTCATAGGTAGGATGGTAACCGAAGATAACCCGAATCCCGTAGCCTTCGCCACCACCGGTTTCAATGCCTCATAGGTAGGATGGTAACATTCGGCTTGTAGCCAGTTTTACTAGCAACAGCCAGTTTCAATGCCTCATAGGTAGGATGGTAACGAACGTCAAAGGAGCCTTGCCCATTTACCATATTGAGTTTCAATGCCTCATAGGTAGGATGGTAACTGTCGGCAGTTTGGCCTCGTATCTGGTGTTGATCAGGTTTCAATGCCTCATAGGTAGGATGGTAACCTGGCCCGGAGCCAGCGGAAAGTTGGCTTATTTTATGTTTCAATGCCTCATAGGTAGGATGGTAACAGTACCAAAAAAGCCAGCAGCAGTTTGAGCGGGCGGTGTTTCAATGCCTCATAGGTAGGATGGTAACACATTCTTGAGAAGGCCGGAATTATTGAAGATGACCGGTTTCAATGCCTCATAGGTAGGATGGTAACAAAGAGATTGCCCGCGAACTATTTCCCCATCATGGGTTTCAATGCCTCATAGGTAGGATGGTAACGCAGCCACATAAGGTGTCATTTAGCACACTATCATCCTTAAAACTAGTCCTAACTTTATCAATTTAAAATATCGAGATAACATGTAACAGTTCCCCCAAAGTGATATAATTTTAGCAAATTATTCTGGGGGGCTGTTTATGCAACTGGTATACAATTTCGGTATTTCCCTGGAGGATTATGCTGCCCGGGGTAAGAAAAATGAGTTTCCCGTCATAGAGTCTTGCCCTATCTGTATGGCCCGGCAGGCTCTAAAGCGGCATGGTTTTTACTGGCGTAATGCCGGTAGTGACTCGGAAAAGTGGCTACAGCTGCCCATCTGCCGCTTTTGGTGCCGCTCCTGCCGGCACACCTTCTCTCTTTTGCCTTCCTTTCTCCTGCCGTATTACCAGTATTCCCTTAAGTTCATTCTGGACTGTCTCATATATTTCTTCTCCAAGGCCCGCCTCCTTATTTACTACCAGCTGCTCCAGTTCTACCGCCGCCGTTGGGCGAAGAACATGAATTGCATCCAGGCCTTCTTCCGGGAGCAGGGTTACCAGGAAATAATCCCGCCGGAATTTAAACAAAGGGCCATAAAATTGCTGGAAATGATTGCCGCGTTCCCCAACGCCGAAACCTTTTCCCAAAGGTTCCATAATCATTTCCGGCGCAATTTTATGGCTAATTAATTTTACCATGCTTTCCCCGGTTCCGTAAAGCCTCCCTGCTACATTAGCCACCACACACCTTTTGCCTGTCCTGGGGGACAGGTTAAGGTTAAACTGGTAAATGACCGGACCGGTTAACCTTAAATCCTGGGGAGGGGTTGTGATGGACGAGAAGGACCGGGAAAATATCGCTCTTTTTCGCTTTAGCTTGATTGCGCCGTTGTTGCAGGGTCAGGTAGCCAGCAGGAAGGCCTACCTGGAGAGTATTACGGCCAGACCCCATGAAGTACCGTATTATGGCCTCTGCGACTATAGCCCCCAGACCATTGCCAGCTGGCTCAGGGATTACCGCCGCGAGGGGTTTGAGGGGTTAAAACCGAAAAGGCGTTCTGACCGGGGAAGGCCGCGGGCCTTATCCCCGGAGTTACAGGAGCAACTCCTGGCCCTGCGCCAGGAGGAGCGTTCCTGTCCGGCTTCTGTCTTTTATGAACAACTGGTGGCTAAAGGTGTTATTTTACCGGACGCCGTTTCTTACGCTACCATTTACCGTTTCCTGAAATCCAGGGGGCTTTTAGGCCGGGAGATGCGGCGGGAGCCGGAACGGAAACGCTTTGCCTATGATACGGTGAATACCCTCTGGCAGGGGGATGTGGCGGCCGGGCCTTACCTTCGCGTTGGCAACAAAAAGGTGGCTACTTTCCTCTTTGCTTTTATCGATGATTGTTCCCGCCTGGTGACTTTTGCCCAGTTTTTTACTTCCGAGAAGTTTGAGTCTTTGAAGGTGGTCTTCAAGGAGGCTATCTTACGCCGGGGCATTCCGCAGATGGTCTACGTGGATAATGGTAAAATCTATCGTTCGGAGCAGCTGCAGCTGGCCTGCGCGGCCCTGGGGATAGCCTTGATCAATACTAAACCCTATGACCCGCAGAGCAAGGGTAAGATCGAAAGGTTCTTCTTGACCGTCAGGCAGCGTTTCTTGCCCCTGGTTAAAGATGAACACCTTAAATCTCTGGATAACTTGAACCGCTCTTTCTGGCAGTGGCTGGAGGAAGATTATCACCGCCAGGTCCACAGTGCTTTGGGTATGAGCCCCCTGGATAAGTTTATGTCCCAGTTCAGCCAGGTTAAGATGGTGAGCGACCCGGCTGTTCTGGAGCCGCTTTTTTTCAAGCGGGAGGAACGGCGGGTACATCATGATGCTACTATCTCCATTAACAAGCGCCTTTTTGAGGTGCCGCCTCAATTTATCGGCAACCGGGTGGAGGTGCGCTTTGACCCGGAAAAACTGGAGCGGGTCTTGATTTTTGTGGCCGGTAAAGAGGTGGCGGTGGCACAGCCGGTGGCGCTCAGTGTTAACGCCCGGGCAAAGCGGGAGAGCAAACTTTCTTTTGCCAGCTTACAGGGAGGGGGCCAAAACTAGAATGTACCAGGCTTTTTATGGCTTAAAAGGGGCTCCTTTTGGCAAGGAGCTAAAACCCCAGGATGCCTTCCTTTCCTGCAGTTTAAAAGAAACGAGGGCCCGGCTGGAGTATTTATCCCGCGTCCGGGGCATGGGGGTCCTGGTGGGAGAACCGGGAGCCGGTAAGACCTTTACCTTGCGGGTCTTTTGTGCTAATTTAAACCCGGCCCTCTTTAAGGTTATTTATTTGCCCCTGGCCACAGGGACGGTCATGGATTTTTACCGCGGTTTGGCCCGGAGCCTGGGGGAAGAACCGTCTTTCCGCAAGATTGACCTTTTTCACCAGATCCAGCAGGCGGTCCAGGTGTTCTTCCGGGATAAAAAGATTACGCCCGTCTTCATCCTGGATGAGATGCACCTGGCTAACCCCAAATTCCTGCTGGACCTGGCCCTGCTCTTTAATTTCGCCATGGACGCCTTTAATCCTTTTATCCTGGTCCTGGCCGGCTTGCCTTTTTTGTTGAGCCGCTTGGAGTTGAACCAGACCCAGTCTCTGGCCCAACGCCTGGTGGTTCGCTTCCAGGTGGAACCTTTAAACCGTGAGGAGGTGGGCGCCTACCTGGAGCACCATTTATCCCTGGTGGGGGCTACCAGGCCTTTATTTGAGCCGCCTGCCGTCGAGGCCATCGCTTCTCGCTCCCGCGGCTGGCCGCGCCTGGTGAACAACCTGGCCCTGACTTCCCTCCTCTGGGGCGCCCAGCTTAAAGCCCAGCTGATTAGTGCTGATGTGGTCCGCCAGGCAGCTGCCGAAATTGGCCTCTAAGGGTGGTGGCTATGCTTAAGCTTGCTTCCCCCAGAGACGTGGAAAGTCTCCTGGAGATCCTGGCTTTCGTCCTCTGGGCGAATACTTTTGGGTCCTACGGTGAGGAATTGGAACGCCCGGTATTGGATTTCGCCCGCGACCTTTACGCTGAATTGCTAAAATACCTGGAGTCTTTCTATACCGCCCGCGAGGAACCCCATTATTACAGCTTTATGTTAGTGTAAAATTACAGTAGGCAGGAGGAAAAAGGAGCAAAAAAGAGAAAAGAGACCTCACAAGAAGAAAAACACCGTAAAAGGAGTGAGGTCTCTTTATGGTAAACGGTAATACCAGTACCGCTACCATCTTTAGTTTATTAGATGGTATCGAGAATTTCAACACTCTAGAAGAAGTTATCCTGCAAATAGCCAGGCGATTATTGGTAGCCGTACTGGAAGCCCTGGATGATGCCCTTATGCCAGCAAAACCCAAGAGATATAGGATAGCTGGCTTCCGCTACCGCACAATCACCTGCCTGTACGGGGATATAACCTTTAAGCGCCGACTATATGTCAAAGCGACGCGCAAAAAGAAAAGAGGCGAGGGAAGGTTTCTGTTAGACGAAGCCCTGAACTTACGCCAAGGAAAGCGCCTGACAGGAAGACTGCTCAAATTAGCCGTATCGCTGGCAACCCGGTTACCCTTCAGGCAGGCAGCGGAAATAATGGCCGAAGCAGGGATGGGCCAATTAAGCCATATGACCATCCATAGCGAAGTAAAACGAAATGGACTGGAACAAAAAGGACTGCAAGAAGCCCTGCGCAACAAGCTATTCGTGAGCGGGGAAGAGCCCCAAGGCAAAAAGAAAAAAGTACCGGCACTATTTATCGAAGCCGATGGCATAATGATTCCCCTGCAAAGGAGCAAGCAAGAGCGGATAGAAGTAAAAGTAGGAATAGTATACGAAGGGTGGATAGAAAAAGGGAATGCCCGGCATCTCAAGAACCCGCGGGTAGTAATGGGCATCTATGAAGATGGAGAACAATTTTGGGAAGCCCTCACCACGGAAATAGCCAGGTACTACGAGATAGACGAAAAAACAATATATGTGGTCAATGGCGACGGAGCCAGCTGGATCCAGAAGACAGCCAAAGAACAGTTACCAGGAGCCATTGTACAATTGGACCGCTACCACCTCCACCGGGATATAAGGCAGGCTTATGGGAACGAAACAGCGCGAGGATTAATGGAGATTTTAGCCAAAGGTCAAGAGCAGGTCTTTTTGGACACCATGGAAGCACTCATAGAAGAAGCACCGAACCGCAAAAACAAGCAACAACGCCAAAAAGTATATGACTACTGTCAAAGATATCGCGATAACCTGTTAGATTACCGCTTGCGGTTACCACGACAACTGGAAGGGCTAAAGTTATACGGGATGGGCGTAGCCGAAACAACAGTAGACAAAAAAATAGCCATTCGCATGAAAAAGAGGGGAATGAGCTGGAGCGAAGCAGGAGCAACGGCCATGGTAGCATTACTTATGCTCAAAGCCAATGGAGAATTAGCCGCATGGCTAGAAAAGAAGATGCCACAAGTAGAAAAGAATCCCGTTAAAGTAATAAAAGAAAAGAAGATAGTTAAAGAAGACGTAGAAGCATGGTTAAGGAAGAGAGTACCAGCCCTTGTTGGCCCTGAGGCGGGAACAGATTGGGTTAAATATACCTTGAGGCAACTAACAAGAATTAGTGGAGCTATATTCTAACCCCTTTTCCGGCTTAATTAGAGCAGGCAGTAATTCGCGAAGCCTGTCAAGGTCGCCGTAGGCGGCCGCAGGCTTTAACCTTGACAGGCGCAGAGAATTACTGCACAATACTCCGGAGCCGGAAAAGGTGTTGGATATATATGGGATTTTTATGTGAGGTCTCTTTTTGCCTACTACATCTTGACACGTACCAGCTTTATTTGCCAGTTGCAACTGGAACAAGGATTTGATTTCCAGAGAAAACGCCTGGCTGCCCTTGATAAAAAATTGGCGGAACGGTTCAAGGCCCCTTCTTTTTAGGCCGCGTTGAGCGGCTTTTTTCTTTGGGGATTTTATTGTGCTAATGTGCAATTCCTGAGAATTTGGGGTGCTGTAATTTGATAATCTTGCAGTTTGTGCCGGCGGCGTGAGTTACTTTAATTTGAAAAACGGTGGTTAATTTAATGTGCTAAATGACACAATGCCTCATAGGTAGGATGGTAACGCTGTCGATGAAGGAGGTAGCATAGGGTTTAGCTTCGTTTCAATGCCTCATAGGTAGGATGGTAACTTTATCATCGGTCAGGTATACTGGCACAGCATTAGTGTTTCAATGCCTCATAGGTAGGATGGTAACCGAGCCAGTGCCGATCGCGGTGGGGGAGAGAAAGACCAGTTTCAATGCCTCATAGGTAGGATGGTAACGTTGCAGAGTATTGCCGGCAAGGTCTTGCCGGATAGGTTTCAATGCCTCATAGGTAGGATGGTAACTCGGTTATGTCGTTAGGAGCCGGGGTAGCAGTACAGGTTTCAATGCCTCATAGGTAGGATGGTAACGAGCTTTCTCACCAGCCAGACGCAGAGCGTGCTAACCAGTTTCAATGCCTCATAGGTAGGATGGTAACGCTTCGGACCGTATAGAGGCGGAGATGGCGTTTGACCTGTTTCAATGCCTCATAGGTAGGATGGTAACGGTGCAGGTCAATTCATAGGCGGTGACGGTGGAAGGAGTTTCAATGCCTCATAGGTAGGATGGTAACACAAAGCAGTTTTGGATATGCTTGAGAAATTGCGGTGAGTTTCAATGCCTCATAGGTAGGATGGTAACTGGCGGTACTAAAAAATACCGGCGCCTGCAAGGAGGTTTCAATGCCTCATAGGTAGGATGGTAACTCACGGGGGGTAGCTTTAGCTCTGCTTGATACTTTTGTTTCAATGCCTCATAGGTAGGATGGTAACTCACCCTGGCGACGGCTATCAGGTACCTCATCAAGGTTTCAATGCCTCATAGGTAGGATGGTAACTACGTATCTTCATGCCATTCTCAGCGAGGCCCTGGACGTTTCAATGCCTCATAGGTAGGATGGTAACGACGAGGCCGGGACTATTATTGCTACCAGCGACGGTGTTTCAATGCCTCATAGGTAGGATGGTAACGAAGCCGGGTGATAACGGTTGGCGAGTATGTGGCAAGTTTCAATGCCTCATAGGTAGGATGGTAACGCTTGTTCCAGCTGCTGGTCGGCAAATTGGGTGCCTTGTTTCAATGCCTCATAGGTAGGATGGTAACTGATTGTAACTGTCAGACTTATTTTGCAGGAGGTTGATGTTTCAATGCCTCATAGGTAGGATGGTAACCCCACACTCCGGTGCTTCCAAGCACCCATTCACCCTGTTTCAATGCCTCATAGGTAGGATGGTAACTGCGCAAAGGCGGAGAGATTGACCTGGGATGTAACTGGGTTTCAATGCCTCATAGGTAGGATGGTAACGCGCCCTGCAACTTAATTAGATTGGCACGGTTTCCAAGTTTCAATGCCTCATAGGTAGGATGGTAACTTGCCAAACTGTCAAGGAAATGCGAATGGTGCGGGGGTTTCAATGCCTCATAGGTAGGATGGTAACGGCGCGGCAACCTCGGCAACGAAGAAGCGGATCGCAGTTTCAATGCCTCATAGGTAGGATGGTAACTTTTTGTAGTATGTCCTGCCGCGCCCTGGCTACCGGGGTTTCAATGCCTCATAGGTAGGATGGTAACCCGTTTGTTGTAACCTATACTTATGGATTAGATGTTTTGTTTCAATGCCTCATAGGTAGGATGGTAACTGCGCCCGAAGTTCAGCTCCCTGGACTTCTTGCCGTCGTTTCAATGCCTCATAGGTAGGATGGTAACCGCATAAGGGAGATCAGGGGCTGTTCTGGGATCCAGGGTTTCAATGCCTCATAGGTAGGATGGTAACGGAACCGCGGCCTTATTCAGCTGCTCCGGCTCAAAGTGTTTCAATGCCTCATAGGTAGGATGGTAACTTACGTATCTTCATGCCATTCTCAGCGAGGCCCTGGAGTTTCAATGCCTCATAGGTAGGATGGTAACGGGGCCAGTAGGGTTGGAGGTAGACGCCTATATCGCGTTTCAATGCCTCATAGGTAGGATGGTAACTTCCGTGGGCTAATTATATTTTATGCAGTGACGTAGTTTCAATGCCTCATAGGTAGGATGGTAACTGGGGCCGCTCTGGGCTTTCAACAGGCAGTGGAAGAGTAGTTTCAATGCCTCATAGGTAGGATGGTAACTTAGCGGATGCCTGTTGCGCCAGCTGCCCGGTAGCAGTTTCAATGCCTCATAGGTAGGATGGTAACTGTTCCAGGGACTCTTCTTTATCATTGCAGTAACCGTTTCAATGCCTCATAGGTAGGATGGTAACTCGCAGGCGTGACCGGCGTTACAAATTCCCAGGCAAGTTTCAATGCCTCATAGGTAGGATGGTAACTAGGGTATACGGTAGCCCTGGATACGGGCGGGACGAGTTTCAATGCCTCATAGGTAGGATGGTAACGGGCGGCCCGGATAATACCTATAGCCCTGGAGCCCGTGTTTCAATGCCTCATAGGTAGGATGGTAACCTATAATGTGGGCATAAAATATGCGAGTTATAAAGAGTTTCAATGCCTCATAGGTAGGATGGTAACTAGTGGTGCTTCCCGAATGGGGCGGCAAGTATGTCATGTTTCAATGCCTCATAGGTAGGATGGTAACCCGGGAGGGGGCCGAGATAAGCGGCCTGAAGCTGGGGTTTCAATGCCTCATAGGTAGGATGGTAACACCGGCCAGACAACGACGGCATCATCTGGATTGACGGGTTTCAATGCCTCATAGGTAGGATGGTAACTTCCGCCGCCCGGAGAGCAGCCGCCGCACCTTCGTCGTTTCAATGCCTCATAGGTAGGATGGTAACCAATCTCCACCACCTCCGCCCATATCACCAATCGTCGTTTCAATGCCTCATAGGTAGGATGGTAACGCAAAAGGCGGCCTTGACCGCCGAGCTGGAGATGGTGTTTCAATGCCTCATAGGTAGGATGGTAACGCGTTGCTCAACCTCGATGAGGAGACCTTCGCCGCATGTTTCAATGCCTCATAGGTAGGATGGTAACAATGGCTTTCCCCTGTTCCCATGCCCGGCGGATTTGTTTCAATGCCTCATAGGTAGGATGGTAACCAGGCCGCGGCGCCCATGTAGCGATCATCGATGACCCGGGTTTCAATGCCTCATAGGTAGGATGGTAACTCCAGGGCACCACACCCTGTTGAGACACCGCGGCGATGTTTCAATGCCTCATAGGTAGGATGGTAACGTCTTGCAGCTTCATGACCGCATGACCGCGGCACTGAAGTTTCAATGCCTCATAGGTAGGATGGTAACGCAGCGATATCGCCCAGTTCGGTATGTCTTATAGATGTTTCAATGCCTCATAGGTAGGATGGTAACATGGTCAACCCAGAAGCGGGAAACATGGGGCAAGGCCGTTTCAATGCCTCATAGGTAGGATGGTAACCCTGGTTGGATGGCGACGGCGTGGATCTGCATCGGAGTTTCAATGCCTCATAGGTAGGATGGTAACGAGGTGACGATATGATCCCTCTGCGCATTGAAGTGACGTTTCAATGCCTCATAGGTAGGATGGTAACGGGCCGCTTCCGGTCAACACGCGAGAATGGGTTTTATTAGTTTCAATGCCTCATAGGTAGGATGGTAACGAAAGGATGCTGGAAAGGAGGAGGCAGAAAAGGGCGGTTTCAATGCCTCATAGGTAGGATGGTAACTTTTCATTTTCAGGAAATCCCCGTAGGGGGATACCAGTTTCAATGCCTCATAGGTAGGATGGTAACCTTCTCCAGCCTCACCAGCAATACCCATACCTCCGGGTTTCAATGCCTCATAGGTAGGATGGTAACGGGCTCGCCGTCCGCACCACGCCCGACTACATCACCGGGTTTCAATGCCTCATAGGTAGGATGGTAACTATGCTCACGGTCAAGCTGCTCATTTAATACCTGCCGCAGTTTCAATGCCTCATAGGTAGGATGGTAACATAAAGCCAGCCTCAATGTTGACTATGGTATGGCTGTTTCAATGCCTCATAGGTAGGATGGTAACTCACCGCAGATGAGATGCTCATTTCGGTTTTCCGTAGTTTCAATGCCTCATAGGTAGGATGGTAACGTAGACGTGTTGCGGACATAATGCCAAGTTGTAGCCAGTTTCAATGCCTCATAGGTAGGATGGTAACCGGCTGCGGGAGCGACGGCGAACCGCTACTACGTAACCTGTTTCAATGCCTCATAGGTAGGATGGTAACACTGTCTGCACAAACTCTTTCCAGCCGCCACTCGCAGTTTCAATGCCTCATAGGTAGGATGGTAACATTCTCCGCAATGAGAAGTACATAGGAGTCTATATCTTGTTTCAATGCCTCATAGGTAGGATGGTAACTCCTCAGTAGTCGCCGCCATAATAGCGTCCTTAGCGTGTTTCAATGCCTCATAGGTAGGATGGTAACTGGCGCGGCAACCCGGCTTTGCTTCTGGCTGACAGGAGTTTCAATGCCTCATAGGTAGGATGGTAACTGTCCAGTTCGGATGTTGTTACTGTAGCTACCGCAAAGTTTCAATGCCTCATAGGTAGGATGGTAACTAAAACAATGGGTGGGGCTAAGACATGGTAAGCAAAAGTTTCAATGCCTCATAGGTAGGATGGTAACCCCATACAGCGCCGCTACAATGCCCTGCGGAACCGGTTTCAATGCCTCATAGGTAGGATGGTAACCGAAGCTGATTGAAACATTGCCCATGCTGACAGCGGAGTTTCAATGCCTCATAGGTAGGATGGTAACTCAGTAAACTGGCTGGCCTCGTCTATGCAAATATCCTGTTTCAATGCCTCATAGGTAGGATGGTAACCCTGCCATGTTCTCACCGCCTTTCTTTCCTGACGAAGTTTCAATGCCTCATAGGTAGGATGGTAACTTGGCGGTTCCCAGGTGAAAGTTGGCGTTGTGGCCGAGTTTCAATGCCTCATAGGTAGGATGGTAACAGAAGGCTACCAAGACAAGGAGAGCCGCAAAAACGGGTTTCAATGCCTCATAGGTAGGATGGTAACTGAACAGTTTGTGTGCCACATCCCTGGCCCAGGCGTGTTTCAATGCCTCATAGGTAGGATGGTAACTGAGCAGGGGTTTGTGTATGTGTATCGCGAATACACGTTTCAATGCCTCATAGGTAGGATGGTAACTTATCCTGCGGGAGCTTGAAAGGCAGAAGTTTTTGGTTTCAATGCCTCATAGGTAGGATGGTAACGGAAACCCTGTCTGGAACTGCACTGTGGAGCGACCATGTGTTTCAATGCCTCATAGGTAGGATGGTAACTGCTTCGGGGGGCTGGAAGGAGTATGTCCAGACGGTGTTTCAATGCCTCATAGGTAGGATGGTAACTGCATGGAGCCTGCTGCAGGGTAGCCGCCATATCAGGTTTCAATGCCTCATAGGTAGGATGGTAACCCGCAAGGGTCGCATTTCCAGTTTGCCGAAACAACTGTTTCAATGCCTCATAGGTAGGATGGTAACGGTCGGATTATAGGTAGGGCTGCTGTCCAGGGGGCGCGTTTCAATGCCTCATAGGTAGGATGGTAACGCATATCGATTTTGTCGTCACCGGCATGGATGCCTTGTTTCAATGCCTCATAGGTAGGATGGTAACATTTTGCCAGGATAGGCTCCCGGCGGGCCAGTATTCGTTTCAATGCCTCATAGGTAGGATGGTAACAATGGGGAATTTTCTGCCGGCGAAGTAACGAAAAAAGTTTCAATGCCTCATAGGTAGGATGGTAACCAGCGAGAAAGTATATTGCGAAATATGGAGGGATGTAGTTTCAATGCCTCATAGGTAGGATGGTAACTTTGAACAGCGATTCCAATCATTGACACCCCCTCCGGGTTTCAATGCCTCATAGGTAGGATGGTAACAGATAGTGTACCACGAGGGAGGGAGAAAAAATCATGTTTCAATGCCTCATAGGTAGGATGGTAACTGAGGATGAAGAAACGAAGACCCAGGAGTACTTTTAGTTTCAATGCCTCATAGGTAGGATGGTAACGGACCGGATGGCCCTGGCCCTGGCGGAAGCCATTTATGTTTCAATGCCTCATAGGTAGGATGGTAACTAGTCATTGCTGGATTAATCGCAATAGCAGTCTTATGTTTCAATGCCTCATAGGTAGGATGGTAACTTTTGTAAGGTAAAATAAAAGGAGGGGTGATAAATGAGGTTTCAATGCCTCATAGGTAGGATGGTAACTAGGGCAAAAATATTCCGCAAGCTGGAGAGGATACCAGTTTCAATGCCTCATAGGTAGGATGGTAACGATTTACCCTTTTTAAGGGGCATTCTCACCACCTCCGTTTCAATGCCTCATAGGTAGGATGGTAACTGGAGTTTAAGAAGTTTGGCCGGGAAACCCGGCCCGGGTTTCAATGCCTCATAGGTAGGATGGTAACTACTAGGTAAGCCGCAAATAAGGCAACGATAACGACGTTTCAATGCCTCATAGGTAGGATGGTAACATACTAAAATTTAGTCGATAAAATAATAAACGAAAGGTTTCAATGCCTCATAGGTAGGATGGTAACCTGGCATGGGTGACCGTGACGGTCCCCTCAACCAGGTTTCAATGCCTCATAGGTAGGATGGTAACCATTAAAAGCACCACTAGCATGAAAAAGGCTAGATAAGTTTCAATGCCTCATAGGTAGGATGGTAACGGAAGCGGCCCGGAAGTTTACGTTTTGCCGGGAGCCAGTTTCAATGCCTCATAGGTAGGATGGTAACTCCTTGTCCTGGATGGTAATACTGCGGTCCGCTATAGGTTTCAATGCCTCATAGGTAGGATGGTAACCCGGCTGGACGACGGCACTTATGAACACCGGGACAGGAGTTTCAATGCCTCATAGGTAGGATGGTAACTCACCGTTGCCGCAAACTCTGGGCCAAATGACTTCACGTTTCAATGCCTCATAGGTAGGATGGTAACTAAATGATGAACACTTGTTCTATATTTTGAAATACAGTTTCAATGCCTCATAGGTAGGATGGTAACCAATGATTTTGCGGTATGTCGTACCGGTCGGCAGCTGTTTCAATGCCTCATAGGTAGGATGGTAACCTGCCATACCGGGCCTAAAAGCAGGGCCGCCGTGCCGAAGTTTCAATGCCTCATAGGTAGGATGGTAACTAAGCCGTTCCAGGTCCTCCACCTCGCTTCTTAAACGAGTTTCAATGCCTCATAGGTAGGATGGTAACCCTGGATTGTTTTCCGGCCCGAACCGGAGTTTATCCGTTTCAATGCCTCATAGGTAGGATGGTAACAAATTGCCAGGGCCACCGCTTTTTTAAGACCCACCCCGTTTCAATGCCTCATAGGTAGGATGGTAACTTGCCGGGAACAAGGATTAAGCCCGGCACAAGTATTAGTTTCAATGCCTCATAGGTAGGATGGTAACTGCAAAAATCAGCTTTATTCACCGCACCGCCTCCCAGTTTCAATGCCTCATAGGTAGGATGGTAACGTGACATTCGTGGTAATATATAATTGACGGGTAGGAGTTTCAATGCCTCATAGGTAGGATGGTAACGGGATACATGGCCTAACTTTATCTAGGGAAGAATTTGAAGTTTCAATGCCTCATAGGTAGGATGGTAACGAAACCGGACGGGAACGTGGTCCATCAGTTAACCCTTATGTTTCAATGCCTCATAGGTAGGATGGTAACCGTATCCTTTAATCTAGACAAGGTGCGGTTGACGAGGTTTCAATGCCTCATAGGTAGGATGGTAACGTGACATTCGTGGTAATATATAATTGACGGGTAGGAGTTTCAATGCCTCATAGGTAGGATGGTAACGGGATACATGGCCTAACTTTATCTAGGGAAGAATTTGAAGTTTCAATGCCTCATAGGTAGGATGGTAACGAAACCGGACGGGAACGTGGTCCATCAGTTAACCCTTATGTTTCAATGCCTCATAGGTAGGATGGTAACAAACCTGCCTTGTTTCAACTTTAGGGATTTCCGGCAGTTTCAATGCCTCATAGGTAGGATGGTAACTTGGTGCTGGAGGCGTACGGCATCCGGGGCACCGAGGTTTCAATGCCTCATAGGTAGGATGGTAACTTGAGGCTCTGGTACCACTGTGGCGCGGGGACAAGTTGTTTCAATGCCTCATAGGTAGGATGGTAACGGTAGAAATGAGGTGGCAAATCATATGAAGAAAAGGAGTTTCAATGCCTCATAGGTAGGATGGTAACATGGAAGAAAAAAGGATTATATCCCGGCCGCAACATGTTTCAATGCCTCATAGGTAGGATGGTAACGGGGCGGGAATTACAGGTGGCCGCATGGTCCTTGACAGTTTCAATGCCTCATAGGTAGGATGGTAACTTACTACAATCCGGCACTAGAGAGAGCGATATGGGTGTTTCAATGCCTCATAGGTAGGATGGTAACCCTATAATGATTGGTGGGGTAATTGCGAGGTTATTGGGTTTCAATGCCTCATAGGTAGGATGGTAACTTTCCTGGGCGTCGCGGAAAAGCAGCCAAACAGCGAGTTTCAATGCCTCATAGGTAGGATGGTAACGGACGTGGCTACCCTGCCAGCCCTACCAGCAGGTAGTAAGTTTCAATGCCTCATAGGTAGGATGGTAACTACCTTGCCGATAACGATAAACAACAGCGCCAGGATACGTTTCAATGCCTCATAGGTAGGATGGTAACGTCAAATTCGCCAGCAGGGTCCGCTGTTGCTCTGCGTTTCAATGCCTCATAGGTAGGATGGTAACCGGCCCAGGGACAGGCCATGGCCGAATACCAACAGGTTTCAATGCCTCATAGGTAGGATGGTAACGGAGAAAGGATAAGCCACAACATAAACAGCAGGATAATGTTTCAATGCCTCATAGGTAGGATGGTAACGCCGTCAGCCAGGAGAAAAACGGTCCGGTAAGCCGGTTTCAATGCCTCATAGGTAGGATGGTAACATAAGCAATACAATAAGCAGGAAAAAAGCTAGATAAGTTTCAATGCCTCATAGGTAGGATGGTAACCCGGGCCGGACCCGCCGCCTGCATTGATGTGAAACGAGTTTCAATGCCTCATAGGTAGGATGGTAACTCCGCGCGTAGCCAAAATACGCGCAGTGCAGTCGGGCGTTTCAATGCCTCATAGGTAGGATGGTAACATGTTATCATCTACGGCCTGTAATGGCGGGTCCTCAGTTTCAATGCCTCATAGGTAGGATGGTAACGGATGATAAAGGGGCTTTTCCGGTCGAGCTAACCGAGTTTCAATGCCTCATAGGTAGGATGGTAACGCGGCAAGGGACTTTATAGCCCCGGCTTTTGCAAAGGCGTTTCAATGCCTCATAGGTAGGATGGTAACTTATCTTTACCCGGACCGGCCCGGAAGGTTTTTCCGGGTTTCAATGCCTCATAGGTAGGATGGTAACCGGACCCTGCTGGCTAATTTGAATGAGAGTTTATCCGGTTTCAATGCCTCATAGGTAGGATGGTAACTCCCAAAAGATATGCGCGTTTCCTATCCGCTTTTGAGTTTCAATGCCTCATAGGTAGGATGGTAACTTTCCCTGGATTACTCCAGGCCCCTGACTACGAACCGCGTTTCAATGCCTCATAGGTAGGATGGTAACTTAACCTGGAAATTGCTAAATTGACCGGAGGTGTTCAGGTTTCAATGCCTCATAGGTAGGATGGTAACGCGCATCTGTCAATTTAATAACACAATTTATCAGCAGTTTCAATGCCTCATAGGTAGGATGGTAACGGACGGCTTTTTGCTCGGCGGTAGCATTGGGAGAGAGGTTTCAATGCCTCATAGGTAGGATGGTAACCTGCGCATAAAAGTCCTACTGCGCCGTTATGTCATGTTTCAATGCCTCATAGGTAGGATGGTAACTTAGCCGGGGCGACGAGGGTGCCCCGGCCCGCCCTGGTTTCAATGCCTCATAGGTAGGATGGTAACGCGGATTTGGTTGCCGTGCAGTCGTTGCTGGGTCACGGTTTCAATGCCTCATAGGTAGGATGGTAACGCAAATCTTTCATTTTCATCGGGTTATTTGTCTGAAGTTTCAATGCCTCATAGGTAGGATGGTAACGGCGGGACAGGCCCGGAGGTTTTTATCCTGCCCGGTGGTTTCAATGCCTCATAGGTAGGATGGTAACGACGGCCCGGCTCGCGGATTCGGGCAGGAGTTTTGCGTTTCAATGCCTCATAGGTAGGATGGTAACCAATGCAGGTGCAGATTTGTCATTTAGCACACTATCATCCTTAAAACTAGTCCTAACTTTATCAATTTAAAATATCGAGATAACATGTAACAGTTCCCCCAAAGTGATATAATTTTAGCAAATTATTCTGGGGGGCTGTTTATGCAACTGGTATACAATTTCGGTATTTCCCTGGAGGATTATGCTGCCCGGGGTAAGAAAAATGAGTTTCCCGTCATAGAGTCTTGCCCTATCTGTATGGCCCGGCAGGCTCTAAAGCGGCATGGTTTTTACTGGCGTAATGCCGGTAGTGACTCGGAAAAGTGGCTACAGCTGCCCATCTGCCGCTTTTGGTGCCGCTCCTGCCGGCACACCTTCTCTCTTTTGCCTTCCTTTCTCCTGCCGTATTACCAGTATTCCCTTAAGTTCATTCTGGACTGTCTCATATATTTCTTCTCCAAGGCCCGCCTCCTTATTTACTACCAGCTGCTCCAGTTCTACCGCCGCCGTTGGGCGAAGAACATGAATTGCATCCAGGCCTTCTTCCGGGAGCAGGGTTACCAGGAAATAATCCCGCCGGAATTTAAACAAAGGGCCATAAAATTGCTGGAAATGATTGCCGCGTTCCCCAACGCCGAAACCTTTTCCCAAAGGTTCCATAATCATTTCCGGCGCAATTTTATGGCTAATTAATTTTACCATGCTTTCCCCGGTTCCGTAAAGCCTCCCTGCTACATTAGCCACCACACACCTTTTGCCTGTCCTGGGGGACAGGTTAAGGTTAAACTGGTAAATGACCGGACCGGTTAACCTTAAATCCTGGGGAGGGGTTGTGATGGACGAGAAGGACCGGGAAAATATCGCTCTTTTTCGCTTTAGCTTGATTGCGCCGTTGTTGCAGGGTCAGGTAGCCAGCAGGAAGGCCTACCTGGAGAGTATTACGGCCAGACCCCATGAAGTACCGTATTATGGCCTCTGCGACTATAGCCCCCAGACCATTGCCAGCTGGCTCAGGGATTACCGCCGCGAGGGGTTTGAGGGGTTAAAACCGAAAAGGCGTTCTGACCGGGGAAGGCCGCGGGCCTTATCCCCGGAGTTACAGGAGCAACTCCTGGCCCTGCGCCAGGAGGAGCGTTCCTGTCCGGCTTCTGTCTTTTATGAACAACTGGTGGCTAAAGGTGTTATTTTACCGGACGCCGTTTCTTACGCTACCATTTACCGTTTCCTGAAATCCAGGGGGCTTTTAGGCCGGGAGATGCGGCGGGAGCCGGAACGGAAACGCTTTGCCTATGATACGGTGAATACCCTCTGGCAGGGGGATGTGGCGGCCGGGCCTTACCTTCGCGTTGGCAACAAAAAGGTGGCTACTTTCCTCTTTGCTTTTATCGATGATTGTTCCCGCCTGGTGACTTTTGCCCAGTTTTTTACTTCCGAGAAGTTTGAGTCTTTGAAGGTGGTCTTCAAGGAGGCTATCTTACGCCGGGGCATTCCGCAGATGGTCTACGTGGATAATGGTAAAATCTATCGTTCGGAGCAGCTGCAGCTGGCCTGCGCGGCCCTGGGGATAGCCTTGATCAATACTAAACCCTATGACCCGCAGAGCAAGGGTAAGATCGAAAGGTTCTTCTTGACCGTCAGGCAGCGTTTCTTGCCCCTGGTTAAAGATGAACACCTTAAATCTCTGGATAACTTGAACCGCTCTTTCTGGCAGTGGCTGGAGGAAGATTATCACCGCCAGGTCCACAGTGCTTTGGGTATGAGCCCCCTGGATAAGTTTATGTCCCAGTTCAGCCAGGTTAAGATGGTGAGCGACCCGGCTGTTCTGGAGCCGCTTTTTTTCAAGCGGGAGGAACGGCGGGTACATCATGATGCTACTATCTCCATTAACAAGCGCCTTTTTGAGGTGCCGCCTCAATTTATCGGCAACCGGGTGGAGGTGCGCTTTGACCCGGAAAAACTGGAGCGGGTCTTGATTTTTGTGGCCGGTAAAGAGGTGGCGGTGGCACAGCCGGTGGCGCTCAGTGTTAACGCCCGGGCAAAGCGGGAGAGCAAACTTTCTTTTGCCAGCTTACAGGGAGGGGGCCAAAACTAGAATGTACCAGGCTTTTTATGGCTTAAAAGGGGCTCCTTTTGGCAAGGAGCTAAAACCCCAGGATGCCTTCCTTTCCTGCAGTTTAAAAGAAACGAGGGCCCGGCTGGAGTATTTATCCCGCGTCCGGGGCATGGGGGTCCTGGTGGGAGAACCGGGAGCCGGTAAGACCTTTGCCTTGCGGGTCTTTTGTGCTAATTTAAACCCGGCCCTCTTTAAGGTTATTTATTTGCCCCTGGCCACAGGGACGGTCATGGATTTTTACCGCGGTTTGGCCCGGAGCCTGGGGGAAGAACCGTCTTTCCGCAAGATTGACCTTTTTCACCAGATCCAGCAGGCGGTCCAGGTGTTCTTCCGGGATAAAAAGATTACGCCCGTCTTCATCCTGGATGAGATGCACCTGGCTAACCCCAAATTCCTGCTGGACCTGGCCCTGCTCTTTAATTTCGCCATGGACGCCTTTAATCCTTTTATCCTGGTCCTGGCCGGCTTGCCTTTTTTGTTGAGCCGCTTGGAGTTGAACCAGACCCAGTCTCTGGCCCAACGCCTGGTGGTTCGCTTCCAGGTGGAACCTTTAAACCGTGAGGAGGTGGGCGCCTACCTGGAGCACCATTTATCCCTGGTGGGGGCTACCAGGCCTTTATTTGAGCCGCCTGCCGTCGAGGCCATCGCTTCTCGCTCCCGCGGCTGGCCGCGCCTGGTGAACAACCTGGCCCTGACTTCCCTCCTCTGGGGCGCCCAGCTTAAAGCCCAGCTGATTAGTGCTGATGTGGTCCGCCAGGCAGCTGCCGAAATTGGCCTCTAAGGGTGGTGGCTATGCTTAAGCTTGCTTCCCCCAGAGACGTGGAAAGTCTCCTGGAGATCCTGGCTTTCGTCCTCTGGGCGAATACTTTTGGGTCCTACGGTGAGGAATTGGAACGCCCGGTATTGGATTTCGCCCGCGACCTTTACGCTGAATTGCTAAAATACCTGGAGTCTTTCTATACCGCCCGCGAGGAACCCCATTATTACAGCTTTATTTGCCAGTTGCAACTGGAACAAGGATTTGATTTCCAGAGAAAACGCCTGGCTGCCCTTGATAAAAAATTGGCGGAACGGTTCAAGGCCCCTTCTTTTTAGGCCGCGTTGAGCGGCTTTTTTCTTTGGGGATTTTATTGTGCTAATGTGCAATTCCTGAGAATTTGGGGTGCTGTAATTTGATAATCTTGCAGTTTGTGCCGGCGGCGTGAGTTACTTTAATTTGAAAAACGGTGGTTAATTTAATGTGCTAAATGACAATAAGGGCTTCAAGACACTTGATACTAGTTTCAATGCCTCATAGGTAGGATGGTAACCCTTGGCCACCGCCAGCCAACCGAATTCGTTCCCGAGTGGTTTCAATGCCTCATAGGTAGGATGGTAACCTCTTTATGCGATGAGGTATGGGTATGCGGCGACTGGCAGTTTCAATGCCTCATAGGTAGGATGGTAACTTAGCCTCAGTAACTTCATCCAGGGTTTCCTCCTTGTTTCAATGCCTCATAGGTAGGATGGTAACGGAGAAAAGGTCCATCTCCACCGCCGGGGCTCCGGTGTTTCAATGCCTCATAGGTAGGATGGTAACGTTTTTTGTCCATAAGGTTCCATATGTTTCCATGTTGTGTTTCAATGCCTCATAGGTAGGATGGTAACGGGTGCGATATGCAGCCCGAAAGCTGCCTCCTCTATGCGTTTCAATGCCTCATAGGTAGGATGGTAACCCACCGGAAAGTCATAGCCGCCAGACGGGCTGAGATGTTTCAATGCCTCATAGGTAGGATGGTAACTCACATAGCCCATTTAAAATGCTTTTTAAAGATGTTGTTTCAATGCCTCATAGGTAGGATGGTAACTCCGGCGCTTCCGGCAGGCACCATGTTCAGCGGGAGTTTCAATGCCTCATAGGTAGGATGGTAACCCTGTCCAGAGCCATCACGAGGGCCACGATGCCGTGTTTCAATGCCTCATAGGTAGGATGGTAACCTTACGGGAAATGTGCGAGCCGGTTACGGTAGGTGGGTTTCAATGCCTCATAGGTAGGATGGTAACGTTGCCTGAACTGCGGCAAGCTCCTGAAATACACGGAGTTTCAATGCCTCATAGGTAGGATGGTAACCGGCGGAGATGTATGCTTGCGCTGAGGCGTCTGGAAGGTGTTTCAATGCCTCATAGGTAGGATGGTAACAAGCAAGCGGAATTACAGCCTCAGGACCCGCTTCAGGTTTCAATGCCTCATAGGTAGGATGGTAACTCAAGCGCATCAGTATATTGGCCCTGCCTTTTCATGTGTTTCAATGCCTCATAGGTAGGATGGTAACGAGGAAGAGGCTCGACAGAAGCTAGAGGAAGCTATGTTTCAATGCCTCATAGGTAGGATGGTAACATACTCGCCCCGCCGGTGCCCTTTGTCTCGATGAACTGTTTCAATGCCTCATAGGTAGGATGGTAACCCATTTAAAGTCAGGAAATCAACGACATTAAATTTCTTACTAACCGGCCATGCCTGGAAGGCACAAACAATCATGAAAATAGAAAGAAGTGATTACAAACATCTGATTTTCTGCTACATTGGACTTATCAGGGACAAAGGTTGAGTATATTTTGATGGTATAACCTCGAGTACTAACCTAACCTGATTGCCTTTGAGCACAGCCAATTGTCGCCCCTTGTTCTTAAGGACTTGGGAACAGCACGGGTGTTAAACTTCTTACTTTCTCGGGCAATCATCCCTGAAATCCAATGAAGCAGGAGGAGTTCTTATGCAAGACATCTTGGAAACCTGCTGTGGTTTGGACGTCCATAAAGATACCGTGGTTGCCTGCCTATTAAAAGGCAATATTGGCGAGGAACCGACAAAAACCATCCGCACCTTTTCCACCCTTCTGCCCGGGCTTGATGAACTGAAAGCCTGGCTGGAAGCAGAGAACTGCCGCCATGTGGCCATGGAAAGCACCGGGGTTTATTGGCAGCCTGTATATAACGTCCTGGAAGAAGCCTTTGACGGCAGTATGGTTTTGATTGTTGCCAACGCCCGGCACATGAAAAACGTTCCCGGTAAAAAGACTGACATGAAGGACGCTGAATGGATAGCTACCCTTTTACGCGCCGGATTGTTGGAAGGAAGTTTTATCCCCTCCAAACCTATCCGGGAACTCCGTAATCTAACCCGGTACCGCAAAAGTATTATCGAAGAGATTGCGTCGCAAAAGAACCGCATCGAAAAGCACTTACAAAGCTGCGGTTTCAAGCTCTCCACCTTCCTCACCGATATCTTCGGGGTATCGGGCCGGGCGATTATGGATCACCTTTGCCGTCACGGGAAGATATCCGCCCGGGAAGTAGAGACTTTGGTAAAGGGTCGTGCCAAGAGTAAGCTTCAGGAAATCAAGCAGGCTGTCAATGGCAAAATGGATGTTCACCAAAGGGAGTTCCTCAAGCTTTTGCTGGGCTGGCTGGATCAGCACTACGAGCATCTTCGATTGGTAGAGCAAAAGCTGGAGGAAAAACTTAATCAATACCAAAGACAACTGGAACAACTGGACGGCATCCCGGGGATTGACAAAACCGCTGCCGCCGCTATTCTGGCGGAAATTGGCATCGATATGAGCCGCTTTAAAACTGCGGAACATATCTGTTCCTGGGCGGGCTTAAGCCCCGGCAATAATGAAAGTGCAGGAAAAAAAAGTCCACTCGCACCACCCACGGTAACACCTATCTAAAGCGAATTCTTTGCGAAGTTGCCTGGTCCATCACCCGGGTACGCGACAGCTATTTATCGTCCTGGTACTGGAAGGTCAAGCAACGCCGCGGGGCCAAGAAAGCCCTTATCGCTTTAGCCAGAAAGCTCCTGGTAATCATTTACAACTTACTAAAAAACGGTACAGACTACGACGAGACTGCATTTGAGAAAGCCAAACAAAAGCAAGAAAGGTTTCGGATCAAGAAAATTATTGCTGAGGCCCGGAAGCTGGGACTCGAGGTAAGGGAAGTCGCCCAGGTCGTTTAACACTATACCCTCAAAAAGGATTAACCTGGCTGATGCAAGTTCATGCATCTGCTAGCTTATTATTGCCTTTTTACGCCCTGCCTGGTAGGGTTATTTACTTGATGAAGATCATTTGTTAGGTTATTTTCGTGTTAAGGTTATTTTAAACTTTAAGGTAAAAAGATCAAGATTTTATGCCTTTTCTTTATAAAAAAATGTCGTCGAGCTCCGTTAGTTTTTACACTACTGGAGTTCGACGACAAATAAATTTTCATTAATACTTTGGTCCCGATCAAGATCTGCTGTTCATTTTAAATAAACAAATTTTCTCCACCCTTGTTGAGGCCCACAATCTGTCTCGCAGAATATTTAGTAGTCCGTAGGATATAAATAATTATCGAATCCTCCTCCTTATCTATTATCTTCATTAATTCTACTTTTAATTTTTTCAGGTTTGCTTCTGTAATATCTCCTTCCAAGACTGAATTCTGAACCCAATGTAAATATCGCCGGCAGGTTTTTAATACTTTGGCTACTCTCTTAACGTTAACGTCATATACTAATATCACAAACAATTTAATGCACCACTTTACCATGTCGCTATAAAAGGCTCATATACTTTTTCGCCCATTAAGTGTTTTTCTAATTTATATAGCTCTAGGCGAATTAACCGGCGATAAGAAACCGCTCTACCTATTTCGCGATGTTTGATTGTAGTTTTAAGTTTTTCTTCCATCTGTTCTATAAAACATCTCTTTGCCCTGTCTTTCATCAAAATTCCTTCGCTACCACGTTCGAAGTCATCTGTAGTAATCATCTTGCGCCCAAGTAATGAAAAAATCACCCGGTCTACTATTAACGGTTTAAAGATTTCCGCTATATCCAAGTTCAAGGTAAAACGGCGAAAGTTGGTGGTATGTAAAAATCCAATTCGAGGGTCTAAATGGGTCCGGTAAATTTCTCCCAGGCATATTGTATAAAGCAAAGAATTGCCAAAACTTATGAGGGTATTAAGATAATTTTTTGGGGGCCTACGGGTACGGTTTTCAAAAATAAAATCGGGCAACTCAATGATTTCATCAAAAGCTTTATAATATGCCTCCCGCATATTCCCCTCAATGGCCATTAATGAAGGGATATCGTTACAGGTTGCTATAGTACCAAGAAGAGTTTCAATGGTAACTATAGAGTTATCAACTTTTTTATCTCTAGCTTTGTAATATTTAAGGACCCGTAAAATATTTTTACCTGCTCCTTCTACTAAAAGACGGGCTATACTAAGACGTTTATTTTCATCTATGTAATGTTCAGCTTGCCGGAGTATCATATAACCTGAGTTTAAATGTTCACGGGGGTAAAAGCTACCCATATAATAACCATAGTGACTGAAATAGTGAAGGATAATTTCTTTTTGGCTCAAAAACTCTAAGAACCTCTTATTAATATCAACCTCCCCAAATATCATTATTTCTCCTGTATCTTCTACAGGAATAAACCGTTTTTCCCCCTGTTCTGTTTCAAAATAGATGGTATTATCCTTACGATGAAACTGACCGTTGGTAAAAATGTAAAGGGTTTTTTTCAAATTACCTCCCCCTCCCCTGATATCTTTAATTATTAAGACCAGCAGAATTCGGAGTAGGCACATTTCTTACAAAAGCGGTTTTTAACCGGTGGGGGTGGTTGTTGTAAATAGACCAGACGCAAAATATCCCTTTCAACCCTTTCTATTTCAGCTAAAGTATCCTCATCGAGAATTACTTCTTCCTTTTTCTTTTCTTGAGGGAAACGTAATTCACCTCGAGCCTGGATGCCCCTTTTATGAAGCTCTTTCAAATAAAAGGCAAGCTGCATGCGGGCGCTTTGATTATACTTAGAACTCTTCTTTACTTCTCCCACCACCATTTCGCCATTATTAAAATGATAGACATCCATTTTACTACTACCTATTGCCAGTTCCTTTTTTTCACGGTTATAGGAAGTTTCACCGATAAACCGCCCCAAGATGAGATTACCATCATCAGCATCAGGTGTAATTTGGTGAGAAATAAGCCATACCTGCCGGAGACAAATATAGTAGTACCATACCAGGGTTCCTCCTACACCAATATCGGCATCAGACAAGTAGATCACTCCTTGGTTTTTAAAACTTGCAAATAGCAAGATGGCATGACCCTCATTATCTTCCGAAAAGCCTATATAAACCATACTTCTTGTTCATCTTCAGCTTCTATTAATGATAGACCTGTATCTGTTTTATAATAAGCATCTTGTTTTAATCTCAATAACATTTTACCTTCTACAGCTTCTCCTACCTTACTAGCTACTTTTTCGGGTACATGTACAGTAAAATAATTCATGAGCCCCATGAAAGCTTTCCGTTCCCTAAATTTTAGGGAATTAAGATAACCTCTGGCAACATAGCGCTCCCATATTTGTTCGGGGGTGTCAATATTAAATTTGGTCATAACGTTTTTAAGGGTTTCTGGAAGAGCACAAATTAAATGGGGTACAAAAACACCATATTGGAATATTTCTGTGCCAAAGGGATGTAAGCCAGCAAAGGTACTGTAATGACCAGCAGCAGCTTGAATAACCTTTTCCAAAATTGCTTGATGGGTATTACGGCGGAAACATTCATCGTAATAATCCCTAATAATCCTGGCTGCCTCGGATTCCGTGAATTTAGTGTATTTCGTTAAGCACCAATCTGTTACTTCCCTTTGATCACGGTCCCGATATACATAGCAGCGAGTATCTATTTCATTTTCCCTTCTAAAATCAACTACATATAAATTCCCAATTTCACCTTCACCATGACGGTTAGCCCTTCCAGCTGCTTGAACAATGGAAGGTATTACTGGTCGGGCCCGTAAAACCACCCGAAAGCTTAAATCTACGCCTGCCTCAAGCACCTGAGTACTTACTACCAGTACACCCTTACCTGTCGCCAAAGCATTCTTAATCTCATCAACTCTGGCTTTCTTATGTAGTGGGGTAAGCCTGCCTGACAAAAAGAAAACCGGTTCTTCTGGTATTAATTCTTTAATGAGGTGATATACCCTGGCAGCATCTTTAATGGTATTCAATATAACTGATACCGACCGATAATCCCTATAGGCCTGAACTGCTTCTTCAGCAAGGTGCTGCTCATTTATTTCACTCAGAGAAGTGACACTGTAACGTGATAAGATTGGCACAGCTTTTCCGAGGGATACTACTTGTCCAAAAAGTCCCCCTTCCAGTGCTGGTAAAGTCGCTGTAGTAAGTAGCACTTTAGTATTTAATTCTCTTGTACAAGCTTCTAATAAAGCCAGAAAAAGATTCCATACATTAGCACTCAAGATCTGGGGTTCATCAATAATTATAAAAGCGTCTTTTAAGCCCTCTAACCTGAGGGTATGCTGGGCCCTGGACGGAAAAAGAGCTAGAAATAATTGATTAAAAGTGGTAGTTACTACAGGCGCTCGCCAGGTTTCTAACAGTATATCTTCTTCTTTCTCTTTCTCATCTTCGAATAGTCTGTTTAGAGCTGAAAGATAGTGATGAGTCATTACTTCCAGGCCTGTAGACCGGGCAATTTCTTCTGTTGCCTGGGATAGGATTGAAAGGTATGGAGCTACATAAATAATCTTACGGCATAATCCCTGTTCTATAGCCTTTAAAGCTATACTTAAAGAAGTTAGTGTTTTTCCATAACCCGTGGGTAGCTCAAGGGTAAAAACATTTGCTCCTGCCTCTTTAGAAAATTCTTTGAGGGCTTTCTGGCGCCACTTTTCCCTACCATCTAGCAATAACTTAGCAGCTCCAGTTGCCTCTAAGGCCTGCCTTCGCTTTTTACAAAAGTCATCTATTGATTGAAGGATTTGCCTGGCGCATTCTGAAGTTATATACTCCTCCGGCGAATCCTCCGTAAGAAATCCAGCCGCATGTACCCGGTCGGCACATATAAGGCGGCTGTTTTCTAATTGTAATGCTAAACTTGCTCCTATTATATAGCGGTTGCCTTGTTCAAGAAGCCTGAAGGAATATTTTATTGCCTCATTACACCATTTAGGCCAGCGAACGGTAATATCAGCCAACGTGCTCTCTATAGCAGTTAATAATCCGTCTTCCCTTACAAAGTAATTTAATTCCGGAAAGTAATTGCCGGTAAGAGTGAAAATGGCCTTTAGATCACAATTTATTAAATCGCCAGCAACGTATCTACCAACCCACGGGGGATACTCACCATTTATATCGGGTACTTCCCCATGATGGTTATAAAGATAATGGGTAAGGCCCACCCCGAGGCGGAGGAGGGCCTGTTTTTCCTTCATTTTAGGTTGCCATATCTTTAATAATTGATCCAGGCAAACGGCAAATAACATTGCTCCAGCATAAGCATGGGGTACACCCCTTAACTTGTCCGGCTGGCGAACATACTCCTGCCAGGCTGTCTGGGTTTTTCCAGCATCGTGTAATAAGCCAGCTAAAAAACGTAGCCGTTCATAAGCATTACCTTCAGCCTCTCCCATTTTTTGGGCAACTGCTAAGAGATGTTCTTGTAAAGAATATTTTTCCCCTTTTACTCCATCAGGGCGAGCAATGCATTCGGCAAAAGAATATTTTCTCACCACAGACAAACCACCTCCCCCCCTGGAAGGCGTGCCGTATAAAACTCAATAGAAGCATTATTTTTGAGAGCCACTTTTAAAGGCCCCCCACGAGTTTCATAAAAAACTGTAACTGTACCTTCAAATATTCTCCCGCCATTATGACAGTACGGCATGGCCCTGGCAGCAGCATATGTAGCTCCCGCTTCTACATCTATCCTGGTTACAATCTCCCGGGGTACAACTGTAGCGATGGAAAATAATTCATTAGAATCTGGGTTCAATAACTCTGCTTCAAATATATCTTCGTATTCGGGAAAAGTTAAGCAATAAGCGCTACCTAAATAAGTATGGTATACACTTCTCCTTTCTCTTATAAATGTGGCCAGTTTTTCGATCCAATCACCGCTATAAAAGATTCGGTAATGGGGGTTTACCAGCATTTCTATTACTGTTGGACGGTTAAAGGTATTACCATTTCCACTTACAAAAGCCTTGCCAAGCAGTGACATCTGACTACATATAGTCCTGACTGGAGCCAGCAATGATAATCCTAGAAAATGCCGGCTTCTTAAAAAAGCCCGACCTTCCTCAGTAGAAAAGTCGATTCCCATTATGGAAGCCAAAAGGCCATGTAAGGTAGGTCTCGGTGGAAAAGGATAGGTGGCCTGGGTTACAACGGTATCCGGCTGGCGGAAATGGGCAATTTTACCCCGGAGTGAGAAGCTAAGTATTTTTATACAGTCTGCCACCCTGGTGGCACCTCCCTTTATAGTTGCCTTACCATATGTTCTCCTCTTTTCCGGGGAGTTCTCCTTTTAGCGCTAATTCAGGGTTTTTCCACCAGCGGACCTGCTTGATTTTCGTTGCATAAGGACTTTCTGATCCAATAACCTTCGCCAGTTCTTCTACATCCAGGACGACATCGGCCAAAGAAGTAGGAGGGGTACTACCAAGCCACGCATCCCTTTCCGGCTCTAAACTAATATAGTCCTCCAGGTAGCCGATGCGGAAAAAGGGATCATTATATTCCACATGAACTAATAATAGCGGTTGCTGTATACCCCTCCCACGCGCCTGGCGATATATCGTTCCTTTCCATAGCCCCTCAAGTAACAATTCTAGATCTTTTTCGTCCATCTTTGTTTCCTTAGCAATAGATGCATTGATTACCCCAGGCACAGCAAATACGGCGAAAGGTAAAGTATAAGTCGTCCAAATGCTACCCTGGCCTTTACCTGTCTCGGTCCCCTCTTCATTTGTAGTTACATCCTGACTGGGCATAATAACTGTCCCCTGGACATACTTTGTTTCTACTGGATGCAAAGAATGGGCCCAGCCAAATTGTACAGGACCTGTTTTATGAAAACTTTGCTTTTCCACACTAAAAACGGCTCCAAATACTCGCATATCAAATGCTAATTCTAGCAAAGCCTCGCTTTTGTTTGCTACTTTCTGCCGGCCTGCACGTTCAAGTATGGCCTCAGCCAGCTTATCACGTCCGAGTAGCTTCCCATCAGGAGTACGTTCCCCGCGACACCAGACAAAATAACGCTTTTCCGGGCCACCATCAGGGTACTTGGCCAGTATGTAATCCCGGACATCCCTTTTAATACTAACGTCAGAAAGGGAAATCCGCCCATCTTCTTCACCAAAAATACGCCTGGCATCACTATCATTTAAGGGATCGCGATTAGGTATGCCGTCTTTAACACTTTTAATAAATAAAATTTCGCCTGTTGATAAAGACATGTCTACTCCACTCCTTCATTAAATTTATTGGCTCCTCGCTACATCAAGTGGGTAAACCAAAATCCAGGTTACCAGCAATAAGATAAGAGATGGTAATAAAGTTAGCCTTATTACGATAGCCACGAGCCTTTGCTTTTCCAGCTTGCAATAGACTGTTGGTACCCTCCAGGAGGCCGTTAGAAATACGGCTGTTAAACCAACTTAGCACTCCTTCCCAGTGGCGTTTAATCGTTTTAGCAGCCTCAATCATCGGTTGCAGGCGGCAATGGGTCGCCCAGAAATACCACCGCTTGAGATGGGCTTCGCCACTCTTCCGATCAGGCTGGTTAAAAAGATCCTGGAAGGCCAGCTTGATGCGATAGGCTCGCCCGGTTTTTAGATGGCAACGGCTAAGGGCCTCTATGCTTGCTTTTTGTTTACTGGTCAGATTGGCAGGGTTCTTAAGCCATTGATAACGGGTCTTCTTTAAAAGGTCTGTCTCCCGGCTCTCCTGGCGTCGTACTTCATCAAGGGCCTGATTGACTATTTGCATGAGGTGATAACGGTCTAAAACTATGGTGGCATGGGAAAGGTGCTCCTTAAGGCCGGCAATAAATGCCGGTGAAAGGTCGCAGCACACTTCCTTAATGGCTTCTGGATTACCGTTATGCTGGATAAAATCTTCTACAAAAGCGGCAATGGTATCCTTAGCTCTGCCCGGGGTGGCAAACAGTAATGCGCCCTTATCTAAATCCACAAACAGGGTGATATAATCGTGTCCTTTCCGGGCGGAGGTTTCATCGATACCGATGCGGGTTACACCACTAAAGTCGGCCTTGGCTCTGCCGGCCACCACGTAATGTTTTACTACCCGCCACAGCCGGGTATCGTGTTCGTTTAATAATCTGGCTACGGCAGCCATAGGCATATCTTTGGCCAGGCGCATGAGCTGGGCTTCAAACAAGAGGGTAAACCCGCCCTCCCCTTGAGCCCAGGGTACCTCAACTCGCCTGACCCCGCAGCCGTGTTTACACTCTACCCGGGGTACACGGGCGATGATGAAGGCTTGATATTGAAAGAAGTCCAGATGGCGCCAAACCTGCTTCTCCGTATCATAGGCTTTGGCTCCAGGTTTGCCGCAGACTGGACAATTAAAGCTTGCACCGCGCTCAAAATCAACATGGATATCGAGGCACCCTTTTTGTTTTGAGAAAATAACTTCGGTAACCTTCCAGGGAGGGGTTAGACCCAGGGCATGGGCAAATAAGGCGTTTTGGTCGGGCAATGCTGGCCACTTCCTTTACCACCAGTATTGACCAGCATTTCTACACTATAAGGCGATATTCCTTCTTGTTGTCATTTATTTACATAAATGTTAGCAAGTCTTGTAGGCTAAAATTACCATTTATGGAATCTCAACATGCTAGAAATAATTTACTTCCTTTTCGATAATTGGTTTTACCCACACGAAATAGCGAGGAGCCAATTTATTTTTCTTTACAGTATTGGCCAGGACATAACCACTCCAAAAAGCCCCGATAAATTCATCTTTTTTAGCATTTACCTCCTCCTTTTTCCGGCGGTATTCACTTTCGACAACGCCAACGCGATGGCGAAAATCATCCGATAAAGGTATATTTAACTTAAGAGCATATTCCTGCACACGGCTTAGTCCTCTACGCCAGATAACATCCGGGGTAAGGGTGGAACCGAAGGACATTATCCTGTGTTTTATAAAATCTTTGCCGCCATTCTGTCCCCCTGTAGCCCTCCAATACCACGACTTGAACTGCCCTAATAAGTAGCCGGCCGCAAAACCCAATTCCTCAACATCATTAATGGATAGTTCTTCAATCTTTGTAGTAGAAATTTTGTCTATCATTTCTCTCCAGCTCGCCATTACCTTTCCCCCTTTCAGCAACACACTATTGTAAAGGCTATAGAAATAACGGAAAGTCCAGTAAAAGATCACTTCATTTTCTAGATTATAATAGTTTTTCTTGTCCCCCCTATTTTCATCCTGTACCCGTCCCCAACCATTCATCCTGGAAGCTGCTCCAGCTACAAAAGTGTCCCAGGCAATAGGTTTCTTATGCAAAATCGCTTCCAGAGTATGCCATAGATAACAACCTCCATAAGCCCTGTTTAAAAGGTAAAATAATGATCCATAGTTACTATTTTGCGGACCCTGGATTTCACCCCCCTTTAAGTAACGCCAGATCTGAACTGCTTCTCCTATTACTTGTGGTATAAAATCCAGTAATTTGCTAACCGTTGAAGGTAAGACATCTTCAATAACTGCCCGTAAATGTACATCTGCATTAGCTTCTGTAAAATAAACAAGAGTCAAGCGGTAGTTATCAGAATTAAATTCGTCAGGTAATACAGCTTCAAAACCAGTTATAGCTTTGAGAAATCTATCCTTTTTCCCTTGACGAACATTTTTTTGTCTCAAAGTTGTTAATGCCTCAGTAAAATATTCAGGCGCCTCTTCATCTTCTTCGAGTAAAGGTAAGACCAGGGCTACTCCACGAATATCCGGCAAACGTACTTTTGATTTAGCTTTTTCCTCTCTTCCTCCCGCTGAAGCAACAGGTAAAAAAATTTCTTTAGTTAACTGCGGGGCCAGGGAACCAGCCAGTTCATTAAATATACCTGCTCCAACGATAAGGGCTCGATAACAATCAGGACATAGAGCGCCAATAGCTTGAGCGAGGTTAATCTCTCTTTTTTTTGTTTTTAGTTCTTCAGAGAGTGGGCAATCCCAGGTGTAGGCAAGCCATGACCAGGCCTTACTATAAACGGAAACTGCTTCCCCATTTTTCCCGCAAAAACTACATTTTGTTCTTTTTCCTTCTTCCGCACCTTCCTCTATCTTGGAAAACCAAAATAATTCTGCTACCGTTGGTAAATGGGCTACAATAAACTTGCCTGGTTTCAGAACACTTTCTCCTACCAAGATATGGTCAGGATCACCTTTCACCGGTCTCTTATCACTATAACGATAGGGACCACTGGTATTAGGAAAAACCAGACTCACTAACCCATAGCCCTGGCTTTGCTTCTCTTTAATCCTTGCTTCTACTTGTCCCGCCGCTACTTTTAAAAGATTACCAAGGATAAAGACATCTGTATCAGAAAGTTGCCATGGTAAAGCCAGAGTTCTTTCCAGGCGCCCGCGCCAGAAGGCCTTGACTTTGCTTTCATTTGTTATGAACTCTGATACTTGTTTGGGGAATATAAGGTACACAGGAACACCGTACTTACCCTGGGGTGCTGTAGGGTTACCAGTACCGGGTTTAATAAAAGGTAAACCCAGACCCCGTTCTATATCCGGGATAAAGGTAATTTTCTTCTTTCTTTTATTACTATCACCTTCTTCTATATAATCCCCCCAAGTCTGAAGAGGTAATAAAACAGCTTTAAAATCATCTTCCTTTTCCGCCTCAATTATAATGATATTTTCTAAACAACGGCTTTCTCCGGCTACATCAGAAATTAACCTTAAAGTTTCAGAAGGTTTAAGATCGCAGTTTAAAAAAGGCCGTCCCTGGGCTACAAGCCTTTCTATAAACAAATAATTCACCTCCCACTCAAAGGATTTCAGGAATTTACTTCAGTTACCTCCAGTTCCTTTCCACCTCCAGGCAACCAAATCCCATACTGTTTTTTGCCCCCAAACCTGCATCTATAGCTAAATGAAGCAAATTAATAGGACCCTTTATCCTTAATCGGCACATGTAACCTTTAATGATTATGCCTTTAAAAGTAGTAATAATCTGCCGTGATGGGCCCATCGCCTTGATTTCAAGGTTGGCTTCTTTTGGATTAATGACATCACCTTGCCATAGATAGTATTTTTTCAGCAAATTCATTGTAATTTGCTGGAGAAATTCCCCTTCACCGGGCTGGTAATAGCAGGTATATTTCCCTCCACCAGGCTTAATTAAGGTACTACAAGTAACAACTGGAGATAAAGTATGTACTATTAATTCCTTGCCTTTAATTTCTTCTTGCCTGGCTTCTATCCCCTCGATAGCCAGATCAATTGTCCCGAGCTTTAATTTACCATTGCAAAGCAAATTAAACCCCAGGTCACTGATAAACTCATCTATAGGAGATGATATAACTAAATTTAATTTCCCTTCAAAAACTAACTTGCCATTATCCAATCCTTTCAGCCTTTTTCCCATGAGACGTGAAAAGGTAAAAAGCTTAAATGCCCTCTCCCCGTGGCGAAAGCCGCGTGTATGCAAGTAATTGGCCAGGGCCGGCGATAAGTTAGCATAAATAGCCGATTGTAAAAAATGGTTATAGTTGGGCATAACTTCAGTTATGCTACCATGTTGTGGTGCTAAAGTCACTTGCAATCGCAAAATATCACCCCGCCCGTCCTTGATCTTTATTTTCCTACCCTCGACCGCAAAATACTGTCGGTACATATGTTCATTTTTAAAATTTTTATTGCCACACTAAAAAAGTCTCCCTAGTAAATTCATTTTTCTGGAATAACGGAAATTAGGTGTGCCTGTATGGTCGTGGTAAAATAGTAATTCGACACCAAGGGAAATAATTCCTACCCGTATGGGAAATTTTACTTATAAAATGGGGGGCAGGTAATGCCCCCGACAACATGTTTAATCATGTGCCAAATCAATATCCAGTTTAAACCGAGCCAGCAGGTTACACATCCTTGCAACTCAAGCCACCCCCAGAGCTTGGTTCCTGACCTGCCGCCTCAATACCTCACCCGCTAAACACCCTGTAGCCTGTCCATCTTTTACTGCTACCTGGCCGTTTACCAGAACCCAGCGTACCCCGGTAGCCAGCTGGTTGGGGTTAGCCCGAGTGGCCCGGGAGGCAATGGTTCCCGCGTCGAAGGCTACCACATCGGCTTTGTAGCCGGGTGCCAGTAGGCCGCGGTCCTTTAGACCCATACGCCGGGCCGGCATGAGGGTCATTTTGTGGATAGCTTCTTCCAGTGTGATAACTCCCTTCTCTAAACAGTAGTGCCGCAGGATATGCGAGTAGTTGCCGTATGCCCGCGGGTGGATGGCCCGCCCCCGGGGATCCAGCCCGCTGTCGCTGCCAATCATTACCGATGGGTGCTGCAAGGCCAGCAGCAGGTCTTCTTCATGGATAGAATTTCGGCTGCTGCCCACATCCCAGCTGGAAAAGGTATAGCCATATACATCAGCGGTAATATCCAGGCCTCCCTGCCGGGCACCATCTAGCAGGCTTAAGACCTGTTTCATTTTACCCCAGTTGCGCCGGCCGGCAGTTTTGATATGGGAATACTGTACCGGTATACCTGCTTGCTGCCCGATCTCTATTGCTTCTTCTACAGCTTTGAAGACCTGGTCCCCTTCGCTGCGAATATGGGTGGCATAAAAACCGCCGTATTCCTTCAGCACCTGGCACAGGTCAATTAGCTCCTGCGTCGTGGCCAGGGACTGGGGCCAGTATTCCAGACCCACTGACAGGCCAAAGGCTCCTTCCTGCAGGGCCGTAGCCAGTTTTTGCTGCATTGCTGCCACTTCTCTGGCCCTGGCGGGCCGCCCTTCCCTGGCTACTGTTGCCTGGCTCAAGTTTTTGTACCCCGCCAGGATCCCCAGGTTAAGGGCCAGCTTGTTAATACCGGCCAGAAAGTCGCCGACCCTGGCCACCGAAGTGCCGCAGTTGCCGCCCAGGTGGGTCGTTACCCCCTGGAGAAGGAACATTTCTCCCCTACCCCCGCTGCCCAGATAAGCTTCTGTATGGGTATGGAGATCAATAAAGCCGGGGCTAAGGACCAGCCCCCGGGCATCTATTTCTACCGCCCCTGGTGCGGCCTGGAAATCCCCCACGGCCGCGATTTGCTTGCCTTTGATACCAAGATCGCCGGGGTAGGCTTTATCTCCGCTGCCATCGATGATCAGGCCGTGGCGGAAAACATAATCGCAGACTACTGGCTCCGGTAAAGGCGGGGCCTGCCCGGTCGGGGCTGGCTCCGCGGGCTGAGGTTTATTGCCAGTAGCCGGCATTGCCCCTGGTATCAACCCCAGCCAGGATAGGTAGCCCAGGGCCATCAGGGAACCGGTACCTAATAAAAACTGGCGCCTGGATATTTGCTTGCTCATAGTAAAGCGAGTATTCGACGCCAGCAGGCAAAATTCCTACCCGATTACCTTAAATTCTACACCTCCATCAAGGAAATAAAGGTAGGCTTCCTTGACATCACGTTTAAAGATAATTGATACTGCCCGGGCGTACAATTGCACCTGCTCCCGGTAGGCGGCCAGGGGGTCGGGGGGGATCCGGCCCGTCTTGAAGTCCAGGAGCAAAAAGCCGTCTTCCTCGTCGACCAGGCAGTCGATGATGCCCTGGACCAGGATGATTTCGTCTGCAGCCGCTTCCGCCGGTAGGCCGGGGTAGAGCCCGGCGGCGGGCACGGCCAGGGAAAAGGGCAGTTCCCGCTTTACCTTCTCCGGGCGTGCCAGGAGGCGCCGGCCCAGGGGACCGGCAAAAAAGGTGACAATGGCGCTGGTATCGACGGCGGCCGCCTGCTCCGGCGTCAGGATCTCCCGCCCTACCATTTCCTGCAACAACCCGGCCAGGCTTTCCCCCGTTACCGGTTTGCTCAAGTCGACGTGCTGCAGGACCAGGTGGGTGGCGGTGCCACGCTCGGCTGCCGTCAGGCCCTGGCTGGCCTGGAGGAAAAGGGGCCGGCGGGTAAAGCCGTTGCCGCCAGGTCGTACGGGGGTATCGCCCTCATTAAAGACATCAAAGCGCCGCTTCAGGTCGGTGACGGCCAGTTTAACCGGCAGGGCTGTCATGGGCTGCCACGGGTATACCCAGGAAAGGCGCCGGTCTACCTCCTGCCGCAGCCGGGCGTGGTCAGCTTCTCCCCCGGGTGCTTGCTCATCCATGCCGGGAGAATTTCCCGGGCTGTATCCTGGAACTGCGGCAGGTTCCCAAGGTACCTCGCCCGTAACGGCAGGGAGGGCCGGTGCCTTTACCACTTCTACCTGCCAGCAAGACGGGTCATCCAGGAGACAGCCTTCCTCTATCCCCGCCAGCTGCCGCAGAGGCGCGCCGTGGGTATGACGGGCCAGGGCGGCAGCCAGCCAGTCCAGGGGGCTTCTCGCCCGGGCCGTGAGCATGGGAGGAAGCTGTTCTTCATCAACAAACAAACCGGCGCACCAGTTTTCTGCCTGTTTGGGCAAATCCCGGGCCGAACCCACCAGGATGAGTTTCTCCCGCGCCCTGGTCATGGCGACATAGAGGATGCGGACCTCTTCGCTTAAGGCTTCCAGGCGCAGGCGGTGGGCTGCCGCCAGGTAGGGCAAAGTCGGATACTTAATGCCGGCGGCAGCATCCAGGTAGAGAGGCGCCAGGCCCAGCTTGCCGTGGAGGAGAACATCCCCGGAAAGATCCTGGAAGTTAAAGCCTTTACCCAGGTCAGCCACAATCACCACCGGGAACTCCAGCCCCTTGGCTTTATGAATGCTCATGACCCGGACGACGTCTTCATTTTCTCCCAGGGGGCGGGCCGTACCCAGGTCGCCTTCATTCTGCTGCAGCCGTTCGATAAAACGCAAAAAGCGAAACAGGCCGTGGCGGGCAAAGCCCTCAAACTGGCGCGCCCTGTCCAGGAGGGCGCGCAAGTTCGCCTGGCGCTGGGCGCCTCCCGGCAGGCCGCCGGCAAACTCCAGGTACCCCGTTTCCCGGTACAGCTGCCAGACGAGATCCCCCAGGGGCTGGCGGCGGGCCATGGTCCGCCACCTGTCCAGGCGGGCTAAAAAGCCGCGCAGGCGGGCGGCCAGGTCCTTTTCCCGGGCGGCATCTCCCTCTTCCCTTTCTGCCCTGGAAGAAGGAGGCAGGTCCCCTCCTGCTGAGGTACAGGGAGGCTGGACACCACCTGCCGGGGAACAGGAGTTCCGGCCGGGCAATTCGCTGGCATACGGAGAAATAGCCCCTGAACCCAGGCCAGAATCTCCAGAGCAGTCACCAGCCGTCACACGCTGCTCCTCCCCAACCCCGGCGGCGTTCATGACGGCGGTAAAGAAATCTTCCCCCGGGGTCGCCAGGCGGATGCGGGCCAGTTCCCCGGCCGTCAGTCCCACCAGGGGGGAACGCAGCACAGCCGCCAGGGGGATATCCTGGTGAGGGTTGTCGATCACACGCAGCAGGGAGAGGATGGTTTCAACTTCCGTGGCGGCAAAGTAACCGCTGCCCAGGTCGGCGTAGGCCGGTATATCATACTGCTGCAGGGCTTCTATAAATACCGGCGCCCGGTCCTGCGTGGCCCGCAGCAGGATGACTATATCCCGATAGGTTACATCCCGGTAGGCCTGCCTTTCCGGGTCCCAGACCTGGCATTCCGGCCCGGGCCGTTCCGGTGTTCCCTGGACCAGCTGCCGGATGCGCCGGGCCACGAGCCACGCCTCCCGCTCCAGGGCCGTTAAATCTTCCGGGTCCATTTGCCCGGCCGCCGCACCTGCCGGTTCCACCGCCCCTTCCCCGGCGCCAGCCGTATCCTCTTCAGGGTCTGCCCCGGCCTCTCCTTCCAGCTGTCTCTCCTGGAGGTAAACTTCTATCGCCGGCGTTGCGGCCGCCGGGTGCTCCGGGTAGCCGGCCCGGCTAACTAAGGCCGCAGCGGCGTCATAATCCAGTTCCCCCACCAAAGGAGAAAAGACCTGGCGGAAGATAAAGTTTACCCCGTCAATTATCCCCTGGCGGCTGCGGAAATTGGCCTTAAGGAGGATGCGGCGATTTAACTCCCCTTCCCTTTCCTGGTACTGGCGGTATTTAGCCAGGAAAAGCTCCGGGTTGGCCAGGCGGAAGCGGTAAATGCTCTGCTTGACATCGCCTACCATGAAGAGATTGGGGGCCCCGGCAACCGGCAGGGCTGTCCCCTGGCCGGAAGCCTGGCCAGGGCCGTCACAGGGGGAGATTACTTCCTGGCGGGAAACCAGGGCCAGGATGGCGTCCTGGATGCTGTTTATGTCCTGGTACTCATCCACCAGTACCTCTTCAAAACGCTGGCGCAGTTCCAGGGCTAATGCCGAAGGCCGCAGCTCGCCGGGCCGGGCTTCCGGGTCCAGGAGGACCTGCAGGCACAGGTGCTCCAGGTCGCCGAAGTCCACCAGGCCGCGGCGGCGTTTCAACTCCCTGAAGGCCGCGTCAAAGCGGCGGACCACCTCCACCAGGGCCGTCACCAGTTCCCTTACACGATCCAGTTCGGCCCTGATGGCAGCTTCATCACGGCAGAATTCTTCCTGCAACTCTTTGAGCAGCTTTTTCGCCTGGTCCCGGTACCCGGTGGCCTTTTCCTTCAGCCTTTCATCCACGCTCCCGCCCCGGACGGCCTTCAGCCTGCCGAAACTAAAGGCCGTCAGGCGCTCACACACCTGGTTCCATGTAAGGCAGTCCAGCCCGGCCAGGAGGCCGGCCACCTGGCTTTCCTCCCTTTCCAGGTTGTCCAGGTAGATGGCCGGGCCGCTGGGGCTGGCGGACAACCTCATGGCCTCACGGAGGTAAAAGGCCGTTTCCTGCAGCCGCAAGGCAATTACTTCTTTGATTTCCCGGTACCAGGGGAGAGATTCCAGGGGAGTACCGGCAGGCACACGATAGGCTGCCACCGCTTCCTCCAGCCAGGCCTCCGGCCAGGGGAGGCTCCTGGTAAACTCCCAGACCTTTAACACCAGCTCCACCAGGTTGGCATCGCCGCGGCCGCCTAAACTATCGGCCAGGCCGGTAATGGGTCCACCCCCGGGCTCAGCGGCAAAGCATTCTTCCAGTACCTGGTCCATTACCTCCAACTGCAGGAGGTCGGCCTCGGCCGGGTCCATGACCCGGAAGCCCGGGTCGAGGTCCAGGCGGTAAAAATAGGTACGCACGACCCAGAGGCAAAAGGAGTGGATGGTGCTGATATGGGCGCGGTTCAACAGCAGGAGCTGGCGCCGCAGGGCCTCATTTTCCGGCTGCCGGGCGACGGCCGCTTCCAGGGCGGCCCCTATCCGCTGGCGCATCTCGGCAGCGGCGGCCTCGGTAAAGGTTACCACCAGCAGGTTTTCCAGGCTGACGGGTGCTTCCGGATCCGTCAGGCGCTGGATAATGCGTTCCACCAGGACGGCCGTCTTGCCGGCCCCGGCGGCGGCAGCCACCAGGAGGTTGGCCCGGCGCGCCCGGATGGCGGCCAGCTGTTCCTCCGTCCAGCGGCGCTTCTCGCCTGCACTGGTCATCAGGTTCACCTTCTATCTGCTTTTCGAACATTGCCGGGCTGCTACCTCCCAGAAATTATGGCTATCGATGCGGGGCAGGCGGCGGTAGGCGGTGCCGGGTACCTGGAGGTCAAAGCCACATACGGGCCGGTAGGGGCAGGAATCGCAACCGGTAGCCTTATCCAGGCGGTAGGGGCTGATCTCCACCCGGCCGGACAGGATGTCCCCTGCCAGGCCGGCAGCCCTAACCCGGGCCAGGGCCAGGAGGAGAGCCATTTGCTCGCGGGTGGCTGCCGGCGCGCCCCGGCGCAGGCTGCCGTCTTTATTCAACCGTACCGGCAGCAGGTCCGGCGTCGATTCCACTGCCTTATCCATGAGCTTGATAATCTCCGGCTCTGCCAGGAGCAGGCCGCGCATTTTCAGGGCCTGGCGGCGTAGTCTGGCCACCTCAGCGGCCTCCCGGACCGGCGCCCTCTGCCTTAGAGTAGGATTCCTGACGGCAAAATAGAGGATACCGGCCGGTTCGGCAGGTTCACCTAAAACCTGCGGCGCCGCTGCCAGGGCCGCCTGCAGGTAGAGGGGTAGCTGCAGGGAAAGACCGTGGTAGACCCTGTCCAGTTCCAGGCCGGTCTGGCTGCTCTTGTAGTCGATGACCCGCAGGTAGGCCCGGCCCTGGTAACGGGCGACATCGATGCGGTCCACCCTGCCTTCCAGGATGACCTGCCGGCCGGGACCGGCTTCCAGTACCAGGGGCGGCAGGTCCCCCCGCCGGCTAAAAGAGGCTTCTACCATAAAGGGGCGAAACTCTCCCCGCCGGGCGTGTTCGTTAAGGACCTCCAGGACCCGCTGCAGGGTCTGCTCGAGCTTTTTGCGGAGGTAACTGTAGCGGGCGCTGCTGCTTAAAATCTCATGCTGGAGGGCCGGGGCCAGCTCTTCCACTACCCGGCTGAGGATGGCCGCCGCCTCCTCGTCGCTCACCTCACTCCAGTCGCGGCCGCTGCGCTTTAATTCCTCCACAAAGAGCTTCAAAGCGGCGTGGTAAAACTGGCCCATGCCCGCCGGGTCCACCTGGTACAGCTGCCTTTCCTGGAGTTTAAGCCCATAGGCCAGGAAGTAGCGGAAGGGGCAGGCAGCAAAGGTTTCCAGGCGGGAGATGCTGCTGCGTAAAGGCCCGGGGTAAAGTTTGTCAACAAGTGGCGCCTCCAGGGGCTCGACCTGGTTGCGGTAATTGATACCGCCCAGGAGGGCCAGCCACCTCTCCCTGTCCCGGTCCTGCTCCAGCCAGAGGTAAACCTCCTGCCACAGGGGGGGCAGGGAACGTTTCTGGCTTAAAATACGGGCCAGGTGGCCGGCCGCCTGGCGCGGTGCCGTCAGGTAGTCGAGGCCGGCTTCGCCCTCCGGGAGATCCGGGCCGGCGTTCTCTTCCTGGAGTCCCGGCAGCAGCTGGCGCAGCCGCCGGATCAGTGGGGAAGGCGCCAGGGCCCTGCCCTCGGCGTCGGCCAGGGGGTAACTGAGCCAGAGGAAACGCCGGGAGCGGGTCAGGGCCAGGTAGGCCAGGTATTCTTCGTGGAAAAGCCTTAAAGAACCGGCCGGTGCCAGCTCAATCCCGGCCGCCTGCAGCTCCTCCCTTTCCCGGTCGCTGAAGGTGGCGTCTTCCGGCAGCCGCGCCGGCAGCACCCCTTCCCCCACTCCCAGGACCAGGGCGGCCTGGAGTTCCGGCTGGCGGGAACGGTCCAGGGTACCCACCACCACCTGGTCCAGGGCCGGGGGGATGAGCCTGAGCTTCAGGCTTTCCATACCGGTATCCAGGATGGCGGCATACTCCGCCAGCTCCATGGGAGTATCCCCCAGGGCCGTGACCAGCTCGTCCAGGAGGTCCATGAGGCCTTCCCAGACCTGCTCGTGTTCCTGGGCGGCGTCGAGGTCCCCGGCGGCCAGGGCCTGCCGGTGCCACGCTTCCAGTTGCCGGTTGACCTGGAGTTCCTGCAGCAAGTCAAAGATGGCGGCCGTGATCTCTTGTATCGTCAGGGTACGGCCCTGGACGACCTGGTAAAAGCGCCGCAGGTGCCGGCTGGCTTGTTCCCGGGCCATGTTGACGGCTGCCACGGCGGCAGCATCGCTTCCTGCATCCGGGGGGTCCTCCAGGTCGCGGCGGTTTTTAAACTGCCAGGGACGGTCCTCCAGCCACTGGCGGCCGCGGATACCGTGGGCCAGGACGTAATTCTCCAGCAGGTCGACTTCTTTACGGGAGACGGGCACCAGGTCGCTCTTCAGGTAGCGGAAGACGGGATCGTAGGCCCAGTTTTCCAGGACGGTTTCCAGGGCCGCCCGCACCAGCTCGATGAGGGGGTGGTGACCTACCGGCCGGCGGCGGTCGATAAAAAAGGGGATGTTATAGTCGCGGAAGGTATTGACAATGAGGTCGTGATAGGGCTCCAGGTCGCGCACCAGGACAGCCATTTCCCGGAAGCGCAAGTTCTCTTCCCGGGCCAGGCGCAAAATCTCCCTGGCTGCCGCCTCGACTTCCAGGCGGCGGCTGGCTGCTGCCACCAACCTGATACCGTCCGGCGAGCCTTTAAAAGGTTTCAGGGGCCAGCGGCCAAAATGGGCCTCCAGGTGGGCCAGGGCCGGGGCTGCCTGGAAACGGGGCGGGGTGCCCGTAAGTAAAACGTCGGCCTCGATATTAACCCCGGCGGCCCGGGCCAGGCGCTGCAGGCGGTGGTAGGTGTCGCCGGTGGGGTGGAAGAGTTCCGTCTCGCCCAGCTGCCGGTGCCTTAAGGCCGGGTCCAGGCAGAGGGTGACCGTTACCCGGGCGGCCGCAGCCATCAAAGCCTGGAGAACGGCCTCTTCCTGGGGGGTGAAACCGTTGAAGCCATCGACCCAGACGCAAGCTCCTTTAACAAAGCTCGTTTCCGGCAGCCGCCGGGCGAGTAAGGCCAGGTAATCGTCGGGATCCAGGTAGCGCCCGGCCAGGTAAGTCTCCAGGTCGCTGTAAATCAGGGCCAGGTCGTGGAGCTTGCGGCCCAGAATGGTTTCCCCCCGGCCGGTCTCCCGGTAATGCTCTGCTACCCGCCGGAGGTCGCCGGGCTCCACCCGGTAAAGCTTCAGTTCAGCGATGGTATGGGCAAGCTGTTCAATAAACCCGGTGCGACCGGCCAGGGAGGCAAAAAGGGTCAAATCACCCTGGCGGGCATTGACAATGGCCCGCAAGGCCATGCGCTTGCCCATCTCCCCCAGGTGCGGCCGGGCCGCACCGCCGGCCTCCTGGAAAACCCGCCAGCCCAGGCGGCGAAAACTCAAGACCTGGGCACGGCTGAAGCCCGGGCAGGGGACGGCTCTATGTAAATCCAGTTCCATCTGCAGGGTGGCCTGCTCCGGGGTGAGGATAATGAGGGCCGGGCCTGCCGGCCCCTCAGCAAGGGCAGCCTTGATTTCTTCGAGACAAAGGCGCGTCTTGCCCGACCCGGCGCGGCCGAGGACCAGACGTAAAGCCAAGGGTCAACACCTGCCTGTACCCAAAATACCTGTTTAAATCTTATTAAAGGGCATCGCCGCCTTCACTCCCTACCATCGCCGTACCCACTCCGTTTTATGAACAAAAGGATCATAAAGTAGAACTTAACAGGTTGCCCTTACCTTTCGATCTTCACCAGGGTCCCCCAGGCGGCAAAATCCGGGTCATGGGATAACAGAATTAACTGCCGCCGCGGGGCCAGGGCCGCCAGGCTCTCCCGGATGCGCTCGCGGCGCTCGCCGTCACAGTTGACAAAGCAGTCGTCAAAGATAAAGGGTAAAGTAAGATCAGCGCTCAGGAGGTCGCCAATAGCCAGGCGCAAGGCCAGGTACAGCTGGTCCTGGGCACCGCGGCTGAGCTGGGCCAGAGCAATAGCTGCCCCGCCTTCCCTCACCTCCACCTGGAAATCTTCAGTGATATCTACCTGGCGCTCCTGCCGGCCCGTAAAAAGGTTAAAATAGCGGCTGGCAGCCAGGGCCAGTTCGCGGCGGTAGTTCTGGCTGTAATCCCGTGCTGCGGCCACAAGCTCCCGGTAGGCCAGGGCCAGGGCACCGGCCTCTAGTTCCAGGCGCTCCAGTTCCTTTTCCCTGGCCACCAGGGTCTCGGCAACAATGGCCATGTTGACGGCCTGGTAGCCTTCTAGCTGGGACTGGCGGCGCAATAGCTCTCGCTCTTCACCCTCCAGCCCTTCCAGGCGGTTTTCTAGCTCCCTTATCCCTGCCCGGAGGGCCCTGTACTGTTCTTCCAACTCCTCCCCTTTTGTTTCCCGCCCGGGTTCAGGCAGCCCCGGGTGCTCCCGGACCAGGTCCTGCCATTCCTTCAGGATAGCCGCGGCCCGGTTGGCGGCATCCAGGCAGGCGGCGGCCAGGTCGTCCAGGTCGCCTTCACCCAGGAGGCCGGCCATCTGCTTCTGCCAGCCCTGCCACTCCCGGGCCAGCTGCTCATAGGCTTGCCAGCGCTCCAGGGCTTTACCGGCCTCCCCGCCGGCTGGCGCCAGGATGACGGCCAGATCTTCCCGCAGCTTTGCTGCCTCAGGCTCCAGCTCCTGGATTTGCCCCCGTAAATCCTTAACCCGGCTCCCGGCAGCCTGCTGCCGGCCGGCCACCTGGCCCAGGCGTTCTTTTATCCTCGCCGCCTCCTCCAGCAGGGGAGCAATCTCCCCGGCTTCGGTAGCCGCCGTGAAGGGGGCCACGTGCCCTTCCAGGGCAGCGATCCTGGCCGCCAGGCGTTCCAGGGCCGTCTGCCCCTCTTCGTCCGGCTGCAAGAGCTGTTCCTGTTTTTCTTGCACCTGCCGGTTAAGGGCCGTCAATTCTTCCCACCGCCGGGCCCGGGCCAGGAAATCTTCCCAGGCGGCTTGATCTAGTTCCTTTAACCAGGTTAAAAGCTCGCCCACTGTGGCCGGGGCCTGCCCGGCCAGCCGCGCCAGGGAGGTAAGGCCCGGCCAGGGAGCGGCCAGGCCGGCGAGGGGTATCGTTAAAGCCGTTAGCGGCGGTGCTCCCACGGCCTTCATGGTAAAGGCTTCTATCTCGGCTGCCAGGCGCTCCCACTCTTCCCTGGTGGCCAGGTAACGGCGGTAGGCTGCCGTTACATCGGTAAACCGGGCGCTGATTTCTGCCGTGGCAGCAAGGAAATCCTGGCTGGCCCTGGTTGCTGCCTCCAGGGCCAGCCGGGCCGCTTCTTCCTCTGCCGTGCCGGGCAAAGAAGCGGCCAGGGTTGCCAGCTCCACCCGCGCCCGCTCCCGCTCCCGCAGGCGCTGGCGGAGTTCGCCCAGTTCCGCCGCCGTGGCCCCCGCCCAGGGGCCCAGCACGGCATCCAGCTGCTCCAGGTGCTCCCGCAGGGTGGCAATCTCGCCGGCCAGCTCGAGGCTGTCTTTCCCCTCTCGGCCCAGGTAAGATCCGGCGCCATAGCCCAGGCCGGCCAGGACCAGGGCTACCACCAGGGCGACAAGCCAGTTGCCGGTGGCCAGGCCGGCTACCAGGCCCGTAACCAGGCCGGCGCCGGTCAGGGCGAGAACTATACCCAGCCTCTTGCGCCTGCCGGCCTCCAGGGCCGCCTTTCGGGCTGCTTCCTTTGCCTGCAGGTCCGCCAGCAAGCGAGGTTTATCTGTCGCCGCCTGGAAGGCTTCCTCCCCTAAAGAGGCCAGGTCGCCAAATTCTCGCTGGAAATCTTCCTCACGGCGCCGGTAGGTGGCCTTTTGTTCCTCCAGGCGCCGGCAGGCTTCCCGGGCCGCCTCTTCTTCCCTTGCCAGGGTGAGCCTGGTGGTCGCGTAACTGGCCACCAGGGCTTCCTTTTCCGGCGGCAGCCCGGCAAAGCAGCTCAGATCCCCCGCCAGTTCCGCTTCCAGTTCCTTACAGCGGTTTTGCTGCTCTTGAAAGCGGCCCCAGTCCTCCAGGAGCTGGCGCGCCGCTACCTGTAAACCCTCCAGGGCCGTGGCCGGGCTGTTTCCCAGCACGCTGAAATCAGGCAGGGCGGCCAGTTCAGCAGCCGTTTCTGCCGCCCGCGCCGCCAGGTCCTTCACCTCCCTGGCCAGCTCCTGCCGCGCAGCCACCAGGCTACGCAGGTCCTCCAGGTCCCGCAGGATATCCGGGTGATTGGCCACCGCTGCCAGTTCTCCCTGCAGCCTGGCCGTTAATGCTTCCTGCTCCTTATTTAAATCCCGGAGGTGCGCCTCCCAGTTTGCCATCTCGCCCTTTAAGCGGGCCATTTCCTGCTCCAGCTCCACCAGGCGGTCGAGTTTGCGGGCGGTACCTGCCGGAGCGCTGGCCCACTCGGGATACGACCGGGTCGCCTGCTCCTGGTGCAGGCGGATCTTCTGCTCTAGCTCCCGGGCCCTTTCCTGGACCGCCCCGGCCTGCTGCTGTTCGTGCAGGGCGCTGTTGTATCTTACCTGCAGGGCGCGCCAGCCATCCCAGGCTGCCCGGAGGTCCTGCTTTTTTTTCAGTTGCGCCCGGACCGACTTAATCTCTACCGCCAGTTCCTGGAGCCGGGAGCGCACGGTGGTCAGCTGGTCAATGGTGGTGCTGGTGGCCTGCTGCTGTTGCCGCAAAATCGCAATTTCCGCTTGCAGCTCTTCCAGCCGGGCGTCCTTGCGGCCGTTATTGCCCACGCCCCGGTCACCGCAATAACGGGTCAGGGCTCTCAGGTCGTCAGCCAGCATTTTTAGGGCTTCCTGGTAGTGGCCACCGCTACCGGAAAGGAGCTTTTGTACCTCATTGCTTAAAGCCCTCCCTTCCGGCAGGGGCTGGCCCAGGCAGAAGGTGGCTTCAAAGAGTTCCCGGGAGGTTATGCCCAGAAAGGCAGTAAGGTGTTCGAGATAAGCTGGGATTTTCTTGTGGGCGCCGGGGTTGTGGCTGCCCCGCCAGACCTCTTCCCAACCGTGATCACCCCTGGTCCTGATGGTCACCCGGTTAGTATTAAATTGGCGCCTTAAGGCGTAGGCCCGGCCGTCAACCCGGAATTCTACTTCCCCTTCAAACTGGTCCGGCTCTTCCCGGTTGGCAAAACGGGCGCTGCCAAAGGCTTCCGGGTTGCTGGTGTTGGGGAGTCCGAAAAGGACGGCCTCCAGGCCGGCAATCAGGGTTGACTTACCCTTTTCATTGGGGGCCACCAGGACATTGAGGCCTTCCTGGAAAGTAACAGTTACCCGCTCCCGGTAGCAGCCAAAACCGACCAGGCTCAGGCGCTGCCAGGTTACAGCCGGCATGGCCCACAACCTCCCTTCAGGGCCAGGAGCCCGCGCCAGAGGGCACGGCGGATCACTGCTGCTTCCCCAGGTCCCGCAGCGCCGGCAAGCTTTGCTTGCAGGCGGCGGACAAAAAGACCCCTGATGGTTGGTTCGGCGGCAAAACTCTCCAGGAGTTCCTGTGCCCACCCTTCCGTATCGTTCACCAGGTCCAGGTAAGAACAGAGATGATCCAGGCGGGCCTGCAAACCTTCCAGGTCCAGATCAAAGGCGATAGTACCTGCCAGGCGCACCTGCACCAGGGCACCGGGGTCGATTAATTCCCTGATTGCCGCCTCGAGTTCCTCCGGAGCATGAAAAGCCGTAACATCGACGTCAACTACCCGCCAGGGCCGCACCGCTGCCGGTACCTGCTCCACCCGCGCCGGGCCGTCCCCCAGGGTAACTATGGTCCAGGAGCCGGTGCCGGGATCGGCAAAACCTTTGCCGGCCACCATACCGGCATAGCAGGCCAGGCCCCTGCCCAGCTGCCTTTGTCCCCTGCGGTGAATGTGGCCCAGGGCTATATAGTCGTAGCCGGCGGCAGACAGGGCTTCTCCATCGAGGGGCAGGCTCCTTTCCCCGCCGTCCCAGTCAAGGGAGCCGTGGAATACCGCCAGGTTCACCCCTCCCCCCTCAGCTGGGGGGAAATTCTTTAACGGGCCGTCGACCCGGCTGACGCCGCCCGTGTAGGCCATGGCCACCAGGTGACAGGCATCACCATTGATCTTTAAGGTAGCCACTTTCGCCGGCATGGGCTCAGTAACCAGGAGGCCCGGCCAGCGGCTGGCCTCGCGGCGGTAAACCGAATCGTTATATGTAATCTCGTCATGATTCCCCGGCACCGTTATCACCTGGATGCCGGCGGCTTCCAGCCGGCCCAGTTCGCGGATGGTTTCCTCCACCAGGGAAGCCTGCGGCCGGTGGTTATCAAAGAGATCGCCGGCGATGAGGACAAGGTTGATTCCCCGGCGGGGATCCAGGGCCAGGTCCACGGCCGCCTGCAAAACCCCGTTGCGCTCCCGGTAAACCTCCTCCTGGACCGGTGCCGGCAGGTCAGGCCGGTATCCCAGGTGCAGGTCCGCCAGGTGCAACACCCTGAACAACAGCGCCACCTCCATTTAAATGCGAAATGGCTTTTGCACCCCAATACGCTATATCCCTTTTCGCCGCCAGGGCTGGAATTCCTGCAAAAACGGCACGTTGAGATGCGCGTAGCAAAAAAGCCGCCCGATAGGCGGCCTATTACAATTTTGGCGGCCGGGTTAAAAACCCGGGCTACACTATTGCTCTAAAAAGGGATTCAACACCCGTGTCGCACCGTACTGCTGCCCCGGGTTTAAATCTTCGGACCAGAGGGTGCTGCAGTCAAGGGCCTGGGCACTGCGTAAAATCATGGCATCCCAGAAGGATACTTTATGGTGCATCTGGATTTCAATCGCTTCCAGGACGTCTGGCGGCTTAGGCGTGTGGACCTGCCAGCAGGCAAGGTCCCTGATGATGCTTGCGGCCGTTTCCGGCGCCAGCGGCCGGGAAACCTTCTGGGTTATCGTAACATAAAACTCCTGCAGCACCTGGATACTTAAGCACCCATTACCACAATTCCAGAGCTCAGTAAGCAAGGCCCTGGCCTTTTCATGTTTGATGCCGGCGGAAATGTCATGGGCGTAAACCAGTATATTCGTATCAACGAACTGTTTTTCCCGGCTAACGCTCATGCAGTTCGCTCCTGCTCCACTGCGCTTTTCCCATGCTACCGAGGTCCAGGGTATCCAGCAAGGCTAGATGACGCTCCCTGGCTTTTTTGTATTCGTCATCCTTCCTTGTTGCTTCTTCCAATAATTGTACAAGAAGGCCGGACAGGGAAATGCCCTGCTCAATAGCCAGGTGCTTTGCCTGACGCAGCAGATTTTTAGGCAGTGATATAGTAACGTTTTGATTTTCCATGACAACCGCCTCCACGTAAATTAGCATATCACGTTTTTACGTGGAAAGCAACCGTTGTTCATTAAAGAGCGACCGGGTGTTTAACCAAAGCGGCCGGTTATATAGTCCTCGGTTCGCTGGTCCCTGGGGTTGGTGAAAATATCCGAAGTGACACCGTACTCTATCAGCTGGCCGTTAAGAAAAAAGGCGGTATAATCGGCTACCCGCGCAGCCTGGTGCATATTATGAGTTACAATTACAATTGTATATTTTTCTTTCAGGCCTTTAATCAATTCTTCTATTTTCAGGGTGGAAACAGGGTCCAGGGCCGAGCACGGTTCATCCATGAGCAGGACTTCCGGTTCCACGGCCAGGGCCCTGGCGATGCACAGGCGCTGCTGCTGGCCCCCGGACAGGCTGACGCCCGAATCCCGGAGGCGGTCCGCAACCTCGTCCCACAGCCCTACCATTTTCAGGCACCTTTCCACCACTTCCTCAGCGGTAGTCCCGGGAGGCAGGCCGTGCACCCGCAACCCCGCCGCTACATTATCAAAGATGGACATGGTCGGGAAGGGGTTGGGTTTCTGGAAGACCATGCCCACCCGCCGGCGGATTTCCGCCGCATCCACTCTATCATCATAAATATTCTGGCCGTCCAGAAGTACCCTGCCCCTGGTACGGGTTCCCGGGATTACCTCGTGCAAGCGATTCAGGCAACGAATAAAGGTAGACTTCCCGCATCCCGAGGGCCCGATAATGGCGGTCACCTGGCTGGCATATACCGGCAGGGTAACGTTTTTTACCGCCTGGGTCTGGCCATACCAGGCGCTGAAATCCTCCACCAGTAACCTGGTATCCATATGCTAACTACCTCCCTCCACCGGCCCGGCGACCTGCCAGCCGGGCGGCGATGCTGGTCACCAGGACCATGGCCACCAGTACCAGGGCGGCCCCCCAGGCCAGCCGGTGCATTTCCTCGTAGGGAGTGGTGGCATAGGTGTAGATATACACCGGCAGGGAGGCAATCCGCTGGTCCAGGCCGGTGTGCCAGTAGCGGCTGCTCAAGGCCGTAAACAGCAGGGGCGCCGTTTCGCCGGCAACCCGGGCCACCGCCAGGAGAGAACCGGTGATTATCCCCCCCATGGCGCTGCGCAGGACAATGCTGTAGGTGGTGCGCCACTGGGAGGCCCCCAGGGCCAGGGAGGCCTCGCGCAGGCTGTTGGGCACCAGTTTAAGCATTTCTTCCGTCGTCCTGGTTACCAGGGGTAGCATAATTATGGCCAGGGCCACCCCACCGGCAATGGCGGAAAAACGTTTCATGGCCACGACAATGGTCCCGTAAACGACGATACCCACGATGATCGAAGGTATACCCGTCATCACGTCACAGGTGAACCGTACCAGCCAGGCCAGCCGTCCCCTGCCGAACTCCGCCAGGTAAATACCTGTCAGGATGCCCAGGGGAATCCCCATTACAGAGGCCAGTCCAACTAAAATTAAGGTGCCGACAATGGCATTGGCCAGGCCGCCGCCGGGTTCTCCTACAGGTTTAGGAAGCTGGGTAAAGAAGTCCCAGTTGAGGGCCAGCAGGCCTTTGGTGGCTACATAAAGCAGAATGCTGCCCAGGGGGAGGAGGGCCAGTACGGTGGCAGCTGCGGCCAGCACCAACATCAGCTTGTTGCTAAACCTGCGCCGCTGATCGCGCCCGGCAATCATTCCCTGGTCACCCCTTCCGGTACCCTGGCCACACGCCAGACCAGCAGGCGGGCCAGGATATTCAGCAGCAGGGTAACGGCAAAGAGGACCAGCCCGGCCATCACCAGGGCCGACAGGTGCAGTTCGTCAAAGGCCTCGCTGAACTCATTGGCGATAATACTGGCAATGGTCTGGGCCAGTTCGAAAACCGAGGGGGAAATCTGCGGCCGGTTGCCGATGACCATCGTCACGGCCATGGTCTCGCCGATGGCTCGTCCCAGCCCGAGAATCACGGCCCCCAGGATTCCTGAACGGCCATAGGGAAGGACGGCCATCTTAATCGTCTCCCAGCGGGTGGCACCTAAAGCCAGCATAGCTTCCCGCTGGGAGTTAGGCACTGCCAGCAAAACTTCCCGGGAAACTGCAGAAATAGTAGGGATAATCATGATGGCCAGGATAATGCCAGCCGCCAGCATGCCGAAACCATAATAAGTGCCTTGAAAAAAGGGCAGCCAGCCCAGTGTTTTTTGCAAAAATGGCTCTAAGGCTGTCCGTACCCAGGGTACCAGGACAAATACGCCCCATAAGCCGTAGACAACGCTGGGAATGGCTGCCAGGAGCTCGACCAGGAAAGAAACGGGGGTGCGCACCCGGTGGGGGGCCAGTTCAGCGAGGTAAATGGCAATGCCCAGGCTCAAGGGTACAGCAATGAGCAGGGCAATTAAGGAGGAGACTATTGTGCCGTAAACCAGAGGTAAAGACCCGAAGGCGCCGTGGACCGGGTCCCACCTGGAACCGGTGACGAACCCCAGCCCAAAGCGCGTAAAAGCGAGCTGGGATCCTCTGATTAATTGTACGGCAATAACCGTCATCAGGCCTATCATTCCCAGGGCCGCCAGGAAGGTAAGGCCGCGAAAGAGACTGTCTCCCCACCGCCTGCTTTGAGGGCTTGGCATTTGCATTTATAATCCTCCGCCAACTTTCTAGATAATACCAATGGAAACCCCATGTAAATCATGTTGATATTCGCTGTTTACCGTCTGAATTCCTCTAAATTAAACATGTTGCCAGGGTAAATTCTTGCCGCAAGCAAAGATAGGGGAAATCATGAGCCAGGCTCATGATTTCCCCTGCTGCCTGTTCTCCAGGGTGTCCTTCCCCTTAAAAAACAATCAGGAAATTACTTATAAAGGGATTCGCCCTGGTAATTGATCTGCTTGATCCTGGCTTCCGCCAGTTTCACAACGTTGTCGGGCAGCGGCGCATAGAGCAGGTCTTTGGCATATTTTTCACCATCGTGAATGGCCCACCACAGGAACTTCACCAGTTCCGTACCCTTGTCCTTATCCTTCTGGTCTTTATACACCAGCAGGTAAGTGTACCCGGCAATGGGATAGGAGTTTTCCCCGGGGGCATTGACGATGGAAACCCGCATATCTTCGGGCATATTGGCAGCGGAGCCAGCCGCAGCAGCAGTGGTAGTGTCAAGGGTCGGCTCAACAAATTTACCGGCCTGGTTCTTAAGGAAAGCATAAGGCAACTGGTTCTGGACGGCATAGGCGAGTTCTACATAACCAATCCCGCCCGGCGTCTGCTTAACGGTACCGGCCACGCCTTCATTACCCTTGGCCCCAATGCCAACAGGCCATTCGACGGAAGTACCCTTCCCTACTTTTTCTTTCCACTCCTTGCTGACGTTGCTCAGGTAATCGGTGAAAATGTTGGTGGTACCGCTGCCATCCGAGCGATGGACGACAGTGATCTCTTGCTCAGGTAGCTTGACATCCGGGTTGATGGAAGTTATAGCCGGGTCATTCCATTTTTTAATATTGCCTAAATAGATACCGCTTATAACTTCCGGAGTCAGCTTGAGGCCCGTCTTAACGCCTGCCAGGTTGTAAGTAATTACGACGGCACCCATAACCGTAGGAATGTGGAAGATCTGTTCCGGCGCCCTGGCCAGCTGGTCGTCTTTCATGGGGGCGTCACTGCCGGCGAAATCAACCGTTTCCTCGGTAATTCCCTTGATGCCACCCCCGCTGCCGATGGACTGGTAGTCGATGGTTACACTGGGAGCCACCTTGCGATACTCGGCAATCCACTTGCTGTAAAGGGGATAGGGGAAAGACGCGCCGGCACCATTCAAAGCTACGGTTTTAGTCTTGCTGTCGGTACTACCCGCCGGCGCTTGGCTGGATTCCCTGCTCTTGCCGCAGGCGGCTACCATCATTACCAGCGCCAGCGCCAGTACCAGCAGGACTACCCACTTGCTTTTCTTCCTGGGCACTTAAGTTTCTCCTCCCATTTACAATAATGTGGCCGGCAGCTAACTGCCTGTCCATAGGATATTATAAAAAACTGGTGTTATGTTTAAATTAGCCCCAGGTTAATATCATGTTAAGGATTATGAAAGCCGCGCCACGCGCGGCTTTTTCCAACTGGTATGGATCAAGTTTCCGCTTCCAGCCCGGCCAGTAATTACTGCAATTTATCCCCGGCAATATTGCCTGAGGATTTACTTATAAAGAGGTTGACCCTGGTAGTTAATCTGCTTGATCCTGGCTTCCGCCAGTTTCACGACGTTATCGGGCAGCGGCGCATAGAGAAGGTCTTTGGCATATTTTTCACCATCGTGAATGGCCCACCACAGGAACTTCACCAGTTCCGTACCCTTGTCCTTATCCTTCTGGTCTTTATACACCAGCAGGTAAGTGTACCCGGCAATGGGATAGGAGTTTTCCCCGGGGGCATTGACAATGGATACCCGCATATCTTCAGGCATATTGGCGGCGGCACCGGCAGCAGCCGCCGTCGTGGTTTCCAGGGTAGGCTCAACAAATTTACCGGCCTGGTTCTTGATGAAAGCGTAAGGCAGCTGGTTCTGGACGGCATAGGCGAGCTCTACATAGCCAATCCCGCCCGGCGTCTGCTTAACGGTACCGGCCACGCCTTCATTACCCTTGGCCCCAATGCCAACAGGCCATTCGACAGAAGTACCCTTCCCTACTTTTTCTTTCCATTCCTTGCTGACGTTGCTCAGGTAATCGGTGAAAATGTTGGTAGTGCCACTGCCATCGGAACGGTGAACAACTGTGATGTCTTTATCAGGCAGTTTTAAATCCGGGTTTAGAGAAATGATGGCCTTATCGTTCCACTTCTTAATTTTACCCAGGAAGATGTCACTGATGACTTCCGGGGTCAGCTTGAGGCCTGTCTTAACGCCTTCCAGGTTGTAAGTAATTACGACGGCACCCATAACCGTGGGAATGTGGAAGATCTGCCCCGGGGCCCTGGCCAGCTGGTCGTCTTTCATAGGGGCATCACTGCCGGCGAAATCAACTGTCTGCTCGGTAATACCCTTGATGCCACCCCCGCTGCCGATGGACTGGTAGTCGATGGTTACACTGGGAGCCACCTTGCGATACTCGGCAATCCACTTGCTGTAAAGGGGATATGGGAAAGACGCGCCGGCACCATTCAAGGTTATGGTTTTAGTTTCCTGGGTCTGCTTGTTGTCAGCACTTCCCTGCGTCTTACCAGCATCGCCCTTACCGCTGTTACAACCAGCCACTACCAGTACCATTACCAGGGCCATTACCAGCAGGACTACCCACTTGCTCTTTTTACTTAGCACTAAGTATTCTCCTCCTTTGAATTAAGATGGCCAGCAGGTAACTACCAGGCTAATATAATTATAAAAGGTTGATGTTATGGCTAAATTATCCCTTAATTAATCCCTAGTTAAGGATTTATAAAATAATCGTAAACTTTTAATCAACAATTTCCCGGAAACGATACCCTACCCGGCGAATGGTTTCTATATAGATGGGGTTGGCTGGATCCGGCTCTATTTTTTCCCGCAAATGGTGGACGTGGACATCTACCGTCCGGGTATCTGCAGCGTAATCGTAACCCCAAATTTTTTGCAGTAACAGCTCCCGGCGCAGGACTTTACCTACATTAAGGAGAAAGTAATGCATCAGTTCAAATTCCTTGGGTGCTAATTTGATAGCCATATTGTCGATATAAAAGCGATATTCCTGAACCTCCATTAAGAAAGGTCCTAATTGCAGCCGGGGCTGGTCAATGCTGCCAGGTAAAGTTAACCGCCGTAAGCATACCTTAACCCGGGCCAATAACTCCCGGGGGCTAAAGGGTTTAGTAACATAATCATCGGCCCCCAGTTCCAGTCCCAGGACCTTATCCATTTCATCTTTTTTAGCTGACAAGATAATAATTGGTATTGCTGCCATCGCCTTGTTGGCCTTAAGACGGCGGCATACTTCCAGGCCGTCGATACCCGGTAGCATCAAGTCCAGGATAATGAGATCCGGTGGCGTTTGTTCAACTTTAGCCAGGGCTGCAGGCCCATCCGGGGCCGTCAGTACTTCAAACCCCGATCGTTCCAGGTTATAGCGTACCAGTTCCTGAATCGCCACTTCATCATCCACCACTAGAATTCTAGCCATTAATATCCCCTCGCTACCAGTGCTTTTAAGAAAATTTTACAATCTCAGGGTTAAAATAACGTTAGCTTTGACTTAAAATTTCGTTAAAACTCCTTCTGACCGGCACCAGCTGGAAGCTCAAATTAAAATAGCCGGGGCGAAAATAACCCCGGCCGTATTATATCAGGAAATCCTAGTTTAACAGTTCCGTTGCCGCCCCGGGGATATAGGTAACGCCCTGCGGCTCACTATAAACTATCACCCCGGGCAGGTAATGCTTCTGGCCATTAATGAGCATCAGGTTCGTTCCTACCGGCAACTCGGCCTTTTTCCCGCCCTTCTCAACGATTACTTTGGGCAGGTTGGGGTTGCTGGTGTCCCAGGTGATGATAGCATCTTTAAAGGCCTGGCGCACCGGTATGAATAATTCCTTGTTCAGCCAGGTTAGATCCAGCCCCATGGCTGCGGCCACTTTCCGGGCGATTTCTGCGTTTTCAACCGTACCGGTTAATTTCCCCGGCCCGTAGGAGTAGAGGAAGACATCTTCGCCGGTATGGCCATTGGTAGTCCACCCCATGTAGGCCCTCTTGCTGATCATAGGGCCGATTACGTAGTTCAAAGAACCGGGCTTGGCCTGGCGGATGGCAGCAATCTCTTCCTCTGTTAAATCAGTTATCCCGTAGTACCGGGCCATGACTTCCACAATATTGCTCCGATCAGCATTCACCCTGGCCTCCACTCCCTGGCCAGTCAGGCGGGCTTTACGCAGGGGTTCGATGACCTGCTCAAAGCTAAGCTTGGAATAGGTATTATCGCTGGCTTTATTACCAATACTCATCCCGCCGTTACCGTGGTCGGTAAAGGCCACCACCAGGGTCTGGCCGTCTTTTTTGGCAAAGTCCAGGGCTTCCTTCACGGCGGCATCAAAGGCCAGGGTTTCGCTGATGACGCCAACAGGATCATTGGCATGGGAGGCCCAGTCGATTTCACTACCTTCGACAAAGAGGAAGAAACCTTCGGGATCCTGGGACAAAATTTCGATTGCCTTGCGGGTCATCTGGGCCAGGCTGGGCTCTTTAGCCGGGTCGCGGTCAAAGTCATAGGCCATGGCATCGTCGGCAAAGAGGCCCCACACCTTAGTGGCCTTAGTTTGTAGTAGTTCCTGGGTATTGATGACAATGGTGTAACCCATATTTTTCAGCTCATCTAACAAGTTTAAACCATCTTTGCGCGTACCGCCCTGCTCTTTAGGTAAAAGGTACTTTTTACCGCCACCAAAAGCAACATCTATCTGTTCGTAAACCTGCTGTTTCCCAATTTCCTCGTAATTACTGCGGCTGTGCCAGTGGGAAGAGAAAGCTGCCGGTGTGGCATGCTGCAGGTTGGAGGTGGCAATTAGACCGGTCGCTTTGCCCAGGAGTTTGGCTCCCTCCAGGACGGTAGCCAGCGGCCTGTACTGGTCGCCGGCGTTGAAGGAGGCCGCTCCCGGGACGGTAACACTCGCGGCGGCAATACCGATAAATTTGTCGTTTGACTTATAGCCGGTGGCAAAGGCAGTGGCTGCCGGGGCGGAGTCGGTTATAAGAGATTCCGCTGAATAAGTACGGACCGCACCGCTGACCATCTCATCAAGGGCCAGGGGACCACCCTTGTACCAGCGGGCCAGGGTCGTATGGCTGGCACCCATGCCGTCCCCAACCAGGATAATAACGTTTTTGGCCGTTGCCGCTGCTTCAGCCGGCACCAGGGGCAGGAAAGCAGCAGCAAGCAAGGTAACTACCAGGACCAGGGATAACAATCTCTGGTAACCACTATGGGTAACCCGTGAGCTGAAAAAGGGCATTGACAAAAACCTCCCTGTTAAGATTTGATGTCTCTATCATAGCAAAGAGTGTTTAAAATGAAGTAAAGCCGCGGTTATCCCGTTTTTAAAATAAAGTAAAATATTTGTTAATTGCCAGCCTAGCAGCCAGCTTGCGGGTTAAAACTGACACCCTCATATAGGACAGGCCGGGGAAAAATATAGCTTAGGTTTTAAAGGAGGCTACCGCCTGTTGCAGTCCGGCGGACATTTCCTCAAGGGTACTGGTTTCAGTATGTAAATGGCGTACAGCCTCTTCTTGATGTTCCAGAGCCCCCATTACGCCGGCAGTTAACCCGGCTGTTCGCCGGGAGATGGCGGCTATTTCTTGCACTGCCTGTTTTAATTCCTGGCTGCCGGCCGAAATCTCCTGGATGGAAGCCGATATATCTTCTACCTGCTGCAGGATTCCTCCCAGGGCGGAACGAATGTTGGTAAAATCAATTTCTGCCTGCCGCACTACCTTGCCACCAATTTCCACCTGCCGCCTGACTGCCGCCATGGCATTTACCGTATTACCAGATTCCTCCTCGATTACCTGGACCTTACGCGTAATATCCTGGGCTGCCTGCCCCGCTTCCTCGGCCAGCTTCTTTACTTCTGCGGCCACCACGGCGAAACCCCGGCCCAGTTCTCCTGCCCGTGCTGCTTCAATGGCGGCGTTCAGGGCCAGGAGATTGGTCTGTTCGGCAATACTGCCAACCACGCCGACTAAATGACTGATCTCTTCCACCCTGCCCGTCAGGCTGGTGATAAATTGCTCCAGGTTGTCCTGCTGCGCCTGGATGGCATCCATCTGGATGGTTACCTGGTTCATGCTCCTTGCTCCCCAGGCAGCAATATCACCCATCCGCGAACCTTCCCCTGCTATGGCCAGGGCGCGGCCGGCAATCTGCTCCATGCCGGCGGCAATTTGATTTAAAGTCTCTACAACTACGTTTACACCTTCAGCCTGCTTCTCTGCTCCTGCTGCAACCTCGGACAGAGCCGCTCTCACTTCACCACTTGCCTTTTGGACCGTCGCTGCGCCGCTGGCCAGTGTCCGTGCCACACCGGTTACCTCAGCGACACTGTCGGTAATTTTCCCAACAATCTCTTTTAAACCTCCAACCATCAGGGCAAAAGTAGAACTGAGTCTCCCGATCTCGTCTTGCCCCCTGCTTTTAACCTCGACATTTAGTTCTCCCCGGGCTATCCGGCTCGAAACTTCCACCAGGTTTTCCAGGGGGCGCATTAGCCTGCCGGCCAGGCTCCTGGCCAGCAAGAAGGCAAAAATAGCAATTAAACCTATCGCACTCCCCAGAAAAATGCTTATACCCTTGGCAGCAGCCATAGCTTCCGCTACCTTTCTTTCTACCACCACACCCCAGCCGATTTCTTGCAGGGGTAAAAAGGCGCCAAACACTTCCTGCCCCTTGTAATCGCGGTACCTTCCCGTCCCACCTCTACCGGCGGCAATTTCACGAGCGGCAAGGGTTTGGAAACTGGTATCTGCCTCCTCCTGGCCGGAGATCAATAACTTCCCTTGTCCGTTTAAAAGGTAGACCGAAGTTATACCAGTATGAGCGCTCTTCAACACGTCTTCCAGCGTCTTGAGGGCAAAGTTGCCCAGAAGTACACCCTTTATCTTCATACCGTCAGGGTTAACGGGTACGGCAATAGTGAGGAAAGTTGTCCCGCCAACGGTCGTTTCCTTGATAACCGTTTCCCCATTTAACGCCTGTTCTACCTCTTCTCTACCCGCCAGGCTGGCCCCATCATTAGCGTCTGTGGCCGCTATAATCGAACCATCGCCCCCTACCAGGGTCAGGGCCTCCTGGACCGGGGTGACCGACTTTTTATATAGCAAAACGTCTTTCGCTCCCCGGGGATCCAGAGAGCGTACATTCTGTGAAACGACGAGTTCCCTGATTTCACCCACCCAGGACTGAATTTCCATCTCCAATTGCCGCCGGAGAACAACTGCTGTGCCCTGCAGCTCCTGCTGCACTTCGGCGGCGCGGGCGGAGCTGAATATATAAACAACTACGGTTCCCAACAGGCCCAGCGGCAGCAAGGAGAGCAATAAAAATAAAAATATTAACCTTTGCTTTAAACTATGCCTCAACTCGGGTCCTCCCCTTACCTATTCTACCCTCCTGATCCGCCTAGGCCAGGCCAATCCGTAGCGAGCCAGCAGGACCAGCCAGCTTCCCAGGGTAATAATGACGCCCACTACCGTGATGATACCGCCCACTACGGGAATGAGTCCTAGTAGCCACAGCAGCATTGCCCCTAACAGCGTTTCCCATACCAGCGAGAACTCCCGGTCGCCAAACCTGGCCAACAACCACTGGCCGAGGAAGGCCCCCAGGACTGGTTTGAACAATAAGCCGGCGGCAAAAATCAGCCCTACATAGACAATGCCCAGCACCCAGGCTGCTGCCTGGCCCACCACCAGGATCACTAAAAGGATGATGGCAAGGGGAGCCAGGACTAGCCAGCCCAGCCCCACCCCCAAGCCGGTCCAGGGTTTGGCCCGCAATTCCTCTACCTCAGCCCGGAGGAACGGGGCCGCCAGGAGAGCCATTAACAGTGCCAGCCCTAAGAGTTTGGCCAGGGACAATAGTTGGCGCCCTAGGATTTGCCACCAGGACATCCTCTTAGCTGCTTCGGTAGCTAGTGGTATATAATTTACCCGGCCTTTGATTTCCGCCCCCTCACTGATCAGAGGAGGATTAGCTCCTTTCACCATAATATCGCCTTTTACCTGCGCCCCTGGCAGCAGCTCTAGGTGATCGGCTTCAATCTCCAGGTTACCGTCAACACGTCCTGATACGGTGACAGTATCTACCCAAGCGCGTACGTTACCGCCTACTGCTCCCGCCAGTTCCAACCGTTCCCCGCCGAACATCAGATTGCGACCGACGTTAGCGCCAGGCTTGACAGCTAGTTGTTGGCCAAAGACTGTCACCGCCCGGCCCACCTGGCCGTCTAAGGAAATGTTCTGCCCAGCAGCCCGGACGTCACCACCCACGGTGCCGCTGATGTTAAGGGTACGGCTCGCCACCAGCACGTCGCCACCGATATCGCCCTCACTGGTCACGCTATCACCGGCAGCCATCAGGTCCCCAGTTATATTCCCCAGCACTTCCACCATTCGGCCAGCGGCGTAAAAATCATCCCTTACCGCCTGCCCGCGTCCCAAGGTGACCCTCTCACCTTCCTCAGCCCGGGCTGGACCGGCCACCAGGGAGATTGCCAGCAATACTAGAAGCAGCAGGTATCTTTTGTGTTTCATCTAAACCATCCTTTCGTCATTCACATTTCTTACCTTAAATTTCCTCGTTATACTCGAGGATCAGGGCCGGCGGCGAAGGTAAGAAGGCTAAGGCTTCTCGCACAAGCCGCCAATTGATGCCCCCATACCAATGGGTAAATGCTCATCCTTCCCCCCATGGTTATCACGGAGATGCCAGTTTTTCGCCCAGCTGCCATATCACCCGGGGAATATCCCAACCGTTAAGGTAAGTGTGGCCGATGTCCAGGAGGGCAACAATACCGTCGATTTCCCGGAAAAGGCTAACATAATTCTCCTCTTCCACGGCTACACTCCCCTTTTTAAAGTACCGGTTGCTTATAAATTCTATCTTCCTCTGACTTTTATTTTACTATAGTTTTATAAACTTACAGCTAAGGCCTAGTTAAATTACTGTTAAATTTTTGAAATATCACCTCTCTTGCTAAAACATCAAAACCTGGAACCGCCAATTTTAACCTTAAAATAAGTTGAGCTTAACTTCTAGCTAAAATTGTCTATTTAAAATAGAGTTGCAATACTCCCGTGGGAGGGAAGGCTTTGTCCTGGCGCCAGTATTTAGCTGCTCAAATTTGTACTTTTGCTGACTGCCTGCACCGGCTGGGCGAAAAAGTATACCCCCATGCCAGCAAGAATTTTGACGGCCAAACTCTCTGGCGAAGGGACAACCCTTTATTCCGCCAGATTGCCGGCCGTTTGAGAAATGGTGAAAGGATCTGCTTAATCTATATAGACATCGTTAAATTCAATGAAGTGGAGTCTATTTATGGCCCCCAGACCTGTAGCCGCATCTTACGCCTCCTCCCTGCTGTCCTGAAGGAAGCAGCCGGAAATTTCTCTATAGGCCCGCTGCTGGGGATGGAATCTTTAGGCGGCGACGATTTTATCCTCTATTTCTCTTTACCTGAAAATAAAAGCCCCCGGGGACGCGAACTTTTGCAAATAACGCGGGCCTTTCGCGACAACGCCCAGGAAGTACTGAACCTGAGATTCCGGGAGGTAAAAATTAAACTTCACGCCGGCTCTACTCAACTCGCCCTAGATCCTGGCCAGGAAGTTGAAAGCCGGATTTATGCAGCCATTAAGGAGGCGATGCAATTTGCTAAAGATGCGCCGGAACTGGAGAGGCTGGAGCTTTTAGAAGAATTTCAAGCCATTTTACAGCATGGCCGCCTGGCAACAGTATATCAACCCGTCGTTTATTTACCAACGGGAGAAGTTTTCGGCTATGAAGCCTTGACTCGCGGCCCGGAAGGAAGTTACTTCGCTTCCCCCCTCAATTTATTTAACTTCGCCGTGAAAAATGGCTCCCTCTACCTTTTGGAAAGGATTGCCCGGCAACTTGCCATCCAGAACGCCCCCATATTGCCATCCCACGGCCGCCTTTTCTTAAATATCAATCCCAGTGTCATTGACGACCCCCTCTTCCGCCGGGGCGAGACCATAAAACTTTTAACCTCCCTGGGTTTATCGCCCCAGCAGATCGTTTTTGAGCTCACCGAGCGCACCTCAATTGAAAACTTTTCTAGCTTCGCCAAAACCTTAGACCATTACCGCAGCCAGGGTTACCTCATTGCCATCGACGACGCCGGGGCGGGATATTCCAGCCTCCAGGCGGTGGCCGAGCTACAACCGGATTTTATCAAAATCGATCTTTCCCTGGTAAAGAACATCCACCTTTCCCCCATCAAAAGGGCACTGGTAGAAACTTTCCTGATTTTTGCCAATAAAATAGGGGCCAGTATTATCGCCGAGGGTATCGAGACCGAAGCCGAACTGGCTACCCTTGCAGAACTCGGCGTGCCCTACGGCCAGGGTTTCTTTATCGCCCGCCCGTCCTATCCGGCCCCAACAATCAACATTAAGGTCCAGGCCGTTTTACGCGAGCGTAAGGAACTTCGCCGCCTGCCCAGGGGAGTAAACGTGGCCAGGCAAATTATGGAGCGCGGCATTACCTTTACCTCTGGGACTTTAACCCATGAAGTTGATGCCTTACTAATGAACACGTGCGTAGCGTAGTCGTTGTCGACGCCGGCAGGCCTGTTGGCCTTTTAACTCGGGACAGGCTCTACTATCACCTGGGTTCCCATTACGGCGTCGCCCTCTACCTGGGGCGCCCGCTCACGGCCGTCATTGATGCCAATCCTCTTATCGTAGATGTCGACCTGCCCCTGGAAAACGTCTCACAACTCGCCATGCATCGTCCCATGCAACGCCTTTATGACGATATCATCGTGGTCCAGGATAAAAAATACGCCGGCATCATCTCCATCCAGCGGCTCCTGGATACCATCACGCAAACGCAAATCGAGCTGGCCAGGGGTGCCAACCCCCTCACCGGCCTGCCGGGAAACAGGCGCATTGAAGAAGAAATTAACGCCCGCCTGCAAGACGGCGAGGACTTTACCTTAATCTACGTCGATATCGATAACTTCAAGGCCTTTAATGATAAATACGGGTTCGAAAAGGGCGATCAAGCAATCCGCCTGCTGGCAGACATTATTACCCAGGCTGTAACCCGGCATGGAGCTCCCGGGGATTTTACGGGCCATATCGGCGGGGATGACTTTGTCATTATTACCGTTCCCGGCCGGGCGGACGCCGTCTGCCAGGAGATAATCGCCAACTTCGACCGGCACACTCCTTATCTTTATGACCCTGCCGACCGCTCCCAGGGCTGTATCTGCTCCTTCGACCGCCAGGGAAAAAAGCAGTGTTTCCCCCTGATGACCGTCTCCCTGGCCCTTGTGGACAGCCGCCAGCGCACTTTTAAAAATCACCTGGAAATGGCGGCGGTGGCGGCCGAACTTAAACAATATGCCAAACTTCAGCCGGGCAGCATCTACGTGCGCGACCGCCGCCGGAATTAATTTTGAAGCTAGTCACGGTAAGGTAAGATAAAATTAAAGTAGAGTTAATTTTCTCAAGATCTCCATGACGCCTTTCCACGAACAGCCGCTAGTGACATACTGCGCTGTTCGCCTGAGCACCGGGTGAGCGTTCCGGACAGCTACCCCCAGGCCAGCCACTGCCAGCATCTCCAGGTCGTTGAGGTGGTTACCAATAGCTATTACTTCTTGCCAGGAAATGCCCAGATGGGCTATCAGTTCCAGTAAACCCGACCCTTTAGAAACATCAGCCGGCATGATTTCCCAGTAGTCATTCTCGGACTGGATCCAATTGACCATAGCTGCTTCCCGCGGAAAGCGCGCCGCAAAGGATCTGTATGGCCCGGAGGGGGCGATTACCAGGATCTTATTAATACCGAAAGAAGTCAATCCCGCCCACCCCGGTACGGATCGATAACGGCCGCCGTCTTTTTGGAAGTGCCGCTCCAGGCGGGAACTTAAGCCTGGTATCAGCACCTCCTCACCCCGGTAGACAACTACATCACCCGTAAAGGACGTCAGCCAATCGAGAAAAGGGATCACAAAATCAGGAGGCAAAACCTTTTCCCGGATGGGGCAGCCGGATACAGGGTCGTAGAGCCAGGCACCATTAAATAAAATGGCCGGGATGGTCACGGCCAACTGATCCAGGTAACACCTGGCAGACAGCGGTCCCCGGCCGGTAGCCAGGGTGAAAAGGCCGCCCCGCCGGCAAAACTCCCGTACGGCAGCAACAACTTGCTCTGCCACCGGCTCTCCACCTTCCGTTAGAGTGCCGTCCAGATCGGCTACCAGCAAGCGACAGGCGAGATTCATGACGCCCCGCCTCCACAAGTGCGGCGCACAGTCATTTGCACCGGTAAAATCACCTGTCGCCCTGGGGTCTCCTGGCCCTCGATCATATTCGCCAGCAATTCCAGGGAGAGATAACCCATTTCATAGCGCGGCTGGGAAACAGTTGAAAGGCCGATAAAGGAGAGTTCTCCTATTTCCAGCCCGTCATAGCCAATCACTGCCAGGTCCCCTGGGACCTTTAGTCCCAACTGCCCGGCAGCTTCCAGGATCCCCAGGGCCATGCGGTCATTTGCGGCGAAAATGGCTGTGGGACGCTCCATAGAGCCGAGTATATCCAGCGCCAGGCGACAGCCTCCCGGGGTAGTATAATCCCCTTCCCGGACCCACCGGTCATTTACCTCCAGGCCGTAGTCCGCCATAGCCTTCTGGAACCCCTCCCCCCGCGGGGCATGGGCATAAGAAGTGACGGGCAGGTTGATAAATCCAATTTGCCGATGCCCCAGGCGGATAAGGTGCGTGGTGGCCATGTAGGCACCAGATATGTTATCTACGTCCACAAAGGAGATTTCCGTTGCCGCCAGCCGCCGGCGCAGGAGGACAAATGGTACCTCCCGTGCCCGCAGCCATTCCAGGTAACCGCTCTGCAGATAATTCCCATTTAAAATGAACCCGTCCACCCGCTTTTCCAGGAGGTTCCGCACGGCTGCGAGTTCCTTTTCCTGATCCCGGTCGGTATTACAGTAGATGACGCGGTAGCCCCGCTCATTGGCAGCGTCCTCCACGCCACGGGCCACCTCCGGGAAAAAGGGGTCGCGAATATCGGGAAGGATCAGCCCTATAGTCTGCGAGCGCTTGCGTAACAAACCCCTGGCCAGGGCGTTGGGCACATACCCTTGCTTCCTGGCCAGGGCCAGCACCCGCTCCCTGGTTTCGTCACTTACATCGTTGTAGCCATTCAGTGCTTTAGAAACTGTGGCTACGGAAATACCTAATTCCGCGGCGATGGCCTTGATGGTCGGTTCCAATACCCTCTCCCTCTCCTAACTCGCTATCTTCTCGTACCCCGGCAGCTAAAAAGTTAACCGCACGGACGTTCTCTCCAACAGCTTTTCATCGACTTGCAGGAGTGTAGCTCTTCCAGCTAAGGGACAGGGAAGACAAACACTTTTACCGCGGGGATCACGGCCAGGACCGGCCCTCTCCTTGAAGGGGTAGTTGCATCGGCAACGATGGTTTGTCTACCCACAACTACAGTGTGGCGGTACAAGTTGCCCTGAAACAGCACATCTTCCACCACTCCCGCAAGGACCACCTGTCCCTCGGCAGGGGAAGTACCGGGAGATCGCAGGGTTATATCGCCCGCCCGGATGACTACCGTCACTGTAGCGGCATCCGGCGGCAATGCTAGCCCGCCAGGGAGCCGCTGCCCGGCTACCTCCAGTGCTCCCCCGGGCAATACTCGACCGGGCAAAGTATTACTATTACCCAGGAACTCCGCCACGAAGGCGCTGGCCGGACGCTGGAAAACTTCAGCCGGGCGGCCTACCTGCTCTATCCGGCCGCCATTCATGATAACTACTGTATCGGCCATAGATAAGGCCTCCTCCTGGTCATGAGTCACATGCACGGTGGTGATACCCAGTTTCTTCTGTAGACAGCGGATTTCCACCCGCAGGCGTTGCCGTACCCTGGCGTCCAGGTTGCTGAGGGGCTCATCAAGCAAGAGCACCCTGGGCTCTACCGCCAGGGCGCGCGCCAAGGCCACCCGCTGCTGCTGGCCACCGGAGAGGGCGGCGGGGCGGCGGCGCGGTAGGTCCGGGTCCCCATTCAGTTCTGTCAGGGCCAAAGCAGCCTCTACGCGGCTTTGGACTTCCCGGCGCGGCAATTTCTTTAACCGCAGCCCGTAGGCGATGTTGTCAAAAATGGTCATATGCGGCCAGAGGGCGTAGTTCTGGAATACCAGGGCTGTCTGGCGCAGGTGGGGCGGGAGGTGGGTGACATCCTCGCCATCAAAAAGGACTTGCCCGCCGTCCACTGCAGTGAATCCGGCCAGACAGCGCAGCAAGGTCGTCTTGCCACAGCCGCTGGGCCCAAGGATGGCCACCAAGGTCCCCGGTTGGATGTCCAAGGAAATCCCATCCAGGGCACGGACCCTGCCGAACCATTTCTCCAACTTTTCTACCCGAATTGCGGTCATGGACCTTATCTCCTTTCAAATGCGGCCAAAGGCCGAAAGATATTCCGCCTTCAGGAAACGTTCCATCATCAATAGCATTAAGAGTCCCGGGAGCATCAGCAGGAGGGCCGTAACAGAAGCAATTTGTAACTCGTAACCCATGGAGGTATTGTACATGAGTACCGGCAGGGTGACCACAAAAGGCGCCCCCACCAAAAGCGTGCCGGTAAACTCATCCAGTGAATAGAGAAAAACGAGGAGACCGCCGGCGATAATGCCCGGCAGGGCCAGGGGCAGGCTCACCGTGAAAAAGGTTTTTATCCGCGAAGCTCCCAGATTCCGGGCAGCTTCCTCCAGCTCCGGGGGAATGGACTGATAGACAGCTACCAGGGTCCACAAGGCGTAAACCAGGGCGCCAACCAGGTGGATCAGCACGACCCCTGACACCTTTCCGGCCAGGTTCCAGCGGTAAAGGAGCACCGCGGTGTTGGCGAAGACAGGTAGTTGCGGAAAGGCCTGCGGTAAGAGAAAGAGCATCAGTATTACCGGCTTCATAGGCATCTTGAACCGGGCCAGGACATAGGCCAGCGGAACCGTTAACAGGAGACCAAGGGCTGTTACCAGCAGAGCAATCTCCACCCCCAGGAGAAAGTTCTGCCACACGTCCCCGCCCAGGACCCGCTGCCAGTAAAACCAACCGGCTTTTTGCGGCAGGGCCGCCGGCCAGTACCATCGCTCGGCCACTGACCAGATGATGAGCCCTGACAGGGGGCCAAAGATGATAAAGAAAGCTAGGGCCAGGCCCGCAACCCGCCCGGTCAATTGCCAAACTTTAAGACCGTTCACCGCTTCTCACCGTCCTCAGGTAATAAATAGCCGCCCCGGTAGCCCCCAGGTAGGAAATTACTCCCAGGGCATTGGCTACACCATAGTCCTGCTGGTAAATAATCCGGTAATAGATATCAATCATCAACATCTGGGCTCCCTTGCCGCTACCGATCATCAGGGGAATAGAAAAGGAGGCCAGCATGGAGGAGAAGATAAGCACCGCCGCCACGGCCACAGAGCCAGCCGCCATGGGCAGGAGGACGTCCTTCACCAGGCGCCACTCTGCTGCCCCTACGTTTCTGGCGGACTCCAGGTACTCTTCCCTTACGCCACGGAAAGCCCCCAAAACCAGCAGCAAGGCCATGGCCATGTTCTTCCAGGTTAGGGCCACAACAATGCCCAGCCAGGAAAAAGCAATGGAGGGTGGAGCGGCGAGGTTTACCAGGCCGACCTGGGCCAGGGCAGAATTCAAGAGACCGTGGGGCGCCAGGAAAACGCGCATGGCGTGCCCCACCACCACGAAGGGGATAAAAAGCGGTATCTTGAAGAGGAACTCCACGACCCGGTTCGGCCGCAGGCGCAAATACCCACCGATGGCTACAGCCACCAGCAGGGTCGCCACCAGCGCGATCAAAGAAACTCCTGCTGTGAAGAGGATATCCCCCAGGTAGAGCCTGCCCACCGTGGCATAGTTGCCCAGGGTCCACTGTGCCTCCCGCCGAAAACTGATGAAAAAGGAATTGAGAAAAGGAATACAAAATAAGGCTATAACTAAGGCCAGGGCCGGAGCGGATACCGCCACTCCGGCCCACCGTTCCACCCTGTCCGGGTGAGAAATCCCTTTCACCGCCACGGCTAGTTCTCCTCGTACGCAGTCTGGATGTCCTTAAGATAAGGTGCCAGGGGGAAGGTCAGTCCGTACTTATTCAGCTCGTCGGGAGCAATGTCTTTAAATAGCTGGTCTTTTGCTTTCTGCGAAACTAGGGGTAAAACCTTGTTGGCATCAATCCCGGGGTACCAGCCGTTGCGCTCCACGATCACCTTGGCCTGTATCTCCGGGGATGCCAGGTAGTCAATATACTTGATGGCCATTTCCTTATTCGCCGCCCTGGCCGGTACGACCAGGTACATGGGCTGGCCCGGCAGGCCGGGCTGGATAAGCTTCAACCGCATCTTTGGGTCCATCCGCCCTTCGTTCTTCCAGAGGATGAACATATCCACCCATACCGGACCCATGGCAATCTCGCCACGGTTGAGCATGTCCAGGGTGCCGTTGTTGCCCTGGGTCATAGTCACGGGCAGGGATTTCAGTTCCTTGATAATGGCCGGCCAATCTGCTTCACGGGCCTTGTCGTAAGGGCCAGTAACTGCATAATTATCGTATTTGCCGGTCTTCCAGTAAATATAGCCGGTGACGAAGGCCACACCGCTCATACCGCCTTTGACGCCGTTGTAGCCGAACTTGTTGGGATTAGCCTTGATCCAGGACACCAGTTCGTCAAAGGTGGCGGGTGGATTGGGTACCAGGTCCGGATTATAGGCTATGGCCGTCTGGCTATGGAACATGGGGATGACGTACCCTTCTACGTTGGTTCCCAGGGAGTTCTTGCTGTCGAAGCTGACTACATACTTGCCGTTTTCCGTAAGAGAGACGTACTTGTCAATCAGTCCCTCCTTGATGAGGCTTTCCATCACGCTCTGATGCACCACCGCCACGTCGATATCCCACTTGTCCCTGCCGGCGTCTTTCTGGGCCTTTAGCTTGGTAAGGATGGCGTTACTGCCGGCATCGCCGGGGCCCGTGCCGATAACGTTTACCTCTACGTCGGGGTACTTTACCTTGAAGCCTGGAGCGACGGCCTCCTTCTGCAGGTCGGCCATGTTGGTATCGCCAGCGGTAGCAACATTTAAGGTAATCTTCGGTACCGCCTGGCTGCCCTGTTCCTTTCCCGGGGTTGCTTTGGCCTTATCCGCATTGCCGCCGCACCCGGCCAGCAGGACGATAGCCAGCACCACAACCAGCGCTGCTGCCAACAGTTTCCATTTCATGTTTTAATAAACCCTCCTCGTTATATCGTTAAGCGGGTTGGTCCGCCTTCATAAGGCAAATATCAGGATCTTTTGAGGGTGAGGTACAAGGATTACCGGATCGCGCTCACTGTTGCGGTTACCTGGGCCTGTCCGCTGAAAGTGTACGCATCGGTCCATGTCTGGGTCTGGCCAATAGCCGGCGTTACACTGAGGCTCCCCATGCTGTCATCGCCGTCAATATCGCTGTCCAGGACCTCGATCGTAATGGTACTGCCCGGGGGCTTGGCCAGAAAGCGGGTGTGGTAGGCGCTGGAGTACTGGAAGCCATCCGTGGCGTCATCATATCCCCAGTTAACATACCGTCTGATACCAATAGCCGTATTGTTATACTTCCAAAGCCGATCATCGGTGTATTTATCACCGTTGGTCGTTACCTTGACATAGATATCACTTTTGCCGCCAAAAGGGTCCCTGTCGGCGCGGCTGGTGACGCTTTCCACGGAAACCTTGTGGGTATAGTACGGATTATAAGCATAGACGTGAGCGAAGTTGCCTAGACCATTCAGGTGGGTATCCACCATATGGGCCGGATCGGCAAAGTTGTCGCCAGTGAAGGTGGCACCATCGTCCCCATCGTCCCAGCCCCAGGGGGCACTCGCCGCGTCGGCATTGTAATTATCACCGTCGAAAGCACCCCACCTGCCAAAAGTACGTCCGTCGCCGATGTCGTTGCGCCGGTCCCAAAGCTCATCAATGCTCTTTAAGGCATAGTTATAGACGTTGATGTAGTTGCCACTTCCCGAGACCGGTACCTGGGCCGTACCACCGTAGATATAAACAATCCCATCTCCACCAGGAGCCTCGCTACCATCATAGGCAAAGACGCCGTGCCCACCCCAGGGGCTCTGGCCGTTAGCCTGGACAAATACTTTCGGATGTGAGCTGCTGAACAGTACTCCGCCGTCCACATTATCCAGGCCCGTAGTAATGTTCGGGTCATTGGTATATTGGTACCAGTTGCCATGGGCCATCGTTTCCATGAGCTGAAATGAACCATAAAGGCTACCGTCTTTGCGTACCGCTACCAGAACGCCCTCCAGGTCATTCTCGTGCTTGTCCAGAGTCGTAGGCCCGTCATCACGTGGATGGAAAAAGTAGTAACCGATAAAATAATGGGTTTCTGTTTCCGTTACCGAATAGTAGATGTATGCAGGGGTGGGATACACGTCGAGGTTATCCCAGTTGTTGTTGCCCCGCCAGTCGCCGTCGAAGTCAAAGTTGGTGATGTAATCGGCCTTATAGCCATAGGTCGCATTGGTATCCTGATAGATCTCAGGCGCCCAATAGGCCGCCAGTTCGGCATGGGTGATAGCCCGAGCCGGGTGAACTGGAATGAGACTAGCCAGCAGGGTCAGGCCCAAAATAACACCAAGCCATTTGCGAACAAACATTATCTCCCCTCTCTTTCCTCAGGTTAAGTAATAGGGTTTTCGAAAACCTTTTCGGGATATCCCGGAAATAAGTTTATCAAATAGATATTAAAAGCTGATAAACTTGAGGTTGAAGTTAGTTAAAATCTTTTTTAAATAACGGTTAAAATTGGGTACTTGAGAAAACAAAAAGGTTGCTACCAATTTGGTTGCAACCGATATATCTTAAAAAAGTTACCAGAAGTTTATTTAAGAAAATCAATCTTAAAGCTTCGCCCTGATGGCCGGGAAGTTTAGCCAGGCGAATCTCCAGGATGCCGCGCTGGTAGGTAGCCCGGGCGCTTTTAATATTTACTGCTGCCGGCAGGGTAAGGGAACCGCTGAATTTGCCCCGGCGCCTTTCCTGCTGGTGCACCATGATTGACGGCAACAACTGGGGATCAGGTTTAATTTCCCCTTCCAGCTGCAAAATGTTTCCCTGTAGTTCCACCCGGACATCATTGTTATGAATGGCTGGCTGAACCCTCCCTGCGTAAACTGTTGGAGTAAGAAAGGAGTCCCAGTATGAAAACGAAATATACCTGGGTAAGATTAATCTGGCCAGCGTTAAAAATAATGCCGGCGTCTTTTACGGCGAAAATACCGTGCGGGGCTGGCAGGCCCGTTCCAAAAGTAATACCACCCTGGGCCGGGTCAACGGTGACGGCAACCTGATTGCCAGCCGCCTTAATTTCCTGCATGATCCCGACCTCATTGATATGCTGGTCAAAAGGACCCGGTAAAGTGTTGTCATATAAATCTTGCTATTATTTCAGTATAGTTTTATACTGGAAGTAAATCCTGAATAAAGGAGATGGCTGTCAGTGTTCCCTTCCAGGCGTCCCCTGGCTGAAGTCACCCGGGAACTGGTGGCTGCAGCTACCGGAAAAATCCCGGCCGATACCGTCATTAAGAACGGTAAAGTAGTCAATGTCTTTACGGGCGAGATCCTGCCCTGGGATATTGCCATTAAGGATGGCCGGATAGCCAGCGTCGGTGAGGTCAGCCGGAGCATCGGCCCGGCAACGGAGATAATCGATGCCTCCGGTTACTACCTCTGTCCCGGTTTTATGGACGGCCATGTTCATGTGGAAAGCAGCATGGTGACGGTAACCCAGTTTGCCCGGGCCGTCCTTCCCGGCGGCACAACGGCGATATTCATGGACCCCCATGAGATCGCCAATGTCCTGGGGCTGGAAGGGGTAAAGTTAATGGTAAACGAAGGCCGCGACCTCCCCTTAAAGGTTTTCGCCACCATGCCCTCCTGTGTCCCCGCTGCCCCGGGCTTCGAGGATGCCGGTGCCGTCTTCGGCCCGGCGGAAGTAGCCAGCGCCATGGGGTGGCCCGGGATCTGTGGCCTGGGGGAAATGATGAACTTCCCCGGCGTCCTGGCCGGCGATCCCGGTGTGCACGGCGAACTGGAGGCTACCTTAAAGGCTAGCAAACCCGTTACCGGTCACTTCGCCCTGCCGGGTGATTTCCAGCGTCTGGCCGCCTATACTGCCGCCGGCATCTCCTCCTGCCACGAATCTACCTGCAGGGAAGACGCCCTGAACCGGCTGCGCCTGGGCATGTACGCCATGATGCGGGAAGGGTCGGCCTGGCATGATATTAAGGCTACGATTAAAAGCCTGACGGAAACCAGGATCGACAGCCGCCGCGCCGTCCTGGTCAGCGATGATACCCACCCGGAAACCCTGCTTTCGGCCGGGCACTTAAACCATGTGGTGCGACGGGCCATAGAGGAAGGGCTGGATCCTGTCCGGGCCATCCAGGCAGTAACTATTAATACCGCCGAATGCTTTGGTGTCGCCCAGGACCTGGGGGCCATTGCTCCCGGCCGCTTTGCCGATATCCTCTTCCTGAAGGACCTGGCCGGCGTGGAGGTGGATAAGGTCATGGTCGACGGCCGGGTGGTCGCTGCCGACGGCCGGATGTTAATTGACCTCCCTGCCGTCACTTATCCTGACCGGGTGCGTCATTCGGTCCACTTAAAGGAACCCCTGGCGGCTGCCCACTTCCGCCTGGCAGCCCCGGCAGGCAGGAGCCAGGTCCAGGTCCGGGTGATGGAAATTATTGAGGCTAATGTCATTACCCGCCACGTCATCACCACCATGCCGGTTGTTGACGGGCAGCTGAAGGCCACCACCGCCGGGGACCTGGCTAAAGTAGCCGTCGTGGAGCGTCACGGCGGCAATGGCCGCATTGGCCTGGGCTTTGTCCGGGGCTTCGGCTTTCAGGGCGGAGCCGTCGCTTCGACAGTCGCCCACGACAGTCACAATCTCCTCATTGTCGGCATGAACGACGCCGACATGGCCCTGGCCGGTAATACCCTGGCCCAATGCGGCGGTGGTATGGTAGCCGTCCGGGACGGCAGGGTCCTGGCCCTCCTGCCCCTGCCCATAGCCGGCCTCATGTCGGACCGGCCGGTGGAAGAAGTCGCCGGGCAGGTTGCTGCCGTCCAGCGGGCCTGGCAGGAGCTGGGCTGCCGGCTGGTATCGCCCTTTATGACCATGGCCCTCCTCTCCCTGCCGGTGCTGCCGGAATTGCGCCTCACCAACCGCGGCCTGGTAGACACACTGCGCTTTGACTTTGTAGACCTGATTGCCGGTTAAAAATACTAAGCCCCCGGTTTGCAAGACCGGGGGCTTTATATAGCGGCAGTGACCGCCCAGAAATTGCCTTGCTCCTTAAGAAAGATAGCCCCTGCCGCCGGCTGCCTTCAACTGCGATACCTGACCCTGGCGGCCCGGCGCGAGCGCCACATGAAGTAATAAGCCAGGAGCAGGACGGGAGGGGTGGTAAGCTGGGTCAGGGTAAAGAAGCCCAGGCCCCAGTGGGGAACAATATAACCCCACACATCCAGCGGGTTATCCCGTACTGTTTCCTCGATAACGGCCCGTAAAACCTGGTGATAGAAGATAAAGGACCAGAACTGGTAGCCATGGGGTGGATTTTTGCTCTGGACGTAAAAATAACGGGCCAGGAGAAGCAGGCCAATGGCCGAACCGATGACCTGGGCCGGCCAGCGGCCAAACCAGAAATCCGTGGGCCGGCCCAATACTTCCTGATTAAAGATGTTGGCGATACGCACCAGGAAATAGCCGAAGGCCAGGCCCGGCACCACCAGGTCCGCCAGCTGGTTGACATCAATTCTTTTCCAGCGGGCATAAAGCCAGCCGGCCAGGAAGCCTCCCAGAAGGCCACCGTGCCAGGAAAGGCCACCTTCATAGATTTTAATAATCTGGATACGGTCCGTCAGGAACCAGGTGGGGTAATTGGCCAGGACAAACATCAACCGTGCCCCGATAACGCCGGAGATAATGACAATAATGGCCAGGTTGAGGAGGAAGTCTTCTTCCAGGCCCCGCCTCAGGCCCTCCCGGTACAGGTACCAGGAACCTACCAGGAAAGAGAGGGCCATAAAGATGCCGTACCAGCGCACCGCTATAGGTCCCAGCTGAAAGGCAATTGGGTTGAGATCTACTAACAAGTTCATTCCTCCACAGTAAAAAAATGGTGCTTGCTACTTGTAGTATAACCGTTGCTTTTCCCTTACGCAACCGCTAAATAATGATGTCGCTTTTTTTGTCGTTGCGCACAGCTACCCGGCCGCCCTTAATGACACAGACCTTTTCAGCCTGCCCGATGATAGCTTCAGCCGGGCTGGTAGCATCCAGGAGAACCAGGTCGGCCCGGTTACCGGCTTTAACACCGTAAGCTTTAAGTCCAATGGCGGCCGCGGCGTTATAGGTGCCCATTTTTATGACGTTTTTGAGCTCCAGGGGCGTTCCCATTTGCAGTACCTGGGCGGTTATCAGGGCCTCCTCCAGCATATTGGCGTTACCAAAGGGGCGGAAGGCATCGCGGATGTTGTCGGAAGCATAGGCTACATTTACTCCCGCTGCCTGGAGTTCCCGGACCCTGGTGACCCCCCGCCGGACCAGGCCCTTATCCCGGCGGCCCATGAGATAGAGATTGCAGGACGGTAAAGTAATAACGCTAATGCCTGCCTCTTTCACGGCGGCAATGGTCCGGCTGGCCTTCTCTTCGTCCACAGCCGCCAAGCCGCAGCAGTGACCGGCCACTACCCGGCCCTGGAAGCCGGTCTGGATGGTTTTAGCCGCTATATACTCCAGGGAGGCAACCGAAGGGGCGTCAGTCTCATCAACGTGGAAATCAATCAAGACATTATAGCGCGCGGCCAGGTCAAAGATATAATCTACCCATTCCTGCATCCTTTCGGACAGGTGGGGGGCACCGCCCAGGCCGTCCACCCCCAGGCGCAGGGCCTCTTCGAAAAGCTCCTGCAAAGGGGGTGTCGGTGCCGGTTCCAGACCGCTGCCCATGGCAAATACCTGGAGGTCGACTTTACCGGCGAATTCTTCTTTAAGGGTCAAAGCAGCTTCTACAGCCCGCAGTCCCAGGCTTTCGTTAACGGTAATATGGGTGCGCATGACTGTCGTGCCGTGGCGCAGGGCCATTAAGAGCACCCGGCGCCCGCGATCGATAAAATCGTTTTTATCCATATTCCGGCTGCGCCGCTGGAAATCCTCAACGGCCTCTGCCAGGGAGCCTGCGCCTTCCTGGGGCGCCGTCAGGGCCTTGTCCAGGTGGGTGTGGGCATCGACAAAGGCCGGTATCAGGAGTCTTCCTGCCGCATCTACCATTTGCCGGGCCGAACCGGCCACCCCTCCCCCGGCGGCAACAATATACCCGTCCTTAATGGCTACATCCACAGTCCCCGGCTCATCCATGAGCCGCGCACGCCTGATTAACAGATCATTCATTTTTTCTCTTCCTTCCTGATAATTACATTGGTTTATATTTAACCTAATCTTAATCCTACCACAGGAAAATTTAATGGTCAATGGACAAGGATTCTGTTGTTTCATGCCGAATATTGCTAGAGATTCTGGTAAATCATGGTCCGGTGTGAGGAAAGGTGGTATGTTTATTTGGATCTTAATGTCATCCTGGGCTTAATTATCGGCTTTGGTTCCTTGATTGCCGCCTTTATCCTGGAAGGGGGCGAGCCAGGCGCCCTGCTGGCCGTTACGGCAGCCATGATCGTTTTCGGCGGCACCATCGGTGCCACCATGATTGGCTTCAGCCGGGAAGAAATCCTTAACGTCCCGCGTTTACTGAAAATCGCCTTCCGGGAAAAGCCCTTTGACTTAAACCAGACCATTGAAACCATCGTTAATTACGCCATTATGGCCCGGAGGGAGGGTTTTGTCCGGCTGGAGAAGGAACTGGACACCATCCATGACGCCTTCCTAAGATCCGCCCTGCAGCTGGTGGTGGACGGCACCGACCCCGAACAGACCCGCAATGTCCTGGAACAGCATATTTACGCCGCCGAAACGCGCCATGCCACCGGCATCAGCATTTTTGAAGCCGCCGGCGGTTATGCCCCCACCATGGGCATTATTGGCACCGTCATGGGCCTGGTCCACGTCCTCAGCAATCTCAGTTCCCCGGAAAAGCTGGGGCCTTCCATAGCCATGGCCTTTATCGCCACCCTCTACGGCGTCTCTTCCGCCAACCTCCTGTGGCTGCCTATTGCCGCCAAGCTCAAGAATAAAGCTAACAGGGAGCGCATCTACCAGGAGATGATCCTAGAGGGTGTCCTGGCCCTCCAGGCCGGCAGGAACCCCACCCTGATCCGCAGTACCCTGATGGCTTTCCTGTCTCCGGATAAACAGCGGGCCATCCTGGGCGAGACGACAGCAAAGGGGGTGGCCGCCGGTGCCCAGGCGCCAGGCCGAAAAGGTTAGTCATGATAATAAAGAGCGCTGGCTCTTAACCTATTCTGACTTGATTACCTTGCTGATGATCTTTTTCGTGGTTATGTACTCCATCAGTAACATCAATGCTCAAAAAATGGCTGCCCTGGCCAGTTCCCTGGCCCAGGCTTTCATAGGGTCACCGGCCCCGGGCCTGTTTGAGGCCGGGGGCCTGCCCTCCCTCGTTCCCGGTGTAGCTCCTGCGCCAGGCGGGCAGGGTACGGAAGGACAGAGCGTCGAAGGAACAGAACTGGCCAGGGTCAAGGTTGAACTGCAGCAATATATCCAGCAGGAAGGCCTCCAGGACCAGGTAACTTTAAAAACCGAGGAGCGGGGCCTGGTGGTCAGCATGGCCGATGCCATCCTTTTTCCCAAGGGGTCCGCCGAGCTAACTCCAGCGGCTCACGCCCTCATCCGGCAGGTGGGCCAGGCCCTGGCCAGACTCCCCAATTACCTGCGGGTAGAAGGCCATACCGATAATTTACCCATCCATACTCCCCTCTTCCCTTCCAACTGGGAGCTGTCGACGGCGCGGGCCATTAATGTCGTCAAAGTTCTAATGAACGATGCCGGCATCAATCCCGAGCGCCTGTCGGCCACGGGCTACGGTGAATATCGCCCCGTGGCCCCCAATGACAATGAAGGCGATATGGCCCGCAACCGGCGCGTCGATATTGTCGTCCTCAAGGAAGCCTATAATATCACCGAGCCGCACAAATGAGAGATGGGAAGTGGGAGGTGGGAGGCCGGAAACGAGGAAGGGATTGGCATACGCCAACCCCTTAAGTACAGGCTTTATCCCGTGGCAGCCATAAATCCTGCCGCGGAAAACTCAAGCCCCGGCCGGTTGCTCGTCGTTAGCGGTGTTGGGGTAAAAAACGGTCCGCTTCTCCCAGGTGCGCAGGATGACCTGGTTGTCATTGTGGGCCAGCACATACTGGGGTAAGATGGGCGTCTTGCCCAGGCCGTGGGGAGCGTTGATTATATAGGTAGGTACGGCCAGCCCGGAGGTATAGCCGCGCAGCTTCTCCATTATTTCCACGCCTTCCTCAATGGAAGTGATAAAGTGGGTCGTCCCTTTAACCGGCTTGGCGTGGAAGATATAATAGGGCCGTACCCGGATTTTCAACAGTTCCTGGTTGAGCTTCCTCATAATAAAGGGATGGTTATTGACGCCCTTTAATAAAACCGCCTGGTTCCCCAGGACCACCCCGGCCTGCACCAGGCGGTCGCAGGCCGCTTTCGCTGCCGCCGTAACCTCCCGCGGGTGGTTAAACTGGGTATTGAGGTAAATTGGCGGGTGCTTGGCCAGTACCCGGCACAATGCCGGCGTAACACGCTGGGGTAAAGTAACCGGCACCCGGGTACCCAGGCGTTTGATTTCCACATGAGGGATATGATCCAGTTCCGTTAACAACCAGTCGATCATGGCATCACTCAGCATCAAGGCATCACCGCCGGTAATCAGGACATCACGGATTTCTTCATTGCGGCGGATATACTCCAGGGCCTGCTCTAACTCCCGGCGGCTGCGGCCCCGGTCAACTTCCCCAATATTGCGGCGCCGCTGGCAGTGCCGGCAGTACATGGCACACTGGTTGGTGACGTTAATAATCAAGCGGTCGGGATAACGGCGGGTAATGGCCGGTGCCGGTGACGTTAACTCTTCATCCATGGGGTCAAGTACCCCGGTATTATCCTCCAGCTCGGCGGCACTGGGGAAGGCCTGGCGCCGGATGGGGCAGGCGGCATCCTTGCCCATGAGGGAAAGGTAATAGGGCGAAACAGCCCAGCGATAGGTACGCTCAACCTTCTTGATGGCTTTCTTTTCCGTTTCAGTTAAGGGAACTAATTCCTCCAGGACGTCAACCGAGGTAATCCGGTGCTGCAATTGCCAGCGCCAGTCTTCCCAGTCGGCCTCCCTGGCACCAAAATAAGCCATAATCCGCTGCCGGCTGGCTTCAATCTCCGCTGCTGCTTCCAAACCACTGGGAATGGCATCCTTAGCATCAAGGTAATCAATAATCCTGGCCTTCAACTCAGCTGCCCTTTGCAGGGCCATTTCCCGCTTGACTTCTCTACCCATCAGCCTCCCTTTGTTTAGATAAACACTCACAACAGGCTGCCTCCTTTCCTGATGGATAAAATAATATAAAGACCCCGGCCTGAACCGGGGTTTTCTGCACACCAAAATAAAGGGGTAGTCTACCTCTTTCACTTTCCACGCTTACGAAGTTAGCTGCCGGGTTCGGGTCGAAAGCTAACCCTACCTTGTACAAGGATTCACCCCAAAAATTGGTTCCCCCGTTCCCTTTCCAAAGGGATTCAGCGCCCGCTTTATTAAGTTGTTCTAAATCATTCTATCATAAGGCGCAGGGATTTGTCAACCTATTTTTTTCCATTTCTTCCCATACGCCGGCATCGCCAGCAATAATAGATAGAACCGGCGGTAATGGCCAGCAGTACCAGGATCAGCAGGATATCCATCCACCAGGTGGCGTACCGGCGATAAAAGTGCCACCACCTGAGGAGATAATGGGCCCCCTTCCAGCTGGCATACTGCCAGGCCAGGGTCCAGGTAAAGGCCCCCAGGGCTGAATAAAGGGTATAAATGCCGGCCTCCATCCCCAGGACTCCCGCCGCCAGGATGGTCGGCGTCCTGATGGGACCGAACCAGCGGGCGAAAATAATCACTGCCGCTCCATAGCGGCCCAGCCAGTAACGGGCTGAGGCCAGGCCATCCTGACCCAGGCCCCGGTGGAAAAAACGCTCGATTAGACCACGCCCCGGCCTGGCCCCCAGCCAGTAGCCCAGCAAGTTGCCCAGGAGATTGCCGGCGGTCCCAACCACTACTGCCCCCCAGAAGCTCATCTCCCCGCGTTCAATTAAATAACCGGCGGCCAGGAAGGCCGGTTCAAAGGGGATACCCGGCACACCTGTGCCTTCGATGACCAGCAGGCCAAAGAGGACCACATAGACGTGAACGGCTGTCACTGCTCTACCCCGCCTGCCGGCCGGTAACGGGCCACCACCGTCCGGGCGCCGTAAACCTGCTGGCCCACCCGGACGGCAAACTCGACATCCTCCCTGAAGATAACCAGGTCTACCTGGGAACCCCGTTCGATAAAGGAAACCTTCTGGCCCCGGGTAACGGCCTGGCCGGGAGAAATAAAACAGTTAATCTTATTGACAAACTTGTCGGCAATCTCGACCATGGCCAGCTGCATGTCCCGGCCCCTTAAAAAAATGGTCAACCGTTCATTTACCAGGCGATAGCGATGGCTGAAGAGATCTACCGCCCGCCGGAGATAGGTGAGGCGGATATATTCCCACAGGTCGACCATGGGCAAATTAACCCTGGCCCGGGTATGGACCATATGCTCCACCCGGGCATCAATGGGAGCGTAGTTAAAATGGACGTCCAGGGGCGACATGTAGATACCCACGATCCAGCCCCTCTCGCCAAGGCCCGGGGCCTTCATTATTTCTTCAATGGGAATAGAGCGGCCCAGTTTTTCCGCTGCCACTTCGCCATGACGAAAGGGCTTGATATAGACCACCCTGCCGTCGGCCGGGGCCAGGATGGCCCCTTCTTCTTGCGGCGCTACCCGCACCGGGTCGCGATAAAACCATACCTTCCTCAGGTACCAGAAGATGCCCCCGCCGATGACGGCAAGGGCGGCCAGGATTTCAAAAAAGGTCACCATTCCGACCACACTTTCTTGATATTATAGGGCATCCTGGGTAAATAATAACCGCAGAAGCCCGCCAGCATCAAGGGCCAGCTGACCTTTGCCGGTGGCAGGGGCCGGGGCTTTAAAACCCCATTGCGGTAGGCATTATCCAGGGCAGCATAGGTGGCCAGGGTCCCCTCCCGGAGCCAGATTTCCTTAACGGTGTCGGCAGGGGTACGGCGGAACAGGTCTTCCGGCAGCGGCAGGAGCCGGGTTAAGTCCCGGTAAACCGGGCGTAATTCCTCTATGTAACCCTCTCTGGCTACCTTCAGGCGCAGGCCATTATAAACCTTTATATCACCGGGATAATCTGCATCAGCCAGGAGGATGGCCTGGATACACTCCAGGAGAATCCGGATGCGTGCCAGGTCCCACACCGGGTCAAAAACCCGGATCTCCAGGGTACCCAGGCGTTTGGATTCAATAAGGTCCTGGAAACGGTAACGCCTGTCCTCCTTTAAAGGCCCGATGGCAAAGGCCTCGGCCCAGCGGTAGGACTGGCCGTAACAACGGTTGCCGGCAACGGGAGAGTTGATTACCAGCAAGGCCAGCAGGGGTAAAAAGTAGACCAGGTTGCGGTAGGCCCGGTCGCGATCCGGGAAACCGCTGATATGAACGTGCATGCCGCAGATATTGGTAGGCTCCTCCTGGTCGAAGAGGTGTCCCACCGGGACGATCAGGCCGGAACAGACGGCCGCCAGCTCCCGGCGGCGACGTTCCAGATCGGCCAGCAGGTCCGGGATTTCTGCAAAGGCCCCGGTAGAAATCTCTATACCGCTCATCAGGCCAAAACGTAAATCCTTGCCCCGGGTAAAGTTGCAGGCGGTATGGGTATAATAATCGGCCGGATCCCGCCAGAGGAGGCGGGCCAGGTAATACAACGACTGGAGGGTAGGCCGGCCCGGTTCGGTAATGAAAACTTCTTCTTCCAGGCCAAAGAGGAGGGGCGCCATTTATATATCGCCCCCGTTTACCTGTAAAAGGCGCCAGGGTATCCGGTCCAGGGGTATTTTACTGATAGAGGTGGCGGCGGCAAACATCAGGTGATGCTCTCCTGGCGGCACCAGGCCGGGTAGTGCTATTTCAACACTGTGCTCCCGGTAGATTACCCGCACAGCCCCCGGGTTATAACCGGTCGGCCGGGCCAGCCACCTGGCTTGCCTTTCACCGGGGGCTACCTGCAAGATGAAGCGCTGGACCTGGCCTGCAGGTTTACCGGGTAACAGGTAGATGCTGGCCGTATATATTACTGGAAAGCCGGGCCGGCCCCAGGTATCCAGGCGTACAAAGGTGGTATTGCCAGCCTGCAGGAGGTAAGCTGCCTTTAAATCGCCACCCTTCTCCAGTTTCCTGGTCAGCTGATCGCCGGCCGGATCTAAAGCTACCCGGGCTGACTCCGGCCAGTAAGCGGGCTCGCCGTCTCCTCCGGCACTGCTATCAGCCTGTACCAGCTGCTGGTCTACAAGGTGAGAGAAAACTTCGTTGGGCCGTTCAAAATTGGCCAGGAAAGTCGGCATGACCAGGTCCTGGGTTTTATAAGCGGCAATGGCCTTCTTTTTCCGGTCCATGGCTTCCGGCGAGAGGGGCAATTTATACCAGGGCGTGCCCCGGCTGAGGAAATAGCCGGGGGGCAGCAGGGGTTTGGCCTTCCGCTCCATTACAGGCAATATCTGCCAGGTCCCGGTGTGAATAACAAACGTATAAAGATTCGGCCTGAAGGACGGATCTTCTTCCCTGACTTTACCTGCAGCCGCCAGGGTGAAGGCCCCCGTGGCCCAGTGATCAGGGTGGCTGTCATTGGTATCAGTTACATAAATATCGGTGGGCCGGTAGTCTTTGAGGATTGCTACTAGAGTATTCAATAAAGCCGGAGCAGTATAGGGCTCACCCGGAGCAAAGGCCAGTTTATAGGGTACTGCCGCCTGGCGGGTATAAATGGAGGTATAGGGCCTGTCTTCCCCCCAGTAACCCAGCCAGATGGGGGCCAGGCCGCCGTCGGGATAACCCAGAAAAATGATATCACTAGATTTAACTCCCAGGACCCCCAGGGCAGTGATAGCTTCCTGCTGCCGTACCCGTCCGTATTGCAAAAAGTCGCTGGCCCCTGCCGGCAAAGGACCGTTGAACTTTTCCACTCCCCGCCGGAAACCATCGCCGTTGGTCATAAAAACTACCTTCACGGCATCACCCCGGTCTCTGGCCTCAGCGATGAGGCCTCCGGCTCCCAGGGTTTCGTCATCAGGGTGGGGCGAAATGACCAGAATCCGGTGGCCTCCGGCCGGGAGTTCCAGATCAGGCATCCGCCCGGCTGCCGCTGCCGCCGACCGCAGGGCCAGGACATCATAATTCAAGGCTCCCGCCAGGATAAGCAGTAAAAGCAACAGGGCTACCGGCCGCGCCTTGATCTTTTTCCTGGTCAAGCGCAAGATGTAGCCCAGGATGTCTTTATACATCCCCATCCGGGCGACTACGCCCCGGTATAACCCCCGCTTTTCTTCCTTCATGATATGGGTCATATTGGCCAGGGGTATTTTCTGCACCCGCCAGCCCCGGGCGCGGGCTTCACTGGTAAGCAATACTTCGACCTCAAAACGGCTTTTTTCTGCTCCCACCGCCAGGAACAATTCTTTACGGATGGCGCGCTGGCCGGAAAGGTGGGGAGCCACTACCTGGGCCAGGTCCGTGAGCGATCGTCCCCGGCTGAAAATACCTACCGTCATATCGGCGCTGCCGGCCAGTAAAGGAGCAACCAGGGCTTCGACATGGGCTGCCGTCAACCCCTCCAGGTCGGCATCCAGGAAAAGCAGGATCTCCTCCCGGGCCGCACGGGCACCAACGGTCATGGCCGCCCCTTTACCCCCATTGGTAGCCAGCTCAATTACCCGGGCACCATGGCGGCGGGCAACGCTGGCCGTAGCATCTTGCGAACCGTCGCTGACTACGATGATTTCGACGATGCTGGCCACTTCTTTTAAAGTATCAATTACTTTACCTACCGTAGCTGCCTCGTTGTAGGCCGGGATAATGGCGCTGACGCCCCTGGCATAGAATCCTGCACCTGTCACTATTTTTCTCCCCTGTACCTGCCTTGGCTAGATCACAGCTGCTAGTTATTTCGCCATAGAATAGACTTTTCCTTCCCCTGACAATATTATTGCCCTGGAATTGCTCCAGGGCAACATCGGCCAGGACCTTTAAGCGATTTTTTGTTGTTTTTTCCCCTGAAAGTCTCCGGCTTGTAGTTCCCGGTACCAGCGGGCATGATGTTCGCGGGCAAACCTGGCGGATACCTTACCTGAAAGCATGCCGTTGATGGACTCCCGGGAATTGGGGTGACCCAGGGCCAGGTAAATATGGCCCAGGATGACGCCGCCCATGACCAGGGCCCCGGCCGAGTGCAGGGGCAGGGCCCAGGCCACCAGGGCAGGGGCAACGCTATCCCGCAGGAGCAAGATCCAGCCGGTAACAACCATTAAGATGGAGCCGGCAATGGTCAGGAGGGAATTGAGCTTTTCGCCGGCGTTAAACTTGCCCTGCTCGGGTAACTGCACCTTCAGCCCGAAAAATTCTCTGGGGAAGGCGGCAATAAAGCGCAAGTCGTCCCGCCCCCAGGTAAGGCACTCCTTGAACCATTGCCCGACCGTACGTGGCGTGCCAAGCAGCAGGATAATTACCGTCAGGAAGGTAAAGGGATAGGCCATCAAGTGATGAAGGCTGCGAAAGAGGCGCAATCCCTCAGGCCCTATCAGGCCGGCATAACCGCGGAAGACCAGGGCTGAACCCGTCAGCAACAGGACGACAAAAGTGATGCCATGGCTCCAGTGACCCAGGCGCTCAGCCAGGTTGAAGCGCTCCACTCTTTCTTCAGGCATTGTCACCCGCCTCCTTAAAATCTTTCATTTATGGTTATTGCTTTTATTAACAGTGTTAACTACTAAACCGGCAACTACGGCGCCGGCGGCCAGGCCCATCACGGTTTTCCCGGCCGGATGGACAATGTCCTGCCAGATGCGTACCGCCCCGGGTTCCTGGAAATCCGCGGGCAGGACGGAGGTATCCAGGTTCCGCGGCGGTACGTAAAAGATAGAAGTTCCTTTGATCTGGACGGCTTTTTTAGCTGTTATGGCCCGGGATAACTCGCTCCCTTTATCTTCCAGGTCGCCAAAAATCCTGGCCCCGGCCATACAGGTGTCCACACAGGCCGGTTTTTCCCCTTGCTCTACAAAGTCATAGCAGAAATAACATTTCTGAACGATATTCCGCTCCGGGTTAAAGCTCCGGGCGTCATAGGGGCAGGCCGACTGGCAGTAACGGCAGCCGATACACTCCTGCTCGTCAACTACAACAATACCGTCGGCACGTTTCCGGGTAGCTCCGGTAGGACAGACGCGGGCACAGGGCGGATCGTCACAGTGCATGCACTGGGTGGTTACCACCCCGCCTTTGACCCTGGGAAAAGTACCCACCTCATAACGGTGGACTTTAGTAAACTGCACCTGGGGTAATAAGTCCCACCTGGCCTGGCAGGCCACGGTACAGCCGTAGCAGCCTATACAACGCGTTAGATCTACAAGCATACCAAACCTGGCCATCTAAACTCACCCTGCCTTCCGTACCGTCACCAGAGTTTCGCACTGGGCCGCCGCCCCGGAGACAGGCGCCGTAATAACTGGTATCAAAGCGCTATCATTGGCTCCTTTGTTATAGGCCAGCTTTCTTAAAGGAACACCGCAGCCAAAGCCATGGGCCAGGAAAACGGCCTCGGGATGGATGCCCTCCGTCACCCGGGCCTTCACCTTGACCTTGCCTACCCGGGAAGCCACTTCGACCAGATCCCCCGTCTTGATGCCCAGCTTGCCGGCGCGGCTGGGATGGACCCAGAGCTCGTTTTCCGGCATGATGGCGTGCAGGTAGGCGTTGTTGTCGGTAGTGGTATGGGTGTGCATGGGTACATGGCCCTGGATGAAGCGGAACTCGTCTTCCCCCGGTTCCACCAGGGGCGGCTCCCAGGCCGGGGTCAGGGTGCTGCCGGCCTTGACAAAGGCCTGGCAGGCCAGCTCAATTTTGCCGGAAGGCGTCTTGAGTTTGGTGTAATCGGGTTGCTGGGCTTCTACTTCGGCTACCCCTACCCGGGCCAGCTGCGCCTGGGTCAGGCCCAGGGGAGCCAGCAGGGCGTCGTTATATTGCTCCAGGGTAAAGTTAAAGTACGCGCTTAGGCCCGCGGCTTTAGCCAGGCCGGCGATGATTTCTTCCGCACCTCTGGTATCAAAAAGGGGCTCTACTGCCGGCTGGCGCAACACCACTTTGTTGCCCGCCGTCATCAGGGGGTCGTACCTTTCCAGGTAGGTGGCTTCCGGCAACACATAATGGGCATAGTAGGCCGTATCGTTCATCTGGATATCAATGGCCACCACCAGCTCCAGCTGCTTCAGCGCCTCAATAAAGGCCCCGGAATCCGTACTGGAGCGTACCGGGTTCAGGTGCTGGATCACTACCGCTTTGAGGGGGTAGGGTTTATCTTCCTTGACCCTCTCAGGGAAAACCTGGATCATGCCGTGGGCCTTATTGAGGGGCCATTTCTCGCTGCCGGCCCCATCCCAGCGTGGCCCTGCTGCCGCCGGCGGTTTGGGGCCCATGATACTGGATGGATCACCCAGTTTAATCCCGGGCGGGAAGGCCAGGCCGCCTCTGGCACCCAGGTTGCCCAGCAGGGCGTTGAGGGCGGCTACGGCCCGGGCCGCCTGGACGCTGTTGTAATACTGGGAACCGGTAACGGCATGCCAGCCGGGATCGACGGCTGCCGCCGGTTTGGCCGCCGCCAGTTCCCGGGCAAGGCGGGTGATGGTCGCCGCGTCAATTCCCGTGATTTTAGCCGCCCATTCAGGGGTATAAGTAGCCACCCCGGCTTTTAATTCAGCAAAGCCCACCGTGCGTTCGGCCACGAAGGCGGCATCATAGAGGTTTTCATTAATGATAACGTTAATCAGGGCCAGGACCAGGGCCAGATCGGTACCCGGCCTGATGGGGAGCCACTCATCGGCAAAGAAGGCAAAATCACTCAGGCGCGGGTCTACGGCCACCAGGTGGGCGCCTTCTGCCCTGGCGGCAACGATCTTTTGAATATCAGGGTTTTTAATACCTCCTGTGAGGTTACGGCCAAAGGCAATGTAGTACCTGACATTGCGGTAGTCAACCCCCGGGACACCGCCGTACATTTGCTCAAAAGCCACGTTACGGCTACTGTAACAGGTCGGCCCATGGCCGGTATAATTGGGGGAACCGAAGGCAGCCATGAAATGCTTCTCCAAGGGAGAAATAAGCTCCGGGTGCGCCAGCCAGACCAGGGTCTGGGGGCCATAACGGCCTTTCAATTCCTGGAGCTTGGCTCCAATTTCCTTAAAGGCCTGCTCCCAGCCGATGGGCTGGAACTTCCCATCGCCCACCCTTTTCATGGGACCCTTCAGGCGGTCGGGATCATAAAGAGTTTTGGTTCCGGCATTGCCCCGGGCACATAAACGGCCGCTGCTCTGGGGGTCCCTGGGGTTACCGGTAAGGCGCCATACCCGGCCCTCCCGGACATGGGCCAGAATACCGCATTTGACCCCGCACATTTCGCAAATAGTGGGAACGACCTGGGAAGCTGCCGGGGATGTTGCCTCTGCCGCCTCCGCCTGCTCCAGGGGCACCAGCTTACCGCCAAAGGTGGCCAGGGCCCCGGCTACCAGGGAGCCTTTCAGGAAGGTTCGCCGGCTTATTCTTTGTTCCAACATGCCCTCACCTCCGAAAATGGATTAATGTTTCCTGTTGGCGCTAACACATTCACCTCTCCTGTCATTTGCCCTCAATGTTACTTTCACAATATATTTTACCAGTCAACCTCCCTTTCTCCTGCCCCCCCTGGAATACCCCGGTAAAGCCAAAAGGGAGCTGCAAAAGCTCCCCTTGGCCAGGAATCATGCGGCCTGGCGGCCTTTTGGTGCAGTAATTGTCTAACGGTATCTTCGACGGCCACCAGACCTTTCGATAGGTTGCAGATTTATACCAGGAAACGGAGCAGGAGCTTGCTCCCCAGGTAAGCGCCGCCGGCCAGGCCCAAACCGAAGAGCCAGCCGTGGAGGGAGAAGGAAGCGATGCCGTTGAAAAGGGCGCCAATATTGCACCCCATGGCAATCCTGGCCCCGTAGCCCATTAACAGCCCGCCTGTTAAGGCGGCCGGTACCAGGGGCCAGCGCCGCGGCCAGTGCAGGCGAAATTCCGAAGCTGCCAGGGCGGCTAAAAAGGCCCCTCCGATGAGCCCCAGGTCCAGAAGGGTACGGGGCTCGGCCAGGAACCCCAGGCTCAAAGCCCGGCTGTGGGCCGGCAGGGAATAATAGTACCAGCCCGGCGGTGCCCCGGTAAAAGCCTTCCAGAGCCAGGCGCCCCAGTAGCTAAAGGCGGTGGTAATACCCCAGGGCTGGCCGCCGCGCCAGATTAAAGCCACATCCAGGACCGCCAGGGCCAGTCCCCCGGTCCAGTAAGGCCAGGGACGGGACCACAGGTAACGCAGGCGAAAGGGCTGCCGCGGCCTCCAGGCGGGGGTAGAACCAGGAAAAGACCGGTTTTCCAGGTACCTTAAGCCCAGGTAAATCAGCCCCAGGGCCAGGAGCTGGATAACAAGGGCCGGCCCCCACCCCAGCACTTTAGGTAGAAACAGGGTGGGAGAGCGGCAGATGCTTACTTGGTGCCACCAGCCGAAATCATGGGCCCCCCAGAGGGAGCCGCCGATAAAGGCGCCCAGGACCAGCCATTGCAGCAGGTGCCCCTCGCCAACCCGCATTAAATTGCCGCTGGCGCAGCCGCCGGCCAGGACCATCCCCATACCGAAGAGGAGGCCGCCGGCCAGGGTATGCCAGCCTGCCGGGTGAACATCCGCCAGGGTAACCCCCCTCCAGGCCACCAGGGCCATCCCCGGGGTGGCTGCCGCCAGGGCGATGACCACGGCCCGGCTCACGGAGGTGTTACCGGTAATAAAGGGATCGCGGAAAGCGGCCACAAAACAAAACCGGCTGCGCTGGAGGACAAAGCCAAAGGCCAGGCCAAAAAGCCAGGCTTCGCCCAGGCCCGGCCCGTGTCCCTGCAGCCACCAGTAGATGCCGGCAGCAAGCAGGGCTGCACCAAGGGCATAAGGTTCCTGGGACTTGAGGTTAACCTTAACCTGTTCAGCCAATTGTAACTCCTTTTGCAGCTCCTTTGCCATGGTGCTTACCGCCTTATCCACCAGATGGTTGTGATATGTTATAATAAAAACGTAACCATCCATCAGGGAGGTCTGGTGCATGAACCTCCACCACCTGCAGGCCTTTTGCACGGTAGCTCAGGTAAAATCCATTTCTGAAGCAGCCCGCCTCCTGCACATGTCACCGTCTTCCCTGAGCTATCAAATCCAGCTGTTAGAAAATGACCTGGACGTTGAACTCTTTACCCGCACTACCAGGGGGGTGGAGTTAACGGCCCTGGGGGAAATCGTTTACGAATACGGCCAGACCTTTATCCAGCTCGCCGAGAACCTGAAACGCGACCTCAACAACTGGAAAAGCGGCCAGGAACGCCTTATTGTCGGCGCCAGCAGCAGCATCGGCAGCTATGCCCTGCCCTGCACCATTTATAGCTTTAAAGAAAGATACCCCGATGCCAATATCAAGCTGCTGGTCGGCAACCGGGAAGAAACCATCCAGAAGTTGCTGGATAGAACCATTGATATCGGCCTCATTGAAGGACCTGTCGACCAGCCTGGCCTGGCCACCCGGGGTGTAGCTGAAGATGAACTCCTTTTAATTGTACCTCCCGGCTGGCAGGGCCAGGAAAGGGTGACTTTAGAAGAATTCTGCCGCCTACCCTTAATCCTGCGGGAAGAGGGCTCCGGTACCCGCGGGGTGATTGCCCGCGCCCTGGCCGGGCAGGGTCTAAGTATTGCCAACCTGAATGTTGTCCTGGAGTTAAATTCTAACGACGCCATTAAATCGGCCATTACCGCCGGCCACGGGGTCTCCCTCCTCTCCCGCCTGGCCATCCGGCGGGAAATCCAGGCCGGCACTTTAAAAGCCCTGCAGGTGGACGGCATTTCCTTTCGCAGCACCTTTAATATTGTTTACCCGGCCGGCAAACCGGCCACAAGTTTGCAAAAGAAGTTTTTTCGTTTCCTGTTGACTAATAAGAAGGCTTTCTGTTAAGCCTGCAGGCGGCCCTCCTCTATCTCTCTACCTTACCCCTTCTCAATTACAACTTCCCAGATGCCGTGGGCTACCCCCCTGACCTCGACGCGGTACCCCATTTTTTGTACCGTCTCGGCCAGGGACTGGCTGGTGCAACTGTGGTCACTGGTAACGATAAGTACATCGCCGCGGGCCAGCTGCTTGAGCTTGACCTTTGTGCGCACAATCGGTATCGGGCACATTTCCCCGCATGTATCCAGCCGGTAAACAGCCATACCAGTTCCTGCTTCCTAATGTTTTTATATATAACGCATTTCAGTTTAAATTAAGTTTCGCTCCCAGGGCCATGGAATCCTCCCCGCGCCTTGAACCTAACTCAGCAACTCCCCGCTAACTTGCCAGCAAGCGGAAAATGCGATCCGAAACATTGAGAAAGGCCGTAACAATTTCTGGATCATATAGGGTTCCGGCCCCTCGCCGGAGTTCTTCCAGGCAACGGCTGACAGTTAAAGCCCGCCGATAGGGTCTATTGGTTGCCATGGCATCAAAGCTGTCCACCACTCGTAAAATCCTGGCACCAAGGGGTATAGCCTCACCTTTCAGTCCAGAAGGGTAACCCGAGCCGTCAAAATTCTCGTGATGGGCAAGAATTATGGGAGTGCATTTGCCCAGCAGGGGTACGGAACGAACTATTTCGGCCCCCCAGACCGGGTGTTGCTGAAAAAGCAAACGCTCTTCCTCGTTTAAAGGAAGCGGGTTGTTTAAAAGTTCACGTTCTATCTCTATCTTACCGATATCATGGAGAAAAGCGCTGAGTCTCAGGGTATTTAACTCTTCTCCGGCTAAATTGAGATATTCGCCCACAACTACTGCATACTCTGTAACCCGTTCGGAATGCCCGCGGGTATAGCGATCCTTGGCCTGGATGACACTGAGCAGGGTCTTCAACGTATGGAGCAGGTCCTCACCCGGACTGTTATATGAGGTGCAAAGCTCGTCTAAAACGGAAAAATAGATCTCCGTCCTGTTCTTACGTACCGATTTGGCCCGGAAGAGGGCATCATCGGCCCGGCGAATAAGTTCTATGGATGTATTAGCATGAACGGGGTAAGTAGCAATACCCAGCGACAGGGTGATCTTCTGGGCCGGTTGGTACTCTTGGCCAAAGAAAGAGTAATTCTCGACCTCTTTACGAATCTGTTCAGCAACAGTAAGTGCCTGCTGGCTGGAGTACCCGGGTAACAGTACAGCAAACTCTTCGCCTCCATAACGGGCAGCTACAGCCTCTGATGTAACTGCATGGCCAATAATCTCCCCAATTTTTTTTAAAACCTTATCTCCCTCAAGATGGCCCAAAGCGTCGTTGTACGTTTTAAAGTAGTCAACATCGGCAAGAACCAGGGAGAGGTTTAAATTTTCCTTTTTAGCCCGGGCAAACAGGTCTTCCAAGGCGTGATAAAAATAACGTTTATTCCACAAGCCTGTCAGGTCGTCTCGATTAGCCAGTTCTGCCAGTTTCTTTATGGTATCCCTTTCTATATCCAGGAATCCCCCGATCAGCCAGGCGGCCATAAAGATAATCAGGCCGAGGACCAGATCGGCTTCTAAAGCTTTATTGACCCCGTCAGGAGAATAATGTAACAAGTCATTGATAATGAGAGGGATGACACATAAACAAGAAAATATAAGGCCATATTTTTGCCCGTGATTTATAGCTGCATAGATCACCGGCACAAAGTAAAGGACTTTAAAGGAACTACCATGGAAGTCTGCAATAAAGACGATAGCTATGGTAAAGGCCCAGATAAGAAAGCTAATTAGCAAACTAATGGGGCGTGATGGTTCGCTTGAAGTAAGAACTGTTACATAATCTTTTGTAAGATAAATTATTCCTGCTAAAGCAAACGCACCCAAAGCAATACCGAGTTGATAATAGTTATACATCGCCATAGGACTAAAAGGAAGGCCCATAGCACTTAATAAAGCTATACCCATTACGGTCAAAGCGCACAAGTAAAAAAACAAGACATATTCAGCTATCTTCCGGCTCCGCGCTTCCTTCCATTTCATGCTAAACCTTCCCTATAAATTTTAGAGAGGTGAACCCCACCTCTCTAAGTTTTTAATCCCGAGTTTACTTTCTTAAACTTTGAGGAACTTCAGGCTCGTAAAATCCAAAATAACAAGCTGAGGCAGCATTTACATAGGCCAGGAATGTAGCCATAAAAGCAACTGCCGCCAGGAAGACCACCGCCAGGCGCTTCATCCCGGTTTCACCTCCTTATTCTGGCTTACGCTGGCAAGATAAATAATGGCACCCTGCCAGGCCAGGCCGGCAGCCCCGGCCAGGGCCAGGGAGGGCCACCGCCCGCGCATGAAAAACAAAATTACCGGCACTACTACCGCAATGCCAACGGCCACCCGGTGGAGCTTGCGCCGTAAAACAGGGGAATTTATCGGTTTGGCCGGGCTTGTTACCGGGGCCAGCCAGGCGCTGATGGCCAAACTTAAAAGGCCGCTGCCCAAAACTACCCAGGTTATATGCTGCTGCACAAATAAATATCCGCCCAGCCGGCGAGCCAGGAAGCCCATGATACTAAAAATTAGCGCTGTAAAAGATAAACATTTACCTGGCGAGCTTAAATGCATTCCTCCTCCGGGGAGCCTTAACAGGGTGGCACACAACAAAGCAAACAGGGTTTCCGAAGGGGCCCCTACCAGGAAGCCCCCCAGGGCGACAGCTATTAAGCCGATCGCTCCTAAAAAGAGCAGCTCCAGCCCGTAGGCCAGAACTTCTTCCTGCACCCCGGTAGTTTTTAGCTCAGCAACCAGATAGCGGGCCAGGCTCCCTGACGCCTTATTAATACTCACCTGCCTGTCCAGCCCCTTTACCCATTCTCCTGTTAAAAATCTTGTTAGAAACTACTGCCACCAGCAAAAGCAGTACTACATTCGGCCACCCCGCCAATACGCGCATCCAGATATGGCTATAAATGTCTTCCAATTTAAAACCCGAAGCGAAAATAACAAACTGCACGAATAAAATTTCTCCTGCAACAACAGTTACTAGTGCTGTTATTCCACTTCTTATGGCCACGGCTAAATTGCAGGAGGTAACTTTTTTAAATACCAGGATAGTAAACAAGAAGTTAAAGAGAGTATTAATGCCAAAAGCGATAGGCAGCCACCGTATCAGGTAAAAAAAGACCCCAAAAATCAAACCGGTAGGCAAGATGGAGCGCCAGGGGAGACCATAGCCTGCCACTGCATACATAACGGCGGCAATGCCAATAGCCTCAGGTAACCCCTGCAACAGCCAGGCTATAAAAGGAATTTTCATTTTCTCTTCACCTGGTGGTAGTTATTCGACGTAAACCGCAAATTTCCTGCCCTCAACGGGGATATTTTTACCAGTAAATACTTATCATTGTCGTACATTAATCCAGGCGCAGGCTGCAGCAAAGGTCGCTCAGGTTAGCTTTACAGGTACGGGGTCGCTGAGGCAGGCCGCCACCGGACTGATGCGGCAGCGGTAGGCATAAACTTCGACGCCGGCAGCGACCGTTTCTCGCAAAGTCCAGGCAAAAAGGGGATCGGTGGCTTCGTTGGGGGCAAAGCTCGAGGTATCTTCCCGCTGGATTATAAATACCACCGCCGCCCGGCAGCCCCTGTACCGTAAAGCCATCAGCTCTTGCAGGTGGCGGCTGCCGCGGCTGGTGGGGGCATCGGGAAAAAGGGCCACCTTTTCGCTGTTTACCAGGGTCACCGACTTGACCTCCACATAACACGGTGGTAGCCCTTCTACGTGTAGTCCCGCCTCCTTCTCCCCTCCCACCGTCAATAAAAAATCCAGGCGGCTGGAGCCGGCGCGGACTTCTGCCGTAAGCTGCCGGTAGCCCTGAAATGCCTCCAGCCCGCCGGTGTGGAAGGCAGCGGCAAAAAGGCGGTTGGGCAGGTGGCTGTCCAGGGAAATAAAGGTGCCGTCCCGGTGTAACAAGACCACGTCGTAGACAGTTTTCCGCTTTACCCCGGCTTGCGCCGGGGCCAGGTAAAGCTCGGTTCCGGGCAACAGCAATTCTGCCAGCCGCCCCGGGTCGGCCAGGAAAGCCTTTACCTGTTGCCCGGCCTTTTCCGCTATCACGGTAAAGCGGTTGGGCCGGATCAGGAAACGAGCCTTGATCAGATTTTCAGGCAACTTGACCATAAAATCCTTCCTCCCGGAACCTATACCGCTATTCTCCTGTGGTAAAAAAATGCGCTTCCTTATGCGGCATCTTTCCTTTTCTGGTGGAGCTAATCCAAGCCGAGGCATCAACAAAAACGGCCCTATTCATTGTTTCCCCTCATAGAGATAACGGCGCAAGTTTTTCGCCATATTCCGCGGGCCTTCACCCATACCTATTATTTTTAAGGCCTGCTCTATATCCTCTGCACTTCTATCTACAGGTTGAGATAATTCTTTTCTTAAGAGATCTACTTCCATTTCGGTATTAAATTTTCTTTCCAGGTTATTTACCCTTGTTTCCAGCTCATTAAACCTTTGCTCGAGGCCCACTGGTACTTCCCCCCTGATACGTTACTTTAGTTTAATATATCACGTTTCCTTCCTAATACAGCCACCTGTCATAGCTCTTTAAAAACGCGAACAAGTGCATAAAAATCACAATTCGACCCCTTCGCTTTCGATGGCCCTGCGTAAAGATTCCCGGCATGCTTCCGGATCAACCAGGTCAACTTTAAACTTTTCACTTAGACCCGTCACCGCCCCTACTGCGGCGTAAAACCGGTCGTCCGGGATGCCCCACGCCGCCAGGTCAACATCGGACCAGCGCGTAAAGCAGGAACGGTCAACAAGGGAGCCGAAGGCTACCACTTTTCGGGCACCATATCTCTCTTTTAAGATAGTAGCAGCTCTGGCAGCAACTTGCCAGGCTTCCTTATAACGCTCGGTTAGGAATGGGTCGGTTTGCGAAGAATCATCGGTATAAGTTAAAGGATATTTCCTGGCGTAATAAGCAGCCAGATCGTCAGGTTGGGTACCCATATTTAGCCCCCCTGCTAAAATAGCGCTGTCAGTTTCGTCCCTCATTCTCTTTCCAGCAATTCCACTGATTTAAGTATACCACAGTTTCATTATATCCTGGAATTATTATCCACCGCGTTCGTCGCTTAAACCTGCAACCATACCCACCACGTGCCTGGAGGGTTGTGGTCTCAGCCTCGCCCCAGGGCACGTGGTGGGAACCGGCCGACGGCTGACAGCCGGAAGGCCGTAAGCGCCCGCAGCCCAAAAACGGCGTCATGCCCTACTACAATTACGGGAGCGGCCGGGGCCGCCGTCTCCTTCCCTGCCTGCTCTCCGCGCTACATCCCGGCGTTTTCTCCTGCTTCGCCGGGACCTGCATCACTATTTTCGTCCCCTGCGCCTGCCGTGTCGTCAGCGGGTCTGCCGTGGGCCGCTTCCCTGGTCCAGGCACCGACGCCGGCACCCGTGACATCAGCGGGCCCGCCTTGGGATGCTTCCCCACTTCCGAACCCATCTTCAGTCGCAACATCAACGGTAACACCCCCGGCTATCGCTTCCCCGGGCGCGACTGCTTCACCGACCGTGACATTAGCGGGGCCACCCCAGTCCACCGTTTCCTCGTGTGCGATTACCTGACCGGAAGCGGAAATACTGGTTTCACCCGGTACTACAACTTCCCGCCTCACCCGCCCCATGTCCATAAACCGCACCGGGCAGACTGTGGCCGCGCCCGGTACCTCCCGGTGGCCCAAAACCCGCTCCGGCGGGACGTTGTAGCGCCGGCAGAGGTCCCGCACCAGCCTGATGAGGGCCCGCCGCTGCTCCAGGGTGGGCGGGTGGTCCATGAGATTGCCGATGACGGCCACCCCGGCGGACTTGAAGTTCATCCCGGCGTCCCGGCAGTGGGCGCCGGGTACGTCCAGGCTCCGGCCCGCAACCACCCGGCCGTCCCCCTCGATTATGTAGTTGTAGCCCACATCCCGCCAGCCCAGGGAGAGATGGTAGCGCCGCACCGACGGCCATCGCCGGGGCCCGCATCGTTACCAGGAATGTCACGGACATTATCGCCGCGTAGAGAGGGGCTCGCCCCTCTTTTTTAAACCGAGGGGGGTGATCGCGATTGAGAAAATGCTGAAGCTGGCGGCCAACTACGGCTTCCCGATGGTCATCGTCATCTACGTCCTGGTACGGCTGGAGCCGGTGATAGAACGGCACCGCCTGAAAATGTAAAAGACCGGCCAGGTTAATCAACCTCAGCCGGTCTTTGGTTCCAGCGTAACCATAAAGTGGGGGGATGTCATGAGGCTTTGGAATTAGATTTCCGCAGGAACAAGGGAAGGATTTCAATCATCATAACACCATCTGCTTCAAGGCATTCTTGAGGGCCTTTTTACGGTTTTCGTAAAAACTTCTAAAGTTATTCAAGGAAAGGTCTAGACCGGTCAGGAAGTGCCTCTCTTTAAACTGTTCCCGGGCGACTGCATCCGGGTAAGTCTTCTCCAGCCATTCCGCAAAGGGCCGGTCTTTTTTACTAATGTTCTCAGCCCCTTCTAAAAGCTGCAGGTTGGGTATTTTGTTGTAGTTCTGCAGGATGAAATCTATTTCGTTATCGGGTATCCCGGCCCTTCTCAGTTTATCGCGGTTGGAACAGAGACTGCGGGGATGAATGTGGTCCTGATGGAAGCTGTAGCGGTAATTCAGGCTGGGATACAATAGGGCCAGCACCGAAAAAGTATATTTTTTACCATATTGGTTCTCCAGAAGATTGTCGATTTCCTCGTCGGTCAACTCCAGGGCTTTTATAGTTCCCTTGAGCCGCGCCTTTATCTCGTCTGCCGGGAAACTAACGTGATGGTTCTTGATAACTTCCCGAATGATCCGCAGTACCTCATCGGATTGGCCGCCGAAGGTCTGCTTCAAAAGCACTAGATGCAGCCACTTGCGCATAGTTTCCCGTTCGCCGGCATACCTGGGCGAAACTAAAACATCGCGGGCGTTGCCCCCTTGAAAAAGATAATAGCAAATGGGGATGATGGCATTGTGGGAGGTGAGGGTCTGGTAATTGAAACCAAAGCCGGCCACCAGCTCCACCGTGGTTAAGATGGTTTCCCTGATCTTATCCCACTGGTTCTCGATATCGCGCATGTTCCGGGCGTTAAAGTTATCTACTTTGAACTTGATATCCTTGTCACACAAGACCAAACAGGTCTTGAGCACAAAGTCTTTATCAAAAGTGAAGCCGCTGCCCAGGCGGTTAATCTCATCCACCAGGTTGGTGATCTCCTCCCGGGCATCGCGGTTCTCCCACTGGGCCGTAGCAATTGACAGTAAAAGGTCGGAATAGCTGAGCTGGGTGCCGCCGCTATTGACACGGATAAAGATGTTCAGCACCCGGTCGAGCTCCTGGCCTTCCTCCAGGTAGTAGCTGATAATGGCGTTTTTGGTAATCACCTCATTGAGCCGGAACAAACACCTTCCCGCATATTCGGCCGTCAGGTTGTTCTCCAGAAGATATTTGTGCAGTTCAAAGGGATTGTCTGGATTAAATTCTAAGATCTTGCCCACGGGGAACCAGTAGCTGTGTTTACTTCTTTCCTGCGCTTTTTCTTGGGTGAGGAACTTGAACCGGTAGAGCATTTCCTCTTCCGCGCCGAGTTCATCCAACAGGTTCAGGTACAGTTTTTTCCGGGGAAATGCCTGGGGGTTATCCCAATGCATATAAGGGACTTTGGAGGCATAGCTGCCTTTGAGGCCAATGTACAAAGCGGTTAACCGCTGCTGCCCATCCAGGATAGCGGTGATGTTTTCATCACCCATAAGGGTGGCCTTTTGGTTATGGGACTTCAGCTGGTGGTAGTCTTTAATGAACTCGTAAAACTGGTAGTTTTTGAGGTTCTCGCGCGAAACCTTCCAGAAGAGAAAGGAGCCAATGGGGTAACCCCGCATGATGGAATCAAAAAGGCGCTCGATCTGCTCTTCACTCCAAACAAATTCCCTCTGAATAGCCGGCAGAAGGTAGCTGCGGTCAATTATTCTCTTTACCGCCTCCATCACGGTAATTGCGGTTTGAAAGGCCATATGTAACCACTCCATTAAAAAGACTTTTTCCTCATACCCAGGTGTCTCTCCCATACCTATTACCCTGCTGAATAAACGAGCTATTCTGTGTAGTCATCAGCGGGCTGCCAGAATAAAGACGGGTAAGATCATTAGAACATCGGCCGCCAGGGAGAGGGCCGCCCGGACAACGAACCTGGATAATAATTAAACATCCGGGACAGGTTCAGGGTAGGGTTCCTTATTATTTCCTTCAACCCTTTTTAAGGCTGGTATCCCCAGGCAAGGGCCAGCAACCCTTCCGCCAGGGACACGATCCGTTCCCGCATGGCTATCTTCTCCCGCCACTCTTCCGGTATGCCGTCCTCGCTGTAATAGGCGCCGGCGAGCTGGCCGTAGACGGCGCCGGTAGTGTCGGCGTCGTTGCCCAGGTTTACGGCCAGGAGCGCCCCTTCCCGGAAGGAAGAACTGTGGTAGAAGGCCCACAGGGCGGCTTCCAGGGTGTCGACCACGTAGCCCGTACCCCGGATTTCGGGCGGGTTGCGCCTTTTGAAGGAGCCTGAGGCCACGGCGGCGACCCCCGGCGCCAGGGGGGCCTCTCGCCACAGCCCCGGCACCGGCTCATAATGGTCGGACAGGAGTTCCTCTTTCGATGCGCCGTTTACAGCTCCCACGATTAGAGCTGCCATGTAGCGGCAGGCGTCCACGGCCTCTTTAGCGCCGTGGGTGGTGCGGGAGCTTTCCCCCGCCTTCTCGACCGCTTCCCGCGGCTTCCGGGCGTAGAACAGCGGCACCGGCGCCAGCCGCATGAGGGAGCCGTTGCCGGCGGTAAAGGGATCTGTCGAGCCGCAGTAAGGTTCCCGGGTACGCTCAAAGCGCTCTAAGGCCGATCGGACTGTGTTACCGATGTCGAAGCAGCGGCCGGTGCTGCTCAGGTAGCCTTCTCGATACCAACGCAGATATCTTTCCATTTGATCAATGAAGTCAAAGCCCCTGCGCTCCACCAGGCTCTCCGCCAGGCACAGGGCCATCGAGGTGTCGTCGGTCCACTGACCCGGTTTCAGGTTGAAGGGCCCGCCGCCGGCCATGCCTGTGATGGGCTCAAAGGACCCGGGCGACCGGAACTCCAGGGTGGTCCCCAGGGCGTCCCCCACCGCCAGGCCGAGAAAGCTTCCGCGGTAGCGATGAATAGGCTCTATCATATTCTCTTAAAAAATCTCTTCTTTTCGGGATTAGTTAAAAAAGCTAATCAGGTATGTATGTTGTTTTTGGTTCTGCTGCTAATAAATTCTATATGGTGGTCATTGAATCCTTTTTCTAAAAATAAAAAGGGCAGTTCTTTGCCCCTAAACTTTGAACTTCTACTCCTTTACCACCTGGCCCCCGCTGTTAGCAACGCCGCTATCGTCCGTGATAAAGAGTTCTTCTTCACCCTTAATGTCGCCCGCTGCCGTTTTTGTCCCCGGTCCCAGAAGCTCCATCACGTTCATTTATCGGGCGTAATGGTCACCATCACCGCTTCGTTGGGCCGGAACTGGTGCAGCTCCAGCAGATTTTCGTTGGTCACCGCCACTTCGTCCAGCACCACCCGCAGGGTCTGCTCAAAGCTGTCGTGCAGGATCCGGTTGACGATCCCTTCCTTTTCGGCGGCGGGGACACAAAAAAGGCCAGCAATTCATGACTGCCGGCCCTGGAGGTTGCAGGTGAACAAAATGTGAACAGCTTCCTGTTTCTACCTACAAGAAGCTGTTCACGGTTCCGAAAACCCTTGCAATGTTTTGCTTTTCTGGTGGAGCTAAGGGGAGTCGAACCCCTGACCTCTTGAATGCCATTCAAGCGCTCTCCCAACTGAGCTATAGCCCCATAGCAGTGTTAATTATACTGGCCCCTGACCTGTTTGTCAAGGGCCAGTTAGATAATCTTTATTCTCCCTTATCCAGGTATAAAACTTCTCCTTTGGTATCATAGCCGATAATCCCGGCAAAGCGGCCCCAGTCGACGACGGTTTTAAACAGGAGTTCGGCATCTTCATCAGACATCCGGCGGGCAAAGCTGCTGATAACCTGATCCCGCCGCACCTGCCGGCTACGCCTCGAATTAATTAGCTGCAAGACCTCTTTAAAAACCGGTAACTGCTGTAATCGGCTGGCAATTATATCTTTCCGCTCGTTGATGTCAGCATTGAGCAGCCGGGTGCCCAGACCGGTCAGGGTAATATCGCCATTGGTAGTTTCAATAAAGCCCAACACCTTAGCTGCCTCTATGACCGGTCCGATATCATCCAGTTCCATCGAAAGACTGCCGGCCAGTTTAAAGATATCTTCCCTCCCCCGGACATCCTCCAGCATTTCGAGCAGGCCAATGACCATCCCTATACCTACCTGGGGTAAAGGCCCAGCGTCCACCGTGGCTATGACCCCCTATTGGATACCATCTTCAGGTACCACTATTTTATCATATTATACCAGATCTTAGAACAGAATTCATTATCCCTAAAAAATCTTTTGTTATCAGGGTTTTCGGGCTGCTAAGATTCTTTTCCCCTGCCGACTGCCAAAAGCAGGAGCCCCCGGGGAGAGCTTTTATGCTCCTCCCAGGGGCCAATAATGATTTTGCTTTCTTCACCTTCGTGCCATCTGTGGCCGTCCGTGCTGCCGGACTACTTTACTGGTAGGCGCATACACAGTTCCGCCCATTTTCCTTGGCCCTGTACAGCATACTGTCTACTCTCTGGGTGATGGTGTCTACGGTGTCTCCAGTATAATATCCGGTCACCCCGAAGCTGGCCGTCACTTGCCCCACACCCGGAATCTCCATCTGGCTCAGCCGGCGGCGGAGTTCTTCTGCCAGACCGGCGGCCCCTTCCGCGGTCGTGTCGGGCAAAAGGATCACGAATTCTTCCCCGCCCCAGCGGGCAAGGCAATCTGTCTTGCGCAGCCTCTCCTTAAATGCGGCCACCAAGCTCTTAAGAACTCGATCGCCAGCGGCGTGTCCGAAACGGTCGTTTATACTCTTGAAGTGGTCCAAGTCAAACATGATTAGGGCAAAGGGAAGTCCCGTCCGCCGCGTACGCTCAATTTCTCTTGCCAGCATTTCTAAAAAATAGCGGCGGTTGTAAGCGCCGGTCAGGGGGTCGGTGATGGAGAGGCGGTAAAGCTCTTCCTCCAGGTATTTGCGTTCGGAGATGTCTATAAAGGTTTCCACCAGTTTCTCCCCACTGTCCGTCCGCACGCGCTTGACCGTCTTGAGCACGAGGATCTCCAGCCCGTCCTTCCGGCGTAAAAGCCTTTCGGAGCGGTCAACCTCTTCATTCGAGGCAGTAATGGGACAGCTTTCTGCGGATTGTATGAAAAATTCCCGGCAGGATCTGCCTTCGATCTCTTCGGGTGCGGCTCCAATCATGGCGGCCGCTTCCAGGTTTACCTTCTCGATGCGGTGGGATGCGGGGTCGATGATAAAGATCCCGACGGGCAGGGTGGCCAGGAGCGACCGCAGAAACTCTCCCTGCTGCCTCAGTTTCTCTTCCATTTTCTTACGTTCTGTCAAATCCAATATGAAGGCCACGCCTATGCTGCCTTTCCCATGGCCGAAGAGCTGCAGGTGTGTCTCCACCGGGTAGAGGGAGCCGTCTTTCCGGCGGTGCTTGGCGTCAAATATGATCTTTTCTTTTTTTGGCCCTGCTGTAAAGGAGCCAGAAGGGCTCTGAAGCTCTCCCGGTCAAACTCCGGCATTAGCTGCAGGATGTTCATGTCCAAAAGTTCTTCTTCGGCGTAGCCAAGGTTCTCGCTGGCCCCCCGGTTGACCGCCAGGAACTTCAACGTATCGGGATGAAAGATATAGACCTCCGTCAAGGAGTCTTCGACTATCCTGCGGTACATTTGCGCCAGGGAGAGGGCTTCATGGAGCTTCAGGGCCATCTCTACGGTGGACAACAGCACGTGTTCCGGGGCGCCCTTCAGAACATACCCGTAGCGCGTGACCGACCGGACTTGCTCTAGAGCCTCCTGGGTGGAGATGGCGGTGAGAAATACCACGGGGACGTCTTTAACCTGCTGAATGCGTCTGGCGAGCGCCGTTCCGTCCATCCCTTCTCCCAGGTCAATATCCATCAAAATGAGGTCGGGACACCCCGGACCGGATGCCTTTTGCAGAGTTTCTTTTGCGGTGAGGGCAATTTCAGTCATATATCCGTGCCTGCTGAGGATATCCGCCGCTATCTGGGCCTGAAGCCTGCTGTCCTCTACTATGAGTATTTTCTTCTCCGGAACCCTGTCCATCAGCCTACCTCCAGGTAAAAAGCCGTCTGCTGCCCGCAGCCGGTAGTCTCGATTATGCGTCTCCAGGGGATTAACCCTGCATGTCCTGTATTTTATGTAAAGGGGCAGATTTATTAACAGGAAGAGCCACTTGCAACCTTACGGCTTGTGGCCCCAACAGAGTGTCCCGCTTTAAAATACAACTCTCTAATGCATTTTTTTGCCGTCCATCTCGACCCTTCTCGTAGAATAATAAACAGGTTTTTGGGCGGTTTTTATCGGCAGAACTGCGGCTGTTCTCTTTCTACTGGTCGCTGCCTTGCTGGCGGTTGACAGTTTTCGTTAAAAACTAAGTATCAATATCATGCTGCTGGGCCAATTCTTCGCGGCCTTTATTCTTCCAGCTTTCTTTTAAAGAAGCTTCGGCGTAAGCGAAAAGCCCTTCCCCGTCCTTCCCGTTGTCGGGGTATACCGCAATCCCGTAGCTCCACGTCCCGGGCAGGAAGCTGTCATTTAGCACACTATCATCCTTAAAACTAGTCCTAACTTTATCAATTTAAAATATCGAGATAACATGTAACAGTTCCCCCAAAGTGATATAATTTTAGCAAATTATTCTGGGGGGCTGTTTATGCAACTGGTATACAATTTCGGTATTTCCCTGGAGGATTATGCTGCCCGGGGTAAGAAAAATGAGTTTCCCGTCATAGAGTCTTGCCCTATCTGTATGGCCCGGCAGGCTCTAAAGCGGCATGGTTTTTACTGGCGTAATGCCGGTAGTGACTCGGAAAAGTGGCTACAGCTGCCCATCTGCCGCTTTTGGTGCCGCTCCTGCCGGCACACCTTCTCTCTTTTGCCTTCCTTTCTCCTGCCGTATTACCAGTATTCCCTTAAGTTCATTCTGGACTGTCTCATATATTTCTTCTCCAAGGCCCGCCTCCTTATTTACTACCAGCTGCTCCAGTTCTACCGCCGCCGTTGGGCGAAGAACATGAATTGCATCCAGGCCTTCTTCCGGGAGCAGGGTTACCAGGAAATAATCCCGCCGGAATTTAAACAAAGGGCCATAAAATTGCTGGAAATGATTGCCGCGTTCCCCAACGCCGAAACCTTTTCCCAAAGGTTCCATAATCATTTCCGGCGCAATTTTATGGCTAATTAATTTTACCATGCTTTCCCCGGTTCCGTAAAGCCTCCCTGCTACATTAGCCACCACACACCTTTTGCCTGTCCTGGGGGACAGGTTAAGGTTAAACTGGTAAATGACCGGACCGGTTAACCTTAAATCCTGGGGAGGGGTTGTGATGGACGAGAAGGACCGGGAAAATATCGCTCTTTTTCGCTTTAGCTTGATTGCGCCGTTGTTGCAGGGTCAGGTAGCCAGCAGGAAGGCCTACCTGGAGAGTATTACGGCCAGACCCCATGAAGTACCGTATTATGGCCTCTGCGACTATAGCCCCCAGACCATTGCCAGCTGGCTCAGGGATTACCGCCGCGAGGGGTTTGAGGGGTTAAAACCGAAAAGGCGTTCTGACCGGGGAAGGCCGCGGGCCTTATCCCCGGAGTTACAGGAGCAACTCCTGGCCCTGCGCCAGGAGGAGCGTTCCTGTCCGGCTTCTGTCTTTTATGAACAACTGGTGGCTAAAGGTGTTATTTTACCGGACGCCGTTTCTTACGCTACCATTTACCGTTTCCTGAAATCCAGGGGGCTTTTAGGCCGGGAGATGCGGCGGGAGCCGGAACGGAAACGCTTTGCCTATGATACGGTGAATACCCTCTGGCAGGGGGATGTGGCGGCCGGGCCTTACCTTCGCGTTGGCAACAAAAAGGTGGCTACTTTCCTCTTTGCTTTTATCGATGATTGTTCCCGCCTGGTGACTTTTGCCCAGTTTTTTACTTCCGAGAAGTTTGAGTCTTTGAAGGTGGTCTTCAAGGAGGCTATCTTACGCCGGGGCATTCCGCAGATGGTCTACGTGGATAATGGTAAAATCTATCGTTCGGAGCAGCTGCAGCTGGCCTGCGCGGCCCTGGGGATAGCCTTGATCAATACTAAACCCTATGACCCGCAGAGCAAGGGTAAGATCGAAAGGTTCTTCTTGACCGTCAGGCAGCGTTTCTTGCCCCTGGTTAAAGATGAACACCTTAAATCTCTGGATAACTTGAACCGCTCTTTCTGGCAGTGGCTGGAGGAAGATTATCACCGCCAGGTCCACAGTGCTTTGGGTATGAGCCCCCTGGATAAGTTTATGTCCCAGTTCAGCCAGGTTAAGATGGTGAGCGACCCGGCTGTTCTGGAGCCGCTTTTTTTCAAGCGGGAGGAACGGCGGGTACATCATGATGCTACTATCTCCATTAACAAGCGCCTTTTTGAGGTGCCGCCTCAATTTATCGGCAACCGGGTGGAGGTGCGCTTTGACCCGGAAAAACTGGAGCGGGTCTTGATTTTTGTGGCCGGTAAAGAGGTGGCGGTGGCACAGCCGGTGGCGCTCAGTGTTAACGCCCGGGCAAAGCGGGAGAGCAAACTTTCTTTTGCCAGCTTACAGGGAGGGGGCCAAAACTAGAATGTACCAGGCTTTTTATGGCTTAAAAGGGGCTCCTTTTGGCAAGGAGCTAAAACCCCAGGATGCCTTCCTTTCCTGCAGTTTAAAAGAAACGAGGGCCCGGCTGGAGTATTTATCCCGCGTCCGGGGCATGGGGGTCCTGGTGGGAGAACCGGGAGCCGGTAAGACCTTTGCCTTGCGGGTCTTTTGTGCTAATTTAAACCCGGCCCTCTTTAAGGTTATTTATTTGCCCCTGGCCACAGGGACGGTCATGGATTTTTACCGCGGTTTGGCCCGGGGCCTGGGGGAAGAACCGTCTTTCCGCAAGATTGACCTTTTTCACCAGATCCAGCAGGCGGTCCAGGTGTTCTTCCGGGATAAAAAGATTACGCCCGTCTTCATCCTGGATGAGATGCACCTGGCTAACCCCAAATTCCTGCTGGACCTGGCCCTGCTCTTTAATTTCGCCATGGACGCCTTTAATCCTTTTATCCTGGTCCTGGCCGGCTTGCCTTTTTTGTTGAGCCGCTTGGAGTTGAACCAGACCCAGTCTCTGGCCCAACGCCTGGTGGTTCGCTTCCAGGTGGAACCTTTAAACCGTGAGGAGGTGGGCGCCTACCTGGAGCACCATTTATCCCTGGTGGGGGCTACCAGGCCTTTATTTGAGCCGCCTGCCGTCGAGGCCATCGCTTCTCGCTCCCGCGGCTGGCCGCGCCTGGTGAACAACCTGGCCCTGACTTCCCTCCTCTGGGGCGCCCAGCTTAAAGCCCAGCTGATTAGTGCTGATGTGGTACGCCAGGCAGCTACCGAAATTGGCCTTTAAGGGTGGTGGCTATGCTTAAGCTTGATTCCCCCAGAGACGTGGAAAGTCTCCTGGAGATCCTGGCTTTCGTCCTCTGGGCGAATACTTTTGGGTCCTACGGTGAGGAATTGGAACGCCCGGTATTGGATTTCGCCCGCGACCTTTACGCTGAATTGCTAAAATACCTGGAGTCTTTCTATACCGCCCGCGAGGAACCCCATTATTACAGCTTTATTTGCCAGTTGCAACTGGAACAAGGATTTGATTTCCAGAGAAAACGCCTGGCTGCCCTTGATAAAAAATTGGCGGAACGGTTCAAGGCCCCTTCTTTTTAGGCCGCGTTGAGCGGCTTTTTTCTTTGGGGATTTTATTGTGCTAATGTGCAATTCCTGAGAATTTGGGGTGCTGTAATTTGATAATCTTGCAGTTTGTGCCGGCGGCGTGAGTTACTTTAATTTGAAAAACGGTGGTTAATTTAATGTGCTAAATGACAGGAAGCCCTCCAGTTTCGTCGTTACCACCTGTGCGCCTTCTTTCCCCGTATGTGGGAGGACTATCGCCAGCGTACTCTTGCTAAGCTCGATGACGGTGTCTATTTCGCGCAAGCGCCGCCGCGCCTGCCTGGCGCATTCCCCTATCTTTCCCTTGCCCAACCTTTCCGACCTGGCCAGAACCAGGGCTACATTTAGCCCGCCCCTGCTCGCCCGGTTGATTTCATTTCTAAGTACTTTATGGAGCAGTCCTGTGGGGGCAGCTTCTCCCCGGGCGCCAGGACCTATCAGTTTCTCTACGCGGCGCACCAGCTCCTCTAACGAGTAGGGCTTGCAGAGGTATTCGACCGCCCCCAGCTCTATAGCCCGCCTAACCACGGCGACGTTGCTCTCGACCGTTACCACCATCACCGGGACGTACCGGTATTCCGGCAGGCGCTTGAGGTTCTCCAGCACTCCCAGGCCGTCCATTCCCGGGAGGTGGATGTCGAGGATCACCAGGTCGTACGGTTCTCCTTTTCCCCTGGCCTTAACCAGCGCCTCCTGGCCGCTCGCGGCTTCGTCCACCAGGTAGCCCTTCTCCTCCAGTGTTCTCCTGGAGGAAAACCTGGTTAGGTTCGAGTCTTCCACTAGCAGGATGCTTTTTTCCGGCAAGGCTAACAAGATTTTCGGCCCTCCCTTCGAGACCGTTTTCTGGTCCGGTCCCGGAATCTATTCTGAATTTATCAAGGGGTTTTCTCCCTTTTTATCACCAGGGATAAAGGCCGGATCGAAATATTTGCCCCAGCTTCCTCGTCTCACAGCTATCATATTGCTAGGGTTCCGTTTCCGCTAATCAAGTTAAAAATTCGACACAAACTACCAGTTTCCTCCAAGGTTATCCGATCTTCGCAAAAAGCTTATGCTTTTTACGTTTAACTGCCAGGAGAAGCAGGCTTTTCCTTGCCCGGTATTCCGGGTAATAAGCTGGTCCTGGAAAGTATTAAAACCATTTATCGCTGCCGCTGCGGCCGGTGAATCGTAACATTCTTTGTAAATTCAGGAAGCGGGAAGCGCAGGCTTTCAGAAAAGTATCCCCATTTTCCAGAAATATGCTATAATAAAATCCAGAAGAAGGTGATCCCTTGCCAGAAAACGAAGGGCAACCCCGGCCTCCCCACCACCCCCACGACAAGGGTTACAGGCAGCTCCTGGCCGACAAAAGGGTATTCCTGGAACTGCTGAAGACCTTCGTCCGGGAAGACTGGGTGGAGGCCATTGACGCCGACGACCTCATCTGGTGAACAAGTCCTACGTCCTCCAGGATTTCAGCGAGAAAGAAGCCGATATCGTCTACCGGCTCAAGACCAAAGATAGAAACGTCATCTTTTACGTCCTGCTGGAGCTGCAGTCAACGGTAGACTACCTGATCCCTTTCCGGCTGCTGCTCTATATGGTTGAAATCTGGCGGGAAATCTACAACAACACCCCGCAGCACGAGCGGGAGAGCAAGCATTTCCGCCTGCCGCCCATCATCCCGGCGGTGCTCTACAACGGGGCCGGCTCCTGGACGGCGGCGCTCTCCTTCAAAGAAATGCTAGACGGTTACCAAGACTTCAGCGGGCATTTTCTGGACTACCGCTACCTGCTATTTGACGTCAACCGTTACAACGAAGAAGAGCTAATCAGGGTGGCCAATCTGATAGCCGGCATCTTTCTTTTGGACCAGAGGATGCACCCGGAAGACCTGGTTGGAAGGTTGCAGAAACTATCAGGTATTTTAAGGCGGCTCACGCCTGATGAGTTCCGCCATTTTACGACCTGGCTGAAGAACGTCGTCAAGCCCAGAATACCTGGAGATTTTAGCGCAAAAATCGACGGCATCCTGGACGCAAGCAATCCCTGGGAGGTGGAACGGATGATTTACAACCTGGAATTAACCCTGGAAGAGATGCAGCAGCAGGCTTTGCTAAAAGGCCTAAAAGAAGGCGAACAGAAAGGGAAACTGGAAGGAAAACTGGAAGGCGAACTGAAAGGCAAACGGGAAGTGGCCCGGAACCTGCTTTTGCTCAACGTTGACATTGAAACCATAATTAAGGCTACGGGGCTTTCCCCGGACGAGATCGCCGTGATGAAGAAACAATTGGAGCAGTGATTTTTTGCCGGGCGCAGGTCCGGGAAAAGGCCCGCCTTATCCACCGGGGCGGGCCTTGTTATAATAACCTGCCGGAGCCGTGCGGCCCCTTGCCGGCAATTTTGCCCTCGTCTTCCCAGGCTTTACGACGTCCTGGCCCGGCAAAAAACCGTGGAATACCGGCTCTAAACAAAATACAGGGTGTCAGTATCCGCGTAGTAATGGAATTTCATATTTTCACCCCTCTTTGGTGGTTGCAATTTTAAAATTGCGATCAGGAAAGGCATTGTGAACCGTTTAGCCATCTTCCAGGGTTACCACTCGCAAGTATTTTCCCAGCTCCGGGACATATATCCAGTGACGTATTCGCCCATCTGGCTGCACTTCACGATACTCTGGTTTACGTATGGCCCGCTAGCACCATTCCACCTTAAGGTAGGGGCGTTTTCGCAAAACCTGCTCTTTTGGGCTTCTTTATTCTGTCAAATCCCGTCCAGCCTTGATTCTACTGGATTTTTGGACTGTCAAAAACTTATACGTTATCTTAGAACAGGATTCAGCACCTCATACAAACTTTTATTGCCGGGGTTTAGCTATAAAATAACTGCTTCCCGGGGACAACTTATGGTATTTTTCCCCGCGTTGCGCCAGGGGCATCAACAAAACAGGCTTACGGCCGTCCGGGGGTAACTTGAACCTGAATTTTTCCCCTGCAAAAAAGGAAAACAAGTTTTGGTGAAGAATATATAAAGGATAAGTAACTTTATCCTTGTAGAAAGGATGTATTAATGTGCAGATAGAAGACAAGAGCTACCTGGAACGACTTGCTGCACTGGCTGAAAAAAATAATTACATCGAGCCCACTTTATATGAAAAATACAATGTAAAACGGGGCTTGCGCAACAGCGATGGCACCGGCGTGCTGGTAGGGCTTACGGAGATCGGGGAAGTTCACGGTTACATTCTAGATGAAGGCGAAAGGATTCCCGATGAAGGGCGGTTGCTCTACCGGGGAATTGATATCTGGGATATTGTTAAGAATTTCCAGGCGGAAGGACGCTTTGGTTTTGAGGAAGTTTCTTATCTCCTTCTCTTTGGGGAACTGCCTAACCGCCAGGAACTGGATAACTTTAGCAATCTCCTTGCAGAAAATCGCTTCCTTCCTGAGGGATTTGTTGAAGACATGATTTTAAAAGCTCCCAGTAATGATATTATGAATAAATTAGCGAGGAGCGTTTTAGCATCTTATTCCTACGATAAAAACCCGGATGATTTAAGTATCAAAAACGTCGTCAGGCAGAGTATTGAGCTGATTGCCCGCTTCCCCATCATGGTAGCTTATGGTTACCAGGCTAAAGCCCATTTTTATGAAAACCAAAGTCTATATATTCATCTGCCGCAGAAGGACCTGAGTATAGCAGAAAATTTCCTGTACATGATTAGACCTGATAACCATTATACCCGCCTGGAAGCTGAATTGCTGGACCTTTCACTGGTACTCCATGCCGAGCACGGCGGGGGGAACAACTCAACTTTTACCGTCCATGTGGTTTCTTCCACGGGAACTGATATATATTCGGTTATTGCGGCAGCGGTGGGTTCGTTAAAGGGTCCCAAGCATGGCGGCGCCAATATTAAAGTTATGGAAATGATGGATGATATAAAGAACAATGTAAAAGACTGGGCCGATGAAGAAGAAGTTAAATATTACCTGACTAAAATTCTCAACAAGGAAGCCTTTGACAAAAAAGGATTAATATATGGCCTTGGCCATGCCGTTTACACCCTGTCCGATCCACGGGCCGTATTATTAAAAGCCAAAGCTGCTGAACTGGCTAAAGAGAAAAACATGGAAGATGAATTCGGCCTCTACCTGACCATAGAAAAAGTTGGACCCGAATTATTTGCCTCAAAAAAAGGAAATGAAAAGATTATCGCTCCCAATGTGGACTTCTATTCGGGTTTTGTGTACAAGATGTTAAATATTCCCGTGGAACTTTATACACCAATTTTTGCCATAGCCAGAATCTCCGGCTGGTGTGCCCACCTGCTGGAAGAGCTGGTAAGCGGGGGCAGGATTATTAGACCGGCCTACAAGAATGTGATAGGTAAAAGAAAGTATGTTCCCCTGGAGCAGAGGTAAACCTCCCTTGCCAGGAGAGGAATTTCCGGGTTTTCAAGGCGGACAGGGAGGGCTTTTTGTCCGCATAAGAGCTAAAGGGGGCGGGTATCAAACCCGTCCTCTTGTTCCTTCTTAGAACAAAAGCGAGTATATCTTATCCGTAACCCGGGCGAAGGCTTCATCCTTCATATTGCGCGGGCGGGGCAGGTCTACCCTGACATCGGCCAGTATCCGGGCCGGCCTTTTTGATAACACAATTACCCGGTCGGCCATAAAAACGGCTTCCTCAATGCCGTGGGTCACCATGAAGACCGACTTGACGGGCAACGTTACATCCAGCCACAGGTCCAGTAGTTCCTCCCGCAGGTTCTGGGCCGTAAAGGCGTCCAGGGCAGAAAAGGGTTCATCCATGCAGAGGAGTTCCGGTTCCATGGTCAGGGCCCGGGCAATGCCCACCCGTTGTTTCATACCGCCGGAAAGCTCCCGCGGGTAAGCCTCTTCAAAACCATCCAGGCCCACCTTATCAATATATTTACTGGCAATGGCCTCCCTTTCCGGCCTGGGTATACCTTTAGCTTCCAGGCCCAGGGCCACGTTGCCCATAACCGTCAACCAGGGCAACAGGGCGAAGGACTGGAAGACCATGGCCATTTTGTCCATGACGCCGTTAACTTCCTGGCCGCGGTAAAAAATCTGCCCCCGGGACGGCCGGTCCAGGCCGACAACCATCCTCAGCAGGGTACTCTTACCAGAACCCGACGGGCCTACCAGGCAGACAAATTCTCCTTTATTAATGGTAAAGGAAATATCATTAAGGACCGTCAGGGACCGGTTGGCATCGGTATAGGTTTTAAAAACATGACTGACTTCAAGCAGTAAAGCCAGGGACACCACCCCCTTCAGGCTTCTATTTTAAACCGCCGGGCAGCCATTTCATAGAGCCGCCGCCAGAAGAAACGGTTCATGAGAACGATAGTCACCATCATGGCTATTAGACTGGACCAGATTAACTGGAAGCTGCCGCTGCTATAAGTAGCCGTATCCAGCAAGGAGCCAATACCAAAGGCCGTATAGGTCTGGCCGGCATAGACCACATATTCGGCAACAATCAGGGCATTCCAACCGCCACCCCAGGCAGTAATACTACCGGTAATCAAGGACGGCACCATGGCCGGCAGGACTACCCGGCGCAGGTACCCGAAACCTTTCAGGCCAAAGGCTGCCGCCGCCTCCTTTAAATCCCTGGGGATGCTTTTCACCCCGGCGATGAGGTTAAAAAGGAGGTACCATTGCATCCCCGTCAGCACCAGGAGTACGGCCGCCAGGTTCATACCCCCCGTCAGGCCTACCAGGATAAAAACAATAATAGGGAATAAAGCTGTTGCCGGCACTGAAGCCAGTATTTCAAACACAGGTGTCAGGATTTCATAGACCCGTTCATTGTGCCCGATCCAGATGGCCACCGGTACCGTCCAGGCGAGGGACAGGAGGTATGCTGCCAGCAAGCGCAGGAAAGAAAACAGGATGGCCCTGGGGATGCTGAAGACTTCCGGTTGCCAGGGCATCAGGAAAAGGGTGCCCAGGGCCACCAGGCCGCGCATCAGGGCGTAAGCCAGCAACAAGGCCAGGCCCCAGGAAATAAGGCGCCGGGTGATCCCCACCAAACGCTGCCAGAAATCCCATCCTGCTAAATTCCTTTCAAGTTTCGCGGCATAACTTTCTAAAGCAAGGGTCAGGGACGCGCCGCCCTTCACGACCAGCAACCTTATTTCCCGGAAGCCCGGCGCCTGCCACCAGAGGTGGTAACCCCAACCGCCCGGGATATGGTTACCCCCGCCGCTGCCAAATTCATATTTAAAATTTTCCGCCCAGGTAGAAAGGGGGCGCCAGATAAAGATATTCATTAAAGTAATTAACATGATCAGGGTTAAAAGGCCGGCCACCGTAAGCCCCAGCTCACCCTTCTCCGTGGTCTTGATGAGGTAGCTCCCCAGGCCCGGCAGGGAATACTCTACCGGCCCGATGGCAATAATTTCTGCGGCAATAAGGAAGTACCAGCCACCGGCCCAGGACATGATGCTATTATATACCAGCTTGGGTATACCGGCGGGTAAGTAGAGTTTCTGGAAACGGCGCCAACCCCTCACCCGGTAGGCATCAGCCGCTTCCCTGAGATCCCTGGGTATAGTCGTCAGGGACTCATAAAAACCGAAGGTCATATTCCAGGCCTGGCTGGTGAAGATAAGAAAGATGGAAGCCAGTTCCACTCCCAGGAGGCGGCCCTGGAAAAGGGAGACAAAAAAGTAAACGGCAGCAGGGAAGAACCCCAGGATGGGCACCGACTGCAGGATATCCAGGATGGGAATGAGCCAGCGCCCGGCTCGTTCGTCTGTCCCGGCTTTATAACCATAAGTAAGGGTAAAGATAAAGGACAGGATATAGGCGCCCAGCATCCGCACAAAAGACCGGAAGGCGTAATAGGGCAGGATACCGATGCTGGTAACAACTGTTGTCCCTCCTGCCAGGGTAACAGCCCGGTGGCCCTGGTAGGCAAAGTAGGCAAAGGCGATTAAAAGGGCGGCCATAATCATGGTCAGGGCCAGGTTCGTTGCCCGCGCCACGGGGTTCACCTCCCAACCAATAAAATAGTCTTCCCAAGTGGGAAGACATAGAGTTCATAAATAGCCCTATATACCCCCACTCGTTGAGCTTTGGCACGTGCATAGCTAGAGATAACTCTCAGCCACATTAGGTAGAACCTTAAGCCGGTAATACCTGTTGACCCATTGGCGTCTTTCGACGTTTCCGGGCAGTGGCGTCTGTCTATGCAGAAGCCTCACCTAACGAAGGTTTAATTTCATTATAAATTGGGCTTTTTTAAGTGTCAAGGTTGAAGTAAGGTAGGTATTTTTATTTTCCCGGCGAATATTTACAGGGAGGTTCTTGCGACTGGAGGTAAAAAAATGAAGCGCATTGTCATTGCCCCGGATTCCTTTAAAGAAAGCCTGGATGCTCCCGCAGTTGCGGCGGCTATAGCTGAAGGTATCAAGCGGGTTTTCCCGGAAGTAGAAACCGTCACCGTACCCATGGCCGACGGCGGTGAAGGTTTAACGACCACCCTGGTAGCCGCCACCGGCGGGCGGGCAATCACCACCACCGTCACCGGTCCCCTGGGGCAACCGGTCCGGGCCGCCTGGGGTATCCTGGGGGATGGTACCACTGCCGTGGTGGAAATGGCCCAGGCCTCGGGCCTGCCCCTGGTACCCCGGGAAAAGCGCAACCCCCTGTTTACCACCACCTACGGTACCGGTGAACTCATCCGCCAGGCCCTGGACGCCGGCTGCCGGCGGTTGATTGTAGGCATCGGCGGCAGTGCTACCAACGACGGCGGTGCCGGCATGGCCCAGGCCCTGGGGGTAAAGCTCCTGGATGCTGGGGGGCAGGATATCAAGCCGGGTGCCGCCGGGCTGGAGGAACTGGACCACATCGATATCCAGGGCCTGGACCCGCGGGTAAAGGATGCGGAAATCCTGGTGGCCTGCGACGTGGATAACCCCTTATGCGGTCCCCGGGGAGCCTCGGCCGTCTACGGTCCCCAGAAGGGCGCCCCGCCGGAGATGGTCCCCCGCCTGGATGCCGCCCTGGCCAGGCTGGCGGATATCATTGAACGGGACCTGGGGAAAGACGTCCGGGAGCTGCCCGGCGCCGGTGCTGCCGGCGGCCTGGGGGCCGGCCTGGTAGCCTTCCTGGACGCTAACTTGCGGCGCGGCATCGAGCTGGTGATGGAGGCCGTAGATCTGGACGGCTTCCTGGCCAGAGGCGCCGACCTGGTCATTACCGGCGAAGGGGAAATCAACCGCCAGACGGCCTACGGTAAAGTTCCCGCCGGCGTCGCCCGCGTAGCCGGGAAATACGGCATCCCGGTGGTCGCCCTGGTAGGCTCCATTGGCGAAGGCGCCAGCACCGTCTATGACCACGGCATTAAAGGTTTTATGAGCATCGTCCCCCGGCCGGTACCTTTAGCCTACTGCCTGGAAAACGCCGCCTCCCTCCTGGCCGACGCCGCCGAACGCCTGGTGCGGCTGTTGACTGTGATGAATAAATAAGAGCATTAAAAGGCCCCCTCCCCGGCAAAACTAAGGAAAAAGTCAGGAAGGAGGCCCTTTGATGCCTGATATTGCCTTAAGGATGGGTACCGCCATTACCAGCAACGACCTGGCCCGGGTGCGGGACGTCCTGCCGCGCCTGAATCCGGGGGACCACCTGACTATTACCATAGAGGCCGCCGATGCCCACCAGGCCGACCTGGTATTAAAGCTTTTAGCGGACCACGGCCTCGACTACCAGAGCCGCGGTGATAGCGATGGCAGGACGTATCATGTTATAGCCTGCCGCCAGGAAACGAGTTGAAAAGGGCAGCCTTATCCACAAGGAACCTGCCTTCTCCATAACTTCCATTTACGGGGGAGGAGTTGTTGTGGATTCCCTGGAGGAAGTCAGGGCAAGATATGATGCTGATACCTTTCCCCGCTCCCTGGGGATTGAACTCCTGGAACTGGCCCCCGGCTATGCCCGGGTGGCCATGACCCTCACAGAAAACATGGTCAACTTCCACGGCATCGGCCACGGGGGTGCCATTTTTACCCTGGCCGATACGGCTTTAGGGTTAGCCAGCAATTCCCGTGGTGACCCGGCCGTAGCCCTGACGGTAACCATCAATTACCTCAGCCCGGCCCCCGTAGGAACCAGGCTGGTGGCTACTGCCGAGGAAGAGCACCTCACCCGGCATACCGGCGTCTACCGGTTGACGGTTACTACCAGTAACGGCCAGAACATTGCTCTGGCGCAGGGTACCGTTTACCGCCAGGCTAAAAAACGGTGCCCGGAACAGTACAGTTAAAATGACCGGGGGCTGGCAGCGGCCCGGATCGTCCTCTGGTCCCGCTTCAACTAATACCAGCCCCCAGTAATTCCCTTACCATTTCGCTGGCCTTCTTGCCGTCGGCCCGGCCGCGGATTTTCGGCATCAAGGCGGCCATTACTTTCCCAATTTCCTTGCTTGATTGCGCCCCTACTTCGCTGATGGTTTGCCGGATGACCTTTCTAAGTTCGCTATCGCTCAGCTGCTGTGGCAGGTAGTCTTCCAGGACCTTGATCTCGGCCTCTGTTTGCCGCACCAGGTCTTCCCGTCCCCCACGGGCGAATTGTTCCAGAGCTTCCTTTCTCATTTTTATTTCCCGCTGGATAACGGCAGCCATTTCTTCGTCCGCCAGGGGATGCATTTTTTCAATTTCGGCGTTTTTGATAGCGGCTAGAACCATGCGGATAGTCTGCAACCGGATTTTATCATGGCTTTTCAAGGCTTCTTTCATGTCCTGCTGGAGCCTGGCCTTCATATTATTTAATCCTCCCCGTTTCCTGGTAATCTGCCTAATATAGTAAACCATCACCCGGCGAAAGTCAATTTATGGTGGGCTTACCCCTCAGAATTAAGTATAATTAAACAGCCGGCCCCGGACCCTCTCCGCTTTCCCTCCGCTTTCTCTCCGCTTTCTGAACTATAGTATCATAAAGTAGGATTTAACACGGAAATCATCGCCGGCGCCGGCTAAAGTCACGCACCGTCCTGGCTATTACCTGGAGGTTCCGGTTAGGTGTCCGGAGGGGGACGGCGCACTCCGGAGTGTACTACCGCCCCTATGAGTAGTCAAGGCAGTTGTGCCTGGCGGGTAGGGAGAGTTAATCTCTAAAAGGTTTCTGAACCGTACCCGGGCAAGTCCCTGACCAGTTCTTCCAGGCCCAGCTCCTTTAACCTGGTGGCGGTGGGGATACCCTCCCGGGTCCAGCCGCCCAGGGCGTAGTATTCATCCAGCATGGTGTCCAGGTCAATAGTCAGGCCACAGCGGGAGAGGCTGGCTTTATCCGCCGGCACCCTTTCAATCTCTTCCGGGTTGGCATAGACATCCAGGGGTTCCTGCAAGGAGCGCGGCGGCAGGTAGTCGTCTTTACGGCTGAAACCGTGGCGGACGTTATACATCCTTTCCAGGTTGACAATGCGCTGCCCGATCCGCATGATTTCGGCGTCGCTAATGGGCAGCCCCAGGGCGCGCAGGCCTCCCGCCAGGTCGGCCGGCAGGATGGCATAGGTTTCCGTAAAGGCGAACTTGCAGATGCCGGCGGCGTCGGCCAGGGCGTTACAGGCTTCGGTAAAGCGTACCATTTGGGCTTTGAATTTTTCCGAGGTTACTTCCATGAGTTCCGGGCCGCACTCCGGCAACACTTTGGCGGCCACGTCGGTCATCCCGGCTACGTCGATGGTCGGCAGGGCGTAGAGATGGTCGGCGCCGCGGTTGCTGGTGGCGTGGCCCAGGCCGAAGGCCTTCAGAACCCGGCCCTCCTGGCGCGGCAATTCCACCCCTTTGACGTGCATGGCAAAGAAATCACTACCACGGCCCAGGCGGGAGCTGGCTACCTTAACTCCATCGGCCAGGAGGTCACCGGTGCCCCGGCGGTAGGCAATATCTTTAATAAGACCGATAATGGTTTCCGGGTCGCCCCATTCCAGGTTGTATTGCCGGTCATGCAGCAGGCCCCTTTCATGGGCTTCCATGGCAAAGGCGATGACCAGGCCGGTGGATATGGTGTCCAGGCCCATTTCATTACAGAGCTTGTTGGCGTGAATGACCAGCTCAATATTGCCGTTCCAGAGGTTGGAACCGAGGGCGTTGGTACTCTCGTACTCTGGCCCTTCATTTACCGGCGTCTTGAAGGGGCCGTCCGGGATCTCGGTGATGCGGGCGCAGCGGATGGGACAGGCGTAGCACCCCTGGGTTTTCACCGTATAACGGGCCACGGCCGCGGCGTTAATCTCTTTTGCCAGGGGGAACTGGCCCCAGCGGTGGTTCTTGCTGGGCATGTCACCGCTCATGTTCTTCGCATCAATCAGGCAGACGGTACCCCACTTGCTGTACATTTGGCTCTCGGGGTGGTTGCGGACGGCCGCCGTTACCCGGCGAACCACCTCCTTGAACCCCGGCGGGGTTTCTACCCGGTGGTTGCCTTTAACTACGATGGCCTTCAGGTTCTTGGACCCCATGACGGCCCCCATGCCGGTACGGGCGGCGGCCCGGGCGTAGTCATTAATAATCCCGGCGATGCGTACCAGGTTCTCGCCGGCCGGGCCGATGGAGGCTACCCGGCTGCCGGGGTAGCGCTCGCGGAGAATCTTTTCCGTAGTCCCGGTTGTCTGGCCCCAGAGGTCGCCGGCGGGAAGTATTTCAATGTGGTCGTCCTCGATATGCAGGATCACCGGGCTGCCGGCCCGGCCGCGGCAGACGATCATGTCGTAACCGGCTTTACGCAGCTCGGGACCGAAGAAGCCGGAACTGTTGGCGTAACCATAGGCACCGGTGGCTGGCGATTTGGCTGTTACCGTATAACGGGCCGCCGAGGGCCAGGACGTACCGGTCAGGGGCCCGGTGGAAAAGATGAGCAGGTTTTCCGGGTCAAAAGGCCGGATCTCCGGGCCGACGTGATCGTAGAGCACTTTAGCTGCTAAGCCGCGGCTGCCCAGAAATTTTAATAAATCGTCTTGCGGTGTTGGTTGAATTTCGATTTTGCCGGTTGTTAAGTCTATCCAGGCCGTTCTGGCCATGAGGAGCACCCCTTTCCCAAGCTACCATTACCCTTCAAAAGGGAGATGCCGCGGGATAAGCCCGCGGTAAAAGAGGTCCATATCTTGGCGGTGATTGCCAAGAAAAGTCCCTGCCAGGAAGGGCATTTACCCCCCGCTCATGATACTAAAGATATCTACCTGATCGCCGTCACGCAGGTAAATATCGTCCCACTGCTCCGGACCCAGGCGCCGCCCGTTGAGGGATACGGCCAGGATTGCCGCCGGATCTTTCCCGTCCAACTGGGGATATCTTACGGCTAACTGCTGCCATAAGGCTACCAGGTTTGCTGGAGCTTCCAGGTCAAGGATTACCTTCATTGTGCCGGCGGCAGCTTGAAGAAAACCATAAAAGTTTACGTGGACCTTCATATAATCCCACCTTAATATATACCGTCTGAATTCGATATAAGTTAAGGAAATCCTGCCGCCTGGCGAAGATTTATAACTTAAGAAGGCTTTGGGCAGCATGGTTAATATCATGATTTGTATAAAGACGATCTAAACTCTGATTTAATTCCCTGTAAAAACTAAAAGCCTGCTGGTAGAAGGTAACTTCCCGGGGCCGCGGTGTATGCCACCCCCGGACTGGATTCCACTTTTCCCGGAGGTCTTTAAAATCGGAATAAAGCCCCACGGCGTAACCAGCCAGGTACGCCGTGCCTAAAGCAGTATTGTTATAGTGGTTAAAAGCGATTTCCCGCTCCAGGACGTCGCTGATAATCTGTCGCCAGATGGCATTGCCGGCGCCGCCCCCTGCTATTATCAGGCGCGTTACTTTATTTTTTACGGGTAGATACCCGGACTTGAACTCGTAAGCTAGTGCCGGCCCTCTGCGTTCTGGATAAGGATAGCCGCAATATAGGATGGCCGGGCTTAAAGCCCCAGGGTACCGATATCAATTCCCAGCAGATAGGGCAAGGTAATCGCCTGCCTTAATGTTTAGTCCGTAAAGGTTAGCACCACCCGGAAGGTTTCCGGCCGGATTGCCTCTTGAAAGGCGGCGTCTATTTCCTTAAAAGGAAAGCAGCTGCTGATTAAATCTCCTACCTCCACGAGTCCCCGGGATAAAAGGGCGGCTGCTTGCCGGAAACTTTCCTTATCATGGCGGATGGAACCGGTCAGGGTGTATTCATGGTAATGCAGGTCATTGGGATTGAGGTTCAGGGGTGTAGCCGGGTGAATGGAGCCGTAAACCACCAGGGTGCCGCCTTTTACCAGCAACCGGATCCCTTCGGCCAGGGCCGGCGTACCGCCGGCGGTAAAGAAGACTGCTTCGGCACCCCGGCCGGCGGTGAGTTTTTTCACCTTGCCGGCAAGATCTTCCCGTAAAGGATCAATGGCAGCAATAGCACCCAGTTGGAGAGCCTTTTGCCTCCGGGCGGCATCGGGTTCGCTGACGATCACCCTGGCTCCTTTGAGGCAGGCCAGTTTTAAATGTAAAAGACCCATTACCCCGGCGCCTAGGACGACGGCCGTATCACCGAAACGCAGGTTAGCGCGGTTGATGCTCCTGGTAACGCAGGCCAGGGGCTCTGCCAGGGTAGCGTGGACGAAATCAACTCCGTTGTCCAGGGGATAAACTTCATAACCCCGAACAATAATATACTCGGCGAACCCCGCCGGTCCCCAGTATTCGCCGGGGATTGATTTTTCCCCGGCATTGGCGCACAGGTGGTCCAGCCCCCGGCGGCAGAAATAACACTCACCGCAGCGGGTCAGGCTGGCCACGGCCACCTTTTGACCGGGCGGTAGCTTTTCTGCTACCTGGTCACCTGTGGCTACCACTTCGCCAGCGATTTCATGGCCGCCCAGGAAAGGGTATGCGCCTTCAACACCTTGATAAAAACGCTGTTCCCAGGTACAGATGCCGCAGGCCTTGACTTTGACCAGCACTTCATGGGGACCTGGCTCCCTTAAGGGTACTTCTTGTAGTTCAATGGCCCCGGGGCCTACCATTACTGCCCTTAACATTTTTATCCTCTCCCATTAGCAGTGAATAATCGCCAGGGCGTCTGCCACACTGGCATTTTCGTGAATCAGGGCGGCCAGGGCTGCAGCCATTTTTTCCGGCCGGGGATGCCCCCAGACATTACGGCCAATGGCTACGCCGGCGGCCCCTGCCTCCAGGGCATCCTTTATCGCAACCAGGAAAGATTGCTCATCATCGGTTTTAGCTCCTCCCAGGACTACCACTGGTACAAAACAGGTTCCTGTCACAGCCTGGAAGCCTGGCTGGTAGATGGTCTTAATGATATCCACTCCCAGTTCGCTGGCAATCCGGGCGCCCAACTGGATGTTGGCCAGGGTACGTATGCCGGGGTCGCTATCGAAACCTCCGGGGGAGATCTCCCCGATCAGGGGCAGGCCCCATATATCGCACTGGCGGGCTATGGTGGCTAACTGCGGCAGGGTGGTTTCCTCTACCCCTTTTCCGGGACCGGCATTGACAATGACAGCATCGGCCCCCAGGCGGAGGGCCTCTTCTACCCCATAAATCAGCTGGCTGGTGTGCCCCTGTCCCAGGATAGTCGGGGCCAGGTCCAGGCGCAGGATGAGGCTTAAGCCAGCCAGTTCCCGGGCAAACTGCCGGGCGACGCCGTAATTGACGATGACGGCGTCAGCACCGCCGGCAGTAATTCTGGCGATCGTTTCAGCGGGATGCTCCAATCCCGGCGGCGCGCCGGCGTTGGTGCCGTGATCCATGGCTACGATAAATGTCCGACCATCAGGTTTAAATATGTGTTGCAAGCGACGGGTTTTGTCCATCATTTTTCCTCCTCGGCAAAATTTTAGCGTTCGTCCCGGATGTATGGTATTCCCTGGGAACGGGGAACAAAGGCCGGTCCCGCCAGGAAAACCAGGGCCGCCAGGGTTACGACATAAGGTAACATGAGAAATATGTGGTGCGGTACGGGGATGCCTATGGCCTGCATCCGCAACTGGAAGGCATCGGTAACCCCGAAAAGGAGGGTGGCAAAAAAGGCGCCTATAGGGTTGTAACGGCCGAAAATTACGGCAGCGAAGGCGATGAAGCCACGGCCGGCAGTCATATTATCCAAAAAGTAGCGCAGCCCGCCTACCGTCAGGCTGGCTCCCCCTAGAGAAGCCAAAATGCCGCTGATTATAATACAAAGGTAACGAACAAGGTAAACATTAATTCCCAGGGTATCAGCCGCTCGCGGATGCTCCCCTACAGCCCGAATCTTTAGTCCCCAGGTAGTATGAAATAAGATAATATAGGTTACGGGTACCATCAGGAGGGCGGCGTAGGTAAGTATATTATTATCAAAGAGCAAGGAACCCAGTATTGGGATCTTATGCAGGAAAGGAATAGGGATCTGGGGCAAGCCGGGGGACTCAGGCTGTTGGGTAACCACCCCAATGATAGTCCTGTACAGGGTGCTGGTGATTCCCAGAGCCAGGATATTTTCCCCCACGGCGGTAATTACCTGATCGCAGCGCAGGGTCACAGTGAAAAAGGCATGGAGGATCCCCATGATCAGCCCCAGGACAATCGCGGCCAGCAGGCCGGTATAGGGATTGCCGGAGTAATAGGCTAAAATGAAGGAACCAAAGGCTCCAAAAAGCATCATACTTTCCAGGCCGATATTTAAAACTCCCGTACGCTCGGCATAGATATCGCCCATGGCTGCCAGCAAAAGGGGTGTTGTCATTCGCAGGCTGGCTATGAGAAAATCAAGAGAACTAACTGCGGCCAGAATGGCTGCCATTTATTTTCCCCCCAAACCACACCTGAAAATATACCTTACGGGCTGCTGTGGCACCAATAATACTCAACACCGCCAGGGCCTGGATTATATAAACAATGGCTACCGGAACACCTGCGGATATTTGCATGGAATTGGCCCCATTACGTAAAGCTCCGAAAAAGAGGGCCGCCAGGAGGGTGCCAAAGGGATGCAGACCCCCGAGGAGGGCCACAGCAATAGCGTCATAGCCATAACCCACCATAAAATTCTCCAGCAAACGGTGCTGGACGCCTAAGATTTCCGAACTACCGGCAAAGGAAGCCAGGGCCCCGCTGGCTGTCATGACCAGGATGATAACCTGCTTTACCTCTACCCCGCCATAACGAGCTGCCTCCCGGTTTGTACCAACGCTCCTGATTTCGTAGCCCCAGGTAGTATGCCAGAGGATATAATAAATCAGTAAAGCAAATATAAAGACCAGGATTAAACCGGCATGCAGAAAGGTGCCGGGCAGGATGAACGGCAGCCAGGCGCTCCTGGCTATTAAAGAGCTCTGCGGGGCCGTTTGATTGGGTTCCATCAGGAAGTTATTTACTGCCAGGCCTACCAGGTTAATGCCGATATAATTCATTAAAATTGTAATCAAGATTTCGTTAAAATTACGGGTTGCTTTCAGGTATCCGGGAATAAAAGCGAATAAGGCGCCCGCCACCATGCCGGCGAATAAAGCCAGGGGCAGGTGGATAAATACCGGCAAACCCGGCATACTTACCCCCACCCAGGTGGAGGCCAGGGCGGCAACGTAAAGCTGGCCTTCAGCACCAATATTAAAGACGCCACCGCGATAAGCCAGGGTTACTGCCAGGCCGGTAAAGGCCAGGGGAATGAAGCGCAGCAGGGTAAAGGTAAAGCTATCCAGATCACCGAAAGATCCCAGGAATAGTTCTTTATAGGCGGCCAGGGGATCTTTGCCCTGCTGGAATATGACCAGGGCGGCAACGGCAAAGCCGAAGATGATACCCAGGATAGGAGTTAGAATGGCCCCCCATCCTTCACGGTTGAAAATTTTGAGCCAGGCTGAAAGTCTTGTGTTCATTTTATCCCCTTCTTATCAGGCCGGGCGCCGGGAACCAGCCATCATTAAACCAATTGTTTCGAGATCAACCTGATCGCCCTCCAGTAGACCGACTATCTGGCCTTCATAAAAGACGGCAATGATGTCGCTGAGTTTCATAATTTCCTCCAACTCGGTAGAAATATAAAGGATGGCGGCGCCGCGCTCCCGATGGGCTAAAATTTGTTGCTGGACAAATTCGGTGGCCCCTATATCCAGGCCACGGGTGGGTTGGACGGCGATGAGCAGGTCGGGCTGGCGGTCCAGTTCCCGGGCCAGAATCAATTTCTGCTGATTTCCTCCTGATAGGAACCTGGCCCGGGTAGAAATGCCGGGGGCACGAACATCATATTCCTTAATTAATCTGGCAGCGTGATTTTTAATAATATCATGCTGAACCTTGATCCCCCTGGCGTAGGGCCGGCGATAATATACTCCCAGCATGGTGTTTTCCTCCAGGGAGAAGTCAAGAATCAACCCGAGTCGCTGGCGATCCTCGGGGATGTGGGCCAGGTTCAGGTTATATAAAGCCCGCGGAGGATAATTGGTAACATCCCGCCCCTTGAGACGGACCCGGCCAGCGGTGGCCGGACGTAAACCGGTGAGGACTTCGGCCAGCTCGGTTTGACCGTTGCCGGCAACGCCGGCAATACCCAGGATTTCACCCCGGTGGATGCGGAAAGAAACTCCCCGGAGGGCCGGCAGGCCGCGGTTATTTAAAGCATGCAAGTCTTCAACTTCCAGGATGACCTCTCCTGTTCGGGCCGGAGTCCTGGTCATTTCCAAGGTAATGTCCCTGCCCACCATTAAACGGGCCAGGGTTTGTTTATCAGTGCCTGAGGTTGGCAGGGTTTGAACAACCTTTCCATCGCGCATCACGGTGACCCGGTGGGCGACGGCCATAACTTCATCCAATTTATGGGTAATAAGAATAACTGCCTGCCCCCGGTCTGTTAACTGGCGCAGGACTCGGAAGAGTTCCTTAACTTCGCTGGGTGTCAACACGGCTGTGGGCTCATCCAGGATAAGAAGCCGGGCTTTACGGTACAGGGCCTTCAGGATCTCCACCCGTTGCTGAACGCCTACCGGAAGTTGCCATATCTGGGCGTCCAGTTCAACTTGAAGACCGTAGGCCTGCATCAATTCCGTGACTTCCGTAGCCACCCGTTTTTTATCTAAAAATGGTTCCCTGCTGGAAAGCAACCCCAGCATGATATTCTCCAGTACCGTAAGATTATGCACGAGCATGAAATGCTGGTGAACCATCCCGATGCCAATATTGATGGCGTCGCGAATGGAGCGAATCTTTATTTCCCGCCCCTGCCAAAAAATCTGGCCGGCATCAGGGGTATACAGGCCATAGACGCAGTTCATCAGGGTGGTCTTTCCCGCACCGTTTTCGCCCAGCAAGGCGTGTATCTCGCCAGGTAAAATTTCTAAATTAACTTGATCGTTAGCCCTGACACCGGGAAAATATTTACAAATACCCTTAAGTTCCAGCAGAGCAGCCATGGCAAAGCCCCTCCGGACAGGTAGGTTATTGCGGGCGGGAATGCTCCCGCCCGCCTTCCAAATCTGTTCTATAGTTTCCCTTTAAGCTGAATCTTGCCGTCAATAACATCCTGGGCTGCTTTAGCAACTTCATCCTGGACTTCCTTCGGGACTTTGTTGCCGTATTTACCTATATATTGAACTTTATCCTTTAACCCTAACTGATAAACTTGACCTTTGAACTGGCCTTCTTTAAACTCTTTGACTGCTGTAAAGATCAGTAAAGATACTTTTTGAACGGCACTGGTCAACACATTATCGGGTGCCTGGTCGTAATAATCGCCGGTCCAGCCTATAACCATGATGTTCTTCTCTTTGGCAGCCTGTACCACGCCAAGATTGCCGGCGTCACAGTTGGTTACAATAACATCAACCCCGCTGGCAATTTGCGCCAGGGCCGCTTCTTTGGCCTTATTAATATCTTCCCAGCTACCGGTATAAGCGATAGTTACGGAAACATTGGGATTGAGCTTTTTAGCCTCTTCTTCCAGGTTGTCAAATTCAATCTGACCGGTGGGGTCTTTGGTAGCGGTAACAATACCGATTTTATTGCTTTTAGTAGCTTTGGCGGCCACAATGCCTACCAGGTAACCGAGTTCCCCGTATTTAAACTGCAACGATGCCAGGTTGGGGCCGGTTACGTTGGTCCCTACGCCAGCAAACTTGACGTTAGGATATTCCTGGGCGACCTGCTTTAAGGCGTCGGAGAATTCGAAACCATGACCGATAACAACGTCAAATCCTTTCCGGGCATACTCGCGCATGATCTGGACCTGGTCGTTTTTCTTGACGTTTTCCGTAAAGGCGACCTCGGCTCCCAGATCTTTCTGGATCTTCATCAAACCTTCGTAGGCACTCGTGCTCCAGCCGCCATCACTGGCGGAACCGGGTAAGAGCATGGCGACTTTAAAAGTCTTTTGTACCTGCTGGTTACCTTCGCTTTGCCGGGTCTGGCCTCCCCCGGCACTTTTATTGTCGCTTGCCTTGCTGCCGCCGCAGGCCGTCAGCCCGGTGGCCAGGATGGCGATTAGGATAAGCAACAACAGGTTTTTGATAAACTTTACCATATTAAGCTTACCTCCTTCTTTTTCGTAATCGCAGTTCCAGCCATGGGTTCCTGTTGCCCAGATTAACCTAACTTAAATTAATTCCCCACCTCACCTCTTTAACTAATTTTGCCAGGCCATTTTTATATCTCAGGGGTAGTTCATAGACCCCTGGAGATAGCCAGTAAAGAAGTTATACAAGCTACACGCCGTCCGATGGCGCGGACAGCATCCAAACCCAATTCATCTTCACGGGCCCCGGTAGCTAACCGGTCCTGGGACCAAACGGCAGCGCCGTGATTCTGGAATTTCCCGCCCCCCACAACAACCATTCCTTCTGAGAGGCAGAAATTAAGAATGGCTCCTAAAACTATTTCCTGCCCGCCGTTACGACTCCCTCCCACTGCAATGGCACCGGCCACCCTATCTTCAAGCCTGCGGGGTACGGTTTCACATAACTCTTTAAAACGCATGCGAAAACGATTAAAGAGCGCTGCCAACTGGGCAGGTATATTCATATCGTATACGGGGGCACCGATGATATAGCCATCGGCCCGGAAAAAAACATCAATAATGGCTGCGGCATCATCTCTGTGGATACACTGGCCGGTTTTCCGACAGTGATCACAGTGGAGACAGGGTTTTATTTCTTTACCGCGCAGGGAGATGAACTCAGTTTCTATTTCAGGGAGGGTGGCCGCCGCAGCCAGAGCCTCCCTGACGCAGAAGGCGGTTGCAGCTAGCCGCGGGCTGGCGCTAAGACCGAGTATTTTTACCATATATTTTATTCCCACCTTTAGTAATTCAAGCAAAAATCCCATTTAAAATCCTTTTCCCAAACTCCACTCCTTTCGCATAAGCTAGAGTTAGAATTGCCTGATTCTCTTTTACAGGACGATAATCTGTTCCTGCATATAATACCTTATCGGCAAATCCGACATTGAGATCGTTAAACAGCAGGCCGATGACTTCTACCTGTTTGTTAAAGGTTTCCGGCCCGAAGCTTCCGGTAACGCCCACCATCATCCCCAGGCGTCGATCCGGTAAACGGCTAGGGAAACTGTTTCGACCATCCGGGTGTCTTACGACTTCCACATAGCGGTAACAACGATCAATGAAAATTTTTGTCTGGGCCGTAATATCACCGTAAAAGGTGGGTGTACCGACGACTATTCCCCGGCACTGCTCGATGGCAGTATAGAGAAGGGCCATATCGTCTTCCTGGCGGCAGGAATAATGTTTACGGCAGTAGTTGCAGTATTGACAGGGGTGGATGCGCAGGTCGTTTAAATAAAATTTCTGGACGCGCAAGCCCGCGGTTGCCACTCCGGCTAACACTTGATCTACCAGCAGATCAGTATTTCCTTTTTTCCGCGGGCTGCCTACAAGACCGATAACGTCCAACCCCTTCTCCTCCTCCTTGAATTTCACTTGGGGGCAACGCCCCAATCCTTATAGAGAGTAACTTCAAAAGCGTAACGGTCACTGCGGTACCAGGATTCCACAAATTCAACAGGTGTACCATCGGCCAAAAAACTCAGACGGTAGACATAAAGCAAGGGGTCTCCTGGACGAATTTGCAGGAGGCGGGCTTGCTCGGGTGTTGACCTGGTGGCTTCCAGGCGCTGCTGGGCCCTATCCAGGTGAATATCATATCGTTTTTCCAGTACGGCATATAAAGAATTATTTTCCAGGTCTTCTGTTTCCAATCCCGGGCAGAGGGGTTGGGGCAGGCAGGCAACCTGGATGACAATGGGCTCTGCATTAGCATAACGCAGGCGCGTGATTTGATAAACTTTTATGCCGGGTGAAAGATGTAATTTGCTCCGCAACTCCGGGTCGGGTATCACCTGCCTTAATCCAAGGAGTTTACTAGAGGGGCGAATGCCACGTTCCCGCATATCATCAATGAAACCCGTAAGTGGCGCATAACTGCGTTCGATTTTGGGGCGGGAAACAAAGGTACCCTTCCCGTGCACCCGGTAAAGATAACCCTGGTTCACCAATTCACTAATAGCATGACGGGCAGTCATACGACTAACCCCGTAATTTCTTGCCAGGGTTTCTTCGGAAGGCACCCGGTCATCGGGTTTGAGCTCATTGTTAAGTATCTTTTGTTGCAAGTCATGTTTAATTTGATGGTAGGCCGGCACCGGCCCTTCGAGGTTGACCACGCTGTCACCCCAATTACCAAGATGACTAGACACGTATATACAACATATTTTACGAAAAGTTTAACTCTCTTTTTTGCTCCTTGCAACAATAAATTTGGCCATAAAAAAAGATATAAGTCCAATTATTTTCCTGGTACAAGCATAATACTTCATTATACGGATAGTTATATTAATTTTCTCCTGTGACATACAGGCAATATAATGGAAAGTTCCCGCTGGTACATAACCATGGCAGGAAAAACGCGCGGCAGAAAAATTTAATCAAATCCAGGTTTATCAAAGCTTTTCGCTCATTGAAGAGTTCCAATATTGAAGAGTTCCAATCCGGCACAATCTCAGTAATACCTCGGCCAGCTTCTGCCGTATTCAAGGCAACCCGATCGACAAGGGTCGGGCTGTACACTCTGAACCGTACACAAAGTGATTTTATCCTTGACAACGGCGCTGATTACCACCAAAATATACTAAGAGCACCTGTCGCTGGTTGTCAGAAATAGGGAGTAGGGGTGCATGATCTCCCAGTTAGCGCATGTCTTCCAGGCTATCTCCAGGCATGGTCGGCAGCAGTTCAGGAATATTGTCTTGGGCGCAGCGGTGATCCTTGCCCTTTACCTAACGGCCAGGTATAATTATCTTTTGTTTCATTCTCTTGTGGAAGGATTTGCCATCATTGTTGCCGTTTTAATCTATGTCTTGTCCACCCTGACCTACCGCTATTCCCACCATAATTTTTTGTTCTTCCTGGGCACCGCCTATCTCTTTGTGGCCATCCTTGACTTTTTCCACCTGTTGGCCTACCAGGGCATGGGGGTGTTCCCGGGCTATGGCCCCGACCCGCCCACCCAGTTATGGATTGCCGGCCGGTATGTGGAAGCGATATCCCTTTTTTTGGCGCTCTTTCTGGCCCGCCGCTCTTTCTCCCGCCCCCTGGTTTTCGGGACCTACGCCGCGGTTACCGGCCTGCTGTTGGTCCTTATTCTCGGGCTGCGGTTTTTCCCTGCCTGCTTCGTCGAAGGTCAGGGCCTCACCACCTTCAAGGTGGCCAGCGAGTACCTTATTTCCGTGCTCCTGGTAGGCAGCATCAAGGGGCTTTCCCGGCTACATAAAGAAAACAGCCGCCCTGAGTACCGGACCCTGATGCTCGCCATGGCCGTCACGGTCCTTTCCGAGTTGAGCTTCACCCTGTATACTGATGTCTACGGGGTTATGAACATGGTGGGGCACCTCTTCAAGGTACTCTCCTACTACCTGGTGTATCGGGGCGTTGTGTCGGCCGGCCTGGAGGCGCCGTACGATACCATTTTCCATGACCTGCAGGCCAGGACCGCGGAAGCTAAAAAGCAGGCGGAAGTGGCGGCCACCCAGTTGGGCCACATCCAGGCAGTGCTTTATTGCTCTCCCGACGGCATCTGCACCCTGGACCGGGAGCATACGATTACGACCTGGAGCCAGGGTACGGAGAAGATCACGGGATACCCGGCCCGGGAGACCCTGGGGCGGAAATGCCGGGAGATCCTGCGCCATACCCTGCCCAACGGCGAACCGCTCTGTGGTACGTCCGTGTGCGCCCTCTGCCGGGCTTTCCAGGGCGAGCATGTTGAAGGCCTGGAGGTCTACATCACCAGCCGGGACGGCCGCGTGGTCCCTTTGCAAATTAGTGCAGCCCCGGTGGAGGTGCCGGGCAGGGAAACCGGGGAAATCGTCCAGGTGTTCCACGACCTTACAGCTCTCAAGACGCAGATGGCCGCGGTGGAAAGGGCTAACCAGGCTAAAAGCGAGTTCCTGGCCACCATGTCCCATGAGCTGCGCACCCCTCTCAACGCAGTCATCGGCTTTGGGGAGCTCCTGCGGGAGGAGAGCGCCAGGCTAAATGAGAGGCAAGCCAGGTATGCCAGCAACATTGTTACTGCGGGCCAGCACCTTTTGAGCCTCATCAATGACATCCTGGACCTTTCTAAGGTGGAGGCCGGGAAAGCCACCTGGGAGGAAGGGCCTTTCAACCCCGCGGAACTTTTGCAGAATGCCGCCAGCCTCTTGCGGGAGCGGGTAGAGGAAGCCGGCCTGCAAATAGAGCTCGACCTGAGCCCCACCCTGCCGACAAGTGCTTACGGCGACGAGCGCAAGCTAAAGCAGGTGGTGTATAACCTGCTGGCCAACGCCATCAAGTTTACCCCTGCGGGCCGGAAGATCGGCCTGCGGGCGGCCAGCGAGGGAGACCGGCTGCAGGTGAGCGTCTGGGATGAAGGCATCGGCCTGCCTCCTGATAAGCTGGAAGCCATTTTCCAACCCTTTTACCAGATAGATACCGGGCCGGCCCGCCGCTATCCGGGCACCGGGCTGGGGCTTTCCATTGTCAGGCAGTTTATCGAGCTGGGCGGCGGAACGATCCAGGCAGCCAACCGGCCGGGTGGCGGGGCCTGCTTTACCTTTACCCTGCCGATACGGCAAGTGGGGGATACAGTGGTTATCGGCCGGCTGGGCGGGGCAGGGGCCGAGGCAGCGGCCACGGCGGCAGGTGCAGTTACCCCTATCGAGTCATGGCGGCCGCCGGCCTCTAAAGGGATGGCTTTGATCATTGAAGACGATGCTGGGTTGGCTGCACTTTTCTGCAGTTACCTGGAGGAAATGGGCTATGCTCCCCAGGTGGCCCGGGATGCCCAGGAGACTTTTGCCTGCCTGGAGCGCGAGCGTCCCTCCCTCATTACCTTGGATATCCTGCTCCCCGGGGAAAGCGGCTGGGATATCTTGGTGGCCCTCCAGCAGCATGAGGATTGGCGCTCCATCCCGGTGATCATTATTTCCGTGCTGCCGGAGAAGGAAAAGGGTATGGCCCTGGGCGCGGCAGCATATCTAGTAAAACCAGTAGACCAGGAAAAACTGTATTTTACTGTGGCCCAGGTTTTGAGCCGCCAGGGGAGTGCCCCGCGGGCGGGCGAAGGGGCACCCCGGGTATTGATTGTTGATGATGAGCCGAGCGCCGTAGAAATCATGACAGGTTACCTGCAGGCCCGGGGGCTGAACATAGCCGGGGCATATAGTGCGGCCACCGGCCTGGCGCGGGCTGTCCAGTGGCAACCCGACGTGATCATCCTGGACCTGCTGATGCCGGAGGCCAGCGGTTTTGAGTTTCTGCACCAAAAGGAGCAAAACCCGGCCATTCGCTCCATCCCGGTGATCGTCCTTACCGTTAAGTCCCTCACCCCTGAGGAGCGGCAGTACCTGGCCCGCTGCACCTCGGCTGTGTACAGCAAGGTTGACCTGTTTAAGGGTGAATTTCTGGAGCAACTCCAGAAAGTTATTGATAAGGGGCCCCTTGCCGGGAAGGAAGGAGAAGTATTTGACACTAAACGGTGCGTTTAAGCTGAGTATAAAAGGGCGCCAGCCGGTAATCTACGCCGTGGAGGCCGACCTATTGAGCGGCGAGCTCCTGGAAGCACTTTTGACCGATATGGGGGCCAGGGTCAAGATTTTCCTTTATGCAACCGATTTTCTCCAGGAAATTGCTGGGGATGGGGAGCTTCCCGATATTTTTATCTTCGATATTATGCTGCATTATGCTGCCCGAAATGACCGGGGTCGAGCTTTTGCGGCGGGTAAAATCCTTTCCCCGTCTGCGTTCCATCCCCGTCGTCCTGCTCACCGCGATGGAAGATCTGGAGAGTAAGAACGCGGGTTTTGCAGCCGGGGCTGACGATTATGTCACCAAGCCTTTCCAACCAGTGGAATTATGCCTGCGCCTGCGCGGCCTGCTCCGCCTGAACGAGTACCATGATCGCCTGGAAGAAGTAGACAACATCTTGAAATCCATGGTAGCCATCGTGGAAGCCAAAGACGTCTACACCAAGGGCCATTCCCTGCGGGTGGCCCAGCTCGTGGCCGCCATGGGCCGGGAGGTCAATTTGGAGGAAGAAAAGATGGAAACCCTGTACCGGGCGGGGCTGCTGCACGACATCGGTAAAATTGTCGTAGATTCCGGTTGCCTCAACAAGCCCGGGCCCCTAGAACCTAAAGAAATGGCCGTAATCAGGCGCCACCCCGAGACCGGGGCCGTCATCCTCGGCCAAATGCAACGCACCGCTCCGATAGTACCTCTGGTACGGGACCACCACGAGCACCTGGACGGCTCGGGCTACCCGGCAGGCAAGCGGGGACAGGAGATTTCCTTCCTGACCCGCCTGTTAAGCTGCGCCGACGTTTACGATGCCCTCACCAGCGACCGGCCCTACCGCAAGGCCATGCCCCGGGAAAGCGCCTTGGGTATCATTGAAGCAGAAGTCGCCAAGGGCTGGTGGGACCTGGAGGCCTTTCGCCTGCTGGAACGGGTGGTAGAAATGGAGGAAGGGTATGGCCATGCGGGTGTTAATTATTGAGGATAACGATTTGAACCTGGAGCTGCTTCTTGCCATCCTGGAACAATTGGATCTCCAAATGGAACTCTTAACCGCCACCGATGGCCGCCAGGGGTGGGAGATATTTCAAAAAGAGGGGCCGGACCTGGTGTTTCTGGACATGCAGTTGCCGGTGGTGGATGGGTTCATCCTGGCCGGCCGCATGAAGCAGGCGCGTCCCCAGACAGTTATTGTGGGCATTACCGCCTATGCCATGACCGGGGACCGGGAAAGGGTGCTGGCCAGCGGGTGCGACCACTACCTCGCCAAGCCCGTCACCCCGGCCGCGGTGCGCAACTGCTCTCCCAGGTTCCTAGGTAGTCATAAGAGGGCCATACAGCGCCCTGCTGCCCTGATTAATGCTTGATTGAGGTACTTTTTGAATTTTCTCATATTCCATCTCCTCACTTTTAATTTCATAAAGTAGGTAAGGCAAGGCTTATGTAACTACACATTTTCCATCTCGATCTCCTCCTTTCAGCTTATACTATAACCGTCTCTTATTAAAATATATGAGAACACCTTAAGAAATACCTAAGAAGATGGTTCGGGTTTAATATAACTTAATCTGCCTCTCCAGGCCCTCTCCACATCCTCGCCGCTTCCTCTCCGTTTTATGGACGATTGTCTCATAAAGTGAGATTAAACATCCTCTAGCTGCCGCACCGTCACGGGGCAAGGAATGCAGTTGGAGACCTCGACCCCTTCGCTTTCAATAGCCATTATAGCATGAAATTATTATTATCCACCGGCTGCACTACCTGAAAGCGGTAGCCCGCCGACATAAGGCCCGCCACCGCACGCCCGACCCGGGCTTCCTCAACCTGCGCGATGATCTCCTTCAGCATCGTACCAGCCTCCCGTAAGCGTAATCGCCGGGACCTGCCCGGCCGCCGTGGGCAGACCGCCGGCCCGGCCGAGGTCAAGGGCGGCGAAGCCGGCGCCGGCCGGAGGGTTGGGACGGTACGGAGGGAGGCCGGCGCGAACCCTTGCCCGAGGCCGCAGGGCCGGCGGTACAATGGAAGGGCCGGGAGGAAAGCGGGTTTCAGGAGGAGCGGGCCGGGCGTCGGCAGGCGCCCAGGGGGAGAGAGACTCCCAGGCATTATCTTATTACCATTTAGGCAGCGTGAGGCTATCGCCGGAGCTTAGGGCTAGTCCTAGAAAGACACTCCATTTGTACCCAAGGTAAGTTAAGAATCGATGACTAACCTGATTAGACCGATTGGCAGTAGGTTCATCTGTCAAACATCAACTTCCTTATACTCCTTTATTAACTCACCAACATCGCTATTCAGGAGTTCCCGAAAGGTTTTACTTACCTTTGTTGGCCCGAAAAGCTGAAAAGATTTGCTACGGTAATGGGTATTAAGGGTAAACATCAAACGTTGGAGGTCTATATAATCAGATAACGTACCTTCGTTGAGTTCTAAAAAAGGGTAGAGCTTGCCATTAAGCATATGTAAGTTCTTATCCCAGCCCCGCTCGGTAATATAGGAGAGGTAGGTATTATAAATTTTTGTCCCTGGAACTGGGGCGAAAAGCATGGGTATAATCGAACCCACAACTTCAGAAACGAAGATAATGGTCTGAACTACCTCTTCAATTTTTTCTTCCGGAAGACCGTAGAGTACAAAGGCATTAACCTCTAAGTTCCTTAACCTAAACCCCGCCCTCTCAGCCATCTTGGCCGCCTTTACGAAATGCTCCAGAGTAACATGTCTCCGGCCCAGTCTGGTAAGTTGGGTTTGGGCGATACTTTCTAAAGGAAGATAGATCTTTTCCATATGGGCTGCTTTCATGAGCTCCAAAAGACGCTGAGATTGGCTTAAAGCTCTTACATCTAATCCCTCAGGAGCATGAAGGCGAAAAGGCGCTTTTCTTTCAATTAGGATTTCTAAAATGCGTTGAAACCCGTTTTCATAATCGTGCAGCAAAGCATCGGCATAAAAGGCGAACTCCCGGATACCGTAACTCTCGTACTTAAAATACATCTCCTTCACTACGTCTTCCGGCGGGCGCTGGCGTACCTGGCGGTGCCCACCGTTAAGGGTGCGCTGGGCGCAATAACTACAGTTGTAAATACACCCCCGGTTAGGAGTAATAATTGCATAATTAGGAGGTTTGGGATAGAGCGAAAGATCCGTCCACATATCACTGGCCTCGGCTACCTCACCTACTACAATAATATCTGCCTGAGTCATGGTAGCTGCGTGCTCAGGAACAAGGGTAGGGTAAACTCCCCCTAAAATTACGGTAGTCTTGCGGTCAAAACGGTATTTGAGTCTGGCTATAAGATCCCGTACAGCCTCCCACCAATAAGTCATAATGGCCGAAATCCAGATCTCATCAGGGGGGTTTTGAGCAGTAAATCCCTGGCCATCCATCCAGATTTCAAATTCCCGCCAGGTTTTGCCAAAATGATATTTATATAAACGTAGCTCTTCCCCATCTTTGCTAATTACTATTGGCTTAATAGGCGAATTGGGTTCCTTACCTGGTAAATCGTACTTCTCCTCGGGGTTAATACGATGTCGGGGAACTTTTCGTTCGGCATCCGTTTCCAAGAAATCAAAAAGCTCAACCCGCTTATAACCGCATTTTTTTAGCCAAGCCCCAATACGCAAAAGACCTGCTGGTTGTGACCACTCCGACCAGTATTGGGTATCATAAACGGGAGGGTTGATCAACAGGGCTGTTTTTTCATGGGGAAATCCGTGAAGGGAGTTTAAGGAAAAATTTCTATTGATTACAACGATGCCCATTTTGCGTCACCATTTCACAAGTAAATTTATCCAAAATTAAACTTCTTCTTGCAAGCATACACCTGATATGTTATGATTATAGTAATCCAGATAAGTCTGGAGGTGGATGGCCCGGGAAGGGGGCCAGCGTGGAGAGCTGCGGCCAAATGGCCCGGCTTTTCATTTTTATTTTAAAAACACTTTACCATATCCCTCGATCTTTCCGGAATAATGGTGGCGATTAAGCTTATTTTCCACTGTAGCTACTATTTGCTCTCCAAATTTGCCCCTGAAAACCTCTGGCTCAATTCTGCCATTTTCCAACAATATTTGCTGCTTTAAAGGGTAGGCCAAAATATCAGCAACCTGCAACCCGGCAATATTAGCAGTTTTTGGTTTGAGTTTGATTTCTTTACTCGTTAAAGTCTTTTGGAAAAAGGTTGCATCCCTAAACTGTGTCCCGGAGTTATAAAGATATTGATAAGCTTTCCTTAGTTCCTGATCCTCTGTTTTTCCCCGGCTTTCCGCCAAAACATCTCCCTGGGCATTATAAAAATTTAAGAAACCACAGTAGCGCTCAAGCATTGCCGCCATGCAATAATGGTAGGGATGATAGGCGGCATTGCCATAACGCTCTATATGGGACTTTTTGTCAATTACAACCACAATTAACACATAACGCTGCTCTTGAAGGAAGGTGAGTAAGTCGTTATTAAACTGTTCTTCCTTTTCCGGTTGCCGCAGCCGCCAAAATGGCCCTTCTTTATTGACTAACTCCTTACGGTGAAGAATTATAGGGTCATCTGGACTATGCGGAAAATGCTTTTGCTTTAAGGCCTCCAGGGACGGGTAAAAAGAGGTACGGTATGCCTCATATTCTACAATACAACCAAGCAACCCTAAATATCTTTTTTGAATTTCTTTTAGTTCCGGGTAATAATCAATAGAAAACGCTAACTCTTTATTTTTCATTGTAATAGTTAAATTTTGTTGCTCTTTTCTCCCATACGAGTGATCCCCGGACTCGTCAATGTAGAGCCTGAATCGCTTTCTTGCGGTGATCGTTTCTAATCCTCTCCCTGCATACAAAGCATAGTAATTGGGTTAACCAAAGCTTAAGCGAGTTCTGCCAGGGAATCCTTAATATCTTTTAATTCGGCTTCAGTCAATCCCCAAAGTCGGGCTGCCAGCAGGTCTATTTCTTCTTCTATCTCTGCCAGAGCCTTATTGTCGCCATTTACTACCATAGTATGGGCCTTTTGTGAAAGGGAGGCAAGGGTAAAGTGTAGCTTATTCGTTGGGTCAAAAATGGGAATTGCTACGTTCTCTAAAATATGTGGGTCGCCAAAGCTTTTGCCACCTTTCATTGAGTATGATTGCAAGGCGAAGTTGACCGTACTGGAGTTCATCAAAGCACAAAGGTAATGAGCTTCCGCGGGTTCACCACAAGCGATAAGCGTCACAATATGCTGTGGCAGTAATACTTTCCCATCCAGCAGCTTATCAATAACAGCTGCTTCTATTTTTGAAGCAATATTAGGCCACACCACTTTGTACGGGTTAAATGTATAATCGCCTACATCAAACATGGAATAAAAAGGCCCTGTCTCTATAACATTCCCGTTACGGTCCTTGCGAATAAAGTAACGTTTAAAAGCCGCTCTTTCTCGCAAAACCTCCTCAAACCGCTTTAGGTAACTGTAAGTCCTGGGGTAACGTTCGACCATCTCATCTTCAGGGATCCCGCGGCGTCTTACCGGGTCCTGAGCCATAATTATCCAAGCCGAAGGCCTGGCCTGCCATTTACGTACGTCCCGGCCGCGCAGGAGGGGGTATAGAAGGTCCGGCTCGATGGCAGCCGTGACTTCCTCCACTTCCCTCTTCGTCCCCTCGGTAATATTGCTCACTACCACCAGGCCGTCCGGCCGCCGACCCACAATCTCCACCCAGTAGACGCCGTTGGCCCCGCCAGAATTAACCCCTTCATGAGCTTTGTATTCCGAAAGCCCTATAATTTTTTTGACCGCCTTTATTGCCTTTTCTCTGCCGGTAAGCCAAGCTGAGGTAGGATCATCGGCCGCCACCGGCCCGGCAGCAAACTGCATAACCCGTACACGTCTGAGTACTTCGTCCAGGTCCAGATCGGGAGAGATTCTATTACCCCTACCTGATTTACGCCAGTAATTATAGCCTACCGGGTAGCGGTTAGGCATACCCTTTTGCAGGATAACAATGCTGGTGCGATTGCTGGCGCCCTCAAAGGGCTGTAGTTCGGAAAGGTCATCTACAAACATAACCCGTACGGGAACCTCTCCAGGTAGCTTAAACCGCCTGAACCCCTGGCCGGCTCCCGAGGTTTTAAATACCGATTGAGTAATCACAAAACCGAGTTTCCCCTGTGGCTTGAGGTAGCGATCCATTGCCACATAAGTAAGCAACATAGAGATATCCTTCTTGCCCTTGCCCAGGATGGTATCCATGCCGCCGTGGGGAAAGAGGCCATAATACTCCCAGAGAAATTTGGTGTCCGCCCGGTAGTCTTCCGGCAGGCTTTCCCAATTTACCCAGGGAGGATTACCTACCACATAGTCAAAGTAATTTTGCCGGAAAAGAGGCTGGAAGGCATTCTTGATAATACTTGCCCAGATGCCGTTAAGGCCGCCTGCCTCTAAATCTAATAGCTTTTGGTAGAGGTTCTCCACCAGGGCTATATCCCTCTCGTCCTGACCCCCCAGGAGGGGAAAACTGGCTAATAGACGCCGGTGGAATTGCGCTAGAGATAGTTTATCCCTTACACCCTCTTCCAGAAGGCCAGTCAGCCGGTCAACATAGCTGGCATCCACCAGCGATTTGGGGAGGGTAAAGGTGCCCACCGGCTCGGCCGCCTTAAAGGAGACGGCATTTTGCTGCATGGATTTTAGCGGGTTCTGTTCCTCACTGGGAGTTAAGATCGAGTCGGCCAGGTAAACAGGGATGTCTACTTCTCCTCGCCGGTGAGCCAGTAGATCACCTATGGCTAATAAATAATTTGTACGGGCAGAAATCACCGCCAGAGGGTTAAGGTCAAAGCCCACCACACCTTCCAAGATCTTTTCCAGCACCTGACTTTCAGGGATCATTTTTTCCAGGGCGTACTCCCGCATCTTACGGATGGCCAGAACCAGGAAGGTACCCGAGCCACAGGCCGGATCAAGGATCTTTTTATTTAAATCCCCCTGGAATTTCCCGGCTTCCAGTTGGTTTAGAAGCCTCTCGGCCAGCCAATCAGGGGTGTAATACTCACCCAGGTTGTGCCGCAGGCTGGCTGGCACCAGCTGCTGGTAGAGCTTTTTTAAAAGGTCACGGGTTTCCTCAGGGTCAACATCCAGGGTTACGAGAGAATAATCGGCGAGGGTCGCGATAAGGCTGCTCAAGGCAGAAGCTATGGCCTCATCCCAGGTATCTAAATACCAGTTGAAAAAATCCCCCTCCAGGAAATTCTTTAAGCCGAACTCGCGGAATATGCCACCTTCCTGCAGGTTTTTGCGCAGATACTTGAGGAGTTCATCTGGAGGGAAACTTGCTACCTGGGCCAGCCCCGTGCCAAGGCGGGGAAAAGCATAGTAAGTCACCACCTGCATGGCCAGGATCTTGATAAAAGTGGCGTAGTAGGTATGCAGGGCAAAGAAAAAGGGTAGGGTTTCGACCCGAGTGCTCTGGACCCCAAAACGGCGGGCTACTGCTCCTATCTCCAGCTTGGAGGAATTCTCGGCATAACCGCAGATCTCTCTGAACTGCCGGGACCACTGGTCAAAGAGCACTTTTACCCGCGAAGAATAACTCTGGATTACGGCCTTATAGAAAGTACTGACCACTTTCCGAGAAATAACGGTATTCTCGCCAAAATCATCTATCAGCTTATCAGGAGTTACCGCTTTTTCGGTACTTAAAGAAGTGAGATAGCGTAAGAAGCGCTCGGTGGAGGCCGGGCTCACCGGTAAGGGGTCGTCCTCCAACCAGCGGTCCTCTTTGTAACGGGCAAAGATATAGTATGTACCGTCCAGTACCACCCCCGCCAAACGCTCTCGCCGATGTCGCTCGAGACGGTGTAACGCGTCAATATACTGCTTCACCTGGTCCAGGGCATGACGGTTGGACCGGGTCTTATTGCTCTTATTAAGGGAGCGGGGCCTTTCATATTCCACCACCAATCGATTGTAAACCGTATCGGCCCTGCCATTTAGTAATGTACGTTCATGTTCGGTGTGAAAATTAAGACCCAGGCGCCGCCCAAATTCCTCAATGGCCGGGGCCACCCTTTGCCGGAACTGCTCTTCGTTACCCCCTATTCCGGCCTGCCTGATCAGGGCGGCTACCCTGGGGGCTTCTTCTTTAATGATACGCTCGGTTTCTAAAATATCTAAGGACATAAATCTTCTCCCTCTCCTCTTTATCTATTTCTGTTCTTGTCGATAAGCCGGCTTGGGGAAGATAATTTTCACCGGCTGGCGATAGACAGCATGGTTGATCAATAGTTCTCCCTTGCCCAGACGGGTCATGCTCATTTTTAATTCATCGTCGAGGAACCGGTAATCCGGCTGGGCCACTTCAGCCGCACCAGTACGTCCCAAAACTTTGGTAGCCGCGTTGCCGGTAACGCGGTTGTGTACTGCACTCATAAACTGCTGGGCGGAAATGAGGATTAGCCCTAAGGAGCGGCCGCGCTCGGCAATATCCAGAACCTGCTCGGTGATGGGAGAAACTCTTGAACCACCAGGTGCATATTTATTCAACTCGTCTACAAAAAAGATAATCTTTTCAGGAATGGGGTCCGTGCGGTCTTCAGGCTCTTCAGCTTTTAGCTCATAGACGGTACGCAGGAGATCCCCGAAAACCAGGGTCTGTTCATTATCATAGAGCTTGGCAATATCTACTACATAGGTATACCCGCCCTTAATTTTGCGGATTTCCTCGGCAAGGACCTTCTCGTTTTTGGCCCTGGCATCTACAAAAATTCCTGACTGCCGCGTATATACTAGCCGTCGTAGATTCCGCCGGAACTTACCTACAGAGGATTTATGGTGGTCGCCCCATCTTTGGGTCTGTCCGTCGCGGAACAAAGGTGGACCGTTCAGTAGTTGGGTCCAACTGTGGACATTTCTGAACTCCCCTTCGTTATTTACAATTCCTTGCATGATATCCCCAATAATAGCCTCCATTGTACCAGTAGGATCGGAAACATCTGTAAAAAGCAAGTCTAGTTTATCAGCGGTAGAGTCAATATCATAAGCATAGATATGATAAGTATCAGGCTCATAAAAACTGTTGGGCCTACCAGGGTGTTCGGCGCTACGAGGCAGAAGATATACAACATTTTTAAAGGGTCGAGGCTCCAACCCCAGGGCTTCCCATTTCTCCATTTCTTCTACCGGCAAAGGCGGGCCGGGCTTATCGATCTGCAAAAGATCGGCCTGTTTTACGTTCAGGATTATTACGGCAATCTTTTCTGGATCTGGGGCTTTCTGAAGAAGCGCCTGGATAATAAACATGGCATAGGAGGTCTTGGTAGCCAGTCCGCTTATACCGGAAATGTTAATATGAGCCGATTCCGGCCCCAGGATGTAACGCCTGTCAAGGTAGGCGACTGTAGAAGCGCCATTGCTCATTTTGATCAAGCCGGCAGGCACCCGGTCAGCCACCGGCATCTCGGTAATCCCCAAAGCTTCTTCTATACCACCTGGATCGGCAAAATACACCAGCTTCTCATTTGCCACCGGCATATATATATCTTTATTGTTGCTTAAGACGTTTACCCTGGCTATAGTGGCTCCCTGACGCAAAGTATTGGGTTCTTCGGAAAGCTCTCCAAAATTATTGGAGATAAAATTGGCCAGGTGATTGGGCGCATCGGTTCTGTGTTCCAGTAGAGTTACTAAACCATAAGTTTTACTGGGTTCCCCGGCTTCAGGACTAACCTGCTCTACCTGAACAATATCAAAGGGGTTTACAATCACTCCTGGAGCCAGCCAAAAGCTAAATTTATCGGAAGTATTGGCCTCCCTTTCGGTAGCTGAAGAGCGTCCTAAAGGAAATAGAGCCGTATTTAGGCTATCATTATCATTAGACATTTACGTCGCCCCCTTGCTTAAGTATTTTTGGAAATATCCTAACGCCGGGGCCAACGAATGGCTCCCAGAAGCACATCTTGAGAAAAAAAACGACTTTTAATTACCTGTTCAGCTATAAAGATGGGATAAAGGTGGCAGTGCCAGCGGCGATCGCGACCGTAAGGGGCAACATTGCGCTCGGCTACTAAAGCTCCGGATATTAGATCTGCAAGTTCCGCATCCACCGGGGTCTTGTGAGGACGCGGCAACTCAACCTTGACCACTCCCATAAGAGGGTAATCTAGTTCCCGTTGCTCTCGTAAACGAACATACCAAAAAGCCACCTTGCCGCCGTAAGCACTAAAGGCCACAGTGCGATGGGCATGAGGAAGACCCGCTAAAATTGCGGTAACATCGTGGCGTTCTTGATTGCGGCCATGCTTGCGACCAAAATAAAACTGAGGGTCTTTACGAAAAGACTTGGCCACCCCAATAAGATAAGGACTATTAACAAAATCATCCAGTTTAACCGCCCCATCGAGGATCAGCCAGTTACTTTCATTCCTCAAACCTTCGGTGGCTTTAATGAGCTCTATCTCTAACTCATGCATGCGATGCCTGGCCTTTGCACCCGCCTTATTACGTAGGTCCCCTTCCCCTTCCTCGCTTTTATTAAGCGCATGCTTTTTATCAACGTTATGAATTTCTATTAGTCCATCTGCTGTTTTAATTTTTTCGAGCTGTTGCCATACAGCATCTGAAACACCTTGGGCACCTTTAGGAATTAAGAGTAATACTTTATGGTTGCTAGCAAGCACCTTTACATTTCCGTCATAATTACGCTCAACTACTGCTGCCCCTACTTGAGCTAGCTCAATAGGGAAAGAACGGGTACCTTCAATACCGGTTGCTAAAAAGTAAGTACGTATGCTACCGTCAATGAAATAACGATAGAAGGGTTTTTGATGGCGAAATATAGGGGGAGTAGGGCGGTAAAGATTGGTCAACTTGGGCTCAGGTACTTCAGCAAAAGCTGTCACTTCACCTACTTCATTGTTTATTAAAACGTCTTCTAACTCTTCGGGGTCCGGATGTAGGTAATCTTCAACTGCCTTTCCAGCCGCCGGGAGAACATCAATATTTTCAGCCAAAACCTCTAAAATGGGAGCCAATTCCCTTAATGGATTAGGCATTTTTTATAAACCTTCTTTCCTCTAACCTATCATTTATGGTTAGCATCTATAATTCTTGCTTCGCTTTGACACCACCTCGCAAGGCCGGGGCTGGTGCGGTCACGGCCGCACTCCAGAGGCCCTTGCCCGCCTCCCGGGCCTCCCTTTGGAGTTTCGTGAATAGGTCGGTGTCCAGCTCCAGGTAGACCTGCCTGCCGGCCAGCCGCTTCTGGGTGTAGGCCGCCGCTTCTTTGCCGTAAGGCTGCTCTTTAATTCTCAGGTCCGGGTGGGCGATCTCGGGAGTATTGACGCCGATCAACCTCACTTTTTCTTCCCGGCCGCCTATTTTGACCTGCAGGGTGTCGCCGTCGGCCACATTAGTGACCACGGCCGGGAGGACCTTGAGCGGGCCGGCGGCCGGGTTATCAGTTTTTGGCTGTTGCTCTGAACCCTGCTGGTTATTGGTGGCATTTTGGGTGTCGGCTATTTTCGCACTACTCGCCGTACTCTGCTGCAGCGCAGAGGAAGCGCCGGGGCTGCCGCTGCACCCGGCTAGAATGGTTGCTAAAAAAGGAGCAGCACGGTGAACCACAACCAGTCCTTACTTCTCGCGCAGCCTGTTCAGGTTTTTCTTCAACCTTTCTTCTTTTGCTTCTCTCTAAACAGCGTTCTCTATCGTAAGCCTTTATTAAGCCCTGTCACCTGACCCCAGCCAACACATTAAGCTGATCTGTTATGCTTAGATAATTACCTGAATCCGTGATAATAACAACTGGGTAGAACTCGCACTAACAGTAAATGGTATTAACAGTTATATTTAACATCTGCTGATACATTGAATTGGGTCTAAAGTTGATTATGTGGACGAAGGCTATTTACTCTTACCTTGGGTCCCCTGGATAAGGGAATAACAAAGTAGACCTCTCGTCCTAAGAGGCTTGGAGCCTGCTTATACAGCTAACTGGAGCTAGAAGTTCTGTCCTGAATCCGTGATAATAACAACTGGGTAGAACTCGCACTAACAGTAAATGGTATTAACAGTTATATTTAACATCTGCTGATACATTGAATTGGGTCTAAAGTTGATTATGTGGACGAAGGCTATTTACTCTTACCTTGGGTCCCCTGGATAAGGGAATAACAAAGTAGACCTCTCGTCCTAAGAGGCTTGGAGCCTGCTTATACAGCTAACTGGAGCTAGAAGTTCTGTATTAAGCCAACGCTTTATATAGGTACCGGAAAGCTGGATACCACGGGCTGTGCTGCCCAAATCGTAATTTGACCTGCCGGGCGTGGTGAACCAGCCGGGACGCTATGGTAATCAGGTTTTGTATAACGGTACGCAGCCGCCGGCGTTGAGCTTTCTTATTGCGCAGCGGTACCTCCTTTAGCGGGAGGCTAAACTGCCCCAGAAGCCTTAGAATGTTGTAGGCGAAAACACCCAGGTGTAGCACCAGGTCATTGGTGGCAAACTTGCCGCTGGGCAGCCGTTCCAGGTCTAAATCGTTTTTGATTTCACTGTGGAATTGCTCACTGGTGCCGTGGTCGTGGTAGAGGGTAATGATATCCTCCACCGGGTCGGGTAAAGTGGTCCAGTAGGTTTCGACCTCAATTTCCGGGACCAGGAGAAGCTGGCCGTTTCGTAATATCGTCCGCTCGGTGACCTTATACACCAGACGGACAGGGGTGTCAGCACCCTCGATTTTCACCATCTGGTGCCCCCGATAGACGGTTTTTCCCTCCCGTTCTAGGGTGGCGGTACCATTTTCCTTGGCAATGGCCAGCCAGGCCTCCGGCGTTTCCTTGCGCAGGTTACGCTTAATGATAAAATCGGCTTTGATTTCCGGGTCCAAACAGACCTGGAGATTATCCTGGCTGTCATTACCGCCATCCATCCGTACTAAAAGTGGCAGCGAAGTGATAGCGCGAGCAAAGGTTAGAGCTTGTCGCAGGAACTCCGGCGTCCCTTTTTGGCAATGCTGTTTCCCGGCCCGCAGTTCGGTATGGACGCAGTAGCCTTCCCTACCGAGGTAGGCGAAGATAGGCGCATAACCGTCGTAGCCCTTATAGGTCCTGGAAACACCCTCTTTCTTGGAATTTGAATTATCAAAGGGAGTAACATCAATATCCAAAGGGACATATTGGCGCTTTAGTTCCCTGGAACCCAGGGTAACAGGAGTTACCGGTGCCTTAAGTTTCTTAAGGAACCTGGCCGTTTCCTCGAGGATAATCTCCTGGTAGGGTACACTATGAGCTATCATATCCAGGCGCTGGCGCAGGGTAGGGCTTGAAGGCACATCCTGAATACCCAGCGCCGCAGCGAAGAAGGGGTCATCCCGAAAAAGCTCAATATGGTCAAAATCACTGCGACCCTGGCAAAGCAGGCCCACGTAAGAGGTGATAACATCCCCGTGAGAAATATCCGGAGAAGAAACACCAGGTATCCGGGTCTTATTTAGCCTGAGTTTCAGAGCAGTATGATCAATGATTTCCCCCACCAGAGCCAGTCCGGCAACGGGGGTAAGGTGTTCATCAGACTGTTCAATGATGAATTTCATGGCCGCACCTCGCAGGTGAACATGGATTCGTTTGCCATCCAGCCTATTATACCTTATTTTTCGCGAGGTTTTGAGCCATATCCAGATATTTTGTTATTGGGTTGTCACGGATTCAGGTAATTATTCTACGATTTCCTGGAATATCCTGCAACCGGGGTCCAGTTCTTGTGTGGATAGGTCTGGGAGGGGCGTAAATTTACGGGTCTCAGTCACGACTCCTATGTGGTTACCCGGTAGATATATACCCTCCAAAAAACCGCCATCAAAAACAAAAGCCCGCCGGCAGTTTAGTAAGCGCATAGTAGCTAAAGAAATACAGTCCACCACTCCCCAGTTCTTATCCTGGTAATCAAAGAATATTTTCAGCCCGGCTTCCTCCATTATCTGGCTAACCCTTACACTTGCAATCCAAGCCGAGGCATCAACAAAAACGGCCCTGTTCATTGTTTCCCCTCTTGCTCGAGGCAACAACTCCGGGCCAGTTTCGACCCCCTATACGGCGGTTTCAGCGAAGCCCCAAAATTCCCCAGCCCCCATTAGCTTTTATTTTTACTGCGTTACTAGAAAAGATATGATGAGACGGGCGCCCTGGCCATGGTGAAAAAAGCCTGCAGGCCATATACTGCGGTGGCATTTATGACCATATCGGTTTTGGCTTTGCCCGCTACGCCACCGACCGCAGCTGGATGGTCCCCCACTTTGAGAAAATGTTGTACGACAACGCCCTGCTTGCCCTGGCCTACCTGGAAACCCGGCAAGCAACGGGCAATGCTGTCTACGGCCGTGTGACCCGCGAGATATTTACCTATGTCCTGCGAGATATTACTGACCCGGAGGGTGGGTTTTATACCGCCCAGGATGCCGAATCCGAAGGGGAGGAGGGCCGTTTTTATCTCTGGACCCCCGACCAAGTACGGGAGGTCCTGGGTACGGAGGAGGGGGAGTTCTTCTGCCATTACTTTGATATTACCGCCGGGGGCAATTTCAAGGGGTGCAGTATTCCTAATTTGATCGACCGGGAAGAAGCTCTCTTTACCGCTGGTACTGGTGGCAATGGGTTTAATGGTGATGCTGGATAAACTTGCCTATGCCACGGCAGCCGCCAGGGCGGCCCGATTTATCCTTACCCACTTGCGCGATGCAGAAGGGCGCCTGCAGGCCCGCTACCAGGAAGGCCAGGCGGCCTACCCGGCCTACCTGGACGATTACGCCTTTCTCACCTGGGGGCTCATCGAACTCTACCAGGCCACCTTTGAGTTAGGTTACCTCCGGGAAGCCCTGGCTTTGACGCGGCAGATGCAGGAACTCTTCCGGGACGAAGACACGTGGCGGGTCCCGGCCGACGGCTGACGGCAGGCAGGCCGGGTAGCGCCTGCAGCAAAGAGGTCCTTCACTGTTTTTCGTTCTTCCTTGCTTCAAGAAAAAGAAGAAACCTTTCTAGTTCCCTTTTTGTGCACTCCCAAATTTCCACTAGGTTATCCAGTAAAGGCTTTATGCGGGCAGGAGAAAGACGGAAGGTATATATATTGCGCACAACGTGACGGAAGCCCCTGTATTCATCCAGGCTGATCCTGGTTTCCCTGGAGATGACAGGGGGACGTATTAGTTCAATCTCTACCGCCATCTGGCGCAAGAGCTCCTGATGCCAGTTTTGTCCCTCCGGCTTACTTTGCTCCACATTGACGGCAATTAGTTCAAAAATCCTTTCCAACCCCGTATAAAAGCTGTGAAGATTAAAAGCTACGCTGTCAAGGTAAAAATCATCGCCTGAAAGTTGATGCGTTCCCATCCGGTTCGGGCCCGGTCGACGGACTGCTGGATTTCAGCGAGCTCATCCCGGATGCGGCCGGCCAGGGCAAGGTACTTCTTTTTCATATTCATAGCTCGACCCCTTCGCTTTCAATAGCACTGCGTAAAGAGTCCCGGCAGGCTTCCGGGTCAACAAGGTCTACTTTAAACTTTTCACTTAAACCTGTCACCACCCCTACTGCGGCGTAAAACTGGTCGTCCGGGATGCCCCACGCCGCCAGGTCAACATCGGACCAGCGTGTAAAGCGGGAACGATCAAGCAAGGAGCCGAAAGCTACTACTTTTTGGGCACCATATCTCTCTTTTAAGATGGCTGCAGCTCTGGTAGCAACCTGCCAGGCTTATAACGTTCGGTTAGGGACGGGTCAGTTTGCGAAAAATCGTCGGTAAAAGTAAAAGGGTATTTTTTAGCGTAATAAGCAGCCAGTTCGTCAGGTTGGGTACCCATATTTAGCCCCCCTGCTAAAATAGCGTTGTCAGTTTCGTCCCTCATTCTCTTTCCCATAGTTCCAGTAATTTAAGTATACCACAGTAACATTGCAGCATAGAGTTATTATCCGGCTGCACTACCTACCTGGACCCCAGCCACCACATTAAGACATTAAGGCGGAGCTGTTATGCTTCTTTAGATAATTATTCTACGATTTCCTGGAATATCCTGCAACCGGGGTCCAGTTCTTGTGTGGATAGGTCTGGAAGGAGCGTAAATTTGCGGGTCCCAGTCGCGACTCCTACGTGGTTACCCGGTAGATATATACCCTCCAAAAAACCGCAGGAATTTTTACTCCTGCGGTCCTTGTATAAAGACATTATGACCATCGAGAAGCCGTAGTTGGCCGCCAGCTTCAGCATTTCCTCAATCGCGATCACCCCTTTGGTTTAAAAAAGAGGGGCGAGCCCCTCGCTATGCGGCGATAATGTCCGTGACATCCCTGGCGACGATGCGTGTATCTAAAAGAGCAAGCCATCGGCAAGCTGGATGGCCTACACGGTTGCTACACCAGCAAAATTTTTAGCCCTCCGGTAATCCCCGGAGGGCTTGCTATACCTGGTGGGCACGGCAGGGATTGAACCTGCGACCTCTTGAATGTGAGTCAAGCGCTCTCCCACTGAGCTACGCGCCCGCAGAAAACCTTTTTTGGTGGACGTGAGGGGATTCGAACCCCTGGCCTCTAGAGTGCGATTCTAGCGCTCTCCCAACTGAGCTACACGCCCTTATCCTTAGTGCAGGTTTAATTATATTCTTTTCCTTTATACCTGTCAAGTATATATGTCAAGTGTCAGTGCTGACGCATGAAAATATATAAAGACAAAGTTCAGGGACCAAAATCAGGCGAACGAACAGTGAGAACTCAAAAAGGGGAGGTAGGTACCCTCTATAAACGATAAAAAAGCTCCGAACAGGAAAAAAGAGGGGTAAAATTGAGTACAGCAAAGCAAGCCATCTTTATGTAAGCGGCTATAAGCTACTTGAAGGTAAAGAATTAAGTTGTCGCTGACGCAGAGATTAAAGTTTCAAAAGGCCAAGCGTATTCTGGGCGGCTTAGTGCAGAGAGCCAACAATTGGTCGCGATCAATCCAGGGGTTGCTCCAAGTCTCCCGGAGGAACTTAAGGGTTCCCCTGAAGCCCAATTGTCGAACTTTCTCCACCAGGGCTTCCGTATGTAGTGTCAAGATATTTAACAGATGTCCCAGGTGCATAAGCAAATGCCAGTTTTTCATTGCCGTCCAGTTCAGAGAGAAAGCATGTTCATACTGATAACCTTGATGTTTTTCTACCAGGATATTTTCTTCAATGTTCCAGCGGTGGCGGGCCCCATGATTGCAGCGGGCGATGATATTCTTTTTGGTGAAAGGTCGCGAGGATACCCAGGCCCAATGGGCTTCCTTTTTTTCGCCTTTCTCTTCCCACGTCTCTGTACATCCCGCTACATGAATTTTGAACCGCCGCCAGGCTCCGGAAGCCTCCTGGAACTCATAGTCGATATCGTTGGCCCACCAGAAGTTTTGCTCTCTGTTCCCCCAATGATACTTGAGTTTCTGGTCCTTTTCCAGTTTTCTAAGGCCTCCCGCCTCTTCCCAGACACTTTTCAGGCGGTCCTGGGGTAGGATAAACATAAAGTCCAGATGTAATTGGCGGCACAGGGCCATCATGGGTCCATTGGCGTACAGGCCATCGGCTACTACCATGATACGTAGCTTGGGAAAGGCTTTGCGCAGGCGTGTCAGCAGCCTTTTGCCGGCTTTTAGTTCGCAATCCTGCTTGGTGAAGGCCTCTTTTTCCCCTATAGGGTTCTCGCAGAACTCGGTGAGCAGGGGGATGGTTACCCCCTGGGGACCGACCAGAACTGCTTCTACCGTATAGGCAATATATGATACCTCTTCCCCATGTTGCCGGTGGAGGGCTTCTTCAGCAAAAGGTAAACTGCGCACCAACTTCTGGGTCCCATCAACGGCTATGATATAATGCTTTTCTACCAGTAAGGCCTGCAGCCGGCGGTTGCGCAGCAGTCGTTTGATGGTTTGTATCAGCACTTCTTCTAACTGCTCCGGATTGATCTTTGCCAGCAGACGATTAACGGTGTCCATATGAGGGATAGTGTCAATCTCCGGAAAAACCTCCCGCAATAGCTCCCAAAAGACGGGCCGGGTCAGTTCCCGGTTGGCTTCCCTCCTGGAGTTATAGGCGAAGACGAAGAGAAATAGCCCAAAGGTCAACAGGACAGTCAGTTTATGCTTAATACTCTGGGGACGGCGGGGGTCGGGTATGCGCGCGAATTTCTCGAGCAATACTGGTAGATACGCCCGCCATACTGGTAGCTGCGCTGCTAAAGCCCCTTGCCGGTCGTCTTTCTCTTCTTGGCTGGTGGCATAGGCGCTTTTACAAGTGGGCAGGGTAGACGGGTGGATGGACCCGGGATGCCGTAAGGCCATGCTTATTCCCCTCCCTCGTCCAGGGTTTCTTCAACAGGCTCCGGGAAGGGTTCCACCAGCCGCCGGCGCCAGTCCCGTACCAGGGGATATACCCAGATTGTTTTAACCGTGACGGCATATTGCTTAAAGGCGTCCTGGCGGCCTCGACCTGCGGTTTCGCCAATTTTAATCCAGTTGGCCGCCCGGTAACAGGTGCCCTGATACTCGGGTTCAACAAAGGTTTCTAATAAAACCGGTTCATAACCATAGCGTTCCCGCCAGTCCGCCCGAATGCGCCGCGCTACCAGGGAAAGGGAGTGGCTGGCTAGATGGGGAATGTGCACCTCCGGCAGAATCAAAAAGCGGTTGTTGTTGACTATACGCGGGCGATAGCGCCGGCGTTCCTCAGCTGTCCAGCCAATCCACTTATCCCGCGCCGCCACCGCCTTGGCAGCAGCTCCAAACAACATCGCCCCTACTATCTCCCGGCCTCTCACTCCCTTTACCCTAATCCAATACCGCTGTTGCGCCCCGATGGCCCGCAGATACCCTAAAGGATGGTAAGCCGCCATGGTGGCGTTCCAGTCCGCCCTCTCTAAAGGGGTGACCGGATCTATGGTAACCGGCGCCACTTCTTGAAGTTTAGCCTTAAGCCGGGTCTGTATCACAGTTCCCAGTCGCTCCCCGCCGACTTGGCGTACCTTATTCTTTTGCAGCGGTGGTAAGGTAATGACCCCTTTTTGTTCTAATTCCAGCAGCTTTCTGCAGGCTTCCATCTTTAATCGTCCGTTCGGGGCCTTCCAAGGCAAATTCTCGCATATGGTCGCCGCGATCTCTTCACGGCTTAAATGGAAAAATTCCTTTACTGTAATACGTATTAAGTTGATATCCGCCTGGGTAAACTCTCGGTCGCCAATCGAAAAAGGCACGTCCATCTGAAATTTCACCTCGCTACTTTCCCAAGGCCATTATCTCAGATCGGCTCGTGCCTGTCCAGTCCTATTTGCGATAAATTTTTTTCGAAACCCAACTTTGACACCGCCCCTTAAAAATCAAGGGGTCCATAGGGACAATTGTCACTACAACCCCTTTCTGGGGCTCTTAGTGGCTACCTGAAGGTTAAAATTTTAGGTGGAAGTGGAAGGCCCAAAATTTTTAACAATTCACTCTGGCTTTGTCCGGGCTGGGTGATACTATAAATCCGCTTATCAAGAAACTGCTGGTCAACAGCCTTTATCTCTTCTAATAATTCCAGGATACGGCGGCCGCTTTTATGGGCAACCTTCCAGCGGCGTAACTCTCTTTCTTGACTTTCAGGATCAGGGATTTGTTTCGCCTTAAAAATCTCATCTTCAATATATCGGCGATGTATCACCTCCAGCCATTTTTCAAAGAGATAAGCCAGCACACATATAAAGATGTGTCCCTTAACCCGACTTTCGTTGTAGTGGTAGATAGGCCTCAAGCGAATGAAGTCCTTGATATGGCGAAAGGCGGTTTCTACCTGGAGCAGGTTTTTATAGGCGGCAATTACCTCCTCAGCTGGCAGGTCAGCATTAGTCTGGATTAAAAATTTGCCGTCCCGCAAAGCCTCTTTAGCCAGAGCCGGCTCATTAATTTCAAAGTTGAAAGACTTGCCGTCATAAGTAATATCAAAAATTGGAGCAAGGCCCTTCTTGTTAAGGATAGCAGCTGCTTTAAGCATGACTCCTTTTGTGGTAGGCTTGCGCCCCCGCCGCGGGGTTTCCCGGGCCAGCCTGTCTTTCAGCTCTTGCAATTTTATCCTGGCTTCTTCTATCGCTTTGACCCGAAATTCATAATCCTCTTGGGCTTTGAGAGGATTGTGGCAAAGGATATAGCGAACCGGAGGCTCGAAGTTTTCCTTTTCTTCCTCTTCTCCCTCTACCAAGTTTTCTTTAGGGGGAGCCTGTACCTGCTCTGGTGGTACTTCCACATAAAAGAGGGGGTTATCGCCGTCTATTAGCTGGTATTCTTCGAGGTTTTGGTACCTGGCCAGTAGTTCATCGCTCACTTCCCGGCCGCGTTTATGAAAGCCCAGGATATAACGGAAGTTAGCCTCCTTGAGTTCTTCTAAATTATGACTGGTCAGCATACCCCGGTCGCCCACGAAAATACAGCTCTTGATGGCAAACTTTTGCTTAAGTTGTTCGATGGCGCCAGCCACGGTTACTTTATCAGGTATATTACCTTCAAATACCTGGTGGGCAATAGGCATGCCTTCCGGAGTCACCAGGAGGCCAATATTAATTTGCCGGCAGTCCGGCCGGTGGTCGCGGGAATAACCGAACCTGGCCAGGGGGCAATGGGTACCTTCAAAGTAGCTGCTGGTCAAGTCGTAAAACACCAGGTTAAGCTGATAACTCAAGAGATCCGTAAGCCGGTTGTACAAGTGGCGTTCCAGATAATCCTTCATTTCTTCCAGGACGTCAAGAGTACGGTAAAAATGATGCAACTCAGGCTGTTTCTCTTCCAGTTCCGGCAGGTAAATTTGCCTTAACCATTGGGATACTCCAAGCTTGCTTTTAGGAGCGATGAGGCGGTTTAAAATCATAATCTTGGTGCATAAGGCCACATCCATCTCTACTTGACGATTTTGGAGATAGTTTTTAAAGAAGGCGTCCAGGTCCAGTCGCTCCCAGAAAAAATTCACCACATAGGGGATACCATAATGCTTGGTGCCGAAGGTCTGGAGGTCCTTAACAGTGCCCAGCTCATCTTCCTTAAGGAATTCCCGCAGTTTATTAATAAGCCGCTGTATCTCTTCCTGGGAATACTGGTCGATGTTGCCTAAATGCCCAACCTGGCGCTGTTTTACCTTGCCTTTTTCCCGGTAGGATTCTACCAGGACCAGATAATGGTAGGTATGGCCGCCGCGCCTGGTAGTGATAATACGGGGGAACAAAGGGGCATCACCTCGGTTATCGTCATTACTATTATACCAAGAGATGCCCGGCGTGAAAATACTCTAAGGCAGATTTGTTTTCACTACGTTTTGCCGACTTCGGTAGAGAAAGATCGTTGATATTACTAGTCTTGGTGGTCTTTAAGCCCTTGAAATAGAAGTTTTAGTGTCAAAGTTGGGTTAAATGGAAAAATTCCTTTACTGTAATACGTATTAAGTTGATATCCGCCTGGGTAAACTCTCGGTCGCCAATCGAAAAAGGCACGTCCATCTGAAATTTCACCTCGCTACTTTCCCAAGGCTATTATCTCAGATCGGCTCGTGCCTGTCCAGTCCTATTTGCGATAAATTTTTTTCGAAACCTGTTATTTATTCAGGCGTCGCAAAGCCTTCTTTGTTGATGCGTCAGCACTGGTCAAGTGTGAATGTCAAATATACCTGTCAAGTATACCTGTCAAGGCGAATTACCCGCAGTTTTATTTTACATTATTTTCCATCACCAGCAGGATTTAACCTTTCCCTGGCGAATATTATGGCCAGGGAGGGAAAAAAATGCGCCGCCAGATCGCTTGGCTTACGATTTTCTTTTTTTTAATGGCCGTTTATATCCCGACCTCCAGGGCCGTGGATATCAAAGATGCCTTAAGGCAGCGTCTCCAGGACAGCCAGAACCAGGAAAGCCGTATCTTGCAGGATATCCTGCGCCTGGATGTCAGGTTACAAAAAACTACTGCCGAGAGCCAGGAGCTAGCAAAGCGCCTGGAAACTGTCCAGGAAGAATTGCGGGCTGCCCGGGCCGTACAGGCCAGGACGGAAGCTGATCTGGCTGCCGGGCGCAAAGATTTTGGCCGCAGTTTACGCTTTTTCTACACCTATGGCTCTTCCCCTTTTATAACGGCCGCCTTGTTTAGTACCAACTGGTCCGATTTCTTTATACGCTGGGAGCTACTAAAGCACCTGGCCGGTCATTTCTACGGTATCGTCCGTCATAACCTGGCCCTGGCCAGGCTGGCCCGCGAAAAAAGCAACCTGGTGGCTGCCAAAGAAAAGGAACTGGAGCAGGCCCGGGAAGCCTGCCTGGCGGCCCAGAAAACTCTGGCGGCACTAAAGGAAGAACAAGAAAAAAAGCTTAATGCGTTGCGCCAGCAGAATACCACCTGGGCCCGGGACCTGCTGGCCCTGGAAAAGGCCTGGTCCGGCGCCCTGCCGGCTTTGCAGTATCTCTTGCAGCAGTTGCCGGCCCTGCCCTGGCAAAGCTTACGGCCGGATTCCATTCAGGTTGATTTAGGCCGGGGCGAGGTAGTAGCTGCCTTCAGCCAGCAAAACCTCAATGAAACCCTGTTGAGTTCGCAAGCACAATTGCGGGACATCCGCCTGGTCCTGCCAGGTGAAGTTATAAAAATCCCGGGACCTGACTTTGAGGTCCAGGGTACCCTCCAGGTTTATGGCCCCCACCAGCTCCTGTTTATTCCGCAAAATGTGGCCTTCGCCGGCCTGCCCCTTGACCCCTCCACCTGGACCGAACTCCTGCCGCGGGACAAGCTGGTCCTGAATTTACCACCGCCGGATTATGGTTTAAAGTTTAAAAATATATCCCTGGAACCTGGTAAGATGCTACTGGTCCTGGAAAGATAGCAACCAGCACGAAACCCGGCTTACGTGCTAAGCCGGGTTTCAGATAAAGCCCCTTAGAGGCTTCCCAAGCTAACGGTAATTCCTGACCCTCATGCTGCTGTAGCAATCCCGGCAGTATACCGGCCGGTCGCCCCGCGGCTCAAAGGGCACTTCCGTCATGGAACCGCACTGGCTGCAGATGGCCTTATACATCTGCCGGGGACCGAAACGGAAATCGCTGCGCCTCTGGCCCCCGCCCTGGCGCGCTTTCCGGGCGGCCCGGCAATCGGGACACCGGGACGGTTCGTTGGTAAAACCTTTTTCAGCGAAAAATTCCTGCTGGCCGGCCGTAAAGATAAACTCTCTGCCACATTCTTTGCACGTTAACGTTTTGTCCTGATAAAACATCTTTCTTTCTCCCCACAAGATAGTCTCCCTAAAGCCAACGGGGCATGTACCATACTTACCAGGGCTATCCCAGGGGAGATAGTTAGTAGTAGGCCAGGCCAACGTTCTTTAGAGGCTCTTTTAGTATAGCGCACCTCCTAAAATTTTGCAACTCCATTTAAACCTGTAATCTTAAAAATCAGGGATATAGGCCGTTGTAGCTGCCTCTAGCTCCTGATAATAGCCATTTTCGAAACCGAGGTTTTCAAAGTAATCGAGGACAGTTTCATACTCGGCAGCCGTAAGCTTGCGGTTAATCTCGGGGCAGCGCCCGGCCTGCCAGACGGGTACATACTGGGCCATCAGGCTGATATGCGTCTCCCGGGGTAAAGTGGCCTTTATCCATTCCAGCACCCGGCAGGCAGCCCTGGCCTGGCCGGGTAAAACCAGGTGGCGAATTAAAAGACCCCGCCGCGCCAGGCCGTCATCATCGAGGACCAGGGTGCCTACCTGGCGCTGCATCTCCAGGATGGCTGCCGTAGCCACATTAAAATAGTCAGGCGCATGGCTGTAACGCCCGGCGGGTTCCGGGTCTGGATATTTAAGATCCGGCAAATAAATATCCACCAGGCCTTCCAGGGAGCGCAGGGAGGCTATACTTTCATAGGCATTGCAGTTGTAGACCACCGGGATCTGTAGCCCCTGTTTCCTTGCCTCCCGTAGGGCGGGAACTAAAAAGGGGCTGTAGGGCGTCGGGGATACCAGGTTGATGTTATGGGCCCCTTGAGCCTGGAGAGCGAGGAAAAGGGCCGCCAGGCTTTCCACTGCCATTTCCTGGCCCCTGCCCTGCCAGCTGATGCGGTAGTTCTGGCAGAAGATACAGCGCAGGTTGCAGTGGGAAAAGAAAACTGTACCGGACCCCCGGCTGCCGCTCAGGCAGGGCTCTTCCCAGTGATGCAGGATTGCCCTGGCTACCTTTGGCCGGGCTCCAGCCCGGCAAAAACCGCGTTCGCCGGCCAGGCGGTTAACCCCGCAGGCCCGGGGACAGAGATTGCAGTGTTTTAAGACGTCCACCTGCCGCATCTCTCCTCTGGTTGAGGCGAAATAAAAGCGAAGCAGGTTGCCAGTGAAACCTGTTGCCCTTCGCGGAAGTATTGCTTCAGTTTATATTCGCTGCAGCACAGGAGAATCCTCTTTCCAGCATCCCGGGTAGCCAGGGCATGCAATCAAACTAACCGTAAGGCAGTAATGGAATCCTTTCTCCATACCTGGTAATCCCCAGGTTTGCTGCTTAAGTTGAAAAGGATAAAATAAAGTCAGCCTTTCTACCCGGGCTGACCTTTTAATTTACCAGTGAGGATGGAAATTATACCCTGCTTTTCTGGCGGTTCGGTTATGGTGAAAATACCGCGCTCTCCTTAAGTTTGAGTTTGGGCGAGTCCACGCAAGTTCTCCAGCCGGCCCGTCGCATAAAGATAAAACATGATCACCAGGTGGATGCCTAAAGAGAGAATGAAAGTTAAGGGCAGGTTCCAGTTGCGATAAAACAGCATGCCATTGGCCCGCAGGAGTAAATGGAGCAAGGTGGCACCCAGGGGAAAGGCCAGCAGGATAAGTACCACCGGCAGGATGCTCCTGTACTGGGCCAGGAGATGGCTGAAGACAATTATTAGCGGAAACCAGCTTGCCGCCAGGAAAAGGGGTATCCCGCTGATACTAACCAGGTCGACACGGCGGAAGGCCCAGAAACCAAAGTAGTTTTGCATCAGGTAAACTACCACGAAAGCCAGGGCTAATCCGCCCACCAGCCCGACGAGGGCCAGTTCCTTAACTCGCTCCCAGGGCACAACCAGGAACATGAGAATCAACCCGCCCAGGAAAACAATTGGTCCCGCCAGACCTTCTAAAACCATTTACCATCACCTCAAGGATATTTTCCCCGGAAAATCTATTAATATACAAAAATAAATCGGCCTGAACCTCCAGGATTGGAAACCACTGAAGGCCAGGCCGGGGAATAAACCTATTTAAAAATTTAATTGGTGGTGGAGGCGGGGGGAGTCGAACCCCCGTCCGAAGGTGCACCCACAGTAGCTTCTACCAGGATAGTTTCCGTTTTGCTTCTCGCCATCGGGCCTCCCGGAAACCGGATGCCCTCAGGCCAGCCTGATTGGGATTCCCTTCAGGCCCCCAGGCCGGGGCCTTGCCGGTAGCCTGCTAGCTTTGACACCCGGTACTGGTCCCCGCAGGCCGGGACCAGGCGGATGGGCTGCTTTTAATTAAGCAGCCAGAGCTAAATTGTCTTCGGCACTTATAACCGTTCCACCGTTTAACGAGCCGGTGGGATCTCGCCTGGCTACTACTGCCAATGCCACCCCCGTCGAAACCATTACGCCCCCACGTTAAAACTTCTGCCGTTCGCGGAAGGCTTTAGCGATTTCCCGCTGGGCGTCGCGGGCGGCGATATCTTCCCTTTTGTCGTAGAGTCGCTTGCCTTTGGCCAGGGCCAGCTCAACCTTGGCCCGGCCGCGTTCATTGAAATACACCTTTAACGGTATCAGGGTCAAACCCTTTTCCCTGATCTTGCCGTACAGGCGCCGGATCTCGTAGCGGTGCATGAGCAGGCGCCGCGGCCGGCGCGGTTCGTGGTTAAAGCGGTTCCCCTGCTCATAAGGGCTAATGTGCATATCATGGAGAATCAGTTCACCATTTTCGACCCGGGCGTAGCTATCTTTGATATTGGCCTTGCCGTTACGCAGGGATTTAACCTCCGTACCGGTAAGGGCAATACCGGCTTCATAGGTCTCTAAGATAAAATAATCATGACGGGCGCGGCGATTGTCCGTCACAATTTTAACCTGGCGGCCCATCGATGTCACTCCTGCTTTCCCGCCTGATTTATTATAACACACCGCACAGGGGTAACGTCAAGGGGCCGCCCAGATTCTACCTAATCTTGCAGCTGCAGGCGTTCTTTCACCATGGCCGTAATTTCATCCGCCGTCTTGCCTGCGGCTTCAATTACCGGTACTTTTGTTTTTATATCTTCCATGCCCATAAAGTTGGTTGTCTGCCCGCTGATAACGACGGCCCCGTAGCCCTGCAACCGGGATGGCGTCAGGTTGGTCATATCAACTCGCTCGACCTCAAGGCCGTTTTCCGCTAGGTGATCGCCGATGGCGCTGAGATCCCTTTCCACTGCTACCCGCCGGGGCATACCCCTGCCTCCTTTTAAATTAAATGAGGTAATATCTATGGCTATTATGAACGGCCCCGGGTAGCTTTATTCCGTTTACGCCGGCTCTGGCCGCGAATTTTACGCCTGGTTTTGCTTACGGCCGGGCTAGTGTCCTTTTCTCGCGATTTTACCTGCTGCCGGCCTTTAACTCCGGCCACCGGTCCGGGCCCGGTGTCCACTGTAGCCTCCGGTTTAACCAGTTCAAAATCCACCTGCCGGGCCTCAACGTTGACCCTGGCCACCAGCACTTCCACCGGCTGGCCGATACGAAATGCTTTGCCGGTGTGTTCGCCCACCAGGGCCAGCTGGTCTTCCTGGTAATGGTAGTAGTCGTCCGTAAGGGTGGATACATGGACCAGGCCTTCGACGGTATTTTCCAGCTCGACAAAGAAGCCATAAGGTACCACCCCGCTAATAACTCCGGTGAAGGTAGCTCCCACATGGCGTTCCATGTACTGGACCTTCTTCATATCCAGGGCTTCCCGCTCGGCTTCCTCAGCCACTTTTTCTCTTTCCGAAGCCCGGGCCGCAGCCAGGGCCACAAAGGCCTCGAGTTCCGCCATACATTGCGGTGTTAACCCTCCCGGGGACCAGGTTTCCCGTAAAATGCGGTGCACAACCAGGTCCGGGTAGCGGCGGATGGGAGAGGTAAAGTGGCAGTAATAAGGGGAGGCCAGGCCAAAGTGTCCCAGGCACTCGCCGGCGTAACGGGCATGCCTCATGGAACGCAGCATGACGGTGCTGATCACCCGCTCCTCCGGCCGCCCTTGGACGGCGGTAAGGATCTCCTGGAAAGCCCGGGGGTTAACCCGCCCCTCCCGGTTGGGCCTGATCTGTAGCCCGAAGAAGGACAGGAAGTTATTGAGCTCTTCCATCTTGTCCGGAGCCGGTTCCTCGTGGACCCGATAAACGGCTGGAACGGCCAGCTCATACAGGTGCCTGGCCACCACTTCATTGGCGGCAATCATAAATTCTTCAATAATCCCCTCGGCTACCGAACGCCGGCGCGGGATAATGGCCACCGGCAGGCCCTGATCGTCAAGTTCCACTCTAGCCTCCGGGAAATCAAAATCAATGGCCCCCCGTTTCTCCCGCCGTCGCTTTAAAACAGCTGCCAGCCTGGCCATGAGCTGGAAATCTGGTACCAGTTCCCGGTAGCGCTCCACCAGTTCCGGGTCGCCATCTACCAGGATGCGCCGCACGGCGTCATAGGTCATCCGCTCCCGGACGCGGATAATCGAAGGAAAAAGTTCGTAGTCCTTTACCGTACCTCGCGGGGTGATAGTCAGCAAAGCCGTCATGGCCAGGCGGTCCTCGCCAGCATTTAATGAGCAGATATCATTGGATAAGCGGGGCGGCAGCATGGGAATGACCCGGTCCACAAAGTAGACGCTCGTCGCCCGGTTGAAAGCCTCCCGGTCCAGGGTGCTGCCTTCCCGGACGTAAAAACTGACGTCGGCAATATGTACTCCCAGGAGGTAATTACCACCGGGTAAAAGCTCCAGGGACACGGCGTCATCCAGGTCGCGGGCGTCAGCACCGTCAATGGTCACCAGGCGCCAGTCCCGCAGGTCCCGGCGCCCGGCCAGTTCCCGGGGGCCAAACTCCTTGCTTAAGCCGTCGGCTTCGCGTAAAACCTCGGGGGGAAATTCCGGCTCCAGGTCATACTTTTTGATGATGCTTAAAACGTCCACTCCCGGCCGGCCCGCCTGGCCGAGTACCTCCACCACCCGCCCCTCGGGACTGCGCCGGGCCTCCGGCCAGCGGGTAATCTCCACCACGACCTTATCCTTTTCCCTGGCCCCCAGGGAATTGCCGGGGGGAATGAGGATATCCTGGTGCAAACGGGCATCATCGGGCATCACAAAGCTTAAATGCCGGGTGGCAGTAAAGGTTCCTACCACTCGCCTGTTGGCCCGCTGCAGGATGCGGATAATTTCTCCCTCCTGCCGCCGGCCGGTAGTAGCGGGTAAAATCCTGGCCAGGACGAGATCTCCGTGCATGGCCCCGTTCAGGTTGAGGGCGCTGATATAAACATCGGCCTGCTCCTTTTCCCGGGGCACGACAAAGGCATAACCTTTAGTCGAAGCCTGGAGGCGGCCGCTGACCAGGCCCATCTTTTCCGGCAGGCCGTATTTATCCTTGCGGGTGCGAACAATATAGCCTTCCTGTTCCAGGGAATGGAGCAATTCCCGGAAGGCTTCCTCATCCTCCTGGCCCAGCGCCTCCATTAACTCTGCCGCCGTCAGGGGCCGGTAGGACTGGGTCCGCATGAGGCACAATAATTCTTCTTTGTCCATACAGGCTTCCTTTCGCAATGTGTCCAGGATGAAATATTCCTCGCTATATTATTTCCTGTTGTCCTGGTAAAAAGATACCCGGTTGCTAACCGGGTGTCTTACCTAAAGGCCCAGTTCGCCGGCAATCCCCTGCATGGCTGCCAGGCCAATATGCATAAAGTCTTCCAGGGAGAGGCCCAGCTCGCTGCAGGCGGCTATCGTCTCCCGGCTGGCCCCGCGGGCAAAGGACTTCTCATGGTAACGATTAAGTAAAAAGGGCACGTCAACGATGGCCAGTTTCTTTTCAGGGCGAATGAGGGCCGCAGCTACAATCAACCCCGTCAGGGGGTCAGTAGCATACAGGGCCTTACTCATCAGGTCCGGCCGGGGAAGGCCATGGCGCTCGTTATGGGCCTTAACGGCGTAAACCACTTCTTCAGGTAAACCTTCCCGGGCCAGCATTTCAGCCCCCACCAGGCTGTGACGGTTAGGATCGTCTTTGGTGCTTTCATAGTCGATATCATGGAGCAAACCGGCCAGGCCCCATTTCTCCTCATCCTCGCCAAAGTGCCGGGCCAGGGCCCGCATGACTGCCTCCACGGCGAGTGCGTGCTTGCGCAGGTTTTTATTCTTAAGGTGTTTCTCCATTAGTTGTAATGCTTCCTGCCGGGTCATTCAAAATCAACCTCCATGAAAAAAATTGGGCGCCACCGCCCACATAATATCGCCTTCACCCTAAAAATGTACAATGGTAAAAATTTTGCCGGCTCAAATAACCGAGAGGAGTAAAGTCAGCAACAGGAACAAACCGGCCAGGACTGCTGACACCTTGCTGAGAAATTCATCAAGGCCCTTCTTCTTGCCAAAGATGGCTTCCGCGCCGCCGGCAATGGCACCGGACATACCGGCACTGCGACCGGACTGTAAAAGGACTGTGGCTATCAGTCCCAGGGCTACCAGCATATCAAGAACCAGGATAATGGTATGCAGCAAAACCTTCACCTCCCTGCTGCGCTGCCGTGACGCCATAATTTTAACAAATAAATACCCGGTTAAGCAAGGAAAAACATAAATCTTCCTGCGAGAGTAAAACATCAACCTCCGCGCCGGCAAACCCGACAAATCATGGTAAAACAGGCTTAGAAAGCATTTTGGGATTTAGTGTATACATGATACAATATCCTTAGCACCAGGAGGGGAGGATGGGTTATGCTCCAGGAGATTTATGGTAATACCAGTAAAGAGGCTTTCCCCGAGGGACAAAAGGTTATGGCCACGCTCCCCGCAACCAGCGCTAATATTACCCCCTGCGAAATGACAGAATGCGTATATTGCTTGAACAACCACTACTGTGGCCGTATTTACCCGCCCCGTAACGGGGATGGCTATTGTAAAGACTTTGTATCGATTAACGATTAGTGCCCGGGTGGCACTTTTTTTATGCCCTTCAGGTAGTTCCACCCCTGAATGTAAATATGATAAAATCAGGATAAAATGGCTATTACCATTTAGAAAGGAAAAATAACCTGGTGGGACTGGTAAAAATTCATGGCCATACCTGCTATATTCCCGGCGCCACCAATGCAGGCGTCTATACTACTAAAAGCGGTTACTGCCTGCTGATCGATTCGGGAATCAACAATACCATCGCCCATAAGATCAAGGACGTCCTGGCCGCCAGCGGCCTCAAACCCAAATACCTCCTGACCACCCATGGCCACGCCGACCATTTCGGTGCCCACCGTTTATTAAAGGAATTTTACCCCGGCCTGGAGATCCTGGCATCAGCGGGGGAAAAAATATTTATGGAAGATAACCTGCTGGGGGTAAAGGCCCTGTACGGTGCCCTCCCTTTTGCGGAAATAAAAATCCCTCTTCTTTTTGCCCGGCCGGTAGGAGTAGACAGTACCATCAGCCCTGGACCTTTGAAGCTCCTGGACCAGCGTATCCAGGCCATCGCCACTCCGGGGCATGCCGCCGGGCACCTGGCTTTCCTGACCCCCGATGGTGTCCTTTTTAGTGGCGATGCCGTCTTTCACCCGGCTATCCTGGCCAAATACCCTTTACCCTTCCTGCAGGACATTAAAGCTCAACTGGCAACCCTGGAAGCCCTGGCCGGCCTGGAGATCAAGTATTTACTGCCGGCCCACAGCCCGGAAGTTATTGCTGACCCGGCCCCCGTCCTGGCCAGCAATCGCCGGCAGATTAATGCCTGCCTGGACAGGATTACCGAACTCCTGACCCGGCCCCTGACCCGGGAAGACCTCCTGGCAGAGCTGGCCATCCAGGAGAATCTCCCTATGGACATTCCCCAGTATTTCCTTAACCTGGCCAGCCTGTCGGCCTTTCTAAGCTACTTGAAGGACCAGGGCCGGGTTGCCTGCGCCCTGGAAAGCGGGAGGCTTTATTTTTACAACCATTAAACCCCGGCCAGCAGGTCCTTCAGCATCCGGGCGTTGGTTACTGCCTGGGAGTGGTAATGGTTGTTAAAGGCCACAAAGACCTGGCGCGCCTGGCCAGCCAGGTAAGCGATGCCCGGCAGCCATTCTTTTAGCTCTGCCGGGGTATAAAGGTAGTCATAGCGCTCATAAGCTTCCTTATGCTGCCACCACTTTGCCGCGTTACGGCCGTGAAAACGGACGTAGGCCACTGCCGCCGTACAGCGGACCACCGGCCCCACCAGTCCCGGCAGGGCTGGCTCATCGACACAGGTATAGGCCAGTTCGTGATGCTGTAAGAAATCCCAGATGGCGTCATTCACCCAGCTGTTGTGGCGAAATTCCACCACCAGGGGGACGTCGGGTAAAAGTTCTTTCAGCCTGGTTAAATGCTCGCGGTTGGCCTGGTTATTGCGGAAAGAAAAGGGGAACTGGAGCAGGACAGCCCCCAGCTGGCCCCGGTCCACCAGGGGCTGGAGAGCCTGGCGTAACTGCCGGCTGTCGCTGGCCAGGCTATCACCCCGCTCATGGGTCAGGGTACGGTAGGCTTTCACGGCAAAAATAAACCCGTCCGGCACCTTGCGGGCCATTTGCTCCAGGTTCTGGGGCCGCGGCAGGGCATAATAGGAGGAATTAACCTCGGTAAAGTTAAATTCCCGGGAGTAATAGGGCAGCATATCTTTTGCCGCCAGCCCCGGCGGGTAAAAGTAGCCCAGCCAGTCGCGGTAGCTGTAACCAGAGGTGCCGATATATATTGCGGAAGTCGGAGGCCGGAAGTTGGCGACCGGAGACTTGTTGGAACTGGCTGAAGCCAGGTCCGCATTGAAGCCCGTCATGCTGTATTTTCATCCTTCTGCTGGTATGCCGCTACTTTTTTGGCCGCCATGCCTCAATTTCCGCCCATAATAAGTAAATAATCCCTCCTGCCAGGGCTATTTTAGCCCAAGCAGTAAGGCCGGGAGCCGTATAGCCGAGCATAGAACGGAATAAATCTTTACTCCAGGATGATACTCCCGAACCGAAGATAGCGGCCGCCAGGTAGTGAATGCCATCTACCATTTTAACACCCTTCTCCCACCGGAACAATATTGTCATAAGCCGGTACTTGACAGCCGCTCCTGTGGTAAACTAAAGAAAAACTGATTCCAGGTGATTTGCATGCAGCGCCTCTTAATTTTTCACCAGCAACAGGGACTCAAGGAAAATCTGCCCCCAGGATTCCAGCCCCGCCAGAGCGAGGAGTTTACCTGGCTGGACCTGGTACAGCCGGCCCCGGCGGAACTGGACCTCTTGACGGACCTCTTCCATTTTCACCCCCTGGCCGTAGAAGACTGCCGTCACCCCCACTACCGGCCCGGGATGGCCCAGTATGATGAATATGCCTTCCTCACCCTGCGCTGTGTGAAGGCCTACCAGCGTTCCCTGACCACAGCTCTCAATGTCTTCCTGGGTCCCAAGTTTATCGTTACCGTCCACCAGGAAGAACTGGAGTTCGTAACCAAACTCTGGCACCAGTACCGCCAGGACCCGCAGCTTTTCCAGAAGGGCGTCGACTTTATCCTTTACAGCCTGCTCGAACCCCTGACGGAAACCTTTTTTACCTTTTTTGACCGTACCGAAGGTAAAATCGAATACCTGGAAGAGGAAGTCTTCCGCCGGCCCACCCGGCAGATTCTCAATCAAGTCTTCACCTTAAGGCGCCAGGCCATTAAACTGCGCAAAATTCTTGGCGCCCAGCGGGATATAATCAACCTCCTGGCCTATCCCGAGTTCAAGCTGGTAAAACCGGAAAACCGGGTCTTTTTCCTGGATATCTACAACGAAATGCTGCGCCTGATCGACCAGGTGGAAACCTTCCATGACCTGGCCAGCTCCACCCTGGAAATCTACCTTTCCCTGACCTCCAACCGCCTCAATGAAATCATGAAGGTCTTGACGGTAATTACTACGATAATGATGCCTTTAACCCTCATCGCCGGTATCTACGGCATGAATTTCCGCTACATGCCGGAGCTGGAATGGCGCTACGGCTATTTTACCGTGCTAGGGGTCATGGCCCTGCTGGCGGCGGTGATGCTGTTTTTCTTCCGGCGTAAGGGATGGTTCTGAGGATATATTAAACCCCGGCCATGGTTTACCACGCCGGGGTTTCTTTTTCCTAAAGGATGCTACTTCTTCAGGTTGTAAAAGGCCTTCAGGCCCGGGTAGAGGGCGGCGGCATCCAGCTCTTCTTCAATGCGCAGGAGCTGGTTGTACTTGGCCACCCGGTCGGTGCGGGAGGGGGCGCCGGTCTTGATCTGGCCGGCGTTGACGGCCACCACGATATCGGCGATGGTGGTATCTTCCGTTTCCCCGGAACGGTGGGAGACAACGGCCGTGTAGCCGGCTTGCTTGGCCATCTCAATAGTTTCCAGGGTTTCCGTCAGGGTGCCGATCTGGTTCACCTTGATGAGGATGGCATTGGCCGCACCCGTCTCTATGCCGCGGCGCAGGCGTTCCGTATTGGTAACGAAGAGGTCGTCGCCCACCACCTGTACCTTATGGCCCAGGCGTTTGGTGAGTTTCTGCCACCCCTCCCAGTCGTCCTCGGCCAGGCCGTCTTCGATGGAGATAATGGGGTACTTCTCGACGAGGTCCGCCCAGAAGTCAATCATTTCGTCGCTGGTGCGGGTAACGCCTTCCCCGGCAAAGACATATTTGCCCTCCTTGTAAAGTTCCGTTGCCGCCGGGTCCAGGGCAATAAAGCAATCTTTGCCCGGCTCGTAGCCGGCTTTGGTGATGGCTTCCAGGATTACTTCGATAGCTTCCACATTGGAACGCAAATCGGGGGCAAAGCCGCCTTCATCGCCGACGGCTGTACCCAGGCCCTTACCCTTCAGGACCGCCTTCAGGCTGTGGAAAACCTCGGCGCCCATGCGCAGGGCACCGGCAAAGTCGCCGGCGCCGGCAGGCATGACCATGAACTCCTGGATGTCCACGTTGTTATCGGCATGCTTGCCGCCGTTTAAAATATTCATCATGGGTACCGGCAGGGTATGGGCATTGACCCCGCCCAGGTAACGGTACAGGGGCAGGCCCAGGGCGTCGGCTGCCGCTTTGGCCACGGCCAGGGAAACTCCCAGGATAGCGTTGGCCCCCAGCTTGCCTTTATTGGGGGTACCGTCCAGCTCGATGAGCTGCCGGTCTACTTCCCGCTGGTCCAGGGCATCCATGCCCACCAGTTCCGGGGCGATGATGGCATTGACGTTGTTGACGGCGTCCAGGACACCTTTACCCTGGTAGCGCTTCTCGTCTTTATCCCGGAGCTCTACGGCTTCATAGGCTCCCGTGGAAGCCCCCGAGGGCACGGCCGCCCGGCCCCAGCCGCCGCCTTCCAGGAATACCTCCACCTCTACTGTGGGGTTGCCGCGGGAGTCCAGGATCTCCCGGGCGTAGATATCGTTGATAATGGTCATAGGCTTAGAACACCTCCGTGTTAATTTGCTTTTTCTATCAAGCTTTTCCCGGTCATTTCCGCCGGCTGGGGCAGCCCCAGGATTTCCAGTACCGTGGGGGCTACGTCCTCCAGGGCCCCTTCCCTTAAGGCAGTGCCCCGGTAGCCGGCGTCGACTAAAATAAAGGGTACGAGATTGCTGGTGTGGGCCGTATGGGGCTCGCCGTCGGGTTCCCGCATTTCTTCGGCGTTGCCGTGATCGGCCGTTACCAGGAGGGGCGCCCGGCGTTCCTCCATGGCCGCGGCAATGCGGCCGATACACTCGTCCACCGTTTCCACGGCAGCAATGGCGGCTGCCAGGTCGCCGGTATGGCCGACCATGTCGGGATTGGCAAAGTTTAAGACGATAAAGTCGTACCTGTCCAGGCGTTCCAGGACGGCGTCCGTAACTTCCCGGGCGCTCATGGAAGGTTTTTGATCATAGGTGGCCACTTTGGGCGAAGGAATGAGCAAGCGGTCTTCGCCGGGGAAGGGTTCTTCCACGCCGCCGTTAAAGAAAAAGGTGACGTGGGCGTACTTTTCCGTCTCGGCAATGCGCAGCTGCTTCAACCCGTTACTGGCTATGACCTCTCCCAGGACGTTGGTTAAAACCTGAGGCGGGAAGGCTACCGGCGCCGGGATGGTGACGTCGTACTGGGTCAGGCAGACAAACTGGATGTCCAGGCGCCCGCCGGGACGGTCAAAGGGTTCGAACTCCCTGTCCACAAAGGCGCGGGTTAGCTGCCGTGCCCGGTCGGCGCGGAAGTTAAAGAAAATCACGCTGTCCTTATCCCGGACTACCGCCAGGGGCCTGTCTTCACGGGTGATTACGGCAGGCTCCACGAATTCATCGGTAATGTCCCGGTCATAAGAAGCCTGGATGGCCGCCGCCGCGGAAGGGAAGTGGTGGCCTTCTCCCACTACCAGGGCCCGGTAGGCCCGCTCCGTGCGCTCCCAGCGCCGGTCCCGGTCCATGGCGTAGTAACGGCCCATGATGCTGGCGACGGCCCCTATCCCCCGCTGCCGGCACTCTGCCTCCACCTGCTCCAGGTACCCGGCGGCACTGGCCGGGGGCACGTCGCGGCCGTCCAGGAAGGCATGGATGTAAACTTGATCCAGACCTTCCCTTTGGGCCAGTTCCAGGAGGGCATACAGGTGCTCCAGGTGGCTGTGGACGCCGCCGTCGGAGACCAGGCCCATCAAGTGCAGGGCGCCACCCCGTTCCTTTGCCGCCCGCACCGCCGCCAGGAGCACTTCATTGGTAAAAAAAGAGCCGTCGCGGATGGCCCTGGTTATCCGGGTCAGTTCCTGGTAGACAATGCGGCCGGCGCCAATATTCAAGTGGCCGACTTCGGAGTTGCCCATCTGGCCTGCCGGCAGGCCCACGGCTTCCCCGGAAGCCTGGAGGCGGGTATGGGGGTATTCGGCCAGCAGCCGGCGGTAATTGGGTAAACGGCCCTGGCTGATGGCATTGCCTTCCCCCGGGCGACCCAGGCCGAAACCGTCGAGGATCATTAACATTAAAGGGCGATTAACATTGACCAAGATGATTTCTCCCGTTCCCTTGTTATTGGGGAAGGCCACCGGGTGAACGCTGCTTCAGCACCGCCCGGCAACTCCCCCCTTTCACCTAGTGTTCTTTATAGTTGACAATGGCCGCAAAGGAAATGGCATCCAGGCTGGCGCCCCCTACCAGGGCGCCGTCAATATCCGGCTGGGCCATGAGCTCGGCAATATTTTCCGGCTTGACGCTGCCGCCGTACTGGATGCGGGTGGCCTGCGCCTCTTCGCCATACATGGCCCGTAACGTCTCCCGGATAAAGGCGATGACCTCCTGGGCGTCGGCTGCCGTAGCCGTCCGGCCGGTGCCAATGGCCCAGACGGGTTCATAGGCCACCACCAGGGTTTCCACCTGGCCTGGTACCAGCCCCTGCAAACCCTCCTGCACCTGGCGGCGGACCACGTCCAGGGTCTTTCCGGCTTCCCTTTCGGCCAGGGTTTCGCCGACGCAGACGATGGGGACCAGCTCGTGGCGCAGGGCAGCATGGAGCTTTTTATTGACGGTGGCATCGGTCTCGCCAAAGTACTGGCGGCGCTCGGAATGGCCTATAATGACATAACGGCAACCCAGATCCTTCAGCATGGGGCCGGACACTTCACCGGTATAGGCACCCCAGTCTTCCCAGAAAAGGTCCTGGGCGCCTACCGAGATATTGGAACCGGCAGCAGCATTGACCGTTGCCGCTATGGCCGTGAAGGGCGGGCAGACGACTACTTCCACGCCGGTGGTGCCTACCAGGGGCCTTAACAGGGTAACCAGCTCCCTGGCTTTTTCGGTAGTATTATGCATCTTCCAGTTGCCGGCAATAACCGGTCGGCGCAAGCTAATCCCTCCCCTCGCCCTATTTTTCCGTCAGGGCTACTACCCCGGGGAGGGCCTTGCCTTCCAGGAACTCCAGGGATGCGCCACCGCCGGTGGAGATATGCCCTATTTTCTCTGCCACACCCATCTTTTCCACAGCCGCCACGGAATCCCCGCCGCCGACGATGGTCATGCCGTCCACGGCCGCCACAGCCCGGGCCACAGCCTCGGTGCCGCGGGCAAAGGGATCCATTTCAAAGACGCCCATGGGCCCGTTCCAGACAACGGTCCGGGCGCCGGTCAAAGCACTGGCAAACTCCCGCGCCGTTTCGGGGCCGATGTCCAGGGCCATCCAACCGTCGGGGACAGCGCTGGTAGCCACTACCTGGTGGGGGGCATCGGCCTTGAACTCCTGGGCCACCACCAGGTCCCGGGGCAGCAGCAGCTTTACCCCCTGCTGCTCTGCCGTTGCCATAAGCTCCCTGGCCAGGGGGACCTGGTCCTCTTCCACCAGGGACTTGCCCATGGCATAACCTTTAGCCCGCAAAAAGGTATTGGCCATACCGCCGCCGATAATCAGGGTATCCACCTTGGTGAGGAGGTTACGGATAACGCTGATTTTGTCGGATACCTTGGCCCCGCCGATAATGGCTACAAAGGGGCGTTCCGGGTCGGCCAGGGCCTTGCCCAGGGTTTCGATTTCCTTCTGCAGCAGGAACCCGGCCGCCGCCGGCAGGTAGTGGGCCACGCCTTCGGTGGAAGCATGGGCGCGGTGGGCGGCGCCGAAGGCGTCGTTGACGTAAAGGTCGGCCAGGGAGGCCAGCTTCCTGGCAAATTCGGGGTCGTTTTTCTCTTCTTCCGGGTAAAAGCGCAGGTTTTCCAGGAGGAGAACCTCGCCGGGTTTTAGAGCCGCTACCGCGGCCTCCACTTCGGGGCCAATACAATCGTTGACCTTATGTACCGGCCGGCCGAGGAGGCCTTCCAGTTCTCTAGCCACCGGGTCCAGGCGCAGCTCTTCCTTGACTTTGCCCTTGGGGCGCCCCAGGTGGGACATGAGGATTACCCGGGCGTCGTGGTCAATGAGGTACTGGATGGTCGGCAGGGCTGCCCGGATGCGGGTGTTGTCGGTTACCCGGCCTGCCTCCAGGGGAACGTTGAAGTCGACCCGCACCAGTACCCGTTTATTATTGAGCTCCAGGTCCTTCAGGGTTAACTTGGCCACCAGTGATGCCTCCTTCAAAAATGGATTTCTGGTAAAAATGAATGTTGATACCATCTATCAGCTTCGGAGCCGGCGGGTACAGGCTCCGGGCTCCGTGGTTGGCACGCTCAGGCGTCCTCGGCGGCGGCAGCGGTTGCCTCACCTCGCCTGTTCTTTTGACCTTCGCTCCACTATTCGCGTCTCCGGGACACAGCATCATCACTTCAATAGCCAACAAGACTATCGGCTTCGTGCAAGTATCTTTATTGCCCCGGCATGCGAAACGGCCGCCTTGCGGCGACCGTCCCTTTACAGCCCTTTAGCAGCCATAAAGGCCGCCAGGTCGACGACCCGTTTGGAGTAGGCCCACTCGTTGTCGTACCAGGCCACCACCTTGGCCAGGGTGCCATCGATAACCATGGTGGACAGGGCATCGACAATGGAGGAACGCGGGTCGCCGTTGAAATCGCGGGAAACCAGGGGTTCTTCGCAGTAACCCAGGATACCCTGCATGGGACCCTCGGCGGCAGCCTTCAGGGCGGCATTGATGCTTTCTACCGTGGCCGGTTTTTCCAGGTCCACTACCAGGTCAACGACGGAAACGTTGGGGGTGGGCACCCGCATGGCCAGTCCGTTCAATTTACCCTTCAGTTCGGGTAAAACCAGGCCAATGGCCTTGGCAGCGCCGGTGGTGGTGGGAATGATGGAAAGGGCACCGGCCCGGGCCCGCCGCAGGTCTTTATGGGTCAGGTCGAGGATGCGCTGGTCGTTGGTATAGGAGTGGGCGGTAGTCATCAGGCCCCTTAGAATGGTAAAGTTTTCATGCAGGACCTTGGCCACAGGAGCCAGGCAGTTGGTGGTGCAAGAGGCATTGGAAACAACATGGTGCCGGGCGGGATCATACTTGTCATTATTGACGCCCATGACGATGGTGATATCTTCGTTTTTGGCCGGGGCGGTAATAATGACCTTTTTGGCCCCTGCCTGGCGGTGGGCCGCCGCTTTGGTGGCATCGGTGAAGACGCCGGTAGATTCAATGACAATATCTACACCCAGGTCCTTCCAGGGGAGTTTGGCCGGGTCCCGTTCGGCGATAACCTTAATGGAGCGGCCGTTAACAACGATACTATCTTCCCTGGCCTCAACAGAAGCATTGAGGCGACCATGGACGGAATCATACTTCAAGAGGTGGGCATTGGTCTGGACGTCGGTAATGTCGTTGATGGCTACAACTTCCAGTTCCGGTTTCTCCAGGGAAGCCCGGAATACCAGGCGGCCGATCCGCCCAAATCCATTAATACCTACTTTGACTGCCATTATGTATTACTCCTCCTTTATAAGATGTGAGATGTAACCCTGTTTGTCTGGCGCAGGTTGACCCGGGTTCTTCCCACCTGCCATGCTTTATTTTATTATACCATAAAGTAACAGGCAATATAATGATATCGCTTGTACCATCATTCACTATTCAACACAAATCGCCAAAATCCTCCTTTACAAATAGACAGAATTAACCGTTGCAGGGGGCGCCTGGCCCCCTGCCAGCCTAGTAACGTTTTCTTTTGGCAGCGGCGGGAATGCCCTGCTCGTCGCGGTACTTGGCCACCGTCCGCCGGGATATCTTGATCCCCTGCTGCTGCAGCAGTTCCTGCAACTGCAAGTCCGTCAGGGGATTGGCGGCATCTTCCCGGCTGATGGCTTCGGCAATCATTTTTTTGATACTTTCGGCGGCAGCAGCGCCGCCCTTTTTTTCCACGCCGCTGGCGAAGAAAAATTTTAATTCAAAGACTCCCTGGGGCGTCTGGACATATTTATTGGCCGTCGCCCGGCTGACGGTAGATTCATGGATGCCTAAGGATGCGGCCACCTGGCGCATGGTCAGGGGCTTCAGGTATTTTATACCTTTATCCAGGAATTCCCGCTGCTCTTGCACCAGGCAGTTGACCACCCGGTAAAGGGTCAGCCGGCGCTGCTCCAGGCTGCGAATAAGCCAGGCCGCGGCATTGAGCTTGCTTTCTATGAAACGCCGGGTTGCCTCGTCGCAAATCCCCTCCTGGCGCATTAAGGCCTGGTAAAGGGGGTTAATGCCCAGCCGGGGCATGGCCAGGTCATTGACCAGGACCACGTAATCCCTACCCACCCGCTCAATGATTACATCGGGTACGATATAGCGGTTCTCCTGGCCGCCGCCAAAGGAGCGACCCGGCTTGGGGTCCAGGGTGCGGATATAATCCACCACCGCCTGGACAGCCGGGAGACTCATGTTCAGGCGCCGGGCAATACGGGTCAGCCGCCCCTCAGCAACATCGGTTAAAAAGTGGCGAATAATTTTTTCCGTTCCCGGGGGAGCATCTTCCCGCTGGCGCAGCTGGAGGAGCAGGCACTCCGTAAGGTTTCTGGCTCCTACCCCGGGGGGATCAAAATGCTGGATTAACTGCAGTACCCGCCAGACGGCCGCAGGGGAAACCTTTAAACAGGCGGCTGCTTCCTTCAGGCTAATCTTCAGGTAACCGTTAGCGTCTAAATTGCCGATTAAGAACGTCCCAATCTCCAGCTCGCGGGTTGTCGAGGCCGCTATTTTTAACTGGAGCAGTAAATGATCCTGCAGCGTAGGCTGGCCGGTCAGGAGGTTCTGGTGATTCCATTCCGGGCGTTCCTCCCGGGGAACGCCGACATAACCCAAATCGCTGCCGTCCTGGAAATATTCCTGCCAGTCAATTTCGAAGGGCTCATGATCGTCTACCAGTTCATCGACCGCGGCAACTTCTTCCTCGTCCCTTACTTCCAGTAACGGGTTTTCCTGGAGTTCCTGCTGGACGTATTCAGCCAGCTCCAGGGTGGAGAGCTGCAGGACAACAATGGCCTGGCGCAGTTCCGGCGTCATGATTAACTTTTGCGCCTGTTCCAGGTTAAGGCCTAAACGTTCGCGCATGACTCTCCCCCCCCTAATTTATACTATTCGTCCTTCCTGACTATTTTTCCTGCCCGCGGGACCAATTTATTGCCCGGGCCAGGTAAAAGGTTAAGGCCAGGCTCAAGCCCACGGCCGTTGCCAGGGCCAGGCTTTCCTGGCCGGGGCTGAAGAGATAGGGGTGCAGCCCCAGGCCATAGTCAACGAAGTCATTTAACCCCAACCACAGGACCACCAGGGTTAGCTGCCAGGGAGCGACCGGCCAGTGCCGCAGGAAGAGGAAGCCTTCGACCATCATCGCCAGGTGGGATAGCCACAGGCCGGCCTCTACCACCGTCACCCGGGCACCTGCCAGCCAGTAATCACTTATGATTACCATCGCCCACAGGCCGTATTTGATCACTGCCGTTGCTGCCACCAGCCGCAGCAGGCCGCTTTCCCGGCGGTAGAATGCCAGGATCAGGGCCAGGCCGAAAAGGGTTGTCGCCAGGGGACTATCGGGGGTAAAGGGCCACCATATTAAAGGAGTACTGGCCAGTTGCTCCCGGTACCAGTAGTAACCATAAATAGACCCCAGGAGATTGATAACCGCCAGGGTAACCAGGAACCAGTTCTGGTAGGGCGCTTCCCAGAGAAGGTGTTTTAACCAGTTATTTCCCATTGTTTTCCTCCCCACCGGTCATCTCCTTCCAGGGAGCAGTTTCCTGTTCCAGAGAAAGGGGCGGCCCCGGGCGACATGTCCGGGTGTCCCCATCCAACCTGCCTATCACCCGCGCCGGGACGCCGCCGACCATGGTCCCTGCCGGGACATCCCGGGTAACTACCGCTCCGGCACCAACAATGGCTCCATCGCCAATGCGCACTCCTGGTAAAATGGTGACATTGGCTCCAATGAGAACCCAGGCGCCAATTTCCACTGCCCCCAGGCGGTAGGCGCGGGGTAAAAACTCGTGGGTCAGAATAGTGACATTATAACCAATAATACTCTCGGGGCCAATATGAATGAGATCCGGCCTTAAGATATCCGGCATGGCCATAACCCCTATGGCAGCCGTCGGCGCTACATCCATCCCTACCAGGTGGCGTAAAAGCCAGCTTTTCAGGCGCAAAAAGGGTAAAAAGCGGCTGAGTTCAATCCAAAAAAAATTCCAGGCTACCCGCCATAAAGGAGCAACCCGGCGCCAGGAGGCCATGGCGTTATGACCGTTAACAGGGTAGGTTATCGTGCGCCGCATCTATTTCCCCCCTCCGGGCCCGCACCTGCCTGGTTAAGTATTCCAGGCGGCGCAGGCGATGGTTGACCCCTGACTTCCCTACCGGCGGTACCAGCATTTCCCCCAGTTCCTTTAAACTTGCTTCCGGGTGCTGGAGACGTAAAGCAGCTATCTCCTGCAAGCCGGCAGGTAATCCATCCCAGCCCAGGGTGGCCACCAGGTAGCGGATATTTTCTGCCTGGCGTAAACCCGTCTCTACGGTCTTGCTCAAGTTGGCCGTCTCGCAGTTTACCAGGCGGTTGACCCGGTTACGCATTTCTTTAAAGATGAGGGCGTTCTCATAGGCCAGGACGGCACTGTGGGCCCCCATGAGGCTTAAAGCCCGGACAATTTGCTCGCTGTCTTTCAGGTAAAGGACCAGCCCGCGCTGGCGCCGGCTGAGACGGGGCTGGAGTTCCAGTTGCTGGATAATCTCCTGGAGGCGGGCAGCTTCCTCCTCCCCATCGAGGAGAAATTCCAGGTGATGGGTTGCCGATGGTTTATTGACGGAGCCGGTTACCAGGAAGGTACCCCGGAGGTAGGCGGCCCGGCAGCACTGGTGCGCCGGCGCCCCGGTCCTGGCGGCCAGCCAGGCCTGCAATGCTTCTACCCCGGCCGGAGTTAAAACCTTAAAAACCGGCCGGCCTTTACCGCTCCGGCGCTCAGTTTGTACTTTGACCGGCAGGCCCAGCACTGCCCTGGCCAGGGAGTAAACCCTCCTGGCTATGGCAGCGTGGGTGGTTGCCAGCAGGATTACCCCCTCCCCCGGTAAACCGGCCAGGTTACCCTGGCGTAAAATGGCGAGCAGTTCGGCCTCAGCGCAGCAGGGCCGCCGTTTTTTTACCCGGGCCAGTTCTTCTTTGGTTTCGAAGGAGAAGGATATCGCCATTAGCCCCACTCCGGAATATTTTATTCCTGTACGGTTCATCCATCCGGCCCCCCGGTTAATGGGCCAGGTTACGAAACTTCTCCCGGACCAGGTATATAAGGCGCTGCCGGCGCCGGGAATGGTGGCGGTAAAATTCTTCCATAATCAAGCCGGCCAGGCGTTCAGGGTGGTGCCGGACTACATGGGTCTCGTCCACCAGCCAGCCCGTACGGAGCTCAACGCCCATCCTGGCCACCGCCGGCCCGTTAATCAGCACCGGGCGCGCCCCCTTTTCGCCGTAACGCCGCAGGGCACCGCGGGAAATAGGGCCGCGATGGGCAATAACTACATCCACCAGGCCCGGGCCGCAGTGATCAATAAGAGCCTGCAGGTGATCGGCTACTGTATAGCCGTCAGTTTCCCCCGGCTGGGTCATGATATTGCAGACATAAAACACCGGTGCCGGGGACTGGCGTAAAGCTTCAGTCAAACCGCGCACAAGTAAATTGGGCAGGACGCTGGTATAGAGGCTTCCCGGGCCGATAATGATGGCATCAGCCTTATGTATAGCCTCCAGGGCGGCTGCCGGCGGCCGGCAGGTGGCCGGTTGTAAAAACACCCTTTTAATGCGCTTGCCGGCCCGGGGGATATTGCTTTCCCCCAGGATGGTGGTACCGTCAGCCAGTTCGGCTCCCAGGACGACATGGCTGGTAGTGGAAGGAATAACCCGGCCGCCAACCGCCAGCACCCGGGCCAGTTCCTGGATGGCACGGTCAAAATCACCGGCCATATCCGTCATAGCCGCCAGCAGCAGATTTCCCAGGCTGTGGCCGGCCAGGCCCTCTCCCTGGTAAAAGCGGTAACTGAAAAGATCCTCCATCAGGCTTTCAGTATCGGCCAGGGCCACCAGGCAGTTACGAATATCCCCCGGTGGCGGAATTTTTAACTCCTGGCGCAGGCGGCCGGAGCTGCCGCCGTCGTCGGCTACGGTGACAATGGCCGTGAGATTGCGGGTGTATTTTTTCAACCCCCGCAGGAGGACGGCCAGGCCCGTACCCCCGCCAATAGCTACTATATGGGGTCCTTTCGCCAGGTACTGGCGCCGGTAAAAAAGTTGCCAGGGGTTACAGGTATTGCCGGGCAACAGGACTTTAAAAACCGCACCAGCCAGGCGCTGGACCCCCAGAATAATCAGGGCCAGACCCAGGCCGGCAGCCATCACCCCGCCCAGCAAGGGCGAGCCCAGGGCCCCCAGGGTATGGAGGATAAACCAGGTAACGCCCCTTTCCGCCGAGGCTAATAAAGTAACCCCCAGGATAACTGTTAACCCGGAAACCAGCAAAAACAGGCCCACGGCAGCCAGCAGCAGCCAGCGTTTAATCTTTAAACCCGGGTAAAGCCACTTTAAACCCTCCACCCGCCTGCCTACCTCCTGCTGCCGCTGCTCAGATAACGTACTACGTCGCGGTGCTTGACTACTACGTCGTAATTATCGCCCCGGAGTATTTCTCCCAGTCTATTGGCCAGGGTCACCGAGCGGTGCTGGCCACCGGTACAGCCAATGGCAATGACCAGGTGGGACTTGCCCTCCTGCTGGTAATGGGGGATCAGGAAGCGCAGGAGGGCGGCAAACTGTTCGATAAACTGCCGGGCCTCCGGGGTAGACATGACAAACTCAGCCACACAGCGATCATGGCCGGTAAAGGGGCGTAAGGCGGGGATATAAAAAGGATTGGGCAAAAAGCGCACATCCATAACCAGATCGGCATCCAGGGGAATGCCGTATTTATAGCCAAAAGAAATAATGTTAATCACCAGTTGCCGCCGGCTGTCGCCAAAAAGTTCGCTTACCTGCTCCTTAAGCTGGCGCGGCGTCAGTTCGGAAGTATCGATAATCTTGCTGGCCCGGCCCCGCAGCTCTTCCAGGCGCCGCCGTTCGGCGATAATACCTTCCAGAATCTGGCCGCCGCTGGAGAGGGGGTGGCGGCGCCGGGTTTCTTTATAACGCCGCACCAGGATTTCATCGGCCGCCTCCAGGAAAAGGATCTCGTAGGGGATACCCCGGCCATCCAGGTAGGCCAGGGCTTCCTCCAGGCCGTCGAAAAACTGGCCGCCGCGGATGTCCATAACCAGGGCTACCTTGTTGATCCCTTCCCCTTCTTTGGCGGGTTGCCCCAGGAGATCAACCAGCCCAGGTATCAGGGAGGGGGGCAGGTTGTCAACGCAGAAAAAGCCCAGGTCTTCCAGGCAGCGCACGGCCTGGGTCTTGCCGGCTCCAGAAAGGCCAGTTACAATGACGAGACGTGGATAGTTGCTTGCCGTCACTACTCTCCCCTCCCTTAAAAAGCATCAATGACGCAAGTTTATTACCTGCTCCGGGGGTATCCCGGCGGCGCGCAGGAGTTGCCACCCCTCTTCCAGGCGGCCCACAGTGGCCGGCTGGTGGGCGTCGCTGTTGACGACAAACCTCACCCCCCAGCGGGCTGCCCGGGCCAGTTCTTCCGGACGCTGGTAGAGGTGGCCGGTATTTACCTCCCACAGGGTGCCGGCGCGGGCACAGGCCCGGGCCAGGGGCTCAATATCTACCGGCATCCCCAGGCCCGGGTGGGTGAGGCAAAAGACAGGGTGCTTTTCCAGGGCCGCCATTAAAGCCCGCGTATTGGCCTCCACGGCCCTTGCCCGCCAGCGGCGGCTGCGTCCCTGGAGCTGGTTGGCCAGCACCAGGTCGCGGGCCGCTGGCCAATCCCAGGGCAGGACATAGGGATGGAGCCCTACCAGCAGGAGATCCAGCTGCCGGTAAACGGCGGCCGGGATGTCGATTTCCCCGTTTAAACCGACAATATTGGCCTCGGCACCCACCAGCACCCGGATGCCCGGGGACTCCCAGGTTGCCACTTCCCTTTTCAGGCGTAAGAATACGCCGGCGGCATTGACGCCCACCCCGATATTGCGCGGGCCGTGGTCGGTCAGGGCCACTTCTTCCAGCCCGGCCCGGCGGGCCGCCGCCACCATATCCCTGGCACTGGCCCGGCCGTCGCTGCGCCGGGTATGCACATGGTAATCAGCCCGGAAGGACTGCAGCACAGGTCAACCTCCCAGGATAAATTTCTCCAGGGCCCGGGCCACACCGCCATCGTTATTGCTGCCGGTGACATAATCGGCGGCCGCCCGGACTTCCGCCGGCGCGTTGGCCATGGCCACCGCCAGGCCGGCATAGCGGAACATCTGGAGATCATTATAACTATCGCCAAAAACCATGATCTCTTCCGGCCGGATACCCTCCAGTTCCGCCAGGGCCTGGAGCCCCCGGGCCTTGTTAACCTCGGGGTTGAGCATTTCCAGGTAATGAGGCAGTGACCGGGTGAGGTAAACCCCTTCCCCCACGTCCCGGCGGATGGCCGCTTCCAGGGGGTCTAGTTCCGGGCCGTCACGGAGGGCAACGATCTTCAGGGGCTCTCTTTTCTCCTCCTGGAGAAAAGTTAGCATATCCTCCACCCGGTGTAAATCCACCCCAGCCCGCCGGGCATATTCTTCGTTCTCCGCCTGGATGCTTTCGACATAGAGCCGGTCATCCAGGTAAACGTTATAGGCATAACCAAATTCGCGAATGTGTTTTATTAAATACCGGGACAGGGGTAAAGGAATGGTGCGTTCAAAAAGGATTTCCCCCCTCCCCGAGTGGCGCACCTGAGCGCCGTGGTAAACAATGAGCGGTAAATCCAGTCCCAGCTCCACGGCGTAGGGCCTGGCCGAGCTGAACATGCGCCCCGTAGCCAGGGTTACGGTTATGCCCCTTTCCCGGACTCTCCTTATGGCTTCTTTAGCCCGTGGCTCAATAACTAAATCGTCGGTTAACAACGTCCCGTCCAGGTCAAGGGCTACCAGCCGGATTCTCCCCATTATTTTTCCTCCCCAGGCCTTCCAGGATGCGGGCTGCTACCGCCCGGTTCATCCCTTCTACGGCCATTAATTCTTCTAGAGTGGCCCCGCTTATCTTAGCAACAGACCCAAAACGGCGCAGCAGGGCTTTTTTACGTTTGGGACCTACGCCGGGAATGTCATCCAGTACCGAACGGTAGGCGCCCTTTTCCCGTTTCTGGCGGTGGTAGGTAATGGCAAAGCGGTGCACCTCATCCCGCAAGTGCTGCAGGAGCTGCAGGGCGCGGCTATCCCGGGGCAGGCGAACCGGCTCAGGGCTGCCTTCCCGGAACAGCAGCTCTTCCTCCTTGGCCAGGGCAAAGGTAGGAATTGACGTCAAACCCATGGCCGCCATGACCTCCCGGGCGGCATGAAGCTGGCCCAGGCCCCCGTCAATAAGGACGAAATCCGGTAACTCGGCAAAACGCGGGTCCTCCCCGGCGGCGCGGTGAAAACGCCGGCTTAAAACCTCCTGGAGGGAGGCAAAGTCATTGGGGCCTTTGACCGTCTTGATCTGGAAGCGGCGGTAGGCCGACGTCAACGGCCGGCCATCCACAAAGACGGCCATGGCCCCCACCGGGCTGTTCCCCTGGAAGTTGGAAATATCATAGGCTTCCATGCGCCGCGGCAGGCGCGGCAGGCCAAGGACCTGTTGCAGTTCCATCAGGGCCGCCTTGCCACCCTCCTCCTGGCGCTGGCGGGCCAGGAGGTGCTCCTGGAGGAGGCTGACGGCATTTTCATGGACCAGCTGCAGCAGCTTTAACTTGCTACCCCGTTTGGGTACCTTTAAATCGACCCGGCCGCCGCGCAGGTGGCCCAGCCAGCGGGCGATGGTGGCGGCGTCATCCGGTTCGTCATGGAGGAGGATTTGCGGGGGAATTTCTACTCCCCGGCTGTAATATTCTTTCAGCAGGGCCGCCATAATTTCGGCCCGGGATAAGCCCTCTGTCCCCGTAAGGAAAAAATGGTCGCGGCCGATAACCTTACCCCCCCGGCTGAAGAAGATGAGACCCAGGGCCGCTTCCCCTTCCCGGGCGAAAGCAACGGCATCGGCATCATCGCCGCCAGCGTCAGTAATTTTCTGGCGTGCACAGACCTCCTGCACCGCCCGCAGCTGGTCCCTCAACCTGGCTGCCTTTTCAAATTCCAGCCGTTCGGCGGCGGCTGCCATCTGTTCCTTTAATTCCTTGACCAGGGTGGTATGCTTCCCTTCCAGGAACAGGATAACATTATCTACCGCTTCCCGGTAGGCCCCCGGGTCGACTGTACCGCTGCAGGGAGCCAGGCAGCGGTTAATATGGGCGTTGAGGCAGGGCCGGCTGCGGTGCTGCAGGGGCGTCTCCCGGCAGGTGCGTACCGGGAAAAGGCCGCGCAGGATTTTTAAGGTTTCCCGCAAAGCCCCCACGTTGGTATAGGGGCCGAAGTAGCGGGAACCGTCCCGGACCAGGGAGCGCGTGATCTGCAGCCGGGGAAACTGTTCCTGGGTGGTAATTTTGATATACGGGTAGCTTTTGTCGTCCTTTAAACTGACGTTGTACCGCGGCCGGTGTTCTTTAATCAGGTTGCACTCTAGAATCAGGGCCTCGACTTCGTTATCCGTCAGGATATACTCGAAGTCGGCAATATGGCTGACTAAGACCTGCGTCCGCGGCTGGTGCTGGCCGCGGAAATAGGAGCGCACCCGGTTTTTCAGGGAAGCGGCCTTGCCGACGTAAATGATCTCGCCTTTGGCATCGCGCATGAGGTAGACGCCGGGGTGGTCCGGCAGGCGCGCCAGTTTCTCCTCCAGGTCCATGGTATCCCTTCCTCATCTACTCCTGCCCTACTACCCGGGGCAGGTCCTGATGTCCCGCCGGAGGGCCGTACTCCGGGCTTCCTTCCAGGTCCCGGCCCGCCTGCCTCTCTTTATCCCGCTCCAGGACGGGGGCCAGGAACTGGCCGGTATAGGATTCCGCTACCCGGCAGACCTCTTCCGGCGTGCCGGCGGCCACCACCCGGCCGCCGCCCTCGCCGCCCTCGGGGCCCAGGTCGATGATATAGTCCACCGACTTGATGACATCCAGGTTATGCTCGATAACCACAACCGTATTGCCGGCATCCACCAGGCGCTGCAGGACGTTCAACAGCCGCTCGATGTCGGCCATGTGCAAACCCGTGGTGGGCTCGTCCAGGATATACATGGTCCGGCCGGTGCTGCGCCGGGCCAGTTCCGCGGCCAGTTTCACCCGCTGGGCTTCCCCCCCGGAAAGGGTGGTGGCCGGCTGGCCCAGGGTGATGTAGCCCAGGCCCACGTCCTGGAGGGTGGCAAGGCGCCGGTGCAGGCGGGGAATGGCGGCAAAAAATTCCGCCGCCTCGTCCACAGTCATGGCCAGGACGTCAGCAATGGATTTTCCCTTGTATTTTATGGCCAGGGTCTCCCGGTTATAACGCTTCCCCTGGCAGACTTCACAGGGTACATAAACGTCGGGCAAGAAATGCATCTCAATCTTAATAATACCATCACCGCCGCAGGCCTCGCAGCGGCCACCCTTGACATTAAAGCTAAAGCGCCCCGGTTTGTAGCCCCGGGTGCGGGCCTCCGGGGTGGCCGCAAAGAGGGCGCGGATGTCGTCAAAAACACCGGTATAGGTGGCCGGATTGGAGCGCGGCGTCCGGCCGATGGGCGACTGGTCCACCTCAATGACCTTGTCCAGGTGCTCGGTGCCGGTAATGGCCGCAAAGGCCCCCGGGTTGGTCCGGGCACCGTTCAAGCGCTGGGCCAGGGCCCGGTAGAGGATCTCATTGACCAGGGTGCTCTTGCCGGAGCCGGAAACACCGGTAATGCCGATAAACAGGCCCAGGGGAAAGCTGACATCGATATTTTTCAGATTGTGCTCGCGGGCGCCTTTAACGGTCAACCATTTGTCGCCCGGCCGGCGCCGCCTTGCCGGCACCGGGATACGCCGCCGGCCGCTCAAATACTGGCCGGTGAGGGAACGGGGATTGGCCATTACTTCTGCCGGGGTACCGGCCGCCACCACCCGGCCGCCCTGCTCCCCGGCCCCGGGACCAATGTCGATGATATAGTCGGCGGCCCGCATGGTATCCTCGTCATGCTCGACGACGATGACCGTATTGCCAAGATCCCGCAAGCGCTTCAAAGTGGCAATCAGGCGGGCGTTGTCCCGCTGGTGCAGGCCGATGCTGGGCTCGTCCAGGATGTACAGGACGCCCATGAGCTGCGACCCGATCTGGGTGGCCAGGCGGATGCGCTGGGCTTCCCCCCCGGAGAGGGTGGCCGCCGCCCGGTCCAGGGTCAGGTAGTCCAGGCCCACATCCAGCAAAAACTGCAACCGGGCCTGGATTTCCTTTAAAATCTGGCGGGCGATTATCTCCTCGCGCTCGCTTAAAGTTAAATTGCGCAAAAACCCGGCCGCCGCCCGGACATTAAGGGCCGCCACTTCGCAGATATTAAGGCCGCCAACCCGGACGGCCAGGGCTTCCTGTTTCAACCGCGCCCCCTTGCAGGCCGGGCAGGGCTGCTGGCTCATATAGTTTTCAATCTCCGCCCGCGCCCACTCCGACTGGGTTTCCTGGTAGCGCCGCTCGAGATTGGGGATGACCCCCTCAAAGGGGGCTTCGTAAGTGCGCCGGTCGCCAAAACGGTTGGTGTAGCGGAATTTGATGCGCTCCTGCCCGGAACCGTAAAGGATGACCTGCAGGTGCTCCGGCTTGAGCTCCCGCACGGGCACATCCAGGCTGAAACCGTAATGTTCGGCCAGGCACTCCAGTATCTGCTGGTAACCGTTATTGCTGCGGCTCCAGGGCGCTATGGCCCCTTCCCTTAAGGTAAGGTCGCGATCGGGAATGACCAGGTCGGTATCGACCTTCATAGTTACACCTAGGCCGGTACATGCCGGGCAGGCGCCGTAGGGATTATTAAAAGAAAAGAGACGCGGCGTGATTTCCGGCAGGCTGACGCCGCACTCGATGCAGGCGAATTTCTCGCTTAAAAGCAACTCTTCCTGGCCGACGATATCGATCAGGACAATACCGCCGGCGAGCTTCAAGGCCGTTTCCAGGGATTCGGCCAGGCGGCCGGCCACCCCCGGCCGCACCTGGAGGCGGTCCACGATTACCTCTATAGTATGCTTTTTATTTTTAGCCAGATTGATATTCTCGCTCGTTTCCCGGATTTCCCCGTCCACCCGGACGCGCACGTAACCCTCTTTGCGAATCTCCTCCAGGACGTTGCGGTACTCCCCTTTGCGGCCCCGGACAATGGGGGCCATAACCTGGAAACGGGTCCCTTCCGGGTAAGCCAGCAGGCGGTCCACCATCTGGGAAACCGTCTGGGGCGTAATGGGCCGGCCGCACCGGGGACAATGAGCGCGGCCGATATGGGCAAAAAGCAGCCGCAGGTAGTCATAAATCTCCGTCACCGTGCCTACTGTGGAACGGGGGTTATGGCTGGCCGTCTTCTGGTCAATGGAAATAGCCGGGGATAGTCCTTCGATAACGTCAACGTCAGGTTTGTCCATCTGGCCCAGGAATTGCCGGGCATAGGAAGAGAGGGACTCGACATAACGGCGCTGTCCCTCGGCATAGATGGTATCAAAGGCCAGGGAAGACTTCCCCGACCCCGACAGGCCGGTAATGACTACCAGTTTATCCCGGGGGATGGTAACGTTAATATTTTTCAGGTTGTGGGCCCGTGCCCCCTGGATGACGATTTTATCAGTGGCCATAAGATACCCCCTCGGGAAATTCCCCGGGCTTAGCGCCAGGCGTAAAACCTGGCCAGGGTAATACCTTGCTTCTCGCCAGTATTATACCATAAACGCCAGTAAGGGCATACCTGGAGGGAATAATCAGGATGCTGCTACCGAGTGGAGGGGCCGGGCGTACAAAAATTAAGACCGGGTATTTACCCGGTCGCGGAATCAGTTTACTTACTGCCTTAGCTTTAAAGGGGAAATGGGTGGCGCTAATGATCGCCCTGTCACTGGCTTAGAATATTCCCTGCCAGCCCCAGTTTATCGGCCTCAATTGCCGTTCCAGGAGCAAGCTTAATTACATCGTCACCTTCGCCATGTAAAAGGCGAGCCAGCCACTCCAGGCTACCTTGAATTTCATCCGGGATAAGATTAAAGGTTGTGGCAAATAACCTGACAAACTGGCGATCTTCCTCACCAGACTGTAGTCCGGTATCAATATAAGTCACCCGCTTATAGGCCTTGAGCATCTCGCCTATAACCCAGCGGGCCGTTTCCTCCCCGTAAAGGGATAGGCAGCGCTGGTATTCAGTATAAGAGTTCTCACTGAAAGCGACCCAGCCGGGGCTGAAGTAGTAGGCGTAGCCCTTCAGAGTATCTTCCTGGCGGGCCTGGCAGGAACCCAGGAGGAGGTCAATGCAGTCATTGGCTCCAGGAAATACCAAATCGCAGTACCTGGTTTTAAGACCGGCGATGCCATTACCACAAAGCCCGTAACCCAGGATAATCCTGCCGCGGTAACTCCCGGCTTCTAATTGATCAATATTTTCCTGGATGGTAGCCTGCAGCAGGTCCGGGGTCCGGTGCAGGCCCTGCTTTAAAAATATGGCTTCGTCCGCCTGCACGCCCAGGCTTTCCATTTCATAGCGCAAAACTTCACAGGCGATAATGCGCCGCATCAAATTGATGTTCCCTCCCCCTATGCTAGTCTTATATAAACATATTACTATAAATAAGCGAACCCCGGGAACCCTTAAACAAAAACGACCGGGTATTTTTATCCGGCCGGGAAAAAGATGTAACTTAAGCGGGGGGCATTGCCCCCCGCATTAAGCGCACACTTGGACTAATCTAACTCAATAGGATACCTGCCATACTTCTTAATGGCGTCCCGCATAGCCAGGGCGTTTTCCAGCCTGGCGTAGCTGGGCAGGCTGTTGGCGCTGCTGCAGATATAACCGCCGCCCGGCGCCGCTACCCGGATGCGTTCCTTAACCTGGTAATTCCGTTAAGGGTGCTGGTTTTAAAGTCCCATTTTTAAAACAGGCTCAGCTGCTTATATTTCCCTTCGTCATCACCCTGCTTCCCCCGTGCCTTTCCAGTCCAGACCTTTTTCTCCAGGCAGTCCGGAGGTATTTCCAGGAGAAAAGGAGAGGGCCGGGCGGGTATCTTTGTACCAGCGAAATCCCTGCTGCGGGATGATACCAGGATCAATATATCCCGCGCCCGGGTAAGGCCGACGTAAAACAGGCGGCGTTCCTCAGCCAAACTTTCCCCGCTTCCCCGGGTAGGGCTCATCACTAGAGAAGGCTCCCCGTGAACATCTTCTCCCTCCGGAGCGATGCCAGGGCGCTCTTTAAGGGGCAGCAATCCATCTTCTACACCGGCAATAAAGACCACGGGGAACTCCAGCCCCTTGGCGGCATGGAGGGTCATCAGGCTTACTGCTTCGGGGGTAGTAACATTGTTGCCCCAGCGCTCATGGTCTGCTTCCCCGGCCAGGACGACCCCGCGCAGGAAGGCATGCAGGTCGTCAAAACGCGCCGCCACCCGCAGCAGGCGGTTCATGCTGGCCACTCCCTGGAGGTTATGCTCCTCCAGCCAGCGGGCCAGGAGACCCTCAGGAGGTTCCTTAAGCATTATGGTCCTCCAGGTTGCCACGGCATTCCTGAAGGCCAGCAAACCCTTCCTGGCTGCTGCCCCTGGCGACGCCTCGCCTGCCGTTAACCTTTCTATGGCCTGCCAGGCCGGGCAATGCATCTGCCTGGCCGTCTCCCGGACCAGGGCAATATCTCTTTTATCCTGGCCAAAGGGGCCCGCACCGAGGCAGCGATAAATATGGAAATCGTCTTCCGGGTTGACCAGGCACCAGCAAAAGGCCAGGACCTCCCGTACCGGCCGGTCTTCCAGGAAGCTTTCGCGACCTACCAGCCGGTAGGGTATCCCCTCCTTCAGGAAACATTCTTCCAGGGTTTCTAACTGGCGCCCCGTCCGGGCCAGGACGGCTATATCGGCAAACCCGAGGGCTTCCCCTTCCCTGCCCCTCAGGACTTCCACCGGTACCATGCCTCCCTGGCCGTGGGCCTGGAGCATGGTCGTGCCGCCTACCAGGCGGCCGATCTCCCTGACAATGGCGATGCCCTCAGCCATCTCGCCGGGGACCTCCAGGTGCAGGACAGGCGGGCCATCTTTTCTGACAGCCACCAGCTCCTGCTCTCCAGGCAAAGCAGTGTTGCCGTGAGCATTTTGCGGGGAGAGCTTACTGGCTACCAGGCGTGGTTCCCCGGTAACCTCCAGGCCGGTATTCTTCTGGTTATGGGCAATTACGGCCGCAGCCGCCCGGAGGATGGTGGGCGTGGAGCGATAATTGCGGGTTAGCCGGCAAACCCGTGCTGCCGGGAAGTCCTCCTGGAGCTGCCGGAAAAAACGGTTACTGGCCCCGCGAAAGCCGTAGATGGCCTGGTCGGGGTCGCCGATGACAAAAAGATTGCCGCCGTCGCCGCTCCAGAGCCTGATCAGCCGGTACTGGACCGGATTAACGTCCTGGAATTCGTCAACGAGGAGGTAGGTAAACCGGGCCAGCAGCCTTTTAACCTCCGGGGTGTCCTCCCCGGCAGCCATCCAACCGTCCAGCAACTCAACCGCCCGGAGCAGGAGATCATCGTAATCCAGGACACCGTATTCGGCCAGCCGCTCCTGGTAGGCGCTGTAAATCGGCCGCAGGTCCTCAGGAACCCCGGGGGATGGGGGAAGCAAGCCACGGCTTTTAAGAAGGGAAATCTGCCGCTGCAGCTTCAGGGCCTGGCGGGAGCCGGCCTTGCCGCTTTCCTGCAGGATCTCTGCCAGGATGCTCCTGGCGTCGGTTTCATCAAGGACGGTGGGCTGCTCCTGGCCGGCAAAGGCAAAGGCCATTGCCCGGTCCTGTCCCGGCCGGCACCGCAGCAGGTCCAGGCAAATGCTGTGAAAGGTGCCGATGGTTAAATCTTCAATCCCGCCGGCCTCCCCCAGGAGTTCTACCACGCGCTGCCGGATTTCGGCGGCCGCTTTATTGGTAAAGGTGACGGCCGTAATCTGGTTGGGGGCAATGCCTCGCCTCCCTATTAAGTAGACCAGGCGGTGGACCAGGGTACGGGTCTTACCCGTACCCGGCCCGGCCAGGACAATAACCGGCCCCGCTGCCGCGGTGACTGCCAGCCGCTGTTCCTCATTGAGGCCGGCCAGGGGAACCCCGGGGCCTGCTGCCGTCTTAACCGGACCAGGTTCCCCACCGGCAGGGCCTGCCGGCTGGTTTTGGTCCGCTGCTATGGCCGGCACCGCCCCTCCCCCTGCCGGCACGGCTAACCCGTCCGGGTCTGCCCACCGCCTCGCCGGCGCTGCCGCATCGCTGCCTTTTGCCGCTGCGTGCTCCTTTACGGCCTTACCGGGTTTAGCCTTTTCCCCGGCTGTCCTTGCCTGGCCGGTACTTTTAGCTGCTGCGGCAGCAATCTCTACGTCTTCCCCAAACAGGCTGGCCTGCTCTAGGAAATACTCCCTCTCCTCCGGCCGGAGCAGCAGGATCCGGCCATACTCGCCGTCAAAACCCGGCCGGGTTTCCACTTCACCGGCGCGCATGCGCCGGATGGCTTCAGCCACCGATGCTCCGGCCACCCGGGCGATGGCCTCCAGGGGGGCCTCCCGCAGCACTACCAGTTCCGGGCCCAGGCGTCGGAGCAGGTCAAAGTAAAGGGCGGTGACCTTTTTAGAATTGGTACCCGTGCCCAGGGCTGACGCCAGCACCTCCGGCAGGGGAACCAGGCTCTTGTAAGGGCGGGCGCCCTCCGGGCGAAACCCCTCTTCCCGGTCGGCCAGTACCTCCACCCGGTGCAGCACGCCAACGGTCACCTTGCGGCCGCAGACGGGGCACATTCCACCTGCCGCCTGCGTCCGGGCCGGCGGCCAGCAAATATTGCAGGCCCGGTGGCCGTCGTAGTGATACTTGCCTTCCTCGGGAAAGAACTCCAATGTTCCCAGGAAGCCGGCCGCCTCCCGTTCTTGCAGGGCCCGGCGGATGGCCGGGTAAGAAAGCTCGGTGTCGAAAATGTTGGCCTCCCTGGCCAGGTGGCGGGGAGAATGGGCATCGGAATTGGAAACCAGGGTAAGGCGGTCCAGGGCGGAAAGGCGCCAGTTCATGGGCGGGTCGGAGGAAAGGCCCGTTTCCACGGCATAGATGTAACCGGCCAGGTCCTCAAAACACTCTTCTATGCTGTCAAACCCCGAGTTGGCGCCGAAGAGGGAGAAATGGGGGGTCCAGATATGGGCCGGGATAAAGATGGCTTGCGGGCAGGCCTCCAGGGTCATCTCCAGGAGCTGGCGGCTGTCCAGGCCGAGGATAGGCCGGCCGTCGGAATGGAGGTTGCCGATGCCCTCCAGGCGGCGGCTGAGGGCTTCCGCTGCCTCAAGATCGGGCAGGAGGATGAGGTGGTGGACTTTACGGGTGCGCCCGCCTTTTTTATAGATGGCGCTGATCTCCCCGCTGATGATAAAACGCACGACAGGTCGCCCGGCAGGGTCGGTATCTTCCTCTACCGCCCGGCAGAATTCCTCCTTCAGGCGGTAAAGGCCCTCCTCCGCCAGCTCCAGCCTGTCCCGCAGTTCCTCCCGCCAGGCCGGATGGGTAAAATCGCCGCTGCCCACCAGGGTCACGCCTTTATAAAGGGCCCAGCGGTAGAAGTTTTCCGGGCTGGCATCTTTGCTCGTGGCCCGGGAGTAACGGGAGTGGACGTGGAGATCGGCGATAAATGGCAACATTAATCACCCATTCTTGTCAAAACCACTTGTTAGTTGTAAAAAAGTTACACTGCATTGCTGGCCGGAGCATTAAAGGGTGTCTACGGCCAAACCAAAGAAGAGATAGACGTCTATGTCAGGAAGGAACGCGAAACATGGGAAAAGCGCGGTTTTCAGTGCTAACCCGCCTGCAGCTTTAACTCCAGGATGGCATCACGCAGTTCTGCGGCCCGTTCAAATTCCAGCCTTTTGGCTGCCGCCCGCATCTCTTTCTCCAGCTGGCTGATGAGGGACTTCAGCTCCCGTTTCGTAAACTGGCCCTTTTTCTTTTCCTTAGCCTGGGATTGGCTCGCCTGGTACCTGGCCGGTTCCTCGGCCACCGCGGTTTCAATAATATCCCGCACCGGTTTGCTGACGGTCCGGGGGATAATGCCGTGCCGGCGGTTGTACTCTATTTGCACCTGGCGGCGGCGGTTGGTTTCATCTATAGCCCGCCGCATGGAGGCGGTAATGGTGTCGGCGTACATGATGACCTGGCCGTTGGCGTTGCGGGCGGCCCGGCCGATGGTCTGGATCAGGGAGCGCTCCGAACGCAGGAAGCCTTCCTTATCGGCATCCAGGATGGCCACCAGGGAAACCTCCGGCAGGTCCAGCCCTTCCCGCAGCAGGTTAATCCCCACCAGGACATCAAAAACCCCCAGGCGCAGGTCGCGGATGATCTCCATGCGCTCAATGGCGCCGATATCGGAGTGCATGTAACGCACCTTGATGCCCAGTTCCCGCAGGTAATCGGTCAAATCCTCGGCCATGCGCTTGGTCAGGGTGGTCACCAGGACGCGCTCATTTCGGGCCACCCGCTTATTTATCTCGCCCACCAGGTCGTCAACCTGGCCCCTGACAGGCCGCACCATGACTTCCGGGTCCACCAGGCCGGTAGGCCGGATGATCTGCTCCACCACCTGCTGGGAGTGTTCCAGTTCATATGGCCCCGGTGTCGCCGAGACGTAGATTACCTGGTTGATGTGCCGGCAAAACTCCTCAAAAGTCAAGGGCCGGTTGTCCAGGGCCGAGGGCAAACGAAAACCATAATCTACCAAAGTCTGCTTGCGGGAACGGTCGCCTTCATACATGCCGCCGATCTGGGGCACGGTGATATGGGACTCATCGATGATCAACAGGAAGTCGTCGGGAAAGTAATCCAGCAGGGTATAGGGCGGCTCCCCCGGCGCCCGGCCGGTCAAGTGGCGGGAATAGTTTTCGATGCCCTTGCAGAAGCCGACTTCCCGCATCATCTCCAGGTCAAACCGGGTCCGCTGCTCCAGGCGCTGGGCCTCCAGGAGCTTCCCCTGCCGCTGCAGTTCCTGCAGGCGTTCCTCCAGCTCGGCCGCAATGCTTTTTAAAGCCCGCTCCATCTTGCCTTCTTCCACCACATAGTGGCTGGCCGGGAAGATGGCCACATGCCGGCGCCGGGCCAGGACCTCCCCGGTCAGGGTATCGATCTCCAGCAGGCGCTCGATTTCATCGCCAAACATTTCCACCCGCACGGCCTTCTCATGGTAGGAAGCCGGGAAAATCTCAATCACGTCGCCGTGGACGCGGAAAGTGCCCCGCTTGAAGTCGTAATCATTGCGGCTGTACTGGATGTCCACCAACTTCCGTAAAATGGCATCCCGGTCGTATTCCTGGCCCTCCCGCAGGGAGAGCATCAGGGTGCTGTAGTCCTCCGGCGAGCCCAGGCCGTAGATACAGGAAACGCTGGCTACAATGATGACGTCCCGCCGCTCAAAGAGGGCGGCGGTAGCCGAGTGGCGCAGCTTGTCGATCTCGTCGTTGATGGAGCTATCCTTTTCGATATAGGTATCCGTCTGGGGCACGTAGGCCTCCGGCTGGTAATAGTCGTAGTAGCTGACAAAATACTCGACGGCGTTGTCGGGAAAAAACTCCTTGAACTCGCCGCAGAGCTGGGCCGCCAGGGTCTTGTTGGGGGCCAGGACCAGGGTGGGCCGCTGCACTGCCTGGATGACCTGGGCCATGGTGTAGGTCTTGCCGGTGCCGGTGGCCCCCAGCAAGGTCTGGTGGCGGTAACCCTTCTGCAACCCCTCCACCAGGGCGGCAATGGCCTGCGGCTGGTCTCCCCGCGGCTGGTAGTCTGACTTCAGGACAAAGGGCGGCATGGCGCTTCCCCCTTCCGGGAGCTATTATATCATAGCGGCCCGGGGTATACTACCCCGGGCCGGTCTAACGGCGAACATGGTATCCTGAGGCAATTATTTTTAGCGTTCATACGAGGCTACCAGGATTATCCCCTCCCGGGTCGCTAATTCCGACGCCGATGGGTGAATCAGGTAGCCGAACATTACTTTTAGTATTTCGCCCTGGAGTGATGCTCGTACCCTGGCAACCTTACGGGCAAAGGTTTTTACTTCCCGGCTGTAGATGCGTGCCTTTACCTCGCCAAGCACCGTCACCGGTCGTCCAGCTTTTGTCCCGGAGCCAAAAAGATCGATTTCCACCGGTTCGCCGCCGGCATCTATATATTTCCTGGTAAGCTTATCTATCTTTACACCCAGGTTACGTTCCAGATAACCGGGTAGGACCACCCTGGCTATATCCTCCAGGCCAAAACCCATTGTAGCGGAAAGGGAACCCACCTGACGCGCCAGCTGCTGCAATTCCGCTTCCGTTCGTTTCTGGGCCTCGGCCAGCTCCTCCAATTTATACTCGGTACGCTTCTGAGCCTCGGCCAATTCTTTGACTACATCTTTGAGATCATCGAAATCTGCACGGGTAACCTTGATTTCCGCCATGCGCTGATCAACTATAGCTATAATAGCATGGTATAATTCTGGAGTTATACCTCTAAATTCCGTTGCCATCGCGTCTAACCCCCTTTCATGGCTAAAAATAACCCCTCTACTAAGCATCCAACTCGGCAGCTCTCCCGGCACGCCTTTTTCGTAACAACCGGCGACTCTGTCCAGGATAACTCAAATTTCTCCTGCCCTGCTTCTATTATACCTCAACGAATTGCCTTTTTTTATCTAATCATACCTACTCACACGACTTTTTATAATACCATTGTTCTGCCCCCGCCGGTAGACGACGGCCGACCCGTTAAGTGTAGTTTAACATCATGACCGGGACCCTCTCCGGGATCACTCCGCTTTCACTCCGCTTTCTGGACAATTGTATCATAAAGCTAGATTTAATTCTACAACCAGGGTCCCGGCGGCCCTCCAGTGCTGACGCATCAAAAATCGCCGTGAACCCTGCCTGCCAAAGATTTGAGCCTGAAAGTTTTGCGATAAAAATTTTAGCATGATCACTTAAACGCCTTATTCAATGCTATATCTACAGGTCATACGTCCACACTAACGGCCATCTCGCTTTCTTAAGCTTCCTCCCCTTCACCCTTCAGCACCCCCAGGGGCTGCAGCCTGGCCACCGGCCGGGTCAGGCCGGCTTCCGCCAGGGTGGCGACAACCGCATCGATATCTTTATAGGCCAGGGGCGCTTCATCTTTTAAAAATTTAATATCCCGGGCAGCGATAACGACACCGCCGATCTGGTTCAATAAATCCTCCCGGGAAAATTCCTGCCGGGCTTTTTTCCGGGACATAACCCGGCCGGCACCGTGGTTGACCGAGCAGAAAGTCTTATTTATCTCGCCCGTCCCTACCACCACATAGGAGGCTGTCCCCATGCTTCCCGGGATAATGGCCGGGTGTCCCGTTGCCAGGTAGCAGCCGGGATTGTCCCCATGCCCTGCGGGCAGGGCCCGGGTCGCCCCCTTGCGGTGGACTAGAAGCCACCTGGCACCATGCTTTTCTTTTTTGGCAATGTTATGGGCCACGTCATAGAGAAGGTCCAGGCCCAGTTCTTCCTCCGGCTTTTTTAACACTTCAACAAAACCTTCCCGGACAAAGTGGGTAATGAGCTGGCGGTTGGCAAAAGCATAATTGGCAGCCAGGGCCATGGCCTTGAGGTAATTCTGGCCGTCGCGCGCAGCGATGGGAGCGCAGGCCAGCCCTTTGACCGGTGCCGGCGTACCGTTTCGTTCCGCATTGGCCCACATGAGGTTGCTGTAATCGGTGCAAATCTGGTGGCCCAGGCCCCGGCTGCCGGTATGGATTAAAATGTAGAGGTGGTCCTTCTGGAGCCTGAAGCCGGCGGCCAGCCCCTCCTCCAGGACGGCCGCCACCTTGCCGATTTCCACAAAGTGATTGCCGCCGCCGATGGTGGCCAGCTGGTCGGCCCGCTCCCGCGCCGCCTTGCTCACGGCAGCTACGTCGGCTCCCGAAAGGCAGCCGCCATCTTCTATCCTCTCCCTGTCCTCCCGGCGGCCAAAACCCTCTCTGATAAAGTACCCGGCGCCGCCGGCGGCAACGGCTTCCAGGCTAGCCCGGCGCAGTTCTTTAACCTGGCTGATACGCCCCACTCCCGCCGGCACCCGCCGGGCAATGGCTGCCAGCAGCTTTGTAAGCATGGCCCGATCTATATCAGCGGCCGGGATTCTGGTAGTCAATAACCGCACGCCGCAGTTGATGTCCATCCCCACCGCCCCGGCAGAGACGACGCCCCGCTCGTAGTCGGCAGCCATCACCCCGCCGATAGGCAGGCCGTAGCCGGTATGGATATCAGGCATGCCGATGACCGGCCCGACTACCCCGGGTAAGAGGGAGGCGTTATAAAGCTGCTCCAGGGCCTCAGTCTCCGTAAAAGTGGCCAGGAGTTTTTTACTCAGGTAAACATGAATCGCTACCGGGCTGTCTCCAGCCCGGTAAATATAGCAGTTTTTGGCTACCAGTTGTAGCTTTTCCGGCATATGATCCTCTCCAGAAAACAGGCCCGGTTAACTCCGGCAGGCCATTATTCAACCACCTGGAGCCCCAGAACCCGCCGCATCTGGTCCAGGGCCCAGCGGTGAGCTTCGAGGTCAAAAGAAGCCATACCTTCTGCCAGGACGCGGACAGGAATATCACGGTTGGCCAGCTCTTCAGCCGTAAAAAAGCAGCAAATGTTAGTACATACGCCCACCAGGTCGACCTGGCTCACCTTTTCCATAGGGCTGCCAGGCGTCAGCCCCAGCCAGGCATCTAAATCGGTGTTAAAGAAAGCGCTATAGCGGTTCTTCTTGAGCAATTTAATCTGCCCTGTCCCCTCATAAGGGGCAATCAGCGCCTGTAACTCAGGGATCAGGGCCTGGCCGGGGGTTCCCTCTAAACAATGGGGCGGGAATTTTTGAAATTCGGCATCACCGGGGGCATGGGTATCAAGGGTAAAAAGCACTTCCTGCCCCTGGGATAGGGCTTCTTTCACTTTGCCTGTTATGAAAGGTATTATTTCCTTAGCAGCGGGAAAACTTAAAGCCCCACTTTCGGCGACAAAATCATTCTGCATGTCGATGACAAAGAGAATGTGGCGCATATCAGTTCTCATCCTCCCTGTTCCAGTTATAAAAAAAGGGGGTACTATAGTAGTAAAATATAAAATATGCCCCCGCGGAAGTCCTCTCTTCCGATAATTGTCCTGCCTGCACCGGTCATCTTGATAAACACTCTAAATAAAATACTGTAAAAAAGTGGTTATCTGCTTTAAACTACGTTCGAGAGCGTCCATTAAAAAATACCCCGCTACAATTTCCTAACTGAGCTAAGGCAGCTCTCATTTTTTGTATACGCCGAATCTTATTCGTGTCAATTTTTCCTTCAGCCCAGGCAGGATTAAGTTTTCGCGCTAATTCCCAGGCTGCGCCAAACCAGTCGAATACCGCTGACAATTCGGTAGTTTCGACTTTGGCCTCCTTCACTTCCCAGGCGTTAAATCTTTTCCACTGTTTGCTTTTTCTAAGCAATTGTTCCCGATCTAAATGTATATACCTTAACCCCCAGCTGAAACAGCTAAAGATACGAACCTGTATGTTCAAGGAAAATTATACCATACAGGAAACAGATTGTGAAGGACAAGCAAGTAATTACAAGGATTGTGGATTCTCGGGAACCTTTCCGGAGTATATCCTATTTCCCCAGCACCTCCAGCGCCTTCTGCAACTGGACATCCCGCTCCAGGTCCGGGGCGCGGGCCAGGACCTGCTGTTCCAGCTGGGGGTCCATTGGGACTACGTAATCGGGGGTAATCCCCTTCTTATTTATATCATGCTTGCCAGGGGTCAGGTATTTGTGGGTGGTGATCTTCACCGCGCCGCCGCCGGGTAAGGGGAAGATCGTCTGCACTATACCTTTTCCAAAAGTCGTCTCGCCCACCAGGGTGCCGCTGCCCGTATCCTTGATGGCCCCGGCCACAATCTCCGCCGCGCTGGCGCTGCCTTTATTCACCAGGACCACCAGGGGCAGGGGCTGGGCATACCCCCGGGCCATGAGGGCTTCGGTATTTTTCTGGTCGGCGATATAAACCACCGGCCCTCTGGACACAAAATAGCTGGCCACATCGACGGCCGCCGGCAGGGCGCCGCCGGGGTTATTGCGCAAATCCAGGATCAACTTCTGCATCCCCTGCTGGCGCAGTTCGTTCAGCTGCCGCCCCAGGTCGCCGGCCGTCTGTTCATTGAACATGGTCAGGCTGATATAACCGGTGCCGGGATGGCCGGGAAGTATTTTGCCATCCACCGTCGGTACCTTGATAATCTCCCGGGTCAGGGTTACCTTGCGGGGATTACTCTCGCCGGCGGAGAGGATGGTGAGTTCGACCCTGGTGCCCGGCTGCCCCTGCATCAGGTTGGAGGCCGTCTCCAGGTCCATACCGGTGGTATCGCGGCCGTCGATGGCGACGATATAATCCCGGCTTTTAATCCCCGCCCGCTGGGCCGGGGTGCCCTTAAAAGGAGAAACCACCATCAGCCTCTTGTCTTTCTCATCCAGGGTAATCAAAAGGCCAACGCCGCCATAACTGCCGCTAACGCTTTCCTGGAGGTGCCGGTAGGTTTTAGCATCAAGATAAGTAGAATAAGGGTCATCAAGGGCATCCACCATGCCCCTGATGGCCCCTTCCATAAGCTTGTCCGTGTTGATGGGCTCCAGCGCCTGGAAGCGCAACAGGGTATAGGTCTTAACCAGTTGCTCTACTTCCTGGAAGTGGGTCGCCACCCCCACCCCCAGGGCCAGGGTGACCAGGACACAAAGGACCAGTAGCCCGTTGGTAACCTGTCGCCAGATCTTTGCCACGCCAACCACCGCCTGCTCTAAAACATTCCCTGAACCCATACTTTAATTTATGTAGCAGGGATAGAGATTAGTAATAATTCATGGGGTTGGTGGGCTCACCCTGGAGCAGGACCATAAAGTGGAGATGAGGGCCTGTACTCCAACCCGTTGAACCTACCCGGCCAATTACCTGGCCTTTCTTTACCTCCTGGCCCTCCCGGACCAGGATTGCCGACAGGTGGGCGTACATGGTGGACAACCCCCCGCCATGATCAATGACAATGTGATTGCCGTACCCCCCCAGGTAGCCGGTAGATATGACCTGGCCGTCTAACGGGGCGATGATCTCCGTCCCCGCAGGAGCCGGGAGATCAACGCCGTCATGGAAGCGCCTGGTCTTCAGCAAGGGATGGATGCGCCAGCCAAAGGGAGAAGAAATATCCGTATAACCCGGCAGCGGCCAGAGCATACCTTTGGTGCCACCAGGTGCCAGCTGGCGTTTGCTTTTGGCCTGCTCGGCCCGGATTTTGGCGGCAATCTGGCGGGCCAGGGCTTCCATTTCATCCAGGGCCGCGGCGACCCGCTTTTTCTCGGCCTCGACCTGGGCCAGGAGCTGCCGCCGGCTTTCCTGGCGGGAAGCCAGCTGCACCCGCTCCCCGTCGGCCTGGCGCCGCAGCTGGGCAATCTTATCCCGCTCGGCTTCCAGCTCGGCCTTCTGGACGGCAATCTTTTCCCGTTCAGCCTTGATCTCCTGGATGAGCTTCATATCACCCTGGGCGATCTTGGCCAGGAGTTCCATGCGCACCAGGAAATCTTCCAGGCTGGTGGACTGGAGGAGGACTTCCAGGTAATTTACCTGGCCCACCTGGTAGATATCCTTGAGGCGGGTCCGCAATATATCCATGCGTTTTCCCTGGGCCGCTTCGGCCTGCTGCAGCTTGAGAGTTGCCTGCTGGACGCGCGCCTGGGCGGCGTTCAGTTCCTGGTCCAGCCTGGCTATCTGGGCTTCCTTTTCCTTGATCTCCTGTTCCAATTGCTGCAGTTGCCGCAGGAGGGCTTCGCCTTCATCATTCTTCTGCTCCAGGAGCCTTTGCTGGTCCTCGATATTCTTTTGGATTTGCTGTTGCTGCTTTTGCAGTTCATCCAGGGTAGCACCGTAGGCCGGCAGCATACCCAGGGCAAAAACCGCCAGGATCAACCAGGCCGTAACTTTACCGCGCATGGCTTCACCTCCCTTCTGCGCTAGATCAGACCTTCAGGAAACGCCTGATAGAGAGGAGGCTGCCCAGGGCTCCTACCAGGGCACCTCCGGCCACCAGACTCAAAACGCTGTTTAACAACAGTCCCCGGTCATTGAGGAGGGGTATGAAAACCAGGGCCGCCCCCGCCCTGGTTAAGAGCAGGCTGTAACCGGCATAAATGGCCAGGGCCGCACACCCGGAGCCCACCAGCCCTAAGAAAAGGCCTTCCAGGAAAAAGGGCCAGCGAATAAACCAGTCGGTTGCACCTACATACTTCATGATGTTGATTTCCCGCCGGCGGGAGTAAACTGTCAGGCGGATGGTGATGATAATCAGGAAGAGGGCCCCCAGCCCCAAAACGAGAATAATGCCCGCTCCCAGCCAGCGCAGCCAGCGCACTACCGCAAACAGGCGATCGACAATCTCCTGGCCGTAATTTACTTTTTCCACCCCTGGCAGCTTCGCAATAGCCCCCGCCACTTCGTGAATGGTTTCCGGGTCGGCCACCCGGACCCGCAAATAGTCGGGCAGGGGGTTGACGCCGCCAGTAGCCCCTAAGAGCTCCTCTTCGCCGCCAAATTGCTGGCTTAATTGCTTCAAACCTTCTTCTTTAGGAACCAGGGTTACCTCCGTCACGCCGGGCATGGCCTTGACCTGGTCCCGGACCTGGTAAGCTGCCTGGCGCGGGGTATCAACCTGGAGAAAAACGGCGATTTCGACATTGGACTGGAGGTTAGCGGCAATATAGTTGACATTAAAGACTAGGAGCAAAAAGGCTCCCAGGAGAAACATGGAGATGGCCACGCTGGCCACCGCCGCCAGGCTCATCCAGAAATTGCGCCACAAAGATATGCCGGCCTGTTTGAAAAAATAGCCGGCCGTTCTAAGCTTCATAACCGTAGGCCCCCTCCCGGTCGTCCCGTACCAGCCGGCCCTGTTGCAGGGCAATAACCCGCTTGCGCATGCTGTTGACAATATCCCAGGCATGGGTGGCCATGATCACGGTGGTCCCCTGGTAGTTTATTTCTTCCAGGAGCTTCATTATTTCCCTGGATGTTGCCGGGTCAAGGTTGCCGGTAGGTTCATCGGCCACCAGGATGCGGGGGTTGTTGACGATGGCCCGGGCGATGGCCGCCCGCTGCTGCTCGCCGCCGGACAGCTGGTGGGGAAACATCCGCGCCCGGTTGCTCAAACCCACCCGTTCCAGGGCCTTTTCGACCCGTGGTTTAATTTCCCGGGGAGAAACTTCGATCACGCGTAAGGCAAAGGCTACATTTTCAAAAACAGTCCATTCCGGTAGTAAGCGGAAATCCTGGAAAACGATGCCGATATTGCGCCGCAAAAAAGGTACTTCACTCCTTTTTAGACGGGCAATACTCCGGCCGCCAATGAGAATCTGCCCCCTGGTGGGCACTTCTTCCCGGAAAAGGAGCCGGATAAAGGTCGTCTTCCCGGCCCCGCTGGGCCCTACCAGGAAAACAAATTCGCCTTTATCTATCTTCACGCTGAGGTCATCGAGAGCGGTAATATGCGGCGGGTAAACCTTGGTAACATTATAAAATTGGATTAAACTCAAACCAGCACCTCCAGGGGAAAAGAAAAAACAACCACATGGGTTGTTTTCGACACAAATGGCGAGAATCCTTTTGGTTGGTGGTTATTGTAATAATTTGTCTATCGATTTTGTTATCAATCTGGATGAGAAAAGTCTCATCGTTATCTAATATCGGTAACCCTCCGGTTACCGAAAAGGACGTTAGGGAGTTAAAGCGCAGGGCTGCCCGCCTTGGCTGGGGTACACCACTTTGGTCCATGGTACATTACCGATACTGTTATGGATTGTTTTTGAAAATACCAGAAACTTTAACCCCTTGTATTAAATGGCAATATCATACTCCGTTGACAATGATTGTTTCTGATGGTATATTGTAATTGAAATGGGTGCTCCGCCGCTATGGCGAAGCGCCCTTACGCTTTATATGGGATTTTCCATTTAATGGGCAAATGCTGGGAGGAATTAAATTGGCTAAGGTTACCTTGTCGAAAGCTACCTTTGAAAATTTAGTCAAACACTTGGTAGAAGTCGAGGAAGGGAAGAATAAACTTGTTGAACAATATTTCCCTGAGCCGTCAAAAGAACGTAATGAGTTTGTGAAGCTTATTGAAGATTATATAAAACAGATTGACCAGCTTATTAGAAATGTAAATAAGTCACAAACTGCGGGCGGTCAAGTCCCCTTTGTCACTATCGGTAGTGAAGTTGAAGTTCAAGACTTGGACACCCAGGAAGTTCTTAAGTTTTGCATAGTGAATCCCTTTCATAATAGTATAGGGGAAAGAGATGTCTCATATATATCACCGGTAGGCAAATCATTATTATTAAAAAAAGTCGGTGATGAAGTAGAAGTAAATGCACCGGGCGGGGTATTCCGTTACAAAATAAAATCCATTCAACTGCGAGGTGGCTAATAAACCTTCTTTATGCATTCTATAGCTACACCCGTTAGCGTTTTTGTGCCAGCGAATATCTCTCCCCACCGGTCATACCACAAAAATATGCTATAATAAAATCCAGAAGAAGGTGATCCCTTGCCGGAAAATGAAGGGCAACCCCGGCCTCCCCACCACCCCCACGACAAGGGTTACAGGCAGCTCCTGGCCGACAAAAGGGTATTCCTGGAACTGCTGAAGACCTTCGTCCGGGAAGACTGGGTGGAGGCCATTGACGCCGACGACCTCATCTGGTGAACAAGTCCTACGTCCTCCAGGATTTCAGCGAGAAAGAAGCCGATATCGTCTACCGGCTCAAGACCAAAGATAGAAACGTCATCTTTTACGTCCTGCTGGAGCTGCAGTCAACGGTAGACTACCTGATCCCTTTCCGGCTGCTGCTCTATATGGTTGAAATCTGGCGGGAAATCTACAACAACACCCCGCAGCACGAGCGGGAGAGCAAGCATTTCCGCCTGCCGCCCATCATCCCGGCGGTGCTCTACAACGGGGCCGGCTCCTGGACGGCGGCGCTCTCCTTCAAAGAAATGCTAGACGGTTACCAAGACTTCAGCGGGCATTTTCTGGACTACCGCTACCTGCTATTTGACGTCAACCGTTACAACGAAGAAGAGCTAATCAGGGTGGCCAATCTGATAGCCGGCATCTTTCTTTTGGACCAGAGGATGCACCCGGAAGACCTGGTTGGAAGGTTGCAGAAACTATCAGGTATTTTAAGGCGGCTCACGCCTGATGAGTTCCGCCATTTTACGACCTGGCTGAAGAACGTCGTCAAGCCCAGAATACCTGGAGATTTTAGCGCAAAAATCGACGGCATCCTGGACGCAAGCAATCCCTGGGAGGTGGAACGGATGATTTACAACCTGGAAATAACCCTGGAAGAGATGCAACAGCAGGCTTTGTTAAAAGGCTTAAAAGAAGGCGAACAGAAAGGGAAACTGGAAGGTAAATTGGAAGGAAAACTGGAAGGAAAATTGGAGGGCAAACGAGAAGTAGCCCGGAACCTGCTGCTGCTCAACGTCGATATAGAGACCATTGTTAAAGCTACGGGGCTTACTCCGGACGAGATCGCCGTGTTGAAGAAACAGCTGGAACAGTGATTTTGCCCGATATTTTGAGGCGGGTCCTGTCATCCAGACGGCTTTTATCTGCCAGATCCATGCCATCCGGTCGCCGGTAATTTTGCCTTTACCGGTTGGGAATTCCACTCAAGTCAGGGGCCGCTGGCAGTCTACTCTGTATATAAAACCGGGGCGCTGCTAACAAAGAGCAGGAGCCCCGGACAGTCAGCCAAACTTTACTATCCGCAACAAAATAAGGCGAGGCTTTAAATTGCCCCGCCTTTTGCCTTTTCTTTAACGGTTATTTCTGGTTTGCTTCTTGCAACTTTTACTGGCCTCCCTAGGTTCCAATCTTATCCAGAAGGCGCAGGATCATGGCCGCGGCTTCCGCCCGGGTGACGGGTCGCTCGGCCTGGAAGGTGTTGTCGGGATAACCGGCGACGATTCCGCTGGCTACAGCCTGGGCCACACTCCGGCGCGCCCAGACGGGGATGCTGGTCGTGTCGGTGAACTTGAGCTCGGCCGGCGCCGGGGCGCCCGACTTCATGGCCAGGATGCGGACCACTATGGCGGCCAGCTCCGCCCGGGAGATGGAGCGGCCGGGCTCAAAAGTTACCGAGCCGTCCGGTTGGGGATAACCCTTCACCAGCCCTTCCCTGGCAGCCGCTGCGACGACCCCACGGGCCCAGTCTGGTATGGCGGCGTTGTCTTTAAATTTCAGGTCCTGCTCGGTGCCCGGAGCCAGCTTCAGCGCCCGCGCCAGGATGGCGGTGGCTTCCGCCCGGGTGATCTGGATGTCAGGCTTAAAGGTACCATCTGGATAGCCGGAGATGACGCCCATGCTCGCGAGGCGGCTGACCGTCCCGGTGGCCCAGTGGCCCTGCATGTCCTTGAAGGTCACCGGCGGCGTTTCTTCCTTGGCCGCGGCGAAGACGGCGAAGGTGGTGAGGTGGTCGACAGTGACTGACACCGTGCCGGCATTTTCGTCCACGCTACCTTCAAGGCGCACCCACTGCCCCTGGCTGGCGTTGTAATAGCAGGCCACAGGTTGCTGATCGGCGGCGAGCTTGCTTTTATCGTAGTAGAGGGTGATGGTTAGCTGCCCGCTCAAGGTACCGTTGTTCAGGGTCACGTCGACGACTTTGCTGATGAGGGGCATGCCGGCTTGGGCGGCCAGGGAGTCGTCTTTCACCTCGGCGGCGATGGTCGCGCCCGTGCCGGAAACCGCCCCGGCCGGCACGTCAACGCGGGCGACGCCGGAGAGTTCAGCTACCGTCGCCGCACTGGACTGGATGGGCTGCTCTACCCGGTTGGTGGAAGGGGTGGTCGAGCCGCCGCCACCGCCTCCCCCACCACCGCCACCGCCGCCCCCGCTGCTGCCGGTGGAAGTGGTTACGGTGTAGGCAAAGTTCACCTCATCGCTGGTGAGGTTGTCCTTCACTGCCACCGACCGGATGGTACCGTTCGAGGTCAGCGTTATGGGCGCTGTGTAGGTGTTCTGCGGGGGAGCGTTAAGCCCGTAAAGGATAGTGGCGCCAGATTCCGCAGAAAGGGTCACCTGCACGCTGCCAGTGTAGCTGCCGGGTTCCGGGCTGGCTGTAGGAGGTGCCGGGGCATTGGCAGCGGCGAAGAGGCTAAAAAAGTTCTGGCTTACCTCTACATATCCACCGCTTACGGTGCCTCCAAGGTTAACCCAGCGGCCGCCTACCAGCTTAAACACCCGTACCCGATCGCCGGCCGGTGCAGGCAGTCGCAGGGTCACCGGTTGGGAAAGGGTCACTTTCTCGATCTTTATTTCAAAGACCTGGCCTATCGAGCTGGCGCCGGGAAGCCCAGTATTATCCACAGGCTTGAAAGTGATTGCTGCTGCGCCGCTAAAAGCGCCTTGCGGGATTTCCATCTGAGCGCCGCCTTGGTTCAAAACTACGCTGGAAGCGCCAGGCGGCATGGTGAAGTTGTCCAGCTTGCCATCAGAAGGCACGCTTATTTCTACTTTCGTTACTGCCTGGGAGGTGGTGAAGCTGAACACGTAGGCCTGCGCTAGGTTATTACCCGCCGCGTCTTTCACAGCGCCGGCGGGGATGGCTACGGTGTACTTGGTATTGTATGCGAGGCTTGTGCTTGGCTTTACATTGAGAATATTGCCCTCGATGCTTGTGTTCACAGCCACCGCGTTGCCCGCGGAGTCCTTAACTAAAACGCCTTCCTTTGCATCTCCTGCCTGAATGCTTTCACTGAAAGTTACATTGATAGTCTTATCAACCCCAACTCCAGTGGCACCGTCAGCCGGATCCGTACTGACCACCGCTGGTGGGGTAGTATCTTGGGGAGGCTGGGGTGCTCCAGCTACGGTCAAGTTAAGGTTCGTTTTTTCTCCTGGCGCGTACTGGTACGTTTCATTAGCTTTGACACCATTCACATAAAATTCAATGGTTTTACCTACTTCCTCGCTTGTCCCTTGAACGACTAACCTTTCATCAAAACCACCAGGACCGCCGTACTGCCCGTTGACGATGGCGATACTATCCTGCTTCATGCCGCTCATCCAAGCCTCCACGGTCCCAGAGATAATGGGATTACCGCTCGCGTCCTTCACGCTGCCCCAGAAGCTCTGCGGCAAGACGGGTGCGGAGGGCGTGCCCTGCGCAAGGGCCAGCCCTCCGCCCATCACCGCTAAGAGCAGGGCAGCGACCACCAACATGCTCAAGAGCCTTACGTGGCGCTGCCTGCGCATTCCTTACCTACCCCCTACTCCAGCGGCGGCATAGCCTGGCCAGCCAACTTATCGGCCTTGGTCATGTAGACCCAGTAGCCGCGGAAAGCTTCCATGTTAGGTACCGTTGCCGTCTGCGGGGTATAGACCCAGTCACCCTGGTTGCAACCGGCCGGGTTGATCACCACCGCGTAGCTGCCAGTGATGCTGGAGAGAGCTTCGTTCGCTCCCGTTGCACTACTCGCCGGGTTGCCGATCAGGTTCCAGCCAGCCGCCAGATCCCGCACCGGCGGCGTGCCCAGGCCGCGCCTCGCCCAGAAGGCCGCGTCGGTGGCACCCTTGAGCTTCACGTACAGCGCCTCCAGCGGTCGGAGTTCCATGGTCGCTGGATCCGCGGTGGTCACTTGATACCATTGCCCATTGGCGTAGCCGTAGGCCTGCTCTACGTACTCGGGATGGGACAGAACCTGATCGATAGTGTTCTTGCCCTCAGCCAGCGTCCACGGCGTGGAGACGATGTTCCAGCCGCGGCTCAGCGTCGTAGTACCATCAGCACTCCTGCCGAGGTTGATAGTTGCCTTTGCCGTCAGGTTAAGGTCGGCGATGGAGGCGGTGAGCTCAACTGCGGTGCCCAGCGGGTCGTCGCTTTCGAGGTATACGGTGACTTCGCTGTTATATGCCTGGATGACTGCCTGGGTGATGGGCTCCGCGGTTTGATCAGTAGCGTAGAAGGCGCTGTTCGTCGTGCTGGTGGCAAGGTCAACCTCGAGGTCACGGCCGGAAGCCCATAGGTTGGTGAGCCTTACCATCACCGGCACGCGGGTGTCGGGCAGGGCCGTAGCCGGAGCTACGATCTCTAGGGACGGCTCTTCGAAGACGACCTGCTTCGAGACGGCTTCGAAGCCGCCCGCAGAAGCGGTCACGTTGTACGTGCTAGGCGCGGTGACGATGAGCCAGGCATCGTGTTCCTCAGCCCACTCGCCGTTCTCGAGTTCCGCGTAGTCAACCCAGAGGAACGCCGACGGCGAGTCGTTCTTCACCGAGATGCGAAGCAGCGTGTTCTGCGGCACAGGATTGCCGTACTGGTCGACCACGCCGACGCGCATCTTGGCAATACCGATCAGGTCGGTGGCGCCGATCTTGGAACCGATCTGGGTCCAAATCGAATCGGGCACCGCGTTCACATCCTGCTGCGCTATGTCCAGGGTGATGGCCTTGGCCTCGTCCGGATTGACGATAGCCTTTCCGGAGAAGCCAATCACACCCTCAGAGCGGAAGGCCACAGTGTAGCTGTAAAGCCCACTATCCGAAACAGCTGCGGATGAAAGCTTACCGTCGGCCATAGCCTTCTTGGTCCAGCTCTCGGTGTCCACGTAGTAGACCTTCACGCTTGCCTGCCCTGCCGGGATGGTCACCTGGGTGATCGGGTCGCCGCCCTCAGCAGCAGAGTAGAACTTGCCGGTCGGGCTCTCGGTTTCCAGGTAGACCACACGGCCGTTCGGGCCTGCAGGAACGTCGTTGTAGTGGCCGTCCTTAACCGTGATGGTGACCTCGCCCCGCTGGCCGGCGGTGAAGTTGAGCCCGCTCACCACGAGGCTAAGCTCAGCGCCGGTGCCCACGTTGATGGTGGCCTCAGCCGTGACGGTGGTACCTGTAGAGCGCCCGTCGCTCAAAAGCTGAACAGTCGAGAAGATCAGCTTGTGAGCGCCAACGGCGTTGGTGCCGGGCACGTAGTAGACCTTGACGCTGCTCTGGCCCTTTGGAACGGTTACACTGAGGATGCTAGTACCGTTCGAGGGCTTGTCGTAGAAGGTACCGGTTTTGTCGGTGCTCAGGGTGACCGTCAGGTCGTTCGGAGCGGCAAACGATTTGTCGAACTGGTCTCTTAACTCGATGGTGATTTCGTTGGCAATACCAACCTCGCCCGTAGCCGGTGCGGTGACGGCAAGCTTACTCAGGACGGTCACGCCCACGGCGACCCTCTTTTCGGCCTGCACCAGACCGGTAGCTGACGCCGTGATGTTGTACATATCGGCCTTGCTGCTCTTGAATTTGAAGGTGCCTGAGCTTTGACCTTCTTGGATCACAACGCTGCTGGGTGTGAAAGTTACGCCATCACCGGGGCTGGCAGCCAGGGTAACGGTGATGCCACCTGCTGGTGCTGGGGCCGTGTTCCCATAGGCATCCTTCAAAGTGACGTTATAGGCACCCTCTGCGTCCTTATCGAGATAGCTGGGTCCGTCCAGCAGAATGCTAGCGGGAGCGGCAGCACGCACCTGCGCGTCCACCGAAGCCGCCTGCATCTGCGGGTTCGGGTTTTCCGTCACGTCGGTGGCGGTGATGGTCACCGTGCCAGCGGTCTTGGGCGTCCACGCCGCAGTATTTTGCGTGGCTCCTTGCGCAATTGTTACCTCGACTTCTTGGTTGCTACCAAAGTTAGCCTGGGTATCGGTATCGGTCAGCTTTACGTGGATGTCCTTGCCGGTGCTGTTCTCTGCGCCCACGTTGCCGTACCGGTCGACCAGTGTGATAACCAAATTCTGGGTGCTACCGACCGTTATCTGGATGCCAGGTGCACTACCGTCTTCATCCGTGAGACCCTGGATCACCAGCTTAACAGGATCCGCTGGAGTGATCGTTACACTTGCCGAACTCCCGGCATCGGTGGGATAGGGGGCGCGGACCGTAATCTGATAACTGTCTGCTGTGGTGGGGTTCACTAGATTGTTGAAGTAAACCGCGTAGGAAACGTTCGCCGGAATAGCCTGGCTTCCAGTGTAGTATAGGGACCACACTCCGGGCGCCTGGCGCTGGGCACTGAAGCTGTACACTGCACCGTTTACCGTAACCTTTTCCACCGCGGCATTCGCGTCTCCAAACGCGCTGGGGAAAATTACGGCGATCTGGTCGCCTGGATTAACTGAAGTGTCGGAACTGAAGGTAATAGTATAGCTCCCAACGGCGCCTGCCTTGCCGGAACTTGGAGACACGTTGACATTCGCTGCAGTCGCCATCGCCGGCACCGCCGGCAGTAGCGCCAAAAGCAGGGCGAGGACCGCCACTACGGCTACGGCTCTGCGCGCCTTTTTAAAACTTTTAGTCAAAGATTGCGCACTCACTCTTTTCAATACCCTCCTCGCTGAGATTTAGCTGCCTCGATATGGATGTCACCGGTGCACCCGTATCTACCCTCTCTTTGCTACTCCCACCTCCTCCGGGCATCGCCGCCGCCGGGACCGGCGCCCGGCCCGCCGGCTGGCACACCAGCTTTCCCCGGGCAGGCCGCGGCCCTGTGCATAATCCGCGGCAGCAACGGCAATATTTACTTCCGACGGTACGCACCTGGAGCCCGTTCAACCTTCCTCCCGCATCGCCCTCCTTCCGCTCCTGGCGTCCTGGACGGCAGGGGACTCGTCGGCGAAGAGCTCCTCAACCGGCCGGTTGAGGGCCCGGGCGATGCGGAGGGCGGTGCCCACGGAAGGGTTTTTGCGCCCCTTCTCGATGTTCGTGTAGGAAGCACGCGTCAACCCAACCCGTCGGGCCAGTTCGGATTGCGTCAGGCCGGCCTGGAGCCGGACCCTGCGCAGGGCAGTGCGCATTAGCTGCCTCCTTTTCTCTCGTACTGCTCATCCCCTGATGTGCCGTCTGGAAACATTATATGTAATCTGTTGGAAACTTGTCAATAGGATTCCAAACATATAAGGTTTCTATTAGAAACTTTGGAGGTGATGATCGTGCTGAAGTTCGGCGAGTCGCTAAAGGAGCTGCGCCAGCGGAAGGGCCTGCGGCAGGAAGACGTGGCCAGGATGGTCGGCGTCGAGCGTCCCACTGTCGCCAACTGGGAGCGCGGGACGAAGCAGCCCGGCCTGGAGACGCTGGTCAGGCTGAGCCGACTCTTTGGTGTTTCCCTGGACGAGCTGGTGGGCGTCGAAAGAGCCGCTGCCCCGTTACCCCTGGCCAGCTATCGTTCCCTGGCCGCCGACCCACTGGTCAAGCTGCTGTCCGAGCGCACCGGCGTCCCGGCCAAAAACATCGCCGCCTTTATCGCCGCCCTCCAGATCCCGGACGATGTATAATCGTAACTCTTTAAGCCATCCCGTTCTATTCCCAACCAGTCATTGACAGTCGTTCCCCCGGCCCCGGTTCGCCGGCGTTCCTTCCCGGAAGCGCGGCATGTCGATCAAACGAAAAACAGACCTCGTCACATTATTCACCGCTCCTGCCAGCCCCTGCACCTGATATTTTCCAAATTATCAATATTATTTCAGCGCTCCTACTAATTCCCGAAACGCCTCCCCGGCTCGCCGGCGTCATGGCACCGGCCCGGTCCCGGCATCCACGCGGGCGCATTGCCCCCACGCTAAAAGTAAAAACCGCCCCCTAAGGGGCGGTTTAATGTCGATGCGGTTCTTTAAGTCGCAGAAGTCAACTGTGGTAGTCAGTTTATCCGGGACGCCGGCGGAGGGCGGCTTCCAGGGAGACTTTGATTTTAATCCTTTTTTCCCTTTAACCCCTTCACCGCCGCCACGATGTCTGCTGCCGTCAGGCCGTATTTGGCCATCAGCTCGTCCGGCTTGCCGGACTCGCCGAAGGTGTCGCGGATGCCGACCATGGCCAGGGGGACGGGTTTTTCCGTGGCCAGGACCTCGGCGACGGCGCTCCCCAGGCCGCCGATGACGGTGTGTTCTTCGGCTGTCACCACCGCCCCGGTGGCTGCCGCCGCCAGGACCGCCTCCCGGTCCAGGGGCTTGATGGTGCTCATATTAACAACCATGACGTCCAGGCCTGCTGCGGCCAGTTCTTCCGCTGCCTTCAAGGCCTCATGGACCATGACGCCGCAGGCGATAATGGCCGCATCCTTTCCCTGTCGCAAGGTGTGAGCGCGCCCAATCTGGAATTGATAATTCTCGTTGTAAATAACCGGCACGGCCGGGCGGCCCAGGCGCAGGTACACCGGTCCCTGGTGGGCGGCGGCCGCGAAGACGGCCTGCCTGGTTTCCTCCCCGTCGGCCGGGACGATGACCGTCATGTTGGGGATGGCGCGCATGAGGGCGATGTCTTCGATGGCCTGGTGGGAAGCCCCGTCTTCCCCCACGGTGAGTCCGGCGTGGGTGGCCCCAATCTTAACATTTACTTTAGGATAGGCTATGCCGTTACGCACCTGGTCGTAGGCGCGGCCGGTGGCAAAGACGGCAAAGGTGCTGGCGAAGGGGATCTTGCCGCTCAAGGCCAGGCCGGCGGCCGTGGCCATGAGGCTCTGCTCGGCGATACCCATATTGAAAAAGCGCTCGGGAAACTCCTGGGCAAAGTAGTGGGTCATAGTGGATTTGGACAGGTCGGCGTCCAGGACCACTACCTGGCTGTTCTGCCGTCCCAGCTCCACCAGGGCCCTGCCGTAAGCTTCCCTGGTCGCAATCTTGGTCATATATATCTTCCTCCGATAATAGTGTCCTGCTAAAGGTATTATCTCTCAAGGGCTTCCTGTTCACCCTACTTGTTCTTCCGCGTCTCCCTCAAGGGGTACGCCCTTGTATGAGCAACAGCTTTCTTACTCCAGATTGAGTGCCGGAGGCCTTCACCCCGCAGGTTCTTTTACCGGCACCCTGCTTTTCGCGTCTATGGGACATACCGTCGTTAACAGCCATCACCGGCGGCGGGTGTCAGCCGCCCATGGGGGTAGCGGTCAGGCCAGCTCGGCCAGGGCCTTTTCCACTTCTTCCGGTTTCGGGGCTTTGCCGTGCCAGCCGGCCTCGTTTTCCATGAAACTGACCCCTTTGCCCTTGATGGTTTCAGCGATAATAATCGCCGGTTTACCCTTTACTTGCCGCGCCCAGGCCAGGGCGGCCAGGATCTGGCCGAAATCGTGGCCGTCAATGGTCTTTGCTTCCCAGCCAAAGGCGCGGAATTTATCAGCCACCGGCTCCGGTGACATGACGTCTTCTACCCGGCCGTCAATCTGGAGATGATTGTGATCGACAATGGCCGTCAGGTTGTCCAGGTGATAATGGGCGGCGGCCATGGCCCCTTCCCAGACCATGCCTTCTTCCAGTTCGCCGTCGCCCAGGAGGACATAGACGTGGTAATCCCGCCCGTCCAGGCGGCCGGCCAGGGCCATGCCGTTGGCTACGGCCAGGCCGTGGCCCAGGGAACCGGTGGAAACCTCCACTCCCGGCAGGACTTTACGGTCCGGGTGGCCCTGCAGGGGGCTGCCCAGCTGGCGCAGGGTGGTGATCCTTTCCACCGGGAAAAAGCCCCTTTCCGCCAGGGCAGCGTAAAGGACCGGGGCGGCATGGCCCTTGGAAAGGACAAACCGGTCCCGCTCCGGCCAGTCCGGCCGGGCCGGGTCCAGGCGCATGACTTTAAAATAGAGGGCCGTCATAATTTCTACCGCCGATAAAGACCCGCCGGGGTGGCCGGAACCGGCCGCGCCAACCATCCTGATGATGTGCCGCCGCAGCCGACGCGCCGTTGCCGTTAACTCTGGAAAATCTGCTGTCAAACCCATCATCTCCTCCACTGGCGAAAACCTTCGCCCAGAACTTCATGGATATTGCTGACAATGACAAAGGCTCGCGGGTCAATGGCCGCCACCAGCGCTTTAAGGCGGCTGACCTCGGACCGCTGCACCACCACCAGTAAAACTTCCCGTTCCTGGCGCGTATACAGCCCACGGCCAGCCAGGCCGGTTACGCCGCGATCCAGCTGCTCCATTACCTGCCGGGCTATGGTTTCGGCATGGTCGGAAATGATGATAGCTGCCTTGGCATAGCCGCTGCCCTCCTGGATGGCATCAATGGCCCGGCTGGTTAAAATTAGGGCCAGCAGGGCATACAGGGCCAGTTCTACATTAAAGGTCAGGCCCGCCAGGCTGATTACCAGGGCATCAACCAGGAGCAAGCCCACCCCGGAGCTGATATGGAGAAAATGGCCAAAGAGGAGGGCCGCCAGGTCGGTACCACCGGTGCTCCCGCCGGAGCGGAAAACAACTCCCAGCCCCACACCGCTCATGAGGCCGCCGTAAATAGAGGCCAGCAGGGCATTGGCCGTGGGCGCATGGAGCCACAGGGTGAGGGCATCGGTAAATACGGAAAGCATAAGGGTACCGTAGAGGGTCTTGAGGCCAAAATTCCAGCCCAGGACTTTCAGCCCGGCCAGGAAAAGGGGGATATTGAGGGCCAGCATGGTCAGGCCTACCGGCCAGCCGAAGACATAATGGAGCACCGTGGCCAGGCCGCTGACGCCGCCGGCGGCAATTTTATTGGGAACCAGGAAAAGCACCAGTCCCAGGGCGGTAATCAAGGTGCCGGTTGTAATGCCCAGGTAGTCAAGCCATTCTTTGCGCCGCACACCGCTACCCCCTGGAACGTTATTCCTTTTCGCCAGAAAAAGCTATTTTCCTGCCTGGCAACAGTAATTTTGTCTGCTCCATACTCCCGCCCGCCTAATCCTCCCAGATAATGGCCCCGGCCGGGCAAACCTCCCGGCAGCAGCCGCAAGCATCACAGTCAGCCGTTATCCGGAAAAAAGCGGCCGGACTGCCAGGGGAACTGTTCCTAACCCCCCCGGGTGCGACTCCTTCCCAGGAATTGCTGCCGCCACCATCATGGGGCCTGCCGTCCTCCGTAATGGCCTGCCGGGGGCAAACCACCGTACAATCGCCGCAGGCAATGCAGGCATTGGTTATCCTGTAAGGCATGGCCATCCCCCCGCTTTTTACCTCCATTGTTCGCCTTAACAGGAGACATTATTCAATCACGACTACCCCGCCACATGGCCACCAGCAGCCACAAAAGCATTAAACCGGCAGCGCCAAAACCAATCTCGAGGGTGGGCAGGCGGAAAAAGAGGCTGGTACCGGGCGCTCCCAGGGCCGTACTGATAATCAGGCTGGCCATGATGATGCTGAAGGCCAGCAGGACTACGCTCATGGTTAGTTTATTAATAATCCGGTCAATCTGCCGCACCAGGGAGCGTAAATTGAGGAGTTCAATTTTAAGAGTTAATTCTCCCCCTTCCAGCATTTCCACTATATGCTGGAACTGGCGGGGCAAGTGCTGCAGCATCTCCCACGTGGAAGACAGGTTATCAGCCAGGGCCTGCCAGAGGGCCCCGGCACTAAAGCGCCGGCGTAAGAGTTCCCGGCCATAGGGCTCGGCCAGTTCAGCGAGCTCCAGGGTGGGGTCCAATTCCCGGGCCAGGCCTTCCAGGGTAATAAGGGTCTTGGCCAGCAGGGTTAGTTCCGGCGGCAGGCGTAAACGATATTTGAAGGCCAGCTGCAGCAGCTCTTCAACGGCCCGGCCCAGGCTGATCTGGCTTAAAGCGAGGTGGTAATAGCGATCGCGCAGGGTTTCAATGTCATGCCTCAGGGCATTCCTATCCACCCCGTCCGGCACCACGCCCATGGCCAAAATGGTCCGCAGGACATCCTGGCTGCGGCGGCGGATGATGCCCAGCATCAGGTTGATAAACTGCTCCTGGCGCTCCTCACTTAAAGCCCCCACCAGGCCAAAATCCATAAAGACAATCACTTCCCCCGGCAGTACCGCCAGGTTCCCCGGGTGGGGATCGCCGTGGAAAAAGCCATCCACCAGGACCTGCTGGTAAATGGCCCGGGCCAGATTGGTGGCTATCCGCCGGCGGTCATAACCCCGCCGGTCTATTTCTTCCAGGTCGTTTAGTTTTACCGCCTCTACATATTCCTGGGTCAGCACCCGCACAGTGGTATAATCCCAGTAAACGGCCGGAATATAGACCTGGGGGTTGCCGGCCAGGTTTTCCCGCAGGCGATCGGCATGGCGGCCTTCCCGGGTATAATCCAGTTCTCCCTCCATGGCGCGGGCAAATTCGTCTACCATCTGGGTGAAGTCATAGATCTGGCCGTAAGCCGTATGGCGCTGGGCCAGGCGGGCCAGGTCGAAGATAATTTCCAGGTCCACCCGCACCTGTTCTGCTATGCCCGGCCGCTGGACCTTAACGATGACCTGGTTGCCCCCGGGCAGGGTGGCCCGGTGTACCTGGCCAATGGAGGCGGCCGCCAGGGGCTCGGGATCAAATTCGCGAAAGAGTTGTTCCAGGGGCTGGCCCAGCTCCTTTTCTACCGTATGTTGAACTGCGGCGAAGGGAAAGGGCGGCACCCGGTCCTGGAGGCGGGCCAGCTCGGCAATGATATCCGCTGGCAAAAGGTCGGGGCGGGTGCTCAAAATTTGCCCCAGCTTGATAAAGGTAGGACCCAGTTCAGCCAGGGCCAGGCGCAGGCGCGCTCCGGGAGATAAGGGGGCTTCCCGCCGCGGTCGCCTTAAGATTAGCTCGCCCAACCCCAGCTGGTCAAGGAGATAGCCAAAACCATAGCGGGCCAGGACATTCACTACCTGGCGGTAACGGTGGAGGTGGATATAACGGCGCCGCAGGGACATCAGCTTAAGCCTCCATTTAGTTTAAAAAAGCCCGGGCTGATACAGCACCGGGCTTTTACCTTTTAACTGGCCCGTTCCAGGGCTTCATGAAGAAAATCCAGCAGCAGTTTGTGCTCGCCGCCAGTTAAATTCTCGATCTGCTCCTGGAGGCGGCTCAAATAAGCAGCCAGCTGTCCGGCCAGGTTACCCTGGGGCAGCATATTGGCGGCCAGGCCCCAGCCCGTACCCGTCGCCAGGAGCAGGCCGGCTTCCGGCCGTGGCGCTTTCTTCAGGGCACTGCGCACCAGCTGCAGGGCCTTTTCCCCCAGGGATTTCAAATACACCAGCAGGATAGTCAGGGTGTAGGCGCTGGTAATTACCGGGTGGGCCTTGCCGGGCATCTCTTCTAATAGTTCCCGCGCCACCCGGCCGGCCTCCCGGGGTAAGAGGTTGCTTAAGGTTTCCAGCAACCTGGAGCGGGCCTGCTGCCAGTCGAGGGCAAAGGTAGAATGACTTTCGGCCAGGGGGGTAGGAACAAACATTATCATGGAGCGGCCCGGCGTTTTTTCGTTACTGTTGACGATATACTGCCGTTCCAGGAAACCTTCCTTCTCCAGCTCCAGCAACACATCGTAGGCTGTCCACTTGCTGACCTGTAAAGCTTCAGCTACGGTAATATAATGGACCGGCTCCCCGGTTTCCTGGTAGATTGCCCTGATCCTGTCCAGGAACTGGGATCGGCGTCTGGTAAGCATAGGCGTCCCTCTCCCATACCATGTTACCCCCAGCATATCCTTTTATTTCCCGGCTGTCAATTCTTTTTCTGCTTCCACCGGGTGGCGTTCCTGCCAGATTCTATCGGCAACTGCGCCCCAGCGAGCGGCATTGGCATCCAGGTAGGCACCAATGGGTCCGCTTAAGGCCGTTTCCGCCCCCGGGTGGGTAGGCCTGGCCCCTGTGGCGGCAATGATCTGCCGTAAGGCTGCGGGAACGTCAATTAAGGGGCAGGGACGCAGCAGATTATCGCTGAAGGGCTGGCGCTGCTGGTAGGCCCGGAAGAGGGGCGACTGGAGCACCTCCATTAAACTTTTCTCTTTGATATTATCCAGGGAGAAGTGGATAAAGGCGCAGGGTTCGACGGCCCCGCTGGCGGTAATATGGAAGTAGCGGCGGCCACCGGCGATGCAGCCCAGGGTCAGTTCGCCGTCATTCCAGAAATCGGCCAGCTGCAGGCCCTTGTGGTTACGGATATAGGCCACGCGCTCCACCAGGTAGGCCCGCTGCTCGGGAGTGATCATCAGTTCGGGATTGGGTTCCCGGCCAATGGGAATGTAGTGGAAACTCCAGCCGTAAATAACTCCCTTTTCCAGCAGGAAATCGATAAAGGCATCGCTGGTTACTTCCTCGACGTTTTCCCGGGTAATGGTAAGGGAAACGCCAAAGACCAGGCCCCGTTCCCTCAAGGCGTCCATGGCCGCCATGACCCGGTCAAAAACGCCTTTGCCCCGGCGGGCGTCGGTGCGTTCCCGCCAGCCTTCCAGGCTGATGGCCGGCGTAATGTTGCCCACTTCCACTAGGCGGTCGGCAACGGCGTCATCAATTAACGTGCCGTTGGTGTAGAGCATGAAAGTCATATCCGGGTGCCTTTCTGCCAGTTCAAAGAGGTGGGGCCAGCGGAAGGGCTCGCCCCCGGACATGGCCAGCCAGTAGATGCCCACTTCTTTGGCCTCCCGGCAGAGGCGGTCCACCAGGTCCAGTTCCAGGCTGTCATGGTGGGCATACTCCCCGGCCCAGCAGCCGTGGCAGCGCAGGTTGCAGTCGCTGGTGGGGTCCAGCAGGAAAAAGTTGGGAATATGGACGCCCGTCTCCTTTTCCACCTGTTGCTGGCGGGGGATGCCCAGGAGCATGGCGTTGACGAACCAGTTGTAAATAAGGCGCTGCTTGACATTGGGGTGCAGGTTAAAAAGGCGGTTTACATAGGCGTGGATGCTGGGGTTTTGCCGGTAAGCCTCCAGGACTTTGGCGATCTGCTGCTTATGTACTTCTTTCCGGGCCAGCATCCGGGCCACATGCAGCAGGCGGGGGAAATTCTCTTCTGGATTTTTTTCCATGTAACCGAAGGCTTCCCGTAAAACTTTTTCGGCCACGTACCTTTTGGCCAGGTCCAGGTTGGCACGCACGGCGACCATTGCTCAACCCCTCTCCTTTCCTGATGCAGTTTCCTTTAGCAATGCCCAGAAACCCAAATATTATACCCAAAAGACCCAAATGACCCGCTTTCATCCTACACTAAACTCCAGGCCATGTCAAGGCAAAAGCCCGGCTTTAAAACCGGGCTTTTACCCATTCTGGCGCCGCTGCCAGTGTAAATAGGCGTGGATAAAGGGATCCAGCTGGCCATCCATGACAGCCTGGATGTTGCCTGTTTCTACCTCGGTACGATGATCTTTGACCAGGCTGTAGGGGTGAAAAACATAGGAACGAATCTGGTTCCCCCAGGCTATCTCCCGCTGCTCACCTCGGAGCTGGGCTAGTTCCGCCTCCTGTTCCTGGCGTTTTAAGGCCGCCAGTTTGGCCTGGAGAATTTTCATGGCTGCAAGACGGTTGGCGTGCTGGGAACGCTCGTTCTGGCAGGTAACGACTAACCCTGTGGGCAGGTGGGTTATGCGTACCGCCGAATCCGTCTTGTTGACGTGCTGGCCCCCGGCACCCTGGGAGCGAAAGGTATCGATCTTTAAATCGTCGGGGTTAATGACCACTTCCTCATCGGCCGTCACCTCGGGGATAACGTCGACGGAGGCAAAGGAGGTATGCCGGCGACCGGCGGCGTCAAAGGGCGAAACCCGCACCAGGCGGTGGACGCCCTTCTCGGCCTGGAGGTAGCCATAGGCATTCTCGCCCTTGACGAGGATAGTGGCGCTTTTAATCCCCGCCTCCTCCCCTTCCAGGTAGTCCAGGAGTTCCACCTGGTAACCGTGGTCTTCGGCCCAGCGGTTGTACATCCTGAGGAGCATGGCGGCCCAGTCCTGGGATTCCGTGCCCCCGGCGCCGGGGTGCAGGGAGAGGATGGCATTATGACGGTCATAGCGGCCGTTCAAAAGGGTGGCCAGGAGCTGTTCCTCTACCTGGCGTTCTACGGCGGCCAGTTCCCCGGCGATCTCTGCTTCCAGGGATGTATCTTCTTCGTCCAGGGCCAATTGCCAGAGTTCCCGGACCTCGGTATACTTCCTCTCCAGTTCCTGGTACCGGGCCAGTTTTTCTTTAAGGTAGTTGAGGCGTTTGCCCACGGCCTCGGCCCGGACCCGGTCTTCCCAGAAGCCGGGGCTGAGCATCTCCTTTTCCAGGCGTTCTATTTCTGTCGTTGCTGCTTCCAGGTCAAAGGGAAACCCTCAATTCTTCCAGCCGCCGGGCTAAATCCTCCAGGCGGCCTTTATAGTCCTGTAGCATGGCTGATCACCTCTAGTAAAGATCTTAAACAAATATTTTCAAGGCCGGGTATGTCCCTTCGCCGCTCAGGAGCTACGCGCCGACAGGACAACGGCTCGGTTCGGACCGTTGCACGCCGCCTGCGGATTACCAATGAAAAGGCTACTGGTTCCGCAAGCTTTGATCTTTCTATGAGTTGGCAATAATTCCCTCTCAAAGGTTCGCTCAGGCGTCCTCGGCGGCGGCAACGGTTAGCCTCACCTCGCCTGTCCTGTTACCGGCGCTCCGCTATTCGCAGCTCTGGGACATACCCGGCAACAGTTGATAAACATAGTTTCTTCCCTCACTTTCCTGCCCCGCAGCACTTTTTGTATTTTTTGCCGCTGCCGCAGGGGCAGGGGTCGTTACGGCCTATCTTTTGCTCCCGGCGCACCGGCTGCCGCGGCCCTGATTCTTCCCCGGCATAACGGTTTTCTACCACCTGGCGGGGCCGTTCGGCTTCCGGTTGGACAACCTTGACGCGGTAGAGATAGCGGACGACTTCTTCCTGAATGGAGGCGATCATGTCGTTAAACATCTGGTAGGCTTCAAACTTGTAGGCCACCAGGGGATCCTGCTGGCCGTAGGCCCTGAGGCCGATGCCGTGGCGCAGCTGGTCCATGGCATCCAGGTGATCCATCCACTTGATGTCCACTACCCTTAAGAGAACCAGGCGCTCAATGGCGCGCAAATTTTCCGGGCCCAGCTCTGCTTCCCGCTGCCGGTAGGCTTCCAGGGCCTTTTCCCTTAAGAAGCCATAGACTTCTTCTTTTTCCATTTCCCGGCTGGCCTGGATTAAGGCCTCGCGGTTGCAGTTGGGTAAAAAGAGCTGTTCGGCGTATTCCAGCATACCGGCCAGGTCCCACTCTTCGGGGTACTTGCTCTCGCCGGCAAAGCGGTCGACGGTCCGGTCCACGACGGTGGTAATCATGTCTTCAATGGTCGGCCGCAGGTCCGCCCCGGCCAACACCTCCCGCCGCTGGCGGTAGATAATCTCCCGCTGCTGGTTCATGACGTCGTCATATTCCAGGACGTGCTTGCGGATGTCGAAGTTATGGGCCTCCACCTTTTTCTGGGCCTGCTCCAGGGAACGGGACACCAGGGGGTGATCGATGGGCGTACTGTCATCCATCCCCAGGCGGTCGAGAATCCCGGTTAAACTCTCGGACCCGAAGAGGCGCATTAAATCGTCTTCCAGGGAGACGTAGAAGCGGCTGGAGCCCGGGTCGCCCTGGCGGCCGGCGCGGCCGCGCAGCTGGTTGTCAATGCGCCGGCTCTCATGGCGCTCGGTACCGATAATATGGAGACCCCCCAGGGCCACGACCTTTTCCCGTTCAGCTTCTGTCTCCTTCTGGGCTGCGGCCAGGAACTCCTGGTAGGCCCGCCGGGCTTCCTCTACCTCCGGGTTTTCTCCATCCACTTTAAACCAGCTTGCCGCGGCAATCAGTTCCGGGCTGAAACCGGCCTGCCGCATCCTTTCTTTAGCCAGGGCCTCCGGGTTACCCCCCAGGATGATATCCGTACCGCGGCCGGCCATGTTGGTGGCAATGGTCACCGCGCCCAGCCGGCCGGCCTGGGCGATAATCTCAGCTTCCTTTTCATGGTACTTGGCGTTCAGTACCTGGTGGGGTACGCCCCGCCTTTTTAGCATCTCGCTCAGGCGTTCCGATTTTTCGATGGAAATGGTGCCCACCAGTACGGGCTGCCCTTTAGCGTGCCGCTCGCAGATCTCGTTTACTACCGCCTCAAATTTACCCTTTTCCGTCCGGTAGACGACATCAGGGTAATCCCTGCGGATCATGGGCTTATTGGTGGGAATCACCACTACATCCAGGTGGTAAATCTTGCGGAACTCCTCTGCTTCCGTGGCCGCCGTACCCGTCATGCCGGCGAGTTTACGGTACATCCGGAAGTAGTTCTGGAAGGTAATGGTCGCCAGGGTCTGGGATTCCCGTTCAATCTTGACGCCTTCCTTGGCTTCAATGGCCTGGTGCAACCCCTCGCTGTAGCGCCGGCCAAACATGAGCCGCCCGGTAAATTCATCGACGATAATTACCTGGCCGTCCTTGACGACGTAGTCCCGGTCCCTTTTCATCAGGGTATGGGCCTTGAGGGCCTGGTTGACATGGTGGGAAAGCTCGATATTGGCATCGTCGTAGAGATTGTCCACCCCCAGCATTTCTTCCACCCTGGCCACCCCGGCTTCCGTCAGGGTGGCTACTTTGGCCTTTTCATCCACAGTATAATCTATCCCCGGCCTTAAACGGGGAATAATCCGGGCCACGGTATAATACATTTCCGTCGGCTTTTCAGCCATACCGGAAATAATCAGGGGAGTACGGGCCTCGTCAATTAAAATGCTGTCCACCTCGTCAACAATGGCGTAATTTAGCTCCCCCTGGACCATCTCCTCAGGATGCAGGGCCATATTGTCCCGCAGGTAGTCAAAACCGAACTCGTTGTTGGTACCATAGGTTATATCGGCGGCATAGGCTTCTCGCCTGGCGGCCGCGTCCAGGCCATGAACAATCAGGCCCACCTTCAGTCCCAGGAAGCGGTAAATCCGGCCCATCCACTCGCTGTCCCGCCGGGCCAGGTAATCGTTGACGGTGACAATATGCACCCCCTGGCCGGTGAGGGCGTTGAGGTAGGCCGGCAGGGTAGCCACCAGGGTTTTGCCTTCACCGGTTTTCATTTCGGCAATGCGGCCCTGGTGGAGGACAATCCCCCCCATGAGCTGGACATCAAAGTGACGCTGGCCCAGGACCCGCCGCGAGGTTTCCCTGACCACGGCAAAGGCCTCCGGCAACAGTTCATCCAGGCTTTCCCCGTTATCCAGGCGGCGGCGAAACTCAGCCGTTTTGGCCTGGAGGTCGCTGTCCCGCAGGGCCTGGATTTCCGGTTCCAGGGCGTTGATGGCCTCGACCTGGCGGCTTAATTTTTTTATATCGCGGGCATTATCATCAAGCAGATTACGCAATATTCCCAGCATTGCTTTTATCACCTCAATATAAAAGGAACCCTACCGGTTCCTTTCCTTAAAAGGATAAACCTTATCACCTATATTTTAACACGAATCAGGGCCAGGAGCAATTAAGGTTTGGCCTTGCCTTTAGAATTTTTACCCTGCTGACCCGTATACACAGGAGCGACAGTTAAGGGCTCTCAGGACGGCCTGGGCGGCAGCCTGGCGGTCATCACCTTTAACCAGGGCCACACCGGCCAGGTATTCGTATCCTGCCCGGCTGACTAAAACAATAACGCAGAGGGCAGCCCGGCGGTGAGCTACTTCCACCAGCACCAGGTCTTCCAGGGCCAGGTTCCAGATGCCGCAGCTATATTTTTCAACGGCATTCAGAGTAGCAACTGCCACCAGCCAGAGATGGCGCTCCGGCGTATTGGGCCCGCAGGCATACCCCTGGTAGATAGTACCGCTAAGGCCGGCTTCCAGTTCGACGGTAGCTTCGGCCTCCAGGCCCCGGGTATAGAGGTTAAGGCTCACCAGGCGCAGGGGCAAACAGGTGGACCGGTAAAGGGCCTTATCTTCAGCCACTTCTCCCGTTAACTCCTGGCCCTGTATCTGGACCACGCTGATCTTTTTATGGTCAACAGTAACTCCCAGTTGAATAAGCAGGGCCGATTCCACGTCGCGGACAATTTGCTTGGGATTACGGTTACTACCAGCCATGATATGTATTTCGCTGATGCTCCCATCAGGAGCTGTTACTAACCGAGCCCCCAGGACATCTTTTATCTGGCAGATTACCTTTTCATAATCGGCAACCGCCGGTTCCCGTTTCGACTCCGGCAACCCCCTCACCTTTCTCTCTCTTAGTTTTTTGGTCTATATTCGCGGGCGAGGATAAAATTCCCTGCTAAACAGGGATAAAATAAGGGCAAAAAAAAGAGATATGGGTAGATTACGACCAATATCTCCCAAAATCTCCAAATATCTTTTGTCGTTGTATTAATATTCCGGCTCAATTAAACCGTAGTTTCCATCCCGGCGGCGGTAAAGGACGTTAACCTCTTCCGTTTCCGCATTGGAAAAGACAAAGAAATTATGTCCCAGCAAGTTCATTTGCAGGATAGCTTCTTCCACCGGCATGGGCTTGATGGGAAAACGCTTGGTCCTGATTAATTTCGGTTCCGGAGCGGCTTCTTCAGGATTTTCGACTACCAGTTCCTTTAAGGTGCCGTTCTTCAGCTTCCTGGCCAGCTTGGTTTTATATTTGGCAATTTGCTTTTCCAGCTTTTCTACTACCAGGTCAACAGACCCGTACATATCACCGGTGGCCTCTTCACCCCGCAACAGGTAGCCGTTGAGGGGAATGGTCACTTCGACAACATGGGAGTCTCGATTAACAGCTAGATTAACCTGGACCTCATCCACTCCTTCCAGGTACCGTTCAATTTTGCTCAACCTTTTTACTATATACTGTTTTAAAGCATCGGTTACCGGGAGGTTTTTGCCGCGGATGATGATTTCCATCCCTTGAAAGCACTCCTTTCTGGTCCGTTGATATATTATTCCCCACAGGCGGGCAAATTCCTGCCTCCTGCCCTTTAAATACCAGCAAGGCCCCGGCACAAGCCGGGGCCTGGTAGGCTACAGTTTAATCACATTTGCTGCCTGGGGACCGCGAGGTCCTTCGACAATGTCAAATTCCACCGTCTGGCCCTCAGCCAGGGTTTTAAAACCTTCACCCTGGATGGCGGAGAAGTGCACAAAGACGTCCTTACCGTCTTCCTTTTCAATAAAACCGTAACCTTTCTCCGGGCTGAACCATTTAACCTTGCCCAACATCTTGTCAACATTCCTCCTAAAATATTCTCCCTTGGGGTCGGGAGCACCCTCAAGCAATTCCATCTTAACATGGTTAAAGTTGGCTGTCAAATCATTCTCCAACAGAAAATGCCATTTTTTGGATGTCGAAACCTGCCTTCGCAAGCTTGTTTTTTAGTCCCCAAACCTGTGGATAAAGTGGATAACCCTGTTAATAAATTGCAATCCCTGCCTTGTAACTGTGGATGGAAATGTGGAAGGCCTAAAATTTTGTCGATACGGGTATTCGCTGTGGCTGTTTATGGTGAAAAGCAGGGAAGATTTTCGATGCCCGTAGCCAGGGTAACTACAGCCACATCGGCCGCCCCGGCAGCCTGCAGGGCACGGGTACAGGCGCTAGCCGTTGCCCCCGTGGTCAGGACATCGTCCACCAGGAGCAAATGGCGCCCTGTTATTTTACCCGGTGCTGTTACCTTGAAAGCGCCGCCTAAATTCTGCCACCTGGAGCGCCGGGAAAGGTTGACCTGGGGCGCCGTTTCCCTGACCCTGAACATTACCTCCCCATTCACCGGCAGGTCCAGTTCCTGCCCCAGGGCCAGGGCCAGGAGTTCAGCCTGGTTAAAGGTCCGCACCCGCAGGCGGGTGCTGGTGAGGGGGACCGGGATTACCAGGTCGGGACGCCCCGACCCCAGTTCCCTGACAACTACCCCGGCTAAAAGATGTCCCAGGGGGGTAGCCAGGGAGCGGCGACCCTGGTACTTGAGGGCCCAGATCATTTCTTTTAATAATCCCTGGTAAGGGCCCACAGACCGGGCTTTCTGGAAAGGAGGCAATTCTTCCCGGCACTGGTTACAGACTGCCTGCTTCCCCAGCGGCAGGAGGCGGCCGCAGTAAAGGCAGGGATGGTAATGTTGCTGCCAGTCCAGGAGCTGCTGCCGGCAGCTGGTACAAAAGAATCCCTGGTGCACCGGCCGGCCGCACCAGGAACAGGCTTTACCCCGGGGAAAAAGCCAGGAGAGAAGCATAACGCGCCTCCTCTCATTTTTCCCCTGCCAGCAGGTATCCCCGCCGGCGGGCGAGAGCGTTGAATTCCTGGATCTGGCGGCGGGCAACGGCCATGGCCGGGCTGATACGGCTGGCCAGAAACCATACCCGGCCGCTGGGGTAGGCCGGCGAACGCCCGGCCCGCCCGGCAATCTGGATCAGGGTATTGGCGGTAAAAATCCTTTCTTCATCGGCATAAAGGACCAGGACATTGAGGCGGGGAATAGTAATCCCCCGCTCCATAACGGTAGTCGTTACCAGCACGGGAAACTCCTCCCGGCGAAAGGAGGCGATAATTTCATCCCGCCGGGGGTGGGCGGCATAACAACCCTGTACCCAGGGCCGGTTGGGGTCCGGTCCCGGCCGTTCCTGTAAGAGCCAGGCAACTACTTCCTCCACCAGTTTAACGGCCGGGACAAAGATAATGAGCTGGACCTCTTCCGCCAGGGTCAGGTCCAAACAATTAACCAGGGAGCGGGGGAGGCGCTTTGCACCCGGCCGGCTTAAAAAAGGGTCCCGGAGGATCTCAGGTACCGGCAGGGGATGGCCGTGGTGCCTGGCCGGCAGGTAAATTACCTTTACCTGCCGGCGTCTCACCCGGGCTACCAGCCCGGCCGGCGGGGTAGCTGTAAGAAACAGGGTCTGGCCGTCTTCCCGGCGGGCCCTGGCAACGGCATAATAAAGCATGGGATCTTCGGACAGGGGAAAGGCATCGACTTCATCCAGGATTACCAGGTCAAAACGGCGGTAAAAACGCAGCGCCTGGTGAGTGGTAGCCAGGATGAGGTCGGCTGTGCCAAATTTACCGGGACTCCCGCCGTAAAGGGACAGGATGCGGAGCTGCGGCCAGACAGAGGTTAACCGTACCTCTAGCTCCCGGATCACCTCCCGGCGGGGGCAGGCATAAAGGACGTTTCTACCCCGGCTTAAAGCGGCGGCAATAGCCCCGCAGGTCACTTCCGTTTTACCGGCACCACAGGCGGCCCAGAGTAAACACTCCTTTTCCTTCCCCTGGAAAACAAAGCTTTCTGCTTCTCTGTAGGCGTCCACCTGGGCCGGTGTCAAGGCAAAGTTGAGCCGGGGACGGGTATCCAGGTCGGGTCTTCCCCGGGCGGCCGGCTGAGCCGGCCAGGGGCGGGCATAGAGAGGCCGGCAGCGGCGGGCCTGCCCCATGGCCAGGCACCCTTCACACACCAGGCAGTCCCCACTCCCGCAGGCAGCACAGGTTACCTTTAATAACCTGGAGGCCTGGCCACAACGCCGGCAGCGGGGCTCACCATTGGGTTCATAACCAACTCCCGGCAGGAGGGTTACCTCCCCTGCCAGGTAGAGCCATTGGAGGAGGTCTTCCAGGGGAGTATTCACGGCCCCTTTATGTTCCGCCAGGGCCAGGGCTATTTCTTCCCGCCAGAGGATCCGGCCTGCCAGGTTTTTTTGCACCAGGGCCAGCTCTGCTGCCACCGGCGCCGGCCCGGGTTCGGGCAGGGTGTTAGGCGGGGCCTCCCACGGCGGTAGACCTAATTTTAACCGGCCTCTGTTTACCAGGGCGGCAGCCTGCTGGAGCGGGGGTTCTCCTTTTAAAGGCAGGCGGCGTTGCAGCCAGTCGCATAAAAAAGCCGCCGTACCCAGAGGCAATGGCGGTGTTAACAACGAAAACTGCCGGCAGCCGCGCTGCAGCCAGAAGGTACGATCCAGGCCCGGGTTATGGCTGATCCCCACCCGGCCAGAGCGGTTTCCCCAGACCAGGTACACAAACCCCCGCCAGCAAAAAACCGGGGTATAACTCCCCGCCACCGTCATGGCCGGCCCTCCCTCGAAAACAACCTCAGGTGACTACTCCGAAAATAACTTTGTGACAGGCTGGCATTGCCTGGCCAGCCAGGGTTACGGCCCGGAATCAGCCTTGAGCAGCCGGTACGGGCAGACGCTGTTGCGCCCCGTAGTCTTGGCCTGGTATAGGGCGAGATCGGCCCGGGCGACCAGTTCCTCCTTATTGACTCCATCTTCCGGCCAGACAGCCATCCCAGTGCTTATCGTCAGGTGGATGGGCGGCCCTTCCTGGTTGAAGGTATATTCAGCTATGGCCCGGCGTATTCTTTCCGCCACCTGAAGGGCTCCCCGGTAGTCGGTACCGGGCAAAATAATGGCGAATTCTTCCCCGCCGAAGCGGGTGACAATATCCTGTTCCCGGGTGTGTTCTTTTAAGATGGCCGCTATCTCCGCCAGCACGCGGTTACCAACTACATGGCCGTAAGAGTCGTTGATTTCTTTGAAATGATCAACATCCACCATTAAAACAGCCAGGGACCGCAGCTGTTGCTGGGGACTCAACAACCGCTCCAGGCTCTGCTCAAAATAGCGATAATTAAAAACCCCGGTCAGGTCGTCGGTCACGGCCATTAACTCCACAGCAGCCAGCTGGGAACGGGAGATTTTATATTCCCGGCGCCAGTGGTCCACCTCAGCCTGCAGGGAAGATACCTTAAGGGCTTCAGCGAGTATTTTGAGCCAGGCGAGAAAGCAAAAGCCTGCCAGGGCAATCCAGCCTCCCCAGAGGGCCAGGGAATGACTGTTTAATGGCAACCCAGCCTTAATATACCAGCACAGCCCAAGAAATAGAACCATCACCAGGCCTGCAGCAACAACCTGCTTCTGGCCCAGGTAAAGGGGCACCAGGAGGGGCAAAAGCAGCAGAAAAGGAAAAAGAGGGGTACCCGGCCCGCTCCCGGCAAATAACCAGCTGCCGGCCAGGACGAGGTTGACTCCCAGGAGGAAGAACTGCCCCTGCCGGCTCCTAAAAAAGGTTCTGGTTACCAGCACCAGGCCGTTGATTATACTCCAGCTTAAACCCCACCAGACAGCCGGGCCCGGTGGACCTGCGAGGGTTAAAAATACTCCCCCTGCGGCCAGGGTTAATCCTGCCACCCACCCCTCCCGGCTGCGCCCTTCGTCCATGAACCCGCTCTCCTTAAACTTGACTCTGGCAGTCTATTTCGCCACCCGGGTTATTTTTTCCTTCCGTCAATTTATTTTTTTAGGCAGGTCCGGCAGATCCTGGTCCAGGCAGAGTTAAAATCTTGTTCTGTCCGAATATCTAAAAAATGCGCCTGCCGCCCGCCAGCGCCGGCAGTAAATTCCATCGTTAAAAGTGCTTCTTCCCCGGCGTAGATTAACCGGCAAAAGGGATAGGGATAAAAAAAATGGCGCAAGATAGCAAGGGTCGCCTTTGCCTGAGCATCGGTAATTACCACTAACCTCCATGGCGAACCGTACCAGTAGCACCACCACCAGAACCGGCGCAAGAGGCCTTCTAGAAATTCTTCCTGGTTACCCACCAGGAGGGCCAGGCAGGGATAGTCTAAGGTTAATTCTTTTTGCCGCCACCAGAAACACCCATAGGCCAGGGCCAGGGAAGCAACAGCTGCCAGCAAGATTACTGGTGCCTGGTAGCCCACGTCACTCACCCCCTGCTCCATCCTATGCAACGGGGGTTGTCTAAGGTGAAAGGAGGTGACACAGATGCCAGCCGCCAGCGATGCCTGCCTGCGCTGCGGCGCTTCTTTAAGCTTTATGGAGCGCCTGGGCCTGGAAAATGCCATTGAAGTTCCCGGTAAAGGGGCTTTATGTCCCAGCTGTTACCGGGAACTTTCGGCCGACGAGTATGCCAGATACTTTAAATCTTAAGGGCGGAAATTATGTCTTCCTGGAGGAGATGGAGGCGCTCGTCACCGGGTGCCTCCACATATAAACGCAGGAGAGGTTCCGTGCCGGATGGGCGGAGCAAGACCCAGCTGCCGTCAGCCAGGAGGAATTTAACCCCGTCAACTGCCAGGCGCCCGGTCACCGGGACGCCGGCAATCCTGGCCGGGGTAAAATCCGGCAGTTCCTTTAAAACCCGCGCTTTGACATCCGGGGCTACCTTGAGGTCCAGCCGCCGGCTGACCAGCCGGCCATGGCGCTCCTGTAAATCCGCCAGGATACTTTTTAGGCTGCGGCCCTGGACGGCCTGCAGTTCAGCGACCAGGGCCGTGGCCAGGATGCCGTCCTTTTCCGGGATGTGGCCGCGGATGCTTAATCCCCCGCTCTCCTCGCCCCCCAGGATACAATCCTGCTCCCTTAAGGCCTGGCCGATATACTTAAATCCCACCGGGGTCTCAATAACTTTTAGGCCCTGGGCCGCGGCCAGGCGATCCAGGTTATGGGTGGTAGCTACCGTCCGGGCTACCGGTCCCCGGTATTGCCGGTGGAAGAGCAGGTGGGCCAGGACCAGGTAAAGGATTTCATTGGCCGTAAGGTAAGTGCCGTCCCGGTCGACAACGCCGAAGCGGTCGGCATCGCCGTCGAGGGCCAGCCCCAGGTCGGCTCCCGTTTCCCGGACCTGCCAGGCCAGCTCGCTTAAGCCGCTGGCGCTGGGATCAGGCAGGGAACCGCCGAAAAGGGGGTCACGGTAGTTATGCAGGGTATGTACCTGGCAGCCGGCTCGCTGCAAAAATTCATCCAGGTAGTCGATCCCGGCGCCATAAAGGGGGTCGACGACAATTTTTAACCTGGCCTGCTTGATGGCTGCCACATCAACTAAACCCTGCAGGTACTCCAGGTAGGCTTCCCGGGGGTCCAGTTCCTTTACCAGCTCCCTTTGCCGGGCCTCAGCCAGTTCCAGGCGTTTAATAGTACCCCCTTCCATTACAGCCGCTATTTCTTTTTCAATGGCTTCCGTAATGGCCGGCACGGCCGGCCCGGCATAATCGGGTATAAACTTGAGCCCGGAGTAAGCAGGGGGATTATGGCTGGCCGTAAGCATTAATGCTCCTAATGCCCCATACTTTTTAATAGCCCAGGCCGTTACCGGCGTTGGTACCGCCCGGGAAGGCAGGTAAACGGTAAAGCCGTTGCCCGTCAATACTTCGGCCACTGCAGCGGCAAACTCCGGGGCCAGGAAACGGTTATCATAACCGATAACGACTTCCCCCCGTCCTTTCTCGTCCTGCAGGTAACGGGCGACGGCCTGGGTAACCAGGCGGACATTGGCAAAAGTGAATTCCTCGGCAATGATGGCCCGCCATCCATCGGTGCCAAATTTGATGGTCATTACAACCACCTCCGAAAATAACTTTGTCACAGGCTGGCATTGTCTGGCTCGCACCAAAGTCCTCGCGGAGCGGCCTACGGTTCAGCCAGGGCTTAAGGCGGGGTTCCCGGCCTATTCGGCATCCTTGCCTTTAGAATCCGGCCTTTAGTCCCACTGTCCTCGGCCCCGCTTATCATCCCTCGGCTTCGCCTGGGCCGCTTCGCCGCTCGGTAGAAGCTCGCTCGCTTCCGACAAATGCCAGCCAGGCATTTTCATGCCCTAGCCGCTCAGGAGGGCCTATCCTGTTCTTCCTTCTCCTGCTTCACCGGGCTTTCCGGGGCGTCGGTAATATCCACCGGGTTGATGATGTCGTCTTCTTTTAAATTGACATACAGGGAGCCGTCGCTCCTTAAAACGGCATAGTCAACCTGGCTGATATCCTGGACCCCCTGGGCCTGGAGCTGCTGGATGAGCCACTTTTCATCCAGGTTATTTTGCTTCAGGTTCTGGAAGAGGATCTCCCCGTCCATAACCAGTTCCGTCGGTATCCCCTCGTACTGGGTCGGCAGCTGGAGATCGGCCGGTGTCAGGGGGCGTTTCTGGGATTTCAGCAAAACGCTCAGGTCGCCGTCAGGCTCCAGAATAGCATATTCCACATCGGCAATATCAAATACATTTTTTTGCCGCAGCTGCATGGCCAGCTCATCAAAATTATACCGCATTTTTTTCATATTTCCTTCCAGGATTTTACCGTTATGCACGACTACAGTAGGTTCGCCGGAAATAAGCTTGCGGGCCGGCCGGCTGACCAGAACGGCATAACCGGCCACCCAGGTAAGAAAGGCAAAAAGGGTAAGGCCCAGGAAGTGCATCCCTGTACGTCTGGGTTCGATGTCGGTGGCCAGCACGGCAGCTATACTGCCAAAGGTGATGCCGTTTATATACTCAAAGAAAGTCAGCTGGCCGATCTGCTGTTTGCCGAGAATCCGGGTGTAGATCAGGATGGCCGCAAAGGCCAGGATGGTCTGGAGAAATACCTCGAGGTACTCCACGAATTGAACCCCCTAACTTAGTAAGTTTAAAGTAATTCTCGCTTGTGGAGATAAAAAAGGAGGCCAATGCCGGCCACGATAAAAGCCAGGATTAAGAGCGCCTCAATAAGCAAGTCGTTCATCTGTATTCCCCCGTTACTCCAAGACTTCATTTCCGTATTATTTCCCAATAAGCTCCATAAATGCAAAAAGGCCGCAGTTAAAAACTGCAGCCGGGCCTTCAACCCATCAGGCTGGCTTTTTTCGCTCGTTCCCAACAAAAGCCAATGTGTACCGCTCCTACCGCACCAGGTTATTTACCCGTTGTTGCAGGGCGGCCAGGCGTTGCTGCGCCCGTTCGATTTCTTGCTGCAGTGGTACCAGGCGGCTGTCGACGGCTTCCTGGACGTAGCTGCGGGTAACCACCGGGTCGGCCTGCAGGCCGGCCGGAGAGGCCGTCGCGCCAGCGCTGCCCGCCAGGCCCAGGGCAAAAGCCAGGAGGAGAATAACAACGAGCAAATAGTAGTTGCGCACAGCCATCACCTCGTCCCTACAGCATGTGCAAAGAATTGTGCCGGGCTTTAACCCTGGTAAGATGCCTTCTACCAAGAATCCCCAGTTTATCGCAGCCCACCAGGATTATCACGGCCAGGCCCACCAGGATAAGCATGCCCTGATCCGTGGCCAGCCTGGTAAGGAGCACAGCACTACCCCCCAGGCAGGCATCCACCAGGTAGATGACACCGACGGCCTGGCGCTGGGTTAAACCCTGGGCCAGCAGGCGGTGGTGCAGGTGGCCTTTGTCGGGGGCAAAGATGGGCCGGTGGTTGAGAAAGCGCCGGATAATGGCCAGGGTGGTGTCCAGGATGGGCAAACCTAAGATGACTACCGGCACAAACAGGGAAACCACTGTCGCGCTCTTGGTCAGGCCGATGGTAGCCAGGGCCGCCAGGTTGAAGCCCAAAAACATGGAACCGCTGTCCCCCATGAAAATCCGTGCCGGGTGAAAGTTAAAGGGCAAAAAGCCCAGCACGCTGGCCGCCAGGGCCAGGGAAAGAAGGGCTACAACCACTTCCCCGTTAAGCCAGGCCACCACGGCAATGGTCACGGCGGCGATAAAGGAAGTCCCGGCGGCCAGGCCATCCAGGCCGTCCACCAGGTTTAAAGCATTGGTAACGCCTACTATCCAAAAAATAGTTACGGGAATGGCCAGTTTGCCCAGGATAAAAAGCCCGTCAAAGGGGTTGGTGAGAAATTCCACCCGCACGCCGAAGGCTACCAGGATGGCTGCGGCGACAATTTGACCCATTAATTTCAGCGTGGGACTTATATTTTTAATATCATCGACCAGCCCCACCAGCATGATGAAGGTGCCGCCCAGCAAGAGGCCCAGGTACTTATCTTCATGGTAAGCGAGTAAGTAGAAGGCTGCCAGGAAACCGGCGTAGATGGCCACCCCTCCCAGCCGGGGCATGAGAGTACGGTGAACTTTACGTGCATCGGGCTTATCGACAGCCCCCAGGCGGGGCGCCACCCGGCAAAGTACAGGTGTAAGCCAAAAACTAATTACCCCTGCTAGAGCAAGGGCCAGGATATTCACCTGCGGTTCCCCCTCCGCAAATAACTCTATCGCAGGCTGGCATTGTCTCGCTCGCACCAAAGCCCTTGTGGAGCGGCCTACGGCTCAGCCAGGGCTTAAGGCGGGGTTCCCGGCCATTTTGGAGGTGAGAGGACAAATGCCAGCCAGGCATTTTCATACCCTCGCTGGTGGCGGCTCATCACCATGAGGGGTTCCTCTGACATAGCTCCCCTACTCTATCCTGTCGCCCACGGCAAAAAGCAGCTCGCCTTCAGCCGCCAGCTCTTCCCCCACCCAGGCGCGGCCGTAGCCTTTGCCCACCCGGCCCTTCAGCTTGATAATCTCCGTCTCCAGCCGTAAAACATCGCCGGGGACTACCTGGCGGCGGAAACGAACCCTGTCCATGCCGCCAAAAAGGACCACCTGCCCCTGGAATTCGGGCAGGCTCAACAGGGCCACCGCCCCGACCTGGGCCAGGGCTTCCATGATTAAGACCCCCGGCATCACCGGCTGCCCGGGAAAATGGCCGCTAAAATACCATTCGTTGCCGCTGACGTTTTTTTGTCCTACCGCCTGCCGGCCGGCCTCTACTGCCAGCATCCGGTCAACCAGCAAAAATGGATAGCGATGGGGCAATACTTTCTGAATGGCGGTCAGGTCCATGACGTCACTTCGCTTTTAGAACTTTTGTTTTGGGACAATATTACTGTTTCTATTCGCCATTTATCCCCATATTCCTGCTTCTCTAAAAAACCCTTTGCAGCCGGCGGCAGAGCATGGCGCTGATGAAATTAACTTCTTCAATCCGCAATAGCCGGGCCAGGCCCCAGAAGGTCACGATCCCGGCGGCTGTCAACCCCGTTAACCGGATAAGTAACCCCGCTAAAGGTTGGGACCAGGCAAAAACAGCCAGGCCCCTCCCGGCCAGCCAGACCAGCAAGCCCATCCCCAGGGCCGCCAAGCCAGTGCGCAGCATAGTCCCCAGCAGGGTAACCGCCTTTAACTCCGGCAGGCGCCGGTAAAGGGCCAGGTAAAGCATCAGGGCATAGAGGCTGGCCGCCAGGGAATTGGCCAGGGCCAGGCCGCCATGTCCCAGGTACGGTACCAGGAGATAGCTGAAGAGGACATTTAACCCGACAGACAAAAGGCCGGTAATTACCGGGACGGCTACATCCTGGAGGGCATAAAAGGCGCGGGTCAGGATGGGATGCATGGCCTGGGCCAGGAGGCCCAGGGAATAAAATAAAACCGCCACCGCCGTCATGGCCGTCGCCCGGGGATCAAAGGCCCCCCGCTGGAAGACCAGCCGCACCAGGGGTTCCCGGAGGATAATGAGCCCGGCGGCCGCCGGCAGGATAGTCAGGGCCACCAGGCCCAGGCCCCGGTCCACCAGGTGAGCCATTTCCCGGCGATCCTGCCGGGCCGCCTGCTCGGCCAGGGAAGGAAAAATAGCTGTGGTGACGCTGGCTACGAAGATACCCAGGGGTAAAGTTACCAGGCGATTGCCAAAATCCAGGGCCGTAATGCTTCCCGGTACCAGCTGGGAGGCAAAAAAGCGGTTTGTTGCCAGGTACAGCTGGACCACCGCCAGGCTTAGAGAAACCGGCAGCAGGTGGCGGCCAATCTGGCAGACTGCCGGGTGATGGGCTAGCAAGCGCCAGGTATAACGAAACTGCAAACGCGGTAAGTCGGGAAGCTGGATTGCCAGGTAGGCGACAAAACTTAAGACCGTCCCTATGGCCAGGCCGGTGATGCCGAAGGTTTGCCCGGCGAAGACAACCGTAGCAATAATCACCAGGTTGCTTACCGCCGGCGCCAGGGCCGGGGAGGTAAAGATATAGCCGGCGTTTAAAATACCGCTGATGAGCATCCCCGTCCCCATGAAGGGGAGGGAGAGGAACATGATCCGCGTTAGTTTCACCGTCAGGGCATAAACAGGTCCCGCAAATCCCGGGGCCAGGATCTGGACGAGCCGGGGAGCCAGGCCGGCACCGGCAACCGCCAGCAGGGTCATGATTAAAAACGTCCAGTTGCCGACGGCGCTGGCTACCGCCCAGCCCTGGTCGCGGTCATCCCGGACCAGGTAAGCAGTCACTACCGGCACCATAACCGTGACAAAGGCCATCCCCAGGATGGTCTGGAGAAAATAAGGGATGGTATAGGCTACCAGGTAGGCGTCGGTTGCCGGGCCGGCGCCAAAACGGGCGGCGATGCTGGCATCCCGGACAAACCCTAGCACCCGGCTCAACAGGTTCAAGAGCAGGACGATGCTCGCCGCCCTGGCCATGCGGGCCACCGGTGTCCCTGCCGGTACCCGGACATACTTGCCGTTACTTTTTGTTACCATTTTATCTGGCTGTCAGCCACCTATGGCTCCTTTCCTCAGGTACTCTACCACCAGGCGGGCGGTATCCAGGGCCCGGGGCCGCAGTTCGGCCGCTGCTGCCCTGACCCTCTGGCCGTGTTCTTCCCGGCGAGCCAGGGCCTCCTGGACTGCTGCCGTGAGGCTCATACAGGTTACCCCTGCCAGGGAACCCACGGCCGGCTGTTCCACCAGCCGGGCAAAGGCAGCCACTTTGGGATCATAGGGCAGGGCCAGGAAGGGCACCCCCATGACTGCTGCCAGGATCAGGGCGTGGAGGCGCATGCCAATTAAAAATTGCAGCTGGCTCATCAGGCCCATAATGGTCGCCAGGTCCAAATTTTCCCTTAAAATGGCTGCCGGTTGATGCATCAGGCGGGCTACCTGGCGGCAGGCGTCGACATCGGCGGGAAAGTGGAAAGGTAAAAATAAAACCTGCCACCCGCTGGTCACCAGGTCATCGGCCACCCTGGCCAGGGCCGGCCAGCAGTTCCCGGCCCCTGGCCAGGAGCGGACTGAAATGCCAGCTACCTGGCCCTTCAAGCCCATCTCCTGCCATTTTTTCTGTGCGGGTCGTAAATCCAGGTTCTCCGGTTCCAGGCCCAGGACCGGGTCGGCCGTAACATAGACCGGCGGCCGTCTCACCCCGATTTCCTCCAGGAGCTGCCGCGACTCACTGTCCCGCAAAGTTATGAGCTGGACTTTATTTAAGACCCTGCCGGCCAGCCAGCGGCTCCAGGGACGCTTTAAAGGTCCCAGGCCCTGGGCATAGACCACTACCGGCTTGCGCAGCAGCCGGGCCAGGACCACCACGCCCAGGTAGTAAAGGAGGCTCTCCGGTCCGGTAACATCCTGGAAAAGACTGCCGCCGCCGCTGAGCACCAGGTCGGCCCGGCGCATGGCCCCGGTTATCGCTGTTAGCCGCCAGCGGTTTACCGCATTAACGTTCAGGCTGGCCGCCGTTTGCTCCGGGCAGTGGGAAAGGACGGTGATTTCCAGGCCGGGCACAAAGGAACGCAGGGCCTGGATCATGCTGTAAAGGACGGCCTCATCACCGGCGTTCTGGAAGCCGTAGTAGCCGGAGATAACTACCCTGAAAACAGAAGTCGGCGGCCGGAAGTCGGAAGTCGGAAACCCGTACGAACTGGCTACGCCAGTTCCAGATTTAAAGCCTGCCTGACTACCATTTTTATCGTCTGATGGTGTCGCTCTGGCGGCTTGGACGTCTACCCCGGCCATAGTTTTATCGCGCCCCCTTATTTACTCCTTGCCGGCTTACGACTGCTGACGCCCGTGATTGTGGTCCCCTCTAAAAACGCCTGCTTCCAGCTTAACTGTCCAAACCACTACTAACCCGATCAGCAGGCCCAGCCAGAGGCCATTAAAGGTCCGTAATAACGAAATGAGGAAAGGAATATGAATGTGCGAGAAAGTATTAACCAGGGAGATCTGACCCACCAGGCCCAGGAGCCAGAAGAGAAGATAACGGTGCTGGTAACCCAGGCTCAGGCTTAAAAGCAAAAAGGGGTAGCCGAGGAGGAATTCTTTGGTCCGCGGCCGGGCAAGTAAAACGTTCCCCAGGAAAGAGCGCAGCTGCCCTTCAAAAGGTAACAGCCCCACCCCTTCATTGCCGCTACGGCTGAGGTAAAGGACACCGGCAGCGGCCACCACCACGGCCAGGAGGACCAGCTTTACGGTGAGACCGGCATCAAGCCAGCCCTGCAGGGTAGCGCCGGCCCGCCGCCCCTCCTGCCGGATAATCACGGCCGCCGTAAATAAAAGCAAGGGAGCGACAAAGGCGATTTTCACGCCGCTGAATTCATTAATCTTGAGGATAAAGGTATTGTCGGCCAGGATGGCGGCAATGGCCACCGCCCCCAGGAAGGAGATCAGGGCCGTCCGCAGGGTCACGGCTATCCCGGCCTTTAAACCGCGGGGCGCCGGTGACCAGGCCGTGAGCATGGCCAGGGTGGGAAAGATAATGGCCGCCCCCAGGGCCATTACCTTGCGGGCCAGCAACACCTGGTGATTCAGCCCCAGGGCCCCCGTCCAGATCACAAGGCCCAGAAAACCCAGAGCTACACCCGGTCGCGCTAAGCCAAACTGCATCAATAAAAGCACCCCGGCGGCCAGGACACCCAGGCCGGCCAGGTGGAGCCACAGGCGTGAGAAGGGGAAAGGTGAAAAGGGCTCAGCCCGGCCTATGGTCAGGCCGTCGGCCAGGATTACTTTTCTTAATTCCCCCACGTAATGGAGGTTATCCTGCAACCAGTTTGTCGATCCCGGGGCAAACTTAAAACGGGCAATGAGGAGGCGGATATTCCTTTCCCTGGCTGCCAGCTCCAGGCGTTCCAGGGCCGCCGCCGGGGTTAGACCGGCCATTTCATCCACACCGATGCTGTGCACCCGGACGGCCCTTTTATCCAGGAGCATGACCAGCCGGCTGAGGCCCTGCTGCGGGAAAAATTCGATCAGGCCCACCGGGACGTTGAGTTGCTCTACCTGGGCCGCCAGGTTAGCTAGGTAAGCGGGATAACCGGGAAGGCTCTTATCATTGAAAAGCAAAGCCACGATGCTATCCTGGTAGGCCAGCAAGGGTCTTAAAGTGGCGGCCAGGGAAGTGGCGTTGGCGCCATACCACCACCGCACCTGGGGAACAAGCAGCAGGCCCATTTCCCGCGCCATGGCCATCTCCCGGTCCGGGAAGCCCAGGCCCAGGTCCTTTAGCTCTGGCATGGCCAGGGGTATACCCAGGGCCGTAAAGTCGTTACCAGCCAGCACCTGCACCCCGCCGGGAACCTTATTTTCTAGCTGCAGTTGCAGCCGCTCCCCCAGTTCCCTGTCGCGCGTAAAAAGGTAGGTATACTCAGGGCGCACTTTTTTCTGGACTGCAGCCGCTAAGGATAGGACAGCCTCACTTCCCGGCTGGACCCAGACCTGCTGCTGGAGATCCTCTATGGTCTGCTCCTTAAAAAGGACAGCGTTGGCTCCCTGCTGTTGCAAACGGCTTAAAGTTTCCCTGGTAGTCAAGCCGCTCCACTGGGCTAATTTTTGCACCTGCTGGAAATCGACCGCCAGGGTAACCGTCCGGTTGGCCTCTTCCAGGCGCACCCGGTTAACGATTACCACCCCGGCGGCCAGGGTGGCGATAATCAGCACCGCCCAGAGGACTGGCTGGTAACGCCAGCGCAACAAAAAAATCCCTTCTTCCCTTGAGGTTACAAAAGGGATATATTCGCCACCCGGTGACTGAATCCTCCTGTAGAAGCCCAACCTACTTTTTACATACCGTAGCGGCTCCCCCGGCCTGTCTGAAGTTGTAACGAACATGATAAAAATTAACGGGAGGGGTCAACTGGCTATATCCCGGCTCATTTACGCCGTAAATACGGCCTCAAGGCTCCCAGGAAAGAGCCTGCTAAGGTCTGGACACGACCTAGTGTTGTATTATCACCTCCACCACCCGGCCGTCCCGGCAGGTAAAGCTTAAAGTACTTACGGCGTCAGATTGGGGAAGATACTCGCTGAAATATCTAAGAACAACTTGCCCGTCGCGTACCGTTTCTTCCCTGAAAGGTGGCCCGTAAAGCTCCTTCACCTTAGTTACGCTATCCTCCAGTTTGATTCCCCTGGTGGTTTGACCCTCAGGCTTTAATTTATAATAAGGCGGCCCCTCGCCGGTGTCCACTTCAAAATAGTCCGGGGTGACGTTCGTATCCTTATCTTCCAGGAGCGGCGAAGAAGTCACCCAGATCATCGGCGTCGTCTGCCAGTAATTAAACCTGACCTGCTGGCCCAGGGCGGTGGCTATAAAACGCAGGGGTACCATGGTGCGACCCTTTACTAGCTCCGGAGCTACAGGGAGTTGCCAACTTACACCGTTATACGTTGCTATAGGTTCACCAATGGCAAACTGAATGGTAATGCCGCCTTTTTTTATGGTAACGGTCTGGCTGCCTGCGTCCCAATGGACTGTGGCGCCCAGCCTTTCTGCCAGGGGCCTTGCCGGGACCAGAGTATGGCCGTTTGCTATCAGCGGCGGCACATCTGTAACCAGAAAATCGTCGTTAACGACTATATGTAAAGAATCGTCCATCCCCGCTGCCGCCGGCCAGGGCAATAAAACTAAAGCCAAGAACATAAGTACCGCTAGGAAAAACTTTTTCTGCATACTACTTACTGCCTCCCCCGCGTTCTATTCCGCCCTGGATCAGGTTCCCAGTATATAGACGTTCCTGATTGCCATCAGGTTCCCTGCCGAGGGGTTAATAAAGACCTGAATCCGTGATAACAACAAACTGATGAGCCCAATTTTACAGCAAATGGTTTCCGAAAACCTTGCGTATAAGCCAAAAGTTAACTATGAGGCATAACAATTATCAAAAAAAGTAACCTTTAACCTCGCTTCTCCTTTATATGGGTATATCAAAGCGAGCCTCCTGTTTTAGAGATTTGAAGCCCTGTACTTAAAAATCACCGGAAGCCGGAAATGCTGTATTAAGCTAACGCTCTATATAGCTGTCGGAAAGCTGGATACCAGGGACTGTGCTGCCCAAACCGTAATTTCACCTGCCGGGCGTGGCGAACCAGCCGGGACGCTATGGTAATCAGGTTTTGAATAACGGTACGCAACCGGCGGCGTTGAGCTTTCTTATTACGCAGGGGGACCTCCTTTAGAGGGAGGCTAAACTGTCCCAGAAGCCTTAAAATATTGTAGGCGAAAATACCAAGGTGTAGCACCAGGTCATTGGTGGCAAATTTGCCGCTGGGCAACCGTTCCAGGTCTAAATCGTTTTTGATCTCGCTATGAAATTGCTCGCTGGTGCCGTGGTCATGGTAGAGGGCAATAATATTATCCACCGCAATGGCCAGCCAGGCTTCCGGCGTTTCCTTGCGCAGGTTACGCTTAATGATAAAATCGGCTTTGACTTTCGGGTCCAAACAAACCTGCAGGTTATCCTGGCTGTCATTGCCGCCATCCATATGTACTAAAAGTGGCAGCGAAGTGATAGCGCGAGCAAAGGTTAAAGCTTGTCGTAGGAACTCCGGTGTCCCTTTTTGGCAATGCTGTTTCCCGGCCCGCGAAACACCCTCTTTCTTGGAATTCGAGTTATCAAAGGGAGAAACATCAATATCCAGGGGGACATATTGACGCTTTAATTCCCCGGAACCCAAGGTAACAGGGGTTACCGGTGCCTTTAGATCCTTAAGGAACCTGGCCATTTCCTCCACATCATATCCAGGCGCTGGCGCAGGGTAGGGCTCGAAGGCACATCCCGGATATCCAGTGCCCGGCTAAAAAAGGGGTCATCCCGATAGAGCTCAATATGGTCAAAATCGCTCCGGCCCTGGCAAAGCAGGCCGATGTAGGAGGTTATAACATCCCCGTGAGAAAATCTGGAGAAGGTACATCCGGTATCCTCGTCTTATTAAATCTGTATTTCAGGGCAGTATGATTAAGGATTTCCCCGACCAGAGCCAGTCCGGCAACGGGGTTAGGTGTTCATCAAACTGTTCAATGATGAATTTCATGGCTGCACCTCGCAGGTGAAGATGGATTCGTTTGCCATCCAGCCTATTATACCTTATTTTTCGCGAGGTTTTGAGCCTTATCCGGATATTTTGTTATTGGGTTGTCACGGATTCAGGAAAGAATAAAGTGGAGACTAAGGTAAAGTTAGCCAGGCAAGAGGCCTATCTTGACAAATCGGGCTTCCTGGCGTATAACCAATGCTGGAACCATATACAGACAAGCGGAGGTGGTAACGATGCCTATCTACGAATACAAATGTGCCAAATGCGGGGTATTTGAAAAGGAGCAGCGCATTACAGCCTCTCCCCTGGAAAAATGCCCCACCTGCGGCGGGCCTGTACACCGGCTGATCGGGCATAATATCAGCGTCATCTACAAGGCCGGCGGTTTCTATACCACCGAAAACCGCAGCCAGGAATATAAGGATAAGGCTAAAGAGGAAACGAAGACGGAAAGCAAGGCCAGCTAAGACCGGGGCCGGCCCCCTGACGGGGACCGGCCCTTAAATCTGGCGCATACCCTGGACCCGTTTAGCCCGTGCCTTTCCCTCCCCTATTACATATACTGGCAGCAAAGGAGGTGTCTCCCTTGCTGCCAGAGTGCCCGCTGAATACCGATGAGGTTGAACTCCACGTAGATAATGCCGTCATCCGGGTAATCCGCCGCCTGACTTACAACCTGCCCCATGAAGTCTCCGCCTTTATCCCCAGGGCTGAAATCCGCCGCCGCCGCTACGAAAACGGCCAGCTGGTCTGGGAAGAAGAGGTAATCTTAAATAGCCTGACCGTCGTCCACTCCCCCCAGCGGCCCCCCACCGGCGAAAGGCCGCCGGCTGCCGGGCCTGGCCCCGGGACACCTGCTGCCACTTCTTCAGAAAATCCTGGGGGCTCCGGGCTGGCCCGCGTCCACCTGAGTTATTCTTAACCACAGATCCGGGAGAGGTGCCGGGCCCGGGGAAGCTGCCGGTGGACAGCAGCAATAAAATTAGAATTAAAAAAAGAGAGAAAGGGTCCCGCCCTCTCTGGTTATCATCTCATTTGTCACCCGGTTTTTTAACCTTTGCTGCCTGCACTACCATTTTGTACTCCTGGCGTAAACTCTGTAATTTTTCCTGGACCCGCCGGGCCTGTTCACTGGCTAAAATCTCGAGCAGCGTTTCGGCCACTTCAGTACACTGGAGAGCCCGGCTGCTCATATAGGGTTTCAAGCTCTGGATAACGGCCAGGAGATTGGGATCGACAATATGATCGGCCATCTCGCTCCCTCCCATTTCAGTTTAAAAAGAGAAAATCAATCCTCTATAGTTAAAAATATGCAACCAAAAGAAGGTTGGTGCAACGCTGGATTGATTACCTGCCGCATATATTAAAGGGAAGGATTTGTGGAGGTGGCCGCGGTGGAAAAAACCAATCTGCTTGAAGTCCTGCTCCAACTATTGGGCCCCCAGCAACAACAGGCCCTAAACTTTAATGAGCTGGCCGGACTGTTAGGCCTGGTCGACCTGCTGGGTATCTTAAATCTCCTGCACGGTAATGACACTACACCGGCAAAGGCCGGGGCCAGCAACGCCATCCAGGAAGCCTTAAATGCCGTCCTGGGCCAGGGAGGCGGCGGGAATGTCAAAGCGCCGGCCGAGCTGGCCGGCCTGCTGGGCAAAAACCCGGCTTTACTCACCAGCCTCATGAATCTGCTCATGAGTGCCAAAGAAAGTAAGGCCGCTAAAGAAAAAGAAGCCCAGGAAATAACTCCTACAGAGGAGAATCACCCGCCCCAGCAAAGCCGCAGTAACCGTTTCCGCAGCAGCTAAAAGAGCGCGCAACCCGCGCTCTTTTTACGTATAAGGCCCCGGCTACCTACCCACACTAAAGTTGAATTAGGAAATGAGGAGGAAAATCTATGCATCCTTACCGCCGCCGTTTAATCATACCGGTTCTCCTGGTTGTCATCTTAATCAGTGCCGCCCTGTGGCAGTTTTATCACCAGGGACAGGCTCCCCAGGCTCTCCCCACCCAGGCCGGGGTACCGGTAGCCGTCGGTGATGAAATTAACCTCCTGGCGCGGTTAATCGCCGCCGAAGCAGGTACGGAACCCTATGAGGGCCAGGTGGCCGTAGGGGCCGTCGTCTTGAACCGGGTGCGTAGCCCCCTTTTCCCTGCCAGCATCAGCAGCGTGATTTACGAACCCTGGGCCTTTGAAAGTGTCAGCAATGGCCTTATCTGGCAGGTCACCGACCTTGCTTCACCCACCCGGGCTGCCGCCGATGCCTTGAATGGCTGGGACCCCACCTACGGCGCCCTTTTCTTCTGGAACCCGGCCAAACCCGTTAGCCCCTGGATCTGGACCAGGACCATTATTACCCAGATCGGAAACCATGTCTTCGCCCGTTAAACCTTGATTAAACCTTGAAAGGATGGTGTTTAATTTGACACGCAGGATTTCTACCATTGTCCTGACCCTGGCCCTGCTCCTGGCCGTTGGCTGGGGCCTGTGGGAGAGGGCCAACCGTTTAACCCTGGCCAATGCCGTGGAGGCTGGTGGCCAGCGCGACTTCTATAACCTCTTGAATTACGTAGAGCAGGCCCAGGTCAGTATGGGTAAATCCCTGGCCAGCAGTTCTCCCCGCCAGCAGGCCGTCCACCTGACGGAAGCCTGGAACCAGGCGGCTGCCGCCCAGCTGTCCTTAAGCCAGCTGCCTACCCCGGGCATTAAACCAATCAATACCAGTAAATTCCTGGCCCAGACCAGCGACTACAACAATTACCTGGCGCAAAAACTGGCCCGGGGCGGGGAACTGAGCTCCCAGGAGAGGGAACAGCTGGCCAGGTTACGGGATGAAATGAAGCGGCTGGCCGTAGATCTCCGCCAGACGGAAGGCCAGGTGGCCAGTAAAGGTTTGCGCTGGAGCAGCTTTTACAGCACACGCATGCCGGCGCCTTTAAGAACCATTGCCAATCTGGCCATTCCCGTCCAGGCCCAGCCCGGCCCCCTGGACGGTTTCGTTAACGCCGACCGGCGCCTGCAGACCCTGCCCAGCCTTAATTACGACGGTCCCTTCTCCGACCACCTGGAAAAACCGCGTCCCCTGGGCCTTAAAGGTGGTGACGTCTCCCAGGCCGAAGCCGAACGCCGGGCCACAGCCTTTGCCAATGACGCCAGTAACAGCAATTACCGCGTCCAGGCCACCCGGACCAGCAACGGCCTCCTGCCCACCTTTGCCCTTAACTTAGTGGATAACCGGCGTCCCAGTGTCATTGTGCACATTGATATCAGCAAACAGGGCGGGGAAGTCATTTCCCTCCTCAATACCAGGCCGGTGGGCGCTCCTACCCTTGACGCAGCTAAAGCCCTGGAACGGGCCACGGCTTTCTTAAAGGCCCACGGCTTTGCCAGTATGCAGCCCACTTATACCGTACGCACCGATAATAACCAGGTGATTACCTTTGCCGCCAAAGAAGGCGATGTCATCCTTTATCCCGACCAGGTGAAGGTTAAGGTAGCCCTGGACAACGGCGAAATTACCGGATGGGACGCGACCCCCTACTATATGGCCCACCACAGGCGCCAGTTGCCCACACCAAAGCTAACCCCGGCCGAGGCCCGGGCCAAAATTAACCCCGGGCTCAAGGTTGAAGGCGTCCGGCTGGCCCTGATCCCCCTACCCGGGGGGATAGAAAAGCTTACCTATGAAGTCAAAACCAAACTCGACGATACCCGTTACCTCACCTATATCAACGCCGTCACGGGTGAAGAAGAAAAAGTGCTGCAAATAGTTGACGTACCCGGCGGCCAGTTGACCATGTAGCATAAATTTAACCCCGGCCCAGGAGCCATGGAGGCTTGAGCCGGGGAAAGCAGTGAACCATGGAACTAGAATTCAATTTCCAGTTGCTCCAGGACATTTTGAATGCGATTGCCGACAGAAGTCTGATCTGAACCGGCAAAGAGAAGGCCGACGGCGTAATTTTCGTTGTCCAGGATCAGGGAACCGCTGTCTCCCGGCTGGGCAAGGGGTCCGGTGACAAACTGGTCGCTGAACATGCCGGTTAACCCTTCTTCCAGGAGTACCTTGACGGTGGCCTGGAGGACTTTAATGGAAGAGCGGGTGATGCCACTGGAACGCCCGCTCTTTACTATGGCCATGCCCAGCTCGGGCTCCCGGACGCCCTTCACCGGCCCCAGGTCCAGGATCTCCGTGCGGATGGCCTCTTTACTTACCGGCCAGGCAACGGCGCAATCAACAATATTCTTGGCCGCCGTCAGCTTTTGCATCCTTACCTGGTAATTGGGCCGGACCAGGTGCACCAGGCGGTTGAGGATTTCCTGGAAGCGCAAAGCTCGACTGCAGGTAACCTCCTGGACCACAGGGTAAATGGGTACAAAGCGTTCCAGATAACCGATTACCTGGTCCCTGGTACCGCCATCATAGGGACCGGGCTGGAGGATGGGATCGCCGATGCTCGCCCGGCCGTCGCGGCCGCTCGTAATGTTGGCCAGGATGTGGTTATTGGAAAGGATGAGGGGTTCCCCCGTTCGCCGGTCTTTCACCACCGCCCCGAAGGTACCGGCGGTAATTTTATAGTGGCCGATACTCATCCCCGGCTGGGCCGGCCGCTGGTAATCGGTACGGCCCAGGAGCCGCAGTTCCCCTACCTCCAGGACATCGGTCTCTGCTTCTTCCAGTACCCGGGGTATCCTGGCCTCCCGGTGCAACCTGGTAACCGGTAGTTTCTCCTTAACTAAGACTACTACTGCTGGCTTCTTAGTTATCTCGCCGCGAACGCTCTTAAATCCCTTCCCTACACCCACCACGTTGGGCAAACTCAAAAGGTCTTCCTGGTACCTTGATAGGGCCCTTTCCACTCTTTGCATAATCGCCATTGCCCCCATTTTCTCCCCTATGGTATGGGCAGGTTTTGCGTTGCCAATTTACAATATGCTGTTAGGCTCGGAGTGGTGCCTGGGCCTTTAAGATAGGTTTAATTGTTGTATAATAAAATAGATCTCTCACTTCTATTTTTGGGGAGGCTTTGCAGCTTTGCAGCCAGCCATTTACCTGGATAACAGTGCTACCACTGCCGTCCTGCCTGACATCGCGGCTGTAATGCATAAAATACTGGTGGAAAATTACGGTAACCCCTCTTCCCTCCACGGCCTGGGTATGGCCGCCGAAAAGGCCCTCGCTCACGCCCGCCGCCAGGTAGCCGGTCTGATAGGCGCCCGGCCAACGGAGATCTACTTTACCTCCGGTGGTACCGAAGCCAATAACTGGGCCGTATGGGGTTTGAGCCGGGCCCGCCGCCGCCAGGGGAAGCATATTATCACCACGGCCGTCGAACACCCCTCCTTGCTGGCCGCCTGCCGGCGGCTGGAGGCTGAGGGTTACCAGGTTACCTACCTGCCGGTGGACGCCCGGGGCGTCATCCGCCCGGCTGATCTGGAAGCCGCCTTGAGGGACGATACTATCCTGGTAAGCGTTATGAGCGTTAATAATGAGATAGGGTCCCTGCAGCCTGTTGAGGAGGTTGCCCGCCTGGTCCAGAGCAAAAGCCGCGCCGCCCTGCACGTCGACCACATCCAGGGCTACGGTAAAATTACCTTGAACTGCCAGGAGCTAGGTATTGATCTCATGTCCCTCAGCGCCCATAAAATCCACGGGCCCAAAGGCACCGGTGCTCTCTATATAAAAGAAGGACTGCGCCTGGAGCCTTTGCTCGTGGGAGGCGACCAGGAAGCCGGCCGGCGGGCGGGGACGGAAAATACGGCGGGCATTGCCGCCTTTGGCCTGGCAGCCGGGCTTGCTGCCGCTGCCATGGAGGAACGGGTGGCCAGGATGCGGGAAATAAAAATTGAGCTGGCCACGAGGCTGCTGGAGGCCATTCCCGGCACGCAAATTAACGGCCCCCCTCCGGAGGAAGGCGCCCCCCATATTTTGAATGTCTCCTTTCCCGGCGTCCGGGCGGAAGTCCTGGTCCACATGCTGGAGCAAAGGGGCATCTACGTTTCCACCGGCTCGGCCTGCCACTCCCGCAAGCAGGAGGCTAGCCACGTCCTCAAAGCCCTGCGCCTGGAACGCTGGCGCCTGGAAGGGGCCATCCGCATCAGCCTGGGGGCCCTTAATACCCCTGATGAGATTGCCCCTGCTGTAGAGGCTATAAAGGAATGTGTGACGGAACTGTGGGCATTGTAGGCAAGAGCCATTACGCATAGCAGGATAGCCACTTGGTGGAGGAATTCTTATGTATACATCCCTGCTGGTACGCTACGGCGAGATCAGCCTGAAAGGCAATAACCGCCCTTATTTTGAGGACAAACTCCTGGCCAACATGCGCCGGGCCCTGGACGACCTGCCGCCCCGCGGGATGCACAAGACCTTTGGCCGCGTCTTCGTTGACCTGCATGACGACCTGGAAGCCGTAAGCCGGCGCCTGCAGCGCGTCTTTGGCATCGTCTCCATGAGCCCGGTAGTCACTGCTCCCCTGGAGCTGGAAGCCATCAAAAAAGCTGCCCTGGCCGTTTTAATGGATTCCCCCGGCACCACCTTTAAGGTCCAGGCCCAGAGGCCCAATAAACGCTTTCCCCTCACCTCGCCAGAGGTCAACCAGCAGCTGGGGGCCTATCTCCTGACCCACAGCCAGGACCAGCGGGTTGACGTTCACCATCCCGAGCGGGTTATCTATGTGGAAATCCGCGACGAAGGGGCTTATATCTACTCCCGCATCATCCCCGGACCAGGAGGGTTACCCGTGGGAGTGACCGGCCGGGGGCTGCTCCTTATATCCGGCGGCATTGACAGCCCGGTGGCCGGGTATATGGGTCTGAAGCGCGGCCTGGAGCTAACGGCCCTGCACTTCTACAGCTTCCCCTTTACCAGCGAGCGCTCTAAGGAAAAGGTCATCGACCTCTGCCGGGTCCTGGCAGGCTACAGCGGGCCTTTCCGCCTGGTGATCGCCCCCTTTACCGGGATTCAGAAGGCTATCCGCCAGCACTGCCCGGAGGAGTTTTACGTCACCATCATGCGGCGCATGATGTTCCGCATCGCCAGAGCAGTGGCTGCTAAAGAGGATGCCCTGGCCATCCTTACGGGAGAAAGCCTGGGCCAGGTGGCCAGCCAGACCCTCCAGAGTATGGCCGTCATCAACAAGGTGGTCGACCTGCCGGTTTTAAGACCCCTGGTGGCCTGGGACAAGAGCGAGATCATCGAGGTGGCCCGCCGCATCGGCACCTACGACATCTCCATCCGGCCCTACGAAGACTGCTGCACCCTCTTTGTCCCCAAACACCCGGCCACCAAACCGCCCCTGGCCCGGGTGGAAGCGGCCGAAAAGAACCTGGCCGTGGCGGAGCTCGTCGAGGAGTGCCTGGAAAGCATGGAAAGCCTGACGGTAGAGCCCGAAGATACCGGCATATAACCCGCCCTGCCGGGTACCTTCTGACTTCTACCCTGAAAACTTTGCTCTAGGCTGGCATTGTTTTGCTCGCTCCCTGGTCCTCGCGAATCAGCCTACGGCTCAGCCATGGGGCTTAAGGCAGGGTTCCCGGCCTATTCGACATCCTTGCCTTTAGAATCCGGCCGCAGGCCTCACTGTCCTCGGCCCCGTCCTCGCTCCTCGGCATAGCCTGCGGCTGCTTAACCGCTCGGACCAAGTCGCTCGCTATAAACAAATGCCAGCTCGTTATTTTCATCTTTTTGATGGTGCCGCTTCAGCGGCATGGGTGTCTTGTTTCTGACTTCTGATTTACGGGGGTATACCTTTGCGGGTCCTGTTAACCACCCTCAATGCCAAGTACATCCACGTCAACCTGACCCTGCGCTATTTGCGGGCCTGCTGCCGGGATCTCCCCCTGGATTTTATCCTGGAGGAGTTTACCATCAACGACCGGCCGGAAAACATCGCCGGCCGCGTCTACCGCCTGCAGCCGGACCTGGTGGCCTTCTCCTGCTATATCTGGAATATCGACCCCACCCTGGCCGTGATCCAGATTCTCAAAACCGTCCGGCCGGATCTCCCTATCCTCTGCGGGGGGCCGGAAGTTTCCTTCGACACGGCCGCCTTCCTGGCGCAAAACCCCCAGGTTGACCTGGCGATCACAGGTGAAGGGGAAATCCCCTTCCGCACCCTTATGGAGCAGCTGGCCGGACGACAGCATGCCCCGGCAGGGGGCCGGGAGGAACCCCTTCCCGCCTCCATAGCCCGGCCGGCCACAGGGAGGTTGGCCCCGGGGCCCGTACCCGACCCGGCAGCCATCCCCGGCCTGGCCTGGCGGCGGGGCGGGGAGGTTGTCGTCAACCCGCCAGCGCCGCCTACCCGCGACCTGGACGCCATCCCCTTCCCCTACCAGGAAGACCTGGACGCCGCCGGCAACGACCTCCGCCAGCGCACGGTATACTACGAAACCTCCCGCGGCTGCCCCTTTACCTGCGGTTTTTGCCTTTCTTCGACCACCAGGGGAATACGTTATTTCTCCCTGGAACGCGTCAAGGCGGACCTCACCAGGCTGCTGGCGGCTGGAGTCCGGGAAATAAAATTCGTCGACCGCACCTTCAACGCCCATAAAAAAAGGGCCCTGGCCATCTGGGAGTATATAGCCTCCCTCCGGCCCAAAGCCCGCTTCTACTTTGAAATCGCCGGCGACCGCCTGGACGAAGAGATGCTGGCCTTCCTGGACCGGGTGCCGCCGGGCCTCTTCCAGTTTGAAATCGGCGTCCAGACCATCGACCCGCAGGTCAACAGCCTCTGCCACCGCAGCCAGGACTGGCAGCGCCTGGCGGCCAATGTCCGCCGCCTGCGGGAAATGGGGAACATCCGCCTGCACCTGGACCTCATCGCCGGCCTGCCCGGCGAAGGCTACGCCGGCGTGGGCAAAAGTTTCGACGCCGTGGCTACCCTGAAACCCCACGAGATCCAGCTTGGCTTCCTGAAACTCCTGAAGGGGACCGCTTTGCGCGCCCGGGCCCGGGAATTCGGCTACCGCTTCGTTGACCGGCCACCCTATGAAGTCCTGGCCAGCAGCGCCATTACCTACGAGGAAATGCTCCGCCTCCACGACGTGGAAACCCTGCTCCGCTATCACGGTAACAGTCACCTGGCCGACCACGCTCTGGCCTACCTGGCCGCGGCCGCCTTTGGCGGCAGCTATTTCGCCGTTTACGAGGCCCTGGCCGCCTGGTGGGAGGCCTGGGGCCTCATGCGCCGCGGCCACAGCCAGCGGGACCTCTATAACCACCTGGCGGCCTTCACCGCCAGTTTGAGCCGGGAAGTCCCGGCCAGGAGCTTGGGGCTAGACATTCCCGGCGCTCCGCGCGGCCAGGAAGCCAGACTGGCTGCCCTGGCTACCGTCATGCCTGGCCGTTCCCGCCAGGCACATACCTCTCTGGAAGCAGATAACTGCTGCCTCCGGCCAGAAAATTATCCAGTGCGCTCGCCGGGATTCCACCCCCCGGGGCCGGCGGAACTGGAGCGCTTCTACCAGCTCCTTAAATTCGACTTCCTCTGCCGCGACCGCAGCCGCCACTGGCCGGAATGGGTGCCGCCTTCACCCCTGACAGAGGAGGAGCGTTCAAATTACATGGCGCGGATAACCGATCCCCGGTCCATAGAAAAATATATGCCGGGGCTCACGAAAGAAGCCCCGGCAAGTTTACGCCGCCACGGCTTTATCGAACTCTTCCCCTGCCGCCCGGAGAAACCGGAACACGACGAACCGACCCTCGTCTTCTTTTACTACGGCCCCCCTGGAAGTGAGGCAAAGGTATATTATTTACCCCTCATTGAAATAGAGCCGCAAACTTTTTAAATCAAGTATCGCGCCTGCTGCATAAGTAAATCAAGGCCTAATAGCCCATTGATTTTATTGTCAGGGTCGATCAGCCCAAAATCTATACTATAATCACTGATGCTAAAACTTCCAAAAGCCTCTCGATCAACCTTCTTGACAAAGGCGTATTGTTTTCCACCAACTCCATAACTGATTACAACCGGGTCTCCTTGCGTAAAGACTATTCCCAAACCTTCGACAACATCCGATGATATAATAGAATTAGCGGCACCAGTATCAATAACTATACTATCAATTAACTTTGTCTTCTCTTTATACGTGACTGAGCTGGAAACGAAAAGTAACCCTTCGCGATACTCGACCCGCATAATCAAATTACCCCTCTGAGACCAGGCCTGGTCCTTACTTCCAATTCAAACTTCTCATTGCTAGTATGGTAAACTAACGTATTCCCCTTGCTCCTTATCAATGTATAGGTGGCCTCTTGGGGATCTTTTATAATACGCTTTATTGCTACCTCTTCAACTACTTCTTTATTACCTTCAGGGTGAGATTTTAATATTTCTACTTGTATATATTTATTTGGGAAAAGCCTTCTAACCTCTTCCCACGTCATCATATCACCTTCCAACAACGTACTTCCACTTTATTTCTTGATACCTTGATACTATTTTAATATTATCCAGGTGAAATGGCAATAAATATAAATTGAGCCACGGGAGGAAAGCCCTCCCGCAGCCGATTCAACCTTACTCCCCCCTATCGTTGTTCACCTGGCTGTGGAAAATATCCTCCAGGCTCATTTCCTCTTCCCCCACCTTAACCTGGCTCACTACCCGGGTTACACCCCGGGCTTTAGCTGCCGCCTCTCGGGCCGCTTCCACCTCGGCCGGGTCTTCCACCCGGCCCTTTAAAACTATCGTGCCGTGGCCGTCAACGCTTTCGGCGCCAATATGGCGCAGGTCCACCCGCGGATCCAGGTCCATTTCCTCGTTAACTTCCATTGTCACGTCCTCGCCCCGGATGGCCCCGTCGGTGCTGATGGCGACGGCGTTGGCCACGCTTTTCACCCCGGGGACCCGCCCGACGAGTTTCCCGGCCCGCTCCTTCTCCTTCAAGGTATCGACGATCCCCTGGAGCTGGACCTCGCCCTCCACCACGTCGGCGTTCAAGCCGTAACCACGCAGGTCTTTATCCTCGCGCAGGATCTGCCGTACCTTTTCCCGTAGAGATGCATCGTCTGCCATATTCATCCCCCTCGCTGCTGATATTTCTATTATGCCCCGGCAGCGACAGGTTATAGGAGGAGGCCCTGGAAGCGCGCCTGTCTGGATAGGATCAACCCCCAAACAGGGCCTTGCCAAAAGCCAGAGGGTGGATTATATTAATATTGACAACCTTACATGGAAAAATGGACAGGTGCCCCCGGGAGGGGGAGAATAGGGAAGTCCGGTAACCGCTTTTAGGGGCGGCGATCCGGCGCGGTCCCGCCACTGTGAGCGCGGAGTTTGCGATATAACGCCACTGGGAAAACTCCCGGGAAGGCATGGCAAACAAGGAAGCGCGAGCCAGGAGACCTGCCTGTCCATGGGACCTCTCACCTTCGCCAGGAAAGGGGAGAAGCGAGCGGGGATGATGGTAAAGTCCCCAGCCTGAAAACGGCTGGGGATTTTTTGTTGAGGGTGGCCCGGCCCCCTGGATTACCACTGACTAAACTCCCAGATGAAAGGAAGGCGAAGCAAACATGTCAAAACCGGTAATATCTCCCTTGAACGGAAAGGCAAGCCGCTGGACGGCCAGGCGCCTGGCCATCCTGGCCATGCTCATCGCTTTATCAACTGCAGGAGCCAATTTAAAAATACCCAGCATCACCGGCACGCCGGCCTTCGATTCCTTCCCCGGCTTTCTCGGCGCCCTCATCCTGGGTCCCGCCGATGGGGCCCTGATAGCTTCCCTCGGGCACCTGCTCACAGCCTTTACTGCCGGCTTCCCCCTCACCCTGCCGCTTCACCTGGTTATTGCCGCCGGCATGGGCGGCGTCGTCGCCCTCTTTGCTCTCTTTTGCCGCTTTTCCCCCTGGTTGGGAATAGCAGCTGGAATAGTACTCAACGGCCTTTTGCTCCCGGCGCTGTTTATCCCCCTGCCGGGGTTTGGTAAAGCATTCTTCTTGGCCATGGTCGTGCCCCTGCTGGTGGCTTCCACCCTGAACATCGTCCTGGCCGCCATGGCCTTCACCAGCCTGCGCCGGGTAGTTCCTGCCAGTTATGCCGCCGGCCGGGGGAAAGGGGAAGGTAAATGACCCCGGCCACCCCATCCCCCCGCCGTTACCGGGATTTGACCATCCTGGACCTGGATGAGCAAAGGGTCCTGGTGATCGCCTGCGATTCCGCCGGGGCCATCGGCCCCAAGGAAGCCGACGTGGTGCGGGTGCCAGGGTACATCCTGGGGCGCTTTACCGCCAGGGTAGCCCTGATGGAAGTCCTGGCGGCCGGGGCCTGGCCAGTATGCATCGTCAATACCCTCTGCGTAGAGCCAGAACCTGCAGGCACAGCCATCCGGGAGGGTGTGGCCGACGAGATCCGCGTGCTGGGCATAGACCCGGAGAAAGCCCTCACAGGCAGCAGCGAAAAAAACGTCCCTACATCCCAGTCCGGGATAGGGGTCACCGTCATCGGCATGGCGGCAAAAACAAGCCTCTTAATGGGACGCCTGGCTGCCGGCGACGCCCTGGCCCTCTTCGGGCGGCCCAAGGTCGGGGCCGAGGTATTCCTTGAGGATCAGGAAATCGTAGATCTAAAAACCGTGCGCCTGCTGCTCGCTCAGCCGGGAGTCCGGGAAATGGTTCCCGTCGGCTCCCGGGGAATCCTGGCCGAAGCGCAGGACCTGGCCGCTTTATACGGGCTGCAAATCAACTGGCGGCAAAACCTCCCAGAGCTGAACCTGCACAAATCGGCCGGCCCCGCCACCTGTATCCTCGCTGCCGGCGACCCGGCCGCCCTTGAAACCGCGGGGTGCAGGACGAAAAAACCCTTCTGCCTGCTGGGCACCCTGGCTACTTAAAAAGAATAAACACTTCTTTTAAGCCCTTTAACATGGCCTCCTGCCACATCTCTTCCAGGGTTATTTCCAGGTTGCTTATCATCCGTTCCACGTCCCAGGGGTTACATGCATCCAGGATCGGGCTACTTTAACCTGCATGCCGGCAGGTATTTGGGGTTGATAACACTCTTCAGCCAGGTCATGATGGGGCGGAATTCGTCCGAGGTCAGTTCTTTAAAGCTCCCGCCAGTTTCTGAAGGCGTTCTACCAAAGGAATACACCCGCGATTACGTTGGCGGTTGCTGGCTTGACTTAGTCCGTTGACTTAGTCTATATTAGTATAGTAGAGGTGATTTGAAATGTCTTTACAAGTAAATATTCATGAAGCCAAGACCCATTTTTCCAAGCTGTTAGCCCAGGTGAAAGAAGGCCGGGAAGTAATTATTGCCAAAGCTGGCAAGCCAGTGGCGCGCCTGGTCCCGATAACAAGCGATAAGCCTGAACGACACCCCGGCAGCGCCAAGGGCAAAATCACTGTAGCCCCGGATTTTAATGCCCCCCTGCCCGAAGCTATTCTTAAGGAGTTTGAAGAATGAAAGCTCTCTTAGACACCCATGCGCGCCGCCAGCTGTTGGGAAATGGCCATTAAAGCCCGCCTGGGCAAGCTAGAATTGCCCGCTAATATTACATCCTTTATCCCCGACCAGATGGCTATCAATACTATTACTCCCCTGGCTGTGGAAATAAGTCACGCCCTGCACGTTTATACCCTTCCCAACCATCATCGCGATCCTTTTGACCGGCTTCTCGTTGCCCAGGCCCAGGTAGAAAACCTGCCTATTCTTACCGCCGATCCCCAAATTGCCCGCTATACAGTCAAAATAATATGGTAAGCGCCTGATTAAGACACCTGCTTAAAGGTACGGGTTTGTAGCAGGGCCTGGATAATCCTGACATTAGCCTGCGTGTTCTTCCGGATGGCTTCCCTACCGGCAGGCCGCAGCCGGTCCAGCGGGTGCAGGTCGGCCTCGCCGCAGATATCCACGCCGCATACCTCCCTGGTACGGCTGATCGCCTGCAGAAGCAGGAGGAGGTCCGCCAGGGACATCTCGCCCTGCTCCCAGTTGGTGATAGCGTCCCGGGGATGCAGAACGTCTTTATCGACGCTGATATAGACGGACCGGGTGGGGATCAGGGTGATAATTCTGCTAAAGGTATCTTCCGGCCCCCGGAGCCGGCGGGGTGGCCGGCCCGGCCGGGTTCCCCGGTCGAGCCGGCACAGTTCTCCCCGCACTTGCTTATAAGGAACATATACGACCTTCCGCAGCAGGCCGGGATCAACCCCGATGAAGCTATCCGGTCGGGCGCCGATGATAACCGCTTTTTTAAGGTTGGGCAACCCCAGGGCCCAGGCTACCCAGGAACTGCAGGAAAGGAAGGCAAAGGCGGGGGAAAACTTGATGTCGGCATGGTTATCAAAAAGGACCAGGGTGAAAGGGCGGTCTACAGTCTGCATAAGCAGGTAAGAGACATAGTGGTAGTCCCCGCTCCCAAGGAAAAAGATCCCCTTTTTGCCCCGGATCCTCCCGGCGATCTGGCTTAAAGTCGCCTGATCGCAGAACAGCCTGGTCCCCCTGAGGTCCCTCAAGTCCACCTGGCTATGGATAAAACGGCGCAGTTCCTCCTGCATGGTCAGGGTGTCGTCAAAATTGAGCAGGGTGACGGCCATGGAGCTTGAGACACCCATCTGAAACCCTCCCCGCAACAAGTTTGACTGATAGTTCTATTTTAACCCTTCCGGAAGCGAAAATAAACACCGGGCGCGGTGTTACACAAAAAAGCACCCTCGAACGGGTGCCTGGAATCAATCCATAGTATTCTTCAAGCCGCCTTCTCCAGCACAATCTTGCCGTCCCGGGCGACGGCCCGGACCTTGTCGCCGGGGGCAATTTTCCCGGCCAGCATTTCATCGGAAAGCTGGTCTTCGATGAGAGTCTGGATGGCGCGCCGCAGGGGACGAGCGCCGAAGGCCTCGTCGAAGCCTTCTTTGATAAGGATCTCTCTGGCTTCATCAGTTACTTCCACAGAGAGCTTATTCTCCTCCAGGCGGCGGTTCAGCTCGGCCAGCATCAGGTCGACAATCTTCCTGATGTCGTCCCTGGAGAGGGCATGGAAGACGATCAACTCGTCGATGCGGTTCAGGAACTCGGGCCGGAAGGTCCGCCGCAACTCTTCCATGATATGCTTCTTCATTTTCTCGTAGGACTCAGCCGCCACTTCGCTGGTGGCAGCTTTAAAACCCAGGCTCTCCCGCTTGATGGTGCTGGCGCCGATATTGGAGGTCATGATAATCACCGTGTTGCGGAAGTCCACGGTGCGGCCCTTGGCGTCCGTGAGCCTGCCGTCGTCCAGGACCTGGAGCAGCACATTAAAGATGTCCGGGTGGGCCTTTTCAATCTCGTCAAAGAGGACGACGCTGTAGGGCCGGCGCCGGACGGCCTCCGTTAATTGCCCGCTTTCCTCGTAGCCGACATAGCCGGGCGGGGCGCCCACCAGCCGGGAGACGGTGTGCTTCTCCATATACTCGGACATATCGAAGCGGATCATGGCGTCTTCGTCGCCGAAGAGAGCCTCCGCCAGGGCCCGGGCCAGCTCCGTCTTACCGACACCGGTGGGTCCCAGGAAGATGAAGGAACCGATGGGCCGCCTGGGGTCCTTGAGGCCCGCCCGGGCGCGGCGTACAGCCCGGGCCACGGCATGAACGGCCTCATCCTGGCCGATGACCCGCTGGTGCAGGACGTCTTCCAGGTGGAGGAGCCGCTCGCTTTCCTCCTGGGCGAGCTGGGTAACGGGGATACCCGTCCAGCTGGAAACAATCTGGGCGATGTCTTCCGGAGTCACCACGGATTTCTCCAGGCCCTTTTCCTTCTGCCACTCGCCTTTTTTGGCTTCTAACTCCTCTTTAATTTTCTTTTCCTCATCCCTCAAGGCAGCCGCCTTTTCAAACTCCTGGGCGTGAACGGCCGCCGCCTTTTCCTTCTCCAGTTCTTCCAGGCGCGCTTCCAGCTTCTTGACGTCGTCGGGAGCAGTGTAGACTTTGAGGCGCACGCGGGAGGCAGCCTCGTCCACCAGGTCGATGGCTTTATCCGGCAGGTAGCGGTCGGTGATGTAGCGGTCGGAAAGCCTGGCCGCCGCCTCCAGAGCTTCATCGGAAATCTTCACCCGGTGGTGGGCCTCATACCGGTCCCGCAGGCCCTTCAGGATGGCTATAGTCTCCTCCACCGTGGGCTCGCCGACCATGACGGCCTGGAAACGACGCTCCAGGGCGGCGTCCCGCTCGATGTGCTTCCGGTATTCGTCAATGGTAGTGGCGCCGATGGTCTGCAGTTCGCCCCGGGCCAAAGCGGGCTTTAAGATATTGGCGGCATCGATGGCCCCCTCGGCCGCCCCGGCGCCAATAAGGGTATGCAGCTCATCGATAAAGAGGATGACGTTGCCGGCGGCCCGGACTTCATCCATAACCCGCTTGAAGCGTTCTTCAAACTCGCCCCGGTACTTGGTGCCGGCCACCATGCCGGACATATCCAGGGCCACCACCCGCTTATCCCGCAGGACTTCCGGTACCTGGTTCTGGACAATCTTCTGGGCCAGGCCTTCGACGATGGCCGTCTTGCCCACGCCGGGGTCGCCAATTAAGACGGGATTGTTTTTCGTCCGGCGGCTTAGTATCTGGATGACCCGTTCAATTTCCTTCTCCCGGCCAATAACCGGGTCCAGCTTGTCCTCCCGCGCCAGGCGAGTGAGATCCCGGCTGAACTGATCCAGGGTGGGCGTCTGCCCCGGCCGCTGCTGCTGCATCTTGGCCGCGCCGGGGGCTCCCATGGCCTGGAAGGCCCCTCCTCCGGGGAACCCGGCCATGCCAAAGGGCAGGTTGCCCAGGAGGACGGTCCAGCCGCCGGCCTGGGGCTGCTCCCCGGCACCGCCCAGCAGGGCAATGACCTGCTGGCGGATTTTATCGGGGCTAAGCCCCAGCCCGCTCAAGACCTGGGCCGCCAGGCCTTCGCCTTCTTCCAGTAGACCTAAGAGAATATGTTCTGTCCCCACATAATTTACGCCCTGGCGCCGGGCTTCTTCATTGGCCAGCTCCAGGACCCTTTTCGCCCGCGGTGTCAGGCCAATATCCCCACCGGCAGGGGCTTCCCCCGGCCGGATAATTTTACGCACTTCCTCACGTACAGCTTTGACGTTAACACCCAGGTTGGTCAGGGCCCTGGCGGCGACGCTGTCGCCTTCCCGCAAGATACCCAGCAGGATATGTTCGGTCCCAATGGCCGGGTGATGCAATGCCCTGGCTTCTTCCTGGGCCAGGCGCAGTACCCGGTTAGCCCTTTCGGTAAAACGCGGTGACATGATTATTCCACCTCCGGAAATTAATTTATCCGCCTTGTGGCCCATGCGGATTACTACCGTTAGCCACTCAGCCTGCTAAAAGTTCCCGTACCATGGCCGCCCGGCGCACATCGCGCTCAAAGGGCGTCATCTCTTTCCCGGCGGTAAACTGCAGGTAGGCCGGCTGGATGCGGACCATAAGCTGGTTTATCAGCCGCTGGTCGAGGCCACGTAAAATTTTCATCTCTACTCCCAGGCGGACATCCGAAAGCAGCTGCAGGGCTTCCTGGGAACTCAAGATGCGCGCGTTGGTCAGGATGCCGTAGGCCCGGCCCACGCGGTCCTCCAGCTGCCAGCGGTTTTGCTTGCGCAGTAGTTCCCTGGCTTCCCTTTCCTGGTCGGCCAGCCGCACAGTTACCGCCGAAAGGTTATTAATAATCTCTTCTTCCGAACGGCCCAGGGTGATTTGATTGGAAACCTGGAAGATATTGCCCTGGGCTTCTGTTCCCTCGCCATAGAGGCCCCTGACCGCCACTCCCACTTTGGTCAGGGCCGTCAATACCTGCCCGGCCTGTTTGGTCAACACCAGGGCCGGAAGGTGCAGCATGGTGGAAGCCCTTAAGCCCGTACCGACATTAGTAGGACAGGCGGTAAGGTAGCCCCTTTCCTGGTCAAAGGCAAAGTCCAGTTCGTTTTCCAGGGCATCGTCGGCAGCGTCGGCCAGGCGCCAGGCTTCATGAAGCATCAGGGCCGGTAAAAGACACTGCAGGCGCAGGTGATCTTCTTCATTGACCATGATGCTAATGGCCTCATCATCCCGTAAAACTACTGCCTTCTCCCCCTTGCCTTCCGCCAGGTCCGGGCTGATGAGGTGTTTCTCCACTAGTATTTGCCGCTCCACCGGCGACAATTCTCGTAAGGTCTGGAGCCTTAATTCACCAACGGCCTGGAAAACCCCTGGCGCCCGGATGGCCTGGCCCACCTGGCGGATAACCTTCACTTCCTGGGCTTCGTTCATCAAATTGGGAAAGGGCATCCCCTTCAGGTTACGGGCCAGCCGGATGCGGCTGGATATGACGATGTCGGCCTGGGGACCGGAACCTTCCATCCATTTGCTGTTACGCTCTAAATTCAGGCTCATTGCCCGCCCCCCTGTTCTCCCAGGCGATTCTCCAGGTCGCGAATACGGTCCCGGACCTGGGCAGCCTTTTCAAATTCTTCCTGCTCGACTAGCTGCTGCAGCTGCGCCCTCAATCTTTCAATCTCCCGGCGCACCCGTAAATTGCCACCGGCCCGCCGAGGCACTTTGCCGCGGTGCTGGCTGCTGCCCTGGATGCGCCGGATCAGGGGGTCCAGGCGCGCGGCCAGGTAATGGTAACAGTCGGGGCATCCCAGCCGCCCCGTCTGGTGGAATTGCTCGTAGCTCAGGCCGCACTCCCGGCAGCGTTCCCCTGCCGGCGGGGCTTTGACCTCCAGGCCCGGCTCATAATCCAGCAACCCGGCTAAAAATTTGGGAATGGAAAAGTTGAGCTGGGGTTGCATTTCCCGGGCACACTCCTGGCAGAGGTAAAGCTCCGTCTTGTCGCCGTTAATAATCCTGGTGACGTGAACACTGGCCGGTCTCTCCTGGCATCGTTCACAAAGCATTTTCTAGCCCCCTTTTATCCTTCGCTGGGGAAATCATCGCGCATTAAGGTTAAAATTATAGCCTTCATAATGCAGGCCCGCACCTGGTCGCGCCTGGGTAGTTCCAGGGGTAAAGCCTGGCGGTTAATGGCTGCCGCCAGGAGCAATTGCTCCCGCCGGGTTAATAACCCCTCCTCCCCCAGGCGCTCTAGCAACTCCACGGCTGCCTCCTGGGAGATGTATTCACCAAGGGCTTCATGCACCCAATCTTTTAGCCGCTCCTCGGCATTTAAGGGTACCCTGGCAATGCGGATATAGCCACCGCCACCCCGGCGGCTTTCCACCAGGTAGCCCCTTTCAATGGTAAAGCGGGTGCTGAGGACATAGCTGATCTGCGAAGGTACGCAGGTAAAGCGCTCGGCCAGCTCCTGGCGCTGCAACTCTACTATCCCATCGGCACTGCTTTTTAACAGCCACTTGATGTAGTTTTCTATACGATCGGCCAGGGTTTTACCTTCCATCCATTGGCCCACCCCCCTTGGATCTCCCTTTTGAATTTGACTTTCTTTCTCCTTTTGACTTTCCTTGACTATTTTATACTGCAAAAACTACCTTTTAGCAATATCAAGCTGTACCTGTTTTATCCAATTCCTGACTTTCTGATACCTAAAAAGCTATCATACTCCTTTTTTTAGACTATTGCTGGCTAAATCGCCTGTTTTTAAAGAAGGCTATAGAATTGTCCCCTTCTAGCCATACTAGAGTTACATTAGTTCCAGTTGCTGGTACTTTTTATATAAAGGAGAAGATTACCTTGACCCGGACGGAGATAAAAGCAGTCTTAACGCAAGCTGTTGCCACTCCGAATCCCCTGTTGCAGCAACTCTTGAACCATGCCCTCACCGGCGGTAAGGGCCTGCGGCCTACCTTAGTTTTATTATGTGCCCGTTTCGGCATGCATGATACCCTGGAAGTCCAGCAAGTGGCGGTCGCCATAGAACTTATTCACCTGGCCTCCCTGGTCCACGATGACGTCCTGGACGGGGCGACCGTCCGCCGCAACCTGCCGGCACTCCATTGCCTCTATGGGACCGTGGCCGCCGTCCTCACCGGTGATTACCTCTTTGCGACCGCCTTTGGTCTCCTGGCCAGAAGCAAAAAAGCCGTTCTCACCACGGTTACCGAAGCCATCCGCTCCATGTGTAGCGGGGAAATCCAGCAATTAACAGTTACTGGCCCCGACACAAAGGCCTATTTCACCTATATCGGCCAAAAAACGGCCACCCTCTTCAGTGCCGCCTGCCGTTGCGGTGGTATCCTCTGCCGTTTAAAGCGTCCCCAGCAGGATTATTTAGCCAAATTCGGCTGGCACCTCGGGCTGGCCTACCAGGTTGTTGACGATTACCTTGATCTTTTCGGCTCCGCCGCCAAGATGGGCAAACCCAACCGCCAGGACCTGGCTCGCGGCATCCTTACCCTGCCTGTTTTACGCTTGTTAGAGCTTTCTCCACAGGCCGCCCTGTGGCAGGAAAAAATAAGCCGCGGCCTGACAGCCACGGAAACAGAGGAACTGATTGCTGCCGCCCGGCACTTAAACTGTGATGAATTTACGGCTGCCGTAGCAGGAGAGCAAATTGCCCTGGCCCTGGAGGCCCTGGATAAACTACCGGTAAACCCGGCCCGGGAAGAGCTGGCTTTACTGGCTACCCGTACCCTGGCCCCCCTCGAGGAATTAATTTAAGTTGCCCTGGCCGCTAAATTACGCCAACCCGCCGCAGGGTTTTACAAAGAAGGTACAGGTTCTGGGAGAAGCTACCGGCAGCCCGGAGGACCGCCTCGCTGGTAGAAGCCTGTTTCTGCCTGGCTACTTTGGCATCGGAAAGGTACAGGGCCGGCAAGCCCCGGACAACCATCAGGTGGAAGGCAGGGTCAGGGAGATCTTGTGCCTTTTCCAGGGACTGTTCCAGGAAAAACTGTAACCGCCGGCCGGCCTCCTCTTCATCGCAGTAGAAGGCGCAAAAGTTTAGATCGCCCCCTTCCCGGTCCTCCTGCTGGTCAATAAAGTAATCAAGCAGGATATGTAAACCCCCGATCCAGGGAAAATAAGCGTTTTTTAGCCTGGTTACCTCCGGCGCCGTTAGTTCTTCCCTGGCGGCCACGGCTATAAGGGCAAAGATACCCAGGGTTGAGCCTGTGGCTGCCGCCAGTTCCCACCAGTAGATAGGTGCGGGTATTTGTCCCAGTAAAGGTTCCAGCCAGGACTGTAACCTCTCCTGTCGCCTGGTTATGTCTATATGCTTGGTCGCCTGGAGGCGGCAGTATAAATCGGCCAGGTTCAAGATTTCCTCCTGTACTATTTTATATCCTGGCAGTACCATCAGGGCCTGCCGGCAGGCGCGGACCAGGGCCTGGAGATAACCGCCATCCTGGCGGTAGGGGTAGCTGGCATAATAGTCATGCTCTGCCCTCCCTGGACTCAGGGCATCGGTAAAGGCCAGGTGCAGCTGGCGAAATGCCTTTTCATCCAGGACACCGGCCCGGTCACAGAGGTTATCCAGGTAGTCACTAATGGTTTGCAGGGCTACAATGGCCTGGAGGATTTGCTGCCGGTACCGGGGTGGCCAGGCGGCATAGACACTACCCCCCTGGCAGTGGAACTTCTTTAAAGTAAGGCTCGCCAGGGCCTGTTGACTTAGTTCCGGTTCCGGGCTGCTGGCTGCCAGGTGTCGCCAGCGCATTAATTCCTTGTTCACCGCCGGAAAGGCCTGGAAAAGCAAGCGCCCCAGGATAACCAGATTCCCTGCTGCTTTTGGCATTATCTAATCACTCCATTAGCCACATTATAACCCGGGGGAGTCAATATATACCTGGCTGGGTGGCAGACCAAAACCTGCTCAAGGGGTCAACGTTCCCGCAGAAGCAGAGTAGATAACCTGGAGGCAAGAGTTATTTAGCAACAAAAAAGCCCCTCGTAGGGAAACCCTAACAGGGGTTGAGGGGAATGGCTCCCCGGGCAGGGCTCGAACCTGCAACCACCCGGTTAACAGCCGGGCGCTCTACCATTGAGCTACCGGGGAATGTATAGGTAGAGCATGGAGGGGTACTCCATGCTCTTTTGGAAAAACTTCCTGGCAGTGTCCTACTCTCCCGGGGAATTCTCCCCAGTACCATCGGCGCTGGAGGGCTTAACTGCCGTGTTCGGGATGGGAACGGGTGTTTCCCCTCCGCTATTACCACCAGAAATCTTTGGTCTCTTCTGTTGTTTGTTCCCTCAAAACTACCCAGCGAGGTTGACGTTTTACCCACTCTTCGTTCATGGTCAAGCCCTCGACCGATTAGTACCGGTCCGCTCAAGGGGTTACCCCCCTTACACTCCCGGCCTATCTACCTGGTAGTCTTCCAGGGGTCTTACTGGCTTATGCCATGGGAAACCTCATCTTGAGGTGGGCTTCGCGCTTAGATGCTTTCAGCGCTTATCCCTTCCAGACTTGGCTACCCAGCGGTGCCCCTGGCGGGACAGCTGGTACACCAGCGGTCTGTCCATCCCGGTCCTCTCGTACTAGGGACAGCTCCTCTCAAGTTTCCTGCGCCTGCGATGGATAGGGACCGAACTGTCTCACGACGTTCTGAACCCAGCTCACGTACCGCTTTAATGGGCGAACAGCCCAACCCTTGGGACCTACTTCAGCCCCAGGATGCGATGAGCCGACATCGAGGTGCCAAACCCCGCCGTCGATGTGGACTCTTGGGCGGGATAAGCCTGTTATCCCCGGGGTAGCTTTTATCCGTTGAGCGATGGCCCTTCCACTCGGGACCACCGGATCACTAAGCCCGACTTTCGTCCCTGCTCGACCCGTCGGTCTCGCAGTCAAGCTCCCTTCTGCCTTTGCACTCTACGCGCGATTTCCATCCGCGCTGAGGGAACCTTTGGGCGCCTCCGTTACCTTTTAGGAGGCGACCGCCCCAGTCAAACTGCCCACCTGACACGGTCCCCAGACCGGTTTACGGCCTCGGGTTAGAATTTCAGTGCTTCAAGAGTGGTATCCCACCGTCGGCTCCCCACTACCTGGCGGCAGTGGTTCGCTGCCTCCCACCTATCCTGTACATGAAACACCAAAACCCAATGTCAGGCTACAGTAAAGCTCCACGGGGTCTTTCTGTCCTATCGCAGGTAACCCGCATCTTCACGGGTACTACAATTTCACCGAGCCCTTCGTTGAGACAGCGCCCAGATCGTTACGCCTTTCGTGCGGGTCGGAACTTACCCGACAAGGAATTTCGCTACCTTAGGACCGTTATAGTTACGGCCGCCGTTTACTGGGGCTTCGGTTCAGAGCTTCGCTTGCGCTAACCCTTCCCCTTAACCTTCCAGCACCGGGCAGGCGTCAGCACCTATACTTCAGCTTCCGCTTTAGCAGGCACCTGTGTTTTTGGTAAACAGTCGCCTGGGCCACTTCTCTGCGACCCCCTCGGGCTCTAGCAAGTCTTTACTATCACCCTAACGGGGTACCCCTTCTCCCGAAGTTACGGGGTCATTTTGCCGAGTTCCTTAACGAAGGTTCGCTCGCGCGCCTCGGGATCCTCTCCCCACCTACCTGTGTCGGTTTGCGGTACGGGCACCCGGAGCCCTCGTTAGAGGCTTTTCTTGGCAGTTTGGGTTCGACCAGTTCGCTACTTGAATTTCGCTCCCCGTCACCTCTCAGGATGTGTGTGAGACGGATTTGCCTGCCTCACTCCCTACCGGCTTGGACGCACACGACCAACGGTGCGCTGTGTCTACCCTCCTGCGTCACCCCTTCCTGTTAACGGCCTCCAGGTGGTATCGGAATTTCAACCGATTGCCCATCGCCTACGCGTTATCGCCTCGGCTTAGGTCCCGACTTACCCTGGGTGGACGAGCCTTCCCCAGGAACCCTTAGGTTTTCGGCGGGCAGGATTCTCACCTGCCTTCTCGCTTACTTATGCCGGCATTCTCTCTTCTGTAAGCTCCACTGCTCCTCCCGGTACAGCTTCGCCGCTTACAGAACGCTCCCCTACCGAACTGAGTGCCCCACTGCTACTTCCAGCGGCTTGAGCCGCCACTGGCAGCACCAGTGGTGCACTCAGTTCCCAAAGCTTCGGTAACGGGCTTGAGCCCCGCTAAATTTTCGGCGCAGAGTCACTCGACCAGTGAGCTATTACGCACTCTTTAAATGATGGCTGCTTCTAAGCCAACATCCTGGTTGTTTAAGCAACTCTACATCCTTTCCCACTTAGCCCGTCTTTGGGGACCTTAGCTGTTGGTCTGGGCTGTTTCCCTCTCGACTACGAATCTTTGCACCCGCAGTCTGACTCCCAAAGTTGTCTTAACGGCATTCGGAGTTTGAAAAGGTTCGGTAACCTGGTAAGGCCCCTAGCCTGATCAGTGCTCTACCTCCGTTAAGCTACCTTTGAGGCTAGCCCTAAAGCTATTTCGGGGAGAACCAGCTATCTCCGGGTTCGATTGGCATTTCACCCCTACCCACAGGTCATCCGCCGGCTTTTCAACGCCGGTCGGTTCGGGCCTCCACGAAAGTTTAATCTCGCTTCACCCTGCCCATGGGTAGATCACCCGGTTTCGGGTCTACGTCAACGAACTTAACGCCCTCTTCAGACTCGCTTTCGCTCCGGCTCCGGGTCTTCCCCTTAACCTCGCTCGTTAACGTAACTCGCCGGCCCGTTCTACAAAAAGTACGCCATCAGGCTTTAACGCCCTCTGACTGCTTGTGGGCATACGGTTTCAGGTTCTCTTTCACTCCCCTCCCGGGGTGCTTTTCACCTTTCCCTCACGGTACTAGTGCGCTATCGGTCGCTAAGGAGTATTTAGCCTTGGAAGGTGGTCCTCCCGGATTCCCACGGGATTCCACGTGTCCCGTGGTACTTGGGGTCCTTCCCGAAAACTTCGGCCGTTTCGGATACGGGGCTTTTACCCCCTATGGCCGGACTTTCCAGTCCTGTTCTCCTACGGCCTGCGCCTTCGCGGAGTAGCTGCAACTACTCCCGGAAGCCCCGCTACCCCTTATGCACAACGGTTGCAGCCTTCTCCATGCATAAGGTTTGGGCTCTTCCCTCTTCGCTCGCCGCTACTGGGGGAATCGCGTTTGCTTTCTTTTCCTCGGGGTACTAAGATGTTTCAGTTCCCCCGGTTCGCCCCCTTAGCCTATGTGTTCAGCTAAGGGTACCTGGATATTACTCCAGGTGGGTTGCCCCATTCGGGTATCCCCGGTTCGACGCCTGCTTGCGGCTCCCCGGGGCTTTTCGCAGCTTACCACGCCCTTCTTCGCCTCTTAGCGCCTAGGCATCCACCGTACGCCCTTCCTAGCTTGACCATTTCCTTCTCGTAGGTGGGTCCTCGTCTTCCTCGCTGTGCAGTTTTCAAAGAACAATCATGGTGGAGATGAGCGGATTCGAACCGCTGACCCCCTGCGTGCAAAGCAGGTGCTCTCCCAGCTGAGCTACACCCCCACACCAGAAGTGTGAGGTCTGAAGTCGGAAGTCTGATTTTATTGTAGGAACTAGCTTCGCCAGTTCCTGCTCTTTTCCGACCTCTGACTTCCAGCCTCTTACTTCTTTTATGGTGGGCCTGGGTGGACTCGAACCACCGACCTCACGCTTATCAGGCGTGCGCTCTCACCTGCTGAGCTACAAGCCCTTACCTTTCAGGGAACTGGTCCCTGAAAACTAAACAGTGGATTGAGCCAGACGACCGACCTGGGAACAGGAAGCAGGAAGCTGGAGATCGGAGGCAGGATAAGAGGTGGAAATTCGCCAGCGGCGAATTTCTCTTGCCTTATCTCCTTCCTTCTTGCTTCTTGCCTCTTCCATGCTCCTTAGAAAGGAGGTGATCCAGCCGCACCTTCCGATACGGCTACCTTGTTACGACTTCACCCCAATCACCAGCCCCACCTTCGACGGCTCCCTCCCTCGCGGGTTGGGTCACCGGCTTCGGGTGTTGCCAGCTTTCGTGGTGTGACGGGCGGTGTGTACAAGGCCCGGGAACGTATTCACCGCGGCATGCTGATCCGCGATTACTAGCGATTCCGACTTCATGCAGGCGAGTTGCAGCCTGCAATCCGAACTGAGACCTGCTTTTTGGGATTTGCTCCCCCTCGCGGGTTCGCCCCCCTTTGTACAGGCCATTGTAGCACGTGTGTAGCCCGGGATATAAGGGGCATGATGATTTGACGTCATCCCCACCTTCCTCCGGTTTGTCACCGGCAGTCCCTTTAGAGTGCCCACCTTCACGTGCTGGCAACTAAAGGTAAGGGTTGCGCTCGTTGCGGGACTTAACCCAACATCTCACGACACGAGCTGACGACAACCATGCACCACCTGTCTCCGCGCTCCGGTAAAACCGGCACCCCGGTGTTTCCACCAGGTTCGCGGGATGTCAAACCCCGGTAAGGTTCTTCGCGTTGCGTCGAATTAAACCACATGCTCCACCGCTTGTGCGGGCCCCCGTCAATTCCTTTGAGTTTCAGCCTTGCGGCCGTACTCCCCAGGCGGGGTACTTATTGTGTTAACTGCGGCACTGGAGGGGTCGATACCTCCAACACCTAGTACCCATCGTTTACGGCGTGGACTACCAGGGTATCTAATCCTGTTTGCTCCCCACGCTTTCGCGCCTCAGCGTCAGGGTCAGTCCAGAGAGTCGCCTTCGCCACTGGTGTTCCTCCCGATATCTACGCATTTCACCGCTACACCGGGAATTCCACTCTCCTCTCCTGCCCTCAAGCCCGCCAGTTTCAAATGCACCCCCCAGGTTGAGCCTGGGTTTTTCACATCTGACTTGCCGGGCCGCCTACACGCCCTTTACGCCCAGTAATTCCGGACAACGCTCGCCCCCTACGTTTTACCGCGGCTGCTGGCACGTAGTTAGCCGGGGCTTCCTCCTCAGGTACCGTCACCTCTTATCGAGACTTCGTCCCTGATGACAGAGCTTTACAACCCGAAGGCCTTCATCGCTCACGCGGCGTCGCTGCGTCAGGCTTTCGCCCATTGCGCAAGATTCCCCACTGCTGCCTCCCGTAGGAGTCTGGGCCGTGTCTCAGTCCCAGTGTGGCCGGCCACCCTCTCAGGCCGGCTACCCATCGTCGCCTTGGTGAGCCGTTACCTCACCAACTAGCTAATGGGACGCGGGCTCATCCTTCAGCGGTCACTCACGTTCCCTTTTCTTCTACCGGAGATGCCTCCAGCAGAACGTATCCGGTATTAGCACCAGTTTCCCGGTGTTATCCCGGTCTGAAGGGTAGATTACCCACGCGTTACTCACCCGTCCGCCGCTATCTTTAACCCGCTTCCTCCGAAGATTCCGCCGGGTCAAAGACCGCTCGACTTGCATGTGTTAGGCACGCCGCCAGCGTTTGTCCTGAGCCAGGATCAAACTCTCCGTAAATATCTTGCCGCTACTTCCGTAGCGCCTTCTTCACGTTGGCTTGATCCCTGTCCTTATCCTATACAGGGTCCTCGCTTTTACGTCTGGCTCCTTACCACTGTTCAGTTTTCAAAGACCAGCTTCGCTGGACGCGACTTTTTTATTCTATCACTTCTTCAGCCCGGTGTCAAGAGTTTCTTCCCTCGTCACCACTGCCGGCGGATTTCCTGCCGGCAGGTTCGTATTTTACTACGGAACCCGTCGTTTTGTCAAGGGTCCCTTTTGATTTTAGTTCCTTGGTGAGCGCCCCTGCCGGGACGCAGGACATACTATAACACGCAAAACGGGTAGCGCGCAAGGCTTTCTAAAGCCAGCTAACGACTACCCGTCATAGTTACCTTGATAAAATTCTGGCCTTCCTTGTTTTTTCTAGCCGATACTCAAGGAAGCTTATTCTTCCCTGGGTCGCATGGTAGGGAAAAGGATAACATCCCTGATGGAGGGCGCGTCCGTCAGGATCATCACCAGGCGATCAATGCCGATACCCATGCCGCCGGCCGGGGGCATGCCATACTCCAGGGCGCGCAGGAAGTCTTCATCCAGCATGTGGGCTTCTTCATCACCTGCTGCCCGGGCGGCCATCTGGGCTTCAAAGCGCCGGCGCTGGTCCAGGGGGTCATTCAGTTCGGAGAAGGCATTGGCCAGTTCCCGCCCGGCTATAAAGGCTTCGAAGCGGTAAGTAAGTTGCGGGTTTTCTTTTTTCCTTTTGGCCAGGGGGGATATGGCCACCGGGTAATCAAGGATAAAGGTGGGCTGGACCAGGTGGGGTTCCACCCTGGCCTCAAAGACTTCGTTAACGATTTTCCCCCATTCCAGGCCGGGTTCGACTTCCACCCCCAGGCCTGCTGCCGCCTGCCAGGCCTCTTCCCTCGTTGTTAGCCTGGAAAAGTCCACTCCGGTATATTTCTCAATGGCCGCAAACATGGTTAACCTCGGCCAGGGCGGGGCCAAATCCAATTCCTCGCCCTGGTAAGTAACGGTAGTCGTCCCCAGGGCTTCCCTGGCGACAAAGGCCACCATCTCCTCCAGGAGGGTCATCATATCTTCATAGTCGGCATAGGCCTGGTACAACTCCAGCATGGTAAATTCGGGGTTGTGTTTGGTGGATATGCCTTCGTTGCGGAAAATACGGCCCATCTCGTAGACCTTTTCCAGGCCGCCCACCAGCAGCCGCTTTAAGTGCAGCTCCAGGGCAATGCGCAAATAAAGATCGATATCCAGGGCATTATGGTGGGTAATAAAGGGCCGCGCCGCCGCCCCGCCGGGGATGGTGTGCATGCTCGGTGTTTCCACCTCTAAAAAGCCCCGGCTATCCAGAAAGGTGCGTATGGCCCGTAAAACCCCGGCCCTGGTAATAAATACCCGCCTTACTTCCGGGTTGACAATGAGGTCGAGGTAGCGCTGCCGGTAGCGCAAATCTACATCCCGCAAGCCGTGCCATTTCTCCGGCAGGGGGCGTAAACTCTTACACAGCATGGTTAGTTGATGGACTTCCAGGGAGATTTCCCCGCGGTGGGTGCGAAAGACCTTGCCTTTAACACCAATAATGTCACCGATATCCAGCCTCCGGAAAAATTCATAGGTTTCCGGGCCAACATTGTCGATGCGGATATAGAGCTGGAGGCGACCGTCCCGGTCCTGTAAATCAACAAAGGAGGCTTTACCATGCCCCCTGATAGCCAGGATCCGTCCCGCCAGGGTTACTTCCTGCCCTGCCAGTTCGTCAAAATACTGGTGAACGGCTGCCGTGGTATGGGTACGCTCAAAACGACCCCCATAAGGGTCGATGCCTTCCTCCTGGAGCTGCTTTAACTTTTCCAGGCGCACCGCTATTAAATCGTTTTCAACTTCCAAAATTGTTGTTCCTCCTATTGCCCTCTGGCTATATCAATTATCTGGTAACGCAGGGTCCCGGCCGGTACCTGAATATTTATTATTTCTCCAATACGATGGCCCAGGATGGCCTTGCCTACCGGCGACTCGTTGGAAATCCGGTTCTCCGCCGGGTCGGCTTCCATGGAGCCGACAATTTCGTATTGCAGTTCCTCCCCTGCGTCCATATCCTTTAAAGTGACCCGGGAGCCCAGGGAGACAACGTCACCCGGTACCTCGCTGGCGTCAATAACCCTGGCGTTACGCAGCTTTTTTTCCAGGGTAAGAATACGGCCTTCAATGAAGGCCTGCTCGTTTTTGGCGTCCTCGTATTCGGAGTTCTCGCTGATGTCGCCGAACTCAATGGCCTGCTTTAAACGTTCGGCGACCTCCCGCCTTTTTACCGATTTAAGGTACTCCAGCTCTTCTTCCAGTTTCTTCAACCCGCTCATGGTTAATAAGGTTTCTTTTTCTGCCATCCTCTGCTCGCTCCCCTTCAATTACCACATCGTTTTAGGGCACCGGTGCTATCTCAATATATGTCCTTTTGCGTTCCTTTATGCGGCCGGTCCACAGGTCCAAGTACCATAACAAGCACCGGAGGCTTTCTCCAGTGCTTGTTGGGCCATAGTCCGCTTTGTTTATAGGTATTATAGGCCTGCCCGATAATCATGTCAATACCTTTCCGGGAGTTAACGGGCCAGGGCTGCTTTACGGCGGGCCCGCTCCCGGATGGCTGCCACCCTGGCTGCGGAAACCGGCAGCTCGAAACTGCGAAAGCCGGCCACGCGAAAGCCGTGTTTGGCCGCCAGGCGGTTGATGGTATCGATCTGTTCTACCGTTAACTCCCGGCCCAGGGTAAAGTTTTCAATTCTCCCCTCCAGGGCCAGGATCATGGTTTCCGCCATGCAGGCATAGGCTAAACCCGGCGGGTAACCGAAATTAAAGTTAAAGTTGACCTTGCCCGGCACCTCGACCACCCCACCGTCAATCACCAGTACATCGTCGCGCATCTCGGCTACCCGCCGGGAGACGTCCCGGGGCCGGGCCACGTCGCAAACTACTGCCCCCGGTTTCAGGTCCCCGGGCTCGATGACGGTATCTACCGCCGAGGTAACGGTAATAATGACATCGGCGCGGCGGAGGGCTTCCCGGGAATGGCTGGTTATCCTGGCTTTTAAACCGCTAGTAGCCTTTATCTCACCGGCCAGGCGGGCCAGTTTTGTTTCATTGCGGGCAATAAGGGTTAGATTCTGGCAACGGCGGGCCAGGATTTTAGCACACACGGCGCCAATGGCACCTGTCGCTCCAACAATGGCTACCTCGGCCCGGGGCAAGTCAATATCCATCATGGCCGCCGCCTTTTCCGTAGCTTCTATGGCCGTAGCTACGGTATAACTGTTGCCGGTGGTCACCGCTATATTTAAATTGCGGGCCACAGTAATCCCGGCATCGCCGACTACGGAAGTCATGGCCCCCAGCCCCAGGATTTCGGCTCCTAATTTTTCTGCCAGGCGGCCGGTGCGAATAATACGCTCGATAACAAATTTTTCCGGCAAGCTTAACATCTGACGCGTAGTCAGGGGACAGGCTACGAACCACCCCTCCGTTTCACCGTAGGGGGAACGGACACCGGTAATATACGAGGTTTTCAGGGGAGGAAGATAGCGCACCGCCCGTTCCAGTAGGCCGGCCGGCAGGTGGCGGGCGAGGGGAAATTTCCTGGTAATATCGCTGATGTCCAGGGGATGGATCATAAAGGCGAACCTGTGCAAGGAATAGCCCTCCTTCGAAGAATAGCTGGGAAAAGCGGCAGGTCTGCCGGGGGCCCCCTTCCCCATCTTCTCCGCCCGCCGGTGGCGAAGCGCCGCCGCGGGCGGCATCCCTATTTAATGTAGAAGCCGGCGGCAAGGTGGCGGGAAATGGCCTCCGCCGGCCCTGGCTCAATTCAAATTTACGATGCGGGGCTTAAAGTCCAGCCAGTCCAGGAGGCGGTTGTAATCTTCCGGGGTGACCTCCTCCGGCTTTTTACCGCTCAAGGTTAAAAGCACGCCTTCCATGACGTTGGTGCCGAAGGAGCGGCCGTTAAACTCCGGCGTCGTAGTGATCAAAGTTTTAATGCCCCGCCGGCGTAGTTCTTCGATGTCGGCGCTGGTAACGGTATTGGTGATTATTACCCGGCCCGGCAGCTCGGGGGGAAGGTAACGGCGGATGAAGAGGAAATCGCCGGCAATAATCTCCGCATCTTCGTAATAGCGCTGGTAGCGGTTGTCGATTTTCTCCTGCTCTTTACCGGTAGGGTAGAGGAGTTTAAAGGGCAGCAGGCGCACCAAAGGAGCCGCCAGGTAGGCCACCCGCTGGAATCTTGCCAGGGAACGGATGGGCACGGGGATACCCAGACCAAAAATCAGGTCGCCGCAAATAAGATCCGCCCCGGCGGCATCCAGGGCTTCGGCCATGCCGAAGCGGTCGACGGCGCTGACCACCAGCACCCTTTTGCCCCGGAAATCCACGATACCTTCCCGGGCCAGGTAGGCTATCACCCGGCGCTCCAGGGTATCCTTTAAGCCGCCGCCGTCCACCATGGGGGTCAGCCGGGCCGCCCGGGCTATTTTAGCTGCATCCCGGAGGAGATAACGCCTGGTACCTACCCGGATGTAGAGGTCCATCCCTCCCAGGCCGAAGGCATCCACCTGCCCGTCCAGTTCCCGGATGAGGGCAATCATCCGCTCCATATCGCCGTCGGTACCAATGCGCTCGATGCGGAACTTTTCCCCCAGGAATTCTGCTTCCACCCGGTGATCCCGTTTGGAGGAACCCAGGCTGATGCTGACCACGCGTTTCATTTTTTATCCCATCCTTTATTTTTTCCCAGCTGGCGTACCAGGGCGCGCAATCCCTCGACGTCTACCTCCCGGTCACCCTGGATGGGGGAAGGGCCGATCTCCACGCCCACCACTTCTCGTCCCAGCAGGGCTTCGCTGACCTTGATGCGGTAGTCGGAACCGATAATAATGACGACGTCGTAATCCCGCACCCGGGCGACAATCTCCATCAGCTGGTTCAGTAACTCCAGTCCATTTTTTTGGCGGACAAAATCCCAGCGTTCGGCATCAGTTAAAAGTAAGACGTATTCCACACCCTCCTGCCGCAGCATGTTTTCCAGCTCGGCTTTATTGGCTACCGGGAAACCCACCACAGCTATGCGCCGGCCGCGCCGTACCTCGCCCAGGGTTTCTAACCGGGACACAAAGGAACGGTCAACGCCTACCTGCCGGGCCGCCTCCTGCTGGGAAAAACCCTGGCAGCGCAACGTAAAGATGCGCTCCAGGATGGAGCTGATCTTGCGCCGGCTGATAAGCTTGTCGCCAATCCGGATGAGGTCCATTAGAAACTTTGCCCCTTTGTGCACAGAAATGTGCAAGGAAGATTATAACAAAATAAAACCGTCCTGGCAAGGGGTTTGTACAGGACGGTAACAGCCTGCATCCTCCCGGCCAGGCATATGGCCTGCTACTTGCTGGCTGGCGGGGCCACCGACCCGGGGTCCGCATCCTGCCGGGCAGGTCAAATTTTCCCGTTGCACCACCAGCAATCTATGGTAAAATAAAAAAAATATCCCTGGGAGGCGACCCCTATGATCGTAACCACAACTAACACCGTCGATGGCCGCCAGGTGCGGGAGTACCTGGGGGTGGTCGCCGGCGAGGCCATTATGGGTGCCAACATCGTCCGCGACCTCTTTGCCAGCATTACCGACATCGTCGGCGGCCGCTCCGGGGCCTACGAAGAAAAGCTGGCCCAGGCCCGGGAAATCGCCCTGCGGGAAATGGCCGAAAAGGCCCGGCAGCTGGGCGGCGACGCCGTCATTGGCGTCGACCTGGACTATGAGGTCGTTAGGGAAGGCATGCTTATGGTTACCGCCGCCGGTACAGCCGTAAAATTGGATTGATTTGGTATCTGGAGATAGCCCTGAAGTTAATTTTGGGGAGGAGGATGGCAATGCGGACGGCGGGCTGGCGTACCGGAGAAACCCGTCTGATTAAGGACCTGGAAGTTACCGTCGACGTAGAGAAGCTCCTGGCCATGCAGGGCATGGAAAGCGGGCGCAGCCTGGAAACCCATATTAAAGAACTCTACGACAGCCTCTGCCGGGAGGCTCGTTCCCTGGCCGAACCCGCCTTTGCCTGGGCTTATTACGAGCCGGTTACCATTATAAATAACGAACTCCGCCTGCCCGGGGGACAGGTCATCAAAAGCCGCTTTTTAGCTAAAAAGCTCGCACCCGCCCGGGGGCTCCTCGTCATGGCCGCGACCATCGGCCCCCGCCTGGAGGCCAGGATCAAAGAGTACCAGGCCGCCGGCGATACCCTGGCCAGCTACCTCCTGGACCTGGCCGGTTCGGCCCTGGTGGAGGCTGCTTACTACAGCGGCTTTCAGCAGGTGGAGATGGCCATCGCCGCCGCAGGCCTGGAGGCCACTACTCCCTTCGGCCCCGGCCACTCCTACTGGGATAATCTGGCCGACCAGGAGCTTATCTTTTCCCTCGTGGACGCCGGTAGCCTGGGCATCACCCTGACGGCATCCTACCTCATGCTGCCGCGCAAATCCGTCTCCGGCATCAGCGGCATCGGCCAGGGCTTCGAGGTGGGTGAATACCACTGCCATTACTGTAACCTGCGCCGCACCTGCCCCCTCAGCCGGGCAAAAGGAGGAGAAGTAGCCATGAGGCGGTGATGATTGCCAGGCTGTACAGGTAAATAGGCTGTCCAGATGACATAGGGTATGGCCAGGTTTTTTAGCCGGCGGCTGAAGAAGCGATGGAGATTCACTTTACGACCGCTGTAGTTATAAAAAAGCACCAGGCCGGTAATGAACATGAAAATCTGGCGGCCAAAGCGGAGCAGGTTGACGCCCGGTTCCAGGGTGGCAGCATTAAGGCCCATTTTTTGTCCCCGGTTGACAAATAGCACCTGAGTTTATCAGTTGCGACATTTTACTGATTCAAGAACCCAGATAAAATCTAGCTTTGGGCGTTAAAAATAGCCCAAAAAGCGAAAAACGTAGTGGCAACTAATATTGTGAAATACCAAATATTATCTAGACAATAGGCAATGTTAGTGGTATCATTTAAGCATGTTCATCAAAATAACTAAAACCAAAAACCACCAGTACGTCCAGCTAGTCCAATCTTACCGGGAAAATGGAGCTGTTAAACACAAGGTCCTCCTCAATCTCGGTCGCCTGGACGAGATTGAAAACAACCCCAGCTTTCAAAGACTTGGTAAGCGCCTCTTAGAATTGTCCAAGGCCAGGGAGGTGACCAGTTTAGCCAGCTTTTCCGAGGCGCAGATCAAGAACTGGGGCTATGTGGTCTACCAGAAGATCTGGAACCAATTTGAGCTACCCAAACTTTTAAAGAAGATCAGTGCCAAACGTAAGGTACAATTCGAATTAAGCGACGCCAGTTTTCTTATGGCTATCCAGCACCTCCTTGAACCCAGGAGTAAATTAGGTACCTACAACTACCAGCACCGTTATGCCAGTTTACCCGACGTAGCCTTAAACCACCTCTACCGCTCCTTGGATTTACTCTGCGAGTATAAAGAGTTGTTGGAGGAGGAGATGTTCCAAAAGAACCGCCACCTTTTTAACATGCAGGTGGATGTGGTTTTTTATGATGTAACGACCTTTTCCTTTGCCAGCGTCGAAGCCGACACTTTACGCGATTTCGGCTTCAGTAAAGACGGTAAGTTCAACGAAGTCCAGGTGGTATTGGGCCTGCTTATTGATTGCGAGGGGCGGCCCATTGGCTATGAGCTTTTCCCCGGCAATACCTTTGACGGCAAGACCCTGGAGACGGCCTTAGAAAAGCTGGAAAAACGTTTTGGCCTGCGCCGGGTGATCATCGTCGCCGACCGGGGGATCAACAGCAAGCTTAACTTAAAACGCATAGTGGAACGGGGCTACAGCTACATCTTTGCCGCCCGCATCAAGAGCATGAAAAAAGAGATTACCGATATGATATTGGACGAAAATGGCTACCAGGAGATAAAGGACGATGAAGGAGAAGTCCTTCGCTACAAGGTTATCGAGTACATAAACGAATTCACCGCTGAAGGGAAAAAATACAAATTACCCGAAAAACTGATCGTCACCTACTCCAGCCGGCGGGCGGAAAAAGACCGGGCCGACCGGGAAAGGTTAATCGAGAAAGCCCAAACCCTTTTAGAAAGCAAGGCCAAAATCCAGGCCAGCAACAAACGTGGCGGCAAGAAATACCTCAAAGAAATAGACTGTACGGGCACGTGGATACTGGACGAAGAAGCCATTGCCCGGGACAAACAATTTGACGGCTACTACGGCATCCAGACCAGCGAGAAAGAAATGAGTGCCAAAGACATCCTGGATGCTTACCATAACCTGTGGCGGATTGAAGAATCTTTTCGCGTCATGAAAAGCACCCTGAAAGTCCGGCCGGTTTTTCACTGGACCGAAAGGCGGATTAAAGGACACTTTGTAATTTGCTTCCTCGCCTTTCTTCTCGAACGCACTCTGGAATTCAAGCTCCGGCAAGCGGTGGAAAATGCCTCGCCGGCAGAAATCCGGGAAGCGTTAAACTCCCTCAACTTTGCCGAGGTAGAGATCAAAGGAGAGGTGTTCTTTATCAAGACCCAGAGTACAGAGTTGAGCAAAAAGATCCTGCGCCTAATGCGGATTGCACCGCCGGGAAACATTACCCGTGTAGAGGAGTTTGCTGCCCGCTGGCAGGACCGGTTGTAGTGGCAAAATGCGCGTCTTGTTTTCTATTTTTCTAGGTTTTATGCGGGTTCTAGGGATTCAACTGATAAAGTCAGGAAAAAATATCCCTGGGAGGCGACCCCTATGATCGTAACCACAACTAACACCGTCGATGGCCGCCAGGTGCGGGAGTACCTGGGGGTGGTCGCCGGCGAGGCCATTATGGGTGCCAACATCGTCCGCGACCTCTTTGCCAGCATTACCGACATCGTCGGCGGCCGCTCCGGGGCCTACGAAGAAAAGCTGGCCCAGGCCCGGGAAATCGCCCTGCGGGAAATGGCCGAAAAGGCCCGGCAGCTGGGCGGCGACGCCGTCATTGGCGTCGACCTGGACTATGAGGTCGTTAGGGAAGGCATGCTTATGGTTACCGCCGCCGGTACAGCCGTAAAATTGGATTGATTTGGTATCTGGAGATAGCCCTGAAGTTAATTTTGGGGAGGAGGATGGCAATGCGGACGGCGGGCTGGCGTACCGGAGAAACCCGTCTGATTAAGGACCTGGAAGTTACCGTCGACGTAGAGAAGCTCCTGGCCATGCAGGGCATGGAAAGCGGGCGCAGCCTGGAAACCCATATTAAAGAACTCTACGACAGCCTCTGCCGGGAGGCTCGTTCCCTGGCCGAACCCGCCTTTGCCTGGGCTTATTACGAGCCGGTTACCATTATAAATAACGAACTCCGCCTGCCCGGGGGACAGGTCATCAAAAGCCGCTTTTTAGCTAAAAAGCTCGCACCCGCCCGGGGGCTCCTCGTCATGGCCGCGACCATCGGCCCCCGCCTGGAGGCCAGGATCAAAGAGTACCAGGCCGCCGGCGATACCCTGGCCAGCTACCTCCTGGACCTGGCCGGTTCGGCCCTGGTGGAGGCTGCTTACTACAGCGGCTTTCAGCAGGTGGAGATGGCCATCGCCGCCGCAGGCCTGGAGGCCACTACTCCCTTCGGCCCCGGCCACTCCTACTGGGATAATCTGGCCGACCAGGAGCTTATCTTTTCCCTCGTGGACGCCGGTAGCCTGGGCATCACCCTGACGGCATCCTACCTCATGCTGCCGCGCAAATCCGTCTCCGGCATCAGCGGCATCGGCCAGGGCTTCGAGGTGGGTGAATACCACTGCCATTACTGTAACCTGCGCCGCACCTGCCCCCTCAGCCGGGCAAAAGGAGGAGAAGTAGCCATGAGGCGGTGATGATTGCCAGGCTGTACAGGTAAATAGGCTGTCCAGATGACATAGGGTATGGCCAGGTTTTTTAGCCGGCGGCTGAAGAAGCGATGGAGATTCACTTTACGACCGCTGTAGTTATAAAAAAGCACCAGGCCGGTAATGAACATGAAAATCTGGCGGCCAAAGCGGAGCAGGTTGACGCCCGGTTCCAGGGTGGCAGCATTAAGGCCCATTTTTTGTCCCCGGTTGACAAATAGCAGGAAAGAGAAAAGGAAGATAAAGGCCGTCACCGCCCCGCCGCCATCCATTTTGCCAGGCTGGCCCTTTAACTCAGGAATAACCTTTCGCGCCCACATCAGGCCAACGATCCCGATGGGAATATTGATTAAAAAGGCCATACGCCAGTTCCACAGGGAAGTAACCAGCCCTCCCAGGGTAGGGCCCAGGGCCAGTCCCGCCGAAATGCTGATGGCGTTGATCCCCAGGGCCCGGCCCCGCTCCTGTGGGGGAAAGGTAGCTGTGATGATAGCATAAGGCACAGCCATCATCATACCGGCAGTCACCCCCTGGATGGCCCGGAAAAGAATGAGCCAGGAAATACCGGGGGCCAGACCGCAGAGGGCCGACGCTACGATAAAGCCCGCCAGCCCCATTAAATAAATACGCTTATACCCCAGGATATCTCCCATGCGACCGTAGAATAAAAGCAGGCTACTGATGGTCAACAGGTAGATCATGGGTACCCACTGGGCGGTGGCGATAGGCACGCCAAAATAGCCTGTGATAGTCGGGAGAATGACGTTGACGATGCTGGCGTCAATGGGACCCATGATGCTGCCCAGCATAATGGCAGCCAGGACCTGGTAACGACGCCCATAAATCCCGGCTGTAGATCCCCCAGCCTGAAAAGACATTTTGCCCCCTCCCAAGACTAAGCGTAATATTGTTGCTATCTTCTTAATAGTTTCTCCCCCAGGAATAGCGAAGAACTATTTCTTCGCGTCTAACCCTTTTACCAGGTGTTCAAGTGACTATCAAAGGATACAGGTAGGCAGCTATTACCTGGATTGCCGCAGTTGCCGCCAGGAGAACCGCCCAGGCATGGCCGCTCCCGGCTACGGTGCCGTTGAGCAGGTAACCGCGCAACAGTTCAACCACGTAACTTAACGGGTTAATTGTAGCCAGTGCCTGCAGCCACGCCGGCATAATGTTAATGGGGTAAAGGGCGTTGCTGGCAAAGAATAAAGGCATGGTGATTACCTGGCCAACACCCATAAACCGTTCCCTTGTTTTTACTATGGCCGCAAAAATCATCGATAGTGTGGCAAAGAACGAGGCCCCCACAATTATCGTCAGCATGCTAAAAACTATGCCGGTTATGCTCCAGCGCATGTCCAGGCGCAATAATAAAGCGAGAAAAAGGATAATAACCACCTGGCTAAGGGCGCGAATGCCGGCTCCGAGAGCCTTGCCCGTGACAAAGGCAGCCCGCGGTACCGGCATGGCCAGGAGTTTTTGCAAGATACCCTGGTCCCGGTCCCAGATAATGCTCAGGCCATAAAAGATAGCAATAAACATCATGGACTGGGCCAGGATCCCCGGGGCCATAAAGGTCTGGTAACTGACGCCACCGGTCGGTATGGCCCGGACGCGGGAAAAGGCCTGGCCAAAAATGAGCAACCACAAAACCGGTTGTACGGCCCGGGTGAATAACTCAGTTGGGTCATGGCGCAATTTACGGATCTCCATCTCCGCCACCACCAGGGAGCCTGTAAGGTAAGCCAGTAGGCCGGAACCCGGGCCGAAAGGTTGGATAAGGCCTGTATTTATCGGTTTTTCAGCTGAATCGCTGGACACGACGACGCGTCTTGCGCATTTCAAGGAAACTCCCCCCTGTTTCTAACTGGTCGCCGGTGAAATACGTAAAAACATCCTCCAAAGTAGCGCCAGGGTTGCCGGTTTCCTTTTTCAGTTCAGCAGGCGTGCCCTGGGCCGCTATCTGACCACGGTTCATAATAGCCACCCGCTGGCAGGCGGCCTCAGCCTCTTCCATGTAATGGGTAGTAATCAACACCGTCAGTCCTGTTTCCTCACGCAGCAGTTTTAAGGTGTTCCAGACAGTGTGGCGGGCTACCGGATCCAACCCCACCGTCGGCTCGTCTAAAATTAACACCCGCGGCCGGTGCAGGATAGCCTGCCCTATTTCCAAACGCCTTACCATACCGCCGGAATACTCCCGCACCAGCTTGTGAGCTGCCTCTTGCAGGTTGAGGAGAGCCAGAATCTCCTGAATACGTCTCTCGCGTTCCTTTTTATCCAAACGCAGTAGCTTGGCAAAGAGTAGCAGGTTTTCATACCCCGTCAAGGTCCCGTCAGCGGACAGGGCCTGGGGTACGTAACCGATGACTTGCCGGACCAGGCCACCCTGGCGGAGCACGTCTACCCCTTCAATCAGTATCTGACCAGAAGTCGGTGGCAGAAGGGTGGCCAGCATGCGGATGGTGGTTGTCTTCCCGGCGCCGTTGGGCCCCAGGAGGCCAAATACCTCTCCCCTCTTTATATTAAAATTTATGCCAGCGACAGCCTCATGATTGCCAAAGCGCTTAACCAGATTTTTCACCTCGACAGAACAAACCATGGTAATATCTTCTCCCTTTAAACATTTTACAGAGGATTAACCTTCCGGATAAGCTTCAACAGTAAGATCCGTTCTTCTAGCGTTAGGGGCATAAGTAAACTGGCTAGAGCAGCTCGCTGCTCGCTTGCCCATTGCTCCAGCATTTCCAGGCCGGCGCTGGTAAGTTCCACGGTGACTACCCGCTCATCCTCCTTCTGCCTAACCCGCCTTACCAGGCCCATTTTTGCCAGCCGTTTGGTGGCTGTTGTGGCGGAACTGCTGGTGATCCCCAGCCCCTCGGCCAGTTCACCAATGTTAAGGGGACCTCCATGTTTCAGGCGCTTTAAAAGCCAGTATTGCTCCGGTGTAATTTTACCCTTACGAACCGGATGGGAAACCTGGCGCCACATCCGCCAGAACTGCCACAAAGCATCTACCAGGCTGACGGTGATTTCTTCTAAATCATGTCCCCCTGTCAAAGTACCGCCTCCATATAGAAACTATCTGTTTATATTTTACTTCTATTTGTTTTACTGTCAATATATTAGGTTATCTTGTAGGCAGTCAGGGTGGCGATGACTTCCGCCGCGGTATCAAGGGTATAAAGGTGCTGGCGCAGGCGGGCTGCTCCCGGTAAACCCCGGAGGTAACAGGCCAGAACCTTCCGCATTTCTTTTACTGCAGTCTTTTCTCCTTTTAGCTCTACCATCATGTTGAAATGGCGGATGGCCATGGCCATCCGCGTGGCCACATCGGGTGGAGGAGGTACCGGCCGGCCTTCCAGGCGCGCGCGGATGGCCGTTAAAAGCCAGGGATTGCCTATGGCAGCCCGGCCCACCATGACGGCATCGCAACCTGTCAGCTCCAGCATGGCTACGGCGTCTGCCGGTGTCCCGATATCACCATTGCCAATGACCGGTACCGGTACGGCTTCCTTTACCCGGCGGATGCAATCCCAGTCGGCCCGGCCGCTGTAAAACTGGCTGCGGGTGCGGCCGTGGATAGCTACCGCCGCCGCCCCGGCCTCCACCACCGCCCGGGCCGCCTCGATAACATTTACGGAATCTGCATCCCAGCCCTTCCGCATTTTGACCGTTACCGGCACCGGGCCGGCAGCCGCCACCATGGCGGCCACAATGGCCGCCGCCAGGGGTAGATCGCGCATCAGGGCCGCTCCCTCGCCGTTTTTCACTATCTTGGGTGTCGGGCAGCCCATATTTAAATCAACAATATCCGCCCCGGCGGCTACAGCTAGTTTAGTAGCCCTGGCCAGGATTTCCGGCTCCCGGCCAAAGAGCTGGACGGCTACCGGGCCCGGTTCGTCCTTTACATCCAGGAGCGCCCAGGTAGCCTTGCTTTGATAGATAAGCCCCTGGGCGCTGATCATTTCGGTATAGGTTAAGGCCGCCCCCGCTTCCCTGGCGAGATGGCGAAAGATGCGGTCGGAAAAACCCGCCATGGGCGCCGTCACCAGGGGGGCTGCCAGGGTAACCGGGCCAATTTTAACTGTTGCGCTCATAGACGATCCGCAAACCCTCCAGGGTTAACAGGGGATCAACCTTATCAATGCAGCTAACTTCGGGACCTATCAAACCGGCCAGGCCGCCGGTGGCTACCACCACGGCCCGCCCCCCCATTTCGGCCTGCATGCGCTTAACAATCCCTTCTACCTGGCCGATAAAGCCATACATTATCCCCGCCTGCATGCAGGCCACGGTATTTTTACCGATTACCTGGGGCGGCCTGATGAGTTCCACCCGGGGCAGTTTGGCCGCCCGGGCAAAAAGGGCATCGGTAGAGATCCCGATACCGGGAGCTATGGCCCCACCCAGGTACTCGCCGCTGGCAGAAATAGCGTCAAAGGTGGTAGCGGTCCCGAAGTCCACCACAATGGCCGGGCCACCATACAGTTCATAGACGGCCACGCCGTTGACAATCCGGTCGGCGCCTACTTCCCGGGGGTTGTCAAAACGGATGGGCATCCCGGTTCTTACCCCGGGGCCGATGACCAGCGGCTGGCAGTTAAACTGGTCTTTAAGCATCATGGTCAAAGTCTGGGTCAAAGTGGGCACAACGGAAGCCATGACCACAGCTTTAATGGCCGCCAGGTCCACCCCCTGGTAATGGCCCAGTTGACGTAAAATCAGGCCGTATTCATCGGCTGTCTTCTGCCGGTCGCTGGCTACGCGCCAGTGGCATTGCAGCTCCTTCCCTTTATAAAGGCCAATGACAATATTAGTATTGCCGACATCTATGGCCAGTAACATGGCCGCATCCCCTCCATTCTTTTCAACTTCAATTATTCCACAGTACCCGACTTTATCCTCTTTCCTGCCGGTAAAAAAATAACCCCGTTAAGGGGTCAATTACCAGCAGCAATAACCGCCGGCCGGCCAGGGGCAACCGGCGCAGAGGCGGCCGGCCGCTTTTTTATCAACTTGGCGGCCGACAAGTTCCCGGGCCGCGGCCGGGGGCTGGTAGATACCCTGCCTGCTGCAGCGCCCGCCGGGCCTGGAGGCTGATGGCTGCTGCCAGGACCAGTTTGGCCAGGTCCAGGGGGATGTAGGGCAGGACACCCAGGAGAAGACCTTTCACCAGGTTAAGATGCAGGAGGTACATTAACTGTAAAGTACCCAGAACATAGACCACCACCAGGCAGGTGAGCATACCGGCAGCCAGGCGGCCGTAACCCGGCTCCCTTCTACCCCTTTCCAGGACCAGGCCCATGACGTAGACCCCCAGGGCAAAACCCCAGAGGTACCCCCCCGACGGGCCGGCAAAGGCCGCCAGGCCGGCCCCGCCCCGGGCAAAGACGGGTAAACCAATGGCCCCCAGGAGTAAGTAAACGAGCATGGCCAGGGTGCCTCTATTTTTACCCAGGATGGCACCGGCCAGCAATACTCCCAGGACCTGGCCGGTAATGGGTACCGGCGAAAAGGGCAGGGGAATGGCCACCTGGGCCAGGACGGCTACCAGGGCGGCAAAAAGGGCCACCAGGGCCATATCTTTAGTACGCATAGAAGATTCCTCCTCGTGAATAGCTCTTTTCGCAGCTGGCTTTGTTAGCGGGCGGCTATTATTGTTAACTATTTGTCGCTTATTTAGTTAACATATGCGACAAAAAATTTTAGCTTGCCGGTCGCAGGCTCACCTCGCCGGAGTTAAAACGCCGGAGCTCACCTCCCCCGCCCCTGACCAGCAGGGCGCCTTCCGCGTCAATATCTACGGCCACGCCCCGGAAAACTTCCCGCCAGGAGTTAACCTCCACCTCCCGGCCCAGGGTAACGCTGGCCTCTTTCCAGGCCCGCCGGACAGGGTCGAAACCCTCTTCCTGCCAGCGCTCATACCATTTTTCCAGCTGGTACAATATCTCCCGGAATAAGGGCAGCCGCGCTACAGGCCGGCCCAGTTCTAAAAATAAAGAGGTAGCCAGGGGTCTAACCTCGGGGCTAAAATCACCCGCCTCCAGGTTGACGTTTAAGCCTGTACCCAGGACAACATACTCGAGGGCATCAATTTCGGCTTTAATCTCCGTCAGGATACCGCACACTTTACGCCCCCCGGCCAGTATATCGTTGGGCCACTTTATGCCCGGCGGGAGTCCTGTGTGGCGGCGAATGGCTGCCGTCACGGCTACTGCCGCCAGCAGGGTCAGCTGGGATGCCAGGGCCGGAGCCACCCGGGGGCGTAAGATAACCGAGAACCAGATGCCTTTATGGGGTGGCGAGAGCCAGGAACGCCCCCGCCGGCCGCGACCGCCTGTCTGGCCCTCGGCGATGACCACCGTCCCTTCCGGTGCCCCGCCGTCGGCCAGTTCTTTGGCCACCTGGTTGGTAGAACCCACTTCGTCGTAATAGTAAAGGTTCCGTCCCAGCCAGGACGTCGTGAGCCCTGCCGCCACCTCATCGGGATAAAAACAATCCGGGATGGACAGCAAGCAATAGCCGCGGCGGGTCTGGGCATCAATCTGGTAGCCTTCCTGGCGTAAAGCCTGGATATGCTTCCACACGGCCGTCCTGGTGATGGCCAGCTTTTTACTCAGCTCTTCGCCGGAAATATACTCGCCCCGGTGATGGCGTAGATACTCTAAGACCTGTTGCTTACTGCCTTCTATTGCCATGATTATATTTTAATCTTCCTTTTTATGGTTGTCAACTATTTATTTGCCGTTAGGGTTAACATATTTACCCGGGCCTTATTTTAAACCCAGACCTCCCCCGGCCTTTCCCTGCCCCTGACCTCAGTTATTTTATTCTGGCCATCCAGGAGAATAACCCGCGGTTGATAGGACCTGGCTTCGGCGTCAGTAAAAATGCCATAGGAAATAATGATGACAATATCGCCGGGCTGGACCAGCCTGGCGGCCGCCCCGTTGGCGCAGATAACCCCACTGCCGGCAGGGCCGGGGATGGCGTAGGTTTCCAGCCGGGCGCCATTATTATTGTTGACCACCTGGACTTTCTCGTTGGGTAAAATATCGGCCGCGGCCATCAGCTCGCTATCAATGGTAATACTGCCGACATAATTCAGGTTAGCCCCGGTGACAGTTGCCCGGTGCAGCTTGCTTTTCATCATGGTGCGCCACATCATCTTTCACCTCCAGGGTCAGGTTATCAATTAAGCGGGTGTTGCCCACCCAGACGGCCAGGGCCAGCAGCACCCGGCCCTTGATTTCTTCTAAAGGTGCAAGGGTCTCAGCGTCATTTACCGCCACATAATCAATCCGCGTGCCGGGCCGGGCTAGAATTTCCCCGGCCATGGCTTCCCGGACCACAGCAGCGCGGCGTTCGCCGGAGCGGATGAGCTCCGCCCCCAGGTTTAAGGCGCGGTAGAGGGCCAGGGCGCTACGACGCTGGTCCGGGGCTAAGTATTTGTTCCGCGAACTCATAGCCAGGCCGTCGGGCTCCCGCACGGTGGGGACGGTGATTATGTCAACCGGGAAATTTAAATCCCTGACCAGGCGCTTGATGACTACCGCCTGCTGGTAATCCTTGAGGCCGAAATAGGCCCGGTCGGGCTGGACGATATTAAGAAGCTTGCTGACCACGGTAGCTACGCCCCGGAAATGGCCCGGCCGGGAGGCGCCACAGAGAACTTCTGTCAAGCCTTCGACCTGGACATAGGTGGCATACCCGGGCGGGTACATTTCGGCTACCGCCGGGGCGAAAATGGCATCGACGCCCGCGCCGGCGGCCAGCTTTCGATCCCGTTCCAGGTCGCGGGGATAACGCTCCAGGTCTTCCCCGGGGCCAAACTGGGTCGGGTTGACAAAAATGCTCATCATAACGACGTCATCCTGCTCCCTGGCCGTCCTGGCCAGGGTTAAATGGCCTTCGTGGAGATAACCCATGGTCGGGACCAGGCCAATGCTCTTGCCCTGCTGCCTGGCTGCCGCCACAAACTTGCGGGTGGCGGCAATTGTCGTCAGTAACTCCACTCCTGTCATCTCCTTTGCCTGGGGCTCTATCATTGGCCGGCTTTGCCCCTGACTCCTGCCCTCCCGCTTGCTGCCTCAAATTTGGCAGCCAGGATTTGCCCGAACAGGGCTACCTTGCGGGCGTCAATGCTCCCTTTGCGGCCGGCCAGGCCGGCCGTGTAGCGCCCCAGGGCGCGGTAAAGCTCGCCCAGCTCGGGTACGGTGGCCTCCATGGCCTTTAAGTGGTCCCTGACCGTACCGAAGTCGCCCCTGGCAATGGGGCCGGTCAGGGCCTGGGGAATACCCTTTTCATTAATATTATCTAAAGTGCCTTTAATTAAAGGCGCCAGGGCCCGGGCCGCCATTTCCGGTTCCATACCGGCTGCCTGCATGAGCCGGCGACTTAAATCTATGAGGCTGACCAGGTAGTTGGAAGCGACGCAGGCGGCCGCGTGGTAGAGGGGTTTGGCCTCGGGGCTGATGAGGAAATACTCGCCCCCCAGCTCGGTCACCAGGCGTTTCCCCAGGGGCAGGGCTTCCCGATCGCCTTCCAGGCTGAAAACCGACCCGGGGAGGTTGGCCACCGCCCGGTCGGCGTCGGCACAGGACTGGAGGGGATGGAGGCTTAAGGCCAGGGCCCCGGCCTGCCGCGCCGGGTCCAGGACGGCTGAAGTTAAGGAACCGCTCATATGAATCACCGTTTGCCCGGGGCGAAAGCCCCCTTGAGCGGCTACGCTGGCGGCCACCTGTCCGATGGCCTGATCGCTGGTGGTGATAAAGACAACATCGGCCCGCCGGGCCACATCTACCGCCCCCTCAAAAGCCGGGCAGGCCAGCCTTGCCGCCGCCCGCCGGGCTGAAGCAAGGGTCCGGCTGGCTACACCGGCGATGGTGTATCCCCGCCGGCGCAATAATATGCCCACCCCCGTACCGACGGCCCCGGCACCGATAATGCCTATTCGCATGGTAACCCCTCCTGGAACAAAAAAACTCCCGACGAGCTGCCGGAAGTTTGTTTCCTCATCCACCCGTCTCGGTCGCAAATAGATCCAAGCGGTCTAATCTTCAACTGGTATTTATTGTTAAAGATAAACCCGTGCACTCCTTGACGGTAGCGCCCGGTTATATTTTAACACCTGTTACCCCTGTAAGGCAATACTTCCTGCCCGGGAAAAGGACTTGCAGCGGCCACGCCTGCCCGCCGGCCGTCGGGTAAAATAAGCTCCGGGGCTATTTCGGCCAGGGGTATCAGGACGAAGGCCCGCTCCATCAGCCTGGGGTGGGGAATGGCCAGGTCCGGTTCATTAACTGTTAAATCGTCGTAAAGCAAGATGTCGATATCAATGTTCCGGGGTCCCCAGCGCTCCCGCCGCACCCGGCCCAGGCGCTGCTCTATAGCCAGGACAGTCAACAGCAACTCCCGCGGCAGCATGGTGGTCTTGATTTTGGCCACCCCGTTTAAAAACCATCCCTGGTCGGTCTTGCCCACCGGGGCCGTCTCATACCAGGAAGAAAGGCGTTCCACCTCGATCCCTTCGGTGGCCGTAAGTATAGCTACGGCCCGCTGCAAATTCCCTTCCCGGTCACCCAGGTTGGAGCCCAAACCCAGGTAAGCCGTCGCCCAATCTTTTTCCCTAACCGGCATCCAATCATCTCCGCCATCCAGGTTGGCCAGTACCCTTATCTTAGCATACCCCTGCCGCCCCGCCAACACCCAGTTTTTACGAAATGAACTAGGGTTCAGCCTCGACAATTAAGATAGAAGGATTGGTCAGGAGGCGGATAATCTCACCGGCCCGGCGCCGGGGCTGCAGCACCTTGACCACCGGGCGCATGGGTACCTCCGGCTCCTGGGCTATTACCCGGGCGATTTCACCGGTCGTCAACCGTACCGTAGTCCCCACCGGGTAACTGGCAATGGCCTGCAAAAAGACCCGTACCAGCTCCAGGTCCAGGTTGCCCATGGTACTTTCTACCATTAACAATTCCATGCCTTCATGGGGGAGATACCTGGGCCGGTAGCAGCGGTCGGTAGTTACGGCGTCGTAAACATCGGCAATGGCGACGCACCGGGCGGCCAGGCTTAATTCTTCCCGGTTTAATCCTTTGGGGTAACCACTGCCGTTACAGCGTTCATGGTGATCCCGGGCCACCCGGCGAACCGCTTCGCTGACCACGCCGTCCAGCCGCTCATAACCGGCCTGGGGATGGCGCTTGATAATGGCAAACTCCTCGGCAGTTAGCTTGCCGGGCTTTAATAAAACTGCCGGCGGTACTTCCAATTTGCCCACGTCGTGGAGCATGGCGCCAACGCCGATGACCAGGAGTTCATCCTGGGAGAGGCCTAATTTTGAACCGAGGAGGGTAGCCAGGACAGTTACATTCAGGGAATGGCGCGAAGAATAGGGGTCCAGGTCCTTAAGCATGGCCATCTGCAAAAACATGTCCTGGTTGTCCTGCATCCGGTTGAGAAAGTCGGCCACTATCTCCTGGATATCTTTTACTTCAAGATGGTTCCCCAGGCGGCAGCGGTGGTAGACATCGCTCAGGGCTTCCTGGGCTTCCTGGTAAATTTCCCCTACCGGCCCGTCGGGTGCGCCCGTCATCCCTACCGGCTTCTCTATTGGTAACGGCTGATGATAACTCCCCAACGGCTGGCTGGTTGCCGGGTGAAAATTATACATTTGGTTTTGGCTTTCTGCCAGCTTATCTACTCCAGCTCCCAATGGCCGGGGGGAATTTCCGTCCATACCGCAACCTCCGCCCTTTTTTGTTAATTACTGGCCGTATTTAAGGTTTTTCGACACCCATACTGGATTTCCTGCCAGTACCAGTTCTGATTTGTAAGAAGTTACTTGCTCCAGCGCCCGGGTATTTGATCAAATCTGGGTATAATTGTGACCCAGGTCACAGTTTATTTTAGCCCTTTCCTTTATGATAAGGTTGTCCTGAAAAATTCCACCAAAGGGGGAGAAACCATGTTTTGTTACCAGTGCGAGCAGACAGCCGGCGGTACCGGCTGCACCAGGGCAGGCGTTTGCGGTAAGAACGAAGATATCGCCAGCCTGCAGGATACCATCCTCATCGGCCTTAAAGGTATTGCCGCCTATGCCTACCATGCCCGGGAACTGGGCGCCAGGGACGAAGAAGTAGACGCCTTTATGCATGAAGCTTTATTTACCACGCTAACCAACGTCGACTTTGATCTTAACCGTCATATAGAAATGGCCTTAAAAGTCGGGGCCGTGAACCTCAAGGTCATGGAATTATTGGATAAAGCCCATGTAGAGCGTTTTGGCGCCCCGGTCCCGACAAAAGTATCTACCGGCACTAAGCAAGGTCCGGGTATTCTCGTTACCGGCCACGACCTGCTGGACCTCTATGAACTCCTGCGGCAGACGGAAGGTACGGGGATTAACGTCTATACCCACGGGGAAATGCTGCCGGCCCATGCCTACCCGGAACTGAAGAAGTTCCCCCACCTGGTGGGCAACTATGGCTCGGCCTGGCAGAACCAGAAAAAAGAATTTGAAGAGTTCCCCGGCGCCATCCTGGGTACGACTAACTGCGTGTTGATCCCCAAGGAATCTTACCGGGAGCGCATGTTTACCTGCGGCATTGCCGGCCTGCCGGGAGTAACCCATATTAAAAACCGCGACTTTACCCCGGTAATAGAAAAGGCGAAAGCCCTGCCGCCCCTGGAGGAAAAGGCCGGCGGCGAGTTGACCACCGGTTTCCATCACACGGCTATCTTAAGCATAGCCGGCCAGGTGATCGATGCCGTCAAGGCCGGCAAGATCCGCCACTTCTTCCTGGTGGGCGGCTGCGACGGGGCCAGGCCGGGCCGCAATTACTACACCGAGTTTGTGGAGAAGGTGCCGAAAGACTGCGTGGTCCTGACCCTGGGCTGCGGCAAGTACCGCTTCAACCACCTCGACCTGGGCGATATTGGCGGCATCCCGCGCCTCCTCGATATAGGCCAGTGCAATAACGCCTATTCAGCCCTGCAGGTGGCCCTGGCCCTGGCCGGAGCCTTTAACTGCAGCGTCAACGAGCTGCCCCTGAGCCTGGTCCTGTCCTGGTTCGAGCAGAAGGCCGTGGCCATCCTGCTGACCCTGCTGCACCTGGGGGTTCAAAACATCCGCATCGGCCCCTCCCTGCCGGCCTTCCTGACGCCCAATGTGCTGAAGGTCCTGCAGGAAAACTACAACCTGAAGCCCATTACCACGCCGGAACAGGACCTGAAGGAAATCCTGGGCTAAGACGAAAAAACCGTCACGCAACATGAGGGCGTGGCGGTTTTCGTTTTGGGTAAAAATTCATCTCCCGCTCAAGGTGCTCAAACGTTTTAAAGCCTGGAGCTTATCTGTCTGGCCTATTCTGGCTGCAGCCAGGGCCCGCTCCAGAACGGCGATGGAGTGATCGTACACCCGGCGGTCCACCGGGTAGGGGTGGCCGTCCTTGCCGCCGTGGCTGAAGCTGTAGCAGACGGGATCCCGGAAGCTGGCCGGCGCGCCGTAGGCCACCTCGGCCACCATGGCCAGGGCGCGCACGGTTTTGGGGCCCACGCCTTCCACGCCCAGGACGGCGGCAAAATCCCGCGGCTGGGCGGCATACACCTTGAGCAGGGCTTTATCAAGGTAACTGGCCCGCGGGACGTCATGGCGCCAGGGGAGGGAGAGGTGGGGCAGCTCCCTTGCCAGGATGCGGTTAAACTCGGCTACTATCTTTTGCGGCCGCTCCCGGGCCAGCTCCGTCACCACCCGGCGGGAGGCCTCACCTTCGCCGGCCACCATATTCAACACTTCGCCCCGTACGTCGCAGCAAACGGCGGCATGGGGCTCGCAGGTAAAGTCCCTTACCCCTTCGCCCAGCCAGTGATAGCGGCGGGCCAGGCGCGTCATTTCATTCATCCCCTGCTGGACCACGGCCCAGCTGCCGTCAAAGGTAAAGATAAAGATGTGATGGTAGAGCTGGTAACCGTCCTGGAGGGCGGTATTATCTACCTTGGCGGCCATCCTGCTGGCGTAGACCAGCTCCCCGGGTTGTAAAGATGTCAGGGCCAGTCTATCGGCCGCCGTTTCAATTTCATGGGGCGTCTGGCGGGAAGTGCGGCCCTTGCCCCCGGCAATCACCAGGCCCAGGTCCTTTTCCCGCCCGCGTAAACCCTCCTTAAGGGCGCCGCAGAGGGTGGTAGTTAAGCCCGAGGAATGCCAGTCAAAGCCCAGGACACAGCCAAAGGCCTGGAACCAGTGGGGATCACTCAGGCGCCGTAAAACCTCCCGGGGGCCGTATTCCCGGACAATTACCTCCAGGATGGCCGGCCCCAGGCGCTTCATGCGTTCAAAAAGCCAGGGCGGGCAGTGGCCGCCATGCAGGGGCAGGCTGGCCGTACCGGTACGCATGGCCGCTCATCCTTTTAATTCAAGATTTAAATTGTACTTAAGGGGTTAACCCCGCCTTTTCTCCACATCATCGCCGCTTCCACTCCGCTTTTGTGCTCAATTTCACAATTAAGTAATACTTAACTCGCTGCTGCAACGGCGCCACCCCAAGAAGCCCCGGCCACAAACGCTGTCTTATCACCGGGTATTATATTGCGGGCCGGAAGCTAATACCTTCGCCAGGGCCTGTTCATAAGCTACCAGAACCGGCCGGGAAAAAAGGACAAAACGTACTTCGCTAAAGGTACCCGGATTGGCAGTCAAAAAATCCTTTACCGTGGCCATGGCTATCCCGGCGGCTCGCTCCACGGGGAAGCGGTAAGCCCCGGTGCTGATGGAAGGAAAGGCCAGGGATTTGATGCCCCGCTCCCGGGCCAGCTGGAGGCTGCTGCGGTAGGCACTGGCCAGCAGCTCATCTTCTCCTTGCCGGCCACCGTGCCAGATGGGACCTACGGTATGGATAACGTAGCGCGCCTTGAGGAAACCGCCGGAAGTGATGACCGCCCGGCCGGTGGGGCAGCCGCCCTGCTCCTCCCGGATGCGGCGGCACTCTGCCGCAATGGCCGGTCCCCCGGCGCGGTGGATGGCGCCGTCGACGCCACTGCCACCCCACAGGCCGGTATTGGCGGCATTGACAATGGCCTCTACCTCTTGCTCGACAATATCCCCCTGGAGGAGTTTAAGCAGGGTACCGGCAATGTTGACTTCCATAAGACACCCCCCTTACAAAACATACCGGCTAATACCGGCTGTTTTACACGTAAATCGTAACGTGGATTTTCATCCTGCCCACGGGTCTAAGGGCCCGCCGTTGCTTTTTGGGCAGCCCTGCCTTTTCTTCCCGCCAGAAAAGTGAGCAGTCCGGCCAGTCCGAAGAGAGAGGCTACAGCATACATACCGGCAAAACCGGTGAACCGGGCCACGACTCCCAGGAGGGTAGAACCCAGGCCTATCCCCAGGTCAAAGGCGGAAAAAAAGGTGCCGTTCGCCGCACCGCGGCGGTTGGGAGCTACGCCGGCCACGGCCATGGCCTGGAGGGTAGGCTGGGCGGCGCCAAATCCCAGGCCGTAGAGGACGGCGGCTACGAGGAAAACCGGGAGGCTGCCGGCCAGGGCCAGGATCAGGGTGGCCAGGGTGGCCGCCAGCAAACCGGGGACCAAAACCGGCCCCTGGCCGTGCCGGTCGGCCACCATCCCGGCCAGCGGCCGGATGAGCATCAGGGCTGCGGCATAAAAAGTAAAAAAGAGACCAATATTGGCAATACCGCGTTCGGCGGCATAAAGGGTCAGGAAGGTTACCACACCGCCATAGGTAATGGTCATAAAGAAGGCAATCAGGGACGGACGTAAGGCTTTAGGCTCAAAAAAGGCCGGCGGGGACCCGCCGCGAGTAGCTACGGCCGGCATTTTTATCTTGCCGGCCACCAGGGTGGCGGCCAGGGCCAGGGCTGCGGAAGTAAAGAAGAGTACTTTAAAACCGGCCAGGTCCAGGACCAGCAGCCCCAGGGCCGGGGCAATGGCCATGGCCAGGTTGGAAAACAGGCCATAATAACCCAGGCCCTCGGCCCGCCGTTGCGGAGGTAAAAGGTCGGTAACAATGGTTCCCCCGGCGGTGGTGGAACCGCCCCAGCCGGCGCCATGAAGGAGGCGAAAAAGAAACAGGATGAGGATCGAAGGTGAAAGGGAATAACCCAGCACCGCCACAGCAAAAATCAACAAGCCCAGCAGGTAGATACCCCGCCGGCCACGGCGGTCCATTTCCCGGCCCAGCCAGGGACGGACCAGGACAGCAGAAATGGTAAAGATGCCCATGGTAAAGCCCACCACCAGGTTGTCACCACCCAGGGCAGCTACATATTTGGGCAGGGTGGGCATGAGCATCTGGAAACCGGTAAAGATCAGGAAACTGGCCAGGGATAAAAGGATAAAATCCCGGGTCCAGATGCGGGTAGAATCTGGTGCCAACTTTTTTAACCTTCTTTCTTAAACGGCCGGTTCCGGGGCCAGGTCGACAAATTTGGTAAATTCAGGCAAAAAGGCCATTTCCACCGTTCCCACCGGCCCATTGCGGTGCTTGGCCACGATAACCTCGGCAATGCCCTTTTTCTCGGTATCCGGGTCGTAATACTGGGGCCGGTAAAGGAAGATAATGACATCGGCGTCAGCCTCAATGGCCCCGCTCTCCAGGAGGTCGGCCATAACCGGGCGTTTATCCTGGCGCTGCTCGACACCGCGGTTCAACTGGGATAGGACCAGGACGGGAACGTTTAGCTCCCTGGCCAGGGCCTTCATGGCCCGGGAGATAAGGGCAATTTCCTGCTGGCGGCTGTCCACCCGGCGGTGGGCCTGCATGAGCTGCAGGTAGTCGACCACCACCAGGCCCAGGCCGCTTTCTGATTGCAGCCGCCTGGCTTTGGCCCGGACTTCCAGGGCCGAGATGGCCGGGGTATCGTCAATATAGATGGGGGCCTCCCCCAGGATACCGGCGGCATTGACCAGCCGCGCCCAGTCGTCTTCGGTTAAAAAGCCCGTCCGCAGGCGGTGCTGCTCCACCATGGCTTCAGCAGCCAGCATGCGCTGCACCACCTGCTCCCGGGACATCTCCAGGCTGAAAATGGCCACCGGCAGCTTTTGTTTGACAGCCACCTGCTGGGCAATATTCAGGCAGAAGGAAGTCTTACCCATCCCCGGCCGGGCAGCGCAGATAATCAGGTCGGAAGGCTGCAGGCCGGAAAGAAGGCGGTCCAGGTCGTGGAAGGTGGGTACGCCGGTCACTTCACCCTTATGGGCGCTCAAACGCTCCAGCTGCTCAAAGGTTTGCAGCAGGATCTCTTTAATGGGCACAAAGCCGCTGCGGCGCCGGCCCCCGGCCACCTCAAAAATCAGGCGTTCAGCCTCATCTAAAATCTGGTCCACTTCCCCGGCTTCGCTCAAGGCCAGTTCGGTAATGCGGCCGGCTGCCTGCACCAGGGCCCTTAAAGTGGCCTTTTCCGCAACCAGGCGGGCATAATAGCCGGCATTAGCCACACTGGGTACATCGCCCGTCAGGGAGGTCAAATAAGCAGCCCCGCCCGCCACCTCCAGCTGGCCCTGGCGGCGGAGTTCCTCCGTTACCGTCAGGAGGTCGACGGCCTCACCGCGCTCATTGAGGTCCAGGATGGCGCGGTAAATCAGCCGGTGGGCTTCCCGGTAAAAGTCTTCGACCTTAAGGATTTCCAGGACGGCAAGCAGGGCCTCCCGGTCCAGCATAATGGCCCCCAGGACGGACTGCTCGGCCTCGAGGCTCTGGGGAGGGACTTTTTCCAGCTCGTCCGCCATAGCTTTCAGGCTCCCGCCCGCGACCGCCGCCGGCTCTTTGCCCCGGCCGTCGCCAGCAGCAGGTAATCCAGGGCCTCGGCCACCGTAGCCACGGGCCGGATGTCAATCCCCTTGATGCTGGCCGGCACCTCGGCCGCATTTTCTGCCGGGATTAAAACCATCTTCATCCCGGCCTGCTTGGCGCCATAGATTTTCTCCAGCACCCCGCCTACCGGCTTGACTTTTCCCTGGATGGAGATTTCCCCCGTCACGGCGATATCCTGGCGCACCGGCCGCTCCTGGACGGCACTGATAATGGCAGCGGTAATGGCCAGGCCGGCCGAGGGACCGTCGATATTGGCCCCGCCCACAATATTGACGTGGACGTCATAGTTGTATAAATCCTCCCCCGTCAGCAGGCGAAATACCACAGCGGCATTGAACACGGAGTCCCGGGCCATGCTGCCGGCCGTCTCATTAAAGCGGATGTTACCTTTCCCCGGTTCCCGGGCCGGGAAGGCCATGGCCTCAATCTCCAGGACCGAACCCACAAAGCCGGCCACGGCCAGGCCCAGTACCCGGCCGACTTCCGGCGTATCCTTGGCCTTAACGGTAGTATAGGGCGTCAGGCGGGCGCTTCTTAACACCTGCATGACATGGTCTACCGTAATTAGCCGGCGCCGGCGGCCTTTCTTCCGCTGCTGCTGGTAGAGACTGAGGCCGTAAGCTTCGGCCAGGATATTGATGGCCTTGCGGCCTTCAATGGTATATTCGGAGATTAGTTCCGGTACCGCCGGTTCCAGTTTAACCCCCAGCCGGCCCGCGGCTTCTTTGATAATGGTCTGGATGTGGGTCGGCGTGAGGGGTTCAAAAAATACCTCAGCGCAGCGGGAGCGCAGGGCCGGGTTCAGTTCCTCCGGCTCCCGGGTCGTAGCGCCGATAAGGATAAAATCAGCCGGGGCCCCTTCCTCAAAGAGTTTTTTAATATAGCGGGGCACACTTTCATCGCCCGGGTCATAGTAAGAGGAATCAAATTCTACCCGCTTATCTTCCAGGACCTTGAGGAGCTTGTTGAGGAGCAGGGGATCCATTTCCCCGATCTCGTCAATAAAGAGTATACCGCCATGGGCCTCCGTCACCAGCCCCAGTTTGGGCTCCGGCACCCCGCTCTCGGCCAGGTCCCGCCGCGCTCCCTGGTAAATGGGATCATGGACCGAGCCCAAAAGAGGGTTGGTCACTTCCCGGGGGTCCCAGCGCAAAGTGGTACCGTCCACCTCAACAAAGGGCGCCTGGGGTTTAAAGGGGGAACTGCTTATCTTCTTGGCTTCTTCCAGGGCCAGGCGGGCCGCCGTCGTTTTCCCCACCCCCGGCGGGCCATAGATGATCATGTGCTGGGGAAAGGGAGAGGCGAGTTTAGCGAGTATGGCCTGCACGGCCTGGTCCTGGCCGACGATTTCCTCCAGGCGCCGGGGCCGCAGGGCTTCCAGGGCCGTCCGGGATAGGGTTATCCGGGACATCTTTTCCAGAATAGCCAGTTTTTTAAGGGTCTGGGCGTTTTCCGGCCCGTTATTTTCCTTTAGAACCTGGCGGCGAATCTCCTGGATATACTCTTCATGGCGCTCCTGCATCCTTTCGGCAATGCGCTGCTCCAGCTTTTCTTCCACCGTCCGCCGGGCAATAAAGTCGGCTAATTCTTCCTGCAGGGCTGTCAGGACCCGGGGTATCTCTTCTTCGGCCGGCAAATCATTGATGGTGGGGTCCTCATAGATCAATTTTTCCAGGGCCAGGACCCTGGCCGCCAGGTCGCCGGAACGGATTAAATCCAGGGCTTCCAGCTTGCTGGCCCTTAAAACTACTTTGTCCGTGCCGTAAATATCACATAAAACACCGTATAAAGCGGCCACCTGGCGCTCCAGTAAATGACGGTCACTGGCCAGGACGGGCAGGACCTCTTTGCCGGCGTCAACGGCTGCGGTTATATTTTCTGACATGGCTTTAACTCCCCTCTGCCACCACCTGTACCCGCAGGCGGGCCTGGACCTCAGGATGCAATTTCAAGGTAACTTCATAATTGCCCAGGGCCTTGATGGGCTCTTTGAGATCTATTTTACGCCTGTCGATGTCCAGATGAAAAGTGTTTTTAATTGCCTGGGCTATTTCTTTATTGGTAACTGAACCAAAAAGTTTGCCCTTATCACCGGCGCGGGTGGTCACCTGGACCAGGGCACCGTTGAGCTGGCCGGCCTGGCGCCGGGCCTGTGCCAGCTCCTGGCTCTTTTTCTCTTCCTGGCGTTTCTTTTCCCGGTTTAATTCCTTTATGCGCCCGGCAGTGGCTTCCACCGCCAGGCCCCGGGGTAAGAGATAATTACGGGCGTAGCCCTCGGCTACTTCCACTACTGCCCCCCGGTTGCCCAGTTTGGGCACATCAGCAGTTAAAATAACCTTCATCACGCCTCACTCTCCTTTACCAGACGGATTGATGCGCCGCCGGTAGCTGAAAAACGGGTCAAATAAGCCCAGGGTTACCAGGGAAACCAGGGCCACCGGGACATTGAGCAGGGCAATAATCACCAGCACCGCCTTGAAAAAGGGAGCCAGTTTCAACTGGTAAAAAAGAAAGCTCACTGCTGCCAGGCCGTTACCCGCCAGCAGGGGCAAATATACATAAAGGATATTCACCCCCACCTGCCGGGCAAAAGCCAGGTCATAATAATCTCCCAGCTGCCATAGACCCAGGCCGGCAATTACCCCCCAGATGGCGTACCAGGGTAACTGCCAGTAACGGAAAGGCGGTAGCCCCCTCTCGATAAGGCCCAGGCGCTGCAGGATCTTTTCAGCCGCCAGGTAATTAACGAAGGCGGCCAGGATAGAAGCAGAGATTAAAATCCCCGGTAACAGGAGTTTTAGGAGATTGATCATGGTGGTCAGGGCGGCCTGGAACTGTTCCGGGGTCATCCCCGATCTACCCATATGCTCCAGCATCCCCGTACGGCGGTAAAATTCCAGGGTATAATTAACTGTAGCCTCAAATTCCTGGAGCAGCCCCCCCAGGGGTAGCCCTGTTAATTTTGAGGTCACGCCAAGGCTCAAAAGCAAAGAAAAGAGCGCAACAACCGCCCCGGCTGCCAGCACCTGGCCGGGCCGGGCCTTGACCTTGAAAAGGTAACCATAGACCAGTCCCAGGGCGGCAAACTGGATAAATAGCAACGCCGCATTTACCGGACCGGTAAAAAAGGCTATGGCCAGGCCGGCCACCAAGGTGGCCATTGCCCCCAGGCGTAAGTTGCGGCGCACGATGAGGACGACAATGGGGACCGTCCAGATAATGTTGGTGAATACCTGCAAAAGGGGGATAAAATACCCCGTGAGCACCAGCACCACCGTCAGGGCTGCCATGAGGGCCCCTTCGGCCAGGGCTGCCACCCTGCCTTCGGTCTGCATGTAATTATCACCCAAATTACCCCTGATTTTAGCTCTCATACTTTGCGCCGGCGGGGTAACTCCCCCTAACGGCGTATATAGAAAAGAGGGAGTTGCTGTCCTCCCTCCTCTTTAAATCAGAAATCAGAGGCAGGAAGTCGGAAATCAGAATTTCTGTAGAAACTGGCTGCGCCAGTTTCTGATTAGAAGCCTCCAACTCCCTGCATTTCATTTCTTCGCTGGCGGCAATCTAACCGCCGCGGTGGCACCTTAAGCTCCTTTAAGCTTTACCGTAGCTATTCCACCGTGTAGGGCAACAGGGCCAGGGCCCGCGCCCGTTTGATAGCCGTGGTCAGCTGGCGCTGGTGATGGGCGCAATTGCCGGAAATACGGCGGGGCAAAATCTTACCCCGTTCGCTGATATAGCGGCGGAGGCGGTTTACATCTTTGTAGTCTACCTGTTCGATTTTATCGACACAGAAGCTGCAAACCCGCTTCCGGGAACGTTTCTTGTCACGCCGCAAACTTATTTCACCTCTTTCGCTAGAAGGGCAAATCGTCTTCGCCCATATCTACTTCCGTGCCCATATCGCTAAAATCCTGGTTGAAGCTATCGGCACCCATAGCGGGACCGCTGCCCACTCCACTGGGGCCTTTACCATCCTTGGGCCAGTCCAGGAAACGGACATCGTCAGCTACCACATCGGTAGCCTGGCGTTTCTGGCCGTCGGGCGTTTCATAGGAACGCGTCTGGAGGCGGCCTTCAACGGCTACCAGGCGGCCCTTGTTCAGGTGGTTGGCGCAGGTTTCCGCCAGCTTGCGCCATACGGTGATGCGGATAAAATCAGTTCCTCGTTCACCCTGCTGGTTGACATAATTCCGGTCTACCGCCAGGGTAAAGGTCGTCATCGCAACGCCGCTGGCCGTATAGCGCAGTTCGGGGTCCCGCGTCAGCCGGCCAATTAAAATTACCCGGTTTAACATCCTTCTCCCACCGCCTTTTTCTTTTAGCTGGCTTCTTCTTCCAGGCGCGTTATCAGGTAGCGAATTACCTCGTCGGTAATCTTTAATACCCGCTCCAGTTCCTGGGCCACGGCCGGCGTACCTTTAAACTTCATGAGGACATAATAGCCCTCCCGGTACTTGCGCACCTCATAGGCCATCCGCTTTTTGCCCCACTGGTCTACCTCGGTAACCTGGCCGCCCTGTTCGGCTACCAGCCTGGTAAATTTCTCTACCACTGCGGCAGTAGCTTCGGCTTCCAGGTCGGGCTTAATTACGAAAACAACTTCGTAATTACGCAAACGACAGCACCTCCTCCCTGTGGACTTATGGCCCCACCCGCCGGTGGAGCAGGGAAGCTTTTCCGGAAGATTATATCACACTTGATCCAGCCGGGCAAGGGTTTTGCCAGGCGGGTTTAAACCGACCGGTTACAGGGGCCTGCTACAGTAGCAGTGCCGGTTTATTGGCTTGCCACCAGGGGGTTATGGAAAATAGCGGCGGCATCTATAGAAAAACCTTCAATTACCCGCGAGCAAACAATCCCTTTCTTTTCTACTTCCTGATCCAGCTTAAATTTGCCTGCCTCCGCGATATAAACCTGGACGCATCTTTCCTCCGGATCCACCAGCCAGTACTCCCGGACTCCATGTTTTTCATAAATCCGGTATTTCTTACGCAGGTCATAGTAAGCCGTGGTGGGAGAAAGAATTTCTACTACCAGGTCGGGGGCTCCTATGATTTTTTCTTTCTTGATGATATTGAGCCGCTCCCGGCTGATGAAAAGAATGTCTGGTTGATAAGTTTCCGTTTCCTCGAGATAGACATCCAGGGGGGCATCTAAAACTATACCCAAATCATTGGTGGTTACATAAGCGACCATTTTAGACACGAGCTGCATAGAAATTATCTGGTGGTAAGAAGTCGGCGATGGTGTCAATACCAGTTCCCCCCCGATGAGCTGGTAAGGAGCTCCCTCCGGTAGCCGGCAGTAATCGTCGTAGGTATACACCTTATCTTTGCTAGTTGCTATTTCCTTTAGGGCCAGGCTCACTATTAACACCTCCCGCCTTTTTGCCTGAAGATATTTTACCATAGTTTTGCCAGGGAATCTATGCTCTCTCCAGGCCTGCCAGGCATGACCCGCCCCATGGTAATACCACGCCTAAAGTCCAGAGAAAGGATAAAACCCGTCGCCTGGCTAAAAAACTGGAGCGACGGGTTTTTCATTCAGGCATGGCTTCGCTTGGTGGCCAACAACCTCTGTTACCATTACTATAATTCCACTGCTAACACGCGGTTGAAATAAGCGGGCATGTACTGCCGCACCCGGGCATAATCGGGCATGGTTTCGTAATCAAATTTCATCAGGACCGTTATTTTGGTTCCCTGCTGAAATTTGCCGCTTTGCCGCAGGGCGTTTTTAATGCTCTGGTCCAGTTCAACCAGGGTGCGACCCCTGGCCTCAAAATTAGCATCACCGGCTATCCATTCCCTGCCATTATGGATAAGCCTTACTTCCATATCTGCCCGCATTGAACCTGCGCTCCTTTGCCGCGAAGAACATAAAATATGACCTGGTATCAATAAATTAGTTAGCGTTCCTGCCAGGTGGTCCGGGCCAGGGCTAGTTCCAGTTCTTTTTCCGGGCAGGTGAGGCGGTGGAGGTAACACCTGCTACCGTCCCCGGCCTTTAGCTCCTGACTCTCGCTCAAGATGTGATCCCTGTAGCGGGCGTCTTTTTTATAAACAATCTCGATGGTGGCCGGAAAGGCCTGCCGGTGGACTTCCAGGGGCACGCTCTCCAGCAGCCAGTTGATATACCTCTTGTTATTGGCATGGTGATTGATATCCATGTCTGCTGCCCCCACGGTAAATGCTGCCGTAATGGATGGGCTTTCCAGAGTTGGTAGCTCGCTAAAGCCTGCCGGGATGGCCGCCTCAGGATAAAGCCCATAAGGTGCGCTTACCGCGGGCGGTATCCGCAGGGGCTTTTTACTGGCGATATCCAGGAAGATCCACACGGATGCGGCCCGGCCCACGAGGTTGCCCCCGGCATCATGGATATAAAAATTACGGTAGGCGAAACAGCGCTGGAAGCGTTCCACCCAGGTGGTGACGGTTATATTTTCCTGCCAGCGAGGGTAGCGGCTCACCTGGAGATGATAGCGGTAGACGACCCAGCCCCGGCCGGCGGCGTTTAAGCTGGCAATGCTGTTGCCAGCTGTTTCAGAATGCCAGGTGGCCGTTTCTTCCAGGTAACCCAGGACGGTCACCGGTGAGGCTTCTAACATAAAATTGGTTTCGTAATAGTGGACTTCATAGGACCTCTGGTATGTATTAAACAACAATTGGATCACCAGCGTTTAATTTGCCTTACCTGTTATTATATCATACCAATAACCCTGGAGGTAGCACCAACTATTATGATCAGCTCCAGATAGGGAAAGGAACCTGGAAGGCATAGCCGCCAGGCCAGTTTTTTAGACATCATTTATCTTTTCTTAAAATTATTAAGTTGGCTTGTCGCCAGCTTCCGACATTTTTTTGTAGATAAATATGTTAAACTGCTATCGTTGTGTTAAATTAATACTAACCCCTATTAAACTGTCATTTTCTGTCAGAGAGGGTCCTTCAAATGCACCGCGTTGGTATTATTGCCTGCCGGGATCACTGGAAGAAGGGATGCCCCGGCTACCAGGCCCATATCCTCTGTTTCCTGGCCCTGGAGAAAAAAAGGGGACCGCTAGGGGAGCTTCCGGGAGCTAAAATCGTGGCCATGCAGCCCTGCCCGGGCTGCCCGGGCACCGGCCGCCTGGATGTGGCCCGCCGGCTGGTTCGTCAAGAAGGAGTCGATTATTTCGTTTTTCCTTCCTGCACGTTTTTTGACAACCATTGCCCCACTGCCTTTGCCCAGGCAGCGGCCATTGAGGCCGAACTGGGCCGCCCGGTGCTCATGGGTAGTTACCTGGAGGCAGCGGCAGCCCGTTGCTGTTCGACCGTCAGCTTAAATCCAGGTGATATCCCCAGCCTCACCGAATGCCGGCAGCGCCTCCTCAACCTCAATTATTTGCGTTATTTGTATGAAAAACAGGCCGCCACTCCCAGGAAGGCCCTGCAGATATTGACCCTGCTCAAGGCAACTTAGATATTACTTTTTTAATGCTCTTTTCCGCTTTCAGGCGAGGAATAAGGATTAAACGGCCGCATCCCAGGCAGCGCAGGCGAAAATCCATCCCTACCCGTAATATCTCCCACTGGTCGCTGCCGCAGGGGTGTTTCTTCCTGGTCTGGACGATATCGCCGACCTGCAGATCCATCCTGGTGTTCTCCTCCCACTGCTTGCTCTTCCCTTACTGCACCCAGCTCGGCCAGGGCCGCTCCGGCAGCCACCCGGACTTCCCAGGTTGCATCGGCCAGGCAACCTTTAAGCAGGTCCCCTGCCTCCCGGCACTTTAACCTCCCCAGGGAACGGACGGCGGCGGCTCGCACTGCGGCCACCGGGTCGGCCAGGGCCTTCTTTAAACTTCCGGCGGCCTGGTCGCAGCCTGTTTCTCCAAGGGCCATGGCTGCTGCTCTGCGCACGGCAGCGGTCCCATTCGCAAGGCAGTGCTCCAGGGCCGGCAGGACCCGGCCATCCTCAAAGAGGCCCAGGATATTTATCACCCGTAAGGAAATATCTTCCGGCCCCCGGGCCAGGAGATCCAGTAAAGGCGGGATGCTGGCTGTTCCTAAGGCCAGCAACACTTCGGCCACCCGCGCCGGTGGCCAGCGCCGGGGTTCCGCCAGGGCTGCAAGCAACGGTTCCAGGCAACGCCGGTCACGTAAACGGGTAAGGGCCGCAGTTGCTGCCATCTGGACGCCTTCATCCCGGTCCCCCATGGCCGCCAGGAGAGGGCCAAGGGCACGTCTAACTCCCATCTCGCCCAGGATGGTGGCCGCCGCAGCTTTCTCGCCGGCTTTTCCCTGTTCCAGGGCCCGCAGCCACGCGTCAATGTAACCTTCTTCCTCCGCCAGAGCCGCCAGCTGCTCACGAGTAGCTTCCTCCAGGCGCGGCCAGAGGCCGGCAAGGAGCCGGGCCAGGGCCAGGGCGTCCAGCCGGCACAACTCCCGTCGCAAACCTTTAGCTATCTTGCCCCGGCAACCTGCCAGGGCTGCTGAAAGGCGCTGCTCGTCCTGGTAACGCCGGCGCTGCCAGAGCAAAGTCACCACTCCCCTAGAGGGTAATTACCTTTTCCGCAGCCATGAGGTGCTCAATAATGGTATACATATTGGTAACGCTACCGGCACACAATTTTTCCTTCAGGTGGTAATAGTCCAGGCAGGTGCCGCAGGCCAGGATTTCCACTCCCTTTTGCTCCAGGGTTAGCAGGCTGTCCAGCACCGGTGAACCCTGGCAGCAGAGCTGGACACCACTGTTGATAAAGAGTACCCGTCGGGGCAGCACTTCCGTTTCACCCAAGCTGTAAAAGAAGCTGCGCATGAGGATGCTCCCCAGTTCTTCGGAACCGCGGCCCAGGTTGGCCGAGGTTACCAGTAATACCTGGCCCGGATTAACGCTTAACTGGGTAGCCGGTATGCTTTCCTTGCGAATATGGATATAGTACTCACTTCCCTGTTCCCTGACGCTGGTCTCACACTCCAGGCTCCGCGCCAGCTTTAAAACATTATCCCGGGCCACCTCGTTGTCGACAATGGTAACTACCTCGCCATCCGGCTCCAAAGTTTCCAGGGCCTTTTTGGTCTGGATAACCGGTTGCGGGCAGGCCAGCCCGCGGGCATCTACTATTTTTTCCACCGTGTCAACCTCCCTTTTAAAAGAAAAGCGCCTGGCGCCCATCCGCTCTCAAGGTACCAGGGCTTTTTATATACTTTTTCTCCATAAGGTTTTGCTTTTCCTGCTTAAAAATCCTTAACTGGCAAGAAAAGCCTTGTAGGCCCGGTAGGCCATATAAATATCCACCTTACTGGCTATCTCCAGGGGAGCGTGCATGGAGAGGAGGGCCGGGCCGCAATCGGCCACATCCAGGCCAAAGTAGGCCAGGAACTTGGCGATGGTCCCGCCGCCGCCGGCATCAACCTTGCCCATTTCGCCGCTCTGCCAGATAACCTGGTTCTGGTTGAAAATGTCCCGCAGCCGGCCCATAAACTCGGCACTGGCGTCATTGGCGTCGTATTTGCCCCGGGAACCGGAGTACTTGTTTAAAACTACGCCGTACCCCAGGCGGGAGGCATTATGCATATCGAAGACATTTTCATAGGTGGGATCGACGCCGGCGGTGACGTCAGCGGAAATGGCCTGGGAATTGGCCATAATCCGGCCCACATGGACAATGCTTGTGGTACCCACACGGGACGCCAGTTCAGTTATGGCATATTCCAGGAGGCGGGAATGGGCGCCGGTATTACCTGTACTGCCGATTTCTTCTTTATCTACCAGGAGCACCAGGGCCGTATGGCGGGGCACCTCCAGGTCCAGGATAGCCTGCAGGGCCGTGTAGCCGCAGACCCGGTCGTCCTGGCCGTAACCTCCTACCAGGGAACGGTCAAAACCCAGGTCCCGGGCCGGCCCGGCCGGCACCAGTTCCAGCTCCGCCGTGATCAGGTCCTCTTCCACCAGGCCGTAACGCTCATTTAACAGCTGGAGAATGGCCAGGCGAATTTTATCTTTTAGATCGTCTTCGCCGGGATAGGGTATGCTGCCTACCACCAGGTTTAAATCGTCCCCGCTCAAGGCTTCTTCCATGTTCTTTTTCATCTGCTCCTTGGCCAGGTGAGGTAATAAATCACTTACGGTGAAAATGGGATCGGCGCTGTCTTCACCGATTACCACTTCCACCCGGCGACCGTCCCGTAACATAATCACCCCGTGCAGGGCCAGGGGGAGGGCCGTCCACTGGTATTTCTTGATGCCGCCGTAATAGTGGGTTTTGAACATGGCCAGGCCGTCTTTTTCATAGAGGGGCATGGGTTTCAGGTCCAGGCGTGGCGCATCAACATGAGCCCCCACCAGCCTTATACCTTCGGCCAGGTCGGCCGTTCCCATTATGCCCATGAGCAGGACTTTACCCCGCCATTCCAGGTAAAAGCGGCTCCCGGGATTTAACCCCCGGCCGGGAGGCAGGTCAGCCAGGGAAACAAAACCGCGCCCCCGGGCGGCTTCCAGGGCGGCACGGACGGCTTCCCGTTCAGTTTTAGCCCGGCTTAAAAATGTTTTATACCCCTCGGCAAAGGCAAAAACCTTTTCCCTGGTATCCCCTTCCAAACGCTCCCAGGCACTCTTTTGGGGTAGGGCCAGTTCTTTTTGTAGTTTTTTGCCCCTGCTTTCTTCTTTTTCTACCATTACGCAATTCCTCCTTTTTTGTCAACCTGGAGATACTTCTACCCTGAAAATAACTTTGCTCTAGGCTGGCATTGTTTTTGCTCGCTCCAAACAAATGCCAGCCCGTTATTTTCATCCTTCTGCTGGTGCAACGCCAGCGGTATAGGTGTCTTGATAGCTTCTTCTTGCCGACCCCCTAGATTAGGGTATGCAACAATCCGGCCAGCCAGTCATAAAAATTGCCCAGCTGGAAGGCCATCCCGGAGTTATAGAGCTGCCGGGCCAGGGGTACAAAACCTGGTGCCGCCGTCATGGCCGGTAGGGCCAGGAGGGAGCGCAGCATCCCTACCAGCAGGGCCAGCCAGAAGACCTGCCCCAAGAGGCCCAGGGCCAGGCCCAGTCCCCGGTTTACCAGGCCAGCAGGTGCCATGTTGATCCCCATGGTGCCCCAGCGAGCCAGGCGGCGTAAAAGAAATAAACTGCCGTAAAACAGGACCACCAGGGTTATTAATTCCAGGCCCAGGAAGACCAGCTGCCCGGCCAGGACCTGGCCCACCGTACCTCCGGAAACCTTCTCCAGGCCCTCCAGCAGGCTCTGTTTTATCATACCCGGTAAGGGCGTGCCGTTTAAAAGGATTTCCAGCTGCCTGGTGGCCGCCGTACCCAGGGGCTGGCTGAGAACCGGTCGTGGTAATGGTAAGAGGGGAGCAAGCCCGTTACCCCAGCGACTGGTTAAATGCCAGGCCTGGTCCAGGGCTGCGGCCAGGGGCCGGGCATACAGGGCTGCCGCCAGACCTGCCACCAGGTAGCTGATCCAGCCGGCTACCAGGTTAACAAAACCCAGGCGGTAACCCCGCCAGGCGCCCAGGGCCAGGAGTAGAAGCAAGAGCAGGTCCAGGTAATTGAGCAACTAACAGCGTCCCTCCATACTCGCTCCCTGGTCCTCGCGGTTCAGCCTACGGTTCAGCCAGGCCTTAAGGCGGGGTTCCCGGCCTATTCGGCATCCTTGCCTTTAGAATCCGGCCTCGGACATCCTGTCCTCGGCCCCGACCTCGCTCCTCGGCTTCGCCAAGGCTGCTCAACCGCTCGGACCAAGTCGCTCGCTCCAAACAAATGCCAGCCCGTTATTTTCATCCTTCTAATGTGTCGCGTTAGCGGTATGAGGGTCTTTTACCGGAAACTGTGTTCTTCACCGGGGAATTTCCCCTGGCGGACCTCTTCCCGGTAATCTTCAAGGGCCTTGACGATGGCTTCACCCAGGTTGACATAGCGCTTGACAAATTTGGGCTGGAAGCGGTCAAAGAGGCCCAGGAGGTCATGGTAAACCAGCACCTGGCCGTCACAATCAGGCCCGGCACCAATGCCAATGGTTGGTACCGGTAATTCAGCCGTTATCCGCCGGGCCAGATCTACCGGTACACATTCCAGTACCAGGGAGAAGATGCCGGCCTCCACCAGGTCCGCGGCATCGGCAGTAATTCTATCGGCCACGGCTGCCTCCCGGCCCTGGACGCGGTAGCCGCCCAGCTGGACTACCGATTGGGGGGTTAACCCCAGGTGGCCCATGACCGGGATGCCGGCATCGACTATAGCCCGGACCATGGGTATCATAGCCCGGCCCCCTTCCAGCTTGACGGCATCGGCCCCGCCCTCTTTAACCAGGCGGCCGGCATTATAAACGGCGTCCTGGACACTGGCCTGGTAGGAAAGGAAGGGCAGGTCGGCCACTACCAGGGCTGCCGGGTTGGCCCGCATGACGGCGCGGGTATGGTGCACCATCTCATCCATAGTTACGGGTACTGTACTTTGGTAACCCAGGACCACCATGCCCAGGGAATCGCCCACCAGGAGCATGTCCATGCCGGCCCGGTCAGCCAGCAACGCTGAAGGGTAATCATAAGCGGTTACCATGGTAATCTTCTCACCCCGCTCTTTCATGGCCCGGAGCTGGGGTAAGGTAACCTTGGTGCGTGCGGCCATTTTTCCTCCTCCTTATTCCATATGTTACCATTATAACAGCAACTGGGAGTATTGACCAGCTATATGCTTATTATAACAGAAAATCCCCCTGCGGGGGATCAGTTACCGGTTCTACTTCCATTGGGAATTCCGGTGGTGAGGTCTCGGGATGGGGCACGCTGTTGGGTTCCGGCGCTTCCCGGGGCCAGCCAGGAGAGTCGATGCGGTTAACCAGTTTGCTGCACCTGCCTTTTTTATGTTATTGTGCCCGGCAGGCAAGGGGGTTATGCTATGCCAGAAAAAAGCCGCCTGGATAGGGCATCCAGCCGGCTCGTTATATTTCCTGACCACGCGCTTAAAAGTTTCGCCTGCAGTATCTTGGCGCAGGTTCCTGTAAACGCTATTCTACTTCGCGACACCAATAAGCTCTTCCGTATGTTTCTTCACCCACTCGGGGTCCTTGGGCTCGCGGGCCACGCCGCTCTCGATGGCGGCTTTAGCCACAGCTGCCGCCACCGCCGGTGCCACCCGGAGGTCAAAGGCCTCGGGCATGACGAAATCGGGTGAGAGCCTGTCGCCTACCAGGTTGGCCAGGGCATGGGCGGCGGCAATCTTCATGGGTTCATTGATGTCTGAAGCCTTCACGTCCAGGGCACCGCGGAAGATGCCGGGGAAGCCGAGGACATTATTTACTTGGTTGGGGAAGTCGCTCCGGCCCGTACCCACCACGGCAGCGCCGGCTTCCCGGGCCTTGTCGGGATAGATTTCCGGAACAGGGTTGGCCATGGCAAAAATGATGGAGTCTTTACCCATGGAGCGGACCATATCCTGGGTAACGGCGTCCTTTACAGAAACACCGATGAAGCAGTTGGCCCCCACCATGGCATCGGCCAGGGTGCCGCAGCGGTCCTCTTTATTCGTGATCTTAAGCATCTCCCGTTTTTCCTGGTTTAGGTCCTGGCGCTTGGAGCAGACAATACCCCTGGAATCGCAGAGGATCACGTCTTTGACGCCTACACTGAGGAGGAGTTTGGCGGTGGCGATACCGGCCGCGCCGGCGCCGTTGATAACTACCTGCAGGTCGTTAAGTTCCCGCTTGGTAATCTTACAGGCGTTAATGATGCCGCTCAATACTACCACAGCCGTGCCGTGCTGGTCGTCATGGAAGATGGGGATGTCGGTGGTTTCCTTGAGGCGCCGCTCGATTTCGAAACAGCGGGGCGCGGCAATATCCTCCAGGTTGACGCCGCCGAAGGTGGGGGTCAGGAGCTGGACTGTCCTGACAATCTCGTCTACATCCTGGGAATCGATGCAGATGGGGAAGGCATCGACGCCGGCAAAGGTTTTAAAAAGCAGGCTTTTCCCTTCCATGACAGGCATGGCCGCCCGGGCGCCAATGTTACCGAGGCCGAGGACCGCCGAGCCGTCGGATACTACTGCTACCATATTCCAGCGGCGTGTATATACGTCTACAAGTTTGGGGTCTTTGTGAATCTCCTTGCAGGGTTCGGCAACTCCGGGGGTGTACGCGAGGGATAAATCCATGCGGTCCCGCACAGGTACCCTGCTGCATACTTCAATCTTACCCTGCCACTCTTTGTGAAGTTCAAGGGCTCTTTCCTGAATATTCATTATGGTATACCTCCTTTGCGTAAAAGGTAGAAACAAGGGACCAGGGGGTAAGGGGAAGCGCCACTGGCGTGATGGTCTAATGGTTGAACCGGCTGGCAGCTTTTTTAAAAAGCTGCCAGCCATACACCTAGCTCTTTACGCGTTCTTCCTGGCGGCATCTTTAGCCTGGATCTCTTCGTAGGCGCTCAAGATATCCTTGGCGTTGAGATATACAGGAGTGTCCACCATCTTGCCCTGGTAGGAAATAGCTGCTTTGCCTTTAGCAATGGCTTCTTCTTCAAAGGCTTTAACAACACCGCGGGCCCATTCTACATCAGCGGGATCCGGTGAATAGAGGCGGTTGGCGGGTTCAACCTGGCTGGGATGGATCAGCATCCTGCCTTCATAACCCATCTGCCGGCCCTGGAGCACACTCTTCTCGAAAGCTTCCATATCCTGGTAAGCGACAAACGGGCAGTCAATGGCAACTACCCCGGCCGCCCGGGCGGCAACTGCCATATGGGCACGGGCGTATTCCTGCTCCTTGCCCTCGGAGGTCAATTTGACCCGCATGTCCTTGCAATAGTCCACCGCACCGAAGATGGCACTAACCACCCGCGGGCTGGCGATGCAGGACTCATAGGCATGGATAATACCTTTAGCGGTTTCCAGCAGGAGAGACACCTTGATGCTCCCTATGGGCAGGCCGCGGCGCCGTTCCAATTCTTCCAATTTCCAGTCCAGGCGCTTGACGTGGTCCGGATGCCCGCACTTGGCCAGGGTAACCCCCTGCAGGCCCTCATAGACAATGGCCTCCAGGTCGTCATTGGTCATCTCGGTTTCCCAGTTATTGATGCGTACGTATACCTCAGAGCCATTAGCACCAACAGCCTTAAGGTTCTCGCGGATAAGGTTCCGCGCATTTTCCTTCTCCGCCGGTGGCACCGAATCTTCCAGGTCCAGGGTGATTATGTCGGCGGGGAAGGTAGGCGCCTTGGCAATCATCTTGGGATTATTGCCAGGGACATAAAGGACAGAACGCATTACGGGCATGGCTTATCGCTCCTCCTGTTCCTAATGTTTGAGTACGTTCTTGAGGATACGCGGGATATCATTCGGGCTCATAGCCACATAGCCACCGGCTTTCTGGATGGCTTCCATCTTGCTCTTGGCCGAACCGCGGCCCCTTTCCACGATGCTGGAAGCGTGGGAGAAGCGCTGGCCTTCCGGTGCCCAGGCCCCTGCCACATAGATTACAAAGGGTTTGGTGAATTTACCCGCAGCAATTACTTCCGCGCATTCTTCTTCCTGGGTGCCGCCAATCTCGGAGAATACGGCTACGGCTTCCGTCTGGGGATCTTCTTCGAAAAGGGGTAGCAGGTCGGCGAAGGAAGTCCCCAGGACAGGTTCCGTACCCGTGTGGACGACGGTACTGACGCCGTAACCGTTTTCCTTGAGGATCCAGGGAATAGTTCCTGACTGGCCGCCGCTGCGGGAGAAAACACCTATGGGTCCCGGCCTGAAGAAGGAGTTGGCCCATTCGACATTGCCGCCCAGCCAGCCGACCACCGCCTCCCCGGGCGTAATGATGCCGATGGAGCCCGGGCCGATGAGCCTGGTCCCCTTCAGCTTGCAGTACTCCACCATTTCCATAATGTCGTGGATGGGTACTGATTCTACACAGGGGACGATATTTTTAACCCCGGCGTCGGCGGCCTCTTTAACCGCCGTTTTCAAAGCCCGGCCGGGGACGAAGATAACGCTGAAGTCAATTTCCCCGTGTTCGGCCACGGCCTGCTTGACGGTATGATAGACAGGAATACCCGCTACCTCTTCACCCCCTTTACCGGGGCTTGTCCCGGCCACAACCCTGGTGCCGTAATCCTTCATATACTTGGCCCGGAGGGAACCTTCCCTGCCGGTAATCCCCTGGACAATGACCTTGGTGTTTTTATCAATTAAAATCCCCATGCTTATCCCTCTTTATCCTTTTCCTATTACTGCATGGTATTATCTTCCAGCAGGTCCCGCTTGCGCAGGTACTCATCCAGTCCTTCAATGGGAACGTCAATTTTAATGGCGCTCTTGCCGCGGAACCAGCATTCATACTCGCAGGCAAGGCATTCTGTTCCCCGGCGCTGGACTTCATCTTCACTCAAATGGGCCACCGAGGGTACGCCGTCCTTGAGCTGCAGCATCCCCCGGGCAAACTTCTTGCATGCGTCGATGCAGGCCTTTGTTTCACACTCGCTGCACTTGCTGGTGTCGATGGTGACTTTAATTGTTCTTTCCCAGAATTCGAGCACTGGTTCCACCCTACTTTCGCTTCTCGGCTTGATATTCTTTGACTAGGGCCAGTAATCGTTGCCCGATAAAATCGGTATCGGTAACATGTTCCCGGCCGTAGATCTCCACCCTGGTAGCTCCCTCGACATTGCTTAACCCTTCGCGTAAAATGGCGAGGGATTCTTCTTCCTTGTTACCGCAGAGCAACAAGACGCAGGGCAGGCCAGGTTTCTTGGGCAGGACTTCCCGCAGGGCCTTCACGACGGCGTGGGCGTGGTGCCATTGTTCCTGGTTGGCCATCATAAAGCCACCCAGCAGGTAGCCGTCAATGTTGGGCTGGGAGAGCACTACCTTGGCTACCCGGTACACCTTGGAAGCAACCGGGTTGCCGCTGGTATCAGCGTAGTTCGCCGGCTTCAGGTTGACTTTGTTCAGGGCATCCATGCCCATCATGGCCGACCCGCCACCGATGGGGTGGTAGCCGATATAACCCGGGCTCTTCTCGTCAAAGCCCATGCTCATGACAAAACCGGAACCGCGAGTGTCGGTCTTCTCAATGCCCCAGCCAATACGATCCAGTTCGGTGGGCTCGTGGGGGAAATCCCTGGCAATTTCAATACCCATTTCCGGGTGACGGTAAACGCTGCTGTTGTCAACCTCCATCTTGCAGTCGGCCGCCACCAGTTCCCCGTTAGCGGTTAAGACCAGCGGGTTAATTTCCAGGGTAAAGCAATCGTATTTTTTATAAGCGTGCCACAACTTGACCAGCACGTTGGCAAAATTCATCAGCTGGTCATTGGGGATGCCGGCCTTCACCAGCATGTCAACGGCGTCATAAGTTTCGAGGCCGTTTAAGGGCGAAATGAGCAGCTTAAAAATCTTCTCTTCCGGAACACTTTCAATATCCATGCCGCCCTCGGTGCTGAACATCATCATGGGGCAGCGGGCATTGCGGGCGGAATTAACAATAATCGTCACGTAAAATTCCCGGGCGATAGCCAGCTTCTCTTCCACCAGGACTTTGCGTACTGGATAGCCTTTAATCACCGTACCAAGAATAGATGCTGCTGCCGCCCGGGCTTCTGCCGGGGTGTCAACCAGTTTTACCGCCCCTGACTTGCCCCTGCCGCCGGCCTGCACCTGGGCCTTTACTGCTACGGGCTTGCCGATCTCCGCGGCAATCTGTTCCGCTTCTTCCGGCGAGGATGCCGCCCGGCCCACAGGAACCGGAATGCCGGCCTTGCGCAGCCATTCCTTGCCTTGATACTCTAACAGCTTGGCCATACTTTCGTCCCTTCCACAAGAAATTTATTGGTCGGAAAGACGATAGGAAAAATCCCCCCGTACCATCCCCCCTTTTATCCTCTTATAAGCTGGTAAATAGTGTAAAGGTACCCTCTAGGGGTATAAACTCTTGATACTGTTATATTTTATTCTCGCTAGAATTTAAAAATCCTGCTGGTTATAAAAAATTTTAGCGCAACCAGGCCAGCAGGTTTACCAGCAGGGCGGCAATACCGCCGGCCATGAGGGGCCCCACGGGAATACCACCGAAAAAGGCTACGCCGATAATGGAACCTATAACCATACCAATCATCATCTGGGGAAAACGCTGGAGCAATTCCAGGCCCTGGCAGTTCATATGGGTGGCAATAATCCCGCTGGCGACGGCTATAATCCCGGGTACGGAAACAAAGGAGGCCAGCATATCCCGGGCTGATACCCGGCCGGAAGCGAAGGGCACCAGTACGGAAACCACCAGAAAAATAAGGCCGGCCTCCAGGGCCCGGCGTTCAAGGAAAGGATAGATTCTTTGCAGGTTAGTAAACTGGAGCAGTAAAAGAATAGCAGCAGCGGCTGCGATAACGTTAGAGCGGCCCAGGATGCCCAGCAACATGAGTAGTAACAGGATTGCCGTTGTTGCGCTCATTGAATACGCCCCTTGTACCAGCCATCCTGTACCATATATATGCCATGGCTGCCGGGACAAGAACGCCACAAATGACGTTAGCTGGCCTTTTTAATAATACCACCACTATACACCGGAACTACATCTGTCGCACCCACCCGGGAACAGAATTCTACATCAGCTTCCAGTCCCAGGTCGGCCAGGAGCCGGCCATGAAAGCTAGCCTGCAGGGCTGCCGCCGGGTCAGCCCGGTGGCAGTAATAATAGTCCCGGGCTGCCAGGGCGCCGTCGCGCAAGACAAATTCTCCCTGGCCCGCAAGCTGGTCAACCAGTAACCCGGCCGTCAAAAAATCTTCCAGGGAGAAACGATCCCTGGTACCGGCGCAAATAATGGTTATATCAGACCCTGCCGTGGCAGCCAGTCCGGCTACCGCCGGAGCGTTGATCATGGCGCCCAGAAAAACCAGGCGGCCGCCTGCTGCCCGGCGAATGGCCCTGGTGCCGTTGGTAGTAGTTATAATCAACCTTTTGCCGGCAACAATTTCGGTGGTATACTCCAGGGGTGAATTGCCCAGGTCAAAGCCCGGTATTTTTAAAGCATTGCGCTCACCCCCCAGGAGTACCCGCTCGTCCCCCAGGCGCTCGCGCATTTCAATGGCTTCCTCGGGGGTCAGGACGGGAATTACTTCCAGGCAACCGGCCGCCAGCGCCACCGTAATGGTGGTGGTCGCCCGCAACGCGTCAATAACTATAACAGCTTTATTATTAATGGCCTCATCCGGTATACCATTTAGAGTAGCAAAGACATCAATTTCCAAACTCACTCGCACCTCCAACTCTTGCCGGTCCGGTAGTTATTCGCGAAAGATGGGCCAGATTCCTGCCGGCCAGGAAGCAAAAGGTAATAATTAAACGAGAAGCAGGAACCCCCTCTACCGGCTCCCGCTTCCCGCACCTCCGAAAATAGGGTTCTGCCAGAAATGGTACCTTCTGGTGGGGATATGTCCCTCCGGCGCTCCACTATTCGCTGCTCCAGGACATATCCCCACCCTAACGCCCAGGCAAATTTTAATCCGTTAACTGGCGGGGACGTCAGCCCCCATGAAGGGTTCTTAACTCACTTCGGCCACCTTCAGGGTAGTCCTCAGGGTATCGCCCCGCAGCCCCACCCGCAGGGCTTCCAGGGCCAGGACATCCCCCGGCTGGACATTGCCCAGGTTAACGTTGGGCCCCAGGCGCATTATTAAAGCCTGCTGCTGCTGCTTCTGGGGAGCCTCCCAGATGACCCGGTCCAGGTCCTTGATGCCTGCCAGCAGGCCAGCCAGTATATCTTCCTTGACGGCCCCGCGACCGTCGTAAATGACGACTCCCTGGCCCGATTCCCGGCCCTCGACGATGACATAGTCGGCCCCCGCCTCCTGGTCGCCGGCAATCTGGCTTAAGAGAAGGGCTTCGCTTAAGGCATCCCGCGGGTCCTTCTTGCCCACTTCAGTTATGACGCCAAAGCCTGCCGCCCGGGCCTGGCGCACCGCCGCCAGCCGCACGGTCCGGCTCAGGTCAATAGTTCCATCGGAGATTTCAATAAAAGTATACCCGAGTTCCCTGGCCGTTTGCAGGTAAAGGTTTAGCCGCCCCTGGAGAACGGCGACTTCAAAGAAGGTGCCGCCGGGAAAAATAGCAACATTGTAAGAACGTGCCAGGCGAATTTTTTCCTGTAAAATAGCCGCCGGGTAAAAAACGGAAGTGCCAAACCCAAGTTTAATGAAATCAATATAGGGTGCTGCCACCTCCAGCAAATCCCTGAATTCCGTCAGGCCCAGACCCTTGTCAATAACCATGGTCAACCCTGCTTGCCTGGGTTTTTGCTGGCGTCCACCAATGGGAAATTCCAGGACATCTTTCCAGGTTTTAGTTGCTTTTTCCTGCATTAATTTCGCCCCTTCCTGGGTTTTTTTAACCTGCTTTTTTATCTTTATGCCCGGGGCAGGAAGGGGGTAACAACTTTGCCAGCGGTACTTTTTCACAGGTCAGACGACGGTTGCCCCACCATCATTACCGCCTGACGCCATAAAAAATGAGTCCCACCCCCAGGATAATGGTCAGCATTTTAACGGGGGAGATTTTACCGGCCAGGCCCCAGAGTCCCAGGGCCATCACCGTCAGCATAACTGTCGGGCCAACAAAAGCCAGGGTCGCGTTTATTTTTAAAGCGGCCTCAACCCGGTTTAATTTTAACATCAGGATGGCCGCCGTCAATTCAATCATGCTGGACAGGACGCGCACTGCCGCCATGGCCAGTACATGTTTGTCCGGCAAAAAGAAAAACATGGCATCTCCTCCCCTTATTTTTTATGCGCTGCCGAGACAAAATAGAAGCAGCGTCTTTTCTGGGAGGTTTAACAGGTTGCAGTCAGCAATGAAATTACCCTTTGCCATTCTTTGTGCCGTACCCTTTATTATGGTCCTGGGTAACTCCATGCTGGTTCCCCTGCTACCCGTCATGCGTACGACATTGAATGTCAGCCTGGTCCAGGTCAGCCTTTTTATTACGGCTTTTTCCCTGCCAGCCGGCCTGGTCATCCCCTTTGCCGGTTTCTTGTCCGATGCTTACGGCCGCAAACCCATTATGGCACCGGCCCTGCTCATTTACGGTTTGGGGGGGCTGCTGGCGGGCCTGGCTGCCTGGCTGGTAGCTTCCCCTTATTACCTGATCCTGGGTAGCCGCATTCTCCAGGGTATTGGTGCCGGGGGTACTTACCAGCTGGCCATGGCCCTGACCAGCGATATTTTCCAGAGCAAGGAGCGCACCAAAGCCCTGGGTTTGCTTGAGGCTTCCAACGGCCTGGGGAAGGTGGTCAGCCCCATTGCCGGCTCCCTTGTAGGCCTCATCGCCTGGTTCGCCCCTTTTTTTGTCTATGGCTTCCTGGCTATCCCCATTGGCCTGGCCGTGTGGTTCTTCATAAAAGAACCTGCGGGGCAAGATAAAAACAGGGTAACCTTCCGGACCTATTTCCGCGACCTGGGCCAGGTTTTCCAGACCAGGGGCTTATCCCTCCTGGCCTGCATCCTGGCCGGGATGGTTGTTCTTTTTATTTTGTTCGGGGTTTTGAGTTACGTCTCCGATATCCTGGAAGCGAGTTACGGCATCCGGGGCCTCAGTACCGGCCTGCTTATAGCCATTCCCGTGGGTACCATGGCCCTTACTTCCTATTTATCCGGTAGTTACCTGCAACAAAAGGCCGGTAACTTGCTGAAGATGACCATTGTTGCCGGCCTGGTCCTGGAAACCGCCGCCCTGGTAGTTATGGGCTTCTTTGATAATATCTATATCTTTTTCCTGGCCATGGTGATCATGGGGATGGGTACAGGTATCGTCCTGCCCTCAGTCAATACCTTGATAACCAGCGTAAGCGCTAAGGAAAGGGGTGGCATTACCTGCCTTTACGGTTCCATGCGTTTCTTTGGCGTTGCTCTGGGACCCCCGGCCTTTGGCCTGGCCATGACCCTGAGCCGGCTGCCTCTTTTCCTGGGAGCCGCCGTCCTGGTAGGACTGATAACCTTTTTAACGGCCACCTTTATCCAGACGGAAAAAATGCTGCCCCCGGAACTGTTACCCGGTCATTAAAAAACCCGGGTTAAGCTAACCCGGGTCTCTCAGTCGTTTAATTCTTTCCGTTCGCCGGTGGCCAGGTAAATGGCTTCCTCGGCTATATTGGTGGCATGGTCGGCTATGCGCTCCAGGTAACGGCTGACAAAGAGCAAATAGGTAGCCTGGCTAATGGTTTTGGGATCTTCCATCATGAAGACCAGCAGTTCCCGGAAGACCTGGTTGTGGAGCATGTCGATCTGGTCGTCTGCCCTGGCTACCGTATAGGCCAGTTCTGTATCTTCCCGGACATAAGCATCCAGGGCCTGCTTGACCATTACCTGGGCTAACTCGGCCATGCGGGGAATATCAATTAAGGGCTTGATCAAAGGCTGGCCTGTTTCCAGGATGCGCTGGGCCGTACGGGCAATATCAACTGAATAATCGGCCATGCGCTCTAAATCGGTGATAATCTTAAACCCGGCGGCAATTTTGCGTAAATCCTTGGCCATGGGCTGCTGGGTGGCAATAAGCTTTAAACACTGGTCTTCAATTTGTAACTCCATCTCGTCCACAACAACATCGCCCTCAACCACTTCGGCGGCCATTCTGGCATCTTGCCTGGCCAGGCACTCTACTGATTTGGCAATGGTTTGTTCAACAATACTCCCCATGCGCAGGATGTTTTGCTGCAAATCTTCCAGGGAATGTTGAAAGCCCTGCCTGGTTGTGATGGCCATGGCTAGCCCTCCTGTAAGTTTATTACCTTCCATTATATTCACCTCACTTCTTCTCTGTCACCTTTTAGGGGTTAAAAAGCTGCCTTTTTCTGGTTAGAGGGGCTTTAACCGAAACGACCGGTAATATAATCTTCCGTCCGCTGGTCGCGAGGCCTGGTAAAGATGATTTCCGTCTCATCGTATTCCACCATCTCCCCGTTGAGGAAGAAGGCGGTATAGTCGGAAACGCGAGCTGCCTGCTGCATATTATGAGTAACTATGATAATGGTATATTTTTCCTTAAGGATCCGGATGAGTTCTTCGATTTTTAAAGTGGAAATGGGGTCCAGGGCCGAGGAAGGCTCGTCCATGAGAACAACTTCCGGCTCGACGGCCAGGAGCCTGGCAATGCACAGGCGCTGCTGCTGGCCCCCTGATAACCCTAAGGCCGGCTGGCGCAGGCGGTCGGTCACTTCATCCCACAGGGCCGCTGCTTTAAGACTCTGCTCCACAATTTGGTCCAGTTTTTTCCTGTTATGGATGCCGTGAATCCGGGGACCGTAGGCCACATTATCATAAATGGACATGGGGAAGGGATTGGGACGCTGGAAAACCATACCTACCCGTTTGCGTAAGTTGACCACATCGACATCTGGAGCATAAATATTCTGCCCGTCCAGAAGGATTTCCCCGGAAAGTCGCGCTCCTTCAATGAGGTCATTTAAGCGGTTTAAAGTCCGCAAAAAAGTAGATTTGCCGCACCCCGAGGGGCCAATGAGGGCCGTGACGGAATTGGGTTTTATTTCTAGATTAATATCCTTTAAAGCCCATTTAGAACCATAATAGAAATTTAAATTAGTAATTCTTATTTTGGGTTGCCTCATAATAAAAACGATTACCTCCCCGGTCCAGGCCGGCCTTAACACGTAGCGGATATCATTAAGGTAGCTCCCGGGCCTGCATCCTGCAAGTTAAGAGGCAAGGCAGCCTCCCCCGGCGGGTATTACCGGAATTGTGTTAGCTACCAGGGCCAGGAATGAACTCCATAAGCAAAAAGGGCACCAACTGTAGCCCCGCCCAGGACATCGGAGGGGTAGTGCATGCCCACATACATGCGGCTGAGCCCGGTTAAACCGGCCGCCGTAACCAGCGGCCAGGTAAGGACCGGGAAATTCAGGGCGAAGACTACCGCCAGGGAAAAACTGGCAGCCGTATGTCCCGAGGGGAAGGAAAAGTCCTGCCAGGGCCGGGCCAGGTAACGGGCCCCGGGAAGGACCAGGTAGGGACGACTCCGGCCCACCAGGCCTTTACAAAACCTGACTACCAGGTGACTGCCCACCAGGGCCAGCATGGCCTGCCAGCCGGCCAGGCGCGTTTGCTCCCGGCCCAGCAGAGCAGTCGCCAGGGAAAGGGCCAGTCCAAAGGTAGCGCTTCCCAGCATGGTAAACCAGGGCATGGTCTGGTCCAGCAGGGGGCACTGCAGGCGTTGGTTAACATAATAAAAGAGGTAACAGTCGCCCGCCTTCAACCAGCGCCTTAAAGTCAAAACTCCTCTCCCTTTCTTTAGCTCTTGCCCCTTCATTTTACCTTAAGAATATTTAAACGGCAATAGAAGTAACTTTAAGATTAAGTTAAAACCGGCGCACAATGGCATCGGCCATCCGGGCCACCCGTACCATGGCCCGGACGTCATGAACGCGAATTATATCGACTCCCTGGGCTACTCCTAAGGCCACTGTAGCGGCCGTTCCCTCCAGGCGCTGGTCAACGGGTAGATCGAGGGTCTTACCAATCATTGACTTGCGCGAAGTGCCCAGGAGGATGGGTTTGCCCAGTACTTTTAGCTCTTGTAAGCGGGCCATTACTTCCAGGTTCTGCTGCAGGTCCTTGCCAAAACCAATACCAGGGTCGATAATAATCTGCCCCGGGGGTATCCCGTTCTCTTCTGCCAGGCGGATACTTTCCCGCAGGGAAGCGAGGATGTCGAACATTAAATCCCGGTAGGTTGTCCCCTGCTGGTTGTGCATGATAATGATCGGTGCCCGGTAATGTGCACACACGGCAGCCATGGCGGCGTCGGCCCGGCAGCCCCAGATATCGTTAATGATATCAACCCCCAGGTCCAGGGCCCGCCGGGCCGTAATAGCTTTATAGGTATCCACGGAAATAGGGACTTTGATTTCGGCCGCCAGGCGCTTTAAAACCGGTTCCAGGCGGCGCCATTCTTCTTCGGCCGGCACCGGCTCGTGACCGGGACGGGTTGATTCCCCGCCTACGTCGATGATATCGGCCCCTTCATCCACCAGCCGGTGGGCATGCTCCACCGCCGCCCCGGGGTCATAAAAATGGCCGCCATCGGAAAAGGAATCCGGCGTTACATTGACAATCCCCATGACCAGGGTCCGCCGGCCCAGGACGAGGGGACCCCGCGGGCATTGGATCACCTGGACACCTGTCTTTTCCCAGCTGTCCAGGGTAGCTTTAAGCGCGGCAGCCAGCTTGTTTAAGCCAAAATACTGCTGGGGCAGCTTTTCTACCAGAAGTTCCAGCTGGCGCCTGGTGGCAAAGAGCAGGACATCGGTCTTCTCGATGGACCAGCCGGCTACGCCTGCCGCCATGGCCGCCTCGCCGCCCCGGGCCAGCATTTCTTGTTTTAAGATATTGGCCGCCCTGGCCGGTACATCTTTCAGCTTGAGGCAGTAATGCAGGGCCTTGGGTACCATCAGCTCAATACCCCGGGCATCGACACCAATCTCCTCCATCAATTTTCTGGCCGTTGCTGCCTCGGGAACGTTAATTACTTCTATGGTCTCCTGCCAGGACATAGAAATCATCCTCCGCAGTATATTATACCATTCGCCATGCCTGGCAGCAAAAACCCCACCCGCCAGAGGGGTGGGGTCCAGGCATAAGATTAGCAAGGGCGCTATAGCTTTAGAACAGCCCGGTGATAACACCGTCGGCATCAATATCAATATTGCAGGCTGCCGGGCGTTTAGGCAGGCCGGGCATGGTCATAATGGTACCGGTAATGGGTACGATAAAGCCGGCCCCAGCTGAGAGCCTTACCTCGCGGACGGTAATGGTAAAGTTCCGCGGCCGCCCCAGCCTGGTCATGTCGTCAGAGAAGGAGTACTGGGTCTTGGCCATGACCACCGGCAGGTTGCCGTAACCCATGGCTTCAAAGCGCTCGATGGCCTTGTCGGCCTCGGCCGTGTAATTAACCCCATCGGCGCCGTAAATCTCGGTAGCGATTTTATAAATCTTTTCTTTGATGCTGAGGTCCAGTTCATAGAGGGGATGGAAGTTAGCCGGTTTGGTTTCAATGGTTTTGAGAACTTTTTGGGCCAGTTCAATGCCGCCGGCGCCACCTTTAGCCCAGACTTCGGACAGGGCCACTTCGGCACCGGCTTTGTTGCACAGGTCATAGAGGAGATTTAATTCAGCTTCCGTGTCGGTGGGGAAGGCGTTAATGGCCACCACGGCCGGCACCCCGAATTTGCCAACGTTTTCAATATGTTTCTCCAGGTTCTCAAAGCCCTGGCGCAGGGCTGCCAGGTTTTCCGTGGCCAGATCCGATTTCGGTACGCCGCCGTGCATTTTGAGGGCGCGGACGGTGGCGACAATGACAGTAACGTCGGGCTTGAGACCGGCATAACGGCACTTAACGTCATAAAACTTCTCTGCCCCCAGATCGGCACCGAAACCGGCCTCGGTAACGACGTAGTCGGCAAGTTTCAGGGCCGTCTTGGTAGCGGTTATGCTGTTGCAGCCGTGGGCGATATTGGCAAAGGGACCGCCGTGGACGAAGGCGGGGGTGTTCTCCAGGGTCTGGACCAGGTTGGGCTTAATGGCGTCCTTCATCAGCAGGGCCATGGAACCCTGGGCTTCCAGGTCGCCGGCAGTTACGGGCTTGCCGTCATAGGTGTAGCCGACGACAATCCGGCGGAAACGCTCCTTCAAGTCCATGAGGTCGCTGGCCAGGCACAGGCAGGCCATGACTTCCGAGGCTACCGAGATATCAAAACCGGTCTCCCGGGGGACACCATTGGCTTTACCGCCCAGGCCGATAACAATATTGCGCAGGGCGCGGTCATTAAGATCAATAACCCTCCGCCAGGTAACGGTCCGGGGATCGATGTTTAAAGCGTTGCCCTGCTGGAGGTGGTTATCTACCATGGCCGCCAGGAGGTTATGGGCATAGGTGACAGCATGGATGTCACCGGTAAAGTGCAGGTTGATGTCTTCCATGGGTACTACCTGGGCATAACCGCCGCCGGCAGCGCCACCTTTGATGCCAAAGCTGGGACCTAAGGAGGGCTCCCGCAGGCAAACCATAACCTTTTTTCCCAGGCGGGCCAGGGCGTCTGTCAGGCCGACACTGGTGGTAGTTTTGCCTTCACCGGCAGGGGTGGGGGTAATGGCCGTGACCAGGATGAGCTTGCCATCCGGTTTATCCTTGAGCCGGCGGTAGACATCAAGGGAGATTTTTGCCTTGTATTTACCGTATAACTCTACTTCATCTTCCTCAATGCCCAGGGCCCGGGCCAGCTCCATGACAGGTTTCATTCTGGCCGCCTGGGCGATTTCAATATCGCTGGGTACGTTGGCCAATTTGAACACTCCTTCCAATTCGAAAAAATGTACATCCAGTTATGTGGTTAATAGTGAAATTCTACACAAACTCTAATTTTCCTGCTACCCCCACTCACTTATTTATTTGGTTGCTACCACAGCCTGTCCGCCCGGCCCATCATTCATAATTATAAACCTTTCTTTACAAAAAACAAACAATTAAATTTTGTGCTTCATAACAGGAGAGAAAGCAAATATATTAACCTGTTGCGCTCTCACCAGGGTCAGGTCCGGCAATGACCGGCAGGCTGTCCAGCAAGAGGGCCTGCCTGGCTACTTCCAGGATGGCCTCCCGGGGAGCAGGTCCTAAAACTCCCCTGCTTACCTGAACATTAAAAGTCCTGGCAGCGACCCGGGCCGTTTCCAGGACCCGCATGAGGGGAAAGGCCTGCCACTCCAGGATATGGACTACTACGGCAGTTTGCCGGCCGGCTTCTTGCCCCCTGGCCGTGATTGCTCCACCTCCTTTCTGGTTCAGAACCCGGGCCAGGTGGTAGGCCACCCGCACGTCGTCGGTACCGAGATAAAGGGTATACTCCAGGGCCTTCATCCTTCCTCACCACCCCTTTTCGTTCTACCCTTAGCATCCTATTCGAGAAGAAAACCTGCCCTGGCAAGGTGGGCTGCAATTATATCTAAAATATCTTCCCTGGCTGCTTCCACGGTATGCAGGTGCACACCGCTACCAGTAAGGGTATACAGGGGTCTGGCCCCGCTGGCCTTTAAATCGGCGACAAACTTCTGGACGTCATAACGGGAGGCGAGCATCAGGTAACCGCGGATTTCCCCGTACAGGGGGTGTTCTACTACAACGTCAATTACTTTCCCTCCATAATCGACCATAATCTGTAATTCCCGCTCCAGGCCGGCCAGGTCATGCTGGCAGGCAAAGGTACGCCGGCAGCGGGTATCCGGACCCGGCAGGAGATAGCCCTGGGGGGTGGCCAGGATATTGAATCCTGCCGCCCTCAATACGGCCACATCCTGGACAATAACCTGGCGGCTGACGCCAAGGAGGGCGGCCAGCTCGGTGCCCTTGCGGGGCTGGTTGTTTTCTAAAAGTTCGATGATCCTCTGCCGGCGTTCACTGGCTTTCATAAACCTTTTGGGCCTCCCCTAAAGAAAAAGGCCGGTTACCCGGCCTGCTCTTCCCCCAGTTCGCCGGGGGTAAAAAAGAGGGCTATTTCCCGGGCCGCACTGGCCGGGGAATCCGAACCATGAATAACATTCTTGCCCACCTCAAGGGCATAATCCCCGCGGATGGTACCGGGAGCAGCATCTTTAGGGTTAGTGGCGCCCATCATTTGCCTTAAGCTGGCGATGACGCCGGGGCCTTCCAGCACCATGGCTACCACCGGACCCGAGGTAATGTGGCTGATAAGTTCCCGGTAAAAGGGTTTACCCTGGTGCTCGGCATAATGCCTGGCTGCCAGCTCCGGCGTTAGCCGCAGCATTTTCAGGGCCACAATCCGGTAACCTTTAAGTTCAATCCTGCCGATGATAGCCCCGATCAGTCCCCGTTCTACCCCTTCGGGTTTAATCATGGCAAAGGTGCGTTCCACTACCATACTCCTTTCAAACAACCGAGGTAAGTTAATTTGATCAGCAGGTCCTTAGGGGGACCGCCGCCTTTGGTGCTTTCAACTCCTGTCCCAGCGGTAGCTGCCGGCTGCAGGTTTTCCTGTTGCTGGTTCCCTTGCTTGTCTTCTTCCGGATTGTGCTCCTGGTTATAGGCTTCAATAATAGCTGTAAATTCTTCGGCTTCCAGGGTTTCCTTTTCCATTAATGCCCTGGCCACCAGGTGTAGTTCGGCCATATGCTTCTGGAGGAGTTCTTTGGCCCGGTTATAGCATTCATCAATTATACGACGGGCTTCCTTGTCAATGGAAAAGGCTACTGCTTCGCTATAATTTCGGTCCCGGGCTATATCCCGGCCCAGGAAGACGGTTTCTTGCTTACGGCCGAAGGTCAGGGGTCCCAGTTCATCAGACATGCCGAACTCAGTGATCATTTTGCGCACCAGTTCCGTTGCTCGCTCCAGGTCATTCTGGGCTCCCGTACTGACTTCCTTTAATACCAGGGCTTCGGCCACCCGGCCGCCCAGGAGCATGGTTACCTGGTCCAGGATCTGGGACTTGGTCATATAACGGCGATCTTCTTTGGGTAAGAGCAGGGTGTAACCGCCGGCCCGCCCGCGGGGGATAATGGAAACTTTATGCAGGGGGTCGGTATGGGGCAAATAATGGCCCAGCAGGGCGTGGCCCGCTTCGTGGAAGGCCACCAGCCTTTTTTCATAGTCGCTGATAACCCGCGACTTTTTCTCCGGGCCAGCTATGACCCGCTCGATGGAATCTTCCATCTCTTCCATGCTGATCTTACGCTTACCGCGCCGGGCAGCCAGTAAGGCTGCTTCGTTGACCAGGTTGGCCAGGTCGGCCCCGGTAAAGCCCGGCGTCCGCCGCGCCAGGACATCCAGGTCTACGGTTTCATCCAGGGGCTTACCGCGGACATGGACCTTTAAAATCTCTTTCCGGCCCACTACATCCGGTACATCGACGACTATCTGGCGGTCAAAACGCCCCGGTCGCAGCAGGGCCGGGTCCAGGATATCGGGCCGGTTGGTGGCCGCGATGATAATAATCCCTTCGTTGGCATTAAAGCCGTCCATTTCTACCAGTAACTGGTTCAAAGTTTGTTCCCGCTCATCGTGCCCACCGCCCAGGCCGGCACCCCGCTGGCGACCAACGGCATCAATCTCATCAATAAAGACGATACATGGCGAATTCTTTTTAGCCTGCTCAAAAAGGTCCCGCACCCGGGAAGCACCCACGCCAACAAACATTTCCACAAAATCAGAACCGCTGATGCTGAAGAAAGGTACCCCTGCTTCCCCGGCCACGGCCCGGGCCAGCAAAGTTTTCCCCGTCCCGGGAGGCCCGTAAAGGAGGACACCCTTGGGGATGCGCGCCCCCAGTTCATTAAACTTGCGCGGGTTTTTGAGGAACTCCACGACTTCTTCTAATTCCTCTTTGGCCTCATCAGCGCCGGCGACGTCGTTAAAAGTGACCTTGCGTTTTTCATCGGTATGCAACCGCGCCCGGCTCTTGCCAAACTGCATCACCCGCGAGCCGCCCCCCTGGGTCTGCTGCATCATAAAGAATACCAGGCCCACCAGCAGGAGGATCGGTAGCAGGCTCCCAAGTAAATTTGTCCACCAGGGCGGTTGCGGCGGCAGCTGGGCTTTGACAATGACACCTTTCTCGGTAAGACGATCGATCAAGTTGGCCGCCGCAGGTGCATTGACTGTAAACCGGGCATTATTTTTCAGGATACCATCGACTTTAATAATATTATCATGGGGTGTTAAAGTAACTTCCAGAACCTGACCCTGATCTACTGCCTGGTAAAAGCGAGTCAAATCCCACTCTTCTACAGTCTTCTCCACCGGCGTCGACAACCTGATGATGGAGACTGCCAGTAATACTATGAGCAGATATACGGCCAGGTTCTTAAAAATTCGATTCAACGGGTCACCCTCCTCTTACCCCGCCCTGCATCTTATAGCTATATATTGTAGCATACGGCAAATATGATTGCAATTTAACTTTATATTTTATTTTATGGCCAGGGTTCCAGCTGCAGGTGCAGGGCCAGGCGCGTTGCCGGCGTAATTTTAAAATCATCGGCCGGGCGCAAACCGGCCACCCAGGCAATACGCCGGCCGCTTATAACCAGGGGTACCAGGTGACGCCTGGCCGCGGGTAAATGAATGTCGCTGAAAAAATCCTGGAGTTTCTTGTTACCGGCAAGACCCAGGGGCCGGAAATAATCCCCCGGCTGCCAGTTACGTACCACCAGGGGCTTTTCTAATTTATCCCAGTCCAGCCAGGCCTCATCCTCCCTGCCCTTAAAAGTCGAGGGCGGCTCTCCAAGCCCGGCACGGATGGCCCGTCCTACTTCCGGTAAAGGCGTTAACCCCGGTACCTGCAGCGGGTAGGAAAAAGTTATGGCCCGGGGCCCCGCGGCCGGGACCAGCAGGATTAATTCCGTCCCCCTGGCCTCTACCCTTAAATGCCCCGGCCAGGTAATGGTGCCACCCCGGGAAGCCATCTCCCGGGCCCCTTCTACCTGGTTGAAGCTTACCTTTCTGCCCAGGGAAACAGCCGCCAGGCGCAGAACCCGGCGCTGGATTCCCGGAGCCAGGGATAGCCATTCCTCCCGGTCCAGGACCAGGCAGCCGGGTTCCTGGTGTATTTTTACCCTGGCAAAGGCTTCCCCGGCAAGATTGGCCAGGATCTCTTCTTCTTCCTGGAGGATAACGGCGGTCCGGCTTAAGGTCCTGACAATGGCCGGGTTAAATTCCCGGGCCAGGAAGGGTAATAACTGGTGCCGGATTTTATTACGCCTCAAAGTGATGTCCCAATTCGTAAAGTCCTGGCGGGGTTCAAGGCCCTGCTGGCGACAGTAGGCCTCTATTTCCGCCCGGGAAATAAAAAGCAACGGCCTGATAACCTGGCCGCGCTGGGGCACCATGGCTTTAAGCCCTGTCAGGCCACTCCCCCGCAGGAGATTTAATAAAACCGTTTCGGCCTGGTCATCGGCCTGGTGGCCAACGGCAATTTTACTGGCCCCCACCGCAGTGGCCACTTCCAAGAGAAAGCGGTAACGTACTTCCCGGGCTGCTTCCTCCAGGGACAGGCGGTGCTCCTGCTGGTAAGCAGCCACATCCCGCCTGGCCATTGTCACCGGCAGGCCCCATCTCCTGGCCAGGTTACGAACATATTCGGCATCGGCAGCCGCCTCCGGGCGTAACCCGTGGTTTAAATGGGCGACATGCAGGGTATGACCAAATTCCTCCTGTAAAGCCCGCAGGCTGTGCAGCAGGGCCAGGGAATCCGGCCCCCCGGAAACCCCTACCACTACTTTATCCCCTGGTACCAGGAGGCCGTATCTCCGGACTGTCTGCCGGACCCGGTCCAGCATAAAGGTCCACCTTCAAAGGTCATCATATTGCCTTTATTTCGGCATGACGGGCCTTTTTCCTGCTTCTTCTGGTGAGTTTTTCCTTAAATAATATCCTTTATACGCCACTCCTTTCCATCCTGGCTACCATAACCGTCATATCATCCCGGGGCTTGCCGTCAACGAGGGCCCGGGCCTGTTTTAATAAACGGTCGGCTATTTCCTGGGGCCGGGCATCGCCTACACGCTGTAAAGCTTTAGCCAGCCATCTTTCCTTTTCGTTTATGTCCCGGTGGGCTTCCAGGATACCGTCGCTAACCATGACCAGTAAATCACCATCCTGCAACTCTTCCCGGAGGGGTTCCACCTGCAGATCCTCCAGGATCCCTGCCGGTAAAGAGTGGCTACTCAGGGTTTTTACCTGGCCATCCCGCTGGATGAAGGTAGGGCAGGCTCCCAGTTTATAAAATTCAGCCGTACCGGTGCCACAGTTAATTAAAGCCAGGTCACAGGTAGTAAAACTCTCTTTAGGCGATCTTAACAGCAGGATCATATTGATGGTCCGCAGGGCCATTTCCGGGGTAAAGCCGGCCGCCAGCAAGTCCCGGACCAGTTCGATGGCCGTAGCACTTGTTTCCGCAGCCTCCCGCCCGGCACCCATACCATCTCCCAGAACCAGCAGTTGCCTCCCGGGTTCAAGGGGGCCTGCCAAACAGGTGTCGCCGGAAACCTCTGCCTGGTAGCGGGGAGCAGCCGCCATCCCGACGGTAACCTGCCATAAAGGCAGTTCCTCCCCTTCCCCTGCCCCGGTCCCTGTGTTTGGTCCCCCGTTAACCAGCATTGCTGCCAGGGTTTCAAAGGTGGCTGCCAGCCAGTTATTCAAGCCGTCTTCTGGCGGACGTACCTGCATTTTAATGGCCTCACCTGTTAACGCTGCCAGGAGTTCCCGGCAACGGCTACAACGTGAGGACAGCCATTCAGGTATATCGGCAGTAGTCAGGGAACCCTGGCTTCCCTTTTGTAATAATTCCTGCAGCAGGGTTACCATTTGTTCGCCTTCCAGTTCCCAGCACACCTTGCCGGCCGGGCAACCACGGCAGGTGGCCCTGGCTACCTGGCGCACGGTAACCATGGGACTTTCCTTAAAGCCAGTAAATTTAAGACTCCGGGCCAAGCTTTTTAAGGCCGTCTTTAATCTCTCTTGACGGCCATGGCCCTCCTGTACCGCCGGCATGGTTACCGGTGCCGCCAGGAATCTTTGCAGGTAATTGATCAGGAAAGAGGGGGTGGCTGCCAGGGCCAGAGCCACCAGACCACCTTCCTTTAAAGCCGCCAGGGCACTATCCTGCCCAAGGAAATAGCTGGCTAAAAGCAGGTGGGCCAGCAGGAAGCCACTGATAACCCCCGGCTTGCCCAGGCTTTTCAGGGAACCGGCAATTAAACCGGCAAAGGCAAGTAAACCTGCCAGGGCCGGCGTTACCAGATGGGAGAGACTGGGCAAAAAGCCGACCGCCGCCCCGGCCGCCGCCCCGGTCCCCGGCCCTCCAGCCAGAGACACCAGCAGGAGGATATAGCTGCTAATCAGGCCCTGCAAGGAAAGGCCAAAGAGCTGCCATCCCTGCAGGCCCAGGAGTACCCCTGCGAGAAAGAGGCCTCCGCCAAGGAGACGCTCTTCCTGGCGCGTGGTCATGGTTGCTGCGAGAAAAGCGAGACTTAATCCCCAGGCCAGGAGGGCCTCAAAGATTACCTGGACCCAGCCATAAAAGGATGGTTGCCAGAGGGTAAGGCTTAATCCCCTGACCAGGATAATGGTCACCGGCGCCAGGGTGGCCTGGGTCAAGATGCTGCCCCGGCGTAAAGCGGGATAAAGGGTAAAAATTAGTCCCAGCAATAAAAAAAGGAGCAGGCGGCTGTAGGCCGGAGCAGGGCTGCTGAACCAGCTGCCGGCCACGCTGATCAAGGCCACTGGCCAGAGGAGGCGCGACCGCCGGACAGCGGCGGTAATAACTGCCGCCGGTCCAAAGGGGAAAAGTTCCTCCAGCAAAGCCCCCCGCGCCAGGCAAAATGCCGCCACCAGGAAAAGAAAGTCGAGGACCAGGCGGGTTGCTACCGTTAGTTCGACTTCCCGCCGGTAAAGATGGACTCCGGGTTGGCCGGACATAAAACCACCGCCTTTACCATTACCTGGCAATTATTATACGCCCTTTTACGCTAAAATCTTGTCATCTTCAGGCAACGGCGGTGGACAATCTTTCGACACTAAAAAACCACCCTCATTTTTCAGGGTGGTTTTACTGGTGGCCCGTAGGGGATTCGAACCCCTGTTACCGGCTTGAAAGACCGGTGTCTTAACCCCTTGACTAACGGGCCAGATCATAAAAATGGTAGCGGTGGTAGGATTCGAACCTACGACACTGCGGGTATGAACCGCATGCTCTGACCAGCTGAGCTACACCGCCATGCAGAAGATATTATGCCTGAATCTTGCCCTTTTGTCAAGGGGTAGGCTCAATTCAGCATTAACCGGGCGCCGGCAGCCAGGAGTACCAGGCCAGCAGCCTTCCACCAGGTAAAGGGCATTTTATCCAGGCCAAATAAGCCAAAGTGATCAATTAGCAGGGCGGTAGATACCTGGCCGACAATAATAGCCGTGGTGGCCAGGGCTACGCCAACCCTGGGGATGCTGGCCACTACCCCGTAAGTAATGAGGACGCCGAGCAGGCCCCCCAGCCAGAGGTACCAGGGGCAGTGGCTCAGCTTACTCAAACTGCCGTCGCTTAAAGGGGTAAAAAGAAGGATAATCACTACTATGGTAGCCGTGAGGTGGACGACGAGGGTAGCCTGGAGGAGACCAATAATTTTTCCCAGGGCTGAATTGAGGGAGCCCTGAAAGGCCATGGCTATACCTGAAACAAGGGCCATTAAAAGCGCTAGCAACATAAAATAACTTCCCCTGCCCTTTAGTTTTATTCCTGGATTAATGTACCCCTAACCGCGGCCGGCTAAACCCATGGTACAACTTACCAGGGGGGAAGTGTCTTTAAAGGATAACTGTTCCTGGGAATACTATATGGAGCGCTAGTTTCCAGTTGGGTCTTCTCTGATGGGGTGATTGCCTCAATGAACGGCTCCGCTAGAATCTGCTCCTGTGAGGAAGAGACATTGCCGTGCAGGCTCTCCTGGCTGCTGGTTTTCCTGGCCCTCTTTATCTTTATAATGTTAACGATGGCGCCGGTAGCGGCCGGAGCCCCCGGACCCTGCCCCTGCTGCGGCGAAGAGCGGTTGTTGAAGTTGACAGACCCCCCCCTGCGGGGGCTGGACGTCAGCGACCTCCAGCTGCGCCTGGCACAGCTTGGCTATTATATCGGCCCCCTCAATGGCGTTTACGACGGTGCCACCAACCGGGCTGTCGTTAACTTCCAGAAAGAGCGGGGGTTAACCCCTCTGGGCCAGGTAGGACCGGCAACCTGGCTGGCCCTGGCCCGGGGTACCTCAATCTCCCGCAACGCTTCCAGGACGGCCCCGCCGGAGGGTAAAAACCTCAAAGTTATCGTCGATACCGACCGCCTGGTCCTTACCATCCTGGTAGAGGGCCAGGTCTTCCGCCAGTACCCCGTAGCCATCGGCAAATATACCAGCCCTTCGCCCGTCGGGGAGTGGAAGATAATTGACAAAGCCTATGAAGCCGGCGGCGTCTTTGGTACCCGCTGGATGGGCCTCAATGTCCCCTGGGGCAACTACGGCATCCACGGCACCAACCGCCCCTGGTCCATTGGCTGGGCGGCGTCGGCAGGTTGCTTTCGCATGTACAACGAAGATATTGAAGAGATCTACCCCTGGCTGCCTGTAGGAACCCCGGTGGTCGTTAAAGGACCCTATACCCGGCCCACCGGTCCCCTGAAACCCGGGTACGGTTCACCGGAAGTAGTAACCCTGCAGGCCAGGCTCCGGGAAAAGGGGTTTTACCTTTTTGGTCCTACCGACGGCGACTACGGCCTGATGACAGAGCTGGCCGTTAGGGAATTTCAACTCCACCAGGGCTTAAAGGCCACCGGGGTGGCGGATATAACTACGTTGCGGAGCCTGGGTTTTGAGGTACCCGGTGCAAGACCTTGATGATACCCACCACCGCGCGGCGGGTATTAATCTCCAGGCGGGCCAGTTCTTCGGGAGAAGCTCCATCGATGTGCACCCCGGCAACTACCACCACCGGTGCGTTCAAACCGGCCGCCAGGGTGGCTGCCGCTGGCCGGGCCAGTTCATCATCCTTATGGCCCAGGAGAGTTAATACCGAAGTGGTGGCACTCAAGTGGTTACCTTTTAAGCTAGGCCGCGGTAAACCCAGGGCCACGGCACCTACATGGGGCCTGGTACCGCCCATGAGGTGGACAATATAGCCCTCCCTGGTGGCGAAGACCCGGCAAAAAATACGATACCGGCCCCTGCCGGCTATATAAGTTAACGGCCGCAATTCCCTCTACCTCCAAAATTTGCTGGTTTTGGCTACGCTTCCCGGTCTTCGCGTGACTGCCGCAGGCTCAAGCCGGCAGCTATTCCCAATTAGTGGCTCCTTCCCAGCGCGGTACCAGGTGGTGAGGTAGTCCCAGTTGATCGAGGATTCTACCTACCAGGTGGTTGACCACTTCGTCAACGGTCCTGGGGCGGTAATAAAAGGCGGGCATGGGCGGCATAATGACTGCCCCCAGGCGAGCCAGGGACAACATATTTTCCAGGTGAATGGCGCTTAACGGCGTCTCCCGGGGGACCAGGATGAGCCGGCGCCCTTCTTTCAGGGTGACATCAGCCGCCCGCATAATGAGATTGGCGGCGTAGCCATGGGCAATACCGGCCAGGGTTTTCATACTGCAAGGAATGATCACCATTCCCTGGTGCTGGAATGAACCGCTGGCCACAGCGGCCGCCAGGTCGTTTTCCTGGTAACAACAGGCGGCGAGGGACTGGACAGCTTCAACTCCCCTACCCGTCTCCAGGCGCAGGGTTTCCCCGGCCCAGTGGCTTAAAATTAAATGTACCTCGACCCCTGCCTCCTTTAAGGCCTCCAGGAGCCTGACGGCATAAACTGCCCCCGTTGCTCCCGTAACTGCTACTACCAGTCTCATGCCAGTTTCTCCCCGCTAGCCCGGGCCAGCAGTAAACCCCAGAGGAGGTCAGTCTCGCTAACCACCAGCTTGCCTGCGGCCAGTCCGGTGAGTATTATTTCCAGGATGGTGACGCCGGCGACAATTATATCTGCCCGCTCCGGCTGGAGGCCGGGAAGCTGCCGCCTCTCAACCAGGGTCATGGCCGTTAGAACCCGGCGCCAGCTTTTAACTTGCTCAGCAGTTAAGATCATACCATGAACCAGTTCCGGTTGGTAGCGCTCCAGGCCCAATTCCAGAGCCGCAACGGTGGTTATGGTCCCGCCGGTACCAATAATTTGTCCCGGCCGTACTTTTCGCGCCCGGGCGAGAACGGGAGCAAGCACCGTCTCCATAGCCACCCTTGGCATGGCCGATTCCGTAGCCCGCACGGCACCAACCTTAACGCTCACCAGTTGCAGTCCAGCTTCCTCCTGCCAGCTGAGTTCCGTACTGCCGCCACCGATATCGATTACCAGGGGATTTAGGACCGGCTCCTTAAGGCCTGCCAGGGCGCCCTGGTAGGCCAGGCGGGCTTCCGTATGCCCATCGATAATAATTAAGTCCAACCCGGCCTCCCCTGCCACCCCGGCCCGCAAAAGTTCCGGATTACGGGCCTCCCGGGCAGCACTGGTAGCAACGCAAACCAGGTCCCGGGGCTGGTAGTCCCGGGCCAGGACGGCCAGCTCGGCGACGGCGGCCACTGTCCGCTCTACGGCTGCCCTTTGTAACCAACCATCCGTTGCCCCGGCCAGCAACCTGGTGCTGCGGAGTGCGGCCCGGAGAGGCTGCACGGAGGCACCTTGCACCTCGCCAACCAGTAGGCGGACGGAGTTAGAACCAATATCCAGGGCTGCATAGCATGTCATTCCGGCTCACCTGCACAATAAAGGGCACCTGTAGGGTGCCCGGATGGATTGACTTATATAATTTTAAAAAAATAAAGTCCTAAAAACCGCGTGCCCCCCGGCCGCCACGCTTGGCCTCTGTGTGCCGTTTGAGATCCTGTAAACGCTCGTCGCTTTCCTTCAGGAAACGGGCCAATTTGTCCTCAAAGGAAGATGCCGCAGCAGCCCGGTTGTGGCGGTGGCTGCGCCGGTTTTCGTCATAATTGGGATCAGCCCGCTTTATGGAAAGGCCGATTTTGCCCTTTTCGTCAATATTGATAACCTTAACCTTTACCCGGTCCTTTTCCTTAATAAAATCCTTGACATCTTTTACGTAGGTGTCGGCTACCTCGGAAATATGGACTAGCCCCGTCAGGCCGCCGGGCAATTCTACAAAGGCACCGAACTTGGTGATCCCGCTGACCACTCCTTCCACTACGGTGCCTACGGCAATGGACATACGAATGCTATTCCTCCTGTTTTCGTTTAAAGCTACTCCCATTATATGCAAGAGTTAAGAAATTTGTCAATAACCTGGAGGAATTTTAATCACGAAATTCATGGCCCGGCTGAGGAGGAATATAGGGCCGTACCTGGCCCGGTACCGCCGGTATAATTACTGTTTCCCCAGGTTTTACCAGGCCCAGTTCTTCCCGGGCCATCCGCTCAATGTAACTATCGTTATTGAGCTCTTTAATCTGCTCCCGGAGGCGGTTACCTTCGGCCAGCAAAGCCGCCTTCTGCTCCTGGCAAGCCTTAATCTGGAGGTTGGTCTGGTACAGGGCCAGGCCTACATGGGCAAAGGAGTATAAAAGGTAGATTGCCAGGACACTAACTACTATACCCGGCCAGTTCCAGCGTCTTTTGGGAAATGGCACTACCTTACCCATCTTCTTCACCTGCAAATAGGCTTAAGGAGTCGCCGGGCAGGACAATTACCACCTGGTAACCCTTGGTCCGGGCCCGGTGGTAAAGGGTAGCCACGCTGCTGGCACTCAAGTTCAGGCGGCGTGCTACTTCTTCATTGCTGAGGCCCATCTCTTTCAGGGCCACCACCTGGCGTTCCCGGAAGCTCAGCTTTTCTGCGCCGCGAATTTCAATCTGCACGCCATCTTCCCCATGTTTGTCCACAATTTATGCACATATTGTGGACAACTATTGGACAAAATTTATAATTCGCCCTCCTAAAAAAAAATCCTCCTGGTGGGAGAAAAATAATTAACCTTTCACCCCGCCGGGAGGACCGCCGGGGTGGTGGCGCCGCAGGAAAAGTCTTAAGGCTGCCAAAGGGAACGTTAAACAACTAAAAACCAGGCGCCCTGGAATAATGACAACCAGAACTGTCTGCCTTAAAAAGCGGCGGCCAATGGCCGTCATCCTGGCCAGTAAACGCCCGCCGGTGTATAACCGGCGGCGCGTGCCCCGGCTTAAGAAACCGGCATACAGGATGGTCCCCAGACCCAGGGCCAGGAAAACATAGGCCCGTACCTCACCCCAGTTAATGAACATCAGCAAAGTAAAGGTTAAAGCAGTAAAGGTTAACCAGAACAGGGCATCACCCATATGGGTGCTTAAATGTCCCGGCCGCCAGAAATAGCGGCCGACGCGGTAGCAATCAAAGGCGAAAGCCAGCAAAAGCCCTGCCCCGCACAGGGCCAGAAATATCTGCCACTGCTCCAGTACAGGGATCATTTAAGCAAGCGCTGGAGCAAGCCCTTACCCCTGGCGCCCTTTCCCTCGCTGTAGCTAAGATTATTTACCGTACCACTGGCCTCGAGATTGCCTGCCTCTAAGCTCAAATTACTGATATTAAAATCTTTTCCCTTTAGAGTCAGGAGACCCATAGTCGTTTCCAGCAGTATTTCTTCTTCATCGTAATTAAGGACCTGGAGGACACCGTTGATAACGAGTTTTTGCCGGTTGATAATGGTGAGCTGGTGCTGCCCGTCAGCCATCACGCCATCCCCCCTGAATAGAAGTAAGAGGTGAGAGGTGGAAAGTGAGATCATGGGAGTAGCAGCATTGTAATATATTTGTATGAATGAGGGTACTAAAAAAGAAATAAAAAAGGCCGGTAATCCGGCACTTACCCCTAAGGACCTGGGCCCTATTTACCAGGCCTTGACCAGCTCCACATCTTTAAAAAAGTATTTAATAATCTCCTGGGGTGATTTGCCCTGTTCAGCCAGGACTTTGGCTCCCCATTGACTCATACCCACGCCGTGGCCGTAGCCCTCGCCCTTAAAGGTTACCCGGCCGTTGCCGGTGGTTATACCTGTGAGCAGGGTTGAACGCAGGCGGTCATTGCCCAGGGCGAGGCGCAGGGCCGGGGCATCGACAGTAAGGTTGCCAACCTTTAACTGGGTAGCCCGGCCTGAAGGGCCTTTGGCGGCAATACTTACCGCCGTAATAGGTCCCGGGTCCTGGCCGGTAACTCTTCTTACTGCCGCCGCCACCTCAGCAGTACTGAAGGTAGCCGTCCAGCTTTTATTCTCCGGCGTGGTGATGGCCATCCCCGGGTCGGGAACACTCTGGATGTAAGGTGCCGGTTCCTGCCGGAAATTTAATCCCTCCACTGCTGAAGCAGCCGTCCGTGAGCCGCCGGAAGCATGAAACCAGGCATTGATGTAGTTCCCTTTGTACCTGATAACCTGGCCGCGGGTTATTTCTACCGCCCGGCGGACATTATCGTTGACCCTGGCAGGGTTATAGGCCTGGAACTCTTCCACGCTGGTGGAGGCATCGGTACCGTGGGCCTTGACCCCGCCTTCCTGGATCTTTTTCATGGTAAAGGTCCGGGCGAGTATGGCCTGGGCCGCCAGGGCATTAAGGGGCCAGCCGGGCTCCATTTCCGCTGCTACTACGGCGGGCAGGTATTCTTCTATTTTTAGCCTTTTAACCTCGCCGGTCTGGTTAACATAGAGGGAGAGGGTGGGTTCCTGGGCTGCGGGTCGCCTGGCCGGGGCCCGGCAACCTGCTAAAACCTGGCTTAAGAACAACAGACCTACCATAGTTGCTATCACTTTACGCTTTAACGCCATGCTTGTCCCTGCCTTTAAGGTTTTACCCGGTACCTTACAGTGCTGGGTTTTACCTTAGTATAAGCAGGAAGCAGGCATGGCTATGCATCCAGGTGGTACAGTTGCCGGGGGCCAGTTAGGGCTCACCGGGCCCGGTTTTGCCTTCAGCCAGAACCCGGTAAGTTTCTTTAGCCCGGTCGGCAGCTATACTTTCCGGTGTGGCCAGGATCTCTACCGTCTGCCAGCGGTTGCCCAGCTTTAAGGTTAAAATGTCACCGGGTTTTACTTCTGTACCGGCCTTGGCTGGCCGGCGGTTGACCTCTACCCCGCCACCATCACACACTTCCTTGGCCAGGGTCCGCCTCTTAATTAACCGGGAGACCTTTAAAAACTTATCCAGGCGCATAATGTACCTCCAAACAGAAAATCAGGCGTATTGCCTGATTTTCCCTTTTACCTGCTTATTTGGCTACAGCTTCCCTCAGAGCCTTGCCGGCTTTGAAAACCGGTACTCGCGTGGCTGCGATTTCGATTTCCTCACCGGTCCGGGGGTTACGCCCTACCCGGGCGGCCCTTTCCTTGATCTCAAAGGTACCAAAGCCTACAAGCTGCACCTTATCGCCCTGGGCCAGGGCTTCTTCGATACTGGCCAGCACGGCGCTGACTACCTTTTCGGCTTCTTTTTTGGTCAGGTCGGTTTTTTCAGCCACGCTGGCCACTAAATCCATTTTGTTCACTTGTGATCCCTCCTGCCTATCAGTTGCCCTTGTTCACTTTTATTCGCTATAATCCAACAATCTCCTGCATTGCCTCTTATTTTCCTGGAATTTTTTTCGCTTCCTCCCACAGGGCATCCATCTCCGCCAGGGAAAGTCTTTTTAGATCCAGCCCCCTTTGCCGGGCCTTTTGCTCCAAGTACCGGAAACGTTGCATAAATTTATCGACAGAGGCCTGCAAAGCAGCTTCTGGCTCCACCCCGAGCCAGCGGGCCAGGTTCACTAAGGCAAAAAGGACATCTCCCACTTCAGCGGCCTGTTCCCGGCGCTCTTCCCCGGCCACAGCTTCTTTTAATTCCGCCAGCTCTTCCTCTACTTTGGCCCAAACGCCGGTTACGTCACTCCAGTCAAAACCCACCCGGGCTGCCTGCTCCTGGACCTTCAGGGCCTTCATGAGGGCGGGCAGACCCCGGGGCACACTTAATAGCGAAGGTTCCCCCTCTCCATTACTTTTCTTTTCGGCTACCTTAATTTGATCCCAGCGGGCCAGCACCTCCCCGGCTGTATTTAAACTAGCATTACCGAAAACATGGGGGTGACGGCGGCGCATCTTGGCACAGATAGCTTCCAGGCAGTCGGCCAGGGTAAAGTAGCCGTTTTCCTCGGCCAGCCGGGCATGGAAGACCACCTGTAGCAGTAAGTCTCCCAACTCCTCACACAGTTTATGCATATCACCGGTATCAATGGCTTCCAGGACTTCATAGGATTCTTCAATAAGGTAACGTTTAAGAGACTGGTGTGTCTGTTCCCGGTCCCAGGGACAACCTCCCTCGCCGCGTAGCCTGGCCATAATAGCTTTGAGTCCCGCCAGGGTCCGGTCCCGGCCCGCCGGGTAAGGGGGCAGGTAAATACTGGTGAGGTGATCGATCCAGGGCAGGCGGTCGATGGCATAAAGAGGTACTGTTGCCACCCGTTCTTCCCCGGCCAGGCCGGCGCCCCGGACCACCGTTACCGGATATTCATCCGGGTAAAGGCCCATGAGAGTCAACTTGGTGTCGGACGCTATCCTCTGGTTGTAAACCTGGGTGAGTATCAGTCCCAGCCCGGGATCCAGCCCATCTAACGTAAAAGTCAGGGCATCGGTAACAGTTAAGCCCCGGGTGGGGTCAAGGTGCAGGGTGGCATACAGGGCGTCCAGGCAGCTCATGGCCGGTATTACCCGCGTGTCCACCCCGGCTGCGGGAGCAGCTTCCAGGAGCAGGGTTACACTCCTTTCGGCTACCAGAGGATGACCTGGTACGACGTAGGCCAGCTCTTTATCCCTGGCCTCCCCGAGTAAGGTAGTAACAATCCGCCCGTAGAGCTCCTCAAAATCTCCTGCCTGCTCATAATAACTATCAAAGCTCTCCCACTGCAATCCTCGCTCTTTTAAAGCTGCTACAGCCGGGTGCCGGGCCGTCCGCAGGTAGATCTTGTCCACTCCTGACAGGGCCGCCAGGACCGCCGGCGGCACCTGGGCCGGGTCACCGGGCCCCATGCCGGCGATAATAACCTTGCCTGCCATCTACCTCGCCTCACAGGTAAAGAGTACCGTTTTATTGTACCACAACACCCGGCCAAAAAGAAAGCGGCGCCGGGGCGCCGTTCTTATTGTTCCATTTGTTTGGCCAGGAAGCCTGCCGCCGTCTCGGCCAGCTTCAGCTCCATATCCCCCATTTTCACCCCTGGCTCCCGGGAGCAGATAATTACCGCTCCGATGGGATCACCCTCGGCAATTATGGGGGCAATAACTTCAGCCGTAAATTTATAGGCCTCGCCTTCACCGTCAATGGGGAACAGGTCTTCCGTTGGAGAGTTAATCAGCACAGGTTTACGGTCTTCCATGACCTTTTCTACTGCTGGCCCAATGGGTTTATCCAGGAATTCCTTTTTGGGGGCACCGGCCACCGCAATAATGTTGTCCCGGTCAGCAATACAGGCTATATGCCCGATGGCTTCATGGAGCGAATCTGCATATTCCTTGGCAAAATCTCCCAGCTCACCAATGGGCGAGTATTTTTTTAAAATTACCTCGCCTTCCCGGTCGACGAAGATTTCCAGTGGATCACCTTCGCGAATCCGCAGGGTGCGCCTGATTTCCTTGGGTATTACCACGCGTCCTAGATCGTCAATGCGCCGTACAATGCCTGTCGCTTTCACTGCTGTCTATCCCCCCTTTACCCCTTTTCCGGGTAACCCTTTCAAAGATTAGCTTTCACTGTTAGTATATAATCCATCCGGACGGTTTATTCATTTTTTCCCTGCCTTTTCTATAACTGGTACCATGGATAAAATCCGGCTCCCGGGCAAAAACTAAGTTTTTAATTACCCTGAAAATTGTGGACCAGTTACCATTTTCGCCCTCTGCCACCAGCGGGTCGGTAATGTTGACTTTTCAGTACGCCGGCTGATATTTTCTAAAAAAATAGCAGGAAATAAACCTGTCAGGGGGAAATTAATAAAACCGGGGGTAATAAACATGGTTGCCGGCAGAGGTTATCAGCTTAATACCACATTACAAAAAATAGCCAACCTGAAAAAGTCCGGAGATCTCCAGGCAGCCCTGGCAGAAGTCCAGGCCGCCCTGGAGCGCTGGCCCGACGAACCGGCCCTGCTGGCCAGCCTGGCCAGCCTCTACCTGCGCCTGGGCCAGAAGCAGGAGGCCGGTTACCTGGCCGATAGGATCTTGCAACTCCGGCCCCGGGACCCCCGCGCCCTGGCCATCAAAGGGCAGGTAGCCACCCACCAGAAAGATTACTCCACCGCCCTGGCCTGCTGGCAGGCCGCTTTCGACCTGGAACCATCCCCCTATCTTGCCACCCGCTTGGCCCAGGCTTATATCTATACCGGTCAACTGGAAAAAGCTGTAGCTTTCTGCCGCCAGCAGCTAGCCCTTGACCCTGAGCAGCTGGAACTCTGGAAAAAACTTGGCCTGGCCCTGGAAAAAATGGGCGATACGGCCGCTGCTGCTCAGGCTTACAGGGAAGTAACTGCCCGTAACCCCAATGATACCTTTGCTCAGGCACGTTACGTCAAGTTATCGGCTCCCGGCCAGGACGGCAATAGTGTCCTCAGCGAAGTTAATGCTTTCCTCCGGGTGGGGCGGCGGGCCCAGAATCCTCACCTGCACGGGGTTAAGGGCAATGAACTCTACCAGCAGGGTCGTTATGCCGAAGCCGCCGTCGCTTACCAACAGGCCCTGGAACTGGCCCCCGGCGATCCCTTTTTCCTGGCCCAGCTGGGCTTCTGCCTCTACCGCCTGCGCCAGGACGAGGAAGCCCTGAACCTCCTCCAGCAGGCCCTGGCTAAACGACCAGCCGATGTCCATGTGCGCCAGACCCTGATGAACCTCTACCGCCGGCTGGGCCGCCAGGAAGAAGGGGCCAGCTTTTTCAGGGCGGTAGCCAGTGCCCACTCGGAAGCCCGCCAGCTCTGGGGTCTGGCGAAAAAACTGGAGCGGGAGGGGAAAAAAGATTAGCTGGGGGACAATCTTATCATTCAGGTAGCAGGTTTTAACCGAACTTTTTTCAGGGAGGGATGTGGTTTGCCTAGCGAAGGTCGCCTGCCTGTTATCAGCCAGCTTGTCCAGGTTCCTTTAGTACGCACCGTAATCCAGATGAAGGATACCCGCGACCCGGGGCTGCGGCAGCAGCTTATCGAGAGCTTTGTCCTCACCGGCGAGGCCGAACTGGCCCTGGGCGCCGTTTTAAGTGCCATCGCCCGCGGCGAGGGTCAGGGTTTTTTCATCCAGGGACATTACGGTGCGGGTAAATCCCATCTCCTGGCCATCCTGGAGCTGATCCTTACACAGGAAGAAACCCGCCGCGCCCTGGCCGGTAAAGCTGGGGTCGCCGGCGCCTGGCACGAGAACATCGCCTCCCTGGTGGCGGGGATAGGGCAAAAACGCTACCTGGTGGCTGCCATTTCCCTGGTGGAGCACAGTCACCACGAAGAACTGGAAGACATTGTCCTGGCCGCCCTGGACGATGTCCTGCAAACCGGTGTGGGGAAGGGTCTGGGTCGCAAAACGCGGGAAGACTATGTAAACCAAATCCGGGAGCTGCTGACCGGGCGCTACCCCGAGGCACTGGAAGCCTATCTGTCCGGGGAAAAAATCGACCGGAAGGAACTCTTTCAGCCAGCCAACCTGGCTCTGTTAACCTCCCTGCTGCGCCGCCTGGACCTTCCCTACCGTTTGGGCTACCGGCGCCAGGAAGCCTTTGCCGAACTGGAGTCTCTGGTTACGGCCCATCACCTGGCCGGCGTGGTTATCCTTATCGATGAGCTGTCAGAGTTCCTGCGCTCCAAGCCCGACAGCCGCAGCTTCAACGAAGATATCCGCTTCCTCCAGTTCCTGGGCGAAATATCCGGCCGCCTGCCCCTGTGGGTGGTGGCGACCCTCCAGGAGCAGATCGAGGCCACCGGTGCCATACCACCGGAAGCCTTCAATAAAATCAAAGATCGCTACCCCGTCCGCCTGCAGCTAACGGGAGAACATATCCGGGAAATTATCAGCCGCCGGCTCATCAAGCAGAAACCGGAAGCACAGGATCACTTGCACCGGCTTTACGCCGATCTAACAGCTGCCTTCGGCCAGTTGCCCTTTAGCCAGGAGGAGTTTTGCCGGCTGTACCCCGTCCACCCCCTGACCGTTACTTTCCTGGAAAGCTTGCGCCCCCTCTTTTCCCGGCATCGCGGTGTAGTGGACTTTATCCACGCGCGCCTGGCCGGTGACCCTGGCCGGCAGATTCCCGCCCTGCTGGAGGCCCCGGCCGATACCCTGCTGGCCCCGGACCTGATCTTCGACCATTTCCGCGACCGCATCCAGGCCCTGCCGGAGACAAACCCCTACGTCCGCCAGGTCTTTCCCTACTTCCAGCAGGAAATAGCCCGGCTGCTGCCGGAGGGCCGGGAACAGCAAATAGGCTTAAGGCTGGTGAAGCTCCTCATCCTGGCCGCCCTGGGGGCTACGGCCAGGCCACTGACGGTGCGCCAGCTTGCCCACCTACTATTGCAGCCCATCACCCGGCTGGAATCGGCTTTAAACTACGAGTATGTCGGCGATCTCTTAAAACGCCTGTATCAGGACGGCGCCTATCTTGGCTACCAGCAAGGCACCACTCCCCTGGAGGACGCTTTCTACATCGACCTCCAGGCCGACGTCCAGCTCCTGGTCCGCCGCCGCCTGGATTATATCAAAAAGAGCCTTTTCCCCGGGGACGGGCGCGTTTTCACCGGCCTCTGCCGGTGGCTGACCGACAATCGCCTGCCCCTGGCCAATCTCGTCACCACCCCCCGCACCCCGGTTGACATCTTCTGGCAGCAGACGCGGCGGGAGGGCTTGCTGATTTTTACCGACCTAGCCGATTTAAGTCCCGCCGTCCTGGAGGAACTGGCCCGCCAGGCCCTGACCACGGCCACCGATTTTATCCTGGTCCTGGGCCAGGCCGAAGCCGGCAATAAACAACTGTCGCACCTCCAGGAAACCCTCCTGCCGGCTCTCGCCGGACCGGCGAGCAGGGCTTTCCTCTTCTGGCTGCCGGCCGCTGTCACCGACGACTGGGAATTCTTGACCAGCGCCCTGGCCTGCCAGGTCTTAATGGCCGAGTACGAATCCGACTCCTCCCCGACAGGAGAAAGGGTACGTTCCTACCTGGCGGCGGGAATGGCAGAGCTGAAAAGCAGGGTGCAGGATGTTTTCCGCCGCGCTTACGCCGGCGGTCGTTTAATAACCGGTGACGGCGAAGAACTACCCTGGCCCACCAATCCGGCCTACGAAACCTTTAAATCCCTGCTGGAAAAACTAGCCGCCGCCATCCTCTCCCGGCGCTACCCCGAACATGCTAAAGTTGCTCCCCGGGGCGGGGTGCTGCTAGCGCCGCTGTTGCAGCGGGTTATAGGCGAATTCCTGGTACCGGGGGAGGTAAAAGGTAGGGTTGATGCCGGCCTGAAAATGGCCCTGGATAATTTCCTCCAGCCCCTGGGCCTGGCGAAAAAGGCGAAGGATGGTTATGTTCTCCAGGTGGCTTCCTCCCGCAACCCGCTGGTGGCCGCCTGCCTGGAGAGCCTCAAAGGCGGACCGGTCGGCCTCGCGGAGCTGGGCCTGCGGCTACGCAAAGGCCCCTTCGGGCTGAGCGAAATCGCCTTCCAACTCCTTATCCTGGCCCTGCTCCACAGCGGCCTGGTGGCCGCTTATAGCCACGGCCGCCGCTTAAATTTAAAGCAAATAGGCCCATATAATTTTTACAAAATCGAAGAACTGGGCCTGGTAGAAGTCCTGCCGGAGGCCTTCCAGGCCGTCCTGGCCGGGGTCAAATTACTGCCGGTTTCCCTGCGTCAGGGCCCTTTAACCCATGGCCGGCAGCAAGAGCTCTGGGACTACCTGGTACAGTTCCAGAAAGACATGAGCACCCGGCTAAATAGCCTGGGCCAGCTCCTGGAGACAGTGGCCAGCTACCCGGCCCTGGCGGCCCTGCCCCTGGCTGCCGCCCGGGCTGACCTCAACCGGGTGGCCTCCCTGGTGGCGGAAATAAAGGTTTCCTATAGTCCCCGGGAGGGCCTGGAACGTTTCCTGGCCGCCTACCAGGCCGACCCCCTGTGGGAAGTAGCCCTGGAGCGCACCCGGAAGCTGCAGCATTTCCTGGAACAGGACTTAAACCATTTCCTCTTCATTCACGGTTACCTGACATCTACCCAGCTGGTCCTGCCCGATACACCCGCTTATCAGGACTTGCGCCGGCAAAAGGCCAGGTTGATAGAATTACTCAATAGCCCTGACGTCTTCTATCAGGAAGAAGTCTACCAGCAACTGGCTGCCGCCTTTACCCTTTTCCAGCGGGCCTATACTGATGCCTATCTGGCCGAGCACCGACGGCTGCGGTCACTGGAGCGCTTCCAGCCCTACCAGGCCCTGCGGGAAGGGGAAGCCTACCGGTTTTTAACCTTGCTAAGCCAGCTAAAGCAGGTAGCTGCCCCGGACGCTCTAAGCCTGGTCAACCAGCTCCTGGCCGCAGCCCTGGCCCGGCAGTGCCCGGTTAACCCGGAAGGGCAACTGGCCCTCCAGCCGGCCTGCTCCTGCGGCCTGGCCCTGGGGGAAAAGGACGAGTTGCCGCCCCCGGCCGCCATTCAAGCCGCTGCTCTGGAGGGCATCCGGGCTTACCTCCTGGCCCTGCAGGAACCCCTCTACCAGGAGAAGATCCGGGGCTTTCTGGCTGGTCTGGAAAGTGTTGGTAAGGGACAGGAAGCAGCCTGCTTGCGCCGGCTCCTGGCCGTAGACCCCCAGGACCCGGAACTCCTCGCCAAACTAAAGCCGGTCGTCAACCGCAATACCGTTGGTCTCATCAACCAGGCCCTGGCCGGCCAGGTGCTGGTGGTCGAGCGCAACCTGGACGACCTCTACGACCTCCTGGCCAACCGGGTCCTAAAGCCGGAACAACTCCTGGACCTGGTGCGGCAGTGGCTGGCCGGCCGGGAGGGGGAGCAACCGGACCCTGGTACCCACATCCGGGTGATTGCCGCCAGTCGCCGGGAAATAGACGGAGTCCTGGTCGCCGAAACCGGTGTTCCTTATCAGTCCCGGGAGAACCTTTTGTACGACTGGTTCGCCGCCGGTTACCAGGAATTGCTGCCCCTGTGGCACCGGCAGGGCGAAGCCGGCCTGGCCCTGGCGGTAACGACGGCCTGGTGGTTGCCAGGCCACCACCTGGAGCCGGACCTCGTGGCCCGGCTGTGTTCCCTGCCGGGGTTAGCGCCACCGGCCACGACGAGCCTCCAGGAGCTGGCGCAGCAGGTCTTCGAACTCCGCGCCGGCCCGCCAGAGCTGGCCGGGGTCCTTTTAAATGCCGCCCGCCGGGCCCTGGCGGAGGAAGACCGGCTTGCTGCTTACTGGCAGGCCCTGGTACCGGGGGGAACCCCTTCCGGCCCCGAACTGCTGGCCATTATCGGGCGGGAAACCGTCTTCCCGGCCATCCTCCGCCGTGCTGCTGGCGCCTACCTGGAGTGGCTGGCCTGCCAGGACGGTAGCAAACTGGCCGCAGCCCTGCAATTGCTGGAGGGAATTACGCCGGGTGCCCCCCTTCAACCCTGGGAAGGGCCGGAACCGGCTGCTTACCTGGAAGCCTGCCGGTTGGCCACCCATTTGCTCCATTCCCTCGCAACCTTAGCGGCAGCTGCGCCGGAAAGCTTCGACGCCCCTGCCTGGGAAAAAATTTATACCACCCACCTGGGCGGTACGGAAAGCCTGTACTACCGTATACAGCATCAGCTGGCTACTTTAAACCTGATGGAAGCCTTTCCCCTCGCCCGCCTGGAAACCGAGCTCCACCAGATACTGGCCAGATACAGGCGGGCCTTCCAGGAATTTTATAACCAGGCCGGCAGTGTCCCTGGCATGGCGCTAGAACAACTGCCGGCAAAGCTGGAACGCTATAGACAGCGCTGGCGGCCCCGGGCCCTTTACTTCATCTGGCTCGACGGCCTGCGCCGGGACGCCAGTGAAGTCATGATAGCAGAGCTGGAACAGGCCGGCCTGATCCGGCAGGAAATAGCCCGGGGACTCCTCTGGGCCCACCTGCCAACCGTGACTGCCACCCAGCTGGACCGGCTCCAGAAAGCCGGGTACAATCTCCGCTTCCTGGACGCCTCCGGGCCGGACCAGGACCTGGCTGCCCTGGCCCGGGAAGGCAATCGCCTGGCCCCCGGGCAGGAAGAAGTAGTTTTACGGCTAAACCTGGTGGACGATAAAGTCCACGCCTCTTCGGACGACTACGCCACCTTCCTGGCTGAACTGGCCCTGGGTTTCCGGCGCCGGCTCATACCGCTGCTGCAAGCCCTACCGGAACAATCCCTCATCCTCCTGGCCGGCGATCACGGTTACACCATCAATCATAATTTCCGCCCTGGGGATAAACATAAAAAGCAACGCTACCAGCACGGCGAGTGCTCTCCCCAGGAGGTCCTGGTCCCCTGGCTGCTCCTGTGGAAGGTGGCCAACCGGCCCCCGGGGAGGTCATAGACGTTGCTAACGCCCCTCCGCCTTCAGGTAGTCACCCGGTGCTATACCTTCCTCCCCTGGCTGGCTACCGACATAGACCCGGGTGGGATAGGCCAGGCGGATGCCGTTGTCCTGGCAGGCCTGCCAGATTTTTTCCCGCAGAGCTTTTTCCACCGTCCAGAGGGAACCGGGTTTGGTCAGGGCGATAATGGTAAACTGCCCGCCCTTATCCGATTTATCAATATCCGTAACGCCGTAGATCTGGGGCGGTTCCACCGGGCCATCCGGCCCCTGAATCAATTCCTGGTAGTATTCCTTCTCCACTTCCCGGCAGGCCTGCTCTAAAACCGCCCGGATCTTACGGGGGTCTTCTTCAAAAGGAAAGGTGGCCGTGACAATGGCGCGCAGCTCTTCCCGGTTATAATTGCGCACCGTCTTGATCTCGCTGTTGGCAATATAGAATTTCTTGCCGCTCCATTCCCGGATGGTGGTCAGGCGCAGGCCCAGTTCCTCCACCTTACCGGTCACCTGGCCGTTTATCTCCACCAGGTCACCAACATGGAACTGGTCTTCGAAGATGATAAAGAAACCGGTGATGATGTCCTTCACCAGGCTCTGGGCACCAAAGCCCACCGCCAGGCCCAGCACCCCGGCGCCGGCAATAATGGGGGTAATATCGACAAACTGCTCCAGGGCCATCATGACGGCCACAGCATAAATAAGATAACGTAATGCCGAAGCCAACAGGGTTTCCAGGGTTTTATCTTTGTGGGGGTCCCTCCTGGCCACCCGGAAAAGTCGATGGATAAACCTGGAAACCAGGTTGAGAACTACCAGGGCGGCCAGTATAATTACTGACGCCCAGAACAGCTTTTCCAGCAACAAAAGCAAACGTGGCTGCAAGCCCTGCCATAACCAGGTGAGCTTAGTGGCCATAGAAGACCCCCCTTTTGTCTTCCACTTCGGCGACCAGGTATTTAATCCTGGCCAGGACATCTTCCAGCAAAGCCAGCAACCCCTGCTGGTCCAGGCCCGCCGTCCGCACCCTGATGGTCAAGCCGCCGGCAGAAGAAAAAGAGAGCTTGCGGGGAAAGTGCTGGGTCAACTGCAGCAGCTTTTCACCGCGCAGGACGTGATGCTGGCCAAAACGCAATTCTACTTCCCTGCCCTGCTGATGGACGCTGGTTACCCCAACTTCCTGGGCCAGGAGGCGCACCCTGGTCAGGCTTAAAAGATTTTGCGCCTCTACCGGAGGCCGGCCATAGCGATCTTCCATTTCGCTGGCAATAGCTTCGACTTCGTTTAAATCCCTGGCCGCCATCAGGCGGTGGTAGATTTCCATCTTCAAGGCAGCATCGGGGATATACTCGTTGCTCAGGAAAGTATCCACCGTTAATTCTACGGGGGCCGCCGGGGAGGCTGCCACCGGCCTCATTTCCGGCAGGGCTTCGCCCCGCTGGCGTTTCAATTTTTGCACGGCTTCCTCCAGGAGCTGGCAGTAGAGGTCAAAGCCTACGGCCAGCATGTGGCCATGCTGTTCGGGTCCCAGGAGGTTTCCCGCGCCCCGGATCTGCAGGTCCCTGAGGGCAATCTTATACCCGGAGCCGAAGGCCGTAAACTCCCGGATGGCAGCCAGGCGCTTTTCGGCCACTTCACCCAGGACTTTGTCCGGCCGGTAGGTGAAATAGGCATAGGCCAGGCGATTGGTCCGGCCAACCCGGCCGCGGAGCTGGTAAAGCTGGGCCAGGCCGAAACTATCGCTCTCGTCAACTATAAGGGTGTTGACGTTGGGGATATCGAGGCCGTTTTCCACAATGGTGGTGCTGACCAGTACGTCATAGCGGCCTTCGATGAAATCCAGCATGACCTTTTCGAGTTCCTTTTCATCCATCTGGCCATGGCCCACCCCCACCCGGGCTTCCGGTACCAGCTGCTGGACATGATAGGCGAAGCGGTCGATATCCGCCACCCGGTTGTGGACAAAGTAAACCTGGCCGCCACGGTCCAGTTCCCGGCGGATGGCCTCCCGCACCAGTTCCTGGCTGTACTCCACTACATAGGTCTGGATGGGAAAGCGGTCTTCCGGCGGCGTTTCAATCAGGCTCATGTTGCGGACGCCGGCCAGGGCCATGTGCAGGGTGCGGGGAATGGGGGTGGCCGTCATGGTCAGGACATCAACGCTGTAACGCAGTTTCTTTAACTTCTCTTTATGGGCCACGCCAAAGCGCTGTTCCTCATCAATGATGACCAGGCCCAAATCCTTGAAGGAGACATCACCAGACAACAGGCGGTGGGTGCCAACGACAATATCCACTTCGCCCCTTTGCAAGGCCTTAACAACCCGCTTTTGCTCCGCGGGAGAACAAAAACGACTCAGGACGGCTATCTTTACCGGGAAAGGAGCAAAGCGCGCCTTAAAGGTATTATAATGCTGCTGGGCGAGGATGGTTGTCGGCACCAGGACGGCCACCTGCTTACCGTCCATGACAGCTTTAAAGGCTGCCCGCATGGCCACCTCCGTCTTGCCATAACCGACATCGCCGCAGAGGAGGCGGTCCATGGGCCGTGGTTTTTCCATATCCGCCTTAACTTCAGCGATGGCCTTGAGCTGGTCCGGCGTCTCGGTGTAGGGAAAGGCTTCTTCAAACTCCCGCTGCCAGGGCGTATCGGGCGAAAAGGCATAGCCGGGGATGGCCTCCCGTTTGGCATAGATTTCCAACAATTCCTCGGCCATGGCCTGGACAGCTTCCTGGACCCGGCTCTTGACCTTATGCCATTCATTGCCTCCCAGGCGGTACAGGCGCGGTACATGACCTTCAGCCCCGACGTACTTTTGTACTAGGGAAACCTGGTCAATGGGCACATAGAGGCGGTCCTGGCCGGCGTACTGGATGAGGAGGTAGTCCTTTTTGACCCCTCCTACCTCCAGTTGCTTCAGGCCCAGGTAACGGCCAATACCGTGGTGGACATGGACGACGTAATCACCTTCCCGGAGATCGTTAAAAGAAATGATTTTACTGCCTTCCCTGGCCACCTTAAGCCGGCGCGGCCTTTTAACCCCGCCATAAACTTCCGTATCCCCCAGCACGGCCAGCCGCATCTCGGGCCAGGAAAAGCCCTGGCGCAGGCGTCCAGGTACAACGAGAACCTGCCCACCCTCGGGAACGGCAGCCACTTCATTCAGGGCCTGGCTGGCAATACCCTGGTCGGCCAGGGCCTGGCGTAAACTGGCCACCCGGTCCGGGTCGGCTACCATGAGGATGGTACGGTAGCCATCCCGCCGCCAGCGGCTGAGTTCGTCAACAAGCAAATTCATCCGGCCCTGGAAAGCCGGGATGGACTGGGCGCCGACGCCGATGGCCTGCCGGGGACTGGTTCCCGGCGCCCGCCGGGGTAAGAGGGAAAGGTAGAGGCGCTGGTAGCGACTGAAAAGCCGCTCCAGTTCGGCCGTTTCCTGGTAGGCCTGCCCCTGGGAGGGTAAAGCCAGGCCGCTGGTCAGCATTTCGGTAAAAACCCCTAAGCGTTGTTGTTCCCGCCGGCGCATTTCTTCCTGCAAACGCGCCGGGTCATCAAGGACCACCAGGGGTGGGCGCGGGAAGTAATCGAAAAGGGTAGCCAGGTGGGGGTAAAAGAGGGCCTGGAGCTGGTCAATACCTTCCGGCCAGTCTCCCACCTCCAGCCGGGCCATTAGATGCTGGACCCTTTCCTTTAACTCCCGGGCTGCCTGGGGCTGGCGGTTGCGCAAGGCAGCATAGGTCTGGGCAAATTCGGCCTGCAAAGCCTCCAGCCCGGGCTTGATGTCCCGGGGCGGGAGAACCTCCCGGGCCGGCCCCAGGGTTACGGCCCGCGTCTCCGCCACCGAACGCTGGGTGTCCGGGTCGAAGTAACGGAGAGAATCAATTTCATCGCCAAATAATTCTAAACGTACCGGTTCCGCAGCATCCAGGGGAAAAATGTCAATAATGCCCCCCCGGGCGGCCAGCTGGCCGGGGGCTTCCACTACTTCCTGCCGCCGGTAACCGAGGGCAATTAACCTCTCCAGGAGAGCCTCACGATCAATTGCCTGGCCAATTTCCAGGGTCAGGAGAGCCTGCTTTAAAATCTCCGGTGGCGGTAGTTTCTGGAGCAAAGCTTCTACCGGAACCACCAGGAGCCGCATCCGCCCGCTGACCATGTCCGTCAGGGCTTTAAGGCGCTGGCCCGCCAGTTCCGGGCTGTGGGCGTATGCTTCCACCGGCAGGAGTTCCGCCGCCGGTAAATAGCCGGTACCTGACTCCGGCCAGAAGCAATCGAGGTCGGTTAACAGGCGCCCGGCCTCATCGCTCCCGGCCGTAACCACCAGGATGGGGTGGTAATCGAGGAGCGTGGCTGCCAGCCACAGTCCCTTCAAACCTTCCGGTAGGCCATAGAGCTGTTGCTCCGCCAGGCCCTGGTTGAAGCCCTTTACTATGCTGTGAAATTGGGAACTATCTCTGACAATTTGCAATATACCATAATTATGCATTTATACTGCACTCCAACCAGTAAGCAAGCTTTTGTTGATTAAGAAGAGGCCCTTTTTCCAGGGCCTCTTCTCCGCACAACACTCCTCATCCAGTATCTATTATATTCTGTCCCCGTGAAAGAAGTCAAGTTTTATAATTGAAAAAGTCATGCAGGGTCAAAATCAGCTGGTTCCAGACCAGGTGAGCCAGGAAACCACTAGCCAGGGCTACGTCGGCCCGGCCGGAACGAGCGTAAGCCAAAGATGCCAGCAAGCCAAAAAAGGAATGACCTGCCAGGGCCGCCAGGGCCGGTTTTAGTTTCCCGGGCCCCTTTGCTGGAGGCGCGCCGGCCAGTTCCCAGGCTGCTTCAGCAAGACCAAACACGCTGTGGACACCGGCCAGGGAAGTCCCTGTCAAAAGGGCCAGGCCTGTCTTCAGGGTTTCTTCCCCAAGGGGGCCTAATAAAGTGAGAATGGCTCTCTTATTAAACCCCAACCCCAGGAGCACGTAGTTAACCCCCCAGGCTACCAGGGCTGCCAAAAGGCCTACCAGTAAGGTTGGCAGAAAAATCATGGCTTAACCCCTGCAGGCTCTCCCTGGGAGCTATCGTTCCCCCGGCTATTAAAACGGTTCATGGCCTCCTCGAGTCCCCCTCCTTCCAGGAGGAAACGGAGGGCCCGGGCCGCCTTCAGGAGGGCCGGGCCCACCAGGGCCCAGTCGCCTTCACTGAAGGGCCGTAACACGTAGTCAACTACATCTTCCCCCGCTTGCGGCCGGCCAATACCTATTTTTAACCTTGGTATGGCTGTTGTCCCCAGGGCGGTGATAATCGACTGCAAACCGCGGTGACCGCCGGAACTGCCCGCCGGCCTGATACGCATCCGCCCCGGCGCCAAGTCCAGGTCATCGTGAACTATTATCATTTCGGCCGGGGCGATACTGTACCAGCGCGCCAGGGGGGCAACGGCCTGGCCGCTATTATTCATAAAGGTCTGGGGCTTAACCAGGAGGACCCGCCTTTCCCCTACCATCCCCCGGCCGATGAGTGCCTGGTGACGGCTGGAATTGAAGTTAATTCCCAGTTCGTCGGCCAGGAGATCAAGGACCATAAAACCCGCATTATGCCGGGTCGTCTCATAACGGGGCCCGGGATTGCCCAGGCCCACCACCATCTGCACCGGCAAATTAGCGCCCCCATCTCCAGTATTTACTTTACGGGCTTATTCCGCTGCCGGTCTTTCTCCTTCTCCCGCCGGCGTCGCAGCGCCTTCTTCTGCTTCCACGGCCCGGGTAGTTACCACCGTGGCGATTACCGCCTCCGGTTCGGAAAGGATTTTTACTCCCGGCGGCGCTTTAATGGCGGCCACCGTCAGGTGTTCTCCCACACCAAGGTTACTGACATCAACAGTTATACCCTCCGGCAGGTCGGCGGGCAGGCTTTCGACCTCCACCTCCCGCAGGCCATGCTGGAGGATGCCGCCCTGTTCCACACCCTTGGCTTCCCCTTCCAGGATGACCGGTACTGCAGCCCTGATTTTTTCATCCAGGGAAATCTGGTAAAAGTCCGCGTGGGTGATTACACCTTTGATGGGGTGACGCTGGACCTCCCTGATTACCGCGGCAAATTCTTTTTCTTTCCCGTTCCCGGTCACTATCACCTTCAGTAAAGCATTTTCCCCTTCCCGGGAAAGAATCCGCTCCAGGTCTTTAAGGGGAATGGCCAGAGGTATATTACCGGCTTTTTTTCCATAAATAACCCCGGGTAATTTCCCCTGCCGGCGTAAGCGCCGGGCTGACTGTTTACCAGTGTCAGGCCGCACTTCTACTACCAGTGTCTGGACTTGCATCAGTCCCAACTCCTTTCACTATTTAAGTTTAGCCTACCTGGAAACAGCATAAACCCCTTCCCGGCTGAATAAGCATGTTATAAGCCGGGAGGTGAGCAAGGATGTTTTATACCAGCAAGAAGCTCATGGGGATGCCCGTAGTCAGCCTGGCCGATGGCCACCAGCTGGGGCGCATCAAGCGCCTCTTAATTGACCAGCAAAGAATGGCCATTGCTGCTTTCACCGTAGACCGTAAAGGATGGTTTAAGGAGCAACCGGTAATCCCTTACAGCCATGTCAAAAGCGTCGGTAACCATGCCGTCACCGTAGACCAGGCCAGTGCCGTGGTAAAATTAAGTTCCCTGCCGGAACTGGAGGCCCTGGCCAAACATCCCCTCCCCCTGCTGGGTGCCAGGGTTATTACGGAGGAAGGTACCGTCCTGGGTACCATAGATGACTTTCGCTTCGACCCCCAGGACGGCAAGATTTATTACCTGGATATTAAAAGCGGCCTCCTCCATGGAACCAGGAGCCTGGAAACTGCTCAAATCATCACCTGCGGCCGGGACGCCCTGATAGCCAGGGCAGGGGCCGAAGAATCCCTCCAGAAACCCGGGGGCCTGTTAAACGTCAAATGGCAGGAAACCATCGCCGGCGCCGGCAAAGTCCTCGAGGGCGCTGGCGGAATTACCCGCAGGGCAACTGAGGCCTTCAACCGTTACCGGCAACGCCTGCCCTTTGGCCGCAAAAAAAATGACGACCCACCACCGGGGGATATGAACTAGTCGAAAAGTTTACTTACGGACAGGTCCTTGTGGATGCGAATAATGGCTTCGCCCAGGAGGGGAGCTACTGAAAGGCGCCGTAACCGGGCAATTTCCTTGCTTCCCGGTACGGGAATGGTGTTGCAGACTACTACTTCCTGCAGTGGCGCTGCCGCCAGGCGTTCCCGGGCCGGCCCGGAAAGAACGGGGTGGGTACAGCAGGCGTAGACAGCCCTGGCGCCATGCTCCAGTAGAGCCCTGGCCCCTAGGCAAATGGTCCCCGCCGTATCGATGAGGTCATCAATCATGATGACCGTTTTATTTTTAACATCACCGATGAGATTCATAATCTCAGCCACATTGGGTGCCGGGCGCCGCTTGTCGATGATGGCAATTTCCGCCCCGATGCGTTCAGCAAAATTCCGTGCCCGGGTTACCCCCCCCAGGTCCGGGGAAACAACTACAGCCCGGTCAAAGCCCTTGCTGTTGAAATAATCGGCGAGTATGGGCACTGCTGTCAGGTGGTCCACCGGGATGTCGAAGAAACCCTGGATGGCCGCCGCATGGAGATCCATGGTCAGTACCCGGTCGGCACCGGCAGCGGTAATCAAGTTGGCTACCAGCTTGGCCGAGATGGGGTCCCGCGCCCGGGTCTTGCGTTCCTGGCGGGCATAGCCATAATAGGGTATTACCGCGGTAATACGCCAGGCCGAAGCCCGCCGTAAAGCGTCAATCAAGATTAAAAGCTCCATCAGGTTGTCATTGACAGGCTCGCAGGTAGGTTGGATGACAAAGACGTCCTCACCCCGGACGCTCTCATCAATGGCGATGCTGATTTCACCATCGCTGAAACGGCTGACCTTGGCCGCCCCCAGGGGCACGCCCAGGTAGGCGCCAATCTCCCGGGCCAGCTCAGGGTTAGCATTGCCGCTAAAAATTTTTAAACGTGCACTCTCTGTTTCCATTTTCTTTTTAGTAACCTCCAGGTTCCAGGGAAAAAGGTTTCACTCTGTGTTTACTTCGCCTTTTTTATCATTTTTCCTGCCTTTTTTCGTCGCCTTTTTTACCCCTGGTGGGTAAATTAACCTGCCTTTCCCGGGCCAGGGCCAGGGCCCCGGCCGGTACATCCTCGGTAATGGTGGAGCCGGCACCTACCAGTGCCCCGGCCCCTACCCTGACAGGGGCTACCAGGTTGGTATTGCTGCCAATAAAGGCCCCGTCTTCTATAATGGTCGGCCACTTTTGCCGGCCGTCGTAATTACAGGTAATGGTGCCGGCACCTATATTTACCCCCATTCCCACAGTGGCATCGCCCAGGTAGGTCAGGTGCGGCACCTTGGAACCCCGGCCAATCCGCGAAGCCTTGATTTCCACAAAGTCTCCCACCTTAACGCCAGCTTCCAGGACCGTCCCCGGCCGTAAATAAGCAAAGGGGCCTACCTGGCAGCCAGGTCCAATAGTGCTTTCCAGGACTACGGCGTGGATTACGGTACTGCCATCACCTACCTGGCTGTCCCGGATGGTAGTACCGGGGCCCAGGCTACACCCGGCACCAATAATAGTATGTCCCTCAAGGAAAGTGGCCGGGTATATAATGGTATCCTTTCCAATTGTCACCGTGACATCTATATAAGTCGCTTCCGGGTCAATGATTGTTACCCCGTCAAGCATAAGGGCCGTATTGATCCGGCGTCGCCAAACGGCCCCGGCTGCAGCCAGCTGGGCACGGTCATTGACCCCCAGCACCTCTCCGGCGTCCCCGGCAACTAGCGTCTCGACCCGGAGCCCCTGGCTTACGGCCATAGCCACAACGTCGGTAAGGTAATATTCACCCTGGTCGTTATCGGGTTTTAACCGGGCCAGGGCCGGCCAGAGAAAGGCAGCAGCAAAACAATAAATACCGGTATTGATTTCATTAATTGCCTTCTCTACCGGGGTGGCATCCCTCTCTTCGACTATACCCTTTACCTGCCCCTGCCCGTCACGGATAATGCGGCCGTAGCCGGTGGGATCGGCAATCCTGGCCGCCAGGATTGTCACAGCGGCTCCCGTGGCCCGGTGGTGGTGTAAAAGCCCGCTTAAAGTAGCCGGCCTGATCAGAGGTGTATCACCACAAAGGACCAGGACGGTAGCGGCTTCTCCTGCAGCCTGCCGGGCCTGGGCCAGGGCATGGCCGGTACCCAGTTGCTGCTCCTGGAGGGCGTATTTCTGTTCCGGCCCCAGGGCGGCTCTGACTTCCTCAGCCCCGTGGCCAATAACAATGATATTATCTTCGATGCCGGCTTGCCTGGTTGCCGCCAGGACGTGTTCTAAGAGGCTGCGCCCGGCTACCCGGTGCAACACCTTGGGCAGCCGGGAATGCATCCGTTTCCCCTGGCCGGCGGCCAGGATAACGGCCACCGTTTCGGCCATACGATCTCCTCCAAATCAGGGTTCTGCCAAAAATGGTGCCTTCTGGTGGGGATATGTCCCTGCGCCGCTCAAGAGTTACGCGCCGACAGGACGACGGCTCGGTTCGGACCGCTGCTCGTCGCCTGCGGATTGCCAATGAAGAGGCTGCTGGTTCCGCGAAGCTATAAGCCTTCTATGAGATTACGCTTGTTTTCTAGGTGCGCTCAGGCGTGCCTTAAGCTCCGGCAGTGGTTGCCTCACCTCGCCTGTCCTTTTGACCTTCGCTCCACGCCTCATAGGCTCCGGGACATATCCCCATCCTAACACCCAAAAAATTTCATTGTTTCGTGGTGGGAGACGTTAGCCCTCTACGAAGGACTCCTTCGGCCCACTGCCCAGAACCCTCCTGGCGAGTTCCAGGTCGCTTTCCTTATCGACATCGATGCCGATTTCGGGAAAGGGAGAGATTATCCCTGCCCCCCGGGCTCCCAGCAGGCGGGAGAAATGCTTTTCTGCCTCGGCAATGGTTAGGCGGTGGGTTAAAAACTTAACTATAAATTTAAGGCCTATCAGCCGGCTCAATCCCAGGGGGCTTTTGCGCAATCTTACCAGTTCCTGGCCCTGGCGGGCGCAGGTAAGTAAGGCCGAATTCTTAATTAAAACCATGTTACCGCCGGTGAAGGTACCGTCGCGCAGGCGTACATAGGTACGTTTAACGCCGGGGTAGCTGGCCTCATTGCATTCCCGGCTGACGATGGGGTAATAAAAATCGGCCGGTCGTTCCCGGCACCGGTCCAGGAAATCCCTGACTGCCTCGGGCTTCAGCAGGGGGATATCGGCGGTAACCAGGAGCAGCCATTCGGATGCCGGAAAAGCTGCCGCCCCGTTCAAGGCGCTGTCTACCGTCGTCCGCCCGGCCGGCACCAGGGTGATATCACGGGGCAGGGCCGGGGCCAGTTCCGGCGGGCCGGCTACAACCAGGCGCCGGATACGGCCCGAAGCCAGGAGGGCTTCTACCACCCAGATAATCATGGGCCGGGAACCAACAGGTAACAGGGCCCGGCCTTCTTGATCCCCGGCGAGGACAACAGCATCTACCTCCACCCTTTAACCCCTCCTTATGCCTTTTTACCGCTGCTGGAACGCATTTCTTCCCTGATGGCCTCCATCATCCGGTTCTCGGCATTTTCGATGTGTTCCTGGGCGAGGCGCTGGGCCAGTTCTACATTGCGGGCGGTAATGGCCTCCACCAGTTGTTTATGTTCCTCCAGGGTTTCCCGCATCCGGCCCGGCGTTCCCAGGGAAGTTGTACGAAAACGCTGGATTTGTTCCCGCAGGTTATTGATAATTTGCACCAGACGGTCATTGCGGCTGGCCCGGTACAGGACATCATGGAACTGGGTGTCAACTTCAATCAGGGTTTCCAGGTCGTCGGCTGCTACACAATCGGCCACTTTTATTAACAAGCGCTCCAGCTCATCTAACTCTTCTTCCGTAATGCGTTCGCAGGCCAGGGCGGCCGCCAGGGACTCCAGGGCGGAGCGAATCTCAAAAACATCGGCAATATCCTTGGTAGAAAGGTCGGCTACATATGCACCCTTGCGCGGGATCATGACGACAAAACCTTCCAGCTCCAGCTTGCGAATTGCTTCCCTGACGGGAGTCCGGCTAACACCCATCTCTTCCGCCAGCTGGACTTCCATGAGCCTTTCGCCGGCCTTCAACTGGCCGTTGATAATGGCTTCCCGTAGAGCTTCAAAAACTATTTCCCGTAAGGGCTTGTAGTTTTCCAGTTTCCCACTGAGCAGATTCTTCATCGTACCACCTTTCCCATTGCCATTTACCAAATATAACCTGCCCCCCCTCCTATAAAGTACAGGTTACCAGGGTTTCCGGGTAAGTCTGCCGGAACCGGGAAGCAATGCTAATGGCCGTCTGGCGGTCGGGAGCCACCCCGAAGACCGCCGGGCCGCTGCCGCACAGGATAGCCCGTTCCGCTCCCGCAGCCAGGAGGTGCAATTTTATGGCCTTCACTTCCGGGTACAGCCGGCAGGTAACTATCTCCAGGTCGTTACCCAGGGCCCTGATAAGCTGCTCCCGGTCCCCGGCCCTTAAGGCCGCCAGGGCCCTGTCCTCATCAGGGGGTTCCGGGTTCTGCCGGGAGGGGGCGGCATCCCAACCCTGGTATACGGCTGCCGTGCTGACGCCAAAGGGAGGTTTCACCAGTACCAGCCAGAGCCTGGGAGCCGGCGGTAAAAGGGATAAATCTTCCCCCCGGCCCCGGCCCAGGGCCGTACCTCCCAGGACGCAAAAAGGTACATCTGATCCGAGTTTGGCCCCTTCCCGGGCCAGCTGTCCGGGTGTCAGGCCCAGGTTATACAGGTAATTAAGTCCCAGTAAAGTAGCCGCCGCATCGCTGCTGCCCCCAGCCAGGCCGGCCGCCAGGGGGATCCTCTTTACCAGGTTGATACGCACACCCGGAAAACCATACCGCTGCTGGAGCAAGGCCGCCGCCTGGTAGACCAGGTTGTCGGGACCGGCCGCAAGACGTGCCCCCCTGACCTCCAGGTGAATACCTTCATGGCACCGGCGCAAGGTCAGGGTATCCTGCAGAGCAATGGCCTGGAAAATGGTGCTTAAGTTATGAAAACCATCCGGCCGGCGGCCGAGGACCTTCAGGGTCAGATTTATTTTACCATAGGCCGGCACCTTCAGGGTATCCAAAAAAAGGCATCTCCTTAAAACTTTTTATTGCTAATGTAATATTAGGCATTGAGACGCTAATTCCTCTTTTGACGGCTATAGCTATTCTCACCGTAGCCATAGCCGGGTATACCAGTAATAGTCGCGATATTTCAATATTTAAATCCAGGGGAAAAGAAGGAAGGAAAAAGGTTAAGGCGAATATTTAGGCTGAAAAAGAAATACATAATTGCAAGCTGATAAGGTGGGAAGGAGAAACCAATGGCCAGAGAACTCTTTTTAAAGAACTATATGGAAGACTGTGTGTGGGAACTGTTGGACCAGGTCCTGGCCCAGGACCCGGAAGCCTGCCGCTGCGACAGCTGTCGCCACGATATTGTAGCCCTGGCTTTAAACCAGTTACCGCCCCGTTATGTGGTCCGGGAAAAGGGAGTAATTTACTCCAAACTGGCCATGCTGGAAGCCCAGCACCGGGCCGATATTTACCGCGCCCTTACCCAGGCCCTGATGCAGGTCAAAAAAGCCCCCCGTCACGAGCGCTGATTAATCGCGAAATTTATACCCCACACCGCGGACGGTAAGAATGTACCGCGGGTTGCTGGGGTTTTCTTCTATTTTTTCCCGCAAATGGCGGATATGGACATCGATGGTACGCGTGTCGCCGTAATATTCGCCTTCCCAGAGGCGTTCCAGTAGCGCCTCCCGGCTGAAAACCCGTCCCCGGTTTTCCGCCAGCAATTGCAGCAGCTGGTACTCCTTCAGGGTCAAGTCTACGGGCTTGCCCTTTACCGTGACCACATGGCTGGCCGGGTTAATAACCACATCCCCAATCGCCAGGATATCGTCCGGCTGGCGCTGGTTTTCTGCCGCCCGGCGTAAAATAGCGCGTACCCGGGCCACCAGCTCCCGGGGACTGAAGGGTTTGGTCAGGTAATCATCGGCGCCCAGTTCCAGCCCCAGGACCCGGTCTACCTCTTCCCGGCGAGCCGTCAGCATGAGGATGGGGGTATTGCCCCTGGCCCTCAGGCTGCGACAGACTTCAAAGCCGTCCAGCCGGGGTAACATTACATCTAAAATAATAAGATCCGGCTTTTCTGCGGCCGCCTTTTGCAGGGCTTCCGCTCCATCACTGGCCGTGACGGTAGTAAAACCCGCCTGTTGCAGGTTAAAGGATACCAGTTCCAGGATTGCCGGCTCATCATCAACAATCAGCACCTTGGGCAGTGCCATCACCGCCTTCCGCGCCTATTATAGCGTAGTTAATTAAAACCCTGCAAGAGTTAGTAAAACAAATTTTCTTAAACAAAAGGCAGGCCAATAAAAAGACGCTGTCTTCCCGCAACCTGCATTTCTTGTTTACCTGCAGTTTCCTTACAAAAAAGTACGGCGGGTCAGGGTGGCAATGATATGCGGCAGTGCCGGCTACGCCGGGATCAGGTGAACGGCTTCCGGCGGGAAAGTGGCCAGGACTTCCCGGCCTGGCTGCAGGCAACCCTGGCGCAGCTGGGAAGCCCCGGCCAGGGCCACCAGGGGCAGGCCACAGTCAAGTTCTACCCGGTACTGGCCCCCCTGGGGGATGATGTGCCTGACCCTCCCCCGCAAGCGGTTAACCGGGGCTTCAGCAGCATTTCCCCCCTGAATAATTATTTCTTCCGGCCGCAGACAGGCTACCACCCGCCCACCCACGCGCGTGCCGGCCAGGATGGTCACTCCCCCCTGGAGGCGGACCTGGACGGGACCGCTGCCGTTTAAGCGCGCCTCACCCGGCAGGAGATTGGTAATGCCGACAAAGGCCGCCAGTTCCACACTGGCCGGCTGCCAGAGAATGGTCTCCGGGCGACCGGTCTGGACAATTCGTCCTCCCTGGAGGGCCGCTACCCGGTCCGCCAGGAAAGGCAGCTCGGTAAAATCGTGGGTAACAAAAACAGCCGTAATCCCCGTCTCCCGCAGGATAAGGTGCAACTCTTCCAGCAGGGCGCCCCGGGTGGGAGCATCCAGGGCGGCAAAGGGTTCATCCAGGAAAAGGACCCGCGGTTCCAGGACAAAAGCCCTGGCCAGGCTGACTCGCTGGGCTTCACCGCCGGAAAGCCGCCGTGCCGGCCGGCCGGCCAGGTGGCTGATCCGGAGAACCTCCAGCCAGTGTTCAACCCTTTCCTTTACCACCGGCCGGGGAATACCCCGGAAACGCAGGCCCACAGCCACGTTGTTAAAAACTGTAGTATCCAGTAATAATGCCTCCTGGAAAACTACCGCCAGCTGCCGGCGCCAGGATAAAGCCCGGTGGTAATCGATCTTTTGCCCGTCAAAGAAAATGCTACCGCTATCCGGCTCTTCCAGCAGGGCCAGGACCTGGATCAGGGTGCTTTTGCCGGCACCGTTGGGGCCGATAAGGCCCCAGACCTCTCCCCGCCCGATTTCCAGGTTATCAACCGCCAGAATCTCACGCCCGCCCTTGCTGATCCGCAGTCCTTCAGCCCGGATGCTGATACCCATTGAACTTCCCCCCGTGGCAAAGGAACAAGTTTAGCTTCTATAATAACCTTAGTAATTTTTTCCTGCCGTCCGGTACAGCCCGCGTCTTCTGCTGCAAAAGGGTCAGGACCGCCGTGATGCCGAAGGCCAGGCCCAGGAGGATAAAGCTCAAGGCCATGGCAATATCAAAATGCCCCCTGGACACCTCCATTACCGTGGCCGTCGTCAGGACCCGGGTCTGGTGCATGATATTGCCGCCCACCATGGAAGCTGCTCCCACCTCGGAAATAACCCCACCAAAACCGGCAATGATGGCTGCCAGGATCCCCAGGCGGGCTTCTTTGAGCAGAGTCCAGTACAGTTGCCCCGGTGACGCCCCAAGGGCCAGGACCTGGGTTTTCAGCCTGGCCGGCAATTGCTGGATGGCCGCCATGGTCAGGCCGGTAACCAGGGGGGCGGCAATAAAGGCCTGGGCAATGACCATGGCTGCCGGGGTATAAATGAGCCCCAGCCGGCCCAGGGGACCGCTGCGCCAGAGGAGGAAACTCACCCAGAGGCCGACCACCACCGGCGGCAGGCCCATCCCGGTATTGACCAGGCTGATGACCAGCCGCCGGCCGGGAAATTCCTTCAGGGCCAGGAAAGTACCCAGGGGGACCCCCAGGAAAACGCTAACGGCTGTAGCCAGGCCACAAACCTTGAGGGTCAGGGCTACCACTTCCATGACCTCCGGGTCCAGCCTGATTAGTAGATAGAAGGCCTGTCCCAGTCCCTGCCAGACTGCTTCCACCAGTCAAGTTCTCCTCCTACTGCCCCAGGGTGTTTTCATCTTTACCGGCATCAGGGAAGAAGAGGGACTGGCCGAATTTGTCTTTGCCAAAGTTGCCGATGACCTGCTGCGTCTCCGGGGCTACCATGAAGTCCACAAAGGCTCTGGCCCCTTCGCTGTTAATGGCCATCCCCGGGAATTTATCCGGGTTCACCTGCATGACATGGTAGATATTCAGCAAGGCTTTCTCCCCCTCCACCATGATGTCCAGTTTGAGGTTCTTCTTCAGGGAGAGGTAAGTGGCCCGGTCCGTGAGGGTATAGCCACCCTTTTCGGAAGCAATATTTAAAGTCTGGCCCATGCCGGATCCGGCTTCCTGGTACCATTTGCCTTGCGGTTTTATATTAGCTGCCTGCCAGAGGCTTTTTTCCATCTTATGGGTGCCGGAATCGTCGCCCCGGGAGACAAAGATGGCCTGCCTGGCGGCAATCTGCTTTAAAGCGTCCACCGCCTTTTTAGCCCCTTTAATCCCGGCCGGGTCGCCTGGTGGACCAACAATAATGAAATCATTATGCATGACCAGCTGGCGGTTAATGGCTGTCCCTTTTTTCACCAGCTCCATTTCAGCCTCCGGGGCGTGAACCAGCAAGACATCGGCATTGCCCTTGTCGCCCATGGCCAGGGCCTGTCCCGTGCCGACGGCATTGGGCTTAACGGTATAGCCGGTTTTTTTCTCAAACATGGGGATCAGGACGTCGAGTAAACCGCTGTCCATGGTGCTGGTAGTGGTTGCCAGAATCAAGTCTTTTTTGGCCGGCGCTTTAGCAGTATCCTTACTGGATACAGGAGCGGATTGGTTGTTTTCCTGCCTGGCAGCCCGGCCACAACCGCCTGTTACGACTACCAGGAGGAAACTCAAAGCGAGTAAGGCTCCGATACATTGCTTGATTTTTTTCATATGTATCCCTCCTCATTATGTTTGATCCAGCATAGCGGTGGTATAAAAAAGAGCCTTAACTAAAGTGACGCTGAAAAGCTGCTTCGATGGCCTCCCCTGCCTCGCGTCTAAATTGCCTGTAACGCTGCAAAAACCACTTCCCGGCGGGCGTTAATTCTGCCCCGCCTCCCGTCTCACCCCCCACCCGGGTAGAGAGGAGCCTTTCCCCCAGCCGGCCTTCCGCTTTTTTTAACTGGCCCCAGGCCTGGCGGTAGGACATGTTGAGGCTCCGGGCGGCCTGGTTAATGGAACCCCGCCGGTCAATCTCCTGCAGGAGTTCAAAGAGGCCCTCACCAAAAACATGCTCGCCATCTTCCAGCCAGAATTTATAACGTACCCGCATACTCTCCACCTCGGATCACTAACTCTAGTGTAAATTTCCCGGAAAACCCGGTCAAGCCTTTTTACTAAAATAACTATTTGCACCTCCCGGGTTTGGGTGTAAAATAGCTCCAGGTAAAGTATAATTCTTATTTACCTGCGGGGAACCTTAATCTGGGAAAATACGTCTATAATTTCAGGAAGCGAAATTCTGAAATAAGGGAGAATATATATGCACAAGGGTTTATCTATTCTTCTTATGGCTATTTTAATCATCCTGAATCTGGCCGGTTGCCAGACCCGGAAGGAAGCAGTTGCTGCTTTTAACGAATTTAAGGGTCAGATTGCGGGCCTGGAGTTTTATGTAACCCGGCAGGCAGGCGAAGAATCCCGCCAGGCTATCAACCTTACCGACAAGCAACTGGCCCAGCGTTTTTTAAATCTCCTCGGTCCCCTGCCCAAAATTGACCCGCCACCTAAATCCTGGCAAGGAAGCAGGGACTATCTGGCCTTTAAATACATCAAAAACGGTGAAACTGTCGCCAGCAAGCAATATCCTTACTGGCACCAGGATAATAGCCCCGGCTACCTGGAACTGGAAGACGGCTGGCACCAGGTGCCGGCAGAATTTGCCGTAAAATTGACTACCCTGGCCGAATACCCTGATGCCTCCAGTGACATCGACCCGGCCGATGCCGCCTTTCTAAAACAGTACGGTTGGACTATTTTCTATAAAATTAAAAGCTATAACGGCCGCCTCCCCGAAAGTTTTATCCATGAATCCGGGGAATATCCCGTTGCCCTTTACTATGCCTATAATAATGAACTGGGTAAGGATGTAGGCCTCGATCTCAGCCCTTACCTGGGTAAAAACGTAACTGTCAACCTTTATAAAATCGAAGAGCCCCTGCCGGCTTTTATGGCCCCCCGCCAGGAGGCCAACCGGGCCGTTATTGTTAAAGACGGCCAGAAAATAGTCGGGGCCTGGCTGGACGCCGGCCGGCACTATGCCTTTGCCTGTTCCCTTAAAGGCCGGCGCCTGGAGGAAATCACCGGCAAAACCTGGGGCGAGTGGGTGGACCAGTATATTGACCATGATAACCCCCAGGAAAAGTTAATCAGCCAGATGACCCCGGAAAAGGTTATTGAGACCTATTATGAAGCCATTGACCATAAGGACCCCCGCACGGCCCATGCCACTGAAACCCGCCGGCGCCTGGTAAGTTACCTGTTCCGCAACATGGACAACAACCGCCTCTATAATTATTCCTACGCTACCAATGATGCCGACGAGATCAATAACATCACCCGGGCCAAGGTGATCCGTATCCAGCCCTACCACGATCCGTCGTTAGAGCAGGCGGATGTTAAAAAATACGTGGTGGAAGTAGACATCAACGTCCGGCGTGTCATCAGCTACGACAGTGGCCGCCAGATTCGCTTTATTACCCTGCGGCGGGAAACTCCCACCACCGGCTGGCGCATTGATGATATAGGTACGGGCCCCTAAGAGGCTTCCGGTTGAGGAAAACCCGTTTTTTGCTTGCATCCGGACAGGATGTTCCCGGCTATCGTATAGCCAGCCGGGAACTACCCTTCCCGGAGTGTTTTGGTAATTATTTTGTATTCTTATTATTATATTTTATATGTATTATGTGTATTGCATACTTGGTATTGACCATTTTTTTTTCTAATGATAGATTAATATATGGAATCAATATAGGGACCAGGGGTATGGCTTAAATTTTTTGGTGAAGGAGAATGCCCATTATGCCCAAGCAACCATTTGATGGTAACACTGCAGCTGCCCATGTGGCTTATGCCATGTCTGAGGTGGCTACCATTTACCCCATCACGCCCTCCTCGCCCATGGCCGAAATTGCTGATGAATGGGCCGCCTACGGCCGCAAGAACATTTTTGGTAAAACCCTGAAGGTTATTGAGATGCAGTCAGAGGCTGGTGCCGCCGGGGCTGTCCACGGTTCCCTGGTCGGTGGCGCTCTTACGACCACCTTTACTGCTTCCCAGGGTTTACTGCTGATGATCCCCAATATGTATAAGATTGCCGGTGAACTTTTGCCCACTGTTTTCCACGTAGCTGCCCGGGCCCTCTCCACCCATGCCCTGTCCATTTTTGGCGATCATGCCGATGTCATGGCCGCCCGGCAGACAGGCTTTGCCATGCTGGCTTCCGCCTCGGTACAGGAAGTCATGGACCTGGCCCTGGTAGCCCACCTGGCCACCCTGAAAGCGAGGGTACCCTTTGTCCATTTCTTTGATGGCTTCCGGACCTCCCACGAGATCCAGAAGATCGATGTCATCGAATATGAAGATATGGCCAGGCTGGTAGACTGGGAAGCCATTCGCGCCTTCCGCGCCCGGGCCTTAAATCCGGAGCATCCCCACCAGCGGGGTACGGCCCAGAACCCGGATATCTATTTCCAGCAAAGGGAGGCAGCCAATCCCTATTACCTGGCCACGCCGGGCATTGTCGCCCAGGTCATGGAACAGGTAGGCGCCCTCACCGGTCGTTATTATCACCTCTTTGATTATGCCGGCGCCCCGGATGCTGAGCGGGTTATCGTTTCCATGGGGTCGTCCTGCGACGTTATTGAAGAAACCGTCAATTACCTGGTGGATAAAGGCGAAAAGGTCGGCCTCATCAAGGTCCGCCTCTACCGGCCCTTCTCGGCCGCATACTTCCTTAAGGTGTTACCGGCTTCTGTGAAACGGGTTGCCGTCCTGGACCGTACCAAAGAGCCCGGTGCCGCCGGTGAGCCCCTCTACGAGGATGTCCGGGCGGTCCTGGCGGAAAACGGCAAGGATATCCTTGTCGTTGGCGGCCGCTACGGTCTCGGCTCCAAGGAATTCTCCCCGTCCATGGTCAAGGCCGTCTTTGACAACCTGGCGGCGGACACGCCCAGGAACCATTTCACCGTCGGCATTATCGATGATGTCACCCATACTTCCCTGGAAATCAAAGAGTATATCGACACGGCACCCAAAGGGACTTTCCGCTGCAAGTTCTTTGGCCTGGGTTCCGACGGTACCGTAGGGGCCAACAAGAACTCCATTAAGATTATTAGCGATCACACCGATCTTTATGCCCAGGGTTACTTTGAATATGACGCCAAAAAATCGGGTGGTGTCACCATCTCCCACCTGCGCTTCGGGACCCAGCCCATTAAGTCATCTTATTTAATCGACCAGGCGGATCTCATCGCCTGTCATAATCCTTCCTATGTCACCCGTTATGACCTGCTGGAAGGTATTAAACCGGGCGGGATCTTCCTCCTGAACTCTCCCTGGAGCGCCGGGGAGATGGAAAGCCGGCTGCCGGCTGCCATGAAGCGGACCATTGCCAGTAAGAAACTACGCTTCTTTAATATCGATGCGGTTAAAGTCGCCCAGGAAGTCGGCCTTGGCGGGCGCATCAACGTCATCATGCAGGTCGCCTTCTTTAAGATTGCCAATGTCATCCCGGTAGATGACGCCATCAAGTATATTAAAGACTCCATTATCAAGACCTACGGCAAGAAAGGCGATCAGATCGTCAATATGAACCTGGCCGCCGTAGACCGGGCCCTGGAAGGCCTGGAAGAGATTAAATACCCGGATACCTGGGCCGCAGCCCTGGACGAGGCCGCAGCCACGGCTCCCGGCGATGAGCCGGAATTCATCCGCAAAGTCGTGCGGCCCATTATGGCTTTAAAGGGCGACCAGCTGCCGGTCAGCACCTTTACCCCCGACGGGGTCTTCCCCACCGGGACCACCAAGTACGAAAAACGGGGTATTGCCGTTAATATTCCCCAGTGGCAGCCCGAAAACTGCATCCAGTGCAACCAGTGCTCCCTGGTCTGTCCCCATGCCGCCATCCGGCCTTACCTGGCCAAACCTGAAGACCTGGTTCAGGCCCCGGCATCCTTTGTCACCAGGGATGCCATTGGTAAAGAGGCGGCCGGCCTGAAGTTCCGCATCCAGGTGTCACCCCTGGACTGCACCGGCTGCGGCAACTGCGCCGATGTCTGCCCGGCCAAAGTCAAGGCCCTGACCATGGTGCCCCTGGATGAAGTGGTAGCCGTGGAAAACGAAAACTATAAATTCGCCGGGCAGCTGCCGGAAGTGAAGGTTGACTTCAACCCGGCCACCGTCAAGGGCAGCCAGTTCCGCCAGCCCCTGCTGGAGTTCTCCGGTGCCTGTGCCGGCTGCGGCGAGACGCCTTATGTTAAACTCGTCACCCAGCTCTTTGGCGACCGGATGATTATTGCCAATGCCACCGGCTGTTCCTCCATCTGGGGCGGCAGCGCGCCGACCTGCCCCTACACCGTCAACCGCCAGGGGCATGGCCCGGCCTGGGCCAGTTCCCTCTTTGAGGACAACGCCGAGTTCGGCTACGGTATCAGCCTGGCCGTGGAAAAACGCCGGGAAGAGCTAACCGACGCCATTACCAGGGTCCTGGCCGCGCCTGTCAGCGCCGCCTTCAAGGCCGCCTGTGAAGCCTGGCTCGATGGCCGGGAAGACGCCGACCGCTCCCGGGAGTTTGGCGATAGAATAAAGGCCCTCCTGCCGGAGGAGATCAAGCAGTCCGGGGGCGAGGTTAAAGAACTGCTCCTGGCTATTGACCGGCACAAGGATTACCTGACGAAAAAATCCATCTGGATCATCGGCGGTGACGGCTGGGCCTACGACATCGGCTACGGCGGACTGGACCACGTCCTGGCCAGCGGCGCCAATGTCAACATCCTGGTCCTGGATACCGAGGTTTACTCCAACACCGGTGGCCAGTCCTCCAAAGCCACCCAGACCGGGGCCGTGGCCCGCTTTGCTGCCGGCGGTAAATACACCAAGAAGAAGGACCTGGGTCTCATGGCCATGTCCTACGGCTATGTCTACGTGGCTTCCGTAGCCATGGGAGCCAGCCATACCCAGCTGATCAAGGCTCTAGTGGAAGCGGAAAAATACGAGGGCACATCCTTGGTCATCGCCTATGCGCCCTGCATTAACCACGGTATTGACATGAGCCACAGCCAGCTGGAAGCCAAAAAAGCGGTGGAAGCCGGTTACTGGCCCCTGTACCGCTACAACCCGGACCTGATCAAAGAAGGCAAGAACCCCTTCATCCTCGATTACAAGGCTCCTAAAGCCAGCTTCCGGGACTTCCTGATGGGCGAGATCCGTTACACCTCCCTGCAGCAGCAGTTCCCGGAAAAGGCCGAAGAACTCTTTGCCAAAGCCGAGGCCGACGCTAAAGCCAGGCTGGAGTACTACAAGAAGCTGGCGGAAGGGTAAATCCCAGAACCGGAATCGAGTAGGAGGGGACGGCTAGCCCCCGTCCTCTCACACCACCGGACATGCGGGTCCGCATCCGGCGGTTCACCAAGCTTGACGAAGATAAGAATAGCGCTCGGTTAAGCTCATCAGGCCCTGGGATTGCCAGTAGGCATTGCCCAGGGCTCTATTCATTGGCCCATGGGCCATCCGCCACAGCCCTTTGCGGGCATTGGCGAATTCATGCACTACCCATTCCGGCAATCCCAATGCGCGTAGTTCGCGGTACCTGGTCCGTACTCGCTTCCACTGCTTCCAGAGACACATGCGCAGCCTCCGCCGCGTCCAGCTTTCTAAGTTCTTAAAGATGCTGGGCGTGTCGGCCAGGGCGAAGTACCCTATCCAGCCGCCCAGGTAGGCGTTCAGGCGCTCTATGCGCTCGGCCATCTTTAAGGGTTTATTCCGGGCGGTTATCTCCCGGATTTTCGTTTTCACCCGGTCGATGGTCTGCGGCGCCAGGCGGATAAGGATTACTCCTGCCTTGTGTTTGTACATGCTGAACCCCAGAAATTTCAGCTTCCACGGCCGGTCTACCGCGCTCTTCTGCTCGTTGATCTTGAGCTTCAACCGCTCCTGCAGGAAGTTGCGGATACTGGCCATGACCCTTTCTCCTGCCCGTTTGCTTTTGACGTAGATGTTGCAGTCATCGGCGTAACGGACGAACTTGTGGCCCCTCTTTTCCAGTTCTTTGTCCAGGTCGTCCAGGAGTATGTTGGCCAATAACGGGCTTAAGGGTCCGCCCTGGGGCGTTCCTTCTGCCGTCTCCATGACCACTCCGTTTACCATGACGCCTGCCTGGAGATAGCGGCGGATAAGGGTAAGTACCCTCTTATCTGCCACTTTCCGGGCCACCCGGGCCATGAGGATGTCGTGGTTTACCCGGTCGAAGTATTTCTCGATGTCCAGGTCCACGGCCCATTCGTATCCTTCTTCTACGTATTGCCGCGCCTTCTTTACCGCATCATGGGCTTTCCTTCCGGGACGGAACCCGTAGCTGGCCTCTGAGAACTGCGGTTCGAAGATGGGCGTCAATACTTGCAGGAGGGCCTGCTGGATTAGGCGGTCCATTACGGTGGGTATCCCTAACATCCGTTTGCCTCCCCCGGGTTTCGGGATTTCGACCCGGCGCACGGGCTTCGGTCTGTAGGTTCCCGCGAGCAGTTCTTCCCGGATGCGCGGCCACTCGGCGCGTATTTGGTCCCGCAACCGTTCGGTCGGGATGCCGTCCACACCGGGCGCGCCTCCGTTCCGCTCTACCCGTTTCAGCGCGGCCAGCATGTTCTCCCTGGCCACCACCTGCTCCATCAGGCCGCTACCTTGGCCTCCGCGAGGTGACGTCCCGCTTTGTGCCGGAGAAGAACTCGGCCCTCCCGCGCTCCCCCGTGGCTTCACCACTTCTTCCCGCGGGCAGGCCCCTTGCGGGGTTTTCTGCTGTCTCTGTCCTTCTCGCGAACGCACCGGTTTCACCTCTGACTTGATGTTCGGGCCTTCCCCTGGAGTTCATGACCCCCAGGGTACTATGCCCTCTGCTGACTCCTGCCGGTTCAGCCGTACCTTCCGATACGGTTTACCAGCTCTCCCTGGCTTATCCGGCAGGCCTCCCCGGGTAAGAGCGTTAACCTTCGCCCCGCGCCCGCCCCATATACTCTACCGTCCCTTGGCAGCCTGGGATTTCGCTGTGTTCCGCCAGCTTATCCGAACGGTCTAGCCTCGTATGGGGTTCTTGTTCATCGGGCCGTGGCTTTGCCTCCGGCTTCCTTCGGATCCCACCTCGCGATGGACACCCTTGCCTTTGGCTAGCAGACTGGTGCTGCCTCGCCTGCAGTGGACTTTCACCACTAAGTTAACGCCCATGCCGGGCGCACAGTCAAAAGGGCCAGGAGCGACACACCCCTGGCCCTTTTGTCGTGCTCTAAATTAGTTTAATTTTATCCTGTACACCTGCCGCGGTCTTCCCCTGGCCGGCTGTTCCAGGCCTACTTTTATAGCTATATCACAGGAAGATAATTTTTGCAGTACCCGGTTGGCAGTACGGAGGGTAATCCCCAGGCCTTCCTGAATCTCGGTCGCTGTAACGGCATCCCTCTGAAGCTTTTTTATCAAGCTCTGGATGCGGGTTAAGGTGGCAATACTGAGACCTGTTTTTTCCGCCAGTCCAACCAACCTTTGATCGTCGCTTTTTAAATTAAAATCTAGCTTTTCGCCGTTCCCTATAGGCCCGATTACTTGCTTGTCCTGATTAATAATATAAGCATTACGACCCTTTTTCTGTTTAGATAATAATAATGCTTCCCGGGCATTTTCCTCAGCCTCCAGGGCGCTCCGGCCCATGCCGATACCCATGCTGATACCCATGGCCAGCTTCTTTTCAATCTCATAGATTATGGGAATATCTTCATAAAAATTAGTGTACTCGCGAAAGATGCCTTTGGTAATTAAGATGACAAACTGATCGCCTTCAGTTGGTAACACTGAAGCCTGATAGTTCCTGGCATAATTTAGCAGCTCCTGGTATAAATTTAATTTACGCTGTCTCTTTTCCAGGCTGGCAAGTTCCGGTCCATTTAAATTATAATCCTCAATATCGATAATTTGAATGATTATCTGGTTGCTTTCCGCCGTATAGGCCTGGGCTGCTGCCTGGATGAACTTGAGGGTTTCTTTCATGGCATACAACGTTGGTATTACTTTAAAGGCTGGAATGCCTTCACTTTTTAGTCTCTCATAAACGGAATTAATTGCCGTTACCGCTCCAACGGTTACCCCTTGCAGAAATAAAGATTTATGGAAATTGAAATACTGCTCCTGGGAAAACTCCGTCAGGTCCTTTTCATTAACATATAAATTGCTATAATCCAATTCTAATTCCCGGTAGACTTCCCGTACCTCATCCCTTTTTAACGTATCAATACTGATGCGGGTAATATCTATCCCCTGGTGGAACTTCATTATAAAGAACACGCGATAAAGGCTGGTCCCATTAATGGGGTAAAAAAATATTGGTTTGGAAGTTATTCCTGCTTTTCTAGTTTCATGATAGGGTAAAAAGCCGGTAAATAAGAAGCCATCCACCTGGGAGTCATGTTTTTCTACCAGGGATAAAGTTTCCCCTTCATGCTTGTAAGGCAATGTTACCGGGGTAATACCTGCCGTATCCCGGGAAAGTTGATAGCTCTGGTTCACCAAATCATCAGGGCCGATGATCGCCAGTTTAAAGGGCATATAATTGGAAGATCCCCCTTGAATTAAGCAATACTAAAACAAGTATATCATAACCCTCCTTTTTTGTCTTGTAAACATAAAGACACCACCCTGGAAGGTGGTATCTTTACGCCTTAGTTTATTTTTTACTCTGCTCCTCTTCGGCAGCAAAGAAACGCTTTACTATCGGTTCCGGCGGAGGTTCGGTGGCCAGGCTGACTGCCACAATTAAAATAATGGCTATCATCCCAGGACCAGACAGGGGTATTTCTACCCAGATAGTTCGGCTTGAGGTAGTAGATAAGGATGTTGGCTAAAATACCCCCCACGATGGCCGCCGTAGCGCCGTATTTATTGACCTGCTTCCAGAAAAGGCTGAAGAACACTTTGCCCCGGCTTTTTTGTTTACAGCTGCTGACCAGGAAGTGCAGTATTTTCTAGCATTGAACAGGCTTCAATATGATTTTGAGGCCTTTCTTCTCGCTAAATAACCGGAAGCCCTCCTCCCATTCCGATATGCTCAGGATATGGGTAATCAAAGGCTTAAGTTGGATCTTGCCCTGTTCTACTAACTTCAGCCCCCTGATCCAGGCATCACGGGAATGGGAAAGGGACCCTGTTAGCTTTATTTCTTTATAGCAAACTTTTTCCAAATCAATGGTTACCGGCTTGCCAAAAAGGCCTACCTGGGTATATTTGCCCCGTTTCCTGACCAGCTCCAGCCCCATATTAACAGCAGGTGCAGCCCCGGAACACTCTAAAACTACATCAACCCCCCGGCCATCAGTAAGTTCCTGTACTACCTGTTTAATATCCTGCTGCTGGATATTAACAACCCCATCAGCCCCAAGGGCCCTGGCTATTGCCAGCCTTTCAGCATCAAGATCAGTACCGGCCATAATGATCGTAGCCCCTTCGGCTTTGGCCAGTTGCATGGTAAGCAAGCCGATGGCTCCCGGCCCTGATACCAGGACTACGTCTCCGGCCCGGCATTTAGTCTGGTCCAGGACGGCATGGGCGCAGCAGGCCAGGGGCTCACTCAAGGCGCCTTCTTCAAAGGAAATATTGTCAGGAATCTTAAAAACAAATTCCTCATCGGCTACGAGATAGCTGGTAAAAGCGCCATCCAGGTCCAGACCCTGGGCCTTGCGCTCTGGACATAAAGGGTAATGGCCCGTATGGCACAGGAAGCAGCGGCCGCAAAAACGGCATACATTTTCCGCCGTTACCCTATCACCCACCTTAAACCTGGTTACCTCCTGGCCCACTTCAACTACCTGGCCGCAGAACTCATGGCCAAGGATGACAGGGGGAGTGGTGGCAAAAGTATCATGGTAAACATGAATATCAGTGCCGCAAATGCCGGCGGCCTTAATGGCAATCTTAACCTGGCCCGGCCCGCACTCCGGCTCCGGTACCTCGCGCAGGGCAATATTATGGGGACCACGGGCATACTTAACTAGAGCTTGCATTGGTATAGCCTCCTATCACAATAATTTACTTAAATGGTATTGGGCCCTCAAGCCAGCATGGCCAGCAGGTTCTCCGTGGCCGCCCTGGCTGTCTTTATTACGGCCTCCCTGGTGTGCGCACCCATATGGGGAGTTAGAATAAAATTATCCAGTTGCAACAATTCATGTTCCCCGGCTGGTTCCCGCCAGAAGACATCCATGGCTGCCCCGGCAATGACTCCTGTCCTCAAGGCCCAGAGCAAGTCGTCTTCTTTAACCAGAGCACCGCGGGAAGTATTAATGAGACAGGCCGTATTCTTCATCATCGCCAGTTCATTCCTGCCAATAATTCCCGCCGTAGTAGCACTTAAGGGGAGATGGAGGGATACATAATCAGCCTGGCTAAGGAGGGTAACCAGGTCAGTCACCTGTAACTGATAACGGCTGGCAAAGCCGTCATCGCTGAAGTAAGGATCATATACAAGGACGTTCATTTCCAGGCCCCGGGCCCTTCTGGCAACCTCCCGGCCAATATTACCGCAGCCAATCAGGCCCAGGGTTTTACCTGCCAGTTCCACCCCCATAACTCTCTCCCAGCGGCCTCTTTTTACGGCTGCTACCGCATGGGAGATATGGCGAGAAAGATCAAACATCAGGCCAATGGTTAACTCCGCCACCGCCACCCTGTTGGTACCAGGAGTATTTTGGACTTTGATGCCCCGCCGGGCCGCTGCTGCCAGATCGATATTATCCATGCCGGCGCCATATTTGGATATAGCTTTTAACTTTGGCGCCGCCTCCATCACAGCTGCCGTCACCGGATCGACTCCAACCAGAATGCCATTTACGTCCGGGACCAGTTCCACCATCTCTCTTTCGCTTAAGGGTCGGCCGCGTTCATTGAAAACTACCTGGTAACCCTCCAGGAGTTCCTTCATTTCAGCACGAATTTCCAGATAAGACCGGGGTGTAATTAAGATTTTACTACCCATTGCCTTGCCTCCAATCAGTGACACCGCAGCCCGGCCAATTTTTTAAACAGGAGCGCATTGGCCGCATAGATTTCCTCATATAGCTGGTAGACCCTTTGATACTGCCGGACATTAGTTGCTACCGGCTTCTTAATATCCTTGACGGTGGGCTGGTAATCCAGAGAGCGGTAATCTTTAATAAGGCCCAAGGCTTTAAGACCCATTATGACAGCCCCTAGGGCCGAGCTGTCGTAGGTCTGGTAAGCAATTATGCGCCTGTTAAAGACGTCGGCCATAATCTGCAACCAGAGATCCGAATTAGTAAAACCACCGTTGACCAGCACCTCCGGGAAGGTGCCCATTAATTCTTCCAGGGCGCGAAAGATGGAGTACATACGGAAGATAACCCCCTCCAGTACCGCCCGGGCCATCTCCTTCCGGCCATGGGCAAGATCCAGGCCAACCATTAAGCCCCGGGCATAAGGATTCCAGTTAGGGGACCTTTCGCCAGTTAAAAAGGGTAGAAAGATAAGCCCCCGGCTGCCGGGGGGTACATCACGCGCCAGGGCATTAATGGCCTCATAATCTTCACCCGTGCTGCCAAAATTATCCCTGAACCAGTTTAACGCCAGGCCGCCATTATTAATTGCCCCTCCCACCAGGTAGGTATCCCGGTCCAGCATGTAGCACCAGGTCCGCTGCCGGGCATCAAAACGCGGTTCCGGGGAGAAGACCCGGATAGCCCCGCTGGTACCGATGGTGGCCACGCAGCTATTGTTAATTAAACCGCCGGCACCAAGATTGGCCAGGGGGCCATCACCGCTACCTACAACGAGGGGTACATCCGCTCCCAGGACAACGGCCGCTTCTCTGGTCAAGGTGAGGGTAGTGGTACCGTCCACTAATCGTCCCAGTTTGTTGTCTTCCAGGCCCAGCAAAGCTAATAATCCTTTTTCCCAGGCCCGGGTATATAGATTTAACAGGCCGCTGCCGCTAGCCAGGGAATAGTCAACCACCCATTGCCCCGTCAACCTGTAAAGAACATACTCTTTGATTGTGATGAAGCCGGCGGCTCGCTCTATAATATCCGGTTCATAGCTCTGCCACCATCGCAGCCTGGCCGGAGCATAAATCACATGCGCCGGGCACCCGGTCTGGAAATAGAAATGCCGGGAGGCATATAGCTCCTTTAATTCCTCGCTACACTCCAGGGCCCTGGTATCAGCCCAGGTAAGGCAACCGGTAAGAGGGGTAAAATCCCTATCTACAGCAATAAGGGAGTGTAATGCTGAACTGATGGCCACAAAAGCTATTTCCCCACCGCGGGACCGGGCTGCGGCCAGGGCTTCCTTCAGGCACTGCATTACTGCTGCCAGCACTTCCCCGGGGTCAAGTTCAGCCCTGCTGGTACCCTCAATAAGCAGTCTATAGCCGTGGGATATCCTGTAAACTACCTGCAGGTCCCGGTCAAAAAGGATGGCTTTAGTTGACGAAGTACCGATATCCAGACCGCAGTAGAAACTTTCCCCCACCGGCCTTCACTCCTCCCCTACCAGGGGCAGGATATCCCCGCCATGGCGCAGGACAATTATGGAAGCGTCTTTACCCTTCATGGCCAGGGCCATATCCAGGGCAACCCGGGGTGAAGCGGCCGGAATAAAGCCGATCCTGGCGGCTGTCTCCTTATTAATACCCTGGCTTACCAGGATGCCTGTCCCTTTTTCTTTTATAACCTCGCCCACGTGGACCAGGTGAGCGGCCACGGTTAAATCCTCAATCTCTCCCCTGGCCACCAGTGCTTCTACTTCCGCCAGGCTACCATAACCGAACTGCTCAATCTGCGGGTGCTGGACGGCAACTCCCTCGGGGCAGGGAGTGACGAGGATAATAATGCCTCCTGGTTTTAAGGCCAGATTGCCGGAATAGATGCCCTTGGCCGCCTGCCACATCTCAATATCGGCTGGATAAGAGTCGGTGATGACGATATCAGCCTGTTCCGGGATGTTGACGCCGTAAATCCGGCGCGAAAGCATGGCCCCCTGGCGGTGGGCGGCTACTAAATCCCCTATTACCAGGCCGGCCACCCGGCCATCGGGCGACAGGACGCTGTTAATAATCAGATCCAGTCCCGCCAGGCGCGCCACGGCGTCGATTTCCTGGCGCACCTCATTCTCCACCTGGCCCAGGATTTTTTCTCCCTTGACCCGGGCGCTCAGCCAGTGAGTCTGCCCGGTGGTAGCTGCGGAACTGATACCCGGCTGGATCATCTTGCCGCCGCCGCTAAAGCCGGCCACCCGGTGCGGTACGATACTCCCCAACGCCAGCAACAGATCGCTTTCCACAGCCAGGCGGTTGACGATCACTGGCGTGCCCTTGGCGGTACAGCCAAGGTGGACCAGGTTCCCTTCATCACGATAGTCATGCTGGACGACTTTTACCCGGCCATAAATATCCGGGCCAACTTTAGCTATTAGCTCTGCCGGGCTCAGCCGGCGGTGGGTCCCCAGGCCTACCAGCAAAGTTATATCTTCTAAGCCAATACCTGCTTTGGCCAGGTGCCGGAACAAATAGGGCAGGATCTTTTTGACCGGTGTAGGCCGGGTATTATCATCAATTACTACTGTTACCTTTACCCGGCCACCTGTTGCTCCTTTTTTAGCCCGCCGGCAGATATCTACCAGAGGTCCCGTATCAATGAAGTGCTGAAAACCATTGCCTATAACCTCATCTTCATCCACAGGAGCCGTTTCCCGGGGGGCGAAAACCCCAAGAAAATTCCCCGCCGGTACCTCTAACGGTTCAAAGCCGGGGTAGGGAAAAGTCACCTGCATCCTTCCTGCCCCCTTATGCCCAGGTAGGCTCGCTTGACAGCCTCATCATGCAGTAATTCCTGACCGCTACCCTGGCAGATTACTCGCCCATTTTCCAGGACATAGGCATAATCGGCAATCTCCAGGGCCTTGTTAGCGTTCTGTTCCACAAGTAAGATGGTAACGCCCCGCGACCGGATCTTCTTAATCAACTCGAAGATGCCGCGCACGATTAAAGGCGCCAGTCCCAGGGAAGGCTCGTCCAGGGCCAGCAGTTTAGGGCGCGCCATCAACCCCCTGGCAATGGCCAGCATCTGCTGTTCGCCGCCGCTTAAAGTACCGCCGTACTGCTTCTGCCGCTCCTTGAGAATGGGGAACAACGCAAAAACTTCTTCCAGGGCCTGCTGGACTTCTCGACGGTTTCGGTTGAGATAGGCCCCGGCCAGCAAATTTTCGCGTACAGTTAAGCCAGAAAATATCTTTCGTCCTTCAGGAACCTGGACCAGTCCCTGGCCTACAATAACGTGCGGCAGGCGCGATAAAGGAGCACCCTTAAACTTAATGTCCCCTGACTTAATACGCACCAGCCCGCTAAGGGCATTAAGGAAAGTGGATTTGCCGGCCCCGTTGGAGCCAATCAGGCTGACAATCGAGCCTTCTGGCACGGAAAGAGTCACCCCGTTAAGGGCCGCTACTTTACCATAGCTAACGTAAAGATCCCTTACTTCTAACATCCGTCAAGCCTCCTCTCCCAGGTAGGCTTGCAATACTTCTTTATTGGTCTGTATTTCCCCGGGCGTTCCTACAGCAATGGTCTGCCCGAAATTTTGTACGTAGATCTTTTGACACAGGTTCATAATGACTTCCATTTTATGCTCAATGATAATGATCGTTAGCTGTAAATCGTGGTAAATCTTTTTGATTAACTGGATAAGGTCACTTACTTCTTCCGGATTTAGGCCTGCTGCCGGTTCATCCAGGAGTAACAGGCGCGGCTTATTAACCAGGGCCCTGGCTATCTCCAGGCGACGCTGCAAACCGTAAGGGAGGTTTTCCGGTTTCTCAGGAGCGTAATGGCTCAGGTTTACCAGTTCGAGACATTCCCGGGCCACCCTTTCCAGTTCCCTTTCAGCTCTGGCCACCCGAGGTAGCTGCAATAAAGCCTCCAGGAGATTGTAAGGGGTACAATAATCCCGGGCTGCTTTGACGTTATCCAGGCAATTAAGCCCTTTAAACAGCCTGATATTTTGGAATGTCCTGGAAATGCCCAGCCGGACAATTTGGTGCTGTCTCATATTGCTAATATCCCTGTTGTTAAAAAAGATCTGTCCGGCATCAGCTTTATAAATACCCGATATCAGGTTTAAAATAGTAGTTTTACCGGCGCCGTTGGGGCCAATGATACCTGTTATTGACCCCTTCTCTACTTCCATATTAAAATTTTGAACGGCTTTTACTCCCCCAAAGTTTTTATTGAGGTTACATATTTGCAGCAATTACCAGTCCCTCCTATTAGTTAACTTCCGGTTTGGGGGCTGTGGCTGCCGGTTAGTGCTTGCGCCGGAAACTGAGCTCATATTCGTCAAAGAGCCCGGTTGGCCTGAAGTTCAGGAGAACAACAATAATAAGGCAATAAGCCGCGATTCTCCATTCGGAAGCAAACCTCAGGACTTCGGGCAAAATATTGAGCAAGAAACCGGCTACAACCGCGCCGGTCAAACTGTTGACGCCGCCGAAAAAAACCATGATCACCCACTCGGCCGATTTGGTCCAGCCGAACATCGCCGGTTCCACATAAGAGGTAAGAAAACCATACAGAGCACCGGCATAGGAGGTAATTATGGCGCTGATAATAAAAACCTGCAGTTTGATGCGGTAGACATCAATACCGACAGCGGCCGCCGCCAGCTCGTCGTTTTTCAAGGCCAGGCACTGGCGGCCAAATTTCAGCCTGCGGAAGTTGTTAACCATCCAGATAACAGCCCCAGTAGAAAGAGCAACCATTAACAGGTTTGTTTTGGGCGGGATACCCGAAAGGCCCATGGCGCCGCCGGTGACGTTAACAAAGTAATTCAACAGGCCTGCTACAGCTTCGCCAAAACCGAAGGTAATCAGGGAGAAAAAATCCCGATTCAGCCTGAGGGTAGGAATGCCGATAATCAGCGCACAGAGGGTGCCGCTGGCAACACCGATAATTATGGCCAGGGGAAAGGGGACATTAAACTTGATTACTGCCAGTCCCGAAATATAGGCGCCAAGGGCCATAAAGGAGGCCTGGCCGAAAGAGAATAATCCCGTCAGCCCGGTCAGCAGAAATGTCCCTAAAACGCCGAGGAGGGTTATTAAGGCGAAGCTCAGCATGGAAGTAAACAGGGTCATGCTCTCCCTCCTAAGCCTTATCTCTCACTACATTACCGGCTATTCCCTGGGGCCGGAACATGAGAAATACCAGGGTCAGGATAAAAATAAATACGGAAGAAAGGCCGGCACCTACGGTAGAAACCAGATAAACTTCTACCATCCCCAGGATGAAGGCCCCCAGCACAGCTCCTTCCAGGCTACCCAGACCGCCCAGTACCGAAGCTATCCAGCCCTTCACCACCATCTGGCCTATTTGGGGGTACAGGGTGTAGCTGATTCCTAAAAAAACGCCGCTGATACCGCCCAGGAACCCGGAAACAAAGAAAACCAGGGAGATAATCTGGGAAGTATTCATCCCCATCAGCTTGCTGGTGTTGACATCAAAGGAAGCCGCCCGTACGGCAATGCCAAAGGAGGTTTTCATAATCACCCACATCAATACCAGGAGCATCATACCGGAAATTACCAGCATGAGCATGTTCATTACCGGAATAGTAATACTACCCATTCTAACTACCGTATTACTGGCCAGGCCAGGATAGGCATAAAAGGTTGACCCCTTAAAAATAGTAATGATATTTTCCAGCAACATGCCCACTGTAATGGAACTGACAAAATAATAGATCAGGGGGCCATTACTATTCCTAATGCGACGGAAAGCCACCAGTTCGATAATGACCGCACACAGGCCGCCAAAGAGAGCCGTCAGCGCCAGCGTTACTAAAAGGGAGAGATGAAAGGTGCTGGCCAGAAAATAACCGAAATAGGCGCTTACCGTCATCACACCGCCGTGGGAAAAATTGCTGAACTTGAGGATATTGTAGACCAGGGCAAAGCCTACAGCGATCAGGGCATAAACGGCCCCCACGGAGATTCCATTGATCACCTGTTGCATGGACGTCCCTTCCTTCATTTTCCTGCAGAGGGGAAACCGGAATAACCCGGTCACCCCTCTGCAGGCTGTCATTTTATTTCTGGGCTGGAGGCAGGTATTTCTCCAGGCTAACGTATTTGCCTTTATCGATTTTCATGATCCACATGGACAGCCCTAAAGGCCTATGGGTAGCGGGATCGATAGAGATATTACCGGTATACCCCTTGACATCTTTAATATTTTCCAGGGCACTGCGTACAGCCTCGGGATCTACTTTACCTGCTTTCTTGATAGCTTCCGCGATTACCAGAATGTTATCGTAGCCAAAAAAGGCATGAAGAGGCGCGTCTTCATTGAACTTGCTTTTATATTCCCCCAGAAATTTTTTGACCTCCTGGTCATCAAAGGTAACATTATTGAGGAAATAAACGTCAGTAATGCTTTTGTCGATCAGGTCAATCAGAGGATAAAAATAGGAGTTGTTACCTATAATGGGTATATTTATACCCAGTTGTTTAGCTTGATTGAGAACCAGGGCATTCTCTTGCAAATAGTTGGGTACATAGATAGCGTCGGGATTGGCATTTTTAATCTTGGTCAGCTGGGCCTTTAAATCTTTATCCGTGTTCTGGAAGATTTCTTTGGCCACTATTTGCCCGCCATGCCCCTCCACATATCTGGTAAAGGGAATCACATGGGAAACAGCATAGGCATTGGCCTGGTTATAAAGTATAGCTATCTTTTTTAACTGTAACTTATCGACGGTATAGCTGGCGCTGATTTCCGCCTGCTGGGAACAGCTTGGCTCACCCAGGAACATATATTTCCAAGGAGTGCCGTCGTTTTTGGTGGTAGCTCGTTCATCCATGAAATCTCCAAAAATAGGTACTTTTTTCTGCTCTGTAATGGGAGCCAGGGCAATGCCAATATTGCTGGTCGGCGGCCCCATAACCGTTACAACCTTATCCTGGTTTACCAAGCGGTTGTAAGCATTAATGGCCTCATTAACATCATTTTTGGTATCATAATTGACTAGTTTAAGCTTTTTGCCCAACACCCCGCCCTCACTGTTAATTTTGTCGATGGCCATTTGCGCGCCGTTGACCACACCTTTACCCCACGCAGCTGTAGATGAACTAATGTCCTGGAGGGAGCCAATTAAAATATAGTCTCCAGCCACGCCGCCGGTCTGGGCCGGGGTGTTATTGCTTTTACCCTGATTGGCATTCTGATTTCCACCGCAGCCCGCCAGGCCCAGGGCCAACACCAACAAAAGCATAAGGCTAACAATCTTTCTCAATTCTGACCCTTCCTTTCTTATAAATTTTGTTGAAGGCTGAAAACTAAGCTGGCAGCCTGTGCATCAAGATACAAAGTGGCGCCTCCATGTTGCCTCAAAATTGAGGCCGGGCAGCTTGGAGCAATAGGCCCATTGAGGGCATGATAAACAGCCTCCCTCTTCCTTTCCCCGGGGACAATCCCGACAATCCACCTGGAGGCCAGCAAGGCCGGTATGGTCAAGGTAATGGCTCTGGCCGGCACCTCGTCGATTGTAGCAAAACAACCGTCATTTACCTGCTGCTGGCGGCAACGCTCATCAAGTTCTACCACTTTGACGGCTAGAGGATCATTAAAATCAGCCACCGGGGGATCGTTAAAGGCAATATGGCCGTTCTCGCCAATGCCCAGGCAGGTTATATCCACCGGGTACTGCTGCAAAAGTTCGCTGTAGCGCTTACACTTTTCTTCCACCCCCTCTCCTGCATCCAGGTAATAAACCCGGCCAGGCCTGACCCTGTCAAATAAATATTTTTTTAGCCATAAACCGAAACGCTGGGGGGCTCCGGGCGGCAGGCCAATATATTCATCCATGTGCATAGCCACCACTCGTGACCAGTCTATCCCCGGAATTGAAGATAAGGCCTCAAGAAATTCTGCCTGGGAAGGAGCTGCGGCAAATACCATATTAACGGTTTCCTTTTCAGAAAGGATCAATTTAATTTTATCAGCCACTTCCCGGGCTGCCGCGGCCCCCATTTCCAGCCGATTACTGTAGACCCTGACTTTTAGCCTGTCTACCAACCATTCTTTAACTGGCTCTAATTTTTCTTCCACCGCTCTCTCTCCTTCATTATTACTCTTAAAAAGATATCGCTTTCCGCGTACATAACTGCTTACAAATACCACAGCCAAGGCATTTCTCTGCCTGGACCACTGCTTTATGATCGATTATGGTAATAGCCTGACAATGACCCGGCAGGGCGCAGCGACCACAGCCATTGCATTTATCCGGGGCTATGCGGGGATAACCCGGAACAGCTTCCAGTTCTGAAGAGGGGCGCAGGTACTGCAGGGATTTGCCGATTATCTGCCGGTAATCAGAATAACCCATGTCTTGCATATATTTTTCTATACCTGCCACTGTCCGGCGCACCACCTCCCAGCCATACCACATGATAGACGTGCAATAGGTAACCAGGGTGGCCCCCCACATCATCATCATGATGGCATCTTCCACATTGCCCAGACCGCCACCGCCAATAATTGGCAAATCCGTTTTCATGGCCACCTGGGCCACCTGGGAAAAGCTGATCAGTTTCGTAGCCGGGCCGCCAAGGCTGCCGTGGGAAGCACCATTTAAGAGTTCATAACAGGGGCGTCCTTCATGGTAAATATCCACCGGAGGTAAAGATGATTGCCCTCCTGCCAAACAAACACCATCGGCCCCGGCTTCCTGGCAGGCCCGCGCAATAACGGCAATGTCCGTTACATTGGGGGTTAATTTAGCCACCACCGGGATTTTAACAACCGCCTTAAGGGCACTAACAACCTGCTTTACCAGAACCGGATCCTGCCCCGTAACCGCTCCCCCATGTTCCGTACTGCTTACTGCGTCAGCCCCTTTAATGCTCTTGGTGGCCAGACCGACGTTGGGACAAATGAGGTTGGCTTCAATCAGGTCGGCACCTGCTTCTTCATGTTCCCTGGCCAGCCTCTGCCAGCTTTCCAGGTCACCGCTATCGCTGGTGATGTTGACAAAAATTTTTAATTCCGTTTGCTCCTTGGCCTGTCGGACCAGTTCCAGACCTTCCTCCAGGTCAAGGCGGCGATCATAACAGATAATACTAGCTTCTTTAGGTGAATTATACATGCGTAATTTCCCGTAGAAGGGCTGCTTGATAAAGGTAAGCTTGGTGCTTACAGCAGCAGCACCATGGTCTTCGGCCATCTTGAGCAACTCTATCTTACTGGTCAGGGGACTGGAAGCAACTACAAATGGGTTCTTGAACTTGACTCCGGCAAATTCTAACTCCATATAATACGCTCCTTTTATAAAGTTATCTGCCGGCCCTCGCGAGCCGAACGGTAAATAGCCTCGATTACTTTTAAAACTTCCAAACCATCCTCTCCCCTCAGCCCTTTCATTGCCGGTTTATCCTGCTGCAGGCAGCTCATAAAGTGCCTGATTTCACCGATGTAGCCCAGCATCAGCCTCTCATCCACTGCCGGTTTCGTCCATCCTATGGTAGTTTCGGCTTTCTCCACCGCGTAGTCAAATCCAACCCGTGAATAGGCAGTAATGGGCGAGGACATGGTCAAATCAATATGCAACCGGCCTTCGGTACCGTAAAATTCAATTATATCATTCATTCCACCCAGGGTAATATAATTTGCTTCGGCGATGGCCGTAGTTCCGTCGGCAAAGCGTAACAGGGCCGCCGCCCAGTCTTCGCCCTCCATATCCTGGTGGACAAAATTGCCCGCCCCGCCTCCGGTTGTCATGGCCACCACTGCTGTCGGTGTTCCCTTCAGGGCCACGAGAAACCCGACGGGATGGACACCCAGGTGGATCATGGCGCCGCCGCCGCAGAAGCGCAGCTTTTTGGCAAAGGGAGAATGGGAACCGCTATGGCTTTCTTTTGCTTTAATAAACAACGGCTTCCCTATCGCTCCCTGGTTGATAAGCTCCTGGGCCCTGAGCAACGCCGGGGCAAACAACCAGTCTTCGGCATAATAAAGCTGTTTATGTGCCTTTTGTGCTGCCGCCACCATACGCTCGGCTTCTTCCACTGATGTCGCCAGAGGTTTTTCGGAAATAACATGCTTGCCGGCAGAAAACGCCTTTTCAGCCATTTCACAATGTAAAAAATTGGGTAAACAGATATCGATTACATCAATTTCGCCTAAAGCAAACAACTCATCAGCATCACCAAAGACGTACGGAATATTGTAGCGCCGGGCAAAATCCCGGGCCAGTTCTAGATTGCGATCGCAAACAGCGACCACCCGGCTGAGCTCCTGGCAGCGCAAGTAACCATCAATATGCAGTTCCGCGCTGAAGGCAGCTCCCAGCAACCCGACCTTAACTTTTTCCAAGGTAGTACCCCCCCTTTATATCCTCCCTGTTTGACAGGGTCATTTGCCTGCTCAAGGGTGAGTGCTGCGGTATAAAACTCCCCCACAGGCTTTACGAGTTATTGTAAGGTGTACGTTGTCTATCTTTTTCTGTTACCCGAGGTCTAATTATAGTAATCGATTACTACAGAAGCAAAATTATATCCTCAACCAACCGGTTTAACGCTACTTCTCTCTACTAAAACGGGCTCTAAAATGATATTAGCCTGTAACGTCTGGCTTCCTGTAAGCTTTTTAATTAAATATTCAGCGGCCAGTTTCCCCATTTCATAGGTGGTATAACTAACAGTAGTTAAGGGTGGATTGGTAATTTGAGAAAAAAAGATGTTATCAAAGCTTACCAGCGACAAATCTTCGGGCACTTTTACCCCCCTGCTGGCCAGTTCATGCATCACACCATAAGCCGTCATATCATTGATCACCAAAACAGCCGTCGGCTTTTCATATGCTGTCAGTAGTTTGGCCGCTATTTTTTTCCCATTCTCAAACTCATAGACCTCACCATTTCTTTCCACTTCCGTATCGGCAATAACAACCCATTCTTTATTTATTTTTATTCCCTGTTCCCGCATGGCCTTCAAGTAGCCTTCATAAATCAATTTCCTGCTCTTTCTGGTCAAGGGCGCTGACAGGAAGCCGATGGCCCGGTGCCCATTGGCAAATAAGTGCTGCATGGCCAGATAACTGCCCTTTTCGTAATCAATGAGCACCTTAGTACAATCAAGGTCCTCGACTTCTTGATCAAAGGTAACCACCTGCAGGCCCCTATCGATATATTGCTGGAGGTAATCGTGTTGCCTGGCTATAGAAGCAACGATCAGCCCTTTAACCTGCTTTTGAAAAAGCAGATCAATATAGCGTTTTTCCTTCTCCTCATCCCGGAAGGAATTGCAGAGAAGCATGCTGTAATTGTTTTGATTTAACACCTCCTCTATTCCCAGGATAAGAAGCGAATAGAAAGGATTGGTAATAGTCGGTATAATAACACCAACGTCGCTGCTACTATGATTTTTAAGATAACGGCCGATTAAATTGGGGCTATAGTTTAATTCCCGGGCTACTGCCAGAACGCGTTCCTTCAATTCCTCGCTGATTGGATAGCCATCATTGCGCAATACCCGGGAAACTGTTGCCGTCGAGGTGCCGGCTCTCCGGGCTATTTCCTTAATAGTAACTCTGGCCTGCTGCTTCAATGAACTCACACCGTTCGATAGTAATCGTTTACTATAAATATCTATTCTACGTCTTTCTTAAAAATCCTTCTGGCCAGGCAGGGAAAAGAGAAAATAATTTAAGGCGGGGTTCGCACCAACCCCGCCTCGCTTTTGGTCATACCACTTCTAAGGCTTCATTTTACCTGGGAAAATAACGGCTGCCGCCGGTACCAGGCGGCAATGTCCGTAAAGCGGATTATACCCTCCTCCCGGCCTATCCCCCATCGCTCCCGCAACCAGGCCATCACCGCCACCAGGCCATTATCCGGGTGGAAGAACAATTCGTGCAGCGCTTTCCGGGTGCGGCTACCCTTACGCATCCGGTATTGATTCGCTGGTAACTGAAAATAGGTATGAATTTCCCCACAGAGGCAACTCCGCAGGGCGTATTCCACCATCATGCGGCCGGAATTGATGTTGCCGGTGGCGCAGATGGGGATATCCCGCGCCTGGAGGCTGCCCCCTGATTCCCGCCGCCGGAGGGCAGTCAGTACCGCCAGGTTGCGATCGCTCAGGTCGTAGCCACCGTAGGCCACCCCCTGCTTGCCCTCAAAGACCCGTTCAGGATCGAACAACCGGTTGAAACAGACCAGGAAGTCCGCTCCCGGCCTGTCACCCTCAGCCAGGCAGCGGGAGAGCATTTCCAGCTGGAAGTCTTCCCCGTACATGGCGTTCATCAGTTTAAGGCCAAGATAAATTTCCCCCGCCTGACACCACTTTTTGATCCGGGCCGGGACCTCACTGAGCCAGCGGAGGATATTTTCCCGGTCCTTGCTGACGTCCGCGCCCGCCAGGGTGGGGCTGAAATCCTTTTCCAGGGGCATCGGCAAGTCAGGGTTGACCTGCTGCCACACCCGTAGCAGCTCTCGGGTTGTATATTGATACTCTTCTTCCTTATAGGCTTCCCCAGCCGCGGGCAAGTGGTACTTACAGGAGGGGACTATTGGGATGCCATACTGCTTGCCCACCTGCAGCGCATCCCGCATGAAATCCAGATAGGCCGCAAAGCTCTTCTCCCAACCCCGTCCCTTCCAGGTAACCGTCCATCCCTCTTCACCTCGCCGGCTAATGATCCTCTCCACCACCATGTGAGGAGCTGCCACCTTCCACTGGCCCATGGTCGAATGCCCCGCCTGGTCCTGGGCGATAACAGTCTTTAAAACCACAAACCCCAGGCCGGCCTGGGCATCCCCGGTGACCTGGGCCAGGTTGGTGGAAAGCTGGCCGGAGGCCTTACCAAAGGGATTCTTGATGGGGAACCGCCCGTAACGACTGGAAACATCTATTCCATATTGTTCCAAAATATATTCTTCCACCTTCTGGGGTAGGGAAGAATCGCCAAAGCGCTCATAGTCGGCAATTATACGGCTCCGAATACGGGTATCCAGATCTAAGGTTGCCGGCAGCAGGTAAACATCGTTCATCAATAATTCTCCTCTTACAGCAGGTTCAGGTCCTGGAGGGTTTCCCGGATGTGGCTCCGTTCCGCCTCTGTGATCCCCGGTCCGAAGGGGTCATAAGCCGCCCCGGCGGGAATTACCCCTTGCAGGGTCAGGATATATAGCATGCGCTGGATATACCCCTCCATCGGATGCACAAAAGTGCACTCAGCCAGGCGGTCTACCTGGAGCATCAAGCGGACGAATTCCTCATAACGCTCCTCGCCGAAAGCCTTCAGCATGGCCACCTGTGGCCCCGGGCAGGCTGCTCCCAACCCCACCAGAGCACCGTCGGCTCCCAGGGCGATGGTATATCCCAGCATCCTATCTTCCCCGGTAATCAGCTTAACGGCAGGATAATCCCGCCGGATCAGGTTGGCTACGTCCTGGTAGGTCATTACCGAATCCAGGGTAGCCATTTTGATGCCGGCTACCTGGGGAAGGGCAAATAGTTCCTGCAATACAGCGGGGGAGTAGGTAATGCCCCCGGCTGCTTCGTAAAGGTAAAAGAGGATAACGGGAACGCCCAGCCCGGCGATCATACGGTGGTACGCGATAATCTTTTCCTCCTGGCCTATTGTGCCGCGGTAAAAGGTAGGTGGATATACCAGCAGGGCGTCCGCCCCCAGGTTGCGCGCCTGTTCCGCCATTTCCATGGCCTGCTGCAAAAACAACTTTTCCGCATCAGCCGCCGTACCGGGTGACACACGGGAGCCCACACCGCAGATAATCGGCCTGTCGTTACCAATGGCCTCCCGCCAGCTCCAGTAGACATACTCCCGCTGTTCGCTGGTAAGGAACAGCCCGCGCCCGGTGTGAGCCCACACCGCCACACCGGTCACCGGCTGCCCGGCCAGGTAGCGGCTATAACTTTCCTGGGCTAGCCGGTCAATGGTACCGTCCTGCCGGAAGGGGACCGGTACAGCCGGAAAAAAGGACTGCCGCAGCCTTTCCCGAAAAACGTCAACATCGCGCATGAAAACCGCTCCTATTTGAATAATTTACCTCTAGCTTGCCGCCAAATACATAAATCTAGTTCCAGCGCATTTTAGCCCGTCCCGGAGTACCCGCCGTTGGGATAAAGAACATCTCTTCCAAGTTTTGGGGAAACATAACTGTCCTTAACCAAGAAATGTTAGCAATTGCCGGATAGAAAGGTATACTAACCAGAGGAATGCGACCACAGCAATAATATTGCTAACCAGATTATTTCTCAATTCGCCCATAAGTTGCTTGTCATTAGCCAACAGGATCATTACCCCGGCCAGGAGGGGAACCCCTAGAATAGTGGTAGCCTGGGCCATGATTAAAAGCTGGATAGGATTGGTCTTATAGATGGAAGCAACGGCTGTTCCCAAGATCATCACCAGAGAAGCCAGTAATTTAGGCCATTTACCGTCCATGGTGCTGCCGATGCCCAGGCCGTCGGCCAGCATGGTTCCCCCAATCATGGCGTTAACAATAAACGAGGAGAAAGCCGCCGCCCATAAACCAATGAGGAATAACCACTTGGCCAGGGGGCCCAACAGGGGTTCTAACTGCAGGGCCATTTCAACAGCAGTGTTTACTTTAATCCCTTTAGGCAATAACACCGCCGCCGAAGTAATCATAATCACCATAGTAATGGCACCTAAAACAATAATACCGGCAGTAGCGTCCTGCATGGCCTTACGGTAGTCATCTTTCCCCCAACCCTTCCCTTTCACCAGGTAAGCTTGAAAAGCTGCCGCGGCGACACTAAAAGTGGTGGCGGAAATAGCAACAACAAGACCGAAATTGCCCGGCTTGCCAGGTATGAAACCTTTAATAATACCTGCGCTATCGGGCCTGATCATCAATAGGTTCCCGACAAAGGATATGATCATAACTGCCACCAACGCCATCATCAGCTTTTCTAGGACCTGGTAAATGCTGCTCGAAGACCACATCAGGGCAAGGGCAACAATCGTAAAGATGACTGCCCACAGGGCCACCGTCCCGCCGAACATGGAAGACATGGCCAGCCCGACACCAAGATTATTACCGGTTTGAAACCCGGCACAAATCAGAAAACCGGACAACCCTAGCAATACGGCCAGCCACCTGCCATACTTTTGGGTCACAATTTGCATCAAAGAAGATTGGCCCGTGGCCACCCCGATAGCGGCTCCCATCCTGGTATAAAACACCATCATAACGCTGGCCAGCAATACCGCCCATAAAATGGAATAGCCCAGCAGGCTACCGGCTTTAGTGCTGGTAGTAATACTACCCGGCCCCAGTACCACTGCTGCAGTAATAAAAGCAGGCCCGATGAGTGATAGGATCTTTTTTAAAAACATAACCTTTTAACCCCCTATCCTTATTGCTATATTCAATCTGCCGCCATTCTAGTCTTCAACCCAACCTCATATACTACCCGGCCATACCTGTGATAGTTCTCCCTATTAATCTCCCCGATACCTATCCCTGCTGGAACGCCAATTCTCCCCTCCTTATCCATGGTTATCTCGATGAGGTCATGGCCGCTGCCATACCAGCGGCTGCTGGCCTCGACATCGGCGGGATATTTAAAGCCTGCAAAGCTTGCCAGGGCCAGAATACTCATGGCGCCGATACCGCTTTCGGGCATGGTGCCGCCCCAGACAGCCACACCGTTTTTTACGGCCAGGTTATAAATTTTAATTGCTTCCAGGAGACCGCCTACCCGCTGAATCTTGAGGTTCCAGATTTTAGATACTCCCAGTTCGAGGACCTGCCGGGCAATGCGCAAAGACTTTAAGGACTCATCAAAGCAGATAGGGGTTTTTATTTCCTGGCTCAATTTGTAGTGATCGAAAAGATCATCGTGATGCAGGGGCTGCTCCAGAAAGAGACAATTAAAGGCATCCATCTGTTTTAAGATGTCTAGATGCTCATCCACAGCAAAAGAGGAGTTGGCGTCCACCCAGAAAGGAAAATCCGGGCCGATTACTTCCCTGGTCACCCTCATGGCCTCCAGGTCCCAGCCGGGTTTAACCTTGATCTTTATTCGCTGGTAGCCTTCCTCTACATAGTTACGGATCCATTGGGCCAGGGTCTGGTAACTCCTATCTTCCGGAATCCCCACCGAAACCCCTGATAAAATATAGTCTTTGCTTGCTAAAAACTCCTCGGGCGTGCCTAGCTGTTCCAGCTTATAGCGGATTAACTCCTTTAAGGATAAACCATTCTTTTTGGCAATAAGGTCCCAGTAGCCAGTCTCAATACCTGCTAGGGCAAAGTTGTTGCCCCGGATGCCTTCCCTTAAAGTCATATTCAGGTGCTCAATACTATTAAATTCTTTGCCTATCACCCGGGGTAAAAGCCATTCAATAAGCATGGCCCTGGCGGAAGCAATGGTCTCCGAAGAATAAAAAGGAGCTTCAAAGGGTGCGGCTTCGCCGTAGGCTGTAATTCCTTCGCCCTTTAGTTCAATAATTAAAGATTTACGGCTGTAACTTATCCCCCCGCTTATCTGAAAGGGGATGGCATAGGGGATATCCACCTCCACAATCCTGGCGCTCTCAATCCTGGCCGCTTCATTTATATGCATACTTATATACCCTCCTGTTTTCTTTAATTAAGCTAATACCTCTTCCCACATGGCAAGATAGGTCTCCCTGGTAAAGAGGGGCTTAAACTGGGATTTAATTTTTTTGCCCTCCCGGGCACCGTTGAATAATAAGTCAACTACCGTCATGGCCATGGCCTTGGCGGGAGCAATATAAGCGGCCTCTTCGTCTACTATGGTAAATTCGCTGCTATGGGCGGGGCCTTTAAAGCAACCAATAGTGGGTTGGATAACCGGCATCAGGGCGCTGAGATCCCCCATATCGGTAGAACCAACCATATCTACCCCCTCGATGATGTTTTCTTTGCCAAAGAGAGGTTCGATATTTTTCTTAAAGAGTTCACTTAATACGGGATCCTGATTCAGGGGCAAATAACCGGGTAATTCTTGAATCTCCACCTCGGCGCCCACGGCATAAGCCCCTCCCTGCAGGGCCCTATTTACCTTTTTATTGGCCGTAAGTACTGCCTCCAAGGTTTTACCCCGTACATAAGTTTCCACTCGCACATCGGCCGGAACTATATTTACCAGGTCGCCGCCTTTAGTTATGATGGGATGGACCCGGATGTGATCTTCATCCCGGAAGGTTTCCCGCTGGGAGTGAATGGCCATCAGGCCCAACATGGCGGCATTTAAAGCGTTGATTCCTTCATGGGGAGCCCCACCGGCATGGGCCTCCCGGCCTTTAAACTTTACGGTCTTACCAATAAATCCGGTACTGCCGCCGGCAATAAAGGCCTTTCGTTCCGGGGTATTGGCCTGGGAGTGGACCATCATGGCCAGGTCAATGTCATCAAATACTCCCAACCTGATAAGTTCCTGCTTGCCACCGAAAAATTTTATTTTCCCTTCCCGCTGTAACTTCTCCCGGTATTCCAGTTCTACAAATTCTTCGGCCGGTACGGCCATAAAAGCTACATCTCCATCCAATTCTTTGATGACATCACTTAGTATCAGGCCGAAGGCTGTCCCGAGCATTGAGGCTACCTGGGCATTATGGCCACAAGCATGGGCTGCTCCAGTTTGCCGGTCAACCCGGGGATGGTCAGGACAAACAACGGCGTCCATTTCTCCCATTATGGCAACTGTTAGCTCATGGCTTTTCCCTGGAGCTTTGGCTTTAACCCCAGTGATGGCCAGGCCTGTTTCACACTTTAATCCCAGGGATAAAAATTTTTCTGTCACCAATTTTGCAGTCGCCACTTCTTTAAAGCCCAGTTCCGGATGATCTAAAATCCACTCGCCAATCCCGATAATTTCATCTTTCCTGGCATCTATAGCCTCGCAGACTCTTTTTTTAAGTTCATTTAGATACATTGAGAACCTCCATTTTGGATATATTTATCCACATTAAGGTCATGTCTCTATATAGTCTCTAAATAATATTCTCCATCCTCTCCAAAAATCCTGCTTTAATTTCTAATTTCTTAAGGGAAATACTGAAAACAAATAACCCCCGAACTACTTCGAGGGCTACTTGATGAAGCGGCGGTAAGGCTAAGTTTCCGTCATGGGATACCATATCCCTGCACCCAGCCCTCTACCCCAGCTTCTTTGGGCTGGGGGTACAGCCTCCAGGCTCCGGTGGTTCTCGGCTAGCAAACTTAGCGCTCAGCCTTGCTCGGCGGCGGGGGTGGCTTAACTTTATCTCTTTGATCAACCATAACGGGGCGTGGTACTTCTCGTTTCTAAAGCCACGTTACGATCCCCATCCCGTTCACCGCCGCCTCGCTGCGGCTTTGCTGAGTTTGCTGACGCCTCGAACCAAGTCGCCTTCCGCCTGTACCCGCCAGCCCCTTGCTTCAAGCTACATTTTCATGGTTCGCTAGCGGGGGCGCCAGCTCCCATGAGGGGCTCCTCAAAAATTATCTTCCTTCATTCGCTGAATCAGGTCTTCTTCCCGGGCTTTTTTAATGGCCAGCACCTGTTCATCCTGCCAGTCGTAAAAGCCGCGGCCGGTCTTGGTACCCAGGTCGCCGCGCTCTACTTTCTCCTTGAGAAGCCGTGACGGCCCCCGTTCATGGCAGAGGTCCTGGTTAAGGTAAGACTGGATGTTATAAAACACATCCAGTCCCCCCAGGTCGGCGCTTTCCAGGGGACCGGTAACCGCCAGGCGCCGGCCAAAACTGTATTTCACGGCCGCATCCACATCCTCTGCCGTCGCCCAGCCCTGCTCGACGATGTACAGGGCCTCGCGCAGGAGGGCGAACTGCAACCGGTTACCCACAAAGCCTGGAACGGCCCTTTTAACTTCAATTGGTTTCTTGCCCAGCCTGGCCACCAGGCCCCTGGCCAGGGCCACGGTAGCGTCAGCCGTTTTTTCTCCCCGTACAATCTCCACCAGGGGGAGCAAGTGGGGTGGATTCCAGAAATGGGTGACAACAACCCTTTCCGGCCGCCTGGTTAATGCCGCCAGCTTTGTGGGGTCCAGGCCGGATGTGGTTGAAGCCAGGATGGTGTGGGGTGGAACCAGGGCATCGACTTCGCGAAATACCCCTTGCTTAACAGCCAGGTCCTCAACAATGGCTTCAATGACAAAATCAACCCCTGTAACAGCCTCAGCAAGGGTCGTGAACCCTTTGATGTTCGTCATAACCCCTTCAGTCCGGGAAGCCTCCACCAGGCCACCCTTTGCCAGCAACTCCAGGCCGGAGCGAATCTCCCTGAAGCCGCGGTTAAGGCTATCCTCACTACGGCCAAAAAGTCGCACTTGATATCCTGCCAGGGCGCATAATAAAGCAATATCATGGCCCATGGTGCCGGTGCCTAAAACGGCTATTTCCTTGATGTCTTCCAGTTGCATGATATCCCTTCTTTACCCCAGTCTAGTTATTGCAAAAACCCCTTAATAATTCTTCCTCCCCCCTTAATTTCCTCCTGGAAGTAAAAAGCCCCCCTTCAGGGGGTATCCGGCTTTGCTGCTATGAGGCTGGAATATTACGCCTGGCCAGGTTTCCTTCCCGGTCAAGCCATAGCCGCACTCCCCATTCTTCCTGAACAAAAGAATACTGGCGGGAACCTATCCGGATGGAAGTATTCTCAAAAGCATGAGCTATGGTCACGGCAGCCCCAGCCTGGGTTTCGACCCTGGTGCTCGTACCGGTACGGGAGCCCAGTTCCTTAATATAAACGTCACCCTGGGCCTGGATCTCCCCACCGCGGAACACACCATGCACAGCTACCGCTTTCCCGGCCTGCAACCTGGTATGATAACAGCCATCACCTATTACTTTAATGTTACCGGTAGCTACAACGGTTGAGTTAAGGGCGTAGTGAATTATAATGTCGGCCGCACCTTGAGGCGGTGTATTAATCTCATCCCGCCAGGCTATAATTTCTTTCAACATTGATTCCAGTTGCTCTAAACTATTAATGGTCAATGGCGTCCTTACCAGGCGTTCCAGGTCATTCATCAATGCCGTCAAACTATTCATTGATATAGCAGGAAGGCTGTGGGCTTCCTTTTTTAGTAATTCTACAGCTGCAGGAAGATCGCGAAATTTCTTCTCTAAAACCCAACTTTGACACTAAAACTTCTATTTCAAGGGCTTAAAGACCACCAAGACTAGTAATATCAACGATCTTTCTCTACCGAAGTCGGCAAAACGTAGTGAAAACAAATCTGCCTTAGAGTATTTTCACGCCGGGCATCTCTTGGTATAATAGTAATGACGATAACCGAGGTGATGCCCCTTTGTTCCCCCGTATTATCACTACCAGGCGCGGCGGCCATACCTACCATTATCTGGTCCTGGTAGAATCCTACCGGGAAAAAGGCAAGGTAAAACAGCGCCAGGTTGGGCATTTAGGCAACATCGACCAGTATTCCCAGGAAGAGATACAGCGGCTTATTAATAAACTGCGGGAATTCCTTAAGGAAGATGAGCTGGGCACTGTTAAGGACCTCCAGACCTTCGGCACCAAGCATTATGGTATCCCCTATGTGGTGAATTTTTTCTGGGAGCGACTGGACCTGGACGCCTTCTTTAAAAACTATCTCCAAAATCGTCAAGTAGAGATGGATGTGGCCTTATGCACCAAGATTATGATTTTAAACCGCCTCATCGCTCCTAAAAGCAAGCTTGGAGTATCCCAATGGTTAAGGCAAATTTACCTGCCGGAACTGGAAGAGAAACAGCCTGAGTTGCATCATTTTTACCGTACTCTTGACGTCCTGGAAGAAATGAAGGATTATCTGGAACGCCACTTGTACAACCGGCTTACGGATCTCTTGAGTTATCAGCTTAACCTGGTGTTTTACGACTTGACCAGCAGCTACTTTGAAGGTACCCATTGCCCCCTGGCCAGGTTCGGTTATTCCCGCGACCACCGGCCGGACTGCCGGCAAATTAATATTGGCCTCCTGGTGACTCCGGAAGGCATGCCTATTGCCCACCAGGTATTTGAAGGTAATATACCTGATAAAGTAACCGTGGCTGGCGCCATCGAACAACTTAAGCAAAAGTTTGCCATCAAGAGCTGTATTTTCGTGGGCGACCGGGGTATGCTGACCAGTCATAATTTAGAAGAACTCAAGGAGGCTAACTTCCGTTATATCCTGGGCTTTCATAAACGCGGCCGGGAAGTGAGCGATGAACTACTGGCCAGGTACCAAAACCTCGAAGAATACCAGCTAATAGACGGCGATAACCCCCTCTTTTATGTGGAAGTACCACCAGAGCAGGTACAGGCTCCCCCTAAAGAAAACTTGGTAGAGGGAGAAGAGGAAGAAAAGGAAAACTTCGAGCCTCCGGTTCGCTATATCCTTTGCCACAATCCTCTCAAAGCCCAAGAGGATTATGAATTTCGGGTCAAAGCGATAGAAGAAGCCAGGATAAAATTGCAAGAGCTGAAAGACAGGCTGGCCCGGGAAACCCCGCGGCGGGGGCGCAAGCCTACCACAAAAGGAGTCATGCTTAAAGCAGCTGCTATCCTTAACAAGAAGGGCCTTGCTCCAATTTTTGATATTACTTATGACGGCAAGTCTTTCAACTTTGAAATTAATGAGCCGGCTCTGGCTAAAGAGGCTTTGCGGGACGGCAAATTTTTAATCCAGACTAATGCTGACCTGCCAGCTGAGGAGGTAATTGCCGCCTATAAAAACCTGCTCCAGGTAGAAACCGCCTTTCGCCATATCAAGGACTTCATTCGCTTGAGGCCTATCTACCACTACAACGAAAGTCGGGTTAAGGGACACATCTTTATATGTGTGCTGGCTTATCTCTTTGAAAAATGGCTGGAGGTGATACATCGCCGATATATTGAAGATGAGATTTTTAAGGCGAAACAAATCCCTGATCCTGAAAGTCAAGAAAGAGAGTTACGCCGCTGGAAGGTTGCCCATAAAAGCGGCCGCCGTATCCTGGAATTATTAGAAGAGATAAAGGCTGTTGACCAGCAGTTTCTTGATAAGCGGATTTATAGTATCACCCAGCCCGGACAAAGCCAGAGTGAATTGTTAAAAATTTTGGGCCTTCCACTTCCACCTAAAATTTTAACCTTCAGGTAGCCACTAAGAGCCCCAGAAAGGGGTTGTAGTGACAATTGTCCCTATGGACCCCTTGATTTTTAAGGGGCGGTGTCAAAGTTGGGCTAAAAGCAATAATACCAGGGGACCAATACCACCTTTAAGGTCATCCTTTTTGAAGGAAGGATGATGGAAAAGCTGGGTAGCAGCGGCAACAAATTGCTCCAGGATGGCAGCAACCCTGGCAAGTATTGAGCCGAATTCCTGCTGTAAAGCCACCGTACTCCCGGCGGCCAGCAGGGAAGAAAAAACGTTGCCGCGTACCTCAATTAAGCCACCGGCCCGGACCATGGCCCTGGATACAGCTCCCGCTATATAAATATTACCACCAGCCTCAACACTCATCCCTTCTTCAACCTGGCCGGCAATCTTGACATCGCCAGTGAAAGAAATGTTTCCCGAGGTGATATCAACATTACCAGGGTGCATGAGGGCAGGGAGCACACTGATAACAACTCGCCCTTTTAACCCCCTTGCCACGGGGCGGCCAGCTGTGGTAGCAATTATCTCCAAACCATCATTGCTTAAAACAGCGCCGGAACCGGCTGTCATTTGAATATCCCTGGGCTCGGGGGGCACGATTATTTCCCCCGTTACCGCCTTCCCCGGCCGCCCCACTTCAGCCGGGTGTTTCCTGGCCAGGACCATTCCGGCTTCAACCGCGGTGAAACGAAATCTTTCCCGGAAGTTCACCGTGTCTTCTTCTCCGACTGTTACTGGAACCTTTTGCTGGGTAGTAAAGAATAATTCTACCGAGGCGTCTTTACCTGGTACGGGTGGTTGCCCCCGGGCAATGGTTAAAGTACCCTCAGTTGAGGCTTCCAGTCCCCGGGCACAGGCCTGCCAGTCGATACCATACTTGATACCCTGGCGCCCCATTTCCCGGGTTAAATCTTCCAGGGTAAAAGGTTTATAGAAATCCTCGTGCTCCAGGACCTCCAGGTATAAAACCCGCGCCGGTGGCAGGTCCCGCACTTGCCGCCGGATTAATACCCAGGGTTTTACCTGTAAAAGTGCTTCCAGTTTATCCGCACTAACCTTTACCTGCCAGTATCCTTCCCGCCTTTCATCCAGAACGATTATTTCCACCCTGTCCTTCTCATTTACAGGCGTCGGTTCGCTTCGTTCTTTCCCATTTACTACCAGGCGCAACCCCGGGCAGGGAACTATCACCGGATAAGGGCCTCCGGGCGGGTGTTTTATTACCAGCTGCCCGTCTATAATGGCCGCCCGGGATGCCGCGCCGTATTCCCCGGGCTGCTCAAGGGCACCAGCCTTTAAAGATTCCATCTGCAATCACTCCCCTCTACTTTGAGGGGCGCCTTTAAGGGTTTCTAAGACGCGGAAAAAACCGATTATTTCCAGGTCATGGCGAATATTTGCGGGTATATGGGTAATTTTCAAAACGCGGTTCTGCCGGCTCAACAACCTGGCCTGGCTGAGAAGCATCCCGGCACCGGAGGAATCCATGAACTGCAAGTCCTTAAGATCTACCTCCACCAGGGGGGCCTCTTGCCTTTCAATCTCTTGCTGCAACTGGGCAACATTGCTATAATCCAGTTCCCCCGCTACCAGCAGGGTGGCCTTTTCCTTTTCATTATTTACCCTGATCTCCATGACACTCACCCCCCTTTTCCAGGTCTTTCTTAAGTATTACCAGGGTTACATCATCCCTCTGCTGCCTGCAGCCGGTAAAGGTAAATAAGTCATTTAAGATAACCTCCTGGAGTTCAACTGCATCCAGGCAAGTATTGGCGGCAACTATCTCTTTGAGGCGATTTAAACCATAATTTTGACCGTTGGCATCGCGGGCTTCTAGCAGGCCATCGGTATACAGGATAACTACATCGCCGCTCGACAGGATAACTTGTTCCGGTCGAGTACCCTGGTATTCCTCCAGGAAACCCAGGGCCACCCCCCTTACCCGGGGTACGTGGATATTACGGCCTGAAAATATTACCGGAGACGGGTGTCCGGCGCTGAGGCAGGTTAAACAATTATGCTGCTGTTCATAAGAAATAAGGCACAGGGTGGCAAAGGAACCGGCGCGATGCAGCCGCTTTCCCCCGATTTCAGCCAGCTGATTAATGATTTCTAATAGGGACAGCTCTTTCCTGGTACACGCATGTAAGATTGTACAAAGCTCCTTCATTTGCCCGGCAGCACGCATACCTTTACCCATTACATCTCCGATAGCAATAATAAGTTGATCTTCTCCCAGGGGAATAAAAGCAAAAAAGTCGCCGCCTTCCACGTCTGCTGGAATACTACACCCGGCACCCTGTATACCGGCATGTATTATTTGTTTCCCCTTGCCACCGATATCCAGGGACATTTAATATTCACCCCCGGTTACCTGGCTCTGGTCACTACAATCTAAAAGTTCTTCCATACCTACGAGCCGGAAAACTTCGGCAATCTCCGGACAGGGGTTAATAACCCGTACCTCACCTCCCTTCATTGACCACCGGCGCTGTATTTCTAATAAACCCCTGAGACCTGTAGAATCTATAAAGGATACCCCTGCCAGGTTTATTTCCAATTGCCGCTCTCCTTCCTGTACTTCTGCTGCTCGCTCCAGCGTGGCCAAGGTTTCCATGTCTAACTCCCCTTTAAGGTTTAAACAGCGCCCATAAGCGCCCTTGGTTACAGAGACTGCCAGCATAATATCGCTCCTCCTCTTTCTTTACTTAAGAAGCTGGAGAACAGATTTCTTCACCTGCTGATTGATGGAAATCCAGGACCAGGGTGGTTCCCCTGGAACCGGTAGTTAGATAAACTTGATCAGCATAATAAAGCATTAAAGTAAACCCGCAACCAAGAGAATTTTGGGTGGAGTAATGTCGCATTAAAGCCGCTTTGGGTAAATCTTTTATCTTAATTCCCTGGCCCTGGTTTTGAATAATTATCCGGATGGCCTCATCCGTCTGCCGGACCACCCATTCACCACCCGTAGCATGTTTTAATGTATTGGTCAAAGCCTCAGTTAAAGATAAGGTCATGCCGTACGCGCGGGCGCTAAAAGCCGCGGGTAGCAAACTGCATAACTTGCTGCGAGCTGAAGCTATGTCAGCAGCCTTGTTAACTACTCCCCTTGCCAGTTCCTTACCCTGGGATAACACAGCTACCATTTCTTCTGAAGTCAAAAGCTGCAGGCGCCCATTGGTGACGGCAGCCACGGCTTCCCGGTAGGCCAGCATCTCCTGGCGGCGCATCTGCCTTTCCTTTTCAATAATTTCGGTAAGATCAAAGGCCAGCAGGCCCCCTGCCCGGGAGTCAAGGGGTATACCGTGCAGGTCAAAAATCCTTTTACCGTCATCACTTACTATCACTTCCCGGCAGTGGGTTCCCCGGTGTATTGCCTGGCGCATTAAATTTTCTATTGCCGGCAGGGGCAGTTCCAGGTCAGCCTGTCCTGTCAGATGGCGAAAACGCCCCTTTTCGTAACGCATTACCTTGCCCAACCGCATGGCATTGAAAATCTCCGAGCTTTCTAACTCGGCAAGTAGTCGTTCTTTAACCAGGTCCTGTAAATGGGCGGGAACTAATTGCGATACTTGCTCAATGAAGTCCCCAGTACTACCCGTCAGTAAACGGTATTCTTCATTACCCAGACGGCTGGCTGTTTCCTCACCCCGGTAAACGGCTATGATATCAAAGAGGTGGATGTTACCCTTGCCCTTGGTCGGTACCCCTGCTACATCCAGGCTAAGATGCTGCTTTAAATAAATCCGGTATTGACCGGGAACGGGAGCTCGTGTTTCCAGGCCCAGTTCCATGGTATTCAATACGAGAATACGGCCAGCATAACGTTTTCCATCGGCGGCAACCAGGCTAATGCCTATGGGCACCGGTGGCTTCCGGCGTAAAGGGCCGGGACTCATGAAATAATCGCAATCGACACAAGAACGATTTGGGGTCTTGCGGGTACACTGGCTACACTCTTGCATACCTGAACCCCCCCTCTACTGCTCTGGCTTTAAACCAGGTTTAAAGCTTCTCTTTCTCCCCTAAAGAGAGGTTTTTCCCCCTTTTCCCTTCCTGTAACTTATAAATACTTACTATCAACTTATCCAACCAGTGACTTTGGGCAATTACTAAAGGATGGGCAAGATCGCCGTAAATCTTAATTAACCTCGCGAGCCATTCTTTTTCTACCTGGATTTGCCTGGCAAGGGGGCGGGGATCCTGGTAGGTTGCCGGTTCGTAGGTGGCCTTTTGACTTAAGACAGTTAATATGTCCGGGTCAAATTGCAATCCTTTCCCGCTATGTATTTCCATCAGAGCTTCACTAACCGCAATCGCCTTACGGTAGGGTCGCGACGCCGTCATGGCATCTAAGGCGTCGGCAATTGTTACTATTCTGGCCAGCAAAGGGATCTGTTCATATTTAAGGCCGGCATAACCGTTTCCATTCCACCATTCATGATGGTAGCGAATAACTGCTACCACCTCATCGTTGCCCCCTCTTTGCTCCACCCAGTCCGCTCCATAGTCGGTATGCTTTTTTATCTGCCCCCATTCCGCCTCTGTCAGTGGCCCCGGTTTCGTCAATATCTCCAAACGTACATGTATTTTTCCGGCATCATGCAAGAGGGCACCCCTCAACACGTCCCGGCAATGACGGGCTTCTATTCCCAGGTCCATGGCTATCCTTAAGGCAAAGTTGGCCACCGCAGCCGAGTGAAAGTACAGTACCGGCCAGTATTCCCGAATCTCCAGTAAAATTTTAGTAACCGTATCCCTTTGCACTAAACCCGCCCCCCAGCCTTCGTTCCATCTAGAAATAATAAAGGCAGCCACGAGCAATTTGCATGGCTGCCCTTTAAAAGTTCAGGTAAAATTAAAAACCGACTTTAAAGTGGCAGCCTGGCAGTCATACCAGCATAGTGGCTACAGACCCATGGCTTTGCGTCCCACCCTTTCGAGTGGTTTGCCCTTAAACACTTTAAGCTATTGGCATAAGAGAAAGATATCTCTTTGGGAACTCTGGGGGGCGGAGTAGAAGGAATGGTGACGGCAGTCCAGCGGCCACTGGACACTTTTTCCCGAAAATTACAAGGAAATTCTGGTTCCCGGAGGCGTTATGAAAGGTAGCACTGGATGGGTTGGGAGGAATGTTATTTGCAGTAATTTTAAGGAGGCTAATAGAGGGGGAGTTTCTTTCCAAATATTTACAATAAAGGCATATAATCCCCCCCCCCCCCATTGGCTATTTTTGTTTTTTATGTTAATTTTTGTTATGCCCTTTGCCAGCACAGGTATTATCCTCCAATCCAGTTGCTATAATATTTTTATATTCGACCTCGCTCAACAAATTCCTTCCCTTTAGGTAAAAGTAATGTCAATTTACCCCTGCTGCGGTTGCCAGAGGCGCGGGTCTTCCAGGGGCCGGACGCTGAGGCTGCGGAGACGTTATCCTCGACAGGGCTACAGGTCGAGTCCTGGGCCGTGGGGTCAAAATATGTTATCTTACCTTCTGGATGCCCAGGGACTTTTCCAGGTCGATAATGTGTCCCTGCTCCACCAGGGCTATTTCCCTGATGACCTGGGCGACGTCATACAATTTCAAGGCTTCCAGTTGCTCAATGCGCTGCAGGTAGCGGTTCAGGGCGTCATACTCGGCCTCCAGGTCCTGGCGCAGCATTTCCACGTTATTGAGGGAAGTCTTGATTTCCTGCACCTGGACCGTGGGGATGCCGCCCAGGTACTGGATCTTGTCACTCAGCTTTACGGCATGGTCGTGCTCATCCTGGGCATGCTGGAGCTCTTCATCGATAATGGCAAAATACTGGGGGCCAGTAAGCATGCTGGCGTGCTGGATGTACTGGATCATGGCGGCGTATTCCCAGGACAGGTCCAGGTTGAGGAGCTTGATTATCTGCTCGATGGTCATAGGGCCACCTCCAGGAGTATGCTTATACTACATAATATTAGTTTTCCTGGTAAGTGTGCCCATACAGATAAAGTAAGTCCAGGTATTGGTTTTAACCATATTTATACAGAATGCCGAAGCCGCCGCGGGGATTGCGCCAGTCGATGTTGTCGTGGGCGCAGCCGTAGCGGCAGGTGCCACATTCCACGCAGCCCTCATAGGCCGTCTCAATCCTTTCTTCCTTTTCGTTCCAGGCATAAACCCGGGCCGGGCAGATAAAGGTGCAGGGTCTGCCGTCACAGTGACGGCAGACCTCCCGGTCCTTGATCCTTAAATGAGGGTGCTTATCCGTCTGGTAACGGTTGAGGAACAGCTTATCTTCCAGGCGCATCAGCCCATCACCCTCCAGAGGTGGTAAAGGTCCCCGGCCAGTTGTATACGGCTGCGTTCGGCCGTAATTTCCCTCCAAATGCGCTTCTGTTTTTCCCGCTTGGGTACATTATCGACGGTTAAGAACTCCCTGGCGGCCCGGGAAAGGAGCTGCGGATACAGGGTAAAGAAGTGGGGATTTTGGTCAAAGAAAAAGGGGGCCCGCTGGTATTTCTGCAAGTCCTGCAAGACAAAGCTCTCCGCCAGCATCTGCCGGTAGGGTGCCAGGTTGGCCTCGCTGTAGTCGCCCTTTTCCCGGGCGGCCAGGATGGTTTTCGCTGCCAGGAGGCCGGAGGTCATGGCGAGATTCGACCCTTCCCGGTGAATCCCGTTGACCAGCATGGCGGCATCTCCGGCTACCAGGACGCCGTTGCCATAGAGTTTAGGAATGGCCCGGTAGCCGCCTTCGGGAATCAGGTGGCCCTGGTATTCCTTGCTCTCACCCCCGGCTAGCAGCCGCCGCACCATGGGGTGACTTTTCAGGTGCTCCAGGAGGTCGTTGGGGTTCAAACGGCGGCGGACCAGGCTCGACAGGAGGACGCCCACGCCCACGGAGAGGGAATCCTTGTTGGTATAGATAAAGGCTGTCCCCATCATGCCTTTAGTAGCGTCGCCAAGGAGTTCAATGGTGCAACCCTGGCCTTCGTCCAGGTTAAAGCGGTCCTCGATCTTTTCCCGGGGCAGGGCAATGATCTCTTTGACGGCCACGGCCAGCTGGTTGGTATTGATGCCGTCCTTTTTCAGGCCGGCCTTCTGGGTTAAAAGGGAATTGGCGCCCTCGGCCAGGATGACTACCTCCGCCCGGACGTCGCCCTCGGCCCGGCCAGTCCTTACCCCGACGACGCGGTCCTTCTCCCAGAGGAGGTCCTCGACGACGGTTTCATTAATCAGCAGGGCCCCGGCCGCCACGGCCTGTTCCGCCAGCCAGCGGTCAAAGCGGGCCCTGAGCACGGTAAAGGCGTTGTAAGGCTCGGCGGCAAAGGCCATACTCTTATAACCCAGGGTGAGAGCCGCTGCATCGGTCAGCAACCACAGGCGCTGCTCCACTACCGGCCGCTCTAAAGGGGCCTCCCGGTAAAACCCGGGAACTATCGTTGCGGTGGGGTGGCGGTAAAGGACCCCGCCCATGACGTTTTTGCTGCCCGGGTGCTCGCCGCGCTCAAAGATAATTACCTCCACCCCGGCCCGGGCCAGGGTGATGGCCGCCGCCAGCCCCGCCGGCCCGGCGCCCACTATGACGACTTCAAACCTTAGCGCCATCATAATGCCCCCATACGAACTTAACATCAACCAGTGCTAATACCCACCCCGAGCTGCTTTTCCAGCCTACCCAGGCCCCGGTACCAGCTGGCGGCGAAATTCCGCCGTTAAAGCCGGTACCACTTCCCGGAAATCGCCGACTATTCCATAGGTGGCTACTTTAAAAATAGGGGCCTGCGAGTCATTATTAATGGCCACAATGACGTCTGAAGTCTGCATGCCCACCAGGTGTTGGACGGCCCCGGAAATGCCGATGGCAAAATAGACTTTCGGCCGCACGGTAGTCCCTGTTTGGCCCACCTGGTACTCCGGGGGCAGCCACCCGGCCTCCACCGCCGCCCGCGAGGCGCCCAGGGTGCCGCCCAGGACCCCGGCTAGTTCATCCAGGAGGCGGAAGTTTTCCTTCGACCCCACGCCCCGGCCGCCGGCAACAATGATCTCCGCCCGGTCGAGGTAGACGGCTTTGTTTTTTTCTTCGATGACCTCTATAACCTCAGCCCGGACCTCGGCTTCATTGAAGGCCATATCCACCCGGACCAGTTCTCCCCGGCGGCCCTCCTGGCGGGACGGCATGGGCATGACCCGCGGCCGGACGGTGGCCATCTGGGGCCGGTGCCGGTGGCAGAGGATGGTGGCCATGACATTACCGCCAAAGGCCGGCCGGGTCTGCTCCAGGAGGCGCGTCTCCGGGTCAATGGTGAGACTGGTGCAATCGGCCGTCAGGCCGGTCCCCAGGGAGGTGGCCACGGCTCCCGCCAGGTCCCGGCCCAGGCTGGTGGCTCCCATCAGCAGGACCTCCGGTTTGTACTCCTTTACCAGCTGTACCAGGGCCCGGGCATAGGGGGCCGTGCGGTAGGGTCCCAGGACGGGGTCCTCAACCAGGTAAACTTTGTCCGCCCCGTAAGCCCAGGCTTCAGGGGCCAGGCCGGCCACCCCCTGCCCCACCAGGACTCCGGCCAGCTCTACCCCCAGGGCGCCAGCCAGCTGCCGTCCCACTGCTGCTAGTATGGGGTGGGGGAACCCAAAATATGCAATTATTGCGGATACAAAAAAGCTATCAGGTTTGGCCTGATAGCTCTTTAATGTTTGGCACCCAGTTTTTTAATACCGCTCTCACCCTCAACCATTAATTCTACTGTATTGGTAAGGACATCGGTATAGCTGAAGGATATCCGGCGTTCCGGGCTTTTCTGCTCTTCCAGTCGGATCACAAAGATGTTGGGGTAAGTCTTTTCCAGTATACCGGTCCTCTCCAGGATCTTTTTCCGCCCGCGGTTGGCTCTTAGTCTTACCTTCTGGCCTACCCGGGACTCCAGGTCCTCTCTGATAGTTGCCAGTACTTCTTTACCTGTCAAAAAAGACCACCCTCTTTCCGCGTATACTTTATTATACAACAGCAAGGGGGTGGTGTCAAGGCATAATGTTTATTTTACTAGAGGAGCCGACTTATTGTCAAGGGGAATAATGGTATAAATTTCGCCTTTGTTATTAAGATATTTTCAATAAGGGGAAATAGGATAACCCAGGCGCAGTTTACCTTTAATCTCTATACCACCTATACCTTCATTGCCGGTGATGGTATCTTTGATTATATCCGCGGGGCCCAGGGTTTTTTCAATGGAACTATAGGCAATCCGCTCCACCACAAAAACCGGGTCGTAGGCATGAATTAAAACCCGCCGGGGCGAACTGGCAAAGGTGGCTCCGGCTTTAAGCAGGGCTTCATAATGGGACTGGCAGGCCCCGGCAAAAATAACCAGGTCATCATGGGTAGGTCTTAAAGTTCTGGCTGCCCTTACTGCCGCTACAAAGTACTTTGAGTGGCGGTAGCTATCCAGATCGGCAAAAGTATTATTTTTTTCCCTGAGCAGGCCATCATGACCCGTAAGGACCAGAATATCGGGGGTATATTCCTTTAAAAGCTCCTTCACTTTAGCCGCCTGCTGTTCTTCTGGCAAGCACACGCCCTGGGCCGGTATTCTTAGCTGCTCATAGGCATGGAGGCACTTATCCAGGTATTCCTCGTCACCGTCGATATGCAGCACCCGGCCCGGTACCTCAAAAAAACCATCACCGGGGGCACCTTCCTGTTTTTCCAGCTCCCTTTCCCCCAGGCCCGGCCGTTCACCCCGCAATAAAAAAACCTCCCTCTCGGCTTCCCGGCGCTGCAAAATCCGCCGGAAACAAAGACTGTGTTTTTGAATATCGCAGTGGCGGTAACGCAGCACTTCCTCGGCCGGTTGCAGCTCCAGGTCCTCCAGGGGGGCATCAGCTACCAGCCTGACATCCAGTCCCCGCAAAATGGCAGTAGTTTCTCCTGCATCAGTTATAATAAGCGACTTTACTTTGAAAAAGATATCTTTACCGTATTTTTTCCGCGCCACGATATCTCCGGGCTTAATGTTATTCAACCTGCTTCCCTCCCCCGTAAGCCCTGTATCATTCTATTTTATGCCCCGGGACTTAAGGAGGTGAGGGCGGTACTCGATGCAGCAACTTGCCATATTCTGATTGGATATTATGTATAGTTACCATAATACACCGGTCCTGGTAACTATTTATCAGTGACGGGTTATGGTAATTAAATGTATAATGGTAGTAAGCTGGATGACAGGCCTAGAGATAGAAGTTAAATCAAAGGAGTTGATGGCAATTTCTAGGATAATTTATGCCAGCCTGCGGCTATTTTGCCTGGCTTCTTTCCTGCTAATTGGCATCCTCGCCTTTGCCGGCACAGCAGCAGCCGCCACTTACACCGTCCAGCCCGGCGATACCCTCTATCTCATCGGCCAGCGCTATGGGATCAGCGCCTGGGAACTCCAACAAGCGAATAACTTGAGTAGTACATGGATCTATCCTGGCCAGACCCTCTGGGTACCTGACCGGGGCGGCAGTACTTACGTCGTCCAGCCCGGCGATACCCTCTTTCTTATCGGTCAACGCTACGGCCTGTCTTACCAGCAAATCATGGCCGCCAATAATCTCACCAGCGATGTCATTTACCCGGGACAGGTCTTACGCCTCCCGGCCGGGTCCTACCAGCCTGCGGCCTCCCGGGGGACAAGCACTGATTATAGTGCCAGCGACCTGGACCTGCTGGCCCATCTAATTTATGGTGAAGCCCGGGGTGAACCCTATGCCGGCCAGGTAGCCGTAGCTGCCGTGGCCATTAACCGCACCCGGGACGGGCGCTTTCCCCGGACCATTGCCGGTGTCATCTATGACCCCGACGCCTTCACTTCGGTAAACGACGGCCAGTTTTACCTGACTCCCGATGCTACTGCCTACCAGGCGGCCCGCGAAGCCCTGCGGGGCTATGATCCCAGCGGCGGTGCCCTCTTTTTCTGGAATCCGGCCCAGGTCCCGGCTAACTCCTGGGTCTGGACGCGGACCATTATCACCACCATTGGCAACCACGTTTTTGCCCGTTAAAACCCAACTTTGACACCGCCCCTTAAAAATCAAGGGGTCCATAGGGACAATTGTCACTACAACCCCTTTCTGGGGCTCTTAGTGGCTACCTGAAGGTTAAAATTTTAGGTGGAAGTGGAAGGCCCAAAATTTTTAACAATTCACTCTGGCTTTGTCCGGGCTGGGTGATACTATAAATCCGCTTATCAAGAAACTGCTGGTCAACAGCCTTTATCTCTTCTAATAATTCCAGGATACGGCGGCCGCTTTTATGGGCAACCTTCCAGCGGCGTAACTCTCTTTCTTGACTTTCAGGATCAGGGATTTGTTTCGCCTTAAAAATCTCATCTTCAATATATCGGCGATGTATCACCTCCAGCCATTTTTCAAAGAGATAAGCCAGCACACATATAAAGATGTGTCCCTTAACCCGACTTTCGTTGTAGTGGTAGATAGGCCTCAAGCGAATGAAGTCCTTGATATGGCGAAAGGCGGTTTCTACCTGGAGCAGGTTTTTATAGGCGGCAATTACCTCCTCAGCTGGCAGGTCAGCATTAGTCTGGATTAAAAATTTGCCGTCCCGCAAAGCCTCTTTAGCCAGAGCCGGCTCATTAATTTCAAAGTTGAAAGACTTGCCGTCATAAGTAATATCAAAAATTGGAGCAAGGCCCTTCTTGTTAAGGATAGCAGCTGCTTTAAGCATGACTCCTTTTGTGGTAGGCTTGCGCCCCCGCCGCGGGGTTTCCCGGGCCAGCCTGTCTTTCAGCTCTTGCAATTTTATCCTGGCTTCTTCTATCGCTTTGACCCGAAATTCATAATCCTCTTGGGCTTTGAGAGGATTGTGGCAAAGGATATAGCGAACCGGAGGCTCGAAGTTTTCCTTTTCTTCCTCTTCTCCCTCTACCAAGTTTTCTTTAGGGGGAGCCTGTACCTGCTCTGGTGGTACTTCCACATAAAAGAGGGGGTTATCGCCGTCTATTAGCTGGTATTCTTCGAGGTTTTGGTACCTGGCCAGTAGTTCATCGCTCACTTCCCGGCCGCGTTTATGAAAGCCCAGGATATAACGGAAGTTAGCCTCCTTGAGTTCTTCTAAATTATGACTGGTCAGCATACCCCGGTCGCCCACGAAAATACAGCTCTTGATGGCAAACTTTTGCTTAAGTTGTTCGATGGCGCCAGCCACGGTTACTTTATCAGGTATATTACCTTCAAATACCTGGTGGGCAATAGGCATGCCTTCCGGAGTCACCAGGAGGCCAATATTAATTTGCCGGCAGTCCGGCCGGTGGTCGCGGGAATAACCGAACCTGGCCAGGGGGCAATGGGTACCTTCAAAGTAGCTGCTGGTCAAGTCGTAAAACACCAGGTTAAGCTGATAACTCAAGAGATCCGTAAGCCGGTTGTACAAGTGGCGTTCCAGATAATCCTTCATTTCTTCCAGGACGTCAAGAGTACGGTAAAAATGATGCAACTCAGGCTGTTTCTCTTCCAGTTCCGGCAGGTAAATTTGCCTTAACCATTGGGATACTCCAAGCTTGCTTTTAGGAGCGATGAGGCGGTTTAAAATCATAATCTTGGTGCATAAGGCCACATCCATCTCTACTTGACGATTTTGGAGATAGTTTTTAAAGAAGGCGTCCAGGTCCAGTCGCTCCCAGAAAAAATTCACCACATAGGGGATACCATAATGCTTGGTGCCGAAGGTCTGGAGGTCCTTAACAGTGCCCAGCTCATCTTCCTTAAGGAATTCCCGCAGTTTATTAATAAGCCGCTGTATCTCTTCCTGGGAATACTGGTCGATGTTGCCTAAATGCCCAACCTGGCGCTGTTTTACCTTGCCTTTTTCCCGGTAGGATTCTACCAGGACCAGATAATGGTAGGTATGGCCGCCGCGCCTGGTAGTGATAATACGGGGGAACAAAGGGGCATCACCTCGGTTATCGTCATTACTATTATACCAAGAGATGCCCGGCGTGAAAATACTCTAAGGCAGATTTGTTTTCACTACGTTTTGCCGACTTCGGTAGAGAAAGATCGTTGATATTACTAGTCTTGGTGGTCTTTAAGCCCTTGAAATAGAAGTTTTAGTGTCAAAGTTGGGTTAAAAAGTACGGAACCAGTCTATTAAACTAGAAGAGGTGGCAACCCCGCGGGATAAGGGTGGCCACCTCTTTTATATAAGCACCCGAATATATAAGCACCCGCAATTTACTCCTGACTCCATTTAACATTTATGACGTGCTCCACATATTTTCACCCTTAGCCGCTCTTGGTGTACTTATCGGCTACCTTGGAGGCCCCGCAGGAATAGGGTTTGATCCTGGCGGCAAAACCGCTGCCCACCACCATGCCGACAATTTCCCGGATTAATTCCCTGGTATTGCCGTTGGGCCCGATGTCCAGGTGGATCTCCAGGTTGAGATCAGCATGACCGTTGGCCGCCAGCTTCTGGGCGATAAAGCTGGCCGTTTCCAGGCTCAAAGCCGTTTCATAAAAGATCTTCTGGCGCAGGGACGTAATCTTGCGCTGGTACCTTTTACTGTAGTAGTAGCGAGCTCCCCGGCCTACCTGGTGGACTATGACAGCCGTGACAAAGCAGGTACGGACCCGGGCCTGGGAATCCGAGCCTATAATGATCTTGTACTGGGCCTCGGGATTGGCCTCGATAAACTGCATCATGTCGGCAAACATTTCTTCAGCCGTCAGGCGACCCTTAGTAGGACTGATATAATACACCGGCATCACCTTCTTTCCATTTGTTGCTGTAACGCTTTACTCAAGTTAGCAAACTCTTCAATCGTCAAGGTTTCTCCCCTTCGCCGGGGTTCCACTCCGGTAACTGCCATAGCTTTTAGTAACAGGGGACGTTCCAGTCCCAGGCTCCCCAGGGCGTTTAAAAGGGTTTTACGTCGCTGGTTAAAGGCGGCCCGGACTACCTGGAAAAAGAAATCTTCATCCCCTACCTGTACCGCCGGCTCCGGCCGGCGGGTTAGTTTCACTACCAGGGAGTCGACCTCCGGCCGCGGGTAAAAGACGGTGCGCGGTGCCTTCAAGATAATGGCCGGTTTCGTATAATACTGGACCACTACACTCAAAGAGCCATAATCCTTGCTTCCCGGTAAGGCCAGCATCCGGTAGCCCACTTCGGCCTGGACCATTAAAACAAGTTCCGTAATCTGAAATTTACCGGTCAGTAAATGCATCAGGATGGGGGTGGTTATATAATAAGGAAGGTTGGCCACTAGCTTATAAGTGGGCAACCTTCCTCCTCCATTTCCCTTAAATCTGGCAACTAATTCGTCAAAATCAACTTTTAAGGCATCGCCGGCAACCAGGCGCACATTGGCCTTATCCTTCAAGGTTTCTTTTAGAGCAGATATTAAATCCCGGTCGATCTCAATGGCTATTACCAGTCCCGCCTGTTCCGCCAGCTCCTGGGTAAGGGCTCCCAGCCCGGGACCTATCTCGACAACAGTATCATCAGGGCCAAGGCCAGCGGCCCCGGCAATTTTCCGCACGATATTTACATCCACAAGAAAATTCTGGCCCCGGGATTTACGGGGTACCAGCCCCTTTTCCCGGACCAGGGCCAGGGTTTTGCCTGGCGTGGCTACAGAATCCACCCCAATCCCTCCATAGAGGTATTATACTACATCTGCAGCCATGGTACAAATATATGTAAATGGAAAAACCCTATGAGATGTGGGAAAGCAAAAATAAACACCACCTCGCGGGGTGGTGTTAGTTACCATTTTATGCCGCTACCCTAGCAGCAATGCCTGAGCCGGTACCGGTGCCTATTTCAACACGTAAACCTTCACCCGGCGGACGCCCCAGCGGGCCGTAGCCGCCTCCGTATCCAGGAAAACGTCAATGCGGTTACCCTTGATGGCACTGCCCACATCCTGGGCAATGCCAAAGCCATAGCCTTCGACGTAGAGCCTGGTACCCAGGGGAATTACATCCGGGTCAACGGCAATGGTACCTACCCGGGGATAAACCCCCGTCGCCGTCCGTGAGCCCGAGTGGGTATAAGCCGTAGCAACGGCCCAGAAAACCCGCTCAAAGCGGAAACTGTACCCCCCGCGGGAAGCCATATCCAGGGCTCCTACAGCTATTATTTCCGGTACAGGTTCTTTAACGACCTTAGTTGCCACCAGTTCGCGGCCTGCTTCCTGCCCGTCTTCATAGACGATCCGGTAAGTTTCTTCCTGGAGGCCCTTCTGCCCCCTCTGCACCAGGCGGGTAATGCCTTTTTCTATCTCCCCGTCGGGTCGACGCTCCACCCGGTAGTTAATTTCGCTCTTAACCGTTTCCATTTTGTAGGTGACCCTGGTAACTTTAATTGTGTCTCCTGCCCTTACGGTGGCAGTTACACCCGGGGTAACCCGGTCTTCCGGCTGCAAAGTTACCCCCGCCTTGTTTAAAACCTCGGCCACCGTCACCGGAGGAGTCCATATTTCCCTTTCCTGCCCGTCGGCAATTATCTTTACCAGGACGGCCCTTTTGACCGTCACCACCATACCTTTAGTCACAGGTGCGTCCAGGGCAGGAAGAACAACATCCTCTGGCCCCAGGGTAATTTGCTGCTCATTTAAAAATCGCCCTACCTGGCCGGCAAAGGTCCGGGCTACGCTCTCCCGCCCGTCTACCTGGAGGGTTACCTGCTTCCAGGCAAAGTTCATTACTCCCCACCCGGTGCCGGCAAAAAGCACTGATACCGCCACCAGGAGCCAGAGCCAGGGCCGGCGGCGCCCCCGGGAATTCTTCTGGCGCCAGTAAGTAATCCACCCGTCCATGAGTCACCTCTTGCTAATTTAAATTTAAAATCTAATACAGCTTTACTGCCATTGGAGGGGAGGTTGCCTCCGGACGCTGGTTGCGCCCGGAAGAAGTCTCTATAAATACTTCGACGCGGGGGCAAGATTTTCCTGCCCCCGCGCCTGGAATTTTTTACCTAATAACCGAGAATCCGCACCGTAACCGGCCGCCGACCCCACTGGATGGCTTCGGCCTCGCTATCTACAAAGATATCAATGCGGTTGCCCTTAATCAGGCCGCCCGTGTCCTGGGCCACGGCATAGCCGTAGCCTTCTACGTAAAGCCTGGTTCCCAGGGGTATGACCCGGGGATCGACGGCAACTATTCCCCGGTAGGGCCAAATGCCGGTAGCCGTCCGGTTGCCGGTATGGGTATAGGCCGTAGCTATCACCTTCAGGGTATCCCCCGCCCGGGCCGCCGTAACTGCCGGGTAGGCACGGCTACCGTAGGCCACTATCCGCGGCTGGGGCTGGACTTCGATCCAGGTCTCCAGGAGCTGGCGCTCGACTTCGACGCCATTCTCTTTCTTTACCTGGTATTTATAATAACGTACTCCCGGCTGGCCTTCCTGGACCACTTTTTCCTTCCCCGGCCGTAAAGTCCGATCCGGCCGGCGCACCAGGGGAGGCGGTACTGCTTCCTGGCGCAGTTCAATGGTATTTTCCACCCTGATGACCCGGATATACTGGTAAGGGTCATTGCTGCCCAGGTTGCTATCTACCCTGTCTTCAGGACCCAGGGTTATGCCCTCCTGGGCCAGGATTCCGGCTACTGCCGGCAGCGGTACCTGGGACCAGAGAGGCTGGCCGGCAATCTCGGCCGCTACCGGTACTACGCCGGCCATGGTCAGTTTTAAGCCCGGCCAGAACCAGGCACCGGGCAGGGGTAAAACCCAGTCGCCTATCCGTACCTGGCAACCGGTCGGGCCCCGGCTGTCGCCCAGGTACCACTGGCCGGTGGCTACCTGCCTGGCGCTGCCATCGGTGAAAATATCGACGCGATTACTGGTCCAGCCGGCCAGCAGCAGGGACTGGAGCCCCAGCAGCAGGCAGGCCAGCGCCAGCAATGACTTTCTCCGGCCAGGGGCAGGCCGCTGGCCGGAAGGGGGTAACATCTTGAACATGACGTCACTCCTTCCACTTTATGCCAGCTATAGCCTTGCCAGAATATTCGCCTTTTATACCCGTAAAAAAACTCCTGCCCTGAGGCAGGAGGGATTATAGGTTATTTCAAGCGGTATACCCCTATTTCCTGGAGCGAGTTTTGGATTGGCCGGGAAAATATTGCTTTATTACGCCTTATGTAATATAATATTACACAATAAGTAATAATCATGGATAATAAGATCAAGGGGCGTTGATAATGCCAGGTAAGCTATTTCCCATCGGCGGTCCTGTTGCAGAAGAAGATATCGTCGACAGGGAGGACTTCATTACCTCCCTTGTAACTAGGCTCTCTGAGGGTCAAAGCGTCATGCTTTACGGCCCACGGCGCATAGGAAAAACCTCGTTGGCCCATGAGGTGCTAAGGCAGCTAAAGGTAAAAGGTTTTTATATCGCTTCAGTTGATCTTTTCCGGCTTTCCAGCAAGCGCGATCTGGCTGTTGCGCTGATTAACGCTTGCCTGGAAAACAGGACTGGCATTCGCAAGACAATCGACGCGTGGAAAGACCGGACTAAAACCATTGTCGGCACTGCGAAACTGGCAATTAAGCTCCAGGACCTTGAACTCGATTTGGGGCTTTCGCAAGGCGAGCAAAGCGATGAAGCCTTGCTTGACTATGCGCTGAACTTGCCCGGGGTGTTGGCTAAACGGGATAAAAAGCCGGTGGTTATCTTGTTCGATGAATTTCAAGACGCTTCCCGGGTAGCAGGGACGGAAATCTATAAAAAGATGCGTTCCTATTTTCAAAATCAAGAAGATGTGGCCTACTTGTTCCTGGGATCAAAAGAGGGCATGATGAAAACCCTATTCGCTGACAAAAAGGAAGCCTTTTACCGGTTCGCCACTATTCTTCCCATACCCTCGATTCCCGAAACGGCCTGGGTGGAATATATTGCCAAAAAGTTCCGCACCAGGGGAATCACATCTACCCCGGAAGCAATAAAGGAGATTACCCGTAAAACCGGAGGGCACCCCCAGGACACGATGGTTGTATGTTCCGAACTATACTACGCATTGCTTGAAGCCGGGCAGAACACCATATCCCTTGAGATTGTACGCTTGGGATATGATCGCGCCCTGCTGACTCTTGCACCCATCTACGATGAATTACTAGACGATCTAAACCTGAGTTTCACTGGACGCCAGGTATTAAAGCGCATTGCCACAGGAACCAGCATTTATAGCATAGAAAACGCCAATCCTAATGAAATTAAGCGGACGATAGATCATTTGCTGGCTAAAACAGTGATCGAGAAGAAGGGGCGCGGGTCTTATACATTCGTTGAGCCGATGTTCCGTGATTATGTACTGCGGGAATTTTTCTGATCAAATCCCAAACAGGCGCCGGGCGTTGGCCGCGGTGGCTTCGCTGACGGCTTCCGGTGCCAGGCCCCGGGCCGCGGCTATGGCGTCGGCCACCAGGCCGACATAGGCCGGCTCGTTACGCCGGCCCCGGTGGGGTTCCGGGGTGAGATACGGGCAGTCGGTTTCAATCAGCAGCCGCTCCAGGGGCACCCGCGCCGCTACGGCCCGGAGCTTGTGGGCATTTTTAAAGCTCACCGGGCCGGCAAAGGAAATATAAAAGCCCAGCCCCAGGCACTCCCGGGCCATTTCCCAGCTGCCGGAGAAACAGTGGAGGACACCCCCGGCCGGCAGCGGCGCGGCCTTTTTTAAAATCTGCAGGGTGTCCTCATGGGCGTCACGGTCATGGACAATTACCGGCAGGCGTAAAGATCGGGCCAGCTCCAGGTGCCAGCGAAAGACCTCCTGCTGGCGCTGCCGGGGCGAAAGGTTGCGGTAGTAATCAAGCCCCGTTTCGCCAATGGCCACCACCCGGCTATCCCCGGCCAGGCCGCGGATAGCAGCCTCTGCCTCGGAGTCAAAGGTCATGGCGTCGTGGGGATGGATGGCCACGGCGGCATAGATAAATTGCCAGCGGTGGGCCTGCTCTACCGCCCGCCGGGAAGATGGCACATCATAACCCACGTTGATTACGGCTACAACGCCGGCCTCTTGCAGGCGGCCCAGGACACCGGCCAGGTCGGCGGCAAAGGCCGGATCGTTGAGGTGGGCGTGGGAGTCAATGAGTCCCGGCATTTATCGCACCTGGGCGCCGTCCTGAATAGCCCGCTCCGGTGTTACCAGGCTTAAGGTATCGTCAGCGACGGCCGCCAGCACCATCCCCTGGGAGACAATACCCCTGAGTTTGGCCGGCTTCAAATTAGCCACAATAACCACCTTCTTGCCCACCAGTTCTTCCGGCCGGTAGTAGCGGGCGATGCCGGCCACGATAGTCCGCCGCTCGTCACCAACTTTAACTTCCAGCTTCAGGAGCTTATCGGCGTTGGCCACCTTCTCCGCCGCCAGGACTTCAGCCACCCTTAGTTTAATGCGAGCGAATTCCTCGATGGTTATCTCTTCTTCCCCGGGTTTAGCAGCCGTTTCTTCTTTAACTGCAGGCGCTGCTGCCGCCGGAGTCTCCTGTCCTGCCACCGGTCCTTCTCCTTCCTGTTCGTTAAGTTCAATGCGGGGGAAGAGGGCCGGGCCCCTTCTCACCCGGGTACCGGCAGGGATGCCCCCCCAGGTGGCCAGGCTCTCCCAGGTGAGGGCCGCGGGCACACCTTCAAGGCCCAGCTGCTCCCACACCCGGGCCGGTACGCCGGGCATAAAAGGCCCCACCATGATGGTAGCCTGGCGCATGGCCTCGGCCAGGTTGTAAAGGACCGTCTGCAGGCGCGGTTTCTTTAAGGGGTCTTTGGCCAGGGCCCAGGGAGCCGTCTCCTCGATGTATTTATTGGCCCGGTTAACCAGGCGCCAGATGGCCGTGAGGGCCCGCGCGAATTCAAAATTGTTCAGGGCCGCGTCCACCTCATCCGGCACAGCCCTGGCTATGGCCTTTAACTCCTCATCCAGGGGCTCCGGGGCTGAGGGCGCCGCAATTACCCCGCCGTTAAATTTTTCAATCATGGCCGTCGTCCGGCTGAGGAGGTTACCAAAGTCGTTGGCCAGGTCGGTATTGAGGCGGGTAATTAAAGCCTCTTCACTGTAGTAACCATCGGCGCCGTAGGGCATTTCCCGCAGGAGGAAATAACGGATGGCGTCGGCGCCGTAGCGGTCGATGAGCACCATGGGATCGACAACATTGCCCTTGGATTTGGACATCTTGCCGCCGTCCACCAGGAGCCAGCCGTGGCCAAAGACCTGGCGCGGCGGGTCAATGCCGGCGGCCATGAGGATAATGGGCCAGATAATGGTATGGAAGCGGACGATATCTTTACCCACCAGGTGCACGGCGGCCGGCCAGTATTTACGAAAGAGGTGATCATCTTCGGTACCGTAACCCAGGGCGGAGATGTAGTTGGTGAGGGCATCAAACCAGACATAGGTAACGTGCCTGGGATCCATGGGCACCGGTATACCCCAGTCAAAGGTGGTCCGGGAAATACACAGGTCCTCCAGGCCACCCTCGATAAAGCTGATCATCTCATTGCGCCGGGAAAGGGGCAGGATAAAGTCAGGGTGTTCTTTTATATATTGCAGCAATCTATCGGCATATTTACTCATCCGGAAGAAATAACTTTCTTCTTTGACCAGTTCCACCGGCCGGCCGCAGTCGGGGCAGTTGCCGTCCTTGAGCTGCCGTTCCGTCCAGAAGGTTTCACAGGGGGTACAGTACCAGCCCTCGTAGGTGGACTTATAGATATCCCCCTGGTCGTAAATTTTCTGCAGTAGATGCTGGACGACCCGCGTATGGCGCGGTTCGGTGGTGCGAATAAAGTCGTTATAAGAAATATTAAGACGGCGCCAGAGTTCCTGGAAAGTGGCCACAATCCGGTCGACATACTTTTGGGGCGGTAGATCCGCTTCCCGGGCCTTGCGCTGGATTTTCTGGCCGTGCTCGTCGGAACCGGTGAGAAAATAAACGTCATAACCCCGCAGGCGCTTGTAGCGGGCCAGGGTATCGGCCATGGTGGTCGTCAGGGCATGACCAATATGCAGTTTATCGCTGGGATAATAAATAGGGGTGGTAACGTAAAAAACCTTGTCCCCCATCCTGGTCGTCCCCTTTCGGCAAATTCAGGAGTATTATATTAAAAAAAAGAGCAAGTTGTCAAGTTTTGGCTATAATGGCGCGAGAAGGCTAATTTTTTGTCCAAAATATGGTTGACTTTTACTGGAAACACTGGTACCATATAGACAGGTTGTCGAAACATGTTGAAATAGGGAGGGGAGAGCCATGATTAAATCTACGGGTGTGGTACGTAAAGTGGACGAGCTCGGCCGGGTAGTCATTCCCATTGAGCTGCGGCGTACCCTGGGCATCGATGAAAAAGACGCCCTGGAGATTTACGTCGACCACGAGAAAATTATCCTGAAAAAATATGAGCCCGGCTGTGTTTTCTGCGGCAATGCGGAAGATATCGTCAATTTCCATGGCAAAAACGTCTGCCGGGCATGCCTGGAAGCCATGACCCAGCAGGCCAAGGCTGTCTAAGTCAGGTAAAAGGGGCGCCTCGGGGCGCCTTTTTATTTTGACAGGGAGGCCTCGCCACCTTTTTTGAGGGCCTGCAAGCAGGCACGGTAAATCTCCCGCCGGGGCTGGCCGTAACGCCGGGCTACCCTGGCCATAGCCTCTTTACGGTCGAGGCCGGCCGCCTCCAGCTCCGCCACCTCTGCTGCTACCCGGGCCGGGTCATAAGCCGGCAGGGGTGCCGGCCCGGCCCCGGCCACTACCAGGGTGATCTCTCCCCGGGGCGGGTTGGCCCGGAAATGCTCTACCGCCTCCGGCAGCGTTCCTCGCCAGATGGTCTCAAATTTTTTGGTCAGCTCCCGGCCGACGGCAAGCCGCCGTTCTCCCAGGGTGGCCAGCAAGTCAGACAGGGTAGCCACCAGGCGGTGGGGAGCCTCGTAGAAGATCAGGGTTCGTTCTTCTGCCGCCAGGGCCGCCATCCTCTTCCGGCGTTCTTTGCCGGCCCGGGGCAAAAAACCCTCAAAGACGAAACGGCCAGCCGGTAAGCCGGACGCCACCAGGGCAGCGAGGGCGGCGTTGGCGCCGGGAATGGGAACTACCGTGATGCCGGCAGCTACCGCCTGCCGCACCAGCTCTTCCCCCGGGTCGCTGATGCCCGGCAGGCCGGCATCGGAAACAAGGGCGATATCCCTGCCTTCCTGGAGAAGCTTTAATAAATAAGGGGTTTTGCTGGCCTGGTTGTGGCGGTGGTAACTGGTCAGGGGTGTGTGCAGGTCATAATGGGCCAGGAGTTCCCTGGTACGCCGGGTATCCTCGGCAGCGATTAAATCGACCTCCTGCAGGATCCTTAAGGCCCGCAGGGTAATGTCCTCCAGGTTACCGATGGGCGTGGCTACCAGGTAAAGGCTAGCCATGGGACTGTAACCCCTTCTTCTCTAAGAAACTCTGGCAAAAAAGGCAGCCATCACCGTCCCGCACCCGGGCAAAATGGGGCGGGCATACATGAAAACCCTCCTCATAAAAGCGTAAAAGCTGCTGGTAACCACCTTCCCCGGCCTGGGCCGCGAACATGATGGTCCTGAGGCGCTGGTTTTCTTCCTCCAGGGCCCGCGCTAAAGCCCGGAGGCGCCGCACTTCCTTTAAAACCTCACTCAGGTGTCCTTCCAGTTCAGCCAGGGCTACGACCAGGGTACTGCCTTGAGAATCCACAAAATTACTGCTCATGATCTTCTCTCCTGATATTTTTCAGGGGAAATTCCATAGTGCCATCCTCGGGTATTTCGACCATGACGGTTTCCTTAAGGATATTGTGCCCTGTTACCCGGCCTGGACCTGCCGGTGTCTGGACCATGGCACCACAGGGAGGAAAGTGGCGTCGCGCCTCCTCATAAACGTCATTTTCGTAGCGCAGGCAGCACATGAGCCGGCCGCACAGGCCCGAAATCTTGGTAGGATTTAAAGACAGGTTTTGTTCTTTGGCCATGCGTATGGAAACCGGGTCAAACTCACCCAGAAAAGTGGCACAGCAAACCGGCCGGCCGCAGCAACCCAGCCCGCCCAGCATCTTGGCTTCATCCCGGACACCAATCTGGCGTAATTCTATGCGGGTGCGGAAAACGGCCGCCAGGTCTTTGACCAGTTCGCGAAAGTCGACCCGGCCTTCGGCCGTAAAATAGAAAATGATTTTGCTGACGTCAAAGGTAAATTCGACGTCAATTAATTTCATAGGCAGGCTGTGCTCGGCAATTTTTTGCTGGCAAATGGTAAATGCTTCCTTTTCCTTCTGGCGGTTGATATTTGCCTGTTCGGTATCGGCCGCCGTTGCCCGGCGGATAACCGGCCGCAAAGGCTGCACTACCTGGCCTTCATCAACCTGGCGGGGCGGGATGACCACCTCGCCGTACTCCAGTCCCCTGGCCGTCTCAACAATAACATGGTCGCCGCGGTTCAATTCCAGTTCGCCCGGGTCAAAGTAATAAATCTTGCCCGCTTTTTTAAACCTGACGCCAATGACAGTAACTATAATTCCTCACCTCCGTAAATTTAGATGCCGCTGACGCAGCACCAGCCAAGGATTAATACTGTTTATCCAGTTCCCGGTGCAGGTTAAACATCAAGACCTCCAGGGCCAGGTGGCGGTTGGCATTGCGTTCAATGGCCGCCCGGGCAGCCTGGATAAGCCAGAAACAGCGCCAGGCTTGCGCCGGTGACAGGGGTACCGGTAAAAGGTACCCTGGCTGCAGTAATAGTGTTGCCGTTCCTGTTAACTGCCAGACCAGCTGGTCCCGGCAGGCCAGGGCCATGGCCTGGAGAACGGCCGGGAGATCCTCCTCCTTTTCCAGCTCGGGCAGGATTTCCTGTAGCATAGCTACTAAACCGGCCCCTGCCAGGCGGTTCCAGTAGGTAGCTCCGGCAGGTGACACCCCGCCTTCCCCGCCCAGGTGCAGTTCCTGGCAGCGGGAACGGATGGTCGGCAGCAATAAGTCCGGCTGGGCAGCCAGTAAAATAAGATAGGCTCCTTCCGGGGGCTCTTCCAGGGTCTTTAGCAGGCAGTTGGCTGCTGCTTCGGTCATGGTATCGGCCCCGGCCAGGACGGCCACCCTGGCCCCTCCCTGGAAGGCCCGGAAGGTCAACTGCCTTTCCAGTTCCCGGATCTGGTCAATTTTTAGAGTGACGCCCTGGGGCTTGCAGAGATAAAAGTCCGGGTGGTTGCCGCCAGCCATCTGCTGGCAGGAACGACAGCGGCCGCAGGGCTCCCCCTCCCGGGGCTCCTGGCAGTTCAGGGCCGCAGCCAGGTACCTAGCCAGTTCCAACCTCGCGGCCTCACTGCCACCTGCCAGGAGGTAGGCATGGGCGAGTTTCCCCCTTTGCAGGGCCTGCCGCAGCTGGTGGCGGGCAGTCATGGCAATTGGGGGCTTCGCGGTGGGTAACTGCTCTCCTGCTGCCATTTAGCTTTTCCTCAACTCCAGCAAAGGTTCTACTACCTTTTCAATCTGCGACCACACGGCATCCGGGGACCCGGTACCATCAATGAGGTGGACTCGCTGCGACTCCAGGCGGCTCAATTCCAGGTAACCCTGGCGTACCCGCCGGTGAAAGGCGAGGTCCTCCCGCTCCAGGCGATCGGCGGCGCTTTTCCCCCGGCGCCGTGCCAGGCCTAACTCTACCGGCACGTCGATTAAGAGGGTAAGATCCGGTAGGAGGCCACTGGTAGCCAGGCTGTTAACCTGGCGCACCAGTTCCACCCCCAGCCTGCGGCCATAGCCCTGGTAGGCGATGCTGGAATCCGTAAAACGGTCGCAGAGGACTACTTTTCCTGCTGCCAGGGCCGGCCGGATGCGTTCGGCTACATGCTGGGCCCTGGCGGCAGCATAAAGCAGGATTTCGGCCCGGGCATCAATGGGGCCATAGCGCGGTTCCAGGAGCAGTTGCCGGATGGCTTCGGCCAGGGGCGTCCCGCCGGGTTCCCGGGTACATTCAACGGTAAACCCCCGCCTGCGTAAGAAACATTCCAGGCGTTCCATCTGGGTGGTCTTACCGGAGCCGTCCGGCCCCTCCAGGGTAATGAACAGGCCGCCAGGCACGTAAAAATCACCTGCACTTTTTCCTAAAGAATAAACATTTCTCATCCATCTACTACCAGCACCTTACCCTCCGGCCCCCGCAAGTATACCAGCCTGGCAATTACTTCCCCGGTCAGGACCTCTCCCGGTACGACCAGGGCCAGGCCGGGGGGACAGGGGGCGATCAATTCTGCCGCAATCCAGCCTTCTGCCTCCCTTAAGGGTATCTCCCGCCGGGGGGCCAGCCAGGCTTCCCGGGGCGTCAGCGCCTGCCGGGGCTGGGCGATCCGGGGGCCGGGACCTGCTCCCCCTTTATCATTTGCTGCCGGTGGCAGCTGCCCGGCCGGCCGCGGCAGGGCCAGCAGGGCCGCCAGGAGAGATTTTATTTTGGCCGCGCCGTCGCCGGGGGTGATGATTAACAGGATATAGTCCGGCCCGGCCAGCTCTATTTCCTGACCGGCGCGTCGTAAGAAGGCGGCTACTTCCGACCCGCTGGCACCGAAGGGGGCCGCCGGCAGCAACAGGCGGGTGACATCCAGGCCGGCGGCCGCAGGTCCAGTCACATCGGCAGGAGCCAGGCAGGGTATGCCGGCTGCTGCCAGTTTTTCCCGCAGCCGCAGCGCCCTGGCCACAGCCCGGCCCCAGTCCCGCCGGCCCCGCTCTTCCGCCAGGAGCCGGGCCACGTCCAGGGAAGCCAGGAGTAAATAGGAAGGGCTGGTGGTCTGTAAAAGGTTTAAGGCCGCTGCTATCGTATCTCCGGCCCCGGCTTCCCGCAGGTGCAGCATGGCCGCCTGGGTAAGGGCCCCCATGGTCTTGTGGGTGCTCTGCACCACGTAGTCGCCCCCCAGGGCCAGGGGTGAGGGCGGTAGCATCGGGTTAAGGCCGAAGTGGGCGCCGTGGGCAGCATCCACCAGGACGGCCAGGCCATGGTCATGGGCCAGGGCGATTAGTTCCTTGCTCCAGGGGACGATGCCCTCGTAGGTGGGGTGGACCAGGAGCAGGAGCCTGGTCCGGGGATGGGCCTGCAAAGTCCTGGCTAAAACTGCCGGGGTTACCCCCAGGGGGAGACCTGGTGAAGTTAACCATTCTGTTTCTAAATAAACCGGCCTGGCCCCGCTTAAGATCAAACCATTAAAAACAGCCCGGTGGGCATAACGGGGCAATAAAACTTCATCCCCGGGCCGGCAGGTAGCCAGGATAACGGCCATGAGGCCGCTGCTGGCCCCGTTCACCAGGAAAAAGGTCCGCGCCGCCCCGTAAAAGGCAGCAGCCTTCTCCTGGGCCGCCCGGATCACCCCGCCGGGACAGGCCAGGTTGTCCAGTCCCGGCACCTCGGTCAGGTCCATCCCTAAGGTTTCCTCCCCCAGGACCTGCCGCCAGGAGGGCCAGGTATAGGCTCCATCCTTATGACCCGGCGTATGCCAGGAATTAAGTAGCTGTCGCCGGTAATTTAAAAGCGCCTCCCAGAGAGGCGCTTGCCCTTGGGTCTTCACGATGTTATTGTAACACACATCCCCGGCCTGCAAAATATTTTTTCGGATCTATCAACGGCCGGGATGCTGCACGCCGGCGTGGTCAATATAGTAATCCCCCTTGATGATCAGCTCCCCTACCGGCACGACCTGGTAGCCGTCGGCCTTGAGCTTTTCCAGGAGAGGAGCCAGGACATCGGCCGTATAGCGTCCGTTATTGTGAAAGAGAACAATGGAGCCTGGTTTTATGTTTTTCAGCACCCGGTTTAAGATGGCATCGGCCGTCATATTTTCCTGCCAGTCCAGGGAATCCACATCCCACTGGATAACCCGGTACCCCAGGCGCTCCGCGGTACGGATCACCGTATCGTTATAGTCACCAAAGGGAGGCCGGAAGAGTTCTGCCTTATAGCCAGTTATTTCCCGCACCATCTGGCTATTTTCCTGCAGCTCTTTTTCCATTTCCGCCTCGCTCAGGGCGGTAAAATGGGGATGGGTGGCCGAGTGCAGGCCGATTTCATGACTGGCGGCGGCGATCTGTTTGGCAACTTCGGGGTATTTCTTGAGCCAGATATTGGTTAAAAAGAAGGTCGTTTTAACATTATATTGTTTTAAGGTGGCCAGCAATTTAGGTGTATACTCTGCTCCCCAGGTGGCATCAAAGGAAAGGGCCACCTTTTTATCTGTCGTGTAAACGCTGTATATGGGTAATAATTTCCTGGCCCGGCCGGCCATAACCGCCAGTGGTTGATAATCGGCCAGCCTGGCACCCAGATAGAGCCCCAGGAAAAAAAGCAGCGCCGGGATAAGGATGTTGGGTGCCCGGCGCCAGCGCCATAACAGGATCATCTCCTCACCCCCCGAGATGATCCTATTCAGCGCGAGGTTGCTATATGATGGCATTTTTGTGCCCCCCTTCAGGGGGGTGACCATCAGACCGCTTTGGCGCCGCTTTTTACAGCCCGGTTCTGGTAGGCCTGGTCCAGGAGTTGCATGACGTGGATGGCCCGGCCGGGTAGCTGGTGGACGTCCAGCCCATGGGCCAGCTGCATCAGGCAGGCCGGGCAGGAGGTAGCCAGGTACTGGGCCCCCGTTTTCTTAAAGTTTGCCATCTTACGGGCCAGGATTCTCTGCGATAAATCATAATGGGTAACGTTATAGGAGCCGGCACCGCCACAGCACCAGTCGGACTCGTTCATCTCCACAAATTTGACTCCCGGGATGCTCTTTAAAATCTGGCGCGGCTCATCCTTGACCTTCAGGCCCCGGACGGCGTGGCAGGGATCATGGTAGGTTACGGTAGCGTTGACCGGCCCCATTTCCTTCTTAAAGCCCACTTCCGCCAGGTACTGGGAAGCTTCCTTTACTTTGGCGGCAAACTGCTGCGCCAGGGGGCCGTATTGCGGGTCATCTTTCAGGAGTTCAGCGTAATAATGCAGGCCGTGAGCACAGCTGGCGCAGTCCGTGACCACCGCTTCCACATTAAAGCGTTTAAAGGAATCCAGGTTTTCTTTCGCCAGTTTGATCTGCATTTCCGTCTCGCCGTAAGCTTCGTGAGGAATACCGCAACAGTTGGAAGTTGGCACTACGACCTCAATGTCGTTTTCCTGGAAAACCCGCAAGCTCGCCTCAGCGACCTGGGGGAAGAAGTTGTTCATCATGCAACCGGCAAAATAGGCCACTTTATGCCGGGGTTTCAGGGGCTTCTTTAAAATTTCCGGCAAGCGCTCCCTTAAGGTCCGGGCCGGAATGTCAGGTAGCAGCCCTTCAGCCTTACCCAGGGACCCCAGCAAACCCAGGAAGCCGGTATGGCGGGCGAGCCATCTGGCGCCGCTGCGCTGGTAAAAGCGCAAGGCTTTCGCCCCCAGGGTCAGGCGCCGCTGCCTGGCCAGGACGCCGTGCAGGGCCATGCGGATAGGGAAGGGATTACCGTTGGCGCGGGTAATTTCTGCCCGGGCAGCCTTAACCAGGGTATCGGTAATGACGGAGGAGGGGCAGGTGACGACGCAGGCGCCACAAAGAAGGCAGGAGTAAATATGGTGGTTTATCTCCGGCTCTTTGGTTAAATCAAAGTGGCCTTCCATGGACTGGCGCATCAACCGGTTGCGTCCCCGGGCCAGGGAAAACTCTTCACCCGTTGCCTTGTAGGTAGGACATACCTCCTCACAAAAGCCGCACCGGTTACAACGTACGATATCCTCTTCAAATTGACGAAAAGTCTTGACCATGACCTGTTCCTCCTCGTCTCAGGATGCCAGCCTGGTAGTATCAATAACATACGCCAGGACCTTGCTGTTGGGGGCCATAATCCGCTGCGGGTCGAAGGCAGCCTTAAGCCGGGCCAGGAGTTCCAGCACAGCTTTCCCCCGCGCCTCAACCCAGCGCCGCGTTAAAGTCAGGTCATTGATATTATCTACAATCAGGAGCCCGCCCAGGTTACCGGCCAGGGAGGCAAGGCGATTAACAGTTTCCTGGACGCCGGCATAGGCGCCGGGAGCCGCCTCCAGGAGGATATGGATATGCCCGTTGCCGAAATGAGCTGCCAGGGCTGCCTCTTTGCAGCTCTGGTCCAGTTCGGAGCGGGCCCGGGTTAAAAATTCTTCCATGGCGGTAAAAGGTACGGCCACGCTGGCCAGGATGGCACCTTTCTGGCTGGCAAAGACCGGGAAGAGCTGCCGGCGGGCCTGCCAGGCGACCGCGGCCGCTTCTCCTTCCAGGATAACGGCTGCCGAAAATTGTTTTTTAACATAATCTACCTGGGTATCTACCTGTTCGCTAAAACCATTGTAGCTTACCAGGACGCCGGGGCCTGCACCAATGGGTTTCCACCCGGCCCGGGCCAGTACCGCCGTGGCGGCGCCGTCCAGCCATTCCAGGGCCACAGGTAAGGTATCATTCCTGAGGGTGCGGGCCGCCGCTATGGCTGCCGCCAGTTCTTTAAAGGGCAAGAAAACCGTCGTTTCCTTTTCCGGCACGGGCCTTAATTTCAACATGGCCTTTGTGATAATGCCCAGGGCTCCCCAGGAGCCGGCCAGAAAGCGGGTGTTATCATAATCCTGGACGTTTTTAACCGTTTTACCGCCGGTGTGGATAATTTTACCGGTAGGTAAAACAACTTCCAGGCCTAAAATATGGAATTTAACATCGCCATAACCGAGCTTGCTGGGTCCTGCCGCACCGGCAGCTATACACCCCCCAACGGTGCAGGTATCCGGTTCTACCGGCTCGACGGGCCAGTACAGGTTATGGGACTGCAAGGTTTCCCGCAGGTCCTTTAAAGAGATACCTGCTTCCACATAGGCCGTCATGTTCTCATAGTCATATTCAATAATTTTATTCATCCGGGTGAGGTTAACAGCCAGTCCCCCTGCCAGCGGTAACAGACCCCGCCAGGCCATGGTACCAGCTCCCCAGGGTACCACAGGTATACCCTCCTCGCCGGCTATTTTGAGAACCCCAGCTACCTGCTGGCTGTTCTCCGGGTAGACAACAGCATCCGGCAGGGCTGCTTCGCTGAAACCGTGCTGGCGCCGGATGTTTACCTCTACCTGGCAATTCCCACTGCCAACGATCTTCTCCAGCTTATGAATGATTTCTTGCCGCATATTGCCGTCCTCCTCAGGCCGCCGTATCAGTATCGGGTACAGTTTTACCGGCGTTCAATATCTCACTGGGATCAAAGGCCAGGCGTTCCCGGCGTAAAAACTGGAGTTCCTCCGGGTTGAAGGCCCAGCGCATAAATTCTAGTTTGGCCAGGCCAATGCCGTGTTCACCCGACAGGGTGCCACCCAGGTCCAGGGCCTTGCGGAAAAGGGCGGCCCTGACTTTTTCCACCCGCTCCATTTCTTCTTTATTACGCTCATCGAAAAGAACCAGGGGATGCAGGTTGCCGTCGCCGGCATGGGCCAGCATGCCAATGGGGACGTTAAATTCCTGGCTCAAGCGGTTAACTTCCTTGAGGATTTCCGGTAATTTGGTGCGGGGTACGGTGGCATCTTCCATATCGTAATTGGGGGCCAGGCGGCCAATGGCGCCAATGGCCATGCGCCGCGCCGTCCACAGGTTATCCCGTTCCCGGGCATTCTGGGCCAGCTTCACATCGGTAGCGCCGTTCTCCCGGCAGATATGCATTATCTGCTGCGCCTGGCGGTCCAGGCCGGCATCCCAGCCGTCAACCTCAATCAAGAGTATAGCTCCCGCGTCTACAGGTAAACCGATATGCAGCCAGTCTTCAACGGCATTGATGATCTTGTTGTCCATCAGTTCCAGGGTACAGGGGATAATGCCGTGGGCAATGATGGCGGAAACCGTCGTGCCTGCATCTTCGAGAGTTTTATAAGAGGCCAGCATGGTACGGTTGGCCCTGGGTGCAGGTGTCAACTTGCAAATGATCTTGGTAGCAATGCCCAGGTTGCCTTCCGAACCGATCAGGAGGGCATTGAGGTTTAATTCCTGGGCTATCGGTTCCAGTTTGCCTCCGATTTGCACAATTTCACCGCTGGATAAAACCAGCTCCATCCCGATAATATGGTCCTTGGTAAGGCCATATTTAATCCCGCGCATGCCGCCCGAGTTCTCCCCCAGGTTGCCTCCCATTGTCGATACCTTCTGGCTGGCCGGGTCGGGCATGTAAACTAGACCATAAGGAGCGACGGCCTTTTGCAGTTCCATATTGGTAACACCCGGTTCCACCACCGCCACGCGGTTTTCAGGATCAATCTCCAGGATACGGTTCATCCTGGTCATGACAATGACTATCCCGCCGCGCTGCGGTACGGCACCGCCGCTCAAGCATGTACCGCCCCCCCGGGGGGTTACCGGGATCTTTTTACTGCTGGCCAGTTTCAAAATAGCAGCTATCTGCCGGGCATTTTGTACATAGACAATGACTTCGGGCTGGCCGTAAACGAGGGAAGCATCATACATATAGGTATTCAAAGATACTTTAGAGGTAAGTACATTCTCTTTGCCGACAATTCTCACCAGTTCGTTAAGGGTTGATTGATCGACCATTATTAAACCCCTCTCCCTTCTCCATTAAAAATCAGGGCCAGATCTCTATCTAAACACCACTCTCCAGCGGTGCGACCAGGGTAAAAAGTATATTTTCGCCAGTACCAGCCCCCGTCTATTTTGTTATTAATATAACAAAGGTATAATATTCATTAATTTAAATCTAGCAGTAACTTTGGACAGGTGTCAAGAATTGTCTGGCTTATAATGCCCTTCAGGCAGGCAAGAAAAGCCCCTGGATAAAGCCTTTTCTCCCATTTTCATTCATTAGCTTCCTGTCTTATGGTCTAACCAGCAGACAGGAAATATTGTTAAATGCCCACCTGTTCACCTGGCTGGATAGCGGCGGCAGTTACAAACTGGGTAGCGGGCATCTTGTCAGGGGAGCTGCCGTGCTGCACCCGCCGGGCCAGAATGGCCCCCTCCCCTGTAGCGATAACAAAGCCTTCCTCTCCTGCGATTTCGATTATTGTGCCCGGATCGCCCTGACCCCGGCAGGACGTGGCTTCCCATATCTTTAGCTTTTCCCCCCGGAAGGTAGTCCAGGCCCCCGGGTTGGGGTTGGAACCGCGGATAAGGTTGTAAATCTTTTGGGCATTTTGCCGCCAGTCAATTCTCACATCTGCTTCTTTAATTACCGGCTGGAAAGAAGCTTGCCTTTCATCCTGGGGCACCGGATTGGCCTTCCCCTCCCGGATTAAACGGACGGCCTCGGCTACCATTTGCACGCCCAGGGGGTAGAGTTTCTCAAAGTATAATGACTTTACCGTATCATCAGGGTCGATGGCCACTTTCTGCTGCAGAATAATGGGACCCGTATCAATACCGGCATCAATCTGATGGATGGTAACGCCCGTTTCCGTTTCGCCGTTGATAATGGCCCAGTTCATGGCACTGCCGCCGCGGTATTTAGGTAGTAATGAAGGGTGATAATTAATGCCACCGCAGGTAGCCAGGTCAATCATGGTCCGGGGGACAATATCGGTTACGAAGGCCAGCACCAGCAGGTCGGGCCGGAGGTTTTTAACCCACGTCAAGGCTTCCGGTTCCTTCAAACGCGCCGGCTGCAAGAGGGGTAAACCGCGCTCCAGGGCCAGTTCTTTAACCGGATTGGGCCCCTTTTGCCCCGGCCGGTCCGGGACGGTGAGGACGCCTGCAATATCTTCCCCCTGGTCAAGGAGGGCTTGCAGGCAATCTTTACCAAAGGGCGCCTGGCCAATAAAGATAATACGCAAAAAACATCTCACCTCCCATATTTCCCTATCCCGGCAGGCAGAAGGTGGTTATAAATTTTCCCTCTATATTTAATATATCCTCATACCGCCATCCCTGTCAATGCTTTTCCGGAGCAACCATCAGGCTATCAGACCATATGCTCTTCTCCAGGCTGTTATCTTCCTTCAGACTATGTCTTTCCGACCGGAGAGCGGTCCGTCCCCGTCCTAGAACTTTGCTTTTCTCCTCGTAAAACCCTCCAGGCTAAACTGCATTATTCAGGTTTGATATTTCACCAAAGGGAGATAAATTCCGAAGGATGATAATTTTCATTGGCCGCGGCTCCGTCTAACGGCTTTAATTTCAGCTTCAATTTCTGCGTCCTTAATTTTATCCAATCCTTTTTCCCGGGCTCTTGCTTGCATATTTTTTACAGCCAGTACTGCCCGGAGGCGGCGCAGGTTTTGCAAGTACTCTTCCAGATATTTTTCTTCTATGTTGGAAAGTACGGCCACCGGACGGTCACAAAACGCACCTTTAAACCCCCCGGAAGTTATGATACACTAATTTTACACGATCAGGCTACATAATATCAATAAAGACAATAAAGTTAGTATGACTGCTTTTCCCCCTATTTAAATTATACTTAACCCTTAATTCCCCGTATCTTTTCCGCTTTTCCTCCACTTCCACTCCGCTTTTGTGTCTATTTTCACAATTAAGTATAGCTTAACCCCTTTTACTGTCAAAACACCTGCTATATTATCTAATAAGGCTGGCTACCGGGTCCACTCGCCTAATCCCCAAGGATATGCGGCACGACCACCTGACCTGGTCAAAAAGCCCTGCCGTGAATACCTTCTTTGTCTGCAAGGGAGTGTTTTACTTATTCTTTTTTCTTTTCGATATCGCCTCGTATTTTAGCTATCAAGTTTTCCTTTGGGGGAGCAGGCAAACTTTTAATAAATTCTTCCGTGGTCATTAACTTTACTCCAATGTTTTTCATATCGAAAAGGTTGGCTTCGTGCACTTCAGGTGTTTTAGCCCCGGTTCCATCAGTTAGAACAATAACTTCATAATCTAGGGAATTGGCATCCCAAACAGTTCCTCTTATACAATTTGGAGTTTGAACGCCGGTTATGACCACTTGGTCTACACCCAAGCGCTTTAATAATATATCCAGTTCAGTTTGGAAGAAAGCGCTCCACCGCTGTTTGACAATCAGGTATTCGCCCTCTATGGGCTTCAATTCCTCAATAATTTTTGCCCCTTTACTGCCTGGAATTAATGCTCCACCTGCATTTAAAAAGGCCTCATACCTGGTAATTTCTACATCGCTGCCATCAGGCCGGTAGTGACGGATAACATGGACTATAGGTAGACCATTTTTACGACAGGCCTCCAAAGCCTCTTTAATCTTGGCTGCCACTTTCAAAGCCCCACTTACCTCAAAAGGTGCTCCTGGCAAACAGAAATCATTTTGCATGTCAATAATTAACAAAGCAGTTTTACCCATAGCCATACCTCCAATCCAATCTAATGTTGAAATCTAATTGAAATCTAATTTTGTTCGTTTCGTTTTATCGTCTCGTTTCGCCTGCCCGTACGCGTCCCAAACCATCTAAATAAAGCCATAAACCTATTATTCACAAGTTCATTCCCCTGGCCAGTTTTGGATTTAGTTCTAGCAAGGCCCCATTATCCATCCTTATAATTCGACCTCCCAATTACAAGTACCTTCCATTTTGGCAACAGACCCTTCAACAACTCCCGGGGAGCTTCCGGCTGATACCAGGCCAGCCAGCTGGTCGGTCGGACGCCCAACAGAGCGCTAGGTTGGCTGCTGCATCAACTTATAACCTGCCGTCAGTAGCGTGAATATCTACAGTAACAATCCTAAGGAAGCCGCGAAAATTAAATCGTTCGTGAGGGGCGATGTTTACTAAAGTAGGCCCTTTGCTGGAATTTATTGCCCGTAGCACTCCGCGGCAAGTTATCTATGCCATGGTCAGGACAACAATAAACCGCCTCCAGCAACGCGCCGGGCGGTAGCAACAAAGGGTAGGTATTGCCTGGTTTTTACTTATGCTTGATATGCTTTTCCGGGGCAGCCGTCAGGCTAGTATCCCGGCCCTTGCCGTCGCGCCTTTCGATCCAGATGGCGGCATCGGGGCAGACCAGCTGGCATTTTTTACAGGCAATGCAGGGTTTCCCGTGACCCGGCTCTACCACCGGGGTGCCGAAGGCCCCCAGTTGTTTAGCCCAGCCGATGGTGTCTACAGGGCATTTTTCAATACATAAACCGCATCCCTTACACAGGGCGGGGAAAAGGTGAAAGATACCTTTGCCGTTTTCCGTGGTAATGGCCTTAAAAACAATGCTCAAAAGCTTTCGCTCCTTTTAAAATAACTCTTTCGCAGGCGCGGGTACCCAGTACCAAACTCGTTCAAAACAACTGGTTATGCTGCAAATACATTTGGCTATAATCTCATCTCCCATTTCCCACTTCTCGCTTCCCACTTCCTATCTCGTACCCCCTTTCCAGGGCGCGGTAGTTTAATTCCCTGAGGCCCGGGTCCTGAGCAAACTTATGGCCAAACTGGCGTTCCAGGGCCTGTTCTACATGCCGGCGCTCTAAAAAGCCCGTTACGCCCACCAGTACTCCCAGGATGATGACGTTAAAGACCCTGGGGTGCATTTCCTCCTGGGCTATGGCCAGGGCCGGGACGGCCAGGCGTCTCTGTTCTTCCCCGTAAACCCGCCGCACGTCGTCTTCCAGGCCGGCCTCATAAACCAGTAAAGTCTTTTCGCCCACATACTGCCGTACCCGTTCCACGGCCCGGCGGCTCAAAGCTACCACAATATCACCGGTAGTAAACTTGGGCGCGCTCACCGGCTCCCTGCTTATCTGGACAAAGGCCACCGAAACGCCGCCCCGCTGTTCGACGCCAAAATTGGGGATATACAGGGCCTGGAAGCCGGCCTGATAGGCCGCCTCGGTAATAATCTCGGCCACCGACTGTACCCCCTGCCCTCCTTCCCCGGCCAGGGCGATTTTGAGATTAAGACCCATAAGGTGGTACCTCCTGGAACCGGCCGGACGGTTTCTCTGCCGGTATCCTTAGTTCCCCCACAGGGAAATAAGCCGTCATTTCTTTTTCCACAAAGCGCCAGGTCGCGGCAGCATTGGTGTGCCAGTTGGTGGGGCAGGACGACAGGGCCTCGATAAAGGCAATTCCCCGGCCTTCCAGCTGGTTCTGCAGGCCTTTCTGAATAAAGTTTTTCAGCTGGACGATATTGGCTATACTCCCCCGGGCGACGTAGGCTCCCGGCGGGGCGATGGCCGCCACCAGTTCCGGGCCCAGGATGGGCCGGCCGGTGAGCCTGGCGTCGCGGCCATAGGGGGTCGTTTCCGTCTTCTGTCCCGGCAGGGTGGTCGGGGCCATCTGGCCGCCGGTCATGGCGTAGACGGTATTGTTGACCACGATAATCGTCACCAGGTCGTTACGGCTGGCGCTGCTGACCAGGTGCTGGGCGCCGATAGCGTAGGCGCCGCCGTCGCCCATGTAGGAAACGACCACCAGTTCCGGACGTGCCCGCTTGATGCCCACCAGCACCGGCGTGGTACGGCCGTGGTGGGTCTGGACGGTGTCCAGGTTGAAAAAGTCCCAGGAAAGCAGGGAGCAGCCGATGTCGCAACCAAAGACGGTCCGTTCCTGGATGTCCAGGGCGTCGATAGCTTCCCCCAGGGCCTTGAGGACAATACCGTGGCCGCAGCCGGGGCAAAACTTGTGGGGCTTGGTCTCCGCCCGCCAGACCCGGGGCATTTGCGGTTGGGCGGCGATGGCCATTAGATCAGCTCCTTCGCATGGATAAACTCCACTATTTCTTCCGGCGTAATCCCCATTCCCGGCCGCAGGTAGCCGGTGACCGGCGTCTCCAGGCCGTAAAGGCTTACCTGGACCAGCCGTTTTAGCTGGCCGTAGGCCGATTCCACCACCAGGAGGTTGCGGGCCCGGGCTGCCAGGGACCTCAAGGTTTCCTCCGGGAAGGGCCTTAAGGTCACGGGCCGGAAATAGCCGGCCTTGAAGCCTCCTTCCCGCAGGGAAACAACGGCCGCCCGGGCGGCCCGGGAAACAACCCCGTGGGCAATAATAAGCAGGTCGGCATCATCGACGGCGTAGGTGTCCCATTCGACTACCCGGGGAGAGATGGCTTCATATTCTTTAATGGCCGCCGTGAGGACCTCGTAAAGCTCATCTTCCAGGTTATAGGTATTGCGCAGGTGGGCCGGGTCGCGTTTTTCCCCCGGCAGGCCCACCATGGGGCGGCACGGTTCCATGGTAATGCCCCGGGCTTCAGGGTCGAAGATGGTTACCGGTTCCCGCATTTTGGATTGATACCCGTCCCCCAGGACAAAGGTGGGGAAACGGTATTTCCAGGCACTGTTAAAGGCTTTAATGGTATAAAGAAACAGCTCGTCATGGGAGGCCGGGGAATAAACGATCCTCAAGCCCTCGCCATTGCCGCCGAAACAGGTCAGATTGAGCTCCTGCTGGGAATAGATGACCGTGGCCGTCGAAGGGCCGCCGCGCTGGGTTACCACCACTACCGTGGGCAGGCGCATCATCTCGGCCATGGCCATGGCTTCCTGCATCAGGACGTTGCCCGGCCCGGCCGTGGCCGTAAAGGCCCTTTTACCGGCCAGGACGCCCCCGACAGTGGCAAAACCGGCGGCGATTTCATCTTCCGTCTGGAGAAAACCCCGTTCATATTTGGGCGCCATCCGGGTCCAGTAGTGCATGATTTCATTCTGCGGCGTAATGGGGTAGCCGTACATGATGTCGGCCCCGGCGGCCAGGGCCGCCCAGGCCACCACCTCGTTGCCGGTCATGAAGGCCCGCTGCTCGCCCGTAACAGGCCTGGTTGCCATAAATACACCCCGTTCCTGCGAAAAATAATTTTACCAGAATGCCAGGGGCATGTAGCGTTTGATTGCCCGGACAGGGTTACCACAAATATCGCGCTCGCCGATTAAAGGGGCCATCTCGAACAATACTGCCGTGGCCACTACCGGGAGGTTTAATTCCCGGGCCGCAGCAGTTACCTTCCTGGCCCCGGCCTGGATGAGGTCTACCGTTGTCTCTTCCCCCAGGTGGGTGTTGTTCAGCAGGCCGTCCACCCGGCCTAAAGAGCGGACGTGGGCGATAATATCCTCAACCGTGGCCGTCGCCGGGCGGGCAGTATTGATCACAGCCAGGGCCCGGAGATCGGGGGCCGTTTCCGCTCCTTCCAGTAAATGCAATATACCGGCCCCGGCCGTGCCGTAGCCGACATCGATGATCACGTCCCCTTCCCGGTGCAGGGCCCAGCGGACGGCCGGGTGCAGGACCGTCCCGGCTTCACCCCAGCCGGTGACCTGCCGCGTTTCCCAGCCCAGTACCTTGAGGCCCATGGCTTCCAGCTTGGGTTTAAGGGGTCGTAAAGTATAACATGGTTCCACGGTATCCAGGTCGGCCAGGGTCACCTGCCGGCCCTGCTCCCGTAAAAAAATAGCCCGGTTAACGGCGTTTTCCGACTTGCCGCTGCCGTATTCCCCCAGGTATGCCTCAACGATACGCGCTTTTCTTCACCCCGGTGGTTAGTATGCGCTCCTGCAAGAATAGCATACTCCCGAATGAGGCATGCCACCCGCTTTGAAAGACCGCCTAAAAATAAAAAAGCCCGGCTTTAACCGGACTGCCGGTGCTACGGGCCAACGCTGGTGCATCCCTCCCTCACGTCCCCAGGACCAGGCGCAAAAAAATCAGCAGGATTAACCCGGGCAGGCCCAGGAAACCGGCGATTAAAACAGTGAGCCAGTTCAGGGGGATAAAAAAATGAAAATAGGCGCCAAAAAAGTTAAAGGCCCAGAGGAGGAGAAGCCCGAACAAGGAGTTAACAACAATCTTAAAAACTAACTTCAAGGGTTTTAATAAAAGGCCGCCTATAAGATAAACAAGAAATAACAAGAAAACACCGGCCAGTATAAGCTGTACGGTATCACCGCCCACAGGTACCACTCCTTAACCCGCTTTCCCCGCCACAGGCTTGCGTTTGCAGGCCGTCTTTTTGTTGCCGGTTACGAGCCAGCTTCCACAGGTACATATATTTCCTTTCTGCCGCCTCCAGACGGTAGATGGCCTGATCCACCAGATCGGATTCCGTTACCTCGGCAAAAAAGCGCTGGGCCGCCCACCATTCTGCCCGGGCCTCCCTGATAGCTTCGGCCAGCACTTCCAGGTCTGCGTTCAGGCTCCACTCCTGCATGCGGCCACCTCCCAACTGCCATTTGCTTATAAAATATGCAGCTGGGAATAATTTCTTGCCTACTTTTTATTCCATTTCGTGGCGGCCGCTGAAGGCCCGGGCCAGGGTAATTTCATCGGCGTATTCCAGATCGCTCCCCACCGGCAGGCCATAAGCCAGGCGGGTTACCCTGACGGCCATGGGTTTTAATAACCGCGCCAGATAAAGGGCCGTAGCCTCTCCTTCCACATCGGCATTGGTGGCCAGGACTACTTCTTTGACCTTCCCTCCCTGGAGACGCCGTAAAAGCTCTTTAACCCTGAGCTGGTCCGGCCCTATCCCGTCCACGGGCGAAATGGAGCCCTGCAAAACATGGTACAATCCCCGGTACTGGCGGGTTTTTTCCAGGGCCACAATGTCCCGCGCCTCCTCCACCACGCAGATGATGCCCTGATCCCTTTCCGGATCGGTGCACAGGAGGCAGGGATCGCGGTCGGTCAGGTTACCGCATACAGAGCAATAATGGGTCTTCCGGCGGGCCTCCAGGATGGCTGCTGCCAGGTTTTCCGCCTCTGCCGCCGGGGCGTTAAGGAGATGGAAGGCCAGGCGCTGGGCGGTTTTAGGCCCCACCCCCGGCAGTTTGCCCAGGGCTACAATCAGTTTGTTCAGGGGTTCCGGGTAATACATCTTTTAAAACCCCGGCAGCCGCATATTACCGGTAATTTTTCCCATTTCCCTGGCCACCATTTCCTGGGACTGGCGCAGGGCTTCGTTGACAGCGGCCAGGATCAGGTCCTGGAGCATCTCCACATCTTCAGGATCGACAGCAACCGGGTCAATTTTAATACTGACAATTTCCTGGCGGCCGTTGGCCACAACCACGACGGCACCGCCGCCGGCGGCTGCTTCCACTGTCTTTTCCCCCAGCTCGTCCTGGAGTTTGGCGATCTGGGCCTGCATCTTTTGCATCTGCTTCATCATCTTGTTGATATTGTTCATACCCACGGGCTTAACCGTCCTCCTTTTTAATCCTTGATCTCCACTTTGTCGGGGCCGAAATATTCTACCAGCTTAGCTAATACTTCCTGGCTCACCCCGTCCACAGGTGGCCTCCCCGCCGTAATAACGAGCTTGAGGGGCCGGCCGAAAACCCTGGCCAGGACTGCTTCCACCTTCTGCCGGTTGGCGGGCTGTTCCAGCATGCCGCGGTGGAAATCCGTTTTGACTTCCAGGGTCAGGCTATCCCCACTGACAGCCGCCGGCTCCCCGGCCCGTAAATAAGCCTGGAGGTGAACGCTTTCCCGGCGGGCCGCTGCCAGGACCTCCGGCCAGCGCTCCTGGACGGTAAATAATTCTAACTGGGTTTCCGATGACCCCGGGTCTTTTTCCGCTCCCCCTGCCGTTCCTGCCACCGGCCGGGCCTGGTTTCCCGGCTCCGGCCCGGCCTGGCTGGCGGGAAGCGGTGCTACCCCCAGCCTGTCGACCGGCCGCATTGCCGCCTTCATAACTGCAGCAGCGTGCCCCCGATCGTGGGTACCCGGCCCGGTCGGTCCTGCCGGCCTCCCTGCTGCCGGTTGCCGGCCCGCTGCTACCTCCCCCCTGCCTGCCAGGGCGGCCAGGCTTTTTTCCAATTCCTCCACCCGGCGGGCCAGGTCGTCCAGGGAAGGGCCGGGGTCGACCAGGAAGCCGGCCAGGGTCATCTCCAGCAGGACCCGGGGCTGGTTGTTCCAGCGCAGGGCTGCTCCTCCCTCCTGCAGCCGTTCCATGAGGTCTAACAGGCGCCGGGGGGTAAATTTTTGCGCCTGGGCCGCTACCTGTTCCACTTCTTCCGGCAGGAGGCCGGTAAATTCCCCCGCCCGGGGGTCCATATGCAAAAGAAGGAGGTTGCGGGTATGCTCCAGCAGGTCCTCCAGCAGCCGCTGGGGTTCCACCCCCGACTGCAGGGCCGTATCTACCAGACGGAGCATGGCGGCCCCATCGCCGGCAGCCAGGGCATCAGTCAAGGCCAGGAGGATATCCAGGCGCGCCGTACCCAGGGTAGCGGCTACCTGCGCCGCAGTAATGATCTCCTGGTTGCCGGTGGACAGGATCTGGTCCAAAAGGCTTAAAGCATCGCGTAACCCCCCGGCAGCCTTGCGGGCTAAAAGGCTTAAGGCCGCCGGCTCGATCTGGACTTTATTGGCCGCCGCCACTTCCTGCAGGCGCCCGCTGATGGCCGCTACCGTCAGGGGATGAAAATCAAAACGCTGGCAGCGGGAAAGGATGGTTGGTAAAACCTTGCGCGGCTCCGTGGTGGCCAGGATAAAGACGGCATGGACCGGCGGCTCTTCCAGGGTTTTTAACAGGGCATTAAAGGCCTCCGGCGTCAGCATATGGACTTCATCGATAATATAAACCTTGTAGCGGCCCTCTACCGGCCCCAGGGGGATCTTTTCAATTAACTCGCGGATCTCATCGATGCCCCGGTTGGAGGCAGCGTCGATTTCCAGGACATCCAGGGAGTTACCGGCATTGATGCGCCGGCAATTGGGACACTCATTGCACGGTTCTCCCTCCCGGGGCGACTGGCAATTGACGGCTTTGGCCAGGATTTTGGCGGTACTGGTTTTACCGGTGCCCCGGGGACCGCAGAAAAGGTAGGCGTGGACCAGGCGATGGTTGCGCAGGGCATTGAGCAGGGTGCGGGTAATATGTTCCTGTCCCACTATCTCAGCAAAGGTGCGCGGCCGCCATTGGCGGTACAGGGCCTGGTACTGGGCCAACATCCTCACCTTCTTTTCCTATTAAAAAAGGGATTATTCCCCTGCCGAATAATCCCTTCCCGTCTCTTTAGGTGACCGTGCACCCACTGTTGAACATGGCCTCCGGGCGTTACCGGCGCAGGTAACTCCAACCAGGCGCTCCCGCGGCACCCGAGGGTGCTCACTTACCGCTGCTTCCTCCCGGACCTGACGGGGTTCATGAGTTCTCGTCGCGCAGGACCCGGCTCTCTTCGCCCCTTACACCGGCCGGACCCCACAGGTCAGGCCCGCCAGTGGGACTTCGACCCCGCTATAGCGGTTTGCGGGTTACAGGGCACCGCTACCTCCCCGTCTAGCACGGTCAAAGCTATAAAAATTAAAATGGCGGAGAGAGTGGGATTCGAACCCACGAGACGAGTTTGTGACCCGTCTACTCGCTCTCCAGGCGAGCGCCTTCGACCAGCTCAGCCATCTCTCCGCGCAAATCTGGTGGTCGTATAAATTATACAGCTAACTGCGGCTAAATGCAAGCCGTTACAGAAGATCAAAACCTGGAGTTTGGTAAAATAAAAAGGGGAGGCTATTCATAACTGCAGCACCCCTTCATTACCTTTTGCTGGCGGAGAGAGTGGGATTCGAACCCACGAGACGACTTCTTCAGCCGCCTACTCGATTTCGAGTCGAGCGCCTTCAACCAGCTCAGCCATCTCTCCGCAACTGCTGGAAAAAGCGTTTTAACAACTCCCGGCATTCCTCTTCCCGGATGCCGGGGATAACCTCCACCTGGTGGTTAAAATGGGAATTCTCCACCAGGTTGACTACCGAATCTACGGCCCCGGCACGTAAATCCGCCGCGCCATAAACCAGCCGGCTTACCCGGGCCTGCACCAGGGCCCCGGCGCACATGGGACAGGGTTCCAGGGTAACGTACAGGGTAGTACCCGTCAACCGCCAGTTACCCCGTACCCGGGCAGCTTCCCTTAAGGCGATAATCTCGGCATGGGCCGTGGGGTCACCCCATGTTTCCCGCCGGTTGCCGGCCCGGGCAATGACCCGCTCCCCGTCTACTATAACGGCACCAATGGGGATTTCCCCCAGGGTAAAGGCCTTTTCCGCCTCGGCCAGGGCTTCCCCCATATAGAAACGGTGGTCCACATGGGACCCCCTCGCTGATAATCTCTGGTGCGCCTGGAGGGACTCGAACCCCCGCCACGCGGTTTAGGAAACCGCTGCTCTATCCACCTGAGCTACAGACGCACGGATAAAAAAATGGCGCGCCCGGAGGGACTCGAACCCCCAACCTCCTGGTTCGTAGCCAGTTACTCTATCCCGTTGAGCTACGGGCGCACAATCTCTCTTTCTGCTGGCACCGTTTATTGTAGCAGAGATGCCGGCTTAAGTCAAGGCCGTAAAGTCAAACCGGCGCCTCCCGGCGCCGGCATCCTCTGGCGGAGAGAGTGGGATTCGAACCCACGGTACAGGTTTTAGTCCCGTACAATCGCTTAGCAGGCGATCGCCTTCGACCTACTCGGCCATCTCTCCACGCCTTTTTTGTAACTGGCGGAGGGGGTGGGATTCGAACCCACGGTGCCCGTAAGAGCATCACTGGTTTTCAAGACCAGCTCCTTAAACCGCTCGGACACCCCTCCGTAACTGGCAAGGATAGTATAACACACCCCTACCTCTGCTGTCAATTAAATGTGAAATAGACGTATGTTAAAAACAGTGGTGCTTGAAGCAACTCCCGCAATGGAATACAAAGCCCCGGTAACTTGGCTACCGGGGCTTTAGTTTTTCTTTACTTATGGGCCGAAAGTGGCTCGCCCGTTACTTTTTCCTTATTGCGCTGCCAGTAGTTTAATGCCAGCCGGTCGATACCGTAATAGTAGGCAGAGCTTCCGGCCACCAGCAGAATAATGGCCACCGTGTACAGCACCGGGTTGGTGCTGGCGCTACCGGCCAGCATAAAATTAAGGTTCATAAAGGCGCTTATGCACAGGGAAAATACGGTTGCCGCTCCAAGAATCAGGGCAATACCCGTTAAAATCTCACCGGCAACTACCAGCTTGGCAAACCAGGTATAATGGCCGCCGTTTAGTAATGAACGGATAAATGCTTCATACCAGCCATACTTAATGGCTGATGTGGTCCCCGGCAAGGCCCCGACGGCCTTGGCCCAGAAACCTTTCAATGCTTCACCGGTTTGCATCCATTTAGGATCACTAAACTTGTGCAGGCCGGCCTCCAGCCACTGCCAGCCTAGCCATATCCGCAAAAGGGTCCAGACAATGCTTAAACGCCGGTCGCGCAGAAAGTTACGCATCTTCCCTCTCCCCCTTCGTGATAGTCTCCATATTTACTATAACTCCAGGGGGAGAAAGAACCCATAGGTTGGTGACCCGATTTTTTCCTAGGGTCTAAACCCTATAACCCGCGTTAATCAGCATCCAATTTTAGAATGCCTTTTTTGATGGCATACTTAACCAGGTCCACGCGGTCATGGAGACCCAGCTTTTGCATCAGGCTGGCCCGGTGGGCCTGGACGGTCTTGACGCTGATAAACAGGCGCCGGGCAATCTCGGCATTGGTCAGGCCCTCGGCAGCCAGGCGCAGGACCTCAATCTCCCTGTCGGTCAATTCCACCCTCTCGTCCCCATCGACCCTGTTTGCCGGCAACCCCTGCTGCAGGCCGTCAATAACCCGCCGGGCAATCTGGGGATCGAGAAAGGCCTCGCCCCTGACCACCAGGCGTATGGCCCGGATCAGGTCCTCCACCCCGGCCCGCTTTAAAACATAGCCCATTGCCCCGGCCTCCAAGGCGCGGAAAACGAGTTCGCGGTCGTCGTACATGCTTAAAATAACGACTTTGAGGTCAGGCCATCTCTGCAATAAGGTCCTGGTAGCCTCCACCCCGTTCTGGCCGTTGCCCAGCTGGAGGTCCATGACCAGCACTTCCGGCCGGGCTTCTTCCACCAGGTCCAGTAATTCGGCGACGCTGCCGGTTTCCCCTACCACCTCAATATCCTTTTCCCCGGCCAGGAGGGCCCGCAGCCCCTCCCGGACTACGACATGATCATCTACCAGCACCACGCGAATGGCCATGGTCTCTCCCCTCCCCATCGCCTCCATAGGGCAGCCAGAAGGTTACGGTTGTTCCCGCCCCGGGCCAGCCTTCAATTTCCAGCCAGCCTCCGGCCAGGGCCGCCCGCTGCCGCAGGTTTTCCAGGCCCAGACCGCCGGCAGGCACTTTGGCAGGAAGGCCGGTACCATTATCTTTAATTTCCACCCTGAAACCGCCGGCCCCCAGGTCAATGCCGATCCAGGCCTCGCTGGCCCCGGCATGGCGGCGTATATTGCTTAAAATCTCAATCAGCATGTGATAAAGATGATCCCGCTGGTCGGCATCCAGGTGAGGCCGGCCGTTACCCCGGATGCACCAGTTAACCTTTAAGCCGGTACCGCCGACCCGCTCGGTCACCACTCTTTTCATCAGGGCCACCGGGTCGGCCGGCAGTTCCCGCCCCAGGTGCAGGCCGGCCAGGTATCCCCTGAGGCCGGAAATCACCTCTTCCGCCTGGTGTTTCAACACAGCGAGCCTCTCTGCCGCCACCGCCGGGTTTTCGGCCAGCAGGGAACGGCTGTGTTCCAGGCCCAGGGCCAGCCCGTAGATGGACTGGATCAAACCGTCATGGAGGTCCCGCCGGATTCTTTCCCTTTCCCGCCAGATCATTTCCCGCTCCCTGGCCGTCTCCCGGTAGTGCCTTTCCTCAGCATCGTAAACGTCCAGGAGCCGGAAAATAAAGAAGGCGACCAGGATGCTGCTGAGGATGCGCAGGGCCTGGGCTGGCAGGCCCAGGCGCAACAGCAGGGAAGTATTAAGAAAACTGGCCGGGAAAAAAGGTGCCGGCGGAACGATCAATCCCCCGCCAAAGGCATAAAGGAATAAGGCCCCGGCAGCACCCGCCAGGAAAAATCTTAAAGAGCCGCGCCTTAAATGCCGCAGCTCATCCCCCTGGGCCAGGATGGCCAGCCCGCTTGCCGCCGCCCCGGGGGCGGCCAGTAAATAACGCGCTGTAATTTCAATAAGGATCAACCAGGAAGCGACAGCCGTGCTTTGCTGCGGCAAAGACAGGGCAGAAAACAGCAGCCATCCGCCGAAACAGGCAAGGGGCAGAAACCTCATCCAGGCCGGCCATCCCCTGGTATCCGCCAGGAGATTGATGCCGAAGGCCAGCAGAAAAAGGTAGGAAAGGGCCAGGAGCAGGGCATGGCCGCCGTTGACGGCCATCCCCCTCATGGTCTGCCAGCCTTCAGCAACTATAGCAGTGGGAATAAAAATGTAACCCCACTCTACCAGGCCATGCAAAAGGCCGAAGACGGCCAGCAAGGGCAAGCGCCTCCCCAGGCGCAGGTCGCTCCCCCGCCGCGCCTGGATTATGATGCCAAAACCCATAAGGAAAAAAGACAGGCCGTAAACAAACAAAAGTAAGGACCAGTACCAGTTATCCCTGGTGAGGAAGTGGAGGGAAGGGTTCATATACCGCTCCTGGTCAGCCCTGCTCCGGCCGGATGGTTTCCAGGCCACCTATATATGGCCTCAGGGCTTTAGGGATAACTACCGTGCCGTCCTCCTGCTGGTAGTTCTCCAGAATGGCCGCCACCGTCCGCCCCACGGCCACCCCCGATCCATTCAGGGTATGGACAAACCGCGGCTTCTCCTTGGGGCCGGGACGGAAGCGGATGTCGGCCCGGCGGGACTGGAAGTCCTCAAAGTTGCTGCAGGAAGAGATCTCCCGGTAGGTGCGGGCACTGGGGAACCATACCTCCAGGTCATAGGTCTTGGCCGCCGAAAAACCCAGGTCCCCGGCGCAGAGGGCCACCACCCGGTAGGGAAGGCCCAGGAGCTGCAGGACCTCTTCCGCATCCCGGGTCAATTTCTCCAGTTCTTCATAGGAATCCTCCGGCCGGGTAAATTTGACCAGCTCGACCTTGTTAAACTGGTGCTGGCGGATGAGGCCGCGGGTGTCCCGCCCGGCCGCCCCGGCCTCGGCCCGGAAACAGGCACTGTAGGCCACGTGGTAAATGGGCAACAAATCGCCGTCCAGAATCTCTCCCCGGTAAAGGTTGGTAACCGGTACCTCGGCGGTGGGTATCAAGTAGTAATCCGTCCCCTCAACATGGAACATATCGCCGGCAAATTTGGGCAGCTGGCCGGTGCCCACCATGCTGGCGCTGTTGACGAGATAGGGCGGGAAAATTTCCGTATAACCGTGTTTGATGGTATGAAGGTCCAGCATAAAATTTATCAGGGCCCTCTCCAAGCGCGCCCCGGCACCGCGGTAAAAGACAAAACGCGCCCCCGCCACCTTGCTGCCGCGCTCAAAATCGAGGATGCCCAGCTGTTCCCCTATTTCCCAGTGGGGCCGCGGCTCAAAGGCAAAGCGGGGCGGTTCGCCCCAGTGGCGTACCGGCATGTTATCAGCGTCGCTCAAGCCATCAGGCACGGAAGCATGGGGTATATTGGGAATCCTTAACATCTCCTGCTGGAGTTCTTCTTCCACGGCGCGCAGGTCCGCATCCAGTTCTTTGATACGGTCGCCGACCTCGCGCATGGCGGCAATTAACTCCGTAGCGTCCTGGCCGTTTTTCTTGCGCCGGGCTACTTCGGCCGATACCTGGTTGCGTTTATTCTTCAATCCCTCGGCCTCCACCAGGAGCTTCCGGCGCCTGGCATCCAGGGCCAGAAAGTGCTCCAGCCCGGCTTCCAGGCCCCGGCGGGCCAGGGCCCTGGCCACCCTTTCCGGATCCTGGCGTAATAGCTTAATATCCAGCAAAATACTGCTCCCCTTTCATCCGCTTAGTGTGGATAATCCTGCCACTATTATGCCACGATTAACAGCCAGGGGCAAACCCGGAGAGAAAAAACTTCAGGGGCGTTGCCGCCCCCATAAAGAAATTTAAAGGTAAATATAACGCACGTCCAGGACGCCGTCCACCTGGCGAATGGACTGCAGGGCTTCCCGCGGGACCTCGGAATCAATGCTCATGAGCATCACGGCTTCCCCGCCTCTTTCCTGCCGCCCTACCTGCATGGCGGCGATATTAACCTTATGATCCCCTATGGCCAGGGCCACCGGGCCGATTATCCGCGGCCGGTCCAGGTGCGGTACGACCAGCATGTGCCCTGCCGGGCAGGCGTCGATGCTGTAGCCGTCCAGGTTGACCAGGCGGGGTTCCCCGGCCTGGTTGACGGTGCCGGCCAGGAGGTGGCTCTCCCGCCGTCCCTCCACCTTAACGCTAATGAGGTTGGCGAAGTACTCCATCTCCCGGCTCTTCTTTTCCCGGATGCGGATGCCCCGCTTTTGCGCCACCAGGGGCGCGTTGACATAGTTGACGGCATCGGCCAGGAGGGGGCGCAGTAACCCTTTCAAGAAGGAGCTGGTCAGGGGGGCCAGGTCATACTGGGCCAGCTCGCCGTTGCAGCAGATTTCCGCCGCAATGATAGGACTCTCCATGAGCTGAGCCAGGAAGCTGCCCAGTTTTTCCGCCAGTTGCAGGTAAGGCCTTAAGATCGCGGCTATATGGCCCCGCACCACCGGGATATTGACGGCGTTCAAAACCGGTTCTCCTTTAAGGCAGCGCACGACATCGTGGGCGACCTCCACAGCTACGGCCACCTGGGCTTCTTCTGTCGAGGCGCCCAGGTGGGGGGTGACAATGACGTTGTCCAGTTCCAGCAGGGGGCTGGCCTTTAAGGGCTCCTCTTCAAAGACATCCAGGGCCGCCCCGGCCAGATGCCCGCCTTTCAGGGCTTCATAGAGGGCCGCCTCGTCAATAATACCCCCGCGGGCGACATTTAATAGCCGTGCCCCGGGTTTGATGAGCTGCAACTCCTCCCGCCCCAGGAGGTGCCGGGTTTCCTTCGTCAGGGGCAGGTGGACGGTGACAAAGTCGGCGGCTTGCAGGACTGTCTCCAGGGAGGCCAGTTCGACCTCCAGGTGGGCGGCCTGTTCCGGGTCGACGTAGGGATCATAGGCCTTCACCTTCATTTCCATGCCCCGGGCGCGGCGGGCCACCTCGCGGCCGATTTTGCCCAGGCCGATTATACCCAGCGTTTTCCCCCGCAGCTCAACGCCAACATACTTCTTTTTCTCCCAGATGCCCTGCTTTAAGGTGGCGCTGGCCTGGGGAATATTGCGGGCCAGGGCCAGCATCATGGCCATGGTATGTTCGGCAGCGGCGACGGTGTTGCCCTCGGGGGCATTGACTACTACGATGCCCCTCTCGGTGGCGGCGGTGACATCGATATTATCGGTGCCTACGCCGGCCCGGCCGATAATCTTTAACTTTTTGGCGGCGTTGATGGCTGCCGCCGTTACCCGGGTAGAGCTGCGGACGATTAAGGCTTCACAGTCACGGATAGCATCTTTGAGTTCTTCCTCATTCATTTTGCCGGCGGCCGTAACTTCCAGGCCGGCCTCCTGGAGGATAGCCAGCCCACGGGGATCGATGCCGTCCAGGGCTAAAACACGCATTTTGGTTATCCCCTCCCTCGGAAATGGGTTCTGCCATGTAATTCAGCTTGCCTCAACCTACATTTTCATGCTTGTTGGAGCGGGCGCTTAGCCCCTATAAGCGGCTCCTCTACCTAGCTAGCCAGGGTTTCCACGCCGGCAGGCATTCCTGCGCTTAATATGGCCCCGGCTGCAGCCACCGCTGCACCACGGCTCACGGGTATACCGGCATCAAAGAGGACATTTTCCAGGGCGGCCAGGCCGGCCAGGATGTCGCTGAAACTTACATAACCCAGGTGGCCGATGCGGAAGACCCTGTCCTTGACCTCACCCTGCCCCCCGGCCACAACCACGCCGAATTTTTCCCGCAAGGGTTTGATTATATCCGCCGGTTTCATCCCCTCCGGGACACATACGGCCGTCACTGCCGGTGAGGCTATTGTCTCGTCAGCCAGGAGCTTTAACCCCAGGGCACGGACCCCCGCCCGTACCATATCCCGCATCAGGGCATGGCGGGCAAAGCTGCCGGCCAGGGTTTCAGCCTGCAGGAGGCGTAAGGATTCCTTTAGACCGTAGAGCAGGGGTACGGCCGGTGTAAAGGGCGTCTGGCCCTTCAAGCCCGAGTTTCTCGCCTTTTTAATATCCAGGTAAAAACGATGGTTGGTGCACTTTTCAGCTGCCTGCCAGGCGCGCTCGCCTACGGCCAGCATGGTTAATCCCGGCGGCAGCATAAAGGCTTTCTGGGAACCAGCAATGACAACATCAACCTGCCAGGCGTCCATAGGTAAATCGGCCGCCGCCAGGCCGCTGATGCTGTCCACAATGAGCAGGGCCGGGTGGCTTCCCCGCGCCCGGCTAATGGCCTGGATGTCATTTAAAACCCCGGTCGAAGTCTCATTATGCTGGACCAGGATGGCCTTGATTTCATGTTTAGTGTCGGCCGCCAGGCGCCCAGCTATGGCCCGGGGGTCGGCCGCCTGGCCATAGGGGAAGGCCATAACCTCCGTTTCAACGCCAAAGGCGCAGCAAATCTGGACGAAACGCTCCCCAAAGGCGCCAATGGTCACGGCCAGCACCTTTTCCCCAGGGGAAATGAGGTTGGCCACCGCGGCTTCCATGCCGCCGGTACCCGAAGCCGTCAAAATGACCACCTCGGAGCGGGTCTGGAAAACATCCTTCAGCCCCTCCGTTACTTCTTCCCATAAGGCTTTAAACTCCGGGCCGCGGTGGTTGATAGCCGGCCGCGCCATGGCCAGGGCCACCTGTGGCGGCACCGGCGTTGGCCCGGGGAGGAGTAAAATCTGCTTGTCAGTCATGGAAATCACCCTTTCCTGATTTTATCAATGGAAGACACTTTTCATAATGGCCTGCTATCAACACAATCGAAAGAACTAAAACAGCGGTAGTAAGAGGCTTCAAAATTTGCCGCTGGCTGGAGGGCAGCATCCGTTCCGGACCTGGTATTCAGGACTTGGCCCAGGCCTGGTAGTGGAGATCGGCTCACCTCCCTTTTTTAACCAGCTCAAAATAAAAACTCTCGTCCCCTTATCAAAAGGGACGAGAGTTTCACCCGCGGTGCCACCCTAATTGACCAGGTTAATAAAGCCAAACCTGGCCCCCTCTGCATGCATAACGGACATGACCGCCCCGACTTTTTCCCGCAACAGGATTTCTCGCCGGGTACTCAGGGGTGCCTCCCGACAGCCTCCGGGCTGGTTCCCACCGGCCACCAGCTCTCTCGCCTACCGGAGTGGGCCGCCGGCACTCCCCCTCATCGCTTTGGCCTAACTAATTTGGAGTTATAATAGCATACCACGGCGCAGAACGCAAGGCCCGGAGAGATATTTAACAAATTCTTAAAGAAAGTTGTAGGCAAAACTTTAAATTTACCCGGGATGCCCGATAATTAATTTAACGATCTTTCCCGCCAGATCCTCCTCCCGTTCAATCTCGATCCCGGCCTTCCTGACGTTGGCCACTGTACGGCGGTTAATGTTGGACCCGATCAGATACAGGACCAGCGGGTTCAGGATATCCATCAGGGGGCCGAGCAACCAGTGCTCGCTGCGGACATGCTCCAGGAGGACAATCCTGCCATCCGGACGGCAGACCCGGCGTACCTCCTTTAACCCCTGCACCGGATCGGGGACCGTACAAAAAACACAGGTGGCTACCACCGTATCAAAACTGTTGTCTGTAAATTCCAGGTGCTGGACATCCATCTCCTTTAAATCCACCGCGACCCTAGCCAGGTGCAGCTTCTGCCTGGCCCGCGCCAGCATCCCCGGGCTGAAATCAATGGCCGTCACCTGGCATCCCGGTGGGTAAAAAGGAAAATTAGCCCCTGTACCTACCCCAACTTCCAGCACCCGGCCCCGGGCTTCCCGCCACACTCGCCGGCGCCAGTCGGTGGCGATCATCCGGTCCATCCAATCGTAAAAGAGGGCCGTGCGATTATAGCGCTTTTTGATTATTTCCGTTAGTTTCCTATCCATTGCTGCATCACCACAAGTTATTATATCATAACTCACTTTTTTATTCCCGAAACCCCTGGCTGGCAGGATTACAGGCTTTTTCCGGCGAAAAAAGAAACAATACCTTGCTTTAAAGTTGGTGAGCTACTTGCCTGACAGAGAAAAAGGTATTGCCACCAGGGCGCGGGAAATGCCGCCCTTTATCGTCATGGACATCCTGGAAAAGGCCAAAGAAATGGAAGCCAGGGGAGAGAAAATCATCCACCTGGAAATCGGCGAACCTGATTTTGACACCCCTGAACCCATCAAAGAAGCCGCCCGGCGGGCCCTCCGGGACGGTGACACCCACTACACCCACAGCCTGGGCAAGCCGGAACTCAGGGAAGAAATCGCCCGCTACTACCTGCGCAAGTACGGGGTCAGCATCTCGCCCGATCAAATCATCGTAACTTCCGGCACCTCGCCGGCTATGCTCCTGACCTTCGGCGTCCTCCTGGAGCGGGGGGACGAGGTCATCCTCCCCGATCCCTACTACGCCTGCTACCCCAATTTCATCCGTTATCACGGCGGCAGGCCGGTTTTTATCCCGGTACAGGAAGAAGACGGTTTCAAATACAGCCTACCTGCCATCCGGGCGGGCATCGGCTCCAGGACCAGAGCCATTATGGTCAATTCCCCGGCCAATCCCACCGGCGCCGTCTTTACGGCAGCGGAATTAGAAGCCCTGGCCGGCCTGGGACCCTATATCATTGCCGATGAAATCTACCACGGCCTGGTCTACGAAGGCCGGGAGCATACCATCCTGGAGTTTACCGACCGGGCCTTTGTCATCAATGGTTTCTCCAAGCTCTACGCCATGACCGGCTGGCGCCTGGGCTATTGTATCGCCCCGCCGGAATTTGTCCGGCCTTTACAAAAGCTGCAGCAGAACCTCTTTATCTGCGCCGGTTCTTTCATCCAGGCCGCAGGCATCGCCGCCCTGCGGGAATGCGACGAACACGTGGCGCAAATGGTCGCCACTTACGACGAGCGCCGCCGTTATCTTTTGGCGCGCCTCAAAGCCATGGGCCTGGCCACCCGGGTTGAGCCTACCGGCGCTTTCTACGCCCTGGCCAACGTTAAGGAATATACCGGCGACTCCTATTCTTTTGCCTTTGAAATCCTGGAAAAAGCCCGGGTTGCCGTCACCCCGGGCATCGACTTCGGCCGCAACTGCGAGGGGTACCTGCGTCTCTCCTATGCCAACTCCCTGGAAAACATCAAAGAAGGCCTCGACCGGCTGGAGCGTTTCCTTTCTTGACGTTGCTTTACCAGGTATGATAAACTATGGAGAGTAAGGAGTTGGCAAGGAGGCAGATTGTTTATGGAAACACGCATTTCTTCCAAAGGACAAATAACCATACCTTCAGAGATTCGACGCCAGTTAAAGATTCATACTGGTGATGCCCTGCTGGTCAAAGCGATCGGGGAAAACAGTATTATACTTGAGGTAAAAAAGAAGGCCTTAACTGGTAGCCAGGGTACAAGCGAAGATATACTTAAAGCTACGGCGGGTTTATGGAAAGACAGAACTGATATTAATGAGAATTTCATCCGAGAACTACGTAAATCAGATCATAGACGCCTGGAGGAATTGCTCAATGAATAGCATTGTAATTGACTCCGATATCCTCATTGATCACCTCCGGGGCTTTCAGCCGGCCACAGATTTTTTGTTACGCATCTTTCAGGGCGAGTTTACGGGCCATATATCTGTACTTACGGAAATGGAATTGCTGGCTGGTACTATGCCCAAAAAAGGCGAAAAAGAGCAGATAGAGAGTCTGCTTAAGCATTTTAATGCCATTCCCGTATCGTCTAATATTGCCCGGCGTGCCGGAGAGCTTTTACGAAAATACAGAGCTAATGGACTTGCCCCGGTAGACGCCATTATTGCCAGTACCTCTTTAGACCTGACAGCCATACTGGTGACGAGGAATACGAAGCACTTTGAGCCTGTTGAAGGATTATTAACTTTAAAACCCTACTCTTCTTAAGTTACGCTGTATCTCTTCTTCCACTTCCGCTTGCGTCGGCAACGCCGGGATGGCGCCCGGGCGGGTGCAGGCAAGGGCCGCGGCAGTGGCTGCCAGGCGACCGGCATGGTGCAGTTCCCTTTCTTCCAGATCCGTTAAATCCCGGCCCTCCCCTGAAATCCCGGCCAGGGCGGTTAGCATTCCGGCCATGAAGGCATCCCCGGCACCGGTGGTATCCACAGCGGTTACCGGTAGGGCCGGTATCTCTACCTGCAACCCCTGTCGGGCCAGGACGGCCCCGGCCGCGCCCCGGGTAACAGCGATTAGCCGCGGCCCCGGCGCTATCCCGGACAACAGCGCTGCTATTCCAGCGGCCATCTCCGGACAACCGGTTAAAAATACCAGCTCTTCTGCGTTGAGCTTGATGATGTCCGCTCTAGCGGCGGCCTGCAGGATGTTTCTTCTGGCCGTCTCCCGGTCCGGCCAGAGGGACAGGCGCAGGTTGGGGTCAAAGGATATAACTGCCCCGGCCGCCCTGGCCAGGCGGACGGCCTCCAGGGTGGCGCTCCTAGCCGGTTCCACCGTCAGGGAAACGGAGCTGAAGTGCAGGATCTGGGTCGCCGCCAGGACCTCCCGCGGCAGTTCGGCCGGGTCCAGCCTGGTGTCGGCTGTCCCGTGACGGAAGAAGACGAACTCCGGCACCGCCTTTTCATTCAGGGCAACAAAAACCAGGGTGGTGTTGGCCTCCCTGTCCCGCAGGAGGCCCCGCGTATCCACATTGTTTTCCTCCAGGACCTTCTGTAAATGGTCCCCGAAGGCGTCCCGGCCCACCTTACCGATGAAACCGGCGCGGCCGCCCAGGCGCGCCACCCCCACGGCAACGTTGGCCGGCCCGCCGCCGGCAGCGCGGCGAAAATCGGTCACTTCCGCCAGCGGACACCCTTTGGGGCTGCCCACGAAATCAATTAAAATCTCGCCTACGGAGACGACATCGAGGGTTTTTGCCGGCATGAAACCTTCCTCCAAGGTGATAGAATTTTGCTGGCGAAACAAGTCCTTCCTATCCCATAACTTGTTTATCGCAGGACTACCATAAGCAGTTTAAAGTTGGGCTGCCCTTGCAAAGCTACTATAAATTAAACTATACTTAACGCCTTATTCCGGACCCTCTCCGCTTTATGGACATATGGAGCATAAAGTATGCCTAAAATCAATTACCTGCCGGGCCACCATCAATTCTTCGTTGCTGTCAATGGCCAGGATGGCCACCGGGGCACTGTCCCTGGAGAGGATATCCAGCCGGGGCCGGTGTTTGTTTTTCTCTTCGTCTAACTCAATCCCCAAAAAATCAAGATCCCGGCAGATCCCGGCGCGGATGGCAGGGGACCGTTCGCCGATGCCGCCGGTAAATATTAAGGCGTCCAGCCCGTTCATGGCGGCGGCAAAGGCACCGATATACTTCTTTACCTGGTAGCAAAAGACATCGATAGCCAGTTGGGCCCGCTGGTGGCCTTCTCTGGCCGCGGCCTCCAGGTCGCGCATATCGCCGCTCAAGCCGGAAATACCCAGCAGGCCGCCCTTTTTAACCATGACTTCATTAACTGCGGCGGGCGTCATGCCGGTCAGTTCCATGATCAAGGGAAAGACCCAGGGGTCAAAATCCCCCGGCCGCGTGGACATAATGGTCCCCGACTGGGGTGTCAGTCCGCTACTGATGTCTACCGACCGGCCGTATTTGATGGCCGCCACGGAGGTGCCGCTGCCCAGGTGGCAGGAGATAAGCTTTAATTCCCGGAGTTCCCGTCCCAGGATTCCAGCTGCCGTCTCTGCTACATAGCGGTGGGAGGTACCGTGGAAGCCATACTTGCGAATGCCGTACTGTTCGTACCACTCGTAGGGCAGGCCGTAGATATAGGCGTAAGGCGGTACAGTCTGGTGGAAGTTGGTTTCAAAGACAGCATACTGGGGTACCCCCGGCAACAATTCCTGGCACACCCTGATGCCTGCCACCGCCGGGGGTAGGTGAACCGGCGCCAGGCTGGAGAGGCTGGTAAGGGTAGCCAGGACTTCGTCGTCAATCAACACCGGCTGCTGGAATTTCTCCCCGCCGTGGGCCAGTTTATGGGCAATGGCTTCAATATCCGTGACCCCGGCAATGATACCCTCCTCCCGCAATGCGGTAACCAGCCAGCGGATGCCGTCGGCAAAAGTCGCGCCGGGCAAGGGCTCCCGGGCTGCTTCCCGGCCCGCCACCTGGTGGCTGATCTCTGCCCGGGGGCTAAACAGCCGGTCAATGCTCCCTTTGGCCAGTACCCTTTCTGCCGGCATGGCCAGAAGCTGGTACTTCATGGATGAACCGCCGCAATTGAGAACTAAAATCTGCATCCAAAACCCTCTTTCACTGGTAGCTAGCAGCACTTACTTATACTTTCCCTACCCGCCCGCCAGTTTAACCTTCTACAGCACCTGCTCCCAGACCCGGGCGTCGGGATTGGCAATTACCGCCGTGCCGGCCAGCATACCCTCGGCCTCCGCCTGGCGGGCGCCGGCGGCCACCGCCACTGTGACCGCACCTACATCCCCCGTAAAAAGAACAAAGGCTTTGCCGCCCATACCCCGGGCCAGGCGAATCTCCAGGAGTTGCACTACGGCCGCTTTGGCCGCGGCATCGGCGGCCTGGATGGCCGCCGCCACCGAAAAGGATTCGATCAAACCCAGGGCACCCATTGCCGTCGCTGCTACCGCCCCCCTGAGGGCCGGGAAGACATCCGGGTGCACGTTGGCCAGGATCAGGCTGCTGATGATGTTCGCCGCGAACCCTGCTTTACCTGCTGCGACGGCGCTCTGGACCGCGCTGACATCCCCGGCAACTAAGATGATATATTTCCCCGGGCACATGATGGTGGCCTGGAGGAGATCCACCGCCGCCGTTTTGACCATGGTGTCGGCTGCCATGACCCCCGCGGCCAGGCTGTTCAATTCCAATAAACCGATGGCGTGTTTCAATCTTCACCCACCTCCCCGGCCCGGATTATGATGGCCTCGCCCACCGCCTGGACGGTACCGGCAATGCTGGCATGGAGGTTGGCCCCGATTTGCTCTTCGGAAACAGCAGCGATGAGCTGGCCCCTGGCCACCCGGTCACCGCTCTTGACCAGCGGAGTGGCGGCCACACCAGAGCCTTGCTGTAAAGGCAACCTCACCAGCCGGGGACGGTACAATTCCAGGGTCAGGGGGGCTTTACGGTTATAAGCCCCCAGCCCCAGCCTGGCTACCAGGCGGCCGGTAGGTACCTGGCGCCCGTCCCGCCAGGGGTTAACTAGGGGTTGCTGCCCTGGCCGGCCCGGCCGGTAGCCCTGGCGCCGCAGTTCCTTTTTTATGGCGACATTAACCTGGCGGGGCGAGAGTTCCAGGGTGCAGGCGAAAAGTTCACACAACCCGCACTCGGAACACAACATAGCCCCGGTAATACCCCGGCTATCACTGGTAATCCCATAAGCCACCGCCCGCATGGTCCGGTGGGGTTCCAGGGGGTGACCCAGCAGGTAGCGGGGGCAAAGGTCGGTACATTCCCGGCACTGGCAACAGGCCGCCATTGTTCGCCCCAGGGCCCTGGCCAGGGTCAATTGCTTTTTCGCCGCCAGGGGATGGCTGGCCGGAAGCACCAGTAGCCCCTTGGTGGTCTTGGTCACCACATCGTGTTCAGGGGCGATTGGCTTACCCATCATGGGGCCGCCGTCCAGGACCAAAAAATCTTCTACCTGCGGGCCGCCGGCCAGGTCCAGGACCTCCTTCACCGGTGTTCCCACCGGAACCCGGACGGTCACGGGGCGGGCCACCGCGCCGGCAACGGTAAGATACTTCGCTGTTACCGGTTCGTCATGCATGGCTGCATATACATTAACCAGGGTTTCGATGTTCAAAACCACCACGCCTACCTGGAGGGGAATTCCCCCCGGAGGGACAACCCGCCCGGTGACCTCGTACACCAGCACCTGCTCGTCCCCGGCCGGGTAAACATCGGGCAGCAACTTGATCGTCAGGCCCGGATACCCCGGCAAAACTGCTTCTAAAGCACTGACTGCTTCTTTATACTTGGGTTTCAAGGCCAGGTAAGCTTCCGTGGCCCCTACAGCCTCTTTTATTGCCTGCAGAGCCCTTAAAACTGCCCTTCGCTCCCTGACCAGGAGCTGCTGGTCCACCTGGAGGAGGGGCTCGCACTCGGCCCCGTTGGCAATGACGATTTCCGCCCGGTTTTTAATTTTAAAATGGGTTGGAAACCCGGCCCCGCCGGCCCCGACCACTCCCGCCTGAAAAACTTTGGCTACTAATTCCGGCCCGGTCATTAAGCTCACTCCGGTCTAAACGATTGTTAACTGGCCACCAAAGACGACGTTACGCTCGCGGGTATAAGTCCGGGGTGAAGTAATACCCTCCCCTGTGGGGCCGGCCACGGTCATGGTTGGCTTGCCGATGCCTTCGCCGCCCAGGCCGGCATAGGTGGGCACATTGACCACCGTCAGGGTGGCTTCCATGGCCCGGGCGAAGGCCGCCGCCCGGGTATAATCGCGGGTGTAAATGGCGGCCGTATGCCGGAAGCCGTGTTCCACTTCCCGGGAAATTTTTAATGCCGTGGCAAAATCCTTGACCCTGACCACCGGCAGAACGGGCATCAGCTGTTCCAGGGTAACGAGGGGGTGATCCAGGGGTACTTCCATAACTACCGCCCGCACCTCATCCCCAACCCGGACCCCGATCTCTTTTAAGATCCGGGATGGATTCTGGCCGATAAAGCGGCTGTTAATCTTACCGTCCACCACCAGGAGTTTGGTCAGTTGCTGGATTTCCAGGTTGTTGGCCACATAATTGCCCTGGCGCTGCATGGCCAGCAGCAGGGCATCCGCCACCTGGTCCACGACAAAAACCTCTTTCTCCGCGATACAGAGGAGGTTATTATCAAAGGCCGCCCCCAGAATGATATTCCGGGCCGCCAGCTCAATGTCGGCCGTTTCATCCACCACCACCGGCGGGTTGCCGGGACCGCCGGCAATGCATTTCTTCCCGCTGGCCAAGGCAGCCTCCACCAGGGCGTGGCCGCCGGTGGCTACGATCAGGTTTACCAGGGGTGAGGCCATGGCCCGGTGGACGTTATCCAGGCTGACATCACGGGTAGTTACAACTAAATTAACGGGACCGCCGGCCTTATAGATCGCCTCGTTAAAAAGGCGTACCACCTCGTGGCAGCATTTGACGGCCCGGGGATGGGGAGCAAAGCAAACGCTGTTGCCGGCGGCAATCATGGCCAGGCCATGATTGACCGGCGAAGCCACCGGGTTGGTGGTCGGCTCAATAGAGACTATCAAGCCAAAGGGACCGCGCTCGCTAAAAATCATCCCCGTCGTACCGGCGTCGACCCTTTGCTCCAAATCCTCCATACCCGGCGTCAGCAAAGCCGCGTTCTTATTCTTGACGATCTTATCTTCATAACGTCCCATGGCGGTTTCTTCCACCGCCAGGCGGGCCAGCTTCTCGGCATTTTCCAGGAAGATCTGGCGGATGGCGGCGATAATCTTCTCCCTGGTTTCCCTGTCCAGGGCCATCAATTCGGCCTGGGCCTTTTTGGCTGCCGCCAGGGCCGCTTCCAGATCATTAAAGATGCCTTGTTCACCGGGTAGATTAGCCGGCGCCGCTGCGGCCGCCGGCTGTGCGGGTACCGGCTGGCCGGGAAGCAGATAGGGCTGTAATTTTTTTAGCACTTCCGCTACAATCTGGGCAATCCGTTCTTCTCCTGCCTGCAAAGTTATTACCCCTTTTAAAAGGCAGCAGTAGTTACCCGGACGACAGCCCGGCCGGGTTGTCGACAATGCCTACCACGGCGGCATCTACCGGCGCCCGGGGGTTATCGATCGCCAGGCGGGCGCTGCTGCCTGTGGTCACCAGCACGGTTTCTCCTGTGCCGGCGCCAATATTGTCGACAGCTACCAGGTCCTGGTGCCGGGAGCGGCTGTTTAACGGCCTGATGATCAGGAGCTTCAAGCCTACCAGGCCGTCGTGTTTCCGGGTGGATACTACTGAGCCGATAACTTTACCGATTAACATTTATCTCGCCAGCTTTCACGCTACCACCATGACGCGGTCGCCGCAGCGTAACCCCAGGGCGTTGGCATCATCGGTGTCGATGTGCAGTTCGGTACGAAACTTTTCATGAACCCGTACCTGTACCTGGTGTAAAACGGCACCCTTTTCCCCTACGGCACGTACATCAACGTAGACATTATCTTTCAGGCCCAGGGCCCGGGCATCAGCCGGGGTCATATGAATGTGGCGGTTGGCAATAATGCAACCTTCCCGCAGGACCACGGCTCCCTTAGGGCCTACAATTACTAACCCCGCTGAACCTGCCAGGTCCCCCGACTGGCGCACCGGGGGATTGAGCCCTAAGCGGACGGCATCCGTCCGGGCCAGCTCGACCTGGGTCTGTTGGCGCTCCGGCCCGAGGATACGGACGTGCTCCAGGGCCCGCATATTAGGACCCACCAGGGTCACTGTCTCCTCGGCAGCAAACTCACCGGCCATGAGGGGCCTTAACTTTTTTAATTGATAACCAGGGCCATACAGGACATCCAGGTCGGCGCGGCTGATGTGGAGATGGCGGGCGGAAACACCTACCGGGATGAAACGCTTTTGCTCCTTTAGTTCAGCCAGGACCGCCCTGGTGATGATGGCCAGTAATTCTTCCTGTGGCAGCACTTTATCGCTCCCTCACTTTATGAGGACAGAACTATGCCATGGCCGGCAGGATTTTTTCCAGGTCAGCATGGGGCCGGGGAATGACATGGACGGCTATCAGCTCGCCAACCTTCTGGGCGGCCTGGGCGCCGACTTCGGTGGCTGCCTTGACCGCACCGACATCGCCGGCCACGAAAACCGTCACCATCCCGGAGCCGATCTTCTCCATACCCAGCAAGCTGACGCTGGCTGCCTTCACCATAGCATCGGCCGCCTCAATAGCCGCGGTCAAACCCTTGGTTTCCACCATACCCAGAGCACCATTAATCATTGGAAAATGCCTCCTTAAACAAATGTTTTTGCTTAAGCAAAATGTAGCAAGTCCCACCGCATTCTACTTGCCAAAGGCAAGGGCCTTGCCGTTACTGCCAAAAAGGCGCATCTTACGTTTAACCTCGGCTTTAATCCCGGCCGTGGTCGCTAAAATCAAATCCGGGTAACTTTGTACCGGGTGGGCCTGGGCTTTCTCTTTCTGCGCCAACTCCCGCAATACCCGGACCACTACCCGCTGGACCAGGTCTTCCATGCTGTCCCCGGGCAAACCGTCGCTGTAATCACGCTGGAGCAGGCAGTTGTCAGCACAGGACGCATCGCAGCTACCCTGGCTACAGGTGCACAACTTCGTTTTCAATTGATCGACGGCTGCCAGGGACATATCGGTAAAGATATTGATCTTGGCTATCCCCCGGGCAATGGCCTGGCGAAAATCGTCGTCACTCAACCCCGAACCGCCGTGAAGGACCAGGGGGATCCCCACCCGTTTTTTGATGGCCGCCAGGCGCTCCAAATCGAGCTTTGGGCGGGTACGGTAAACGCCGTGGGCGGTACCGATGGCTACCGCCAGGGCATCGACACCGGTCCGGGCCACGAAATCGGCCGCCTGGTTGACATCAGTATAACAGGCCTGCGGGTCATCTTCCCCGCCCGGCCCCCCTTCCGCCCCGCCGACATGCCCCAGTTCGGCCTCCACGGAAACGCCCAGGATCCTGGCGATCCGCACCACTTCCTGGGTGCGGCGGACATTCTCTTCATAGGGCAGGGTCGAGCCGTCAAACATTACCGAGGTAAAACCGTAATGCATGATCTTGATAATGTTTTCAAACTGCTGGCCGTGGTCGTAATGAACCACCACCGGCACCGTGGCTTCCCGGGCGACTTTAAGCATCAGCGGCGCAATGGTTTCCATGGCGATATACTTCTGGTGCACCTCGGCAAAAGCCAGGATCACCGGCGCCTGCTCTTCCTCAGCCGCGCTTACAATGGCATTCAGCATCTCGACGTTAAGGACATTAAAGGCCCCCACGCCGTAATGGCGCCGGTCGGCGTCAGCCAGGACTTCTTTTAGAGTCATTAGTGGCATTTAGTGCTCCCCCTTTTCCTAGTCAACATTATCCTTCTTCTGACGGTACAATAGCTTGTCCAGTTCTTCATGGGGTTTGGGGAGAACTAGCGAGGCATAAACGCCACTTACTTCCCTGGCTGCCGCCACGGCGGCCTCCAGGGCCGCCGTAACGGCGCCGACATCGCCGCTGAAGCGTACCGTAACCATACCCTTGCCCTTGGAAAGTTCATAACCCAGGAGCTGAACGTCAGCCGCCTTGACGGCCGTATCGGCCGCCTGGATGGCTGCCGTTAAACCAATGGCTTCAATAATACCTACTGCTGGACGCAAAAAAATCACTCCGTGCTCCTCGTTTTCTCCCGACCTGCCTGGCCTTTAATTAATGCCGCTTCCGCCATCGGCTTATGAAATAGCCGGCAGGGCCCTGGCAAAGGCGTCTATTTCCTCTGCCGTGGTCAGGACACCAATCTCCAGGCGGTATTCCCGGACCTCCCCTGGCGCCAGGTACACCAGGGTACCGCGTTGCCGCTCTCTAGCCCGCCCTTCCACCAGGCAGTTGGCCGGCTCCAGACCGGCCACATAGTCGCCTTCGCCGGTAAACTTCCACTGGATAAAGTTGGGCAGGTTCTGGCGTTCATAACGGACATATACACCCAGGTTTAGCCGGCGGTTGACCAGGGCGGCCTGGCACCATCCTTTGGCATCAGGCTGGAGGTCGTGATAAAAGACAGTATCGGGGAAACCAGGCGTCGGGCCCTCGTAAATGCGGTAAGAGGCTAACCCCCGGGCAGCCACTTCGTCCCGGGGTTTTACCTCCCGGCTGGCAGCCAGCAGTTCGGAACCGGCATCCAGGACGGGATAACCCAGATTAATGTGATAAAGGATCATATGGGGCGCCGGCTGCCAGCCCTCATTGGTTACCACGTCGTGGATAAACAGGCGGTTCTCCCCCAGGCGCGCCCGGATGGTCCTTTCCAGGAGTACGTTGGGGCCAAAGACGGCTACAGCCTCCCGTACCCGGCCCTTAATGGTAAAGATGCACTCATCCCCCTCCCAGGCAGTCGCCGTACCCAACTCCTCGGCCGGAACGTTGTTAATGCGGCCGTGAAGGCCCAGTTCCTCCCCGGCATCCTGGCAGGGAGAGCCCAGGTAGGTCAGGCCGCAGGTAACCAGGAGGCCGCCGCCAAAGTTCCTCAACCATCCCAGGCCGGCCGGTTCGAAATACTGGGGGCCGCTCTCACCCACTGCCGAACGAAAGGCCAGGGGCAGGCCCCGGTACTCGGCCAGGCCGATATCCAGGCCCCGCCCCGGCAGGACGACAAACCGGAAACCGCTCCCCGTCCTGACCTCAACCGCCTTGAGGCCCTCAGCCCTTCCCTCGCCGTAGGTAAAGGGGCGGAGGCCGGCCACCTGCTCCAGGCTGCCAAAGTAGCGCCGGATATCCCGGCGGGTAAATTCCCGGTCAAAAAGGTGCGCCATTAAGCCTTACTCCTTTTCTCCTCCAACTCCATTAACCGTTCATAGCTACCATACTTTTTACCGGCCTCACACAAGGCCCGCATATTGGCCGCCGGTGTATTGTAACCCATGGCACAGCCCGAACTCAGGAAAAGACCAATACCCCCGGTGGCCTCAATGATATTCTTTGCCTGGGCTTCAATAGCTTCCGGTGTGCCCCAGACCAGGGGATCGCTGGGATTGATATTGCCCATAAGAACGGCCCGGTTACCAACTACTCGTTTGGCATAGCCCATATCGACCTGCCAGTCAAGCTCCAGGATCCGGGCGCCGGTAGAGGCCATATCTTCCAGGATGGCCGTCGTATCACCGCAAATATGAATGGAGAAAGGAATGCCGTAATCCTGGACTTCTTTAGTCATGGTAATCTCATGCTCCAGGGCGAACTGGCGGAACATGGCCGGGGAAATGAGGTTGGGGCCGGCAAAAGAATCGCCAATGGAAGTGGCGTGGGCCCCGGCATCCTTCTGGGCCTTGGCAAATAGCGTCCCGGCCCGCCGGCAGTAGTCCAGGACCTTCCAGATGAGTTCCGGCGGTTCGGTTACCAGGTCAATCATAAACTGCTGCGCCCCCCGGAGGAGGCAGGCCAGGTCAAAAGGGCCCTGATCGGCCCGTCCCATAATGAAAACATGGTCGCCGATCTTTTCCCGCAAAATCCGGGTGGCCTCCAGCCATTCCGGCAGGCGCCCGGAACTGTAGGGATCAGGCAAAGGGAGGTCGTCAATCTGCCGCAGGTCCTTTAAAACCACATCTTCCTCATCCACTATAGCCACATCATTTTCCCGCCAGATAACTTTGGCGCCGCAGGCCTCCGCCAGGGTGGCATCATCTATATCGATGACGACGCCGTCGTAGCCGTATTTGGCCTGGCTGACAAGATGTGTTTCGGCCATGAGCCTGCCGCTTTTATTGATTGCGCCGATTTTGTACCCGGCCGTAGCGCAGGCCACCATAAACGACTGGGGCACCACCGGCACCCGGTCCGGGACCTCAAAACGGAGAGCGGCTAGACAACGTTCAAGGGAAGTCAGGGTTTGCATGTGCGTCACCCCTTGTTTTAAAGCGGCCTATGTTTATAACATAGGCCGCTGCATTTTAGGCGCGCGAAAAACTATTTTTTGAACTTCGCTGCTTCTGCTTTAAGGTCGGTAGTCGACCAGTATTCTTCTTTAATAAACTGCTGTAACTTATCAATATCAGGCTCCAGTACTTTGGCGGGAACATAAATGTTATCCGTATTTTTCATATCCCGCTTTTTGTTAATGACTTCTAAGATAGTATCCAATGTGGCCTTAGATAATTCTTTGGGTTGGTTAGCAATAGATACTTTCAGCGCACTATCCGGGTTGATTAACTTCAATATTTCCGGTTCGGAGCCATCATGACTAACTACCAATTCAGTCTTTATAGTTCCTCTACCGGCTCCTTCCAATGCTGCCAGAGCGCCCAGCGCACTATCACCATTAATCCCATATACCACATTTAGCTCCGGATGCGCTTGGATAATAGCTTCCATACCAGCCATAGACTTATCACGAACACCGCCACCATCAACTTCAGCAACTACAGTAGCATCGCTAATAACCGATTTAAAGCCTTCTACGAAACCGTTGGCCCGGTTCTCGGTAGCCTCCACACCCGGCATTCTAATTAAAGCTATTTTAGCTTTTTTATTCGGGAAAAGCTGTTTAAATTTTTCCGCTGCTGCTTTACCAACCATTTTCCCTGCCGTTAATTCATCAATGCCAACGAAAGGAGCTTTAGCCGCGTTGCCGTGCTTAATGGCGAAACTAATTATGGGGATGCCGTTTTGTTGGGCATAATTAATATCAGAAGCGCCGGAGGCAGGATTGACCAAACAATAAACAATCCCATCAACTTTTTGTGCCACTAGGTTTTCAATCTGGTTGGTCATTGTACCGGCATCCATTTTACCGTCGAGTTCGACTAGATCAATCCCCATATCTTTAGCCCATTTCTGCGTCCATTTCTGATGAGCCTGGTAATACGGATGCTCCAGGGTTAAATAAATATAGCCAATCTTGAGCTTTTTCTGCGTTTGCTGTGCTTGCTGTGGCCCCGATGTACCGGAATTCGAAGCCTGTTTCTGGCCGCATCCAACTATCAAGGCTACTAATAAAGCTACTACGAGGGTCAATAAAACCCATTTGGCATTTTTCATAGTGAAACCTCCCCATAACAATATTCGGATTGGGTCCTGTACTTGTTCCTACCATTCCTGAATAAACCTTTACATTCTACAACCTTGCCTGCTCGTATTTACCTATTTTTTTCCTTCAGCGCCTCACCCCCCTCAAGTTTGAACTTCCCTGCCGGTACCATTTTACCCACGCGAATGACGCCCTGGCCCTTGAGCTGCATGTCAATGACCACGGCCGCTACTAGGACCACGCCTTTGATAATGTATTGGTAGAAGGTATGCACACCCAGAAGATTGAGCCCATTGGCCAGGACGCCGACGATTACCGTGGCGATAAGGGTACCTAACACCGTGCCTTCGCCGCCGGCAAGGCTGGTACCGCCCAGGAGAACGGCCAGAATAATGTCAAATTCAAAACCCATACCGATGTTGGGCTGGCCGGAACCCAAACGAGAGGCCATTATCGCCCCACTTAAACCTGTCATTAATCCAACAAGGGTGTAGAGAATAAAGGTTACCATAGCTACCGGGATGCCGGAAAGAATGGCTGTTTCCGGGTTGCCCCCGACAGCATAGGTATATTTGCCCAGCAGGGTGTTATTGAGGAGAAAGTGGAAGATAAGGAAAACAATCAGCATAATAATGATAGGCGTAGGAAATGGCCCTATATAACCCCGGCCCAGGTTGCTGAAGTTGGCCGGTAAGCCGTTGACCACAGCCACACCCCCGGAATACAGGAAAGCCAGGCCGCGGGTGGCATACATTGTGCCCAAGGTGGCGATGACAGGATTAATCTTTAAACCTACTGTCAGTGCGCCGTTGATAACTCCTACCATCGTGCCGGCCAAGCAGGCTACTAACAGGGCTAAACTCAGTGGGACGCCTTTAGTGGCCAGGCTGGCATAGATAACGCCGGTTAAGGCCAAGGTACCGCCCACAGAAATATCCAGGCCGCGGGCAATCATGACCAGAGTGGCCGCCGAAGCGACAATAGAAATCATTGCTACCTGACGGATGGTATTCATGACATTGACGGTGGTTAAAAACGACGGAGATAAAGCGCTGAAGATGGCAGAGATACCGATGAGGATCGCCACTAGCATTAATTGGTTTAGGTTTTTACCTTTAACTCGCATTTTTTTGTTCTCCTCCAATAGCCAGGCTCAAGATGCGGGCCTGGTTTGCTTCTTCGCGGGAGAGGATGCCCGCCAACCTGCCTTCACGCATAACCAAAATACGGTCGCACACGCCCAAGAGTTCGGGTAGCTCCGATGAACAGATGAGAACGGCCGCCCCCTCCCGCGCCAGATTATTGATTAGCTTGTAGATCTCGCCCTTGGCGCCGACGTCTATCCCCCTTGTAGGTTCATCCATAAGGTAGATACGGGTGCTGCTTTCCAGCCATTTACCTAATACCACCTTCTGCTGGTTACCTCCGCTCAAGTTGGCTACCTGCTGCTGCGGGCTATGGGTTTTGATATCCAGCTTCCTGATCAAGTTGAGGGCACGGGCTTTTTCGGCTTTTTTCTTTAAAACGCCGACAGAACTGATTTGCCCCGGACAGGCCAGGCACAAGTTGTCCTGCACGCTTAAAACGCCGACAATACCTTCGCTACGCCTTTCTTCGGGCACCAGGGCGATGCCCCTAACAATAGCCTCGCGCGGGCTTCCCGGAAGGAAGGGCTGTCCGTCCAAGTACATCCTGCCGCCGGTTATCCTGTTGACGCCAAAAATGGCTTTGGCCAGTTCGCTTTTACCGCTGCCTGCCAACCCGGCCACCCCCAATATTTCACCTGCGTGTAAGCTAAAGCTGATATCCTGCAACAGGCTGACGGCGGAGAGGTTTTCCAATCGCAATACCTCTCGTCCTATTGGCCGGGGTTCCCAATAATAGAGGCTTTCTATTTTACGGCCGACCATCAGGTTGATGAGTTCCGTTTCCGTAATTTCGGCAATCCGACCCGTGCCTACATTTTCCCCATCCCGCAATACCGTGAAGCTTTCCCCTATCTGGAAGATGTCCTGCAGGCGGTGGGATACGAAAATAAAAGTAATTCCTTTACGCTGCAACCTTTTAACGGTATTAAACAGGATGGCCACTTCTTTTTCCGGCAGGGCTGCTGTGGGCTCATCCATAACAATTATCTTGGCCTGGGTCGATACCGCTTTGGCGATGAGGAGCATCTGTTTCTGAGAGGTAGTCATGTTACCTACCCTGGCCTGCAGGTCAAGTTCGATACCTAGCTCCTGCAAATGGCTGCGGGCAATGGCTATTTCTTCCCGCCGGCTAATAACGCCCCAACGGTGTTTTTCTTCTCCCAAGGTCAGGTTCTGAGCGGCTGTTAGCTGATTAACGACATTAAGTTCCTGGAAGATAAAGCTGATACCCAAATTCTGGGCGTCACGACGGCTGTTAATAGTAACTTCATGGCCGTTCACGATTATTTGCCCGGCATCCATGGGATAGACACCGGCGAGAATCTTAATAAGGGTCGACTTCCCGGCACCATTCTCCCCCAGAAGGCAGTGAATTTCGCCCCGTTTCACTTTTAGGTCGACATTTTTTAAAGCCTGGACACCTGGAAAACTTTTGCAAATGGATCGCATTTCCAGGATATAGGGGCTATCAGGCAAATTTTACCCCTCCTTTCTTTAACCTAAAGAGCTTTATTCATAAACACCATACTTCTTACCCGCTTCGATCATTTTCAGGATGTTTTTAACCGGAATGCCATCATGGAGGGAGTGATCGGAGGCTAAAACATAGCCACCGCCGGGAGCGGCAATTTCGATGCATTCTTGCACTTCTCGTTCCACATCTTCTTCCGTCCCTTCCGGCAGGGTGCGGGAAGAGTCGACGTTACCGATAATGGCTATTTTATTCCCGTACTTTTCTTTAACGGTCTTTAAATCCATGCCGGCTGTGCGCTGCAGGGGATGGATGGCCTTAATACCTGTGGCTACCAGGTCATCAAGGAAAATATTTATGTTACCGCAGCTATGAAGTAAAACAGGAACATGGATGGAAGACACCAGTTCGACAAAGTAGGGCAAGATAAATTCCCGGAACATCTGCAGGGAAAATAGAGGACCGGCACTAGCGCCTAAATCTTCACTGACGAAGATGGCATCAATCCCTGCCTCTTCCAATAACCTCGCTGCTTCGATGAAAAAGTCATTAGAAAGTTTGAAGACATCGCGTAATAACTGGGGATCATCATAAAAACTATACATGATTTTGGTGGGCCCCATAATTAACCATGCAGTAGTTAGGGGACCCTGGACTCCACCCAATACGGCTATCTTGCCCCCAACCATGTCTAACGCAGTCTTTACTTCCTGTAGGCGGCCCGGGGCCAGAGGATCGGGTGCTTTATATGCCTGGAGGTCTTTGCGATCTTTAATCGGGAAATCAATGGGAGCGTCAATCGGCCACGCAGATTCGCTTACTTGTAGAGTGGTGCCCCATTCATCTTGGTAAATATTCTCAGAAAGGTATTTGGGTTCCCATCCCTGAAAACCTCCAAAAGGCACCCATACGGCATCCAGATCTAAGGCCAAAGTACATTCTACTGCATCCCGGGCATTATAACTTTTGGGACGACGTCCAATAGTGGCTTCATAGATATCCTTCTGGAAAAGGAAGTCAAAAATCGGCACTCGATCAGGTCGCTCGCCGCAAACAGCTTTTAGGAAACGCTCACGGCTCGTCATTTTTCCCATTTTCAATGACCTCCTCAAGAAAATTCGATGTATTAAAGCCGCAGATGCCCTATATCAGGCCGCGCAAGTCATTCTGGATGCCATAACCACCAAGGGATATAATTCTCTCATCGTTTATCCCAGCCGCTCGTAGGGGCTGGATGATATCCTCCCGCAAATCTACCGGCACCAGGGCGCGAATTAAGACCAGATCTCCTTCAGGTTCCAGGGTCCAGGCGCCCATCTTCGCCGGTAAAAGCAGGGATTCCCCGGCTTTAACCTGCTCCGCTCCGCCGTCGTACTTCAACTGCCCCTGGCCCGCTACCGGGATCAGGGCGGTAAATCGCCTTGGATCCCCGCCTTCAGCCCAGGGTTCCTTAAGGCTCAGCCGTTCCATGGTAAAGTAACGGCAGGCGCAAAGATATTCATGGAGGTTTTTCCCTTTTTCTAAAGTGATAGGGGCGATATCCTCGGGATCGCCATCCTGGATGACGGCCGCCTGCAGGCTGTGTTCAATATCGCTCTTACGGCGTTCTTCATCAAAATCCCAGTCCAGCCAGTCCCAGGCAAAGATGGCGTCGCTGTTCTGCTGCACTTCCACGATAAAGTTGCCGGCGCCGATGGCGTGGAGATGGCCGCCGGGGATAAAGTAGGTGGCTCCTACCTTGCTGGGCACCTTTTTCATGGGGGCAAAGGTATCGCCCCTCTCGATAAGGGTGCGAAATTCCTCTACCGTCAATCCCGGCTTGCTACCGCACCAGAGGCTGGCTCCTTCCTCGGCAGCCAGGACATACCAGGCCTCGGTCTTGCCCCGGTAGGGCAGGTTTACTTTCGCAGCATACTCGTCATCGGGGTGGACCTGAGGCGGCAGGTCCTTGGCACAGTCGAGAAACTTGATTAACAGGGGAAAGTAATTCCCATATTGCTGCCAGACCGTTTCCCCTACCAGGTCAGCCTGGAATTTATCCACTGCCTCCTGCAGGTTTAAGCCCGCCAGAGGGCCGTTTTTAATAATCCCTTCCGACCCGGGACAGGCGCTGATTTCCCAGCTTTCCGCTACGGTCCTGTCAGTGGGAATATCCTCTTTGGCAAACATGCGGGCAATGCGGTAGCCGCCGTAGGGATAAAAGCGTAAATGGGGGCGAAATTTTAATGGATAAAGCATACTACTATGACTCCTTTGTTAGTTGGTGTTATTATAATTTGCCGTAATAAATCCTTGAGTTTCTTCCCAGCTACGGATGCCGCTGGAGGCGCCAACGGCGGTGACGGCCAGGGCCCCGACGGCATTGGCCAGCCGGGCTGTTTCTTTTAAATCAAGGCCCCGCACCAGCCCTGCCAGGAAACCGGCTACAAAGGCATCGCCGGCCCCGGTGGCATCAACGGCCTGGACTTTAAAGGGCGGCATCAGGATGCTCTCCTTCGCCGAAGCTACATAAGAACCGGCGGCACCCATCTTAATACCGACTATCTTCACCCCCCTTTGTAGGAAGCTGGCCGCTATCGCTTCGGGTTCCTCATAGCCGGATAGCATTCGCGCCTCGTCCAGGCTGGGTAAAAAGACATCGGTATAAGGCAGGCAGGGATCAATGAGCTTCCGCCAGCGGCCGGTGGCGTCCCAGGCCGTATCGATGCTGGTCAGGCAGCCCATCTCCTGCGCCCTTTTTAGCACCCCGGCTGCCGGCTCACCATCAAAACCCGGCATTACTAAACTGCCGGCCAGGTGCAGCAGGCGCGCGCCCTTTACCAGATCCCAGTCAATATCCTCCGGCTTTAAAGTAGCATTGGCGCCGATATAGTGGATAAAAGAGCGTTCGCCGTCTTCACTGACCATAACCATGGTCGCTGAAGTATTGACTCCGGCGGCCCGCCTGATGCCCCGGGTATCAATACCGGCAACTTCCAGTTCCTTGATGATAAAGTCGCCCAGGGCATCGGTTCCTACTTTGCCAATAACGCCCGTTTTAACCCCCAGCCTGCTCAAGGCTCGCCCGGTATTGACGGCACAGCCGCCGGTATGCAGTTCCATGGTATCTACCAGGGTTAACTTCCCTTTTTCCGGTATGACGCGCACCGGCCGGCCCACTAAATCGACTACCATAATCCCCAGGCAGATTACTTCCGGCATCAACAGCCACCTCGCTAAAAGGCTCCGGTTACATAAGCGCTAATTTTGAAATATTAATGCGGCAGCTTCTTCGACAAAAAAACAACGTTGTCAATTGATGCTAATTTAGCTTATCTTCTCCTTTCCGGGCTGTCGTGGAATTGCCCCAGGCAGCCGCAGGATTCCCGGATTATCAACTCCGTCGGCAAGGTAATTTCCTGCCCGGCAGCAGCTCCTTCCATCTGGCGGAACAACATAATAGCCGCCTCCCGGCCCATGGCGTAGGCTGGCTGGGAAACGACGGTCAGGCGCGGCCGACAGGTATCCGCAGTTTCAAAATCATCAAAACCCACCAGGGCTATATCCCGCGGCACCTCCAGGCCCAGATAGGTCAGGGCCCGTAAGGCTCCCAGCACCATGATATTGTTGGTAGCAAAGATGGCCTGGGGCCGGCGCGGCTGTTCCGTTAAAACCTCCTGGGTGGCCCGGAAAGCATCCATTACCGTTTTACTACCCATCCGCACCAGGAAAGGTTTAATCTCCTGGCCATATTCCTCCATGGCTTTTTTAAAACCGGCGAAGCGTTCTTCCCCAGTTGTTAAACTGGCGATATGGCCGATATAGGCAATTTCCCGGTAGCCGTGTTGAAGTAAATGGCAAGTTAGATTATAGGCACCCTGGCTATTTTCCACCTTAACAATGGAGGCGCCCTTAAAATCTTCCGGTTGCCGGTCCACAAAGACCAGGGGCAGGTGCCCGGCCAGGTGCTCTAGATACTGGTGGGAGCCGCCCGCCGGGACGATAATCATGCCCTCCACCTGTTTTTCCACAAAGATGCGGGTATACTGTTTTTCTTTCTTCAGCATCTCGTCAGAATTAGCAATCAGGAGGCTGTAGTTTTTACTAGTGGCGATGTCTTCGATACCCCGGACAATAGCGCTGTAAAAGTTGTTAGTTATATCGGCGATGATGACGCCGATGGTATAAGTTTTTTTAACCCGTAAACTCCTGGCAATGGCGTTCGGCTGGTAACCCACAGCCTTGATGGCCGCCAGGACCTTTTCCCTGGTCTGCTCGCGGACGTGCTCGTCGCCGTTGATGACCCGGGAAACAGTTTTCAAGGAAACCCCGGCGGCAGCAGCCACGTCTTTAATAGTAGGCAGCCCTTTAGGCGAATCATTCCTATTTATCAAAATAAACTTTACTCCTCTGACTTGATAACGTTGTCGATAACTATCGTTGTCATATATTCGACGTCACCTTCGGGATTCCTGCTACTCTGTAATTTTTTTTGAAAAAAAACTTCTTGCCAATCTATATTGGTAAGTGAAATTGGTATGCAGGGAAAGCTTTAACGTGGTTACCTTTCCAGTCAAAATAACCTTCCTTGATTAATCCGTTCTTCTACTCCTGTATCCGGGCGATTACTACTACCCTGACTGCTTACCGGACTTTCCATAGTTCCCGTATTCTCGCGCTGCTTCCTGCATGGCCAGGAAATTTTCCGGTTTCACTTTACTGTGGATAGAATTGCTGGAAGCCAGGATATAACGGCCGCCGGGGGCTACCCGGTCAATCACCCTTTTGACCTCCTGCTTCAATTCCTCGACGCTGTACTCCGTCAGGGGCTCGGCGCAGCTGATGCCGCCGATAACCGTCAGTTGCGGATGGCGGTTTTTCACGGCCAGCATGTCCATGCCGGCGCCGGGGTCCAGGGGATGCAGGCCGTCCAGGCCGGTGGTCACCATATCATCGACAATGGCGTTGATGTTACCACAGCAGTGTTTCAGGCAAAAGGCGCCTTTGGCCTTGACGGCCTGGACTACTTCCTTTAATCCCGGCAGGAAAAACTCGCGGAAATGCTGCGGCGATACCAGGGTGCTGGTGCTGCTGCCGTAATCGTCGCCCAGGATGATAAAGTCAGCGCCGAGGTCGATGGCCCGTTCAGCGATGGCGATGTTGTGATCCACGGAAATCCGCACCAGTTTTTGCACCAATTCCGGGTTTATAATCAGGTCCATGAAGAGCTGTTCCATGCCCCGCAGGTAAACGGGGTAGTTAAAAGAGTCGTGGAGGTGCATGCCTACCAGCTTTTTGCCCTTAAAGCGCTGCAGCAGGGCTTTGAGCTGGACATAGCGCCTTTCATCATAGGGATCGGGCGGGGTGTAATTTTCAATATCGGCAGGTTTCTTGATGGGGCCTTCCAGGGGGATGGAAACCACCTGCTCGCTGTAGCGGCGGACAATGCCCCATTCGTTGATAATAGTGCGGCTGGCAGGATCAATAACCTTTTCGGCATATAGTTTAGAAGGGGTACCGGTGACGACTATATCCAGGCCCACGTATTCACAGAAATCAGCATAATCGTCGCTACCGGTGATAGCCTGCATGACCGCCGGGTCGATCATCAGTTCAAAGGTTGGCACCCGGTCGGGGATTTCCCCTTTCAGGGTAGCCACGGCGCGTTCGTAGGAATTCAAATTAACTTCCTCCTTTTCCCTGCTTAACCGGAAACCCTCATTTCCGGGGCAGCCCATCTAGCTGGACGGGTTTTAATGTGTATTACTTGAACCTGGCGGGCCAGGGTTTCCAGGCTGATGCTGTTCTGGGGCCCGGTGCGGCGGGCGGCAAGCCAGGTGCCGGCGGCCACCGCCAGGGGCACGGCCTCCGCCAGGCCGGTCTCTATACATACAGCCCGAGCCAGGACGGCTACCATCGCGTCACCGGCGCCAACGGTGCTACCAACCGCCAGCAGGGGCGGCTGCGCCCACAGGGCCTGGTGCCCGTCCACAGCCACCGCCCCCAGGGCGCCCAGGGAAATGACCACCATTGCCGCCCCGGCCTGCCGGATTTTTATCCCGGCGCGGGCGGCGTCTTCAGGTGTAGAGATATGCTCGCCCAGCAGGGTTTCGGCTTCATACTTGTTGGGTTTTACCAGCAGGGGCCTGGCCGCCAGGCCGTACTCCAGGGCCTTCCCCTCGGCATCCAGGATGACAGCAATGCCGTATTTCTGTCCCTGGCGAATTAAGGTGGCATAGAAATCGCCAGGGACGCCCCCGGGCAAACTGCCCGATAATACCAGCAACCGGCAACGGGACAGCAATGCATCGAGCTTCTGCTCCAGAGCGGTTAAATCTTCCTTCCTGACGATAAACCCGTTTTCATTGATTTCCGTTTCAGTATTTTTGACAGGATCAATGACCTTCAGGTTGATCCTGGTTTCTCCTTCGACTTCAATGAAATCCGCAAGAATGCCTCTCTCCTGTAAGGCCTCTTTAATCAGAATACCGTTATGGCCGGCCAGGAAACCGGTGGCAATAACCGGATAATTCAGCTTATGTAAAAATTTAGCAACATTAATTCCTTTCCCGCCAGGCTCGTAACACACCAAACGGGCACGGTTTGTTTTGGCAGGCTCAAAGTTTTCGACGACAACCGTCTTGTCCAGGGCCGGGTTCAAAGTAACCGTAATGATGGGTGCAGGCAATAATGACCCCTCCTGGTAGTTCAATCTCTGGCGGCGACGATTACTTCCACGCCGCGTTCCTTCAGGCGCGCCAGGTCCTCTTGCGGGGCACCGGGATCGGTAATGAGCCGGTGAATGGCCGTTATGGGGCAAACAAATCCCAGTGAGGTGCGGCCGAACTTGCTGTGGTCGGCCAGGACAATAACCTCGCGGCCAGCTTTGACCATATTCTGTTTGGTCTGCGCCTCGTAGATATTGGGCGTAGTCAGGCCCCGCTCGACATCTAAGCTATTGGTAGCCAGGAACACTTTATCGACGTATAAACCCAGCAGGGTATTGTCGGCAATGGGACCGACGGAAGAAAGGGTGCGGTGACGCAGGTGGCCGCCGGTGAGAATTAAATCGATGGCTTCAACGAAGGCCAGTTCCCAGGCTACATTGAGGGCGTTGGTCACCACTGTGAGGGCCTGTTTTTTATTCGCCTTCAGCAAGCGGGCCAGCTGTAAGGTGGTGGAACCGGCATCCAGTAAAATAGTATCGCCGTCAGCAATCAAATCCAGGGCGGCCCGCGCGATGGCCTTTTTCTCTTCCAGGTGTTCTTCTTCTTTCTCTATAAGAGTTGGTTCAAAGGAAGCCGTGGTAATGCTCACGGCACCGCCGTGGGTACGTTTCAGGAGGCCGGCCGCTTCTAATTCCTGGAGATCACGTCGGATGGTTACTTCGGAAACTTGAAAGAGCTCGCTTAATTCCGCTACTCTCACTGCCGGTGTATGTTCCAGGATTTCTATTATCTTTTGTTTGCGTTCGCTTGCGAACATATATTGCTTTATACCTTTCATATTTTTTCATTTTCTTCGCTTATAGTTTACGATTATTTACTTTTGATGTCAAGATCATTTTAACGAAAAAAATCGTAACTTAATAGTTAAAAAGGCAACCATTACCGGCTGCCTTAATCAATCTTCATGTCTTGCAATTGACAGGACAAATAAGTCCCAGAAAGATCCTGTGACTGTGATAAAGTGTCATTTAGCACATTAAATTAACCACCGTTTTTCAAATTAAAGTAACTCACGCCGCCGGCACAAACTGCAAGATTATCAAATTACAGCACCCCAAATTCTCAGGAATTGCACATTAGCACAATAAAAGCCACAAAGAAAAAAGCCGCTCAACGCGGCCTAAAAAGAAGGGGCCTTGAACCGTTCCGCCAATTTTTTATCAAGGGCAGCCAGGCGTTTTCTCTGGAAATCAAATCCTTGTTCCAGTTGCAACTGGCAAATAAAGCTGTAATAATGGGGTTCCTCGCGGGCGGTATAGAAAGACTCCAGGTATTTTAGCAATTCAGCGTAAAGGTCGCGGGCGAAATCCAATACCGGGCGTTCCAATTCCTCACCGTAGGAACCAGAAGTATTCGCCCAGAGGACGAAAGCCAGGATCTCCAGGAGACTTTCCACGTCTCTGGGGGAAGCAAGCTTAAGCATAGCCACCACCCTTAGAGGCCAATTTCGGCAGCTGCCTGGCGGACCACATCAGCACTAATCAGCTGGGCTTTAAGCTGGGCGCCCCAGAGGAGGGAAGTCAGGGCCAGGTTGTTCACCAGGCGCGGCCAGCCGCGGGAGCGAGAAGCGATGGCCTCGACGGCAGGCGGCTCAAATAAAGGCCTGGTAGCCCCCACCAGGGATAAATGGTGCTCCAGGTAGGCGCCCACCTCCTCACGGTTTAAAGGTTCCACCTGGAAGCGAACCACCAGGCGTTGGGCCAGAGACTGGGTCTGGTTCAACTCCAAGCGGCTCAACAAAAAAGGCAAGCCGGCCAGGACCAGGATAAAAGGATTAAAGGCGTCCATGGCGAAATTAAAGAGCAGGGCCAGGTCCAGCAGGAATTTGGGGTTAGCCAGGTGCATCTCATCCAGGATGAAGACGGGCGTAATCTTTTTATCCCGGAAGAACACCTGGACCGCCTGCTGGATCTGGTGAAAAAGGTCAATCTTGCGGAAAGACGGTTCTTCCCCCAGGCCCCGGGCCAAACCGCGGTAAAAATCCATGACCGTCCCTGTGGCCAGGGGCAAATAAATAACCTTAAAGAGGGCCGGGTTTAAATTAGCACAAAAGACCCGCAAGGCAAAGGTCTTACCGGCTCCCGGTTCCCCCACCAGGACCCCCATGCCCCGGACGCGGGATAAATACTCCAGCCGGGCCCTCGTTTCTTTTAAACTGCAGGAAAGGAAGGCATCCTGGGGTTTTAGCTCCTTGCCAAAAGGAGCCCCTTTTAAGCCATAAAAAGCCTGGTACATTCTAGTTTTGGCCCCCTCCCTGTAAGCTGGCAAAAGAAAGTTTGCTCTCCCGCTTTGCCCGGGCGTTAACACTGAGCGCCACCGGCTGTGCCACCGCCACCTCTTTACCGGCCACAAAAATCAAGACCCGCTCCAGTTTTTCCGGGTCAAAGCGCACCTCCACCCGGTTGCCGATAAATTGAGGCGGCACCTCAAAAAGGCGCTTGTTAATGGAGATAGTAGCATCATGATGTACCCGCCGTTCCTCCCGCTTGAAAAAAAGCGGCTCCAGAACAGCCGGGTCGCTCACCATCTTAACCTGGCTGAACTGGGACATAAACTTATCCAGGGGGCTCATACCCAAAGCACTGTGGACCTGGCGGTGATAATCTTCCTCCAGCCACTGCCAGAAAGAGCGGTTCAAGTTATCCAGAGATTTAAGGTGTTCATCTTTAACCAGGGGCAAGAAACGCTGCCTGACGGTCAAGAAGAACCTTTCGATCTTACCCTTGCTCTGCGGGTCATAGGGTTTAGTATTGATCAAGGCTATCCCCAGGGCCGCGCAGGCCAGCTGCAGCTGCTCCGAACGATAGATTTTACCATTATCCACGTAGACCATCTGCGGAATGCCCCGGCGTAAGATAGCCTCCTTGAAGACCACCTTCAAAGACTCAAACTTCTCGGAAGTAAAAAACTGGGCAAAAGTCACCAGGCGGGAACAATCATCGATAAAAGCAAAGAGGAAAGTAGCCACCTTTTTGTTGCCAACGCGAAGGTAAGGCCCGGCCGCCACATCCCCCTGCCAGAGGGTATTCACCGTATCATAGGCAAAGCGTTTCCGTTCCGGCTCCCGCCGCATCTCCCGGCCTAAAAGCCCCCTGGATTTCAGGAAACGGTAAATGGTAGCGTAAGAAACGGCGTCCGGTAAAATAACACCTTTAGCCACCAGTTGTTCATAAAAGACAGAAGCCGGACAGGAACGCTCCTCCTGGCGCAGGGCCAGGAGTTGCTCCTGTAACTCCGGGGATAAGGCCCGCGGCCTTCCCCGGTCAGAACGCCTTTTCGGTTTTAACCCCTCAAACCCCTCGCGGCGGTAATCCCTGAGCCAGCTGGCAATGGTCTGGGGGCTATAGTCGCAGAGGCCATAATACGGTACTTCATGGGGTCTGGCCGTAATACTCTCCAGGTAGGCCTTCCTGCTGGCTACCTGACCCTGCAACAACGGCGCAATCAAGCTAAAGCGAAAAAGAGCGATATTTTCCCGGTCCTTCTCGTCCATCACAACCCCTCCCCAGGATTTAAGGTTAACCGGTCCGGTCATTTACCAGTTTAACCTTAACCTGTCCCCCAGGACAGGCAAAAGGTGTGTGGTGGCTAATGTAGCAGGGAGGCTTTACGGAACCGGGGAAAGCATGGTAAAATTAATTAGCCATAAAATTGCGCCGGAAATGATTATGGAACCTTTGGGAAAAGGTTTCGGCGTTGGGGAACGCGGCAATCATTTCCAGCAATTTTATGGCCCTTTGTTTAAATTCCGGCGGGATTATTTCCTGGTAACCCTGCTCCCGGAAGAAGGCCTGGATGCAATTCATGTTCTTCGCCCAACGGCGGCGGTAGAACTGGAGCAGCTGGTAGTAAATAAGGAGGCGGGCCTTGGAGAAGAAATATATGAGACAGTCCAGAATGAACTTAAGGGAATACTGGTAATACGGCAGGAGAAAGGAAGGCAAAAGAGAGAAGGTGTGCCGGCAGGAGCGGCACCAAAAGCGGCAGATGGGCAGCTGTAGCCACTTTTCCGAGTCACTACCGGCATTACGCCAGTAAAAACCATGCCGCTTTAGAGCCTGCCGGGCCATACAGATAGGGCAAGACTCTATGACGGGAAACTCATTTTTCTTACCCCGGGCAGCATAATCCTCCAGGGAAATACCGAAATTGTATACCAGTTGCATAAACAGCCCCCCAGAATAATTTGCTAAAATTATATCACTTTGGGGGAACTGTTACATGTTATCTCGATATTTTAAATTGATAAAGTTAGGACTAGTTTTAAGGATGATAGTGTGCTAAATGACAATAAAGCTCTATCCAACATTGCCACTACAAGTATTTAGATGGTGTATAATACTTGCCCACTATACACCATTATACTATAATGATACTGAGAAGGAGGTAAATTCATATGCCCCAAATCAAGATGGTAAGACGCCAGTTGTATGTGCCTGTTACCCTGAATAAAGAATTAAAAGAATTGTCCCGACGAGCCAGGGTTTCTGAATCGGAAATCGTTCGCCGGGCGCTGATCATGTACCTTGAGCAGGAAAAGCGGCGTAATACACCTCCGGAAAAGAATCCGGTATTGAAGGCGATAGGAATTTTTGCTGGCGAAACGAGCCCCTTTACAGCCAGCGAAAGGCATGATGAAATAATATATGGCCCGGGGTATCCGGAGGCAAATCAATGAAAGTATTTGTCGATACAGGTTTATGGTTTGCTTACCTGGTCCGGAGCGACCAGCATCATGACGAAGCCGCTCAGGTGATGTTATCCTTACAAGCCGAAGGCACCCTGCTTATCACCTCTGATTTGATCCTATCTGAAACTTATACTTTACTGATGCGCAAGTTAAATACAAAGGCAGCCCTGCAGTTCCTTGATATAATAAAGCAGCAAGTTGAGGAAGGATTTACCGAAATAATCTGGGTCGATAAGGAAATTCTGCAGGAAGCGCGTAGGCTCCTGGAGAAGTTTTCCGATCATTCCCTAACTTTAGCCGACGCTACCAGCGCCGCTATTTTGCGGCTTAACAACATCCCTCGTATCGCCACCTTCGACCGCCATTTCAAGACAGTGCTGACGCATTAACAAAAAAGGCCTTGCGACATCTGGATAAAACAGAGGTTCCGAGAAAATTTTATCGCAAATAGGACTGGACAGGCACGAGCCAATCTGAGAAAATAGCCTTGGAGAAATAGCGAGGTGAAATTTCAGATGGACGTGCCTTTTTGGATTGGGGATAGAGAGTTTACCGAGGCGGATATCAACTTAATACGCGACACAGTAGAGCGATTTTCCCGATTAAGCCGAGAAGAAATAGCGGCGACCATATGTGAGAATTTGCCCTGGAAGGCTCCGAATGGGCGGCTAAAGATGGAAGCCTGTAGAAAGCTGCTGCTAGAATTAGAACAAAAAGGGGTCATCACCTTACCACCGCTGCAAAAGAATAAGGTGCGCCAAGTCGGCGGAGAGCGACTGGGAACTGCGATACAAACACGGCTCGAGGCCAAACTTCAAGAAGTGGCGCCGGTTACCATAGATCCAGTCACCCCTTTAGAAAGGGCAGATTGGAACGCCACGATGGCGGCTTACCATCCTTTAGGGTATGTTCGTGCCATCGGGGCGCAGCAACGGTATTGGATTCGGGTGCAAGGAGCCAATGGCCGGGAGATAGTAGGGGCGATGTTGTTTGGCGCCGCCGCCAAGGCTCTGGCAGCGAGGGATCAATGGATCGGCTGGACGGCCGAGGAGCGTCGGCGTTACCGGCCCAGGATTGTCAACAACAACCGCTTTTTGATCTTACCGGAAGTCCATATCCCGCACTTAGCGAGTCACGCTCTTGCCCTGGCGGCCCGCCGGATCAGGGTGGACTGGCGGGAACGTTACGGCTATGAACCTGTTCTTTTAGAAACCTTTGTGGAACCGGAATACCAGGGTACCTGTTACCGGGCGGCCAACTGGATATATATAGGCGAGACCGCCGGCCGCGGGCGTCAAGACACCTTTAATCAATATGCCGTTGCGGTCAAAGCAATCTGGGTGTACCCCCTGGTACGTAACTGGCGCCGGCGGCTGGTGGAACCCTTCCCGGAGTATATTGAAGAAACCTTAGACGAGGGAGGGGAATAAATATGGCCTTACGGCATCCCGAAACCCTCCACCCGGCGACCCTGGCCAATCGTAAAAATGCCTATATCAACAGTGCCAAGGAGGGCGCCGAACGGCAAGGGGCGTTGGCGGCACAATTGCCGGTATGGCGTTCACAGTTACCGCAATTGATGGAGAAATTCGCCCGCCTACCAGACCCCAGGCGGCCGGGAAGCATCCGGCATAAACTGGTCGTACTCCTGACCTTCGCGCTGTTTCTATTCATCTTCGCCTATAGTTCAAGGAGGGAAGCCAATCGAGAACTGACCCGACCCACCTTTTGGGAGCTATTTAGGGAGGTATTTCCGGAGATTGAAAGTATCCCCCATATGGACACCGTCAATCGTCTGTTGGAAAAGATCAATCCGGAGCAACTGGAAGGAGTTCTGGTGCAAACAATCAAACGACTGCTGCGTAACCGGCAGCTCCAGGCATTACTGGTAGAAAAGCATTATATAGTACCTGAATCCGTGATAATAACAACTGGGTAGAACTCGCACTAACAGTAAATGGTATTAACAGTTATATTTAACATCTGCTGATACATTGAATTGGGTCTAAAGTTGATTATGTGGACGAAGGCTATTTACTCTTACCTTGGGTCCCCTGGATAAGGGAATAACAAAGTAGACCTCTCGTCCTAAGAGGCTTGGAGCCTGCTTATACAGCTAACTGGAGCTAGAAGTTCTGTATTAAGCCAACGCTTTATATAGGTACCGGAAAGCTGGATACCACGGGCTGTGCTGCCCAAATCGTAATTTGACCTGCCGGGCGTGGTGAACCAGCCGGGACGCTATGGTAATCAGGTTTTGTATAACGGTACGCAGCCGCCGGCGTTGAGCTTTCTTATTGCGCAGCGGTACCTCCTTTAGCGGGAGGCTAAACTGCCCCAGAAGCCTTAGAATGTTGTAGGCGAAAACACCCAGGTGTAGCACCAGGTCATTGGTGGCAAACTTGCCGCTGGGCAGCCGTTCCAGGTCTAAATCGTTTTTGATTTCACTGTGGAATTGCTCACTGGTGCCGTGGTCGTGGTAGAGGGTAATGATATCCTCCACCGGGTCGGGTAAAGTGGTCCAGTAGGTTTCGACCTCAATTTCCGGGACCAGGAGAAGCTGGCCGTTTCGTAATATCGTCCGCTCGGTGACCTTATACACCAGACGGACAGGGGTGTCAGCACCCTCGATTTTCACCATCTGGTGCCCCCGATAGACGGTTTTTCCCTCCCGTTCTAGGGTGGCGGTACCATTTTCCTTGGCAATGGCCAGCCAGGCCTCCGGCGTTTCCTTGCGCAGGTTACGCTTAATGATAAAATCGGCTTTGATTTCCGGGTCCAAACAGACCTGGAGATTATCCTGGCTGTCATTACCGCCATCCATCCGTACTAAAAGTGGCAGCGAAGTGATAGCGCGAGCAAAGGTTAGAGCTTGTCGCAGGAACTCCGGCGTCCCTTTTTGGCAATGCTGTTTCCCGGCCCGCAGTTCGGTATGGACGCAGTAGCCTTCCCTACCGAGGTAGGCGAAGATAGGCGCATAACCGTCGTAGCCCTTATAGGTCCTGGAAACACCCTCTTTCTTGGAATTTGAATTATCAAAGGGAGTAACATCAATATCCAAAGGGACATATTGGCGCTTTAGTTCCCTGGAACCCAGGGTAACAGGAGTTACCGGTGCCTTAAGTTTCTTAAGGAACCTGGCCGTTTCCTCGAGGATAATCTCCTGGTAGGGTACACTATGAGCTATCATATCCAGGCGCTGGCGCAGGGTAGGGCTTGAAGGCACATCCTGAATACCCAGCGCCGCAGCGAAGAAGGGGTCATCCCGAAAAAGCTCAATATGGTCAAAATCACTGCGACCCTGGCAAAGCAGGCCCACGTAAGAGGTGATAACATCCCCGTGAGAAATATCCGGAGAAGAAACACCAGGTATCCGGGTCTTATTTAGCCTGAGTTTCAGAGCAGTATGATCAATGATTTCCCCCACCAGAGCCAGTCCGGCAACGGGGGTAAGGTGTTCATCAGACTGTTCAATGATGAATTTCATGGCCGCACCTCGCAGGTGAACATGGATTCGTTTGCCATCCAGCCTATTATACCTTATTTTTCGCGAGGTTTTGAGCCATATCCAGATATTTTGTTATTGGGTTGTCACGGATTCAGGTAGTAGCCATCGATGGGACCCAGAAGATAGCGCGCCGGTGGCCCTGGGCTAAAGAAGCCCTCCACCGTCAACGTGGGGAAGAGGTATCATATGCCGCTTATGCTTTAGAAGCAGTCCTGGTCGGCCCCCAGGGGGTAACCATCCCCTTACTCACGGAGTTCTGTGAAAACCCCGCCGGCGAGGACATCATATTCACCAAACAGGATTGCGAATTAAAAGCCTGTAAACGGTTACTGGTACGCCTGCGTAAAGCCTTTCCCAAGTTACGCATGATGATAGTAGCTGACGGCCTGTATGCCAATGGACCAATAATGGCCCTGTGCCGCCAATTACATCTGGATTTTATGTTTGTTCTGCCTCAAGACCGCCTGATAAGTGTTGCGGAAGAGGCGCAGGCCATTAGAAAACTGGAAAAAGACCAGACCCTAAAGTACCGGTGGGGCAATCGGGAGCAAAACTTTTGGTGGGCCAACCACATCGACTACGAGTTCCGGGAAGTTTCCGGGTCCTTACGACGGTTAAAAATCCATGTGGCGGGATGCACAGAGACATGGGAAGAGAACGGTGCCAAGAAGGAGGCCCACTGGATGTGGGTATCCTCACGGCCATTAACGAAACAAAATATAGTCGCCCGTTGCAATAAAGCGGCCCGCCACCGCTGGGACATCGAAGAAAATATCCTGCTGGAAAAGCATCAGGGCTACCAGTACGAACACGCCTTTTCCCTGAACTGGACGGCAATGAAAAACTGGCATTTGCTCATGCATCTGGGGCATCTGTTGAATATCCTGACCTTACATACAGAGGCCTTGATGAAAAAAGTACAGGAATTGGGCCTAAGGGGAACCATCAGGTTTCTCCGGGAAACCTGGATGAACCGCTGGCTTAATCCCGACCAATTGCTAGCCCTTTGCACCAGAGCCCCCAGGATACGGCTGGCCCTTTAATATTTTTACGCCAGTTGCCATTTAATCCCTACCCACAAGCCCCCTTAAGGGGTGGCTTACTTTGCTGCACCTTTTTTTACCCCCGCTTTTCCCTCCCAAACTCCCGCAGACATAAAAAGCCCTTTTTCCCGTCTTGGTTTCTTATCACATCGCCTGGTCGCCTGTTTTTTGATCTTTAAACCCGTTTTGAAATAAGTTCATGCGTCAGCACTGATTTCAAGATAATGAGGTTTTCTTCACTTCCTTAAACCTCGAGACTATTCCGCCTCTGGCCTTGCCGGCAAGGCGGAGATGGTGCCGGGGCTTCATCGGCATGATTCAAGGAGCGGCAAAGCTAATAGCCTTGCCGCTCCTTGGGGTGCAGCAATCACGGTTGTCCGGGCGGCTGGTAGGGGGCGGTAGGGTCCTCGCCGTTGTGGGAGTGAAGGTACTTGATGTACTGGGCCACGTAGTAATTAAACCCTGTCATGGCCCTGCTGCCGGCGGCCGTGTTCCATGCCGTTTTAACCTCGCTGTTCTCGCCGTGCCAGGCGGCCACCGCGCGGGAGAAATAGCCGCGGACTTTCTTCTGGTTCATGGTATTGGGATTCACAGGCACAAGATACCGGCGCGCATAATTAATACCCTTCCATTTACCGAATACCAGGGATTTCCCCACAGCGCCGCTGGCATCCATGGACATTAGGGGCGCTGTTACTCTGGCCATCTTGCTCACCTCCTTTCGCCCCCATTCTAACAGGGAGCCGGAGGTGATGGCTAATTGCGTAACCGTCCGGGACCGGGACGTTTTTCTCGTTGCCGGTAGAAGGGATAAAAAATCAGGTGGTTACCGGTCCGGCCACCGGCGTGTCTTTTTCGTAATCCGTAAAAATCTTAAAGTTGCGCCGCCCTCGTAAAGCTACTGCAGGTTAAACTATATTTAACGCTTTATTCCGGACCCTCTCCGCTTTCTCTCCACTTTCTCTCCGCTTTATGGACATATGGAGCATAAAGTATGTCTAAAATCAAAGTGCCGGGGAGGGCCGGGGTAGCCGTCACTACAGGCACCGGCTTCGACCGCAACTGCGAGGGTTATCCGGGCGTGGCTACGTCCTCCAGGCTGCTAAAGTAATCACGGGGGGTACAGATGCGTACACCTGCAATAACCTGGCCACGATAAGGGGCAAAATGACGTAAATCCCCTGTAATGAGATGGGTTGCCCGGGCCTGGATCGCAGCTACAAGTACAGGATGATCCTTAACCGGTAGATTAATTGGACAGGGAATGGTGATGTCGGCCTCGGGAACGATTCTAAGTTGCGCCACCAGTTTTTCCAGGCGTATTAAATGTTCCTGTTGTTCAAGGTTACGCCGGGCTTCTTCGATTACATAATTGGAGGCCAAAAGCCGACAGCGATTATGGCGTTCCCTTTCCCATAACTGGTTTAGCGTAGGACTGCCATAAGCGGCGGAAAATAATACATTGGCATCCAAAAATAGCCGGTCCATTAATTATCTTTTAACCTTTCATGGGGGATATTAGCTGGATCCAATCCCAGCCGGCGTACCTCCTCGACGGCCCAGGCATAATCTTCAGGTGTTATGCAATTATTTAAAAGAAATTCGGCCTTACGTTCAGGACTATAAATTTCTACGGGCAGGGCTACCGCCGGGCGCAATAATATCCCTTCCGGGCATGCTTCGGCTATCATCAAAGCCCCTTCTTTCAAGCCGTATCTACGACGCAGGCTTGCCGGAATTACAACCGTACCCCTTTTACCTATTTTTGTGGTTTCTGTTAGAGCAGCGTTCATGATCCCACCTCCGAATATCAGTATATCAGATGAAGGTAAGTTCTGCAAGCGGTTGAATTAACACTTGCAGGTCATGATGGCGACGGACGATAGTTATTTTAAACTTCCATGCCCCTTGCGGCAATGATATACATGGCGTGAGACCAGAGGAGGGGGTTGGCGATGGGCCCCCAGCGCTCCAGCCAGTAGTGGTAGTGGGCCTCGGAAGTAAGGTTTTCCGGCACCTGCTCCGGCAGGAAGCCGTTGGTATCGGCCCGGGCTTCCACCCAGGCCAGGAGTTTCCGGGCCGGGGCTTCTTCCCCCCGCAGGCGGTAGTACCAGGCCAGCCAGGCGGTGAGGAGCAGCCACTGCCCGCCGCCGTAGTAGGTATCTGCAGAATAGCGCTTGACGCCACCGGAACAAAGTTCGGTTGCGATCCTGGCCACCGTCTCCCGGAAGACGGGATCATCCAGGCTGCAGAGGCCGAAGGGTACTCCCAGCCAGAGGAGATTGGCATCAACGGCATCCTGCCCGGCAAACTTTACCCAGTGACCGTCCCGGATAAACTCACTCCTGGCCAGTTCAGGCAGCCGTTCCAGTACATCTTCTACCTTTAAAACCAGCCGTCCCGGATTTTGCTCCCTTTCTGGTTCCCTGCCGGCGTCGTGGAATCCTGTTTTTCGGCTTTCGTCCTCCAGCCAGGGTAAAATGGCCTGCAAGCCGCCATATATGGCCGCCAGGGTGGAGGGGTGGCGGTAATCACCGTATTCCTCCCAGCAGTCCAGGCAGGGGTGCTGCCAGAGGCCGGTGAGGTAAGGCACCACCAGGTCAACGGCCCGGCGGTAAATATCTTCCCAGGGGCCGCCGGCCCGCAGGTGGGCGGCCAGGCCCCAGAGGTAGGTGCCGTAGCCGTCCAGCTGGAAATTGCCCCAGGGCTCCCGGCCTTCTTCCCCGGCCAGGGTATAGCGGGTATGGAGGCAGGTGGCATCCCCTATGGGCTGGCCCCGGGCCACGGCCGCCATGGCTCTCTCTACCTTGTAGCCATGGGCGATAATGGTGCGGGCTCCAAAGCGGTAAAAGCCAGCGGCTGCTTCCCTTTCCCCGACCAGGTCCAGGGCGCGGGCGCTAAAGGTCCCATCCCGCAGCCAGGCGTAATTATAGGGCGGGTAATCAGGAGCCGCAGGAAAAGCACCCGTAGGTGACTGGTAGGCTTTCAAGATATCTATGCTGCGGGCAAAAAGTTGACCTGCTTCCATAAAGTCTCCCCGGTAGTTCTTGATAATTGGCTGAGTGAAAGAAAAGAAGGGCTGTCGCCAGCCCTCTTATTTTATCATCGCCAGGAAATAGCGGTGTACTCGTAAATCTTTAGTCAGTTCCGGGTGGAAGGCCGTCGCCAGGAGGTTCCCCTGGCGGGCCATGACGGACTTGCCCATAAAGGTGGCCAGGGATTCCGCCGGGGGCTCAACCCTCTCCAGGTAAGGAGCGCGGATAAAGACGGCATGAAAGGGCTCCTCCCCCAGGACGGGGATCTCCAGGTCGACCTCAAAGCTGTCCACCTGGCGGCCATAGGCGTTGCGCCGGACGCTGACGTGCATCAGCCCCAGGCGGGGCTGGTCGCTGCCGATTATATCTTTGGCCAGGAGTACCATCCCGGCGCAGGTGCCGAAGACCGGCATACCGGCTGCCGCCAGTGACCGTACAGGTTCCAGGAGGTTGAACTCTTCCATTAGCTTGCCGATGGTTGTACTCTCGCCGCCCGGTATGATCAGCCCGGCAATACCTTCCAGTTGCCTTTCCCGCCGGATCTCTATACCTTCCACACCCAGGGCCGCCAGGGAGGCAATATGCTCCCGGAAGGCGCCCTGCATGGCCAGCACACCGATTTTCATTTTACTCGCCTCTTTATCCCCTGAGTACATTAAATTGTAACGATTGCAATGCTGCCCTACCAGCCGCGTTCCTGCATGCGTTCTTCCTGCCTGATGGTGGCAATCTCCAGGCCGGGCATGGCTTCACCCAGGTCTTTAGATACCTCGGCCAGGACTTCCGGTTCCCGGAAGTGGGTGGTGGCGGCCACAATGGCCCGCGCCCGTTTCATGGGGTCGCTGGATTTAAAGATACCGGAGCCGACGAAGATACCGTCGGCGCCCAGCTGCATCATTAGAGCGGCGTCGGCCGGGGTGGCGATGCCGCCGGCGGCAAAGTTGACTACCGGCAAGCGCCCCAGTTCCTTCACCTGCCGGACCAGTTCATAGGGAGCCTGGATTTCTTTGGCAAAGGTCATCAATTCCTCATCGGGCAGGTTCTGCAGGCGCCGGATCTCGCTCATTACCCGGCGCATATGACGGACAGCCTCCACGACATTGCCTGTACCGGGCTCGCCCTTGGTGCGGATCATGGCCGCCCCCTCGCCGATGCGCCTTAAAGCCTCGCCGAGATTGCGGGCGCCACAGACGAAGGGCACTTTGAATTCATGTTTATTGATATGGAATTCTTCATCGGCCGGCGTTAGGACTTCGCTTTCATCGATATAGTCAACGCCCAGGGCCTCTAAAATCTGCGCCTCCACGAAATGGCCGATTCTAGCCTTGGCCATCACCGGAATGGATACGGCGTCCATAATCCGTAAGATAACCGTCGGGTCGGCCATGCGGGCCACCCCGCCGGCAGCGCGAATATCGGCCGGCACCCGTTCCAGGGCCATGACGGCGCAGGCCCCGGCCTCTTCAGCAATTTTAGCCTGTTCCGGGGTGGTGACGTCCATGATGACGCCGCCTTTAAGCATCTCCGCCAGGCCCTTTTTTACCGTCCAGGTTCCCTTTTCTGCTGCCATTTTGTACCCCCCCACATTGTTCACTCTTCGACCGTTCAGGCTGCACAGTTTCATTCTCCTTCATTCTACTACAGGGATACCTCTTAAGCAATAATCCTTCAATATAACATAATTTTTGCTATAAAACTTAAGTCTTACTGCACGCGAGCTATGGCTACCACGCGGTCACTGGGATCCAGGCGCATCAGGGTGACGCCGCGGGTAATGCGTCCCTGGCGGGAGATGTCTTCCACCCCCAGGCGGATGAGAATCCCCTCGGCCGAAATCAGCATTAGCTCGTCATCCGGGGCGGCGACGGTCACCGCGGCTACCGGGCCTGTGCGCTCAGTGACGTTCATGGTTATAATCCCCTTGCCGCCCCGGCCCTGGGCCCGGTACTCGCTTAAAGGCGTCCGCTTGCCGAAACCCTTCTCAGAAACAACGACCAGTTCGGCCCCTTCTTTAACCCGGACCAGGCCGATGACCTCGTCCCCGTCTTCCAGTTCGATGCCCTTCACGCCGTGGGCGGCCCGGCCCATGGGCCGGACTTCATCTTCGGCAAAACGGATGGCCTTGCCCCGGCGCGTCACCAGGATAACTTCGTTATCCCCTTCCGTCCGCAGGACACCGATCAGTTCATCGCCATCTTCCAGGTTAAGGGCAATGAGGCCGTCCCGCCGGGAAGTCTGGTATTCAGCCAGGGGGGTCTTTTTCACCGTACCCCTCCTGGTGGCCATGAAGAGATAAGCCTCTTCGCCCGGGTCGCGGATGGGAATAACGGCGGTAATGGTTTCTTCCTTGTGGAGATAAATTAAATTGACCAGCGGCGTCCCCCGGGCCTGGCGGCCGGCCTCCGGTACTTCATGGCCCCGCAGGCGGAAGACCCGCCCCTTATTGGTAAAGAAAAGGAGGTAGTGATGGGTGGTAGTGACAAAGATGTCCTGGACAAAATCTTCTTCCCGGGTACCCATGGCCTGGATGCCGCGGCCGCCCCGCTTCTGGCTGCGGTAGGCGTCTACCGGCTGGCGCTTGACATAGCCGCGGCGGGTCAGGGTGACGACGATATCTTCCCGGGCAATCAGGTCTTCTACCTCCAGGTTTTCTTCTTCCAGGACAATTTGCGTCCGGCGGGGATCAGCAAATCTATTTTTATACTCCAGGAGTTCCTCCCGGATTATGCCGTAGACCATGGCCTCATGGCCCAGGACTTCCTTCAAGTAGGCTATACGCTTTTGCAGTTCCTCCCACTCTTCTTCCAGTTTTTCCCTTTCCAGGGCCGTGAGGCGCCCCAGGCGCATGTCGACAATGGCTTTGGCCTGCCTGTCGCTTAAAGCAAAACGCTCCATCAGGCCCCGGCAGGCTTCAGGTTCATTGGGCGACTGGCGGATAATCTTGATTACTTCATCGAGAAACTGGATGGCAATGCGCAGGCCCGCCACGATATGGGCCCGGGCTTCGGCCTGGGCCAGGAGATAGCGGGTACGGCGGGTGATAACCTCCTTCTGGTGATCCAGGTAGAGGGTCAGCATTTCCTGTAAATTGAGGACCCGCGGCCTTCCATCTACCAGGGCCAGCATAATGACCCCGAAATTCTCCTGCATCTGGGTGTGTTTATAGAGCTGGTTAAGGATCACCCTGGGCTGGACATCCCGGCGCAGCTCGATGACAATGCGCATCCCCGTCCGGTCGGACTCGTCCCGCAGCTCAACAATGCCGTCAATTTTTTTTTCCCGCACCAGCTCACCAATAGTTTCCACCAGGCGGGCCTTGTTGACCTGGTAGGGGATTTCCGTGACCACAATCTGGCTCTTGCCGTTGTTTAAGGTTTCCACCTGGGCTTTGGCGCGAATCTTAATGCTACCCCGCCCGGTGCGATAGGCATTTCTAATCCCTTCCCGGCCGATAATCAGGCCTCCGGAAGGAAAGTCCGGTCCTTTGATAAACCGGGTCAGGTCTTTGAGATCGGCCTCCGGGTGGTCAATCAGGTAGACCAGGGCATCGATAACTTCCCCCAGGTTATGGGGCGGGATGTTGGTGGCCATACCCACGGCAATGCCGGCCGACCCGTTGACTAAAAGCTGGGGAATCCGTGCCGGGAGCACGACCGGTTCCTTCAGGCTGCCGTCATAGTTATCGCTGAAGTCGACGGTCGCTTTATCAATATCGGCCAGCATGGCCAGGGCAATTTTCGCCAGCCGGGCTTCGGTATAGCGCATGGCCGCCGGGGAGTCGCCGTCGACGGAACCGAAGTTACCGTGGCCGTCCACCAGGGGATAGCGGCAGGCAAAATCCTGGGCCAGGCGGACCATGGTTTCATAGACGGCGGCATCGCCGTGGGGGTGGTAACGGGCCAACACCGTACCCACGACGACGGCCGACTTTTTATGGGGCTTATCCGGGGTCAGCCCCTCTTCGTACATGGCATAAAGGATCCGCCGGTGGACAGGTTTCAAGCCATCGCGGACATCAGGTAAAGCGCGGCCCACAATAACGCTCATGGCATAGTCAATGTAGGAACGCTTCATTTCCTCTTCCAGGTTGACTTCTAAAATCTTACCGCCCTCTCTCAAGGCCAAGTATTTTCCACCTTCTTTCAAGAGTGACCCTTTAATTATACCCGGCTGGAAGCTAGCGACAAACAGTTCTAAAGAAAAACGGGGGTCAGCCCCCCTACCCTAGATATCCAGGTTTCTGACTTCGTGGGCGTGCTGCTGGATAAATTCTCGCCGCGGCTCCACCCGGTCACCCATGAGGATGTTAAAGATGGCATCAGCTTCTGCAGCATCCTCCAGGTTGACCCGGAGCAGGGTCCGGGTTTCCGGGTTCATGGTCGTTTCCCAGAGCTGGTCGGCATTCATTTCGCCCAGGCCTTTATAGCGCTGGACTTCCCATTTTTCGCCGCCATGGTTCTGTAAAAACCTTTCCAGTTCGGCGTCATTATACAGGTAGTGCTCTGTTTTACCCCGGGAAACTTTATACAGGGGCGGCTGGGCGATATAGATATAACCTTCGGTGATTAAAGGCCGCATGTAGCGGTAAAAAAAGGTAAGTAACAGCGTCCGGATATGGGAACCGTCCACATCGGCATCGGCCATGAGGATAGTCTTATGGTAGCGGGCCTTGTTGATGTTAAAATCATCGCCGATGCCTGTCCCCAGGGCGGTGATGATGGTCCGGATCTCTTCGTTATTTAAAATCTTATCCAGCCGCGCCTTCTCGACGTTTAAGATTTTACCCCGCAAAGGCAGGATGGCCTGGAAACGCCGGTCGCGGCCCTGCTTGGCCGAACCGCCGGCGGAATCACCCTCCACCAGGAAAAGTTCGGCCACGGCCGGGTCCTTGTGGGTGCAGTCGGCCAGCTTACCGGGCAACGAAGTTATCTCCAGGGCATTCTTGCGCCTGGTCAGCTCCCGTGCTTTACGGGCCGCCTCCCGGGCCCGGAAGGCATTCAAAGCTTTATCGACAATCCGCCGGGCAAAGGTGGGGTTTTCTTCCAGATAGGCACTTAACTGCTCTGCCACCAGGGCGTCGACAATGCCCCGTACTTCCGTGTTGCCCAGCCTGGTCTTGGTCTGGCCTTCAAACTGCGGTTCCAGCACCTTGACGCTGATGACAGCCGTCAGGCCTTCCCGGATATCCTCGCCGGCCAGGTTACTGTCGTTTTCCTTCAGGATGTTAAATTTACGGGCATAATCATTGATCACCCTGGTCAGGGCCGTTTTAAAACCAATTTCGTGGCTGCCGCCTTCGGTGGTATTGATATTATTAGCATAAGACAGGATTAGTTCGTTATAACCGTCGTTATATTGCAGGGCTATTTCGACCTGGACGTCATCCCTTTCCCCGCTGAAGTAGAGGGGCTTGTTGAAAAGGACCGACTTATTTTTATTTAAATGACGGACGAAGTCAATCAACCCGCCGGTGTGGTAATAGGTGGTTTCGGTGTCGTTTCTTTCATCGCGAAAGATTATTTTGACGCCCCGGTTTAAGAAGGACAGTTCCTGCAAGCGCCGGCCGATTATTTCATCCTGGAAAACTATATCTTCAAAGATCTCCCTGTCCGGGAAAAAGGTTACGCTGGTGCCCGTACCCTTGGCTTTGCCGACGACCTTTAAATCCGATACTTTATTGCCCCGGCGATACTCCTGCTGGTATATTTTTCCATCACGTTTTACCTTGACTTCCAGCCACTCTGACAGGGCATTGACCACCGAAAGGCCCACGCCGTGGAGGCCGCCAGCCACCTTGTAGCCATTGCCGCCGAATTTGCCCCCGGCGTGCAACATGGTCAGGGCTACTTCCACGGCCGGCAGGCCTGTTTTTTCATGAAGATCCACCGGGATGCCCCGGCCGTTATCAGTAACCGTCAGGCTGCCGTCCTGATGAATGGTTACTTCAATACGATCGCAAAAGCCGGCCAGGGCTTCGTCAATGCTGTTGTCCACCAGTTCAAAGACCAGCTGGTGCAGGCCCCGGACTCCGGTGTTGCCAATGTACATGCCGGGACGCCGGCGCACGGCTTCCAAGCCCTCCAGTACCTGGATTTGACTGGCATCATATTCCGTGTGTACCTGTTCCATCTTTTCCTCCCAGGTTAAACTTTCCCTGACAAATATAGCACAAAAGTCTGGCTCCCTGCAAGCAGGCGTGCCGGCACTGACCATATCTTGCCAAAGGAGGTCTTTGATCCCGGCAGGGAGGGCCTTATTCCTGTTCCAGGTTGCTGAAGATAGAACTGGCTCTCTTCATCAGGGTACCGGAAGAAATGCTTGAATAATATATCTCCTTATCGGTAATAATGCAGGATTTGCAACCCTCGGTCCGGGGATCTTTTTTGAATTTAAGGTTGGCCTTATTTAAAAATTCATTGTTAACCCCGGCCCGGCCGGTTGTACTCAAGTTGAGGATAGCGATAATCTCCTTGCAGGGCACAACCATCTCGTTACCTATGTGCAGGTACATAATAACCACCTCCGCATAAGGTTCTGCTACTCTCAGGCGTCCTCGGCTCCGGCAGCGGTTACCTCACCTCGCCTGCCTTTTGACCTTTGCTCCACGCCTCATAGGCTCCGGGACATATCCCTACCCTGCCACTAACTGTCTTTCCCCTGATAATTGCCAGAGGGTGGCCTGCTCCAGGAGGCTGGCCGGTAGTCTGGTCAATTCCGTGGTCGTTAAAAAGGTCTGGCCAGCGGTAGCCAGGAGTTCCAGCAAGGCTTGCTGGCGTTTGCTATCCAGCTCGGAGAAAACGTCATCCAGGAGCAAAATAGGCCTCTTTCCCAGGACCTGCATAAAGATCCTGGCTTCAGCAATTTTGAGGGCCAGCACGGCTGACCTTTGCTGGCCCTGGGAAGCAAAGCAACGCGCTTCATGGTCGCCGATAAAAAAGGAGAAATCGTCACGATGGGGTCCCCAGAGACTTAAGCCCGCCTGGATCTCCCTTTCCATTCCCGCAGTTATTTTTGCCAGCCATTCCTCTCCGTCACCGCCGCTGGGCCGGTAGGTAAGGGTTAGCTGTTCCCTGGCATCCATACTCTGGTAGATGGCCGCTGCCAGGGGTTCCAGGGCCTGGAGAAAGGCCCGTCTTCTCTGGATAATGGTCAAGCCGGTAGATACTAACTGGATATTCCAGGGTTCAAGCTCCTGAAATTTTCCCCGGCCTGCCTTGATCTGCCGCAGTAAACGGTTGCGCTGTAAAAGGAGGCGACGGTAAGACTGGAGGCTGTGGCAATAGAGCCGGTCCAGGATGCTTATCTCCCGGTCCAGGAACTGGCGCCGGTAGACAGGCGCACCTTTAAGCAGGAGCAGGTCATCGGGTCCAAAATAGATAACCGGCAAGATCCCCAGGAGATCAACTAAGCGGTGGTGCTGGCCGTTAATTGTTAACTCTTTATGACTTTGATGGTAAATAATAGCTACTTCCAGGTTTTCCTGGCCGGCATTGCAGAAGCCTTTTACCTGGAAAGAGTTTGCTCCCCAGCTTACCACTTGCTGGTCTTGCTGCTGGCGCAAGGATCGGGCAAAGCTTAAATAGCCAACAGCTTCCAGGAGATTGGTCTTGCCGGCCGCGTTGGGACCCTGGATAATGTTCAGGCCCGGCTGGCAGTTCCAGGTTAACTCGCGGTAACTGCGAAAATTAGTCAACTGGAGCTGCCGTAAGCTTATAGCTGTCACCCTTAACTTCCACCTCATCGCCAGGCCCTATAGGATGGCTGCGGCGTTTCTCTGTTTGACCGTTAACCCGTACCAGGCCGCCGGCAATCATTGCTTTTGCCTGGCCGCCGGTTGCTGCTATGCCAGCCCATTTTAAGAACTGGTCCAGCCGGATAGATGGAGTAGTAATAGGTACGTTTTTGCTAGGCATAATTAAACCCTTTAGACACCTGGCGGGCTGCTTTCCGGTGCGGTATTGATCCTTACCGGCAGGATGAGGCAAAAATAATTATCCTCGCCTGCCGGTTTCACAACTACTGGTTTTAAAGGTGCCAGCATCTCCAGGATAACCTCTTCCGTGTCTATTATCCGTAACGTTTCCAGTAAATAACGGCCGTTCATGGCCAGGGTTAAAGGCTCACCTTCAACCTGCGCCGCTAGTTCTTCCTCCAGGTGGCCAACTTCGGTAGCGTCGCTGGTAATCTTTAAAGTTTCACCTACCTGCAGGAAGATAATATGAGAACGGGATTTTATTTCATCCCGGGCCAGCAAGGTAGCCCGTTCTGTTGTTTCCAGTATGTCCCTGGTTGCCACCTTTACGGTGGTAATATGGGATTGAGGAATAACCTGGCGATAATGAGGAAACTTACCATCAAGCAAACGGGCATATAGCTTTAAGTTTTCATACCGGGCAAAAATCTGGCTGGAACCTATGCTTATTTGCACCTGGCCTTCTTCACCCGGCAGCAGGCGGGCCAGTTCATTCAAGGAACGGCTGCCAATGAGGGCGTTTACCGGCTCCTGGCTGGTAATTCCGGCCAGCCGGCCATGGTAGACGGCTAGCCGGTGGGTATCGGTAGCCACCAGGTTAAATTGATTCCCCCCGGGTTCTATTTCCAGTAGTATCCCGCTAAAAATACTACGCAAATCTTCACTGCTGGTAGCTATACTTACTTTGCGGACGGCGTCTTTAATAGTGTTTATATTTATCTCCAGGGATATATTGCCTTCCAGGTCTGGCAGGGAAGGAAACTGGTTGGGATCGAAGCTGTTTAACTGGACCCTGGACTGCATGTAGGTTATGGCAACGGTATTATCCGGCAGGGCCTGTAAAGAGAGGTTAGTCGGTGGTAAACGCCGCACCATTTCTGAAAAAATGCGCGCCGGCAGGAGTAGTTCGCCGGGAGTTAGTACTTCCACAGGGAAACTGTAAATAATACCTAGATCGAGATCAGTTCCCTGTAAAGTTAGCATATTATCTTGTGCCTGGAATAAAATACCTGTAAGGGCCGGTAGAGTAGTGCTGGTGGCTACGGCACGGTAAACCTTTTGCACAGCCTGTAAAAGCTGGGGTTGGGAACAGTAAATATGCATGGAACAAATCCTCCATCATCATCTTAAAGATGAATAGTAGTAGTAATAGGGCCTGTGGATATGTTAATAGCAGCCGTAAATGCTGTCAGGACGGGATTTGAGATTTGTGGATTACTGGTTTCTAATTTCCTGCATAAGCTGGGATATCATCTGGGGCAGGGAGGGATCGCTTATTAAATCATCGCGTATCTTGTTGTAGGCGTGAAGGACAGTTGTATGATCCCTGCCGCCAAAGGCCTCCCCGATCTGAGGTAAAGAGGCATCGATCATCTCCCTGGCCAGGTACATGGCTATTTGCCGGGGAAAGGCTACCGAACGGTTCCGCTTTTTAGCCTTTAAATCTTCAGGCTTCAAGTTGAAATAGCGAGCCACCACTTCCTGGATCAGGTTGATGGTAATTGGCTTCGGCCGGGCCAGATTTAAGGCATCCTTGAGAACTTTTTCCGCCAGCTCGATGGTAACTTCTTCTTTCGTAAAGGCGGCATAGGCTGCTACCCGGATCAAAGCCCCTTCCAGTTCCCGGATGTTAGAATCTATTTTTTGGGCCATAAAAAACATGACATCATCCGGGAGAATAATATTTTCGGCAGCTGCTTTCTTACGTAAGATAGCCATCCTGGTTTCCAGGTCGGGCGGCTGGATATCGGTAATGAGTCCCCACTCAAAACGCGATCGTAAGCGGTCTTCTAAGGTAGGTATTTCTTTAGGCGGCCGGTCACTGGAGATTACTATCTGTTTATTGGCTTCATACAGGTGGTTGAAGGTATGGAAAAATTCTACCTGGGTACTTTCTTTTTTTGCCAGGAACTGGATATCATCAATAAGGAGGACATCAATGTTACGGTATTTAGCCCGGAATTCTTCCGTCTGCTCATCGCGAATAGCGTTAATCAGGTCGTTGGTAAACCTTTCCGAGGAAATGTACAGGACCCGGAAATTAGGTAAGTGCTGGCGGACGTGATGGCCGATAGCCTGCATGAGGTGGGTTTTCCCCAGGCCAACACCACCATAAATAAATAAAGGATTATAAGAATTGGCCGGCGTTTCGGCTACTGCCAGGCAGGCAGCGTGAGCGAAGCGGTTGCTGTTGCCCACCACAAAAGTATCAAAAGTGTACCTGGGATTAAGGCGGGGCAGGTCGTCGTATGCTGCTTCAGGGGGGGCTGTGGCCAGGTCCCCAGCAGGAGAAAAGCAAATAACCTGGATATTAATTGGTTCCCGGCCCAGGACTTTTTGCAGGGATTCCTGAACCAAAGGATAATAACGGCTCTGGATATAATCGCGGGCAAATTCGTTGGCTGCGGCCAGGACCAGAGTGTTACCCTGCATGGTTACCGGCCGGGTATCAAAAAACCATGCTTCCAGGGCGGAGAAACTAATTTGTTTTTCTAAAATAGATAATACCTGTTGCCAGGCTAGATCGAGTTGATTTGGTGACAAAAAGGAAACCTCCCTGGGGATGATGTTAATAAAGTCAGCTGTCTATAAAATGAATATCGGGGATAAATGAGAGGTATAAAGGGAAATCACGCATTTTTATCTTACCAGCTTTGGGGATAACTATCAACAGGCAACAAAAATTCCTTTTCCTTGACAGATGGAAAAAGACTCAGCTATAATTTGAATGATACGGCTGGAAAAAGATAAAAGATAACTCTGGTAGGAGGGAAAAGTAAGTTTGAAAAGGACTTATCAACCCAAAAAGAGACGCCATCAGAGGGTTCATGGTTTTTTAAAGCGGATGCGCACGCGAGCCGGCCAGGAAGTCATCAAGCGGCGGCGCCGGAAAGGTCGTAAACGCCTGTCTGCTTAAGGCAGGCCCTATCCCTTTTTCCATGGAGGCAGGATGTTGTTAACTGCAGGGCGGCGTATTGTCAAAGCCAAGGATTTCCGCCGGGTTTACCGCCAGGGCCGCAAAGTAAGCGGCAAAATGTTAAAACTATATTATAGGCCCAATAACTATGGCCTTACCCGTTTTGGTTTTTCCATTTCCAAAAAAGTAGGCAAAGCTGTAAAGCGCAATTTATTAAAGCGCCGCCTGCGGGAAATCTGTCGTAAACATATAACTTCTTTCCAGCCGGGTTGGGATGTGGTGCTGGTAGCCAGGGAGAGTGCGGGGCAAAGTAATTTTAATGAACTGGAGCAAGAAGTATTAAATTTAGGGCGCTGGGGGAAAATTTTGGTTAAAAAGGAAAGCGGTGGCCCGGGTGATTAAAAGAAGTGTTATCTTATTTATTCGTTTATATCAGATATTTATTTCCCCTATCCTGGGTAAAAATTGTCGTTTCTATCCCACTTGTTCCCAGTATACTCTGGAAGCAATAAGCAGATATGGAGTATTCAGGGGAGGTATCCTGGCTGTAAAAAGATTAGGGCGCTGTCACCCGTGGCAGCCTGGAGGTTATGACCCGGTTCGTTAAAGCCAGCAGGGAGGTGAAGGCTGCCTTTTCCTTAAAGAGGGGAAGAAGGCAGGGTGCTAGTTGAATATATTAGTTGATTTCCTGTCACAATCAATACAATTTTTATATAATATTACCAGGACGATGGGGATACCCAATTATGGCCTGGCTATAATTTTGTTTACCATTCTCGTTAAGGTAATCCTTTTCCCTTTAACCTACAGGCAACTGCGCTCCATGAAACGGATGCAAGAAATTCAACCCAAGATCCAGGAATTGCAAAAAAAGTATAAGAGCAACCCGCAAAAGGCCCAGCAGGCCATGATGGAACTGTACCAGAAGGAAGGCGTCAATCCCCTGGGGGGATGTTTACCTCTACTGGTGCAAATGCCCGTTCTTTTTGCTTTATTCAGTGCCCTGCGTACCTTCTTTGATCCCGTTCACCACCCGGCCTATGTGGAACTGGCCCACGCCAACTTTTTATGGGTCAGCAATTTAGGGCAACCGGATCCCTATATCTTACCTATCTTAGTTGCTCTGGGTACTTTTTTCCAGCAAAAAGTAAGTATGGTCGGCGGCAATCAAGACCAGACCCAGAGGACGATGCTTATAGTCATGCCACTGGTAATTGGCTGGATGAGCCGGAGCTTTTCGGCCGGCCTATCTCTCTACTGGGTAACCTTTAGTTTAATGGGCATTTTAGAACAGTGGCTGGTACGCCGGAAGCCGCACCTGGTGAAGGAGGAAATCAGCGCCAAATGAAGGAGATTGAAACCAGCGGCAAGACTGTTGAGGAAGCCATTGAGGCAGCGCTGAAAAGTTTGGGGGCCAAAAGGGAAGAGGTAGAAATTTATATTTTAGAAGAAGGCAGTAAGGGTTTTTTAGGTTTACTGGGCTCGCGCCAGGCGCGGGTAAAGGTTGTCCTGCCCGATAGCCCCGAAGAAGTAATTAACGACTTTTTAACCAAGGTATTAAAAGCCATGCATGTAACAGCCGGCATCGAAATCCGGCAGCGGGAAGGATATTATTTTGTCAGTTTTCACGGCAAAGACCTGGGTATCTTAATTGGCCGGCGGGGCGACAACCTGGACGCCCTGCAGTATTTATGCAACCTGGCCGTAAACCGGGTATTAAAGAACAAAGTCAAGATCGTCCTGGATGTAGAGGGCTACCGCAAGCGCCGGGAGCAAACTTTAATCAATCTCGCCCGCCGTTTGTCGGCCCGGGTAAAAGCAACCGGGAAAAGGGTCGTCCTGGAACCCATGAACCCCCAGGAGAGGCGCGTTATCCATACTGCTTTACAAAACGACAATGAGATCTTGACCTTCAGTGAAGGGCAGGAACCAAACCGTAAGGTTGTTATTGCCTTGCGTCATTAACATTTTTACGCTAAAATAAAATTACCTGGTATGTTGCTATGGCCCAGTGATACCTTCAGTATTGCTGGGTTTTATTATGTGGGGAGGGCAGGCTATGCTGGCCGACACCATAGCCGCAGTAGCCACACCGCCGGGTGAAGGCGGCATCGGCATAGTTCGCCTGAGCGGCAGTGAAGCTGTAGCCATCGCCAGTAAAATATTTCAGCCCCGCCGGGGACCGGATTTTGCTGCCAGCCGCAGCCATACCTTGCGCCTGGGAGTGATTGTCGATCCCGCGACGGGGGAAACCGTTGATGAGGTCCTGGCCTGCATTATGCGGGCTCCCCGCAGCTATACGGCCGAAGATGTAGTGGAAATCAACTGCCATGGTGGTCCCCTGGCGGTAGCCAGGGTTTTACAACTGGCTTTACGCCACGGTGCCAGGCTGGCCGAGCCGGGAGAATTTACCAGGCGCGCCTTTTTAAACGGGCGCCTGGACCTGGCCCAGGCTGAGGCAGTGCTGGATGTCATCCGGGCCAGGAGCAGCCAGGGACTGGCAGCTGCCGTGGGCCAACTGCAGGGTAAACTGTCTCAAAAAATAACGGAGATAAACGATCTTCTTACCGGCGTGCTGGCAGCCATTGAAGCCAGTCTGGATTTTCCCGAAGAGGTTGGCGAAGTAAGTGCTGGCGAGCTGGATAAGCTGCGCCAGGCCCGGGAAGAGGTAAAAAAACTACTGGCCACCTGGGAAGAAGGGCGACTCCTTAATGAAGGCCTGAAAATTGCCATTGTCGGGCGGCCCAACGTCGGCAAGTCCAGCCTGTTAAATGCACTTCTGCGCCAGGAAAGGGCTATTGTCAGCCAGATTCCGGGTACCACCAGGGATACCATAGAAGAAACTTTGCTGCTGGGTGGTTTTGCCTGTCGCCTTATCGATACTGCGGGTTTAAGGGAAACGGCCGATACCCTAGAGAGTATCGGTGTGGCGCGGACAAGGCAGGCAGTAAAGGAAGCCGACCTGGTCCTGATGGTCGTTGATCTAAGTACCGGAATCTTACCGGAAGATGAGCGTATTCTTGAGGAAGTGGCGGGTAAAACCTTGATTGTCGTAGGCAATAAAGTTGACTTGGTAGGCGAAAAGAAAACCGGGCTTGCGGCTTTTGCCGGCCTTTACCCCCGTGTGGCCATTTCCGCCCGGGAAGGCAGGGGCCTGGATGAACTGGCCCAAAGGGTAAAGGAGATCGTCCTTGGCGGGAAAGCAGTAAGGAGGCGGGGAGATCCCCTACTCACCCGGGCCCGCCACCGGGACGCCCTGGAAAAATGCCTGGAACACCTGAACGCGGCCATAGCCGCCTGGGAAGAGGGTATCCCCGGCGATCTAATCGCAATTGATCTCTGGGCGGCCCGCGATTTCCTGGGCGAAATCACCGGAGCTACCGCCCGGGAGGATCTCCTGGACCGGATCTTTAGCGACTTCTGTATTGGTAAATAGATGACAAGACCCTGATACCGCTAACACGGCACCAGCAGAAGGATGAAAATAACGGGCTGGCATTTGTTTGGAGCGAGCAAAAACAATGCCAGCCTGGAGCAAAGTTATTTTCAGGTTAGAAAGTTAAGTAGAAAGAAGGTGAACAAAATGTACAACGCCGGGAATTACGATGTCATTGTCATTGGCGCCGGTCATGCTGGCAGTGAAGCCGCCCTGGCGGCAGCCAAGCTCGGCTGTCGTACCCTGGTGCTGACCATCAGCCTGGAGAGTATTGCCATGATGCCCTGCAACCCTTCGGTGGGCGGGCCGGCCAAGGGTCACCTGGTAAGGGAGATTGACGCCCTGGGCGGCGCCATGGGCTTAAATACCGACCGCAGTCGCATCCAGATCCGGCGCCTCAACGGCGGCAAAGGCCCGGCAGTCAGGGCCTTGCGGGCTCAGGCCGATAAAAAGCTTTACCAGCAGCTCATGACCCTTACCCTGGAACGGCAGGATAATCTCGAGGTCAAGCAGGGTGAGGTTACCAGGCTGGTGGTGGAAAATGGCCGGGTAAAGGGTGTCCTGACCAGAACGGGAGCCTTCTTTAACTGCCGGGCTGTTGTTTTAACTACCGGAACTTATCTTAGGGGCCGGATTATCATTGGCGATGTTGCCTATTCCGGCGGGCCCAACGGCCAGTTCCCGGCCATTGATCTGGCGGCGAGTTTAAAGGACCTGGGTCTCGCCATGGGCCGCTTTAAGACCGGTACGCCGCCCAGGATAAGCGGGCGTTCCATAAACTGGGAGAAATTAATTGAACAGCCCGGGGACAAAGAGCCATTAAATTTCTCCTTCTGGGAGGACAACAGCCACCGGCCCAATGTTTCCTGCTGGCTGACCCATACCAACGAGACGACCCACCGGATTATCAGGGATAACCTGGACCGGGCGCCCCTCTTCAGCGGCATGATCGAAGGTAAGGGACCGCGCTACTGCCCGTCAATAGAAGACAAAGTGGTCCGCTTTGCCGATAAGACCGGGCACCAGGTTTTCCTGGAACCGGAAGGCTTAAGTACGGAAGAATGGTACGTCCAGGGTTTGTCCACCAGCCTGCCGGAAGACGTCCAGCTGGCTGTCCTGCACAGTATCCCTGGCCTGGAAAAGGCGGAAATGATGCGTCCTGGCTATGCCATTGAATATGATTACCTGGAACCGACCCAGCTCAAGGCAACGCTGGAATGCAAAACCATTGGTGGTTTATTCACGGCCGGGCAGATCAACGGTACCTCTGGTTACGAAGAAGCTGCGGCCCAGGGGTTAATAGCGGGTATCAACGCCGCCCGCCTGGTGCAGGGAAAGGAACCAATTATTTTAAGGCGCGACCAGGCCTATATCGGCGTCCTTATTGATGACCTGGTCACCAGGGGTGTCACCGAGCCCTACCGCATGCTGACGGCCAGGGCTGAACACCGCTTGCTCCTGCGGGAAGATAACGCCGACCTGCGCCTGGCGGCCATTGGTTATGAAATAGGGCTCCTGGATGGGGAACGCTACAAGAAGTTGCAGGCCAAAGAAAAAGCCATCAAAGAAGGAATAGCGATGCTGCAAAAGCAGCATGTAGGCAGTAACAATGAGGCTATCCAGGAGATACTGCAACGCCACCAGGAGACGCCCCTGAAGGGAACGGCCAGCCTGGCCGATCTCCTGAAAAGACCGGGATTAAGATACCAGGAAATGGCAGAAGCCGGCCTGGTACCACCGCTAACGGCCGATATTGCCGGGGAAATAGAAATGATTCTCAAATACGAAGGCTATATTGCCAAGGAAAAAGCCCAGGTAGAGCGGATGTTAAAACTGGAGGGACGGCGTTTACCGGATAATCTCAATTACCGGGAAATCCGTGGCTTATCCCGGGAGAGCATCGATCACCTGGAAAGGGTAAGACCTCGTTCCCTGGGGCAGGCCCTGCGCATACCAGGCGTTACCCCGGCTGATATCAGTATCCTGCTGGTCTATCTAGAACAAAAACGGCGGGAAGGGGTTAATGCCTGTGCCGGTTAATAATAGCATAATTACCAGCTTGATCCGGAACGCCGGCCTGGAAATAACGGCTGAACAAATTGCTAAAATAAAAAGTTATATCAATCTCCTTTTAGAGTCAAATAAGCAGGTAAACTTGACAGCCATTGTTGAGGAGGAAGAAATCTGGCGGAAACACGTCCTGGATTCCCTCCTCCTTTTTTGTGCCCTGGAAATCCCGGCAGGTGCCAGGATTATTGATGTAGGTACCGGCGCAGGGATACCGGGCTTTATCCTCAAAATATACCGGCCGGACATGCAGCTTACACTGCTGGAAGCCCAGCAAAAAAAGGTTAAGTTCCTGGAAAAGGTAGTTGCCAGGCTGGGGTTAAACGGGGTTGATTGCTTGTGGGGCCGGGCCGAGGAGGTAGGTCAAAACAGAAATTACCGGGAAAAATATAACCTGGCCGTAGCCCGGGCTGTAGCGCCTTTAATTACCCTGGCGGAATACTGCCTGCCCCTGGTACAGGTAGGTGGTTTTATGGTTGCCTATAAGGGGCCGGCAGGAGAGCAAGAATTAGCAGCAGCTGAAAAGGCAATAAACCTTTTGGGAGGTGGTGAGACAAAAATATGGCGGCATCAACTACCAGAAGGAGAAGAAATGCGCATTTTAGTTATAATCAAAAAGGAAAAGACTACACCGCCAGCTTACCCGCGCCGGGTGGGGGTGCCGGCCAAACGGCCGCTGAAGTGAGGGAAAATAATCAAGGCCGGCAGGAACCCGAACAAGCATGCCGAAATAAAGAAAAAAAGTCAAGGGAGAGGTCAATCCCATGGGCAAGGTTATGGCCATTGCCAATCAAAAGGGAGGGGTTGGTAAAACCACCACTGCCGTCAATTTGAGTGCCTTTTTAGCCCAGGCGGGAAAGAAAGTACTACTGGTAGATATTGATCCCCAGGGTAACGCCACTAGCGGCCTGGGCATTGATCGCCTGCGCATCGAGCACTGTATCTATGATGTCATTATTAACGGCGTACCCATAGCCGGTGTAATTATCGCCACAGGAGTGTCCCTTCTAGACCTGGCGCCGGCGACCATTGAACTGGCAGGCGCTGAAGTTGAACTGGTGACTGCCATTGCCAGGGAGCAGAAATTAAAGAAAGCCCTGAAAGAAGTCAAAGATAACTATGACTACATAATAATCGATTGTCCGCCCTCCCTGGGTTTGCTCACCATCAATGCCCTGACGGCAGCCGACGGCGTCTTAATTCCTATTCAATGTGAATATTATGCCCTGGAAGGGCTGGGCCAGTTGATGAACACCATCCAGCTGGTTGCGCGCCACTTGAACCCCCGCTTGAAAGTAGAAGGGGTTGTCTTAACAATGTATGACCCGCGGACCAATTTATCCATGCAGGTAGTTGATGAAGTGAAAAATCACTTCCCCGAAAAAGTATTTAAAAGCATTATCCCGCGTAATGTGCGGCTAAGTGAAGCGCCAAGCTATGGCCAGCCAATCAGCCTTTATGACCCCCGTTCCCGTGGGGCCGAAGCCTATCAAGAACTGGCAAGGGAGGTGATAAACAATGGTTAAAAGGGGCCTGGGCCGGGGCCTGGGAGCTTTATTGCCACCAACTGAAGAAAAAGAAGTTATAGCAGGGGAAGTAACCAGCGTAGCAATTGACCGGATTATAGCCGGGCGGCACCAGCCAAGGCGAGATTTCGATGCCGGGAAATTAGAGGAATTGGCCCTGTCAATCAAAAGCCACGGCGTTATCCAGCCGATAGTGATTAAACCCGTTGGCGATGACAGGTACGAACTAATTGCCGGCGAACGCCGCTGGCGCGCCTCAAAATTGGCTGGATTAAAGGAAATACCAGCCATCATCAAGGACCTGGATGCCAGGGAAACGGCTGAAATAGCCTTGATAGAGAACCTGCAACGGGAAGATCTCAATCCCCTCGAGGAAGCTGAAGCTTACCAGGCACTAATAAACGAACATAATCTTACCCAGGAAGAAATCGCCCACCGAGTAGGTAAAAGCCGGCCCGTAATCGCCAATGCCCTGCGCCTGTTGCAGTTACCAGAGGAAATACAGGAGATGCTCCGGAAGAATGAAATATCCTCCGGACATGCCAGGATAATCCTTAGTTTGAAGGACAGAGAACAGCAGATAATGCTAGCAAAAAAAGTTAAAGAAGAAGGGTTAGCAGTCCGTGAGGCAGAAATAATTGCTAAAAAGATGCAGGCTCAAGTTGAGGCCCTTCAAATCCCTCAGAAAAAGCAGGTGAAGTACGAAAAAGTTAATTTAGAAGTCAAGCAACTTGAAGATAGACTCCAGCACATTTTAAGCACAAAGGTCAAACTGAATCACGGGAAAAATAAAGGTAAAATAGAAATCTATTATTTTGGAACCGAGGACTTAGAAAGGATTATAGCGGTATTAACCAGGGAAAATGTTTCACGTGAAACATTATGAACCATCCCTCCTTAACCCTTCCGGCTTAGAGAAGGGCTGTAAATTAAAGTTCGCTTCAAAGTATAGCCAGCCCTCGACCAATCATGGAGGGGGGCTAACGCCTCCTCCGGCGAAACATGAAAATGCGGGCTCAGGTAAGTGGTGGCGGATACAGGCTTCGGGCTCTGGTAGTTATCAGTTGGTGATGCTGTGTCCCTCGCCGCTCAAAAGTTACGCGCCGACAGAACTACGGCTCGGTTCGGACCGCTGCTCGCCGCCTGTGGATTGCCAATGAAGAGGCTGCTGGTTCCGCAAGCTATGAGCCTTCTATGAGATTACGCTTGTTTCCTCTCAAAGGCACGCTCAGGCGTCCTCGGCGGCGACAGCGGTAACCTCACCTCGCCTGTTCTATTACCGGCGCTCCACTATTCGCGGCTCCGGGACACAGCAGCACCACTTCAATAGTCAACGAGATTAAGAAGTCTTTTTTGGGAGGGTTGTAGCAGCTGCTAAAGGTTAATAAATATTGACAAAACATAACAAAATGATTACCATAAGATTATGGAACTATTAACCATCAGCAAAGCAGCAAAGAAATTAGGAGTCCATCCTAACAGCCTGCGCAATTGGGAAAAGCGAGGGTTAATTAAGCCCGTCCGTTTGCCTGGAGGCCAGCGCCGTTACTCTATGGATGAACTCAACAGGCTTTTGCAGTCCGATCAATTGACTGACGGACGCGAGGCAGCCGTGCTATACGCCCGGGTATCCACTAAAAAGCAGGCTGATGCTGGCAACCTGATGAGGCAGATGGAACGGTTGCGCCAATACGCTAAAGAGCACGGTTTTACCATCAGGGCGAAATTTGCGGACGTGGCCAGCGGCCTGAACCAGAAACGCCGGGGGTTAACCAATGCCATCAAACTGGCCGAGGGGGGAGAATACAAAAAGCTTATTATCGAGTACCCCGACCGGCTGGCCCGTTTTGGGTATTCGTACATTGAGCGTCATTTAAAATATTGCGGCGTAGAAATAGTCGCCATAGCGGAAAAAGAACCGGAAGACGCCCAAAGCGAACTGGTTAAGGATTTGTTAGCCATAGTCACGTCATTTTCTGCCCGGCTGTACGGGGCCAGGGGCGGCAAAAAAGTGAGACAGGGGTTTCGGGAACTAATCGCGGGAGTGGAGCCAGATGAAGGAGCAGCGAAAGAACAAAAAGAGAAAAAACAAAAAGAAAATGAGTGAACTTAACGGCGGCCTCAAGTATACCGTCTGCGGCGAGTGGTTTCCGGAAGCTTACCCTGCTTTCCGGTCCGAGAAATGGAGCCGGGGGGATGAAGACCCGCTGGACACGGAGATGCGTCTTTTTTGCTCCTGCGAGCGCTGGGCGTTCAACAGGTTGCTGGAGGGTCGTTCCCGGGAAGAACTTAAACAAGAAGGCCAAGGGGTATGCGGCTTAAACTCCCGCTACTGTGACGACGCCATAATGAAAGCGAAGGCTGTCATAGAATCACAAAAGGAACTCCTGTCGTTAGAAATCGAGGAAACAGAAACCAAACTGAGCCGGGCTAAAAAGAAACTCCGCTGGGCTGAAAAGGATCTAGACAAAGCGATTAAGGCCAATGACCCCGCAAAAATAGAGCAAGCTAAACGGACATTCCACGGCCGCAAGACTCGGGTCAAAAAGCTTGCCGCTAAACTGGCCGAACTCCAGAAGCATGAAGCTAACGTCACTATCCCCAAGGTAGTTTTCGGGGGACGTTCTTTATGGCGGCAGGTCTGCCAGGGCAAGGCCAGCCGGGAAGAATGGCGGGACGTCCGGCAGAACCGGTTATACGCCCGCGGTGACGACACTAAAAACGGCAATCCCAACATAAGAGCAGTTTATCAAGGCGGGGAATTCCGCCTTAACATCACTATTTCCCATTTATCCGAACAAAAAGGCATAGACAGCAAAGGGAGGCCGATAATGACCAGGGCTCCGCGGGTGACAGGGAAGCTCTGGCTGCCGGAGAAACACCGGTTGAAAGTATGGGAATTGCTCTTAACAGGCGTGCCTTATACCGTAGAGCTGATCAAAGGCCGGGACGGCCGGTACAGGGTTCATATCGCCTTCACCATGACGGCGCCTGAATTGGTGACCGACCCCAACCTGGGTTATGTGGGCTTAGACACCAACCCGGACGGGGTGGCTTTAGCCAACGTCAACTATTTTGGCCAGCCCGAGCCCTGGCCGGAAGGATTTATCGTACCGTATCCGAAGGCACTGCATAAATTCGACGGGGAATTTCAGGTTACAATGCACCCGAACGGTTTTTTTACATCAAGATGCCCGAATTGGCTTACAGCCGCAGTTTCAGACGCGCTTACCTCATCGGCGTTCTGGCTCAGGTAGTGGTGGATATTACCAAAACATTAGGCAAGCCCATCGCTTTAGAAGATCTGGACTTCGGCAAAGACCGGCTGGACACCAATAAAAAATTCAACCGCATGGCAGCCAATTTCCCCTTAAGCCGGTCCGGCCAGCTCACACTTCCACTATCGGCTATTGGAAATACATGGAGCGGTACGGGATAACAATCCACCATGCTGCCGCGATGACAATTGCCCGTCGGGCTATAGGTTTTAAAGAACGCATCACTAAAGAGTTAAAACAAAAAATCCAAGCCATTAAAGAAAAGTCGAACCAAAAGGTCGATACCTTACCTGGGGAAGGAAAAGGGATGACCCGAAAGGTAAAGCGGCTTTTCAAGCGGCTGGACGAAAAGGTTTCCGTTCATAACGGTTTAGACCGCTATAAACAGGAATCTTTTTACTCTGCCTGGCACGACTTGAAACGGCTTGCTTTATCAAGTAGGTGACCCCGTTAACCGGTATCGGACAAACCGGTAGGCCGCATCCAACAGATCGCGCGGAGGCGTCCGGCTCTTGAAAGACTAAAGCGCTGGACCACTTAACGGTCAACGTAAGGCGGGAACTTTTATGGTTCTCCTTAAGGCCACGCCTTACGCCCGGTTCAAGTGCCGTTCTCCCGTCCGGGTGAGACCCCCGGGGCCGAGGTCTCCCTGTCGCGAAGCCTGTTCCCAGGGGCAGGCAAATCAAATCCGAAAGGAGCGAAAAGCCTGGTCATGGGGAGGCCGCCTATCAAGAATTGGTACAATGTATCAAGACTTGTTAGGTTTTTTGAGCCAGGAATCTATACATGACAACATACTGGCAAGCCAAAGGAAAGATAAATACAGAAGGGACGGTGAAATTGGCCCTGGAACGGGCCAGGCAGCTGGGGCTAAAGGATGTGGTTGTTGCTTCGGCAACCGGCTACAGCGCCTCGCTGTGCCTGGGGAATAACGACTTAAATATCGTTTGCGTTACCCACCAGGCCGGTTTTAAAAATCCGGGGGAAATAGAAATGGATGCGGCCACGCGCCGGCGCCTGGAGGATGGGGGGATTAAAGTCCTGACCACCACCCACCTGCTGGCCGGCCTGGACCGCGCCCTGCGCTTCAGTTTCCAGGGCATTTACCCGGCCGAAATTATCGCCAATACCCTGCGTCTCTTTGGCCAGGGCACCAAGGTGGCCGTCGAGGTTGCCGGCATGGCCCTGGACGCTGGTCTCATACCGGCGGGGGTGGATGTCATTGCCCTGGGCGGCAGCAACGAAGGTGTCGATACGGCCCTGGTTTTACGCCCGGCCCATTCCCAGGACTTTTTCGCCACCAAAATCAGAGAGATAATTTGCAAACCCAGGGAGTTTTAAAGAAAAAGGCGCCGGCCGGCGCCTGAAATCGGGGTGAAGAACTTGTGGGGGACATGGGTTAATGTCCTGGCCATCCTGGCCGGTTCCCTTTTAGGGTCCTTAATTGGCCAGCGCCTGCCCCGGCGCCTGCTGAAAACAGTTACCCAGGCCACTGGCCTGGGTATATTACTGGTGGGGCTGGCCATGGCCGCCCAGGGCAAAAATATCGTGCTGGTGATTGTCAGCCTGGTAGCCGGGGGTATTAGCGGGGAACTCCTGGATATTGAAGGGCGTTTGGCCGGCCTGGGGCGGCGCCTGGAGCTACTTCTTACCCGGGGCGGTAGCGGAGAGCTTACCCGGGCCTTTGTCGGCGCGAGTCTTCTCTACTGTGTCGGTGCTATGGCCATTATGGGTTCCCTGGAGGCTGGTTTACGTGGCAATTACAATACCCTTTATGCCAAGGCTCTGCTGGACGGCATCCTGGCCGTTACCATGAGTACCACCCTGGGCTGGGGAGTGGCCCTGGCGGCCCTGCCGGTGCTTGTTTACCAGGGCAGTTTGACCCTCATGGCCGCCTGGCTGCAGAACTACCTGACGCCAGCAGTAACCGAAATTACTGCCAGCGGCGGATTGCTCATTATCGCCATTGCCCTTGGAGTACTGAAGATAAAGGAGATCCCCGCCGGTAACCTTTTACCAGCCCTTGTCTTTGCTGCCCTGCTGTCCTTATGGTGGCACTAAAAAAGCTAACCCTTTGACCTGTCGCTGGCAGGCAAGGGGTTAGCTTAGGTCACCATACCTTTACGGCCCGGGCGGCAGCCAGGGCGGCGGCGTAGACTTCCTTTACAGGCACGCCGGCGGCCAGGGCGGCCCGGCGGCAGGATTCATATTCCGGGGCTACGTTAGTGATTGCCCGGCCCTCAGGATCATGGTAAAGCCCCCATTTGACGGTAACCGGTCCGTAGGGAGTCAGCACCTCGGTACTCCGTCGCTGGCAGACCAGGCGCTGGTCGCGGCGGAAGCGCAGGCCCAGGGTGCTGGAATGGCGGAAGATGGCCGCCGCTACTGAGGCCAGGCGGTTTTCCGGGCAGAGGGCTGTAAAGAGAACGCCGGGGCGACCTTTCTTCATCTGTACCGGCGTAAAGTAGGCATCCACGGCCCCGGCAGCCAGGACCTGCTCCATGAGGACGGGGAAAAACTCGGGGTTCATGTCATCAATGGTCGTCTCGATGACCAGGCTGCTCTCCTCTCCTTCTAGCTGTTTTTCGGTAATTTCTCCCAGGGCCAGGCGCAGGAGGTTGGGATGCGCAAGAAGGGTTTTCCCGGCGCCAAAGCCAACGCTGGTCAAATCCATGGCCGGGAAAGGACCGAAAGCTTCGGCCAGGGTGGTGATGAGGGCCGCGCCGGTGGGGGTTACCAGCTCGGCTTTATCTTCAGTGCCGTAAACAGGGTAACCCTGGAGCAGGTAAAGGGTCGCCGGTGCCGGTACCGGTAGCTTGCCGTGATGGCATTCGACCCAGCCGCAGCCCAGGGGCAGGGGTGATGCTATAACCCGCTCAATACCCAGGAGGTTCAGGCCCAGGACGGTGCCCACAATATCGATAATGGCATCGACGGCCCCGACTTCATGGAAGTGGACCTTTTCGGGACTGATGCCGTGCACCTGGCCCTCAGCCCGGGCTAGGTGCCGGAAGACAGCCGTTGCTTTTTCCCGTACCGGCGCAGGCAACGGGCTGTTATTGATCAGTTCCAGGATATCTTCCAGGTGGCGGTGGGGCTGGTGACCGGACACCTGCACAGCTACATCTATGGCCGCAATACCCTGCTGCTTGACTTTACTGACCTTTAATTCCCATCCCTCCAGGGCCAGGCCTTTTAAGCCCGCCACCAGTTCATCCCGGGAGAGGCCGTTGGCCAGCAGGGCCCCCAGGCACATATCACCGCTGATACCGGAAAAGCAGTCAAAGTAGGCGACTTTCATTTTTCTCCCCCTGCTTTAAGCATTGTGCCTTACTACCCGTTCCACCGGGCTAAGCACGGCATTCATGCTGCCGCTGCGGAAGCCTTCTAAATCTAGGGTGATATAGGTAAACCCGAGTTCGTGGAGACAGTTAACCAGCTTTTCCCGGACACTTGTATCAATGAGAAGGGCAAAGGCGGATGGGTTTACCTCCAGGCGGGCAACGGCGCCGTGATGACGTACCCGGATTTCCCTTAGACCCAGCTGGCGTAAGAAAGCTTCGGCAGCAGCCACTTGCTCCAGTTTTTCCGGTGTAATGGCCTGGCCGTAGGGGATGCGGGAGGAAAGGCAGGCCATGGAAGGCTTATCCCAGTTGGGCAGGCTTAAGTATCTTGCCAGCCGGCGGATCTCCTCTTTGGTCAGGCCTGCTTCCTGCAGGGGGCTGCGGACGCCGAACTCTCTGGCCGCCCGGCTACCAGGGCGGAAATCGCTGCTGTCATCGGCATTGGCGCCATCAACTATTACTTTCAGTCCGTGTTCCCGGGCCAGTTCCTGCAAGGTAGCAAAAAGTTCCTTTTTGCAATGGTAGCAGCGTTCCGGCGGGTTAGCAGTAAAGGCAGGGTTTGCCATTTCTTTGGTATTTATTACCATATGCGAGATACCAAGTTCCCGCGCCAGCCGGGTAGCGGCTTCTATTTCCACCTGGGGATAAGTGGGTGAAGCGGCCGTTACCGCCAGGACCCTGGCTGGCGTCATACTGGCTACCTTGAGTAAAAGGCTGCTGTCAACACCACCGGAATAGGCCACCAGGATGGCTTCCATGCCTGCTAAATTATTTTGCAGGTGTTCCAGTTTGGCAGCTAGATCAGCAGTTATCATTAATATCACCACGCTTTAATTTATTTATAGGCATATAGACTTTCTTCTTCTACCTTAATAAATCCTGCTGGATTTATTTTTTTCGGGATGATAGAATTTGCATACTTGCAGATACAGGTTCTCTCGGGATAGCATGATATTAGCGGTAGTTAACCAGTTTATTTTTGCGAAAGGTAAGTTTAAATAACAGGAAAATGGCATTTCATGTGGAAATAAATCCTTTGCTGTAATTTAGTAGGGAGGATTTTGCCTTGGCGGCACTTACTTCTTTACTGGCACCCTATTATATCCCTATCCTCCTGGGGCTGGCCGGCTTGCAATTGCTTATCATCCTTTTTCTCTGGTATAACCATGCTGAGGTAAGGCGCCTGGAAGGACGCATCAAGCGTTTAGCTGAAACTGGCGAAGGCCACGACCTGACTGCCGTCCTGGCGCGCTTTCATGACCTCGGGGAGATAAAGAAAGCCCTTGAACAGGTGCACGAAAAGGCAGCCGATCTCCAGGTGGGCCTGGAAAAAAGTTTCAGCCGCATGGGCTTGATCCGCTTTAATGCCTTTCCCGATACCGGCAGCGATTTGAGTTTTGCCCTGGCCCTCCTTAACAGGGAAGGGCACGGTTTTATCCTCACCAGCCTTTATGCCCGGGACGAGACTCGCGTCTTTATTAAACCCGTTCACGGTGGGCGTTCGACTTACCGCCTGAGCGAAGAGGAAGAAAAGGCCCTGGCCATGGCCCTCGGCTTGCTGACGCCGGAAAAGGCAGCCAGTTAGGGGGATCCGGGTTTGAAGGGTAGCCGGCGTGATCGTTACTTTACGCTAATGCTTGTCCCGGAAGGGCGCCGGGGAGTTTATCGCTATTTACTCCCGGCATGGTTTTTCCAGGTCGCGGTCGTAATGGCCATACTGCTTATTATAGCCTTAATTACAGCCGCAGGAGCAGTATATCACCTGCACAAAAGGGTTGCCGAGCTTAGAGTTATTGACCAGATCAATGCCAGCCAGGCCGCCCAGATTATGCAACTGGAGGAACAGGCCAGGGCTTTACAGGAAAAAATCCAGGGCATCGACGAACTGGATGCCCGGGTAAGGTCCTTGCTGGGCCTGGGCCAGGGAGGCGGTGGGCGCCCCAGTGAAGCTTCCCGGGGTGGCCGTTTAAGACCACGGGAACAGGAACAAACTTTAAACCAGGTACGTTCTATCCTGAACGGCGTAGCCCGGGAAACTCCCCGCCAGGAGGTCAAACTCAAAGAACTGGCCCGGGAAATGGAACAGCACCTGGCTTACCTGGCAGCCCTGCCCTCCCACTGGCCGGTAAGGGGGCCGGTTTCTTCCCCTTTTGGCTACCGGGATTCCCCCTTTGGCCGGCGGGAAGAATTTCATGAAGGCATTGATATTGCCGCTGCCTATGGCGCGGAGGTCCAGGCTGCTGGCAACGGCCGGGTGGTTTTTGCCGGCTGGATGCCGGTTTATGGACGTGCCATTATCATTGATCACGGCTATGGGCTAACAAGTATGTATGGCCATAATTCTGAACTCTTAGTTAAAACGGGAGAACAGGTAGTGCGCGGCCAGCCTATCGCCAGGGTGGGCAGCAGCGGTCGCAGTACCGGTCCCCACTTGCACTTTCAAGTGAAACTATATGACCAGTTACAGGATCCCTTAAAATATCTTTCGGGAGGAGCCCCTCATGGGGGCTGACGACCCCGCCAGCAAACGGTTAAGATTTGCCTGGGCGTTAGGGTGGGGGTATGTCCCGGAGCCGCGAATAGTGGAGCGCCGGTAACAGGACAGGCGAGGTGAGGCAACCGCTGCCGGAGCCGAGGACGCCTGAGCGTACCTTTGTGAGAGAACGACGTAATCTCATAGAAGGAGTAAAGTTGGCGGAACCAGGAGCCTGTTCATGGGCAATCCGCAGGCGACGAGCAGCGGTCCGAACCGAGCCGTCGTCCTGTCGGCGCGTAACTCCTGAGCGGCGGAGGGACATATCCCCACCAGAAGACACCAATTCTGGCAGAACCCTATTTCCGGAGGAGCCCCCCATGGGGGCTGGCGCCCCCTCCACGACACATGAAATAGGTGATAGTATAAGTTAAAACACTGCCATGAAAAGGATCGATTTCGCTCTGGTGCCGGACAAGGAGCCCGAGGAGGAGTCTGATCCAGACACCTTTAGGAACCACGAACTGTAAAGCAGGCCTCAACAAGGTAAAGTACCCGCCTTGGAAGGCTGAGCACGTGGAGGAGATTCTTAGACCATGGAGGTGTCTCTTGGCAGTAGTTAAATAAAAAATAAAAAAGAAAGAGGGGAAAGCAAGAAACCACGAAATGGAAGTAGTGTATGAACGCTGCTGTGGGCTAGATGTCCACAAGAAAAAGGTAGTGGCGTGTCTGATCACGCCAGGAGAAAAACAACTAAAACAAGAAATAAGAACCTTTGGCACCATGACCGAAGACTTAGAAGGGTTACGGGGATGGCTTTTAGAAAACGGAGTTACTGCCGTAGCCATGGAAAGCACCGGAGTATATTGGAAACCGATATACAACATTTTAGAAGGCCAAATACCAGAATTAATATTGATCAACCCCGAACACTTTAAAGCCTTAAAGGGGAAGAAAACCGACTGCAAAGACGCGGTGTGGCTAGCCGAACTTTTAAGGCATGGCCTGCTAGCAGGAAGCTTTATCCCGCCGAAAGAAATAAGGGAATTAAGGGAGTTAACCAGGTATAGGGCGGCTTTGGTAGCAGAACACAGCCGCGAGGTGCAAAGGGTCCAAAAGCAGCTAGAAAACAGCAATATCAAATTAAGTTCAGTAGCCACAGATATCATGGGCGTATCAGGGCGAGAGATACTAAAAGCGATGCTTAACGGGAACGAAGATCCAAAAGAACTAGCGCAAATGGCCAGGGGGAAATTACGCAAGAAGATACCAGAACTAGAAAAAGCCCTGGAGGGGAAAATAGAAGAACATACCCGGCTATTGTTGAAACAACAACTAGAGCACCTGGAGTTTTTAGAGCAACAAATCGAAGAACTAAATGCCGAAATCGAAAAAAGGATGGAGCCTTTTTTCGAAGAAGCGGGGAGACTAGCTGAAGTAAACGGCATAAAAAAAGAAGCAGCCCAGGATATAATTGCCGAAATAGGCGTCGACATGACCCCCTTTCCTGATGCTGACCATTTAGCCTCATGGGCAGGGGTCTGTCCCGGTAACAACGAAAGTGCCGGTAAACGAAAGAGTGGGAAAACCCGTAAAGGAAATCAACACTTAAGAGCAATATTAGTCCAATGTTCCTGGGCCGCAATACGAACAAAAGACAGCTATCTCTCCGCGAAATATCGTCGATTAGCGCCACGACTAGGCAAGAAAAAAGCCCTGCTAGCCATCGCCCATAGTCTGATAAAAATTATCTACCATCTCCTAAAAGATAAAGCCCATTACCAGGATCCAGGACCAAACTACTATACCAAAGAAGAACGAGAACGCCGAATAAGGCGGTTAGTAAAGCAAATAGAAGCCCAAGGTTACACAGTAACTCTAGAAGAAAAGCCTTCTGTTGCCTAGTTTTAAAAAAAGCCAAAGGAAAGATAAATGCTAGGTGCAAGCATGCAATGGTAAAAAGACACATTTTAGTATAGCTATACCGCCAGAGTAAAGTTTATACAGCAATAACGCACACTAATTATTTCCACTAAAGTGAAATATGGGCTGAACTGTAAGCCTTAGTGATTTCGGAGGAGGTCGCCGGCAGTGCTGGGGAAAAAGAATGACGCCGTTGCGGCAACGGTAGATACGGTCATTGGTAAGGGGGCTAAAATAACCGGCAAACTGGTGGCGGAAGGCGCCGTCCGCATCGACGGTAATTTGGAAGGCGAGGTAAGTACCGAGGGTGACCTGGTGGTCGGGGAAAGCGGCCAGGTGGTAGCCACGGTCAGGGCCCGCAACCTGCTGGTGGTGGGAGCCATCAAAGGCGATGTAGTAACCACAGGTCAACTGGAAATTGCCCCGACGGGCAAGGTGGAGGGCGATGTCCAGACGGTGCGGCTGATTGTCGAACCCGGCGGTTTGCTCCAGGGCCACTGCCAGATGCCCTTAGCGGCCGACTCCTAGCCTGGAAGGAGCTTATACCGGGCTCTGCCGGGCCAGGCCCGTGGGACCTGCTGCGCCTCCGGCCGGGAGAATACATACATAGCCAGGTAAATAAGGGAAAAGCTATTACTACTTCTCTTTTCCCGGGGGGTTAGACCCGCATGCTCTTTAAAGATCGCCACGATGCCGGTTGCCGGCTGGCCAGGGCCCTGCAGGTTTACCGGGGCCAGCAACCCCTGGTGCTGGCCGTGCCCAGGGGTGGGGTGGTAGTCGCCGCGCCCATCGTCGCGGCCCTGGCAGGGGAAGTGGATTTGATTATCCCCCGCAAAGTGGGCCTGCCGGGCAATCCGGAACTGGCTGTAGCCGCCGTGGCGCCGAACGGTACAGTTTTATACAACGAACCCGTTATGCGCTCTTTAAATCTGCTGCCGGCCGATCTTAAAGACCTCATCGGGCGGGAATTGGCAGAAATCAAACGGCGGCTGGAGGTTTACCGGGGTCATGAAAGTGAACCGGAAATCACCGGAAGGGTTGTTATTGTAGTAGATGACGGTATTGCTACCGGCCTGACTATAGAGGCGGCCTTGCAATCGGTAAAGCAGGCCAACCCCGGGCGGCTGGTCCTGGCCGTACCGGTGGCCCCGCCGGAAACCGTGGCACGCCTGCGGCCTCTCGTAGGAGACTTAATCTGCCTGGCAACTCCGGCGCCCTTTTACGCCGTGGGCCAGTTCTATGAAGATTTCAGCCAGGTTTCAGATGACGAGGTGGAAAATATTTTAGCGAAGTTCAAACGTGCTTCCTGATCCTACTGCAGGACCTGGGCAACGGCAATACTGCGCTGCTTGCAAACCAGGCACACACCCTGGTAAATGGCGCTGGCAATTTGCTGGGCCATGCGCATGACAATGGACAGGCGGGTATTCTGGAGGACAAAATATTCCATGTAGCCGCCGACGTTGACAATGCCCGTAAAGTGAATGTCTCCTACAGCCGGGAGATTTTTATTCACCCCGGCGCCGGGTCTTAAAGCCCCCGGGGCCAGGGTAATGGTGCCGACATTTTCCGCCTGTCCCAGGCAGGCATCAACGGCGATGATTATGGGATCAGGATGGTGGGTCTTAATATAGGCCAGTTTTTCCGTCAGGTTGCTGGCGTGAACTGGCTCGTCCAGGGTCCCGTACACCGCAAAGGGCAAACTGGGCATGCGTAAAAGATTGGTGCCTACCAGGGGCCCCAGGCAGTCACCCGTTGAACGATCAGTACCAATACATACAACGACAATGGGTTGTTTACCCTGAGGGTTAAGCTCCTGCAGGTGCCCAGCCAGGGTCTGGCTTAATTTTTCCACTGCCACGGGGTCCTGGTAGTAATATTTAATCTTAGGAGGGAGGGTTGCCTCAGGTTGATTAGAGGTGAAAAAAGGTAACAGTGCCATACCTTACCTCCTGAGAAACCTTGTGCCTAGAGTATATGCCGGAATCAGCTTTTTTATACTATAGGACGACCCTCCTGGCATATTAATGTACAAAGATTGAGGGAGGGTGGTCCTGATCCTTAGGGACGAACTGGCTGTAGCCGTAGCGGTAGTGGGAACCATGGTCGGGGCCGGCTTTGCTTCCGGCCAGGAACTGGTCCAGTTTTTCGTGATCCTGGGGCCGCAGGCCCCGGCGGCCATAATTTTAATGGGGACCCTTTTAATCCTGGCTACCAGCCAGGTACGCCGCCTGGCCCTGAAGTGGCGTACTAACTCTTACCATGATTTCCTGGTGGTACTCCTGGGCAACTGGGAGAAACCGGCCGACCTGGCCACAGGCGCCTTCCTGTTTGGTGGCCTGGCTATTATGCTGGCCGGGTCCGGCGCCGTGGCCCGGCAGTATTTTGGTTTCGCGCCCATTACCGGGATTCTGGCCTGCATTGTCCTGGCTTTCCTGGCCAGCCTGGGCCAGGGCCGCGGCCTGCTGCTTTTAAATGCCCTGCTGGTACCGGTTATGCTGGTAATTATGACTGTAACCGCTGCTGTTGCCATCATGTCCCGGCCAGGGCCATTTGCTGCTGCCCCGCCTGCACCACCAGGGGGGCTCATCAGCAGCAACTGGGTCCTCAACGCCTGCCTCTACGTTACTTATAATATGGCTGGTGTTGCGGTTTTACTTACCTCCCTGCCGGCCTCCCGCCAGGGGGTCCTGGGGGCCGGCCTGGGCGGGCTTGTGCTGGGCGTCCTGGCGTACTTGCTGGTGACGGCCCTGGCGGTTTTAAGTCCTGCGGGCCTGCGGGCAGAACTACCTTTATTGTACCTGGTGTCCGGCCTGCAACCCGGACTTTTTCACCTTTATGCCCTGGCCCTCTGGCTGGCTATCGTGACGACGGCGGCAAGTGATCTTTACGGGCTGGCGACAAGGCTGGGGCAAATTCCCGCCCTTCCACCCTGGCGGGCGGCGGTAGTAATTCTCATCCTGGCTTTGCCGGTGGCTACTTGTGGCTTTATCAACCTGGTAAGCTGGATTTACCCCCTTTTCGGTTACCTGGGCCTGTGCTTGTTAATCCTCTCTTTAATACGCCGTCTTTAAGATGCAGGACAGGCAGGATTTTAGCTCTTGTTTGTCGAAAAAATCTTTAAAAAACCTGGGAGGGAGTGAAGGATATGAAGGCAGACCACCCGGGAAACTGGCGCTGGGGGTGGTCGCGAGTAGTACTGGTATTATTGCTACTGGTACAGGTTGTGCTTAGCGGCGGTTGTTTCAGCAAACCCAAACCTGCTACCCAGGATTTGCCCGGCAAAACTGCCAAAGAGAGACGCCCGTTGTTATATGACAGGGAATTGAGCCAGGTTTTAGTGTATTACCTGACCCGGGATGGAGCTTATCTGGTACCGGTAACGGTTACCTTTAACCCGACCCGCGAAGTAGCTAAAGTAGCGGTGGAAAAACTCCTCGCCGGTCCCCAGGTGGATGGTTTAAAGGGAGTAATACCGGACGGCGTTAAGCTGAGGGATGTTTATCTTTTAGATAACCAGCAGACGGTATATGTAGATTTAACAAAAGAATTGTTGCAGGTGAAGGATAGCGGGCAGGCAGAAAGGGCGATTAAAGCCCTGGTTTTAACTTTGACCGGTCTGGATAATGTGCGCTATGTACAAGTTCTGGTCGAGGGGCAGGCTGTGCCGGAGGTTGGCGGGGTAAAACTTGATCCACCCCTGGCCCGGCCGGCCACAATTAACAGCCTCTTAAAAAAAGATAACCAGCAGGGTGTCCAGGTCTACTTTAATGACGCCAGCGCCAACTTCCTGGTACCGGTCACAGTGGCGCTGCCGCCCGGAGCCACGGGAAGCGATCTGCCCCGGGCGGCTATCCTGGCCTTGCTGGCCGGGCCGCCGCCGGATAGCAGGCTGGTGCGGACCATCTGGCCCGGGACCAGGCTCCTGGATTTAAAAATTGAGCACGGCCTGGCCACTGTGAATTTCAGTCGCGAGGTAACAGGCTATGGCGGGGGTAGTACGGCCGAAACCGCCCTTCTTAATTCCCTCCTCTTTACCTTAACCCAGTTCCCGGAGATTAACAGGGTACAGCTGTTGATTGAGGGGCAGAAACGCGAATATTTACCGGAGGGCTCAGCTATTGACAAACCCCTGTCCCGGCCGGAGCAATTAAATTTTCTTAAACACTAGTGGAGATTAATGGGGATGCGCCGCTGCCGCTGGTTTTCTGCCCTGGGTATACGGACCTCCAGGATACCGTTTTTATAAGTCGCCGTTGCTTTTTCCGGTTCTACCTTGGCTGGCAGGCTGACGGTCCGGGCAAAGGTACCGTAAAAGCGCTCGGCGCGGTGGTAATTCTGATCCTCTGTTTCTTCGCTGCGGCGAATTTCACCCCGAATGGCCAGGGTGTCTTCGGTGGCAGTGATCTCCACATCGTCCTTGGATGTCAGGCCCGGTAATTCTGCCGTGGCCACCACTTCCCTGTCGGTCTGGTAGATGTCAAAGCGGGGGCCGACTTCCCAGAGGCCGGGCATGAGGTTACGGAACATGGCCTCGCGGATATCGGCCAGTTCGCGCCAGGGGCGCCAGGGAGCGATACTCATGGGGAAAACCTCCTTTGGCAAGTATTCTTAAGCTATATTTTTTAACCAGCAGCCGGAGTTTATAACCCGGCGGGGAAAACTTTACGCGGAACTGGTACCTGTACCGGTTCCACATTTTTTAGCTTATGGTTATAATAACGATAGTTCGTTTTTGCCAGACCGCCGTTTTCCTATTTCAATTTTTGGAGGCAACCATGGAACAGCCCAAAAACCTTTTGCGGCAATTACCGGCAGTAGACCAGATGTTGCGGCATCCCCTGCTCCGGGAATTATCCCAACAAGACCATAACCTGGTGGTAGCCTGTACCCGCCAGGTCCTGGCTGGCTGGCGGGAGAAAATACTGGCTGCAGGAATTGAGCCGCCGGACCCGGAAGAGCTGGCGCGGGAAATAAGGAACAGGTACAAAGCCAGCAGCCGCAGCAGCCTGCGAGCGGTCATTAATGCTACCGGTATTGTTTTACATACCAACCTGGGCCGGTCTGTTTTAAGCCAGGCCGCTGCGGAAGCAGCCCTGATGGCAGCCCGGCGCTATACCAACCTGGAATTTAACCTGGCAAGGGGACAGCGGGGTAACCGTTATGATCATGTGGCCGGTTTGCTCCAGGAACTGACCGGTGCCGAAGCAGCCCTGGTGGTTAACAACAACGCTGCCGCCGTCTTCCTAAGCCTGGCCACCCTGGCTGCCGGCAGGGAGACCATTATTTCCCGGGGCCAGCTGGTGGAAATCGGCGGCTCCTTCCGGGTACCTGAGGTTATGGCCCAGAGCGGCACCAGGCTGGTAGAAGTGGGTACTACCAATAAGACCTACCTGCGGGACTACGAGGCTGCCATGGGGCCGGATACAGCCCTCCTCCTCAAAGTTCACCCCAGCAATTATCGCATCCAGGGCTTTACCCATGAGGTGACCACGGCCGAACTGGTTGACCTGGGCCGGCGCCGGCAGGTACCCGTCATGGAAGACCTGGGCAGCGGTTTTCTGGTGGACCTGGAGAACTACGGCATTTCCGGCGAACCGACTGTGCAGGCAGAAATTAAACAGGGAGTAGACCTTTTAACCTTCAGCGGGGACAAGTTGCTGGGCGGGCCGCAGGCGGGGATTATCCTGGGCCGCCGGGAACTGGTGGCCGCCATTGCCCGTCACCCTTTAACCCGCGCCCTGCGGGTTGATAAAATGACCCTGGCCGCCCTGGAGACAACCCTGCGGGTTTATCGTCACCCGGACCGGGCCGTCCGGGAGATCCCCACCCTGGCCGCCCTGGTAGCCCGGCCGGAGGCCTTACGCCGGCAGGCGGAACAGTTGCAGGCCTTGCTGGCAGGAGTGCTGGGTGCCCGGGCGCGGGTAGGCATAAAAGCGATCACCTCCCAGGCCGGAGGTGGTTCCCTGCCGTTAACTGAACTGCCGTCCTGGGGTGTAACCGTCAAACCGGAGCAGTTGACGATAGAGGAGCTGGCCGGGCGCCTGCGGCAAACAGATCCGCCGGTAGTGGCGCGGGTCCAGGACGATACCTTAATCCTTGACGTCCGCACCCTCCTGCCCGGTGAAGGAGAAGAACTGGCCCGCGCCCTGGCAGAGGCCCTGGGAGAGAAGGAGCGATAGGAACTTTGGACTACATTATTGTCGGGACTGCCGGTCATGTTGACCACGGCAAGACGGTGCTGGTCAAGGCCTTAACCGGCGTTGATACGGACCGGCTCAAAGAGGAAAAGGAACGCGGCATATCCATCGAGCTGGGCTTTGCTCCCCTGACTTTACCCAGCGGGCGCCAGTTAGGCCTGGTGGATGTACCCGGCCATGAACGTTTTATTCGCCAGATGCTGGCCGGTGTCGGCGGCATGGACCTGGTCATGCTGGTGGTGGCGGCCGACGAAGGCGTGATGCCCCAGACCAGGGAACACCTGGCCATCATTGACCTGCTGCAGGTTAAGCAGGGTATCATTGTGCTCACGAAAATCGACCTGGTGGATGCCGAGTGGCTGGAACTGGTCCGGGAAGAGGTGCGCCAGGCCGTCCGGGGAACAGTACTGGCAGACGCCCCCATCATACCTGTGTCCGCCCTGACCGGAGAAGGGATAGCCGAGCTCCTGGCCCGGCTGGAGGCCCTGGCGGCAACAACTCCACCCCGGCCGGCAAAAGGCGGGGTAAGGCTCCCCGTCGACCGGGTTTTTTCCATTACCGGTTTTGGCACGGTAGTTACCGGTACCCTCTGGTCAGGAACCATCCGGATCGGGGACGAGCTGGAGGTCCAGCCGGAAGGTATAAAGACCAAGGTCCGCAACCTCCAGGTCCATGGTAAGAATGTCAAAGAAGCCCTGGCCGGCCAGCGGGTAGCCGTAAATTTAGCCGGCATAGAAAAGGAAGCCATCAGCCGGGGCAGTTCCCTGCTGACCCCGGGCTTTTTGCGGCCTACCTATCGCCTGGATGCCAGTTTTAAGCTTTTGGCAGGCGCCCGTACCCTGGTTAACCGCAGTCGCATCCGTTTTTACCTGGGCACGGCCGAGGTTCTGGGGAGAATTATCCTCCTTGATCGTGAGGAATTAAAGGGCGGGGAAAAGGCCTTTGTTCAGCTGCTCATGGAGGAGCCGGTGGTGGCTACCCGGGCCGATCGCTTTATCTTGCGCAGCTATTCGCCCATGGAAACCATTGGCGGCGGGCTGGTCATTGACCCGGCACCGCCCCGGCACCGCCGTTTTGAGCCATCCGTCCTGGCTTCCTTAAAGCAGCGCCTGGAAGGTTCGCCGGAGGAAATCCTGGCCCAGATTGTCCGGGAGTACCGGGATGGCCTGGACTGGCAGGAAGCGGCAGCCAGGGCGGCCTTAACGCCGCAGGAAACCAGGAAATTGTTGCAGGATATGGCTACCGCGGGACAGCTCACCTTGCTGGCTGCCGATAACGACCTGTATGCGGTGAGCAATGAACGCCTGGCTGCCTGGTGGCAGGAGGCGGCCCGGGCCCTGGCTGATTTTCACCGCCAGTATCCCCTGCGTCCCGGCCTGGCCAGGGAGGAATTACGTTCCCGTTATTTCTCCCGCCTGCCGGCGCGGGCCTTCCAGGCCCTGCTGGAACGATGGTCGCGGGAAGGCCGTATTCAACTGACGGCCAGCACGGTGGCCCTGGCTGATTTTAAACCCGAGTTTAGCTCCCGGCAAAAAGAACTTTTACAAGCCCTGGCAGAACGTTACCGGTCGGCCCGCTGGCAGCCCCCTGGTTTTAATGAAGTAGCAGCTGCTTACAACCTGGTCCCGGCAGAACTGGAAGAGCTCCTTCACTACCTGACGCGGGAAGGAGTGCTGGTTAAAATCAATGACGAGTTTTACTGGCACCGGGAGGCCTTTGAGGAGGCCCTGGCGGTAGTTAAAAATTTAGGCCTGGCCGGCCCCTTTGGCCTGGCGGAAGTAAGGGACGCCCTGGGCAGCTCCCGTAAATATGTCCTGCCTTTTTTAGAGTACCTGGACCGGATAAAATTGACCCGCCGCCAGGGGGACAGGCGGGTGGTTATTGCCAATTGACAGCTCTTCAAGGGCAGGTTTATAATAAATGCAAGTGTGCCTGTTAAAGGCAAAACAACCGGAGGAGGTCATGTAAAATGGGGAGGCTTAAAAGAATCGCCCTGGTTATCCTGGTATTGCTCCTGGCGGCGGCTTTAATCACCGGCTGCGGCCAGAGCAAGTCGGGTGGCGAAAAGCAGGGAACTGCTGCTGGTAGCAACGAGATTAACATTGGCGTCAACTACGAGCTGTCGGGCGACGTGGCCACCTATGGTACCAATACCAAGAATGCCATCATGCTGGCCTTCGAGGAAATCAACAGCAAGGGGGGCGTCCTGGGGGGCAAAAAGATTAACCCCATTGTCCTGGACAACGGCAGCAAGAAAGAAGAGTCTATGAGTGTCGCTGCCAAGCTGGTAACTGAAAATAAGGTAGTTGCCCTCCTGGGACCGGCCACCACGGGCAATACCCTGGCCGCAGTACCGGTAGCTACCGACAATAAAGTACCTTTACTTACCACTTCGGCAACCAACCCCGATGTTACCGTCGACCCCCAAACTAAAAAGGTCCGCGACTATATCTTCCGCATCTGCTTTACCGATCCACCCCAGGCTATTGTTGGTGCTGAATTTGCGGCGAAAGATTTAGGGGCCAGGAAGGCGGCCATCCTTTATGACAATACCAATGACTACAGCAAGGGGTTGTACCAGGTATTTAAAGCGGAATTCACCAAAAGGGGTGGCCAGGTGGTAGCCGAAGAAAGCTTTAACCAGGGCGACCAGGATTTCCGCCCGGCCCTGACCCGCTTTAAGAACGCCGGCGCCGACCTGATTTATGTGCCCGCCTATTATGAACAGGTTGGTAAAATTATCAGCCAGGCCCGGGAACTGGGACTCACCGTGCCCATGCTGGGGGCCGACGGCTGGGATTCCCCCAAACTGGCCGAATTTGCCGGCGGGGCGGCCAACTTGAAGAACACCTACTTCACCAACCATTATTCGGCCAGCGACCCCAACCCCAAGGTCCAGGCCTTTGTCAAGGCGTATAAAGAAAAATACGGCAGCGAGCCCGATGCCTTTGCCGCCCTGGGTTACGACGCCGCCTACCTCCTGTACGATGCCATCAACCGGGCCGGCAAAGCCGATCCGCAAGCCATCCGGCAGGCCCTGGCGGATACCAAGAGCTTTGAGGGCGTTACCGGCAAGCTGAGTTTTGATGCCAACCACAACCCGGTTAAGGAAATCGCCATTATTGCCCTGGTGGATGGCAAGCAAACCTTAAAGGCTAAAATCAAACCGCAAGAATAAAACCTGGATAGACAAGCCAATGGGGGGGCCATTTTACCCCCTCATTGGACTTTATTTTGGCCTGAGACAGGAGTTGGCAGCTGTGGCCGGGTTTCTCCAGCAGGTAATTAACGGCTTATCCCTGGGCAGCATTTATGCCCTCATCGCCCTGGGCTATACCATGGTTTACGGCATTATTCAACTGATTAATTTTGCCCACGGCGACATCTTGATGGTGGGAGCTTATATCGGTTTTTTTGCGGTAGTCTATTTAAAGCTCAACATCTGGTGGGCCTTTATCATCGCCATGGCCGGCGCAAGCCTCCTGGGCGTCATTATTGAACGGGTGGCCTATAAGCCTTTACGCAATGCGCCCCGCCTGGCGGCCCTGATCACGGCCATAGGCATGTCCCTGTTGCTGGAAAACGGGGGCCTGATGGTCCTGGGGACCGACATCCGCTCTTACCCGGGTGGTATAATCACCAACAAGCAGCTACCCTTATCAGTCCTGGGCATGCAGCTGACGGCCACTACCCTGCAGCTGTTGATCCTGGCCGTTACTGTGGTGATGATGGTTGTCCTGCAGTATATTGTCCATTACACCAGGACCGGTAAAGCCATGCGGGCCGTCTCCCACGACCCGGATGCCGCCAGGCTCATGGGTATCAATGTAGATAACACCATTTCCGTTACCTTTGCCCTGGGCTCGGCCTTTGCCGCTGTGGCCGGTATTCTCCTGGGTCTCTATTACAATACCATCCAGCCATTAATGGGCATTATGCCGGGTTTAAAGGCCTTTGTGGCGGCTGTTATCGGGGGCATTGGCCTGATCCCCGGCGCCATGCTGGGGGGCTTTGCCTTAGGGGTCTTTGAAACCATGGTCAGCGGTTACTGGAGCAGTAAAATGAGGGATCCTATCGTCTTTATCCTTTTGATTTTAATCCTGCTGCTCAAGCCGGCCGGTCTACTGGGCAAGAACAACACGGAGAAGGTGTAGGTGACCGAGGTGCGGTTTAGCAAGAAAAATCTTCTTACCCTGGCCGGTGCGCTACTGGTGTACTTCCTCATCTTTAGCCTCCAGTCCCTGGGTATGATCAGCAAGTTCCAGGAAATTAACTTGATGATGCTGGGGATCAACATCATCCTGGCGGTAAGCTTAAACCTCATCGTCGGCTTCACCGGCCAGCTGGCCCTGGGGCATGCCGGCTTTATGGCCGTCGGCGCCTATGTGGCTGCCATCCTAACCATGAAGCTGCACCAGCCTTTCTTACTGGCCATTATAGCCGGGGCACTGGCGGCTGCTCTAGCGGGGATAATTATCGGCCTGCCAACCTTACGCCTGAAGGGCGATTACCTGGCCATCGCCACCCTTGGCTTTGGTGAAATTATCAAGGGGGTGGCCAATAATATCAACTACATTGGCGGCGCCGCCGGGATGATTGGTATCCCGCGCCTGACCAGCTGGACCTGGCTCTACCTGATGATGGTGCTGACCATCCTGGTTATAGTCAATTTTCTTAATTCTACCCACGGCCGCGCCTGTGTGGCCATCCGGGAAAATGAGATTGCCGCCGAAACCATGGGTATCAATACCACTTACTATAAAGTCCTGGCCTTTGCCATAGGCGCCTTTTTTGCCGGGATTGCCGGTGCCCTCTATGCCCATTATTTTTATCTCATCCAGCCGACCACTTTTACCTTTTTCCGCTCCTTTGACATCCTGGTCATGGTAGTCTTTGGCGGCCTGGGAAGCATCACCGGCTCCATTATTGCCGCGGCAGCCATTACCCTTATTAATGCCGCCCTCCAGGACCTGGCCGTTTTAAGGATGGTTATCTACGCCATATTATTGATTGTCATCATGGTTTTCCGCCCCCAGGGTTTAATGGGCACCAAGGAATTTACCCTGGACCGCTGGGTGCCGAAACGAGGTGAAGCCAGTGGCTCTGCTGGAAACTAGGGATTTGACAATTTCCTTTGGCGGCCTGATGGCGGTAGCCAATGTGGACCTGTGTTTACAGCAGGGAGAACTGGTAGGCCTGATTGGCCCCAACGGTGCGGGGAAAACGACGATTTTTAACCTGCTGACCGGTGTCTACCGTCCCACCAGGGGGGAGATTATTTTTAACGGCCAGAACCTGGTGGGCCTGAAACCCTACCAGATTACCCAGCGGGGGATTGCCAGGACCTTTCAGAATATCCGCCTTTTTGGCGATCTGAGTGTGCTGGATAATGTCCGTATTGCCTACCACTGGCACAGCCGCTACAGTGTACTCAACGCCATTTTACACCTGCCCTCCTTTCACCGGGGCGAGGCAGAGATACTGGCACGGAGTAAAGAACTCCTGCGGATATTTAAACTGGAACCCTATCAGCATGAAAAAGCCAAAAATTTGCCTTACGGCGAACAGCGCCGGCTGGAGATTGCCCGTGCCCTGGCGGCCCGGCCTAAACTCCTCTTGCTGGACGAGCCGGCGGCCGGGATGAACCCCCAGGAAACAAGGGAATTAATGGCCTTGATCAACTGGGTACGGCAGGAGTTCGACCTGACGATTTTATTAATCGAGCACGACATGTCCCTGGTAATGGGCATTTGCGAGCGCATTTATGTCCTGGATTACGGCCAGGTTATTGCCGAGGGACCACCAGAGGCCATTCGCAACAACGAACGGGTTATCGAGGCTTATCTGGGGCGGGAGGTGAACGGTGTTGCTCCTCAAGGTAGAAAACCTTAATGTCTATTACGGCGCCATCCATGCCCTGAAGGGCATTTTCCTGGAGGTAAATGAAGGCGAAATTGTAACCCTGATCGGGGCCAACGGGGCCGGTAAAAGTACTACCTTGAAAACCATTTCTGGTCTTTTACGGCCCCAGAGCGGCACCATCACCTACCAGGGCCAGAACATTAACGGCCTGCCGGCCCAGGCCATAGTAAAGATGGGCATTTCCCAGGTGCCGGAAGGCCGGCGGATTTTTCCCAATCTCACGGTGCGCGAAAACCTGGAGCTGGGTGCCTACCTGCACCGGGACCTGGAAGGAATAAATAAAAGTATGCAGGAGGTTTTCCGGCGCTTTCCGCGCCTCAAGGAACGCCAGAAACAGATGGCCGGTACCTTAAGCGGCGGTGAACAGCAGATGCTGGCCATCGGCCGGGCGTTGATGTCCCGGCCAAAGCTCATGCTGCTGGACGAGCCGTCCATGGGCCTGGCCCCTATCCTGGTACAGGAAATTTTTAATATCATCAGGGAGATCAACGAACAGGGGACGACGATTTTACTGGTAGAGCAAAACGCCAACATGGCCTTGAGCGTGGCCCACCGCGGTTATGTCTTAGAGACGGGACGGATCACCCTGGCAGGCAGTGCCGCCGAACTGGCCAGCAGCGAAGCCGTCAAAAAGGCCTACCTGGGCGGGTAATTGGTAAGCATTGGCGCTGCGGGCGGGTAGCTGTTATATTGACGGCAGGAAGTTAAATTACATTTAATTGTGCTTTTTGGAACAAAAGCGGAGTGGAAGCGGAGAGGGTGCGGAGATAATGGCACCTCGAGCTGTTAAACATGATTTAATTTAGCACCCCTTTGTAGTTTGAGTTTCCCTTGCGATATTAAGAGGCAAGAAAACTTGAGAGAGGATATCATTGGTGCGCTTTAGGGATAAAATAGCTGTTAAAAATGTAAGGAATTAGGCAATATGTGAGGACAGCTTGACTCAATTCCAGTGATGGTCGTATAATGGCGTGGGAGTGGATCGGGCCTGGTGGCCTGCCTGGACTTCAAATCCAGCCGGCGCGTGGGTGAGCCCCGGGCGCGGTGGGTTCGATTCCCACCCACTCCCGCCAGAAGTATAGTGCTAATGGGGGTCGTACCGTTCGCGAGAAGGAAACGACCTTTTATATGTTGTGCCAGGTTTTGCTTAAAAGCAGGTAAGGAGGTTTAAACCATGGCTGTCCTGGAAGTAGTCATAGCCCCCCTGGGAACAGGCAGTACCAGCCTCAGCCCGTATGTGGCCGATGCCCACAGGGTACTCCAGGAAACGCCGGGAATTAAGTACCAGCTGACGCCCATGGGGACCATTATCGAAGGTGAGCTGGATGTCTTATTTCCCCTATTGCAGCGGCTACACGAAGTACCTTTTGAAAAGGGCGCCCGGCGGTCGATGACCATTATCCGCATTGACGACCGGCGCGATAAGGAGTTGTCCATGGAAGGAAAGGTTAAATCGGTAGAGGAAAAGCTGGTAACAAGCAAATAGCCAGAGTGAATTAAACCCCACCGGCGGGTAAAAATGGAGGGAACCGCTAGTGGGGTTTTCTATTGTCGTACACCAGTGATTATTTCCCGATAGTAGCGCCACAAAATGGCTGGTCCGGTTAGCTGCTTGATTGACAACACTGGGGAACGATTATACAATGATCCCAAATAAATGGTTGCCGGAAGGAGAGGGCGAAGTGAGCCGGCCTGTACCCGCCGCAGGGGAGATTATCCTCTACCGATAAAGTAACCAAGGCTCAGGTCTATGCCCGTTATGGCGTACCTTACTACTGGGTGGTGGACCCCCAGGAAAAGACGGTGGAGGAGTTCCGCCTGGAAAGAGGTATTTACATGCTTATCCGCCGCTGGGAAAAAGAGGAACCTTTTACACCTGAACTCTTCCCGGGTCTGGCGGTTGAACTGGCAAAAGTTTGGGCTTAGGGAATCCGTCCCTGGAAGGAGGGCAAAAAGATGACTACGGCAATACGGGAAGCAGCAGTGACCTACGAAACTGGCAGGTCCCTACCGGAAGGCAAGCTAACCTTTGAGGAGTTCCTGGCCTGGTGCGACGAGGATACCTGGGCGGAGTGGGTGGACGGGGAGGTAATTGTCTTGACGCCAGCCAAGAGGAAACACCAGGATATTAAAGGTTTTTTGTACAGTGTTATACGTGAGTTCTTGCATTACAAAAAAACAGGGCGAGTTTTTGACGCTCCCTTCCTGGTGCGCTTGCCCGGTACCTTGCGCCGGGGCCGGGAACCGGATATCCTCTATGTCAGCAACGAAAAGCTTCCTCTTCTAAAGGAAACTTATATGGATGGCCCTCCCGACCTGATTGTAGAGATAACCTCACCGGAAAGCCTGGCCCGGGACCGGGGGGAAAAATATGTGGAGTACGAGGCCGCCGGAGTCCAGGAATACTGGCTTATCGACCCTGACCGGCAGGAGGCGGAGTTCTATCGCCTGGGAGAGAACGGCCGCTACCGGACCATAGCACCTGGCGGGAAGGGCGTTTACTGTACAGAGATCTTGCCAGGTTTCTGGCTCAAGGTAGACTGGCTGTGGCAGGACCCTCCTCCTTCTGTGATTACCTGTCTTAAGGAAATGGGTATAGTATAGAGTTTTCTTTACAAAGGGCCTCTTACCGTTTATAATGATAAACATGATGAGGAGGTGAGTCCTTTGGCCACCATTACCAAGGAAATGAGCATTACGGAAGTAGTCAGCAAGTACCCGCAGACGGTGCCGGTTTTTATGGAGCATGGGATGGGTTGCCTGGGCTGCGCGGCAGCACGCTTTGAAAATATCGAGCAGGGAGCCATGGCCCACGGTATTGATGTTGCCAGCCTTGTTGCCGACCTGAATAAGGTGGTAAACAAAGGGGCTAAGGAAGATTAAAGCTATACCAGGGGAAATCGCTCTTTATAACCAGCATAAAGGGCGATTTTTTTATAAAGGGGGAGGGGCACGGTGAGCTGCCCGGAGGACCGCTCTTTCCGGGAACTGGTGGTGGCTTTATCAACCATCCTGGATGTGGAAGAAGAAACCAAACTTTACCATGCCTGGCGGGTAGCCCTGGTGGCCCGGGAACTGGCCCAAAAAGTATTGCCCGGCCAGGCAACGCCGGTTTTTTATGCCGGCCTGCTTCACGACATTGGTGCCATGGGCCTGGACGACCACCTGGTACACCTTACGCTCAAGGCCGGAGCCTGGCAAAACCCGGAGATCAAAGACCATCCTGCCAGGGGGGCGGCCATGGTTACCCCCATTCCCGGTCTGGGCGAGGAAGTGGCGGCCATGATCCGGGATCACCATGAGCGCTGGGACGGTTCCGGCTACCCCCGGGGCCTTAAGGACGGAGCCATCGTCCCCGGTGCCCTGCTGCTGGGGCTGGCCGATGAATTTGATCTAACTCTGCGGGCTTACCCGGGCAGCGACTGGTCTACCGTCAAAAAGGCCATGGCCTGGACGGTCCAGGAGGCCTTTCCCCCGGAACTGTTAACAGTTCTCGATAGCTTGCTGGCGGGCTCGCTATTTGCGGAAGTAGCCACCAATGCAGCCCTGGAGTTAAAGATGTTCCGGGTAATTTTAGACCTGCCACCGGTAAATTTCCAGGTGGCTGAGCCGATGAAAGTTACCATCGACCTTTTTGCCCAGATAATCGACGCCAAACACGCTTATACGGCCGGTCATTCCCGGCGGGTGGCCAGCTACGCCATGCGGCTGGCCCGCTGCCTGGGCTTTAGCGAAGAAGCAATCCAGCGCCTGGAAATTGCCGGGCTCCTCCATGACTTTGGCAAAATTGCCGTTCCCCGGGCCATATTAGATAAACCAGGCCGGCTCGATGCCCGGGAATTAAAAGTGGTACGCCAGCATCCGGTGCGAACCATAGATTTATTGACCAGCGTTACCAGTTTAAAAGATATAGCCCATGATGCCGGCCTGCATCACGAACGTTATGATGGCCAAGGTTATCCTTATGGCCTGCATGATGGGGAAATTCCCCTGGGGGCGCGCATCATAGCCGTAGCCGATGCCTTTGATGCCATGACTTCCTTAAGGCCCTACCAGCCTACCCGGACACCCGAAGAAGCAGTGGCTATTCTAACCCGGGGTAGTGGCAGCCAGTTTGACCCGGCAGTTGTGGCCGTCGCCCCATGTTTGCTTACATAGCCAGAGGTGGTGATGGCCTTGCGTTCTTTGCGCTGGAAGATCGCCTTAAATTTTTTAACCCTCCTCTTCTTGACCCTGGTGGCTGCCTATCTTTACCTGCACCAGGCCATCCTTAACGCCCTGGGCCTGCCGTGGCTGCCGCCCTTCCGGGCCGGTGTCCTGGTAGCCAGGCTGGAAGGGCAGCTCCTGCTGACCATGCTGGTGGTCCTGGTAGTCATGACCGCCGGGACCTTTATCCTGTCCCGGGGGATAATTATGCCCCTGACGGCCCTGCTACCCCTGACGCAAAAGATTGCCGGCGGCGACCTGGAGCAGCGGATTGAGATTCAAAGTAATGATGAAATAGGGTTGTTGAGCCACCACCTCAATGTCATGGTGGAAACTTTACGCAACAACTTCCGGGAAATGGCAGAAGAAAGAAATAAAATGCAAGCAATTCTGGCCAGTATGAGTGACGCCCTGTTAACTGTGGACCAGGTGGGCCGGGTAATGCTCTTAAATCCGGCGGCCGAAACCATGTTCGGCAAGAAAGGGACGGAAGTTGAGCATAAGTATTTACTGGAAGTAATTCGCAATCATGAGATCGATAAACTCGTCAAAGAAATCCTGGCCAGCGGCATACCCCTGGAGATAGAAACCCGCCTTTTTCCTACCACTAACCAGCTTTTTAAAATTTATGGGGCGCCCATTATCAGTGCCCAAAAGCGGGTAGTGGGTGCGGCCCTGACCATCCGGGATATAACAAACATCCGCCGCCTGGAACAAATGCGGACGGAGTTTGTGGCCAATGTTTCCCATGAACTGCGCACGCCCCTGACGTCTATCCGGGGGTTTGTGGAGACTTTGCTGGAAGGGGCCCTGGAAGACCCGGAAGTGAGCCGCCGTTTTCTGGGGATTATCAATAAAGAGGCCCAGCGCCTGCAGCAGTTAATCGAAGATCTCCTGGCCCTTTCGCGGCTGGAAAATCAACCCCAGCGGATCCGCCCCGGACGGGCCAAGCTCATGCCTACCCTGGAAGGGGTTTTGGCTACTGTTAATCCCCTGGCCCGGGAAAAGGGAGTTAACCTGGAAGTACAAATACCGGCAGGCCTGCCGCCCCTGGCCATTGGCGAGAATTATTTAAGCCAGGTTTTGCTAAATTTAATTGACAATGGCATTAAGTACACCCCTGCCGGCGGCAGGGTCACGGTACGGGCCGGCCTGGAGAATGATGGCCTGCGGGTAGAAGTAGAAGATAGCGGTATTGGTATACCGGCAGCAAGCCTGCCCCGGGTTTTTGAACGTTTTTACCGGGTTGACAAGGCCCGTTCCAGGGAAATGGGGGGTACCGGCCTGGGCCTGGCTATAGTTAAGCATATCGTTGAAGCCCACGGTGGTAATGTCGGTGTAACCAGCCAGCCGGGGCAGGGCAGCTGTTTCTTTTTTACCTTACCGGTAGTAACTGAAGGAAAGGCCCAGGCGGAAAGCCCCATACCGGAGAAGGCCCAAAATTAATCTAAACTTAACAAGGCCATTATTGATTCTTAACAGGAATGAGTTATAATATCATTGAAGCCAATACCTGATTACCTCCAAATCAGGTGTCCTCTGACCTCCTTTAATATATACACTCTTTTGAGCCCAGGTTTTCTGGGCCACTTTTTTAGGTATAAAAATGAAGGCCGCTCCGTGGAGGAGGGCCTTCATTTTAAAGAGCCGGTCAGAACCTTAACTCCGGCTACGGCAGCTACCTGCATAGCCGGCGACAACCTTTCGGCTGCCACAGACCATTACGGCAACTACAATAACCTTTGCTCGACGACCACAGCTACCTGGGAAGCCCGTAAAGATCTCTCGACCTTTACGAACCTCGAGCTTTTTGGTGTTGAAAGCCTTGCGGCAACTATGGTCATCTTAGCTCGACCAGCAACCATCCTTGCCGACCTGCCATTAATCCTTCGGACTAACGGCAAGCCGTGACGAACCGCTGCTGATCTGCCCGCCGGCCGGCCAGCAAGCCTTTTGACCTGCTGGCGACCTTTGGCCGAAAATTAGCGAGCCCGGCATCGGACCCGATAATTTTCTGGGCTCGGCCCTGGCCGACCCTGCTGCTAGTATTATGCCCCCGTTAACAGCTAATATTTATACTTAAGCCCCCAAAATTGATGCCAATTTATGGATTAAGCTTAAGATAAAGCAATTCTAATGTGACTTTAATAATCTTTTGTTAAGCTAGAAGGAGTAAAAAGGAGTGAAGGAAAGTGCACCTGGAAGCGGACCTCCACACCCACACCATCGCCAGCGGCCATGCGTACAGTACCGTTAAGGAACTGGCTGAAGCTGCTGAAAAACGGGGACTGAAGATGATTGCCATTACCGATCACGGCCTCAAAATGCCCGGCGGTCCCCATGAATATCACTTCAGCAATCTGGTAGCCCTGCCTCGCAAGATTGGCAGCGTAGCAATTCTCCGGGGCGTGGAAGCAAATATCCTGGACCCGGAGGGGCACCTGGATGTACCCGACCGCCTGCTGGACCAGTTAGACATTGTCCTGGCGGGTTTCCATACAGGGACTGGTTTCGATAACCGGTCCGAGGAAGAATATACCCGGGCTGCCCTGGCGGCCTTAAGGAATCCCCGGGTCCATATTATCGTCCACCCGGGCAATCCCGAATTTCCCCTGAATATAGAAAAGCTGGTCCTGGCGGCTGCCGCCGAGCGTAAAGCCCTGGAAATCAATAACAATTCCTTCAATATCAGCCGGCCGGGCAGCCTGCCCCGCTGTCAGCTCCTGGCCAGGCTGGCGCAAAAATATAGGGTCTGGGTGGCTTTAAATAGCGATGCCCATGTCTTCACGGCAGTGGGCAATTTTGCCCGGGCCTGGCAGGTGGCCCGCAGTGCCGGTATTGGCGAAGACCAGGTGCTCAATTTGACTATCAACCGCGTTAAGGAATACCTGGGCTGGCATCGCCGGCGCCTCCAGCTAACCCAGGAAGAAAAGGCCTTGACTGGTAGGACTTCCCAACCCCGGGCGGTTGGTGTATAATGCCTGGGGGAGGTGATCTTCCTGGCGAAAACAAAAGAGCGCTTTGTCTGCCAGCAATGTGGCTATGAAAGCTTAAGTTTTTTAGGCCGCTGCCCCGGTTGCGGCAGCTGGAACAGCCTGGTGGCGGAGATGGTAACCCTGGAAGGAATAAGCCGGCCGGCTGGTTTGAAGGCACCTCCTGCTTTGCTGGCAGGGATAACCGATATTGCCGGGGAACGCCTGGTAAGTTCTTTCAGCGAGTGGGACCGGGTGCTGGGGGGTGGCCTGGTACCTGGTTCCTTGCTTCTGGTCGGCGGGGCGCCTGGCATTGGCAAGTCGACTTTACTCCTCCAGGTGGCCCACAGGCTTGCCGCCAGGTATGGCAAGATCCTTTATGTCTCCGGTGAAGAATCGCCCGGGCAGGTCAGGCTCAGGGCCCAGCGCTTGGGGGCCCTTAGTGGCGAGATTTATTTACTGGCCGAGACGGATGTAGAAGCCATCCTGGCCGGGATAGAAGGGTTAGGCCCGGTGGCAGTCATTGTGGACTCCATCCAGACCATGTTCCTGCCGGCCATCCAGGCGGCGCCAGGGAGCGTATCCCAGGTGCGGGAATGTGCGGCGCGTTTTTTGCGCCTGGCCAAAGACGGTGGCCCGGCAGTAATCCTGGTGGGGCACGTCACCAAAGAAGGCTTCCTGGCCGGTCCCCGGGTCCTGGAACACCTGGTGGACACCGTCCTCTACCTGGAAGGAGAACGCTACCAGGCCTACCGCATCCTGCGTGCCGCCAAAAACCGTTTCGGTTCCACCAATGAAATCGGGATCTTTGAGATGGTTACCGGGGGGCTTAAGGAAGTGGCCAACCCCTCGGAAATGCTCCTGGCCGAGCGGCCGGCCGGGGTAGCCGGCTCCTGTGTAGTGGCCTGCCTGGAAGGGACCCGGCCCCTGCTCCTGGAAATCCAGGCCCTGGTAAGCCCGACTACCTTTGGCAACCCGCGGCGGCTGGCTACAGGGGTCGATTTTAACCGCGCCCTGTTGCTTACGGCAGTACTGGAAAAACGGGCGGGATTACAGCTGGGGGGCTATGACGTTTACCTTAACGTCGCCGGCGGCATCGCCATCAATGAACCGGCAGCCGACCTGGCTATCTGCCTGGCCATCGCCTCCGGCCTTAAAGACCGGCCGGTAGAGGCCGAAACTTTAGTTTTAGGGGAAGTTGGCCTGGCGGGAGAAGTCCGGGCCGTAAGCCAGGTTGAAAGGCGCATCGAAGAAGCAGCCAGGCTGGGTTTCAGGCGTTTTCTCATCCCGGCGGGGAATAAATGCCGTCTAATAGGCCGGAATGATTACGAAATCTATGATGTACGCTCAGTGGTTGAGGCCCTGGAACTCGGTTTGACGGCTTAAATCATGTTATAATCATAATAGGCACGGCTTTGCCGGAACGGGGGGTAACAAAGGAATGTTTAAAGTGGGCGATAAAGTAGTGTATCCCATGCACGGGGCGGGAATCATTGAGGCCATCGAGGAGCGGGAGGTACTGGGTCAAAAGAAAAAATACTACATTATGCGCTTTCCCCTGGGTGATATGAAGGTGATGCTGCCCCTGGAAAGCGAGCAGGTGGTGGGTTTAAGGGAAGTGGTAGACGAAGAAGGCGTTGAACAAGTAATAAAGATTCTCAAAGAGAAAAAAGTTACCGGCAGTTCTGGCACCAACTGGAACCATCGCTACCGGGCCAACCTGGAGAAGCTGCGCAGCGGTAATATTTACCAGATAGCCGAGGTAGTCAGTATCCTGGCCAGGCGGGAGCACGATAAGGGGCTGTCCACCGGCGAGCGCAAAATGCTGGAAAATGCCCGCCAGATTTTAATCAGTGAACTGGCCCTGGCCCGTAACTATGAAAAAAAGCAGGTAGAAACCATGCTGGAAAAACTTTTAGCCTGATGGTTCCCATGGTATAAGATGGGGCCGGGTGAGGAAGAATTGAAAGAAAGGAAGTAAAGAAGGTGAAGGGATGTTGTACCGGATTTTACGGGGTGCCATAGCCCTGGTGGCGGCAGCGACGGGCTTTTATGCTGCCCAAATGGGACTGGCCATCTGGCAGCAGAGCTGGGGCACCAGGCCTCTACCGGGCCTGCGCTGGACCCTGCTGGCCCTGGTGACCTTGATTGCGGCCTTAACTGGCTATAGCCTGGCCCAGCGCCTGATTAATTTCATCACCCAATCGACGCGCTGGCTGGAAGGGAGGTTGCAGCGCACACCGGCCCAGGAAATAATCAGCGGTTCCTTAGGACTTATTTTTGGACTTATCATCGCTAATTTATTGGGGGCCTCTTTCTTTCACCTGCCCCTGGTGGGACCCTACATTCCTATGGCCGGCAGCCTCTTCTTTGGCTACCTGGGCTGGAGCCTGGGCACCAAGCGCAAGGACGAAGTCTGGGGACTGTTTAATCTCATTCCCCGCTGGGGTGGCAAGGACCGGGAAAAAGGCAAGGGTGAAGGCGGGAAACCGGTAGCCAAAATCCTGGATACCAGCGTTATCATTGACGGCCGCATAGCCGATATTATTAAAAGCGGCTTTATTGAAGGCACGGTGGTGATACCCTCCTTTGTTCTGGAAGAATTACGGCACATAGCTGATTCCTCTGACCTGTTAAAACGTAACCGCGGCCGGCGGGGCCTGGATATCCTCAATAAAATTCGCAAGGAAATGGCTGTGAACGTCAAGGTTCTGGAAGTTGATTTTGAAGACCTGACGGAGGTGGATAGCAAATTAGTTCGCCTGGCCCAGAAGCTGGCCGCCCCCATCCTGACCAATGATTACAACCTGAATAAGGTGGCTGAACTCCAGGGCGTGCGGGTACTGAACATCAATGAGCTGGCCAATGCTGTCAAACCCGTTGTCCTGCCGGGTGAAGAAATGACTGTCCAGGTCATCAAGGATGGCAAGGAGATTGGCCAGGGGGTGGCTTACCTGGATGACGGCACCATGATTGTGGTCGAAAATGGCCGCCGCTACATAGGCCAGACCATTGCCGTCCTGGTAACAAGCGTCCTGCAAACGGCAGCCGGCCGGATGATTTTTGCCCGGCCCAAAGGGCCGGAACGTAAAATAGGTTCCAACCACCAGGCCCTGGAGCGGGGTGAGTACCAGTGCCTTTCTTAAGCCTGATCGTGGCCGCCGCCGGCCAGGGCCGGCGGCTGGGGGCCGGCGGCAATAAGGTTTTTTTACCCCTGGGAGATAAACCCATCCTGGCCCACACCCTGGCGGTAGCCGAGGCTTCCCCCCTGGTAGATGAAGTCATCGTCGTTACCCGGCCCGAAAATATCCCCCTGTGCCACCAGGTGGTTACAGGTGGGCCTTACCGGAAGGTGAGGCAAATAGTCGCTGGTGGAAGGGAGAGGCAGGATTCCATTGCGGCCGGCCTTAAGGCCGTAGCGCCGGGGGCAGAATGGGTGGCCGTGCACGATGGTGCACGGCCTTTTTTGAGTCCGGCCCTGCTGGAGCGGGTGATTGCCGCGGCCCGGGATACCGGGGCGGCCGTTGCCGCCCTGCCGGTCAAAGAAACCATTAAGAAGGGGAATACCGACGATATGGTTACTGCCACCCTGGAACGCCGGGGCCTCTGGGCGGTACAGACGCCGCAAGTTTTCCGCCGGGACTGGCTGGCAGCGGCCTACCGGGAGGCCGAAATTAACGGCTGGCAGGCTACCGATGATGCGGCCCTGGTGGAAAGGGCGGGTTACCCGGTGAAACTAGTTCCAGGAGAAGAAGTAAATATTAAAATTACCACCCCGGGCGACCTGGTCCTGGCCCGGGCCATTGTGGCAGGTGATAGTTAATGCGTACCGGCTGCGGTTTTGATGTCCACCGCCTGGTCCCGGGCCGGCGCCTGGTCCTGGGCGGGGTTGAAATCCCCTGTTCCCTCGGCCTGGCCGGCCATTCTGATGCTGATGTTTTGCTTCACGCCCTGGCCGATGCCCTGCTGGGGGCGGCCGCCCTGGGGGATATCGGCAGGCATTTTCCCCCCGGGGATCCCCGGTATCAAGACGCCGATAGCCTGGTCCTGCTGCAGGAGGTTTACCGGATGGTCAGGCAGGCGGGCTACCGCCTGGGCAATGCCGATAGCATTATCATTGCCGAGCAGCCCAAGCTCGCGCCCTTTATTGACAGCATGCGGGAGAGGATAGCCCGGGCCCTGGAGGTTGATAAGGACCAGATCAGCATCAAGGCCACCACCACCGAGGGCCTGGGCTTTACCGGGCGGGGTGAGGGTATTGCCGCCCAGGCCAGCGTCTTGTTGCTTGACAGTGATGAACGCCCCGGTTTATAATGTTTCTGATTGAAGGTTTATAACGCTAACGGCTATGAGCAGGGAGAGTAGGCGCACCAAGGGTCACCAGAGAGGGATCACCGGTGGCTGGAAGTGGTCCCGGATACCGGGCGTTGAAGTGCCCCTGGGAGCTGCAGGGCTGAAAGTGAAGTAGGCCCTGCCGGCGGGCCCCGTTATTGGCCGGGGCAGTATATTGCCCGCTGAGGGGGAGAGCAATCTCCAAACAGGGTGGAACCGCGGCCTTTCGTCCCTGACGGGATGAAAGGCTTTTATCTTATCGGGAGGAGGTTGATAGCTTTGTGGCGGCAGTTAAAAAGGGATATTGAAGTTATTTTCCAGCGCGACCCGGCAGCCAGGAGCCTGCTGGAGGTCATCCTCTGTTATCCCGGTTTTCATGCCCTGCTCCTCCACCGTATCGCCCATTTCTTTTACTGCCACGGCCTGATTCTCCTGGCAAGGCTCATTTCCCAGTTCAACCGCTTCCTGACCGGGATTGAAATCCATCCCGGGGCTAAACTGGGTGAAGGCGTTTTCATCGACCACGGCATGGGAGTGGTCATCGGCGAGACGGCAGAAGTAGGTAATAACGTTACCCTGTACCAGGGAGTTACCCTGGGGGGTACCGGCAAGGAAAAGGGAAAGCGTCACCCCACCATTGGCAACAATGTCGTCATCAGTGCCGGGGCCAGGGTCCTGGGGAATATTACTATAGGCGACAATGTCAAAATAGGCGCCGGTTCCGTTGTTTTACGTGATGTGCCGGCCAACTGCACGGTGGTAGGTGTTCCGGGCAAGGTGGTCGTCCGTAACGGGCGCAAAATTGCCGATGCCGAAGTCAGCGAAATCGACCTCCGCCACGACGAACTGCCGGATCCGGTGGCTGAAATGCTCCTCTGCCTGCAACGCCAGATCCAGCGGTTGGAACAAAGGATCGAAGAACTGGAGGCCAGCAAGGATGAGCATTTACCTGTACAATACGCTGACGGGACGAAAGGAAGAGTTCACTCCGGCTGAGCCGGGCCGGGTGCGGATGTATGTCTGCGGTCCGACCACTTATAACTATATCCACCTGGGCAACGCCCGGCCCCTGGTGGTCTTTGACGCCTTACGCCGTTACCTGGAATACCGGAATTATGACGTCCTTTATGTCCAGAATTTCACTGACATCGACGACAAGGTCATCAACAGGGCCCGGGAAGAAGGAGTACCGGCTTTAAGTATAGCTGAACGTTATATTGAAGAGTTTTTCCGCGACGCCGATGCCTTAAATGTGAAGCGGGCCTCCCTTTATCCCCGGGTCAGCCAGCATATAGGAGATATTATCGCCGCCATCGAGGAGCTTATGAGGCGCGGTTTTGCCTATGAAGCCGGCGGCGATGTTTACTTTGAAGTAGAAAAGTTCCCCGCCTACGGCCGCCTGTCCAGGCGTAGCCCCGGGGAAATGCGGGCCGGCGCCAGGGTGGAAGTCAATACCGCCAAGCGTAATCCCCTGGATTTTGCCCTCTGGAAGGCCGCCTGCCCCGGGGAACCGGCCTGGGATAGCCCCTGGGGGCCGGGCCGGCCGGGCTGGCATATCGAGTGCTCCACCATGGCCTTGAAATACCTGGGGGCAGGGTTCGATATCCACGGCGGCGGCGCCGATCTCATTTTCCCCCACCATGAAAACGAAATTGCCCAGGCAGAAGCCCAGACAGGCTGCCCTTTTGCCCGTTTCTGGCTGCATAACGGTTTTATCACCGTCAACCAGGAAAAGATGTCCAAGTCTAGAGGCAATTTTTTCCTGGTAAGGGACATCGCCAGCCGTTTCCGGCCCCTGGCCGTGCGCCTGTTTTTACTTGCTACCCATTACCGCAGCCCCATTGACTTTGATGACGCCGGGCTCCTGGCCGCCGAGAAGGGCCTGGAACGCCTGGAAAATACCCGCCGCCTTTTGAACGAGGCCCGCTGCCACCTGGGGGGTGCCGGTGGGTCAACTGCCAGCAGCGAAGAGGGTGCTACCCTGGCCGGGCGGGTTGAAGAACTGCGCCGGGAGTTTACGGCTGCCCTGGATGATGACTTCAATACGGCGCGGGCTCTGGCGGCCCTTTACGACCTGGCCCGGGAGATCAATAGCTACCTTGGCGGGACGGCCCGGCCGGAGGCCGGGGTTGTTAATAGGGCAGCTACGGTTTTTGAGGAACTGGGCGAAAACGTCCTGGGCCTCTTTGGCCGGCCCCAGCAGCAGCTGGATGATGCCCTCCTGGAAGGCCTCATGGACATCATTTTAAGTATCCGCCAGGAAGCCCGGCAGCGCAAAGACTGGGCCACGGCCGATGCCATCCGCGACCGTCTCAAAGCCCTGGGGATAATCCTGGAGGATACCCCCCACGGGTCCCGCTGGAAGAAAAGCTGAGGACTCCCTCATGGCAGCACGCCGCCACCAGCGAGGGCATGAAAATCCTGGCTGGCATTTGTCGGAAGCGAGCGAGCTTCTACCGAGTGGCGAAGCGGCCCGGGCGAAGCTGAGGGATGATAAGCGGGGCCGAGGACAGCGAGGCCTTCGGCCGGATTCTAAAGGCAAGGATGCCGAATAGGCCGGGAACCCCGCCTTAAGCCCGAGGCTGAGCCTTAGGCCGCTCCACAAGGGCCAGGGAGCGAGCGCGACAATGCCAGCCTGCAATAGAGTTATTTTCGGAGGAGCCCCCCATGGGGGCTGGCGCCCCCTCCACGACACATGAAATAGGTGATAGTATAAGTTAAAACACTGCCATGAAAAGGATCGATTTCGCTCTGGTGCCGGACAAGGAGCCCGAGGAGGAGTCTGATCCAGACACCTTTAGGAACCACGAACTGTAAAGCAGGCCTCAACAAGGTAAAGTACCCGCCTTGGAAGGCTGAGCACGTGGAGGAGATTCTTAGACCATGGAGGTGTCTCTTGGCAGTAGTTAAATAAAAAATAAAAAAGAAAGAGGGGAAAGCAAGAAACCACGAAATGGAAGTAGTGTATGAACGCTGCTGTGGGCTAGATGTCCACAAGAAAAAGGTAGTGGCGTGTCTGATCACGCCAGGAGAAAAACAACTAAAACAAGAAATAAGAACCTTTGGCACCATGACCGAAGACTTAGAAGGGTTACGGGGATGGCTTTTAGAAAACGGAGTTACTGCCGTAGCCATGGAAAGCACCGGAGTATATTGGAAACCGATATACAACATTTTAGAAGGCCAAATACCAGAATTAATATTGATCAACCCCGAACACTTTAAAGCCTTAAAGGGGAAGAAAACCGACTGCAAAGACGCGGTGTGGCTAGCCGAACTTTTAAGGCATGGCCTGCTAGCAGGAAGCTTTATCCCGCCGAAAGAAATAAGGGAATTAAGGGAGTTAACCAGGTATAGGGCGGCTTTGGTAGCAGAACACAGCCGCGAGGTGCAAAGGGTCCAAAAGCAGCTAGAAAACAGCAATATCAAATTAAGTTCAGTAGCCACAGATATCATGGGCGTATCAGGGCGAGAGATACTAAAAGCGATGCTTAACGGGAACGAAGATCCAAAAGAACTAGCGCAAATGGCCAGGGGGAAATTACGCAAGAAGATACCAGAACTAGAAAAAGCCCTGGAGGGGAAAATAGAAGAACATACCCGGCTATTGTTGAAACAACAACTAGAGCACCTGGAGTTTTTAGAGCAACAAATCGAAGAACTAAATGCCGAAATCGAAAAAAGGATGGAGCCTTTTTTCGAAGAAGCGGGGAGACTAGCTGAAGTAAACGGCATAAAAAAAGAAGCAGCCCAGGATATAATTGCCGAAATAGGCGTCGACATGACCCCCTTTCCTGATGCTGACCATTTAGCCTCATGGGCAGGGGTCTGTCCCGGTAACAACGAAAGTGCCGGTAAACGAAAGAGTGGGAAAACCCGTAAAGGAAATCAACACTTAAGAGCAATATTAGTCCAATGTTCCTGGGCCGCAATACGAACAAAAGACAGCTATCTCTCCGCGAAATATCGTCGATTAGCGCCACGACTAGGCAAGAAAAAAGCCCTGCTAGCCATCGCCCATAGTCTGATAAAAATTATCTACCATCTCCTAAAAGATAAAGCCCATTACCAGGATCCAGGACCAAACTACTATACCAAAGAAGAACGAGAACGCCGAATAAGGCGGTTAGTAAAGCAAATAGAAGCCCAAGGTTACACAGTAACTCTAGAAGAAAAGCCTTCTGTTGCCTAGTTTTAAAAAAAGCCAAAGGAAAGATAAATGCTAGGTGCAAGCATGCAATGGTAAAAAGACACATTTTAGTATAGCTATACCGCCAGAGTAAAGTTTATACAGCAATAACGCACACTAATTATTTCCACTAAAGTGAAATATGGGCTGAACTGTAAGCCTTAGTGATTTCGGAGGAGCGACAGTGGATCCTGTTGCCGGCCTTTCGCCCCTGGTTCTCGCTTATGTCGGAGACGCCGTTTACGAACTGCTGGTCCGCGCCCACCTGGTGCGCCGGGGTCCGGCCAGGCCGGAGCAATTGCACCGGGAAGCCGTGCGTTTCGTCCGGGCCGCCGGCCAGGCCAGGTTAGTACCGGCCCTGGAGGCCCACTTAACGGCTGCGGAAAAGGATATCCTGCGCCGGGGCCGTAACGCCCGGCCGGGTCACCTGCCCCGCAGCGCCGTCCCGGAGGAGTACCACTCCAGCACGGCCCTGGAAAGCCTCTTCGGTTACCTGTACCTCAAGGGCGAGTGGCAAAGGCTGGACGAGCTTGCCCGGCTCATTTTTGAGCTGGCGGAAGTATAACAGGGAGAGGATTAAAATGCAAGTCGAACTCATCAGCCATACCCCGGAGCCGGAGCGCCTGGTGGCCGCGGCGGCCCGCCTCTGTTATTCGCCCCGGGGGGCAACCAGGCTCCTGGCCGCAATGGATAGGGAGGAAATAGAAAGGCTGCTGCGCCTGCTTTTATCCCTGGGCCATGAATCCCCCCTGGAGCATATTACCTTTACCTTTGCCATAGAAGGGGTCAGCCGCGTCCTTTCCCACCAGCTGGTCAGGCACCGCATAGCTTCCTATTCCCAGAAATCCCAGCGTTACGTCAACGAAGACAACTTCACCTACATTATCCCCCCCAGCATCGCCGCCGTGCCGGCAGCCCTGGCCCGCTACCAGGAATGTATGCGGGCCTTACAAAAGGCATATCATGAAATACAGGAGCTGGTCCCCCGGGAAGATGCCCGCTACCTGTTACCCAATGCCTGCGAGACCAAACTGGTCTGTACCTTTAATGCTCGCAGTTTGTTTAATTTTTTTCGCCTGCGTTGCTGTAACCAGGCCCAGTGGGAAATCCGGGAGCTGGCCTTAAAAATGAGGGAGCAGGTGAGAAAGGTAGCTCCCCTCATTTTTAGCCACGCCGGGCCTACCTGCGAGACGGAGGGCGTCTGCCACGAAGGCGCCCGGAGTTGTGGCCGGGCGCCGGTTGTCCGTGCCAGGGAGGAAAGTTAATGGACGATATTGTTGCCGGCCGCAATCCGGTCCGGGAAGCCCTGCGGGCCGGCCGGCCCTTGCATAAAATTTTAATGGCCCCCCGGCTGGAAGGCAGGGTAATTGGCGAGATCCTCGCCCTGGCCCGTAGCCAGGGAATTCCTGTCCAGAGGGTGGACAGGCCGGTCCTGGATAAAATGGCAGGTTCCCGGCACCAGGGCGTGGTAGCCCTGGCGGCGGCCAGGAGTTATGCCGAACTTGAGGACCTCCTATCCCTGGCGCGGGAAAAACAGGAGCACCCCTTTTTAATCATGCTGGACCAGGTGGAGGATCCCCATAACCTGGGGGCCATTTTACGCTCGGCAGAAGCCGCCGGCGCCCACGGCCTTATTATCCCCCGGCGGCGCACGGCGGGGTTAACCACAGCCGTGGCCCGGGCTGCTGCCGGAGCCCTGGAGTATGTCCCTGTAGCCAGGGTGACCAACCTGTCCCAGGCCATCGCCAGGCTAAAGACTGAAGGGATCTGGGTCATTGGTGCTGAGGGCGATGGCACCAGGGAAGCCTTTGCTACCGATTTTACCATACCCCTGGTCCTGGTCTTGGGGAGCGAGGGCCGGGGGCTTTCCCCCCTGGTCAGGTCCCACTGTGATTTTACCGTGCGACTGCCCCTGCGCGGGAGAATTAATTCTTTAAATGTTGCTGCCGCGGCTGCGGTTTTAATGTATGAGGTCATCCGCCAGAGGTATTGCTGCCCGGTATGAAGCGGGGTGAACCTGTGCCTGATGTGCTCATTGTTGACGGCTATAACTTTTTATATAGCTGGCCGGAATTAGTTAAGCTAAAAGAAGAGTCAAGTTTTGCCCATGCCCGTGATAAACTAATAGCAGAGTTGATTAATTACCAGGCTTACTGGGGTGGACAGGTAATAATTGTCTTTGATGCCCATAAGGTTGCCGGGGCAGTGGAAAAGAAGGAAAAGATCGGCGGCGTGGAGATTATTTACAGCCGGGAGGGGGAAACGGCTGATGCCGTCATCGAGAAACTGGTAAGGAACCTTAATACCCGGGGCCAGGTTTACGTAGCCACTTCCGACGCGGCCGAGCAGTGCATGATCCTGGGAGGCGGGGCCCTCCGTCTACCGGTAGCCGAGTTAAAGGCTTACATTGAAAACGCCCACCGGGAGATGGCCAGGGAGGGCCAGAAGGCCCCCCACAAAAACTCCCTGGATGGGCGACTCCAAGGGGAAACCCTTAAAGTTCTGGAAAACTGGCGCCGCCAGTAGGCAGTAGTTAACTCTTGCGGTTAGAAGGGGTTTCTTGTATAATTATTGATGTTATTGGACAAGATAGAGGGCCTCCTTTTATTACTATGGTTCTTGGAAATCCAGGGTGGAGGCGTTGGCATGAGCGTCAATGTACAGCAGGAAACGTGGCAACCCTATGAAGTTCTTGGGGATGAGGACATTGTTTACCTGGCCCAGGAGGGTGATGAAGTAGCCCAGGAATATTTGATTAATAAGTACCGCAATTTTGTCCGGGCGAAAGCGCGTTCCTATTTCCTCATTGGCGCTGACCGGGAGGATATTGTCCAGGAAGGGATGATTGGCCTTTACAAGGCCATTCGCGATTTCCGCGGCGACAAGTTGTCCTCCTTCCGGGCCTTTGCCGAGCTGTGCATTACCCGGCAGATTATCACGGCCATTAAAACAGCCACCCGGCAAAAGCACATTCCCCTGAACTCTTATGTCTCTCTCAATAAGCCCATTTATGACGAAGACTCCGATCGCACCCTGCTGGACATTATTTCTGGTTCCAAGATTACCGACCCGGAAGAACTAATCATCAGCCAGGAAGAATTCGTTGACATCGAAGAAAAAATGGGCGAGATTTTAAGTTCCCTGGAGTGGAAAGTTTTAATGTCTTACCTGGAAGGCAAGTCTTACCAGGAGATTGCCGTTGACCTGAAACGCCATGTTAAATCCATCGATAACGCCCTCCAGCGCGTAAAGCGCAAGCTGGAGCGTTACTTGGAACGGCGGGATAATAACCAGTAATTGCCGGCAAAAAGGGCTTGACGCCAACAGGGCAGGATGTTATAATTATTTTTGCGTCTGAAAAGGAAATATGGAGGGGTTCCCGAGTTGGCCAAAGGGGGCAGACTGTAAATCTGCTGGCGCAGCCTTCGCTGGTTCAAATCCAGCCCCCTCCACCAAATAATAATAATGTTGCGGGGTGGAGCAGCTGGTAGCTCGTCGGGCTCATAACCCGAAGGTCGTTGGTTCGAATCCATCCCCCGCAACCATGCCCATATAGCTCAGTCGGTAGAGCGTCGCCTTGGTAAGGCGGAGGTCACCGGTTCAATCCCGGTTATGGGCTCCAGTATTTTCCCTGGCATAAACCAGGGTTTTATTTTTTGTCCATAGTATGGTAATATGATAGGTGAGGAGGGAGGCGGGATGGTCATGCCGGAGGAAGTGAGAAAGGAAATCGCAGCCGGTTTGGAGGAAGAATTAATCCGCAACCAGCGCCCGCTGGATTTTTTGGGATACTTATTACAACGAATGGATAATATGGAAGGAAATCTCCGCCAGGAAATCAAAGGCGTCCGCGAAGAAATGAAGCAGGAGATCCAGGGTCTCCGTGAGGAAATGAAGCAGGAAATCCAGGGTCTCCGTGGGGAAATGAAGCAGGAGATTCATGGTTTCCGTGGGGAAATGAAGCAGGAGATGCAGGCCCTGCGCGGCGAAATGCAGGGATATCGCGAGGAAACAAAGCAGGAGATCCAGGCCCTGCATGTAGAGATCCATGAAACCATGCGCTGGTCCAAGGGAGCAATTGCCGCGGTCATTGTCGGCCTGGGGGGAGTTATCGCTTCCCTCCTGGCTATCCTGGTCCGCTTACCCTAGCTTTTATTCCCTCCCCCCTGCCGCGCAGGATGCCAGCTTTTCCTGACGCCGGCGCTGACGCATGCCCGCAGACGTTTTTCGATGCCTGAAGTCTGTCCTGACGCCGTCACCGTGACAATACCCCGGGCGATTTGTGATATCTACTTGAGGTGAAGAGAGTTGGCCCTGACCTGCGGTATCATTGGCCTGCCCCTGGTAGGCAAAACCACGTTATTCAACCTTTTAACCCAAGCTGGGGCAGAAACCTCGGCCTTTGCCGGCCGGACGAAAACCAATATCCGGACCGCGCCCATTCCCGACCCCCGCCTCGATTTCCTGGCTTCCCTTTACCACCCGCGTAAAGTAACCCCGGCCACCCTGGAGATTATTGATGTACCGGGATTGACCCGCGGCGCCGGGGCAGCCTTCCTGGCTGCCGTCCGGGAGGTAGATGCCCTGCTGCATGTCGTCCGGGCCTTTTGCCGTGAGGACGTGCCTCATGTTGAGGGAAGCCTCAATCCGGTACGCGACCTGGAGATGATCAATGCCGAAATCCTGCTGGCCGACCTGCAACTGGTGGAAACCAGGCTGGAACGCATTGCCGCCAGCAAGAAGATTAAGGGCGACCTGCTGGCCGAACAAAGCGCCTTGCGCCGTTGCCAGGAAGCCCTGGAGGCGGAAAAGCCTTTATTGGAAGCCGGTCTTACGGCCGAAGAATGGCAGGTTTTACGGCATATGGGGTTTTTAACCACCAAGCCCATGATCATTGTGGTCAATATTGACGAGGAGCAGTTACGGGCAGGTCATTATGAAGGCCAGGAAGAGATTGAGGCCTACGCTACCGCCCGGGGCATCCCGGTTTTAAACCTTTGTGCGGCACTGGAAGCTGAAATAGCGCGCCTGGAACCCGCCGACCGGGAAGTCTTCCTGCAAGAAATGGGCATTACCGAACCGGGTATTGACCGCCTGGCCCGGGCCATCTACCGCCGCCTGGGGTTAATCTCCTTCCTCACGGCCGGGGAAGATGAGGTCCGCGCCTGGACCATTAAAGAGGGCACCAATGCCCGGGCCGCGGCCGGCAAGATCCACAGCGATATCGAGCGGGGCTTCATCCGCGCCGAAGTGGTGAACTTTAGTGACCTGGCCCGGCTGGGTGACATGAATAAAGTGAAGGAGAAAGGCCTGGCCCGCCTGGAGGGCAAAGATTATATCGTCCAGGATGGCGATATTATCAACTTTCGCTTTAATGTTTAATGATAATTACCCAGCCAAATCCCCCATACGGGGGATTTTTTATTTGGTAACCACCGGTGCAGGAGATACATAAAATACCTGGAGGGATTAAAAAGCAGGGGGTAAAAGGCCCGCAGCCTGGAGTGGCATCTGGCGGCCAGTATCTATTTTCAGAGGGGGTGGCATCATGGCTGAAGTCCAGATCCAGCCTGAAGCCCAGGTACGGGACATCCTGGCCGATGGCGGCCTGGTATTCCTTTTCCTGTTCCTGTTGATCGCTTTATTTATCTTCGTTTAGCCCGGTAACCTGCCGGGCGTTTTTCCAGGAGTGTAACCTCCTGGCAGGCAATGGCATAAGTTAAAGTAAAATCTGGAGAAATTGGAGGGGGGCCACAAGATGGCAGACAGCATTTTCGGCAACTGGGCTTTTATCCTCTTCCTGGTACTGATTCTACTGTTCTTCGGTAATTAACCGCCGCTAACTACCGGAGAAAGGGGGAATAACCATGGGCGGCTTCTTCGGACCAGGTCCATTTGGCAGCTGGGCCTTAATCCTGTTCCTGATCCTCATCCTGCTCTTCTTTGGCAACTAATCCTGGTTAGGTATTATAGAAAGGAGGAATAATCATGGGCGGCTTCTTCGGACCAGGTTTCTCCGGCAGCTGGGCCTTGATCCTGTTCCTGGTTCTTATCCTGCTCTTCTTCGGCAACTAGCAGCTAAACTGAAAGGGCGCTACGTGGCGCCCTTTTGCCATTCTATATACAGGGTATTTATCGCATTTACTTTAAGGTCTGCATTTCTCGGGCCAGTACAGGTAGAATCTGATGAACATCGCCTACAATGCCGTAATCGGCAACCCTGAAGATAGGAGCGCTGGCGTCAGTATTAATGGCTACTATACAGCCCGAACGCTGCATGCCGGCAAGGTGCTGAATGGCTCCGGAGATGCCGCAAGCTATATACAGTTTGGGCTGCACAGTTTTACCTGTCTGACCCACCTGATGCTCGCGGCCAATCCAGCCGGCCTCCACAGCTCCCCGGGAAGCACCTACAGTAGCCCCCAGGAGGGCCGCGATTTTTTCTAGCTCCCGGAAGCCTTCCGGTCCATCCAAACCACGCCCGCCGGCAATAATTATTTCCGCTTCTTCCAGGTTTACTGTAGTTGCAGTTGTTTGTACAATTTCCAGTACTGTGGTTCGCAGAACTTCGGGGGGAATAGTATAAGAATGCCTGATGACCTCGCCCTTGCGGGTGTAATCCGGCTCTAATTTCACTATCACCCCCGGGCGCACCGTGGCCATCTGGGGCCGCCGGTGGGGGCAGGCAATAGTGGCCATGAGATTACCACCAAAGGCCGGCCGGGTCTGGAGGAGAATTTTTTCTTCAGGGTCAATGGCTAAACCAGTGCAATCGGCCGTCAGGCCGGTATTCAGGCGCCGGGCCAGGCGCGGGGCCAGGTCACGGCCGATATGGGTAGCACCAAGGAGGAGGATTTCCGGCCGGTATTCCTGCACCAGCTTGCTGAGAATATAAGTATAAGGCTCAGTGCGGTAACTGGCCAGCTCCTGGTGTTCCACCAGGTAAACACGATCAGCGCCGCAGGCGATGAGCTGGCTGGCAAGGCCGGCAACGCCCTGGCCTAACAGTACGGCAGTTACCTCAGTATTACATTGGGATGCGAGTTCCCGGGCGACGCCCAGGAGTTCCAGTACTACCCCGGCCAGGCGCCCTTGCCGCTGCTCGGCAAAGACCCAGATGCCTGCATAAGTTACGGGCCCTTCCTCAGCCCTTCCAGTACTCTTTCCTGGGACCTCATCTGGAGTGATAGCCTGGAATTTACAAACTTCTATGCAGGCTCCGCAGCTATTACAGTTATCTTTGAAACGGGCCAGTTTATCAACTACTTCTATAGCGTCAAAGGGGCAGTGGCGCACGCACAGGCGGCAACCCGTGCAGAGGTCACTATTTATACGCATGGTTTTAACCAGGACCTCCTTCTATAATTGTTCAAATTTCAAGATCCGGCGTTCTTTAAGATGTTGCAGGAGGGTCCGGCAACTCTCCTGGGGAGAGCTGTTAAGGATGGTGCAGCTTTTTTTATGCTCCGGTATAAAAGTCCGGCGTACCCGGGTGGGCGACCCGTTAAGTCCTGTGAGAGCGGCAACGGCCGCTATGTCTGCACTCGTCCAGGCAGTGACGCCCTGCCGGCAAGCGCGGACAATGCCACGGATAGAGGGATAGCGCGGGGTGTTCAGTTCTTTGACTACTGTAAAGAGGGCCGGCAGCCTGGTCTCCACTACTTCGTAGCCATTCTCCAGAGCCCGTTGTAAGCGACAGGTACCGTCGGGCGCCAGGCTTAACTGCTGCACGTAGGTTACCTGGGGTATATCCAGCAGTTCGGCCAATTGGGGGCCCACCTGGGCTGTATCACCGTCAATGGCCTGGCGGCCGGTCAGCACCAGATCAAAAGAACCTATTTTCTTGATAGCCCGGGCCAGGGTATAAGAAGTGGCTGCTGTGTCAGCGCCGGCAAAATTACGATCGCTTAAGAGAATGGCCCGGTCGACCCCCATGGCCAGGGCTTCCAGCAGGGCATCCTGAGCCTGGGGCGGTCCCATGGACAGGGCAATAACTTCCGCCCCCTGCTGATCCTTAATAGCCAGGGCCGCCTCCAGGGCGTGAAGATCTTCGGGGTTGATGATACTGGGTACGCCTGTACGGATCAGGGTACCGGTACGCGGGTCGATGCGCACTTCCGTGGTATCGGGCACTTGCTTGATGCAGACGATTATGCGCATGGGCTCTTCCTCCTATCGTAACATGCTGGCCGAGATGACCAGACGCTGGACTTCAGATGTACCCTCATATATCTCGGTTATTTTGGCATCACGGAAGAATCGTTCTACGGGATAATCCTTCATGTAACCGTACCCGCCATGGATCTGGACGGCTTTGATGGCCTGCTGCATGGCCGTCTCCGAGGCAAAAAGCTTGGCCATGGCCGCTTCCCGTGAGAACGGGCGTTTCCTGTCTTTAAGCCACGCTGCCCGGTAAGTCAGCAGGCGAGCTGCTTCGATCTGGGTGGCCATATCGGCCAGCATCCACTGGATGGCCTGGAAAGAACCAATGGGCCTGCCGAACTGCTCTCGCTCTCTGGCATAGCGTATGGAAGCGTCCAGGCAGGCCTGGGCTATACCGAGAGCCTGGGCAGCAATACCGATGCGCCCCCCGTCCAGGGTCTGCATGGCAATTTTAAAACCATCTCCTTCTTCGCCCAGGCGGTTTTCCACAGGGACAGGACAATCCCGGAAAATGAGTTCGGTCGTACTGGAGGCGCGGATACCGAGTTTGTCTTCTTTTTTTCCAAAGGAAAAGCCGGGCGTACCTTTTTCAACTATGAAGGCCGTTAAACCGTGGCTTCCCTTGCCCGGGCCAGTCCTGGCAAAGACAATATAGACATCCGCCACACCGCCATTGGTGATGAAAACTTTATTGCCATTAAGGATATAATGATCTCCTTCCTGGATGGCAGTAGCCCGGAGGGAACCGGCATCGGTCCCGGCATTGGGTTCGGTCAACGCGAAAGCTCCCAGTTTTTTTCCCTGGGCCAGGGGTACAAGAAAGCGCTGCTTCTGTTCCTCGGTACCAAACTGGTAGATGGGGTGGGCCCCCAGGGAAGTGTGGGCCGAGACAATAACGGCTGTAGCAGCGCAAACCCGTGCCAGTTCTTCGATGGCGATGATGTAGCTTAAAGTATCGGCCCCCGCCCCGCCGTATTCTTCTGGGAAAGGGATGCCCAGCAGGTTATAATCAGCCATCTGGTGGACGATTTCCCAGGGAAAGGTACCGCTGGCATCCCGTTCGGCAGCTCCAGGAGCTACTTCCTTCCGGGCAAATTCCCGTACCATCTGGCGAATCATTTCCTGCGTTTTGTTGAGATTGAATTCCATCTTTAAGCACCTCCGGTTACAAATAAACATATCAAGCAAGCCATGAAATATTAGTGGGCACATTCACGAAACCGGCTTTATGACTACGGCTTCTCCTTTGAGGACCAGCTTTCCCTCCTGGTTGGTGGCGATGGTCTTGAGGCGGATGATCTTCTTTTCCGGCTTCTTTTCCAGGACTTCCACCTGGGCAGTAATGGTATCGCCAATGCGTACCGGAGATGTAAACTCCAGTTCCTGCTTGAGGTAAACGGTATTTATGCCTGGCAGTTTCGTACCCAGGACAGCAGAGATGAGACCGGCAGTTAGCATCCCATGGGCAATTCTTTCTTTAAAGATGCTTTTCCTGGCGAACTCGGCATCAATGTGAACCGGATTGAAATCCCCCGTGATACCGGCAAAGGTATAGATGTCGCATTCTGTAATAGTTTTGGTCAGGCTGGCCTTCTGACCGATCTGGATGGCATCGAATTCAAGGCTTTGATCCATATCAGTCACTCCCTGGGCTTAAAAACTTTAGCGATTGTAATATAGACAGTATAAGTTACTGGGGGGTTACGAAAGCCCGTAGGGGTGCGGGAAAAGACGGGTTAAAGTGGAGCCCGGGCAGCAAGTAAAAGTGTAACCTAACAGTAACCAGGTTGCCCTAGTATATGTGATGAAGTGAAGAAGTTTAAGCAGGGAAGGTGAGTTCGAATGACCTGAGTAAGAATCTTAATTAAATAATTATATAAATGCGAGTTAATGAAACAGAGGTATTGTTAAAACAAAATGGAGGATGACGGGCGTGGACAATGTGGTTATTCTCAGTGCAGTGCGCACGGCCATCGGCAGTTTTGGGGGAACCTTAAAGGACATTCCGGCAGTAGAATTGGGGGCCATCGTGATAAAAGAAGCCCTGCACAGAGCCGGGATAGAACCCGGCCAGGTGGATGAAGTAATCCTGGGTAATGTACTCCAGGCAGGACTGGGACAGAACCCGGCACGCCAGGCAGCCATCAAGGCCGGCCTTCCCGTGGAAGTCCCGGCTATAACGATCAATATGGTCTGCGGCTCGGGCCTGCGGGCCATCAACCTGGCCGCCCGCCTTATTGAGGCAGGGGAGGCGGATGTTATTGTGGCCGGAGGCGTAGAGAATATGTCCCGGGCACCTTACGCCCTGCCTGGAGCTCGCTGGGGTAGCCGTATGGGAGATGACCAGGTAATAGATGTGATGCTTAAAGATGGTCTCTGGGATGCTTTCTATAACTACCACATGGGCATTACTGCCGAAAACCTGGCCGAACGTTACCATATTACCCGGGAAGAGCAGGATTGTTTTGCCCTGGAGAGCCAGAGGCGGGCAGAAAAGGCTGTTAAGGAAGGGCGTTTCCGGGATGAGATTGTCCCGGTACAAGTACCCCAGCGTAAAGGAGAGCCTGTCGTGTTTGTCCAGGATGAGTTCCCCCGTTTTGGCACTACTGCGGAGGCCCTGGCCAAATTGAAACCTGCCTTCAAAAGGGATGGGACGGTTACGGCCGGTAATGCTTCGGGGATTAACGATGGAGCAGCAGCAGTGGTGCTAACTTCGGCCTGGAAAGCCGAAACCCTGGGTCTGAAGCCTGTGGCCTCTATTCGCAGCTGGAGTACGGCCGGGGTAGACCCCAGCATCATGGGCATCGGGCCGGTGGAGGCCACTCGTAAAGCGCTGAAGCGGACCGGTCTTACCATTGCCGACCTGGACCTGATCGAAGCCAACGAAGCCTTTGCTGCCCAATCCCTGGCGGTAGCTAAAGAACTGGAACTGGATTTAACTAAGACCAACGTGAACGGTGGTGCTATAGCCCTGGGGCATCCCATTGGCGCCAGCGGTGCCAGAATTTTGGTTACTTTGGTGCATGAAATGCAAAAGCGCCAGAGCCGGTATGGTCTGGCAACCCTGTGTGTGGGCGGTGGCATGGGAGTAGCTACGATTGTAGAGAGGGCCTGAAAAGGAAGGTTAATAAAATTATATCAAAAAATATTTCGAGGAGGAGAACTCATGCGTATAAAGGATAAAGTAGCCATCATTACCGGAGGAGCCAGGGGCATCGGCAAGGAAACGGCCCTTCTTTTTGCCCGTGAAGGGGCCATGGTGGTAATTGGCGATTTTGATGCGGCGGCGGGGGAACAAACTCTCGCAGAACTCAAGTCTACAGGAGCCCGGGCTCTTTTCTTCAAGGTAGATGTCACCGACAGGGCCAGCGTACAAAACATGGTAGATGCCACAAAAGGGGAGTTCGGCCGGATCGATATTTTAATTAACAATGCCGGCATCACAGCCGACGCCTTCTTGACCAAAATGACTGAAGAACAATGGGATAAAGTCATTGCTGTTAACCTGAAAGGCGTATTCAACTGCACCCAGGCCGTGGTGCCCATTATGATGGAACAGGGTTCGGGTGTAATTCTCAACGCCTCTTCGGTAGTGGGGGTTTACGGGAATGTAGGCCAGACCAACTATGCTGCTACCAAGGCCGGGGTGATCGGCATGACGAAGTCCTGGGCCAAAGAACTTGGCAAAAAAGGGATACGCGTCAATGCCATCGCGCCGGGCTTTATCATTACCGATATGACGGCCAAAGTACCGGAAAAGGTCCTGGAACTGATGCAATCCAGGACACCATTGGGACGCCTGGGGGTACCCAAGGATGTGGCGGCGGCTTACCTGTTCCTGGCTTCTGATGAAGCGTCATATATTAACGGCCAGGTGCTGGGTGTAGACGGTGGCCTGATGATCTAGAAGCAGGCACCTGGACTACCCTTTTTGTAGCCAACGGCAATTGAGATTAGCAAGAAGGAGGAAAACCATTGAAGCTGAAGCAAAAAGGTACTCTGTCGTTAATTGCATTATTATTTTTAATGCTGTTGTTATCAGGTTGTAGTGGGAGCAAAGACGGGAGAAGGGCACCTGTTGCCCAAAAGCCGATTAAAGTAGGGATAGTTACCTCCCTCACCGGAGCCCTGGAGACTTATGGTAAAGCAACTATAAATGGTTTTGAACTGGGGCTGGAGTATGCTACCCAGGGGAAGAAAGAAGTTGCCGGGCGACCTGTAGCAATATTAACCCGAGTTCGACAGTTGCTAGGCAAAAATGGCTGCTTTTCAGATGAAGAAACCTTATAAATCAACGTTTCCCGCTCTTGGGAGAGCTCAAAAATCAAAAATCACATAGGCACACGATTCCGGAATTAGAGCTTGATGGCTATGTAGTACATGCGCTATAATATAGACATGTACATAAGAACTATTTCCCGCAAAAACAAGGACGGCTCTGTTGTCCGTTATATCCAGCTTGCCCACAACGTCTGGGACCCCCAAGCCGGCTATCCGAAAGCCAAAGTACTATTCAACTTCGGCCGCGAAGAGGATGTAGACCGGGAAGCCCTGGTCCGCCTGGTAAAGAGTATTACGCGTTTTTTGGGACCGGAAGAGGTTTTGCGCACCCAAGGAGAGTTAAACGGCAGCACTCCCCTGAAATTTGTCTCCAGCCGGCCTATGGGCGGCGCCTGGGTATTAAACGAACTGTGGAACCGGCTGGGTATTAGCGACGTTTTAGTCAGGTTGCTGGCCAAACGTAAGTTCCAGAATCCGGTCGAACGGGCCATCTTCGCCATGGTAGCCAACCGGGCTTTGCACCCGGCCAGTAAACTTAAGACCGAGGATTGGGTCAGCCACGACGTTTTCATTCCCGGCCTCCCGGAGGTACCGGTGCAACACCTTTACCGGGCCATGGACTTCTTACTGGAGGCTGCGGAAGAGATACAAAAGGATATCTTCTTCGCCGTGGCCCACCTCTTTAACCTGGAAGTAGATCTCCTGTACTTCGATACCACCTCCACCTACTTTGAAGTGGAAGAGGAGGATAATCCGGAGGACCATAAGCAGCACCTTCGGCGTAAAGGCAACTCCAAGGACCACCGGCCGGATTTACCGCAGGCTGTAATCGGCCTGGCGGTCACCAGGGAAGGCCTCCCAGTACGCTGCTGGGTCTGGCCCGGGAACACCGCCGATATGGCGGTAATCGAGCAAGTCAAAAAGGACCTGGTGGGCTGGCAACTGGGCCGGGTCATCACCGTTGTCGACCGCGGCTTTGCTTCGGAAGATAACCTTCGCTACCTCCAGCGTGCCGGTGGCCACTATATTGCCGGCGAAAAGATGCGCAGCGGCAAAGAAACCGTAGAAGAAGCCCTGACCAGACCGGGCCGCTACAAAACCGTCAAAGATAACCTTGAAGTCAAAGAAGTTATCGTCGGCGACGGTGAAAAAAGGGTACGCTATATCCTGGTCCGCAACCCCAAAGAAGCAGAAAAAGACAGACTTGAGCGGGAGAAAATATTGACCCGCCTCAAGGAAGAACTAAAAGCCATCGGCGACCTTAAAGGCGAACCCCATACCAAAGCCTGCTGCCAGCTTATCGCCCATCCCACCTATGGCCGCTATCTCAAGACCGACAAGAAAGGGCAACCGTATATCGATATGGCCAAGGTGAAAGCCGAAGAAAAGCTGGACGGCAAATACCTGTTACGGACCTCGGACGATACTTTAAGCCCGGAAGACGTGGCCCTCGGCTACAAGCAGCTTCTCGAAGTAGAAGACGCCTTCCGTACCATGAAACAGTCCTTAGAGCTGCGGCCTATTTATCATCGCCTGAGCGACCGCATCCATGCCCATGTCCTCCTGTGCTGGCTGGGACTGCTCCTAATCCGGGTAGCTGAAACGAAAGTGCAGGATAGCTGGCGGAACATCCGCCAGACCCTGGAACGCATGCACCTGGGCGAATTTGTTGGTCCTGAGGGCAGGATACTCCAAAGGACGGAAACAACCCCGCCACAGCAGCATATCTTCAAGACCCTTGGGATAAAGGAACCGCCGCAAATAATCGCGGTCGAAACAAAGGCCAGAAAGGGTCCCTAGTAACACGCGCCCCAAAAGCCGAACCCTGAAACCCTTGCGCGACAAGCTGTTGCGCTTATTATTCACCTAGCAACTGTCGAACTTGGGATTAACTGAGGACACTACCACCAAGCCTGATGTAGCTAAGCAAAAAGCCTTGAAGCTGCTGGAAGAGGAAAAAGTGGATATCCTGGTGGGCAGCGCCAGTTCCGCCGATGCCCTGGCCATCCTGCCCTTGGCCCAGGAGTATCAGCGCATTATGGTGGTCGAGCCGGCAGTGGCCGACAGCATTACCGGCACCCAGTGGAATAAATACATCTTCCGGACGGCTCGCAACTCTTCCCAGGATGCCCTGGCCGTGGCGGCAGCAATTGCCGGAGCCAAACCCGGCGCCTCGGTAGCCATCCTGGCCCAGGATTATTCTTTCGGTCGCGAGGGTGCCGCCGCCTTCGTAAAAGCCGGGGAACAGAAAGGCCTGAAGGTAATTCTCCAGGAATTCGCCCCTATGAACGCCACCGACTTTACGGCCAACATCCAGCGCATTATCAATGCTAAACCCGATTATCTATTTGTCATCTGGGCCGGTAGCGCCAATACTCCCTGGAAACAGATCACGGATATGAGGGTGCCGGAAAAGGGTATCAAGATCATAACGGGCACGCCGGAGATCGCTGCCATGAAAGCCATGATGAACCTGGTGGGGCAGGAGGGTTATTCCGTATACTATTACGGCCTGCCCAAAAACAAAGCCAATGACTGGCTGGTTCAGGAGCACAAAAAACGCTTTAACGGGCAGCCCCCCGACCTCTTTACCCCTGGCGGCTTTGCGGCTGCCGTGGCCATAGTTCAGGCCCTGGAGAAAACCGGCGGTGATACCAACGCCGAGAAGCTTATCGAGGTTATGGAAGGCATGAGTTTTGAGACCCCCAAGGGTCCTATGACCTTCCGTAAAGAGGACCATCAGGCCCTGCAGACGCTCTACCATATTAAATTCGAGCAGAAGGAAGGCTTTGATTACCCGGTACCGAATCTGATCCGGGAAATAAAGCCGGAGGAAACCGTGCCGTCTATTATGAACAAGCGTTAAATTTTTATAATTATAATATGCCGGGGAATAATAATCCCCGGCATTTTTGGCTTCAGGAGTGAAGGACTGGTGCCGCCGTAGGCAGCAGAAATTTTACAGCGACATTTCAGGCGCCGGTAGGAGGTATAAGCAGTTTTTACCTGGTAACTGTCGTGTAACTATATAACCGTAAAATAATGATAAAACAAATGATTAAAAAAGGCGCGGGAGGTGACAGGGAAAAGTACTTTTATTGTAGAATTCATGCCTGGATAATAAGGGAAGGAGGAAAAAGTATTGAGGAAAAAACTAATTGTGATTTTTACGGCAATAGCCTTGCTTGCTTTTATGACCGCCTGTGGCGGTGGTGGTGGGGAAAAGGAAAAAGGGAAAGCAAGTGAGGCGGGGAAACCGATCAAAATCGGAGTAGTTACATCCCTTACCGGCGCGCTGGAGACTTATGGCAAGATGACCATCAATGGCCTGGAACTCGGGCTGGACTACCTTACCCAGGGCAAACGAGAAGTGGCCGGCCGGCCCATCAAGATAGTGGTCGAGGACACTACTACCAAGCCTGACGTAGCCAAACAAAAAGCCTTGAAGCTTTTAGAAGAAGAGAAAGTTGACATCCTGGTGGGGAGCGCCAGCTCTGCCGACGCCCTGGCCATCCTCCCCCTGGCCCAGGAGTACAAAAGGGTAATGATTGTGGAGCCGGCGGTGGCGGATAGCATTACCGGGGCCCAGTGGAACAGGTACATCTTCCGGACGGGGAGGAACTCCACCCAGGATGCCCTGGCCGCGGCGGCTGCCATTGCCAGCGCGAAACCGGGAGCGAGCGTTGCTATCCTGGCCCAGGATTACTCCTTTGGTCGCGATGGTGCTACCGCCTTTGTGAAAGCAGCGGGAGAGAAAGGCCTCAAGACCTCCATCCAGGAATTTGTCCCCATGAACGCCACGGACTTTACCGTCCACATCCAGCGGATTATTAATGCCAGCCCCGACTATCTTTATGTTATCTGGGCCGGGACTGCCAATACGCCCTGGAAACAGATTATGGATATGAAGGTAGCGGATAAAGGCATTAAGCTCATCACCCAGACACCGGAGATTGCCGTCATGAAGGCCATGAAGGGCCTGGAAGGGCAGGAAGGCTTCTCTATCTATTACTACGGCCTGCCGAAAAACAAGCTCAATGACTGGCTGGTGGAAGAACATAAAAAACGCTTTAATGGGCAGCCCCCTGATCTCTTTACCTGCGGTGGCTTTGCCGTAGCAGCGGCTATCCTGCAGGCCGTGGAAAAAACCGGTGGCGATACCGGCGCCGATAAGCTCATCGCAGCAATGGAAGGCATGAGCTTTGAAACACCCAAGGGTGCCATGACCTTCCGCAAAGAGGATCACCAGGCCCTGCAGAGCTTCTATCATATTAAATTTGAGCAAAAGGAAGGCTTTGATTACCCGGTACCGACTCTGATCCGGGAAATAAAGCCGGATGAAACCGTGCCTCCAATTACAAACAAGCGTTACTAATTTTACCTGTTTTCAATCATGACGACCGCGGGCGACAGCTCGTGGCGTCTTTTTTGAGGGGAACCCGGGTTACTACAAATTGTAACTTGTATGCAACTAAAAGTATGTTAAAATTAAGTTAAGCCACCTCTTTGTGACCGGCAGGTCGGTTGTCTAAATACTACAGGCATGCCTTTTTGCTTGAAATATCCCAATAATATATGCAGTCCCCTGGGCTTATTAATACCGGGAGGGGAGGCCGGGATATGCTAAAGTCGCTGGCCCTGGTGGAAAGCAAGCTGGTTGCTCCCAGGCCGGAAGCAGATATATGGTTAAGGCCTGAGTTAAAAAATAAATTGCAACGGCTTATGGATTATTCCCTTACTGTCATTAGCGCCCCGGCCGGTTACGGGAAAACAACCGCTATTGTCCAGGCTCTTGCCCTGCTGGAGGTGCCTTACGGGTGGTACAGCCCGGGGCCGGAGGATGCCAGTAGTTTTGTTTTTGCCAGCTACCTGGCAGGAGCCCTGGAGAAGCTGGCACCCGGCATCAGGGATAAATTACCAGAAGAGCTAAAAAAATATGAGGCATTAAACTGGGACAGTGTATTAAATGTCCTGCTGCATAGCCTGGAAGAATATACCGGGGTAGAAGGAATTTTAATCATCGACGACTGGCACCTGGTGGGGGAGGAAAAAGAGGTTTCCCTGTTCCTGGATCGTTTTCTGGCCTGTAAGCCCCGGTGGTTGCGGGTAGCCCTTCTTTCCCGGGAAAAGGTAGAAATTCCTGAAGTTTACCGCCAGGCGGCCAGGGGACAGAGGTTGCTGATCGACGAGAAGGATCTGGCCTTGAACCCTGAGGAAGTTTATGAATATTTATCGCGGGAATTCTCGCCCCGTCTCACCCGGGAAGACGCCCGGTGGATTTACGATTACAGCGAAGGCTGGATTATGACCCTCAAACTTATCGGCAGGGGAATTAAAGAAGGGACGGTCCGGTTGCCCCTTAGTAATACCCTGGATAACAGCCTGGACAGCCTTTTTGAATTTCTTATCCTGGATGTACTGGAGCGGCAGGATAGCAGTTTATTATCATTCTTGCTCAAAACTTCCATTCTGGATTATTTAAGCCTCCACGCTTGTACGGTGGTAATGGGGGGTGAATTTACACCCCGTTTACTATCTCGCGCCAGCAAGAAGGGTCTTTTCCTGTCTGAACTGGGGAACGGCCTTTTTCGCTATCATAACCTCTTCCGGGATTTTCTCCGCCGGGAAGCCCGCAAAAGGCTGCCCGATTATGAGCTGCTCCATTGCCGGGCCGGATATTTTTATCTTAAGGAAGGCCAGGAGGAGCAGGCTTTCCAGCATTTGCTGGAAGGGCGCCAGTGGGCTGATGCGGCTGAGGTCCTGGCCCGTCTTTCTTCTGAATTGGCCCGCAGTGGCCGGGGTCACCTCTTGCGCCATTATCTGCAGCAGCTCCCGCCCCGATTCCAGGAGCAAGTAGAGTTTTTACTGGCCCTGGGGGATGCGGAAAGACTGGCCTCCAATTACCAGGGAGCACTGGCCCTCTACAGGCGGGCGGCAGAAAAATGCAAGAACAGCAGCGACAGAAAAGGCCTGAGCAGGGCCTTGAAGGGGCTGGGTGAAACCTATGTAGATACAGCCCAGCCCGCCCTGGCCGAGGATTTCTTGCGGCGCGCTTATAAAGCTCTGGGCGAGGCGGATACGGAAGAAAAAGCAGAGATCCTGGGCCTGATGGCTGAAAACATGATCAATCAGGGCAAACCTCGTCATGCCCATCGCTACCGGCAACTGGCCAAAGAGATGCTCCATCTCACCACCCGGGGTAATTTTGAAGCCCGCCTCCTGCTGCGGACCGGCAGGTTGCAGGCAGCCATTCAGTTGCTGGAAAGCTCGGCGTCGCAAGAAAAAGGCTCCTACCATCCCCCCCTTTCTTTTCGCGAAACCCCACTACTTTTATCCCTCTGTTACTCTATGATTGGCGAGGGGGAAAAAGCCGTCATCGCCGCGGAAGAGGGCATCCGCCTGGGACAGAAACTGCGATCGCCCTTTGTGGAAGCCATGGGATATGTACGCCTGGGCCATGCCCTGCTGGTCCTTAAAGGCTGGCCCACCGGCGCCTGCCGGGAGGCCTACCAGCGCGCGCTGGAACTGAACGACAACCTGGGGATAATCCGCGGCCGCACGGAGGTAATGATGGGCCAGTGCCTGATCCATGGCCTGGAGGGAGACTGGCTGGCCGCCAGAAGCTCCGGCCTGGAAGGGGTACGGGTTACCGAGCAGGTACGGGACCGGTGGTTTACAGCCGTCCTTTATAACTGCCTGGGAGTGGCGGCGGCCACCTGCCAGCAACTCGCCGAAGCCAGGGTGTACCTGGCGCGGGGCCATGACCTTTTTTGCCGCTGCGGGGATAGTTTTGGCAAGGCAACGGCCGCCTGGTGGCTGGCCTATCTGGCATTTAAGGCAGGGCCGGGTGAGGAATTGCGTTCCAGGCTCATCCAGCTACTGGAGCTGTGTGAAAGCAGGGGGTATGATTTTCTTCTCCAGCGTGGGACCCTTCTGGGTGCCCGTGACGGCCGGGCTTCCGTACCCCTTTTACACGAGGCCAGGCGCCAGGATATCTGCCAGCCCTATGTTGACTGGCAGCTGCAAAAAATGGGGGTAAATACGGAGTTTCCCTGCATCGGCTATACCCTGCGCATTCAAACCCTGGGCAAATTCCGCGTCTGGCGCGGCGAAGAAGAGATCGGTTGCCACGAGTGGCGCCGGGAGAGCGCCAGGCGGCTGTTCCAGCTCCTGATCACTAAAAGGCGCGTCTTATTGCATAAAGAAGAAATAATGGCTTATTTATGGCCGGAAGCAGATCCCGAGGCTGCCGGCCGGGACTTCAAAGTAGCCCTGAACACCCTGCTAAGCGTGCTGGAACCGGAGAGGCAGCCGCGCAGTCCCTCCTTTTTCATTCAGCGTGAAGGTACGGCCTATTTTTTTAATCTGGCTTCAGGATTCTGGCTGGATGTGGAAGAATTTGAGGGCCTGGTCCGGCGGGCAGAGGAAGTGGTCAATGAACGGCCGGAGCAAGCGGAGATCCTGCTTAATAGAGCCCTGGAACTCTATGAGGGCGAGTACCTGCAGGGAGTAAACCAGGATGAATGGTGCCTGGAGGAACGGGAACGCCTGGTGGTGATGTACATCCACGCGGCGGAAATCCTGGCCCGCCTGCTGGCCGGGCGGGGAGATTACCAGGGCTGCATTGAATGGGCGGACAGGATACTGAAAAAGGATAATTGCTGGGAAGAAGCCTATCGCTTAAAAATATACTCCTATGGCAAATTGAACAACAAGGCTATGGTAGTACGGGTTTACCAGCGATGCCTGCAAGTGTTAAGGGAAGAGATGGGCGTAGCTCCTTCCCTTAAGACGGTTAAGCTTTATAAAAAGATACTGCAGGTTTCTGCCGCCATGTAACTTGAAGGCAACTTGAGCCTGCTATCATCCTATTGGAAGGATGATAGCGGGCTTTTGTTTTGAGGGGAGTAAAAGGCATTGCCAAAACGAGTTGTAGCTTCTTTTATTGTTCGAGTGGTTCATGAGCCGGGTAACGAACAGATACCATGGAGCATTACCATCCAGCATGTGCAAAGCGGCCGGGTCTACCGCCTGGCCGATCTCAAGGAAGTAAGTTCCCTGCTGGCAGAGATTGTTGAGGCAGAAAACTGGCCGGAGGACGCCAGGTTCATCCCGTTAGAAACGGCCAAAGTAGTGAAGAACTCAATTTTAGAAGGTGTGCCCAAACGAAGATGCCCTGACGGCGGCGATTTCTAAAAGTGAGGACAATGAGCCGTAGTTGCGGGCCTGTCCTTGTTTGGATATTACCTTAAAGAGAAAGGGGAAAGAGACACATGGCCACAGTAAATATTGGTATCCGCAGCACCGGGGTATACCTGCCAGACAGGTATATGACCAGTGCCGATGTCGCCAGGGAAAGTGGGATACCTCAGGAGGTGGTGGAAAAAAAGCTGGGATTTCGTCGCAAGCCGGTACCCGGCTCAGAGGACCATACCATTGAAATGGGCATCAGGGCTGCCCGCCGGGCTTTGGAGAAGGGCCATATTGACCCGGAAGAAATCGACCTGATCATTTATGTGGGAGAAGAGTACAAAGAGCATCCCCTGCAGACGGGAGCGATAAAATTACAGGGGGGAATCGGTGCCGGCCGTGCCTGGGGATTTGACGTCCAGTTGCGCTGCGGTACAACGGTTATGGCCCTGAAGGTTGCCCGGGATATGATGCTGGCCGACGAAAACCTGAATACCGTCCTCCTGGCCGGCGGTTATCGTAACGTGGATTTTATCGATTACAAGAATCCCCGCGTGCGCTTTATGTATAACCTGGGCGCAGGGGGCGCGGCCATTGTGCTGCAGAAAAATCTGGGGCGCAACGAAGTGCTGGCCAGCAAAATTATAACGGATCCTTCCCTGGCCGATGCGGTAGGGGTTACTGCTGGGGGCACTAAAGTGCCTATGACTCCTGAAGCTTTGGCGCAGGGGCTATATACGTTGGACGTTTTCGATCCTGAGGGGATGAAGAATCGCCTGGAAGAAGTTTCTATGCCTAACTTCCTGCAGGTCATTCAGGAAGCAGTGATGGCCAGCGGTTATACGGTGCAGGATATAGGTTATTTATGCCTGCTGCATATGAAGCGTTCGGCCCATGATTATATCCTTTCTGAATTAGGACTGAAACCCGAACAGTCCATTTATCTTGAAGATTACGGGCATATTGGCCAGCTAGACCAGGTGCTTTCCCTGGAACTGGCCCTGGAGCAGGGGCGTGTGAAGGACGGGGACCTTGTGGTCATGGTTAGCGCCGGGGTCGGATATGCCTGGGCTGCTACCGCCATTAAATGGGGACCGTGCGCCGGGTGATGCCTGCCTGTGAGGCCGGGATGAACAGTAAGGAGGAACAGATCGTATGAACATGCATGAGGAATACCGTCGTAAATGTATCAGTATAGATGAAGCCGTGGGTATGGTTACTTCAGGCTGCAGCATTGCCGCCGCCATGGCTGCCTCGGCCCCTCCGGGGCTCCTGGGCGCCCTGGGAAGGCGGCGGGATGAAGTGGAAAACGTGCGTGTCTTCTCTGCCCTGCTCCTGCGGGAGTACGATTTTTTCCTTGACCCCAGCATGAAGGGGCACTTCCTCCTGGAAAGCTGGTTTTATGGTGCCGGGGAACGCCGGGGCCACGAACTTGGGACCGTATCCCTCATTCCTTCCCACGGCCGTGACTGGGGCATTCGCAAGGCCCGTTTCGACCCACCTGATTTCTTCTGGGGTACAGCCTGTCCCATGGACCGGCACGGCTATTTTTCTTTGTCCCTGGGTGTCGGCTATGAGAAGGATCTCCTGGCTGTAGCCAAAACCGTAGTTTTGGAAATTAATCCTAATCTGCCCCGTACTTATGGGGATACCCAGGTCCATATCAGCCAGGTTGACTATATCGTTGAAAACGAAGCACCTCTCTATGAGCTGCCCCCTATAGAGCCCAGTACAGAAGAGCAGGCCATCGGCGCTTTTATAGCCGAGCTGATTGAAGACGGATCGACCATCCAGCTGGGCATCGGAGGTATACCTAATGCTATAGCAACCTTTCTAAAGAACAAAAAGGATCTCGGCGTCCATACCGAAATGTTTACCGACGGTATGGTGGACCTCGCCGAGGCCGGGGTTATTACGGGTCGTTGCAAGACCCTCTGGCCCGGCAAAATGGTAGGCAACTTTGCCCTGGGAACGCGGAAACTGTATAATTTTCTTAATGAAAACCTGGCTATAGAGTTCCAGCCAGGAAGAGTTACGAATGATCCGCGTGTAATTGCCAAAAATTATAAAATGGTTAGTGTTAATACAGCCTTACAAATCGACCTGACCGGGCAGGTGGTATCGGAAAGCCTTGGCCACCTGCAGTACAGCGGTACCGGCGGACAGACAGACACGGCTGTGGGTGCCCAGCTGTCCCGGGACGGCAAGTCTATTATCGCCTTAAGATCTACGGCCAAAAATGGTACCATATCGACCATTGTACCCTTCCTCCCGGAAGGGGCTAAAGTAACTTTGCTGCGGGCTGATGTTGACTATGTAGTGACCGAATACGGTGTGGCCCATCTGAAGGCTCGGAGCCTGAAAGAACGCGTTAACCGGCTCATTGCTATAGCCCATCCCAACTTTAGAGAGGAATTGCGTCACGAGGCCAGAAGGCTTAAACTGGAGTGAGGAGGTGGAAATGAAGTGACGGATGCTATCCTGTGGACGGAAGATTTAACCATGGCTTTCGGGGGCCACTTTGCGGTAAACGGGGTTAATGTGTCTTTTAAGCCCTGTAGCTTTACGTCAATTATCGGTCCCAATGGTGCCGGGAAAACAACCTTCTTTAACCTGGTCAGCGGGCAACTGGTGCCCACCAGAGGCAGGATCTTTTTTAAAGGAGAAGATATTACCAGATTTCCTGTCCATGAGAGGGCAAGGCGCGGGCTTGGGAGATGTTTCCAGATAACTAACGTGTTTCCAAAATTAACGGTATTAGAAAATGTGAGGCTGGCAGTACAGGCCAGTGCAGGTACCGGTTTTCGCCCGTTGACGCCAGTAGTGCACTTTAAAGAACTGCAAGACAAAGCCCTGGGAGTGCTGGATACAGTTGGCTTAAGGAAAAAGGCGGGGTCCCTGGCCAGCACCCTGACCCACGGGGAGAAGCGCAAGCTGGAGATCGCTATTGTCCTCGCCATGGAACCCGAGGTAATGTTACTAGATGAACCTACAGCGGGCATCTCCCTGGAGGAGGTGCCGGCCATGATCGAGCTGTTGCAGCACCTGCGGGAGAAGCGGGACCGGACCATCATCCTGGTGGAACATAAGATGAATATGGTCCTGTCCCTTTCGGACGAGGTTGTAGTGTTGTTCAACGGGTGCGTACTGGCTTCGGGAGCTCCCGAACAAATTATCCGGGATGAGCGCGTCCAGACAGCCTACTTGGGAGGGGGAATGGCATGATATTGAATGTCGAGGGCCTGCAAACGTATATTGGCGAATTTCACATTCTGCAGGGTGTCTACCTGCAGGTGCCTGCCGGGAAAGTGACGGTACTCCTGGGGCGTAATGGCGCCGGCAAGACAACCACCTTGCGTACTATTATGGGCTTTTTAAAACCCAGGCAGGGCAAGATTGAGTTTGAAGGCCAGGGTATCACGGGCCTGCCGGCCCATCAGGTGGCGCGAAAAGGTTTAGGCTATGTGCCTGAAGACCAGGCTATTTTCAGCGGGCTCACTGTGGAAGAGAATTTAAAGATAGCAATGAGGAGCAAAAATGGGGAGGGCCTGCTAGAAAAAGTAGTCTCTATCTTTCCTGACCTGAAGGCGGCCTGGCGGAAGAAAGCGGGGAGCCTTAGCGGCGGTCAGAAACAAATGCTGGCCATGGGGCGTGGCCTGGTCACCAACAGCCGCCTGCTCCTGATCGACGAACCCAGCAAGGGGCTGGCTCCGGTGGTAGTTGAAAAGCTGGCGGAAGCCATCAAACAGATCAAAAAAGAAACAACCGTGGTTCTGGTAGAACAAAATTTTAACCTGGCCCGGGCGGTGGGGGACCGGTATTATATCCTCGACGATGGCCGGACAGTGCATAGCGGTACGATGGCAGACCTGGCAGCGGATACTTCCCTGCAGCAGCGTTACCTGGGCATTAGCCTGAGCCCGCATTGAAGCACGCGATTGATGATGGGGGTGCATGTATGGATACTTTTATCAATCTATTTACCAATGGCATCGCCACCGGCATGGCCATTTTTCTCCTGGCTGTAGGTCTTTCCATTATCTTTGGGTTAATGGGTATCCTCAATTTTGCCCACGGGGCCTTCTTCCTCTGGGGAGCTTATGTCGGAACTTGGGTCTTTGGGCGTACCCAGAGTTTTTTCCTGGCCCTGGCAAGCGCTATTCTCGCCGGCGCTTTGCTAGGCGTCATCCTGGAGCGGACAACCATCAGCAGGGTATTCGGTAATCATTTATCCCAGATCCTGCTCACCATGGGCTTAATGCTCGTCCTGGGAGAACTGGTCAAGGTGGTCTGGGGGCCCAATATGCTGACCAGCCCGCCCCCTGGTTTTTTGGAGGGAAGCTGGGAATTTGGCGGGATTGTGCTCATTAAGTATCGCCTGTTTACCATCGTGGTGGGATTAGTGGTTGCACTGGCAGTATATATTTTGCTTACCCGGACCCGCTTGGGCATCATTGTCCGGGCCGGGGTAGAGAACCCGGAAATGGTGCAGGCCCTGGGTATTGACATCAGGAAAGTATTTACCATGGTGTTTGCCCTGGGAGCGGGGTTGGCGGCCCTGGGCGGGGCTATTATGGGGCCCCTGGGTGGTTCCATCAGCCCGACCATGGGGCTGGATAACCAGCTACTGGCTTTTATTGTAGTAGTCACCGGTGGGCTGGGAAGTTTTGTCGGTTCCCTCGTCGGCGCCCTGCTGGTAGGACTGATAGGGGCGGCTGTATCATGGTTTGTACCGGAGGCGGCCCTGGCGGTAAACGTCCTCTTGATGGCGCTGGTGCTGCTGGTCAAGCCTACCGGTTTGTTCGGAGGAGGTAATATTTAAGTGAAGAGAAGAAGGTTTCATATATTACTGCTCATATTGCTGCTCCTGGTGGCAGCAGTACCTCTGTTTACCGAATCCCGGGCCACTATTAACCTTTTAACCCATATATTCATCATCGCCATCTTTGCCATGAGCTATGATATTTTGCTCGGCTATACCGGTATAATAAGCTTTGGCCATGCCCTTTTTTTCGGTAGCGGCGCCTATACCATAGGCCTCCTTTTGAAAAACCTGGGCCGGGGGCTGGAGATTGCCCTCCTCGGATTAGTTATGGCCATGCTGTTAGGCCTCGTGGTGGCTTTCTTAATCGGTACTATATCCCTGCGGGTACGCGATACCTACTTTGCCATGATGACCCTTGCCCTGGGAGAGCTGTTCTTTATAGCAGCTTTCAAACTGCGGGGCCTGACCGGCGGCGAAGATGGTTTTAGCTTCCGGGTACCGGAAATGCTGCAGGACCGGGTTGTTTTCTATTACCTTGCCCTCCTTTTTCTTATTCTGGTGTTCTACCTGCTCAGCTTGTTCATTTCATCACCCACCGGCAGGGTTTTGCAGGCCATACGGGAAAACGAACGCCGGGCCCAGGCCATCGGCTATGATGTCTTCCGGTACAAATTATTCTCTACCGTGGTAGCAGGCATCACGGCCAGCCTGGCTGGAGCCCTCTATGGCCTGCAGGAGCGTTTTGTCAGCACCTCCGTACTGGCTGTGGATAAGACCCTGGATGCTTTGCTGATGACTATCATTGGAGGTAGCGGCACCCTTTATGGGGCTATCGTCGGCTCGGCCCTGGTAACTATAGTCCATGAATGGTTCAGCAGCCTGGGGAGTGTGCACCCAATTTTTGAACGCTGGTTGATCATTTTCGGTGTTGTTTATATTGTAGTAGTGCTATTTTTCCCGGGAGGACTGGTCCGAGCTTTTAGCAGCCTGGGCCGGCGCTGGCGAAAAGACACCCGTATCAGCACTGGAGTTGCGTTATCCTCAGAAGTGGTAAATGTCAAGGAAAAAGAATCCAGCTGCTAGCCAGCATTCTGTTTTTGTTTTGTCAATAATTTATCCCCCAGGATGCTGGGGGTTATTTTTAGAATTTTGTCAGGGAACAATGCCTGCAATAACGTTAACGGAGGGGAGAAGTATGCCGAAAGTAGAGATTAATGGTGTAGGGATCTATTACGAGCTGGACGGCACGGGAGAGGAAACGGTAGTATTACTCAACGGCATTATGATGAGCACCGCCAGCTGGGTGGATGGCGTAGACTTTTACACCCGCAACGGCTACCGGCTCTTGAGGGTAGATTTTCGCGATCAGGGTCAATCGGACAAATGTAATGAGCAATATGAAATAGGCCAGCATGGGGAGGATCTCCGGGACCTGTTTGTTCATCTCGGGTTGCCCCGGGTGCACCTGGTGGGGACCTCATACGGGGGCCAGGTCGCTTTACTTTTTGCCCTTAAATACGGTTATATGCTAAAAACCCTTATTTTAGCCAATACGTCCGCGCGGCTTACCAATCACCTGAAGGCCATTGGTGAGGCCTGGGACGAAGCGGCAAAACTTAACTCGGGCCAGAAGTTTTTCCAACTGGCCATGCCCTTCATCTATTCATCTGCTTTTTATGAAGCCCATTACCAATGGTTAAAGGCCAGGGAAAAGAATTGCGGTGAAGTGCTGACCAGTGACTGGTTCGCCGCCTATCTCAGGTTGTCCTCCAGTCACGGTGGTTTTGACATACTAGAAAGATTAGGAAAAATAAATGTGCCGACGTTTTTAATCGGTGCTGAAAAAGACATGGTTACTCCCCTGGAAGAAATGATAAAGATCCACCGGGCTATAAAGGGTTCGTTGTATATTACCATTCCGGAAGCCGGTCATGCTTCCTTTTATGAGAAAAAAGAAGAATTTCATACAGCCATATTAGGATTTCTGGCTTTAAGCAAAGCCAGGTAGAAGAAGCGTTCTTCAGGGAAGGGGGAAAGCAGCATGGGATTACTGGCAGCTTTTGTAGAGGTGGCCCCCTGCCTTGCGGGATTATTCGCCGCAGACTGTGCCGTATCTGTTTGCGATCTAGAGAAGGTATTGGTATACGTCCCTGGAGAGAAAATCAGACACCCTGTAAAGCAGGGAGACCCTCTCCTCCCGGCTTCGGTTGTAGGGCGCTGTATAGCAGAAGGGAAACGCATAGTTGAACGGGTAGGGCCGGAAGTGCTAGGGGTGCCATATGTGGCCAGGGCTATACCTGTGAGAGAGGGTGGGCTGGTAGTTGGCGGTATCAGCGTGTCGGAGGGAATAGAAAGGGAAGAGCAGTTAATGGCCATGGCCCAAAATATTAACGGGAGTATGCAGGATGCCATGGCCGGCGGGCAGGAACTGGCGGCAGCAGCCGAAGAAATCGCCGCCCAGGTAAGGAAAATCGAAGAACTGGCTGCCGCAGTAGAAAGGGAAGCTGCCCGCGCCAGGGAGATAGTCAACTTCATTGAAAGAATGGCTTACCAGACCAAAATTTTAGGCCTCAATGCCGGCATTGAAGCTGCCAGGTTAGGACGCATGGGAGCAGGCTTCGAAGTTGTGGCCAGGGAGGTACGGCAGCTGGCCGAACGAGTTGCCGAACAAGTTAAGGTTACAGAAGAACTATATTGCCATATTCTAGCAGCTGTTAAACGCCTGCAGGAGGGGCTGCAGGAGATACAATTCCAGGTTACCAATCAAACAGCGGGGACAGAAGCTTTAGCTGCCGCCCTGGAGGAGATAACCGGGACCGGTGAAGACCTGGTGAAATTAGCTATAAGCCTGCGGGGATAGTGTATATATAGGTAATCCACCGAGATGAGGGGAGAGAGGGGATGGAGAAAAAGAGTTGCGCTTCATTCATTTTACAGATATATAACCAGAAAAATGAGGCGAATTCCAGGGAGATACTGGTACAAGAAACACGGAGCGGTAGGATTTACAAGTTTAAAGATTTTCAAGACGTGGCGTTATTTTTTAAGGCCTTCATAGGCTTTACCGTCAGGATTGGAAATGATGATGTTTTTAAGGCGGCACCTTTATACCCTTTAAAGGGGAAAAGCGGACAGGAGGTAACTTTTGTCAACATTTACGATATTTTTTTTATCGAAACCTGGCTTGGCCGGTATTCCTGCTTTCATACCACCAGAGGCAGGCGCTTCTGCTACAAAAGCCTGAAGGAAGTAGAAGAAGAACTGAAGAAGTATTTCTGTTTTGTAAGGACGCACCAGTCCTATATAGTTAACTTGAAAAGGATAGAGCGGTTAATACACTGTGGCGGGGGAGTTTACAAAGTTATCTTTGACAATTATGAAATTCCTGCCTGGGTTAGCAGGTCGAAGATCAAAACTCTAACAAAATTGCTCGAAGAAGCATTTTGAATAACATTTTATTACAAAAAAATATCCATTTATACAAAAGAAATTGTACAAAGCTGTACCTCGCCTAAAATAGTAATTAAACGAATAACTCATAATTTAATCTTGATAAGGAGGAAGTTTATGAAAAGGATTAGGAGAGGGTTTATTGGTTTAGTAGCAGTATTCTTTTTACTGGTAAATTTGGTAGCAGGAGCAGTTTTTCCACCCCCTGAGGCCAGAGCCGCCTCACCTGTTCTTATTGCCACCGCGACAGACCCGTATCCCTGGGAGCGGGTTGAGTTATGGGGAGACAGCAGCAGCCAGATGATAAACGGGCAGGAGAAGATTGTTAAATTTAGCCTGCCCAGGAATGACAAGGTGCGCTCCTGGTTCCCGGCGGATATTTACGTGCACGACGGGTACAGTTCCACCTATAACGACTATAACTTTGGCAGTTACGGCCACCTTAAGAGCAATCGTTATTTCCTTTTAGGTTACGGGCCTAACTGGCAGAATGCAACAAAACCGTACCCGGTGCTCCTTGTTCATGGAGCGCGGGATGATATGAACCGTGCCTGGGCCCATCCCTGGGATTATCAGACACCAGGCAGTATTACCAATCCTGGCCTGATGCAGTACCTGGCCAACCGCGGCTACGCTGTCTTTGCCATTTCTTTCCCCCACACCCATGGGAATAACCTGATACAAGCGGAACTTATTGCTGATGCTATTGAAATAATAAAACAAAAAACCGGGGCCAGCAAAGTGGATGTAGTGGCTCATAGCAAAGGGAACCTGCCGGCTATCGCCTATATGAGTTCTTTAAACAACGAATGGACAGATACTTCCTGGATGACCGATTACCGTGGCGATGTGAGGAAATACATTGCTGTTGCCGCTCCTTTTAAGGGCCTCGATACCATGTTCCGGTACTATACGGCAAACACGAATGTCATCCAAAATAACCTTAACAGCCCCGTAGCCTTCTGGGAAGCATATATTTATTATGTATACCGTTATTATAAGCGCTGGGATATGACTGATACGTATAACGGGAATTATTTCCAGGGGCAGACCCAGTTATTGCACAACTGGGTTGATGATCCCGAGCATCCTATCCCCTTTAATTCCGAGAGCTGGACATCAGCTGATGGAAATGAAACCATGTATGATCTGTACTATGGTGGGCAAAGCGCTTACATTACTTCGGAAGGTATTAACCAGGCCATTGCCAATCCCAATGGCAGCTTGGGGACCAGTAACTTTATTGCCAAGTTAAATAACAAAGGATTAGATCCCGGCATCAACCTGTATGTCCTTTATGGTTACAATCAGGTCTGGGACTATACCTGGTGGGGATATCCTATCGGGGAAAAAGCTGATGCTAGCGACGGTTTACTCTTTGTGGCCAGCGCCACTTATACCTCGGGGGTTACCAGGAGAGGTGCGCCGTTAAAGGCCAAGGTTGGGATGAACTATAATCACCTGGATATCGCCCGGGAAACCCCGGCCTTGCAGTGGATTGAGCAAAAGCTGGCCGAATAGAGCGGAGCGGAGTAGCGAAGGGTGGGCAAGGATTGGATGCCCGCCCTTCTTTATGGGGATAATTTTTCCTATCGGGAAGAATGAAATAAGAGTATAATCCGATTATATGAACCCTACCTATCACTTCTTACAATATTGCTAAAAAATGTTGTAGCAACCGTGCCGTTAAACCCCAGATAATACGCCCTTCAAACTCGTAGAATAGCTCAGGCCAGATGGCCCGGCGCCAGGGGTATTGCCGGCCATGGGGAATTTTATGGAAGGGAAAATCTTCGGGCGGTTGCACCTGTAGGGTAATTTCATGATATTCAGGGGTAAGGCTGAGGAGCCGGTCCAGCGGTGCAGTAAAGACTTCCTCCACCTCCAGGGGGTTGGGCCTGATGCTTTGGGGCTCTAGCAAGAGGCCGACAAAGGGGTAGATGACCTGCTGGAAGGGGGTAACCAGGATGTCCAGGCCACCCCAGATTTCAACAGCATCCGGCTTAAGCCCCAGTTCCTCACAGGTTTCCCTTAAGGCTGCTTCTTTCACGCTATTGTCGCCGGGTTGAAGGCGCCCGCCGGGGAAACAAATCTCGCCCGGCTGGGCCTTCAAGTTCCGGGAACGGACTTCAAAAAGTAACGAGAGGAGGCCGTCGTCTCCCTTTAAAATGGGTATAAGGACGGCGGACTGGGCATACAGGCGGGCATCCAGGAGCCCGCTTTTATGCTGTTGAACCTTTGCTTTTATATCTTCAATTTTATAAGGGCAATTTTCATAATACAAATCCGGCATTTTGAGTATCACCTGCCTGTTCTTTCTTTATGCCGGTGGGCCGCAAAGCCCTGGGACAGGGCTTTACCCTTAAAACCGGGAAAATTAGCTCCGGGCAATAAGGAAGATGCCGGCGATAATCAAGGCCAGCCCCACGACCCGTAAGGCCGGCAAGGTTTCTCCCAGGTACAGCCAGGAAAGCAAAAAGACGAATACATAACCCAGGCTAACCATGGGATAGGCATAACTTAAAGGGACTTCGGCCAGGACTTTTAGCCAGAGGAGGAAACTGGCGGCAAAGGCTACCAGGCCTCCCAGGATGTAAGGGCTGAAAAGTAAGCCGGTAATCCCCGGAATATTAAACTTGAGGCTATCCAGCTGCAGGACGCCTACTTTAAATAATACCTGGGCGCCGGCCCCCAGGAAGACGGACAAAAGGATTAATACAAGAACGGGCATGGACAGGCCTTCTCCCCTCATAATATGGAAGTCATATGTAAGTCTATCATATCCTTTCTTCTGGCAAAAGCAACCTGTTACCGGAATTATTTTACAGTACCAGGGTAATAATATACAGAGTACAAGCAGGAAAAGGCTAACCAATGTAGAAATATCTCTTGCGGATAGCTACGCCCGGCTACGTGAAAGAGGCGCGGCGCAAGGAAAGCGAATAGTAATGCTATTCTAGGAGGAGGCAAAACCACCCATGGCCAAACAAAAATTTGAACGCAAGAAACCCCACGTCAACGTAGGAACCATCGGTCACGTTGACCACGGCAAGACGACGCTGACGGCAGCCATCACCTTCTGCCTGGCCAAAGCCGGGGGGGCCGTACCCACGGCCTACGACCAGATCGACAAGGCACCGGAAGAGCGGGAACGAGGCATCACCATAGCCACGGCCCACGTGGAGTACGAGACAGAAAAGCGGCATTACGCCCACGTCGACTGCCCGGGGCATGCCGACTATGTCAAGAACATGATCACCGGTGCGGCCCAGATGGACGGGGCCATCCTGGTAGTATCGGCAGCCGACGGCCCCATGCCCCAGACGCGGGAACATATACTTTTAGCGCGGCAGGTAGGGGTACCTTACATTGTCGTTTTCATGAACAAAGTGGACCAGGTAGACGACCCCGAGCTGTTAGAGCTGGTAGAGATGGAAGTGCGGGAACTGTTAAGCGAATACGAATTCCCGGGTGACGAGATACCCATCATCAAAGGCAGCGCGCTGAAAGCCATGGAATGCGGCTGCGGCAAGCGGGAATGCGAATGGTGCAGCAAGATCTGGGAACTGATGGACGCGGTAGACAGCTACGTGCCAACCCCCGAACGGGACGTCGACAAACCCTTCCTGATGCCCATCGAAGACGTGTTCACCATTACCGGCCGGGGCACGGTGACCACCGGCAGGGTAGAGCGGGGCAAAGTGAAGGTAGGGGATGAAGTAGAGATTATAGGCTTAAGGGACCAGGTACGGAAGACGGTAGTGACGGGGGTAGAGATGTTCAGGAAGATCCTGGACGAAGCGGTAGCCGGGGACAACATCGGCACGCTTCTCAGGGGTGTAGAGCGCAAAGAAGTAGAACGGGGGATGGTGCTGGCCAAGCCGGGGTCCATCAAACCCCACACCAAATTTAACGCGGAAGTATACGTACTGACCAAAGAAGAAGGCGGGCGGCATACACCCTTTTTCAACGGTTACCGGCCGCAGTTCTACTTCCGGACGACGGACGTGACCGGGGTAGTGAAACTGCCCGAAGGGGTAGAGATGGTGATGCCCGGGGACAACATCCGCATGACCATCGAGCTCATTACCCCCATAGCCATTGAAGAAGGCTTACGGTTTGCCATCCGTGAAGGCGGCCGCACCGTGGGCGCCGGCGTCGTGACCGGGATTATCGAGTAAATAAATATTGACAGGGTTTTATATTTATGGCAAACTAATAAGAGTGTTTAGCCGCCCCGGGGTAAAAACCCTGGGGCGGTGGAGAAGAGTTTTCTAGCAGGGAAATTTAAATGAAGCGGGAAGTGAAATTGCCTCCCCGGGCAATTTTCCACCTCCCCACTTCTATTATAATGGAGGTGGCTGGCAGTGCGGGTAGGGATTACCCTGGCATGTACCGAATGCAAGCGCCGTAATTATACTTCCAGTAAAAATAAAAAGAATGACCCCGATCGCCTGGAACTGAAAAAGTACTGCAGCTACTGCGGCAGGCACACTGTGCACAAGGAAACGAAATAGGATAGGGGTTTTTAAATGGTAACCAAGACCATGGCCAGAACAGTTAACAACAAAACCAGTTTTAAAGAGCAGGCCACCAAATTTTTCCGGGGGTCCTGGGCTGAGTTAAAAAAGGTCCACTGGCCGTCCCGTAAAGAACTGGTAACCTATACTTCCGTGGTACTGGTTTCAGTACTCATTGTGGCGGCCTTATTATGGGTTTTTGACTCTGTCTTTAGTTTCCTTCTGGGCAAATTGATCTTGCGGTAGAGGTTAACATGGAAAAGGCCTGGTTTGTCATCCACACTTATTCTGGTTACGAAAATAAAGTTAAAGCCAACCTGGAAAAGCGCGTCGAGTCCATGAACATGGGCGATAAAATCTTCCGGGTAGTAGTGCCCATGGAAGACGAGATCCAGGTTAAGGACGGCAAGCGTAAAATCGTCAAACGGAAAATATACCCTGGTTATGTGCTGGTGGAAATGATTTTAACCGATGCCTCCTGGTACGTAGTGCGCAATACACCAGGGGTAACCGGTTTTGTGGGTACGGGTAATAAGCCCATACCCCTCCGGGAGGAAGAGGCCCAGCAAATCCTGCAACAGATGGGTGTCGACGAACCACGGCCGCGGATCGATGTAGCCGTGGGGGAAAATGTACGCGTTACCAGTGGTCCCTTTGAAAACTTTATTGGTTCGATAGAAGAGATCCAGCCCGATAAGGGTAAAATAAAGGTCCTGGTTTCCATGTTCGGTCGGGAAACTCCCATTGAGCTGGATATCAACCAGATCGAGAAAATCGTTTAAAGGAGGTGTTAAAAATGCCACCCAAAGCTAAGAAAGTAATGGCAGTGGTTAAACTCCAGGTACCGGCAGGCAAGGCTACGCCGGCACCGCCGGTAGGTCCGGCCTTGGGCCAGCACGGGGTTAACATTATGGCCTTTGTCAAAGAGTTTAACGACCGGACAGCCAACCAGGCTGGCCTGATTATCCCGGTGGAGATAACTGTTTACGAAGATCGTTCCTTTACCTTTATTACCAAAACGCCACCGGCAGCCGTTTTGCTGAAAAAAGCCCTGGGTATTGAGACGGCTTCCGGGGAGCCCAACCGCAAGAAAGTCGGCAAGGTTTCCCGGGAAAAGATCCGGGAGATTGCCGAACTCAAGATGAAGGATCTCAATGCCGCCAGTATTGAAGCAGCCATGCGCATGATCGAGGGTACTGCCCGCAGCATGGGTGTGGAAGTAGAGGCTTGAATAGAGGCTGGTGGGAGGAGTAATCCGCTAGAACCACGAGGAGGAATGCCCAAATGCCTAAGCATGGTAAAAGGTACCGCGAGGTTAGTAAACTGATAGACAGGCAGCAACTTTACGAACCCGGCGAAGCTATAGCCCTGGCCAGGAAAACGGCTAGCGCCAAATTTGATGAAACCATTGAGGTAGCGGTAAAACTTGGTGTCGACCCCCGTCATGCCGACCAGCAGGTCCGGGGGACGGTAGTCCTGCCCAACGGTACCGGTAAAACCCGGCGGGTGCTGGTCTTTGCCAAGGGCGAAAAGACCAGGGAAGCTGAGGAAGCCGGGGCCGATTTTGTGGGCGCCGAAGACCTGGTAGAAAAAATCCAGGGCGGCTGGCTCGACTTTGATGTGGCTATTGCTACCCCTGATATGATGGGTATGGTCGGTAAACTGGGCCGTATTTTAGGTCCCCGGGGGCTGATGCCCAATCCCAAGGCGGGCACGGTAACCATGGACCTGGACCGGGCCATTAAAGAAGTCAAGGCCGGTAAAATAGAATTCCGGGTAGATAAGACGGCCATTGTCCATGCTCCTATCGGCAAAGCCAGTTTTGCGGAAGATAAGCTGAAAGAAAATTTCCAGGCCCTGATAGAAGCCCTGGTAAGGGCCAAACCGGCAGCGGCTAAAGGCCAGTATTTAAAGAGCATCAGTATTTCTTCGACCATGGGACCGGGTATCAAAGTTAACCCCCTGCGGGCCGTAAGGTAAAGGGCTAAAATTACAGTTAAAACTTCATACCGGTATTTACCGTAGACAGCAGGTGCCAGGGAGGCTTAATATCCTGCCGAGGTAGTTAAAAATTAACCTTCCAGGTTAAGGTTAATTATAATTATCTTTTGCCCTCGTTTGTCTGCGGGGGCTTTTATTTTTGGCAGAACGGAGGTGGGGAAATGAACAAACAGAGGGAAGCCAAGGTGGCGGCAGTCGCCGAAATAAAGGAAAAGATGGGCAATTCCATCGTAACCATCCTGGCCGACTACCGGGGAATGAATGTAGCTGAAATGACCAGGCTACGCCGGCAGTTACGGGAAGCCGGAGTAGAATTTAAAGTGGTGAAAAATACCCTCACGCGCAGGGCCGCGCAGGAATTGGGCCTGGATACCCTTGAACCTTTCCTGGAAGGCCCAACTGCCGCGGCCTTCAGCTTAAACGATCCGGCGGTACCGGCCAAAATCTTATCGGAAGTAATGCGCAACAGCAAGACCTTCCAGATTAAGGCGGGCGTTTTGCAGGGCAGGGTTATTGGCCTGGATGAAATCAAGGCCCTGGCCGACCTGCCCTCCCGCGAACAGCTCCTGGCTAAAGTGGTGGGCGGCTTCCAGGCTCCCCTGGCCGGGCTGGTCAACGTCCTGGCCGGCAATATCCGCAACCTGACTTACGTCCTCGAGGCCATTCGTAAAAAGAAGGAAGAAGCAGCTTGAGACCCTCATACCGCTAACACGGTACCCAAAGGGCTGGCATTTGTTTGAAGCGAGCGACTTGGTCCAAGCGGTTAAGCAGCCTTGGCGAAGCCGAGGAGCGAGGGCGGGGCCGAGGACAGCGAGGCCTTCGGCCGGCTTCTAAAGGCAAGGATGCCGAATAGGCCGGGAACCCCGCCTTAAGCCCTGGCTGAGCCGTAGGCTGATCCGCGAGGACCAGGGAGCGAGCAAAAACAATGCCAGCCTGGAACGAAGTTATTTTCAGGGTAGAATGATTTTCAGAGGAGGAGTGACTCTCAATCATGAGCAAAGTTCAAGAAATTATCGAAGCCGTCAAAGGTTTGACGGTCCTGGAACTCGCCGAACTGGTTAAGGCCCTGGAAGAAGAATTTGGCGTCAGCGCTGCCGCGCCGGTAGCCATGGCCGTAGCCCCGGGAGCAGCAGCCCCGGCTGAAGCCCCGGCTGAGGAGCAGACTGAATTTGACGTCATCCTGAAGTCCGCCGGCGACAAGAAGATTAACGTCATCAAGGTGGTCCGCGAAATTACCGCCCTGGGCCTCAAAGAAGCCAAAGAACTGGTAGACAACGCTCCCAAGCCGGTTAAAGAAAAGATCAGCAAAGAGGAAGCCGAAAGCATCAAGGCCAAGCTGGAAGAAGCCGGCGCCACTGTGGAAATCAAATAGTTGCCTGCTGCCAGAAGCCGGGGAACTAACACTCCCCGGCTATAATTTTGTCCTTGACATTAGTCGCCCTTTATGCTATCATAACAAAATGCCATTAATTTGCCGTCGCATGATTAAGTATTTCCTGGGACGGCAATAATAGGTAGCAGGAACTTTAGAGGTCAAAAGCGAGGTTTTCAATACCTTGCTTTTGAATTTCTTGTAGGGGGGACCCATGTTGGCTTATCCGGTCAAGGTTGGGACCAGGGAACGGTGGAGCTTTGCTAAAATCAAGGAAACCCTGGAGTTACCAAACCTGATTGAAATCCAGCGTAACTCCTACCAGTGGTTCATTGATGAAGGTTTGCGGGAAATTTTGCGGGATATTTCGCCAATCCAGGATTTTACCGGCAACCTGGTCCTGGAATTTGTTGATTATTCCCTGGGCGAGCCCAAGTACTCCCAGGAAGAATGCAAAGAGCGGGATATGACCTATGCTGCCCCCCTGCGGGTCAAGGTTCGTCTTATTAATAAAGAAACCGGCGAGGTTAAAGAGCAGGAAGTCTTTATGGGGGATTTCCCCCTCATGACGGAAAAGGGCACCTTTATCATTAACGGTGCTGAAAGGGTTATTGTCAGCCAGCTGGTCCGTTCACCGGGGGCCTATTATACGGAAAGTAAAGATGCTAGCGGGACAAATGTATACGGCGCCACCCTTATCCCCAACCGGGGTGCCTGGCTGGAGTTCGAAACCGACAATACCGAAAGCATCTACGTCCGTATTGACCGGACGCGGAAGATCCCGGCCACCGTCCTCCTGCGCGCCCTGGGCTATGCGACTAATGCCCGTATCCTGGAACTCTTTGACTTTGACCCGCGTATCCAGAATACCCTGGAAAAGGATAACACCGATTCCGAGGAGGAAGCCCTGGTAGAGATCTATAAACGCCTGCGTCCTGGTGAGCCCCCGACTGTCGAGAGTGCCAGGAACCTGCTGGAATCCCTTTTCTTTGATCCCAAGCGCTACGATCTGGGCAACGTCGGTCGCTACAAGCTGAACAAAAAGCTGGGTCATGGCGTTTTGACTCAGGAAGTTAACGGCCGGCAGGAGTATATTCGCTGCCTTACAAAAGAAGATATTATCTACGCCATCAAATACCTCCTGCGCCTTATGGATGGCGAAGTTAAACCCGATGATATCGATCACCTGGGTAACCGCCGCCTGCGTTCCGTCGGCGAACTCCTCCAGAACCAGTTCCGTATTGGCCTGGCCCGCATGGAGCGGGTAGTGCGGGAGCGGATGACCATCCAGGATGTAGATGTCATTACTCCCCAGGTGCTGATTAACATCCGGCCGGTAGTGGCGGCCATCAAGGAATTCTTTGGTTCCAGCCAGCTGTCCCAGTTTATGGACCAGACTAACCCCCTGGCCGAGTTAACCCATAAACGGCGCCTCTCGGCCCTGGGGCCCGGCGGCCTGTCCCGGGAACGGGCCGGTTTTGAAGTGCGGGACGTGCATACCTCCCACTACGGCCGCATGTGTCCCATTGAGACCCCGGAAGGCCCGAACATTGGCCTGATTGGTTCTTTAAGTACCTATGCCCGCATCAATGAGTTTGGTTTTATTGAAACCCCCTACCGGCGGGTAGATAAAGAAAAGGGCGTCGTCACCAACGAAATTGATTACTTGACTGCCGATGAAGAGGACAAGTACGTCATTGCCCAGGCCAATGCTCCCCTGGATGAAGAAGGCCATTTCTTAGAGAAGCGGGTTAACGCCCGTCATGCCGGGGAAATTGTAGTCGTGCCTGCCGACCGGGTTGATTACATGGACGTCTCCCCCAAGCAGATGGTCAGTGTGGCCACGGCCCTGATCCCCTTCCTGGAGCATGACGACGCCAACCGGGCCCTCATGGGAGCCAACATGCAGCGCCAGGCCGTACCCCTCTTAAGGACCGAAGCGCCCGTAATAGGCACTGGTATGGAATGGCGGGCGGCCCATGATTCCGGGGTGGTCGTCCTGGCGAGAAACAGCGGCATGGTGGAAAGGGTTACGGCCGGCGAGATTGTCATCCGCACCGATGCCGGAACCCTGGATACCTACCGCCTGCAAAAGTTCGTCCGTTCCAACCAGGGAACCTGCATTAACCAGAAGCCCACTGTCCGCAAAGGGGAGCGGGTAACGGCCGGGCAGCCCATCGCCGACGGCCCTTCCACAAGTGAGGGCGAACTGGCCCTGGGCCGCAATATCCTGGTGGCCTTCATGACCTGGGAAGGATACAACTATGAGGACGCCATCCTCATTAGCGAGAAGCTGGTTAAGGAAGACATTTTTACTTCTATTCACATTGAAGAATATGAATGTGACGCCCGGGATACCAAGCTGGGACCGGAAGAGATCACCCGCGATATTCCCAACGTCAGCGAAGACGTTTTAAAGGACCTGGACGAGCGGGGCATCATCCGTATCGGTGCCGAGGTACGCCCGGGTGACATCCTGGTAGGTAAAGTTACTCCCAAGGGCGAGACGGAGCTGACCGCCGAAGAGCGTTTGCTCAGGGCCATTTTTGGCGAAAAAGCCCGGGAAGTGCGAGATACCTCCTTGAGGGTACCCCACGGGGAGTCGGGTATTGTCGTCGATGTCAAGGTCTTTTCCCGGGAGAACGGTGATGAGCTGGCCCCCGGGGTTAATGAACTGGTCCGGGTTTACGTCGCCCAGAAACGGAAGATTTCCGTAGGTGACAAGATGGCCGGCCGCCACGGGAATAAGGGCGTTATCTCCCGCATCATGCCGGAAGAGGATATGCCCTTCCTCCCCGACGGTACGCCCATTGAAATTGTGTTAAATCCCCTGGGCGTGCCCTCCCGGATGAATTTAGGCCAGATCCTGGAAACCCACCTGGGCTGGGCGGCTAAAACCCTGGGGATTAATGTAGCCACCCCGGTTTTTGATGGTGCTTCGGAAGAGGAGATTAAGGCTAAACTAAGGGAAGCCGGCCTGCCTGAAGACGGCAAGACCATCCTTTATGACGGCCGTACCGGCGAGCCTTTTGACCGTCCCATTACCGTAGGCTATATGTATATGCTGAAACTGGCCCACCTGGTGGATGACAAGATCCATGCCCGGTCCACCGGCCCCTATTCCCTGGTTACCCAGCAGCCCCTGGGCGGTAAAGCCCAGTTTGGCGGCCAGCGTTTTGGGGAAATGGAGGTCTGGGCCCTGGAAGCTTACGGTGCGGCCTATACCCTCCAGGAGATCCTGACGGTAAAATCCGATGACGTCGTCGGCCGGGTCAAGACCTACGAGGCCGTTGTGAAAGGGGAAAATGTCCCGGAACCCGGGGTACCGGAATCCTTTAAGGTATTAATTAAAGAGCTCCAGAGCCTGGGGCTGGATGTCAAAGTCCTCTCGGAGGAAAACGAAGAAATCGAGATTAAAGAAGACGATGATGATGGTGTCGAAGCGGCCCAGGATCTGGGCCTGGACATCCAGGGCCAGCCTGAAGCAGAGCCGGGAGAGGCTGTCGATGAAACCGAAGAAGAAGACCTGGACTTTGATCCTGCCGACCTTGATCCCGGCGAACTGGAACTGGAGGTTGAAGGAGATGATTTTGACAGTGATTTTACAGTGATAAAACCGCGGGCCAGGGTAGTCCCGGGCGGCAAATATGACGAAGAAGAAATTTAAGGTCTTCAAGGGGGGCAGGAATAATGCTGGATGTAAGCAACTTTGAGCGCATGCGGATTGGCCTGGCTTCACCGGAACAGATCCGGGCCTGGTCCAGCGGCGAGGTGAAGAAACCGGAAACCATCAATTACCGCACCCTGAAGCCGGAGCGCGATGGCCTTTTCTGCGAACGCATCTTTGGCCCCACCAAAGACTGGGAGTGTCACTGCGGTAAATACAAGCGGGTCCGTTACAAGGGCATTGTCTGCGATCGCTGCGGGGTGGAAGTAACCCGTTCCAAGGTGCGCCGGGAGCGGATGGGCCATATTGAACTGGCAGCCCCTGTCTCCCACATCTGGTACTTTAAAGGCATCCCCAGCCGCATGGGCCTCATCCTCGACATGTCACCCCGGGCCCTGGAGAAGGTTCTTTACTTCGTCTCCTACGTGGTTATCGATCCTGGTGATACCCCCCTATTGAAGAAACAGCTGCTCACCGAGGCTGAGTACCGGGAGTACCGGGATAAGTACGGCAACCAGTTCCGGGCCGCCATGGGGGCCGAGGCCATTAAGGAACTCCTCCAGGAAATCGATCTTGACCAGCTGGCCGCCGAATTGCGCCAGGAGCTGAAGGACAGCAGCGGCCAGCGCAAGATCCGGGCCATCCGTCGCCTGGAAGTGGTAGAAGCCTTCCGGGCCTCCGGCAACCGTCCCGAGTGGATGATCCTGGATGTCATCCCGGTGATACCCCCGGAACTGCGGCCTATGGTCCAACTGGACGGCGGTCGCTTTGCCACCTCTGATCTCAATGATCTCTACCGCCGGGTAATCAACCGCAACAACCGTTTGAAAAGGCTCCTGGACCTGGGGGCGCCGGACATCATTGTCCGCAATGAAAAGCGCATGCTCCAGGAAGCCGTGGACGCCCTGATTGATAACGGCCGCCGCGGCCGGCCGGTGACCGGCCCCGGCAACCGTCCCCTGAAGTCTTTAAGCGACATGCTTAAAGGCAAGCAGGGCCGTTTCCGCCAGAACCTGCTGGGCAAGCGGGTTGACTACTCGGGCCGCTCGGTAATAGTTGTCGGGCCAGAACTAAAAATCCACCAGTGCGGCCTGCCCAAGGAAATGGCCCTGGAACTCTTCAAGCCCTTTGTTATGAAACGGCTGGTGGATAAAGGCCTGGCTCATAATATAAAAAGTGCCAAGCGCATGGTGGAACGGGTAAAGAATGAAGTCTGGGACGTCCTGGAGGAGGTTATCGCCGAGCACCCGGTCCTGTTAAACCGGGCGCCGACCCTGCACCGCTTAGGTATTCAGGCCTTTGAGCCGGTACTGGTGGAAGGCCGGGCCATCCAGATTCACCCCCTGGTCTGCACGGCCTATAATGCCGACTTCGACGGCGACCAGATGGCTGTTCACGTTCCCCTCTCGGCCGAGGCCCAGGCCGAGGCGCGCCTTTTAATGATGGCCGCCCACCATATCCTGAACCCCAAGGACGGCAAACCGGTCGTTTCGCCGACCCAGGATATGGTGCTGGGATCCTATTACCTGACTACCGTAAGCCACGGGGTCAGGGGCGAAGGGCGGGTATTTGGCAGCTACGAGGAGGCCTATATGGCTTATCTCAACAAGGACATTGACGTCCACGCCCTGATCAAGGTGCGCCTGGAAGACGGCAAGCTCCTGGAGACGACCATTGGCCGCCTGATTTTTAACCGGGAAATCCCCATCCCCAAAGAACTGGGTTACTATAACTGTGAAGTTGATAAAAAGAAGCTGACGGAGATCATCGCCCGTTGCTATAAACTCCTGGGGACGGAAGCTACTGCCACATTGTTGGACGGCATCAAAAAAGTGGGCTTCCATTACTCCACCCTGGCCGGCTTTACCATTGGCATCAATGATATCGTTGTGCCTGAGGAGAAAAAGGAGATAATCGCTGAGACGGAAGCCGCAGTAGAGAAAATTGACCAGCAATACCGCAAGGGGTTAATCAGCGAGGAAGAGCGTTACCAGAAGGTCATCAGCCTCTGGAATAACGCCACCGATACCCTGACCAAACAGCTCATGACGGGTATGGATAAATTCAACCCCGTCTTCATGATGGCCAATTCCGGAGCCCGCGGTAATGTCCAGCAGATTCGCCAGCTGGCCGGGATGCGGGGCCTCATGGCCGACCCGGCCGGCCGGATTATCGACCTGCCCATCAAGGCCAACTTCCGCGAAGGCCTGACGGTGCTGGAGTACTTTATTTCTACCCACGGCGCCCGGAAGGGCCTGGCCGATACGGCTTTAAGGACGGCGGACTCCGGTTACCTCACCCGGCGCCTGGTGGACGTGGCCCAGGATGTTATTGTCCGGGAAGACGACTGCGGTACCCCGGCCGGCATTGAAGTGGAGGAGATCCACGAAGGCAACCAGGTAATCGAAAAGATGGAAGAACGCCTGACCGGGCGTTATGCTCTGGAGGATGTCTACCACCCGGAAACCGGTGAACTCCTGGTAGCCGCCGGCACCATGATCAGTGATGAGGCGGCCCGGGCCATTGTGGCTGCCGGTATTAAAAAGGTAAAGATCCGTTCCGTCCTCACCTGCCGGACCCGCTACGGCGTTTGCCGTAAATGCTACGGCCAGGACCTGGCCACGGGTAAGGATGTAGAAATTGGCGAAGCCGTGGGGATTATCGCCGCCCAGTCCATCGGCGAGCCCGGTACCCAGCTAACCATGCGGACCTTCCATACCGGCGGTGTGGCTGGTGAGGACATCACCCAGGGTCTGCCGCGGGTAGAAGAACTCTTTGAAGCCCGCAAACCCAAAGGCCAGGCCATTATTGCCGAGACTACCGGCACTATTACTGCCATTAACGAGATCCGGGGCCGGCGGGAGATTGAAATCACCGACGCCAATGGTGAAAAGTTCTCCTACCATGTTCCCTATGGTTCCCGCTTGAAGGTTAACGAAGGCGACCACGTGGCAGCCGGTGACGAGTTAACGGAGGGTTCCGTTAATCCCCACGACCTGTTAAAGGTAAAGGGTGTCCGGGGCGTCCAGCTTTATCTCCTGCGGGAAGTGCAGCGGGTTTACCGCCTGCAGGGGGTGGACATCAACGACAAGCATATTGAAGTGATGATCCGCCAGATGCTGCGTAAAGTCAAGGTGGAAGATGAGGGTGATACCGATCTCCTGCCCGGCACCCTGGTGGACGCCTTTGAATTTGAAGAGGTAAACCTGAAGGTCCAGGCCAGCGGCGGCAAGCCGGCCACGGCCCGGCCGGTGCTGCTGGGCATTACCAAGGCCTCCCTGGCGACGGATTCTTTCCTGTCGGCGGCCTCCTTCCAGGAAACGACGCGGGTGCTGACGGAAGCAGCCATCAAGGGCCGGATCGATCCCCTCCTGGGCCTGAAAGAGAACGTCATTATCGGTAAGCTGATCCCGGCCGGTACCGGCATGAGCCGCTACCGGCAGCTAAGGGTAATAACCCCGGAAGACGGCGAGGAAGGCGCGGTTGCCTCAGAATCTGTTGACACGGCGATCGGAAAATGATAGTATAAGAAAGTGCGACTGCCCAGGGGAGGTTGAATTATGTCCTACGAACGTTTGCAGGTGGCCAAAAAACGAGTGGTAGGCACCAAACAGGTCACCAAAGCGGTAATGAAGGGGACAGCCCGGGTGGTCTATGTAGCCAGGGATGCCGAACCCCATGTAACCGGGCCGTTAATTCAGCTTTGCCGCGAGCGGGGTGTAGAAATAGTCGAGGTAGACTCAATGAAAGAGCTGGGGCGGGCCTGCGGTATCGAAGTAGGTTCAGCCTCAGCCGTCATCCTGGAAGAATAGCCGGGGAAGGAGGTGGAAGGAATGCCGACAATCCAGCAACTGGTACGTGAGGCAAGGGAAAAGGTAGTCAAAAAGTCGACGGCACCTGCCTTAAAGGAATGTCCCCAGAAGCGGGGTGTCTGCACCCGTGTTTATACAACTACACCCAAAAAGCCCAATTCGGCCCTGCGCAAGGTAGCCCGGGTACGCCTGACCAATGGCATTGAGGTAACCGCCTACATCCCCGGTATTGGTCATAATTTGCAGGAACACTCGGTGGTCCTGGTAAGGGGGGGCAGGGTGAAGGACCTGCCGGGCGTCAGGTATCATATTATCAGAGGTACCCTCGATTCTGCCGGCGTCCAGAACCGTAACCAGGGCCGTTCCAAGTACGGGGCCAAACGGCCCAAAAAGTAGTGGTAAGGGGGGATAAGGGTTGCCAAGGCGAGGCAGTGTTCCCCGGCGGGAGGTTTTACCGGACCCGCTTTATGGGAGTACCAAGGTTACCAAATTAATTAACCAGGTCATGCTCAATGGTAAAAAATCGCTGGCCCAGCGGATTTGCTATGACGCCTTCGACACCATCAGGAAAAAAACCGGTAAAGAGCCGGTGGAAGTTTTTGAACAGGCCCTCAAAAATGTCATGCCACTCCTGGAAGTTAAGGCCCGCCGGGTGGGTGGTGCCAACTACCAGGTACCGGTGGAAGTGCGGCCGGAAAGACGGCAAACCCTGGGCATCCGCTGGCTGGTAAACTACGCCCGGGCGCGTAGCGGCAAGAGTATGGCCGAAAAACTCGCTGCCGAGTTGATGGATGCCGCCAATAATACCGGCGGTGCCGTCAAGAAACGCGAAGATACCCATAAGATGGCGGAAGCCAACAAAGCCTTTGCTCATTACCGGTGGTAGGTGTGGGGGTCAGGGGCCCAGGAACTGGAGGTCTCACCTCACAGCGGCCTCCGGTACCTGAAACCTGATTACAAGAAGGGATGAAACTTTATGGCTAGAGAATACCCACTGGAAAAAACGAGGAATATCGGCATCATGGCCCATATTGATGCCGGTAAGACTACTACCACCGAGAGGATACTTTTCTATACCGGCCGCGTGCACCGTATGGGCGAAGTGCATGAAGGCAATGCAACTATGGACTGGATGGTCCAGGAACAGGAACGAGGTATCACCATTACCTCGGCTGCTACTACCTGCTTCTGGCGGGACCATCGTATTAACATTATCGACACGCCAGGCCACGTGGATTTTACCGTGGAAGTAGAACGCTCTTTGCGCGTCCTGGATGGGGCCATAGCTGTCTTCTGTTCTGTAGGCGGGGTCGAACCCCAGTCGGAGACTGTCTGGCGCCAGGCGGATAAATACGGCGTACCCAGGATTGCCTATATCAATAAAATGGACCGGATCGGGGCTGATTTTTACCGGGGCGTCAGGATGATTGCCGACCGCCTGGGAGCCAATCCGGTGCCCATCCAGTTGCCCATCGGTGCTGAAGAAAATTTCCGCGGCCTGGTAGATTTGATCCGGCTGAAGGCCATTTACTACACTGACGATTTAGGGACCGCCATTGAGGAAGGGCCTGTGCCGGCCGACATGGAAGACCTGGTGCGTGAATACCGGGAGAAATTGCTGGAGGCTGTGGCCGAAAGCGATGAAGAATTAATGCTCAAGTACCTGGAAGGGGAAGAGCTGACCGAAGAGGAGATTAAGGCCGGTATTCGCAAGGCAACCATTGCCGTCAAGATGGTGCCGGTTCTCTGCGGATCTTCGTTTAAGAACAAAGGTGTTCAGCCCCTGCTGGATGCGGTGGTAGATTTCTTACCTGCGCCCACCGACGTGCCGGCCATCCAGGGCATTGACCCGGAAACAGGCTCCGAGGACGAGCGCCATTCCAGCGATAACGAGCCCTTTGCCGCCCTGGCCTTTAAAATCATGGCCGATCCTTATGTGGGCAAGTTAACCTTTTTCCGGGTTTATTCCGGGACCATCAAATCTGGCTCTTATGTTTATAATTCCACCAAGGGCCGCCGGGAGCGGATCGGCCGTATCTTACGCATGCACGCCAACCACCGGGAGGAAGTTGACGAGGCCTACGCCGGCGATATCGCGGCAGCGGTGGGCTTGAAGGAAACGACCACCGGCGATACCCTGTGCGACGAGCAACATCCCATTGTTCTGGAGGCCATGGAATTTCCCGAGCCGGTTATTTCCGTAGCCATTGAGCCCAAAACTAAAGCCGACCAGGAAAAGATGAGCCTGGCCCTCCAGAAACTGGCCGAGGAAGACCCGACCTTTAAGATGCATACCGACCCCGAAACCGGGCAGACCATTATCTCCGGCATGGGCGAACTACACCTGGAGATTATCGTCGATCGCCTGCTGCGGGAGTTTAAGGTGGGGGCCAAGGTCGGCCGGCCCCAGGTGGCCTACAAAGAGACCATTCGCCGGCCGGTCAAGGCCGAAGGCAAGTTTATCCGCCAGACGGGTGGCCGCGGCCAGTACGGCCACGTGATTATTGAAGTAGAACCCCAGGAGCACGGGAAGGGTTATGAGTTTGTTAATAAGATCGTCGGCGGGGTTGTACCCAAAGAGTATGTCCCGGCAGTTGACGCCGGCGTCCAGGAAGCCATGGCCAACGGCGTCCTGGCCGGTTACCCGGTAGTAGATGTGCGGGTGTCCCTGGTGGACGGTTCTTACCACGAGGTCGACTCTTCGGAAATGGCCTTTAAGATTGCCGGTTCCCTGGCCTTCAAGGATGCCGCCAAAAAGGCCCAGCCGGTTCTCCTGGAACCGGTCATGAAGGTCGAGGTTGTGGTGCCGGAAGAATATATGGGCGATGTGATTGGCGACCTGAATGCCCGCCGCGGCCGGGTGGAAGGTATGGAGCCCCGGTCCGGCGCCCAGGTCATCCGCGCCCTTGTTCCTCTGGCCGAGATGTTCGGTTATGCCACCGACCTGCGGTCCCGGACCCAGGGCCGGGGTACCTACGTCATGCAGTTTGATCATTATGAAGAGGTACCCCAGAATATCGCCGCCGAGATTATCAGCATACGCCAGGGAGCATAGGGGAAGAAAATTTTTCTCAATAATGGAGGAGGCAAAACCACCCATGGCCAAACAAAAATTTGAACGCAAGAAACCCCACGTCAACGTGGGAACCATCGGTCACGTTGACCACGGCAAGACGACGCTGACGGCAGCCATCACCTTCTGCCTGGCCAAAGCCGGGGGGGCCGTACCCACGGCCTACGACCAGATCGACAAGGCACCGGAAGAGCGGGAACGAGGCATCACCATAGCCACGGCCCACGTGGAGTACGAGACAGAAAAGCGGCATTACGCCCACGTCGACTGCCCGGGGCATGCCGACTATGTCAAGAACATGATCACCGGTGCGGCCCAGATGGACGGGGCCATCCTGGTAGTATCGGCAGCCGACGGCCCCATGCCCCAGACGCGGGAACATATACTTTTAGCGCGGCAGGTAGGGGTACCTTACATTGTCGTTTTCATGAACAAAGTGGACCAGGTAGACGACCCCGAGCTGTTAGAGCTGGTAGAGATGGAAGTGCGGGAACTGTTAAGCGAATACGAATTCCCGGGTGACGAGATACCCATCATCAAAGGCAGCGCGCTGAAAGCCATGGAATGCGGCTGCGGCAAGCGGGAATGCGAATGGTGCAGCAAGATCTGGGAACTGATGGACGCGGTAGACAGCTACGTGCCAACCCCCGAACGGGACGTCGACAAACCCTTCCTGATGCCCATCGAAGACGTGTTCACCATTACCGGCCGGGGCACGGTGACCACCGGCAGGGTAGAGCGGGGCAAAGTGAAGGTAGGGGATGAAGTAGAGATTATAGGCTTAAGGGACCAGGTACGGAAGACGGTAGTGACGGGGGTAGAGATGTTCAGGAAGATCCTGGACGAAGCGGTAGCCGGGGACAACATCGGTACGCTTCTCAGGGGTGTAGAGCGCAAAGAAGTAGAACGGGGGATGGTGCTGGCCAAGCCGGGGTCCATCAAACCCCACACCAAATTTAACGCGGAAGTATACGTGCTGACCAAAGAAGAAGGTGGGCGGCATACACCCTTTTTCAACGGTTACCGGCCGCAGTTTTACTTCCGGACGACGGACGTGACCGGGGTAGTGAAACTGCCCGAAGGGGTAGAGATGGTGATGCCCGGGGACAACATCCGCATGACCATCGAGCTCATTACCCCCATAGCCATTGAAGAAGGCTTACGGTTTGCCATCCGTGAAGGCGGCCGCACCGTGGGCGCCGGCGTCGTGACCGGGATTATCGAGTAATTACCAGGCCAGGGATCAGGCTTTATGCCTGATCCCGTGCCATGAAGGAGGGTAAATATCCCATGGCCAGGCAGAAGATCCGCATTCGCTTAAAGGCCTTTGATCACCGCCTGTTAGACCAGTCATCCCAAAAGATTGTCGAGACTGCCAGGCGCACCGGGGCGGTAGTATCCGGACCTATCCCGCTGCCGACGGAGAAGAATATCTTTACGATCTTACGCTCACCCCATGTAAATAAAGATTCCCGGGAGCAGTTTGAAATGCGGACCCACAAGCGTTTAATCGACATTCACGAGCCAACGCCCAAGACGGTAGACGCATTAATGCGCCTGGATCTCCCGGCAGGGGTTGACATTGAGATCAAGCTGTAGGGGGTAAGAGCAGGTGCGCAAGGGTATTTTAGGAAAAAAGATAGGCATGACCCAGATCTTTGATGAGGCCGGCCGGACCATTCCGGTAACGGTAGTCCAGGCCGGGCCCTGTATCGTCATCCAGAAAAAAACCGTAGCTACCGATGGTTATGAAGCCCTGCAGGTAGGTTTTGAACCAGTTAAAGAAAAAAGGGTCAATAAACCCTTGCGGGGACATTTTAGCAAGGCCGGGGTAACCCCTTTCCGTTATGTCCGGGAACTCCGGTTAGAAGATATTAAGGATTATCAAGTGGGGCAGGAAATTAAAGCCGATATTTTTAGCCCCGGCGAAAAGGTTGATGTTACAGGTATATCCAAGGGTAAAGGTTTTGCCGGCGGCATTAAACGTCACGGCTTTCACCGTGGCCCCATGGAGCACGGTTCCAAGTATCACCGCCGTCCCGGGTCCCTGGCGGCCAAAGGACCGGCCCGGGTCTTTAAGGGGCGTCGCCTGCCCGGGCACATGGGCGCCGAAAGGGTCACTGTGCTGGGCCTGGAGGTTATCAAGAATGATCCCGAGCGTAATCTCCTGTTGATCAAGGGTTCCGTCCCGGGCCCGCGCCAGGGGCTGCTGGTAATTAAGAATTCGGTAAAGGGAGGCTAACAGGCAATGCCCAGAGTAGCCGTGTACAATATCCAGGGCCAGCAAGTAGGGGAAATTGACCTTGATGACCGCATCTTCGGCGGCGAGGTTAACGAAGCTGTCCTCCACCAGGCTGTGGTCATGCAGCTGGCCAGCCGGCGCCGGGGCACGGCAGCAACTCGCGGTTGGGCCGAAGTCAGCGGCGGTGGCCGCAAACCCTGGCGGCAAAAGGGAACCGGCCGGGCCCGGGCGGGCAGTATTCGCTCACCCCTGTGGCGTGGCGGGGCGGTAATTTTTGGTCCCCAGCCCCGGGATTATGGTTACAAGTTGCCCAAAAAAGTGCGCCGTTTAGCTCTACGTTCGGCCCTGGCGAACAAGGTGCGCGAAGGCAACATCATTGTCCTGGATGAGTTAAAGCTGGCCAAACCCCGGACAAAGGATATGGTTACTATTCTCAAGGCCCTGGATGTAGAGGATAAAGCCCTGGTAGTTACGGCAGGCAAAGATCCCAATGTCGAGCTATCGGCCCGCAATCTACCGGGAGTAACTTGTTTAACCTCGGCGGGGCTAAACGTTTATGATCTCCTGGCCCATGACAAACTGGTTATTACCAAAGATGCCGTGGCCCGGGTACAGGAGGTGCTGGCTTAATGCGGGCTCCCGAAGAAATTATCATTCAACCCCTGGTAACGGAAAAATCCACCGGCCTGATGGCGGAAAATAAATATACTTTTTTAGTAGATCCCGGGGCCAATAAGATTGAAATCAAGCATGCCATCGAGAAACTCTTCAACGTCAAAGTATTAAAGGTCAATACCCTCATGGACCGCGGTAAAATGCGCCGGGTAGGTCGTTTCCAGGGGCGGCAACCCGACCGGAAAAAAGCCATTGTCACCCTGAAACCCGGCGATAAAATCAAGGTCTTTGAAGGGCTGGAGTAGCTTAAAATTAAGGGGAGAAGTAAGATGGCCATTAAGAAGTTTAAACCGACATCACCCGGCCGGCGGCAGATGACGGTATCTACCTTTGCCGAGATTACGGCAACGGAACCCTACAAACCCCTGGTGGCCCCTTTGAAGAAAACCGGCGGGCGCAATAACCAGGGACGGCTCACCGTCCGGCACCGGGGCGGGGGACACAAGCGCCTTTACCGGATAATCGATTTCAAACGTGATAAAGATGGCATTCCCGGCCGCGTGGCAACCATTGAGTACGATCCCAACCGTTCGGCCAATATCGCCCTGATTAATTATGCCGATGGGGAAAAGCGCTATATCCTGGCCCCGGAAAACCTGCAGGTCGGCGATAAGATCATCAGCGGTCCCGGGGCGGATATAAAAACCGGTAACGCGCTACCTTTAAGCCAGATACCGGTCGGCACCATAGTCCACAACATCGAGCTTAAACCCGGCAAGGGTGGCCAGATGGTCCGGGCGGCCGGGGCCAGTGCCCAGCTCATGGCCAAAGAAAACGGTTATGCCCTCCTGCGGTTACCTTCGGGAGAATTACGTAAGGTGCAGGAAGAATGCCGGGCTACTATTGGCCAGGTGGGCAACCTGGACTGGGAAAACATCACCTTTGGTAAAGCCGGGCGCAGTCGCTGGTTGGGTATCCGGCCAACGGTGCGCGGTGTGGTCATGAATCCGGTGGATCACCCCCATGGTGGCGGCGAAGGAAAAGCTCCGGTAGGCCGCAAGCACCCGGTAACACCGTGGGGTAAACCGGCCCTGGGCGTTAAAACCCGTAAAAAGCGGAAGCCTAGCGACAAACTTATTGTCAAGCGCCGGAACAAATAAAGGGGTGGAAGGAGGTTCCTTTTCATGGGCCGCTCCCTGAAAAAAGGGCCATATTGTGATGAAAAGCTCCTCAAGAAAATTATTGAAATGAACGAGAAGGGCACTAAACGGGTGATTAAAACCTGGTCCCGCCGTTCAACTATCTTTCCGGAGATGGTGGGCCATACCATTGCCGTCCATGACGGCCGCAAGCACGTGCCAATTTACATTACCGAAGATATGGTCGGTCACAAGCTGGGCGAATTTGCTCCCACCCGTATCTTCCGGGGGCACGGCGCCCACACGGAGCGTTCCACAGCGCTGAAGTAGGGGGTAAACAGGATGGAAGCAAAAGCGGTAGCTAAATATATCCGGATTTCCCCGCGGCGCGTCCGCCAGGTAGTTGATTTAATTCGCGGCAAAGGAGTGCGGGAAGCAGAGGCCATCCTCATGGTCACGCCCAAAAGGGGGGCCCGGGCCGTTGCCAAGGTTTTAAAATCGGCCGTCGCCAATGCCGAGCATAATTACGACCTGGATGCCGGCGAACTGGTTGTCACCCGCGCTTATGTTGACGAAGGGCCGACCCTGAAACGCTACCAGCCGCGGGCCATGGGACGGGCCAATATCCGGCGGAAACGCACCAGCCATATAACTGTGGTGGTTGGGGAAAAGGAGGACTGATTTCGTGGGTCAAAAAGTTCACCCCAAGGGATTGCGTATTGGGATTATCCGCGATTGGGACTCCCGCTGGTATGCCGGCAAGGAGTATAAAACCTTGCTCCATGAAGACCTGAAAATACGCGAGTTCATCAAAAAGCGCCTTTACCAGGCGGGCATTGCCAGTGTAGAAATTGAACGGGCAGCCAATCGCGTCAAGGTAATAATCAATACTGCCAGGCCGGGGGTTATCATCGGCCGCGGTGGTACCGAAGTTGAGGCCCTGCGGAAGGAACTGGAGCGTTTAACCGGTAAACAGGTTAACCTGAATATCGTCGAGGTTAAAAAACCGGAGCTCAATGCCCAGCTAGTGGCTGAAAATATTGCTGCCCAGCTGGAAAAAAGAATTGCTTTCCGGCGGGCCATGAAGCAGGCCGTAAGCAGGGCCATGCGCCTGGGGGCATTAGGTATAAAAATAGCCTGTGGCGGCCGCCTGGCAGGGGCAGAAATCGCCCGCACCGAGTGGTACAGCGAGGGCAAGGTACCTCTGCACACCTTAAGGGCTGATATCGACTACGGTTTTGCTGAGGCCAATACCACCTATGGTAAAATAGGTGTCAAGGTATGGATTTATAAAGGAGAAGTATTGCCTGAACGGGCCAGGGTCCAGGAAGGGGGCCGCAAATAATGTTAATGCCCAAAAGGGTAAAATACCGCAAACCGCACCGGCCAGGCACCCGGGGTAAGGCTACCCGGGGGAATGAGATCCACTTCGGGGACTACGGGTTGCAGGCCCTGGAACCGGCCTGGATCACCAGCCGCCAGATTGAGGCTGCCCGTATTGCCATGACCCGCTATATTAAGCGTGGCGGCAAGGTGTGGATCAAGATCTTTCCCGATACCCCCATTACGGCCAAACCGGCTGAAACCCGGATGGGCAGCGGCAAGGGGGCACCAGAGTACTGGGTGGCCGTTGTTAAACCGGGGCGGATTCTTTTTGAAATGGCCGGAGTTACCGAAGAGGTAGCCCGTGAGGCAATGCGCCTGGCCTCCCACAAGCTGCCCATTAAAACCAAGTTCGTAAAACGGACGGAAGTGGGTGGTGAGGTCAATGAAAGCTAAAGAGATTCGCGAATTGACCACCGAAGAGCTGCTGCAAAAGGTAGGCGAACTGAAGCAGGAACTGTTTAACCTGCGTTTCCAGCTGGCCACCGGGCAGATAGATAATCCCATGCGCCTGCGGGAAGTCCGCCGCAGTATCGCCCGGGCCAAGACAATCCTGCGGGAACGGGAACTGCAACGGGAACGGGCATAAAGACGATAATGGTACAGGAAGGGGGCAGGCCCTTTGGAAAGAAACTACCGTAAAACCCGGATCGGCAGTGTAGTGAGCGATAAAATGGACAAAACCGTGGTGGTGGCTGTGGAAAACCGGGTACGTCACCCGTTACTCGGTAAAATTATCCGCAAAACCACGAAATTCAAGGCCCATGATGAAAAAAATGAATGCCGCGTCGGCGATAAAGTCAAGATTATGGAAACCCGTCCTTTAAGCAAAGATAAACGTTGGCGGGTAGTGGAGATCCTGGAAAAAGCCAAATAGGCTTATTTCCGCCGGGAAGGAGGTAAAGGATGATCCAGCAACAGACGATCCTCAAAGTCGGCGACAATACCGGCGCCAGGAAATTGATGTGCATTCGCGTCCTCGGCGGTTCCAAAAGGCGTTATGCCAGTGTGGGTGATGTGATTATTGCCTCCGTTAAAGAGGCAACGCCAGGGGGCGTAGTAAAGAAGGGCGACGTCGTCCGGGCGGTAGTGGTACGGACGACAAAGGCTTTAAAGCGTGAAGACGGTTCCTATATCCGCTTTAATGAAAATGCGGCGGTAATCATCAACGAACAAAACAACCCCCGGGGTACGCGTATCTTCGGGCCGGTAGCCAGGGAACTGCGGGATAAAGATTTTATGAAGATCATTTCCCTTGCTCCTGAGGTACTTTAAAAGGGGAAAAATAGCCGTACCATTTTGGCGGCGGGCAGGTATAGGTGGTTAGAAGAAACCGTGCGCTGCTATTTTTAAGGAGGTGGCATTAAATTGCCCCCATCAAAGGTACACGTCAAGAAGGGCGACCTGGTCATGGTAATTACCGGTAAAGATGCCGGTAAAAAAGGTAAAGTCTTAAGCGTTGATCGAGCTAAAGGCCGGGTCATTGTGGAAGGGGTAAATATTGTCAAACGGCACACCCGTCCTACCCCCAGGACGCCCCAGGGCGGGATTATAGAAAAGGAGGCCCCGGTGGCCAGCAGCAATGTCATGCTGTTCTGCAACAAATGCAACCGGCCCACCAGAATCGGGAAACAGTTCCTGGCCGACGGGACCAAGACCCGGGTGTGTAAAAAGTGTGGCGAAGTAATTGATTAAGCCCAGGTAAAGGAGGGCTGGATGTGGCCAGACTGAAGGAAAAGTACCTGACAGAGATTCGCAAACTCTTGCAGGATAAATTCGGCTACAAAAATGTCATGGAAATCCCCAAACTGGAAAAAATCGTCGTGAACATGGGTGTGGGCGAGGCTACCCAGAATCCCAAAGCCATTGAGGGTGCCGTCCAGGACCTGATGGCCATTACCGGGCAAAAACCCATTGTTACCAAGGCCAAAAAATCTATTGCCGCCTTTAAACTTCGCCAGGGGAACAGTATCGGTTGCAAGGTAACCCTGCGGGGTGAAAGGATGTATGAGTTTCTGGACCGCCTGATCAACGTGGCCCTGCCCCGGGTCAGGGATTTCCAGGGAGTGTCGCCCAATTCCTTTGACGGCCGTGGCAACTACTCCCTGGGACTGAAAGAACAGTTGATTTTCCCGGAGATTGAATACGACAAAATCGACAAAACCCGGGGCCTGGAAATAACCATGGTGACGACGGCAAAAAGCGATGAGGAAGCCCGGGAACTCCTGCGCGGCTTCGGTATGCCGTTCCGGGAACAGTGATAAGGAGGAAATCCATGGCTAAGAAATCTTTACGTATCAAACAAGCGCGTCCCCAGAAGTTTAAGGTACGCGCATATAACCGTTGCCTGCGCTGTGGCCGTCCCCATGCTTACATGCGGAAGTTCGGCCTGTGCCGTATTTGTTTCCGCGAGCTGGCCTACAGGGGAGAGCTTCCTGGTATAGTGAAAGCCAGCTGGTAAGGGCGGGACGAGAAGGAAGGGGGTAGTTCAAGGTGATGACCGATCCCATTGCTGATTTCCTGACCCGCATTCGTAACGCCAACATGGTCTACCAGGAGAAGGTGGAAGTACCGGCTTCCAAAATGAAGCGGGCGATAGCTGAAATCTTGAAGAACGAAGGTTATATCAAGAACTACGAGTACATCGAAGATGGCAAGCAGGGTATCTTGAGACTTTATCTCAAGTATGGTCCCAATAAGGAAAAGGTTATTACGGGCATAAAACGGATCAGCCGCCCGGGGCTCAGGATCTATGCCAGGAAGGGAGAAATTCCCAAAGTCCTGGGGGGGCTGGGGGTGGCTGTAATCTCTACCAGCAAAGGGATACTCACGGATAAACAGGCCCGCCGGGAAGGCGTCGGCGGTGAAGTTATCTGTTATATCTGGTAAGGCTGGGAGGTGTTCAGGTGTCACGTATAGGCAGAAAGCCGGTGCAGGTACCGGCAGGGGTAGAAGTAAGCATTGACGGCAACACGGTAACGGTAAAGGGGCCCAGGGGAAAACTTACCCGCCAGTTCCCGGCCGAGATTACCATTAGCCGGGAAGGGGATGTACTGGAGGTCAGCCGTCCCTCGGATGCCAAGCCCCATCGCGCCCTGCATGGCCTTTCCCGGGCCCTGCTGCAGAATATGGTTGACGGCGTCACCAAAGGCTTTCAAAAAAGCCTGGAGCTGGTAGGAGTAGGCTACCGGGCCGCCAAGCAGGGGAACAAACTGGTGCTGACGGTAGGTTATTCCCACCCGGTAGAAATAGTACCGGGGGAAGGGCTGGAGATTGAAGTGCCGGCCCCCAACAAAATAATCGTTAAAGGCATTGACAAAGAAGCGGTAGGGGCCCTGGCGGCCAATATTCGCGACGTCCGCCGCCCGGAACCTTATAAGGGTAAAGGTATTAAGTATGAAGATGAGTATATCCGGCGCAAAGTTGGTAAGACCGGCGCCAAGGGTGGCGCCAAGGGCGGTAAGAAATAGGGGGTAAAGGAATGTTCAAAAGGAAAGACTGCAAACTCACGCGGCAGCGGAAGCACCTGCGGGTGCGGCGGCGTATAATGGGCACTCCTGAACGGCCCCGTTTGAGTGTCTACCGCAGCCTGCGCCATATTTACGCCCAGGTGGTGGACGATACGCAGGGTGTTACCCTGGTGGCTGCCTCAACCCTGGACCCGGCTTTAAAAGACCTGGAAGCTACCGGGAATATAGCTGCTGCCAGGAAAGTTGGCGAACTCGTCGCCCAGAAGGCCCTGGCTAAAGGGATTAAGAAAGTTGTCTTCGACCGGGGTGGCAATATTTACCATGGTCGCATAGCTGCCGTAGCTGAAGGCGCCCGGGAAGCAGGGCTGCACTTTTAAGAGGGAAGGAGGGGAAAAATGGCGCGCATTGAAACCAAGGACCTGGAGCTGGCGGAAAAAGTTGTCCATATCAACCGCGTAGCTAAAGTAGTAAAGGGCGGCCGGCGCTTTAGTTTTTCTGCCCTGGTAGTTATTGGTGACGGTAAAGGCCATGTGGGCGCTGGCTTAGGCAAGGCCAGTGAAGTACCGGAAGCCATCCGTAAAGGCATTGAAGATGCCAAAAAGAATCTTATTAAAGTACCAATGGTGGGCACGACCATTCCCCACGAAGTTATGGGCCATTTCGGCGCCGGGAAAGTGTTGCTCAAGCCTGCAGCCCCCGGTACCGGAGTCATTGCCGGGGGACCGGTACGGGCGGTCCTGGAGGCTGCCGGCATCAGGGATATCTTGACCAAGAGCCTGGGATCGGCCAACCCCAATAACGTCGTTTATGCCACCATCGAAGGTTTGAAGGGGCTGAAGAGGGCTGAAGAGGTAGCCCGCCTCCGGGGCAAAACTGTGGCCGAGCTGATTGGCTAGGAGGAGTAGAGTTGGCATTGGCAAACTTGAAGATTACCCTGGTAAAAAGCTTAATCGGTCGACCGGAAACGGAAAGAAAGACGGCCCGCGCCCTGGGCCTAAAGAAACTCCATGCGGAAATAATCCGCCCTGATTCACCGGTGATCAGGGGCCAGGTAAAGAAACTGGCCCACCTGGTGAAGTGCGAGGAAGTAGAATAGGAGGTGACAGGGGTGCGCCTGCATGAGTTACATCCAGCCCCGGGTTCCAGGTTTAAAGCTACCCGGGTAGGGCGGGGTATCGGGTCCGGCCTGGGTAAAACCTCCGGCCGTGGTCATAAAGGGCAAAAAGCCCGCTCCGGTGGCGGTGTCCGCCGTGGCTTTGAAGGTGGCCAGATGCCCTTGAGTCGCCGCCTGCCTAAAAGGGGCTTCACCAATAAGTTTGCCCGCCAGTTAACAGCCATTAATGTCGGCGAACTGGAACGCTTTGCACCGGAAACCGTGGTGACGCCGGAAGTCCTGGCCAGGGCCGGTCTGGTCAAGCAGGCCAGGCATGGTGTCAAAATCCTGGGCGATGGTGAACTGACCAAGCCCCTGACCGTCAGGGTTCAGGCTGCCAGCCGCCAGGCCATTGCCAAGATTGAGGCCGCCGGCGGCAAAGTTGAGGTGATGTAGGTGTTAAATACCCTGGTTAGCGCCTGGAAGCTGGAAGACCTGCGGAAGAAGATATTCTTTACCCTGATGATGTTTATCGTCTTCCGCCTTGGCGCCCATGTGCCCTTGCCGGGAATTAATAATGCCGTCCTGCAGGAACTAGTTCGTGGCGGTACTATATTGGGTTTTTTTGATGTCATTTCCGGTGGGGCCTTCAAGCGTTTTACCGTCTTTGCCATGGGCATTATGCCCTACATCAATGCCTCGATCATCATGCAGCTCCTGACGGTGGTCATCCCGGCCCTGGAACGACTGGCCAAAGAAGACATCGAAGGCCGCAAAAAGATCGTCCAGTATACCCGCTACGGGACGGTCGTTTTAGGCCTCCTCCAGGCCCTGGGTATGGCCCTGTATCTCGCTCGCTCGGGGGCCTTCTTAAGGCCGGGTCTGCATAATTACCTGGTGGTAGCAGTAATGCTTACGGCAGGAACGGCTTTCCTCATGTGGCTGGGGGAATTAATTACGGAAAGGGGTATTGGTAACGGCATTTCCCTGATTATCTTCGCCGGGATTGTTTCCCGTCTACCGGCTGGTGCCGTTAGCATCTACCAGTACCTTACATCTGGTGAGGTAAGTATCATATCCTTACTCCTCTTTGCCATCATTGCCGTGGTAATCATTGCTGCCGTAGTGGCCATGCAGCAGGGAGAACGCCGCATTACCGTGCAGTATGCCAAGCGGGTGGTGGGCCGGCGGATTTACGGCGGTCAGAGTACCCATATCCCGTTAAAGGTCAACCAGGCCGGGGTTATTCCCGTGATCTTTGCCATGTCTATCCTGATGTTTCCCAGCACCCTGGCTTCCTGGTTCCCCCACAGCAGCCTGGCCCAGGCTATCGTCAGGTTTTTTGACCCGCGGTCGGCTTTTTATATGATCCTCTATGCGCTGCTGATTATCTTCTTCACCTATTTCTACACGGCCGTTACCTTTAATCCCCAGGATGTGGCCGATAACATGAAGAAGTATGGCGGCTTTATCCCGGGTTTGAGACCCGGCCGGCCGACGGCCGAATATATTGAAAGGATCTTAACCCGGATAACCCTGGCCGGGGCGATTTTCCTGGCCTTTATCGCTGTGTTGCCCAATATTCTCATGGCCATTACCGGCATTAACGTCTACTTTGGCGGCACTTCCCTCCTGATTGTGGTTGGCGTAGCCCTGGAAACCATGAAACAGCTGGAGTCCCACCTGTTGCTGCGGCACTACCAGGGCTTTATGAAGTAAATACCGGGAGGCTGAAAAGGATGCGTTTGGTATTGCTGGGGCCACCCGGGGCCGGCAAAGGCACCCAGGCCGGGGTAATCAGTGAACGCTTAGGTGTCCCCCATATTTCCACGGGGGATATGTTCCGCCGGGCCATCAAGGAAGGTACCGAATTAGGACGCCAGGCTGAAAAGTACCTGCAAAGTGGGGGCCTGGTACCCGATGCCGTAACCATTGGCCTGGTCCAGGAACGCCTGAGCCAGCCCGACTGCTGGCAGGGGTTTCTGCTGGACGGTTTCCCGCGGACGGTGGCCCAGGCCGAAGCCCTTGATGCCTGGCTGGCCGGGAGGAAGGAAAAGCTGGACGCGGTTATTAATATTGAGGTGCCGCGGGAGGAACTCCTGGAGCGCCTGACAGGACGGCGGGTCTGCCGCCAGTGCGGGGCCACCTATCATCTCCAGTACAATCCACCGGCGGAGGCCGGCAAATGCGACGTTTGCGGCGGTGAACTCGTCCAGCGAGCCGACGACACCGCGGCTACCGTCAGCAAACGCCTGGATGTCTACAACGAGCAAACGGCGCCCCTCATTGCCTATTACCGCCAGCGCGGCCGTTTAAAAGAAATTGACGGTAGCCGGGACATTGCGGCCGTAACCCGGGCCATCGGTACGGCCCTGGGAAGAGACTGGCAATGATTATTTTAAAGTCGCGCCGGGAAATAGCCCTGATGCGCGAGGCGGGACGGATCGTGGCCCGGACCCTGGCTAAACTCAAAGAGCATATCATCCCCGGGGTAACTACCGCCGAACTGGACCGGATTGCCGAGGATTATATCCGGGATAATGGTGCCGTGCCAGCCTTTAAGGGCTACCAGGGCTTCCCGGCCAGCATCTGCGCTTCTGTTAATGAAGAAGTCGTTCACGGCATCCCAGGTTTAAAGCAACTGGCAGAAGGGGATATTATTAGTATTGACATTGGCGCGGTAAAAAATGGTTACGTTGGTGATGCCGCGGTTACCTTTCCAGTTGGCGCTATTGACGCCGAGAAGCAGCATTTACTGGCAGTTACTGAAGCCGCCCTTTATGAAGGCATCAAACAGGCAGTCGTGGGCAACCGGCTGACTGATATATCCCATGCTATCCAGACTTATGTAGAGAGAAATGGCCTCTCGGTAGTCCGTGATTATGTAGGCCATGGTATAGGCCGGGCTATGCATGAAGATCCCCAGGTACCGAACTTTGGTTCCCCGGGTTATGGCCCCCGCCTGCGGGTGGGGATGGTCCTGGCCATTGAACCCATGGTTAATGCCGGTACCTATGAGGTTTATACCCTGGCCAATCGCTGGACAGTAGTGACCAGGGATAAGAAACCTTCGGCGCACTTTGAGCATACGGTAGCTGTGACGGATAATGGACCGGAAATCCTGACGTTACTCTAACTGGCAGGTGGAGGCGAAGGTTATGCCGGCAGGGGAACTAAAGGTGGGGCAACTGGTATATTCCCGGGCCGGGCGCGACCAGGGGCGACCTTTCCTGGTCTGGCAGCTGGCCGGGCCCGGCCGGGTTTACCTGGTTGACGGCAAGCTAAGGCGCACCAGTAAACCCAAACTGAAAAACGTCCTCCATGTCCAGGCGGTTAACCGGGTAGCGACGGCTATTGCCGCCCGGTTAAAACAGGGAGAAGTAGTTACCGATGCGGAAGTACGACGGGCTATTGCCCAGCTCTTAGAGACTGAGCAGGCTTGAAAAGGAGGGGTTTATTTGGCCAAAGAGGATGTCATTGAAGTTGAAGGCAAGGTGATCGAACCCCTGCCCAATGCCATGTTTCGGGTAGAGCTGGCCAATGGGCACCGGGTGCTGGCCCATGTCTCCGGTAAGATCCGGATGAATTTTATCCGCATTTTGCCGGGCGACCGGGTAATGGTGGAATTATCACCCTATGACCTGAACCGGGGACGCATCGTTTACCGCTATAAATGAGCTGGGAGGGTTTAGTTTGAAAGTCAAACCTTCAGTGCGGCCTATTTGTGAAAAATGCAAGATTATAAAACGCAAGGGTCGAATTATGGTCATTTGTGAAAATCCCAAGCACAAGCAAAAACAGGGATAGACAGGGGGTAAGGCGTAAATGGCAAGGATTGCCGGGGTAGACCTCCCCCGGGACAAACGGGTGGAAATTGCCCTGACTTATATTTATGGTATTGGCCGGCCTATGGCAAATAAAATCCTGGCTGCGACGGCCGTTAACCCTGATACCAGGGTACGGGATCTAACCGAAGAAGAAGTCAGCCGGCTCCGGGAATATATAGATAAGAATTTAACGGTAGAAGGGGATTTGCGGCGGGAAGTAGCGTTAAATATCAAGCGGTTGATGGAAATCGGCTGTTACCGGGGCCTGCGTCACCGCCGGGGACTGCCGGTACGCGGCCAGCGCACCAAGACCAATGCCCGTACGCGTAAGGGTCCGCGCAAGACTGTGGGCGTGCGACGGAAGAAGTAAGGGGGAGAAGCTATGCCAAGGAAAACTACCCGGCCTCGCCGGCGCGAACGTAAAAATATTGAAAGCGGTGTGGCCCATATTAAATCAACCTTTAACAATACCCTGGTAACCATCACCGATAAAAATGGCAATACCATTTCCTGGGCCAGTGCCGGTACCGTAGGTTTTAAAGGTTCCCGCAAGAGCACACCCTTTGCCGCCCAGATGGCGGCCGAAGCAGCCGCCAGGCAGGCCATGGAACATGGCATGCGCGAAGTTGAGTGCTACGTTAAAGGACCGGGGGCCGGCCGGGAAGCAGCCATTCGTTCCCTGCAGGCGGCAGGGCTCGAGGTCAGCGTCATTAAAGATGTGACCCCTATTCCCCACAACGGCTGCCGGCCACCCAAGCGGCGTCGTGTGTAACAGGATCTTCTAAGGGTCGCAGGAAAACGCCGTCGCTAAGAAGCATGCGACTTGCAGAGGAGGTAATACTTTGGCAAGGTATAAAGAGTCCACCTGCCGCCTGTGCCGGCGGGAAGGCATGAAGCTTTTCCTTAAAGGCGATCGCTGCTACTCGGATAAATGTGCCGTGGCCCGGCGGTCCTATGCCCCCGGCCAGCACGGCCAGGCCAGGAAAAAGCTTTCCGAATACGGCCTGCAGCTAAGGGAAAAGCAGAAGGCCCGCCGCATTTACGGCATCATGGAACGGCAGTTCAGCAACTACTTTGAGAAGGCCGAGCGCATGAAGGGCGTTACTGGTGAAAACCTGCTCATCCTGCTGGAACGGCGCCTGGACAATGTTGTTTATCGCCTGGGTTTTGCCGATTCCCGCGCTCAGGCCAGGATGTTAGTCCGGCACGGTCATTTTACAGTAAACGGCCACAAAGTAAATATCCCTTCCTACCTGGTCCGGCCGGGGGATGTCATTGCCGTCCGGGAAAAGAGCAAAGAGAGCCCGCTTTTCAAAGAGATTGCCGCGGCGGCAGCCCACCGGACGGTGCCGGCCTGGCTTAAGTCGGACCCGGCAGCTTTAGAAGGTCACGTCTTCGCCCTGCCGACGCGGGAGCAGATTGACGTGCCGGTGCAAGAACACCTCATCGTTGAGCTTTACTCCAGGTAAGATGCAGGCTGGATGAGCTCACGAGAAGGAGGGGAACAATGCTCGAAATTGAAAGGCCCAGGATTGAGTGCCTGGAAATGTCCAATAAGTACGGGCGGTTTGTAGTCGAGCCCCTGGAGCGAGGTTATGGAATCACCCTGGGTAATTCCCTGCGGCGGATTCTCCTCTCCTCATTGCCGGGGGCTGCCGTCACCACGGTCAAAATTGAAGGGGTTCTCCATGAGTTTTCCACCATTCCCGGGGTCGTTGAGGATACCACGGAGATTATTTTAAACCTCAAGTCCCTGGCCCTGAAACTCCACACTGATGAACCCAAAGTAATCAGGATTGAGGCCGAAGGTGAAGGCGAGGTTACAGCTGCCGATATTATCACTGATGCTGACGTCGAAGTCTTAAACCCCGACCTGCACATTGCCACCGTAGAAAAAGGCGGCCGCCTGTTTATCGAAATGACGGTGGAAAAAGGACGGGGTTATGTCAGTGCGGAAAAAAATAAAAAAGAGGACCAGCCCATCGGGATTATCCCGGTCGATTCCCTCTTTTCGCCAGTCCATAAAGTAAACTACCAGGTGGAAAACACCCGGGTAGGACAGGTTACTGACTATGATAAACTCACCCTGGAGGTATGGACTGACGGTACTATTGCCCCTGATGAGGCAGTGAGCTCGGCAGCCAAGATTCTCATCGAACACATGCGCCTTTTTTTAGGTTTAACGGAGCGAGTCAGCGATGAAGTGACCATGGTAGAGAAGGAAGAAGAAAGCCGGGATCGCCTCATGGATATGTCCATTGAGGAACTTGATCTATCGGTACGTTCTTACAACTGCCTGAAGCGGGCGGGCATTAATACCGTGGGCGAGCTTTTACAGCGTACGGAAGAAGATATGATGAAGGTACGCAACCTGGGTAAAAAATCCCTGGAAGAAGTCACGCAAAAGCTCGCGGAACTGGGCCTGTCCCTGCGACAGAGCGATGGGTAAAGGGGGGTCCTTTAGATGGGTTACCGTAAATTAGGCCGCCTGTCCGGCCACCGGAAAATGATGCTGCGCAATATCGTAACTTCCTTTTTGCGGGAAGGTAAAATAGAAACCACGGAAATGCGGGCCAAAGAACTAAAAAGCCTGGCCGAGAAAATGATCACCCTGGGCAAAAGGGGTGACCTCCATGCCCGGCGCCAGGCTCTGGCTTACCTGCTGGATGAAGACGTGGTTACCAAATTGTTTAAAGAAATTGGCCCGCGTTATCAGGATAAAAATGGCGGCTATACCCGGATAATTAAGACCGGCTTCCGCCAGGGTGACGGCGCGCCCATGGTGCGCATTGAACTGGTATAAACCATGATCGAGGTCCAGGGCGTCACTTTTTCCTACCCGGGAGCTACCGTACCGGCCCTGGAAACTATAAGTTTAATTATCAAACCGGGGGAATTTCTGGCTATCACGGGCCCCAATGGTTCCGGCAAATCCACCCTGGCCAGGTTACTAAATGGCCTGCTGCGGCCCGGGGAAGGTCGCGTACTGGTAGACGGCCTGGACACCCGGGACGAAGCTTCTCTGGTAGACATTCGCCGCCGGGTAGGGATGGTCTTCCAGGACCCCGACAACCAGCTGGTGGCAGCTACCGTAGAAGATGATGTAGCCTTCGGGCTGGAAAATCTGGGCCTGCCGCCGGCTGAAATAAGGCAGCGGGTAGCAGCCGCCCTGGAGGCTGTGGATCTGGTAAATTTAAGGACCAGGCCTCCCCACCGCCTCTCGGGGGGGCAGAAACAGCGCCTGGCCCTGGCCGGCGTCCTGGCCATGGAACCCCGCTACCTGGTCCTGGACGAGGCTACGGCCATGCTGGACCCGGTAGCCCGGGAGGAAATTCTCCAGAAGGTATTGGAATTACGCCGGGAAAAAGGGCTGGCCGTTATCCTCATAACTCACCTGATGGAAGAGGCAGCCCGGGCAGAACGGATCCTGGTCCTGAAGGCGGGGCAGATACTTTTAGCCGGCCCGCCGGCGGAAGTGATGCAGCAGGAGGAGAAGCTGGCCGCAGCGGGACTTAAGGTGCCGGTAACCGTTGCCCTGGGCAAGGGTTTAAGGCAGGCGGGTTTAAAATTACCGGCCAATTTAGTCACAGTGGAGGAGATGGCCCGGGCCCTATGGAAATTGGCCTCCAGGAAGTAAGTTTTGCCTACCAGGTAGCCGGCCGGCAGTTACCGGTGCTGGAAAACATCACTCTCAGAGTTTCTCCGGGCGATTTCCTGGCCGTTACCGGGGCCGGGGGTTCGGGGAAATCAACCCTGGCCATGCTCATGGCCGGCCTGCTGGAACCCACAGCGGGCCGGGTTACCCTGCACGGGCAGCCGGCCAGGGGGCGGGGTAAAGGGAAAGGTTTATCACCTTGGCAGAGGGTGGGTATGGTCTTTCAACAGCCGGAGCAGCAACTCTTTGCCGAAACGGTGGCTGAAGATGTAGCCTTTGGCCCCCGGAACCTGGGCCTTGGCGGGGCCAGGCTCGAAGCAAGGGTAAAGGCGGCCCTCCGCGCTGTAGGCCTGGACCCGCAAGCGGTGGGCGGGCGTTCCCCCTTTACCTTAAGCGGGGGACAGCAGCGCCGGGTAGCCATCGCCGGGATCCTGGCCATGGAGCCGGAGGTTTTAATCCTGGATGAGCCGACGGCCGGGCTGGACCCGGCCGGCCGGGAACAGGTACTTAACGTTGTCCGGGCCTTTTACCGCCGGCCCGGGAAAGCAGTAGTCCTTATCTCCCATAATATGGTTGAGGTGGCCGAACTGGCCCGGGAGGTTATAGTTTTACACCAGGGACGGGTGGCTCTCCAGGGTACGCCCCGGGATATTTTCCGCCAGGGAGAAGCTTTAAGATCCTATGGCCTTATCCCGCCGCCCCTGACCAGCCTGATGCAGGTGTTGCGCCGCCGGGGGGCCCCGGTACCCCTGGATGTCCTCACCCTGGCCGAGGCCCGGGACGCCATCCTGGCCTGGCTGGGGGTTTAGCTGTATGCTGATCGAGCTGGGGCAATATATCCCGGGGACAAGCAGCATCCATCACCTGGATCCCCGGTCTAAACTGCTGGGCCTGCTCCTTTACGGCATAGCCCTCCTTGCTGCGCCAACGGGTATGGCTGCAAGCCTTACCGGGGCAACCATTTTACCGGTAATAATCCTGGCCGGCCTGGCACCGGCCTTTATCTGGCGCCAGTTGAGGCCGCTAATTGTTTTCCTGTTAATTATCTTTATCTTCCAGGTGGCGTTCACACCGGGGGAAGTAATGGCTGTGGTGGGCCCGGTGAGGATTACCCGGGAGGGGCTTAACTACGGTTTACTGGCCCTGGCCAGGGTGTTTTTCCTGGTCCTGGCCGCGGCTGTACTCATGGCCACGACCGATCCCCTGGCCCTGGCTGACGGCCTGGAGCGGCTGCTAAGACCAGGGCAGAGGCTGGGCCTGCCGGCCGGTGAACTGGCCCTGATGCTGACCCTGGCCCTCAGATTTGTGCCTACCCTGCTGGAAGAAGCCGAGCGGATTATGCGGGCGCAAGTTGCCCGGGGAGCGACCTTCCAGGGCAGCAAGATTAAAAACTTAATGCCCCTGGTCATCCCTCTTTTTGTCAGTGCCTTTCGCCGGGCCGAAGGCCTGGCCGAAGCCATGGAAGCCCGGGCCTACCAGGGGGGCCAGGGCCGCACCCGGATGCGGGAGTTGCATTTCAAGGCGGCAGATTATCTCTTCCTCCTGCTGGCCGGCCTCCTAGCGGCCGGGTCGGCGTATTACCGGCTAAGGTTTGGAAGTTAGGATTGAAGATACCGCTAAGGAAAGGGGAGGGATATGTCCCTGCGCCGCTCAAGAGCTACGCGCCGACAGGACAACGGCTCGGTTCGGACCGTTGCACGCCGCCTGCGGATTGCCAATGAAAAGGCTCCTGGTTCCGCAAGCTTTAATCCTTCTATAAGTTGGCAATTGTTTCCTCTCAAAGGCGCGCTCAGGCGTCCTCGGCGGCGGCAACGGTTACCCTCACCTCGCCTGTCCTGTTACCGGCGCTCCGCTAATCGCGTCTCCGGGACATATCCCTCCCATATGTTAGGAGGCTAACTTCCGCCCATGCCGCACCTGAAAATTACCCTGGCCTATGACGGCACCAATTACGCCGGCTGGCAGGTGCAGCCGGTGGCCCACGGGCCTACCATCCAGGGTGTCGTAGCCGCAGCCTTAAACCGGCTGACAGGGGAAAGGATCTGCCCGGTGGCTGCGGGGCGGACGGACGCCGGGGTTCATGCCCGCGGCCAGGTAATCAGCTTCAGTACCGCCAGCCGCATACCGGTAGAGCGCTGGCCCTTGGCCTTGAACAGCCTCCTGCCGGAAGATATAGCGGCCCTGGCTGCCGAGGTAGCCCCGCCGGGGTTCCATGCTCGTTACAGCGCCCGGTGGAAATGGTACCGCTATACCATTTACAACCACAGCCTGCCCGATATCTTCAGCCGCCGTTACAGCTGGCAGGTACGTCACCCCCTGGACTTTGCAGCTATGGCCAGAGGCGCAAGTTACCTGACGGGCCGGCATGATTTCCGCTCCTTTTGCGCCGCCGGCAGCCCGGTGCGTCACTATGAACGTGAGGTTCTGAAGGCGCACTTACGCCGCCAGGGCAACTTTATTTTTTTTGATGTGGTGGCTAACGGCTTTCTCTACCATATGGTAAGGATTATGGCCGGCACCCTGGTGGAAATTGGCAGGGGACGCCTGCAACCGGAGGATGTCCCGGTAATACTTGCCGCCCGTTCCCGGGAAAAGGCGGGCCCGACGGCCCCGCCCCAGGGGCTGTGCCTGGAAAGGGTAGCATACTAATTTTCTTGACTTGCCGGGATTAATTGCTTAAAATAGTTTCGTGACAGGAACAGGAGGGAGAAAATGACCACCTTTATGGCCAAACCACATGAGGTGGAGCGGAAGTGGTATATTATTGACGCGGCCGGTAAAACTCTGGGTCGCGTAGCTACCGAAGCTGCCCGTCTCCTAAGGGGCAAGCATAAATCCATCTTTACCCCCCATGTGGATTGTGGTGATCACGTTATTGTTATAAACGCAGAAAAAGTACGCCTTACCGGCAAAAAGCTCCTGCAAAAGAAATATATCCGCCACAGCGGTTACCCTGGCGGCTTAAAGGTTATGAATTATGCCCAGCTATTAAAGACTTTTCCCGAGCGAGCCATTGAGAAGGCCGTTAAAGGGATGATCCCCCATAATCGCCTGGGCCGGCAAATGGCCAAGAAACTCAAAGTCTACCGGGGCGACAGTCATCCCCACGCGGCCCAGCGGCCGGAAGCCTGGGAGATCAAGGATTAATCGAAGGAGGCGAAAATTTTGGCCCAGGTACAGTTTTACGGTACGGGAAGGCGAAAAAATGCCGTGGCCCGGGTGCGCCTGGTTCCCGGCGAGGGCCGGGTGTTAATTAACGAGCGCCCCCTCGATGAGTATTTTGGCCAGCAGATCCTGGCGATGCAGGTACGCCAGCCCCTGGAAGTAACCAATAACATGGGCCGCTTTGATGTCCTGGCTAAAGTTGAGGGCGGCGGGATCAGCGGCCAGGCCGGTGCCGTCAGGATGGGCATCGCCAGGGCCCTGTTACAGGCCGATGCCGACCTGCGCCCGGTGCTGAAACGTAATGGCTTCCTTACCCGTGACCCGCGGATGAAGGAAAGAAGGAAGTACGGCTTAAAGAAGGCCCGCAAGGCACCGCAATTCTCCAAGCGTTAAGAAGGGGTGTTTCTGATGCACATCAAGACGGTGTTCACGCCCCGCCTGCAGGAGAGCATGAGGCAAGGCGGCTGCGGCAACTGTCATGTTTCCTGCCAGTCGGCCTGCAAGACCTCCATTACCGTCAGCAACCAGCCCTGCGAACGTGAAGAAAAGAAGTAAGCCCCAAGGCCCGGCTTTTCCAGTCGGGCTTTTGTTGTACGTGGTGGAGCTATCGGGCTTCTAGTAACTGCGGGTTACTGATTGTAGTTAGACTGGCTTTGTTTTCGCGCGCACCAAAGCCCTTGCGGAGCGGCCTAAGGCTCAGCCTCGGGCTCGGGCGGGGTTCCCGGCCTATTCGGCATCCTTGCCTTTAGAATCCGGTCTCGGACCTCCTGTCCTCGGCCCCGCTTATCATCCCTCGGCTTCGCCAGGGCCGCTTCGCCGCTCGGGCCAAGTCGCTCGCTCCAAACAAAAGCCAGTCTAAAATTTATGTCCTATCTATGGAGGAGAACGATATTGCCATCCCTAAATCTCCAAAATGTTGACTGGCAGGGGGATGTCCACTGGTTCGACTTTGAAGACCTCTGCTTGCTCCTGGACGTCAATAGTGGTGCTGTCCATATAATCGACGCTCCCACCCGGGCTGTTCTGGAAGAACTGCGGGCCGGGGAAGAACATGGCACCTTAACCGAAGCCGACTGGCTGGCGCTCTTGCCCTTGTCCACCCGGGAGTGGGGTGCCGGCACAGTCCGGGAAGTCTGCCAGGAACTGGCGGCCAAACAGGCCGGGGGAACCCTCTTTACCGTCGATGAGGCAGGCCGGGCCTACCGGCCACCGGAGCCCAGCCTCCAGGCCCTCTGCCTCCACGTGGCCCATGACTGCAATATGCGTTGCCGTTACTGCTTTGCCGGCGGTGGCCCCTTTGGCGGCGAGCGGGGCTTAATGAGCCGGGAGACGGGATACCAGGCCCTGGACTTGCTTTTTAAAGAATCCGGCAGCCGCCCCCGGGTAGAAATCGACTTCTTTGGCGGGGAGCCGCTGCTCAATCTCGGCGTCGTTCAGGATCTGGTAGCTTACGGCCGGGAAAGGGCGGTGGCTACCGGGAAAAAGATCAGCTTTACCCTGACCACCAATGGCCTGGGCTTGACGCCGGCCATCGAGAAGTACCTCATTGAGAACCAGATCAGTGTCATTTTGAGCCTTGACGGTCGCCCGGAAGTCCATGACCTTAACCGGCGGACCGTCTCCGGCCAGGGCACTTATCATTTAGTTGTCCCCCGGGAACAGCATTTTGTCGCCGCCCGGGAGCACCGTGACTACTGGGTGCGGGGAACCTATACCCGCCAGAACCTCGATTTTACCAGGGACATCCTGCATATGGTAGAATTAGGATTTCGTTACCTGTCCCTGGAACCGGTAGTAGCCGCACCGGAGGCTGAATATGCTATTAAGGAGGAGGACCTGCCGCGTCTGGCCCGGGAATACCGCTACCTGGCCCGGGCTTACCTGGAGGCCAGGGCTAAAGGCAAGCCCTTTAACTTTTTCCATTTTAACATTAATGCGGCTGCCGGGCCCTGCCTCACCAAAAGGCTTACCGGTTGTGGTGCGGGCACCAGTTACCTGGCGGTAACCCCCGGCGGTGACCTTTATCCCTGCCACCAGCTGGTGGGGAGAAGGGATTACTGCCTGGGCAACGTCCGGAAAGGGATCTTGCGCCCTGATTTAAGGGAAGATTTTCGCCAGGCCTACGTTTACAACCAGCCGGCCTGCAGCCGCTGCTGGGCTCGTTTCTACTGCAGCGGTGGATGCCATGCGGCCAACCTGGCTGCTACCGGGGATTTGCGGCAACCAGCGCCTGTACCTTGCGCCATCCAGCAGATGCGCCTGGAAGCGGCCCTCTATGTCCAGGTCAAGGAAGTTGTTAAAGGCTGATCTTACCAGGGTATATCACAAAGGCCCTGTACCAGGGTTAAAGAAAGGGCAAAAATTTTCTAAGCGGGGAGGATTCCTGCTTTCAGAAGTAGAATATAGATGGTAAAAGGCAGGGAAAAGTAAATCCTGCCGTAAAAAGGGGGAGAGGAGGAACGTCATGCCGCCGCCAGGTAAGTTGCCCGATGTGGCGGCCGCAGCAGGTCGTTTCTTAAAGAAATGGCCGGCACGGTGGAAAGAAACAGACGGCAGGAAGAAAAAAAAGTTTTACTTACTAAGCGGTATCCTGGCCGGGGGATTGCTGCTGCTGGCAGGATGGTACCAGTTTACCGCTCCCAACGCCTGGGCAGTAATAATTAACGGCCGGCAGGTGGCTGTGGTTACCAGCCGGGTTGATGTCAACCAGGTTATCCAGGATGTCCTCAAGGAACGCGGGGCAGGAAGTTACCAGGGCTTACAGATCACCGACCAGGTTGACTATAAAAAAGTCCGGGTCAACCCGCGGGAAATCGTGGATGGCCAGCAATTGAAAAATATATTGCAAGGCACGCTACATTTCGTGGCGGCAGCGACGGTAATAACCATTAACGGTCAACCAGAGCTTATCGTGCGGGATGATAGTATTGCGGAAGCGGTACTGGCCGAATTAAAACAAGCCTACCTGCCGCTGCCGGGGAACGGGGAGATCCAGGAGGTCAGGTTCCTGGAGCAGGTAGCCTATGAGCACCGGCCGGCCCGGCCAGAAGAAATTTTAAGCCCGGAGGCAGCCCTGGCCAGGCTCAAGGGAACTTCTCCTGCGAGCCAGGAGTATATCGTTAAAGAAGGCGATTCCCTGTGGACCATCGCCCGGGAACACGGGTTGCTGGTTGACGATATTAGAGCAGCCAACCCGGAAATCAAGGGCGAACGCCTGGATATTGGCCAGCGGTTGCGACTCACGACAGAGAAACCCCTCCTCCAGGTAATGGTCGTCTATAGCCAGGAAGTGCAAGAGCCTGTTCCCTATGATGTGAAAGTAGAAACGAATACCGACCTCTTACGAGGCCAGGAAAGGGTAAAACAGGCGGGGTCAGAGGGCCAACGCCTGGTTACCTACCAGGTAGTGACCAAAAATGGCGTCCAGGTTGAGAAAAAAGTTATCCAGGAGCAGGTACTGAAAGAACCTGTCACCAAAATAGTGGAACGGGGTACGCGGGTAGTCCTGGCTTCCCGCGGCGGTTCCGGCCGCCTGGCCTGGCCCATCCGCGGCTCTATTACTTCCCCCTATGGTTATCGCGGCCGGGAGTTCCACTCTGGCATGGATATTGATGGTTACGTCGGGCAGCCGGTAGGGGCCGCCGAGGCCGGGACGGTAACCTTTGCCGGTTACGACGGCGGCTACGGCCGGATGATTGCCATTGACCACGGCGGCGGCCTGGTCACCCGGTATGCCCATCTATCGGGCTTTAACGTCCGTGTGGGCCAGCAGGTGAGCCGGGGGCAGGTTATCGGCTATGTAGGTGTTAGCGGCCGTACCACCGGGTCCCACCTCCACTTTGAAGTCCTGGTCAATGGCAGTTTCCGTAACCCGTACGGATTTTTAAACTAGATTTTTATTGCCATCCCTGTGGACAGGCCGCAGGGATTTTTTCTTGCCTGATCTTGCCTGGACTAAAGTGGGAGCGTATAATAACTATAGTTTAAACATAGAAGGGAGGCATGATGGACTTTAAGCGGGTGCATAATATAGCCATAATCCCGGGAGCCCTGCCTAAGTACGGGCGATCCGTAAGCCATTACTAAGACTTGCGGCGATATGTTACTTTGCAAAGGAGGTAGAGCAAGGTGCCCCATGATTTGCTAATTATCGGTGGGGGTCCGGCCGGGCTGACGGCGGCTCTTTACGGCGCCCGGGGCGGGTTGGATACCGTGGTGCTGGAGATGGGTGCTCCTGGTGGTCAGGCCGGGCAGACGGACAGGATTGAAAATTATCCTGGCTTCCCCGAAGGCATTAACGGTATGGAACTCGCCATGAAGTTTGCCGAACAGGCCCAGCGTTTCGGTGCCAGGATAGAGATGACCACAGTCCAGAGAGTGGAGCTTAACGGGGAAATTAAAAAAGTCTTCACCGGGAGCGGCGAGTTTACGGCGAGGGCAGTAATCATCGCCAGCGGTGCTCACCCGCGGCCCCTGGGAGTACCGGGGGAAGAGGAGTTTCGCGGCCGGGGCGTTTCCTACTGCGCCACCTGCGACGGCGCTTTCTTCCGGGACAAAAAGGTCGCTGTAGTCGGCGGGGGTGACTCGGCAGTGGAAGAAGCTCTCTTTCTGACCCGTTTTGCCAGCCAGGTGACCATTATCCACCGCCGTGACGCCTTAAGGGCAACGAAAGTACTCCAGGAACGGGCCCGGGATAACCCCAAGATTTCCTTCCACTGGAATACAGTTGTAACAGGGATTATGGGCCGGGAAAAGATCAGCAGCCTGGAGTTAAAAGATGTAAAAAGCGGTGTCACCAGGGAAGAAGCCTTCGACGGGGTCTTTATTTTTATCGGCCTGGAGCCCAACACCGGTTTCCTGAAGGGGGCCCTGACCCTGGATTCCCAGGGGTATATTATTACCCGCGAAAACCTGGCCACGTCCATCCCCGGTGTTTTTGCCGCCGGCGACGTCCGAGCCAAGGATTTCCGCCAGGTGAGTACGGCTGTAGGTGACGGGGCAGTGGCGGCCATGGCGGCCGAGCGCTACCTGGCCGGCCTGTAGAAAGGAGGGGTGAAACAATGGCTGAAGCTACCCTGCAGGTCGAAGGGATGACCTGTAATCACTGCAAAATGAGCGTGGAAAAGGCCCTGAGGGGCCTGGAAGGTATCACGGTAGTAGCAGTCGACCTGGCGGCTAAAACGGCCCATGTTACTTATGATCCTGCTAAGGTAAACCTGGAAGCTATGAAAAAGGCTGTAACTGAGGCTGGTTATGAAGTAAAGTAAACTTTCACCAGACCGGCCCGGCAATTTCCAGTAGACACCAAAAAGCGAACTACTTTTAAATCCGGGGCTAAGCTGGCTCCGGATTTTTTACACTCATTACCAGTGAAGCTGCCACCAGGAATATAGTATAATCCAGACGGAGGAGCCCCTGGGGGAGGGGAGAAACATGTTTCAACACTGGTGGCAGGCAATCATTGCCATCTGCCTGGCTATGCTGGTAGTTGCGGGAGTTATCCTGGCCCGTACTACGGCATTACCGCGTACCCTGAGCTACAGCCTGGTCCGCCAGGTAGTGACGGGGCATACCGCCTGGCAGACCCGCAACTGGCTGGAGATAGATAGCACCCATTTCCGCCTCCGCTACCGGCCGGAGGATGCAGCCATAGCCCCCCTGGTCCTGGCAACTGCCGAGGAGGCTTACGGGCCGGCTGGTGCCATGTTACAATACGAACCTCAGGGTAAAACTTTAATTATCCTTTACCCGGACCGGGAGAGTCTCGCGCGCCAGTTTGGCTGGGCGGCCAGCGAAAGTGCCATGGGGGTTTACTGGGGCGGGGTTATCCGCGTACTTTCGCCCTATGACTGGGTGGCCAGTCAGGACCCGGAAGAGATTGCCGGCATTTTTGCCGCCTCGGGCCCCGTGGCCCATGAATTGACCCACCTTTTGGTGGACGAAAAGGCCCGGGGTAATTACCCGCGCTGGCTGACGGAAGGTATTGCCCAGTATGTAGAAAAGGAACTTACTGGCTTTACCATGGCGGGTTCGCCGGGCGCTACCGGCTGGTATCCCTTAAAGGCTATGGATTACGGTTTTGATAGCCTCCCTGACCAGGCCCTGGCTTACCGCCAGTCGTTTTTAATGGTTGACTACCTGATAAAACGCTGGGGCTTGCCGGACCTGCGCCGGGTCTTGGAACGCCTCGGCCAGGGGGCCACCCTGGACCGGGCATTCCAGGAAGTCCTGGGTACCAGTACTGCTGGCTTTGAGGGTGCCTTTACCGGGGAAATTCCCGTAAGCAAGTTTTCACAAAGCCTTTAACTTTCCTTCACAAAAATATCACATCTCCGGGTTATATTAAAACCATGGAAATACCCTATAAGGGTATTTGCCCAAAATGGAGGTGTGATTACATGTTCAGGCTCAAGAGGTACTTCTTGCGCCCGGTGGCCCACTGCTCCGGCGGTCACAGTGGGTAGTCCCGGGCATGACGTTAAACTGCCCAACCATCCTCCCTTATAGCTTTTTTCCTTAGCTCCTGGAATGGCTTCCGGGGGCTTTTTTTTACCTTTTACATTATAAAGAAGGGGAGAGCAGGCAATATTAGAACTGAAAGAGGAGGGCATATTTTTGCGTTATCTTTCTTCCAGCAGCTTTAAGTACGTGCGGGTCCTGGCAGTAGTGCTGCTATTTTTTCTCAGTGCGGCCCTTGGTGCCGGGATGGCCATTGTTCTGGCCCCGCGCCTGGTGCAGCGGCCCCTGGCACCGGCCCCTGGACCTCCGGCCCGGTTAACCCCACCGGCAGGACAACCGGTCCAATTTACAGCCGATTCACCGGTAGTTGCCATTGCCAGGCAGGTGGGCCCGACCGTCGTCGGGGTGGCGGCCTTGACGGGCCATAGTTTTACCGGTGATGCCGGGGTAAAACAGGGTTCCGGCGTTATTTTTGACGGTACCAACGGCTATATTGTTACCAATAACCACGTCATTGCCGGCGCCGAGCGGGTCACCGTCAGCCTCGACCACGACCAGGTTTACCCGGCCACATTGGTGGGAGCCGACGAGCGCAGCGACCTGGCAGTTCTGCAGATCAAGGGAACCAATTTGCCCCAGGCCCGCCTGGGGGATTCGGGCACCGTGCAGGTAGGGGAGACGGTAGTGGCCATTGGTAACCCCCTGGGCCGGGAGTTTGCCCGTTCGGTAACGGTGGGGGTCATCAGTGCCCTGAACCGGGAAGTGACCGTGCCCGGGCCCCGGGGTGTAGAGATTACCCTCCGGACTCTCCAGACCGACGCTCCCATTAACCCCGGCAACAGCGGCGGTGCCCTGGTAAATTTAAGGGGGGAAGTTATCGGCATCAACAGCGTTAAAATAGCCGCGAGCGGGGTGGAGGGCATGGGTTTTGCCATACCCATCAACGACGTCCGGCCTATTATCGACCAGATTCTGACCCGGGGTTATGTTACCCATCCTTTCCTGGGGATTTATAACCTCAGGGAGATTACCCCGGAAATGGCCCGGTGGTATAATATACCGGAGGGGGTTTATATCGGCGGCATCTTTAATGATGGCCCGGCGGCTAAGGCCAGATTGCAGGTGGGCGATGTCATTATCGCCGTAGACAACAATAAGGTGGCGAGTTACGCCGACATCCAGCGCTTGATTAATAAAAAATCGCCGGGGGATAAAGTAACTTTAACTGTTGTCCGCCTGGCAAGCAAAAAGCAACTTAATTTTACGGTAACCCTGGGTGAAATGCCGTCGAAATAAGGAAGCATGCAGCACATTGACATTATAGTCGTTGGCCGTGTCCGGGAGCAATATTTAAGTACCGGGATAAATGAATACTTAAAGCGCCTGCAGCCCTATGCCCGGGTGCGTATCCTGGAGGGGCCGGAAGAAAAGGTCCCGGATCATTTGTCCCCGGCCCGGGTCGAGCAGGTCCTGGCCGCTGAAGGAGCAGGGCTGAAGCGTCTCTTGCGGCCTGGCGCTTATACCATCGCCCTGGACCGGGAGGGCGTGATGCTATCTTCGGAAGAGCTGGCCACGCGGCTGGCTGATCTAGCCCTGGCCGGGCGCAATGACCTGGCCTTTGTCATTGGCGGTACCCTGGGCCTGGCTAGAGACCTCCTGGAGTTTGCTGACTTGCGCCTCTCCTTTTCCCGCTTTACCTTTCCCCACCAGCTCATGCGCTTAATCCTCCTCGAACAGCTCTACCGGGCCTATAAAATCCAGCGTGGAGAAACCTACCACCGTTAAGCAACCCTCCTTCCTGAGCCCTTGTCTTTTATTGCTCCTTACCATAGAATTTATAGAGGCTAAATATAAGGCCGGGCTATTCGTGAGGGTACCCTGCCCTGGGAACGAAGCAGTAAGAAGGTCTTTTGAGGGGGAGATTAAGACCATGGGGAAAGAGATCCTGGTAATCGGGCACCAGCGACCGGATACGGATTCTATTGCTGCGGCCATTGGTTATGCCGGTTTGAAGAACGAATTGCACCAGGGGGGCTTCCAGGCCGCAAGGTGTGGGAAGCTCAACAGGGAAACGGAGTTTGTCCTTTCTTATTTCGCTGTAACTGTCCCGCCCTTAGTTGACGATGTCCGCACCCGGGTAAAGGATGTCCTGGACGGCGGGCTCCTCTTCATCCACCCGGAAGCGACGGTGCGCCAGGCCGGGATTTTTATGCGCCAGCACGGCGTTAAAACCCTGGCCGTCGTCAATAATGAGCGGCGCCTCCTGGGCCTCTTTACAGTGGGAGACCTGGCGCGGTTACTCCTGGAAGCCTGGGATACCGGCAACGTACCCATGGACGAGCCCGTTCAAAAAGTAATGCACAGGGATAACCTGGTGGTTTTTCACCAGGACGATCTCATCACGGAAGTCCGCCAGACCATGCTGGACACGCGTTACCGCAATTACCCGGTGGTTGACGACGACCACTGCCTGGTGGGTTTAATTGCCCGCTATCACCTGCTGGCCATGCGGGGCAAAAGGGTCATCCTGGTGGACCATAATGAAAAGAGCCAGGCCGTGCCCGGCATTGAAGAAGCGAAGATCCAGGAGGTTATTGATCACCACCGCCTGGCCGACATCGAAACGGCAGAACCCGTTATGGTCCGCAATGAACCGGTAGGGAGTACGGCCACCATTGTCAGCAAGATGTACCGGGAACAGGGCCTTAAGCCCGAAAAGGCTGTTGCCGGCATCTTATGCGCGGCCATCCTTTCCGACACCCTGCTTTTTAAATCACCAACAAGCACCTTAACCGATAAAGAGCAGGCGGAGTGGCTGGCCGGGATAGCAGGCATAGACGTTAATGATTTTGGCCGGGAAATGTTCCGGGCCGGTTCTTCCCTGGCCGGCCGCTCGGGACGGGAGATTATCCTGGAAGACTTTAAAAACTTCAACTTTGGCGGTACCATGGTCGGCATTGGCCAGATTGAGATTATCGATCCCGGCACCCTGCCGGTGGGGCGGGAAGAGCTCCTGGCTGAACTGGAAAAGCTCCAGGTAGAAAAGAATTATGATCTCATTGTGCTGATGGTCACCGATTTGATGCGGAACGGCACGGAGTTGCTTTACACCGGTCCCCAGGCGCGGGCCGTAGAGCGGGCCTTTAATGTTGCTCCGGGGGTGAGCAGTGTCTTTTTGCCCGGGGTCATGTCCCGCAAAAAACAGGTGGTACCGCCTTTACAGCGCCTTTTGCAGAAGTAAAAGGTAATGGCGCCTCCGGTGCGGTAAAGCAACCGGAGGCGTTTTATGCTTTGCTGCCCTGGCCGGATACTAAGACCTCAGATCCGTAAATAATGACTTTCCAACTGTCTTTACATGTGGTAAGATAAGTAGAGCCAAAAGATCTTATTGTGGCTAAGAAAGGAGATGGTCCTTTGAGTATTGCCCGGCGTTTAGAAGGATTACCCCTGGGGGCCTTTCATTACCGGTTGCTCCTTATCTGCGGCATAGGCTGGCTTTTTGATGCCATGGATGTGGGCCTGGTCTCCTTTGTTTTGCCGGCAGTGGGTAAAGAATGGCATCTTTCTGCCGCCCAGATGGGAGCCCTGGGCAGCATTGGCCTTTTAGGGATGGGCCTGGGTGCAGTTGCAGGCGGCACTTTAAGCGATCTCCTGGGACGCAAAAAGGTCTTTACTTACACCCTGATTTTCTATGGTGTAGCTACTTTCCTGGCGGGACTGGCAGTTAATTACCCCTGGCTGATGCTTTTGCGCTTCCTGGTGGGCCTCGGCCTGGGAGCCGAGGTACCGGTAGCCTTTACCCTGATGAGCGAATTTTCTCCTACTCGCTACCGGGGCCGCATGGCGGTCCTGCTGGAAAGCTTCTGGGCCTTTGGGTGGATTGCTGCAGCTCTGATAGGCTACCTGGCCGTACCCCGGTGGGGCTGGCGCCTGGCCTTCTTTATTGGTGCCCTGCCGGCCCTGTATGCTGCCGTTTTGCGCCGGGCCCTGCCGGAATCTCCCCGCTACCTGGAGAAAATAGGTAAAGTTGAAGCGGCTGAAGCAATAGTGGCCATGGTGGAGAAAAGCAGCGGCGGCCCTGCGGGAGAAATACTAACTGGCCCGGAAGGGGAGGGTGAAACTGCAGCCAGGGTAACCTTCAGCGATCTCTGGTCCCGGCGCTATTTCCGGCGCACCCTCTGCCTGTGGCTCTTATGGTTCGGGATTAACTTTTCCTATTACGGCATTGTCACCTGGTTGCCTTCCCTGATGGTGGGCAGGGGTTTTGCCATCATCAAGAGCTTTGAATACGTGTTAATCATGACCCTGGGCCAGGTACCGGGCTACTTCAGCGCCGCTTACCTGGTGGAGAAGATCGGTCGTAAAGCCACCCTGGTGACTTACCTGGCCTTGAGCGGTGGAGCAGCCTATATGTTCTCCCTCAGTACCACCACCAGCCAGCTTATTCTCTGGGGCCTGGCAGTCTACTTCTTTAACCTGGGAGCCTGGGGAGTCCTTTACGCCTATACGCCGGAGCTTTACCCCACGGCCATCCGGGCTACCGGTTCCGGCTGGGCCTCCTTCTGCGGCCGCATTGGCGCCATCCTCGCTCCCCTGATAGTAGGGCAGATGCTGGTCCTTATGGGCCAGGCGGCAGCCTACCCGGTGATCTTCCTCCTCTTTACCGCCGTCTTTGTCGTCACCGCTATCGGGATGCTTCTTTTAGGCATTGAAACCAAGGGTAAAACCCTGGAGGAACTTTTTTTAACCCCTTGACGCCGGGCCGGTCCTTCTGCTAAACTTATTTTTACACAACCTGGAAAGAATAAATCCCATGACGGGGAAAAGTAGGCTCTAGCGGCCTGCCCAGCGAGCCGGTGCTGGTGGGAGACCGGCCGGGAAGCTAGAGTTGAAGTTCTCCCCGGAGGAGCAGGCTGAAGGCCGGTAACAACCGGCTGGGTAGGCCGGGCCGGAGCTCCCGCCGTTAAAAGGGAGGGGGTATCGGAAAGGATGCAGCCGGAGGCTTTCGCGCGCTCGTTCTTTCGCTGTGGCGTCGGGGGAAGCCGGAAGGTAATACCTGTTTCTTTTCCCGTACCCTTTAATGAGTGGGCTGCTTCTATGCAGCCAAGGAGGGTGGTACCGCGGGTAGAACTCCTCGTCCCTGGGACGGGGAGTTTTATTTTGCCGTTATTTCCAGGAGGGAGGAATGGACTGTGATCATCGTTATGAAACCGGGAGCAACCCGGGAACAGATCGAGGCTGTAAGTGAACGCCTGGTAGAACTGGGCTTTAAGACCCACCCCATCTATGGCCAGGAAAAGACCGTTATCGGTGCTATCGGCGACAAGAAAGCCCTGAGTTCGGAAGCTATCATCAACCTGCCCGGCGTCGAAAAAATTGTCCCCATTATGAAGCCCTATAAACTGGTCAGCCGGGAACTGAAGGAGACGCCGACCATGGTACGGGTCGGCGGGGTGCCGGTAGGCGGCCGCGGCCTGGTGGTCATGGCCGGTCCCTGTGCCGTGGAAAGCGAGGAACAGCTTTTGAGCGCGGCCCGGGCCGTCAAGGCCGCCGGAGCCCAAATCTTGCGCGGCGGCGCCTTTAAACCGCGCACCTCTCCCTATGCCTTCCAGGGCCTGGAGGAGGAAGGCCTCAAAATGCTGGCCCGGGTGCGGGAGGAGGTAGGGTTGCCCTTTGTCACCGAAGCCGTGGACACCCGGGATGTGGCCCTGGTGGCCGAATATGCCGACGCCCTCCAGATTGGCGCCCGCAACATGCAGAACTTCCGCCTACTAAAGGAAGCCGGGGCTACCGGTAAGCCCATCCTCCTGAAGCGGGGTCTGGCAGCGACCATCGAAGAGTGGCTCATGGCAGCCGAATACATCCTGGACAGCGGCAATCCCAATGTGATTTTGTGCGAGCGAGGGATCCGTACCTTTGAGACGGCCACCCGTTTCACCCTGGACCTGGCTGCCGTGGCTGTGGTCAAAGAAAACTCCCACCTGCCGGTAATAGTTGACCCCAGCCATGGTACGGGAAGCTGGCGCCTGGTCCTACCCATGGCCCGGGCTGCGGTGGCTGCCGGCGCCGACGGGCTGATCATCGAGGTCCACCCCGACCCGGCCCGGGCCCTTTGCGACGGTCCCCAATCCCTGCACCCGGAAACCTTTGACCGCCTGATGGGCGAGCTGGCGCCGGTAGCCCTGGCTGTCGGCCGCGGCCTGGCCCCCCCAGGTGTATTTCTTGAAAAGGCTGCGGTCCTGGCGGGCGGGAAGTAGCCCGGCAATGGCCGGTCTATCACCAGGGTAACAGTTTTATAAGCATAAGCTCCCCGGCCCGGAGCTTTCTTTTTTTATCAAGGCAATATTTGCTATTGCAAGGTATAATTAACAACGAGAATTGTTAAATTATCGTTAAAAATAAAAAGGAGATCAGTCTTTTCTGGAGAATTATAACTTAAGGACCCAAAAAATCCCGAAGGGATGTGCGTGGCTTGAAGAAGGACGTACTGGTGAAGGTCAAGGGCACCCAGACCAACGAGCTGGGGGAAAAGGATTCCATCGAGCTGGTTACCGAAGGTCGCTTCTTCATCCGGGATCAACACTACTACATCCTTTACAATGAAACCAGTCTATCGGGAATGGAGGGTACCACCACCACTTTAAAGGTCGAACCCCGGCGGGTAACCTTGAACCGCATGGGTACGGCCGAGCAAAAAACAACCTTTGAAGCAGGTATTTTAAATGCCGGCTTCTACGTAACTCCATACGGTACGATGAAGATTACCGTATTACCTTCTAAAGTGGAAGTCGACTTGACAGAACGGGGCGGAAGTATTAATCTAGAGTATGAATTGCAGGTCGGCCAGGAGAAAATCAGCGACAACCAGTTAGAGATTACGGTTGAGCGCCTGGAAAGTTACGCTTGAAGGAGTACAGGTAGGGCGTGAATATAGTACAGGAAACCAGAAGGCGGCTGGCAGCGGTATTGAGGGATGCCGCTGCCGCCGCCCGGGCAGCCGGGGAGATAAGCTTTGATGAGCTGCCTGATTTTGTAATTGAGACGCCGCGGGATAAATCTCACGGCGACTTTGCTGCTAACCTGGCCTTGTTGCTGGCCAGGCAGGCCCGCCAGTCACCCAGGAACGTAGCGGAAGCACTGGTGCGACACCTGGAAATACCCCAACCCGGCGTGGCCAGGATCGAGGTGGCCGGACCGGGCTTTATTAATTTTACCCTGGACAACCAGTGGCTCTTACCGGTATTGCCGGCCGTCCTGGCCGAAGACGAGCATTACGGCTGGTGCAATATCGGCCAGGGGGCTAAGGTTCAGGTGGAGTTTGTCAGTGCCAATCCTACCGGGCTCCTGCATATGGGCAATGCCCGGGGGGCGGCCCTGGGAGATAGTATAGCCAACCTCCTTACAGCCGTGGGCTACGACGTTACCCGCGAATTCTATATTAACGACTCCGGCAACCAGATTGAGAACTTCGGCCTTTCCCTGGAGGCACGCTACCTGCAGGCCCTGGGTCAGGAGGCGACCATCCCCCCTGACGGTTACCACGGCGAGGACCTGGTAGAGACGGTGGGCCATTTTATTGACCGGTACGGGGACAGGTACCTGGACGCCGACCCGGCTTTAAGGCGGGAAATGCTAGTCCGCTATGCCCTGGAGGAAAAGCTGGCCGCCATTCGCCAGGTGCTGGAGGATTTTGGCGTTACCTATGACGTCTGGTTCAGCGAGCAGTCCCTGCACGATTCCGGGGCCGTTGCCCGGGCCATAGCCGACCTGGATAGGGCTGGCTATATTTATGAGAAGGACGGTGCCCTGTGGTTTAAAGCCACCCGTTTTGGCGAAGAAAAGGATGAGGTGGTGGTCCGTAAGAACGGTCTGCCCACCTATTTTGCTGCCGATATTGCCTACCACCGCAATAAATTCGAGCGGGGCTTTGAACGGGTCATCAATATCTGGGGCGCCGACCACCACGGCCATGTGGCCCGCCTGAAAGGGGCCCTCCAGGCCCTGGGTTACGACCCGGGGCGCCTGGAAGTAGTTCTCATGCAACTGGTCCGCCTTTACCAGGGCGGCGAGGTTTTACGCATGTCCAAGCGTACCGGCCGTTACGTAACGCTGAATGAGCTGATTGAAGAGGTGGGCCGGGACGCCGCCCGTTATTTCTTTGTCATGCTGAAGAGCGACAGCCACCTGGAGTTTGACCTCGACCTGGCCCGGTCGCAAACGGCCGACAACCCCGTTTACTACGTCCAGTACGCCCATGCTCGCATTTGCAGTATCCTGCGCCTGGCAAAGGATAGGGGCCTGGCAGTTCCCCCGGCCCGGGAGGCCCGCCTGGATCTTTTAAAAGAGCCGGCCGAGCTGGAGTTAATCAAACAGATTGCCGCTTTACCGGAGACGGTAGCCGGGGCGGCCCAGGCCCTGGAGCCCCATAGACTCACCCGTTTTGCCCATGACCTGGCCGGCCTGTTCCACAGCTTTTATACCAGCTGCCGCGTCCTGGCCGACGACCCGGAAATAAGGAAAGCACGCCTGGTACTGGTGGAAGCTACCCGTATAACCTTGCGCAACGTCCTGCACCTCCTGGGGGTCAGCGCTCCGGAGAGGATGTAGGATGAACGAAAGTGTCATTTTACGGAGGAAATTATGCCTGCGAAATTTATTTTTGTTACCGGCGGTGTCACATCTTCTTTAGGGAAGGGGATAACCGCCGCTTCTTTAGGCAGACTTTTAAAGAGCCGGGGCCTGAAAGTCGCCATCCAGAAATTTGACCCCTATATCAACATTGACCCCGGCACCATGAGCCCCTACCAGCACGGTGAGGTTTTTGTCACCGACGATGGTGCGGAAACCGACCTGGACCTGGGACACTACGAGCGCTTTATTGATATTAACTTGACCCGGGCCAGCAACGTCACCGCCGGCAAGATTTACTGGTCGGTCATCACCAAAGAACGCCGGGGCGACTACCTGGGGGGTACGGTCCAGGTCATACCCCATATTACCAATGAGATCAAAGAGCAGCTCTACCGGGTGGCCGAAGAAAGCGACCCGGATGTGGTAATCACCGAGATTGGCGGTACGGTGGGCGACATTGAGTCCCTACCCTTTCTGGAAGCCATCCGCCAGATGAAAAGCGACATCGGCCGCGACCGCGTCCTCTATATCCATGTCACCCTTGTCCCCTACCTGCGGGCTGCCAGGGAAGCCAAAACCAAACCCACCCAGCACAGCGTCAAAGAATTGCGCAGCATCGGTATCCAGCCCGATATCATCGTCTGCCGGACGGAACGTCCCTTTTCCCGGGAAATGGAGGAAAAAATAGCCCTCTTCTGCGACATCGACCCCGATGCCGTCATCCAGGCCTGGGATGCTGATTCCATCTATGAAGTCCCGCTGCTAATGGAAAAGGAAGGCCTGGATAGCATTGTGGTAGAACGCCTGAAGTTAAATTGTGGCCCCGCTCAGATGGATGACTGGCGGGCCATGGTAGAGCGCATGAAGAGCATCGCCCGCCACCTGGAGATTGCCCTGGTGGGTAAATATGTAACCCTGCCCGACGCCTACTTAAGCGTTGTTGAGGCTTTGCGCCATGCCGGTTTCTACCACGGCGTCCAGGTGGATATCCGCTGGATCTACTCGGCCGAGCTGGAGCGGGGCGGGCTGGACCAGCTCCAGGGTGTGGCCGGTATTCTGGTGCCGGGGGGATTTGGTGACCGGGGCATCGAAGGGAAAATTTTAGCAGCCCGGTATGCCCGGGAAAAGAGGGTACCTTACCTGGGTATCTGCCTGGGCATGCAGCTGGCGGTGGTAGAGCTGGCCCGCCATGTCTGCGGCCTGAAAGAAGCTCACAGCGCGGAAATTAACCCGGAAACGCCCCACCCGGTCATTGATTTATTACCGGAACAAAAGAATATAGCCGAAAAAGGCGGTACCATGCGCCTGGGGCTGTACCCCTGCCGGCTGCAGCCGGGGACGAAGGCCTACCAGGCCTACGGCGAAGAAGTAATCTACGAGCGCCATCGCCATAGGTACGAATTCAATAACAGCTACCGGGCGGAACTGACGGCCAGGGGTATGGTCATTAGCGGGACTTCTCCCGATAACCGCCTGGTGGAGATCATCGAGCTGGCCGACCATCCCTGGTTTGTCGCCAGCCAGTTCCACCCGGAATTTAAATCGCGACCCAACCGGCCCCATCCCCTGTTCCGGGACTTTGTGGGGGCGGCCCTGGCTTATCAAGGGGGGCAAGGGGTATGAACCGCCAGGCAAGGCTCATCGGCCCGGAGGAGGAAAAGCGCTTTGACGCTTTCATTGCCAGCCATCCCAAGGGTCATTTTCTCCAGTCTTATGGCTGGGGTGAGGTGAAGGCCACTACCGGATGGCAACCCTTACGGCTTGTCCTGGAGAAGGGGGGCAGCATCGTGGCTTGCGCCAGCCTTCTGAAAAGGCAGCTCCCTTATGTTGGCAAATCTATCCTCTATGCCCCCCGGGGTCCGGTGGTGGACTTCCATGACGCTAACCTCTTCAGCGAACTCCTGGCCGCCGTCGACGGCGTGGCGCGGCAGGAAGGGGCTATTTTACTGAAAATCGACCCCGATATCCCGGAAAGCGATACGGCCGTAAAGCAGATGCTTAAGGAAAAGGGTTTCCGCCTGGCGAACAAAGGGGCTGGTTTTGAAGGCGTCCAGCCACGCCATGTCTTCCGCCTCGATTTAACCCCTTCCCCGGAAGAACTCCTGGCCAACATGCACAGCAAAACCCGTTATAATATCCGCCTGGCGCAAAAAAAGGGTGTGATCATCAAAGATGATTGTACCCTGGATGACCTGCCAGTTTTTTATGAGATTTTAAAAGAAACCACCCTCAGGGACCGTTTCCTGGTGCGCTCCTACAGCTATTTTGAAACCATGTGGCGGGAGATGGTGAAGCGCGGCTACGCCAGGCTTTTCCTGGCCTACTACCAGGGGGAGGCCATTGCCGGCGCCCTGGCCTTTATCATGGGTGACAAGGCCTGGTACCTCTACGGCGCCTCCAGCAACCGCCACCGCAACGCTATGCCCAACTACCTCCTGCAGTGGGCCATGATCCTGTGGGCCAGGGAACAGGGCTGTACCATGTACGACTTCCGCGGCGTGCCGGGTGACCTGGACGAAAAGAACCCCCTCTACGGCCTCTATCGTTTTAAGAAGGGCTTCAACGGCACCTTTACCGAGTTTATCGGCGAGTACGACCGTGTCTACTCCCCCTTTTACTACTGGCTCTGGCAGTCGATCTTGCCCCTCTATTCCCAAGGTTTCCGCCGCCTGCTTTTTTGGAAGAAAAAGGCTACCGCGGAAGAATGAAATTGTTTTATGCAACTTCAGGCTCATTGTCGCATGGTTAAAATAGATACCGAATGTAAGACAACCCAATTCGTTGGCAAAATTACGGGTGAAATTTTGAAATTACTTCCGTATCAGGAAACCTCCGAAGTTGTCTTAACGGGAGAAAGGCTTGAGAAGAATAAAAGGCATCATAGAGATATAGATGACGAGGCTTATCAACTATTACCTGAAATAATTGCTAAGCCTGATTATGTTTGTATAGATAAAGATGATAAACAAGTGGTTGCCTTTTACTATTATCGCTATGAAAATTACTATTTGAGAGCAGTAATCTTACTAAAAACACCACAAGACTCCCCACACTATAAAAATTCGATTCAATCATTTAGAGTGGCTCGTAGGTTAGTGTAAAATTACAGTAGGCAGGAGGAAAAAGGAGCAAAAAAGAGAAAAGAGACCTCACAAGAAGAAAAACACCGTAAAAGGAGTGAGGTCTCTTTATGGTAAACGGTAATACCAGTACCGCTACCATCTTTAGTTTATTAGATGGTATCGAGAATTTCAACACTCTAGAAGAAGTTATCCTGCAAATAGCCAGGCGATTATTGGTAGCCGTACTGGAAGCCCTGGATGATGCCCTTATGCCAGCAAAACCCAAGAGATATAGGATAGCTGGCTTCCGCTACCGCACAATCACCTGCCTGTACGGGGATATAACCTTTAAGCGCCGACTATATGTCAAAGCGACGCGCAAAAAGAAAAGAGGCGAGGGAAGGTTTCTGTTAGACGAAGCCCTGAACTTACGCCAAGGAAAGCGCCTGACAGGAAGACTGCTCAAATTAGCCGTATCGCTGGCAACCCGGTTACCCTTCAGGCAGGCAGCGGAAATAATGGCCGAAGCAGGGATGGGCCAATTAAGCCATATGACCATCCATAGCGAAGTAAAACGAAATGGACTGGAACAAAAAGGACTGCAAGAAGCCCTGCGCAACAAGCTATTCGTGAGCGGGGAAGAGCCCCAAGGCAAAAAGAAAAAAGTACCGGCACTATTTATCGAAGCCGATGGCATAATGATTCCCCTGCAAAGGAGCAAGCAAGAGCGGATAGAAGTAAAAGTAGGAATAGTATACGAAGGGTGGATAGAAAAAGGGAATGCCCGGCATCTCAAGAACCCGCGGGTAGTAATGGGCATCTATGAAGATGGAGAACAATTTTGGGAAGCCCTCACCACGGAAATAGCCAGGTACTACGAGATAGACGAAAAAACAATATATGTGGTCAATGGCGACGGAGCCAGCTGGATCCAGAAGACAGCCAAAGAACAGTTACCAGGAGCCATTGTACAATTGGACCGCTACCACCTCCACCGGGATATAAGGCAGGCTTATGGGAACGAAACAGCGCGAGGATTAATGGAGATTTTAGCCAAAGGTCAAGAGCAGGTCTTTTTGGACACCATGGAAGCACTCATAGAAGAAGCACCGAACCGCAAAAACAAGCAACAACGCCAAAAAGTATATGACTACTGTCAAAGATATCGCGATAACCTGTTAGATTACCGCTTGCGGTTACCACGACAACTGGAAGGGCTAAAGTTATACGGGATGGGCGTAGCCGAAACAACAGTAGACAAAAAAATAGCCATTCGCATGAAAAAGAGGGGAATGAGCTGGAGCGAAGCAGGAGCAACGGCCATGGTAGCATTACTTATGCTCAAAGCCAATGGAGAATTAGCCGCATGGCTAGAAAAGAAGATGCCACAAGTAGAAAAGAATCCCGTTAAAGTAATAAAAGAAAAGAAGATAGTTAAAGAAGACGTAGAAGCATGGTTAAGGAAGAGAGTACCAGCCCTTGTTGGCCCTGAGGCGGGAACAGATTGGGTTAAATATACCTTGAGGCAACTAACAAGAATTAGTGGAGCTATATTCTAACCCCTTTTCCGGCTTAATTAGAGCAGGCAGTAATTCGCGAAGCCTGTCAAGGTCGCCGTAGGCGGCCGCAGGCTTTAACCTTGACAGGCGCAGAGAATTACTGCACAATACTCCGGAGCCGGAAAAGGTGTTGGATATATATGGGATTTTTATGTGAGGTCTCTTTTTGCCTACTACATCTTGACACGTACGGCTCGTAGAAGGGAGTTGCAAAAAGATATTGCTAGTGGTAGACTAATATATAGAAAACAAGCATAAAATATAAACAGGCTGTTTTGGAGGTGGGCAAATCCGCCCCCCACGCACCTTCGTTGGGAGGTCATAAGAGATGCAGGAGTACCGGCGGTCCTGCCCAAAACAGCTAAAACGGAAAGAGATGGAGCTTTCCATCTCTTTTTTCTATTGCATGCCCCTATTTGACGTGAATTACTCCCTCAAGATAGGGTGGTGTCAATCCCCTGTGGACTTAGCAAAGCTAACCCGGTTGGCCGGTCCTCGCTGGATTGAGATCGAAGCTACGGCCCTGGAACATAACCTGCGGGCCGTCAAAGGCTTGCTCCAACCCCCGACCCGCCTCCTGGCCGTCATCAAGGCCGATGCCTATGGCGCCGGCGCCGTCGAGGTAGCCCGGATTTTACTGGCCACAGGCGCAGACTACCTGGGGGTTACTACCCTGGCCGAAGGGCAAGAATTGCGCCGGGCCGGCATTACGGCCCCCATCCTGTTAATGAGTCCCTTGCTGCCGGAAGAACTGCCGCAAGCCTTGACTGATGACCTCACCCTGACCATCAGCAGCCGTTCTGGCGCTGAGGCGGCGGCAGCCGCGGCAGCCACGGTGGGCCGCCAGGCCCGGCTGCACCTGAAGGTAGAAACCGGCCTGCAGCGCACCGGCCTGGAACCGGGAGAAGTGGTGCCCCTGGCAAGAGAAATGCGGTGCTGGCCAGTTGTGCAACTGGAGGGCATTTACAGCCACCTGGCCGAAGCGGCCCACCCGGGGGCAGCCCGGAGGCAGATGGAATGTTTTCAAAGGGTTCTTATGGAACTGGAAGGGCAGCAGATATCCCTACCCTTAAAACATATCTGCAACAGCACCGGCCTGTTGCTCCACCCGGAAATGCACCTTGATATGGTGAGGGCCGGTACCCTTTTGTACGGCCATTTCCCCTACCAGGCTCCTCGCCGGGGCCTGGATTTAAAGAACCCCTGGCAGTTTAAAGCCCGTATTCTATTTATCCATGATGTGGCGGCCGGTACCCCCGTTGGCTATGGTGGCGATTATGTAGTCAAAAAGGCCACTCGCCTGGCCGTTATCCCGGTGGGTTATGCCGATGGCTTTGCCCTGACGCCCGTCAGCCGTCCCAAAGATCTAAACGACCTGGCCCGCCACCTGGTGAAGACCGTCCTGGCCTACCTGGGCCGCGGGGGCGGGGAAGGAACGGCAGTCACCATCGCCGGCCAGAGGGCGCCGGTGGTAGGCCGGGTGGGCATGCAGCTCTCCATAGTCGACGTGGGTCACCTGCCGGAGGTCAAAGTAGGCCAGGAAGTGCAGCTTGACCTGCGGCGGCCGACAGCCAGCGCCCGCCTGCCCCGGGTCTATTGCCGGGAAGGACAACCCTATTTGGTGCGCACAACTTCCGGGGAGATGGTGCCGGTACTTTCCTCTGCCGGCCAAAATTTAGCTCCTGGAGCAGGAATTTAGCGATTGATAGCTAAATATTATGATAGCGAAGTAAGAGCGAAGCGATGAAGAAAGGGGGGCTCTAGAACCGCCGGAATCGGAGGTGAGCTGGTCTGACAGAAAAAAAGGTAATGGTAATTGACGACCAGCCGGGTGTACGCCGTTTAATTTGCGAAGCCTTGAAACAGGCCGGTTATAACTTATGTGTGGCCACTGAAGGCAGGGAGGCCCTCGAAAAAATTGCCAGCGAAGCGCCGGACCTGGTAATCCTGGATATAAAAATGCCAGGCATGAGCGGAGTGGAATTTTTAAAGGAGTTGCGCAGACGTTCTTTTGTCACACCGGTAATAATCATAACGGCGTATAACGAACTGGATCTGGTAGAACAGGCCGGTAAATACGACGCCCGGTATTTCCTGCAAAAACCCTTTGATATCCAGCAGCTATACAGGCTGGTGCGCGGGGTGTTGCAACCGGGATACTGCCAGGTCCAGGCAGTGGGACAGGTGTAAAAGTAAAGCTGTTGTCACGGGACGCACGGGCTCTGCCGCTGGCAGGGCCTTTTAAATTTGCCCTGGAGCAGGAATTTCCCCGGTTACGGCGAATAAGGAGGGGTGAGGAGGATTAAAAATGCTCATCCCTACGCTGAATGTTGTGGTTTTACGCTGTCCAACCTGCGGCCGCCTGGAGTTTGGCGGTCTTTCCCTCTTTAATTTCGGCGGGAGCCGGACGTGGCAGGCAGAGTGCAGCTGCGGCACCACCCTTTTAACCATCAGCAGGAAAAAGGGCATAAACTTCTGGCTCCAGTATCACTGCGGCATGTGTGATTGCCTTCATATCAGCCGCTATACCCGCCAGGAACTGTGGTCGCGGGAACTCCTGACCCTGACCTGTAAGGAGACAGAACTGGAGGTCGGCTTTATCGGCCCCCGGGAAAAGGTGCAGCGGGCAGTGCAGCGCCATGACCGCACCCTGGCCGAGGTGGCCCGGGACCTTGGTTTCGACGATTATTTTGAGGAACCGGACGTAATGTACCGGCTGCTGTCCCTTATTTACCAGCTGGCCGAAGACGGTCGCGTCAGGTGCGGGTGCGGTAACGAAAATATTGAAATAGAAATTTTTCCCGGCTATTTGCAGCTCCGCTGCGAGGCCTGCCGGGCGGAAAAAAAACTGCCGGCCGGTACCATGGCCGACCTGGAGCGGGTAGAGAACTTACAGGAAATCCGCCTGCCCGGTCACCTGGTGAGTAAAAATGAAACCTCTGCCAAACAGCGTTATCGCCGCCGCCAGAAGTCGCCGGTATAATGAACGGAAGTTAGAGGCAGGATGTCGGAAGGCGGATTTCAAGGAGCAACATATTATCCCTTTTTAGAATAAAGTTTGCAGGGTAAAGGCTAACATATGTATGGCATTCTGACTTCAGACTTCCTGCCTCCGACTTCTAAATTTTTAAAGGAGTTGATTCTATGCCTTTAGTTACCCTGGCCGAGGTCCTCAAAGAAGCCGACGCCAAGGGCTATGCCGTCGGGGCCTTTAACTGCAATAATATGGAAATTGTCCAGGCCATCATCAATGCCGCCGAGGTAGAAGGGGCGCCGGTCATCATCCAGGCCAGCCAGGGGGCAATTAAATATGCCGGCCTGGAGTACATAACGGCCCTGGTGCGGACGGCAGCCGCAGGGACCTCTGTCCCGGTAGTCCTGCACCTTGACCATGGCACCGACTTCAACCAGGTCCTGCGCTGCCTGCGGGCCGGTTTTACCTCGGTCATGATCGACGGTTCCAAATACCCTCTGGAAGAAAACATTGCCCTGACCAGGCGCGTTGTGGAGATTGCCCATGCCATGGGTGCTTCTGTGGAGGGGGAACTGGGTAGAATCGGCGGCACCGAGGACCACATCAGCGTGTCCGCACGCGAGGCGACCATGACCGATCCCGAAGAGGCCAGGCGCTTTGCCGCCGAGACGGGCGTCGATGCCCTGGCCGTAGCCATCGGTACGGCCCACGGCCGTTACAAGGGCACGCCCAAACTGGATTTTGACCGCCTGGCAGCCATTGACCGCCTGGTGCCCACCCCCATAGTCCTGCACGGTTCTTCCGGCGTCCCCGATGCCGATATCCGCCGCGCCGTGGAGCTGGGCGTCCGCAAGATTAACATCGATACCGATATCCGTATCGCCTTTGTCGAAGCTACCCGCCAGGCCCTGGCAGCCAACCCTGACGAAATCGACCCCCGTAAAGTGCTGGGGCCGGCCCGGGAAGCTGCCACCGGCATTATCCGCCATAAAATGCAGGTCTTTGGCTGTGCCGGTCGCTTGCATATTTCTCCCCCGGGGTGAAAACCTATAGGTGAACACCCAAAGGAGGTGGAGAAAGATGGCGGGCATAAAATGCGGTGTGGAAGAGTGTCATTTCTGGGACAACATGGCCTGTACTGCCGATGCCATTGAAGTCAGGTCCAGCGGCGATCGCAAAGTAACCACTTCTGATGGGACGGCCTGCCATACCTTCCGTCCCAAAAAGAAATAACCTTAGCGGGCTTTAAAAAGAGCCCCGCGGCCCCCTGCCGCCGGGCTCTTATCCTTATCTATACTTTTTCCAGCCGCCAGCAGGATTCTGGCGTTACGTGGTGAATGATTTATTAAGGGTTTGACCTTCTATTTTCTGCCAGATAACTCCCGTTTTTTAGAACCCTTCGCCGACTAAAATGATGAATGAGAATCGAAACTATAAGTATCCAACCCTCTCCCTTCCCCCATCTCACATCCATTTTACGGAGGTGCCCTTGAGAAGTGCGTATTTTCATCGACTCAGCCAATATTGAAGAGATTAAAGCAGCCAATGATCTGGGTATAATTTCAGGTGTAACCACCAATCCTTCCCTGATTGCCAGGGAAGGACGAAATTTCCGCCAGGTTGTGGAAGAGATTGCTGCCATTGTGGACGGCCCCATCAGCGCGGAAGTAATCAGCACGGAAGCCGGGGCCATGATCGCCGAAGCCCAGGAGCTGGCAGCCATCCACCCCAACATCGTCATCAAGATCCCCATGCTTGCCGAGGGCCTTAAGGCCGTCAAAGAACTGGCCGCTCAAGGGATTAAAACCAACGTGACCCTGGTCTTTTCCGCCAACCAGGCACTCCTCGCCGCCCTGGCCGGGGCAACCTATGTGAGTCCCTTTGTCGGGCGCCTGGATGATATCAACCATGACGGTATGCAGGTCATTGCCGATATTGTCCCCATTTATGCCCAGTACGGCCTGGAAACCCAGGTTATTGCCGCCAGTATCCGCCATCCTCTCCATGTGCTCCAGGCCGCCCGCCTGGGTGCCGATATCGCCACCGTTCCCTACAAAGTTATCATGCAAATGGTCAAGCACCCCCTGACTGATGCCGGCCTGGCCAGGTTCCTGGCCGACTGGGAGAAGGTAAAGGATAAATAATTATGGAGGTTATTTACATTTGCATACTGCCGAGTTAGAAAGCAAGACCATGGTCGAGCTCTACCGCATCGCCCGGGAGCTCAATTTAAGCGGCTACTACCGCCTGCGCAAGAAAGAGCTGGTCTTTGAAATTGCCAAGGCCCTGGCCCAAAAGGAACAGCAGGAACAGGAAAAGGAGGAGCAGCTGCAGGCCCAGGGCATCCTGGAGATACTGCCGGATGGTTACGGCTTTTTGCGTCCCTTCGGTTACATACCCAGCGGCGACGATATTTACATCTCTCCTTCTCAGATCCGCCGCTTTGACCTGCGCACGGGAGACAAGGTAGCCGGCCTGGTCCGCCCTCCGAAGGATAACGAGCGCTTTTTCGCCCTGCTGCGGGTGGAGAAGGTCAACGGGGAAAAACCGGAGACATCGCCGGAACGCCTGCACTTTGATGCCCTGACGCCCATTTACCCTTACGAACGTTATACCCTGGAGACGGATAACGGTGACCCCTCCACCCGGATTATCGACCTGATTGCTCCCCTGGGTAAGGGCCAGCGGGCCCTGATCGTTTCCCCTCCCAAGGCCGGTAAGACCGTGCTGCTGAAAAAAATCGCCAACGCCATCACTACCAACTATCCCGACGTTGAACTGATAATCTTATTAATTGACGAACGGCCCGAAGAAGTCACCGACATTGAACGTTCGGTGCGGGGTGAGGTGGTCAGCTCCACCTTTGACGAGCTGCCGGACAACCACGTCAAGGTGGCCGATATGGTCCTGGAACGGGCCAAACGCCTGGTGGAGCATAAAAAAGACGTGGTGGTCCTCCTGGACAGCATCACCCGCCTGGCCCGGGCCCACAACCTGGTCGTGCCTCCCAGCGGCCGCACCCTTTCCGGCGGCGTTGATCCCACCGCCCTCTATAAACCCAAACGCTTCTTCGGCGCTGCCCGTAAGGTGGAAGAGGGGGGGAGTCTGACCATTGTGGCGACGGCCCTGATTGAAACCGGCAGCCGCATGGATGAAGTTATCTTTGAAGAATTTAAAGGAACGGGCAATATGGAACTCATCCTGGACCGGAAACTGGCCGAACGCCGCATCTTCCCGGCCATTGACGTCAAGCGCTCCGGCACGAGGCGAGAAGAATTGTTGTTAAGCCCTGAGGAACTGGAACTGGTCTGGCATTTCCGGCGGGCCACCAGCGGCATGGGTCCGGTAGAAGTAGCCGAGGTTTTAATCGAATCCATGCAAAAGACCAAAAGCAACAAGGATCTCCTGCGCGCCCTCCCGGCCTTGTTCCCCCGGGAGCATTAGTGAGGCTAGAACCCCGTTAGCAAAATGCTAAAAATAGTATAAGGCTGGGTTTTATTTAGAGCGAGCGACTTGGTCTGAGCGGCAAAGCGGCCTTGGCGAAACCGAGGAGTCATTGCAAGACTAACCCCGTCCAGAACGGGGTATATTTTTGTTTACGTATGGCTAAAATAAAGGCTAAATGGGAAAAAAGGTAACTCATGCCAGAATGGTAAAGGATAGGAGTGAAAAAATGCTGGACAAAAAGATGGCGGTAAGCCTGGCCCTGGGGTTGGCCCTGCTTGTTAACAGTCTTTTTGCCCTCCCGGCGCAAGCAGCCGTCATCGAGGATTTGCAGCAGGTGGCGACCGTCCTCGCGCCGGCAACCTACCAGGAACTGGCTGCCCGGGTCAATAACTATACCCGCATCTACCGGGTAGAAGAAGGCGACACCCTGGAGCGCATTGCCCGCCGCTACCAGACGGACCCCGAACTGGTGGCGGTGATGAATTACCTGGAACCTGATGCCGTCCTGACACCGGGCCAGTTCCTGGTGCTGCCCCACGAAGAAGAGCGGAGCTATACGGTAGCTGCCGGGGACACCCTCTGGGATATTGCCCGGCGTTTTGGCACCAGCGTGGAAAGCCTGGCCGCCGCCAACGGTATTGTCGATGCCAGGGCGCTGCGGATTGGTATGGTCCTGACTATCCCCGGTTCGCCACGTGGGGTACCGGTCACCAGGGTAGAGACTGTACCTGCTTCCCGTAGCTTAAGGCCAGCCTCCTTTCTCTGGCCCCTCATCGGCGTCATTACCTCCGGCTTTGGCTGGCGGGATAATGAGTTCCACCACGGCCTGGATATCGCCGGCAAGGTGGGGGATTACATCCGGGCCGCCTGGTCCGGGGTGGTAACTTTTTCCGGCTGGGGTAACGGTATCTATGGTAACATGGTTAAGCTCGACCATGGCAATGGGCTGGAGACTGTTTATGCCCATAACTCCCGCAACCTGGTCAAGGTTGGTGAGTACGTCCGGGCCGGCGAACCCATTGCCGAAGTGGGCGTTACGGGCAATGCCACCGGTCCCCATGTTCATTTTGAAATCCGGGAAAAGGGCAGGGCCATCAATCCCGAACGTTTCTTCAACAGGTAAAAAGGCCGGTACGCCGGCCTTTTTTTGATGGTAAGGGGATTTGCCCCGCCAATTTTTTGCTTTGCACTGGCGGCCCTTTCATGTTATACTGATATGAGTTTGATTTTCCCGCGGAGGTGAAGATGGCGTGAAACCAGATATTCATCCCAATTACGACAAAGCCCGGATTATCTGTGCCTGCGGTAATGTCATTGAGACCCGCTCCACCAAAAAAGAGATCCGGGTAGAGATATGCTCTCAGTGCCATCCCTTTTACACCGGTAACCGGCAAAGGGTAGTCGAGCGTGGCGGGCGGATTGAGCGTTTCCGGCAAAAATATGGTCGCTAGGGCAAAAAGGCGGAGCCGCGGGCTCTGCTTTTTCCTATGGGGAGCGGCCCCCGAGGTGCAATACGGCGGCCAGGCCGTCATTGAGGGCGTGATGATGCGGGGGCCACACAAAACGGCAGTAGCCCTCCGTAAAGCTAACGGCGAGATCCTGGTCGAGGCCAGCCCCAACAGCTCCATTACCGCCCGTTACCCCGTTTTAAAACTGCCCCTGCTCCGCGGGGTTGTGGCCTTATTTGAGTCTTTAATCCTGGGTATCCGGTATCTAACCTTCTCGGCCAACCAGGCAATGGAGGGAGAAGAGGAGGAGTTAAGCACCAGGGACCTGGTCCTGACGGTAGCCATTGCCCTGGCGGCAGCCGTGGGTTTCTTTGTCCTCCTCCCGGCCGGGGCGGCGCTGCTTCTCCATAACCATTTATCTATCTTCTGGCAGAATGTAGTCGAGGGGCTGCTCAGGATGCTCCTCTTTTTAGGCTACGTGGCGGCCATTGGCCGGGTGAAAGACGTCCAGCGCGTCTTCCAGTACCACGGGGCCGAGCATAAAGTAATTAATGCCCTGGAGGCAGGGGAAGATTTAAGGGTGGAAACGGTGCGGCCCTATCCGACCCTGCACCCCCGGTGCGGTACCAGCTTCCTCCTGCTGGTACTGGTATTAACCATCGTCTTTTTTTCCATCGTTGGCCGGGGTGGGATTGCCTGGCGCCTGGTCTCCCGCCTGGTATTGCTACCGGTAGTAGCCGGCCTGGCTTATGAACTGCTCAAATTCACCGGCCGCCATTTAAACGTACCCTGGGTGCGGGCCATAGCTGCCCCGGGCCTGTGGCTGCAGAAGCTTACTACGCGGGAACCCGACGACGGCATGCTGGAAGTAGCCCTGGCCGCCCTGGCAGCGGCACGAGAGGAAGAAGCGAGGTGATGCCTTATGCTGGAGAAGCTGGAACAGCTCGAAGCTAAATATGAAGAACTGGGCCGGCTCATGGGGGACCCGGCAGTAATCGCCGACCCGGAGCAATTGCAGAAGCATGCCCGCGCCCACGCCGCCCTGGAAGAAATAGTCACGACCTTTCGCCAGTATCGCCGGGTCATTTCCGACCTGGAAGAGAGCCGCGCCCTGCTGGCAGAAGAAAAGGACCCTGAGTTCCGCGACTTCCTTACAGATGAAATAAAACGCCTGGAAGAGGAAAAGGAGAACCTGGAACGGCAGTTAAAGATCCTGCTCCTGCCCAAAGATCCCAACGACGAAAAGAATATCATCATGGAGATCCGGGCCGGAGCCGGGGGCGATGAAGCGGCCCTTTTTGCCGGCGACCTTTTTCGCATGTACCAGCGCTATGCGGAAAAAAAACGCTGGCGGACGGAGATTATCAGCTCCCATCCTACGGAACTGGGGGGCTTCAAGGAAATTATTTTCCTGATTGAAGGCCAGGGAGTTTACAGCCGCCTGAAGTTTGAAAGCGGCGTCCACCGTGTGCAGCGCATCCCCACCACCGAGTCCGGAGGACGGATTCATACTTCCACCGCTACCGTAGCCGTCCTGCCCGAGGCGGAAGAAGTAGACGTGGAGATTAACCCCGAGGACCTGCGGATTGACATCTTTTGTTCCAGCGGGCCCGGGGGCCAGTCCGTCAACACCACCTACTCGGCGGTGCGGATTACCCACCTGCCGACGGGCCTGGTGGTATCCTGCCAGGACGAGAAGTCGCAGCTGAAGAACAAGGAGAAGGCGCTGAAGGTCCTGCGGGCTCGCCTCCTGGATATGGCCCGGGCCGAGCAGGAGGGGGAGCTGGCGGCCGAACGGCGTTCCCAGGTGGGTAGCGGCGACCGCAGCGAGCGGATCCGCACCTACAATTTTCCCCAGAACCGGGTAACTGACCACCGGATCGGCCTGACCCTGCACCACCTGGATGCTATCCTGGATGGCGAACTGGACGAAATCATCGATGCCCTGGTGACCAGTGACCAGGCCGAACGGTTAAAGAATATGGAGGCTTAAGGCGTTGGGATTGACCCTCCAGGAAGCCTTAAAAGAAGCAAGCCGGCAACTCGCGGCGGCAGGACTCCCCCGGCCCCGCCTGGAGGCGGAAGTCCTCCTGGCCTGGGCCGGCCGGTATAGCCGGCCGCAGCTCCTGGCCCGCCTGGAGGAGGAACTGGAGCCTGCCGCTGCGGCCAGGTTCTGGCCGGCTGTGGAGCGCCGGGTGGCCGGCTACCCCCTCCAGTACCTGACCGGCAGCCAGGAGTTCATGTCCCTGGAGTTTAAAGTAACCCCTGCGGTTTTAATCCCCCGCCAGGACACGGAAGTGGTGGTGGAAGCCGTCTTAAAGCGCTTCGACGTGCGGGGAAACCATGTTATTGCCGATTGTTGCACGGGCAGCGGGGCCATCGGCTTAAGCCTGGCCTACTACCTGCCCAACGCCAAAGTATACGCCACTGATATTAGCCCGGCTGCCCTGGAAGTAGCCCGGCAAAATGCCCGTGCTTTAGGCCTGGCAGGCCGGGTTACTTTCCTCCAGGGCGATTTTCTGGCGCCCCTTAAGGGTTTAAAGTTAGATGCCCTGGTGGCCAACCCTCCCTACATACCTGCGGCCGAACTGGACGGGTTGCCGCCGGAGGTCCGGGCTGAGCCGCGCCTGGCCCTGGACGGCGGCCCCGACGGTTTGCGCGCCTACCGGGTCCTGTTACCCGGGGCACCGGAAGTTTTAAAGGCAGGAGGGCTCCTGGCCCTGGAAATCGGGTATAATCAAGGCAGGGCCGTCCTGAACCTGGCAGCGGCCGCCGGGGCTTACCGGGATATGGCGGTGTTACCCGATTATGGCGGCCGCGATCGTTGTTTCCTGGCCTATCGCCGGGAAGAATAATAACAGGGAAAAATACATAGAGGTGAAATGGGTGGCTGTGGGTAAACGGACGAAGTACTTAAAGATAGATCCCCTGGTACCGGAACTCCATAAAATTCGCCTGGCGGCCCGGATCCTTAACCGGGGCGGGGTGGTGGCCTTCCCCACGGAAACGGTCTACGGCCTGGGGGCCAATGCCCTGGATGGCCGGGCGGTGCGGCGCATCTTTCGCGCCAAGGGACGGCCGGCCGACAATCCCCTGATTGTCCATATTGCCAGTTTCCGTGATGTCCAGGACCTGGTGGCCTACCTGCCGCCCCGGACGACCCTGCTCATGCAGCGCTTCTGGCCCGGGCCCCTGACCCTGGTCCTGCCGCGGAGCGACCTGATCCCGGATATCGTGACCGCCGGTCTGGATACGGTGGGCATCCGCATGCCTTCCCACCCGGTGGCCCAGGCCCTCATCCGGGTCGCCCGCCTGCCCATAGCAGCGCCCAGCGCCAATATCTCCGGCCGCCCCAGCCCTACCACCGGCCAGCACGTCCTGAAAGACCTGCGGGGCAAGATCGATGCCGTCGTCGATGGCGGGCCGGCTACCGTGGGGGTAGAATCAACGGTCCTGGACCTGACAACCCCGGTGCCCACCATTTTAAGGCCGGGGGGAGTGACCTATGAAGATCTGAAAGCTGTCCTCGGCGAAGTAGCTATTGACCCGGCCGTCCGCGGCAGCCAGGTGGCGCAGCCGCGAGCGCCGGGGATGAAGTATAAACACTATGCCCCGCGGGGCGAAGTTTATCTCATTACCGGCGAACTGGACCGGGTGACGGCTAAAATCCGGGCCCTGGTGGCAGCCTGGCAGCAAAGGGGACGCCGGGTGGCCGTGCTGGCGACCAGGGAAACGGCCGCGGCCTACCAGCAGGAGCCCCGGCCCGATTACCTGGAGGTCCTGGGCAGCCGCTCCCAGCCGGCTACCATTGCCGCCAATCTTTTCAGTGCCTTGCGCAACTGTGACCGCCACCGGGCCGACATCATCCTGGCCGAAACCATTGCCGAAGAAGGCCTGGGCCTGGCCATCATGAACCGCCTGCGCAAGTCAGCTGCCAACCGCATCATCCAGGCTTAAGATGGAGGCATTGATATGGAGCCGTTAGGTCTCATCCTGGTAGCCATGGCCCTGGGGACCGATGCCTTTTCTCTGGCTACCGGCCTGGCCCTGGGGGGGCTCCGGGGCCGGCAGGCCCTGCTCTTTGCCGGCATCGTTGGTATTTTTCACATCATTATGCCCCTGACGGGCCTCTACCTGGGCCTGCTCCTGGGCCGGCTCCTGGGGAAACTGGCGGCCGTTATCGGCGCCCTGGTCCTGGCCGGCATGGGGGGGCTGATGCTCTGGGAGGCCCTCACGACCAGGACGGAAAGCGGTGGCCTGGCCGGGCAGGTGCTGCGGGCCGTTCCAGGCCAGGGGGGCGTGATCGGTGGCCTGATGGCCATCCTGCTCATGGCCGGCAGCGTCAGCCTGGACGCCCTCAGCGTCGGTTTTGGCCTGGGCGCCATCAGCGTCAATGTACCCCTGACGGTCCTGACCATGGGTTTTATTGCCGGGACCATGACGGTCCTGGGGCTCCTGGCCGGCCGGCGCCTGGGCGCCTACCTGGGCAACAGGGCCGAGGTTATCGGCGGCCTGATTCTGGTGGGTATCGGCTTAAAAATGTTGATGGGGGTATAGGATATGCCCGGTATTCTTTTTGTCTGTACCGGTAACACCTGCCGCAGCAGCATGGCGGCGGCCATTGCCGCCCATATAAAGGAAGAGCGGGGCTTAGATATTGATATTGCCTCGGCCGGCCTGGCCGCCAGGGAAGGGGACCCGGCAACACCGCAAGCCATCCAGGCAGTGGCGGCCATGGGTATAGATCTCCAGGACCACCGCGCCCGTCAGGTTACAGGAGCCCTGGTAGAAGAAGCTGGCCTGATTTTAACCATGACCAGGGCCCACAAAGAATACCTCCTCCGGCTTTACCCCGAGGCCCGGGGAAAAACCTTTACCCTCAAAGAGTATGTCCGGGATGGGGAAGAAAAGCCCTCGCCAGGGGAGCCCCGGGAAGAGACGGGTGCAAGAGCGGCTGCGGAAGAACCGCCTGTTACTGTTGATGACGATATTCCCGATCCCTTTGGCCGGCCCCTGGAAGTTTACCAGGCTACGGCCAGAGAACTGGCCGAACTTGTTGGACAGGCCCTGGAGAAATATTCACAAGAGAAAAAATAAGTTGGGTAACTTGAGCAGGAATTAACGTTAATATGGCGAATAAAATTAAGTAGTATTTAATCTTTGCCGTAAGAGGTGCAGTAAGATTGCGTATCGCCCTGGGTAGCGATCACGGCGGTTTTCACCTTAAGGCAGCAATTAAGGAGTACCTGGACCGGCAGGGCATTGCCAACTATGACTTCGGTACCTATAATGCCGAGGCGGTAGATTACCCCGACTATGCCCGCAAGGTGGCCGAAGCTGTGGCCAGCGGCGCCTACGACCGGGGTATCCTCTGCTGCGGCACGGGGATAGGCGTCTGCATCGCGGCCAATAAAGTCCCGGGCATCCGCGCCGCCCTTTGCCACGATACCTTTTCGGCCCGGGCGGCGCGGGAACATAACGATGCCAATATCCTGACCATGGGAGAGCGGGTCATCGGCCCCGGGCTGGCCCTGGAAATTGTCGCCACCTGGCTGGCGGCCGAATTTAGCGGTGGCCGTCATGCCCGCCGGGTAGCCAAAATTAGCGCCATGGAGGCCGGTTACTGCCGGCAGGAAAATAGGGCGGGCAGGGAGGACGGAGAGAATGGTCGACTTAAGCACCATCACGGCGGCAGTTAAAGCAGCTGCTACCGAGCTTATTGAAGCTGCCGCTCTAAAGCCCGGCCAGATGCTGGTGGCCGGCTGCAGCACCAGCGAGATCACGGGCCAGCGGATTGGCACGGCCTCTTCCCTGGAAATAGGCCAGGCCGTGGTAGAAGGCCTGCTCCAGGCCACCAGTGCCGCCCAGGTGTACCTGGCGGCCCAGTGTTGCGAACATTTAAACAGGGCCCTGGTCATCGAGGCCGGCGCCGCCAGGCTTTACGACCTGCCGGTGGTAACAGTCGTCCCCGCGCCCAAGGCCGGCGGTTCCCTGGCCACGGCTGCCTATGCCGCCCTGCACCGGCCGGTGGTGGTGGCCGGGCTCCAGGCCCATGCCGGCCTGGACATCGGCGCCACCCTCATCGGCATGCACCTGCGGCCGGTAGCCGTGCCCGTCCGCCTGCAGGTCAAGACCGTCGGCAGCGCCCCCGTCACGGCGGCCCGGACGCGGCCCCCCCTCATTGGTGGTGAACGGGCGGTATATGTATTTCAGCGGCGGCAAGATTGAAGGCAGGAGTAATAGCCGGTTGTTACAGCTGGAAGCGGGACAAGGATGAGGACCAAGAAGCCAGGAAATTAGAAGCTGGCAGGGGGAAGAGTTTCCAGCAGCAAAACAGGAGGGAAATTTAATGAACTTAGAAACCGTAGCTCGTGTGGACCCGGAACTGGTCGAGGCCGTTAAAGGCGAGTTGCAACGCCAGCGCACCCACCTGGAACTCATCGCCTCGGAGAACTTCGTCAGCCGGGCCGTCATGGAAGCCTACAGTTCGGTCCTGACCAATAAATACGCCGAAGGCTACCCGGGCAAACGCTATTACGGCGGCTGCGAGTGGGTCGATGTAGTCGAAAACCTGGCCCGGGAGCGGGCTAAAGCCCTTTTCGGCGCCGAACATGCCAACGTCCAGCCCCATTCCGGCAGCCAGGCCAATACCGCCGTCTATCTCGCCGTCCTTAACCCCGGCGATAAAGCCCTGGGGATGAACCTGGCCCACGGCGGTCACCTGACCCACGGCAGCCCGGTCAGCCTCTCCGGCCGGTATTATAATTTTTCCTTTTACGGCGTCAACCCCGATACCGGCCGGATTGATTACGATGCAGTAGCCCGGATAGCCCGGGAAGAGCGGCCCAAACTCATTGTCGCCGGGGCCAGCGCTTACCCGCGGGTGATCGATTTTGCCCGCTTCCGGGAGATAGCCGACGAAGTCGGGGCCCTGCTCATGGTGGACATGGCCCACATCGCCGGCCTGGTGGCCGCCGGCATCCACCCCAGCCCCCTGCCCTACGCCCATTTTGTGACCACTACCACCCACAAGACCATGCGCGGGCCGCGGGGGGGTATTATCCTTACCACCAGGGAATACGCCAGGGAGATCGACAAGGCGGTCTTTCCCGGCATCCAGGGCGGGCCCCTGATGCACGTCATCGCCGCCAAAGCGGTGGCCTTAAAGGAAGCCATGCTGCCCGAATTCAAGCGTTACCAGGAGAGGATTGTCACCAACGCCCGTACCCTGGCCGAAGCCCTGCAGGGTTACGGTTTTAACCTGGTATCCGGCGGCACCGACAACCACCTGCTCCTCGTGGACCTGCGCAATAAAGGCCTTACCGGTCGCGACGCCGAGGATATTTTAAGTTCCGTCCAGATCACCGTTAATAAAAACGCTATCCCCTTTGACCCGGAGAAGCCCAGCGTAACCAGCGGCATCCGCCTGGGCACGGCCGCCCTGACCTCCAGGGGTATGGACGCCGACGCCATGCGGGTGGTAGCCCGGGCCATAGATCTCGCCCTCTCCTACGGCCCTGATGCAAAGAAACTGGCTACAGCCCGGGGCATCGTCGCGGAACTCTGCCAGGCCTACCCCCTGTACCCCGAGCTTGCTTGAGCTATAAAGCCCGCCCGGAGGTTAAAAACTCCGGGCGGGCTTTAAAAAAGTCTGGCCGACAAGGACAAATTATGCTAAAATAAGCCAGGATACGCGCAATTTAATTTTTTAAGTTTGGCGGGAACTACCCGCTAAAATTTTGCTGTTATTTTACTCCCCAGGTGAGTTTTATGCGTAAAGGCTGGGACGAGTACTTCCTGGATATCGCCTTCCAGGTGGCCGGCCGGAGCACCTGCAACCGGCGGGCCGTGGGCGCCGTGGTGGTAAAGGACAGGCGCATCAAAGGTACCGGTTACAACGGCGCCCCCCATGGGCTGCCCCACTGCCTGGATGTGGGCTGCCTCATGGAGGGAGAGCACTGCCGGCGGACCATCCATGCCGAAATCAACGCCCTCCTGGAGTGTTCACCGGAAGAACGGGCCGGGGCGACCATGTACGTTACCGATTATCCCTGCGAAAGGTGCGCCCTGACCATTATCCAGGCCGGGATTAAAAGACTCGTCTATGCCCGGCCCTACCCGGTCGCCCGCGACTGGCTGCGGGAAGCCGGGATCGAAATCGTCCACCACCCCAGGCAAACTGAGGGGTAAGAGGGGTACCGCTCGCGCCCGGAAGTTCCCTAACCAGGGCTTACCAGTAGGGAGGGAATTATTTTGCAGCAAAAGATTATCGCCTTACCCAAACTGGACAACCTGACACCTACCATGGAGTCCACCGCCTTAAAGCTCATGGAAGAAGCCGGGGAACTGGCCCAGGCCATCGGCAAGCTCCGGGGTTTAAGCGGCGAGGAGGTCCAGGTGGACCATCACGCCGTCCTGGCGGCCATTACCCGCGAGTTGCTGGACGTGGCCCAGACGGCCGTTTCCCTCATGTTTGTCCTGGAAGACCAGTACGGCGTCGACATCCAGCAGGCCCTGGAGGAGCATATCAATAAACTCAGGGCGAAAAGGTATCTGAAATAAGAGGAGTTTTTCCATGCCGCCCTTAAAGGTACTTACCGTCTTTGGCACCCGTCCCGAGGCCATCAAAATGGCCCCGGTAGTAAAAGAACTAAACCGTTACCCGGAGGAATTCAGCTGCCAGGTGGCCGTCACGGCCCAGCACCGGGAAATGCTGGACCAGGTCCTCCACCTGTTCCAGATCCAGCCCGACTATGACCTGGATATCATGCAGCCCCGCCAGACCCTGGAAGAAGTGACCACCAGGGCTTTAAACGGCCTGGCCGGGGTTTTAAAAACCTCCCGGCCGGACCTGGTCCTGGTGCACGGCGACACCACCACCACCTTCGTAGCGGCCCTGGCCGCTTTTTACCAGCAAATTGCCGTTGGCCATGTCGAGGCGGGCTTAAGGACGGGGGACCGCTACGCCCCCTTCCCGGAGGAGATGAACCGTCGCCTGGCCGGGGTCCTGGCCGACGTTCACTTTGCCCCTACGGCTACCGCCCGGGATAACCTGTTGCGGGAAGGTGTACCGGCGGAGCACATCTACGTCACCGGCAATACCGTTATTGATGCCTTAAAGGCTACCGTGCGCCCCGGCTATTGCTTTAGCGATCCCCGCCTGCAGGAGCTGGATTTGCAAAGGTGGCGGGTTATCCTGGTAACGGCCCACCGGCGGGAAAACTGGGGCGAGCCCATGAAGGAAATATTCACGGCCCTGCGAGACCTGGTAAAGCGCTATGGTGATATAGTCGTCGTTTTCCCCGTTCACTACAACCCCCGGGTGCGGGAACTGGCCGGGGAAATCCTCGGTAACCGGGAGCGTATTTACTTAATTGATCCCCTTGATTATGAGCCCTTCGTCAACCTCATGGCCCGTTCCTACCTGGTGTTGACGGATTCCGGCGGCCTCCAGGAAGAAGCGCCGGCCCTGGGTAAACCCGTGCTGGTCCTGCGGGAAGTCACCGAACGCCCGGAAGCCGTTGCTGCCGGTACCGTGCGCCTGGTGGGCACGGGCTACCAGGAGGTCCTGGCAGCGGCCGGCGAACTCCTGGAAGACCGTGAGATTTACCTGCGGATGGCCCACGCCGTCAACCCTTATGGTGATGGCCAGGCCTCGCGGCGTATCCGGGGCGCCCTGCGTCACTATTTCGGTCTGACTATAGCCAGACCCCAGGAATTTACGTCCGGATAAAGTTGTTTTATCCCCTGGATTAAAAAATAAACATTCTTCCCGGCAGGAATTTCGTCAACAAAAGAGAATATGTTTTACGACTGGCAGGAGTATAAAAATTTTCTTCCGGCACAATTTAACATCGATGGTAGCTAAAAAGCGTCATTTCTGGGATTACGCCAGGTATGCCAATATGGCCTTTTCCTTTGGGGTTACCATGATTGCCGGCACCCTCCTCGGCCTTTACGGCGGGGGATGGCTGGACCGGCGGCTGGGCACGTCGCCCCTTTTCCTGCTGGCCGGCGTCCTCCTGGGGATAGGGGTGGGTTTTCGCAGTGTCTTAAGCGAATTGCGTGTCCTGGAAAAGGAAGCCCCGGGGATTAAAACCGATGCTCAAGATAAAACTCACCCGGACTGAAAAAGGCATGCTGGCCATGGCTGCCCTGGGAGCAGTAGCCGGCCTGGGGGGCGGTTATTACTCCTTTGTTGCCGGGTTAGGGTGTGTTTTGCCTGTTTCCCTGCTGTTACTCCGCTGGCAGGTGGCAGCCGTCGATAACCTGGACAACCTGCCGCCCCGGAAGGCCTTTAATCGTTTCTTCGGGCGTTCCCTCATACGGTCGGGTCTGTCCCTGGCCCTGCTGGGCCTGGCCCTGGCGGGGGGAAGGGAGTTTCTTTTTGGCGTGCTGGCAGGGCTGGTGCTCCAGGTCCTGGCCTATATGGGCCAGGCCATTCTCATTATCCTGGGAAAGGAGGGATAGAACAGTGGGACTGCAAGCCCTGGGCGAGATAATGGCCCATGTCCGGCCCCATCAAGTATTTTACCTGGGGCCCATCCCGGTCTACTCCACGGTGGTCAATACGTGGATTATCATGGCCCTCCTGGTCCTGGGGGTTTTCCTGGCTACCCGGAAATTAAACTTTATCCCCCGCGGTATCCAGCACATCTTGGAGATGCTACTGGAATTTTTCTACAGCCTCCTGGAGGAAACCATGGGCAAGGAAGGCCGGCGCTACCTACCCCTGGTAGCCACCCTGTTTATTTTTATCCTGAGCCTTAATCTATCCTGGTTTATCCCCGGGATGAAGCCCCCGACCATGGACCTCTCCACCACGGCGGCCTTTGCCGTGACTACCATTATCCTGGTCCAGCTAATCGGCATCCGTAAAAAGGGCCTGGTGGGCTACATCAAGCACTTTTTCCAGCCGGCACCCTTTCTCTTTCCCCTGAATGTAATTGAGGAGCTGGTCAAGCCGGTATCCCTGTCCCTGCGTTTATTCGGCAATATGTTCGGGGAAGAGATGGTGGTGACTATCCTGTTTATCATGCTGCCCTTTTTATTACCGACGCCCATTATGATCCTGGGCGTCCTCATGGGCTTGATCCAGGCCTTTGTTTTTACCCTGCTGACAGTTACTTATATCGCCAACTTTATCCACGGGCATTAAAGGAGCCGCACTTACGGGATTAGTTACCCGGGAATGAACGGAAATTAGCGGCTGGCTAACCACCAACATAGCCAGCCCACAAAGGAAGCCATTCTTAGAGGAGGATATGCACATGACAGCACTAGGTTTTATCGGCGTCGGCCTGGCCATAGGCCTGGCAGCACTGGGTTCGGCCCTTGGCCAGGGCAATGCTTCCCGCGGAGCGATGGAAGGTATAGCCCGCCAGCCCGAGGCCAGCGGCGACATTCGCACCACCCTGCTCCTGGCCCTGGCCTTTATGGAGGCGCTGACGCTCTTTTCCTTCGTTATTGCCATCCTCATGTGGACCAAGCTTTAATTAAAATGAAGCGGGCGGGTAAGGCGGGCCAAACCGTCTTATTCGCCCCTGTCCTGCTTTCCGGAATAGCGAAAGGGGGGTGGCTACGTGCAGGGCATCTTTCAGGCCCTGAATTTTAGCGGTTGGACCTTTTTGTTCCAGGTCATCAACCTCCTGGTAGTCATGGGGGTTCTTTATATTCTCCTTTATAAACCCCTGGGCAAGATCCTGGCCGACCGCGAGGCCAAAATTGAGGGCAATTTAAAGGACGCGGCGGCGGCCAAAGCGAAGGCGGAGCAAATGCTGGCCGGGTACCAGCAGCAACTCCAGGGTGCCCGCCAGGAAGCCCAGGCGATACTAGACCGGGCCAACAGGATGGCCGAAGAAACCCGGGCGGAGATAGTCGCCAGGGCGAAAGAAGAAGCCAGCCGGGCTCTGGAACAGGCCCGGGCCGAGATTGAAGGCGAAAAGAGCAAAGCCCTGGCTGCCATCCGCAGCGAGGCAGCTACCCTGGCCGTCCTGGCGGCCGGCAAAGTTTTAGAGCGCACCTTAACGCCTGACGACCAGGAACGCCTGGCCCGGGAAGCGCTGGCTGAGGTGGAGCGGTTGCAATGAGTAGTCAGACTATCGCCAGGCGTTATGCCCGCGCCCTCTTTGAAGTTGCCCGGCAGAAGGGTGCCCTGGCCGGCTTTGCCGCCGCCCTGGAAAGGGTCGGCCAGGCCCTGGCAGAGAATCCCGAACTGCGCCGGGTCCTTTATCACCAGCTCATTCCCGTCCGGGAGAAGCAAAGGCTAATGGATACCCTCTTTCCGGACGTCGACCCGTTATTAAAGAACTTTTTCCACCTGGTCCTGGCCAAAGGCCGGGAGCGGGCCCTGCCGGAAATGGCAGCCCAGTTCCGGCGCCTGGTAGACCGGGAAAACAGGGTATTGCCGGTGGAAGTGCAGGCAGCAGCACCTCTCTCCGAGGAGGTCACTGCCACCCTGAAAGAAAGGCTGGCCCATATTACGGGACAAAACATCCGCCTGCAGACCGCGTTGGACCCGGCCCTCCTGGGCGGCATGGTCATCCGCCTCGGGGACAGGGTCCTGGACGCCAGCCTGAAGAAAAAGCTGGAACTTTTGGGCGAGCACCTGAAGGGCGCGTGAGCAGAAAGAGCAAAGGGGTGAAAAACAGTCTTGAGCATCCGGCCCGATGAGATAACCAGTATCCTGAAGAACCAGATCGAACAGTACCAGCTGGAAGTAGAAGTGGCCGATACGGGCATCATCACCCAGGTGGGTGACGGCATCGCCCGCATCTACGGCCTGGAGCGGGCCATGGCCGGCGAGTTGCTGGAGTTTCCCGGCAATGTCTACGGCATGGTCCTGAACCTGGAGGAAGATAACGTCGGCGCCGTGGTCCTGGGCCCTTACACCCACATCAAAGAAGGGGACCAGGTCAAGCGCACCGGCCGCATCGTCGAGGTCCCGGTAGGAGAAGCCCTAATCGGCCGGGTAGTCAACGCCATGGGCCAGCCCATTGACGGTAAGGGTCCCATCAAGACGGACAAGTTCCGGCCGGTGGAATCGCCGGCGCCGGGCGTTGTTTACCGCCAGCCGGTGAATACTCCCCTCCAGACAGGCTTGAAGGCCATCGATTCCATGATCCCCATCGGCCGCGGCCAGCGGGAATTGATTATCGGCGACCGCCAGACGGGCAAGACGGCCATCGCCGTAGATACCATCATTAATCAAAAAGGGCAAAACGTCATCTGCATCTACGTGGCCATCGGCCAGAAGGCTTCCACCGTGGCCGGCGTTGTCCACCGCCTGGAGGAGGCCGGGGCCATGGATTATACCATTGTCGTCTCGGCCACGGCCAGCGAGCCGGCGCCCATGCTCTACATCGCCCCCTATGCCGGCTGCGCCATGGGCGAGTATTTCATGTACGAGCAGCACCGGGACGTCCTCTGCATCTACGACGACCTGTCCAAACACGCCGCCGCCTACCGTGAACTCTCCCTGCTACTCAGGCGGCCGCCGGGACGGGAGGCCTACCCGGGCGACGTCTTCTACCTCCATTCCCGCCTGCTGGAACGGGCGGCCCGCCTGAACGACGCCCTGGGGGGAGGGTCCCTGACGGCCCTGCCGGTCATTGAAACCCAGGCCGGGGACGTGTCGGCTTATATCCCCACCAACGTTATTTCCATCACCGACGGCCAGATCTACCTGGAGTCCGACCTCTTCTACGCCGGCCAGCGACCGGCGGTCAACGTGGGCCTTTCGGTATCCCGGGTGGGGGGCGCGGCCCAGATCAAAGCCATGAAACAGGTGGCCGGTCGCCTGCGCCTGGACCTGGCCCAGTACCGCGAGCTGGCGGCCTTTGCCCAGTTTGGCTCCGACCTGGACAAGACCACCCAGGCGCGCCTGGCCCGGGGCGAGCGCATGATGGAGATTTTAAAGCAGGACCAGTACCAGCCCATGCCGGTGGAGGAACAGGTGGTGGTCCTCTACGCGGCCGTTAACGGCTTCCTGGATGACCTGCCGGTAGAGAGGGTACGGCCCTTTGAAAAGGAATTTTTACGCTTCCTGCACGGCGTGCACCCGGAAATCCTGGCCGGCATCCGCGAGAAACGCCAGCTGGACGATGCTCTCCAGGAACAGCTTAAGAAGAGCATCGAAGAATTCAAGAGCAGCTTTACCGCTGCCGGGAAAGCATAAGGTGGTGAGCCGGTATGCCCAATATGCGTGACCTGAAGCGCCGCATCCGCAGTATCAGGAGTACCCAGCATATTACCCGGGCCATGAAAATGGTGGCGGCAGCCAAACTGCGCAAGGCCCAGGCCCAGGTCACGGCAGCCCGGCCCTACGCCGAAAAACTGGAGGAAGTCATCGGCCGCCTGATCGGGGCCGTGGACCCGGAAACCCAGCCCCTGGCGGCAACCCGGGAAGTCAAAAAAGCCGGCTACGTGTTGATTACCGGCGACCGGGGCCTGGCCGGTGGTTATAATGCCAACCTCATCCGCTTGACGGAAGAACGCCTGCACGCGGAAGAGCGCCCGGTAGCCCTGGTAGCCGTGGGCCGCAAAGGCCGGGACTATTTCCGCCGCCGCCAGGTGGAGCTAGTCCGGTCTTTTACCGATATCGGCGACGAACCGGACCTCATCCAGGCGCGGGAACTGGCCCGCCAGCTGGTGGAGCTGTACCTGGAGGGGAGCCTGGATGAAGTTAACCTCATCTATACCCGTTTCTACTCCGCCCTCCGCCAGGTGCCCCAGGTCGACCGCCTGCTGCCCATTAAAGCCGGCGGGGCCGGGAAGGATGGAGGGGACTATATCTATGAACCTTCTCCCGCCGGGGTCTTAAAGGCCCTGTTGCCCCGTTACTGCGAGATCAAGGTCTACCAGGCCCTCCTGGAGGCCAAGGCCAGCGAGCACGGGGCCAGGATGACGGCCATGGACAACGCTACCGAGAATGCGGCAGAGATGATCGATAGATTGACCCTATCCTTCAACCGCGCCCGCCAGGCGGCCATTACCAGGGAGATCCTGGAGGTTGTGGCCGGCGCCGACGCCCTGAAGTAAAGGAGGGGATATGGATTGAACGAAGGACAGGTAGTGCAGGTAATCGGCCCGGTAGTTGACGTGGAATTCGCCAGCGACCAGCTGCCCGATCTGTACAACGCCATTACCATTAAGAATGACAAGATCAATATCACCATGGAAGCCATGCAGCACCTGGGCAACAATACTGTCCGCTGCGTGGCCCTGTCTTCCACCGACGGCCTGCAGCGGGGCATGAAAGCCGTGGACACCGGCGCCCCCATCACCGTACCGGTAGGCCGGGCGACATTAGGCCGGCTGTTCAACGTCCTGGGAGAACCCATTGATAACCAGGGGCCGGTAGAAGCCACTGAACGGCTGCCCATCCACCGGCCGGCGCCCTCCTTTGAGGAACAGCAGCCTTCAACCGAAGTCCTGGAGACGGGCATTAAGGTAGTTGACCTGCTGGCGCCCTACGCCAAGGGCGGTAAAGTCGGCCTTTTTGGCGGTGCCGGCGTGGGCAAGACGGTCCTCATCATGGAACTCATCCGCAATATTGCCTACGAGCACGGCGGCTTTTCCGTCTTTGCCGGTGTCGGTGAGCGCACCCGGGAAGGCAACGACCTCTACCTGGAAATGAAGGAATCCGGGGTCATTGACAAGACGGCCCTGGTCTTCGGCCAGATGAACGAACCACCGGGAGCCCGCCTGCGGGTAGGCCTGACGGGATTGACCATGGCCGAGTATTTCCGCGACGCCGAAGGGCAGGACGTCCTCCTCTTCATCGATAACATTTTCCGCTTTGTCCAGGCCGGTTCCGAAGTATCGGCCCTCCTGGGCCGCATGCCTTCGGCTGTGGGTTACCAGCCCACCCTGGCCACGGAGATGGGCGCCCTGCAAGAGCGCATCACTTCTACCAAAAAGGGCTCCATAACCTCCGTCCAGGCCATTTATGTCCCGGCCGACGACCTGACTGACCCGGCGCCGGCGACCACCTTTGCCCACCTGGACGCTACTACGGTACTCTCCCGGCAGATCGCCGAGCTGGGCATCTACCCGGCCGTGGACCCCCTGGATTCCACCTCCCGCATCCTCGACCCCAGGATCCTGGGCGAGGAGCACTACCAGGTGGCCCGCGGCGTACAGCGCATCCTGCAGCGCTACAAGGAACTCCAGGACATCATCGCCATCCTGGGCATGGATGAACTCTCGGAAGACGACAAACTGATCGTGGCCCGGGCGCGCAAGATCCAGCGCTTCCTCTCCCAGCCCTTCCACGTGGCGGAGGCCTTTACCGGCCAGCCCGGCGTCTATGTGCCTTTAAAGGAGACTATCCGCGGCTTCAAGGAAATTTTGGAGGGCCGTCACGATAGCTTGCCCGAACAGGCCTTCTACATGGTCGGCACCATCGAAGAAGCCGTAAAGAAGGGGCAGGAGTTGATGTAAATGGCCCCTCTAAAGCTGGAGGTTATTACCCCCGAGAGGGTGACATTAAAGGCGGAGGCTCAAAGCGTTATCGCTCCGGGAGTTCTGGGCTATCTGGGCGTTTTGCCCGGCCATGCCCCCCTCATTACTTCCCTCAAGGCCGGGGTGGTAACCTACCGCCCGGAGGGCGGGGGGGAGGAGCGCCTGGCCGTGTCGGGCGGCTTCCTGGAAGCCGGGCCGGAGCATGTGATCATCCTGGCGGATACGGCGGAAAAGGCGGCAGAAATCGACGTGGAGCGGGCGCGCCAGGCAAAGGAGAGGGCCGCAAGGCGCCTGCGGGAACGGCCGCCCGGCCTGGATGTGGCCCGGGCCGAGGCCGCCCTGCAGCGGGCTATTGCCCGCCTCAAGGCCGCGGGCGAATTATAAAAAGTTTGGCCGGAGCCGTTTAGCCATTCGATAGAGGCTTGCTCGCTTCAGACAAATACCAGGCATTATGCGTATCCTTAAGCGGTGCCGCCAGGGTAAATCTCTAACCCGGTGCTGGCGTTTAATTAACGGATCCCCCGGCAAGAATAGGTATGATCCTATTCTTGCAAGGGGGCATTTAATTTGCGCCGGTTCTCTTTTAATTTCCTGCGCTTTAATTTTAAGATTTTCCTGTTAATCGTCCTCCTCCTGAGTTTTACCGGGGGACTGGCCCTGGCCCGGCACCTGCACCCCCTGGCCGCCCGGACATCCCGCGCGGCAAGCATTCAGGCTGCCAGTACCGTTCAGGCCGTTGACAGGGACGACCCGGTACCCCACCTTTTATTCAACGCCTTAACCGCTGGCGGCGCCCGCCTGGAAACCATGGGCCTGGAAGCCTGGGGCAGCCTTAATTCTACTTTTATGGACGGCGAGGCCATCCAAGACCTGGCCGGCCGGGCGGCAACCGCCCTGGGGCTGGAAGGGATAACCAGTTTCACCAGGCAGGATGATGCCGGCTTCCATGCCCTTTTCTGGGAAGGGGAACTGCAGCCCGGGGTGGTCCTGTACTTTTCCCTCCAGAGCCTGGCCGGGGCGGGGGAGGGCGGCGAAACCTATCTCCTCATCAATCTGGAAGGCCAGCCAAAGCAGGGTGAAGGGGAGATGCTGGCCTGGCAGGAAAAGGTGAGGGAAGCCTTTCGCCCCTGGCAGGTGGAGCCCCATCTTATCTACAACCTGACCGGCGTTATCCCCGGGAAACTTACCCCGGCGGAAAGGGAGCAGCGGGCCAGGGCCGTCCTGGCCGCCCTGGCAGCTGAAAAGGTAGAGGGTGTGGAAGATGAGGAACTCCTCTCCATCAGCGCCTATACACCCCGGTTACCCCGGTCCCTGGAAGTTGCCGGCCGGCCGGTAAATGCCAACGTGGCCCTGCGCTATCACGCCACCGATGACAATACTTATTTACATTTAGGTTCTCCCCTTTTAGGTGGCGAGTATTAGCCGTTATATGTTATAATAAAATTTAAATAGAGATTTGCGGCCAAAGGGGCTAAGGGAAATTGGAGGCAATTGTCATTAAGGGCCATTCGCGCCTTGAGGGACGGGTAGCCATCAGCGGCGCCAAAAACGCGGTGCTGCCCATTATTGCAGCCTGCCTGCTGACCGGGGATGAATGTTACCTGGAGGATATCCCCCGCCTGGCCGATGTTGATACCATGTGCGGGGTTATTGGCGAAATGGGGGCCGAAGTTTACCCCGACGGGGTCCGGTGTTTAAGGGTGGCGGCCGGTTCCTTACAAGGAGTTGAGCCACCCTATGAATTTGTCCGCCGCATGCGGGCTTCCTTCCTGGTTATGGGCCCGCTGCTGGCGCGCCTGGGCCGGGTGAGGGTCTCCCTGCCCGGCGGCTGCGCCATTGGCGCCCGGCCCATTGACCTGCACCTTAAAGGCATGGCCGCCCTGGGGGCCAGCATTCATGTCAATAACGGCAACGTGGAGGCCGAGGCCAGGCGCCTGAAGGGAGCGCCCGTTTACCTGGATTTTCCCAGCGTCGGGGCGACGGAAAACATTATGATGGCCGCCGCCCTGGCCGAAGGGACGACGACCATTGAAAACGCCGCCGGTGAGCCCGAGATTGTCGACCTGGCCAACTTCATCAACGCCATGGGTGGCCGCGTCAGCGGCGCCGGCACCAGGGTTATCAAGATCGAAGGGGTTAGGGAACTCCACGGCGCCCGCCACGCCGTCATCCCCGACCGGGTGGAGGCCGGCACCTTTATGATCGCCGCAGCTGCCACGGGGGGTGACGTGTTCCTGGAGAACGTCATTTCCACCCACCTGAAGGCCGTCATGGCTAAGCTGGCGGAAGCCGGGGCTGAACTTTCAGAGGAAGACGGCGGCATCAGGGTTCGGGCGGAACTGCCCTTGAAGGCTGTGGACATCAAGACCATGCCTTACCCTGGCTTTCCCACGGACATGCAGGCCCAGTTCATGGCCCTCCTGACAACGGCCCGGGGTAGCAGCGTCGTGACCGAGACGGTGTTTGAAAATCGCTTCATGCATGTCAATGAGCTCAAGCGTATGGGAGCCAGCATCGTCATTGAGGGCCACTGCGCCGTTGTGAAAGGAAAAAAAAGGTTGACCGGTGCGCCGGTCAAGGCTACCGACCTGCGGGCCGGTGCCGCCCTGGTCATAGCCGGACTTATGGCTGAGGGAGAGACGGTGATTTCCTGCGTCCATCACATTGACCGGGGTTATGAGGACCTGGTGGGCAAGCTCCAGGCCCTGGGAGCGAAGATAAGTAGGGAAGAAAGGTAGAGATATCCGGCGCCGGCCCGTCAAAGCAGAACAAAACAGGCCTATCCTATCCGGGCTGGCGCCGGATTTCTGTTTTTATGCTGACCGCCCTCCACCGGGGCGGTCTTTTTTTGGTCAAGCCCTCATATAAATGGACATAGCAGGTGGACAAAACCATAAGCCGCAGAGGGGGAACACCATGCGTAAAGTAATGGCCGTTTTCATTATCCTCATTTTTGCGGCCGTAATTATCCTGCCGGCCATAATTATTGAAGGTATCCACCTCTTGCAGCCACCGGTCCAGGTCCAGGCGGGCCGGCAACTGGTGCGGGTCTATTTTCACCAGAGCGGTGACATTAAGATCTTGCCCCTGGAGCAGTATATAGCCGGGGTAGTAGCCGGGGAAATGCCGGCCAGCTTTGAGCTGGAAGCTCTCAAGGCCCAGGCCGTGGCCGCCAGGACCTATACTCTGAAAAAGATGGAAGAGGCCAAAACCAAACCGGACGAGCACCATCCCGGTGCCGATATCTGCACCGATCCTGCCCACTGCCAGGCCTTTGCCGATGACAGCGTTTTGCGGCAGCGCTGGGGTTTCCTCAACTTCTGGCGTAATAAAGGCAAGATCCAGGAAGCCGTCCGCGCCACCCAGGGGATGGTCCTGACCTACCAGGGCAAGCTCATCGATCCCGTCTATCATGCCAACAGCGGCGGCCGCACGGAGAGCGCCGCGGCCGTCTGGGGCCGGGACCTGCCCTACCTCCAGAGCGTACCCTCTCCCTGGGATAAAGAAGCCCCCCGCTACCACGACACCATTTCCTTCACCCTGGAAGAGCTGGACCGGAAGCTGGGGGTCAACCTCACGGCCGTACCGGCGGCAGCCCTGGCTCCGTCCGGGGGGACGGCCATGAAGGTCCTGGAAAAAACTCCCACCGGCCGCATAAAGACCATAAAAATCGGCAACAAGACCTTTGCTGCTGCTGAGCTGCGGCAGCTCCTGGGCCTCCCTTCAACCGATTTCACCTGGCAGGTCCAGGGGGACCGCCTGATTTTCAATACTACCGGTTATGGCCACGGCGTGGGCATGAGCCAGTACGGCGCCAACGGTATGGCCCAAGAGGGCAAAAACTTCGCCGAGATTCTTACCTACTACTACCGGGGGGTAAAGATTGAAAACCGGTGAGGAATTACTCATAGGACCAGCCGGCAATGGTAGCCAGGAAATAGCATGTATTAAATGCTAAAAAATGGGGCAGAATCCAGCTGAGGTGATACAACCATATGCTGAAGATTCTGGCCTCATGGAAAAAACTTTTACCCCGGCGCCCCCTGCTCAGACCGGCAAGCCTGGAACGGCTGCAGCGGGCTTTAAAGCGCCGCGGCCTCTACCTGGTGCTGCTGGCCCTCCTCTTTGGCGGCAGCTATTACCTGGTCACCAGCGACGCCGTGTTCAAAAAGCCCGCCGTCCAGACCTTCCCGCTGGCCGGCCAACCGGCCTTCCAGGGCACGGCAGCGCCCCGGGAACCCCTGACCGGTTCTACCACCGTGCCTCCCGAACTCCAGGATCAGCCTGGTGCCCATACTGCCCCGGCTACGGCAGCGGGACAGGCCGGTAATGATGAGGCCCTGCCTTCCCTGGCTTTGCCTGTTGCCGGCAAGATAGGTAAGGGCTACGGCTTTACTTACGCCCCGGCCTTTGGCGACTACCGCTTCCACGCCGGGGTAGACCTGGAAGCCCCGGCAGGCAGCGAGGTTAAAGCCGCCGCTACCGGGGTGGTGAAGCAGGTAGAACACAGCGATGCCTGGCGTTACCGCCTGATCCTCGACCATGGCAACGGCTACCAGACGGTCTATGCTCACTTAAGCAACATCAAGGTAGCCAAGGGGGATAAGGTCCAGCCAGGTACCGTTCTGGGGCAACTGGGGGACCCGGGTACGGCCGAAGCCGGGACACCGGCTCACCTGCACCTGGAATTACTAAAAAACGGCAAGGCCGTCGACCCCGTCCCGGCCCTGCAATAAGTTCTTTTTTCAGCAGCCTGCCAATAAAATTATAGCGGAGTTGAAATTGGGAGGCTGCCCCCATGCAGGATCATATCCAGGAAAGGGTATTGCAGATAGCCGCCTACATCGTGGAACGCCGCTGTACGGTCCGCCAGGCGGCTACTGTTTTTCATGTCAGCAAAAGCACCGTCCACAAGGACGTCACCGAACGCCTGCCGCGCCTTAACGACAACCTGGCCAGGGAGGTACGGGTAGTGCTTAACGCCAACAAAGCCGAACGCCACCTCCGCGGCGGTGAAGCCACCCGGAAAAAATATAAAGAAACGCAGGTTTCCTGAAAGGCCGACAGGAATCCTTTCCTCTTCTGGAGAATAATTAACATGATTGCCATGGGAGAGGAAAGGAGCAAGATTAATGTTTGGCCTGGGTTATCAGGATATCGGCATCGATTTGGGGACAGCTACTGTACTGGTGTACGTGCAGGGTAAAGGGATTGTCTTACGTGAGCCTTCGGTGGTCGCCCTTAACCGGGATAATGGCCAGATTTTTGCCGTCGGGGAAGAAGCCCGGCGCATGCTGGGCCGCACCCCGGGCAATATCATCGCCCTGCGCCCTTTAAGAGATGGGGTCATCGCTGATTTTGACAGTACCGAAAAAATGTTGCGCTATTTTATCGAAAAAGCCATTGGTCGCCAGGGTTTTTTCCGGCCGCGGGTGATGGTCTGCATCCCCGCCGGGGTTACCGGCGTAGAAGAACGGGCGGTGCGCCAGGCAGCCCAGCAGGCCGGGGCCAGGCAGGCCTATGTCATTGAAGAGCCCCTGGCGGCGGCTCTGGGGGCTGGCCTGGATATTGCTGAACCCAGCGGCTCCATGGTGGTGGATATCGGTGGAGGGACGACGGACATCGCCGTCCTTTCCCTGGGGGGTATTGTGTGCAGCAATTCTTTAAGGGTGGCCGGGGACAAGCTTGATGAAGCCATTGTCCGTTACATACGCCGTGAGCACAACCTGATGATTGGTGAGCGCAGCGCCGAGGAATTAAAGATCCATATCGGCACGGCCCATCCTTCGTCCCGGGTGGAAGCCAGTATGGATGTCCGCGGCCGCGACCTGGTAACCGGCCTGCCCAAAACGGTAAATATTACTTCCAGGGAAATCTATACGGCCATCCAGGAGCCCCTGCAGCAGATAGTCGGTGCGGTTAAAGAGGTGCTGGAAAAAACGCCGCCGGAACTGGCGGCGGACCTGGTGAACAAAGGCATCGTCATGACCGGCGGGGGCAGCCTTCTTCATGGCCTGGACCTCCTGTTGAGTGAAGAAACGGGACTGCCGGTGCATGTGGCCGACGATCCCGTTTCCTGCGTTGCCCTGGGGACAGGCAAGGCCCTGACCATGCTGGATGTCCTGAGGCAGAGCAACCCCTCCGAGGGGAGGCAGGTGCGGTTAAACCGTTGAAGCAGGCACCTGGACTGGCTGCCAGGCCGACGGAGCGATTTATCTCTAAAATATGGCTGCGCGGGCAGAAGTGGTGAGTAACACGGTGACTTACCACTTGTATTTTTATTGCCAGGTCAGGAAGCTTTTGTTATAATGAAAACCGACCGACCGTCCAGTCAGTTTTGCAAAAGGGAGAGGAGACAGCGGTGAGAAAGAGCTGGAGCTATGGGGTCCTGATCTTGCTGGTGTTGCTCCTGAGCGTCAACAGCGGGGGCTGCGGCAGGCAGCCGGCCAGGCAGGCAGAAGTGCCCCGGGTGCCGGTGGAACTGGCGCCGGTCGTGCGGGGCAGCATCGCCCAGCCGGTAAGGGTGACCGGCACCGTCCAGGCCGGGGCCACCGTCCAAGTAATGGCCGCCAGCCCGGGGAAGATAAAGTCTATTCTCGTGGATGTAGGGGATAAAGTGGTCCAGGGGCAAATAATAGCAGAATTAGAAAACAGCGACCTGGAAGCGCGCCTGCAGCAGGCAAAGGCGAACCTGGAGCAGGCGCGCCTCGGCCTGGACCAGGCTGACGCCCGGGTGAAGCAGGCGGAAGCTCGTGCCCAACTGGATGAAGCCAATTTAAAGCGCACCCAGGCGCTGTTCGACCAGGGCGCAGCTTCCCAGCAGCAGCTGGATGCCGCCCGTGCAGCGGCTGCGGCCAGCCAGGAAGACCTGGCCATAGCCCGTACCTCCATGGCGGCCGCCCCCGCCCAGGTCGCCGCGGCCGAGGCGGCCGTGCGCCAGGCCGAGGTAGCCCTGGAAAATACATACATCAAGGCGCCGGTAAGCGGGGAAGTAGCGGCCCGCCTGCTGGAGCCCGGCGCCCTGGCCCAGGGAGCGGTGGTTACCCTGGTGACCTCCGGCGAGCGCCAGGTGGAGATCGGCGTCACCGAGCAGGACGTCAACTACCTCCGGCCGGGCCGGGAGGTTGCCGTGGAAGTGCCGGCAGCGGCAGCGGAGCCGCTGAAAGGCCGGGTAGCCAGCGTCAGCCCGGCAGCCGATGAGCGTTCCCGGGTTTTTAAAGTCAAAATCAGCCTTCCCGGTGCCCCTGCCGGGGTCAAGCCGGGTATGGCCGCCACGGTTATCTACACCACCAGGCAGGTCAATAATGCCCTCCTGGTTCCCAAAAACGCCGTGGTCAAGCGCGGCGCCCAGGACGTGGTCTACACAGTCGTTGAAGGCAAGGCCGCGGGCCGGCCGGTCACCACAGGCATAGCCGATGATAAAAACCTCGAAATTATAAAGGGGCTGGCGGAGGGCGACAGCGTGATCGTGAAAGGCCAGGACTTCATCAGCGAAGGCCAGCCGGTGGAAGTTGTGAACGGGGGTGCGGGGGCATGAACTGGCTTCAGGCACTGGTCAGGCGCCCGGTAGCGGTAACCGTGGCCGTCCTGGTAGCCATCCTCCTGGGGGCCGTGTCCCTGGTACGCCTGCAGGTCGACCTCCTGCCTGATTTGAACCTGCCCTACGCCGCGGTGATTACAACATACCGGGGTGCCGGGCCGGAAGAAATTGAAAAGACCATTACTAAACCCCTGGAAGACGTCCTGGGCACGGTCCAGGGAGTCAAAAATATCCAATCATACAGCATGTCCGGCACATCCGTGGTCCTGCTGGAGTTCAACTGGGGCCAGGATATGGATTTTGCCGCCCTGAATATGCGGGAGAAAGTCGACCAGGCTGAGCGCTTTTTACCCGATGCAGCAGAAAAACCGATAATCATCAAGTTTGACCCTAACATGATGCCCGTGATGACCCTGGCCATGTACGGCGACATGGACGAGCAGCGGTTGAAAGACCTGGCTGAAAATACCATCAAGAGCCGTCTCGAGCGCCTGGACGGCGTCGCCTCGGTAAACATTACCGGCGGCCTGGAGCGCGAGATCCAGGTGCTGGTAGACCCGGCCCGGCTGCAGCTCTACGGCCTGTCCATCAGCCAGGTGGTCCAGGCCCTGCAGGCGGAGAACAGCACCTTTTCCGCCGGCAAGGTCAGCGACGCCGGCAAGGACGTCCTGGTCCGGGTCGATGGCGAGTTTAAAGACCTGGACCAGATCCGCCAGGTAACCCTGGCTACCGCTGCGGGGACGGTGCGCCTGGGCGATATAGCGGAAGTGCGGGATTATCATGCCGAGCGGCAGAATTATGCCCTTTTCAACGGCCGGCCGGCCATCGGCCTGTCCATCCAGAAACAGACCAGCGGCAATACGGTGCAGATCGCCCATGCCGTTAAACAAACTATCAGGGAGCTGCAAAAGGAGCTGCCGCCGGGGGTAACCCTGGAGCCGGTAGTTGACCAGTCCCGCTACATCGAAAGCGCCATCAACGGCGTTTACCGGGATATGCTTTACGGCGGGCTGCTGGCCATGCTGATTATTTTCATTTTCCTGCGGCACCTCCGCGCCACCCTGGTCATCGGCCTCACCATTCCTATCTCGGTAATTACGACTTTTGTCCTCTTATATTTCGGCAAGATGACCCTCAATATGATGACCCTGGGCGGCCTCTCCCTGGGAATAGGCCGCATGGTTGACGACGCCATTGTAGTCTTTGACAACATCTACCGCCACCGCCAGGAGGGCCGGGAAGCCATGGCGGCGGCCGTCTCGGGGACCCGGCAGGTGACCACGGCCGTGGTGGCCTCCACCCTGACCACCGTATCCGTCTTTTTGCCCATCGCCTTTATCGAGGGTATGGCCCGGCAGATTTTCGGCCCCCTGGCCCTGACGGTGGCCTTCTCCCTGATGGCTTCCCTGGCCGTCTCCATGACCGTCACCCCCACGGTGGCGGCCCGCCTCCTGGCCGGCATCCTGCCCCCGGAGGCCACGACAGCCCGCAGTTTCTGGCACAGCCTGGTTAACGGCTTCTGGCTGGCGCGTTTAAGCAATGCTTACAGCCGCTTCCTGAACTGGGCCCTGGGGCACCGTAAACTGACAGTAGCGGCGGTGGCCCTCATCTTTGCCGGCAGCCTGGCCCTGGTGCCGGCGGTAGGGGTAGAATTCATGCCGGTCACCGACGAAGGGACCATAAACGTATCTATCGAACTGCCCAAGGGAACTGCCCTCGAGGCCACCGCCGCGATAGCCGACCAGGTAGTAAGGCTTATCCAGCAGCAGCCGGAAGTCCAGAGCATCTACCAGCAGATCGGCAGTACCGGCGGCACGGCCAGCTTTATGAGCGGTGAGACGCCGGAGGCAGCCAGCCTGAATATCAACCTGGTACCGCTGGAGCAACGCCGCCGGAGCTCGACCGGGGTGGCGGCGGCGATTCGGGCGCAGGTCCGCAAAATCGCGGGCGCCAGGATTAACGTCACTACCTCCTCCAGCTTCGGTGGGGCTATGAGCGGCGCCCCCGTGCAGGTAGACATCCACGGTTCCGACCTGGAGGTGCTGAAGGAGCTCGCCACCGAGGCGCAGCAGCTGGTGGCCGCTGTGCCGGGCGCGGTGGGCGTGGAAAACAGCCTGGCTAAAGGCCGGCCCCAGGTAGAGATCACCGTCGACCGGGAAAAAGCCGCCCTGTACCGGCTGGGGGCCGGGCAGGTCGGTGCGGTGGTGGCTACGGCCGTAGGCGGGACGGTAGCCACCCGCTACCGCACCGGCGGTGACGAATACGACATCCGCGTCTTCCTCCCGGAAGCCAGCCGTCGCAATATTGCTGACCTGGAGAACCTCACGGTGCTGTCCCCCCTGGGGGTGCAGGTGCCTTTAAAAGAGATCGCCAACCTCAAGGTGGACACCACCCCAAGCACCATCAACCGCTACAACCAGGACCGGGTGGCCAGTATCACCGCCAATTTAAGCGGCTCGCGGCCCCTGGCCGACGTGATGGGCGACGTGCGGGCCCACATGGACCAGTTAAAGCTGCCGCCGGGCTACAGCATTGAGTACACCGGCCAGAACAAGATGATGAACGAGACCTTCGGCCAGCTGGGGCTGGCCCTGCTCCTGGCCGTTGTCCTGGTGTACCTGGTCATGGCGGCCCAGTTTGAATCCTTCTTCCACCCCTTTATTATCATGTTTTCCATCCCGGTAGCGCTGACCGGGGTGGTCCTGGCCCTGCTGGCGACGGGGAGAACTTTCAATGTCGTCGCCTTTATCGGCATCATCATGCTGGCCGGCATTGTTCTCTCCAACGCCATTGTCCTGGTGGACTACATCAACATCCTGAGACGGGAAGGCGTGCCGCGGCAGGAGGCGATCCTGACAGCCGGCCGCACCCGCCTGCGGCCCATCCTGATGACGGCCCTGACTACTATCCTCGCCATGCTGCCCCTCGCTGCCGGCATCGGCGAAGGGGCCGAGATGAACGCCAGCCTGGCCACGGCGGTCATAGGCGGCCTGATGGCTTCCACAGTGCTGACCCTGGTCCTGGTACCGGTGCTGTACACCCTTCTGGAAGACCTGGGACAGCGCCTGGCCCGCTTGCTGCGGCCGGCGCGGCGCCGGGAGGGGGTAGGGGTATAGGGCCGCCGGTTCCCCGGCAGACCCCGGCGGCGGGGTAAACCGCCGCCGGCACCGCCCGCCTGCGGCCCGCCCGGGGAGGCCGGAGCCGGGAATGTAAATAGCAGGTATGGAAAGCAAGAGTAAGGGGAGGGGAGAGGTATGACCCGCGCGACAGGCGACAAGCGCCAGCAGATCCTGGCCGCCGCCACCAAGATCTTCGCTGCCCGCGGCTTTTACCAGGCTAAAATAGCCGACATCGCCGCGGCCGCCGGGGTGGGGAAGGGGACCGTCTACGAGTACTTCCGCAGCAAAAAAGATCTTTTCCAGCAATTGCTACTGCACCTTTTCAACGACCACCTGGACCACCTGCAGGAGGTAAGCCAGGAGCCGGCCCTGGCCGGGTTCCTGGAGCGCCTTTTTAGGGAAAGCCTGGGCTACTTCCAGACGCACCGGGAAATTGCCAGAATTTTCTTGAGCGACCACCCACCCATCGACGCCGCCACCCAGCGGCTGCTCTTCGCCGCCAAGCAAGAAATGCTCCAACGCCTGGCCGCATACCTGCAGGCGGCCGCCAGGCGGGGCGAAATGCGCCCGGTGTCGCCCTGGCTGGCCGCCAACCTGATCATGGGTTTTATAGTGGCCCTGGGGCACCAGCTTTTCTTTGAAAGCGATACGGATTTCGATCCGGCCGCAATCGCCAGCGCAGCCACGGAGATGATTCTCCAGGGCATCGGCGGCTAGGGAAGGCGGAACTGTCCGGGCCGCCGGGCGCCTGCAGCCCGGCATGGCTCCTGGTCCCGCCGCCTCACCCTGGCGCTTGCCCTACCTGCCCCCGGGCCGGCAAGAAAAAAGCGCGGTTTAAAACCGCGCCTTTTTACTCCTCCTAGACCACATTTCGCTTGGGAAGCCTGGCCTGGGGCCTGCTTTTGCTTTTGCCCAGTTCAAGCTGCTCGTCAATGTCCATAATCCTGACGAGCAGGTGGGGCCGTTCCCTTTCCGAGGCGTAGGCCCACTGTTCCAAGAGCGCCTTGCGTTCGCGGAGGAGATTGCGCTGGATGTCCTTTAACATTTTTTATGCCTCCTTTCTTCGCTATAAATAAGTAAACCGGGGGAATTGCAGGAAAACTAGATTGTTTTATTAAATAGTATCTCTCGTTACCCCCATTCTTATTATACCACAAAGACAGGTACTTTGTGAATTATAGCTTGAAAAAAAATTGCAATTATTTCTCCTCGTCAGGACAAAAAATTGCCAACAGGAATCTCGTCTTTTGTGTCGAATAAAAACTAGATACGTCTTAGCACCCTCCGTTCCCACAGGCAATCCGAATCCCGACTGCCTGCTCCTGACTTCCATTACGAGGAGGCGCACCGGTGGTATGAAGCAACCTTCCTTACGCAACTGGAAAATATTCCTGCCCCTGGCCCTGCTAATGGCCGCCGGCATTTATTTTGCCGGCCGGTCAGTCCAGGCCGGGGGACCCGAGCCGGGCAGCAGCCAGGACCCCCTGGTGACCAAATCTTATGTCGACAATTATATCGACAGCCGTGCCCGGGAGCTGCAGGGCCAGCTTGACAACATCAACAAGCAGATTGCCGACCTGGAAGCCAGGATAGCTTCGCTGGAGCAGCGCCCGGTGATTAAGTTAACTATCGGCAGCAGGACGGCCTACGTGGGCGGCAGCGCCAAACAGCTGCCGGTTGCTCCCTACCAGACGGGCAATGGCACCTCCATGGTCCCCTTCCGCTTCATCGGCGAGGCCCTGGGGGCTAAAGTTGATTATAACGAAGCAGCCCAAACCGTCAGCTATACCACCGCGGCCCATTCTGTCGTCCTGAAAATCGGTACTACCACCGGCACCTTTGACGGCCGCAAGAGTGACCTTCCGGCGCCGGTAGCCATGGTCAACGGGACGACCATGGTGCCGGTGCGGGTCATCAGCCAGGGTCTGGGAGCCAGGGTGGACTGGGACCAGGCTACGCTGACCATCACCATCAGGCCATGACTGGTCTACCGGCCGGATACCTGTGGCCGGCCCCCTGGTTGCCTGTCAGGAGGAAAACTCCCGGCAGCAGCGGCGGGCAGCCCGGGGCGAGGACGCAGGTTGATAATCTGTACAGCTACAGCAGGAACTGCACAGGGCGCGCCAGGCGCCCGTTCCTTTGTCAGGAAGAAGAATTTTTGCGGACTGGGGAACCTGGAGGGCTAATTAAGCGTCTATAAGTTTGGGGGAAGAGCTCATGGTGGCGACACCAGACAGGCGTCAAACTGAATTCTGGGGTGAAGGGGCGGCCCAGGCCGGGCGGCGCCGCAGCTCCTTACCTTTGATTTTCGGTATAATCCTGCTGGCCTTTTTTACCTTTGGTGCCTTTGCCTTTGCCGGCTACCGGCTGGCCAATCTGTGGCTGGACGGCAGCCTGGCAACCGCCCGCGACGCTAGGGACGGTAGCGGCCTGGCCGAGGCGGCACCCGGTCAGCCCCAGACCATCCTGCTCATTGGTATCGACCGGCGCCAGCCCCAGGAGCCTTCCCGGTCCGATACCATTATCCTGGCGGTCCTTGATCCCAGGAAACCCCAGGTTGATCTCCTCTCCATACCGCGGGACACGCGGGTAAAAATACCCGGCCACGGCTATGATAAAATCAATGCCGCCCACGCCCTGGGCGGCCCCCAGCTCCTGCTGGACACCATCAACGATTTCCTGGGCACCCATATCGAGAAGTATGTTGAAGTCGACTTCCAGGGGTTTGAAAAGATCATTGACATCCTGGGCGGCGTTGATATCGACGTGGACAAGCGCATGTATTACCCGGAAGAGGGCATTAATCTCCGCCCGGGATTACAGCATTTGAACGGCCACGACGCCCTGGGCTACGTACGTTATCGCTACGACCCGGAAGGAGACATCACCAGGATCGGGCGCCAGCAGAAATTCCTGAAAGCCGTAGTCGACCAGACGTTAAAGCTGAGCACTATTCCCAAGATACCCCGGCTCGTCAGCGAAATCAGTAAAGAGGTCAAGACCAACCTCAGTCTCAAAGAAATGCTCTCCCTGGCCTTGAGCATGAAAGATCTAAACAGCAGCGCCATGACCGCGCACCTGGTACCGGGAGAAGGCAAGTACGTCGACGGCGTCAGCTACTACCTGGTCGATCAGAAGAAGCTGGCGGAAACCCTGGCCGCCATTCCCAACCTGCGGTGAAAAAAAGTGGCCGCTACGAGCAGCTTCCCTAGGCTGCCTGCCGGTGCAAACGCGCCGCTATAATTCCACTGTTCCCCACTCTTGGCGAAGGAGAAGCGTGTTTTATGTCAAGCTGCTGTGTCCTGGGCAACCGGGTAGATCCCCTCACCCTGGCCGGAGCTGTGGCCAGGGTGACAGAGTTTATCAGGGCCGGTACACCCCACCACGTGGTGACCCTGAACGCTGAAATCGCCTACCGGGCCTACCGCGAGCCGGAACTCCAGGCCTTCATCAACCGCGCCCACCTGGTGACGGCCGACGGCGCTGGCATCCTCTGGGCGGCCCGGAAACTGGGCACGCCCCTGCCGGAAAGGGTTACGGGCATCGACCTCCTCCAGGCCCTGGCGGCCGCGGGGGCCCGCCAGGGCTGGCGCTTTTACCTCTATGGCGCCGCTCCCGGCGTGGCTGAGGCGGCAGCTGCCCGGCTGCAGCGGGAGCATCCCGGCCTTATGGTGGCCGGCACCAGCCATGGTTACCTGTCATCCCGGGAAATACCGGGACTTATAGAGGCTATCAAAGCGGCGCGGCCCCATATTCTCCTCGTGGGCCTGGGCGCCCCCAAACAGGAATACTGGATCGCCGGCCACCTGGAAGAACTCCAGGTGCCGGTAGCTATGGGCGTGGGGGGCAGTTTCGATGTCCTGGCGGGGCGGGTACAGCGGGCACCAGCCTGGATGCAGCGGCTGAACCTGGAGTGGCTGTACCGGGTTCTCCAGGAGCCCGGGAGGGTCAAAAGAACGCTGGCCCTGCCTAAGTTTATGCTGGCAGTACTGCAGCAGGCCCGTAATAGGGGCTGATTCCCATGCCCACTATATACCAGGACCAGCCTCAATGCCTGAAAGCCAAACAATCCCTCACCCTCAAGCGAGCAGCGTCCTGCTGTGTTTCCTGGCCTGGCTACAGCTCCAGGATGCAAGCTGCTAATAACAAACCAGCTTACCTGGCTACCACTGTGAGAAGTTTGAGGGAAAGCTTACATGAGGAGTATACTCATAAGCATGAGTTTACATAATATGAGAACTACTACCAGGGTAACTATGCTTTCCGTGTTCCTGCTGGCAGTCCTCCTGGGACCTCCCCCCGGCTGGCACGGCCGGGGCTTCCTTACCGACCGCGCCGCCGATATCACCGGGGCCCGCCCCCTGGCGGCGCCGGGCCTGGTGGTGCCGGGCGGCCTTACCGGCAAAGGCGAGATTGTAGGTTTAGCCGACAGCGGCCTGGATGCAGGCAGCGTGAGCGATATTCATGCCGACCTGCAGAGCACCCCCGGCCAGATGCCCAAAGTGGTCATGCTCAAGAGCTGGGCCGGGAGGGAAAAGGCCGATGACCCTGCCGGCCACGGCACCCATCTGGCCGGCATTATTGCCGGTACAGGTGTGGCATCAAACGGCCAGTACCGCGGCATTGCCCCCGGGGCCAGCATCTATTTCCAGGGCCTGTTAAATTCCAGGGGCGAACTGGCGCCCCCCGAAGACCTGACCCGCCTCTTCCGCCCCGCCTATGAGGCCGGCGTCCGTGTCCACGTTGACGGCTGGGGCGGCGGTCCCAACGCCTATCGCGACGCTGCCGTCCAGGTTGACAGCTTTGTCCGCCAGTACCCCGACTTCCTTCCCATCTTCGGCGCCGGCAACAGCGGGCCGGTCCAGGGGTCGCTTACTACCGAAGCCAACAGCAAAAACGCCCTGGTGGTAGGGGCGAGCGAGTCCGTGCGCCCCGCCTTCAGCCCCGACGCCAGCGACGCTCGCCGCCAGGCTGATTTCTCCAGCTGCGGCCCTACCGGTGACGGCCGTTATAAGCCCGATCTCCTGGCGCCGGGTACGGGTATTGTTGCCCCGCGCTCCCGCCTGGTAGAAGGCAATTTCCCTCCCAATGCCAGCTATAACGTCCAGAGCGGCACCAGCCAGGCGGCGGCTGTGACCGGCGGTGCCGCGGCCGTTTTGCGCCAGTACTTGAAAACAAAGGGCTTTGCCGATCCATCGGCCGCCCTCCTCAAAGCCGCCCTCGTCAACGGCGCCTGGACGCCGCCTGCCGGGCCAACGGCTGCTTTTCCCGGCATCCTGGACCTGGCCGGTACGGTGCTGGCCCTGGAGGAAAAGGCCATGCACCTGGTGGACGCCGGCGAAGGCCTGGAGGCGGGGCAGGAGATGACCTTCCGGGTCGAAGTGACTACCGCAGCGGCGCCCTTCAAGGCCACCCTGGCCTGGACCGACCCGGTGCCGCCGGCCGGGGCGGCGGCCGCCCTGGTCAACGACCTGGACCTAGTGGTAATTGCGCCCGACGGCCGGCAGTTTTTCGGTAATGATTATAGCGGTGCCGGCAAAGCCGACCACAGCAACAACCTGGAGAAAGTTTACATAAAAGACCCGTCCCCCGGCATTTATACCGTTAAAGTACGGGCCGTAGCCATTAATAAAAGCGCCCTACCTGGGACCCGGCAGCCAGTCCAGGATTTTGCCCTGGCCTTCGGCCAGCTCCTGGAGCGAGGAGTAGTGGCCGGGGTTCCTGGCGCCAACCAGGTAACTTTAACTGGAGGCCGCACCATTACAGCCCCGCCAGGGGGCATTAAAAACTGCGTCGACGGCGTGGCGGCGCCGGCTGACGCTGCCCACATCCTCCCGGGCTCCGACGCTTACCTGGGGCCCCATACCCTGTACATCGTGGGCCGGCGCTGGCAGGCCGCCGGCGTCCAGGCCCTGGGAACCAGCGAGGGCGATTTATTCCTGGAGATTAACAGCCAGGCCCGGACCGGCGGCTACTACTTCAATCCCGCTGGCAGCCTGGCTGTAAATAACCGTCCAGGAAGTGTCCGGGACCTGCCGCCCGGCTTCGCCCTGAGCGCTACCCTAAACCCCTCCACCCAGACCCTGTGGCGGGTCCAGGCCGGCTACCAGGAAAAAGAAGGCATTCTCACCCGCATCGACCTGGAAAAGGGGGAACTCTGGCTCCTGGGGATGGATGCGCCCTTTGTCTTTAGCCCCCGAGTAGCCGTTACCTTTGCCGACAAACTGGTAGACGCCGGCAGGGCCGACCTGCCTTACGGCGCCGCCGGGCGGGCCGAACCCGGGTCCCTGGTGCCGGGTATGGCCGTGCGCCTGGTCCTCGACCCGGTAACGGGACTGGTGGAATACATCGCCGTTAAAAGGGAACTGGCCCTGGGAAAGGTAGCCAGGATTGACGGTAGCAGCCTCACCCTGGCCACGGGCGCTACCTACACCCTCTTCCCCGGCGCGCCGGTCCAGCGCGACGGCGAGCCGGTGCAGGTGGCCGCCGTCCGCCCCGGCGACTGGGTGGCCCTGAACCTCATGCCAGGCAGCCGCGAGATAATTACCCTGGCGGCATACAGCTCCGTCACCTACGGCCGCGTCCTTTATGTGAGCGCGGACCGGCGCAACCTGTACCTCATGGATTTTGCCAACCAGTTCCGCCTCTTTGAGCTGGACGACGGCACCCAGGTATTCCGCTGGGGCCTGCCGGTTGGCGCCGCTACCCTGACCCCGGGCGACTGGGTGCGCCTGACGGCAGTGCCCGGCCAGGGGAAGGCCTGGCGGGTCGATATAGCTACCCCGGCCGCTGAAACCGTTAAAGTCCTGGCCGGCGTCGACAGGCAGCAGGGCCTCCTGCGCACCGCCGACGGCGGCAGCTATACCTTAAGCGACCGCACCCTGGTCACTTTAAACGGCTACCGGGTGGACGCCGCCGGCCTGCCGGCCTGGGTGCCCGTGACCCTGACCCTGCTGGAAAGCCCCCGGGGACCCATCCTGGCGCAGGTGGCGGCCGCCGGGCTGCCCGGCAGCCGGCCGCCTCTGCTGGCCGTCTCGGTGCTGCCCCAGCAAGGCGGTGTCCTCCTCAAAGGGACCACCACCGCCGGCCGCCTGTACTTGAACTTTGACGACGGCCGGCAGGAGGTAATCCCCCTGGACGCCAGGGGCGACTTCCAGCGGCTTTTAACCGGCGGGGAAAAGAGCGTCCTCCTGGTGGCCCTGGACCAGGCGACGAGCGGCGTGGCGGGGCAGAAAATTGACCTGGACAGCACGCGGGAAGAGGGCTTCTGGGACACCCGCGGCCACTGGGCGGAAGAGGACATCAAGAAAATGGCCGGCCGGGGCCTGCTGGCAGGCTATGAAGACGGCAGCTTCCGTCCGGACAGCCCGGTGCGGCGGGTGGAACTGGTAGCAATACTCGGCCGCCTGGCGGGCTGGGCGCCCGGCGGCGGGGAAGCCCTGCCCTTCAGCGACGCGGCCGGCATCCCGGAATGGGCGCGGGCGGACGTGGCCGCGGCCTGGGCCCACGGCCTGGTCGCCGGCTACCAGGACGGCAGCTTCCGCCCGGATCAGCCCGTCAGCCGCGTGGAAGCGGCGGCTTTCTTCACCCGCTACCTGGAGATCACCGGTAAAAAAACCGGCCGCGGCGACGCAACAGGCGTGGTCAACCTGGCCGCAGGAACGGCCGCCCCGCCCTCGCAAGAATCCTCGGCCGCACAAGCGGGGTCCTTCCTGCCGGGCGTATCTGATACGGCCAGCTCCCTCCCCAGCGCAGCGGACCCGGGCGTCCCCATCCCAGCTTCCCTCCCCTTCCGCGACTGGGACGATATCCCGGCGTGGGGCCGGGAGGCCGTGGCCCGCGCTTACGCCGCCGGCCTCATGCGCGGCGTGGCGCCGGGCGTCTTCGCCCCCCTTTCCCCCCTCACCCGCGCCCAGGCCGCGGCCGTCCTGGCACGGGTGAAATGAATATTTATTGCAGTATGCTAACATATATGCTATCATAATTTAAGGACCGGAGGGATAATGCTTCATGGGCAAGCTTGAAAAATTGCTAGAAAAAATTAAAAGAAACCCCAAAACGGTCCGCTTTGATGAGATAGATAAACTTTTGCAAAAAGCTGGTTTTATAAGATCTCAGCCGGGTGGAGGATCAAGCCATTACATATACAGAAAGGGAAAATATAAGTTAGTTATACCTTACCGGCAGCCATATGTATTACAAAGCTATGTAATAAGGGCTATTAAGCTTTTAGAGGGGGCAGATGAAGATGAATAAAGATCTTGCATATTATATGAAGTTACCCTATAGAATAGTTCTATACCCTTCTCCCGAAGGTGGTTATGCGGTAGAAATACCTGAGCTGCCGGGCTGCCTTTCCCAGGGGGAGACAAAAGAAGAAGCCCTGGCAATGATTGAAGATGCAAAACGTTGCTGGTTGATCGATGCCCTGGAACATGGCGACCCAATTCCAGAGCCGGCATCCCATGAGGAATATAGCGGCCGCATATTAATCCGGACTACCAGATCTTTACACCGGGCGCTGGTTGAGAGGGCCAGAGAAGAAAATACCAGCCTTAATCAATTTATCAATTACCAGTTAGCTCGTGGGATTGGCTATAAGCCTGAGAAGGGATAATGGGGAGCGCCCCCGGCCTGGCAGCCTAAGGCGCGGGTGGACCATTGCCGGGCTAAAGCATCACCTGTTCCGGTGCTACACGGCTTGTTATCGACGCTGCGAGCGTACCAGTGCGGGTAGTTTGAAAGGGTGGATATATTATGGACCCGAAACCGCGGCCCAATCACCAGATTTATATTGAAGTCCTAAGGAAGATGACTCCTGAGCAAAGGTTGCTGAAAGCTTGCGAGCTTTCCGAGTTCGGCAGGCAGCTATTCTTGCACGGTTTACGCCAGAGGTACCCAGATCTTCCTGAAGAGGAAATAAAAAAAATTTACCTGGAGCGACTTGTTAAATGTCACAACAGGAATTATTGAAACGGGTTATTAGTGTACTCGAAAGCGCTGGTATCCAGTATATGCTGACCGGTTCTCTTGCCTCCAGTCTTCAAGGTGAACCCCGTCTAACCCACGATATCGATATTGTTGTAGCTGTTCCTGAAAATGCTCTCAAAAAATTATCGGCCGCTTTTCCACCGCCGGATTATTACCTGGATGAACAAAGCATTTTAGCTGCTATCGCGGAGAAGAGCATGTTTAATTTAATCGATCTGACCACGGGGGATAAAGTAGATTTTTGGATTCTTACAGACCAACCTTTCGATCAATCCCGTTTTTCCCGTAGGGTTACAAACTGCTTTATGGGGCAGAAAATTGTTGTATCACGGCCTGAAGACACCATATTAGCCAAGTTAAGGTGGGCAAAGCTGGCCGGCGGCAGCGAGAAACAGTTAACAGACGCTTTGCGCGTATATGAAGTACAATTTGGCAATCTGAATATGGAATACTTAGAATCATGGGCCAGAGAATTAGGCGTTGAAAATTTATTAGCGGAGATTAAATTCAGAAGCAAGTGTATATAAGTTAAGGGACCTCGCGGTCCCTTATTTCGTGCTTCGCTCTCTCCTCCCGGTCGGTGGCGGCGTTTATCTGGGCCACTTTAGCCTGCTACTGCTCCAGGGTGGTGCTGAGCTGTTGCGACAGGTCCTGGGTAGAGGTATTGCGCTCCGTCACCTGGCCGGCTCAAACTGTTCAGCAGGCCGGCGGCGCGATCCTCAACTCCAACCAAACACCCGTTTACCCTGAACATTGAAGTGGTAACAAAGTGATTGTATAATAAAGGTGGATTAACTTAAGGAGGCATACCATAATGAGTACTGCCAAGGAAGAACTGAAAAGAATGCTGGAAAAAATTGATGAGCGACAGGCAAAAAAGATATTGCTTTTCTCTAAAAAAATAACCAGGGAAGGTACTCATCAAAATAAAACTTTCTGGCCTGGGAATAACCTTTTGCGCATGGCCGGCGTTTTTGAAGGGCCGGCAGACTTGTCGAGGCGTCATGATTACTATATATCCAGGGAGCACAAAAGTTGATGCGGGTCTTGATTGATACCAGCGCTATAGTAGCTATACTCAACAGGGCCGATGAAAATCATACCCATGCTTTAGATTTAATGCAAAAGGCCAGTTACGTAGATGCAATCAGTTTTGCCGTCATGAAACGATTTAAAATGAGTACAGCATTTGCTTTTGATGACCATTTTAAGCAGTTTGGCTTTAAGCTATATAGCAGCCAAATAAAACAAGGGACCTCGCGGTCCCTCATTGCTTTTCCAGCCAGAACATGATGGTTTTCCCGGTCCCAGGCGCCGGGCTGCTGCTCCAGGGCTCTTTTATTCCTAAATAGTATTTTGGCCGGCGCTGGTCAGAGAACAAATAACAAAGGCATACCGCATAAAAGCAACAGAAATGCGGTTCATTGGCAACAGTAACTTTGTAGCCTCTTTTTGCTAGAAACTTGATTTCGTCGGCCCGGGCATAGCTAGACTTCCCGGTAATGAAGCAGCCGCATGGCGTTGAGGATCACCAGCAGGACGCTGGCCTCGTAGACCAGCATGCCTGACGAGAGCACGACTACCTCGCCGATCACTCCCACCAGCAACACCAGCACCACCAGAACCGCGAAGGTGATATTTTGTTTAATGTTCCTGATTGTCTGGCGGGTAAGGCCGATGGCGTAAGGGAGTTTGGCCAGACTATCGGCCATCAGCATCAGGCCTGCCGTTTCCATGGCCACGTCCGTCCCGGCCATCCCCATGGCGATGCCTACATCGGCGGCCGCCATGGACAGAGCGTCGTTAATACCGTCACCCACCATGGCTACAATCTGGCCTTCCTGCCGTAAACTCTTGACTACCGCCACCTTTTCTTCCGGCAGCATTTCCGCCCGGAACTCATCTATCCCCAGTTGGCGCGCTATAGCTCCCGCCGTTCGGAGGTTGTCACCCGTTAACATCACAACCTTTTCAACTCCGATACGCTTGAACCGGGGTACCAGGGTCAGGGCCTCCTCCCGCGGTACGTCGGCGATAAAAATTACTCCCAGGATTTCCTGGTCCTCTGCCACGATTACCGCGGTGCGGCCGGCCTTTCCTCTGCTGCCATGCGTTCCTCAGTCCCAGCATCAATGGCGATGCCCTGTTCCCTCATCAGCTTGCGGTTACCAACATATATCCTCTTTCCTGCTACCGTAGCCATTACTCCATGGCCGGGAAGTACCTGGAAATTAGTGGCTTCAGGTATGCGTCTCTTTTCTGCTGCCCGTTCCACCACGGGTTTGGCCAGGGGATGCTCCGACAGCCTTTCCACCGCGGCGGCTTTCAACAGCATATCCGTTTCCGTGCCGCGGTTGACCCAGCATCCCGTCACCTGCGGCCGGCCCCGGGTGAGGGTACCGGTCTTGTCCAGCACCACTACCTGGATTTTTCCTGCCTTTTCCAGGTGTTCTCCTCCCTTGATGAGTACTCCCCGGCGGGCCGCATTGCCTATACCGGCCATATGGAAACCGGCGTGGCGATCACTAGCGCTCCGGGGCAGGCGATCACCAGCAGGGTCAAGGCGATGATAGGGTTTCTCGTCACCAGATACGTCAAGGCGGAGGCGACCATAATCCCCGGAGTATAATACCGGTCGAAATTTTCCAGTAATTGCTGGCTGCGAGCTTTCTCCTGCTGGGCACGTTACCTTTCTTGTACTCCTTTTTCCGGATTAGGTTGTTGACTTTTTGCAGTTCATCGAAATTAAGAGCGGTAAAGATGGGCACTGTGCTGGCGCAGATATGTTCCAATCCGTGTACGTGTTTCCTCCGTTCATCGATTTCACTCCCTGACTTCACCAAATGCCTTTGCCACCTTTGACACGGGTAGTTATGTTAAATTAATCCTATATATAGCAATAAATAGTAAACGTAGGCTGTCTATGCGCCCGATTTAGTACGGGCGCATTTTTTTTGTGCGCCCGGCTTTAAGGCCCGGCCGGGACATGGAAGAAATAAATTTTTTCCCGGCGAAGCGAAACTTTCGGGCTCGTCATGCGTGTTAATAAGCAGGAAGGCCGGTGGGAGAGGCCGCGTGTAGCTCCGGGAGCAAAACGCCGGAACGGCATGACCCCTCGGAAAAGGTGGCGTTAAAAATGAGGTGCCGGCAGGCAAAGAAATTGTTATCGCCTTATATAGATGACGAGCTGAGGGATGAGGTAAGGAGTTCGCTAGAGAAGCATCTGGAGTCCTGCGAGGCCTGCCGGGCGGAGCTTGAGGCTCTGAAGAAAATTTCTCGCGGCCTGAAAGAACTCTACCGGCAGGTGAAAGCTCCTCCCGGTTTTGTTGACAGCGTGATGAAGTGTATAGAGGAACTGGAGGAGGGTAAAAGTCCCCGCAGGCTCCCGGTTGTATCCCCTTCTTATATTACCAGGTGGCGATTGGTCGCGCTGGTGGCCGTCATTGTGGTGGGCGTGGGCCTGGGGGTGCTGCAGTACGGCCGCGCAAATACGGGAAGCCTGACGGTGTGGCGGGATTCCGGTAGTCCCCCGGTTCCGGGTACGGTGGTGGTCGCTGAAAGCGGTGATGGCGTCCCGGCGGCGGGCGAGAAAATGAGCGACGGAGAGCAGGAGCAGGCCGCGGCAACGCCCGGGAACAGCGGAGCAGGCAAAAAGGTTCCTGATGGATATAGGCCCGGTGCGGGAGAAAAACAGGTAAAGACCCGACCCGGGACCCCTGCGCCAAATAGCGAGAGGAGTGCAGGGGACAGCCCGCCGGGGAATACGGCCGCCGAACAGCATCCCCGGGTGCAGGGTAATACTGATACGCGCGTTGCCGCTGGCCAGGAGAACGGTAGCCAGCAGAAGGTCTTCCTCAGCAGGAGCAGGCATATACGGACCACCATGGTAAAGGTGGAAGTGGATAATCTGCCCTATGCCAAAGAAGTAGTGGCCGTCCTGGCCGAAAAAGCGGGCGCCGTGAGGCCGAGGGAAGTGTGGGTGTACCAGCAGGAAGAGGCCATACTGAGGGCAGTGCTGCCCACAGGCAGTACAGATCAATTCCTGGAGAAAATAGCCCGGCTAGGCCATGAGTTCAAGTTCGAGAGAGAAACTGTGGATATAACAGCTGAATTCGATCGCAATCTCCTGGAATACCAGAGGCTGGCAGGCAAGCAGGACAGCGAGAGCCAGGCGCTGGCCAAAGCCTTAGAGCGGCAACTTCAAGATCTCGATCGCGAAACGCTGGAAGCTGGCAAGGAAGTGGTAAACGTGTGGCTCAAACTCCGTTAGCCGGTCTATACGGTGTGGCGGGGTAGAGATAGAGCGCTGGCAGGGTGCTACAGCCCCGCTAGTGTGAAAAGCGAAAAAGGGGGGATGCGGTCCCGCACGCCGTCCGTTCCATACACCCGCGATAAATCCGGCCCCCGGGTGCGACGGGAGCGGTGAAGAGCGGCGGGAATACCCAAATGCTGCCAAGGATGCAGCAATACCAAACTCCAAATCAAAACTAAAACCAAATCTTTCATGGAGGGGAGAAAGTTGCTTAAAACGAGGAAGAAATGGTTGTCGATTCTACTTACCGTGGCCATGCTGGTCGGTTTGATGGTGCCCTTTGCCGGACCGGCTATTGCAGGGACATCGTACTATGCAGTTGATGTACCTACAATACAGAATGACGGTCTCCGTACACTTGGTAAACTAGGCGTAAAAATCGACCCGATGCCAGCAAATACTACAGCTCAGGCATTGATAACCTTACCAAATGACTTTGACGTAGTTACTGATACTGTATACAGCATTGAATGGGCTGCACAACCTAACGGTGCAACTGCACAGCTTACCTATATTGATGAAAATACGCTAAAATTAACCGTTACCACTACTACCTACTCAGGAAAAGCAGAATTATTTGTGGCCTTTGAGAACGTAGACGTATCCGATAGCGCAGAAGGCGATGTGGCGGTTACCATCGATGGGATTTCCGGGCCGCTGCCGGATGGCAAGGTAGTGATCGCCAAGGTAGTTAGCGACGGGGCACTGGAAGTGAGCGTCATCGAGGACGACGAGTTTACGGATGATGGCGGTAGGGTCAAAATCAGAGTAGAAGAAAATGTAGCAGGAACGCTCAACGGCGGCGATGAATTGAAGCTGGTATTGCCTGGTGGACTTGAATGGGGAACGGTTTCTGGCCTAAATGTACTTTGGGGTGACCTGACAAGCAGTGATATTCAAATTAACCCGGATGAAGATGAATTGATAATCAAGACCGACGGGAGTGAAAGCCAAGAAGCAATAGGATTTGAATTCTGGGTAGATATTAATATAGACGACGAAGACGAGGCTGACTATGGCGATGTAACTGTAAAAGTCAAGGGTGACTACGACGTAACCCCGTCCGAGATTGTAGTAGGGCAGTATGCCGACTACAGTGTGACTGTAGAAGCCGACGATCCTGATACCAAGGTGTATGCTGGCCTTAATGAACAGGATATCAGTGACATAACCATTAAAGAAGGTCTTGAAGGTAGCCTGGATGATGGTAAAACTATTAAACTTACTCTTCCAAGCAACGCACGATGGGTTATGTTTGGCGGTAAATATGTAGCACCTAATCCGCCTAGCGATGATAGTAACTTTTGGCAAGAAGGTGAAGTGGTTGTAAGCGATAATGGCGTTGAACTAATTTATGCAGGTCTTGAGGGAACTGATGACCGGACCCTCAAATTGGAGGTTCAAAACGAGTCCACCGATGCTGCTGAGCTGACCATCGAAGATAACCAGGTAGCCCTCGAGGCCGGAGTAACGGGCGACCTTAAGATCAAGATTAGCGGTACCCAGGATATAGAGACTGAAGAGATCACCGTCGCTAAGATTGTATCTCCGGTATCGGTTAAAGTGGAAAAGACTACGGTTCTAATTGGCAAGAGCGGCCAGGCGGCTGGGAACATCACCATAACCGAAGAGGCAGCGGAAGCTATTGATGCCGACGGTGAACTGAGGATCACCCTCCCCGAGGATGTTACCTTCGACGGAACTCCTGATGTCGAGGTAACGTCTGGAGATCTGGAAATCGACGACGTTGATGTTGACGAAGACGATGATGATAACGATGTGCTGGTAATTACCTTCAGTGATGAAAGCACTGAACCTAGCACCATCGTTATCAGCGGGATCAAGTACAACGTCGACCGCACCGTGACCGAGGGTGACATTGAGGTTGAGATCGGCGGCAGTGCAATTGTTGAAACGGACCATACGGCTTACTATGACGGTTCCGATTTTGATGTAGAGTCGGGTGGCTTCGAGGATGACGATGAAGCCTTCTTTGAAGACACTGATTATGCAGTTAAAGTAGTAAATGCTGAAGTTGTCAGCGCAATACAAACGAAGCGCAGCGCTACGTTCCAGATTAACAGCACTACCTACAGCGTAAACGGTATCCAGGCTACTATGGACGTGGCTCCATACATTAAGGATGGTCGTACCTACCTGCCGACCAGGTATGTGGCCTATGCCCTGGGCATTTCGCCAGAAAACATTATCTGGGACGGCGTTAAAGCCACCTTCATCGGGCAGGGCCGTGTTGTGCAGGTCACTCCGGGCAGCGCGATCATGGCCATCAACGGTGCCCCCATCACCATGGACGTGGTAGCCGAAGTGGTAAACGGCCGCGTGATGGTGCCGTTCCGCTGGGTTGCCCAGGCCTTCGGTGCCCAGGTCGACTGGAATGAAGCCGACCAGACGGTGAGCATGACGCTGTAAGCTCTTGACAAGACTTGCTTGACCCGGGTCCACCTCCGGACCCGGGTCCTTAAACTTTGGGGGGGTGTCAGGTTGAAACGGTGGGTAAAGGTGCTAACTCTGGTTGTAAGCCTTTTAGTGTTCTTTGGTACGGCGCAATGGGCTGCTGCCCAGGATACGCTGAGTTTAGACGAGGCTATCAAGCTGGCCCTGGATCACGATATGGACCTTAAAAAAGCGGAAGCCGAAATCGAGCGCACCAAGGCCATCAGGGACGACGCCCAGGAGAATGTACAATTCACCCCGGTTGAGGGTGGTTACAGCGGTCCTTACGGCCCGCAAATAGAGGCGAGCTGGAACAAGCTTCTCTCTGCTGACCTCGCCTGGCGGGCCAGCAAGAAGGACTACGAGGCGAAGGTAGACGCCCTGGTCCTGGATGTGTGTAAGAAATACTGGGACGTTCAGGTTGCTGGTAGCAAGCTATCTCTACAAGAGAAGCTTAAGGGACAGGCTCTAATTAACCTCCAGAACGCCAGGGCGGGTGCAGCGGCAGGCACTGTGGCACCCTCGACGCAAATGATAGCTGAGTCGCAATATGAGCAAGCTATAAAGAACTACGAGCAGGCCCGGCACGCATTGGATGACGCTTACAACGCCTTAAACCAGGCAATAGGTCTGGATGCCGGGGCGAGGCCCGAGCTCATCGATGATGTAAAATTCGAGCCTTTACAAGTGGACAGCCTGGACGGTGCGGTATTCCGGGTATTGGAAAAAGCCCCCGCTGTGTGGAAGGCGCGGCAAAATATAGATTTAAAACGCTGGGCCGCCGACATGATGTATTTTACGGGCTCCTATACACCCTATGATGCCCGGCAGAAGGAACTCGAGCAGGCTGAGCTTGACTATGCCGGCGTGCGAGAGCTCATGGCCAAAGCAACGCGTACGGCATACTATCAGGCCAGGCAGGTGGAGGAAGGGTACGTCGCGGCCTTGGAGGCCCTGAAAATGGCCGAAGAGAAACTTCGCGTGGAGAGGGCCAGGTGCGAGGCAGGGATGGGCATCAAGGCGGATGTGGTGGCTGCTGAAGTGGCGGTGGTCCAGGCGCAGCAGGCCCTGGACAATCTCGTGCGCCAGCACGCCTATTTAAAACTTGCCTTTGAGAAGCCCTGGGCCATATCGGCAGGAGGCATGTAGCTTGCTTATTACTTATGCCTGGTGGTTATGATTTATCGTGCGCCGGGCGTTTATTTGTCACCTTAGGAAAGTATCTATTTACTCACAATCGTTTTTTAACATACTGGGTGCAAGTTTTTGGAGGGGGCAACTTTATGGCAAGTAAAGTTAGATTGATCGGCTTGCTGGGAAAGGGAGTGACATTTTTTCTTATCGGCCTGGTGATTTATGCAGGTGGCAGGTTGACCTATAACCGGGTCGCAGCTTTGCGTACCCCACCGCCAGCGAGGGAGGAGGTAGGGCTACCGGTAAAAACGGTTCACGTGACTTCCGGGCCAATCGAGGAAACCCTTACCTATGTGGGGACCGTCCGTTCGGACCACGAGGTGTTTCTGGCTGCCAAAATAACGGCAACAATCCTTAAGCAGGACGCCAGGGAAGGAGACTTTGTGCGGGCGGGGACACCCCTGGTGATCCTCGATGACCGGGAGCTTGTTGCCCGAACCAATACTTTACAGCAAAAAGTAGCCAGCGCTAAAACGAACGTGGCTTACTGGCAGAAAGAAGTTTCCAGGAATAAATCCCTTTATGAGCAGGGCGTTATACCAGCCAAGCAATATGAAGATGCCCGGCACGCCCTGGAACAAGCTGAAGCTAATCTCAAAGAGGCTGAGGCTATGCTAGAGGAGGCCCAGGTTACCTTAAATAATACTACCTTGAACACCCCTGTGGATGGTGTTGTTACGGATGTGTCCGGTTATGCCGGTGATCTAGCCATCCCGGGCAAACCGCTGGTGACCATTGCCGATGTTAACCGCCTTAAAGTAGAGGTCAAGCTGGCGGAAGTGGAGCTGCCCAAAGTCCAGGTAGGTACCAAAGTCATGTTGCAGATGCGTACTGGCTCGGTAAAACCAATTATTTCCCAAATAAGCAAAATCCATCCGGCTGCCGACCCGGTTTCCCGTACAACCATAGTGGAAATCCCCTTACCGGGGGAGGTTAGCAAGGAGCTGAGGCCAGGCAACAGTATGGACGCAAAATTTATCCTGAAACAAAAAAAGGAAGCCATCCTGGTCCCCCGCCAGGCGGTAATGGAGGATGGCGGGAAAGCCTTCGTCTTTGCCGTCATCGAAGGCAAGGTCCAGCGCCGGGAAATTAAGAAAGGCATCACCAATAATGACTACATCGAAGCCCTGGATGGTGTGGAGAAAAATACCGTGGTGGCAACTACTAATTTAACGGAATTATATGATGGCCGTACTGTTTACCTCTACGACGGGGGGCAAGAGCAATGAACTGGGCAGCCTATACACTTAAGCACCGGTACACTGTTTTTGCCCTGGTTATTGCTGTGATTATCTTTGGCGTTTTTGCTAAAAACTCACTAAAAATAGAGCTCTTTCCGGAAACAGCACCGCCGCTGGTTAATGTAGTTACCGCTTATCCAGGTGTTGCTGCTGAAGATGTTGCCAGAAATGTGAGTAAACCCCTGGAAGAAGAGTTCGCCACGCTGGAAGGAGTAAAAAAAATATCCTCCACCTCCCAGGATGGCCTTTCCGTAGTCCAGGTCGAATTTCAGTACGGCAGGGATGTTGATGTAGCGGCTGTTGATGTGCAAAATGCGATTAACCGTATCAAAAGAAATTTACCAGCCGGGATTCAGGAACCCCAGGTAATGAAGTTCAGTTCGTCGGATAAACCTGTTATTACCTACAGCGTCAGCAGTACCAGAGTCCCTATGACCGCCGTACGCACCCTGCTGGAGAATGATATTAAGAATGAAATGCAGATGGTGGACGGGGTGGCTGCCGTTGATATTTTTGGCGGTTACAAGCACCAGATCAATGTTTTTGCAGATCGCAACCGGATAGAGGCCTTACAGATACCCCTGGACAAAGTGGTTGCCGCTCTCGGTACCCAGAATATAGCTGATCCCGGCGGCCACATTATCCAAAAGGAGAAAGAATATCTAATCCGCATTGTCAATGAGTTTAACGGGGCTGCCGATATTGGCCGTACCATTATAGAAAACCGCAATGGCAACCTTATTTACCTGAAGGATATTGCCAGGGTGGAGGATGGCCAGGCCGAAAACCGCAGCGAGTTTCGCTTTGAAGGCAAGCCGGCTCTATCCCTCCAGGTTATCAAGAAAAAGGATGCCAATACTGTGGCCGTAGTAGACGGGGTCAAGGAAAAAGTAGCGGATTTGCAACAGAAATATCCCTTTTTGGATTTCGTGATAGCCAGTGAAGATGCCTCATTTACCTGTTCGGTTGTTGACAACATGACTGGCAGTATTGGCACTGCCCTGCTATTTACAACTTTAATTATCTGGTTTTTCATAGTCAGCTTGAAAGAGAGCCTGATTGTGGCCCTTTCCATGCCCCTTTCTTTTTTAATGACTTTCTCTTTGATGAAGGTAGCCGGGCTGGATCTGAACCTTATTACCCTTTCTTCATTGATCCTGGCCATCGGTATGGTAGTAGATAATGCTATCGTGGTAGTGGAGAATATCACCAGGCACCGGGTGGAGCTGGGTAAAGATGCCCTGAGGGCGGCCATTGATGGGACCGGAGAAATATTTCTCGGGGTGCTGGCCGGTACTACTACAACTCTCATCGTCATGGTACCCCTCCTGTTTATCCCCGGTTTTGTGGGGCGGGTTTTTGGCCCCATGGGGTTGACCCTCATCCTGGCCCTGGGTTCGTCATTTATTGTCGCTGTGACCATGATTCCCTTATTTACAGTGCTGTTGCAAGGACTGCGGTTTGCCTGGCTTGAAAAGTTCCTCGGTTTTTTGGCCTGGCCCTTTGTCCGCTTGATGGATGCCACCTGCGAATTTTATGTTTCCATATTACGGCATGCCCTTAGGTTGCGCTTGTTAACCGTAGGCCTGGCTGTTTTCCTGCTGATTATAGGTATCCGGATCCTGGGACTGATCGGTGTGGAGGTCTTGCCCAAGCTCGACGCTGGCTCCTTCTTTATCACCCTGGAAACCTCACCGGGAACCTCGCTGGCAGGGACCAGCGCCATTGTACGGCAGGTGGAAGAATTCCTGGCGGTAGAGCCCAGCGTTGTGACATATCATAGCAGCATAGGCTATGAGGCAGGGGCCCATTACCTGGGTGACAGCGGCGTCCAGGGCGTAACCAGGGCTTACATAACGGTCACCCTGACCAGCAGGAAAGAGCGCACGGAAGACATCTGGACTATTGAAGAAAGGTTGCGGGCCAAAATTGCCCGGCTGCCGGGGGTGCAGACATTTGTTGTTAAAGAAAGCGGTGGTACGGCCATAGCAACCACAAGGGCGCCAATTGATGTCCGCATAACCGGTAAGGACCCCGAGGTTTTAAATCACCTGGCGGAGGAGATTGCCGCTGCCCTGCAACAGGTACCCGGGGCTGTCAATATCTACCGGAGCTGGACCTTAACCACTCCGGAAATAGACTTAAAGATTGATGCCAAACGGGCAGCAGAGCTGGGCCTGACACCGCAGATGGTTTCCCGGCAGGTATTTGCGAACATTGAAGGGACCCGGGCCTCGAGCTTAAAAATGCCTAATCAGAAAGACACGGATATTCAGGTGCGGTATGCACCCGAAAACCGTGATTCCCTGGAAGAACTCTTAAATCTCCGCCTGACCACGCCGGCAGGAGTGCAGGTGCCATTAAAGGATCTGGCCAGTATAAGTTTGACCAGGGGAGCAGATGTAGTCACCCGGGAAAATCTCAACCAGACCGTCGATGTCCTGGGATTTACCTACGGCAGGCCTTTCAGTCATGTCATCGGCGACGTCGAACGCGTTTTAAAAAATATAAAGGTGCCGGACGGGTATGAAGTGACGATAACGGGCGAACAGGCCGATCTCAAAGAATCCGGTGCCGACCTGCGCTTCGCCCTGCTCTTGGCCGTGGTGGCGGTTTACCTGCTGCTGGTGGCCCAGTTCAGGTCCTTCTTGCACCCGCTGACTATTATGATCTCCATCCCTTTGATTGCCATTGGGGTCGCCCTGGCCCTGCTGTACAGCAACAAGCCCGTTTCCCTGCCGGTCATGTTTGGCTTTATCTTGCTGGCCGGTACGGTAGTCAATAATGCCATTCTCCTGGTGGACTACATCCTGCGTGCCCGTGAACAAGGAGCTGACCGGGAGACGGCTGTTATCCAGTCCGTTAAAACCCGCTTTCGCCCCATTATGATGACGGCCCTGTCCGACGTTGCCGGGATGCTGCCCCTGGCCCTGGAATGGGCCCTAGGGTCGGAACGTTTTTCACCCCTGGCCACCACCGTTATAGGTGGTATTTTAGCGGCGACCCTCCTGACCATGGTCGTAGTTCCCGTCATCTACTCCCTGTTTGATGATCTGGGAATCTTATTTGTCAGGAAAAAACAACACCCTGTTCCTGCTGTCATGAGCTCAATCACCAAATAAAACAGGAAAGCAGGGTTTGCCGGCCATACTTTACCCGGCTCTGGCGGATCTCTAGAAATCTAGAGATCCGTTTTATTTTTTAGAGACGGCTGCCTGCTAACCGGATTGCTATACCTTTATTTTACATAAATGATAATGGGCCTTGAGGTTAGGCATGGATTTTGCTAGGATTTTAAGGTTGAAGTAAGTAAATACTAACTTATTATCAGTTAGAATACAGCTCCATCCTGGCTGGCACAACTCGTCGCTTTTCATGGTTAAAAATTTTTGCCCAGGGCGAAACTTTTGGGCTTTTTTTTCGTGCTTATAGGTAAGTGGTCATTTACTTGGGATTGTTGCTTGAGTTGAAGGAGCGTACCCATGGGCAAAGTCGAAGATTTGATAGCCAGGATCCAAGAGGGCGATACGAAAGCCTTTGAAGAACTGCTGGCAGCCTATGAGAAGAAAATCTACAGTCTAGCCTTTACTCTCACCGGGAACCATACTGACGCTGAAGACCTGGCCCAGGAGATAGTAATAAAGGTGTACATAGCGCTGGCCAACTTTGTGAATGACGGTCGCAGTTTTGAGGCCTGGCTGCACAGGATAGGGGTCAACCTGTGGATTGACTGGTGGAGGCGCCGGAAGAAGATCCAGTTGTTCTCCCTGGATGCTGCAGTAACTACCGAGGATGGTGAACTAAGCTGGGAGATAGCCGGCAGTATTGACGACCCGGAGGAAAAGGTGAGGAAAAAAGAGCTTTGGGAGACATTGTGGCGTGCTATGGGTGAGCTTCCATTGAACTGCAGGTTGGCCCTGGGTTTAAGGGTGCTGAATGGTTATTCTTATAAAGAAATCGCCGCGATCACCAAAAGCTCAGAAACTGCAGTAAAATCGCGCATAAATCGCGGTAGAGAATCCTTGAAGCGGAAGCTGGCCAAGGAGGGCATTTTGCCATAAGGGTAGTAAAGCCGGGAAAGCCTGGAACCCGACATTTTGTAATTGAACAATGCAGCGGAAAATGTTAAAATGTTAGGCAAGTAATTAATTACTATGCTTTAGCCGTTGACCTCATAGTGTAAATTAGGGAGGCAAGAGCCTGTGAACTCTAAAGAAAGCACTGCTGTCCGGCAACAGCAAATAATAGCCGCCGTCTTAAAAATTATTGCCAGTCAAGGATTAACTCATCTTACAACAGCAGCCATCGCCCGGGAAGTAGGACTGACGGAAGGTGCCATTTTTAAACATTTTGCCACCAAGGAAGAAATCCTGCAGGCAGCCGTACATAGTGTAGGTAGTAACCTATCTGATACGGCCGCTGGAGTAGCCAGGAGCAACCTTCCCCCCGAAAAGAAACTGCGGTCAATTTTAAATTCACATTTGGCTTTACTAGAAACCAACCCCGGCATGCCCCGGATCATTTTTTCAGATGAACTGTACACCGGCTATCCCGGTCTAAAGGAGAACATCAAGAAATTGGTGAATAATTATACCTCCTGGATTGAAACGATATTTAACGAAGGCATGGATAAAGGTATTTTCCGGGGAGAATTCGATCCCAAAAGCCTGGCCTACATTTTTATCGGGCTCATTCAGGGGACCATTGTGCGCTGGCGCTTGAATGAAGAAGGGCTTACTCTCAAAGAACAGGTTAATAATATTTACCGGGCTATAATGCTGCTCGCCGGCTATCAAAGAAATTCAACAAATAACAACTTGAAGCTATAAATAAAAGGATCCCTGGCGGTCCCTTATTTCGGGCGTTTACCTGGGCCACTTTGGCCTGCTACTGCTCTTCTGCCTGCGGCTGGCAAAGTACTAACCAGCACGGCCAACAACATTAAATCCAAACTGCTCATAGTGGGTATCAAATCTCCTTATCATCAGATGCAAGATAAAAATCATGGTGTTCGGCCAGGTCAGATGGGCCTTCCCCCATACCGATTAATTTAAAAATAGCGTCGTTAGAACTAGCTTTTTTAAAGGGTGTCAATTTACGGAGAATAATTTCTTCACCATCGACATATACTGCTAACTGATCGCCCTCTTTTATTCCCAATAACTTTCCCGGTGCTGGCAAGACCATTTCTCCTCGCGCTTTAACTTTAACTATTTCATAATGTTTAGCCATATTCATTTCTTCTTTTCACCTTACTTAAGAAAAATTATATATCCCCGGAGAACAAATAACAAGGTCATAACGTATAAAAGCAACAAAACTGCTGTAGCTTCGCACGCGTTTTGCAAAAAAATCTCACGAGCGATGCAAAAAATTTCTTTGCATAATTAGTTGTATAAGAGCGGTAGGCAGGAGTTCAACCCCCTGCCTAATTTTGTTGCTTAACTGCCAGTCGTCTCTGCCGCCCACTGCTCACCAAATCTATCCTTGAATGCCCTTAACGCAGCCTCAATAAGTCCCTTGATTTCATCTGCCGTCATTGTCATGCCTAGTTCACCAGCCCGCGCCGCCAGCCATTCTGCTGCTTTCTGGTATTTATCCTCTCCATGTAAATTACGATAAGCCTGCTCTACAAAGCGGACCGCCAACGAGGCCAACTCCTGTTTGGCAGCCAGTTCAACTTCCACCTTTCGCATTCCTTCAACGCCAAGGTTTTTCCGTAACCAGGCCACGGCATAGCCAGCTGCGACTGTGGCCAGAAGTACCAGAACATCATAAAGCACCTGCATTAATAAATCGTGCATTCCTAAGCCCTCCCTTCAAATTTAGCGATGCGCTCTTCAAGCGCTATGATTTTAGTCTCTAGCTTCTTGTAAACCCGTAGGCTCACCACCGTTCCTTGCGCCCTGGTCATTCCATCGTCAGGACCAAAAGTTCCGTCCCCCTTCCCGGCCACCAGGCCCAATTTCGCAGCTTCCTCGACATCATTTTCGGCCCAATGCCCTCTCATGTCAGTGAACATTCTATCCGTCCCCTTTCCTTGCATTTCTTTTTTAACATCAGACTTGAATTGTTCCCAACCCTCCGCTGCCGATGTAAAGCCGTATGCACATGCGGTCTCGTCATTTACAAAGAATCTCGGACAATCTTTCCAGGTAATGTCATAATGCCGCCAAAGCCGGTCAATACCCCAGCCATAGCGCTGAAGAATATCAGCCGCCAGGGCCACCGTGTTCCAGTATGTCCGCCTGAAATCGCAATCTTCGTTGACACAAATCTCGATACCGATGGTGCAGTTATTGGGGTAAGAGGACAATAACTCCAGTGCTTTCGGCTGATATCGATAAGCCCCCACATGATATCCCATTTCGTCTTCGGGCAGGCACTGAACAACTTGGTGGTCGTCTACAATATAGTGGGCTGAAACCTTATTTTGGGGGTGCCCCTCAAAATAATTCCGGTTGGCTACCGCGTCGGCTCCTGCTTTAGTATTGGCTGTCCAATGGATCACCAGGGCCTTGGGTTGAATTTTGCGTCCTGGACGACCACCGCGTCCAGAAGTAAGGAGCATTTCCTTCAATTCATATCCTCGGGCTTGAGTTGACACCACGATCATCCCTTTCATCTGAGATTGGAAACTCTATTTTCAGCCTTTTAAGCGGCGGCAGGTCTGAAATAGCTTTGCCGCCCAAAACCATTAACAGCGGGTATGTTAGAGTTAAAAAGAAGTCAACCTGGTTCCCGCTTAAATCAGCTGCCAAAGCGTAGTGATAGGCCGTATATAACCAAGGGGGCAACGTAGCCCATATAACTATATCCCCGATAGACAACCCTTCTGGATCATTCCAAAAACCTTTAAGTTTCATGATCATCACCTCTTCCCCGTATGAACGAAAAAGTGTCAAAGAGTTTCTTTCTGAAATTAAAACTGTTTGCGTGCTTTGTATGTCCCAACCAGCTTTGAACAGTGGTGTTGATCTTCTCGAAGTCGATTTTGCCCTGGCTGTAAAGTTTCTGGAAGTGTTTTAAGGCACGCTTAATCCTCTTAGTACTTCGCTTGCGTAACAGGCGATGGTCTTTCCAGATCCGGTACCCCAGGAAGTCCACACCGTGGGATACAGGAAATATGCCAGTTTTGTCATTTAGTTTTAAACTAAGCCTGGCGTCAAGAAAATCTTCTATCTCCTGCTTCAACCGCCACAGTTCCTTCTTGTCGCCAGAAATTATGACGAAATCATCCATATACCGAACATAATAAGGTACTTGCAGCTCTTCTTTTATGAAGTGATCCAACTGATCCAAATAAACATTTGCAAATAACTGGGAGGTTAGGTTTCCAATGGGCAGCCCTCGTGGATCCGGTTCGGCTGTATCCGCCCAGCTTGATAGGATTTCCTGGATAAGCCATAAAGTATCTTCGCAAGCAATAGTCCTTTTGATTATCCCCAGGAGGGTGCTGTGCCTCACTGACGGAAAGTATTTGCTGATGTCGGCTTTCAAGCAGTAGGGTTTGGGCCATTTTCTTGCAGCTTTTTTGAGAAATTCCGTTACCCGGTCTGCACCGGCGTGAGTTCCCTTGCCTATCCGGCAGGCATAGCTGTCATAGATATATTTCCGCTCAAAAAGCGGCTCAATAACATTACACAGAGCGTGGTGCAGCACGCGGTCCCGAAAAGGGAGGGCGGCCACTAGCCTGGTTTTCGGGTCATGTACATAAAACCGGCGGTATTGGCCCGTCTGATAAGTCTTCCAGATAAGCTCATTCTGCAACTCGATCAGTTCGCTCTCCCGGTTGCTGGAGAAGACGAGGACGTCCGGGTCATACCTATGCCCGCGCCGCGCCTTCAAATATGCCTCGTAAAGGTTTCCAAAGTCGTAAATTTGCGGGTATAGATTATCGTAAGTCCTCATCTTCATCCTCCAACCAGGCCAGATTCCGGCCTTCATTTCCTACCAGCCGGGTCTGGCGTGTTTTATTTTTTGCCGGCCATAAAGCAGGCGCGACAAGGACCAGGGCTCCTTTGCCTGTGCCTGGGACGACCGCCCGTAAGCAGCCGCCTTCTCGCTTGTTTCAGGCAGAGCGGCGCGGGGGGCGATGTTGATGTTCGCGTTCGACGGCGGATTGTTCAAGTTGACCGCCCAACCACGGGCCACATTCGACCCATTGTCCCAGTTCCCGCCAACAAGGCCCGCACGTTTCAGCCCAAGCCCTAATAGTTTATTGCTTATTTCTAACGGATCGCTGCCAGCCACCAATCAAGCGACCGATTTCGTCTAGCTTTTCAGCCCAAGCACCATATTCTCCTTTGGAAATAACATTAGTGTCTGCCGCTATGCGGATGAATGAACGAAGTGTTTCTAATTCGATATCCATGTCCTCTAAGGTGGTTTTCTTGTAATAGCGTTTTCTGCAGCGGACTATTAACTGCATCAAATTCATGGCCGAATTACGGATGTCTGCCCCTAATGTATAGCGATAGTCACGCGGGATGTCCCGAAGGGCCATATAAGCGAATTCCATCATCTCCCGGCATTTCTCTTCAAGCTCAAACTTCTTAGTCATCAATTTCTCCTGCAAAATAAGTTTGCCCTGGCCCCGCTATCGCGGGGCCATCAGGATTTCAGTTTTCAGGATTCAGGTTACAGGCGCAAAGCGGCGCGGGGGGCGATGAAGAAGTTCGCGTACGACGGCGGATAGATCAAGTTGACCGCCCAACCACGGGCCACATTCGACCCATTGGCCCAGTCCCCGCCAACAAGGCCCGCACGTTGGCCATAGACCCGCAGCCAGAAGCCATCGCCAAAACGGCTAGAGCCGCCAGAGGACACAGAAGCAGGCAGGCCCAGGGCCAGCAGTTCCGGTTCAGTCCTGAAGCTCACGATCCTGTTAAATTGGTATGCGCCGTAGTCACCAGTAGCTGCCACATTATCATTCGTCATCTGTGGTGAAATACGCGCAATGCCGATCCCCTGGGCATGGGCAGCCACGGTTGAGCCATTGGCTCCACGACTGACTGTGATGCTGTTCCCGTTGACAGCCGTAATAATTAGTTGCTCGTTCTGGCACTGGAGAACGTCGTTCACTGCCGGGTTGGCCCCGCCCGGTCCCAACACCAGGTCGCTGTAGGTAAATGTGGCTGGGTTGGCGGTGTTATCGAGTCCGGCATCAGCGATCTTGGCGGTCCAGCCGCCCGGTATCACGCAGTAGTCAGTGATTTGCTGCACCAAGGCGTCGTTGGCGTGGGCACTGGCAGCGGTGCCCTTCTGGCCACGCTGGCAGCCGCTGAGAGTGTAGGTACCATCGCCGTTGTCCACGAAGGAGTCATAGATCACATATTCGTCCGTGTTCGTTCCTTCAGCCTTGATTAAGACCAGCCCATTATTTACAGGCCAAAACTCCGGCTTTTCTACCCCGTCGATCACAATGGCGGTGTCAGCGGCGGTGATGCCATCGACATCATTTATAGCCGCCTTCTTAACCGCCTGGTAGCGGCCATCGGTAATTTCAAAATCCGTCCATTGCCAGAAGCTGATAAAATCCATTGCGCCGCCGATTGCAAGACCATTGTGCGCCCACTTGTTCGGCCCAGTGCCGGTTAAAACGCGAGAATACCCGGTAGGCGAATATTGTTTGGTATATGAAGCGACCACCGGGTCGGGCTCTCCATAATACTCCCAAGAAGCAGGATCGCGGTAATCCCGCCCCCAGTAGTTGTTTCCATACAGGACATGTCCGATGAGTTCTTTCACGAACATGACAGCCCTGGCTTCCTCCAAGGTTATGAGGTGGCAGGAACGGCCATTGATTTTCCTGTTGCTGCAAACTATCTTGGAATTGGGCTGGTTGATGTCCGTCCAGGGTACCACCCCCGCCTGGCTTACTGCGGCCACCAGGCCGGGGGAGTTGGGAGACGTGCTGCCACGGCTCTGCGAAGTTGCATCAGGCTGGCTGCAAGGATATTTATCGAACCAGAACCCCGGCGACTTGATTTCGACTGGAGGCCATCCCTCCCATATACCTGCAGGTACACGAAAGCGCGGGATGTAGACCATCACACTGGCCACCATGGTGCCAGTGCCATCAGATTTGGAGTTGTGCCAAAATACTTGCTCCCGAACCTGGCTCAATAGCCAATCACGCAATGCCGCAAGCGACAACTTACTAATATTTGCCACTTATACCACCTCCGGAAGAGGAAATACTATGATTTCCACGTCATTCAGATCTAATGGAAGCTCCACCATCGCCATCATGGGCTGGCCGTTTTCGTCCACCTGGCCGGTAGGTTTGTTTTCGTACCGGCGCTCTGGGAGGATGGCCTCGGCCAGGAGCCAGTAATGATCGCGATACAAGTCGGTCGATATGCTGCCATCCGGGTCGAGGTACACGCGCAGCGGGCCGCCCTGGAAGGGTGTGGCGTCGATGGTTGCTGGCGCGGTGTTCCCCCCGAAATACGGAAAGGGAGACACCTGGATGCGGTTGGGATTTGCCGGGTCAATGGCCACGGCCTCATTGGGTCGCCTGGGATCCGTTTGCATAATCGCCATTTGTCAACCCTCCTATGTCATGATCTGGTACCGGAATGGCCCAGCAAAGCCTCCGGTATTGTAAACTGTGAAGGCATTAGCCGCCTTGACCACATATACGTCGCCCAGGTCGCCGCCGGTGTCCGCCAAGGCCGCGATGTTCACAATGTAGTTCGTGTGGCCCAAGTTGTGGGTCACGGTCACGCCGCTGGTCGAGGCAAAAGATCGTTCCCCCTGCATCGTTTGGGTTTCCATGGCATCCAGGCGGGCATCAAGGCTGCCGAAACCTCCCCTGGCTGTCTCGATCTCATTTTGAATCCCAGTGATTTGCCCTTTTAGATGCACGTCATTGTTAATAAGGTCCTGGTAATTCGTGTTCCAGGTGGACGGGTGGGCCGGGTCGGTTATTTCCAGTTCCCTAATCCTGTCCTTGTATATGTCCTGGCCAATTAAATCCGGCATGGAGCTTCACCTCCTAAAAGTTTTCGTACCAGTCAAAGACCAGCGTAGTATCGATTTCTTTTGTTTTGCCGCCAAAGGTTTTGACGGCCACCAGGGTGCCATTCTCGTCAATTAACCCTTCTTCGGTAATAACCTGACCATTGGCCTCGTCCTTCCCAAGTTCGATCCAGTAGCGGTTCACATTGCCGGTTCTCTCGATGCTCACGGGTTTCCGTAAAATCTCATTTTCCAGGGCCAACTGGTCGGGAGAAGGGGGTACCGGCTTGGTCGGGTCTCCCGGTTCGTGCCCGCCGGTGCCCAGGGCGATATAGGTGATCTTGGGGATGGGTATTTCCCCGGCCCTGGCCCTGGCCAGGTCAATCTTACCCTGTGTTGTGGTTACTTCGTTCACTGCAGCCACCTCCTTTCAGTCAGCTGGCCGTCTTTCCACTCGGTGATGGAACACTTGTGGCGCAGTTCGGCATACTGGTCCAAAACCCAGCTGGCATCCAGCTTTAATCCTTCCACCAGGGTATGCTGGCCGTCCAGGCGAATGATGGTATCACCCAGGGTAATGGGAGCGGAAAGCGTCCATCTCCCGTCCAGCTGGTACCTCGGGCCGCCGCCGTCCAGATACCACATCCCTTCAGCCAGGGTATGATAGACCGGCTTTTCTTGCAGCGGCTTGGTTTCCGTCTCAATGGTCGCATGTATTAAAGACCTCTGCCTGCTTCCTAGCTGCCAGCTGCCGTCAAGTACCCTTTTCCGATCCAGGACGGTCTCTTCGGTTGAGGTCATGGCCTCCAGAGTGGCCGTCAGCTTGCCTAAGACATGGTACAGTATCTTGGTCTCTGCTACCACGCTGAACATCACGGCGTAGATCCTGCCTTCGGGCGGCCTGACCATATCCAGGTGCTTCATCAAAATGTCATGCTGGTCGGATGTAAAGGGCTGGTCTCCAATATTGAGTTTAATTGCCAACTGGGACCACTTGCCCAGGTAGTCAAGCCTGGCGTCTGGCACCACCGGTTCCAAAGTTAAGCCGTCGCCCAATCCCCAGCTTTCATCCAGGAAGCGGAACTTGTATTTCTCTTTGTACAACGGGTAAATTTCAGCATCTGGATACCCCAGGGCCTCCAGCACGGCCCGGAGACCACGTTTCGTGCCGGACCGCAGGTAAAATTCCGGCGCATTCTTGAGCCGTTCCCGGTATGCCTCGTCCGTTTCTCCCGGAAAGCGGGGCATTTTCCAGTCCCGCCCGTGCCAGTCCAGGGCAGGCCCGCTGGCCGTGGGGACCAGGGCCTGCCTGCGCACCAGGAACACTTTTTCCCGCGCCCGGTCAAAAACAGCACTCAGTGTACTAAGCCAGACCCAGGTGTCGCTGTCTTCTTTACGGGCCGCCCGCTTCAAGAAAGGGGGCGTAAGTTTCCAAAGCTCTTCACCGAAACCCATCAGACATCAGCCCCCAGTATGGTGAGGTTCACCTGGCCCAATACCAGGATCTGCTTGAAGGTGGTCTTAATGTCTTCCGCCGGTTGAAGCAACTCCACGCTGAAGACGCGCTCAATCGCCCGCAGGTTGGCCACGATTAACGACCTGTCCAGGCCATAGTCGATGTTGATCTGCTGGACTCCTTCCACCGGTGTCACCTTAAACATATCCGCAAGCAAAGACCTGGCTTTCGGGTCAATGACAGCAGGGTCACCATATACAGGGTCGATGTAAAGGGTGGCAGTGATATCCACGACCAGTTCTTCCGCCGGGTAGACGGCGATGTCGGCAATAGCCGACCCGTCATTATCCAGCTTTTCCTTCACCTTGTCGATGACCGCCTGGGTGGGCACCCCTTCGGTGCCGATGATCACCACGTCGATAGTGCCTTCTCCCCTCGGTTGTTTGGTGTTCACCCTGGCCCTGGCCACGCCGGTAATCTCTTCAGCCATGCTCTGGTACATGGCCTGGTTGCCGCCGTAAGAGATGCCGGTACGCTTATTCATCGCCCGGCGGCGCAGGCTTTCGTCATCCTCCAGGTCCGTACCTTCCAGGGTGATCCAGTCGGCATCATTGGTCACGTAATCTATCCCTGCCTGGAAGGTGGCCAGCCTGGTAATCCGCCCCGGCCCGACGTTATATCGCGCGCCACCCAGTTCTGCCTCCACGGGGACGGTAGCCTCCGCCACCCCCGCGTCCAGAACAGTCCTTTTGGTAACCAGATATCTCAAAACATTGCCATCAGCATCTTCTTCAGTGGTAACTACCGCCCCCACCGGCAGCACCGCTTTTGCAGCAGGGTTATTCCGCCCCGCCCTGATTACGCCTTGCGTCTTTTGCGGCTGCTTTCTGAACACGCCCGCCCGGTCCTGGGCCACGATGTCCAGCCAGGCACCTTTGGCGGTGCTCAAAAAGAGCTGGTCCAGGACTTTGGGCAGCAGCTTGAACAGGCTGGCTACGGCCAGCATGGCCAGTTCCAGCAGAGTGTAAAAAATCCGGCCTGGACGGAAGTTCTTTATCTTAAACTGGCGGCTTTGCAGCTCCTGAACGGCCTCGTCCATCAATTCCTCAAAGGTCTTCAGTTCCAACAAGTCTTCAGGCTTCATATACCCTCACTCCGGTCTTATCAATAATCACCACAAGGGCGGCGCTGGCTTCAGCGGCAGACTCCTCCAGGGTGTACCGGAACCCGGTCTCCAGTTCAATCGCCTCGCCTTCCCAGGCTTTAACCGCCGCCGAGACGCTGCCGGGCAACACGTTGGGATGCTTGGCCACTATGACCGCCAGTTCCCGTGCCATTGCCTTTTGATTGATGGGCGTGCCCTCGTCCTTCAGGTACTCCTGGAGCTTGCCCCCGTACTCGGGGTGCCAGGGGATCCCGCCCAGGTAGGTCATAATCTCATGCTTGATGTCCTGGAGGATGACCGCCTTGTCCGTCACTACTGCCGCGTCGCCATCCGGTGCCAGGACGAAGTTACCGTCATCATCCACCAGAATGTCCACCAGCTCTGCCATTTTGCTCACCACCTATATCTTGGCTGCGATAAACGCCTGGGCCGGGTCGTTGTAGTAAAAACCAACCCTGACTAGATCGCCAGGCAAAAGCTCCATTCCTGCCGGGTAGGGGACGGCGGGGGGGGGTGGGGGGGGATGGCCCGCCGTCCTTATCCAGCAGTTCTATATCAGCGCCCGCACCCTGGACCTTGATGACCCTGGCGCGGACGGGGTAACGGTAAGCCCCTGTCAGGTCAGGAAACTCCCGTTCTAAAACCAGCTTCACTCCGTCGATAAAAGTCTGGATCCTGTCCGCCAATAGTTGCGCACCTCCTACGGAACACTGAAAAATATCTCCGTCCTCAAGCCGCCGGTATCGTTGGTATAGTGGTGGATTGTATCCACCAGCACTTCCTGAACTTCCACATCCGGGTGCTCGATGCCGATGAGCTGCGAGTGCTCTATTTCCGGCACCAGCACCGTCAAAAGGGTGCCTGCGGTTCCATCGAATTCCAGGTTGATAATGTTCTCTCCGTATGCGAAGATCGGTAGCTTGCTCTGCTCCTTGCGTTCATGCCAGTGGAAGGTCTGTTCCACGTCGAAATAACCGTCGTAGTTTACTCCCCATGCCCTGTTCACCTGGAGGATCAGGTCGTAGAAAGTGGGGGCGTCGGCCACGAAGTTCTTGCGGGGGAATTGTTTGGGCGAAAGCTCCGCCTTTTCAATCCCTTTCATCTTTAACACATAGCTTAAGACCTCCTGGGGGAGAATGTCGGTAAAAGCCTGTTTTACTGGCTGCATCATATCCGCCATCTTGTCCCTGGCCCGGTAAGGGGAAACCGTGCGGTCGATTGCCCCAGCGAATACCGGCTTTAGAGTGCCCCCAGGCAACCCCAGCAGGAATGTTACCGGGGCCTTATTTTCCACCCTTATGCTTACCTGCGGCCTTAAAGTGAAGTTTAAAACATCGATAGGCTCCTTGCGTGACCGCCAGCAATCGAAGGATTCAATCCCGTCCTGGATTATGGCGTTTCCTAAAAACAGCTGCGTCGGCATCCTTAACTCCCCTTAACTTGGCATGTCGTCGTCCTGGGCCATGGCGATATCCTCCGTGGTCCAAGAGAGGGAATCCTTCGCCGTTTGCGCCGGGGCGGGCGACGGTGATGAACTTGCTGCACCGGACGGGATGACCAGTTTTTGGCCCACATAGATAAGGTTTACGTCGGCGATGTTGTTGGCCGTTGCCAGGGCCTGGACGGTGGTCCCAAACCGGGCCGCAATCCCGCTCAAGGTGTCGCCTTTGACCACGGTATAGGTGGTCGTGCTGCCGCTCACCGGGCGTTCCCGGACCGGGACGGTCACCGCGATGTATTCCTCGAATTCCAGGTTGACGAAAATGGTGTCGTCCAGGTTGGTGCTCCGGCTTCTCAAGGAGGCGAAGGTCACCTGGTCCACCCCGTGGGCCTGGGCTTCCGGGGAGATAATGCTATAGACCTGCGGCGTGTTAACGCTCCGCGATGGCCGGTAGATTTTATGAATGGCCTCCAGTTTCTGCACCGCAGGCCCGGATTCGTCGTTTAAAAGGGTGAGGTTCAGCCTGATCCGGGTAGGGTTATATGCTATCCGCTGGTTAGAGCGCTTTTCCTTGCCCTGGATCTCCACCTGGTCGGCCTGGGTGTCGTCTTCCACCTCGATGCTTTCAAAAACGCCAGGCAGTACCGTGTTGCCCACCATCACCTCGCCGTTGTCGTTGTCGATTTTTATGGTCGCCACGGTGCCACCTCCTTACTGGTTGCGGCTCAACCAGGCTTCCAGATCCCGCAGCAGGTCCCTTGCTTCCGCCCGGTCGTTGCCGTAGTAATGTAGGGCCACCAGCGGCCCGCCCCGGCGGGTTTCCACGCTGCGTTCCCGTTCCCTGGTAATAGACCGCTCACGGAAAATCTCACGAATATTGACGGATGTCGTCTTGGCCAGTCCGGGCGGCGGGGCGGCGAACCCCTCGCCACCGGCGGCCAGGGCCGGAGTAAGCCCCGCGCCGCCCAGCACGTCGCTCATGGCAGCGTATAGCACATGCTGCTTGGCGTAGATGCCGCCTGCCAGTGTGGTTATCAAGGCTCCGCCGCTTTTAGTGAGCTGCGACAGCGGGCCTTCCTTGGCGTCGGAGAAGGGGAGCAGCCTGCGTAGCTTGGCCAGCCCGCCCTTAACCACTTCGTAAGGCTGCATGACCATGCTCTTCAAGCCGTCTACGAACGCCTGCAGCAGGGCCGCGCCGGACTCTTTAAATTCGGTGAACTTGCCCACAATGAGGTTTTTCATGCCCGTCAGGGCCTCGGCCAGCCACTGCTTACCCATGGTAAAGACGTTCTTGATCCACTCCCAGCCCCTGGCGAAGGCCGCCGTCACCGCGTCCCAGTTGCGCCACAGGAGGACCAGAGCCGCCACCAGGGCGATAACTCCCATCACCACCCAGGTGATGGGGTTGGCCAAAAGCGCCGCCGTAAAGCTCCACACCGAAGCGATCAGGCCGGGCAGGGCGGTGGCCGCCGCCATAATGCCGCGCCGGGCCAGCTGTACCAGGCCCACCGCCATATTGCGCAGGCCGCCCGCCGCCGCTATAGCCGCCCGCCGGGCCAGCTGGGCGGTGCTGATGGCCAGCTGGGCCACGCCGCGCCCGGCGCTGGCCGCCCCGGCCCGGATGGTGCTGAAGCCCTTGCGCAGGGAGTCGGCGGCGTACATGCCCCGGATGCGGAGGGTAAGAAAGGCGTCCTGTATCGGCCCAGCAGCCTCCCTAATTAAACGTAAGGGTTTAACTAATTGAGTAAACATATAGCCCACACCCCCAATTAGGAGAGAGGCCCCTCCTAACGCAGCCAATAAAACGCCTGCTCCAGCAGCAACCAACCCAATGCTGCGTGCCACGCCGGGGTTTGCTTGCGCCAGGTCCGTCAAACGTTGCAGGAAGCCGCCTGTCTTATCCATAATCTGGTTAAAAGTTGGTAGGAGTTCACCACCAACGACTTCCTTGAGGTTCTGCCATTGCTGACCTAATATCTGCCACCGGGAACCTGGGTCAATGTTCATGGCCCTGGCCATCTCCAGGGTGACCTTAGTGCCGCCTTTCATGGCCTCGCGGATGTTGCCGATATTGTCTTTGAGAGAATCCAACTTTGGATACAACAGATCGATCATGGCCACTGCTTCGTCGGTGCCGAAGGCTTTGGCGATCTGCTGTTTTTCGATAGCGTCCAGGGTATCCCCGTACTTAGCCCGTAGTTTGGCGATGATCTCAGTAACGCCCAGTAGCTGGTTTTTGCTGTCCACGAACGACAGGCCCAGTTCCTTCCCGGCCTTGGCCGCCGACTGGATAAAGGCCCGGTACTTAGTTCCGGCCTCACCACCTGGCATGGTAGCCTGCAGCATACCCAGGACAGTCAGCTGCTCCTCCATGGGCCGCTTGGCGCTGGTAGCCGCGGCCCCCAATGTGGTCAGGGCCTGCGCCATCTGTGGGCCGGTGGATTTGAATTGATTTACCGCCGCCGCGATCCCGCCCGAGAACATCTGCCCGAACGCCTCATCGGACAGCTTATTGTACATGTCTTTATAGATCCCGTACCCAGTGGCGAACAATGACGTCATTTCCTCGGTAGTGGCCTTTGTGGCCTTGGCCGTCAGGGCCGCCAGGCGGGTGTACTCCGCCACGCCAGTATCCGTCAGGGAGGAAATACCTCCCTTGATGTCGTAAGCTGCGCTGATAAACTGGGCCTTGGTGGTGCCGGCCCACTTATTGCTGAAGCTCATGGCCGCCTTTTCCAGTGCCTGCAGGTCGGTCACGCCGACGGAAGCCAGTTCGCCCAGCGCCCGCTGCGTCTCAAAGGTGGCCTTGGTGGGCAGCAACACCGCCCCCAATATAGCGGTACCGGCGGCGGTCATGGCACCCCCGGCAGCCATCAGGTTCTTGGAGGTATTAGCCAAAGCCTGGAGTCTTTCATTGGTTTTATTGACGGCGACTTGCGCCCCCCGCATGGGGCCGCTCAACAAGTCCGACAGTTTAAGGATGACCGATAACCTGTAAATTGTTTCTAATCCCATAGTGCAGTCCTCCAGGCTTTGGTATATAATAAAGGTCATGGGGTGATGTTGATGGCTGATATTGATGCTAAAACTAAAGGTGGCGCTGTTCTAAACAGTTTAGTGTTGCTTTTTGCAGGTTGGGGAGCCATGCCGATAATGGCCTTTCTTCTAATGGGCATCGGCGGATTTTTTATTGCCATCCCTATGATAATTTTGGGGGTGGTCATTGGTTTGATAGGTTTAATATCTTTACTTGCTTCTATTTTTGCTTCGACTATAAAGATTGACTGCCCTTACTGTCATACCAAAAATAAACTTTTATCGGGCACAAAGACATTCGACTGTTTTGAATGTCACCAAAAGGTACTTATCCAACAAGGAAAGGGCACTAAAATTTAACCACTTAAAAAATCCGGCGATTTTGCCTTTAGGCCCCTTATACTACAGCAAAGGGGCCTATTCTTTGTCCCCTCCGAATGCCTTGGCGATGGCCGCCGCCATCAGGTCCATCTCCCTGCGTTCCAACCACAGCGCCTGGGCGTAAAGCTCCGCGAACTCTTCCAGCTCAAAGTCGCTTTCCCGCTGCAGGTGCTTTTTGATCAGCAGCCGCCCGGCGGTGAAGGAGTTGTTGTCAATCTCCTCCACCAGGGCGTCTACCCGCCTTATAAGTTTTTTAACTCAATGGCGTCCGACATGCCCATCCGGTCCAGGATGCTGTTGGCTATCCCCGTATGGATGGCGGGGTATTTCTCCAGCGCCCGTTCCAGCTCGCCCTTCATCTCCTCGACCACCAGGCCGAAGCAGAGGTTTTTCATGGCCCTGGAAACGTCCTTACTCATCTCCTTGAGGAAGCGCTCAATATCCCGCGACTTGGGCTTGTGGAAGACAAACTCCAGCGTCACCGGGTCCCCACGGTCGTCATCCAGGTTCTGCAGGTCGGGCACCTTCACCAGGATGACCTCGCCGTATTTTTCCTTCAGCTCGCTCAGTTTCTTGTTATCCATGAGAAAACATCCTCCTTACCAGCAAATTATCGTTTAGACCGCCCGCACGCCGTCCCGGATGATCTCGTCGGTAACCAAAAGCTCCAGGTCCACCGAGAGCTTCTTGTCGCCCTGTGCCGCTTTATGGGCGTTCTTGGTGAGCTTGGCACCTTTGATTACATCCGTCTTGGGCCGTTCCCCGTCGTTGGCGTAGCTCACCGTGATGGGGAAGGGGGGCAGTTTATAAAGGGCCTTGCCGTTCTCCCTGGCATACTCCAGCAGCCGGTCGTACTCGTCCCGGAGCAGGGTTATTTTGGCATTGGCCTCGTAGTTGCCCTGACCGTAGCCAACCGCTTTGCCGCCCTTACCGTAGACCAGCTCCGCCTCCTTGCTATCGTCGTAGTCAATACTTTCCACGCCGATCACCACCCCGTAGGGAAGGGCAATGGTGATGCTCTCCCAGTCGTACACCTTGCCGTTAACAGCCATTCAGCTTACCCCCTCTCCAGGCTGATCCTGGTCTTGAACTTCCTGATACTGCCCACTTCCTGCACCACCAGATCAAAGACGATCTCATCATTGGCCGCCTTCACCAGGGTCAGTTCATAGCCCTTCATGTGCCTGTCTTTGACCATCTGGTCCAGGGGCACTTCCATGTTGGCCTTGAGGTTGTCTAAATCATCCTCAAACATCTCACTCTTCATGTAGAACATCCCCGCCTGGTAGGCCAGCCGCCCGGCGGTGTCCGCCAGCCTGCGGTCCTTGACGTACATATAATCCGAACCCGGAGGGGACATCAAATTAGCTTCCTCAATGTAAATGCCGGAGTACTGGTTATAGGTCCGGCACACCGTGAACCCGGCGTCGTTCAGCTGCTTCAGGTGCCCCTCATTCAAGCCGTCGGGTTTGATGGCCAGGGCGGGAGGGGCCAGGTTATACTTGCGCACCTTGCCCGCCGACTCTTCGATTTTCGACTTGCCGATAATCCCCGTAACAATGCCGCCAGCGTTTTTGTCCTGCTGCCTGCCGCGCAGGTCTGCCAGTTCCAGCCTTGCGGCCACCACGCAAAGCCGCTCGTGGGCAAGAAGTCCCTTTTCGCTGATCAGGGCCTGGACATAGGTGTCCGGGTCCTCGGTATCGTCGATGTTCCGCGTCTCGCATACAAAGAAGGTCGGTATTGCCACGGCTTCCAGGGCGTCGGCCTCGGTGGCGCACACCGCCCACAGAGCGGGGGCGGTTTCGCCCACCACATGGATGAATTCATAGACAAAATTATTGTTCTTGACCACATCCATGGCATTTAGGAAGTCCTGGTTGGACATGGAGGGAGCGGTCGTCTTGAAGCTGTAGGTATCCCCCGCCACAAAGCTGGTACCCGGGTCCACGGCATTGCTGAAGGTGATGGTGATACCGGTGCCCGTATCAACAATGCCATCCACCGGCACCGTCTTGATTTGTGACCAGCTGTCGCCTCCGTCCACCGAAACCTTGTACTGGGCCGCATTCAGCGCCCCACCCTGGGTGATCGCCAGGATAACGTCATATTCGCCGATAGGGGTACCTCCTTTGACAAACGTCGCCTGCCCGGTACCCATGTGGGTGATGTTGGTGGATGTGCCCGCAACGCTCGCCGCTGCAGCAATGGCAATAATCGTACCGCCTTGCACCTGGATTGTATCCAGGCAGGCTTCCGCCAGGGGGCCAGCGCCCAGCTTCTCCAGCACGCTCTCCTCGTCAGTCAGGGTCACAAACTGCCCCGGAGCAAGTCCGGTGCAGTAACCAATCTTGATATGGGTCCCGGTAACGTCTTTCACCGTTACGGTACCCTTGTCCAGATACTCTACTTCCGCTTTGGACCAAACCGGCATAATCGTTCACCTCCTATTTCCGACCGTGAACCGGTCGCTTGAGCCAGTCATCTTTCGCCTTGTTGAAGTCCTCATCGGTCATGGCTAGCCCATCGGCCCAGCCATATGACATTTTCATGCCCGCCAGGATGGACGGGCGCAGGTTCTGCTTTGCCGCCAGTTCCTCGATGGGGTAGAGCTTTTTCTCAGGTTCGTTTTGCTTTTTGCTGCCCCGGTCATCTTTTTCCGCCATGCTTCAGCCCTCCTTATTGGATGCTTGTATTGCCGCCGGTGAGCTTGGTGTAAGCCACCAGCTCCCGGTCCTGGTAAATGCCGCCGATAAACTTGATAAACACCACCGCCAGCGCCCTTTCTTTCTGGTCCGGTGGCCAGTCGATGGTGGATGGTTCGATGGGAGTCCAGTTTCCCTGGCCGTCATCAATACCGTCCGGCAGCCCGGCCAGAAGCGCCCTGGCGATCTCGTCTACCAGTTCCTCCGTCCGGTGGAAAATGTTCACCTCAATGGGCAAAATCCGCTCGTACCTCTGGCTGCGCAGGTAGCGCTTACCCGTGGCCGGGTCGGTCCAGATGCACACCTTCCGGCGCTTGTCCTTCAGCTCTTCCTTGTTGGCCAGGACGATGGCGCTGGGGTTGGCTTTGCTGCGGTTAAAGGCATCGTCGTCGTAATAGACCTGCTTGACACCGATATTATTGAGAATTCCTGTTATGGTATCCTTGGCGATCTGGATCATTTTTCGATTCGCTCCTCAATGAATTCTTGCAGCATAGCCAGCAGGTCTTGCTCGTCGGCGCTCGATACCCCCAGGTAGGGCCGGGCCGGTATCTCCACCCTTTTGCCCCGGCCCGCCTTGCCGCCCAGTTGATGGATGGCGGCGTAAACCAGGTTGGTGCCCACCGCCGCCCCTTCGGGCCTGGCCTTGGAAGTGATTGACCGCATCAACCTGCCGGTGTCTTTCAGGATGGCGGCATTCTCTATGATCCGCAGCGCCCGCCTGGAAAGGTTGCCCCGCTTGGTCCTGAAGCCGCTGGAGCCATCTTTCCGCCGGGTCCGCCGCCTGGCCCGCGCCACCAGGGTCTGCTCACTCAAAGGCGGCCAGGACTTCCCGTCCGGGCCTTTTTCCTCCTCGAACCGCTCCTGGGTGGACTGTTCCAGGATGGCCGCCACGCGCTCGTTCAGCGCCAGGAGGTCCTGGTCCGACAGGTTCATGTTCTCCATGGTGCGCCTGAGCTCGGCCCACTGGCCCGCCAGTTCCACCCCCGCCATCAGTCGTACTCCTTGCGGAAGGTGTCCCCGAAAACCTTGGCCGGGGCGGAATAGAAGAGGCTGTTTTCGCTGATGCCTATCTGCACCTTCCCCTCGGCGATCTTCTCCAGCAGCTTGACAGCGTTTTTGTAGCGAAGGATGATGTTGTCTTCCTCCTCGCCGGTCCACTTGCGGGAGAACAGGTTATAAACGGCGATGTCCACCGCCAGCTTTTTGATCACCGGGGGCACCGGCGAAAAGGGGACCTGATATCTCACCGAAGCATAGGAATCGATCTCCGACCCGGCGGCTTCGATGGCCTTGTTCACGTTGGCCGTGTTGATGGTCGGGTTGCCGTTTTCGTCCAGCACCGGCTCCCCGTCGTCATTGGAGAGATCGATTAGCTTTCGCCGGTCTACCTGGGCTAAAATGTCCGCCAGTTCGCAGTACATGGTCATCACCTCCGGGAGGGGAAACGCGCTCCCGAATTTATCGGGGAATGAATTTCAGGGGTATGGGTTAGTAACGAAACGTGTTATAACCCCGTTACAACCCTGTTACTTTTTGTTACAAATCGGGGGCGCATATCTTTATATCCCCCCTCTGTTCCTGGGCCGTTTTAGGGCCTCTGCGGGGCATTTCTTTAGCTCTTCTTGCCGCCCTTATCGGGGGCCGCTTTCTGGTCCCCCTTGCCGCCCTTGTCGGCCTCGGGCTTGGTCTCGGGCTTTGCCTCGGTCTGGTCGGCCTTGCTGGCGGCGTCGCCTTCCCCGGCCTTGCCGCCTGTGTCGGGAGCGCCGCTCTCCTTGTCCTCGCCAGGCTCTTGCAGCTTGCTGATTGATTGCAATTTCAAGAGCGGGGCGGCTTCCTTGGCGGTCAGCTCCAGGATGTCGCCAGCCTGGAGCTTTTCGCCGTTGTGTTTTACGTATCCCAATACCACGTATTTAGGCACCGGTCACACCCCCTTAGTTGGTGTTCCTGATCAGGAACCCGGCGCTGGGACCGAGGACCATGGGGTCGTAGATGTCCCAAACCTCGATGACATCCAGCTTGTTGCCTTCCTTGTACATCCCGGATTGCGGGTGGCCCTTCTTGCGGAAGGTGTAGCCGAAGCTGGGCGTTTCCTCGCCCCGCTCGTTCTCAGGGGGTACATAGGCCAGCACCGCGATATTGGGCCAGATATCGTGCAGCACATCTTTATCGTCGGCATAGAGGGATTCCCCGACGATAATATCCTGGATCCCGAACAATTCCTTCATCAGATCAACGGTAAGAACCCCTTTGACAGCGTACTTGATGCGCTCGATCAGCTTCGGGTGTTCCTTCAGGATATCGAAGGTGGTGGCTCCCAGGAGCATCACATTGGGCCTCTTGCCGATCTTCTGGCGCACGGTTGACTTGGCATCCTCGATGTCGCCAATGGGGTCGGAGTTGGTATAATCGCTCCACATGGCGTTCCCCGCCAGGTCCAGCACATGGCCGGGAGCATAATTGTTGGGATCCAGCACCACGTCGGCCTGGTCCTTCTCCTTGCGGGTCAGGATGTTGTTCATGGCGATGCGGCTGCGCCGCGCCTCCAGCTGCGCCTGGTTGGGGGCCTCGCTGCGCTCGTTGATGTCAATGGTGATTTCCAGGGACTCTTCATGCAGCGCCAGTTTTACCGTTTCACCTTCCCTGGGTTCAATCCGCTTGCTTTTCGCCCTCATGGCACGCCTGGTGTCATACAGCTTGAAGTCGTCCGGGCCGAACCTTCTGATCAGCCCGCCCATTTTGTCGGTCAGTACGATGGGAAGGATTTTATCGCCCACAAATTCCGGGGGCTTATAGCCCTGGACCACCGTTGTCAATACCGGGTCAACTACCCGCACCTGCTTGTAAGTCGGCATTATTTCGCACCTCCAGTAAGGTTAGTATCGGTTACTGCGCCATTATCCCGGCGGCCCGGAGTTTGGCTAACAAAGCGTTGAAATCCGCCACGATGGTGGCCACGTCCGCCGCCGTGCTGTTGGCTTGGGCTGCCGCCCTGGTCATGGTTGCCTTGGCCACCGGCGATACCACTATCACTTCCACCAGGTCGCCGTCCGCTGCGGTGGAACCTACCGCAATGGCGTTAATGGCCGCGCCCGAGGCATCGGTTACCACTACGGCCTTCCCGTTGGCGTCGGCGGTCAGCGGGTCGCCCGTGTTAATAGCGCCGCCAGCTTCCACTATCGCCGTACCGAGGGCAATGACCGCGACGGCCTTTTCTCCCGCTTCCGCCCCGTCATGGGTAACTCCTCGGGCGGCCTGTCCGGCCCCGGCCTGGCCACCGGCAAAGTTAACAAACCGGTGGGGGGCGATAACCCCGGCAGGGGTCAAGGTAATCGTCAATATAGGGTTGTAAGTCGGCATAGCCTTTCCTCCTCACTTTTTGAGAGTTTGTTCCCTTAATCGCTCACCGCAACCAGGGCCTCTTCATAGGACACCTTGTTCTTTTCCATGAAATCCAGAGCCTTGCGGTGCAGTTCCATCCGCTCCTCATCAACCTGGACCCCGGCGAAATCCTTTTCCTCCCGGCGGGTCTTGCCCTCTTCCCCGGAAGCGATCTCCTTGAACAGGTACGAATAATCCGGCAGCTTGCTGATGAAGTCCTGGAAGAAGGCCAGCGGGGACTGTTTGACCTGTTTTTCCTTGTCGCCTTCCTTGGCCGTAAACTCCACTGTATCTTCTTTGTCCGGCAGGCTGGTCATGAACTCCACCAGGCCGGGCTGCACCGCCGTGGGTATCTTGGCCTTATGCTTTTCCACAAAAGCGGTGAACTCCGCTTTCTTGCGCTTGGCTTCGCTCTCCGCTAGCCGCTGTTCCAGGGTCTTGCTCTTTTCCGCGAACTCGGCCTCTATTTCTTTGCGGATTTGCTCCTTGAGGGCTTCCTTTTCCTTGTCACCCATTTGCTTTACCTCCTCATGATGGTTTTTGTCGGTGCCGCCGTCAAAATCGCACTCCAGATCCAGGCCGCCGTCATCGCCGCTGAAGGTGATGGGGGCCAGTCCCTGCACTTGCGGGAGGGCCGCTCCCAAAAAGCCCACATGTTTGAGCATCCAGCCCTTCTTCTCGTCCTTAGCCAGGCGCACCGACACCTTCTTGTACCGCCCGGCATTGACCGCTTCAGCGAACTCCGGCACCACCTGCTTAAACTTGGCTAGCAGCAGGGGGCCTTTCCTGGCCAGGGCCTCCACCCAACCGAAGGCTGGGTCGTTGTTTTTCGGGTGGCCCAGCACAATCGGGGCTTCTTCCACCCTGGGGTCGTAGTTGTCAACTATCTGCTGCACGTCTTCCTCGGTGAACTCTCCCTGCGGGTATTTCCCGGCCCGCCAAATCTCGTACCACTTGCCCAATTTTGCATCCCTCCAATCAAGCTGTTATCTGGTAGAAGTCAGCCTTTTCCTTGATGTTGTCAGGCACCTCCCTCAAGGCCCGTCCGGGGTTGCGGGCAAACCCCTGGTCGGGCGCGACTTTGGGCGGTGCCGAAGGTTTGATGCCCTCCCTGGCCGCCCGGTACTTGTTGATGGCCACGACGCCGCAGCGGCAGCGGAAGCCGTTGGGCGGCCACCATTCATTCCAGATGGGGTCATCCCGCCTGGCGATGTAGCCGTGCATGGCCCGGTGAGTATCCCGCGTCCGGCTGTCCAGCACCGCCGAATAGCGGTAGTAGGGGAACATATCCGCTAAAAGCGGGTCGTTGAGCTTTTCCCAGTGGCCAGCGCCGTAGGCCGTCTGGACGTTGGTCCTGAACACCGTTTCCAGGTGCCACGGGTCGGCCTGGCCCATGCCCATGCGCTCGAAAAGGCGGTCAACATTTTGCTTGAATTCCTCCAGGGGCTGGCCCTGTTCCATGGCCTCCTGCACATAGCCCTTGATTTTCTCCACCATCTCGCGGCCTTCCACTCTGGAGATGGTGAAATACTTGGCCCGCAGCTCTTGCTCCAGCTTTTTATACTCGTCGGCGTCCACCGGCATCAGCCTGGCGAAATAGTCCAGCGCCTCCTGGAGGGGCAGGGGGGTGACCCTGATCTCCAGCCCCTCGGCAAAGTCCTTTTCCTGGAGGGCTTGCTTGTAGTCCTGCCAGGCGTCATATTCGCCCAGCATATAGCCGGTGAGGGCGGTATCCGTCAGGTAAGCGGCCAGGTTCTCCACCGCTTCAACCCCGGCCTTGAGATTGTCCGCATCATCGAAGGAGTCCCAGGAACTGATTTGCTCCTTCAGGTTGTCCATCAGGCGTCCGTATGCCTTCCTGCCCCCTTCCAAAGCCTTTTGGTAGAAACTCTCCAGGACGTCGCCACGGGCCATGATTTTCAGGTCATCCTCGGCAAAGTCCACTTTCACGGCCCGTTTCGCCGCCTGTGAGAAATCCTGTGACATTTGCACCGGCGGCAGCGCCGTCGCCCGGCTGGGCACCACCAGCAGTTCCTCGTCGTCACCGGGGCGGGGGATATTGTATTTGTCATAGAAATAGTCCACGCTGGTGGGCAGGCCCAGGTCCATCACTAGGATCTTGTCCCGCTCGGCCCGGTCGCGGTTGATCTCCTCCTCTTCGTAGAAGATAACGAAGCGGGGGTATTCTTCCTGGGGACCGTAGTTAAAATCCACCAGCCAGCGCACCAGTTGGGTGTTGACCGCCGTCATCACCATCTTGGCGTCGGCCTCGACTATCTCTTGCTTGACATCCTCATGGACCTTGGCTGCCGAATAACTGCCCCGGTCGCCGATTTCCGTGGTCAGGGTCTGGCTTAAAATGGCCTTGCTGATTTCCTGGTTGCAGAAATTGATAAACAGCTCGTGAATAGCCGCCTTTTCGCCTTTAGCTTCCTTGAATTCTATTTCGGCGTTGTTGGGTATGGCGATGGCCGCATCCTGGACGATGGCCAGGAGGGCATTTAACAGTTCCTGCTTTTCTTGCTCCGGGATCCCCGGCGGGTGCTTGCCCACTGCCGTCGGTATGCCGTATTTCTCCGTAAAGATGGCCCAAAACTTGAACCCGTGCTTTTTGAACGTCCAGGGCCAGTAACATTTAGAGAACAGCCGCACCCCGTAAGGGTTGTAATCATCATCGGCCTCATGCTGGACCAGGAGAAACTTGGCCCCCGGCACCGGTTCGCCGTCCAGGCTGGCGGCGGTGACCAGCCGCAGGCTGCCGTCGGTGCCGAAAGTGAACCGCCGCTGGGGGCGGGCTTTCAGGCTCTTTATCCACCACTTGCCGCCCCGGGGTTCCCAAATGACTTCATGCACCCGGAACCCCTCGAACACCGCGTCCAGCATTTGCCGCAGGTCCTGCTCAAAGTTCAGCCCCTCCAGGTTCTTCTTGACGAAATCGGCGATCTCTTTATCCCTGTCGTCCTGGGAAGCCGGGAGGACGTCCCAGTTTTTTGACAGCACCCCCGACTTCCGGGAGGTCATGCAGGCCCAGATGTGGGCGTCGTTTTTCATTTCCTCGTAGACCTCCACGGACCGGCCCGTCTTTTGCAGGATCAGGTCCGGGTTGGGCAGCACCTTCAGGAAGCTGCTCCAAGGGTCGCTGCTGAGCGCCGCGATCTCGCTCTCCATTGGTTTTTTAATGGGTTTTCCGTCCGGCCCCAAGATCATCAGTCGTATCCCCTTAACGCGTCGTATATTTTGCGCATCCCGGCGGAGAGAAGCCCTCCAAAGCCGCTGCCGTGAACCATTGTGGCCGCAATCCTTGCCGAGTTCAGCGCCATGCCGTAGTGGTTTTCCACGTTGCGCTTGTAGTTGATCACCACATCCCCGGAATTGGTAACCCTCTTTTCCTTGACCAGCTTCCGCAGGTGGCGGTGGACCGCCTGCAAGGTTTCTTCTTCCTGCTCGTCCCTGGGCAGCGGCAGCAGGTACTTGGGCGGGTTCTCAGCAAACATGTCGGTGGTATTATCCAGGCTGTCGTCCCTGTCCACCGTGATTACCGGCACCGCTTTCTCGTTCTCACCCTCTTCCTTCTCCTGGAGGGAAGTGCCTTTGAAATATTGGATCCAGGCGGAGCGCTTCAGCGCCCGGACCAGCCTCTTGCTTTCGGTCTTGTAGGGCATGGCGTCGATTACCGTCCCTATGACGTTAAAACGTTCCTCCAGCAGTACGGCCCGGTTGACCAGTTCGTCCACCAGGACTTCCTCAAAGTAAATGGCTTTCAGCACCCCGTTCTGCAGAGGCTGGACAACGGCCAGGTGGCAATAATCGCCGACGTCGATGCCCATAACCGTCGGTTCGTCAGAGCGGGACTGCATGTAATACTGCAACGCCATTGTAGCCCGGTTGAGCACTTCCTGGTCAATGGGCTGCATGTTTCCCGCATCCGGCTTGGCCAGCACAGAGCAATTGAACTTGGCCCGCTTGGAGGGCTTGTCCTTGGCATCCTGCCAGCGCCGCCAGATAATATCCAGTTTCAGGCCGGGGATAATCAGCTGCGGCACCCGGTATCCCCGGTGTTCGTCGCTGCGGGAAGGTTCCTCCGCCACCCAGCGTCCGTTTTCCACATCGATGGGCCTGCCGCATCTAATGCAAACCAGGTAGACTTGGCCGCCCTTTTTCACCATATTCTCCGGGAACTCGTCTTCAATGATCTGCTCCTTGCCGCAAGCCTGGCAGGTCACCACCCATTTCCTCTTATCCGAAGCCTGGTAGCGCTCATCAATCCCCTCGCCGGGTATCATCCCCACCGAAAAATACCTTTGCCAGCCCAGTTCCGAGGCGGAAATCCTGTCCTGCGCCCACTCCATGTTTTCCGGATTCAGCACGTCCACCTCGTCATAAAGGTTGCAGTCACTGGGGATGGAGATCGCGCCGGAGACGTTGAATAGCCCCAGGATGTATAAGAAGTGGGTGTCTATTTCTTTTAACCCCGCCTGGTCAGTAGACTGCAGGCGGTTGCGCAGGTATTCCGACCGGTTGATATATGGGTTAAACCTGGTAGCCCCAAACCTGTTGGCGAACTGATTATTGGGCAGGTAGTAGATGGCGTTTTTACCCTTCTGGTCTACCAGCCAGAGGGAGAACCCGATACCCCAGGTGGACAGCCCCACCTGGGCACCCTTCAGTACCGAGATGGTGGGGTGGGCAATGTCGGTATAGATTTCCTTCAGGGCTGCCCGCCGTTCCAGGGAAAACCTTCTCCCGTTATCCAGGATGATATGTTTTTCGCACCACTCCAGGAATTCCAGTCCCAGTTCCGCTTTGTTCCTACCGCCAATCAGTTCCTCCAGGAGCATTACTTGACCACCTGCTTCTCGGCCTTATCCACCAGCTGCTCCAGCTGGCGCAGCAGTTCCGGCTGTTCTTTCAGTTCCCTTTGCAGTTCCTCCTTCAGCCGGGCTACGGCAGCCGCTACCCCTTTATTGAACTCCATCTTTAACTTCTCGATGGCCACGCTGGACCGCTGCAGCTGCGCCGCCGCTTTGAGCACCCGGCTCAGTTTTTCCCCCTTCAAGCTGCCGATGTCGGCCTCCATGAGAATTTCCATTACTAATTGCATGGCCAGGTTATTGGCAGCCTCCGCCATTTGGGTGGCCGGGGCGTCCGGGTCATCTTCCACGATGGCCTTGGCCTGGTCCCGCACAACGCGCAGCCGTTCCAGGCGGTTAAGAAAATCCTTGCTGTAACGTCCCACCGACGACTTGCCGACCTCATGGCCCTTTTGGCGCAGCCACTGGGCAATTCCCTCGTAGGTCTCGCCGTTTACCAGCAGCCTGTTTACCTCTTCCACAATTTCGGATGGGAGCTGGGTAATTTTGTGGTGTTTTCGTCTCGCCCTTGCCAATTCAATCACTCCATACCGGCAGCAGGATGCCGGGATCCGGCGGTATATTGCCCTCCAGCAGGTCAATTCCTTTGGCGGTGATATAGATCACCCGCCGGGAAATGCCCAGTTTATCATTACGGGACTCTTCCACCCGGACATAGCCTTTTTCCTCCAGGTACTCAAAATGCCCCGCCAGCAGGGCCGGGGAGGCGGAAAAATCATTTTCGCTGACCGTTATCTGCACCAGTTGTTCGCTGCAGCCGTGGGGATAATTTACCTTGCACATGCTCAAAATGAAGCCCCTCAGTTCCTTGGCTTCGCTAATCTTCATCTGCCGTCACCTCGTGTTCCTATAAGTTTATTGAGGGAACTATTGATGATGGAAACCTCCCTGGCCATGCGGTCCAGCTTGTGGTCAAGCCCGGCAATGGCCCGGACAAAATCGTCCCTCAACACATATTCCTTGGGCATGTTGGCCTTAAAATCGGCCATTTCTCTTTTTAGCAACTCAATGCGCTCGTTCTGTTCCTTTTCGTTGTCTTTCATCCCGGCCCTTATATCCTTGAGCAGGTATCCGACAACTCCAAGAGCTGCGGACAGTATTGTAAGCAGGACGGATATAAACCAGGGGGCGATTTCCGGCGGTACGTTCACTGCTAAACCTCCTTGCGGGCAAAAAGAAAAATCCCAGCCTTTACTGGGATTTTACCTTTAATTGCCTGTGTTCTTCAAAAAAAGTGCTTTAGAAAATTACTTTTCCGAGGCCGCCAGCCCAAAGTCCATGAACGTAATCTGGCCGGTTTCCCGGTCGGAAGAGATCAGCTGCCTCACCCATACCTCAGTAAGTCCATATTTCCTGGCTAATTCGCGATAGTTGGCCCCGTTAAACTCTGCCTTGATCCTCTCGTCGCGGATTTTGCGCAGAACGGCATCCAGCTTGGGCAGGTAGATTGCCATCCCCTGAAACTTGTCTGCCAGCTTCAGCGTATTTTCCATCCCGATCATCTCGCTGATCGCCCGGTATGGTTCGGGCAAATCCTCCGGTTTTAAGTCTTTGATCCACCCCTCGTTAGCCATCCTGATCACCACCTTAAACCATTTTCTTAACCGTTGTCAATACTGCATATTCCTCGCCTCGCTCTTTGCCGCCATAGTTCATGGTTGAAATTTTCCTCAAAATGCTTGCAGCCTTTTTCCATACAACCGGCCTTCTTGGCCTGCTTCAGCGTCAGCCACAGCCGGTGATACCGGCACCAGCCGAACCGTCGGCTGGGCTTCGGTGGGTTGTTCCATATTGGCATATTTTTATCCTCCGTTTTCCGTTCTCTCCGCCAGCTTCTTTAATCCTTCGATCACCTTCCAGGCTTGGGCCGGGGAAAGCCACTCTGGTTTGTCCACCCCTCCGTATTTTTTCACAAACCCCTGTAGCCGTTTAGGGTTATCGTCCCAGCCCAGCTGCCGGGCCAGTTGCCGGATCTTCCAGAGCTGCTTTTTGCTCACCCGGTTGGCCGGGCGGCTGCCCAGGCGGGATTCCATGACATCAATCACCTTTGCGGCCTGCGACCTGGACAGCGCCGCAATGCTCTTCTCGCCGGTATAGTTATATACGAACTCGTGCAACAGATCGCTGTCCAGATCCAGTTGCCGGGCCATAGCCCATATTTTAGCGTTTTGGCCTTTGCTGATCTTGGCCATCGGCTTCACCTCACCGCCCATTTCTCGGTCTGAAAATCACAATTGCACTTGGAAATGGCGCGCTGTTCTTACTCCGGCCAAACTTTAACCTGCCCCGGATAAAACGGATTTCCCCTTTCATGCAGTAATCATGCCACCAGGCTGTGTCCGTGCGGGCTGGCAGCAGGCAGACCACTGTAGCCCCGGCCTTTGCTTCCTCATAAGCTTTTCTGACCCATTGGCCAATCTGGCGGCCATAAGGCGGGTTCATCCAGCAGTTCTTCGCCCATACCCAGGAGCAGTTGAGTGCGTCTTGCTCCTTAGTGTAGTAATAAGGGCATTTGGCGTTCTCTGGAGTGGCGCAAACGTCCAGGACAAATCGAAATTCCTTGTTTAACTGGTCAAACAACCACTGCGGGGTTTCCCATTCATCGCTGGCCGAGGAAAACAACCCGCGATTCATGCCCATAACCGCTCCCCCTCCCTGGTTTTGGTGTCTGCTAAGGCAGACGCCCCCAGGCCAGGGCCACCGCCAGGGCGGCCATGAAATAGCCGCAGGCCAGGCCCAGCACCCACCACGCCCAGGCGGGGGCCGGGTGGGCCGGTCTCTTCCTGGTCCGCCGCAGCCTGATATACTTTGCGTCATCGTATATATTCATTCCCGCTTTCGGTTGAAGCATTTCAATCATCCTTTCTCCGGTAGTCGTCCCCGTCCATGATCACCACATAACACATTTCCCAAATCCGTGAGACAATCCGTTCCCAGGCCAGGTTCACTTCGCCGTCCGCGCCGGTTTCCAGTTCCTCCAGTGGCAGGTTGGAGGTAATGATGGTCGGGAGCTGTTCGGCGTACCTGGCGTTGATAATCAAATAAATCCTTTCCGTGGCCCAGGGAGAGTCCCTTTCCGCCCCCAGGTCATCCAGCACCACCAGCTCCGCCGTCTTCAAAAGCTCCAGCCGATCCTCGGCTTCGGCGTTGCCCCCGCCCTTGGGGCGGAGGGAGTCCAATAGGTCCGGCACCGTGCCGGACACCGCCACCACCTGCTGCGGCAAAAGCTCGTTTAGAATGGCATAAGCCAGGTGGCTCTTGCCGGTACCCGGCGGCCCCACAAAACACAGCCCGTTTTGAGGCTTATCCTTTAGGGTCTTGTATTGCTCCGCGTACCGCTTGGCCACCTGCCAGGCCCTCTCCTGGCGCTTAACCTCAAAATTATCGAACCTTTTGCCGGCAAACCGTTTGGGTATCCTGGCCTGCCGGAACAGCCGTTCCACCAGGGCCTTTTGCCTTCTCAGTTCGGCGCACCGGCACTGCCGCACCATCTGGTGCCCGTCATCTGAAACCAAATAATAACCTGATCCGTCGCAAAGATTAAAAGGGCAGGGGGTCGTTTTGTCCGATGTAACGCTTCCCTTTGCGGCTTGCATCCCAGCTACCACGTTTGGGAGGATTTCGTTTAGCCTGCGCGGCCCGCCCACGCCCAGCACCCCCTTGCTGCAGCATGTATTTGGGCCACAAGGCTTCAATGCGGGCCAGGTGGTCCACCTTATCGCACCAGAATGGGTCGGCAAAAGCCCAATCGATGCACCGGCACCACTCTTCCAGAGCCGGGGCTTTGTCCCCCGCCAGCATGTTCCTGGCTGTCGATAGCTGCTTTAAATGCCAGTCCCTGGGGAATTTTTGAATCCCCCGGGCCGCCAGTTTCTCCTTCAGGTAACTTACCAGGGCCTTCTCGGCCTCTGTGTAAGTATGCGCCCTGATCATGCTCTCAGCTTCTCCCGGTCAGCTTCATACCAGAAAGTGTCCGTAACCTTCTTGGTCGCGCCCACGGACGCGATCACCTCGTCCGGGTACTCCCGCAGCCGGTCCTTATTCACCGACTCCTTAACAATAATGCAGTCCATCATGCCCCTGGCCTTCAGAGATTTCAGCACCGCCTGCACCCCTTTGATGATAATTTTGGTGCTCTGGCGGAAGCCCACTTTGCCGAAATTCAATATTTTGGTCTTGCCCTTCAGTTCGTCCCGGTGGGCTTCCACAAACTCCTTGATCTCCATGGCCAGCTTTTCGATGCGCTCCTGGTAGGGCTTGGCCTCCATTTCTTTCTCCAGTTTCAAGTCCTGGATCTTGTTGTTCATATCCGCTTCAATGGCTTCCACAGCCAGCTCCCATTCCGCAATTTCTTTTAAGTTTAAATTCACCTCGTCCCAGCTTTTCAGCCGGGTCTCTTCGATACGCACCCTCGGCATCGCGTTTACCTCCTTGTCATTCTGTGATTTCCGGTTTGATGCAGTTGTCCATGGCCAGCTCTATAGTTGCCAGGGCCATTTTCAGGTCCTCTTTAATACCGCATTTCTTGCAGGAAAGCACCGCCGCCTCAATCATGGCCGCCGCTTCCTCCCTGGCCGCCAGGCCCTCCTTATAGCTGTTCAGGGCCAGGATTACGGTATCCCTGAAGCTCATCTTTGAACTGCGCTCTTTAAACCTGATCGGGAACCAATCGCATGTTCCCTGTCCCTCTTTGGCCACGCCCAACGCCTTGCACCGTTCAAAGCTTTGGCAGTCATCACAGGTATTTTCTTCCGGCAAACACATGCAGTCTCCATTTTCATTTTCTAACGTCATCTGGCAGACCGGGCATATTTTATTTCCCATTTGCTTCGCCTCCTCTCCATCCAGCCCATGCTCCACCGTTTCACCCCCTAACCGGCAGCCAGCCGCTCCGCCCGCCGTTTGACTTGCTTCAGGCCCCTGACGGTCCGGCCCAATCTCTTGGCCACTTCCTCCTCGGAAAGCCCCCGACCCAACATTTTGACCGCCAGTAGCTTTTCCTGCTTGCTCCATGTCCCGAACCGCCGGGGACCGGCTGGCGGGCTGGGCAGCTCTAACGCTTCCGGCGGCGGGGCCTGGGCGGGCTGCCGTGGCTCTTGCAGCCGGGCCGCCTCCTGACATCGGACCGCCTCGTATTCCTCCGGGGAATAAGTCGTCGCCCCCTGGGACTCCCAAAACTCATGGAGGCGGCAATACCCTTTACCCGTCTTAACATCCCGCCAGGCAATCGGCTTTTTAAAGCAATCCCTTAGCTTGCTTGGTACCATGCCCATCCGTTCACCCCCTTAGAGCATCAACATCCGGGTGGCTTCCCGCACGATTTCATCTGTAATAACGCCGTCGCCGTTTTCCAGCGCCAGATCCAGGCAGCGGCCCAGTATCTTGGTAAGCTGCCGGATGCCGCCCTTGGATGTCTTCATGATGATGTTGACCAGCATTTGCCTGGCCCCCGGCGTGCAGTTCACCTTATCCAGGATGGCTTCAATTTCTTCCCGCTTCAGCCCCCCCATGCGCAGCACCAGCCCCATGCGGCTGTCGAACTGGGACAGGTTTTCCTTGAGGCTGGGGCCTTTCTTCAAAAAGGCTTCCAGCCTGGGCATACCCACCAGGAGCAGGGCGTTGCCGTAGGGTTTAGTTTCATCGTAAATGCTCCGCAGGATTTCCATCTTATTGACCGTGTAACCGGCGGCCAGGAGGTCTGCCTCGTCAATAATCAAGATGCGCGGCTCCTCCCGCAGCCGGTTAATGATCCGCCGCATCATGGAGCGCCGGGACCCGTAACTCAGATTCTCGCCCAGCGCCTCGCCAATCTCCAGCAACAATTCCTTGGAAGACATGGTGACGTCGGCCCGCACATAGACCGCCTTGGGGTTAATCTTGCAGTATTCCTGGACGCCCCTGGTCTTTCCCGTGCCCGGATGGCCCAGGATGGCACCCATTTCGTGCAGCCGCCATACTTCGTCAACGAATCCCAGGACGGCAACCGCATCGTTGGTGGGGATGTAGTCCCACTCGCCGCGCCATTCGATACTCTGCCGTTTGATGGCTTCCACGCCCGCCGCCACTTCAGCCACGCTTTTAACCTGCTCCAGGTAACTTGCCCGGAACTGGGCAGCGGCCTCCAGGAACTGGCTGCTGCAGTAGCCGTCTTTGATAAACCGGGAAAGCATAGTGTGGGAGTAGCCGATGTTTTTAGCCAGGTCGGTGATGCGCTTGCCCTGGTTTTCCACCAGGTCCGCAAAGAATTCCCGCAGTTCCTCCTTGTTGTGCTTGTCCATGGCAGTCGAATTGTCGCTCATCTTTGATTACCTCCTCCGAGAAGTTTTAAGCCTTTTTCCCTGAAGAAATTGTGGCCCATCTCGCCGATTTCTTCCTTACGCCGCCTTTTCTTGGCTTCCCGCGCTTCTTTTTCAAAGCCGGTCAGGGTTGTCACGGCAGCCGGTTTAGAGCTGGACCTGCCTGTAAAGATGGCCGGGCCGTCCTCGAAAGTGCTGGCCACGATCTCCCGCAGGTCGTCCTGAGAAACGCCGTAAGAATTGATGCGGGCCAGGACCTCCTTTCTGGCGCGGGCCTGGACCCGCCGCCATTTCTTGATGTCTTCCTCGCTGGCGTGCATGGATAAAAGCTCTTTGTTTTCCGCCACACAGACCTTCTCGCCCTGGTAGTAGACCCACAGTTCGCCGATCCGGTTGGGGTCAAACCTGATGGTCACTTTGTGGTTGATCAAATTAATCAGGTCGTCATGCCAGTAAACGTGGTTGAACCGGTGGATGCCGTCGGTCTGGACCACGGCATTGTCGTATTTCATCATCAAGAGGTCCAGGGCTTCGGGCTGCGGCACGCCTTCCCGCGCCTTCTCCACCGAGAGGTAGACGTTAAGCGGTGTGTCTTTGAGTGTCGCGTGGTATGTAGTATGGTATTTTTTCAGGTACTGCTCAAAAAGCACAACCAGTTCCGGCAGGGTTAGCAGCTCGCCCCGTTCCAGGAGCTTCTTCTCGTCGAACCCAGGGGGCCTGTCCTCCGGCTTGGTGCCGCAAAACCCAGGCAGGTACCTGGTGAATTGGTTGGTCAAGGTCTCGAACCAGCGCTCGATCTCCTTGGCCCAGGGTGAATACGGTTCGCAGTAGGTGGCTTCTACCTTCAGGTTGGCCAGCACCCCCTGCGCCTCCAGGGAATAATCTTTCCGCGCCGTTTTCATCCCGCCGGTAAGTCGCTTGGAGCGGTAGTCCTTGCCGTTATCGATATATACCAGCACCGGTATGCCGCAGAACGGGACCTCCGGGTCCTCCTTCGGCAGCATCGCGTGCCGCAGCGCCAGGGAGATTGTTTCCGAATTGCCCTGCAGGCTGATGCACCAGCCGACGATGGCCCTGGATCTCGCGTCCATCCAGGCCGTCAGGTCCGGCCTCACCGCCCGCCCGCCGTGGGCCACAAACAGGTCGAAGGTGTGATGGTCGCCCACCAGGATCTCGTAGGTCTTCAGCACTGTAATATCGCGCGTCGCCTTGGGCATTATTTTCTTTCGCCACTCTTCCAGTCCCTCGCGCCCCATCACCAGCTCCGACTCGCTCAATTCCTGCAATACCCGGTAGACCGTGGCCCGGCTGGCGACCGGCCAGCCTTTTTCCCTGGCCCGCTCCTTATACCGGTCATAAACCCACTGGCCCTGGGGTTTGATTGGCTGCAGGTATAACCCCTTAATAAACTTGATCGCCTCCTCCGGCAAGCTATGCCGCTTGCCCCGGCTCTTGGGCGGTTTCTTGATTAAACCCATCAAACTGTCCTCCTCGTACGCCTCCATCCAGCGGTACAGGGTGGTTAAGCTGATACCGTTTTGCTGCGCCAGGCGCTCCAGTTTTTCCGTGCGCTCCAGGTCGTATTTTACTTCCAGGGCTTCCTTCGCCACCCTGACCTTTTCCAGAGCTTCCTGCACCGCCTCCTGCCCGTAAAGGTCCATGATTTCCGCCAGGGAATATTCGCGCCCGTTGCGGCTCCTGCGCTCCTTAAACACCACCTCCGCCTCGGGAAAGCGTTTGGCATATTCAAGCTGGGCCTCCGGCGGCAAAGATGATAGATCTATCAGATACCCCTTGCCCTTCCGCTTGGCTACCAGCTCTTTCTTTGATATCTTCCGTTGTACGGTTCTTTCCGTTACATCCAGTAGTTCGGCCACATCTTTAACCGCAAGCCAGGTGCCCATTTCTGCCCTCCTTCCCAAGAAACTTTGCCTAATTCCTGAAAACAATTTGCCTGATCAAAGTCCCGCCGGGGACAAAATGAACCTCGCCGTCTTCCAGCTTCAAAATGACCGTCCCGGCAAAGCCCCGCTCGACGTGATAACCTTCGTCCTGGTAGGCCCTCTCCAGGGCGTTCAGCTCACCGGGCATCCTCATTAAGTCAGCGATAGCTTTATAAACTCGCTCCTGCACCACCTGCATAAAGGTTTCACCCCAGTTTTGTCGAAAAGTTTAAGCGGATGCCCCTGGATTACCACAAACAGTAACTAACCCCCGCCCGCCGTCAACCTTGACTACCAGCCCCGGAAGATGCTATAATGGGGCTGGTAGTCGTATTGTCGGGAGGGCCGCCCTAAGCGCTTACAGGGTGGCCCTCCGCTTTTACGCCCTCCTGCGACCAGATTTCCAGGAGCTTGGCCAGCTCCTTGTTCGCCAGCTCCCCGATTTCCAGGAGCGCCTGGCGCTTCGCCTCCAGGACCTTGATCTCGTTCTCCAGCGCCCTGGCCTGGTCCAGCTTTTCCATCAAAAGGTCCTTCAGCACGCTGATCCGGAACTCCAGCTGCTGCTTTTTGATATCCTCCTGGCTGATTTCCGCCTTGGCCCGTTTGAGTTCCAACACCGTTCCACCCCCTTTCACGAAGCGACCAGCTCTTGGTCAATGTCCAGGATTTCCGCGATCTTCTCCCGGTACTTCTTGCCCGGCCTGTCTCCATACAGTATCTCCGACAGCCTGTTCTCCGGGATGTTGTAGACCTGGCAAAACTCCTTCTGCGATATTCTTTTTTCCAAAAGCGCTTTTTTCACCGCCACGCCAAAGCTGGTCAGCTGTCTTTTTCGCATATCCACCACCTCCCGAAGTTGAGACAGGCTGTTACAAAATAAAGGATTTTGCGCGGCCTTTGTGGAATTATTTCCCTTAAACCACTTTGGAAGAAGGTGATGCCTGTGCGGCAACTTTTTGCAGCTCCAACAGCCGCGTTAGATGGGACCTAAGTTCAAGAGGCAGGCACTTAACCCAGTCCGCCCGCTTAATCCTCGGGCCTTCCACCAGCCGTTTGAGATCGTCTTCCGTATATCTAAGAGTTACTTCCATTATTTGCAAAGGAGGTCACCTCACTATGAATTTTTCGCCTGGCACAATAGCGCAGGACTTGAAAGCAATCGAACAGTTTGAGTCTGAATTTCCTCTCGGCCTGGGCCTGGAGTCACAGCCAGTCGGTGTTCTCCGCCGCCATGACTACCTGGCTAAAATAGTTGCCGCCGATCTTGAGCAGGCCGGGCAATGGCGCTGTTACTTTCTTGCCGCCGACCGGGTGCCGGTAGCCCTCTTGCAGCCCCTGACCCTCAAAGAAGCCCTGCTTCTTTACCGGGCCGATCTCTACCATGATGATCCCGAAGACCGGAATGTAATCACCGTCGCGCTCCTGCGCGGCGGCCAGGTGGCCGGTACCACCCTGGTCTGTCCGGAATTCCTCGGTTATGCCTTGACCAGGTTCGCTTCCAAAAACGTCTTGCCTTATTCCGCCATTGTTGAAGAGATAGGCTCCGAGGACGAGTTCCTGGACGAATACCTGAAAGAACTGATGAACTCGGCCTCCCGGGAAGAGCCCCGGCAGTTCCGCATTTTAGATCTAAGTCGCCGGTGTCCGGAGTAGTTGCCCGTTCTCATCATGCAGGGTCCCGATGTTTTCGGGGAACGGTTTCCAGCAAGGCTTTGTTTCAAGCCATTCCTGGCCGCCCTTCTCCCTTTGCCGCCTGAAGTCCTCATCGCTGGGATACGGGCAAGGCCAAGTGTTGCACCACCGGCATTTGCGGGCGTTCACGTTGTTCACCACCTTTTTGAGTTTTGCCATGACCACATTTACAACCTTAGCCCCCGTAATAATTAGCAGCCATCTTTTTAAACCAGGATTCTATAGACCGGTTCCAGCGGAATGGTTTTTCGGGCGCTGTTGCCGCCAGGTTGGCATAACCACCCAGGAAGCTTTTAAATTCTCGGGCGAGTTCTTCGGGTGTTAGCAACCGCCCCTGCCTTTGACTGTTTTTCACTTTATCCACCTCCTTTACTTGTTTGTGCTGCGTCCCCGGCTGCCACCGGGGGCGCGGCTAGCACCGCCGCTCCTTTGGCCTTTCATGAATTTCAGGGGAACGGTTTTCCTTGTCCCATTCCCGGCGGGGTGCTATATTTGGTTGTGGAATAAATTCCCGATGCCTCTATTATATATCCGCTAACGGATATTTGCAACCCTAATTAACAGGTTCGCGGATAACTTTTTCTTCTAAATTATCAGGTGAGCGGATATCTTGAAAGGGGGGAAGTTTATTGGAATCTATTGGGAAGAGATTTAAGCACCTTAGAAAAATGATGAAGATGAGCCAAGTCAACTTTGCCCAGGCAATCGGTATATCTCAAGGTACTTTAAGTGACATTGAAAAGGATAAATTTAAGCCCTCGATTGAAACGGTTATATCCGCGAGCCGATATTTTAATATCTCAACAGATTGGCTCCTGAAAGGCACTGGGCCGGGGCCGGGAGAAGTGCCGGTCCGGGAAAAAAGGCAGGCAGAACTGTCGCCGCTTGAGCGGGAGATCCTTGAAAAGTTCCGGGAGCTTGATGAAGAAGGGAAGCGGGAAGTCGCTCATTTTGTCAACTACACCCACTTTGAACAGGCTAAAAAAGGAAGGTTATCTACATCGACTTCCGAACAGGCCGCAGGTAAAGAATACGCCTGATTTTTTTGGCGTTGTTTGTGGAATTTATTCCGCATTTACAGGAAACAGAGGGGGCCTTAAAATTAAAAGACCGGCGGCCACGTCTTGGTGCATGTCAAAGCCGCCAAACTTGCCCGCTGGATCGCCACCAATAAAAAGGCTGGCCAGCACCATGCCGGTCAGCCCCTATTTTTAATCATCTCGTTGCATATTTATGCATCATTATGTTATATTTATTCGCTTTTTACCATAATTTAGGTGTCGCCAATGTCGCCAAAACTCACCCCTTACCGGTCACCCAAAATACCTTTAATCCCTTGATATATCTGGCTTTGCTGGCTTCGCCTCCGGTCAGTATCCGCCAGTTCGCTTTCGCGACATCCAGGCCGCCGCCGACCACTAAAAAACACCCCTTTCCGGGGTGCCATCATTACAACCTGAATCCTTTGTAACGCAGATAAAACCTGCCTTTGCACATTCTAGTAACGGCCAGTAACAGCCGGTACAATACCTTCGTTACACGCCGCTCCGCCGCCATTATTCTCCCGCCTTTTTTCATCCCTTGTGAGATTCCCGCCTCACCGCCAGGCCGCCCGCCAAATCCCTCAAACCCTTGTCCCATCCCGGTTTTTCCCGTTTTCACCCGCCCATTCCCGCCTGTCCTCTTTTCTCATATCCTGTGATACAAGACAACTGCAGCCATTAAATAAGGGACCTTCCGGTCCCTTATTTCGTCTCCAGCCATAATATGATGGTGTGCTGTTTCGTTTCCTCTTCCCAGGTACTGAGCTGTTGTTCCAGGGCTTTAGCTTCTTTAGTGAGCTTCGCCCTCTCCTCCGCGTCGGCAGCGGCATTGACCTGGGCCACCTTGGCCTGGTACTGCTCCAGGGTGGCGCTGAACTGCTGCGTCAGGTCCTGGGTGGTGGTATTTTTGGAGATCACCTGGCCCAGCTGGCTCAATCCAGCCACGAGGGCGGCGGCCTGGCTTTCTGCCACGGTGAACTTGTAAATTACCCGCTTCACCTGGCCGTTGTCCTGGTCGGCGATGACCTGAATAGCGGCGCCGCTGCTGCTGGCTAAACTTAAAGCCTTTGCTTTGGTCCCATTTATATCATCTACGGTAATTTTTATCATGGTACTGGTCGCCTGGCGCCCGGCGCTTAAAAAGGCCCGGGCGGTATATGGCTCCCCGCCGGCCAGCCGGGTGGGTTGCTGGCCCGGCTTACCGCTGTCCGGTGTCACCGGCTGCCCCCCGCCATTGCCAGGCGCAGTTACCGGCAGCTGATTTTTACCGGGCGGGTTGCCGCTGTCCGGCTGCTGGACGTCCGGCTTTACCGGCTGGCTGTGCCCGCTGTCCGGCAGCAGATTTGACGCCGGCGGCCTCGCGGCCGGATCGGGATTATCAACAGCTAACTGCTGGCCATCGCCCTGCTGCACCCTGGCTACAGGAGCAGGCAGGTGCTGCCATAACCCCCGGGCGGCGTAGCTTAGGGAACCGGCGGCCAGCACCGCCACGGCCGCAGCGGCAGCCACCCAGCGCCGGATACCCTGCCAGGGCCGTGTCCTCTGCCGGGCCGCCAGCCTGGTGTTGGCCGCCGCCAGGAAGCCCGGCGGTGTCGCCACCGGCGCCTTCATTCCCTGCAGGGCCAGGGAAATATCCCGCCAACGCTCTAATTCTTTGCAGCAGGCCGGGCATTCGCCCAGGTGCTGCCGGAAAACCTCTCTTTCCGCCGGGGAGAGCTCCCCGTCCAGGTAGGGCGAGAAGAACTCCCGCGCGTTACGGCACTGCATAACCCCTCACCTCAAGGCCGCCTGTGTTCAGGCGGCTTCTCCTCTGCCATCTGCATTACTTTCTCTTTCATGGCCTGCCGCGCCCGGTTCAGGCGCGACTTCACCGTCCCCGGGGGGCAGCCCAGCAGGGACGCGATTTCCTCATAGCTGTAACCCTGCAGTTCCCGCAGCACCAGCACCGCCTGGTACTCCGCCGGCAGCTGCCTTAAGGCCCGCCGGACAAGGCCCTGCAGCTCCAGCTCCTCCACCAGCTCCTGGGGGTCACCCCCGGCGGCGGCTACTTCCCGGCTAACCTCCCCTTCCCCCGTATCTAGAGGGGCGTCCAGGGAAACCGCCGGGTGGCGGGCTATTTTCCGGCGCAGGTTTAAAAATAAATTTACGGTGATGCGGTGTAACCACGTACCTATATCGGCCTCATACCGGAATTTATCCAGCCCCAGGTAGGCCTTAACAAAGACCTCCTGGGCCAGGTCCTGGGCATCGTTATGGTTACCCGTCAGCTGGTAGCTCAGGTTATATACCTTATCCTGATAGGTCAGGACCAGTTCTTCAAAGGAAACAGCACCGTTTTTTTTGCCCGGCGCCTTTTTACTCCCAAGGTTCAAGCAGAACACCCCTGGAGGCCCGGTATTCCCCGGACACTTATTAGACAATATGGAAAGCCAAAAAGTTCCCGTGAAGGACGTTATCCGTAAGGAAATTTTCTATAAGAAGACGAAATCATGCTTTAATGCCCTCATGCTATCATTACTAAGTATATCGCAGGGCCATCTATACTGCAACCTGGCAGAAAGTAACAAATATCTCAGGCGAGCGTTTTACTGGCGGGTTCCGTTAAAATTATACTTTATATTACATATGTCCTTTTAAAATTTTTTACGGGCCCTGGGAACTTTTTACCGCGGTGCGGTGTCTAATAAACTGGTTGGGTGAGGAAAACCTGTCCAAGCCAGTAGGGATGCTGGTCGGGCACGCAGGAAATTCCTCATCCGGGCATAATTGCCTGTATCGCAGCACCAGTCGCAGCAATAAATCGCAGCAAGGTATGGGAAACCAGAGTGAAGGAGGGGAGTAGCGGGTAAGATTGGCCGCCCGGGCCAAGAAAAACCAAATTTTCAAGGAGGTAAATAATTAGTGGGCAAATCGAAAAAAATTGTGGCCATTTTAGTAACCTTGGCTGTTATGGTAACGTTGTTGGTTCCCATGGCAGTACCGGCGTTTGCCGGAGATCCGTTTAAGTACAGCAGCGCATATCCGATCATCACCGATGCTTCTAATCAGCCGGCTGGGTGGTTTTCTATAGCTGCTGGCGATCAAAATATTACATTTAATGGTCAGAAACCCGGTGGAGGTACTACCTATGTAACCGTCGATCTTTCAAGCGGGGCGAAATGGAACAGCGAACCCAACACTAATGCTGCCGTTCAAGCTCTCGTCACTACTTCGCCAGCTGCCACGATTACTTATGTCGCATCCGACAGTGATTCGGTGCAGTTTACCGTCTACAATGCTACTGCTGCTGTAACCCAACTGGTTTTTGACGTTCCAAACTTAGACATCACGTCGGGTACTACCGGTGATGTAACTGCAACTGTTAAGCTGCAGGTTTTAGATGAGGATGGCAACCAGGTTTGGACTGAGAGTAAAACTCTTGTCATCGCTAGGATTGGAGCCGGTGCGCTGACTGCCACTGCTGCCAGTGCCAAGAAGATCAGCGGGGCAGGTCTTGGCGTTAAGGTTGCCGATATTACCATTGAGGAAAATCAACCTGGCGTTCTAAGTTCAACTACCCCTGACACAATCACCTTAACAATTGCTACCCCGGGCGTGACCTGGGTTGCTGCTCCTGGCCCATACCCAACGGCTTCTGGCACCGCGGGTCTTGCCGTGGGTCCCGCAACGCGTACCGATGACAAAACCCTTACTTACACTGTCACCAGTCCGTCTTCAGGTATCGGTGGGAAGCTGACGTTTGATCTTGATTCTGCCGGTTATCTTAATGTATCTCCCGGTGTTTCAGGCGATATCGTAATCACCGTTGCTAGCTCAAATTCTAAGCTGAGCGATACCGATTTGGTGGTTGCGACTACGACTGTAGGTGAATTTACCATAACCGCAGAGGATACTAAGGACCGTGAAGGTGTACCCGGCCAAGCTGGCGTTATCTTGGGTGATATTAAGATCGATCAGAACTTTGCCGGTGCCTTTAGCAACAATGGCAGCCTTGTTTTTACACTGAAAAACGCTAAATGGACCAGTAACCCACCTGCTGCTCCTGCTGGTTTTGCCGCTGGAACTCGTTATAACGATGACCGGAGCATCTGGTTTAGTGTGACTAATCCAACTAATATTACTGATCCCGTTACCTTTGATGGTTCTACTCACCTGCCCACCGTCAATATTGATGCGAATGCTTCTGGCGACATCGTTGTGGAGATTAGCGGTACCGCCGGTCCGAACGGTGAGGTTGTATTGGGCAAGGTTATCCCCGTTGCCACCTTTGAGGCCGATAAGAAGAACGTAAACGTAAATAGTCTTGATCAGGTTGCTGGTGATATCAAGATTACCGAAGCAGGGAAAAATCTCTTTAACACTAATGGAACCCTGAAGCTGACATTACCCAATGGTATCTATTTCTCTAAAAACCCGACCCTTTACATCAATGGTGAAAAAGTCACTGTTACGTGGGTAGCTACGCCTAAAGGGACAAACGTTGCTGAGGTTGCAGCTGCTACATGGGGAACCAAATTCAGCACTGTTAAGGCTGACGTTATTGAGATTAAAGACATTGCTTACGACGTCGATTCCCGCTTCCTAGCTAAGGACGTTACAGTGGAAATTAGTGGTACTTTCTTGACAAAAGCTGGCGGTAGTACCAGCACTGTAGCTACTGTGACGAACGCTTCGGGGGTTTCTGCAACCAAACGTTCAGCCTCCTTCGTCATCGGCAGCAGCACTTACACCGTCAACGGCACCGAGTACACCATGGACGTAGCCGCCTACGTAAAAGACGGCCGGACCTACCTGCCTGTCCGCTACGTCGCCTACGCCCTGGGTGTGGATCCGGAGAACATCTTCTGGGATGACGCCACCCAGACCGTGACCGTGCTGAAGGGTACTACTGCCGTCCAGATGACCATCGGCAGCAACGTGCTGAAGGTCAACGGCATCAGCCTGACCATGGACGTTGCTCCTGAGGTTGCCAGTGGCCGCACCATGCTGCCCTTCCGGTTCATCGCCCAGGCCCTGGGCGCCAGCGTCGGCTATGACGACGCCACCCAGACCGTGACCATGAATCTGGAATAAGTAACCAACCAAATTTGCTGAGCCCGGGTTAAAACCCGGGCTCAGCTTCTTTCTATGGGTTGTCTAAATATTGATACAGATTATACAAAGGGGAGACTTTAACAGCAGGTTTGATTCAAGAAGTATAAGGAGTGGGATAATGCGGCGGCTGCCAACAATTGTTATGGTGGTTTTCTTGTTCTTGATGTTGATGGTAATGCCTGCTAGGGCCGAAGAAAATAACGAGATGGAATTAACCCTCGAAGAAGCAATCAAGAAAGCCTTGCTGCATAGTGACAGTTTAAAAATAAGCGAGCTTGAATTGCAAAAAAGCGAGGAATTAAAGGATGATGCTGCCTATGCCCTGGCCAGGTTTAGTCCAAACTGGGCTACCGACTATACTCCCGGCGTAGAACCTCTTTATGTCGCCAGGGAGCAGAGCAAGATGGGCTATGAAGTAGCCAGGAAAAAGCAGGCAGCAGTAAAAGATAGTGTTATTCTGGCAACTCATAAGGCCTATTATGATGTTTTAAAAAAAGAGGCTCAGGTTTCACTGGCTACTTTAACTGTAGAAAATGATGCCTTAAAGCTCAGTAATGCACGGCTTAGTTATACCAATGGCTTAATTAGCAAGCAGGCCCTTATGGGGATGGAAACCCAGCTGGCGGTCGGCAGGGCGGCCCTGGCAGCAGCAAGGATCGAGCTGGATAAAACGTATAAGGCCCTCAATTTACTTATCGGCCTCCCGGAGAATGCAAGACCCGTACTTGTTGATAAGATAGATTTTAGCCCATTTCAAGGTGATTTAGCCTCCCAGCAAACCCTGGCCCTAGATGAGAGCCCGAACGTAATGTCAGCCATAGAAAATGCCCAATTGAAAGAAAGATTGAAGGGGTGGGATGAAAATACCAGCGATGAAGATATTGAAATCGCAAGGCTCCAAGCTGGTATGGCCCAAGATCAAGTAAAAGAACTGGTACGCACTCTTTATAATAGCGTAAAAACCTTGGAAGAAAATTATATTCCTGCTCAAAATAACCTTCGCCTGGCAGAAGAAAATTTAAGGGTAACCAAAATTAAATATGAAATAGGTATGGCAACGAAAAGCGACATCAATGAAGCAGAAAAGAATCTTGCAGATGCGCAGCAAAAGTTGCTCCAGTTAACTTTAGATCATGCTTATTATAAACTAGCCCTAGAGAAACCGTGGGCATATAATTATACTGGTTCAACAGGTGTTTCAAGCAGTAATACTAGATGATAAAGGTCACTATTTGCAGCGAGATAAGTTATTGTACAATAAAAAGCCATACTTTTAAAGCTTAAAAACCCCGGAACGGGTTATGAAGCGGCCCAAAAGGGGTTGCTTCGGCAGAAGGCGTATTGCGCCTGGCCCAATTACGTTATGATGTCGGCATTGGTACCCAGGCCGACGTGCTGGCAGCTGAGGCGTCCCTGGCGCAGGCCCGGCAGCAACTGCTGAGCATCACTATCCAGCACGAGCTGGCGGTAAAAGCCTTCTGGCAGCCCTGGGCCTGGTCGGCTTCTGGCGGTAGTTCAGCAACTGTGGCAACAGGTAGTAGTGGCATGGGAACAGGGAATTAAATGGGAACAACAAATAATGAAAATTGGAAAGGACTATTTTCGTGTTAACAAGAAACCGATAGCTAAAAGCTACCGGTTTTATTTTTAAGGCTCACTGTTTCCGGGCGCCATTTCCTGCTGGGAGGGGCCCGAAATTCTTGACAGTTATGCATTTCAACATTAAGATTGAGCTTGAGGTGAACCTTATTAAAGCTGTCTTATTGAGCTACTTGGACAGGATGGCATCGAGAGCGCCATCCTTGAGGTGCGTACCAGGCGGCGAAGACTTCTTCTGCGGCAGTCAGGAGGAAGGAAACCTTGAAGCTTAGATTTACCTTCCATGCTGAAAAGCAGCTAATAGAAAGGAAACTCCCTAAACAGCTGGTAAATGAGACAGTACGTAATCCCCGAGTTCGACAGTTGCTAGGTGAATAATAAGCGCAACAGCTTGTTGCGCAAGGGTTTCAGGGATCGGCTTTTTGGGCGCGTGTTACTAGGGACCCTTTCTGGCCTTTGTTTCGACCGCGATTATTTGCGGCGGTTCCTTTATCCCAAGGGTCTTGAAGATATGCTGCTGTGGCGGGGTTGTTTCCGTCCTTTGGAGTACCCTGCCCTCAGGACCAACAAATTCGCCCAGGTGCATGCGTTCCAGGGTCTGGCGGATGTTCCGCCAGCTATCCTGCACTTTCGTTTCAGCTACCCGGATTAGGAGCAGTCCCAGCCAGCACAGGAGGACGTGAGCATGGATGCGGTCGCTCAGGCGATGATAGACCGGCCGCAGCTCTAAGGACTGCTTCATGGTGCGGAAGGCATCCTCTACCTCAAGCAGTTGCTTGTAGCCGAGGGCCACGTCTTCAGCACTTATGGTATCGTCCGAGGTTCTTAAAAGGTATTTGCCGTCCAGCTTCTCTTCAGCTTTCACCCTGGCCGCATCGATATAGGGTTGTCCCTTCTTGTCGGTCTTGAGATAGCGGCCATAAGTGGGATGGGCAATGAGCTGGCAGCAGGCTTTAGTATGGGGTTCGCCTTTGAGGTCCCCAATGGCCGCTAATTCTTCCTTGAGGCGGGCCAGGATTTTCTCCCGCTCCAGTCTGTCTTTTTCTGCTTCTTTAGGGTTACGTACCAGGATATATCGTACCCTTTTTTCGCCGTCGCCGACGATAACTTCTTTAACTTCAAGGTTATCCTTGACAGTTTTGTAGCGGCCCGGCCGGGCCAGGGCCTCTGCCACCGTATCCTTGCCGCTGCGCATCTTTTCGCCGGCAATGTAGTGGCCGCCGGCGCGCTGGAGGTAACGAAGGTTGTCTTCCGAAGCAAAACCGCGGTCGACAACAGTGATGACCCGGCCCAGTTGCCAGCCCACCAGGTCCTTTTTGACTTGCTCGATTACCGCCATGTCGGCGGTGTTACCCGGCCAGACCCAGCAGCGTACCGGCAGGCCCTCCCTGGTGACAGCCAGGCCGATTACCACCTGGGGTAAATCCGGCCGGTGGTCCTTGGAGTTGCCTTTACGCCGAAGGTGCTGCTTATGGTCCTCCGGATTATCCTCCTCTTCCACTTCAAAGTAGGTGGAGGTGGTATCGAAGTACAGGAGATCGACTTCCAGGTTGAAGAGGTGGGCCACGGAGAAGAAGATATCCTTTTGCAGTTCTTCAGCAGCCTCCAGTAAGAAGTCCATGGCTCGGTAAAGGTTTTGCACCGGCACGTCCGGGAGGCCGGGAATGAAAACATCGTGGCTGACCCAATCCTCGGTCTTAAGTTTACTGGCCGGGTTCAAAGCCCGGTTGGCTACCATAGCGAAGATGGCTCGTTCTACCGGCGCCTGGAACTTACGTTTGGCCAGCAGCCCGGCTAAAACGCGGTTGATACCCAGCTGGTTCCAGAGCTCGTTTAACACCCAGGCGCCACCTATAGGCCGGCTGGAGACAAAAGTTAGGGGAGCGCTGCCGTTTAACTCTGCCTGGGTGCGTAAAGCCTCTTCCGGTCCCAAAAAACGCGTAATACTCTTTACCAGGCGGACCAGGGCTTCCCGGTCTACATCCTCTTCGCGGCCGAAGTTGAAGAGTACTTTGGCTTTCGGGTAGCCGGCCTTGGGGTCCCAGACGTTGTGGGCAAGCTGGATATAACGGACAACAGAGCCGTCCTTGTTTTTGCGGGAAATAGTTCTTATGTACATGTCTATATTATAGCGCATGTACTATGTCGTTATCAAGCTTTAATTCCGAAATCGTGTGCCTAGGCAGTTTTTGATTTTTGAGCTTTCCCGAAACCGGAAACCCTTGATTTATAAGGCCTCTTCATCTAGAAAGCAGTCATTTTTGCCTAGCAACTGTCGAACTCGGGTAATCCGGAACAAATAATACCGCAAGGACAGGATGTTTTAATCTACCAGAAGATTTACAAGGAAATGGGGCGGAGGAGATAAATCATGAAGTTTCGTTATGATCCAGATGCTGACGCCGTATATATTCGTTTTAATGACAGCTCTATTTATGAAACTGAAGAAATATCCCAGGGTGTATTGTTGGACATCGATGAAGAAGGCAAGCTGGTAGGCCTGGAGATTCTTAATGCGTCTAAAAAGTTGGGAAAGCCCCCTTTAACTGTGGAGGTAGAGCTAACGAAGACGGCTACCATATAGCCTGCTTTTGACCAAAATTTTAACAGCAGTTGACAGGCACCTTTGGAGGTGCTATTATTTTTATCGTTATTACTTCGGATTCGTATTATCCGGTTTCAAAACAGGTGGTGTTAATGCAGGAGATCCGGCTTTTAGAACTTTTAAGCCGCGTGCACCGGAGGCTAGTGCGGCGGCTGGCGCCGCTGTTCCAGGCGGAAGGTTTTTCCGGGACGGAGATCCTTGTTCTCTGGAAGGTGCATAAAAAGGGTTCTTTGCGGGCGACGGAGCTGGCCGGGCACATTGGCATCCCGCCCAGCACCTTTACCGGCATCTTTGACCGCCTGGTGGCCCGCGGGCTCCTGGAGCGGGTGCCGGACCCGGGGGACCGCCGCAGCGTCCTGGTGCGGGGCACGCCCGCCCTGGCAGAGTTGATGGGGCGGTTAATTGAAGCTATGGAAGAGGAATTGCGGCATATTTTTAAAGCGGTGCCGGAAGATTATTACCGGCGTTTAATGGCAGATTTAGAGCTGCTTTGCCGGTACCTGGAACAGGAAGAAGGAGAAAGCCATGGCCGGGCATGAAAGGGTACGAACAGAGGTGGTATCGGGCCTGCCGGGTGGAGAGGGCAGCCGTGAGGGGCGCTGGATCATCCCTGTCCTGGTGGCCCTTATCGGCGCCTTTATGGCCATCCTGGATTCCAGCATCGTCAACGTGGCGCTGCCGACCATGATGCGCGTTTTCAACACCGACACCGCCACCATTGAGTGGGTAGTCACTATTTACATGCTCGCCCTGGGTGTGGTTGTTCCCTTGAGCGGCTGGCTGGGTGACAAACTGGGTTTTAAACTGCTTTATATTCTTTCCCTGGGCGTTTTTACCCTGGGGTCGCTCCTGTGCACCCTGAGCTGGAACGTCGATTCCATGATCGCGGCGCGGGTGATCCAGGCCCTGGGCGGGGGTATGATTATGCCCACCACCATGTCCATCATCTACCGCCTGGTGCCGCGGGAAAAGCAGGGCAGCGCCATGGGCATTTTCGGCATGGCGATGATTGTTGCCCCGGCCATTGGCCCTACCCTGGGAGGTTACCTGGTGGAGTACGTGGACTGGCGCTGGATTTTCACCATCAACCTGCCGGTGGGGGTCCTGGGGGTCATCCTTTCCTGGTTTTACCTGCCGGTCTTTCCCCGCCGTGAAGCCGGCCGCCTGGACATAGGCGGTGCCGTGACGGCCGCCGTGGGGCTTTTCTGCCTGCTGCTGGCCCTGAGCAAGGGCGGCGACTGGGGCTGGTCATCGGAAGCTATCGTGCTGCTTTTTTACACCAGCGCGGTTTCCCTGGGGCTGTTTATATACCTGGAGCTGACCCAGGAAAATCCTCTCCTCGATCTGCGCGTTTTCCGTTACCTCACTTTTACGCTGGGAAACGTCATTGTTATCGTTACTTCCATCGGCCTTTTTGCCGGGGTGTTTTACATCTCCTTTTTCTTACAGGTGGCCCGGGGCCTGGGGGCCATGGAGACGGGCCTGATCACCATGCCCGGTGCCCTGGCCTCCGGGCTGGTTATGCCCCTGACGGGCTGGCTGTACGACCGCCTGGGACCCCGGCCCCTGGCGGTCGCGGGTATGCTCTGGCTGGGCTGGACCACCTATATTTTCCATCATCTTGACGTTATTACCCCGACTGCCACCCTATACCTGTGGGTCATCCTGCGCGGCCTGGGAATGTCCCTGGCCATGATGCCGGGCCAGACGGCGGCCCTGTCGGTTGTCCCCGCCGAACTGGTGGGCCGCGCGTCGGCCATTACCAATATCATCAACCGGGTTTCCTCCTCCTTCGGCATTGCCGTGCTGACAACCGTCCTGAACAACCGCACGGCCATGCACGCCGCCCACCTGGCTAACGAGGTCACGGCGTCCAGCCTGGCGGCCGGCGAGTTTTTCCGGCAGGCGGGTCTACTGCTGGGCGGCGGGTCCACGGCGGGGGACCAGGCCAGGACCCTGGCGGCTGCCTACCTGCAGGGGATTATCGCCAGGACGGCTTTTGTCCGGGCCATTGACGACGTGTTTATTATCGCCGCGCTGATCATCCTGGTGGGGCTGCTCCCGGCCTTTTTCCTGCAGAAAGGCTCGGGCGCTGCCAGGGCCACCTTCGGCGGCGAATGACGCCCACGGGCGGCAGGGTAATTTTTAAATAACCGGCCCTGCCTGGAAGGCACAACCAATCAGGAAAATAGAGTCAGGGAGAGGTAGGATAAATGAAAAGGCGAATGATTATCACAGTGGTACTCCTTTTAGCCCTGGCCGGGGCGGGAGGTATTGCCTACTACTACCACTACCAGGCCGTCAACTATGCCAGCACCGACGACGCCCGGGTGGCGGCGGATACGGTGACGGTCAGCCCAGAAATCCCCGGCAAGCTGCTGGCCTGGCTGGTGCAGGAAGGAGATATGGTCAAAGCCGGCCAGGTGCTGGGACGCCAGGACCTGGGAGCGGCGCTGACCTCCAGCGCCGTCAGTCCCCAGGCCCTGGGGAGCACGGCGGGGGTGCTGGCCCAGAAGGCGGAAATAACGGCACCGGTCGGCGGCCAGGTGATCCAGTCCAGGGCCGTGGCCGGGGAAATGGTCGCCCCCGGTACGCCCCTGGCCGTTATTGCTGACACAGCCCACCTGTATATTAGCGCCAACATCAAAGAAACGGTGATTGAAAAGGTCAAGCCCGGCCAGGTGGTAGACATAAAAATCGACGCGTACCCCGGCCGGACCTTTAGCGGCCGGGTAGCCAGCATCAGCGGCGCGACGACGTCTGTCTTTTCCCTGCTGCCGGCGCAGAACGCCAGCGGCAACTACACCAAGGTGACCCAGGTCGTTCCGGTGAAGATCCAGCTCCTGGATGCCGGCGACGTGAAACTGATGCCGGGAATGAACGCGACGGTGCGTATCCATATCAGGTAAAACACAGAGCGAAAGGCAAAGAGGGGAGCAGACCATGAGGAAGTTGATTAAGAAAGTTGTGGCCCTCCTGGCGGCGGGAACCCTGGCCCTGGCCGCCGGTTGCGGCGCCGGGGCCGGGGCCGGCGACCGGGTAACGGTAAAAGCCGCTGCCGCCGGCAGGGGGAAGCTGGCGGCTACGGTAGAAATAAGCGGCGCCCTGGTGCCGGTGCGGGTGGCCAGTGTGGTCAGCAAGCTGGCGGGGCAGGTGCTGGCTGTGAAGGCTGATGTCGGCGACCGGGTGCAGGCCGGGCAGGTCCTGGTGGAAATCGACACCAAGGAACTCCAGGCCCAGCTGCGGCAGGCCGAGGCGGCCGTCCGCGGCGTGCAAGACCAGGCGGAACAGGCCCGCATCGGCATGGAGACGGCACAGGTGGCTATTGCCAACGCCGGCGTCGCCCTGGATGCCGCCCAGAAATACTACGACCGCATTAAAGCCCTGGCGGACGCCGGCGCAGCCTCCCAGAGCCAGCTGGACGATGCCCGGACCAAGCTGGACCAGGCTAAAAACGGCCTTGATGCTGCCAAAAAGCAGTACGAGGTGGCCAAAAAACAATATGAAATAGCCTCCGGCTCCGGCCTGGCCCAGGCCCAGGCGGCGGTGAACACCATTAAAGTGAATATGAGCAACGCCGTCATAACCAGCCCCATCACCGGCGTTGTCACCAACAGGAACATTAATCCCGGCGAAATGGCCGCACCGACGAGTCCCCTGCCCCTGCTGACCATCGCCGACACTTCAACGTTGAAGCTGCAGGGTACGGTTGGCCAGGAGGCGGTCCCCCTGCTGGCCGGCGGGCAGAAGGTGACGGTCACCATGGACGCCCTGCCGGGCAGGGAGTTCACCGGCACGGTGACCCAGGTGGGCCCGGTGGCGGCGGCTACGGGACAGCGTTTTCCGGTGGAGATCAGCCTGGCCAACCCGGGCGAGCTGAAGGCCGGCATGACGGCCCGGGCCGTATTTAAACTGGCGGCCCCGGAGGGCGTAGTTGTACCCCTTGCTGCCGTGCGTACGGATGGCGGCCAGGATTATGTCTTTGTCGTCAAAAACGGTAAGGTAGAGCGGCGGCCGGTTGTTCTGGGCCTGAAGAACGAGGAGCAGGTGATGGTACTTAAGGGCCTTGAGGCCGGCGAGCAGGTGGCCGTGACCAACGTGGGCGTGCTGCAGGACGGCATGGCCGTGACGGTGGAGTAATGTTAGTACGTTAGTGTAAAATTACAGTAGGCAGGAGGAAAAAGGAGCAAAAAAGAGAAAAGAGACCTCACAAGAAGAAAAACACCGTAAAAGGAGTGAGGTCTCTTTATGGTAAACGGTAATACCAGTACCGCTACCATCTTTAGTTTATTAGATGGTATCGAGAATTTCAACACTCTAGAAGAAGTTATCCTGCAAATAGCCAGGCGATTATTGGTAGCCGTACTGGAAGCCCTGGATGATGCCCTTATGCCAGCAAAACCCAAGAGATATAGGATAGCTGGCTTCCGCTACCGCACAATCACCTGCCTGTACGGGGATATAACCTTTAAGCGCCGACTATATGTCAAAGCGACGCGCAAAAAGAAAAGAGGCGAGGGAAGGTTTCTGTTAGACGAAGCCCTGAACTTACGCCAAGGAAAGCGCCTGACAGGAAGACTGCTCAAATTAGCCGTATCGCTGGCAACCCGGTTACCCTTCAGGCAGGCAGCGGAAATAATGGCCGAAGCAGGGATGGGCCAATTAAGCCATATGACCATCCATAGCGAAGTAAAACGAAATGGACTGGAACAAAAAGGACTGCAAGAAGCCCTGCGCAACAAGCTATTCGTGAGCGGGGAAGAGCCCCAAGGCAAAAAGAAAAAAGTACCGGCACTATTTATCGAAGCCGATGGCATAATGATTCCCCTGCAAAGGAGCAAGCAAGAGCGGATAGAAGTAAAAGTAGGAATAGTATACGAAGGGTGGATAGAAAAAGGGAATGCCCGGCATCTCAAGAACCCGCGGGTAGTAATGGGCATCTATGAAGATGGAGAACAATTTTGGGAAGCCCTCACCACGGAAATAGCCAGGTACTACGAGATAGACGAAAAAACAATATATGTGGTCAATGGCGACGGAGCCAGCTGGATCCAGAAGACAGCCAAAGAACAGTTACCAGGAGCCATTGTACAATTGGACCGCTACCACCTCCACCGGGATATAAGGCAGGCTTATGGGAACGAAACAGCGCGAGGATTAATGGAGATTTTAGCCAAAGGTCAAGAGCAGGTCTTTTTGGACACCATGGAAGCACTCATAGAAGAAGCACCGAACCGCAAAAACAAGCAACAACGCCAAAAAGTATATGACTACTGTCAAAGATATCGCGATAACCTGTTAGATTACCGCTTGCGGTTACCACGACAACTGGAAGGGCTAAAGTTATACGGGATGGGCGTAGCCGAAACAACAGTAGACAAAAAAATAGCCATTCGCATGAAAAAGAGGGGAATGAGCTGGAGCGAAGCAGGAGCAACGGCCATGGTAGCATTACTTATGCTCAAAGCCAATGGAGAATTAGCCGCATGGCTAGAAAAGAAGATGCCACAAGTAGAAAAGAATCCCGTTAAAGTAATAAAAGAAAAGAAGATAGTTAAAGAAGACGTAGAAGCATGGTTAAGGAAGAGAGTACCAGCCCTTGTTGGCCCTGAGGCGGGAACAGATTGGGTTAAATATACCTTGAGGCAACTAACAAGAATTAGTGGAGCTATATTCTAACCCCTTTTCCGGCTTAATTAGAGCAGGCAGTAATTCGCGAAGCCTGTCAAGGTCGCCGTAGGCGGCCGCAGGCTTTAACCTTGACAGGCGCAGAGAATTACTGCACAATACTCCGGAGCCGGAAAAGGTGTTGGATATATATGGGATTTTTATGTGAGGTCTCTTTTTGCCTACTACATCTTGACACGTACTGTTAGTACGGGCAGGATTGACTGGATAATTGGCTAATGATAGGATGTAAAATAAAGAAAAGCCACTCTTTTACCATAAGAATGCGCCGCATTTTCGGTCTCGAAGGCAGCAGCGATATGCAAAGGAGAAAATGCCGTTTTAACATTTTTTGGTTGACTATTGTGCTAGAAATTTGGTAGCATCTAGATAAAGAATACAGGAATTTTATCGCGTAAAGTTTAAACTAGAGGAGGAAATTTTTTTGGAAGAAGTCCTTAAAGATGTAATAGACAGAATAGTGAAGGCAGTAAATCCTGATAAGATAATCCTTTTTGGGTCCAGAAGTAAAGGGAAAGCAGGATTTAATAGTGATTATGATCTCCTAGTGCTGAAGAGCGGAATAAATAATCGCCGCGCTTTGGCTCAACAGCTTTATAAAAACCTGGTCGATGTTCCTGCGGCTGTAGATATACTTGTAGATACTCCGGAAAAAATAGAAAGGTACCAGACTTCACAGGGGTTGGTTTATGCTGAGGCTGCCAAAGGGTTGGTAGTTTATGAGCGATGAATTATGGCGGCTGTGGTTAAAAAAAGCAAAAAGCAATCTCGCCAGGGCAAAACTGGGCAGGCAAACACCTGATATTCTATACGAAGATCTTTGTTTTGACGCCCAGCAAGCAGCCGAGAAAGCTCTTAAAGGTATAATGGCCTTTTTTAAGATTGATATCCCAAAAACACATTCTATTGGATACCTTTTAAAGTTAATTGAAGAATCGGGGGTAGGGCAAGTTACTGAAAGCCTTAAGGAAGCTGCAATACTAACTGATTACGCTGTAACGACCCGTTACCCGGGAGACTGGGAACCAATAGATGAAGCTGAATACAAACAGGCAGTCTCTCTCGCCCAGGAAGTTTACCAATGGGCTTTATCCCTTACCAAACAGCATGAAGAAAAATAAACATTTGAGCATATTTTCCATCCCGTCCAGGAAGGCGATGAGGCTAAAGCCGGGCAGGTCCTGGGCCGGCTGAACTGGAATCTACCCTACTTCAAGCGCCATCAACCCCCAGGCCCTGGGAGCGGCGGCTACGGGACAGCGTTTCCCGGTAGAGATCAGCCTGGCCAACCCGGGCGAGCTGAAGGCCGGCATGACGGCCCGGGCTGTATTTAAACTGGCGGCCCCGGAGGGCGTAGTTGTGCCCCTTGCTGCCGTGCGTACGGACGGCGGCCAGGATTATGTCTTTGTGGTTAAAAACGGTACGGTAGAGCGGCGGCCGGTTGTTCTGGGCCTGAAGAACGAGGAGCAGGTGATGGTACTTAAGGGCCTGCAGGACGGCGAGCAGGTGGCCGTGACCAACGTGGGCGTGCTGCAGGACGGCATGGCCGTTACGGTGGAGTAATGTTAGTACGGGCAGGATTGACTGGATAATTGGCTAATGATAGGATGTAAAATAAAGAAAAGCCACTCTTTCAGGGCTTCCCTGGAGGGGATAATAATATGACACAAGAATTTGTCCGGTTAAAGCGGCTTCTTGACATGAAACGCGAGGAAGAGTTAGATAAGCGCCGGGCCCTGGCCTGGCTGAAGGCCCGTCAGGTGGCCTCCTTTTTGCGGGATACTTACGGCGCGCAGGAGGTTATCCTCTATGGTTCCCTGGCGCGGGGCGATTTCCGGCAAGGGTCCGATATTGATCTTTATATCAAGGGCTTTACAGGCCCCTACTGGCAGATGCTGGCCCGGGCCGGGCGCCTGGCCGCGCCCTTTGAGGTCAGCATCGTGTGCGCCGAGGACGCCCTGCCATCTTTACAGGAAGAAGTTGCCCGGGAAGGGGTGAAAATTTGATCCCTGAAAAATACCTCCTGCTGGAAGCCCGTATTCGTAAAGAAGTTGCCAACCTGGAAAGGCTGGAAAGAGAACTAGCGCGGTATAATTTATTCCCCAGGATTCAGGCAGATTCCCTGGGGGGTTTCAGCCTCACCGATGAAGCCTCCCTGCGGATTATAGGTTCCATCTTGCATGACTACTACACGGCTATAGAAAAGATTTTTAGAATTATATCCAGAGATATTGACTGTTCTGTCCCTGCCGGCGAGCAATGGCATAAAGAGTTGTTGGATCAAATGACCCTGGAAGTGCCGGGCTTACGCCCGGCGTTACTTGCTTCTAAGACAGCCCGGAGCCTGGATGAACTCCGGGCTTTCAGGCACGTTTTCCGTAACATTTATGGTTTTAGCCTGGACCCGGCAAAAATTCGCCAGCTCCTGGAGGGATTGCCGGAGCTGGCCGGTGATTTTAAGAAGGACCTGCATCTTTTTATCCTTAGAATGCGCCGGATCCTCGGGCTTGACAGTAGCAGCGAGGTATAACCAATTCTTATTCCAGCTCTCCCCGGAGGTAGTCGACGAACTGCCGGGCGGTGCGGCCGCTGGCACCGTTATGGTAGAGGGCCCACTGCAGGGCGCGGCGGCGCAGCTCGGCCGGTTCCATTTGCAGGCCGGCTTTGCGGGCCAGCTCGCCTACAATGGCCAGGTACTGCTCCTGGTCCGGGCTGGGGAAGATGACGGTAAGGCCGAAGCGCTCCGCCAGGGAGAGCTTCTCCTGGACGGTGTCCTGCAGACGCACCTCGCCGCCAGCATTCGGCGCGCGGTCGGCGAAGAATTCCTTCACCAGGTGGCGGCGATTGGAGGTAGCGTAAACCAGGACGTTGGCCGGCCGTACCTGCAGGCTCCCTTCCAGCAGGCCCTTCAGCTCTTTATATTCCACCTCGTCCTCTTCAAAGGGAAAGGTCGTCGATGAAGATGGTGAACCTCCGCCGGGACAAGCCCGGCGGCTTCTTAAAATAGCCGGGTTTTCCCGGACGGTCCTCAGCACCTCATAAGGAGACGCCTGCCGGAAGACAGGTCTTACTCCCCCTCAATGCGCTACATCCAGACACCCAGATTAGCCCCGGATGTTGGATGGCCCGGTCCATAGGCAACTACTACTCAACGTAGATACGTCTTTATGCGGCTTTTATATTATGGCCCTGCCCTGGAGCCAACACCACAGGCCGTGCATAAGACACCATCTCCGGCAACTTACGGCCAAGTGTGAACCGGCCATTTACGGCTAAGTCCAGTATTCCCGCAGCGCCTATCACGTCGCGGTGAACCTCGCCGAAGCCACACTCCCTGTCACCGCACCGGTAAATGCGGCCGGCCTGCTTCGTATATTTGCCGCATAGCGGGCAGGTGCCGGAAGTACCTCGTTCTTCGATTTTCTCCAGAGTGATGCCGTGCCGCTTGAGTTTATATTCCAGGAGATCCCGCAGCCGGCCGAAGCTCCACTGGCCCATCCGCTGGTTGTGGTGCCGGCCGCAGTCCCGTTCCCTTACACCCTGGGGGTCGCCGATGTAGACCTTCTTTATCCCGCGTTCCAGGCACCAGTCTACCGCCATTTTCGTGACGGCATGTTCGGCGTGAGATATTTGAGCTCCAATCCAATTTAAAAAGCGGTACTTGGCCGCCAGGAGTTTCCTGCGGCGGTTGGAGCCTTTTTTAGTGCGGGAAATGGCCTTCTGGAATTTCCTCAAGGTTTTGTTGCGCAGGCGGCGCAGGGAACGCAAATGCCGGCCGTTGATGACCAGGGCCTCTTGCCCGTCAGTCAGGGTTAAGGCGTGCACCTCGCCCGGGTCTATGGCTGCTACGGCATCCCCCTGTACTTTCTCCAGGGCGGGCTTGACTACCGCTACATGCAGCCAGTAGCCGTTGCGGCGCCAGACGAGCTGGACCTGCTTGATTGCCAACCCATTCAGCCTTTCAGGCAGTTTTACCTTGAGCGGCGGTTTCCTCCAGCCGTTGGACAGCCTTAAGTATCCGTCCTCTACGGTGATGCCGGTCACTTTCCACGTGGAGGTGAAAAAACGCTTTAGCCGCCAGGGATAGCGCCACTCTGTATGCCCTTCTTCGTGAAGCTTCCTCGTCCTTTCCCAGCATTCGTAGTAGGTCTCAATAATGGCCTGCACGTCCTGAGAATGGACGTTGAACCTTCCTTTAAGGAACTCTTTCATCATGGCTTCATCTATCCAGACGCCGTATTTGAACCAGAATAAGCGGTGGATGGTCATGACGGTGTTCCAGACCCTGGCGGATTCTCTCTGGATGTCCCTGGCCATTTCTTCCTCATGAGGTTTAAAATGCAGTGGGATCTTTTCTGCCAGCACGTCACCTTGCGTTTGATTCCTGCCTTTTTTAACTGCGGTATTGCGTTTTAACTGGCTCATCTTTTTTCACCCCCCTTCGGGCGAGACTTTTGGGCTTCAATGTGCCTGCGGATGGTTTCGGCGCTGACATTGCCGGTAGTACCGATATAGTAGCCCCTCCTCCAGAGGCCGCTGCCCCAGAAGTATCTCTTTTTCAAGGCGAGAAAGGCGGCGAATATCCTGTTGGCGGTGATGCTTTTGAGCCGCTTGACGATCTCCGTTGGGGCCACAGTTGGCGGAGGTTTGGCGACATCATCCTTAATACTCTATGGCGGTATTTGGGGCAAAAAACGATATGGTAGTTGATGTTGTACACGCAATGGTTAATTTTTCTTTCCATGGCTTTATTTTACCATAAGAACAGGGGTTTGGTCGATATGTTTAATTTTAACGATCACATGCGCCCCCTTCATCCTACCCCACAAGGGGGTAGGTTTTCAGGGGCGGATTTTTATAAAAATTACACTACAATTTCCGGCTTAAAGCAAGGATTTTTTGCGCTTAAGGATTTTTTCGGCAGGAGGGCTTTCCATATAATTTCGGGACAGTCTTTTTTGTTTTGTTGCTTAAAATGGTTAATTCCAGTAAAATTAAGGTCAAGGTGATGTAAATGTGTGGTTGCAGGAAGGTGGAGATTTTGACTTTCCCCAAATATTTGCCGGCCGAAGCGCGCTTGAATAAAGCTATGGCTGCTGCCATGACCGGGTATCTCACCCGCTGCCAGGATGTGGTGGCGGCGTACCTTTTTGGTTCTTACGCCCGAGGGACCAGCCGGGAGCGCAGCGATATCGACGTGGCCGTGTTATTTGCCGGTATCGAAGATAAATTGCAGCGTTTTGACCGCCGGCTGGAAATAATTATCGACCTGGAAAGGGTGACGGGGAAAAAGGTGGATGTCATTGACATTCAGGCAGCGCCTTTACTGTTGCAGCACCAGATCTTAAAGGACGGGATTTTACTGGTCGATAAAAATCCCCGCTACCGGGTGGCGTTTGAAGTTTGGTCCAGGCAAACGGTTACCTGCCTGAGGAATTGACCAAAAAACTTATGAAGATGGCCCAATTTCGTAACATTATTGTCCATGATTATGCTCGACTTGATGCTGAGATTATCTGGGGAATATTAAAACGTGATCTTGGTGATTTAAAGCATTTTATGTTAACCATAAAAAAACTATTGGGAATTAGCTAATGGGGCAACGGTTGCTGTTATTTTTTATCGCTTTATATTTTATGTTAACTCTCTCCGGTACGGGAAGCCGGACGGAAGGCTGGCCCCTGGCGGCGCCGGTGGCGCGGGCGGATATTGTCATTTACGGTGGCGGGCTGGCCGGGTGCGCGGCGGCCTGGAAGGCGGCGGCGACGGCGCCGGACAGGTCGGTAGCCCTGGTGGTCCCCTACCCCGGGCGCGAGTACGGCGGCCTGGCCACGGCTGGCGGCCAGAACTTCTGGGACGTGCGCTACTGGCTCCGGGATGGAAGGCTTGTGCAGGGGGGCTCTTTTGCCCACTGGTTTAAAGCTGTGGGACCATTTTACCGCACGGCTGACCTGGCGGCACGGATTGCCGCCGACCTGGGCAGGCTGCCTAATCTCCAGACTTACTGGGCCATGGATATTACTGCCGTCCGGAAGGACTGGCGCGGGCGGCTCCAGGCCCTGGCCCTGCGGGGCCTGCAGCGGGATGCCGCCGGGACGGTAATCTGGGGTGAAGAGCGCCAAATACTGGCCGCGACCATCTTTGTTGACGCCTCGGAAGACGGGCGGCTCAGCCGCTTGAGTGAGGCCGGCGTAACAGTGGGCCGGGAAGACTGGCCCGTCGAATTTTTGGCGGCGGACCTGGTTAGCAAGGAAGAGGTGCGGCGTCTTAAGAGCCTGCGGCTGCAAGGCGGTACTGCCGGCGCCGGAGGAATAGCGGCTGGCTGGTCGGGGCCCGGCCACGATGGGGATATCCTGCTGCCCCGCCAGCAGGCGGCCACCCTCATGTTCAAGGTACGGGGAGTGCAGCCCGGCCGTTACCGGGATATGATTTTCCGCCAGGAGCGGGGTGCCTGGGGGGCCTATGGCGGCAGGGAAGTTTACATAAATGACCCGGTGGTAACTGGCTTTAACGACAGGTACGGTCCCGCGGGCTTTGCTTTAAAGCCCCTCAATGCCGCCCAGGACGGGCCGGGAAGCCAGGAGTGGTGGGTCAATACCCTTCTCATCTTTAACGTCGACGGCCGGGCGAATGCCCGCGACCGGGGGCACGATGCTTATCCGGGAGATATGGCGCCGGGAGCCCTGGACACGGACACGGCCTGGCAGCGGGCGCGGGAGATGCTGGCGAATCCTGATTTCATCCGGGCGTTGCGCCGCTTCGATGGCTTCAATAAGGCGGAAGTGGTGCCGGATGCGGATGGGAAACCCCTTGCCGGCGGGATGCTCTACCTGCGGGAAACGATTCATACGGTAGTCGATCCCCGGGAAGCGGGACCGGGGACGGAGGATAGCAACTACGCCCTGACTGCGGCGGCCGTACACGGCGCCGGGCCAGGCCCGGAGGAAGGCAACGACCTTGGCAATTATGTAAACCGCATCGGCCTGGGCTTTTACTGGCAGGATATCAATGCCTATCATTTCAGCGACCTGAAAGGCAGCGACGGTCGCTACCGCTGGCCGGTGACGCCTTTCTTGCGGCCTGATTATCCCCGGACCACGCCTGGACCGGGCGCATGGCCGCAAAACCCGGTCTATCTTCCCTTTAACACCCTCCTCAGCCGCCCGGTGCCCAACTTGCTCATCCCCGGCTACGCGGCCAGCATCTCCTCCCTGGCCTGGGCCGAACTGCGAGTCCTGCCTAATCAGTGCGTCCTGGGGGATGCCGCCGGGGTGGCTGCCGCTTACGCCGTAACGCAGGGACGCGATCCGGGTACCTTTACCGATGCCGACGTGGCGGCCGTCCGGGAGACCCTGGTGCAGCGCTTCGGCGCCCGGGTGGATAAGTAAATTTTTAATCAGCAAATCCTCTTTCGTTAAGGTAGCGTTGTACGGTGTGGATAAACTTTTCCGCAGCTTGCAGAAGTTCAATAGCATCTTCTACTACTATAGGAGTAACTTCGCCATAATCTCCTTGTTGTCGGAATTCAAAAGCGCGATGAAGCGATTTGCTAAGTTCTTTTTGGAATATCCCCGGTTTGACGAAATAGCGATCGAAGAGGGAAATAACCCCGCTATGTTTGGCTGAACCCTGGTCGATAGTTACTAGAAGAGCCAGAGTGGCATAAAACATGGCATAATAAGAACGGTTGACTATACTACGCGGGCTGCCCTGGGATGCCAGTAATTTTTGCGCATCTGCCAGAACTTCATATGCTTCGTTTAACCGGTACTTAATTAAAGTGCGTTTGTGGTTATCTTCTTTCATACTTTTATCCCTTCTTTTTTTATCGACCGGTAGAGTGGCGAAATAGAAAAAGGTCCGTTTAGTGCTTCATTACGATTAACTGCCAGTGGTACTATAACCACATCGTTTTCAAATCCCACTTCCCAGGCCACTTCGCTGATTAAACGTTTTTGTTCCCGTGAAAGAGGACCAGTCTCTAAATACAGATCAAGATCTGAATCGGGGCTGGCTTGCCCGCGTGCCCGGGATCCAAATAGACGTACCTCGTAAAGAGGGATCTTCCCTGTGAGACGCTCTTTTACCTTCCGGGCAATGGCCAGGTCTTTAGCGGCCATCATTGTTCTTTCTCCTTCCGTTCTTTCCTTGTTCATCATCTTAGTATTTTCTGGGAAAAAAATCAATGTAATCATGTATTGTGGCAGGAAATAGCACTTACTGTACCGAATAGTTAACAACATCAAGCCGGGAGAGGGGAATGACGACGGAATGATGCTGCGAGCGCGGCGGTGGGTTTTCTTTTTGGCCATCTTTTTTGCCGTTTTCCTGGGTGACCTGGCAGCAGCCCGGGCCGCGGCGCCGGGGTGGGCCCTCCTGGACGAGGTGCGCTCTCTCACGGAAAAAAATTATGCCGGCCCTATTGATCAGGCAACCCTTGAGGCCGGGGCCGTCCGGGGTCTGGTGGAATCCCTGGGCGATCCTTACAGCGAGTACATAGCCCCGGAAGAGATGCCTGCTTTTGCTTCTTCCCTGGACGAGGAATATATAGGGGTAGGGATCGTTTTCCAGGCACTCGACGGATGGGTGGTTATCACTAACGTTGTTCCCGGCTCGCCGGCGGCCCGGCTGGGGGTCACGCCCGGGTCGGTGCTGGTGGCCGTGGACGGCCGCCCGGTCGGGAACCTCTCCCTGGAGGAGATAGGCACGCTGCTGGGCGGCAAACCGGGAACCTATGTGGACCTGACGGTTACCCTTCCCGGCAGTGACAGTCGCCGGAGCTATTACCTGCGCCGGGAATTAATCCGGCCGCCGGTGGTCAGCAGCCGCCTGCTGGCCGGGCCGGTGGGCTACCTTTACCTGCGCTCTTTCCCCTACTGGGCGCCGGAGGAGGTGGAGACGGCGCTGGCGGGGCTGGAAGACCAGGGCGCCCGGGGCCTGATCCTGGATCTCCGGGGTAATCCCGGCGGCTACCTGGACGCTGCCCTGGATACTGCGTCCCTGTTTTTGCTCCGGGATAAACCTGTGGCGCAGGTGATGGGCCGGGATAAAAAGGTCACCGTCCTCCGTTCCCGGGGACCGGGCCAGGACCTGCCCCTGGTGGTCCTGGTGGACCGGGGCACGGCCAGCGCGGCGGAGATCCTGGCTGGGGCCCTGCAGGCCAATCACGCCGCCATTTTGGTCGGCACCCGGACCTACGGCAAAGGGGCGCTGCAGACCATCTTTCCTTTAAGTAACGGCGGCGCCTTAAAATTAACTACGGCTTATTACCGTACGCCTGCCGGCCAGGATATTGACGGGGAAGGGCTAAAACCGGATATTGAAGTAACGGAGGGCCGGGAGCAGCTGGACCGCGCCTTGAAAATCCTGCGGGCGCAAATTGCCCCGCCCTTAGTGGCGGGCAACCTGGCCTGCAGGTAATTTAATTCGCCTTGATTTTTTCAGGCAACCAGATAATGCTGGCCTGATCGGCGGCTTTATGAAACTCAGGGTCGCCGGTTACTATTTGACTTCCGGTTTGCACTCCGAGGGCCAGGGTAAAACAATCTGCATAGGCGATTGGGTTTTTAGCTTTATATTTAGCGGCTTTTAGCGCAAATTCTTTATTTACATTGACAACTTCTATCGGTAACGTTTCCAAAAGGGCCATGGCTTCATTTAGCTTTTTTGTGCCCGCTGCTCTTTCGATAATATAAGCAACTTCGCCAAGATTAACGGCGCTTATCAAAATCTGCGCCGTCTCATTTTGGGCTTCCTCAATCATAGCTTCAACCAGATCGGCCCCCTGTTCGTTTTGTAAATAAACCAGGAGGGCATAACTGTCAAAAACGTACTTCTTCATTTTTTACCTCTTCTTTTCTGCTGGCCAGGAGCGTTTCTACCAGGGGATAACCTTGAAGCATTCCTTTACCTGAGGCGATAGGATTTGGAGGGATTGGAGTAAGATAGAGGCTGCCACCATTTTCTGTAAAAACAATTTTTGATCCGGGGCTGATGTTATAACGCTGGCGCAGTTCTTTGGGTATAACCACCCACCCTTTTGAAGATACACGAGCAATATAAGGCATACGAATCACCGCCATGTTATATTATTTGTTATAAAGTATAACACTAGAATATATGCTTGGCAAGAAGTGTCAGGAAGGAGAAGCTGCTTATGCCGGCGACTCTTGTATCTATTCGCGAGCGGGCCAGGGTGCTCCTGGACGGCATCTGCCACGTTTGCCCGGCATGTGACGGCCGGCGCTGCCCTACCGGCGTGCCGGGAATGGGCGGCACTGGTACCGGGGCGTCTTTCCGCAATAATGTTACGGCCCTGGCGGCCTGGCAGGTCAATATGCGGGTTCTCCACGACCGCAAGGACCAGGACCTGGGCTTGCGGCTTTTCGGCCAGAAGCTGGCCTTTCCCATCCTGGGTGCGGCCGTGGCCGGGGCCAGGGTCAACTTCCAGGGCCGCCTGGGGGAAGAGGAACTGGCGCGGGCCTTCGTCCTGGGGGCGGCCGAGGCCGGTAGCCTTTCCCTCACCGGGGACGGTCCCCTGCCGGAACTCATGGACGCCGGGCTCAAGGCCATCAAAGCTGCCGGGGGGCGGGGTATCCCGGTCATTAAACCCCGGGAAGATGGGGAAATAGTGAGCCTTATCCGCCGGGCCGAGGATGCCGGCGCCGTGGCCGTAGGTATCGATGTCGACGCTGCCGGGCTGGTGAATATGACCCGCGCCGGCCAGCTGGTGGAACCCAAGACGGTGGAGCAGATTGCCGGGATTGCGGCGGCGACCTCACTCCCCCTGATTTTAAAAGGCATCATGACGGTGGCCGACGCGGAGGCCGCCGTGGCCGGCGGGGCGGCGGCCATTGTGGTTTCCAACCATGGCGGCCGCGCCCTGGACCACACGCCGGGAACGGCGGCGGTGCTGCCGGAAATCGCGGCGGCGGTGGGGGATAAAATAACGGTCCTGGCCGACGGCGGCGTACGCTCGGGCGTGGACGTCCTGAAGATGCTGGCCCTGGGCGCCCGGGCGGTCCTGGTGGGCCGGCCCCTGGCCATTGCCGCTATTGGCGGCGGTGCCGCCGGCGTGAGGCTGCAGCTGGAGGCCCTGGCCGACGACCTGGCCGTGGCCATGCGCCTTACCGGCTGCGGCGATTTAGGGGATATAGGACCGGGGATATTAGCCCGTACAAAGTTAAATATGCAAAATAGTAAAATTTAGAGCAAAAAAACTTACTGACTGGTGCGTAGATTTAGTGTTATAATAACACTAAATTGGCGGAAAGCGTCTGATAGGAGGGTTGGCTAGATTTGATGGATGCTGGCAGCAATAATGATGTGAACATTAAGGCAAAAGCCCTGGCGGATGCCCTGGAACGCTATGCCGGGACAAGGGGAGCCTTGATCCCTCTCCTCCAGGAAGCCCAGGAGATTTACGGTTACCTGCCGCGAGAAATCATGCAGGAAATTGCCGGGAAGCTGAAAATCCCCTTCAGCCAGGTTTACGGCGTGGCTACTTTTTATACCCAGTTTCACTTAAAACCCCGCGGGCGGAACATCATCCGCGTCTGCCAGGGTACGGCCTGCCACGTACGGGGGGGTGCCCGGCTGCTGGAGGCTATTTCGGCAGCCCTGGGTATAGGCAAAAATGAAACCACCGCCGACGGCCGCTTTACTCTGGAAACGGTGGCCTGCCTGGGTTCCTGCGGGCTGGCCCCGGTGATGATGATTAACGAAGAAACCTATGGGCGCCTGGTGCCGGAGAAGATCCCGGCCATCCTGGAAAAATACTAGCTATACGACTATGACGTCGCGAGCTTCCACAGCATGGATATAAAAAGACTTCTATTTTTAGGTGGGGGTGAAACTGAATTGCAGGACTTGAAGGAATGGCGGGAAACTTTGCAGCAGCAATCTCACCGGGGGGACAGGCCCTCCCTTACCGTGGGCATGAGCACCTGCGGCCAGGCGGCCGGGGGAGCGAAGGTAATGGCGGCCCTGGCAGAAGAGATAGCCAGGCGGGGTTTGCAGGTAGATATAAGCCAGACGAGCTGTATCGGCATGTGTTACGCTGAGCCCATTGTGGAAGTAGCCCTGCCGGGGAAACCGCGGGTGTTTTACGGCGACGTAACGCCGGAGCGGGTCCCCGGCTTGATTGAAAAACATTTGGTTCAGGGGGAGCCTGTCAGGGAATGGGCCCTTATCCAGTTGTCCGGTGAGGCAACTCCCTATGAAGGCATCCCGGTGATGCCAGGAAGCACTTACTATGGGCGGCAGGTACGGGTGGTAACTTCCCGCCTGGGGCTTACCAACCCTGAAAGCCTGGAAGAATATATCGCCACCGGCGGCTATGAGGCCCTGGAAAAGGTCTTGAGCGGGATGTCCCCGGAACAGGTTATCGAAGAAATCAAGATCTCGGGCCTGCGCGGCCGGGGCGGTGCCGGCTTTCCTACGGGCCTGAAGTGGAGTTTTACCCGGCAAGCCCCGGGGGACAAAAAGTATGTGGTCTGCAACGCCGATGAGGGCGATCCCGGCGCCTTTATGGATCGCAGCGTCCTGGAAGGCGACCCCTTTGCCGTTATTGAGGGCATGACCATCGCCGCTTATGCCATTGGCGCCGATGAGGGCTATATTTACTGCCGCGCCGAGTACCCCCTGGCCATCAAGCGCCTGAAAATGGCCATTACCGCGGCGGGAGAAAAGGGCCTGCTGGGCCGGGATATCCTGGGGACGGGCTTTAATTTTGACCTGCATATCAAGGCCGGTGCTGGCGCCTTCGTCTGCGGCGAGGAGACGGCCTTGCTGGCTTCCATCGAAGGCAAGCGGGGCATGCCCCGGGTGCGGCCGCCCTTCCCGGCGCAGCAGGGGTTATGGGGTAAGCCTACCAATATCAATAATGTCGAAACCTACGCCAACGTCCCCTTTATTATCAAGAACGGCGGCCAGTGGTTTGCCGCCATGGGCACGGAAAAGAGCAAGGGGACCAAGGTCTTCTGCCTGACGGGCAAGGTCAAAAAGACCGGGCTCATCGAAGTGCCGATGGGGATAACCCTACGGGAAATTATCTTTGATATTGCCGGCGGTATCCAGGATGATAAGCAGTTCAAGGCCGTCCAGATCGGCGGCCCGTCGGGCGGCTGCCTGCCCGAGGACAAGCTCGACCTGCCGGTGGACTATGACTCCCTGACCCGGGCCGGGGCCATCATGGGTTCCGGCGGCATGGTGGTCATGGATGAGAATACCTGTATGGTAGATGTGGCGCGCTTTTTCCTGAACTTTACCCAGGCGGAATCCTGCGGCAAGTGTACCCCCTGCCGGGAGGGCACCAAACGGATGCTGGAGATCCTCACCCGCATCTGTGAGGGCCAGGGGAAGATGGAGGATCTGGATACCCTGGAGACCCTGGCGCGAGTAGTCAAGAACACGGCCCTCTGCGGCCTGGGGCAGACCTGCCCCAACCCCATCCTCTCCACCCTCCAGTACTTCCGCCAAGAATATGAGGCCCACATCAAAGATAAGCGCTGCCCGGCCCATGTCTGCCAGGCCTTGCTGGTCTATACCATTGACGCCGGCAAGTGTACCGGTTGCGGCGCCTGTGCCCGCGCCTGCCCGGCGGGGGCCATCAGCGGCGAGAAAAAGCAGCCGCACCGGATTGATCCTGCCTTGTGCATCAAGTGCGGCAGTTGTATGGAGAAGTGCAAATTCGGGGCTATATCCAGGCTGTAGCGAAGAACGAAAATGGTGGGTTTTAGAGACTTTAAGCTCCAACTTCCCACATCTATTTACGTAGGGGGGAAAACAGATGGCTGATGTCACCTTGACCATAGATGGCAAGAGAATTACCGTACCGGCCGGGACAACGGTCTTGCAGGCCGCCCGGAATAACGGCATCTTTATCCCTACCCTTTGTCATGACCCGAAGCTCACGCCCTGGGGCGGCTGCCGCCTGTGTGTGGTGGAAATCGAGGGTATGCGCGGCCTGCCGGCCTCCTGCGTGACCACCGTCGCTGAGGGTATGGTGGTGCAGACGGCTTCGCCGCAAGTAGTTGAAGCCCGTAAAATGATGCTGGAATTATTGCTGGCCAACCATCCCCAGGACTGCCTCACCTGCAGCAAGAGCGGCGCCTGCAGCCTGCAGGATTACGCCTACTATTACGGCGTAAGGGGAGACAAATTCCACGGGGAAAAACACGACTATCCCCTGGAGGATGACAACCCCTTCATCGTGCGGGATATGAACAAGTGTATCCTGTGCGGCAAGTGCATCCGCGTTTGCGCGGAAGTCCAGGTTAACAACGTCATCGACTTTGCCCATCGCGGTTTCAACACCAGGGTAACCCCGGCCATGGATCTAACCTTAAGGGAATCGGAGGAATGTGTCTTTTGCGGCAACTGTGTCCAGGTCTGCCCGGTGGGGGCCCTGGTGGAGAAGGCGAGTTTATGGCAGGGCCGCGAGTGGGAACTCACCAAAGTGCGTACCACCTGCACCTTCTGCGGCGTGGGCTGTAACCTGGAGGTCAGCGTGAAGGACGACCATGTGGTGCGCGTCCGCGGTTATGACAACCCCCTGGTCAATAGCGGCTGGCTCTGCGTCAAGGGCCGCTTTGGCGCCGACTTTGCCGAAAGCCCGGACCGCATTACCCGGCCCCTCATCCGCGTGGGCGAGCGGGGCGAGGGCCGCTTCCGGGAAGCTACCTGGGACGAGGCCCTTGACTATACCGCCCGGCGCCTGCAAGAGATCAAGGAACAGTACGGCAGCCGGGCCATCGCTGCCTTGAGTTCGGCCCGGTGTACCAACGAAGAAAACTACCTGATGCAGAAGTTCATGCGGGCGGTGATCGGCACCAACAACGTCGATCACTGCGCCCGGACCTGACACGCCCCTACCGTGGCCGGTCTGGCCATAGCATTCGGTAGCGGCGCTATGACGAACTCCATCGCCGAAATTGAGCATAACGACGTCCTGCTTATTATCGGTTCCAACACCACCGAGGCCCACCCGGTCATCGGCCAGAAAATGAAACAGGCCGCCCGGCGGGGAGCTAAGCTCATCGTCGTTGACCCGCGCCGGATTGAGCTGGTGGAGCACGCCCACCTGTGGCTGCCCATCAGACCCGGGACCAATGTGGCTTTGATTAACGGCCTGATGTACGTCATCATCACGGAAGGCCTGGTGGATAAAAAGTTTATCGAGGAGCGGACGGAAGGTTTTGAGAGCCTCCGGGCTGTGGTCCAGAACTACCCGCCGGAACGGGTGGCGGGGATTACCGGCGTGCCGGCGGAGAAGATCTACGCCGCAGCGCGGCTTTACGCCACGACTGACAGGGCGGGGATCTTCTATACCCTGGGCATCACTGAGCATACCAGCGGTACCAGCAACGTCATGAACCTGGCCAACCTGGCCATGATTACCGGCCATGTGGGCAAAGAGTTCAGCGGCGTCAACCCCCTGCGCGGCCAGAATAACGTCCAGGGGGCCTGCGACATGGGTGCCCTGCCCGATGTCTTCCCGGGCTACCAGAAGGTGGCCAACCCGGAGGTGCGGGAGCGCTTTGCCGTCGCCTGGAACTGCCGGCTGGACGCCACCCCGGGCCTCCGCATCCCGGAGATGATCGACCTGGCGGCTGAGGGCTATATCAGGGCCATGTACATCATGGGCGAAGACCCGGCCCTGACGGACCCGGACATCACCCACGTGCGCAGGGCCCTGGCCAACCTGGACTTCCTGGTAGTGCAGGATCTCTTTATTTCCGAGACGGCGAAGTTTGCCGACGTCATCCTGCCCGGCGCCAGTTTCCTGGAGAAGGACGGCACCTTTACCAGCACCGAGCGCCGGGTGCAAAGGGTGCGCCGGGCTTTGAGCCCCAGGGGCGAGTCCCGGCCCGACTGGCAGATTATCTGCGATCTGGCGACGCGCCTGGGCTACCCCATGCACTACGACTCCCCGGAGCAGATTTTCGCCGAGATGGCAAGTCTCACCCCCAGCTATGCCGGAATGAACTATGCCCGCCTGGAGGGTAATGGCCTGCAGTGGCCCTGCCCAACGCCCGATCACCCGGGGACGAAGTTCCTCCATGCCGGCAGGTTCCCGCGGGGCAAGGGCCTGCTCCAGGGCATCGAGTACCAGCCGCCGGCCGAGCTGACGGACGAGGAATACCCCATTTTGCTGACTACCGGCCGCATGCTGTATCACTACGGCATTACCACCCGCCATTCGCCCGCCCTGGAAAGCTACCGGCCGGAAGAGCTGGCGGAGATTAACCCCGTCCAGGCAGCGGAACTGGGGGTCCAGACGGGAGACAGGGTGACGGTCGTTTCCCGCCGCGGCCGGCTGGTAACGAAAGTAAGGGTGACGGACCGGGTACCGCCGGGGATCATGTTCATGTCCTACCACTACAAAGAATCGCCGGTGAACATCCTGACCAACGCCGCCTTTGACCCCATCGCCAAGACGGCGGAATATAAGGTGACCGCAGTGCGGCTAGAACCGGCTGGCTAAGAACTGTCCAGCCTTAAAAAACTAAGGGGTGCTGTTATGCACCCCTTAGCCATTTTTCTACTACTTCGCGAAATATATGGAGTAAGCAATTGCCAGGGAACCTAACAGGACCGCAAAGAATGTGGCTATGCTCCACCACCGTGTATTATCCAGTTTGCCATCAAGACGGTTGATATCATTTTTTACTTCCTGGCGTAGGGCTTCAATTTTATTATCAAACCTGGCTTCCTGGGCTTCTTTAGTGTCACTTATCTGTTTTTGCAGGTCGTTCTTGACATTACTTATCCTGGCCTCGAGGCCCTCTTTAGTGTCGCTGATTTGCTTTTGCAGGTCGCTTTTGACGTTATTTATCTTGGCTTCGAGGCCCTCTTTAGTGTCGCTAATTTGCTTTTGCAGGTCGCTTTTGACGTTATTTATCCTGGCTTCGAGGCCTTCTTTAGTGTCGCTGATTTGCTTCTGCAGGTCGCTTTTGACGTTATTTATCTTGGCTTCAAGGCTATCCTTGGTGTCGCTGATCTGTTTTTGCAGATTGGTATTAACATTACTTATCCTGGCCTCGAGGCCTTCTTTGGTGTCGCTGATTTGCTTTTGCAGGTCGTTTTTGACGTTATTTATCCTGTCTGCCAGAGTATCTTTAGTGTCAATGAGCTGCTTTTGCAGATCGCCTTTGACATTACTTATTCTATCCACCAGCAGATAAAAGCCAAAGTCCGCCAGTTTTTCCTCTCCTGCAGCAGCTTCCCGCCTTCCAGAAACTATCTCCTGCCGGGCTTCTTCAGCCATAGCTGCCACCCCTTTCGCTCCTCTGATAACATCTTACTATGCTTTACCAGTTTTGTCTATCTTATTTTCCTCTTTTAACTTCCGCCACAGGGTGGTGCGGCTGACGCCTAAGCGGCGGGCGGCTTCGGCCTTGTTGCCTCCTGCTTCGGCCAGGACGCGTTTAATCAACCCGCGCTCCAGGGTACTTACCTGGCCGGCCAGTCTTTCTATTCTTCCTTCTCCTGCTGCGCCTTCTCCGGGGACCCCGGACTCCGGCGCTATTACCAGCCCCAGGGCCTGGCGAACCTCAGCAGCGTTGATGGTGGTCCCATGGCAACGTAAGGCCAGGCGTTCCATGCAGTTGCGCAGCTCCCGGATGTTTCCCGGCCACTGGTACTGGAGCAACTCCCTGGCTGCCTCAGGCGTGAGGTTCCCCGCCGGCCGCTGCAACTGGCGGCAGAATTCCTGGAGAAAGTGTCCGGCCAGGAGGAGCACATCGGCCCCGCGCTCCCGTAAAGGCGGGATTTCCAGGTTGAGGACGTTGATGCGGTAGTAAAGGTCTTCCCGGAAAGCCTGCTCTTTGACCATCTGCGCCAGATTCCGGTGGGTAGCAGCAATAACCCGCACGTTGACGGGGATGATGCGGTCATCCCCCAGGCGCATGATCTCCCCCTCTTCCAGGACCCGCAGCACCCGAGCCTGGAGGCGGGGCGACATTTCCCCGATTTCATCCAGGAAGATGGTCCCCTCGTGGGCCAGTTCGAAAAGGCCGGGCTTGCCGCCTTTGCGGGCGCCGGTAAAGGCCCCTTCGGCATAGCCAAAAAGCTCGCTTTCCAGGAGGTTTTCCGGCAGGGCGGCGCAGTTGACGGCGACAAAGGGACCGTTCTGCCGCGGGCCGGCCAGGTGAATGGCATGGGCGAACATTTCCTTGCCCGAACCCGTCTCGCCGTGAATAAGGACCGTGGACTGGACGGCGGCGTACTCCCGGGCCAGGCGAACGGCTTCCTTTAAGGATGGGCTTTCGCCCAGGATGTCGGCAAAGGTATACTTGGCCACGTGGCCGCGCCCGGCCAGCCGGCGCCGGACCTTATGCTCCAGGCTTTGCAGGCTGGAAATATTCTGGAAAGTAGTTACCACTCCTACGGTGCGGCCGTCGACAAGAATGGGTACCCGGTTGGCCACTACCCGGGTATTACCGATGTCCAGTAACTCACCAAGTTCCGGTTTTCCCGTCTTTAACAATATATGGCACTGGGCGGCGGGGATAACCTCGGTCACCGGGCGGCCGATAGCTTCCTCGGCGCGCCAGCCGGAGAGTTTTTCCGCCACGGGGTTGAAGACGGTGATCCGGCCTTCCTCATCCAGGGCGATGATGCCGTCGTAAGCAAAATCCAGGATGGCCTTGAATTGTTCGGCCCGGCGTTTCTCCTGCTGGCGGACCTGTAATACCCGCTGGGCCTCCTTGAGGGCCTGGTAAACTGTTTCCTTCCCGGAAGTGATTATAACGCTGTTTAAGCCGAAATTGCGCGCCTCGCGGGCCATGGCAATTTTCCCGATGATTACTTCGGCGCCGGCTTCCTTGAGGGCCATGATGCCCCGCCGGATGTCATCATCCTGGTTTTTCAGGGTGTACTTGAGGAAAGTATCTCCCAGGATGGTTTCCAGGCTCTCCAGGCCCTGGATGACATCAGGGACGTCGGCGATGCCGATGGGACCGCCGAATTGTTTGGCCTGGTAATAGGCGCGCAGGATGTCGTAGCCGCCGATGGGTACATCTACCACCGGGAGGTCCACGGCCTGCTCGATGAGCCAGGCCGTCACACCGCGGCTGACTATTACCTGGCAACCGTTTCTAGCCAGGTCGCGGGCCAGGTTGGCCCCTTCTTCTACCCGGGCAACGTGGATGGACAGGTCCAGGCCCAGCTCCAGGCTCACCTGGCGGGCGATGTGGGCCAGGTCTTCATAGGGAGCAATAAAGGCAATTTCCGCCACCAACCTTTTCCTCCTGATTTTCATTTCTTGCCGTGGTGACACCAGGTGGCCACCTCAGGAAACCTTTATCGTTACAAAGATGAAACATTACGGGCTTTAGAGTTACTATTCGACGTTTAAACAGTTTTTCCTTGCTGGTTTGAAAATTTTCACCCTTAATTCTCTCTCTACCGGTATTGCAGTGAAACATAGATAAACGTTGCAGATAATTGTAAATGTAATATTAATGAAACACGAGGCTTCCCGGCCGGCAACTGCGGCCGGCTTTTCTTTTTCCCAGAACCTTTAAATAGCAACGGTTGTAAGACAGGCAAAAATTTTCAGTTCGTTTTTTTCGACCTGGCATGGAACTTGCATTATTAAATGGATGTCTATAGTCCGAAAGTCTCTCGTGGCAGATCCTGTATAAGGGTGCGGCCAGCAACGGGCAAATCTACCCCCGCCTGGAAGCATGACATTAAGAGTTGTAACGGAGGAGGCAACCAGGAGTGGCAGCTAAAGAACTACCAGTGGTACCCTCGGCCAGGCCGGGTACCATGGCCGCCGGGGCGGCCATGGAGCGTATCCGCGAGCAGCGGCCGGTCATTGATCATCAAAAGTGTAATCTCTGTCGCGAGTGCCTGCTGTACTGCCCGGACGCGGCCCTGGCGGTAGATAAAGGGGAGGTCAGGGTGGATTGGCATTTTTGCAAAGGCTGCGGCATCTGCGCCGTCGAGTGTCCCGTCCGGGCTATCACCATGGTTGCGGAATATGCCGGCAACCGGGGGTTTATTGAGAAGTAAGCAGGGAGTGAAAGAAAATGCGCCAGTTATTAAACGGCAACGAAGCTGCCGCCCATGCCGCCCGCCTGGCGCGGGTAGAAGTCCTGGCTTCCTACCCCATTACCCCGGCGGCGCCGGTCATGGAAAAGATAACGCAGTTTATAGCTGAAGGCAGCCTTAAATGTAATTTTGTCCGGGTGGAGTCCGACCACAGTGCCCTGGCGGCGGCCCTGGGGGCGACCATGGCCGGTGCCAGATCCTTTCTAATCACCAATTCCCAGGGCCTGGCCTATATGAGCGAGGTTCTCTACCATGTTTCCGGCCTGCGCCAGCCGGTGGTCATGGCCGTCGTCAACCGGGCCCTGGCAGCTCCCCACAGCCGCTTCCCGGAGCACGGGGACGTGGTGGCCCAGGAGGCCTGCGGGTGGGTGCAACTTTTCTGCGAGAACAACCAGGAAGTCCTGGACAGCCTCCTCCAGGCCTTTCGCCTGGGGGAAGATGAGCGGGTGCGCCTGCCGGTAATGGTCAACTATGAGGGCTACATCCAGTCCCATACCCGGGAAACCGTGGACCTGCCGGAGCAGGAGGCGGTGGCTAATTTCCTGCCCCTGGTGCGGCGGCCGGTCCTGGATGTAAATAATCCCCTGGCCGTCAATACCGTTACCGGCCCGGAACTGTATATAGACTATAAATATCAGCAGGATGCCGCCCTGCAGCGGGCGGGTGAAGTCCTGCAGGAAGTTAGCACGGCTTACGCCGGGCTGACGGGCCGGGACTGGGGCGGCCCGGTAACGGGCTACCGGCTGGAGGATGCCGCCATTGTCCTGGTGGCCATGGGCTCCCTGGTCAGCACGGCCCGGATTGCCGTTGACGCTTTAAGGGCGGTAGGCGAAAAGGCCGGCCTGCTGAAGGTCCGCCTCTTCCGGCCCTTCCCGGCAGCAGCGGTACGGGAGAGCCTGCGGGCGGCGGAAGCCGTAGTCGCCCTGGATAAAAATATTGTCTACGGTGCAGGCGGCGCCCTGGCCCGGGAACTGCGGGCCGGCCTGTACGGCTTGGCAACCATGCCGGTTTACAGCTACATCCTGGGCCTGGGGGGCCGGGATGTCGGCGTGGAAGACTTGACCAGTATTTACCGGCAGGTGCGCGAGCAGCTGGGAGCCGGAACGACCCCGGCACCCTATCAATGGTACGGCCTGTAGGCCGGAGGTGAGAGATCATGGAACTAATTAATAGTTTAGCTGATGTACCAGAAACCGAGCTTTTCACCGGTGGTCACGGCGGCTGCCGCGGCTGTGGCGCGGCCCTGGCGGTGCGCCAGGCCATGAAGGCCCTGGGCCCGCGGACCATCATTACCATTCCGGCTTCCTGTATGGCCACCATTGGCGGTTCGGGTTTAAGTACCGCCTGGGAGATACCCTTTTACCACTCCCTTTTTGAGTGCGCCCCGGCCGTCGCTTCCGGTATCCGGGCGGCCCTGGACATCCAGGGCATTAAAGATGTCAATGTCGTCTCCTGGGCCGGTGATGCCGGGACGGCGGACATCGGCTTCCAGTCCCTGACAGGGGCGGCCGAACGCCAGGAGAATATCATCCACGTCTGCTATGATAATGAAACTTATATGAATACCGGCGGCCAGGCCGGCAGCATTACCCCTTACCTCGCGGTCACGCCTGACACCCCCGGCGGGAAGCCGACCCCGCGGAAGGATATGCTGGCTATTATGGCCGCCCATCACCCGGCCTACCTGGCCACGGCTTCCGTCGCCTACCCCCTGGACCTGATCCAGAAATTCCAGAAGGCCGGGGAAATACAGGGCTTCCGCTATATCCACATCCTGGCCCCCTGCTTTAAAGGCTGGGGCATCAGGGAGGACCAGACGGTGCAACTCGCCCGCCTGGCAGTAGAATGCGGCCTGTGGCAGCTTTATGAAGAGATCGACGGCCGGCGGCGGGTGACGGTCATCCCGGAACGCCGTATACCGGTCCGGGAATACCTGCGGCTCCAGGGGCGCTTCAAGACTATGGATGAAGCGGCCATTGCCGCCCTGCAGGCCGAAGTTGACCGCCGCTTCCAGGAGGTGCAGTCATGATCGAAATCCGCTTCCACGGCCGTTACGGCCAGCCGGTGGCGGCCCTGGCCGGTAAAGTAGCGCAGGTTGCCCTGGCAGCAGGCAAATATGCCCAGGTCTTCGAAAACTTCGGCGCCTACCGGCCCGGGGCACCTATGTATGCGGTGGTGCGTATTGCTGATAGCTTTATCCGGGAACGCTCGGCCAATGCCAGCAACCCGGATGCAGTGGTGGTCCTGGACAACAGCCTGCTACCGCTAACGGATGTCACTAAAGGGCTGAAGGATGGCGGTATGGTGTTCGCCCTGGGGATTGGCCCTGAGACCCTGGGGGAAAAGGGGAAGAAGTTTAGATTTACCCCTGTTGCGCCGGCGGGAGACAAAGAGCAGGCCCTTCTCGTAGCCCTGGAGAGGCTCTGGAAGGATCAATATAAAGAATAAAACTGGTTTGCTGCCAACTCTTACGGGAGGCCAGGTGTTCCCATGAACTTTCTTCTTAAGTCCCTGGCGGCTGCTGCCGGGAAAGGGCAGGTAGCGCCCGGGGAAGAGATAACCATCAACGTCGACCTCATGCTGGCTCATGACGGCAGCGCCGGCAAGGTCCTGGCCGCCTGGCCAGCGGGCGAGAGGGTGGCCTGCCCGGAGCGGGTTGTTTTTACCCTGGACCACACCTTGCCGGCGCCGGCGGTAGCCAGCCGGCAACTGCACCGGGAAATGCAGGCCTTTGCCCGCCGGGAGGGCATCCACCTCTTTGACCGGGGCGAGGGCGTTCTCCACCAGGTAGTGGCGGAAAGATTTACCCCCCGGGCCGGGATGATTATTGCCGGCGCCGACGGTCACGTGGCCACCGCCGGGGCCTTTGGCGCCATCGCCTTTTCCCTTAAACCGGAAGAACTGGTGAGCGTGCTGGTCAGCGGGAAGTTGCAGCTTAAGGTGCCGGAAATATATAATGTGCAGGTTAAAGGGAAAATGCCGCCGGGGGTGGCAGCGCGGGACCTGGCTTTGGCGGTTTTAAAGCACCTTGACCGCGAGACTGTGAAGGGCCGGGCCCTGGGTTTCCAGGGCCCGGGGGTATGGGGCCTCAGCACTGCCGGCCGGATGGCTTTATGCAACCTCATTGGCGAGACAGGGGCGGTAACGGGACTGATAATACCACCGCAAGCAGTAGTCCCAGGAGTTAAACCGAACCTGGAGGTGGAACTGGAGAACCTGGAGCCGGTGGTAGCCTGTCCCCCTTCTCCCTTTAACGTGCGGCCCCTGAAGGAACTGGAAGGGCTGCCCATCACCCAGGCCGTAGTTGGCGGGTGTGCCAGCGGCAGGTTAGAGGATTTAAGGGAGTTAGCCCTGGGGCTTAATGGCCGGAAGGTTCATAGAGAGGTGACCCTGCTGGTGACACCGGCCTCCCGGGACGTTTTACATCAAATGGAAAGGGAGGGCCTGGCCCGGGTCCTGCGCGATCTGGGGGCCATCATTCTCCCCCCGGGGTGCGGTCCCTGCCCGGGCATTCACCTGGGCCTCCTGGCGCCTGGCGACCGGGCGCTGGCAGCGACGGTCCGCAATGTACCGGGCCGGATGGGGTCCGAGCAAAGCGAGATATACCTTGCTTCACCGCGAACTGTAGGGGCTGCGGCGGCAGCGGGGAACATTACCGCAGGAGGAACAGTGTAGCTTTTATTTCCGGGTAAAGGCGCTTGCTTTTCTGATCTTCCGGAAAGGAGGGGATAGGAAATCGTCTTAAAAATGGTTTGAGTGGTGAATTGCTGGGAGGTGAAAGGTTAATAAACGGAGAGTGGCGAAAATTTAGAGCGATGAGTTGGACCAAAATATTCATTTGCTGAGGAGCCCCCCATGGGGGCTGGCGCCCCCTCCACGACACATGAAATAGGTGATAGTATAAGTTAAAACACTGCCATGAAAAGGATCGATTTCGCTCTGGTGCCGGACAAGGAGCCCGAGGAGGAGTCTGATCCAGACACCTTTAGGAACCACGAACTGTAAAGCAGGCCTCAACAAGGTAAAGTACCCGCCTTGGAAGGCTGAGCACGTGGAGGAGATTCTTAGACCATGGAGGTGTCTCTTGGCAGTAGTTAAATAAAAAATAAAAAAGAAAGAGGGGAAAGCAAGAAACCACGAAATGGAAGTAGTGTATGAACGCTGCTGTGGGCTAGATGTCCACAAGAAAAAGGTAGTGGCGTGTCTGATCACGCCAGGAGAAAAACAACTAAAACAAGAAATAAGAACCTTTGGCACCATGACCGAAGACTTAGAAGGGTTACGGGGATGGCTTTTAGAAAACGGAGTTACTGCCGTAGCCATGGAAAGCACCGGAGTATATTGGAAACCGATATACAACATTTTAGAAGGCCAAATACCAGAATTAATATTGATCAACCCCGAACACTTTAAAGCCTTAAAGGGGAAGAAAACCGACTGCAAAGACGCGGTGTGGCTAGCCGAACTTTTAAGGCATGGCCTGCTAGCAGGAAGCTTTATCCCGCCGAAAGAAATAAGGGAATTAAGGGAGTTAACCAGGTATAGGGCGGCTTTGGTAGCAGAACACAGCCGCGAGGTGCAAAGGGTCCAAAAGCAGCTAGAAAACAGCAATATCAAATTAAGTTCAGTAGCCACAGATATCATGGGCGTATCAGGGCGAGAGATACTAAAAGCGATGCTTAACGGGAACGAAGATCCAAAAGAACTAGCGCAAATGGCCAGGGGGAAATTACGCAAGAAGATACCAGAACTAGAAAAAGCCCTGGAGGGGAAAATAGAAGAACATACCCGGCTATTGTTGAAACAACAACTAGAGCACCTGGAGTTTTTAGAGCAACAAATCGAAGAACTAAATGCCGAAATCGAAAAAAGGATGGAGCCTTTTTTCGAAGAAGCGGGGAGACTAGCTGAAGTAAACGGCATAAAAAAAGAAGCAGCCCAGGATATAATTGCCGAAATAGGCGTCGACATGACCCCCTTTCCTGATGCTGACCATTTAGCCTCATGGGCAGGGGTCTGTCCCGGTAACAACGAAAGTGCCGGTAAACGAAAGAGTGGGAAAACCCGTAAAGGAAATCAACACTTAAGAGCAATATTAGTCCAATGTTCCTGGGCCGCAATACGAACAAAAGACAGCTATCTCTCCGCGAAATATCGTCGATTAGCGCCACGACTAGGCAAGAAAAAAGCCCTGCTAGCCATCGCCCATAGTCTGATAAAAATTATCTACCATCTCCTAAAAGATAAAGCCCATTACCAGGATCCAGGACCAAACTACTATACCAAAGAAGAACGAGAACGCCGAATAAGGCGGTTAGTAAAGCAAATAGAAGCCCAAGGTTACACAGTAACTCTAGAAGAAAAGCCTTCTGTTGCCTAGTTTTAAAAAAAGCCAAAGGAAAGATAAATGCTAGGTGCAAGCATGCAATGGTAAAAAGACACATTTTAGTATAGCTATACCGCCAGAGTAAAGTTTATACAGCAATAACGCACACTAATTATTTCCACTAAAGTGAAATATGGGCTGAACTGTAAGCCTTAGTGATTTCGGAGGAGGGAATGCTCCAGATGTCTGTACCAGTAGTTTCTTTACTGGCACTAATATTCATCATTATAATCAGCTGCATCATGCCGCTGAACATTGGCGCCATGTCGCTGGGATTGGCCCTGGTGGTCGGCCATTATATCGGGGGCCTGAAAGTAGCCGATATACTGAAAAGCTACCCTACCAATATTTTAATCATGCTGGCCGGCACTACCTATCTTTTCTCGCTGGCCCAGGTGAACGGCACCCTGGAGAAAATTGTTAAATATACACTAAAAGGCGTTAAAGGCAATGCTGCTATTCTTCCTATAATTTTCTTCCTTCTGGCCTTTGTTCTTTCTTCCATGGGGCCCGGGCAGATAACGATAGCTGCTTTAATGGCGCCCATGGCCATGCTGCTGGCGGAGGAAGCCGGCATCAGCCCCCTGCTCATGGCCATCGTAGTGGGTAACGGCGGCCAGGCCGGGGCCATGTCTCCCATAGCCCCGGCAGGCGTTATCGCGGCAGGGTTGACCCAGAAGATGGGCCTGACAGGGGTAAGCGGCATCCTGTGGCTGAACCAGTTCCTGGGTCACTTTATCGTCTCGATTCTCGCTTATATAATTTACGGCGGCTTGAAGCTGTGGAAAGTTAAAGAACCGGGACAGCGGCAAAGCCTGGTCGACATGCAGGTCGAGCCTTTTACGCGCAACCAGTTGATCACCCTCGTCGCTATTCTTATATTTATCATCGGCGCCCTTTTCTTCAAGATGGACGTCGGCCTGGGCGGCTTCCTGATTGGCACCGTCCTGGCTTTGTTCAAGATTGCCGATGAGGGCAAAGCCATCAAGCAGATGCCGTGGGGGACTATCCTCTTCGTGACGGGTGTTACGGTGCTCGTTGACCTCATGAGCAAGATAGGGGGCATGGACCTGTTTGCTAGCATAATTGCCAGGTTCTCCACCCCGCTGACCCTCACCCTGGTAACGGGATTTTTAGCGGCGCTGATTTCTGCTTATGCCAGCACCATCGGTGTTATTTTGCCTGCTTTCATCCCCATGGCCCCCATGCTGCTGCAGAAGGTGGGGGCGCCAGCAACAGACCTGATACCCTTGCTTTCAACAATTGTAGTTTGCGGTTTCTTGACCGACCTGAGTCCCCTCTCTACCACCGGTGCCATTTTCTACGCCAATGCCGGCGAGAAGACCAACAAGCAAAAGCTCTTCCGGGATATGCTCATCTGGGGCCTGTCCATGTCGGTAGTGGGTGCTGTTGTAAGCTGGCTGGCCTTTACCGTCCTGCGCTTGCCCTGATGCTCCCTGCCGCGGCTGGCTGTACGTTTTGATTGTCTCTCCATCTCCCCTTTCTGTCCTTACCTGGCAGGCAAACCGTCCACCTTTTTACAGGTGGGCGGTTTTTATTTCCCCTGGGAGGCTTGATTTACATGGTCTTAGTAATTGCTTCATGGAAATAAGGGGCTGGGCATCCTTGTTCTCCTGGGCGGTTCCGTCAGCTGGGGCCTGGCCAGCGTTTACCTGAAAGCAGCCTTTCAAAACCGGGACAAGCTGGTGGTAACTGCTTACCAGATGTTTTATGGTTCCCTGTTGTTACTCCCGGTAGCCGCCCTGGCTGATCATGGCCTGCGCTTCTCCTGGACGCTGCCGGCTATAGGGATCATCCTTTACACTTCTATCTTCACCTCGGCCCTGGGTTTTGCCATCCTTTTAACTATCCAGGCCCGTTACCCGGCCAGCCAGACCAGCGTTTACCTCTTCCTGGTGCCGGTTTTTGGCGTTACCTCCAGCACCCTGTTGCTGGGTGAGAAATTGACCCTGAACCTGCTCCTGGGGCTGGCCCTGGTGGCCCTGGGGATTATTACCGTGAACCTGGGAGACGTGGCGCCCGCCCGGGAAAAATATAGTAATCGGTTATAGTAGCCAAAATAAAAATTAAAAAAAATTATATCCCCATAGAAGGAATTTATAAAGTTATGTCGAATAAGCTGTTTTAGTGAGGTAAAGAGGAGTGGTAAGTAAGATATATATTGAGAAGCGAAAAATTTCTCTAGGTAAGGCGGCGTTAATGTTGGCAATGACGGATGATCGCGAGGAAGAAGAGAGTATCAAAGAATGGTTGGCATCTATTGGCTATAAAAAAGCAGTAGCTACTGAGGTATCTGGGCCGTTAGCTGATTTTAAGCAAAAGGTAATGAAAAACGCGGTAGCTGCAGCTTTGCACACGGGTATAATTGAGAATGACCCCCGTAAACTTCATGGTCTAGTTCATGCGGTTTTAGAAGCTACCCAAGGCATACTCATAGCAGCTTTAGCAAATCCGAGCATAAAAGTTAAAATGGGGATAGTAACAGATGATAAGTGGGTAGCAGTAGGTATGTTTGGAGTTACTGCTTTACATGTATGTACCAATCATGAACGAGCTGGATTAGGAGTAATGCATTTATAAGTGTAAAGTGAAAAGGGAATAGGTAAACGGTTGTAAAAACAAGGCGGGGCATTTGCTCAGAGAAGAGTGTAAAGTGAAGCCTTTAAATTGGTGCTTATCCAATTTAAAGGCTTTGTTTGTTTTAAGGGGTGGTATTTTTTGGGCGGGTTTATAACAAAGGGAGAAAAAATTGTTTCTTTAAAAGAAGCTGGGCAGATTATCCAGGATGGTAACATTATAGCCGTTGGTGGAGCTTTGTCTGCCCGTGAACCCATCGCCCTCATTCACGAAATAATACGCCAGGGGAAGAAGAATTTAATGACCATTGGCGGTGCCCATGGCCTGGATATTGACCTTTTGTGTGCCGGGGGGGTAGTAGGGGCAGTACAAAATTCTTTTGTAGGCTTTGAATTTGATTTTGGTTTAGCCCCAAATTATAGGCGCGCCTGCCAGAGTGGAAAAGTGCAGGTAAGGGAAACAGATTGTAATTTTACTTTACAACAATTACGAGCAGCCCAGTACGGTATTCCCTTTATGCCCATGCCGCGCGTTGGAGGTACGGATATCCTTCAACTGCATCCTGAATTTAAAACCATAACCTGTCCCTTCACGGGCGAAAAATTAACAGCCGTACCAGCCTTAAAACCTGATGTGGCAATAATTCATGGCTATAAAGCAGATAAACGCGGGAATGTTCATTTAACCAAACCGTATTTTGCCGACGTTTTAATGGCTACGGCCGCCGAGAAAACCATCGTAACTGTTGAGGAGGTGGTTAGTGAGGAAGAAATCCGGGAATTGGGTATAGTAATTCCTTACTATGAAGTGACAGCAGTAGTAGAAGTTCCGTTTGGGGCCCATCCGACAGCTTGTTATCCTGCCTATGCATATGATCGCAAGCATATTGCTAAATATATACAACTTGCTCAAGAGGGCGAGGAAATATTCCGGAGAGAATATTTGGATGTATTTGTTTATGGTAGCGAGACCCAGCAAGAATACTTACGGCGTGTGGGCGACGAAGAGCATTTTAAACGCTTGCGAGCCTGGAGGCAGGATATTACGAGCTGGATGGAGGTATTTGGAGAATGACGGATGTAACTTATTGTACCATAGATGAATTAATGGCTGTTTGCCTTGCCAGGACGATTAAAGATCATGACGTGGTTTTTAATGGAGTAGCAGTAGCGTTACCTTTTACGGCCATTATGTTAGCCAAACATACCCATGCTCGCAATTGTGTCTTTCTAGGCGGGCTGCCGGCAGGGGTTGATCCCCAGCCGCCGTTTTTACCCCCTACTTCGGCGGATGCCGTAATGCTCCATGGTGCAGTTACAATTCTACCTCTCCATGAGATTTTCGACCTGGCGCAAAAAGGCAAGCTAGATCGCATCTTCTTTGGTGGCGCCCAAATTGATAAGTACGGTAATTTAAATAATACTCTTATTGGCAGCAAAGAAAAGATAAAAGTAAAGTTGCCTGGTGGCGCAGGAGCCAGCAACCTATCTTGTTTTGCCAAAAATTTTACGGTATGGACCTCACGCCATCAAGTTAAGCCTGCGGATTCCCGCAAAAATTATACTCTGGTAGAAAAAGTTGATTTTATTACTACAATGGGTCATGTAACCCCGTCAGGAACACGAAAAGAAATGGGGTTAAGGGGCGGAGGGCCAGATTGGGTCATAACTGATTTGGGCGTTTTTGATTTTACTGCTTCAGGTGAATTAAGGCTAAAAACATTACACCCGGGAGTTACCATGGAAGAGCTTCTTGATAATACGTCATTCAGGCCAGTTATGGCGGAACCTTTAGGAGAGACACCTTTACCAACAAGGGAAGAAATTGAACTTATTCGTCGTTTAGATCCTTTAAACGTGCGCAAAAGGGAATTTTCAGCCAGTCAATTAGAACGCCGTTATCCAGTAAAAAATTAATTGCCAAGATTAAAATTCAAATAGAGAAAAAAATAAAGGGGGGTGGAAGAGGGAGCCAGAAAAGAATTTTTGTTACCAAATATTAGTTAATTTTAAAGAAAGGAGCAGGTGAGGCAAAATGGCAGTTGAATTACAGGAGATAGCCAAAGCATTAATAGCTGGTAGCCAGGATCAGGTGCGGCAGTTAGTTGGGGAAGCATTAAAGGAGGGCGTTGCGCCTCAGGAAATCCTGCAAAAGGGCCTGATTGCAGGCATGGATGAAGTGGGCAGGCGGTTTAAAGCCAACGAAATGTTTGTTCCAGAAGTTCTGTTATGTGCCCGGGCTATGCATGCTGGTATGGATGTACTAAAGCCGGTAATGGTTGAAGGTGCTCAAGGCAACAAAGAAAAAGTTGTTATTGGTACAGTAAAAGGCGATTTACATGATATTGGAAAGAATCTGGTAATTATGATGCTGGAAGGCGCTGGCTTTAAAGTTATTGATTTAGGAATGAACGTAAGCCCGGAAAAATTCCTGGAAGTATTTGAAGCGGAAAAACCTGCTGTTATTGGTATGTCAGCTATGTTGACCACCACCATGCAGGCCATGCGCGATACCATAGCCCTTTTTGAAAAGCAGGGACAGCGGCATAAAGTTAAATTTTTAGTAGGAGGAGCCCCGGTTACTGCAGAATTCGCCAATAAGATAGGGGCTGATGGCTACGGTGCCGATGCTGGTGAAGCCCTTGAACTCGTTAAAGAATTTACCCTGGGAAGGAGTGCTTAAGGATGGCAAGTAACGGTAAGATGACTTCGATGAAAAGGATTATGGCCGTTTGTAATAAGGAAATCCCCGATCGCGTCCCTTTTCTCCTCACTTCTCGTGAATTTGGTATTAAGTATGCAGGCCTGAAGTATGCCCAGTGCTATGAAGATCCTAATCTTTATGTAAACTCTCAGCTGCGACTGCTGGAGGAATTTGAATTAGATGGGGTCTGGGATATCTGGTGTACACCTGCTGTAGACGAGGCCATGGGTGCCCATATGGTAGTTGCTGAGGATGACCCGCCCTGGATTCCTGAACCTTACCTTAATGAAAGAGAAGATATTAGTAAGCTTAAACCAGTGGACCCTAGAAAAGATGGCCGTATGCCCTATATGTTAGAAGTTGTCAGCAGGCTGAAAAAAGCAGTGGGGCCGGACGTGCCTGTAATTGCCTGGGCTTCTCCGCCTTTCCGGACGGCCTGTATGTTAAGGGGCAGTGCTAATCTATATTTGGACATTTTCGATGACCCCAAGTTCGTCAAAGACCTTCTAGATATTACCTATGAAGCCTGTACTGCCTATGGTAAAGCCCTGGTCGATGCGGGTGCCGATATTATTTGTACCTCCAATCCCGTGGCCAATATGGATTGTATTTCCCGCAGGCACTATGAGGAGTTTTCTCATCCTTACACCAAGAAAATGTTTGGTGAGCTGAAGGCTCACGGCGCTAAGGCTATTCTTTATCACACCTGTGGCCGCTGGGATGACCGCTTTGACCTAGTCTGCGCTGAAAATGTTGATATTATTCATTGCGATAAAGTAGACATTAAGGACTTTAAGGAAAAATATAGTGATCGTATTGTTGTTATGGGTAATGTGAAATCAGTTGTAACCCTGCTTCAAGGCACAGAAGAACAGGTACGCGAGGAGACTTTAGCATGCCTGCAGAAGGGAGCGCCGGGTGGCCGTTATATTATCAGCGCTGACTGTGCTGTTCCCAGGGATACCAACCCCGACAACGTCCGGGCCATGGCCGCAGTTGTAAAACAATATCGTGATTACCCCTTGAATTTCTAGGAGGTAGCACGTCCTGGGGAAGGGAAAAATTATGAAAACAATATTAAGCAGCAAGACGAAAGAGGTAGTTATTGAACGAGGCAAAGGGACAGTTATCATCGGTGAACGCATTAACCCTACAGGTAAAAAAGCGTTGGCTCAGGCACTCCTTAACGGTGACCTTGAAGTATTGCGCCAGGAGGCAATTCGCCAGATAGAAGCAGGGGCGGAGGTTTTAGAGGTAAATGTAGGAGCGGCAGGAGTTGATGAGGTCGCTGTTTTACCAGCGGCGGTAAAAATTGTAGCTGAAGTTAGTTATTTGCCTTTGTCCATCGACTCCTCCAATCCTGATGCCCTGGCTGCAGCCCTAGAGGTTTATGAGGGTAAAGCCTTGGTGAATAGCGTAACCGGTGAAGAACATTCTCTGGTAAAGGTTTTACCCCTGATTAAAAAATATAATGCTGCAGTTATTGGCCTCTGTATGGATGATAATGGTATTCCCGAAGACGTTGAGGGGAGAGTGAAAATAGCTACTAAAATAATTGAGAGGGCTACGGAAATTGGTATTCCTCAAGAAGATATAATTATTGATTGCCTGGCCATGACGGTAAGTTCAAATACCCAGGCTGCTGTAATAACCCTGGAAACCCTGGCGGCTGTAAGGGATAAGCTGGGTAACAATACCGTGCTGGGGGCTAGCAATGTATCCTTTGGCTTACCAGAACGGAAGTGTATTCACCTGGCCTTTTTCCCAATGGTTATTCATGAGGGATTAAGTGCTATAATTGCTGATCCTACAGTACAGCCCATTCGCCGGGTTATTCGGGCGTCGGACTTGCTAATGGGTTATGACGAATGGGCTACCAATTATCTTAAAGACTACCGTGAGTATGGTCCAACCATTTAGTGATATAGCGACTAAAGGGAAGGGGGCTGGACCTCCATTTAAAAAGGAGGAACAGTTAATGGCTGTTATCAACAGTGCCCTGGAAGGGATAATTGTTTTGGATCTCAGCCGGGTGTTGGCGGCGCCTTATTGTGGCATGATATTGGCCGACCTGGGGGCGGAAGTTATTAAAATTGAAGTCCCCGGTAAAGGCGATGATGCGAGAGAGTATCCACCGTTTATTAATGGTGAAAGTGGCTATTTCATGAGCCTGAACCGTAACAAAAAAAGTCTAACTTTAAATCTCAAACATCCGCGAGGAAAGGAAGTATTTAAAACTCTAGTTAAGCATGCTGACGTGGTTTTAGAAAACTACCGGCCAGGTACGATGGATAAATTGGGTTTGGGATATGGAGTCCTAAAGGAGATAAACCCACGCTTGATTTATGCCGCCATTTCTGGCTTTGGCCAGAGCGGTCCCTATGCTTCTAAACCTGCTTATGATCTAATTATTCAAGCTATGGGTGGAGTAATGAGTTTGACAGCTCACCCGGGAGGTCTGCCAACGAGAGTGGGCTCGGCCATTGGGGATATTGCTGCCGGTATGTTTGGAGCCATCGGCATCCTGGCGGCTTTACGAGCCCGGGAAGTAACCGGCAAAGGCCAACTGGTAGATGTGGCTATGCTTGATTGCCAGGTTGCTTTATTGGAAAATGCCATTGCCAGGTACTGGGCCACAGGAAAGGCTCCACTGCCGACAGGGAATAGGCATCCATCTATTACTCCATTCCAGGCATTTCCGACGAAAGATTATTATGTGATTTGCGCCGCTGGTAATGATAAGTTGTGGGAAAAGTTTTGCCAGGCCATAGGCAAAGAAGAATTAGTGCACGACCCGCGTTTTGAAAGCAACCGCCTGCGTACAGAAAATATAGCCGAGTTAGAACCGATTCTGTTTGAGGTATTTCGCCAAAAGACAACAGCAGAGTGGATCGAGATTATAGAAACGGCCGGTATTCCCTGCGGACCCATTAACACCGTTGATAAAGTAGTTAATGACCCGCAAGTCAGGGCGCGGGAGATGGTGGTCGAAATTGACCACCCTGTAGCCGGAAAGCAATTAATTCATGGGGTACCTGTAAAGCTATCTGATACTCCTGGGAGGGTCCGTCAACCGGCGCCTGTATTAGGACAGCATACAAGGGAGGTGCTACAAAAATACGGTTTAACTGCTGAAGAAATTAATTTGCTTGCTCAAGAAGGGGTTGTTTAACACTGGAGCTGGTGCTGGGAAACAGTTAGGCCGATAAAGCTCCGGGCTGGTTTCCTGGCACCATTTATAAAAGCTAAAATTCAAAAAGGAGGACGGAATATGCGCAAGATCCTTCGTTGGATAAGTTCTAAATTAAATTTTGGTATGGAAAAAGTTTTTCCAGATTCCTTTGTTTTTTGTGTTGGCTTAGTTTTTATCGTATATTTAGCCGGCATTTTCATCGCCCACAAAAGCTGGTTTGACATGATCTTATACTTTGGAAAAGGTTTCTGGGGTTTCCTAGCTTTTTCCATGCAAATGGTAGTATTAATGGTCGTGGGTGGTATGGTGGCTATTAGTCCATTGGGCCATCGTTTTATGAAGGCCCTGGCACGGATACCTAAGAACTCTCTTTCTGCAGTAGTCTTTGTTACGATTATTACCTCCTTTTTAACCTGGCTGCAATGGGGTTTAGGTCTAATTGCCGGGGGGTTGCTTTGCCGGGAAATTGCCAAGAATCTTGAAAAGCTGGATTTTAAGTTAATGGTAGCAGGGGCCTATGCCGGCTGGTCGATAGGACTTTTTGGGCTTTCAAATACAGAATCCCTTCTAGTTAATACCCCGGGTCATTTTTTGGAAAAGACCATAGGACTTATTCCTTTTAGCCAGACAGCCTTAAGTCCTATGGTTTTAACCGGCGTCGCTTTAGGTACTTTGGGTGTGGCTCTATTGTTTTATCTAGTTCATCCCGACAGACAAGAAACACCAGTTATAGATATACGTGTCAAAAAATTATTAGATACAGAAGGCAATATTGGCAATGAATTAGCTGCAAAAGCAGAAATGTCTTTTGCCCAGAAGCTGGAGAATAGCCCGCTTATAAACTGGTGTGCAGGATTGCTTGGCTTAATTTACATTGTTAACTGGTTTTATACAAAAGGTTTTGATGTTAATTTAGATATCTTCAATTTTACCCTACTATTTTTAGCCTTATTCTTGCACAAGACACCGGCTAGATTTATGCGAGCTGCAGAAGAAGCTACCAAAGATGTTTTCGGGATTATAGTGCAGTTTCCTTTTTATGCTGGTATCCAGGGGATGATGGCTTCTTCAGGTTTGGTTATGATTATTGCCCAATGGTTTGTGAGCATATCGACGCCATTTACTTACCAGTTTTGGAATTATTTAAGCGGGGCTGTAGTTAACTTTTTTATCCCCTCTTCCGGTGGTATCTGGATGGTCCAGGGGCCGATTATGATTGAAGCTGGACGAATGTTAGGTGTTGCTGACGCCCGGGTTATTAATAGTTTTGCTGCTGGGGAAGTGTTTAGCAATATGATTCAACCCTTTTGGGCTATACCCCTTTTAAGTATAGCGGGTCTTAATATCCGGGATATTGTGGGCTATTGTATTATGGGATTTATATTAGTTACATTGATCTTTTTTGGCGCTATGGTAGTTTTCTAAGCATTTTCAACGAGGGATGGAATAGTTTTTGCGAATAAAAGAGGTCGTATCACTTAGAGTGAGGGTTAGAATATGATCATGGACGGACTATTAAATGAATTAAATAAGAAACTGGTCAAGATCAGGGCCGGTGGCGGTGAAGAACGTGTAGCTCGACAACACCAGCAGGGCAAAAAGACGGCCCGGGAACGAATTGAAGCCCTGCTGGACCCGGGGAGCTTTAACGAAATTGATGCCTTTGTCACCCACCGCTGCACCAATTTTGATATGGCGCAAACCGAGGCTCCAGGAGAAGGAGTCGTGACAGGCTATGGGACTATTGACGGCCGGCTGGTAGCCATTTATGCCCAGGACTTTACAGTCCTGGGCGGCTCTTTGGGAGAAATGCATGCTAAAAAAATATGTAAAGTTTTGGACCTGGCGATGAAAGTGGGGATCCCGGTAATCGGCATCAACGATTCCGGCGGGGCGCGCATCCAGGAAGGCGTCGACGCCCTGAGCGGTTACGGTCAGATCTTCTATCACAACACCATCGCCTCGGGGGTCATCCCCCAGATCGCCGTCATCATGGGCCCCTGCGCTGGTGGCGCCGTCTATTCCCCGGCCCTAATGGACTTCATTTTCATGGTCAAGGACACCAGCGAGATGTTCATTACCGGGCCCCAGGTCATCAAGGCCGTCACCGGCGAAGATGTCAGCGCCCAGCAATTGGGCGGCGCCCTGACCCACAACCAGACCAGCGGTGTGGCCCACTTCCCCGCTGAAAACGAAGATCAATGCTTACAGCTCGTTCGTACCCTGCTAAGCTATTTACCTAGCAATAATATGGATGACCCACCATTCCAGGAAACAAGTGATGATCCGGCCCGGGAAGAGGAGGAATTACGCCACATTTTACCTGATAACTCTAATAAGGCCTTTAATATGCTGGATGTTATTAATTTGACCGTGGACCGGGGGAGCCTTTTCGAAGTCCAGCCCCTCTATGCCCCTAATATTATCACCGCCTTTGCCAGACTTAACGGCCGGGTAATCGGGATTATCGCCAATCAGCCGGCGGTCATGGCAGGATGCCTGGATATTAATTCCTCCGACAAAGCGGCGCGGTTCATCAGATTTTGCGATGCCTTCAATATCCCCATCGTCAACTACGTCGATGTACCCGGCTTTTTACCAGGCACCAAGCAAGAGTACGGTGGTATCATCCGCCACGGGGCGAAGATGTTATATGCCTATTCCGAAGCTACAGTCCCCAAGATTACCTTAATCGTCCGCAAGGCTTACGGCGGGGCTTATCTAGCCATGTGCAGTCGCGACTTGGGTGCCGACCAGGTCTTTGCCTGGCCGGGAGCAGAGATTGCCGTTATGGGACCGGAGGGGGCGGCCAATATAATCTTTCGTAAAGAAATAGAAACAGCTATCGATACCCAGCAGGTGCGGCAGGAAAAAATAGCCGAATACCGGCGCCTCTTTGCCAACCCCTATGTCGCCGCCGAGCGCGGGTATATCGATGTCATCATCGACCCCCGCCAGACCCGGCGTTACCTGGTTCAGGCCCTGGAACTCCTACTTACCAAACGGGAGAGCAGGCCCGCCAAAAAGCATGGGAATATTCCCCTGTGAGGTGAAGAAAATGCCCTATTCAGGATTACTGGCCCTGGGTCTGCTGGCAGTCGTTGGGATCATCCTGGGGCTGTGGAGCCAGCACCGGCAAGGTGGGGAAAGAGAGCTGGCCGGGAAGGAAACAGCCAAGGAGGAGGCAGCTGCTGCCGGGGAAGAAGCAGTTCCAACAGGGATTGCTCCCGAGCTTGTAGCCGCTATTGCAGCCGCCATTGCCGCCGACAGCGCTACCCCCCATCGGATAACAATCCGCCGAACCCTTCCCCAGGCCAATTACTGGGTACTGAGCGGTCGCCAGGAGCTGCTAGGAGCCGTACCACCTAACTTCAAATGGAGGTCGGGAAGATGAAAACCTATATTATTCATGTTAACGGCCAGCGCTATGAAGTAACTGTAGAAGAAAAAAGCAGTGGGACCGGTATCCCCGGTGTTATAGCAGTACTAGCACCTGCTCTATCATCGCCACCGGCATCCCCGGTAGCTCCAACTCCGGTAACACCCCCACCGGCGCAAGGGCCGGCAGGCGCCAATACCATTACCGCGCCCATGCCCGGGAAGGTGGTAGCTGTTAAAGTTAAGATGGGGACTCCGGTAAAGCAGGGGGATGTTCTCATAGTTCTGGAAGCCATGAAGATGGAAAATGAGATTGTAGCCCCGGGTGCCGGTACAGTGAAGGAAATTTATGTCAGCGAGGGTGCCAGTGTTAACGTTGGCGAACCATTGGTTGCTATAATTTAGGCTACTTAAAGCTTTAACCATAAATGGTTTAGCTTAAAATTTTAACAAAGGGGTTTCATTATGCAAGATCTACTCATTGGTATAACTAGCTTAACCCCGCAGGACGTCATCATGTTTGCCATCGGCGGTCTCCTGATTTACCTGGCCATTGCTAAAGATTATGAGCCCCTGCTCCTTCTCCCCATCGGCTTCGGCGCCATCCTGGCCAATATCCCCTTCTCTTCGGCCGTGGGCGAAGAAGGTTTTTTAACCGTCTTGCTCCATGCCGGGATTTTAAATGAACTCTTCCCGGTGCTGATCTTTGTCGCCGTGGGCGCCATGTGTGACTTCGTACCCCTCTTGCGCAACCCCCTGATGATGGTCTTCGGCGCTGCCGCCCAGTTCGGCATCTTCGCCACCATCGTCGCCGCCGCGGCCCTGGGGTTCAACATCAAGGAAGCCGCCTCCATCGGCATCATCGGCGCTGCCGATGGCCCCACCACTATCTACGTGGCCACCAAGTTCGCCCAGCACCTCCTGGGCCCCTTATCTGTAGCCGCCTACTCCTACATGTCCCTGGTACCCATTATCCAGCCGCCGGTCATCAAAGCCCTGACTACCAAAAAAGAGCGCATGATCCGCATGCCCTACCGGGAAGGGAAACCGGTATCGCGGCTGGTACGTATCCTCTTCCCCATCGTCGTGACCGTCGTCGCCGGCATTATCGCCCCCATCAGCGTCGCCCTCATCGGCTCCCTGATGTTCGGCAACCTCTTGCGGGAGTGCGGTGTGGTGGATAAGCTCTCCAGGGCGGCCCAGGAAGAACTGGGCAACCTTGTCACCCTGCTTCTGGGCATCACCATCGGTTCCACCATGGAAGCCAGCGCCTTCTTAAACTGGCAGACCTTGATGGTTATGTCCATGGGGCTGGTGGCTTTTGTCTTTGACACCGCCGGCGGCGTCCTCTTCTGCAAGCTTTTGAACCTCTTCCTGAAGGAAAAGCTCAACCCGGTTATCGGTGCGGCTGGCATCTCCGCCTTCCCCATGTCGGCGCGGGTGGTAGCCAAGATGGCCTTAAAAGAAGATCCTAACAACTTCCTCATCATGCATGCCATTGGGGCTAATGTCTCCGGCCAGATCGGGTCCATTATTGCCGGCGGCCTGGTCCTGGCGCTGGTGCATTAAGGAGGCCAGTAGAGATGGATCATGCTGTATCCCAGGCTTTACAATTGATGGCCATCGCCCTACCGACCATGTTTGGGATAATCCTCCTTTTTATTGGCGTAATTAACCTGTTAACCAGCCTCTTTCCCGGGCGAGATGATGAGCCCTAAAATCATTTTCTCAGTCCGCTTACAGGGTGACAATATCACAGTCCGGTGACACAGGCGGGTGGTTTTTCTTGACGCCCCGCAAAGGGTCTGGTAAAATTATAATGTTGTTCTGGCTAATCCCGGTGAAGGGGCTATTTTTTTGCCCGCAAACAGGTTGAGGAGGGGAGACGGATGGCTGGAAAATATGAGGTGGTCATCGTTGGCGCCGGCCCGGCGGGGATCTTCACCGCCCTGGAGCTGGTGCGGCAGAGAAGCGGGCTCAAAGTGCTGATCCTGGAAAAGGGCCACGGCTTAAAACGGCGGGTGTGCCCGTCCAAGGAGACGCGTTCCAGCTGCCTGCACTGCAACCCCTGCTCGGTAGTATCCGGCTGGGGAGGAGCCGGGGCCTTCAGTGACGGCAAGTTAACCCTGTCGCCGGAAGTGGGCGGCTGGCTGAGTGAATATATACCGGAGCGGGATGTCACGGCCTTAATCGATTATGTCGATGGCGTTTACCGCCATTTCGGGGCGCCGGAAAAGGTCTACGGCAGTCTCGAGGATGAGCGGATTATGGATATCCAGCGCCAGGCCATCCTGGCAGATTTAAAGTTGATCCCGGCTCCCATCCGCCACCTGGGTACCGGGCGTACCCAGGAGATCCTCCAGGCCATGAAGGATTACCTGGAGGAGCACGGCGTAGAGGTGCGCACGGATACGCCGGTGGAGGAAATCCTGGTGGACGATAACCGGGTTAGCGGGGTGGTTACCCGGCAGGGGGAAGAGATCGGCGCCCGTTATGTGGTCCTGGCCCCGGGCCGGGAAGGCGCCGACTGGCTGCGCCGGGTGGCTGCCGGCTTGAACCTGAAGCTGGCCGTCAACCCCGTGGACATCGGCGTGCGGGTGGAAGTGCCGGCGGCCGTCATGGAGCACCTGACCAGTGTCATTTACGAATCCAAATTTATCTTCTACTCGCGGAAATTTGACGACCGGGTGCGGACCTTCTGCATGAACCCCTATGGGGAAGTAGTGCTGGAAAATAACGAGGGTCTGGTGACGGTGAATGGCCATTCCTATGCTGACAAAAAGACTAACAATACCAACTTTGCGCTGCTGGTCAGCAAGACCTTTACCGAGCCTTTCAAGGAACCCATTGCCTACGGCCGTTATGTAGCCCGGCTGGCCAATCTCCTGGGGGGCGGTGTCCTGGTCCAGCGCCTGGGAGATCTCCTGTCGGGGCGGCGGACCACAGCTGACCGCCTGGAAAAGGGCCTGGTGACACCGACCCTGACCGAGGCGACGCCAGGGGACCTGTCCCTGGTATTTCCCTATCGCCACCTGACGGCCATTGTAGAGATGCTGGCGGCCATGGATAAGATCGCGCCGGGGGTTTACTCCCGGCATACCCTGCTTTACGGCGTGGAGGTTAAATTTTACTCTTCCCGGTTAAGTTTAAGCCGGGAACTGGAAACAAATATCCGCGGCTTGTACGCTGCCGGTGACGGCGCCGGCGTTACCCGCGGCCTGGCCCAGGCTTCGGCGGCCGGCGTTATTGCCGCGCGGGCTATTATGACCGGCGCTTAACCGGGAGTGGCCGTGGCTTGCGCCCGGCTCCCGCACCCGGGCGAGGATTGGGAAAACAAATAACATTGAAAGGCGGTGCTTGCATGGCAGCGGTAGTCCTGGTGGGAGCCCAGTGGGGCGACGAGGGCAAGGGCAAAATTACCGATTACCTGGCGGAAAAGGCTGAAGTGGTGGTTCGCTATCAGGGAGGGAGCAACGCCGGCCATACGGTCATGGTCGGGGAACAGGAGTTCAAACTGCACCTGGTACCTTCCGGTATCCTCTACCCCGGCAAGCTCTGCCTGATCGGCAATGGTGTAGTGGTCGACCCGGCCGTCCTGGTGCAAGAACTGGACGGCCTGGCGGAACGGGGTATAGATACCTCAAGTTTGCGGATCAGCGACCGGGCCCACCTCATTTTACCTTACCATAAGGGCCTGGATGCTGCCGAGGAAGAGCGCCGGGGCGAAGCCCAGATTGGCACCACCAAACGGGGTATTGGCCCGGCCTATGTGGATAAAACGGCCCGGACGGGCATCCGGGTAGGGGATCTCCTGGACGGGGAGGAATTCCGCGGGAAGCTGGCCCGTAACCTGGCGGCAGTCAACGAGGTGCTGGCTAAAATTTACGACCGGCCGGGCTACGAACTGGAGGCCATCCTGGACGAATATGCCGGCTATGCCAGGCGCCTGCGGCCCCTCATTGCCGATACCGTCCGCCTGGTTAACGAGGCTTTAAAGGACGGTCGCAGGGTCCTCTTTGAAGGTGCCCAGGGGACCCTCCTGGACCTGGACCAGGGGACTTATCCCTTTGTTACTTCTTCCTACCCGACGGCCGGGGGGGCCTGCATTGGTGCCGGTGTCGGCCCGACGAAGATCACTAAGGTCCTGGGGGTGGCCAAGGCCTATACCACCCGGGTGGGAGCTGGTCCCTTCCCGGCCGAAGTAACGGGGAGTATTGGCGATACTTTAAGGGAGCAGGGAAGGGAGTATGGCACCACCACCGGGCGGCCGCGCCGCTGCGGCTGGCTGGATACGGTCATCTTGCGCCATGCCGCCGGGGTCAACGGCCTGACAGGCATCGCCCTGACCAAGCTGGACGTCCTGACGGGAATTGACCCCTTGCGCATTTGTATCGGCTACCGTTACGGCGGCGAGATAATCCGTGATTTCCCCGCCAGCCTGAAGGTCCTGCAGCAGTGTGAGCCTGTTTACGAAGAAGTCCCCGGCTGGCAGGAAGACATCACTAAGGCCAGGACCCTGGCAGATTTGCCGGCCGCCTGCCACAGCTACATCCGGCGGCTGGAAGAACTGGCCGGCGTGCCCGTTCATCTCATTGCCGTCGGCCCGCGCCGGGACCAGACCATTGTGGTGGAAGATGTTTTCTAGCCTTGCCTGCAACGACGTGCCGAGCTGCTCTATTTGCACCCGAAACAGGGATGGGTGGAGTTGTTCTATAAACTGGCCTGCCAGGCCAGTTTTTTTGTGGTAAAATACTTATTGAATTGCCGCAAAAAAGTGCTATAATAGAACCACCAGGTGGTCAGGCCAGACAAAATTACCAGACCATTGCGATCCTTTTTGGGGGGGATTACCTTGGCAGGGGGAGATTTTTTAAAGGAATTGCAGGCCGTTCTGGGACCGGAACGGCTGCTGACCGGAACGGAAGACCGCTGGTGCTACGCCTTTGACGCCGCAGCGGCCCAGCCCAAGCACCTGCCCCTGGCCGTGGCCTTGCCACGGTCGACGGAAGAAGTCGCCGGCATCATGAAGCTGGCTACGGCCTACCGCGTACCGGTCTATCCCCGGGGGTCCGGTACCAATCTGAGTGGTGGCGTCATTCCCCGGGAAGATGGCCTGGTAATCTCCTTTGTGGAAATGAATAACATCCTGGAACTGGATATTGAAAACCTGACAGCCACCGTCCAGCCGGGAGTGGTGATCCAGGAACTCAATGATGCTGTGGCACCCTACGGGTTAATTTATCCACCAGATCCCGGCAGCGTGGCAACGGCCACCATGGGGGGTAGCGTAGCGGAATCCTCCGGGGGGTTACGGGGCCTGAAGTACGGTGTTACTAAAGACTACGTCATGGGCCTGGAGGTTGTCCTGGCCGACGGCACTGTCTTTCACTGCGGCGGTAAGACGGTGAAAAACGTCAGCGGTTATGACCTGGTCAAGCTCTTCTGCGGCAGCGAGGGAACCCTGGGGATAATGACCGCCATTACCGTGCGGTTGACCCCCGCCCCGGAGGCGCGGCGGAGCATGCTGGCCGTTTTTGACCGGCTGGAAGGGGCCGCCAGGACCATCACCGGGATTATTGCCAATAAAGTAATTCCAGCTACTATGGAGATCATGGACAATGTCACCATTCGCACCGTGGAAGCCTACTGCCATGCCGGCCTGCCGGTAGAGGCGGCGGCGGTGCTCTTGCTGGAGGTGGACGGCATCCCGGCGGTGGTGGAAAAAGAGGCAGCTATCGTGGAGCGCGTCTGCCGGGAAAACGGCGGCCAGGTACGGGTGGCCCGGGACGATGCCGAGCGGGAAAACCTGTGGACGGCCCGCCGGGCGGCCCTGCCGGCCTGTGCCCGGCTGCGGCCGACCACCGTTCTGGAAGACGCCACCGTACCCCGCAGTAAAATACCGGAGATGCTCCTGGCCCTGGAGAGAATTGCCCGGAAGTATAATGTGTCTATTGCTACTTACGGCCACGCCGGTGACGGCAACCTGCACCCGACCATTACCTGTGATGAGCGCGACCAGGAAGAAATGGAGCGGGTACACCGGGCGGTAGATGAGATTTTCCATACGGCCATTGCCCTGGGCGGAACTTTAAGCGGCGAGCACGGCATTGGCCTCGCCAAACAGAAATATATGGAACTGGAATTTGGCGCCAGTGGCGTTGCCGTCATGCAGCGGCTCAAGCAGGCCCTGGACCCCCTGGGGATCTTAAACCCGGGGAAGCTGGTAGGCCCCCTGCCGGTAAAGGAGTGATTTGCCGTGAATCCTTTCGATGACCTGGCCCTGGTAGAAGAGGAAATGGCTAAATGCATGAAATGCGGCAACTGCCAGGCGGTTTGCCCTTTATATAAAGAAACCCTGCGGGAGGCGGCGGTAGCCCGGGGCAAGGTCCAGCTGGCCTACGCCTACCTCAAGGGAGAGCTACCGGCCACCCACTCCCTGGCCGGGAAGTTGCTTTTTTGTCTTACCTGCATGGCCTGCGTGGCCAATTGCCCCAGCGGCGTCCGGGTCGATATGGTAGTCCTGGCCGCCCGGGCGGCCATGGTGCGGGAAAAGGGCCTGCCCTGGGTAAAAAAAGTAATCTTCCAGGGCTTGAAGCGCCCCTGGCTCTTTGACACGGCCCTCAAAACCGGCCGCCGTTTCCAGTCCCTGGCCCTGCGTTACCGGCCTGAAATCCAGCGCTGTAACCCCCGCTTCCCCATCGGGCTGGAACTGCGGCGGGTGTTACCGCCCCTGGCCAGGAAGACCCTGAGGGAAGAGTTCCCGGAAGTGATGCAGCCGGTTAAAGCCAGGGCCCGGGCGGCCTTTTTTACCGGTTGCCTGGAGAATTATATCTACACCGATACCGGCCGGGCGGTGGTCAACGTCCTGCTGGCCAACGATGTGGAGGTCATAATTCCCCGGGACCAGCATTGCTGCGGTATCCCGACCCTGGTACACGGCGACGTCCCGACGGCCCGGGAAATGGCAGCCTCCAACCTGCAGATTTTCCAGCGCTATAACTTTGACTACCTGGTGGTGGCCTGCGCCACCTGCGGCGAGGCCTGGAAGCATTTTTACCCGCAACTCCTTGAGCACAGCCCCCAGGGGGCGGCGGCCCGGGTCATGGCCGCCAGGGCCCGGGATATCAACGAACTGCTGGTGCAGCTTGATTACCGCCGGCCTGCCGCCGGCCTGCCCCTCAAGGTAACCTACCATGACCCCTGTCACCTGGTGCGCGGCCAGGGCATCAGCAAAGAACCGCGGCAGATTTTGCGCTCCATCCCCGGCCTGGAGTTCCGGGAAATGAAAAATGCCGACCGCTGCTGCGGCAACGCCGGTTCCTTCAGCCTGACCAATTACGATATGTCCATGCAGGTCCAGGCCCACAAGGTGGCGGCCATCAAGGCCACCGGGGTAGATACGGTGGTTACCAGTTGCCCGGCCTGCCGCATGCAGCTGGAAGACGGCCTGGCCCAGGCGGGGCTTTCACCACGGGTCCTTCACGTCGTCCAGGTACTGGAGCAGGCCTACGAAAAAACGGGGGTCGGAAGCAGGATGTCAGAGGTTGGATAAACCAGAAACCACCTATGATGAGGACTATCCTTGAACAATAGCTTGTACCAAAATACCATCTATCATCCCGTCCTTATAGTTGGGACTTTCCGGCGATAAGTTAAAAGGAACTGGCTTCCAGCCAGTTCTGACGGAAATTCCGACTTCTGACTTCTTGCATCTGACTTCTATTTCGGGAGGGTTTCTATTTGCGCCACGCGGAATTAATCGCCTCCTTCACCAGCCAGGCCGAAGCGATGGGGGCCCGGGTAATCCCGGTAGCTGGACCGGGAGAGGTTGCTTCCAAACTGGTAGAAATTTTACGCCCCCTGGGATTGAAGGTGGCCCTGGTAGATTCTCCCCTGGTGCAGACAGCAGGGGTGGAAAAGGCCCTGGGCCAGGCGGGGTTCAGTATTGAGAAGGACGGCGCCTGTTTTGCCCGCCAGGCCGATACCGGCATTGTGGAATTTGATTATGGCATTGCCGAGACGGGCACCCTGGCTATGGACGCTACCGATCTTAAAACCCGCCTGGCGGCCATGCTGCCGCTCAACTGCGTGGCCCTGCTGCCGGTGGAGCGGGTCCGGGCCAATTTAACCGAGGTAATCGACGCCTACCTGGGGCGGGGTTCCTGGCCGGGATATTTCACCCTGGTCACGGGGCCCAGCCGCACGGCCGACATAGAACGCAGCCTGACCATCGGCGTGCACGGCCCGGAACGGCTGCTGATTATCCTGATAGGCGATAACGGGGGTGGGCATCATGGCCGGTAAAGAATTCAAACAGCGTATTCGCCGGGCTTTGGACAATGCCAGCCTGCGCGGGGCACTAGAGCGCTTTGCCGATGCTTACATCGTTTCCCGGGAGCAGGTCTATGCCGGCCGGGACTTTGAATCCTTAAGGCAGAGGATTGCCGCTATCAAGGCTGATGCCGCCAGCCGTTACGAGGAACTGGCTGAGCAGTTCACCCGGGCGGTGGAGGCCCGTGGCGGCAAGGTATTCCGTGCTAAGGACGCAGCGGCCGCCAGGGAATACATCTACCAGGTAGCTAGAGAACATGGCGTTACCGATATTGTCAAGTCCAAGTCCTTTGCTTCGGAAGAGATCCACCTCAACGCGTACCTACAGGAGCGGGGCATCACCCCCCATGAGACTGACCTGGCGGAGTGGATCCTGCAGCTCATGCCCGGGGAAAGGCCCTCCCACATGGTCATGCCGGCCATCCACCTGCCCAAGGAAGAGGTGGCCCGGGTCTTCAGCCGTTACCTGAATGAGCCGGTGGAACCGGATATTAAAAATATGGTCCGCATCGCCCGGCGAGAATTAAGGAAAAAATTCCTGACCGCCGGTATGGGCATCAGCGGCGCCAACATTGCCGTGGCCGAGACGGGGACCATCGTCATCTGCACCAATGAAGGTAACGCCCGCCTGGCCACCACCGTTCCCCCGGTGCACGTGGCCATTGTCGGCTACGAGAAGCTGGTGCCCGGCATTAAAGACATCGTCCCCATCCTGGAGGCCCTGCCCCGTAGCGGGACAGCCCAGCCCATTACCAGCTATGTGACCATGATTACCGGCCCGGTCCCGGCCTGGAAGGGTGAGGGCGAAGGGATTAAGGAGTTACACGTCGTTCTTCTGGACAATGGCCGCACCCGCATGGCCGCCGACCCGGTCTTCAAGGAAGCCCTGCAGTGCATCCGCTGCGCCTCCTGCACCAATGTCTGCCCTGTCTTCCAGCTGGTCAGCGGCCAGGTCTACGGTTATATTTACAGCGGTGGCATCGGCAGTATCCTCACAGCCTTCTTCAATTCACTGGAAGACGCCGCCGATCCCCAGAGCCTGTGCATCGGCTGCCGGCGCTGCGCTGAGGTCTGCCCGGCGCAGATCAACATCCCCGAGCTGGTATTGAAGCTGCGGGAGCGGGTCGTCAGGAAGCAGGGCCTTTCCCGCGGCTACCGCCTTGCCCTCCACGGGGTGGTGGCCAGGCCGAAGCTTATGCACACCCTGCTGCGGGCCGCTGCCCGTCTCCAGGGGCCGGTGACCCACGGCCGACCCCTCATCCGGCACCTGCCCCTCTTTTTCAGCAGCCTTACGGAAGGGCGCAGCCTGCCGGCCATTGCCGGGAGGCCCCTGCGGGACCGGGCGAAGGACCTGGAGCGTCCCTTGAGCAAGCCCCGTCTCCGGGCCGCCTTCTACAGCGGCTGCGTCATTGACTTTGCCTACCCGGAGATCGGCGAGGCCGTTTATAAAGTCCTGGGGCGGGAAGGGGTGCAGGTAGTCTTCCCTCAGGAACAGGCCTGCTGCGGCGCGCCGGCAACTTACGCCGGCGACCGGGAGACGGCGGTTAAACTGGCTAAACAGAATATAGCTGCCCTGGAAGGCGCCCGGGCCGAGGTGGTGGTCACCGCCTGCCCCACCTGCGCCGTGGCCCTGAAGAAGGACTTCCCCGAACTCCTGGCCGGAGACCCGGCCTGGGAGGGGCGGGCACAGGCCCTGGCGGCGAAGGTCAAGGACTTCACCGAACTGGTCCATGAATTGACCGGCGGGCGACAAGGACCTTTCGGGCCACCAGGCGGAAATGGGGAAAAGAAGCAGGGGGCCGGGGAAGGGCTGGAAACCGGCAGGCAGGGTTCCCTTGACCGGCAATGCACGACTTCCGGCCGCCGGGCGGAGCCGCCGGGGGAATTGACACAAGCCGGCAACCAGGCGGTCAAAGTCACCTACCACGATTCCTGCCACTTCAAGCGGCATCTGGGCCTGGACCAGGTGGCGCGCCGGGTTTTGCAGGGCCAGACGGGGTTAGAACTGGTGGAAATGAAAGAAAGCGACCGCTGCTGCGGTTTCGGCGGTTCCTACAGTATCAAGTACCCGGAAATCAGCAGGCCCATCCTGGAGCGCAAGCTGAAAAATATTGTGGCGAGCGGCGCGGAAGTGGTGGCCGTAGACTGCCCCGGCTGTGTCCTCCAGCTCCGCGGCGGCCTGGACCAGCTGGGTAGCGCTATGCAGGTAAAGCACACGGCAGAGATACTTGCGGACTGTGAAGACGAATAAGGCTACAGATATGGCTCCAGTCACATTAACGCTGAACAGATGAGATCCAGTTTTCGGCTGCGCCCGGTACAGGTTATTTCGATACAGGTATGGAGTAAACAGGCATGGGGTGGAACCTGCGCCTGAGGGTAACCTCTCCTTTCAGGGTTTAATGCCGGTCTTAGATAAATTGCTTTTTAGAGGTGAGGACAGAGGTGGAACTGAGGCCCATCCGGCCCAAAAAAATATATGAAGAAATCGTCCAGCAGATCAAGGACCTCATCGGCGAGGGCAACCTGAAACCGGGGGATCGCCTGCCTTCGGAGCGGGAACTGTCCGAACGGCTGGCCGTCAGCCGCGCCTCCGTGCGGGAAGCCCTGAGCGCCCTGGCGGCCATGGGGGTTATTGACATCCGGCCGGGGGAGGGCACCTTTGTCCAGAACATCCGGCAGGGGGCCATTGTAGAGCCCTTAGCAATGGCCCTGCTCCTGGACCGCCAGGCGGCCATAGAACTCCTGGAGGCCCGCCAGGCCTTAGAAGGCGAGGCCGCGCATCTCGCGGCCCGCCGCGCCGGGCCGGAGGATTTAGAAAAAATGGCCGAGATTTTAAAGGAAATGGAACGTGACCTGCGGAAGGGCACCCTGGGCGAAGAAGCCGACCTGCGCTTTCACCTGGCCATAGCCGAAGCGGCGCGTAACTCCGTCCTGGCCCGGCTCATGCACACCGTTTCCGACACCATGCGCCAGGCCTTGAGGGCCAGCCGCCAGCGCCTCTACACTACCCCGGGCAACCCGCAGTTACTCTTTGAGCAGCACCGGCGCATTTATGAAGCCATCCGGGACCACAACCCCCGCGCCGCCCGGCGGGCCGTCTGCGAGCACCTGCGCTTTGTCGAGCGGGAATTGCAAAAGGAATAATAGAAGAAAACCTCTCCGAGGCTTTTTCTAGATGCGGCGATATACTTCCCTTCGGTGACGAATGTAATAAACTGTAAGCTTCTGATTTTGAGTATTAACTTCGTATACGATCCTGTAATCACCCACCGGGATGCGATACAATCGTTCGGTACCTGATAATTTTATCGCTTTTCGGGGAAATGGTTCCAGTTGCAGACCTTCGATAACTTCCATTACACGACCTATTATAGCTTTTGGTAACCGGCGCAGGTCTTTTTCAGCGGAAGTTTTAAAGTTCAGGCTATACAATTCCATCTTCCTTTAAGCGGCGCTTTACTTCCGCAAAATCCCTTGTTTTTTCTTCACGCCGTTCAGCGACGATTGCCAGATCATGCAGATCTTCCATCAGTTGCCGGTATCTTTTAATTGAAAGTACTATCCCCCGTTTTCTACCCCGTCTATCCACTAGGAACTGTTTATTTACCAGTCCCATTAAAAATAACCTCCTCAGCCGGTTATATCTTCGGCATTATATAATGTCCAGGGATCAATAGTCAGGCAGTTTGTTTCATCCCTTTTTCCGGTTAAATCCCAGGCCGCTGTATTATCCAGGATGGTCAAGGTGTTCTTGAATACCTCTTTATCCCTCAGGGGTTCAAAAACCCCGTATAACAGATTTTTCATATCGTAGCGGGTCACTTTGCCGTCAACGAACTGGCAGATAATGGCGTAATCCCTTTCTTTATCAGCATATACCTGGATTAATGCCGGGGGGATCATTTTTATCACGCTCCTATCTGAGGGGATCGATTTTAAACAGCTCTTTTTTATGATAAGCATTATGCCAGTTATCCATTAATTCGCATGGTATTCCCCGTATTCTACGTGGAAATGAGGTGGTAAATGTTCGTCATAAAACATTGAAATCTTGATGCCATAGAACCAGCTAATTTGTACCATAGAAAACACCTTCCCGCATTGCCTGCAAACCCCGGCCGGTACATTCTTGAAAATTATTACAGTCTCATCATTCCCTAAAAACTGCTTATGCCTGTACTCTTATTATACCATGCTATACGTATCAAAAAAGCCCCTTCCCGGGGCTTTATTCTTTCCTGGCGGAGCCGGCGGGAATTGAACCCGCGATCTCCGGCGTGACAGGCCGGCATGTTAGACCGCTACCCTAGGGCTCCTGGATTTGGTGACCCGTGGGGGAATCGAACCCCCGTTACGAGCGTGAAAGGCTCGTGTCTTAACCTCTTGACCAACGGGCCATATGTCTGGTGAGCCATGGTGGACTCGAACCACCGACACCCTGATTAAAAGTCAGGTGCTCTACCGCCTGAGCTAATGGCCCACAGGTCAGTATATTACACCCTTATAACGCCCCTGTCAAGGGGATTAAATCCCACATGCCATCTTTGGCTAAGTAAATATGTAAACCCGTAATTTTATTTTGGGAAACGCAGAATACATATTTGAAAAACCAAAATTCCAGATAAAAAATTTGTGGTGCCAGAAGGAATTTGCTTTTTAACGGCGAATATATTTAGTGAAACAAAACTTCAAGATACCTGTTTTCGGAAAGGGGGTTGAGGCATGCGGGCTGAAGACCGGCGGCAGGAGATAATCCGGCATTTAAACGAGCAGGGCATAGTTAAAGTTACTGAGCTCAGCAATATCTTTCAGGTCACCGAAGAAACCATCCGCCGCGATCTGGAACGCCTGGAGAACGAGGGCTATTTAAAACGCACCCACGGCGGCGCCGTAAAAATAGCCGTCAACCAGGAAGAAACGGCCTTCCACATCCGCAATATGCGCAACCGCTACGAAAAGCAGCTCATCGGTAGGAAGGCAGCGGAACTGGTCCAGCCCGGCGATGTGATCGCTGTTGACGCCAGCACCACGGCTCTGCAGATGGTTCATTACCTCAAAGATAAAAAGGACCTGGTGGTAATTACCCATGCCTTGAAGGTTGTGATGGCCCTGGTTGGCAACCCGGATATAACGGTCATCTGCACCGGCGGCACCCTGCATCCCCGTACCCTTTCCTTCGTAGGCCCCCTGGTGGAGAACGCCCTGGCCAGCTATAACATTAAAAAAGCCTTTATCTCCTGTAAAGGGGTAACCCTGGAAGAAGGCATCACAGAATCGACCGAGGTTCAAGCCAGGGTGAAGGCAGAGATGGTGCGCGGGGCCAAAGAAATAATCCTTCTTGCCGACCATGATAAATTTGGTACCGCCGCCCTGGCCACGGTAGCACCGGTGACGGCTGTGCATACCCTTATAACCGACAGCGGCACCCCGGAGGGGGAAATTGAAAAATTTCGCCGCAGTGGTGTCAGGGTGATTGTTGCAGGAGGCGCGATAACAGATGTGCCAGAGAAGGTAAGTGCCAGCAGCTGAAGAACCTGGAGGTAGAAAGCCCGGCGTTTATATAGCTGGCAACTATCACACCAGAAAGTCTTTCCTGATTTACTGGCGGCTATTAGGAGGGTTGCTATTCGCAATTATAGCATTTTATGGATGGCCGCAAATTGTTTTCTTATTTACAAGTCGAAAATATGGAAAAAGCATGTGGAGAATTAGCAAAAGACCCGTCTTATATCCGCTGGTAGGAATACATGAAGCCCTTGAAGGCGAAATTGGATGAAAACGGAAATATTTCACGGGAAATTAAAGAGGTTTTTTATTTAGATTAAAAATTTAACAAGAAATTGTTAACCAGTTTTGGGGCTAAATATAGAATATGACCAGGTATAGGAGGAGTGATTTAAAAACACTAAAAATGGATTATATAACCATAACCTGGATAGCCCCCCACACCTCATTCATTCCCTTATGGAGGTATACGAATTATGGAAAGGGTAGCCTTCAGGCTTAAACTAAGGCCGGGAAAAAAGGAAGAATACAAAAAGATGCATGACGAGATATGGCCGGAAATGCTGGCAGTGCTGGCGGAAGCCAAGATCAGCAATTACACCATCTGGTGCTCGGGCGACGATTTATTCGGCTACTACGAAGTCCCGGACAGGAACCATTCCAATAGAGTCCTGGCCAGCAGTCCCGTAATTGCCAGGTGGAATGAGGTAATGGCCAATATCTATTATCCCGATATCGACCCGGAAACAGGCACAGTCAGGGAAATGGAACTGATGTTTAAATATAACCTCACAGAATAAAGTTTTGGGAGGGATAAGGTCATGTTATGGGAAAAACAGTACCAGCTCCTGGCCCAGGTTTTAGCAGATAAAGGAATTGATATCGAAAGGGTTAAAGACAAGCTAAAAAAGCAGGTCATTGAACTTCCTTCCTGGGCGGTGGGTAATTCGGGCACGCGCTATGGCACCTTCCGGGAGGAAGGTGCCGCTATAACCGTCTGGGATAGAATAGACGACTGTGCCGAGATCCAGCGGGTGGTTGGCATTTGCCCCGTAATGGCGACCCATGTCCTCTGGGATGTGACGGAGGACGGGAAGTACGAGCCCGTACGTGAATATGCCGCTGAGAAAGGCCTCAGAATAGGTACGGTTCACCCCAACACCTTTATGGGGCAGCAGTTTAAATTCGGGAGCATATGTAACCCCTTTGCCGATGTCCGCCGCAGCACCATTGAGCACTTCAAGGATTGCGTAAGAATAGCCAGGGAATTGGGGTCAAAAACATTGGGTGTGTGGCTGGCTGACGGCACCAACTACCCCGGACAGGATAAATTAAGAGAGCGCAAACACAGGTTATTCGCGGGACTGAAGGAACTCTACGACGCCATGGATGCCGATATGACCCTGCTGCTCGAATACAAACCTTTTGAACCCGCCTTTTACACCACCGATGTGATGGATTGGGGTATGTCCTATCTCATGTGTACGAAAATGGGAGACAGGGCCAAAGTTCTGGTTGATCTGGGACACCACCTGTTAGGGGTAAATGTGGAACAGATTATCGCTGTCTTACTTGATGAAGGGAAGATGGGCGGCTTCCATTTCAACAACCACAAGTATGCGGACGATGACCTGATGGTCGGCTCCATCGATCCCTATGGCCTGTTCCTGATTTTTGATCAAATTATTGAAGCTGAAGAAGATAACGTGGACGTGGATATTGTCTACATGCTGGACCAATCCCACAATATCGAGCCGAGCATTGAAGGAATAATCCAGTCGGTAATGAACGTCCAGAAGGCCTACGCCAGGGCTCTCTTAGTCGACCGCAGGAAACTGCAGGAGGCGCGGCAAAATGGCGATGTAATCCTGGCCAACAGGACCCTGATGGAAGCCTTTGAGATTGATGTCAATCCCCTGCTGAACCAGGTGCGGGTGGAAATGGGAATTGAGCCGGACCCCCTGCTGAATTATCGCCGCAGCGGCTATGCGGAAAAAATCGCGCGGGAGAGAAAGAATAAAGGCGCCAATACGCTTGGGGGTTAAAAAATGAAACCGAAGGAAAGAGTGATCAAGACCCTGCAAAGGGAGGAACCGGACAGGATACCCACCTTTGAGTGGATTATAAGTCCCAGTGTAATAGAAAAGATGACCGGACAGCGCGACGAGGTAAAATTTATCGAGCTGATGGATATTGACGGGATGGCCGTGGCGCCGAATATGAAAAAAGAGGTAATCGACAGCCGGCATTACCGGGACGAATGGGGCATCGTGAGGGCTTCCTATGATGAATATCCCATGCCGGTAGATTACCCCATTAAGGATGAGGAAGATCTGAAGAAGCTTAGAGTCCCCGACCCGGATGCCGATTACCGGTTCGACGACATCAAGCGGGTCATGGAAGCCATCGGCGATACGCGGGCCGTAATTATAAGGCTCCGGGATGTGTTTTCCCAGCCGCGGGATTTGATGGGTTTTGAAGGCTTCCTGATGGGGTTTTACACGCAGCCGGATGTCGTGGAGCGGCTGATGGAAATCAGCGTGGATTACAGCACTCGCCTGGCCCGCAATATAAAAGAACTGGGGGGGGAAATAATTGTTGTCGGCGACGATATTGCCGACAATAAGGACCTGCTGATCAGCCCGGAAATGTACCGGAAAATGGTCTTACCCCACTTCAAAAGGCTGATCCAGAACTTTAAAGCCCTGGGTTTCTATGTAATCAAGCATACCGACGGCAATATTATGAAAGTCATCGAAGATTTGATAGATACGGGCATCGACTGCCTGGACCCCATTGACCCCCTGGGGGGGATGGACCTGGAATATATGAAGAAAACCTACGGTGATCGTATCTGCTTGAAAGGAAACGTGGATTGCGTCAGCACCCTGGTTGACAAGAAGCCGGAAGATGTGATTGAAGAGGTTAAAGATTGCATCCGGAAAGCGGGAGCAGGAGGCGGTTATATAATCTCCTCCAGCAATTCCATCCACGCCGGTATAAACCCGGTAAACTATAAAACCTTCCTCGATGCTATCAAAGAATACGGTACCTACCCGCTTGATTGGGAAAGGTTGGGTGATAAACCATGAGGGAAACCAGGAGGTTCCTGGCCTTTGACCTGGGCGCGGAGAGCGGCAGGGCGGTGGTGGGAAGTATCAAAGAGGACCGGCTTGCCTTAACCGAAATCTACCGCTTCCCCACAGGGGGAACAAAAATAAATAATCATTTATACTGGGATGTACTCGGTTTTTACTCCCAGCTGCTTGCCGGTTTAAAGAAATATGTATCTGAATACGGTAGCGACCTCGACGGTATAGGAGTAGATGCCTGGGGTGTAGATTTCGGTTTACTCGATAAAAGGGGGAATCTCCTGGGCAACCCCTACCATTATCGCGATGCCAAAAATGAAGGAACAATGGCTATTATCGATAAAAAGCTGGGCCTGCGGGAGCTGTATAACCTGACAGGAATCCAGCTGCTACAAATCAATACGGTAAACCAGCTGGTGGCGATGGTGCGGGATGAAGATCCCTTATTGCCGGCAGCAGAGAACATACTCTTTATCGGCGACTTATTCCACTATTTTTTCACGGGCGTAAAAGCCGTCGAACATACGGTGGCTTCTATTTCCCAGCTATATAACACTGTCACCGATGATTGGGAGAAGAAGGTCTTCGCAGCCCTGGGAATCCCGTCGAAGATAACGACCAGACTGATAAGGGCAGGGGACGTTATCGGGCCGTTAAAAGGGGAACTGGCCGAAGAGGTTGGCTTGAATGAGGTCCCGGTGATTGCTCCGGCCGTTCATGATACCGCCAGCGCCGCGGTGGCGGTTCCGGCAGTAGAAGATGAAGGATGGGCTTTTTTAAACTCAGGAACGTGGTCTATCGTAGGGCTGGAACTGGATAGCCCGGTAATAAACGACAGGAGTTATGAAATGAACATCTCCAACTCCGGCGGGGCCTTTAATAGAATTCTCTACCTGAAAAACGTGATGGGCCTGTGGATAATCCAGTGTTGCAAACGCATCTGGAACAAAAAGCACCCGTCCTTGAGTTACCAGGAAATCGCCAGCCTGGCGCAGGGAGCCGCACCTTTTGTTGCCTTTATCGATCCCGACGATCCAGCCTTCCTCAACCCGGTTGATGCCACCGCAGCGGTTGCCGCATATTGTTGCAGGACGGGGCAGGCGGAAGTTGATAAAGATGATATAGGTACGATAAGCAGGATCGTCTTTGAGAGCCTGGCTCTAAAATACAGGTATGTTCTGGAGAGGCTAATGGAGGCGACCGGTAGTAAGGTGAAGGTATTGCATATTACTGGCGGGGGCAGCAATAACGAATTGCTCAACGAGTTCACCGCCAGTGCCCTGGGTATTAAAGTGACCGCCGGTCCCGTCGAGGCTACGGCCATAGGGAATATCATGCTGCAAGCGACCGGAGCAGGGCTGTACAGGTCTTTGCCAGAAATAAGAAGGATTATTAGAAATTCATTTGAGATCAAGGAATACCTCCCGGAAGAGCGAGAGGTATGGGAGAAAGCATATGAAAGGTTTGTAAGGATTATCGAGGAAAAGGGTTAATTTGCAGGCAGTAGATCATGGCAGCGGGCAGATTATTTCCGGCTTGCCGGGCTAAAGGAGGTAGGTTGATGCCGGAAAAAGTACCTGTCATAAGAACCTTGGATATTTCAAAATCCTTTAGTGGGATTAATGTCTTAAACAAAATCAGCTTTGAAGTGTATCCCGGTGAGGTGCACGCCTTAATCGGCGAAAACGGTGCCGGTAAATCCACCCTGGTAAAGATTATTTGCGGCGTTTATCAGCCTTCGGCCGGCGAGATATACGTGGATGAAAAAAAGGTTAGCGTTTCCTCACCTATTGTTGCCCGAGATCTGGGGATCGCTCTTATCCACCAGGAGCCTCTTTCCTTCCCTGATCTCGACATCGCCGAAAATATTTTTATCGGCCACACCCGGGTTAAAAACAAGCAGAGCATTTTCGTTGATTGGCATGGAAAATATCAGGAAGCCAGGCAATTACTTGATTCCCTTGGCGTTAAACTGGATGTCAAGGCCAAGTTGCGTGGCCTGTCGGTTGCCGACCAGCAAATGGTGGAGATTGCCAGCGCATTATCACAAAATGCCCGTGTTATCTTTATGGACGAACCGACTGCCGCCCTTACCCCCGACGAAGTAGGCAAGCTTTTAGATATTATCAGGTTACTGAAACATCAGGGTAAGGCAATAATCTACATCAGCCACAGGCTGGATGAAATCAAGGAAATATCCGATCGCGTCACTATACTACGCGATGGCGAAAAAATAGGAACGTATAAAACCAAAGATATCAACAGAGATCAAATGATCGAAAAAATGATCGGACGGACGATAAAGGAGCTGATCCCTAAAGAACCAGCTAAAATAGCGGCGCAACCTTATCTTGTTGTTAAAAATATTGCCATCGAAGGGGTCTTTAAAGATATATCCTTTGAATTGCGAGAAGGTGAAATCCTGGGGATTGCCGGGCTCGTAGGTGCAGGCAGAACCGAGGTTGCACGGGCCCTGTTCGGCATTACTCCCATTGAGAAGGGTGAAATATTTATTAGGGGGAAAAAGGTAACGATAAAATCGCCGCTAGATGCCATTAAGTATAAAATGGCCCTGGTCCCCGAAGACAGGCAAGGTTTGGGGCTCCTGCTACCTTGGTCGATCAGCAATAACATTTCCTTTTCCTCGCCTAACCGTATTACCAGTATGTTGGGCTGGTTGAAATTCAAAGAAGAACAATTAATTGCTGACAACTATATCCATAACCTCAGGATAATAACTAGAAATAGTAGACAACCCGTTCAGGAACTCTCCGGTGGTAACCAGCAAAAGGTAAGCCTGGCCAAGTGGCTGCTGACCGAACCCAAAATCTTGATCCTGGACGAACCTACCAGGGGAATCGATGTCGGGGCCAAAACAGAGATATATAAAATAATTAACCGGCTGGCAGCGGAAGGCAAGTGCATAATAATGATTTCTTCGGAGCTTCCGGAGATACTGACTTTAAGCGACCGCGTACTGGTGATGTATGAAGGTACGATGACGGCTCTCCTTGAGAGGGAAGAAATATCGGAGCAGAAGGTTATGGCTGCTGCTTCGGGACAAAAGTTGTGATATAGCAGTATTGGAGGTCTAAAGGTGGGCAAGGCGATGCTTAAAACCCCAGATCCCCTTTCTACTACTGCGGGGACTAGTTATGACGCCAGCAAAATTACCAGGCTGTTCCTTCTCAGGGAACTTGGCGTTATTGTAATCATATTATTGATTTATGCCACGGTTTCCGCCATACAGCCGCGCTTTTTTAGTATCGAGTCTTTAGTTAACATATTGTTGTTTTTCCCTTTTCTTCTGGTGGTCGCCCTGGGTGAAATGATGGTGATTATCAGCAGGAATCTGGACCTTTCGGTGGGTTCGATTGTGGGTTTTGCAGCGATTGCCGTGGGGCAAATTTACGTTAATTATCCGGGGTTCCCCATTCCGCTGGCGTTTATAGCGGGGACATTGATCGGGGCGGTTCTTGGCGCTATTAACGGTGTCATAGTGACCAAATTCAACCTGCCGTCAGTTATTGTAACCCTCGGTACCATGAACATCTACAGGGGCTTATTATTTATCCTTTGCAAAGGCCAGCAGATCGATAACAGGTTTATACCCCAGGCGCTGGTGGCCTTATCACAAACCAAGCATTCAGTTTTTTATATCCCCTGGATAGTCATCTTCGCCTTTATTATAGCCCTACTGGTTTCAGTTTTTTTGAGACGTACACATATTGGTCGGGAGATTTACGCGATCGGCAGTAATCCTAATGCCGCCGGACTACGAGGTATCAATGTTAAGCTAATAGTTTTTCTTATCTTTGTGATTTCAGGGGGGCTCTCTGGCTTTGCCGGTATTATTTACATGTCGCGGTTCGGATACGTCAACCCCACCATGACAGGCATGGGGCTTGAATTCACCGCTATCGCGGCTACTGTAATCGGCGGCACCAGCATGGCAGGGGGTAACGGCAATACCACCGGAACCGTGCTTGGTTGCATCCTGTTGGGGGTTATCCATAATGCCCTCCCCACCCTGGGAATATCGGGGTTCTGGCAGGAAGCAACATATGGCCTAATAATTATTGTGGCCATAATCATTGACAGGCTTATCCAGGTCCGGCTATACCAGGCCATGAAAAGGAAGGTGAGCTTATGAGCCCTGCAACAGCAAAGATGGTAAATGGCGAGGCGGCTGCAGAAAAATCCAGGAGGTGGCAAAAACTTATCAGGCCGGAACTTAATACCATCCTGTTCCTGATCCTCAGCTTTGTTATTAGTTCATTTTTGACGCCCTACTTTACCGACATAGAGTTTCTACTTAATTCTACTAGTTTATATGTAGAATTTGGCCTCATCGCCCTGGTGTTGACTCTGGTCATGATCGCCGGTGAAATAGACCTTTCGGTGGCGGCGTCAATGACTTTTGTCGCCTGTGTAACCGCCCAATTGTTTCACCATGGCGTGAGGATGGAATGGGCCCTAGTTATCGGTATCGTTTTTGGCGCCATTCTCGGGGCCATTAACGGATTGCTGGTAACAAAAACAGGTCTTACCTCCCTTATTGTTACTATTGGTACCATGGCATTGTACCGGGGCCTAGCCCAGGTGCTCATTGGTGACAATTCCTTGGGAAATTTCCCTGACTGGTTTGTAGGAATTGATAAGCGCTACATCTTTGATGTAATTCCCGTCCCGTTTCTGCTTTTTATAGTCATGGCAGTTGTCATGGAAGCCATTCTACGATTGACGTTTTTCGGCCGGCAGATATATGCCATTGGCACCAATAGCGAGGCCGCCAAATATTCGGCTGTAAATACCAATAAGGTAAAGATGATACTTTTTACCCTGGTTGGCCTGGTAGCCGGAATCGCCGGGATCCTCTCTATGTCCAGGCTGGAGATCGCCAGGTATAATATAGGACTTGGCGGAGAGCTGGACATAATTACCATAGTGCTGTTAGGCGGCACATCCATTAATGGCGGTAGCGGGAGTATTACCGGAACTTTTATGTCTTTTTTCATTCTGATGATTCTGAGGACAGGCATGTTGCTGGCCAATGTCAAGAGGTTCGATCAACTGGCCATCATAGGTGCAGTGCTTATTTTTGCCATGATAGTTTCCAACCTGTTAAATAGCTTTACTGCCAGTAAAGGTTAAAGGGGTGATTGACTATGTAGCAGGTGAAATTTATATGAAAGCAATCCCCACTACATCCAGTTGCATCATGTGATTCCGGAGTGAGAGGAGCTTGTATCTATTAAGTCAATTATGCAAGGAGGAAAGACGATGACCAAAAGGATTATTGCCTTACTGACGTGTATAATGCTTATTCTTTTAGCTGTAACAGCCTGTGGTAAAAGCGCGACTAAGGAACCGAATCAACAGCCAAACGCCAGCAGTTCCCAGAGTGGCAGCGCCCAAAAACAAATCAAGGTTGTCTATATCCCCATCAGTACCGGTATCCCCTACTTTAATCCAATCATTGAAGGCTTTAAAAAGGCTTCACAGGAACTGGGCTTTGAATTTACCATGACGGCACCTGACCAGGCGGACCCGACCTCGCAAATTCCTTACATTAAAGCTCAAATCCAGCGCGGCGTCGATGTTATCGCCATATCCCCTAACAGCAGCGATGCGCTAATCTCGGTGCTTAAAGAAGCAAGGGATAAGGGGATAAAAATTATAACCGTTAATGATGACATTAAGGGTAATGAGAAGTACCGAGAAGCATCAATTATAGGTACAAACTATGATGAGCTTGCCAGGCAGATGACAATTAAGTTTGCGGAGTTTCTTAAATACAAGGGTAAGTTCGCTATCCTGAGTTCAACAACCGACGCTCCCTTCCAGAATAACAGTATTAAAATTACCAAAGAAGTTTTGCAGGATCCTAAATATAAAGATATGCAGCTGGTAGAAATTGCTTATGGTAATGACGAGCCTCAGAAGAGCCTGACTGAAGCGGAAGCGCTCCTGCAAAAGTATCCCGATTTAGCAGGTATCCTGTCGCCGACTTCTGTTGGCATCGTCGCGGCTGCCCAGGCTGTTGAAAATGCCGGTGTCCAGAACAAAGTTGTCGCTTATGGCAACGGTACACCCAATCAATTGAAAACATTTATTAAAAAGGGCGTAATACCTGGTGCAATGCTTTGGGATACCTACCGTATCGGATATGTGGCGGGTTACTTTGCGTACAACCTGGTAAAAGGCGAAGCAAAAGGCGAAGAGGGGTTCAAGTTTAAGGTTCCCAAGTATGGTGATGTTGAAGTGGGCAAGTTCGGAACAATTTATGCTGGTCCGCCGCTGGTTTTTGATAAGAGTAACGTTGATCAGTACGATTTCTAAATATATACAGCATGCCTGTTGTTACCACTTACCCTGGCCTTCGGGCGGCAGCTATGGCCCTGAAGGCCAGGGCAATCCCAGGAAGGGAGACATAACACGTGGCTTCCGAGTATCAAATCAGGCAGGACATATGTGAGGTGGGGCGGCGTATTTATGCCAAAGGCTTTGTCGCCTCAAACGACGGCAATATCAGCGTCCGCATCGGGGAAAATGAGGTTTTGACCACCCCTACCGGCGTGAGCAAGGGCTTTATGACCCCCGACATGATCCTCAAGGTGGACCTGGAAGGGCGGAAAATCGCTGGCGCCGCCGAACTTAAACCCTCTACGGAGATAAAAATGCACCTGGATGTCTACAAGCACCGGCCGGACGTGCGGGCGGTAGTCCACGCCCACCCGCCCGTGGCGACCGCTTTTGCCGTGGCCGGTATCCCCCTGGATAAGCCGGTACTGCCGGAAATCATCATCAGCCTGGGGGCTGTCCCCATCGCCAGGTACGGCACTCCTTCCACCGAAGAGATACCGTTGGCGGTCAGGGAATACCTGGACAAATACGACGCCGTTTTGCTGGAAAACCACGGTGCCCTGACCATGGGAACGGACGTCTACAACGCCTTTTACAAGATGGAATCCATAGAGCATTTTGCCAAGATCAGCCTGGCGGCACGGCAACTGGGCGGGGAAAGAGTGCTGCCCTGCCAGGAGGTAGAAAAACTGCTGCAGATCCGGGAAAAACTCGGCGTCAGCGGACGTCATCCCGGCTGTACGGGTTGTGGCGCCTGCAGCATTTCCGGCCATGAGGAAGGGGCGGCAGGCGCTATATCCGAGGAGGAACTCAAGGATATCATCACTACCGTAACCCGGCGCGTCCTGGCCTCACTGGGGGACAGGAAACAGTAAAGAAGGGGCAGGGTAGCTGCGGCTGCCCATGAACCAGCCAGAGGAAAGCAATAAATATTTCCCCCCGGCTGTTCAATACAACGGGCGCAAATCAATTCCGGAGGAAAACCATGAGTAAACAAGCACTGGGAATAATTGAAGTCCGCGGCCTGGCCGCCGTGATAGCAGCCGCCGACACTGCCGCCAAGACGGCGGGTATTGCCATCCTCGGTTACGAGGTTACCAAAGGCAGCGGCCTGGCGGTGCTGAAGATCAGCGGCGAAGTCAGCGCCGTAACGGCAGCCGTCGAAGCCGCCCGGGAACAGGCCGCTAGAATCAGCACCGTTTTTGCCAGCCGGGTCATCGCCCGGCCCCATGAAGAGCTGTCTGGGTATTTATGCTAACGGACCGGCCGGATAAAGCCCGGGTAGCATAATTCCGGCGGAACTAATTTTAATTTTTGCTGCTACCGCCTTGGCGGTACAGCCGGCAGCAAGCAAGTCCCACAGCGACGGTCCCATAACCGTCGGGTAGAGTCATTGTTGTCGGCCTTTCCACCCATAAATAACACACCAATTGCTTAAGGAGGAAAACAACCCATGAGCGCCTTAGGACTCATTGAAACCAAAGGTTTAGTCGCCGCCATCGAAGCCGCCGACGCCATGCTCAAAGCCGCCAGCGTCGAACTGGTGGGCATGGAAAAGATCGGCTCCGGCCTGGTCACCGTCATGGTCACTGGCGAAGTCGGCGCCGTCAAGGCGGCCACCGAAGCCGGCGGGGCAGCCGCCGCCAGGCTCGGGGAAGTCATCGCCGTCCACGTCATCCCGCGGCCCCACAGCGACGTAGCCCGCATCCTGCCCGGTAAAAAAGACGCCTCTACCAGGGGGGTAGATTAACATGAAAGACGGCGCCCTGGGACTTATCGAAACCAAAGGCTTAGTCGCCGCCATTGAAGCCGCCGACGCCATGCTCAAAGCCGCCGGCGTCGAACTGGCCGGCATGGAGAAAGTCGGCTCCGGTCTCGTCACCGTCATGGTCAGCGGCGATGTCGGCGCCGTCAAGGCGGCCACCGAAGCCGGGGCCGCTGCCGCTGGTCGCTTAGGTGAGATTATTGCCGTCCACGTTATCCCGCGGCCCCACACGGACCTCAGCAGAATATTACCCTCCTAAGCGGTGAGCAGAAATGATCGACGAAACCACTATCGCCAGCATTGTCGCCGAAGTATTAAAAAACATCCAACAGCAGTCCTGTAATGGGACAACAGCTACCACGGCAACAGCGTGTAGCGGTGCCTGCCAGGCGCGGGCCGGCCAGGCCGTGGCCACTGCCTCGCGCGGTGACAAAGGCGTATACAGCGACTTGAATGCAGCCATTAGCGCTGCCAAAAAAGCGCAGCAAGAACTGGTAAAGCTAAGCCTCAAAACGAGGGGCGAGATCGTCGCCGCCATCCGCCGGGCGGCCATAGAAAACGTAGAAATAATCGCCAGGCTGGCCCACGAAGAAACCGGCTACGGCCGGGTCGAAGACAAGATCCAGAAGAAGCTCTACGCCGCCCGCTTAACCCCGGGGTTAGAAGACATAAAGACCGAGGCCATCAGCGGCGACAACGGCCTCATCCTGATTGAGCGGGCGCCCTTCGGCCTCATCGCCGCCATCGAGCCGGCCACCCATCCCGGCTCCTGCGTCATCAACCATGCCATCAGCATGGTCGCCGCCGGCAACAGCATTATCTTCCTGCCCCATCCCAAAGGGCTCAAGACCACCCAGTACCTGGTGCGCCTTTTCAACGCCGCCATTCAGGAAGCCGGCGGGCCGGAGGATTTATTAGTCGTTGGCGATAAAGTCAGCCTGGAAAACCTGGACCTGGTCTTAAGCCATCCCGATGTAGATCTGGTCGTCGCCACCGGCGGTCCCGAAGTGGTTAACCGGGCCCTGAGAAGCGGCAAAAAAGCCATTGCCGCTGGCCCCGGCAATCCCCCGGTGGTCGTCGACGAAACAGTGAAAGACCTGGACTACGCCGCCAGGTGTATTGTCGACGGTGCCGCCTTTGACAACACCGTCCTCTGCATTGCCGAAAAGGTCATCATTGCCGTGGAAGCGATAGCCGGCGAGCTCCTCTTCCACCTGCAGAACCACGGCGCCTATCTGGTGCAGGACGAAAGGGACAAAGAGAACCTGGTGCGGGCCATCCTGCCCGACGGCCGGACCTTTAACCCCGAACTAACAGGCAAAGACGCCGTACTTATCCTGAAGCAAGCCGGCATCAACGCCCCGGCGCACACCAGGATCGCCCTCATAGAATGTCCCCCGGAGCACCCCCTGGTGCAGGAAGAACAGCTGCTGCCGGTCCTGCCCCTGGTGCGGGTAAAAGACTTTGACGCCGCCCTGGAACTGGCCGCCCGGGTCGAGCACGGCTACAAACATACGGCCATCATCCACAGCCAGGACGTAGGCCGCATCACGGCTTACGCCCGCAAGCTCCGTACCGACATCCTGGTAGCCAACGCCTCCTCGGCCGCCGGGTTAAAGATCGGCGGGGAAGGGCACTTCAGCCACACCATCGCCAGCCCCACGGGCGAGGGTATCTGTACCCCCCGCACCTACACCCGGGAACAGCGGACGGTCATCGCCGGGGCGCTGCGGACGGTAGACTAGCCGGGGGCCGGTCACCACCCGTGTGGCCGCCGGGATAGTTAAATACAGCTTAATTGTGAAATTGAGAACAAAAGCGGAGAGAAAGCGGTGATGAAGTGGAGAAAGTAGGGGATTATCCGGGTTAAGTACAACTTAACGCCTCTCATATCTATTCTTGGAGGAGTCGCCCATGGTGGCATCCTCCCCATCCATTTTCGGAGGAGAACCGCCTCGGGCAGCGGGGAAGAGCGGTAAACCTGAATAAAAAAACTGAAAATGCCCGGGGAGAGAACTGGATAAAAAGCTGGAGAACAGCCCGTACCTGGAGGGAAGGAAATGCCTGCCGGCGAACTGGAAGCCGTCATAAATAAAATAGCCGCTGCCGGTGTGGTCGGGGCCGGCGGGGGCGGGTTCCCCACCGCCTTGAAACTGAAGACCAGCCCCCCCATCCAGACCGTTATCATCAACGGGGCCGAGTGCGAACCCTTACTTAAAGTCGACCAGGAACTCATGGCCCGCCATCCGACCGAACTCCTGGCCACTTTAGCCACCCTTGTCCGCGCCACCGGCGCCCAAACAGGGGTTATAGCCCTCAAAGAAAAATACCGGGAGGCCCATGCGGCCCTGGCGGGGGAGATTAACAATTACCCGGGCCTGAAGCTCCACCTCCTGCCGGACGTCTACCCCGTGGGCGACGAGCACTTATTAACCTCTAGCGTTACCGGCCGAACAATCCCGCCGGGAGGTTTGCCCTTGCAGGCCGGGGCGGTAGTTCTAAACGTCGAGACTTTATACAACATCCACCGCGCCCTGGCAGGCCAGCCTGTAACCCATAAATACGTCACCGTCACCGGCGCCGTGAGGCAGCCCCTCACCCTGGCCGTTCCCCTGGGAACCCCGGTGGGGGAGCTCCTGGCCCTGGCCGGCGGACCGCTGGCAGACGAATATGTGCTTATCGCCGGCGGCCCCTGCATGGGTAAGGTGACCAGCATCAATGCGCCGGTTACCAAGACCACCAAGGGCATCCTTGTCCTGCCCCCGGACCACCCCCTGGCCGCCAGTTACCAGCGGGATCTAAACCGGGAGCTGAGACTCGCCCTCCAGGTCTGCTGCCAGTGCCAGCAGTGCACGGACTTTTGCCCGCGGCACCTTTTGGGGCATCCCCTGGAACCCCACCGGGTCATGCGTGCCGTGACCTATGGCCTGGCCGATATAACCCTGCCGCGGGCCCTGCTTTGCAGCGAGTGCGGCCTCTGCGACCTCTACGCCTGCCCATTCAACCTCTCCCCGCGGCAGGTCAACAGGAAAATCAAGGCCGAGCTGCAGCAGAAGGGTTTCCGGCCCGGCCCCTGGCAGGCTACCACTCCTTCCCCTTTCCGGGAAGGGCGGCAGGTACCTACTCAAAGTCTCATCAGCCGCTTGGGCTTAAAAGAATACTACGCCCGCCCGGTGACTTTCCGGGAAGGAAACATCACGGTCAACCAGGTGTCCCTGCCCTTAAAGCAAAGCGCCGGGGCCGCGCCGGAGCCGGTAGTCAAACCGGACGACTGGGTTACAGCGGGGGAACTTTTAGCTCGTATCCGGGGCGATACCCCGGGTGCCAACCTCCACGCCAGCATCAGCGGCATCATCGTTGCTGTCAATGGCAATATCACCATCCAGGGAGGAGTTAACCATGGTGATCATTGAGCACCGCCAGGAAAGGAACCGCCTACCTGGACGAAGGCCACTCCTGCCCGGTAAAGCCTGGGGACGTCTTATTTACGGAGGCAGTGACTGATGGGTATCGCCGTTGGACTCATCGAACTCAAGAGCCTGGCGCGGGGGATAATGGTGGCCGACAGCTGCCTTAAAGCCGCGCCGGTAGAACTGAAAATACGCACTACCTGCCCCGGTAAAAGCCTGATTATCTTAAGCGGCGAGATCAGCGCCGTGACGAGCGCCGTAGAACATGGGGTCACCACCGGCGGGGTAACGGTCGTGAGCAGCTTAATTCTGGGCAACCTCCATCCCGGAGTCCTGTCGGGCCTGGCCGGGGTAGCCGCAGTAACCCCTAAAGGCGCCCTGGGAGTCCTCGAAACCTTCAGCGTCACGGCCGCCATCAAGGCTGCCGACACCGCCGCCAAGGCCGCCCTTGTCGAGCTCCTGGACATCCGCCCCGCCTACGGGCTGGGGGGCAAGGGGGTGGTCATCTTGACAGGCAGCGTCGGCGCCGTCCGGGCCGCCGTAAACGCCGCCACCCTGCCCCTCAAAGAAAAAGGGGAACTCGTGGATGCGGTTGTTATCCCCTCTCCTCACCCTGAAGTCTGGGAGCAACTAGCGTAAACACACGCCCCGGCGGAGAAAGGTGGACCAATCCCAACCAAATTTAAATGTTGCTTTATCAACCGCTTGTTCATAAATCGGGCCTGCAGGATAAATTGCCGGCCTGCCACAAATTTCCGGGGCATTGTCAGCCGCCTGTTAGGCAGGACTGCTGCCATCCAGATTGGCAGTCCTGACAGTCAACCATACTTAAAAGCAAGGTGACCATAATGTCCACTGCTGCCCTTATCGATTTAATCACCAGGGAAGTTATGGCCGAACTGAAGGAACGCCGGGGTAAAACCGCCGCGGCCGGTACGGCAGCCCATTCCACCCCGGCGGCCAAACGTGTTCCCGTACTCGTATCTGCTCGCCATGTCCACCTGGCCCAGAAGGAGATCGACATCCTCTTCGGGCCCGGCTACCAGCTGACCAAACGGAACGACCTCTACCAGCCGGGAGAATTTGCCGCCAACGAAGTCGTCACCCTGGTAGGGCGCAACTTGCGGTCCCTCACCAACGTCCGCATCCTGGGGCCGGTGCGCGACCGCACCCAGGTAGAGATCTCCCGCACCGACGCCATAACCTTAGGCATCCCGGCGCCGGTGCGCCGTTCCGGGGACCTGGCCGGTTCCGCCCCCATTACCCTGGTCGGTCCCCGGGGTTCCGTTACCTTGCGGGAAGGGGCTATTATCGCCAACCGCCACATCCACATGAGCCCGGTCGAAGCGGAAAAATGGGGCCTTCAAGACAACGACGAAGTCACCGTGCGCACCATTAAATCCGACCGGCCCACCATCTTCGGTGGCGTCCAGGTACGGGTCAGCCCCAAGTTCAAGCTCGTCATGCACATCGACACCGACGATGCCAATGCCGCCGGGCTGCAGTGCGGTGACGAAGTAGAAATCAGGTGAGAAGATGCTGATTGCCGAAGTAACCGGAACGGTGGTCGCTACCCGTAAACATGAAAGCCTCACCGGCAGCAAGCTCCTCCTCATCCGTCCCCTCCAGGGCAGCCGCCGGGGCGAGACCCTGGTGGCCGTGGATACCGTCGGTGCCGGCAAGGGAGAACTGGTACTGGTAGCCACCGGGAGTGCCGCCCGCCTGGGCCTCAATGTACCCCAGGCCCCGGTGGACCTGGCCATTGTGGGCATTATCGACCAGGTGGAGGGAGACATCAAGGGGCTGCCACGCTAGGTTGGTGCCGGCAAGACCGGTGGTAGCACCCCCCTGCCCACCGGTATTTCTGTATGGGCCGATGTCCCTTCACGGCTAACAGGCATAAGGTAATTCAAGAAAGCTATGGCCTGGGAGGGTATACTGGTCTCCTTTTCCTCAAGATGCCGGGAAACTTTTTAACCTGAAATAAGGCCTCAAGGAGGACAAACGGTGCAAATTCTGGCTTTAAACTGTGGGGGTTCATCGATTAAGTATAAAGTTTTTTCCATGCCGGAAGAAAAAGTAATGGTCCGGGGCAGCGTGGAACGCATCGGCAGCCGGGAAACCACCCTGCGGCATCAAGATTTAACAGGGGAGGCGGCTGAGTACCGGAAGCATTTACCCCGGGGCGACTATGGCGAAGCCCTGGCAGAAATCCTCAAGTTATTGCAGCCTCACCGGCTGGAGGCCGTCGGCCACCGGGTGGTCCACGGCGGCGCGAGCCTCCGCCGGCCGGCCCGCATTGATGCTGCTGTCCTGGCCACTTTAAAGGCCTGCTGCCAGCTGGCCCCCCTGCACAACCCGGCCAACATTGCAGGTATCGAGGCCGTAAGCAGGCTTTTGCCGGATATACCCCAAGTGGCCGTCTGCGACAACACCTTCCACCTGAGCCTGCCGCCCCGGGCCTATCTCTACGGCCTCCCCTACGAATATTACGAGCGTTACGGCCTGCGCCGTTACGGTTTCCACGGCATCACCTTTACCTATATGGTCAACCGGGCCGCTGAATTTCTAGGGCGGGACCTGCAGGAACTAAAGATTGTTTCCCTCATGCTCGGCAGTGGTACCACGGCCAATGCCTGCTGCTGCGGGGAATCCATCGACGTCTCCACCGGCTTTACGCCCACGGAGGGATTGCTCCAGTCGACCCGCTGCGGCGATGTCGACCCCGGCGCCCTTGTTTATCTCCTGCGGCAGGAAGGCCTGTCACCTGATGCCCTGGAGGAAGTAATCAACAAAAAAGGCGGCTGGTTGGGTATCGCCGGCGTCAGCAACGATTACCGGGCAGTGGAAGAAGCCGCCCGGCAGGGGCATGAACGGGCCCGCCTGGCCCTGGACGTCCTGGCCTACCGGGCGAAAAAATATATCGGCGCCTACGCGGCGGCCATGGGCGGGATTGACGTCCTGATTTTCTCCGGCGGCATCGGCGAAAAGAGCAGCGGCCTGCGCCGGGAAATCTGCCGCGGCCTGGAGTTCCTGGGTATCGAGCTGGATGCTGAACGCAATGAAAACGGGAGCGATGACCGCCTGATCTCGAGCCCGGAAGCCAAAGTCCAGGTCCTGGTAGTACACACCGACGAAGAAGTCATGATCGCCCGGGAAACTGTAAAGGTGCTGGCCGGAGAAGAGCCCTCCGGGGCGGCGAGATCGTCAGGTGCGCCCTGGTGAGCCTGGCCTTAAAATACCGCTGGGTGCTGGAAAAGCTGGAGGGTATCCTGGGGAAAAAACTGCCGGTCATCCACATGGTGGGCGGTGGTACGCAGAACGAGTTCCTCTGCCGGTTTACCGCCAGCGCCACCGGACGCCCGGTGGTGGCCGGCCCGGTGGAAGCCACGGCCGCCGGCAGCCTCCTGGTCCAGGCCATGGCTATGGGTGCAGTGGCAAGCCTGGCTGAGGGGCGGGAGATAGTGCGCCGTTCCTTTGCCCTGAAAACTTATGAAGCGGAAAAGGCGGGGGAATGGGAAGATAAGTATGGAGAATTTGTTAAGCTGCTGGCATGGTAGTACTACCAGGGCCGCATGGCAAAAAATGTGGCCGGCCTAATTCCTGGGCCGGTCACTTTACAGAGGGGTTACCGTTTCCTATCCAGAGAATCTCGAAACCCAATTTTGGCGCAGGACAAATTTTGCTGTTTCCATGTAACTGTTTATCGCCTTTCCCGGGATCGCTCAGCAGATCTTTCTTTTATTAAAACTGTAGTAAGCCTATCGACGGGATTGCTACTTTTATATTTACCTCGCAGCTCGAGGACGGGGTTCTTGGGAAGAGGTCGCAGGGTTATAATACCGTTATTATCTTCCACCGCCAGCTGGTCGCCTTTTTTTAAACCATAATTTTTACGTATTTCCAGGGGAATAACAATCTGTCCTTTCTGGGAAACGGTTATTTTATACACCGTTCTTACCTCCGTTATTCGTCTTACTAAAAAAATTATACTACCAGAGGAAACGTTTAAGCAAGGGCTATACTTTTAACCAATTCTTGTTAGGGCCCTGCGGGGTTGAAATTCAAAAAAAGAGACCCTTGCTCAGGCGGTTTATTAAAAAACTTGACAAAAGAAAAGGAAGGGGGTAAAATTAATAACACATGCGGAAGTAGCTCAGTGGTAGAGCATCGGCTTCCCAAGCCGAGGGTCGCGGGTTCGAATCCCGTTTTCCGCTCCAGTAAAATCAAGGGTTCCGGTCAGCAAGATAGGTGCCGGACCCTTTTTTATTGCCTGCTTGGTGCCCGGGCTTTGGAGCCCAGCACGTCACCGGCAAAGGTCAGTGTGATCTTCGAGTTTCTTTTCTATAAGAATTAGAAGCGCATGTGTTTTAGAAGCGCATGTATTTGTGGTCTTTTTCTACCTGTCTGGTAATAAACTCCCTATAAAAACCCGGCCGGGAGCACAAAATAGGAGGGAAGATGGGTAGAAAGGCGGCTGGTATATGGCCCCGGAACGGCCGGACAACAGTTTGCTGGTGATCTTCGGTGGCACGGGAGATCTCGCCCGGCGCAAGCTTTACCCGGCTTTATTCAACCTTTTTGTCGATGGTTTCCTGCCGCCTGCCCTGCGGGTAATAGCTGTGGGCCGGCGCGATTTTACCCGGGATAGCTTCCGGCAGGAGATATTACTGCCGTCCCTGCAGACCTTTTCCCGCCGCGCCTCTGACCTGGACGCCCATTTTGAGCCCTTCGCCAGCCGTCTGCATTATTTCCGGACCGACATTTATGACCCGGAGGGGTACACCCTCCTGCGGCAATTCCTGGCGGAACTGGAGGAGGCGGCTGGTTGCCAGGGCAACCGCATTTTTTACCTGGCCGTGGCCCCGGAACACTTTGGCTCCGTGGTCCGGAGCTTAAAGGAAACAGGCCTGGTACCGGCGCGGGGGTGGCAGCGGGTTGTTATTGAGAAACCCTTCGGCCATGACCTGCCTTCGGCGGCAGAATTAAACCGCCAGCTCCGGGCGGCTTTCAGCGAGGAAGAGATTTACCGCATCGACCATTACCTGGGGAAAGAAATGATCCAGAACATCATGGTCATCCGCTTTGCCAATACCTTTTTTGAACCGGTCTGGAATAATAAATATATCGACCACGTCCAGATTACTTCGGCGGAAACGGTGGGCGTGGCGGACCGGGGCGGCTATTACGACAGGGCCGGGGCCCTGCGGGACATGGTCCAGAACCACCTCCTGCAGCTGGTGACCCTGGTGGCCATGGAACCGCCGGCCAGCCTGGCCACGGAAGCTATCCGCGATGAAAAGGTAAAGGTGCTGCGCTCTTTGAAACCCCTGGACGCGGCGGCAGTCAGCAGGAACGTCATCCGCGGCCAGTACGGTGGCGGGGAGATAGATGGGCAGGTGGTACCGCCTTACCGCCGGGAAAAGGAAGTGGCCTCTGATTCCACGACGGAAACATTTGTTGCTTTAAAGCTTTTCATCGAAAACTTCCGCTGGGCCGGCGTGCCCTTTTACCTGCGTACAGGCAAGCGCCTGCCGGTGAAAGTGACGGAAATTATCCTCCAGTTTAAATCCCTGCCGGATATCCTGTATTTTAAGGAATACGGCGAATTACGCCCCAATCTCCTGGTCATCCGCGTCCAGCCCCTGGAGGGTGTCTACGTCCAGCTCAATGCCAAGCGGCCGGGGAATAATAATTACATTGTACCCATCCGCCTGGACTTTTGCCAGAACTGTGAGGTGGGCGTCAACTCCCCCGAGGCTTACGAGCGCCTGCTTTATGATGTAATGCGGGGGGACCCCACCCTTTTCACCCGCTGGGATGAGGTGGAGGCGGCTTGGCGGTTTGTGGACCCCATTGCCGCTGCCTGGACGGCGAGGCCGCCCCTCTTTCCCAATTACGCCGCCGGCCAGTGGGGACCACCGGCGGCGAGGGAGCTCTTAATCCGGGACGGCCGCCACTGGTGGCAGGAAGATGAATTGCTGCCGGAACGTGGGTAGCTAGAAATAAATGAATGGACTGGTGAAAGCTTGCGTATCTACGACATATCCATGCCCATATACCAAGGCATGCCGGTCTACAAAAACAGGGCGGAGAAGCAGCCGCAAACGGAAATCACCCGCGACTATGAAAACGGCGTGCGGGAAACGCGCTGGCTCCTGGATACCCACACCGGGACCCATATCGATGCCCCCGCCCATGTGATCCCCGGCGGGGCTACGACAGCAGAACTGGACCTATCGGTTTTAATCGGCTCCTGCCTGGTGCTGGACCTAACGGCAGTCAACGACCGCATTACGGCCGGGGACCTGGCGGGCCAGCCGGTCCGGGCCGGCGACTTTATCCTGTTGAAAACTAAAAACTCCTGGGCTGCCGGAAATGAAGCCGACTTTATCTACCTGGATGCCGGGGCCGCTGCCCACCTGGCTAAAGCAGGGGTTCGCGGAGTCGGCCTGGATGCCCTGGGGGTGGAGCGGGACCAGCCTGGTTACCCAACCCACCGGACCTTGTTAGAGCAAGGGATTGTTATCATCGAGGGCCTCAGATTGAAAGAGGTACCTCCTGGCACTTATCAGATGCTGGCCCTGCCCCTCCGTATCCTGGGAGCGGAAGCAGCCCCGGCCCGGGTCGTCCTACTGGAGATAGAGTAGGCCGCCAAAGCGGCTGGCTCGTGGAGGGTAAAAAGTACTCGCGATCTTTTATATTATCGGTTAAAATTAGAAGTAGTGGGACGGGAGAAACGGAAATGGATTTAGGCCAGATACAGGAGACGATCATTAAGGGTAACTGGGTAATGAGCTGTCATGCCAGGCAGCGTACCGGGCAACGATGTATATCGGCTACAGATATGATAGTAGCCTTATTGACAGGAGAGATCCTGGAGGATTACCCTGAGGATCCCCGGGGACCAAGTTGCCTGGTGCTAGGTCATATTCCCGATGGGCGATCTATTCATATAGTCTGTTCTCTGGATAACGATGGGACGTTAATCATAATCACTGTTTATATCCCGGAGCCACCAAAATGGATAAATGAAAGAAGTCGGGGTAACGCAGGAGGAAATAAAGATGACTAAATGCCCGCTTTGCGGTAGTAAGGTCAGGCCAAAAAAAGTCCGGGTGGAGAACTGGTGGGGTGATAAACTCACCCTGGTAGAAAATGTCCCCGCATGGGTATGCGAGGAATGTGGTGAGCAGTATTATGATGCGGAAACAACTCTGCAGCTGGAGGAAATCCGAAAGGAACACATGAAACCTAAACGGATTATTGAAGTACCAGTATACGATTTTCGTGAGCCGGTGCAGCGTCGGGCAAAGGTATAACTTGCGCGGCGAAGCCCTGCCCCTTCCCCTCCAGGGAATTGGAGCAGCCCCGGCCCGGGTGGTACTGCTGAAGATAGAAGTATAGTGTAGCAGCACCCCGCTGATACTAAAGAAAAAGTACCGGCGGGGTGTTTTTATGGAGCGGCAAATTTTACGGGTAAATCTAAGCGACGGCAGCATCCGCCAGGAGGATATACCGGCAAAGGTATGCCGTGACTTTATCGGCGGACGGCCCCTGGCGGCCAGATATCTTTATGGCGAACTGGCCGCGGGAGTAGGACCCTTAAGCCCGGAGAATATTTTAATCTTTAGCGCCGGTCCCCTGGCCGGCAGCGGGGCCAGGGGGGTTAACCGCTGGCTGGCGGTGACCAAAAGCCCTTTAAGCGGCGGCTTTATCCGTTCCGTGGGCGGCAGCGACTTCGGTACCTGGCTCCACGGCGCCGGGTACGAAATACTCCTCCTGACCGGCCAGGCGGCTGAGCCCGTTTACCTCTATTTGGGGCCTCGGGGACAGGTGGAACTGCGACCGGCACAAGACCTCTGGGGCCAGGGGACAGAGGCTACCCAGGCCGAGCTGCGCTGGCGTTATGGCCAGGGGGCGCGGGTGGCCTGCATCGGCCCGGCGGGGGAAAACCTGGTGCGCTATGCCAGCATAGTGAGTAACCACAGTACGGCCGCTCGCGGCGGGGTGGGTACCGTCATGGGAGTCAAAAAACTTAAAGCCATTGTCGTAGACTCCGAACCGGATATACCTGCGGCTGACAGGGAGCTCTGGTCCCGGCTGCTGGAGCGACAGCGGGAATTGATTGACCGCCGGGATCAACGGGCGCCTTTGCCGGGGGCTATAAAGGGTGCCATTTTACCTACCCGCAATTTCCAGGGCGCCTGGCAGGCGGATGTTGATACGGTTAACCAGCCTCACCTCCTGGAGCGAGGAGGACCGGAGTTCCAGACCTGCTGGGCCCTGGGAGTCAACCCTGGTCATTTCGAGCCGGACCTGGTGGCGGCAGCCAACGAACGCTGCAACGACCTGGGCCTGGACACGGTCTCCACCGGGGGCAGTATTGCCTTTGCCTATGAACTGCAGCAGCGGGGTTTACTTAAAGCTGAGGGCTTTGACCTGGGCTGGGAACGGCCGGAAGCCACCCTGGAATTGATCCGCATGATCGCCTACCGGGCCGGCATCGGCGACCTCCTGGCCGAGGGGGTGCGCCGGGCGGCAGAATATACCGGCTCCGGGGCGGCGGAATACGCCATGACCATCAAAGGGATTGAGATGCCGGGTTATGACCCGCGGGTGCGCCCCCTCCACGGCCTGGGGATAGTCGTTTCGGCCCTGGGTGGCAGTTATTGCTATGGCAAGTCACTTCACGCCGGGCTCTTTGCTGCCGACCGGGAAGGGGAAGACCTGGTGGACCAGGTAAGCCGCATCCACGAGACGACAGTAGCCCTGGAAACAGGTATCGGCTGCCTCTTTGCCCACCTGGGCGGCTGGCTGCCCCTGGAACTGATGACCGCAATGTTGACGGCCGTTACCGGTACGGAACTGGCCCTGGAGGAAATCCATATGGCCGCCGCAAGGAGCCTTACCCTGGAGCGGGCCTTCAACCTGCGGGAGGGCCTGGGCCGGGAAGCCGATACCCTGCCGGCCAGGTTCCTGCGAGAAGGTATTGTTGCCGGGGAGATTAAAGCTGGGCCCTTTACCAATTTGCCAGAATTAGTGCAGGCTTATTACCGCCGCCGCGGCTGGGATGATCAGGGACGCCCGGCGCCAGCCACCCTGGACCGCCTGGGCCTGGAACTGGTGCGCCTGGACCAGCCCCGGGACTTCAAGGTAGCCTTCAGCCGGGAGTTAATATAAAATTAACACGAAAATAACCTAACAAATGATCTTCATCAAGTAAATAACCCTACCAGGCAGGGCGTAAAAAGGCAATAATAAGCTAGCAGATGCATGAACTTGCATCAGCCAGGTTAATCCTTTTTGAGGGTATAGTGTTAAACGACCTGGGCGACTTCCCTTACCTCGAGTCCCAGCTTCCGGGCCTCAGCAATAATTTTCTTGATCCGAAACCTTTCTTGCTTTTGTTTGGCTTTCTCAAATGCAGTCTCGTCGTAGTCTGTACCGTTTTTTAGTAAGTTGTAAATGATTACCAGGAGCTTTCTGGCTAAAGCGATAAGGGCTTTCTTGGCCCCGCGGCGTTGCTTGACCTTCCAGTACCAGGACGATAAATAGCTGTCGCGTACCCGGGTGATGGACCAGGCAACTTCGCAAAGAATTCGCTTTAGATAGGTGTTACCGTGGGTGGTGCGAGTGGACTTTTTTTTCCTGCACTTTCATTATTGCCGGGGCTTAAGCCCGCCCAGGAACAGATATGTTCCGCAGTTTTAAAGCGGCTCATATCGATGCCAATTTCCGCCAGAATAGCGGCGGCAGCGGTTTTGTCAATCCCCGGGATGCCGTCCAGTTGTTCCAGTTGTCTTTGGTATTGATTAAGTTTTTCCTCCAGCTTTTGCTCTACCAATCGAAGATGCTCGTAGTGCTGATCCAGCCAGCCCAGCAAAAGCTTGAGGAACTCCCTTTGGTGAACATCCATTTTGCCATTGACAGCCTGCTTGATTTCCTGAAGCTTACTCTTGGCACGACCCTTTACCAAAGTCTCTACTTCCCGGGCGGATATCTTCCCGTGACGGCAAAGGTGATCCATAATCGCCCGGCCCGATACCCCGAAGATATCGGTGAGGAAGGTGGAGAGCTTGAAACCGCAGCTTTGTAAGTGCTTTTCGATGCGGTTCTTTTGCGACGCAATCTCTTCGATAATACTTTTGCGGTACCGGGTTAGATTACGGAGTTCCCGGATAGGTTTGGAGGGGATAAAACTTCCTTCCAACAATCCGGCGCGTAAAAGGGTAGCTATCCATTCAGCGTCCTTCATGTCAGTCTTTTTACCGGGAACGTTTTTCATGTGCCGGGCGTTGGCAACAATCAAAACCATACTGCCGTCAAAGGCTTCTTCCAGGACGTTATATACAGGCTGCCAATAAACCCCGGTGCTTTCCATGGCCACATGGCGGCAGTTCTCTGCTTCCAGCCAGGCTTTCAGTTCATCAAGCCCGGGCAGAAGGGTGGAAAAGGTGCGGATGGTTTTTGTCGGTTCCTCGCCAATATTGCCTTTTAATAGGCAGGCAACCACGGTATCTTTATGGACGTCCAAACCACAGCAGGTTTCCAAGATGTCTTGCATAAGAACTCCTCCTGCTTCATTGGATTTCAGGGATGATTGCCCGAGAAAGTAAGAAGTTTAACACCCGTGCTGTTCCCAAGTCCTTAAGAACAAGGGGCGACAATTGGCTGTGCTCAAAGGCAATCAGGTTAGGTTAGTACTCGAGGTTATACCATCAAAATATACTCAACCTTTGTCCCTGATAAGTCCAATGTAGCAGAAAATCAGATGTTTGTAATCACTTCTTTCTATTTTCATGATTGTTTGTGCCTTCCAGGCATGGCCGGTTAGTACGCGTATAGATAAGCGTGAACCTCCGCCGGGACAAGCCCGGCGGCTTTATTAAAGCAGCCGGGTATCCCGGACGGTCCTCAGCACCTCATCGGGAGATGCCTGCCGGAAGACAGGTCTTATTCCCCTTCAATGCGCTACATCCAGACACCCAGGTTAACCCCAAATGCCGGATGGCCCGGTCCAGAGGCGTCTACTACTCAGCGTAGATACGTCTTTATGCGGCTTTCATCTTGCTGACCTGTACTGGGGCTAATACCGCAGGCCACGCGTAAGACACTATCTCCGGTAACTTGCGGCCCGGGGTGAACCGGCCGTTTACTGCTAAGTCCAGTATTCCCGTAGCGCCTAGCACGTCGCGGTGCATCCCGCTAAAACCACATTCCATATTACCGCATTGGTAAACGCGGCCGGTCTGCTTTGTATACTTGCCGCATAGCGGGCAGGTGCCGGAAGTGCCCCGTTCTTCGATTTTCTCCAGAGTGATGCCGTGCCGCTTGAGCTTATATTCCAGCAACTCCCGCAGCCGGCCGAAGCTCCACTGGCTCATCCGCTGGTTGTGGTGCCGGCCGCAGTCCTGTTCCCTTACACCCTGGGGATCGCCGAGGTAAACCTTCTTTATCCCGCGTTCCAGGCACCAGTCTGCCGCCATTTTCGTGACGGCATGTTCGGCGTGGGATATTTGGGCTCCAATCCAATTTAAAAAGCGGTACTTGGCCGCCAGGAGTTTCCTGCGACGGTTGGAGCCTTTTTTAGTGCGGGAAATGGCCTTTTGAAACTTCCTCAAGGTTTTGTTGCGCAGGCGGCGCAGGGAACGCAAATGCCGGCCGTTGATGACCAGGGCTTCCTGCCCGTCGGTCAGGGTTAAGGCATGGACTTCGCCTGGGTCTACGGCTGCTACAGCGTCCCCCTGGACTTTCTCCAGGGCGGGCTTAACTACCGCTACATGCAGCCAGTAGCCGTTGCGGCGCCAAACGAGCTGGACCTGTTTGATTGCCATTCCTTTCAGCCTGGCCGGCAGTTTTACTTTAAGCGGCGGTTTCTTCCAGCCGTTGGACAGCCTTAAGTTTTTGTCTTCTACGGTGATACCGGTCACTTTCCACGTGGAGGTGAAAAAACGCTTCAGCCGCCAGGGATAGCGCCACTCTGGATGCCCTTCTTCGTGAAGCTTCCTCGTCCTTTCCCAGCATTCGTAGTAGGTCTCAATAATGGCCTGCACGTCCTGAGAATGGACGTTGAACCTTCCTTTAAGGAACTCTTTCATCATGGCTTCATCTATCCAGACGCCGTATTTGAACCAGAATAAGCGGTGGATGGTCATGACGGTGTTCCAAACCCTGGCAGATTCTCTCTGGATGTCCCTGGCCAATGTTTCTTCTGTAGGTTTTAACTTAAGGGGTATTTTTTCTACCAGCACGTCACCTTGCGTTTGCCCTTTGCTTTTCTTGGCTGTGGTATTGCGTTGCAACTGGCTCATTTTTTTCACCTCCCTTCGCATGGGACTTTTGAGTTTCGATATATTTACGGATGGTGTCGGCGCTGACATGGCCAGCGGTACCGTATTTGGGGCAAAAAACGATATGATAGTTGATGTTGTATACACAATGGTTAATTTTTCTTTCCACAACTTTATTTTACCGCAAGAACATAAGTTTGGTCTATATGTATTTAAAATCAAATATGTCCCCTTAATCCTACCCTGTCATTTAGCACACTATCATCCTTAAAACTAGTCCTAACTTTATCAATTTAAAATATCGAGATAACATGTAACAGTTCCCCCAAAGTGATATAATTTTAGCAAATTATTCTGGGGGGCTGTTTATGCAACTGGTATACAATTTCGGTATTTCCCTGGAGGATTATGCTGCCCGGGGTAAGAAAAATGAGTTTCCCGTCATAGAGTCTTGCCCTATCTGTATGGCCCGGCAGGCTCTAAAGCGGCATGGTTTTTACTGGCGTAATGCCGGTAGTGACTCGGAAAAGTGGCTACAGCTGCCCATCTGCCGCTTTTGGTGCCGCTCCTGCCGGCACACCTTCTCTCTTTTGCCTTCCTTTCTCCTGCCGTATTACCAGTATTCCCTTAAGTTCATTCTGGACTGTCTCATATATTTCTTCTCCAAGGCCCGCCTCCTTATTTACTACCAGCTGCTCCAGTTCTACCGCCGCCGTTGGGCGAAGAACATGAATTGCATCCAGGCCTTCTTCCGGGAGCAGGGTTACCAGGAAATAATCCCGCCGGAATTTAAACAAAGGGCCATAAAATTGCTGGAAATGATTGCCGCGTTCCCCAACGCCGAAACCTTTTCCCAAAGGTTCCATAATCATTTCCGGCGCAATTTTATGGCTAATTAATTTTACCATGCTTTCCCCGGTTCCGTAAAGCCTCCCTGCTACATTAGCCACCACACACCTTTTGCCTGTCCTGGGGGACAGGTTAAGGTTAAACTGGTAAATGACCGGACCGGTTAACCTTAAATCCTGGGGAGGGGTTGTGATGGACGAGAAGGACCGGGAAAATATCGCTCTTTTTCGCTTTAGCTTGATTGCGCCGTTGTTGCAGGGTCAGGTAGCCAGCAGGAAGGCCTACCTGGAGAGTATTACGGCCAGACCCCATGAAGTACCGTATTATGGCCTCTGCGACTATAGCCCCCAGACCATTGCCAGCTGGCTCAGGGATTACCGCCGCGAGGGGTTTGAGGGGTTAAAACCGAAAAGGCGTTCTGACCGGGGAAGGCCGCGGGCCTTATCCCCGGAGTTACAGGAGCAACTCCTGGCCCTGCGCCAGGAGGAGCGTTCCTGTCCGGCTTCTGTCTTTTATGAACAACTGGTGGCTAAAGGTGTTATTTTACCGGACGCCGTTTCTTACGCTACCATTTACCGTTTCCTGAAATCCAGGGGGCTTTTAGGCCGGGAGATGCGGCGGGAGCCGGAACGGAAACGCTTTGCCTATGATACGGTGAATACCCTCTGGCAGGGGGATGTGGCGGCCGGGCCTTACCTTCGCGTTGGCAACAAAAAGGTGGCTACTTTCCTCTTTGCTTTTATCGATGATTGTTCCCGCCTGGTGACTTTTGCCCAGTTTTTTACTTCCGAGAAGTTTGAGTCTTTGAAGGTGGTCTTCAAGGAGGCTATCTTACGCCGGGGCATTCCGCAGATGGTCTACGTGGATAATGGTAAAATCTATCGTTCGGAGCAGCTGCAGCTGGCCTGCGCGGCCCTGGGGATAGCCTTGATCAATACTAAACCCTATGACCCGCAGAGCAAGGGTAAGATCGAAAGGTTCTTCTTGACCGTCAGGCAGCGTTTCTTGCCCCTGGTTAAAGATGAACACCTTAAATCTCTGGATAACTTGAACCGCTCTTTCTGGCAGTGGCTGGAGGAAGATTATCACCGCCAGGTCCACAGTGCTTTGGGTATGAGCCCCCTGGATAAGTTTATGTCCCAGTTCAGCCAGGTTAAGATGGTGAGCGACCCGGCTGTTCTGGAGCCGCTTTTTTTCAAGCGGGAGGAACGGCGGGTACATCATGATGCTACTATCTCCATTAACAAGCGCCTTTTTGAGGTGCCGCCTCAATTTATCGGCAACCGGGTGGAGGTGCGCTTTGACCCGGAAAAACTGGAGCGGGTCTTGATTTTTGTGGCCGGTAAAGAGGTGGCGGTGGCACAGCCGGTGGCGCTCAGTGTTAACGCCCGGGCAAAGCGGGAGAGCAAACTTTCTTTTGCCAGCTTACAGGGAGGGGGCCAAAACTAGAATGTACCAGGCTTTTTATGGCTTAAAAGGGGCTCCTTTTGGCAAGGAGCTAAAACCCCAGGATGCCTTCCTTTCCTGCAGTTTAAAAGAAACGAGGGCCCGGCTGGAGTATTTATCCCGCGTCCGGGGCATGGGGGTCCTGGTGGGGGAACCGGGAGCCGGTAAGACCTTTGCCTTGCGGGTCTTTTGTGCTAATTTAAACCCGGCCCTCTTTAAGGTTATTTATTTGCCCCTGGCCACAGGGACGGTCATGGATTTTTACCGCGGTTTGGCCCGGGGCCTGGGGGAAGAACCGTCTTTCCGCAAGATTGACCTTTTTCACCAGATCCAGCAGGCGGTCCAGGTGTTCTTCCGGGATAAAAAGATTACGCCCGTCTTCATCCTGGATGAGATGCACCTGGCTAACCCCAAATTCCTGCTGGACCTGGCCCTGCTCTTTAATTTCGCCATGGACGCCTTTAATCCTTTTATCCTGGTCCTGGCCGGCTTGCCTTTTTTGTTGAGCCGCTTGGAGTTGAACCAGACCCAGTCTCTGGCCCAACGCCTGGTGGTTCGCTTCCAGGTGGAACCTTTAAACCGTGAGGAGGTGGGCGCCTACCTGGAGCACCATTTATCCCTGGTGGGGGCTACCAGGCCTTTATTTGAGCCGCCTGCCGTCGAGGCCATCGCTTCTCGCTCCCGCGGCTGGCCGCGCCTGGTGAACAACCTGGCCCTGACTTCCCTCCTCTGGGGCGCCCAGCTTAAAGCCCAGCTGATTAGTGCTGATGTGGTACGCCAGGCAGCTACCGAAATTGGCCTTTAAGGGTGGTGGCTATGCTTAAGCTTGATTCCCCCAGAGACGTGGAAAGTCTCCTGGAGATCCTGGCTTTCGTCCTCTGGGCGAATACTTTTGGGTCCTACGGTGAGGAATTGGAACGCCCGGTATTGGATTTCGCCCGCGACCTTTACGCTGAATTGCTAAAATACCTGGAGTCTTTCTATACCGCCCGCGAGGAACCCCATTATTACAGCTTTATTTGCCAGTTGCAACTGGAACAAGGATTTGATTTCCAGAGAAAACGCCTGGCTGCCCTTGATAAAAAATTGGCGGAACGGTTCAAGGCCCCTTCTTTTTAGGCCGCGTTGAGCGGCTTTTTTCTTTGGGGATTTTATTGTGCTAATGTGCAATTCCTGAGAATTTGGGGTGCTGTAATTTGATAATCTTGCAGTTTGTGCCGGCGGCGTGAGTTACTTTAATTTGAAAAACGGTGGTTAATTTAATGTGCTAAATGACACTACCCCACAAGGGGTAGGTTTTAGGGGGCGAATTTCTATAAAACAACTAAGGGGGCAACCACGTGGCCCCCTTAGTTATTAAAAAGGTCTTTTACCAACGCTTCCTTGCTGATCTTTAGATGTTTTCCAACATCAATTAGTATGCCATTAAGAGTACCTACTCTTAATGGATTATGGCGGGGAATGGTGATATGATGTTCACCGTTAAACATAGTGGTGAGACGTAGATGGCTACCAGTCTGCCGCGTTATCTGATAACCGAACTTGGCGAGTAACCTGGCCAGTTCTTCCCCGCTTATGTCCCTCGGGATTTTCATACGGCGATTACTTCATCCTTTACAAAATGGAGGCGAATCACCCGCGGTAAATCCTTTTCTTCAAAATGGCAGCGAACTGCATCGCGAACAGAATCCTTAAGTTCTTCCACTGATTTACCCTCTGTAAAAATGGAATAACCGAGAGCACGAGCTTCGTAACCGCCTTCAGGAGATTCTTCGACAAGGAAGAGAATTTCTTGATCCAAGTTGATGCATACCTCCCCATTTAAGCAAAATTTAAATCAGCTCCGGGTCGAAAAGCAACTTTCTACTTAATATTTTATCACTCTCGAGCTTTTAGCAAAAGCAGTATCTCATCCCATGGTAACCATCTAGGTAAAAATTATCTACTTTTCCTTCCCACCTTTCGCAAGGCTGGTTGCTTATAAAGTTGGCCCAACAGATAGCCGGCCCCAGCTCAATACCAGGCCGGCTGTTTTTGTATCTGGTGCAAAAGCGCACCACCTGTTATAATAGGGATTGGTCTCTTGACGTAGAAAGTAGTACGGGGCCTATCCCTAAATTTTTAAGGGCTGGTGTATCTCATGCAGGTCAAGCAGGTAATGCTCAACAACCCGGAGACGTTATACTACTGGCAGACCCTGGCCGATGCCGTGGCCGTCTACCAGCGGCAGCAGGTCAACTGCGCTCCGGTCCTGGACGCCGACGGCGAAGTGGTGGGCATTATTACCGTCTTTCGCCTCCTGGAAGCCCTGCAGCAGGGGGCTACCATGGCTACGCCTATTGAAGAGGTCATGGATAGGAAACTGGTCTGCATCGATGAGGATACAGGTTTTGAGCAGGTGGCCAATTTACCCATTGATCGCCTCATTGTTTTAAACAAAGAGCGGCGCTTGAGCGGCGTCCTGACCAGGATTGGCCTGATCAATAAGGTGCACCGGGCCCTTGAAAAGGCGGAACGCGAGCTAGCGGCAGTACTGGAGGCGGTACCAAACGGTATCATTGCCGTCGACCGGGAAGGGAAAATATGCCACATCAACCCGGCGGCTGCCCGGCTCCTCGACCTGCCGGTGGCAGCAGCCCTGGAGCAGCCGGCGGCCACCGTCCTGGCGGCGTCTGGTTTAAGCCAGTTTCTTACCAAAGCAGCCGGTGACCAGTTTCATAAGGCGCGTGCAGGAGATAGAACCCTGGCCATCCGGCGCAGTTCCATTACCAGGGAGGGCCATGAGCAGGGAGTTGTCCTGGTCCTGCAGGATATTTCCGAACTGGAGGCCATCTCCAGCGAGCTGCAGGTGGTCAAGTCTTTAAACCGGCAGCTCAAGAGCGTTATTGAGGCCTGCTACGACGGCATGGTGGTTATTGACAGCCAGGGCGTTGTCCTGGGGGTGAACGAAGCCTACGGCCGCATTATGGCGCCGGGCGCTAAGCCGCTCCTGGTGGGCCACAAGCTACAGCCGGATGCCACCCTGGCAGAAGATCAACTCCACCAGCTCTGCTGCCTGGTCCGGGACAGCCGCAAGGCGGTGACCGTCATGTACCAGACGCCGGCGGGCCGGGAAGCCATACTAACTGGTAGTCCCATCCTTAACGAAGAGGGGACCGTTTCCCAGGTGGTCATCAGCATCCGCGATATGACGGAACTGCGCCATCTCAAAGAAGAGGCCCAGCGAGCGGCAGCTGAAATCCAGGCCCTGCGGGCCCGGCACCTGGCGGCTCCCGAGGTGATCCGCCAGAGCCCGGCCATGCAACGGGTGGTGGACCAGGCCTTAAGGGTGGCGGCCGTCGATTCTACCGTCCTGATTACCGGGGAATCTGGTGTCGGTAAGGAAGTAATCGCCAGGCTGATTCACCGGCACAGCAGGCGCTGTAACGGTCCCTTTATGGAAATTAATTGCGGTGCCATCCCGGAAAACCTGCTCGAATCAGAACTCTTCGGTTATGAGAAGGGGGCCTTTACCGGGGCCAGTAAAGAAGGAAAAATTGGTCTCCTGGAGGTGGCCGATAACGGCACCCTCTTCCTGGATGAAATAGGCGACCTGCCCCTTGGATTGCAGGTCAAGTTGTTGCGTTTTCTCCAGGAGCAGGAGATTTATCGCCTTGGCGGTCGCCATGCCATTAAGCTCAATGTCCGCGTCCTGGCTGCGACCAACAAGGACCTGGCCCGGATGGTCCGGGAAAAGACTTTTCGCGAAGACCTCTATTACCGTTTAAATGTAGTGCCTATAAGGATTCCGCCTTTGCGGGAGCGGCGGGAAGATATCCTGCCCCTGGCCAGGCACTTCCTGGAAGGGTTTAATAATAAATACGGTACGGCTAAACGCCTGTCCTTCGCTGCCTGCAAGGTGTTGGAGGCTTATTCCTGGCCTGGGAATGTCCGGGAACTCCAGAATGCCATGGAGCGGGTAGTCATTATGGGCGAAGGAGACTTAATCCAGCCGGAACATCTGCCCCTTGAATTCCAAGGGGAACGACAAGAGGCCGGCAAAACCCTGGTCCTCAGGGAGCTTTTACCCCTCCGGGAGGCCAGGGAACAGATGGAACGGCAATTAATTACCATGGCCCTGGGACAGTATGGCAGCCTGCGCCAGGCCGCCCGGGCCCTGGGGGTATCCCATTCAACTTTATTGCGCAAGGCCCAGTCCTACGAGCTTGTGGTGCAAAATTGCACCGAAGCGGTCTGAAACTGCACCGGATTAATTTACGGGGTTAAATTATAATGTGACCACATGAACAAAGTAAATAACCGGGATTACTGGTGCGCAAACAGACCAGAAAAGGTTCTTTTTTTATCCCATCCCCTTGTAGCCGGAGATGGTGCAAGGGGATTTATATACCCTGGCATGATTTTTGCAATCTACAAAATAAGTGATAGCGGTAACAAGACTTTTATGCCGCTAACGCGGCTGGCATTTGTTTGGAGCGAGCGACTTGGTCCGAGCGGTTAAGCAGCCGCAGGCTGTGCCGAGAGCGAGGGCGGGGCCGAGGACAGAGAGGCCAAAGGCCGGATTCTAAAGGCAAGGATGCCGAATAGGCCGCCCAGCACTCACAGTAACCAAGTTACAGTAACCAGTTCTTCGGTTTATGCAGTCGCACTACCTTTGGAGGCACCTGAGTTTAGTGAGTGCTGGGCGCCCGAGCCCAAGGCTGAGCCGTAGGCTGATCCGCGAGGACCAGGGAGCGAGCAAAAACAATGCCAGCCTGGAGCGAAGTTATTTTCAGGGTAGAATAACCCAGAGGAGGATGATTTCGATGGCAAAAGTCACAGTCAACTGGGCAGGTAAGATGCAGTTTGTGGGGGATGACGGTGCCGGCCACCGGGTGGCCATGGACGCCAGCCCCATCTATGGTGGCGAGAACCAGGGTGCCCGGCCCATGGAACTGATGCTTATGGCCCTGGGCGGTTGTACCGGTATCGAAGTTACCCACATCCTGCAAAAAATGCGGGTCAGTTATGATGACCTGACCATTACGGTTGAAGGCGAAAGGGCTGCCGACCATCCCAAAATTTTTACCCATATGCGGGTAGTTTATCATTTCCAGGGGGCCAATATCCCGCCGGACAAGGTGGCCCACGCCATCAAGCTGGCTGACGAGGTGTACTGTTCGGCAGCCAATATGATGAAGACAGCCGGTTCCATCGAGTATGCTTTTAAAATTAACGGCCAGGAGTATCCTTACCCCTTCTTAAAAGAAGCCAGCGGTAATTAAAAGTGGATATCGGGGAAGGCATTCACTAGAGAGAATTAAATCTTAACAAGGCTACAGGGGGGAACTGTGAGTGAATACCTACGCTTTTTGGATCTTATTTATGGCTGTCATTTACACAGTCGCTCTGATTGTTGCCGGCAACGTAGCCAGAAGCCGGGCCGCCCGCGGTGAGGACTTCTGGGTGGGCGGCCGTAAGTTCAAGCCCTGGATGGTGGCTGTTTGTATAACCGGGCTTTTTTCCGGTTCCTCGTATATCGCCATCCTGGAACTGGCCTATACCACGGGCATCTCTGCCGGCTGGTATGGCGTGGCTGAATTAATCCATGTGATAATTATTGCCTTATTTTTTGTTATACCCTTCCGCAAACGCCTGGTAGTGACCGTATCCGGGTTGATCGGTGAACGCTACGGGCGCACGGCCAAGGCCATCGCCGGCGCTGTCACGGCCTTTACCTTTCCCATGTACGCTACCGCCAATGCCCTGGCCTTTGCCGCTGCCATGAGCGCCTTTACAGGGATGTCGTTATCTACCTGGGTAATCTTCAGCGCCCTGCTCCTGCTAATTTACCTGCAGGCTGGCGGCATGTGGTCGGTGGTCTTTACCCAGACGGCCAATACCGTGGCCTTTACCTTGATGTTTATAATCGGTCTGGTAGCCTTTTTCCTTAAACCCGGCTTCGCCGGCCTGGCCCAGCTGGCGGTGACCAAACCGGCCATGTACGGCCTGACTACCGTTGGCCTGCAGACAATCCTCGCCTGGTTCGGCACCTTCCTGGTCAACGTCTTTCTGGCCCAGGCGGCCTTCCAGATGGCCCTCTCCTGCCGCACGCCGGAAGAAGGACAAAAGGGTCTCCTCTGGGCAGCAGGATTTAACATTGTTTTTATCGTCCTAGGCGTTCTTTTTGGCATGGCAGCGGCGGTGGTAGCCCCCGGCGTCGGCCGTGGCCTGGTAGCCGTACCCAGATACCTGGCCCAGGTTTTACCGGCACCCTTGGTGGGCATCTTCTTCATGGGTATCTGGGCCTGCGCTCTGGGGTGGGGGGCTCCCTGCCAGTTCTCCGGGGCCACCAGCCTGGGACGGGACGTAGTTTCGTCCCTGAATCCTGAAGTTACCGATAAGCAGATGGTTGCCTACACCAAATGGTCCCTGGTAATTTTAACCGGCTTAATGATTATCTTTGGCTTCCTGCGCACGGAACAGGCCGCCTGGTGGAATGTCCTGGCCTGGACGGCCCGCAATGGGGCCACTTTTGCTCCCGTCATCGGGGTGCTCTTCTGGCCGCTGGCTACCAGAAAGGCAGCTGTAAGCGCCCTGGTCGCCGGGTTTGTTTCTGGTATAACCTGGTATCACCTGGGCGGCTGGCACCCGGCGAAGTTTTACCTGAACATCCACCCGGTGTGGATTGGTATGATCTTTAACGTCTCGGCTTTAACCCTGGTTACCTTGATTGAAAGGACTGGCAGCTATCGCTGGGCGATACCCGGGAAAGGAGCAGCCAGGAGTGTTGGTTTCGGGGCCATGGTTGCCGGCCTGGCATTAATCATCCTGGCTGTTAACCAGTTTACCTGGCTTTATGCTAAAGGCGTTTTTGGCATGGTCCTTTTCCTGATCTTTATTGCTGCCTTCTGCATGGTAATTGCCTTTACCGGAGAAGAAAGGGCAGAGAGTTTAGCTGTAGCGGAGGCCAGGCCCCAGGCAGGCCCGGCGGGCAAATAGCATCCGGCAAGGTAGTAGTAAAAAGGGGAAGATTGGTTGCCCGGTAAGGTTTTTCAAGGGCTCGCCGATCTTCCCCAAACTTTTAGGAAATCGCAAAAGCGACTGCCAGGAGCCGCTTTTTACTGGGGGGCCAGGTGTAGGTATTGTCTGGGGAGAGGTCCAGAACAGTGAAGGCAGGAATACAGCTCAATTGAATTTTATATATAGGGAATGTATAATAAATTATATCGAAATATAAGGGGGGATAGGGGATGCTTCGCGTTAAACAAGTTATGTATCATACACCCCAAACTTTAGCTGCCAATGCCACCTTGAGCGAGGCAGCCGATATCTATCTCTGTGGCCCCTTTACCTGTGCGCCTATAATAAGCGAACACGACAAAATAGTAGGGATAATTACCATCCGGGAATTGATTAAGGCTTTGCGAGCAGGAAAAAGCTTTGATACGCCTGTGGTCGAAGTAATGGATCGTAATCTGGTAAGTATCCATGAAGATACACCCTTTCATGATGTTGCTCATTTACCCCTGGAACGCCTCCTGGTGGTAGATAATGACCAGAAGCTGAAAGGAATTTTAACTCGCCTTAGTCTTATTAACCAGGTATACGAGGCTCTCCAGGAAACAGAAAATCAGTTAGAAGTTATCCTGCAAGCTGTACCGAATGGTATTATAGCTGTTAATGAAGAAGGAGAGATTATCCACTTTAACGCTGCGGCTGAAAAAATACTTGGCATGCCGGCAAAAGCTATTTTAGGGCGAAAAATAAAAGATGTCTTCCCTGAAGGTGATTTGCTTACAGATATTAAGGCCAACCAGGTGATAAATGGACGACGGGTAATATTAAATGATAATGTTATTATTTTAAGCGAAAATCCTTTATATTTTAATAATAAAGTGGCCGGAGCAGTTGCCGTACTGCAGGATATTTCCGCCCTGGAAAATGCTTATAATGAATTAAGTGCCGTTAAAGCCTTGAATAATGAACTGGAAAGCATCATTGCTTCTTCTTATGACGGTATTGTTGTTTTGGGCCGGGATAAACATGTTTTACGCTTTAATTCCAGTTATGAGCGTATCCTGGGTGAGGCGGGATGTAACTTTCAGGAAAATAAATATCTTGACGATATTTTTCAACAGGTAACCCATCATAAAAAACCAGCCACTGTCAAAGTAATTACAGCCGCAGGGCGGGACGTTTTGATTACCGGTAATCCGGTATTTACGGAAGAAGGAACAATTGCCAGGGTTGTGGTCAACATTCGCGATATGACCGAGCTCAATCGCCTGCAGGCAGAACTGGAGCAAAATCGTGATGCGACCGCCCGGCTCACCACAGAATTAAATGAACTGCGGGCGCGTTTATTAGAAACAGAAAAAATTATATTTAAGAGCAAACAGATGGAACGGATTGTAGAACAGGCTATCAGGGTGGCTCATGTTGATTCCACCGTCCTGTTAACAGGAGAATCAGGTGTAGGGAAAGAGGTAATTGCCAAAATAATTCACCGTACCAGTCCCCGGCATAACGGGCCTTTTGTGCAGGTTAATTGCGGTGCCATCCCGGAAAATCTGTTGGAATCCGAACTATTTGGCTATGAAGAAGGGGCTTTTACCGGCGCCACACGCGGGGGCAAAATAGGTTTATTAGAATGTGCTAACGGGGGCACAGTTCTCCTGGATGAGATTGGGGAAATGCCTTTAAATTTACAGGTTAAATTGCTCCGGATACTTCAGGACCAGCAGCTTTTTCGCGTGGGAGGGCGTAAGCCGATTGCCCTCAATATAAGGATCATTGCTGCTACCAACCAGGATTTACGCCAGCTGGTGGCGGAAAAGAGATTTCGCCAGGACCTTTACTACCGCCTTAACGTAGTGCCCATTGAAATTCCACCCTTGCGTGAACGCAAGGAGGATATTTTACCCCTGGCCCGGGCTTTTTTACAAAAGTATAACCAGCGTTACGGCTTAAACAAGCAGTTAGGGGAAGATGTTTTTGCTGCTTTTATAAGCTATACCTGGCCAGGAAATGTCCGGGAGCTAGAGAACCTGGTCGAACGCCTGGTGGTAACTACGGAAGAAAAGGTAATTACCTGTAAATCCCTGCCGGCCTATATCTGTAAGGATCGAGGCCAGGGAGGAGTAACAATTTACGTAGATGATTTAATTCCCCTTAATGAGGCCACCCGGATATTAGAAAAAAAGCTTATCTCCCGGGCCCTGCAGGAGCACCATAGCTTGAGGCGGGCGGGAGAAAGTTTGGGGATAGCCCATTCCACCCTTTTACGTAAGGCCCGCGAATATGGACTGGTACAGCAGAGCACCACTTGGTAGCCTAGCGTACCAGTGCGAAATTAAAGTGCTTTTAGGTTTTTAATATTAAAAGTGGTACATCCGCGCACCAATTAAGTCAAAAATACTGAAAATAAATTATGCCTGACTAAGAAAGTCAGGTATTTTTTTATTTTTCATCCCTGGCATGATTCTTGCAAAAATTTAATTACCAGATAACTGAAGGGGGTGTTTGCCAAATGGCCACCAAATATATTAACGCTAAAGTGGGCTTTTATCCCAGCTGGTGGTATAAGAATTACGGTATTTCTTATAACCGCCAGTACTATTATGATCCTGACTACCGGGTAGATGCCTTTCAAAAACAGCAGCGTATCCTGTATGAACGTTTTGGCGATGTAGGTATGGGGAAACCCGATCCCGAACCCGAACCTTTTATTGATTACGGTATGGTTCTTTTGCCGGAGGTCTTTGGGTGCGAAGTTAAATTCTTTGATGACGCCATTCCCTGGGCGGTACCGGCTAATTTATCAGAAGAAGAGATCTTCCAGTTAAAAGTACCCGATATTACCCAGGCTTACCCCATGACGGAAATTATCAAACAAATGGATTACCTGGAACAAAAATATGGCCGGGTCACCGGTAACATTAATACCACCGGGGTTTTAAACCTGGGTTTAAAGATCCGGGGAGACCAGCTCTATATCGATTTCTTTGAAAATCCCGACCTGGTGCATCATCTATTTAATATCTGTACGGAAACCATTATCCAGCTGGCCCGTTATGTCAAAAGCCGGACGGGCACCCTGGCTTCGTCAGTTACGCCCATGGCACCGCCAGAAATGTATGTTTTGCCTGATTGTACGGTAGTCCAGATCTCGCGCCAGGCCTTTGAAGAATTTGTCCTCCCTTACGAAAACAGGCTTTCAGCAACCTTACAGCCCTTCGGCATCCATCATTGTGGCAAGGCCGATCATATGCTGGAGGGTTATGCCAAGGTTAACAATCTCTCCTTCCTGGAAGTAGGTCCCATGACGGATTTAAAACGTTTGCGGGAACTCATGCCAGACGTTTTTGTCAATGCCCGCATCGACCCTGTCCGCATGTTAAATTGTTCGCCGGAAGAAATTGCCGGAGATGTAAAACGGATCATTGATATTGGCGCTCCTTATGACAAGCTTTCCATTGATGCCGTCGGGTGTGATTATGGAACTCCCGATGCAAATGTCAGGGCAATGTTAAAAACAGCGAGGGAATATTCGGCTACCAAAATTGCCGCCCAGCAAAAGGAGGAGATAGCGTGAGCATCCTGGAGGAAATTAAAAATGCCATCATCACCTATAAGCCAAATGTAGTTAAAGAATGCTGTACCCGGGCCCTGGAGGAGGGCTTTGACCCGCAACAAATCCTGAATGAAGGTATCATTGCCGGCATGAATGTTGTCGGGGAAAAATTTAAACGCAACGAGGTTTATGTCCCGGAAGTGTTGATTGCCGCCAAGGCTACCCACGCGGGCCTGGATATACTGAAACCTTTACTTTCAGCTTCAGAAACAAACTCGCGGGGAGTAATAGTTATTGGCACTGTAAAAGAAGATCTCCATGATATCGGCAAAAATTTGGTAGCCATGATGCTCGAGGGTGCCGGTTTTCAAGTAATTAATTTGGGGATTGATATTGCCCCGGAAAAATTTGTCCAGGCGGCCCGGGATTATAAGGCGGATATTATTGCCATGTCTTGCCTGATCACTTCTACTTTGAACTATGTGCCGGCGACAGTTAAAGCCTTTGAGGATGCCGGCCTGCGGGATAAGGTAAAAATCATAGCTGGTGGGGCTGCCATCACGGAAGAGTTTGCCAGGAAAGCTGGCTGCGATGGTTATGGTAAAGATGCGGCTGCAGCTGTAGATGTGGCCAATGAATTACTGAAGGTGAGTTAAATGAAGACAATACTTTCACGCAAAGATAAACAGGTAGAAATTGGTCCGGGCCTACCCACGGTAATCATCGGCGAGCGGATTAACCCTACGGGCAGGAAAAGGATGGCCATGGCCCTCCAGGAAGGTAATTTATCTTTAATCCAGGAAGAGGCCGTAGCCCAGGTAAAAAACGGGGCCGATATGCTGGATGTTAATGTCGGGGCTGCCGGCGTTGATGAAGTTGCCCTTTTACCGGAAGCGGTTAGAGCGGTAATGGATGTTGTCGATGTACCCTTATGTCTTGATTCCAGCAAGCCCGAAGCCCTACAGGCAGCCCTTAAGGCTTACCACGGCCGGGCCCTGGTAAATTCAGTAACGGGCGAGGAAGCATCTTTACAGCGTATTTTACCAGTAGTTAAAGAGTACGGGGCAGCAGTCGTTGGCCTCTGCATGAATGAAAAAGGCATCCCCCAGGAGCCGCGAGAGCGGTTGGCCATAGCCCGGCATATCCTGGAACGGGCTATCGCCTTTGGCCTCAGGCCGGAAGACATTATTATTGACTGCCTGGCCATGACGGTAGGAGCAGATCAAAAGGCAGCCGTCATTACCCTGGAAGCCATGCGCCTGGTGGCCCAGGAATTAGGTTTAAACCTGATTTTAGGGGCCAGCAATGTTTCCCACGGGTTACCCGATCGCCAGGCTATCAATAAGGCCTTTTTTGCCCAGGCCATAGCTGCCGGGGCGACGGCCTTGATTGTTGATCCTATCGCAAGGGGGATCCGCCGGAGTATCAGGGCTGCCGACTTGCTTGCTGGCCGGGATGAGTGGGCCATGCGTTATCTTGAGGATTATCGCCATTACCAGGAGGCATAGATGGTTTTTATTCTAGCCTGCGAGGTATTACGCTACGAGCTAGAGGCCCTAGGTCTGAGGGAAAGGGAGGTATGGTAATGAATGCTACTGGTAGTTGGGTCATTGGGTTAGCCATAGTTTATACGGCCGTCTTGATTTTTCTGGGCAACGTGGTACGCCGTAGAGCCCAGAGCAGCGAAGGCTACTTTGTCGGTGGCCGTTCTTTCCGGCCGTGGATGGTCTTTGTCTGTATCACGGGATTATTCTCCGGCTCCTCATTTATTGCCATCATGGAACTTTCCTATGTAAAAGGCATTTCGGCCGGGTGGTACGGTGTGGCCGAAATGGTCCATGTCCTGATTATTGCCTTGCTTCTCATCGGTAATTTCCGGAAACGGATGATGGTGACCATATCAGGGTTGATTGGCGACCATTTTGGTCGCGTGGCCCTGGGTGTGGCGGGCGCCATTACCGCCTTTACCTTCCCCATGTGGTCGGTGGCTACAACCCTGGCCTTTGCCTCGGCTGTTTCTGCCTTTACCCATATACCTATTACCATGGCGGTAGTTATTACGGCATTGTTATTGCTAATTTATCTCCAGTCCGGCGGGATGTGGTCGGTAGTGGTCACCCAGACGGCCAATAACATCATGTTTGCCATTATGTTTATTATAGGGGGCATAGCCTTCTTTATCAAACCCGGCTTCAGCGGCCTGGCCCAGCTGGCGGCTAGCAAGCCGGCCATGTTCAGCCTGGACGGGGTGGGTTTGCAGTTAATCATCGCCTGGTTTGCCACCTTTTTAATTAACGTACTTTTGGCTCAGGCAGCCTTCCAGATGGCCCTCTCCTGCCGGACGGTGGAGGAAGGGCGTAAAGGTTTGCTCATGGCCTTTGCCGCCAACATTATCTTTATCTTCTTCGGCGTGCTCTTCGGCCTGGCGGCGGCGGTAGTAGCCCCTGGTGGTACCCGGGGCATGGTACAGGTGCCCCTGTACCTGGCGCAGGTTTTACCGGCTCCCCTGGTAGGCCTCTTTTTCCTTGGTGTCTGGGCCTGTGCCCTGGGGTGGGGTGCCCCCTGCCAGTTTTCCGGGGCCACCAGTCTGGGACGGGACACCATGGCCGCCATTAACCCAAAGATAACGGATGCTCAGAAGGTTTACTACACCAAGGTTTCCCTGGTAGTTTTAACGGTAATGATGATTATTTTTGGCATTCTCCGTAGCGAGCAGGCTGCCTGGTGGAATGTATTTGCCTGGACACTCCGCAACGGGGCGACCTTTGCGCCGGTAGTAGCCGCCCTTTTCTGGCCCCTGGCCACGAAGCGAGCAGCGGTAGCCGCCCTGGCGGCAGGCTTTATCAGCGGTCTCACCTGGTATGCCCTGGGTCACTGGGACCCTGCCAAATTTTACCTCAACATCCACCCGGTATTCTTTGGTATGTCCATGAACATTCTGGCCCTGATAATGGTAACGCTGGTAGAAAAGGCCGGCCAGTGGCAAGTAGGCGGCGAGCTTACAGCTGGGAAGAAGAACTTGGCTATGGGCGCCGGGATACTGACGGCAGCCATGGTACTGCTCCTTGTTACCCGTTTCGGGTGGTTATATAAGATGGGGCTTTTTGGCCTGGTGGCCTTCCTGGTAGTAGTGGGCTGCTTCTGCCTGGTCCTCTCCCTGGTGGGGCCGCGGGAGTTGGAGGAAGATTGTGGGAGCATACCTCAGGAAAGACCGGCGGGTGTATAATTGCAGGGGTAATGTAAGTAGTTTTCGGTGGAGGCAAAAGAAATGGCTTTAGTAGTCGGCTTTAGCGGCAGTTCAATAGTTAATAGTAATCTGGATTTTGTTATCCAGGAAATCCTTGTCGCTACCGGCCTGGAAACAGAGTTTATCAAGCTATCCCGTTACCACCTGCGTCCTTGCCTGGCGTGTTTAAAATGCGCTGCTACCAACAGGTGTGTCCAGCAGGATGGGATGAATGAAATCCTGGCCAAGGTGGAAGCTGCCCGGGGGATTGTCATCGGGGGCTTCCCCACCTTTTTTTCATTAAACGCCTTAACGAAAACTTTTTTAGAGAGGCTTTATCCCCTGAAGCATCGTGTGATGTTAACCCAGGGTAAGTTTGGCATAGCGGTAGCCGGAGGATTTCGCGATGCCACCAGGGTGGAAGAATACCTGAGATACTTTTTTAATTGGTATCGCATGAACCTGGTAGGTAGTATCCAGGTTCCCGGCAATGCTCCCTGTCTTTCTTGCGGGTATGGTGAAGAATGTGCTTATAGCAATGTCCCCTTGTATTATGGGAGCCACGCAATAAAGCCAGAAATGTTTTGCCGGGCCGGTGATAACGAAAGACTGGTGGCCCGGGCAAGGGAGTTGGGAAGAGAATTGGGACGACGGATAGGAGAAAGCACCGGTGAGTCGTAGAAGGGGAACAGGAGTAAAAGCGATGAAACAGTTATTTGTCCGCCCTGAGCGTTGTCTGGCCTGCCTGGCCTGTGAACTGGCCTGTTCTGAAGCCCAGACCCGTACTAATGCTCCAGGTTCTAGCAACAGGCCCCGCCTCCAGGTCCAGCCAGCCGGGGAAGGCGCCTGGCCTGCGGTTTGTGGCCATTGCCAGGACCCGCTTTGCCTCAAAGCCTGTACCAGTGGGGCCATGCATTTTACTCCGGAGGGGGGAGTTGCCAGCGACTGGGAGCAATGTGTCGGCTGCTGGATGTGCGTTACCGTCTGCCCGTTAGGGGCGGTGTTTCCTTTTCCCGGCAAGAGGAAGGCCTGGAAGTGTGATTTATGTAGCGGTCGCGGGGAGCCGGCCTGTGCCCATGCCTGTCCTACCGGGGCTTTAATCTACGCTGAAGGGCCGTTCGCGGTGTGAAGGAGGGTTAGCATGTTCAACTCCAAAAATATCCTGGCGGAAACACCCCGGCGCCAGCCTGAAGGGCTCAGGTGCGGTTTTGCGAAATTGGGCCTGTGTTGTACTCGCTGTCCCCAGGGACCTTGCCGCATTGATCCTTTTGGTTATGGCGCCAGCCTGGGTGCCTGCGGCGCCGGGGCTGATAATCTGGCGGGACGGTCTACTTTAGAAAAGGTCCTGGCCGGCAGTGCCCTTTATTTGGAAGAAAGCTGGCAGCTGGAGACTGCTGTGGCAGCTACTATTCCTGCCGGGAAATTAAGCCTGTGGAAAGATAGGGGTGTATGGCCTGGACCAGCAGGGGCCGAGATGGTTTCAGCTTTAGCCCAGGTTGCTCGTCCCGGCAGCAGCAGGCGGGAAGAATTGGAACTCAAGGCCATCCGCGTAGCCCTGGCGGCCTTTTATGCCGGGCTTGCTCAGCAGGAGAAGCTATACAATGACAGCCTGGGTTTAACTTCATTGACTACAGTTCCTGCCGGGCCGGGTCTATTAAGTCCGGAAGTAGTATCGATCGTTATTGACGGTAGCCGACCCTACCTGGCGGCAGCAATCAAAAAGCAAATTGCGGCCACGGCTACTCCAATAGACAACTATGGCGCCAGGGGCATCCAGCTTGTAGCAGCCGGCCGCGAGGGGGATTATTTAGCCTGGCGGCTGGGGCTGCCTTACCTGGGCAATGAAGCAGTCCTGCGGGAAACTATGGCGGCGGGTGTGGTGGACCTGGTAGCTATAGCGGACACCAGCGGTGTCTTACTCCCCTTTCAATTAACCGGCAGCAGGATAAAGGGCGTAAATCTTAATGAAATTAAACCTGATGGTTCCAATTGGGAAGGCCTGGCGCAGGAATTAATTCGTCAAGCCCTGGCAGCCCATCAGGAAGGCCCGGTAATCTCCAGTAATTACGCGTTTAAACCTCACTCCCTGTTAACGGGCTGGCAGCAAGACCTGGTGGAAGTTCTGGCAGGAGAAGCCCTGGCTAAAGAGATGCGGGGGATAGCTTTGCTTTTCCTGTGTGAAGGCACCGGGACGGTTAACCTGGCTCGCCAGCTCCTGGAAGAAGGTTTCCTCGTCCTGGCTGGTGGTTGTGGCCTGGACGAATTGATTGCTGCCGGCTATATGGGGCAGGTTTTCCATTTAGGCGGTTGCCGGGGCCTGGTCAGGGGACTGGCAGTGGCGGCGGCTGTTCAAGGGAAACTGCCGCTGAAAGTTTACTGGCCGGTTATTGGCTGTAGCCGGGCTTATCCGGGAATAGCAACGGTCATCGCCCATGGGGCTGAAGTTTTCTTAGCCAGCCAGATGGCTAATTTTATCAGCCCGGGCACGGCCGGGCTCTTCGGTGCCAGTTGCCATTCTGGTTCCGCCGCAGAGGAGGTGGCAGCAGGATGGACTACGTCATAGTTGGGAACAGTGCCGCCGCTGTTTTTGCCGTGGAGGCCATCCGCTGCGAGGATCCAGGGGGTAAGATTACGTTAATCTCCACGGAAACAGGGCCACCATACTCGCGCTGCCTGCTGCCTTATTATCTTGAAGGGCAAATCCAGGAGGAAGGGCTGTGGATCCGGCCTCCTTCTTTCTATGAGGCCCTGGGCGTCAGGACCTGTCTGGGCCGGCGGGCCGTTAAAGTGCGGCCGGCCTCCGGGGTGGTAGTCCTGGCCGGCGGCGAAGAAGTTCCTTATGACCGTTTGCTCATTGCTACCGGGGCGGCGGCCCGGATACCGCCCATTCCCGGCCGGGAAGCCTGTGGCGTTTTTACCTTCCGTAACCTGGAGGATGCCCGCCAGTTAAAGTCCTTTGCTGCTCATTGCCGGCAAGCCGTCGTTATCGGCGGCGGCCTGGTAGGGGTGGAAGCTGCTGCCGCCCTGCGGGGCTTAGGGCTGGCAGTAACTATTGTGGAGTTTTTACCCTATCTCCTGCCCCAGGCTTTAGACGAGCGGGGCGCCAGCCTGATAGCAATAGCTTTACGGGCCAGGGGTATCGACTTAGCATTAGGCCGGCAGGTTACAGCCATCCTGGATGGGGATAAGGTTACCGGGGTCAGCCTGGATGACGGCCGGGTTATCCCCTGCGATCTGGTAGTAGTAGGAGTAGGAGTCAAAACTAACTATGACTTGCTGGCGGATGCCGGGGCGGACATCAACGCCGGGATTATAGTTGATGACCATATGGCTACCAGTTTACCGGGTATTTATGCTGCCGGTGATGTGGCCGAACATTTCGACCTGGCCCGGGGCGAAAGGGGTATAGTGGCCGTTTGGCCGAGTGCTGCCGCCCAGGGCAGGGTGGCTGGATATAATATGGCGGGTCTGCCACGGGAGCACAGGGGATCTTTGGCTGTCAACGCCACGGAAATAGGTGGTTTACCCCTGGCCAGTGCCGGCCTGCCGGCAGCTACAGGTGTTGATGATCGCGAATACTTTACTTTAGACTCAACAAGAATGACTTACCGCAAAATTGTTACCAGGAAGGGTCGCCTGGCGGGGATGACTTTAATTGGTGATCTCCGGGGAGCTGGAGTTATAACCGGGCTTATAGCCAGGGGGGCAGTAATAGAGGGTCACGAAAAAGAATTTATTCAAGGTAATTTCGGGGTAGCCAGGCTGTGGCAACAATTCCGTAACCCTGCACAGCAAGGGTGGGGGAGGGTAGTGGCCAATGTATTCTAATCTATTAGCACGCTATATCCGGCCGGCCCGGCGGCAGGAAGTTAGCGGGAGCAGTGAAGCCAGAAGATTGGTGCGCAGTGTTTGTGGCCTTTGCAACGGCGGCTGTGGCCTGCTAGTTGCCCTGGATGCCCGGGGGAAGCTGGCGGGTATTTATGGTGACCCGGATAATCCCTGGAATAAAGGGCACATTTGCCCCAAACCCATGGAAACCGCCCAGATTTTAAACAGCCCGGCCCGGGTCCTTTATCCCTTAAAAAAGGAGCGGGGCCATTTCCGTCGCCTGAGCTGGGAAGAAGCCATGGACCTGATTGCCGGCCGGTGGGAGCAGGCTAGAGAAACTTACGGCAATGCTGCGGTGGCTGCTATTATTTCTAAAATCGGGGGGTCCCATAGCAAGTTTATTCATGGTATTTTTGCTGAACTCACGGGACTGAATTCCTATGGCACGTCCCCTATATGCTATGAATCAGAGCGGCGGGCCCGGATTTCCCTTTTTGGCTCAGCTGCAACTCCTAATCCCCTGGCGGATGTAATGGAGGCCAGGCTCCTCCTTTTAGCTGGTAATAACCTGGCCCAGACCAAGGCCGGCCAGTTCCACTGGGTGCAGGAGGCCAGGCGCCGGGGCACCAAAGTCATTGTTATCGATGTCCGCCAGACCGATACAGCCAGGCAGGCGGACCAGTTCATCCCAATCCGGCCGGGTACGGACGCTGCCCTGGGACTGGCCCTGCTCCACATTATCATTACCCGCGAACTATATGACCGGGAGTTTGTGGCTGGCTTTACCCGGGGTTTTGCCGGCCTGGCGGTAGCCGTCCGGGAATATACACCAGAGAGGGCGGAGGCAATTACCGGAATTCCAGCCGCGACCATCGAGCAACTGGCCGGGGACCTGGCTAACCGCAAACCGGGTCTTTTTTACCCCGGCCGGGGCTTGGCAACGGCCAGTAATGGGACCGGTGCCCTGCTGGCCTTTGAGGCCTTGATGGCCATCCTGGGTAATATCGGGCAACCCGGGGGCGGGATTATTTCCCACATCGTCGATTATGGTAAAGTCCAGGGCCTGATTCCGCCAGAGCTGGTATCTAAGCCGGAAAAAAAACGGGACGCGCAAGAATTTTATGAGGCCATGTTAGGGGGGGAGATTAAAGTCCTCTACGTAGCCGGTAATCCGGCCGTTACCTGGCCGGCTTCCCGGCAGATGCGGGCGGCCCTGGAGAAACTTGACCTGGTAATCAGCCATACCCTCTTAATGGATGATACGGCAACCTGTGCTGATATTGTCCTCCCGGCCACCCACTGGCTGGAGGAAGCTTCCGCCCAGGCCAGTGTTAATCGTGTCCTGCAGTGGCGGGAAGCTGTCCTGGAACCGCCAGGAGAAGCCAAATCGGCAGCTGAATTTTTCCGGCTCCTGGCCAGGCGCTTGCATTTACCGGCCGAATATTTCCCGCCTGACCCGGCCTCAAGCTGGGAATTGGAGCGTGAGTTTACACCGTCTATCAAGGGCATTACTATTGCGGCCTTACGTTCTAGTGCCGGGGGAATAAGCTATCCTTTTCCTGCTGGTCAGGAGCCCCGCCGGCGCCTATATGAAGATAAGAGCTTCCCAACTCCTTCCGGCAAGGTAGAGCTGGAACAAATGGATGCGAAAATACTGGCTGCTCGTTACCCTTATTTCCAGGATGTCTTGCAAGCTCCCGGGAACAGCCGGGAAAAGGTTACCGATTACCCCTTCCTGCTAAGTACCGCCAAGGTGGCTTATCACTACCATACCCAGTGCCAGTACAGCAGCTGGGCGCGGGATTTGCAAGAGCCCTGCCTGGAAATTAATGCTGACCTGGCAGCGGCCCTGGGTATTCGCCCGGGCGAAGAACTTATTGTCGAGACGGCCTATGGCGCCATTACTTTACCTGCCCGCCCGGTAGCGGGATTACCACCTAATTGTGTCTTTACCCAGCCCTATTACGGCCAGGCGGTCTTTGGCCGGGAGCCGGCCAATTCTCTCTTCCCAGCTCTTACCGATCCCGTCGGGGGCGGTTTTATGCATAAAAATCTCCAGTGCCGTATATCCAGGGCCCTGCCGGGGAGGGGAGGGAAATGATGGATTATGTCCTGCTGGTGGATAGTGCTTTATGTATTAATTGCCAGGCTTGCACTATAGCCTGCCGGCAAGCTGGCAACACCAATTACTCCTTACCCCGCTTGAAGGTGGATGGGAGTCGCCATTATTCCTGCCACCACTGTGAGCAGCCGGCTTGTTGCGCGGTTTGTTCCGGCGGTGCCCTCATTAAAAATAAAGATGGGATCGTTTTATGGGAGCGGGATAATTGCCTGGGATGCAAATTATGTGTAGCTGCTTGCCCGCACGAGGCCATTAACTACAATTCCCTTTTCAATGAGCCGGTAAAATGTACTTTTTGCTGGGAACGGCTGCAACAAGGAGAAGAGCCGGCTTGTAGCTCAGCCTGTACTACAGGGGCCCGCCGCTTTGGTAAGAAAGAAGATATACTGGCTCATCTCAGTAACCGGCAAAAAGAATTAGCCTCCCGGGGGATCAAAGCGGTTGTAGAGGGGCTGGGGGATGGACAGGACGATAAAGTGTTATTCTTGAAAGCTTTAGGATAAATATTGGCTTACCTTACAGTGAAGAATCTATCCTCTAAAGCAGCGGCTTATCACCAGCCGCTTTTATTTTACTCCTGGCGGCTGAAGGACCAGGAGCCCAGGATACCCAGGGCCAGGGCCATGAGGGTAATTACTGCCAGGTCAAAACCGAGGCTGTAGTTGACCAGGAACTCCAGCACCCGGGGGTCGGTGCCGGTATATATCAAGCGCCTTAAGGCATCGACACCGTAGGTCAGGGGGTCGATTTTCATTAAAAAATTCATCCATCCTGGCAGGTTGGTCATGGGGAACATGGCGCCGCTCAGGAAAAAGAGGGGCATGACCAGGAAGTTCATGAACATCTGGAATCCTTCCATAGTTGTCATGCGGCTGGCAATGGCGATGCCCAGGAAGGTCAGGCCCAGGGAAATGAGGAACAGGATGCCCAGGAGCTGGAGGATTGTAACTGGAGTCAGGGAGACTTTAATCAAAGGTGCCAGGAGGAGCATGATGGTGGCCTGGATGAGGGCCACGGTACTGCCCCCCAGGGCTTTACCCAGGGCGGTAGCCCAGCGGGGTACGGGGGCTACCAGGACCTCTTTTAAAAAGCCGAACTCCCGGTCCCAGATGATGGAGACGCCGGAAAAAATGGAGGTAAAGAGGACGGACATCCCCAGGATGCCGGGATACATGAACTGGACGTAGTTTATGGGTATACCGGCCGGGACGCCCCGGAAGCCCATAGCCGCCGATATCCCCTGGCCGACAATGAGCAGGTAAAGGAGTGGCTGCCCGATCATACCAATGATGCGGCTGCGCTCGCGGATGAAGCGGATAAATTCCCGGTACCAGATGGTATAGAGGGCTCGCAGGGCAGGTTGCATGGGACTTTCCTCCTTAGTGCCGCTGGCGGCCGTGGCGGCGGTTCAGGCGCATGAGCTCGGCGGAAGAGACTTTATCTTCCCGGATGGCCCGGCCGGTGAGGCTTAAGAAAACGTCATCCAGGGTGGGGCGCCGCAAGGATATGCTGTTAATCTGCCCCCCAAAATCGGCGGCCACCCGGGGGATAAAGGCAGCCCCGTCATCTACCTGCAGGCGCAGGCCTTCTTCGTCTTTAATGACTTTCACGCCGTAGCGGGCGGCTATCTCCTGCTGCAGGCGGGAGTCGTCGATGGTCATCATGGTGACTACATCGCCTCCCAGCCGGCGTTTCAGGTTGTCCGGCGTATCCAGGGCCTGGATGCGGCCGTGGTCAATGATGGCGATGCGGTCGCAGTTTTCCGCTTCGTCCATGTAGTGGGTGGTCATAAAGATGGTGATGTTTTTCTCCCGGCGCAGGCGGTGGATGTGCTGCCAGATGGCGCTGCGGGTCTGGGGGTCCAGGCCGACTGTCGGTTCATCCAGGAAGAGGACTCTGGGGTGGTGGAGGAAGCCGCGGGCGATTTCCAGCCGCCGCCGCATGCCGCCGGAAAAGGTGCGGACGATATCCCGGCGGCGCCCGGCCAGATCCACCATGGCCAGGACTTCGTCCATGCGCTCTTTGATGGTAGCCCGGGAGAGGCCGTAGAGGAGGCCGTGGAAGCGCAAGTTTTCTTCGGCCGTCAGGCGGTCGTCCAGGGAGTTGTCCTGGAAGACCAGGCCGATGGCGCGGCGCACGGCATCCGGCTGGCGGGCCACATCAAAGCCGGCCAGGGTGACCCGCCCGCTGGTGGGTTTGAGCAGGGTACAGAGCATTTTGATGGTGGTCGATTTACCGGCGCCGTTGGGCCCCAGGAAGCCGAAGATCTCCCCCTCTTCGACGTTAAAACTTACCCCGGCGACGGCCATCAGGTCGTTAAAACGCTTGACCAGGTCCTGGACAACGATTACGGCCACTTGGTTTCTTCCCTTCGTATTCGCAGTGATTTCACTTCTTAGATGGTTTATTTTCGCTGTTACTTGAGAATTAATTTTAACAATTTAAGAAACCAGGATCAAGGTTAATTATTTTACCCCGGGCAGGAAATAGTTCCCTGGTTTAACGAATTAAGCAGGGGCATATTTTTTACGGGGGGAGGCGGGGTTTATGGCGCGGGTGGTATTTGTTCCCCGGCGGCGCAGCCTGAAGTTTATGGCAGCCGTACTGGTAGTTATGGCTGTATTTTTGGCCTGGAGTCGCTACCAGGGCCTGAAAGAGGAGCAGGCCATCCAGGCCTTTTCCTGGGCGGTGGCCAACCAGGTGGTGGTGGTCGACCCCGGCCACGGCGGGATTGATTCCGGAGCCAAAGGCCCTGGAGGAACTCCGGAAGACCGGGTAAATCTTGCCATCAGCCAGCGCCTGGCAGAATTTTTGCGCCAGGGCGGTGCCAGGGTTTTCCTCACCCGCCAGGATGAAAACGTCCATGGAGGGGAATCCGGCGATGACCTGGTGGAACGGGTTAAGCTTGCCCAGGAGGTCAAGGCCGACCTCTTTATCTCCGTCCACTGCAACGCCTTTGACGGCCGGGAAAGGGGCGCCCAGCTATTTTACGACCCCAAATCGCCGGAGGGGAAAATGCTGGCCGAGGCCATCCAGGCGGAAATCAGGCGCCGCCTGGCCAATACCGACCGGGTGCCTTTAAGTATTGATGCCTTTGTCCTCCGCACCCAGAAAATCCCGGCAGTAATTGTAGAAGCCGGCTTTATCTCCAACCCCCAGGAAGAAAAGCTCCTGGCCGATCCCCATTACCAGCGCCGGATGGCCTTTGCTATCTACGCCGGCATTGTTAATTACCTGGCGGGAAAAGGCCCCGGGGCTGGGGATTCCGGCCAGGCAAAAAAAGCCCCCTGATGCAGATATAAAAATCCCCGGGTTAGGAGCTTAACCCGGGGATTAATTTCTTTACCTGGGCTCCGGTTTGGGTTTGGCTGCCGCTGCTGCCTCTGAAACAGCTTCCCGGGTGTAAACCTGCCACAGGAAGGCCAGCAGGGCCAGGGCGGCTGCGACCAGGCCTACGGGGTAGGAAATGCTGGTGGCCAGGTGCAGGCCTTCCGGCGCCTGGAGGATATAGGTGATGCTGACGGCCGTCATGAAAGCAGCCGGAAGGGTGGCTACCCAGTGGAAGCTGCGCTGCCGGGCCAGGTAGACGGCGGCGGCCCAGAGGGCAATCATGGCCAGGGTCTGGTTGGACCAGGCGAAGTAGCGCCAGACAATGGTAAAGTCAATCTGGCTTAAAATAAAACCTACGGCAAAAATGGGGATAGCAATTTTATAGCGGTTGAGTATGGGACCTTGTTTTAACCCGATGAACTCGGCAATGGTTAGCCTGGCCGCCCGGAAGGCGGTATCACCGGAGGTGACGGGCAGGACGATAACCCCCAGGACGGCCAGGACGCCGCCAATGGTACCCAGGAGGGTAAAGGAGGCCTGGTTGACGACACCAGCAGGACCGCCCAGGCTCTTCAAACCGTTAGCCAGGCCGCTGGTCCCGCCAAAGAAAGCCATGGCAGCAGCAGCCCAGATGAGGGCGATAATCGACTCGGCAATCATGGCCCCGTAAAAGACCCGGCGGCCGTAGCGTTCATTTTCCAGGCAGCGGGCGATTAGCGGCGACTGGGTGGCGTGGAAGCCGCTGATGGCACCGCAGGCGATGGTGATAAAGAGGAGGGGCCACAGGGGCGCTCCCTGCGGGTGCAGGTTGGCCAGGGTTAGTTCGGGAATACGGTACCCTTCAAACATGATCCCGCCCACAACACCTACAGCCATAATAATCAATATGGCTCCGAAAAGGGGATAGATCCTGCCGATAATTTTATCGATGGGCAAAACTGTTGCCAGGAAGTAATAAACCAAAATAACGCCCAGCCAGAAGGAATAATTTAAACTTTCAGGGGTAAGCCTGGCCAGGAGCTGGGCCGGGCCGGTCATAAAGACGGTCCCTACCAGGATCAGGACGATGACGGTGAAAATGTTGACGAACTGCTTCATTTTGGGGCCCAGGTAATTGCCGACAATGGCCGGCAGGTTGGCACCGTCGTGGCGCACGGAGAGCATACCGACGAGGTAATCATGGACGGCGCCGGCAAAGATACCGCCCAGGACGATCCAGATAAAGGCCACCGGTCCCCAAAGGGCCCCCTGGATGGCGCCGAAAATGGGCCCCAGGCCGGCAATGTTTAAGAGCTGGATCAGGAAATCCCGTTTCCAGTCCATGGGCACATAGTCAACGCCGTCGTTGAGCCTTATTGCCGGGGTGGGGCGCTGTTCCTGGGGGGCAAAGACCCTCTCGACAAAAGTGCCGTAAAGGAAGTAACCCACCAGGAGGATGGCAATGGATACCCAGAAAGTTAGCATGATTGCTGTAACCTCCCCTGCCTGATTATTTATTTAAAATTTTAAGGCCAGAGGGAGGTAGCAGCCATTAATATTGCCCCAACGACGCTATTGATGCCTGAACGGCGCCGGAAGAACTTAAAAACCCAGGACAGTACGCACGTCCTTGAGATAGGTGCGGCCGACGGGTATCTCGGTCTTTTCCTGGTCCTTAAGCAGCAGGTGGTAGGTGCCGTGGAAATAGGGAACTACTTCCCGCACCAGGTCAAGGTTAACAATAAAGCTACGATGGACCCTTAAGAAACCCCTGTCCAGCTTGTCTTCCAGTTCCTGTAGGGTACCGGGAAATCGCAAAGTACCCTGGTTAGTTTTCAGGAGCACCTGATGGCCCCGGGCTTCGGCATAGATAATTTCCGCGGGATCGATGACCAGCAGCCGGTCTTCCTTCCAGGCTGCCACCTTGGTAGTCTTGCGGGTGGCGGCCAGCTGGCGCAGGAGGCTGGCCAGGGGTGGGGTTTCATGTTGCTGGAGCAACTGGCGCACCCGGGCCAGGGTGGTGGCTACCCTTTCGGCTGTGAAGGGTTTTAACAGGTAATCGACGGCATTGAGTTCAAAAGCCTGGATGGCATAGGCGTCATAGGCAGTGGCAAAGATGATTAAGGGGGGACGGGGCTGCTTTAAAAGCAGCCGCGCCACCTCTACCCCGTCCAGGTCCCAGAGTTCGATATCCAGGAAAACAACCTCCGGCTGCAGGGAAGAGGCCAGTTCCAGGGCCTCGCTGCCCCCGGTAGCCTCCCCGCAGACCGTAAAGTTAGCATCCCGTTCAATATAATAACGTAGTTCCTGGCGGGCCGGTTCTTCGTCGTCGACGATGAGGGCCTTGATCAACTGGCAACCCCTTCCTTGAAAGCTGCCTGGCCCTGGCGGGGCAGGGATAATTCTACTCGTGTACCGCCTCCGGGATTCAGGCTCAAGCGCAGGCCATATTCCGGGCCGTAGAGCAGGCGCAGGCGCTCGTGGACGTTAAACAGGCCGACATTATTACTATTGGCCTGGGTGCCCGCTAATAAACCGGTTACCTTGTTTAAGTCTATGCCTACACCGTTGTCACTAACTGTTATCCGGGCCTCGCCGTTTACCTCCCGGGCGGTGATGGTTACCTGTCCTCCTTCCCGGCGGGGTAAAAGGCCGTGCTTGACGGCGTTTTCCACCAGGGGCTGGAGGGTCAGGGCCGGCAACAGGTAATGGGTCACGCCGGGCTCGACATCAATTATTACCTCCAGGCGGGAACCGAAGCGGGCCTTCTCAATGGCCAGGTAAGAACGTACATGCTCAATTTCCGTAGCCAGGGTGACCGGCCGCTCCGGGTGTTGCAGGTTGCGGCGGAAAAAGTCCCCCAGGTAGCCCAGGAGCTGCCGTGCCTTTTCCGGGTCCAGGCGGCAGACGGACATGATGGTGTTCAGGGCATTAAACAAAAAGTGGGGGTTGATCTGGGACTGCAGGGCCCGGATTTCGGCTTTGGCAACCAGTTGTTCCTGCCGGTCAATTTCCGCCAGTTCCAGCTGGGTGGAGAAGAGGTGGCCCAGGCCGGCGGCCAGCTCCAGGTCCAGGGGGCCAACGGCATTGGCGCGGGTATGGTAGAGCTTTAAGGTGCCGATTTCCTTGCCCCGCGACTCCAGGGGTACAACTACAGCTGCCTTTAAGGGGCAACCCTGGTGGTGGCAGCCGATTTCTGCTCCCGTCTGGGCTACCTGGATTTTGCCGGTCACCAGGGCCTGGCGGGTGGCGTTGGTCAGGACCTTCTGGCCCTGGCGGTGGTGGTCGCTCCCGGCACCGACGTGGGCCAGGATCTCATCGCCGCTGGTAATAGCTACAGCCTCCAGGCCAGTAATCTCCATAATAATAGCGGCTGCCTGGCGGGCGGAATCTGCACTCAGACCCTGGCGTAAGTAGGGCAGGGTCTTGTTGGCAATCTTTAAAGCCTTCTGGGCCTGGACGGCGCCGGCCAGCTCCTGCTCCCGGAGCACACCCTGGATAATGATTACCGCCAGGGCAATACCGCTGGCGTTAACCAGCATCATGGGCCAGGCAATGACTTTGACCAGGCTCCAGGCGGCGGCAAAAGGCCGCGCCAGGGCCAGGATAATCAGCATCTGCAGGGCTTCAGCAGTAAAACCGGCAGCAAAGGCCACCGGCCAGGGCAAAGGGCGCTGGCGGTAGGCCCGGGCCACCATACCTCCAAGCAGGCCTTCGACAGTGGTGGAAATGCCACAGGCCAGGGAGGTAAAGCCCCCCATAAAAAACCGGTGGCCGCCGGCAATAAGCCCGGCGAGGAAACCAACCAGGGGACCACCAAACAGCCCGCCGACCATGGGGGCAATGACCCGGGAGTTGGCCAGGGCATCCTGGATGGGGATGCCGGCATAGCTGCCGAAGATCCCCAGCAGGCCAAAGACCAGGATTAACAGGAATTTCTGGCGGGAACTGGCCTGCTCCTGGAGCAGTTTCCGGAATGTCCGGGAACGGGCCAGGATAAAGGCCAGGGTTATAACTACACTCATCCGTTCAACCAGGGATATGAAAAGAGGCATTTCCTGTCACCTCCGGGAAGGTAAATTGATTTAAACCTGCCACCAGGTTGCCGGAAACAGCAGCGTGCGCTTAGCCAGTTTATTCCCTTTTATTGTAACGTAATTACCGCCACCGGCACAATAGCAAATGGCGCCAGTCCCTCACCCCTGTCAAAATGCTGGTAGATGTGGTAAAGTAAACCTGAAGGGAAGACCCGGGCTGGAAGCAGTTACATGAAAGGATGGGCGCCGGGCCATATTAAAAGGGGTGATTGTATGGGACGGTTACTGGATGTGGCCTTTATGCCCCACCCGCCGGTTATGGTTCCGGAGGTTGGGCGCGGCGAGGAGGCCAGAATTACTACCACAGTTACGGCGGTGAAAGGACTGGCAGCAAAACTTGCCGCCCGCCGCCCGGAGGTGGTCGTCATTATTTCCCCTCACGGGCCGGTTTTTCGCGAAGCCGTGGGACTCTGGGCCACCGGGGAGCTAAAGGGTGATCTGGCGGCCTTTAGGGCCGGGGAAGTCAAATTTACTTACCGCCTGGACCTGGAGCTCAGCCGGGCCATAGCTGATATAGCCCGGGAAGCAGGGTTGCCGGTGGCCTGGCTCGACGCTGCCGCCTGCCGGCGTTACGGCTTAACCCCGGAACTGGACCACGGCATGATGGTGCCCCTCTATTTTTTGCGCCAGGCAGGCATCGATACCCCCCTGGTAGCCATGGGCATGGCCTTCCTGCAGCGGCAGCAGCTTTATGCCTTTGGCGCCGCCCTGGCCCGGGCCGTTGCGGCCAGCCCGCACCGGGTCCTGCTGGTGGCCAGCGGTGACCTGTCCCACCGGCTGCTGCCCGGGGCGCCGGCAGGGTATGATCCCCGGGGAAAGGATTTTGATGCAAGGGTGAAGGAGCTCCTTGCGGCCCTGGACGTGGAGGGCATCCTGGCCATACCGGAAGATCTGGCCGCAAGAGCCGGCGAGTGCGGCCTGCGTTCCTTTATCATGGGCCTGGGGGCCCTGGACGGCTATGAGGTACGGGGGGAAGTTTTGTCCTATGAAGGCCCCTTCGGCGTCGGTTACCTGGTGGCCCACCTGGAGCCTGCAGGGGAAGCTCCAGAACGGAGCCTGCTGGCGAAAGAAAAGAAGCCGGTAGCGGAGTCGCTGCCGGTGCGCCTGGCCCGCCAGAGCCTGGAGTATTACCTGCGAACCGGCAAGGTGTTGCCTGTTCCCGAACCCCTGCCCCCGGAACTGGCCGGCCGGGCCGGTGCCTTTGTGTCGATAAAGAAGCACGGCAGCTTAAGGGGATGTATCGGTACCATCGGCCCTACCAGGACCAACCTGGCCGAGGAGATTATTTACAACGCCCTGGCTGCCGGCCTGGAAGACCCCCGTTTTCCCCCGGTCACAGTAGAAGAACTACCCGAGCTCCAGTATTCGGTAGACGTCTTGAGCGAACCCGAACCGGCCACCCTGGCGGACCTGGACCCCAAAGTTTACGGCGTCATCGTCAGCCGCGGCCGGCGGCGGGGACTGCTCCTCCCGGACCTGGAGGGTATTGATACCGTCGAAGAGCAGGTGGCTATTGCCCGCCAGAAGGGCGGCATCGGCCCCAATGAACCCTACCAGCTGGAAAGATTTAAGGTTACACGCTACCATTAACGGAGGCAGGAGGCAGGAAGCCGGTGGCTGGCGTTACGGAAGCCTTATATTATGTAAAGTTACCCGGGGAGAAGGTGGAATGCCGCCTCTGCCCCCATACCTGCGTTATCGCCTCCGGTGGCCGGGGCATCTGCCGGGTGCGGGAAAACCGGGAGGGGCGCCTTTATACCCGCAACTACGGCCGCTGTTCCTCCCTGGCCCTGGATCCCATTGAAAAAAAGCCCCTCTACCATTTTTATCCCGGCAGCCTCATCCTTTCCGCCGGGACGGTGGGTTGCAATTTTCGCTGCGAGTTCTGCCAGAACTGGGAGATAGCCCAGGAAGAGCCGGAGACGGCAGCTATTACCCCGGAGAACCTGGTCCGGAAGGCCCGGGAAGTCGCTAGCCTGGGGATAGCCTATACCTATTCCGAACCCCTGGTGTGGTTTGAGTTTGTCCTGGCTACAGCCCGGCTGGCCCGGGAAGCGGGGCTGAAGAATGTTATGGTAACCAACGGCTTTATCCGGCCGGAGCCCCTGGCCGAGCTCCTGCCCTGGATTGATGCCTGGAATATTGATGTCAAGGGTTTCAGCCTGGAATTTTACCGCAAAGTCGTCCACGGCGACTACCGGCCCGTCCTCGAGACGGCGGCGGCGATAGTTGCGGCCGGTAGCCACGTGGAGATAACCACACTGCTGGTGACCGGCTTGAACGACGACCCGGAGGAGCTGGCGGAGCTGGTAAAATGGGTGGCCGATAATTTAGGAATAGATACGCCCCTGCACTTTTCCCGCTACTTTCCCCAGTACCGCCTGCAGGCGCCGCCGACGCCCCTGGCGACCATGCGCCGCACCTGGGAAATGGCCCGGCAGCACTTGCATTATGTTTACCTGGGCAATGTGGCCGACCCGGAGGCCAGCAACACCTATTGCCCGGCCTGTGGCGAACTGGTCATCCGCCGCAGGGGCTATCATGTTTCCCTGCCGGGCCTGGCAGGGCGCGCCTGCCGCGCCTGCGGAAGTGAGCTGGCCATTGTAAGGGATTGACGACCAGGGAGCGAGCGAAAACAAAGCCAGCCTGCGAAAGTGCCATTTATGAAGGAGTTGTTAACATGCCTGATCTAGCTTCAGCCTGCCGCCTGGCCCTTGCGGAGTGCCTGGCCGTCAGGGCCGGAGATACAGTCCTCGTTGTTACCGATACTGTTCTCCAGACCATTGGTGATGCCTTCTTCCAGGCCGCCCGGGAGTTGAAAGCCGAAGCGGCCATCATCACCATGCTGCCGCGGGATAACCACGGCCAGGAACCGCCGGCCATGGTAGCGGCGGCCATGCGGCAAAGCCAGGTCGCCGTCCTGGCTACCTCCAGGTCCCTGTCCCATACCCGCGCCCGCCGGGAGGCTAACGCAGCCGGCGCCCGCATCGCCTCCTTACCCGGCGCTACAGCTGATATGCTGGAACGCACCCTGGCCGTCGATTATACGGCCCTGACCGCAGATTGTGAGCATTATGCGGCCATTCTGACCCGTGGCCGGGAGGTCCACCTGACGACGCCGGCAGGGACAGATCTAACCTTTAGTATTGCCGGCCGCCAGGGTCACCCCGATTCCGGCCTCTACCGCCAGCCGGGCAGCTTTGGTAACCTGCCGGCGGGGGAGGCTTATATTGCCCCGGTGGAAGGTACGGCGGCGGGGCTGCTGGTTATTGACGGGGCCCTGGCCGGGATCGGCGTTTTAGAGAAGCCCCTGCGGCTTAAAGTTGAAGCAGGGCAGGCCGTTGCGGTCAGCGGCGGCCGGGAAGCTCGCCTGTTAGAAGATATTTTCACCCGCTATGGCCCGGCCAGCCGCAACATCGCCGAGCTGGGCATAGGGTTAAATCCCCTGGCCAGGCTGACCGGCAACGTCCTGGAGGATGAGAAGGTCCGGGGTACCGTGCATATTGCCCTGGGCGACAACAGTACCTTTGGCGGCCAGGTAGAAGCCCCCAGCCACCTGGACGGTATACTCCTCATGCCCCGGCTCAGGGTTGACGGGCAGCAGATTCTTTAGTTCCGGGATAACGGTAATGAGGGGGAGTGGCGAAGCTGCGGGGCAGCCCGGCTGGCTGGAAGTTTACTTCTCCGGTAAGGGTGGCCATTTCCCGGTGCCGGTAAGGGCAAAGGACAGGCTGGCCCTGTTCCAGGATCCCGGCCAGCTCACAGTCACCATGGTTTAAATAGGAGCAATGCCGGTTGCAGGTAGCCAGGGTCATGGGAGTACCTCCTTATGGCGGTTTTCAGTTCGCTGGTGGTGGTAACCCCAGGTTGCGGCTCGTCGCCATGAATGACTTCTCTGATGTATTATTTCCCCCCTTGGTAAATCTAATCTATCAACTCAAGGAGTCTGTATGCTTGCCGTCAAAGAAAGAATTGCCCGGGCCATTGCATCCTTAAAAGAACAAATTATTAATGTAGCCGAAGCTATTTATGATCACCCGGAACCGGGCAACCAGGAGTATTTTGCCGTAGAGCTACTGACAGGCATCCTGGCGGAGCGGGGTTTTAAGATTACCAGGCCCCTGTGCCAGCTGTCGACAGCCTTCAGGGCCGAGCTGGCTGGCGGTCCTGGCCCGCGGGTGGCCCTGCTGGCCGAATACGATGCCCTGCCGGGGCTGGGGCATGCCTGCGGCCACAACCTGATAGCTGCTGCCAGCCTGGGGGCGGCCTTAGGGTTAGCAACCATAATTAAGGAACTCCGGGGGACCATTGTCGTTTTAGGTACGCCGGCCGAAGAAACCCGGGGTGCCAAGGTGGTGCTGGCTCGCCAGGGCGCCCTGGACGACCTGGATGCGGCCATGATGTTTCACCCCGGGGATACCAATACCGTGGAAGTGAGCTCCCTGGCCCTGGAGGCCCTGGAATTCGTTTTTGAGGGCCGGGCGGCCCATGCTGCCTCCAGCCCGGAGGAAGGTATTAATGCCCTGGAAGCGGTCATCCAGTTATTCAATCATATCAACAGCCTGCGCCCCTACCTTAAAGACGGCGCCAGTGTCCAGGGCATTATTACCGAGGGGGGGACTTCACCCAACATCATTCCCGAACGCGCCGTGGCCCGTTTTTACCTCCGGGCCCGTACCCGAGGGGCATTAAATAAGGTTGTCGAGCGGGTGGAAAATTGCGCCGCGGCGGCAGCCCTGGCCACCGGCAGCCGTTACCGGTACCACAACTACGAACCTTCCTATGAACCCATGCTGACCAATCGCGCCCTGGCCGCAGCCTGGCGCGAAAACGTGAAAGAACTGGGGGTGATCGATTCTGGCTCCCCCAGCCATAGCCGTGGCTCCCTGGACATGGGGAACGTCAGCCAGGTGGTGCCGGCCATCCACCCCTACCTTTCCCTGAATGCCGGCAAACTGGTGCCCCATAGCCGCCAGTTTGCCCAGGTAGTCCGGGGTGAGGCCGGGCGGCGGGTTGTCATCCTGGCTGCCACGGCTCTGGCCTGGACGGCGGCGGATGTCATGCTTGACAAGGATTTGTTGCAGCGAATTAAAGAGGAATTTACCAGCACTATTCATACCCGCCATCCTGGTGCATAAAGATTTAAAAGGATGGGGGTGGGGACATGGGTAGTCGCTGGCGCTGGTTGCGGGCCTTAATTATCCTGGCTGCGGCAGCCTTTGTCTTCTGGCAGCGGACGGCAAGCGGGCAGGTCAATGTTTATGAAGCCCGGGCCCTGGCCGTTATGGGCCAGAACAGCAAGGAAGGCAGGGAAATATTAAAGGAACTGGCCGAAGGCCGTAAGCCAGGGGTCTATCACCTGCAGGCTGAAGGGGATATTGCCCCGGCGGCAGGGACGGAAAAGATTATCGGTGTTACTGTATCCAAAGACCGGGGCCTGCTGGGTATCTTCAGCACCCCGGGGAGCCAGCCGGTAATGCTGGCCTGCATAAATACCCTGCCCTTGCAGGAAGTAAAGGTGGTCCAGCTGGAGGCCGGGCGCAATGCCATTTTAATCCGGGAACTCCTGGACGAGCGCTTCGGTGCCTATTTTTTGAGCAGCTTTTATGCCCTTTATACCTGGCAGGGGGAAGGTTTGCAGGAAATCTGGCGTAAAGTTGCCGGCAATGAAGAACGCTGGCATAAAAAATGGCTGGACCAGGGCGAAGGCTGGCAGGGGGTCAGTGAACAGGTGACGACGGACTTTACCCGGGAAGAGGGGCGGCTGGCTATTAAAACCATTAGCAGCCAGACCCTCTGGTCGGCCCCGGCAGCAACCGGTCCCCGGACGAAAATCCAGAGCCGGACGGTAACCCACACCTATCGCTGGGAACCGGCCTGGGGGGCCATGGTCATGGCCGTAGGCAGGGTAAATAAAGCTACCAGCCTTAAAGAGCGCCAGGGGAATAAGTATGCTGACCGGCTTAATCTGGCGGTCGGGGAGGAGGTAGCTGTCCTGGAGGATGAGGACCTGCTGTCCTGGTTAAAACCGGGGGAACCTTCTTACTGGCGGGTAAAGACCAAAAGCGGCCGGGTGGGTTATGTTTTGAAAGGTCATCTGGACCTGCTGGCAGGCAAGGCTTAGAAGGTTGCCGATCCTTCACTTGCCGCTGCTTATTTTTAAGGCTGTTTGCGGTTCCCGCACTTCCCGCCACACCCATATGAAATTGAGGAACAGGAGGATACTGGCGGCGTAAAAAACCGATCGCAGGCCAAAGAGGGCGGCCCAGAAGCCACCGGCCAGGGGGCCGGAGAAGTTGCCCAGGAAGAAAGCGCTCTGGGTAAGGCCATAGACCCGGCCCCGTTTTTCAGGCGGGGTAAACAGGCCGATGAGGGAATTGGCCATGGGCAACAGGCCCCCCAGGAAAAGGCCCTGGAAGAAACGCAGGCTGATGAGGGGGAAAACCTGGCCGACAAGGGCCTGGGGGAAGTAAAACAAAGCCGAACCGGCCAGGCAAGCCAGGAGGCAGCGTTTGTAGCCCCAGTAAGGGGCCTGGCGACCGAGGATGGTGACGGCTATTACCTGGGCTAGCCCCGTCACCGCCACCACCAGGCCTACCAGGGTATTAAAATTGGAGCTCCCGGCAGACAGTTCTTGCACATAGAGGGGCATCAGGGGCTCAACCCCCCGCGTGGCAAACTGGGACAGGAAGATAACGACAAACAGGCTATAAATAGTTAGCGGCCAGGAGAGCAGCCCGATCAAGCTGCTCTTTTCTGTGGTTTTGGCTGCTGCCCGCACAGGTGGGTGAAAGTCTTCATGGACCAGGGTGGCCGCCAGGATGGTACCGGTTAAGGCCAGCAACCCGGCCAGCATGAAGACGACCCGGAAGGGAAAAATATCAGCCAGGACGCCGCCAATTAAAGGTCCCAGCACCAGGCCCAGGACCTGCCCGGTTTGCAGCCAGCCCAGGGCAAACCCGAGGCGGTTTTCCGGGGTGGTACTGGCGGCCAGGGTCAGGGCAGCAGAGGAAAAGCCGCTGAAGACACCCATCAGGATGCGGCAGATTAACAGTTGATAGGCGCTGGTAACGAAGGCAGGTAATACAGTAAAGATGGCAATGCTGGCTGCCGAACGGACCAGCATGGGCTTGCGCCCGTAACGGTCGGCCAGAGCACCCCAGAAAGGTGACATCAAGCCGGAAAAAAGGGCGTTGACGCCAAGAAGGATGCCGGACCAGGCTTTAAGGGAGCGGGGATCGGTAACCCCCAGCTCGGCAATAAAGAAGGGTAAAAAGGGAGTAACAATCTGGAAGGTACTTGTCGCCAGCAGTTGAATGATGACCAGGAGATAAAGGTTGCGCTGCCATTCAGACATAAATTCCTTTCCCCTCCAGGTTGCACCTTTTCACCGGCACCGGTATGACAGAATTTATCGGCGTTTAAAGTCCACCATTTATCTTATGCCTCCTGGCAACTCTTGTCAATGCAATGTAAAGATAAAGTAAAATTTTACCCATGCTATTGCATTAATATGCATTTCTATTGTATAATTATAACACCAGAGCAAGGAGGTTCCCACTATTGATCAAAGCGGGCATTATCGGCGCCACCGGGTATACCGGTGCCGAACTGGTGCGCATCTTAAGCCGGCACCCGCAAGTAGAGGTGGTGGCCCTTACCTCGCGGAGTTATGCCGGTGAGGATATGGCGGCCGTTTACCCGGCCCTTACTGGTTATACAAACCTTCCCTGTGAAGATCTAACCCCGGAAGAGGTCCTGGAACGGACGGAAGTAGTCTTCATCGCCCTGCCCCACGGCCACGCCGTGCCGGTGGCCGCCCGGGCCCTGGAGAAAGGCGTCAGGGTCATCGACCTGGGAGCCGACCTGCGCTTCCGGGAGGCCAAAACTTACGAGGAATGGTATAAAGTCCCCCACGCTAACCCTGAACTGGCAGCGCACGCCGTTTACGGCCTGCCTGAGATTTATCGGGAAGCCGTCCGCCGGGCGCGAGTGGTCGCCAACCCCGGCTGCTACCCCACCAGCGTCATCCTGGGCCTGGCACCCCTGCTCAAGGCCGGTTATATCGACCCGGCAACCATTATTATCGATGCCAAATCAGGCGTGTCCGGGGCCGGCCGGGAGGCCAAAGTTACCAGCCTGTTTGTGGAGTGCAATGAAAATATTAACCCCTACGGCGTGGCCGGCCACCGCCACACCCCGGAGATCGAGCAGGAACTGAGCGCCCTCGCCGGGATGGAGGTTAAGGTATCCTTTACCCCTCACCTGCTGCCCATCAGCAGGGGAATTTTAAGCACCATGTATGCCACCCTGGCCCGCACGGCAACGGAAGCAGAACTCCGGCAGGTTTACCAGGATTTTTACGCCGGGGAACCCTTTGTCCATCTCCTGCCGCCCGGCAGGTGGCCCCATACCCGCTGGGTCTACGGCAGCAACAATTGCTATATCAACCTGGCGGTGGACGGCCGCACCGGCCGGGTGGTAGTCGCCAGCGCCATTGACAACCTGACCAAAGGCGCTGCCGGCCAGGCGGTGCAAAACTTCAACCTCATGTGCGGTTTCCCGGAAACCATGGCCCTGGCCACACCGGGACTATGTCCTTAAATACGGAGGAAGGAAGAAATGACTGAAGACATCCAGCCGGTTACCGGCGGCGTTACCGCCCCCCGGGGTTTTGTGGCCGCCGGCGTCCATGCCGGCTTAAAAAAGGAAAAGAAGGACCTGGCCCTGATTGTCAGCGAAGTACCGGCGGCGGCAGCAGCCGTCTATACCAGGAATCGCGTCAAGGCAGCACCCCTGATAGTTACTAAAGAGCATCTCAAAACTGGCATAGCCCGGGCCATTGTCTGCAACAGCGGCAATGCCAACGCCTGCACCGGGGAGCGAGGTTACCGGGACGCCCGGGAAATGGCAGTTATTACGGCTGAAGCCACCGGCTGCGAACCCTGGCAGGTGGTGGTGGCTTCCACCGGCGTTATCGGTGTGCCCCTACCCATGGAGAAGATCAGCGCCGGCATCCGGGCAGCGGCAGAAAAGCTGGCACTAGATGGCGGCAGCGATGCGGCGGCGGCCATTATGACTACCGACACCAGGAAGAAGGAAATTGCCGTCCAGCTGCCCCTGGGGGGGGCGACGGTAACCATCGCCGGCATAGCCAAGGGTTCCGGCATGATCCACCCCAACATGGGAACCATGCTCTGCTTTTTAACCACCGATGTTGCCATGGAGCAGCGTGACCTGGACCAGGCCCTGCGGGCAGTGGTGGACCGCACCTTCAATATGGTAACGGTAGACGGCGACACCAGCACCAACGATATGGCCGTTATCCTGGCCAACGGCTGCGCCGGCAACGCCCCCCTGACCATTGAAGATCACGCCGCCTTCCGCGCCGGCCTGGAGTACGTCTGCCGCGAGCTTGCCCGCCTGATTGCCCGGGATGGTGAGGGAGCGACCAAACTCATCACTGTGGAAGTGCGGCGGGCGGCCAGCGAGGCGGAAGCCCGCCTGGTTGCCCGGGCCGTGGCCGGCTCGAATCTCGTGAAGAGCGCTATCTTTGGCGCCGATGCCAACTGGGGCCGCATTATCTGCGCCGCCGGTTACTCCGGGGCAGAGATCGACCCGGAGAGAGTGGACATTTACCTGGCCAGCCGGGCCGGCTGCGAGCAGATGGCCATGGACGGCGAGCCCCTGCCATTTTGTGAAGAGAAGGCGGCGGCCATCTTACGGGAAGAGGAAATCACCATTACCCTGGATTTAAAACAGGGAACGGCCGCAGCCACCGCCTGGGGTTGCGACCTGACCTATGACTATGTGAAGATCAATGCTTCCTACCGAACTTAATAGAGGTATATTCATCCCCTGCTGGTCCCGTAGAAAAGTCCCGGTAAGGGGCTCGCACATGGAGGGAACGCAAGATGCCCCTTTCACCCCTGGAAAAAACAGAAATTCTTATCGAGGCCCTGCCCTATATCCGCCAGTTCTATGGCAAAACGGTAGTGATCAAGTATGGCGGCCATGCCATGACCAACTGCGACCTGAAAAGGGCTGTGATGCAGGACGCCGTCCTCATGCACCTGGTGGGCATGCGGCCGGTGATTGTCCATGGCGGGGGGCCGGAAATTACCGGCATGCTCAAGCGCCTGGGCAAGCAGTCGCAGTTTATCCAGGGCCAGCGGGTTACCGACGCCGAAACCATGGAGATTGTGGAAATGGTCCTGGTGGGGAAGATTAATAAAGAAATTGTCACCAATATCCACCGTTACGGCGGCAAGGCCATCGGCCTCTGCGGTAAAGACGGCCATCTCATTGAAGCCAGGAAGCAGCTGACCCATATCCAGCAGGAAGATGGAGCGGAGGTTGAGCTGGACCTGGGCTTTGTCGGCCGGGTGGAAAGGATTAATCCCGGTATTATTGAAACCGTCATCACCGAAGGTTACATCCCCGTGGTGGCCCCCATCGGCGTGGGCCCGGAGGGTGAAAGCTATAATATCAACGCCGACCTGGTGGCGGGAGAACTGGCCGTAGCCCTGAAGGCTGATAAACTGGTCCTCCTGACGGATGTGGAGGGGATTTTAGCGGACCGCAATGATCCCGGCTCTTTAATTTCCGCCCTGGAGGTTGGCCGGGTGCCGGAACTCATCCGGCAGGGCGTTATTGCCGGTGGCATGATCCCCAAGGTCAACTGCTGCATCCGCGCCCTGGAGGGCGGCGTTAAGAAAACCCATATTATTGACGGGCGCATACCCCACTCTATTTTGCTGGAGATATTCACCGATACCGGGGTAGGGACCATGGTAGTACCGGGATAAGACGAAAGTCGAAGGCAGGAGGTGCCGGAAATGGATAATGCGGCTCTTATCGCTCTGGGGGAAAAATATGTGATGCGTACCTACGGGCGCTACCCCCTGGCCCTGGTGCGGGGTGAGGGAGCCCGGGTCTGGGATGCCGACGGCCGGGAGTACCTGGACTTTGTGGGTGGCCTGGCAGTTAACTCCCTGGGGCACTGCCACCCCCGGGTAGTGGCGGCCATCCGGGAGCAGGCGGGGAAGCTCATCCACTGCTCTAACCTTTACTGGATTGAGCCCCAGGTTGAGCTGGCGCAATTGCTGGTGGAAAATTCAGCCCTGGATAAAGTCTTTTTCTGCAACAGCGGCGCGGAGGCCAATGAAGCGGCCATTAAACTTGCCCGCAAGTATGCCAAGGAACACCGGGGGCCGGAAAGCTACGAGATTATTACCATGCGCCGTTCCTTCCACGGCCGTACCCTGGCTACCCTGACGGCCACCGGCCAGGAGAAATTCCACCGCGGTTTTGCTCCCCTGCCGGCAGGCTTTAAATACGTCCCCTTCAATGACCTTGCCAGCCTGCGGGCAGCGGTAGGTCCCCGGACCTGCGCCGTCATGCTGGAACCGGTCCAGGGGGAAGGTGGCGTCTACGCGGCCAATAAAGATTACCTCCAGGCGGTGCGGGCCCTCTGCGACGATGAAGGACTTTTACTTATCTTTGATGAAGTGCAGTGTGGCCTGGGCCGGACGGGCTATCTCTTCGCCTACCAGTATTATGGGGTGGAGCCCGACATTATGACCCTGGCCAAGGCCCTGGCCGGCGGGGTGCCCATCGGCGCCATGCTGGCCAAAGAAAAGGTAGCCGCTGCCTTTGGCCCCGGGGACCATGCCTCCACCTTTGGCGGTAATCCCCTGGCTACGGCCGCCGGGGTGGCCGCCTTTAAGGCCCTGCTGGAAGAGGGCCTGGTGGAAAATGCCCGGGTCCTGGGAGAATATTTCTACCAGGAGTTGGAGAGGCTGGCCCGGGAATTTCCCCAGTTAACAGAAGTAAGGGGCCGCGGCTTGCTGCTGGGAATAGAAATTGACGGCCCGGCTGATGCCGTGGTGGCTGCCTGCCGGGAGCGGGGTTTATTAATCAATTCCCTCCACGGCCACGTCCTGCGTTTCCTGCCCCCCCTGACTATTAGTAAGGACGAAATCGACCAGGCCATAGTTATTTTAAAGGACGCCTTACAGGAAGTTTTGGGGCAAGGAGCGAATTAAGGAGACAGGGTTTAATAGAAAGGAGATGCATTTAATGAACGACCTGGCAAAGGGCCTCAAAGGCCGCGACTTCATCTCCCTGAAGGATTTTACCACTGAGGAAATCTTTTACCTCCTGGACCTGGCCGCCGAGCTCAAGGCCAAACTCAAAAAGGGGGAGCCCCACCCAATACTTGCCGGCAAAACCCTGGGTATGATCTTTACCAAGCGTTCCACCCGCACCCGGGTATCCTTTGAGGTGGGCATGTACCAGCTGGGCGGCTATCCCCTTTTCCTGACCAAGGACGACCTGCAGCTGGGACGGGGAGAAACCATTGCCGATACGGCCCGGGTCCTGTCCCGTTACCTGGATGGCATTATGATCCGCACCTATTCCCACCAGGAGGTGGAGGAACTGGCGGCCCACGCTACCATTCCCGTCATCAACGGCCTGACCGATTTTCTCCATCCCACCCAGGCCCTGGCGGACATCATGACCATCCGCGAGTGGAAGGGGAAGCTTAAGGGTTTAAACCTCACCTTTATCGGTGACGGCAATAACGTCGCCCATTCCCTCATGTACGGCGGCGCCAAAGTAGGCCTCAATGTTACCATCGCCTGCCCTTCTGGCTATGAACCCCTGCCCCAGGTAGTAGAAGAAGCCCGGCGCATAGCCGCCTATAACGGCTGCCAGATAGCCGTTACCAATAATGTCCGGGAAGCAGTGGAGGGCGCCGATATCCTTTATACCGATGTCTGGGCCAGCATGGGCCAGGAAGCCGAGGCGGAAAAGCGGCGCCAGGCTTTCCAGAAATACCAGCTTAACAGCGAACTATTAAAACTGGCCAAACCTGACGCCATGGTCATGCACTGCCTGCCGGCCCACCGGGGCGAAGAGATTACCGACGAAGTGATCGACGGTCCCCAGTCGGCCGTCTTTGACGAAGCCGAAAACCGCCTCCACGCGCACAAGGCTATTATGGCAGCCCTGATGGGTTGAAGCAGGGAAGGGCCCAAGCGGGTAAGGACGGCCAGAATGCAGGCAGGCGGCCAACCCGCCTGGTTTTGTTGCGCTACAATTAAAGCGAAAGGAGTCTTTCCTGTGGCGGAAAAGGTAGTCCTCGCCTATTCCGGCGGGCTGGATACTTCCATTATTATCCCCTGGCTCAAAGAAACCTACGGCTACGAAGTTATTGCCATGGCCGTTGATCTTGGCCAGGGCGAGGAACTGGCGCCCCTGGAGGAAAAGGCCATCAAGAGCGGGGCGACCAAGATTTACATCCTCGACAAAAAACGTGAGTTTGTCGAAGAGTACATCTGGCCAACTCTAAAGGCCGGGGCCATTTATGAAGGCAAGTACCTGCTGGGTACCTCCTTTGCCCGGCCCCTCATTGCCAAATGCCTGGTAGAGGTGGCGGAGAAGGAAGGCGCCACCGCCGTGGCCCACGGCGCCACCGGCAAGGGTAATGACCAGGTGCGCTTCGAATTAGGAGTTAAAGCGTTAAACCCCAATTTAAAGGTTATCGCCCCCTGGCGCCTGTGGAGTATCCGCTCCCGGGAAGAAGCTATTGACTATGCCGCCGCCCGGGGTATCCCGGTACCGGTCACCAAGGACCGGCCCTACAGCATGGACCGCAACCTCTGGCACCTGAGCCACGAAGGCGCCGACCTGGAGAACCCCTGGAACGAACCCCAGGACGATCTCTATTTAATCATTACCCCGCCGGAACAGGCCCCGGATAAACCGGCTTATGTAACTATCGACTTTGAAAAGGGCATCCCGGTGGCCGTGGACGGTGAAAGGCTGGACGCCGTGACCATCGTAGAAAAATTGAACGACCTGGCGGCGGCCAACGGTGTCGGCATCGTCGACATGGTAGAAAACCGCCTGGTGGGCATGAAATCCCGGGGCGTCTATGAAACACCCGGCGGTACCGTTCTTTACCTGGCCCACCGGGAGCTGGAGTACCTGACCCTGGATCGCATGACCATGCACTTCAAGGAAATAGTGGCCGCCAAATACGCCGAGCTGGTCTACGACGGCAACTGGTTCTCGCCCCTGAAAAAGGCCCTGGACGCCTTTGTGGACAGCACCCAGGAAACGGTCACCGGCACCGTGCGCATGAAGCTGTATAAGGGCAACTGTACTCCGGCAGGAGTTAAATCACCCTACTCCATCTACAGCGAGGACCTGGTGACCTTCGGTGCCGGCGGTGATTACGACCACAAGGATGCCACCGGCTTTATCAACCTCTTCGGCCTGCCCCTGAAGGTCCGGGCATTGATGGAGCAGAAGGCGGGGTTAAGGCAAGAAACGGTTCAGAAGGTTACCGGATAGGCAGGGTATGTCCCGGAGCTTTTGAGGCGCGAAGCGCCGGTAACAGAACAGGCGAGGTGAGGTTACCGTTGCTGCCGCTTAAGGCACGCCTGAGCGTGCCTCTGAGAGGAAATAGACGAAACTCATAGAAGGATATAAGTTTGTGGAACCAGAAGCCTGATCATGGGCAATCCACAGGCGACATGGCAACGGTCCGAACCGAGCCGTCGTTCTGTCGGCCGTAGTGTCTCAAGCAGTGGAGGGATATACCCGGCCAAAAAGGTTGCTTGAAGGAGAAAATACTACAATGAAGCTCTGGGGCGGACGCTTTACCAGGACAACCGACCGGCTGGTGGAGGACTTCCATTCCTCCATCAGCTTCGACCAGCGCCTTTACCGGCAGGATATTGCCGGGTCAATAGCCCATGCCCGGATGCTGGCAGCGGTGGGGCTCATCACCCCGGCCGAGGGCGAGGCCATTATCAAAGGCCTGGAGGAAATCCGGGCCGACATTGAGGCCGGGCGGGTAACCTTTGATGTGGGCGCCGAAGACATCCACATAAACATCGAAAAGCTGCTCACGGAACGGATCGGCGCGGCCGGCAAAAAGCTGCACACGGCCCGCAGCCGCAACGACCAGGTGGCCCTGGACCTGCGCCTGTATTTAAAAGAGGAAATTCCAGAAGTCAAAAAGCTCCTGGCCGGCCTGCAAAAGGTCCTGGTGGACCTGGCGGCTGAGCACCTGCACACCATCATGCCCGGCTATACCCACCTGCAGAAGGCCCAGCCTGTCACCCTGGCCCACCACCTGCTGGCCTACTTTGAAATGTTCTACCGTGACCAGGAGCGTTTAGACGGGTGCCTGGAGCGGGTGGACGTCATGCCCCTGGGTGCTGGCGCCCTGGCCGGGACGACCCTCCCCATTGACCGGGAGATGGTGGCCCGGGAATTAGGCTTTAAAGAGATCAGCGCCAACTCCCTGGATGCTGTGGCCGACCGCGATTTTGTGGTGGAATTCCTGGCGGCAGCTTCCCTCATTATGATGCATTTAAGCCGCCTGGCGGAAGAAATAATCCTCTGGTCCAGCGAGGAATTCGGCTTTATCGAGCTGGACGACGCCTACAGCACCGGCTCCAGCATGATGCCCCAGAAGAAAAACCCCGACGTGGCTGAGCTGGTGCGGGGCAAGACGGGCCGGGTGTACGGCCACCTCATGGGTATGCTGGCGGTCCTGAAAGGTTTACCCCTGGCCTACAACAAGGACCTGCAGGAGGATAAAGAAGCCCTCTTTGACGCCCTGGATACGGTCAAAGGGTGTCTTATGGTTTTCACCCCCATGCTGGCCACGGCTAAATTCAGGGTTGAGCGGATGCGGGAAGAGGCAGCCCGGGGGTTTGCCACCGCCACTGACGTGGCCGAGTACCTAGTGCGTAAGGGTTTGCCCTTCCGCGAGGCCCACGCCGTGGTGGGGGGCCTGGTCCTCCACTGCCTGGAGCAGGGCAAGTCCTTCCAGGACCTCACCCTGGCCGAGTGGCAGTCCTTTTCACCTCATTTTGCGGAAGACGTCTTTGACTGCATTACCCTGGAAGCCTGCGTCCAGGGCCGCGACCTCCCCGGCGGCCCCTCCCCGGCCGCGGTGCAACAGGCCCTGGAACGGGCCAGGAAGATTCTTGCAGGAATCTACAGCAATATAATAGCGCCCGGACTTTAATAACAGGTCCGGGTTTTTTTCTTATCCTAGCTGGGAAATCTCTAAATTATTACAGAACGGCTACTCAAAAATATTATCCAGTTCTATTATCAGGCCAGGTAAAACTTTTGCTTGTAACGGCGCTTTTCCCGTACGGATATATAAAACAGGAGCTTCCTCCTCAGCACCTTCAAGTATCGAAGACTTCGATTGCTTGAGCGGCGACGTAGGGGTTTTAGTTTATAGCCGTCAATAGAGGCGGTACTACTTCCTCGAAATATTCTTTTACCTGGTTCCAGCTTACCCGGCGCAGGAGCACCGGTTCTTTTTCTTTTTCTGCATCGGCAAAATAGGTCAGGCTTTTCAGCACGTGATACAAGTTAAAGTTGGTCCCTGCAAACTTACGCCGGTAAAATTCCAGGCACTGGCGCAGGTCGGCAATTTCCCGGGCAATAAAATACAGGTCATAAAAATCCTTCCTGCTGCCCCGCGAGGCGATGGCTTCTATTTTCATAGGGGCAATATCTTCAGGGGATGCCACCGGGCAACCCCTAAACGTAGCAAGGGGAAAGATGAGGGGATACCGGTAATACAGAAAACTGACTTTAGTTTCCTGAAAAATGCCGTGCAGGGTGCCCCACTTTTCTTCTAGCAATTGAAAATTGCCCAGGTCCTGGAGTCTCTGCTTGAGTATCAAGGTATCCACCGTACCAGGGGAAAAGAAATCCAGGTCTTCCGAAAGGCGATGACCAAGGTGCAGGGCTAGGGCCGTACCGCCTGCCAGGTAAAAATTTTGCAGCAAGCCGGTAGAGCTTAATAATTCCAGTGCCTCCTGTCCCTGCGGTGGGAGGGCGGACGTAAACACCTGAGGTCATCCTCCTGCAAATGGTAGTAACAACGCCAGAAGTTGCCGGTTTTAGCGGACAATCTAGGGCTCGTCTTGATTACTTCCAGGAGCTCTTCCTCCCTGTACTGTCTCATAACCCACCGGATGGCTCTAGTATCCCCATATTCCAGCAATCGCTCGAGGATAAAATATGACTCATTCCGCCTATCCAGGCTGTCAAAAGGCACATCCCAAAAATACTTTTTTAAAAAAGCCGGTAACCTCAACGGGTATCTCCTGCCCTTTCCCCAGCTTGAGGATAATCTTTTAGCTCTCTTTCAACTTTTTCACCACGATAATTATACCATTTTTTACGGGGATGTGAAAGTTTACCAGTGACTTTTCCTCAAATGGCTGGGAAGATACCGGAAGGGCGGCAGTCCAGGAAATCGAAATGAATCCCTTTACCAGCCTGGTAGGCTGGAATCTCAGTCTCAAGGTAGCCGTGGAGCAGGCCCGGGCCGCCCTCCTTTACCCACCCCACGGCCTGCATACTCTCCTTATCGGCCCTACCGGCAGCGGCAAAACCCTTTTTGACCGGACTATGTTCAGGTACGCCCAAACTTTGGGGCGAGTTACCGGCCAGGCCCAGCTGGTCTCCTTCAACTGCGCCGATTATGCCCACAACCCCCAGCTGCTCATGAGCCACCTTTTTGGCCATGTTAAAGGCGCCTTCACGGGGGCCACCCAGGAAAAGCCCGGCCTGGTAGATGCCGCTCACAAGAGTATCCTTTTCCTGGATGAGATCCACCGCCTGCCCCCGGAAGGCCAGGAAATGCTCTTTTATTTAATGGACAATGGCCAGTACCGGCGATTAGGAGAAACCGGGAGCTACCGTTCCTGCACCACCCTGGTTATCGGCGCTACTACTGCCGACCCCCATTCTTCCTTACTGGCCACCTTTTACCGGCGTTTTCCGGTAGTGATCAACATCCCGGCCCTGACCGAGCGCCCCCTGGCCTGCGAGGCTATCCTGGATGTAGTAACCATGCTTCTGGGTACCCAGGAACAGGTCCGGGCCCTGGCCTTAAATCCCGGCGACAGATTGATACCTTTCGGGAAAGGCCCGGGAACTGGCTACGGAAGTGGATCAAGGCGACGGGGTTTTACTCCTGGTGGATGTAGCCGGGGGTAGCCCGGCCAATATAGCCCTGGAGATGGTTACTGCGGGCAACAGGGCCGTGGTAACCGGTGTTAACCTGCCGATGTTGCAGGAGCTGGCTCCCGGCGGCGGCTATATCCTGGCGCCCTCCAACCACATCGGCCCGCATGTGGCCCCGGAAAGTATTGTGGCTATGTACCGGGCGGCGGCGGAATTGGGGAGATATTAAAAAACGGCGGGGAAAATAGCTGGTATTAAATTTTACTTTATGATACTATAGTTCATTAATCGGAGTGTAAACGGTGATGGTAGGGAGATGGTCCGGTTTAACCGGTTAAGCCAGATTTAACCTGGAGCAAGTGAGCTATTTTCAGCCCCTGCTGGTGCTGCTTTGACGGCAGGTCGGATTCTAAAGGCAAGGATGCCGAATAGGCCGGGAACCCCGCCCGAGCCCGAGGCTGAGCCGTAGGCTGATCCGCGAGGACCAGGGAGCGAGCATAAACAATGCCAGCCTGGAGCGAAGTGATTTTCAGGATAGAAGATGACTTAATGCCAGAGGCCAGAGTTATCCTTAAAGAATCCTTCCGGCTTACACGCCAGGCCGGCAGCAGTATTTGTCCAGGCGGCCAACGGCTTTACAGCAGATATTATCTTGCAGCGGGACGGTAAAGAGGCAAACGGTAAAAGCATCCTGGCGGTGATGGGCCTGGGAGCCAAATGCGGCACCGAACTGGTCATCCGCGCCGAAGGTGAAGATGCCGACCGGGCCCTGGCTACCCTGGTGGAACTGGTGCAGGCAGGCCTGGGCGAAGTCGAGCTAGCAGGGTAACTGCTTAAAAAGGAGATGGCCGTATGCTGAAAGGAATTGCCGCTACGCCGGGAATAGGCATTGGGCCGGTGTACATGATCGAAATGGAACCTGGGGAAGAAGAAAACAACAATAGCCCGTTTTTAGAGGGGCCTGAGGAAATTCAGACCGAGCTGGCGCGGCTGGAGGAAGCCCTTGGCCGGGCTAAAAGGGACCTGGAAGAGGTGGCGGCCAAAACAAGGCAAGAAATCGGTGAGACCTTAATGCACCAGCGGGTAAATGCCATGCTGGAGACTGCCTGCCAGTTACTCCGGGAAGGTGCTCCGCAGATTACTTCCAAGCTCTTCATCCCTGTCGAACTGCAGGCGGGAAGTACGGGCAGCATTAAGCAAATAATATTCTTCGCACCCTGGACAGGGTGCGTTTTTTCTTGCCTGGTTTTAGCTGCCATGATAAGATTTTATGGGAGGGGTAACAGTGGAGGAACAAAAAGTCCTGTTGATGCTGGAAAATATCCAGGCGATGGTTAAAGCCAACCTGGAAGGACAAAAGGCTTTTGAAGAGGCCTTTGAAAGGCGCTTGTCAGCTCTGGAGAAAGGTGTTGATTGTCTTAAGGAAAAAATGCAATGGGCTGCTAATGCCGTCAGCGACCTGAAGCAGGAAGTGGGCGCAATTAAGGGTGAAATAGTATTGCTCAAGGCAGATGTAGCCGAGCTTAAGGCGGAAATGGTGGCGGTAAAAGCGGATGTAGCCGAGCTTAAGGCGGAGATGGCGGCGGTAAAAGAGGAGTTGGCCAACCTGCGTGCCGAAAATACATCTCAACATCAAAAAATGGAAAGGCGTTTAAATGTTTTAGCAGGAGAATTTGGCCGCCAGCATGTTGAAATTGAGATGCTAAAAGCCAATGCAGGATGGTAATCAAGGATGGTGCTCATCGATAGGCCGGAAATAGCGAATTATTCCCTGCCAGAGATAACGAACAGGGTTATTCTGGGTAACGCCCTTGAGGTGCTAAAGAAATTACCGGCAGAGGCAGTGGATACAGTCTTTCTGGATCCACCATATTTTCTCCAGCTACCTAAAAAAGAGTTGAGAAGATGGAAGGTAAATACGGTTGTTGCAGGTGTTGATGATGATTGGGATAAGTTTGGATCTTTTGCGGAGTATGATGAATTCATCTACCGGATTCTTACTGAAATAAAGAGGGTAATGAAGCCCCAGGCCACCATCTGGGTAATTGCTACTTACCATAGTATTTTCCGGATCGGTAAGATTATGCAGGACCTGGGGTACTGGATCCTCAACGATGTTATCTGGGCCAAAACTAACCCCATGCCCAACTGGCTGGGAGTAAGATTTACCAATGCCACGGAGACGCTGATCTGGGCCGTGAAGGACAGGAGTGCTAAAAAATACACCTTTAATAAGAAAGTGGCCAAAGAATTTGGGATAGGTAAAGTTGCTGCTAATATATGGGTTCTACCAATATGTAACGGGACGGAGAGAGTGAAGGATGGGAAGGGGAAGAAATTGCATTCAACCCAAAAACCGGTGGAACTGTTGCGGCGCATAATCCTTACTTCGACCAGGGAAGGTGACGTTGTCCTTGATCCCATGGCCGGGGTGGGGACCACGGGATACGTGGCGCAGGCCCTCAAACGGAATTTCATTATGATCGAGATCAACCCCAAATACGTCGAAGGTATAAAAAGGAGGTTCCAGCAACCGTGGCAATTAACTTTGCCATCCGGGCAAAACCTTATAAACCAAACTTAACTGGCCCGGCAGGATTCTGGCCTTTGTTGTGGAATATGTAAAGGCATTAAACTTCACGGCAGGACGGGGGGAAGGCAGGATGAAGTTTTTTATTTTGGGCTTATATTTTGCAATCCTTATCGTTATTGGCTTTTACAGCTTGAAGAAATCACGGGATGTCGGCGGCTTTTTCCTGGGTAACCGGACCGTGGGCCCCTGGATATCGGCCTTTGCCTACGGGACGACCTACTTCTCCGCCGTTATTTTTATTGGCTACGCCGGCAAGGTAGGCTGGGGTTTTGGCCTCTCGGATTTATGGATCGTCATCGGCAATGCCTTTATCGGTAGTTTCCTGGCCTGGAAGGTACTGGCGCGGCCGACCCGCGAAATGACGGTACGCCTGAATGCTATGACCATGCCCGAGTTCCTGGCAGCGCGTTATGACAGCCCGGCTTTACGGACGGTAGGGGCGCTGTTAATCTTTATTTTCCTGGTTCCCTATTCCGCCTCGGTATATATGGGTTTGAGCTACCTATTTGAACAGGTTTTCCAGATTGACTTTACTACCGCCCTCATCGCCATGGCCGCCCTGACGGCCGTCTACCTGGTCCTGGGCGGTTATATCGCCGTCACCCTGACAGATTTCATCCAGGGCTTGATTATGATCGGCGGCGTTTTTGTCCTGATATATTATGTGATTACCGCGCCGCCGGTGGGCGGCCTGGTCACCGGCATCAGCCGCCTGGCGGCCATAAATCCCCGCCTGGTTTCCCCGGCGGGTCCCAACTGGTTTGCCCTTTTATCCCTGGTGGTCCTTACCAGCCTGGGACCCTGGGGCCTGCCCCAGATGGTGCAGAAGTTCTATGCCATTAAGGATGAGCGTTCCATCTGGCCGGCCACGGTGGTATCCACCCTGTTTGCCCTGATTATTGCCACCGGCGCCTATTTCACGGGTGCCTTTGGCCGCCTTTTTTTCAACAACCAGATGCCCTTACTTAATGGCAAGCCCAACCCGGACCTGGTTATGCCCCAGATTATCAACCAGTACCTGCCGTCCTGGGTGGGGTTGCTCCTGCTCTTGCTGGTGCTGGCGGCTTCCATGTCCACCCTGGCTTCCCTGGTGCTGGTCTCCAGTTCGGCCGTGGCTATCGACCTGGTCCAGGGGGCAGTACCTCACGTTTCACGGCGCACGGTCATGGCTCTACTGCGTTTCTTATGCGTCTTCTTTATCGGGCTGTCAGTATACATTGCCTTAAAACCCACCATAATCCTGGTCCTCATGTCCCTGTCCTGGGGGACGGTAGCCGGGGCCTTCCTGGCACCCTACCTGTACGGTTTGTACTGGCCCCGCACCACTAAAGCCGGGGCCTGGGCGGGACTTTTGAGCGGGCTTATTATATCTCTGGGCTTATCTTTCTATTACCACCTTGATGGTAGCGTTATCCCGACAATTGGCTCCCTGGCCATGATTATTCCCCTGGGTGTGGTACCCCTGGTGAGCCTGGTCACCCCGGCCTTTTCGCGGGAGCATTTAACCAGGGTCTTTGGCCATGGCAGGGTGAGCACGGCAACAACTAAAGGAATGGTGACTGATGATTTGGGATTCGGCAAATGAGTGCCGCCCGCGGGCGGAGATTGAGACTTTGCAACTGGCCCGGCTCCAGGAAACGGTGGCCCGGGTCTACGAGCGGGTGCCTTTTTACCGCCAGGCTATGGATGCCAAGGGTATCCGGCCATCGGATATCCGCACCCTGGCGGATGTCCGCTTGCTGCCCATGACTACCAAGGAGGACTTTCGCCAGAATTACCCCTACGGCCTCTTCGCCGTGCCCCTGAAGGAAGTGGTCCGCCTCCATGCTTCTTCCGGCACTACCGGCAAGCCGGTGGTGGTGGGCTATACCCGCCGGGATATGGAAACCTGGACGGATCTGGTAGCGCGCATGGTTTCCCTGGCCGGCGTGACTGCTGAGGATGTCGCCCAGGTAGTCTTTGGCTACGGCCTTTTCACCGGCGGTTTCGGCCTCCACTACGGCCTGGAGCGGGTGGGGGCGACGGTGGTACCGGCTGCGGCCGGCAACTCCAAGCGGCATATTATGTTAATGCAGGACTTTGGCACCACCGTCCTGGTGGGTACGCCGTCCTACGTCCTGCACCTGGCCGAGGTGGCGGAAGAAGAAGGTGTGAACCCGCGGGAACTCCCCGTGCGCCTGGGCCTGTTTGGCGGCGAGGCCTCCAGCCGGGAGATGCTCCGGGAAATCGAGCGGCGCTGGGGGATGCTGGCCACGGATAATTATGGCCTGTCGGAAGTCATGGGCCCGGGCGTCTCCGGCGAGTGCGAGTACCAGGACGGCCAGCACGTGGCCGAAGACCACTTCCTGGTGGAGATCCTGGACCCGGCCACGGGCGAGCCCTGCCCGCCGGGGGTCAAGGGCGAGGTGGTCATTACCACCCTGACCAAAGAGGCCCTGCCGGTACTGCGCTACCGCACCCGGGATATCTCCTCCCTGAACTTTGAGCCCTGCCGCTGCGGCCGCACCACGGCGCGCCTGGCCAAGATCACCGGCCGTACGGACGACATGCTTATAATCCGCGGTGTCAACGTTTTCCCCTCCCAGGTGGAGAGCATCCTTATGGAAATCGGCGGGGTGTCGCCCCACTACCAGCTCATCGTCACCCGGCGCAACTATCTGGATGAACTGGAAATCCAGGTGGAAGTAGATCCGGAGTTTTTCAGCGACCGCTACCGCCAGCTGGAGGAACTGGAAGAAAAGGTGGTCGACCGCCTGCATACGGTGCTGCAACTCAAAGCCCGGGTGCGCCTGGTAGAGCCCCACAGCATTCCCCGGAGCGAGGGCAAGGCCCGGCGGGTGGTGGACCTGCGGCCGAAATGAGCTAATGGTTCCTTATCGCCACCTCGTTAATTAAGGTGTCAATTTGGGTATTTTCATAATGCCTTATTGACGCCTAAATTATTAATTATGTATTATGGTGTTGAAAAGATTCCCCATAAAGTTAGAGGGTGGCGACTCCATGCGTACTATCCAGATTCAAGTCGCCCTTCAGCAGCAAAAAATCTCATTATTGGAACGCAAGCACCGTGAAGGGTATGTTAAAAAACCTGTTGAAGCGGGTGAATTTGATATCTGGGAAGCCGAACAGGAGTGGGAGAACCTGTGAATTCATTTAAGCCGCCGGATAAAAGGCGGCCTGTTTTAATTTTAACTCGTCCGGATTAGGGCGGGTCTGCAGTGTGGGAAGAGGTGGAAGTGTGCGGGAACTGTTAATCGGTAACCATGCCCTGGCCCGGGGCGCCTGGGAAGCCGGGGTGCGGGTGGCCGCTGCCTACCCGGGGACGCCGAGTACGGAGATCATCGAAGCCCTGGCCCGTTACCCGGAAGTTTATGCCGAGTGGGCCCCCAACGAGAAAGTGGCCCTGGAGGTGGCCATCGGCGCGGCCATAGGCGGTGCCAGGTCTCTGGCAGCCATGAAACACGTGGGCGTCAATGTGGCCGCCGATCCCCTGATGACCCTGGCTTACACCGGCGTTAACGCCGGCCTGGTCCTTGTATCGGCCGACGACCCGGGGCTTTTTAGCTCCCAGAACGAGCAGGACAACCGTTTTTACGCCCGTTTGGCCCAGATCCCCTGCCTGGAGCCGGCCGACAGCCAGGAAGTTAAGGATATGACCATGCTGGCCTTTAGTCTTAGCGAGGAATTTGATACCCCGGTCATGCTGCGCCTGACCACCCGGATTGCCCATTCTTACAGCCTGGTGGAACTGGGCCAGCGCCGGGAAGTGCCGCTGAAGGATTATGTCAAACAGCCCGCCAAGTACGTCATGCTACCGGCCTTTGGCAAGGTGCGCCATCGGGTGGTGGAAGAAAGGCGTCTCAAACTGGCTGCCTATGCGGAAACTACACCCCTGAACCGGGTGGAATGGGCCGACCGGCGCGCCGGCGTCATTACCGCGGGTATTTCTTACCAGTACGTCAAAGAGGCTTTGCCCGGGGTTTCGATATTGAAACTGGGCTTAACCTATCCTTTCCCGGAGAAGCTGATTCGCGATTTTGTAAGGGCGGTGGAAACCTGCTATGTGGTGGAAGAACTGGAACCCTTCCTGGAAGATCAAATCCGCGCCTTGGGCCTGCCCGTAACTGGCAAGGAACTGGTACCCCGGGTGGATGAGTTGAGTAGCCTCATTGTTGCCCGGACGGTAGGCGCCCGGGTGGCAGCCGTGGCTCCCGAGCTGGTTTGCCCCGACCTGGCCGCAGTAGCTTTACCCGCGATGACCGCTGCCGGGAATCCAGCCGCAGGCAGCACGGTTTTAGCACCAGGAGAGGCAGAGGGGGTGCGGGAACAAGGGACCGCGACGGCTGCAGCGGGTGAGGAGGTAGCGGCCGCCTCCGGCCAGGGAGGTGCAGCCGCGCCGGCGGCTACCCTGACCGGGTTCCCGGCCGCTGCCGATCTCCCCGGCCGGCCGCCCCTCATGTGCCCGGGCTGCCCCCACCGCGGCGTCTTTTACGTCCTGAAGAAGCTCGGGCTGGTGGTGGCCGGCGACATCGGCTGCTATACCCTGGGAGCTACACCGCCCCTGCAGGCCATGGATACCTGTATCTGCATGGGGGCCAGCCTGGGTGTGGCCATGGGCCTGGAGAAGGCCCGGGGCCCGGAGTTTGCCCGCCGGGTGGTGGCGGTTATCGGGGATTCCACCTTCCTGCACTCAGGAATGACCGGCCTCCTGGACATGGTTTATAATGGCAGCAACGGCACCTTGATTATTTTAGACAATGGTACCACGGCCATGACGGGGCACCAGGATCACCCGGGTACCGGTTATACCGCCGCCCAGCGGCCGGCCCCCAAAGCGGACCTGAAGCAAATCGCCCGGGCCCTGGGGGTGCAGCGGGTGCAGGTGGTCGATAGCTACGACCTGGAGGCGGTGGAAAAGGCTATCCGCGAAGAAACGGCGGCAGCCGGACCTTCGGTAATTATCGCCCGCCGTCCCTGCGCCCTTTTGAATAAGGAGAAAGAAGCAGTCTATATAGTAGATAAGGGAAACTGCCTGGGATGCCGGTACTGCCTGGAACTGGGCTGCCCGGCCCTGTCCTTTAAGGAGCAGCAGGCAGTCATTGATCCGGTCCAGTGCAACGGCTGCGGCCTCTGCACCCAGATTTGCCCTGGTGAGGCCATCAGGAAGGCGGGTGAAGAAGATGAGTAACGGCGTGATTAACGTCCTGCTGGTGGGCGTCGGTGGCCAGGGGACGATCCTCGCTGGCCGCGTTCTCTCCCTGGCCGCCCTTTCCCTGGGGGGCGAGGTCAAGGTTTCCGACATCCACGGCATGGCCCAGCGCGGCGGCAGCGTGGTGACCCAGGTACGCTTTGGTCCCCGCGTCTATGCCCCGGTCATGGCCCCGGGTACGGCCGACTTCCTGGTGGCCTTTGAGAAACTGGAGGCACGCCGCTGGCTGCCTTACTTAAAGTTGGACGGCTGGCTCATTGTCAACGACCAGGAGATGCCGCCTCTCCCCGTCCTCACCGGGGCGGGCACCTACCCGGAGGACCTGGTGGGAGAGATGGGCCGGCTGGTTAACAATATGCTGGCCCTGGACGCCCTGGAACTGGCCCGCCGGGCCGGGAACGTGAAGAGCGCCAATATGGTCCTCATGGGCGCCCTGGCGCGGCGGTTGCCCATCAGCCGGGAGGCCTGGGAAGAGGCCCTGGCGGTCTCAGTACCGGGGCGGTTTTTAGAGGTTAACAGGAAGGCCTTTTACCTTGGCTGGGACCAGAACGGGTAACATACTAAAATAAAAAGGTCATACCTCCCAGGTTATCCCGGTAGGTATGACCTTTAGTGTTAGATCTGGAGTGCCATGGATTTTTAGTAGGCATTTATTTTTTGCCTCCCTGTTCCCCGAGTTCGACAGTTGCTAGGTGAATAATAAGCGCAACAGCTTGTTGCGCAAGGGTTTCAGGGATCGGCTTTTTGGGCGCGTGTTACTAGGGACCCTTTCTGGCCTTTGTTTCGACCGCGATTATTTGCGGCGGTTCCTTTATCCCAAGGGTCTTGAAGATATGCTGCTGTGGCGGGGTTGTTTCCGTCCTTTGGAGTACCCTGCCCTCAGGACCAACAAATTCGCCCAGGTGCATGCGTTCCAGGGTCTGGCGGATGTTCCGCCAGCTATCCTGCACTTTCGTTTCAGCTACCCGGATTAGGAGCAGTCCCAGCCAGCACAGGAGGACGTGAGCATGGATGCGGTCGCTCAGGCGATGATAGACCGGCCGCAGCTCTAAGGACTGCTTCATGGTGCGGAAGGCATCCTCTACCTCAAGCAGTTGCTTGTAGCCGAGGGCCACGTCTTCAGCACTTATGGTATCGTCCGAGGTTCTTAAAAGGTATTTGCCGTCCAGCTTCTCTTCAGCTTTCACCCTGGCCGCATCGATATAGGGTTGTCCCTTCTTGTCGGTCTTGAGATAGCGGCCATAAGTGGGATGGGCAATGAGCTGGCAGCAGGCTTTAGTATGGGGTTCGCCTTTGAGGTCCCCAATGGCCGCTAATTCTTCCTTGAGGCGGGCCAGGATTTTCTCCCGCTCCAGTCTGTCTTTTTCTGCTTCTTTAGGGTTACGTACCAGGATATATCGTACCCTTTTTTCGCCGTCGCCGACGATAACTTCTTTAACTTCAAGGTTATCCTTGACAGTTTTGTAACGGCCCGGCCGGGCAAGGGCCTCTGCCACCGTATCCTTGCCGCTGCGCATCTTTTCGCCGGCAATGTAGTGGCCGCCGGCGCGCTGGAGGTAACGAAGGTTGTCTTCCGAAGCAAAACCGCGGTCGACAACAGTAATGACCCGGCCCAGTTGCCAGCCCACCAGGTCCTTTTTGACTTGCTCGATTACCGCCATGTCGGCGGTGTTACCCGGCCAGACCCAGCAGCGTACCGGCAGGCCCTCCCTGGTGACAGCCAGGCCGATTACCACCTGGGGTAAATCCGGCCGGTGGTCCTTGGAGTTGCCTTTACGCCGAAGGTGCTGCTTATGGTCCTCCGGATTATCCTCCTCTTCCACTTCAAAGTAGGTGGAGGTGGTATCGAAGTACAGGAGATCGACTTCCAGGTTGAAGAGGTGGGCCACGGAGAAGAAGATATCCTTTTGCAGTTCTTCAGCAGCCTCCAGTAAGAAGTCCATGGCTCGGTAAAGGTTTTGCACCGGCACGTCCGGGAGGCCGGGAATGAAAACATCGTGGCTGACCCAATCCTCGGTCTTAAGTTTACTGGCCGGGTTCAAAGCCCGGTTGGCTACCATAGCGAAGATGGCTCGTTCTACCGGCGCCTGGAACTTACGTTTGGCCAGCAGCCCGGCTAAAACGCGGTTGATACCCAGCTGGTTCCAGAGCTCGTTTAACACCCAGGCGCCACCTATAGGCCGGCTGGAGACAAAAGTTAGGGGAGCGCTGCCGTTTAACTCTGCCTGGGTGCGTAAAGCCTCTTCCGGTCCCAAAAAACGCGTAATACTCTTTACCAGGCGGACCAGGGCTTCCCGGTCTACATCCTCTTCGCGGCCGAAGTTGAAGAGTACTTTGGCTTTCGGGTAGCCGGCCTTGGGGTCCCAGACGTTGTGGGCAAGCTGGATATAACGGACAACAGAGCCGTCCTTGTTTTTGCGGGAAATAGTTCTTATGTACATGTCTATATTATAGCGCATGTACTACATTACCATCAAGTTTTAATCCCGAAATCGTGTGCCTATGTGATTTTTGATTTTTGAGCTCTCCCAAGATCGGGAAACGTTGATTTATAAGGGTTCTTCATCTGAAAAGCAGTCATTTTTGCCTAGCAACTGTCGAACTCGGGTGTTCCTGAAGCCGTCCCAGGGGATCTATGACGCGGTTAGAAGACTGCCCCATTTGCTATTGTAGACGTTGGGTCGTGACCCGATTGCCGGGCCGGGACGCCTAACGTGCCATATGGGTTTGGTGGCAATAAACACCTCCATGGCTACCTGCATCACACCTTGCCCAGGCTAAGCCGGCAAGGTATAATGCTTGCAAGAGTATATCCTGGCATTTCCATGTGGTAAGCCGCCAGTAGTTTACCAGCGGCTTTTTTATTACTGGCTGTAAGGAAAAATCGATTATTAGGGGAGGTTTACATAATTATGCAGATGCTTGACTTAATCCGCCGCAAGCGGGAGGGCCAGGCCCTGGCGCCGGCGGAAATTGAGGCCATGATTCAGGGTTATACGGCCGGGACAATCCCCGACTACCAGATGGCGGCCTTCCTAATGGCCGTCTATTTCCGCGGCCTGGATCAGGAAGAGACGGCGGCCCTCACCCGGGCCATGGTGGCCTCGGGGGAGCAGCTTGACTGGAGTTCTATCCCCGGGGTGAAGGTCGACAAGCACAGCACCGGCGGTGTAGCCGATACAACTACGCTGGTCCTGGCACCCTTGGTAGCGGCTGCCGGGGTACCGGTGGTGAAGATGTCCGGCCGGGGCCTGGGCCACACCGGCGGTACCATTGACAAGCTGGAGGCCATTCCCGGCTTCCGGGTGCAGCTCTCCCGGGAGGAGATGGTCCGGCAGGTGAAGGAAATCGGGCTGGCCATTACGGCCCAGACGGGGAACCTGGTGCCGGCTGACGGCAAACTCTATGCCCTGCGGGATGTAACGGCAACGGTAGAGAGCAGGCCCCTCATTGCCAGCAGTGTCATGAGCAAAAAAATCGCCGCCGGCGCTGAGGCCATAGTTCTCGATGTCAAGGTTGGCAGCGGCGCCTTTATGCCCGACCTGGCTTCGGCCCGGGAACTGGCCCGGCTTATGGTGGCCCTGGGACGGGAGATGGGCCGACGGGCGGTAGCCGTAATTACCAATATGGATGAGCCCCTGGGGATGATGGTAGGCAATGCCCTGGAAGTAAGAGAAGCTATTGCCGTATTATCCGACGGCGGGCCGCGGGAACTGCGGGAGGTGTGCCTCACCCTGGGCAGCCAGATGCTTTTGCTTGCCGGTGCCGCCGGGAGCAGCCAGGAAGGCCGCCGGCGCCTGGAAACCTTGCTGGCCGGAGGCCAGGGGCTGGATAAATTCCGGCAGTTTATTGCCGCCCAGGGCGGCGACCCGGCAGTGGTGGACCGGCCGGAATTCCTGCCTAGGGCGGCCGATCAGGTGACGGTAGCCGCACCGGCCAGCGGTTACATCAGCACCGTCCAGGCCCGCCTGGTAGGCGAGGCGGCCATGCTCCTGGGAGCCGGGCGGGTCACCAAGGAAAGCCCCGTTGACCCGGCGGTAGGTATTGAACTTAAAAAGCGCCGGGGAGATTATGTTAGCGCTGGCGAGCCCCTGGCCGTCTTCCACGTCAACGACCGGACCAACCTGGAGGCGGCCAGGGAAAGATTCCTGGCGGCCTATACCCTGGCAGCAGAGCCGCCGGCCCCCCAGCCGCTGGTGTATGAGATAATAGGTGATTAAGCACCTGCCCGGGGGTAACGATAGATTGACTTCGCCAAGAAGAGAGTGGGGTATATATCATTGACCCCTGGTTCCCCCGAAGGTTTTTGGGAAAAATCAAGAAGTTACATTGCACCAGACCTCATGGCAGCGTGGTTATCACGATGTAGATAGCCGTTCCCAGGACCAGCAGAGGCACGCTGCGCTGGAACTGCGCCTGAGGCACCAGGGAAAATAGGCGGCAACCCACTTGGCCGCCCAGGATGGCAAAGGGGATCAAAGAGACGGCCGTCAGGGTGATGTGACCGTCGATGGCCCCCAGGAGGGTTAAAAGAAGAAGGCTGGACGGGTAGACCAGGGTAAAGTAGGCGGCCGTTGTGGCCCGGAAGCGGTCTTTGGGTAGCTGCAGGTTGCTCAGGAAAAGGATAATTGGCGGTCCGGGCATACCGATGCTCCCCGTCAGGAAACCGGAGATGCTGCCCGCAATCCTTTCCCAGAAGCAACCGGCGGCATTTTTCACCGTCATGCCGCTCAAGAGCAGCAGGCTACACAGAGCGGTGACAATACCGATGATAAACTTGAGCTGCTGTACGTCAAAATGCAGGAAAACGTAAGCCCCCAGGGGAATCCCTAGGATACTGCCCAGGAAAAGGTTTTTCACCACCGGTAGTAAAACAGCCTTACGGACGCGCAAAGTCAACAGAGAGAGGGAAACGAAGGAAATAATAATATTAATACCCACAGCGGTATGGGGGTCGTAGATCAGGAGCAAAAGAGGTACTGAAATCAGGGCAAAACCGAAGCCGGTTATTCCCTGTAAAGCGGCGGCCAGGCAGACTATGACAGCCGCTGCCAGCCAGACGGCAATGCTACCGGGCATAACGGGTCATCTCCCGTAGGGCTGCTTCCCATTTTTCCTTTGGCGCCAGTTTGATCGCTCGCTCCAGGCCAACATTAATCAAGAGTGCCCTTAAAAGTTTCTCCCTGGCATCATGATCTGCAGGACCGCCGCAAAGGAAGCCTCCAATTAACTCTATTTTCTCAGGGACTGCTTCTTTGTAAGTTTCCCAATTAATTGCCTGGGGATGGAGTTCGGGAGCAATTTTTGGTGTCATCACCGGTCCCACCTTTCTGAACTACGTTCTCTTTGTTCAGGTAGTCAAGTATGTAATACACAAATTCCGCAAAATCAGCCAGCCTCTCTTTAAGGAGATCATAGATTTCTTCAGCAGTAACATCGGCATAACCGTGCACCAGGCGATTACGATAGCCAGCCATGCCTTGGATCTTTAGCATAAATTCCATGGGGATAACGCCGTTTTTTCCCAACAAGGTAATGATGCTTTTATAATCTTCCGGCCGGCCCAATCCTTTTTTAGCTATAATATGCCGGCCAATATCCAGGAGCGCTTCTAGAGCTCGGCGCAGATGGTGCTCGGCGATGGCAAAGTTATCGTTATTGGCTATAAACTCTTCTTTTGTTAAAGCCAATAGATAAGTCTAAGGTTGATTGAAGAAGGCACCTTGTCTGATCGCCTCCTCAACTTCCCGCTCATAGAAGTTGATTTCTTGCTTAAAATCAAGATAGTCCCGCATTATCCGGTCTTCTATGTCAGTACGGAAATCCTCATCTATTGAATAGAAGACAATCCCCTATCTCAATAATTTGCTTCTAGCTCGTTAAATCTCCTGCTCTCTTAGATTTTCATTTTTTATGATGAAGTCCAAAAGGGCAGACTAAGCCTCCATCATCGTCCACAACAACAAGACGATGGTTTAATCTTTAAGTCTTGGGCAGTTACCCTCACCACTTCTTGCCCTCGGCTACCCTATCATGTCTCCCGGGGTCTATGCCCTGTTTCATTCCTTCGTTCGGCCTTTTGAGGGCGGGTGGGTTGTGCCAGTACTTACAAGCAGGGTCTATGCCCTTATGGAGATGATATGGCTTCCCCCACCCAAGACTTTTTACCTTGTGTTTGGGTTTTTACTTAAGCTGCTTGCTGTAATTGGGCGCGGCGATAGTCGCCTAACACTTTGTCAGAGTCGTAGTTTTCTTTCTTCCTGGCCAGGCCGTACATCACCCGTAGCAATTTTACGGCTATGGCTATTAAGGCCTGCTTTTTCTTTAAGGGGTTTTCCCGCCTGGTCAGGAAGTAGTGGTACAACGCTTTAAATTCACGGTTCTTGGCTACTAGAGTTAGACTGGCTTGGTATAACAGGTTCCTTAATTCGGCTCGCCCGCGTTTGGATATTTTGCTTTGCCCGTTCTTCTGCCCGGAACTTTGTTCGCTTAAGTTCAGTCCGGCGAGTTTTTGGATTTGCTTCCAGTGCTCGTAATTTTGGGGATCGCCTATTTCGCCTAAAAAGCCGGCTACTGTTACCAGGCCTATACCGGGGATGCTTAATAAATTGCCTGCGATATCTATTCCTGCCAAAATATCGGCCATGGCTGCTTCTGTTTGCTCGATTTGCTTCTGGTAAAAGGCTATTTCGTCCAGGCAGGCGTTTAGCTTGTGTTGGGCTCCGGTTAATCCTTCGGTTACTCCTATGGACCCCTGGGCCGTCTGGTAGAGGGCCTGGGCTCTTTTCATCCCTACCCGGTGGTTACTGGCTTCTTTTAATGCAGTGGCTAATTCTTCGAGTTTATAGGCTAATATTAACCTGGGGAAGGGACAGTTCCTTAAGACCCATTGGGCTGCTTTGCCTAACAGGTTTTTGAATACTTGCCCCAGCTCGGGGAAGTATTCGTCCAGGATGGCCTGGAGTTGGTTTAAGGCGCTGTTTAGTTTCCGGCGTTGCTGCCGCCGGGTTACGGTCAGGTTCCTTAGTTCGGCATATTTTCCTTTGGGCAAAAGGCAGTGGAGGAAATTCCCGTCCTTGACTACTTTGGCTATTATCCCGGCGTCTTTTCGGTCGTTCTTGGTGGGGGAGTTATCTACTTCCTCTTTCCGCCTTTTGACGTGATAGGGATTGACTATCACTACTGTATAACCCTGCTCCTGGAGAAACCATGCTAAGGGTTTCCAGTAGTGGCCGGTGGGCTCCATGCCGATTACTACTTTTGTTGCCCTGGCTTTTTCTTTGGCTTCTTCCATTTGTTAGTGTAAAATTACAGTAGGCAGGAGGAAAAAGGAGCAAAAAAGAGAAAAGAGACCTCACAAGAAGAAAAACACCGTAAAAGGAGTGAGGTCTCTTTATGGTAAACGGTAATACCAGTACCGCTACCATCTTTAGTTTATTAGATGGTATCGAGAATTTCAACACTCTAGAAGAAGTTATCCTGCAAATAGCCAGGCGATTATTGGTAGCCGTACTGGAAGCCCTGGATGATGCCCTTATGCCAGCAAAACCCAAGAGATATAGGATAGCTGGCTTCCGCTACCGCACAATCACCTGCCTGTACGGGGATATAACCTTTAAGCGCCGACTATATGTCAAAGCGACGCGCAAAAAGAAAAGAGGCGAGGGAAGGTTTCTGTTAGACGAAGCCCTGAACTTACGCCAAGGAAAGCGCCTGACAGGAAGACTGCTCAAATTAGCCGTATCGCTGGCAACCCGGTTACCCTTCAGGCAGGCAGCGGAAATAATGGCCGAAGCAGGGATGGGCCAATTAAGCCATATGACCATCCATAGCGAAGTAAAACGAAATGGACTGGAACAAAAAGGACTGCAAGAAGCCCTGCGCAACAAGCTATTCGTGAGCGGGGAAGAGCCCCAAGGCAAAAAGAAAAAAGTACCGGCACTATTTATCGAAGCCGATGGCATAATGATTCCCCTGCAAAGGAGCAAGCAAGAGCGGATAGAAGTAAAAGTAGGAATAGTATACGAAGGGTGGATAGAAAAAGGGAATGCCCGGCATCTCAAGAACCCGCGGGTAGTAATGGGCATCTATGAAGATGGAGAACAATTTTGGGAAGCCCTCACCACGGAAATAGCCAGGTACTACGAGATAGACGAAAAAACAATATATGTGGTCAATGGCGACGGAGCCAGCTGGATCCAGAAGACAGCCAAAGAACAGTTACCAGGAGCCATTGTACAATTGGACCGCTACCACCTCCACCGGGATATAAGGCAGGCTTATGGGAACGAAACAGCGCGAGGATTAATGGAGATTTTAGCCAAAGGTCAAGAGCAGGTCTTTTTGGACACCATGGAAGCACTCATAGAAGAAGCACCGAACCGCAAAAACAAGCAACAACGCCAAAAAGTATATGACTACTGTCAAAGATATCGCGATAACCTGTTAGATTACCGCTTGCGGTTACCACGACAACTGGAAGGGCTAAAGTTATACGGGATGGGCGTAGCCGAAACAACAGTAGACAAAAAAATAGCCATTCGCATGAAAAAGAGGGGAATGAGCTGGAGCGAAGCAGGAGCAACGGCCATGGTAGCATTACTTATGCTCAAAGCCAATGGAGAATTAGCCGCATGGCTAGAAAAGAAGATGCCACAAGTAGAAAAGAATCCCGTTAAAGTAATAAAAGAAAAGAAGATAGTTAAAGAAGACGTAGAAGCATGGTTAAGGAAGAGAGTACCAGCCCTTGTTGGCCCTGAGGCGGGAACAGATTGGGTTAAATATACCTTGAGGCAACTAACAAGAATTAGTGGAGCTATATTCTAACCCCTTTTCCGGCTTAATTAGAGCAGGCAGTAATTCGCGAAGCCTGTCAAGGTCGCCGTAGGCGGCCGCAGGCTTTAACCTTGACAGGCGCAGAGAATTACTGCACAATACTCCGGAGCCGGAAAAGGTGTTGGATATATATGGGATTTTTATGTGAGGTCTCTTTTTGCCTACTACATCTTGACACGTACCTTCCATTTTTGCCACTAGACGATAATAGCCTTCTTTGCTATTATGAAACTTGAAGGGTTTGACCACATCCAGTTCGATTTGGTTATAGATCCGTGCCCAGTGATTGTGCTTGGCTACGTCGATCCCGACAATTATCACTTCTCCATGGACCAGTAATTTCTTTTGCACTTCATTCATTCGGTTTCTCGCCTCCTGGTGGGTTTGTTTGTTTTGGTCTATTATTTTTTTACCAGGAGGCTTTTTTATTGGCAACACCTACCTTAATTCATTACAGGAATGCTTACTAACCGGCCATGCCTGGAAGGCACAACCAATCATGAAAATAGAAAGAAGTGATTACAAACATCTGATTTTCTGCTACATTGGACTTATCAGGGACAAAGGTTGAGTACATTTTGATGGTATAACCTCGAGTACTAACCTAACCTGATTGCCTTTGAGCACAGCCAATTGTCGCCCCTTGTTCTTAAGGACTTGGGAACAGCACGGGTGTTAAACTTCTTACTTTCTCGGGCAATCATCCCTGAAATCCAATGAAGCAGGAGGAGTTCTTATGCAAGACATCTTGGAAACCTGCTGTGGTTTGGACGTCCATAAAGATACCGTGGTTGCCTGCCTATTAAAAGGCAATATTGGCGAGGAACCGACAAAAACCATCCGCACCTTTTCCACCCTTCTGCCCGGGCTTGATGAACTGAAAGCCTGGCTGGAAGCAGAGAACTGCCGCCATGTGGCCATGGAAAGCACCGGGGTTTATTGGCAGCCTGTATATAACGTCCTGGAAGAAGCCTTTGACGGCAGTATGGTTTTGATTGTTGCCAACGCCCGGCACATGAAAAACGTTCCCGGTAAAAAGACTGACATGAAGGACGCTGAATGGATAGCTACCCTTTTACGCGCCGGATTGTTGGAAGGAAGTTTTATCCCCTCCAAACCTATCCGGGAACTCCGTAATCTAACCCGGTACCGCAAAAGTATTATCGAAGAGATTGCGTCGCAAAAGAACCGCATCGAAAAGCACTTACAAAGCTGCGGTTTCAAGCTCTCCACCTTCCTCACCGATATCTTCGGGGTATCGGGCCGGGCGATTATGGATCACCTTTGCCGTCACGGGAAGATATCCGCCCGGGAAGTAGAGACTTTGGTAAAGGGTCGTGCCAAGAGTAAGCTTCAGGAAATCAAGCAGGCTGTCAATGGCAAAATGGATGTTCACCAAAGGGAGTTCCTCAAGCTTTTGCTGGGCTGGCTGGATCAGCACTACGAGCATCTTCGATTGGTAGAGCAAAAGCTGGAGGAAAAACTTAATCAATACCAAAGACAACTGGAACAACTGGACGGCATCCCGGGGATTGACAAAACCGCTGCCGCCGCTATTCTGGCGGAAATTGGCATCGATATGAGCCGCTTTAAAACTGCGGAACATATCTGTTCCTGGGCGGGCTTAAGCCCCGGCAATAATGAAAGTGCAGGAAAAAAAAGTCCACTCGCACCACCCACGGTAACACCTATCTAAAGCGAATTCTTTGCGAAGTTGCCTGGTCCATCACCCGGGTACGCGACAGCTATTTATCGTCCTGGTACTGGAAGGTCAAGCAACGCCGCGGGGCCAAGAAAGCCCTTATCGCTTTAGCCAGAAAGCTCCTGGTAATCATTTACAACTTACTAAAAAACGGTACAGACTACGACGAGACTGCATTTGAGAAAGCCAAACAAAAGCAAGAAAGGTTTCGGATCAAGAAAATTATTGCTGAGGCCCGGAAGCTGGGACTCGAGGTAAGGGAAGTCGCCCAGGTCGTTTAACACTATACCCTCAAAAAGGATTAACCTGGCTGATGCAAGTTCATGCATCTGCTAGCTTATTATTGCCTTTTTACGCCCTGCCTGGTAGGGTTATTTACTTGATGAAGATCATTTGTTAGGTTATTTTCGTGTTAATTATTTCAAAACCCAGGACGACTGGTACTTTTTGTAAAAAAGTATATCTACCGGGGCGTGGAGCTTTTCTTCTAGTTCTAGCTGGATAGATATAGCCAGAGTGATATTATGGTACTGGTGGTTATAACTTTTAAATAAAACAGCGAAGTCATAGTCACTATCGGCATAAGCAGTACCATCAGTCCTGGAGCCAAAAAGGTAGGCCACGTCAACCCCGTACTTTTGTAAAACGGGTTTTATTTTTTCGAGGCGCTTTAATGTTGCTTTCGCTATCATGACCTTACTTTGCACCTGCTATTCCAGAAACTTTCAGCCTCATTTTAACAGAGAAACGGTGGAATAGCAATTTGCTTTTGAGGGCTTCATGGGATCCCAGCAGTTATCAAAGGGAGAAAGGTGGGATAAAGTTAAACGATTTTTGGGCAAACCACTCAATTTATTTTATCGCCGAAAATAAATAAAAAAAATCGACTACCAAAGCAGGAATATCAAAATTGACGCAGAATATATCATCTATCATAGATCATCAATTATCGAGGTGGAGCAATTGAAGAGCCGGGAAGACAATCATTACCTCCTGGAAATAACCCAGCCGGAGGCCGAAGCAATCCTTAAACGCTCTCGCCTGGCAATTATCCCTGCCGGTAGCGTGGAACAACATGGTCCGCACCTGCCCTGCGGTACGGACCATTACGCCATTATGGTTATTGCCCGGCAGGTAGCTGCAGGGCTGGATGGCCTCCTGCTCCCTTTTAGCCATGCCGGCGTTACCCCCTTTCATGCCTCTTTTGTCGGTACTTTAACTCTGCGGCAGGAAACATATATAAACCTTTTGATGGATGTCGCCGCCAGCGTAATCAAACACGGGGCGAAACGCATTCTTATCTTGAACTGGCATGAAGGCAATACCGCGGCCATTAATTATGCTGCCTCCCAGCTCCAGCAACAGTATGACGTCCGATGTGTGGTGGCCCAGGCCTGTTATATTGCTGCCCAGCTTTACCAGGAGGAAGCCGAATTAACTCACGCCGGGGCTTTAGAAGCCCTCCCGGTACTGGCTTACCGGCCTGAGCTGGTAAGGCTGGAGCTGGCTACCAACCCTTCCCCTTACCAGGCAGCCAGGGAAATGGACGCCCTGCGGCGTTCAAGGTCGGTTTACCCCCTGCTTGCTGACATCCGGCAGATAGCGCCTACCGGCTGGTACGGTGACCTGAGCATTGTCAATGAAAAGAAGGCGCAGGAACTGGTAGAGCGCGTAAGCTCAGAAATCATACAGGCAGTGCAAGAAGTTTTTAAACGTCTGGATACGTAACATGGAAGGATGAAAGCCAGTGGTTACCAGGGTTAACCTCAAACAGGCCGTTTTTCAACCGGCAGCGGGGCGAAGGGTGGCGGAACTGGTCTCGGCAAAAACTACCGGGGCTACGGGTGTTACCTGTCGTCTTGTCGAGATCTATGCTGAAGACCAGGGTGGGGCAAGGCAGCCCCATGTCCATGATGATTTTGAAGAAGTAATTTATGTACTAGATGGGGAGGGGAAAGCGTGGGTTGATGGTGAAGTAATTGATATCACTCCGGGCGATCTCATTGTTATACCAATAAAAGCCGGGCACCGGATTATAAATCCGGGGGCTGGGGATTTGCGTATACTCTGTTTTTTTCCGGCGGCAGCGGTGGCGATTCCTTAAATTTTATCTTTCAAATTAATTATCTAAAAGGAGAGGGGTTAAACAATGTCCTACGAACCAGTAAGGGTGGCGTCAATCGGCCTCGGGCGCTGGGCCAACATCATGGCTAATGCCATTGAACGCAGCGAGAAATTAAAGATAGTCGCTTGTTATTCCCGGAGCGTGGGCAAACGGGAGGCCTTTGCCGCCAAACACAACTGCGAGATAGAAGATAACCTGGAGTCATTATTGAAACGTGATGATATTGAAGGGGTTATCGTCACCACTCCCAATGACCAGCACGCGCCGGTAATTGAAGCTGCAGCCGCTGCGGGTAAACATGTTTATGTTGATAAACCCATCGCCGTTAGCCTCGATCACGCCAGGCGCATTGAAAAAGCCGTCCGCGACGCCGGCGTCGTCTTTACCGTTGGCCACAGCGCCCGGCGCCTGGCAGGGGTACGTAAAATTAAAGAACTGATGGACAGCGGCCGTATCGGCGAAGTATCCATGATTGAGACCAACTTTTCCAACGAACGGGGTATGGAATTGCAACCCGGCAACTGGCGTGGTGACAGGCTGATGGCGCCGGGTGGCCCCTTAACCCAGCTTGCGGTTCACCATGTCGACAGCCTGCAATACCTGCTGGGTCCTGTAGTCCGGGTTTTCTCCTTTATGAAATCCATGTATACGCCGGTTGATCAAGATACGGCCACCATGACCATCTGCGAGTTTGCCAGTGGTAAGCTGGCTTATATTGGTGCCAACTGGGCTTCCCCGGGCGTATTCTTTATGAACGTTTATGCCACGAAAGCCACTCTCTTCTACGACCTGGATTTCGGCTGGTGGAGCAAGGCTGATGTAGTTGATGATCACAGCAAGCTCATTTTGAGGGAATTTACCAGCAAGGGCGATGACCCTGATAACCGCTTCTTACACGATGTACCCGTCACCCTGGAACGCGGCGATATGTTCCGCGAGCAATTTGAAGACTTTGCCGATTCTATTCGCGGTCTCAAAGCGGCGCCGGAAATTGACGCCGCCCAGGCCATTCACAACATTGCCGTAGTTCTGGCGGCAGTAGAATCCTCTAAAACAGGAAAAGCGGTGGAGATTGAGGATATATTAAAAAGCTGACTTACATTTAAACAGGGTATTTGACTATAAAAAGGCCATTTGATTTTTCCTATTACCTCCCCTGTTATGTCCCGGTGCGGGAGGCGGATAATTTCCCGCACCGGGAATAAATGCAGCCCCGGTGGGAAAATCGTTTATCGGCCGGCGGAGAAAGCAAGCAAAGGAGAGAGGGTCTTGAGCCCTTATATTGTACTTTCCACCTCACCTACATTTACCAGGTATTCCAGCATGGCCAAGCAAATACTGGAAGAGCATCACTGCCGCCTGGTAATGATTCCACCTGAAGAGATGCGACGGCGTGACGATTTTAGAGAAATATTGCTAGAAGCAGATGCCTGGGTTGTCGGTACTAATAAAGTCCTGGCTGCAGATCTGGAACAGGCTCCAAAGTTGAAGGTCATCGTTAAACATGGTACAGGTATCGATAGTATCGATGTAGAAGCGGCGGCCCGGCGGGGGATTATTGTAGCTAATGCGCCCGGAACCAATGCCAGTGCGGTAGCCGACTTGACCATCGGCCTCATGATTGCTGCTGCGCGGCAGATTGTTATTGCTGACCAGCGGACGCGCCAGGGTTTATGGGGACCGATCATGGGGTTTGATATATATGGTACGACTTTGGGAATTGTAGGCCTGGGCCAGATAGGGCGCGGGGTTGCCAGGCGAGCCCGGGGCTTTCAAATGAATATCCTGGGTTATGATATAGTTCATGATGCCGAATTTGAAAAGGAAAACGGAGTACAGCCGGCAAGTTTAGAAGAAATCCTGGCTACAGCAGATTTTGTAACCCTGCATTTACCTTTGACAGAAAGTACCCGGCAGCTCATCGGCGTACAGGAACTGGCCCGGATGAAAACTACTGCTTTTCTAATCAATACCAGCAGGGGCGAGCTGGTTGATGAAGCAGCCCTTTATGAGGTTTTGCAACAGAAAAAAATTGCCGGGGCGGCTTTAGATGTTTTTCAGATGGAACCCCCGCTGGATTCCGCCCTGTTGAAACTGGAGAATGTAATAGTAACGCCGCACATGGGCGGTTATACCTACGGTTCTATGGCCTTGACCAGTGAAATTGTGGCCCGCACGATTGTTAATGTGTTGACCGGGAAACCCCCTTTATATGAAGTAAAGGTGAGTTAGGAGGATGAATATGCAGGAACCGTGGCACCGGGATAAGTGGTGGGTAAGTGAATATAACTTTGCACCCCCGGTACGGGAACAGCAACAGTTACCTGAAAAAATTATTGTTCACGATGCTACCTTGCGTGATGGCGAACAAACCCCGGGAGTAGTCTTTCGCCTGGAAGAAAAGGTAGCTATCGCGCGTATGCTGGATGAATTGGGCGTGGATCGTATAGAAGCCGGCATGCCGGCGGTTTCTGATGAGGATGCGGCGGCCATCAGGGAGATTGTCCAGGCTGGTTTAAAGGCCAGGATTATGGCTTTTTCCCGGGCCATGCTTGCCGATATTGACCGGGCTGCCGCTTGTGGTGTGTGGGGAATTATACTGGAAGTGCCGACAGGTTACCCCAAATTAAGATACCAGTTCAACTGGACGGAAGATGAGATAATCGCTAAAAGCATCACGGCTATCAACTATGCCCATGACCGCGGTCTTTATGTAACCTTCTTTCCCTTCGATACTACTCGCGCCAGAATGGATTTTCTCAAGTGTTTATTCGCCGAAGTAATGCGCAAAGCTACGCCGGATAGTATTGCTGTGGTCGATACAACTGGGTCGGCTACACCGGCGGCTATGGGTTACCTGGTCCGGGAAATAAAAAAGATGGTTTCCGTCCCGTTAGAAGTGCACACCCACAATGATCTTGGCCTGGGAACGGCGACCACCCTGGCGGCGGTGGAAGCCGGCGCCGAAGTGGTCCACGGTTGTATCAACGGCCTGGGTGAGCGGGCCGGTAATACTGCCTTGGAAGAAGTTCTCCTGTGCCTGGCAGCTTTATATGGCTACCAGCTAAAAGTAGACTTAAGCAAACTGGCAACCATCTCAATGCGGGTGGCCGAGATTGCGAGACAGCCCCTGGCCGGCAACAAACCGGTGGTTGGCTCTTTACCTTTTACCCGGGAAATTGGCCTGGGAATGGAGGTACTGCAGAAGTCACCCCTGGCCATTTTCCCCTTTTTACCGGAGACGGTGGGTAAAAAGATGGAAATCGTTATGGGCAAAAAGACCGGTAAAGGGTCTGTAAGGGTCAAATTGGAGGAAATGGGTCGCAGGGCAACTGAAGAAGAAATTGAAGCTATTGTCCAGCGGGTTAAAGCCCTGGGGATTGCCAAAAAAGGTATCCTGACACAGGAAGAATTTGAACAAATAGTTAAGGGTGTATTGAATGATGGTGAAGTATAAAATAAGGAAGAATTTAGCAATGAAGAGATTAAGTGACAATTTATTGAACATCCAGGGAGGAAATAAAGATTGTATCTTTATGAATACCAGGGCAAGGAGCTCTTCAACCAGCAGGGCCTGGCAATACCACGAGGGGAAGTAATAACAACGCCGGCAGCAGCCCGGGAGGCTGCTGGCCGGCTGGGTGGCAGGGTTGTAATCAAGGCCCAGGTACGTGCCGGTGGGCGGGGGAAGGCCGGCCTGGTAAAGATTGCCTCCTGCCCGGAAGCAGCGGCTAAAGTTGCAGGAGAAATGCTCGGTGTAACATACAGGGGCGAAACAGTAAAGCAATTACTTTTCGAAGAAGTGCTGGACATCGAGCAAGAATTTTACCTGGGAATAAGCCTGGATTACGGGCACGGTCATCCGGTGATGCTTCTTTCTACCCGCGGTGGTATCGATATCGAGGAGGTAGCCAGGAGGGAACCCGCGGCCCTGGCCAGGACGGTTTTGCCGGCCACAACACTGCCACCCCTTTATCTTCTGGCGGAACTGGGGCGCCGGGCAGGATTAATGGGTAAAAAGTTGCTCCAAGTAAGGGATATGCTCTGGAGGATGGCACAATTATTTTACCGCCTGGATGCCCTTACAGTGGAGGTGAACCCGGCAGCCTGGTGCCGGGACGGTCGCCTGGTGGCAGCTGATGCTAAAGTAATAATTGATGATGCTGCCCTAGACCGCCACCCGGAGCTAGCCTCCTGGTCAATAGTTCCCGATGACCCTTGCCAGCTTGAAGCCCAAAAGTACAATCTCGGTTACGTGCGCCTGGATACGGCCGGGGAAATAGGGATTATCGCTGGCGGCGCCGGCCTTTGCCTGGCAACCATGGATACCGTAATTCGCCTGGGGGGCAGGCCGGCCAGTTTCCTCGACCTCGGCGGGGGTATTACTGCTGAACAAATGATGGTCGCCATGGAGATTACCTTAAAAACGGCAGGTATCAAGGGTATTATTGTCAACGTTTATGGTGGAATTAATAATTGCTATACGGTGGCCCAAGGTATTACCGCCATTTTGGAAAAATTACCCGCCATGCAACGACTACCTCTGGTGGTTAAGATGCGTGGTCATTCCCAGGAGGAAGGCTGGTCTTTGCTGGAAAAGTACGGGGTAACAGTAATCAAAACCGGTACAACGGCAGAGGCGGTGCAAAAACTGTTATTACAGCTGGCGGTTAATGAAGGAGGGCAGGTTGATGGCTATCCTGCTTGCGGCTGATAGCCGGGTTATTATCCAGGGCATTACCGGCAGCCAGGGAGCCTATCACGCCCGGCTAATAAAAGAATATGGCACCAGGATCGTAGCCGGGGTTACACCGGGACGGGGCGGTGAAGAAGTACACGGCATTCCGGTATTTGATACGGTGAAGGAGGTACGGGAGATTGCAGGGCACCTTGACGCCAGTATGATCCTGGTACCGCCTCGAGCTGTTAAAGATGCCGCTGTTGAGGCTATAGAAAATGATATTCCCATAATCGTAATCATTACCGAACACGTACCGGTGCATGATACCATGTATTTACGCGCCCTGGCGCGGCAGCGGGGTGTCAGATTGGTCGGTCCCAATACTATTGGCATTATCAGCCCGGGCAAAAGCAAGCTGGGAATTATGGCTTCCTTTCTCTACCCGCCCGGCCATATTGGCATGATGTCCAGGAGCGGCACCTTGAGCCATGAAACGGCCTCCAACCTGATGTACCGCGGCGGGGGTCTTTCGACAGTGGTAGGGATTGGCGGCGATCCGGTAGTGGGTACTGATTTTGTTGATTTGCTGCCCCTTTTCGCGGCCGATCCTGAAACGGAAGCAGTAATAATGATCGGCGAGATTGGCGGCAATAAGGAAGAACGGGCGGCGGAATATTTACACAGCAGCAGCTACCCCAAGCCTGTCTTTGCCTATATTGCCGGGCAGACGGCCCCACCGGGAAAACAGATGGGCCACGCAGGCGCTATTATCGAAGGCAGTTTGGGAAAAGCGGATACCAAGGCGGCAGCCCTGGCCGCCGCCGGAGTCCGAGTAGCTAATAGTCTGGAAGAACTGGTAGAGATGGTGTGTTCTGTTTTTAAGTGAGGACATTGGCGCCCTGGTCTTTTAGAACCAGACAGGTGCGGCCTTAATTTTCAGGGGAGTGGAATATGGTGTCGGCTTTTATACATTTTCTTTCATTTACACAAAATTATCTTGACTGGGTTTTAGTGGTGGTGCGGGTAATACTGGCCATCGTCTTTGGCGCCCATGGGTGGTATAAATCCTTCGGTAAACAGGGTTTTCAGGGTTCGGCTATTCGCTTTCGGCAACACGGTATTCCTTTCCCCTTGTTTTTCTCTTATGTGACCTCCATAAGCCAGTTAATCGCTGTGCCGCTCCTGCTGGCGGGGCTAATGACCAGATGGGTGGCTTTAATGCTGCTGGTCGAAATGACGGTGGCCACCTGGGCTAAATTCCGGGAGAATAAAATATTTGATGGGGCCGACTTACCGATGAGCGATTGGGCTTTGTGCTTACTGCTAATCGTTCTGGGTCCTGGCAACCTGTCTCTGGATGCTTTGTTCTAGCTCAATTTTTTGGACAAAAGATAAATTTCCTCTAAAAAGAGGGTGGAAAATTTGACGCCTCTTGAGGTAGGTATTATTGGCATCATAGCCCTCCTGCTTTTAATCTTTTCAGGAATTTCAGTAGGAGTAGCAATGGCAGTCGTGGGCTTTCTAGGCTTTGCTTATATTTCCGGCTGGGAACCGGCCATGGGCGTTCTGAAGACTGTACCTTATACGACTGCAGCTTCCTTTGTGATGAGCGTTATTCCCCTGTTTGTCCTGATGGGGCAGTTGGCCTTTCATTCAGGCATCAGCAATGACCTTTTTAAGACGGCGAACAAATGGCTCGGCCACCTGCCTGGCGGGATGGCTATGGCCAGCATCGCTGCTTCGGCAGGTTTTGCTGCGGTTTGCGGATCCAGCCCGGCTACCACCGCTACCGTGGGAGCTATCTCCCTTCCGGAAATGACCAAATTGAAGTATAACCGGGGTTTTGCCGCGGCCGCCGTTGCTGCTGGTGGCACCCTTGGTATACTTATTCCTCCTAGTAACGGCTTTATTCTTTACGGTGTAATTGCCGAGCAGTCCATTGGCAAGCTTTTTCTTGCGGGGATTATTCCAGGGGTAATTCTGGCAGCATTGTACATGGTAACTATTTACCTGGTAGCGGTACGTAATCCGGCCTTAGCCCCGCAGGGTCCGGTCACTCCCTGGGGGGAGAAACTGGTATCACTAAAGAATAGCTGGGCCATGATCGTCCTTTTCGGAGGTATTATGGGAGGAATCCTAAGCGGTGTTTTTACCGCCAACGAAGCCGCGGCGATCGGGGCCTTTGGCGCCTTACTATTTTTCCTGCTAAGGCGCAAATTAAACAAGGAAAATGTGGTGGCATGTTTAACAGAGACCATGAACACTTCGGCGATGATTTTTCTGGTTTTGATAGGGGCTAACATCTTCGGTTATTTCCTGACGGTGACTACCCTACCGCAGGCTCTGGCTTCATTTTTAGCTTCCCTTCCCGTGTCGCGTTATGTCATTTTTATCGGTATAATGACTATTTACCTTTTCCTCGGATGCATAATGGACTCCCTGGCCATGGTGGTCATTACCACACCAATATTCTTTCCGGTTGTCATGAACCTTGGCTTTGATCCTATCTGGTATGGTGTAATGATGGTTGTTGCCATGGAAATGGGACAAATCACACCGCCGGTAGGCATCAACCTGTTTGTTATTACCGGCGTTGCCAAGGATGTCCCAATGCATGTTATTTTCCGCTATATTGCTCCTTTTGTCGTTACCCTTATAGTTTTTATGTTTATTATGATTGCCTTCCCGCAGACAGCCCTGTACCTGCCTCACCTTGTCCGCTGAAGGAAGATAACCAGGGATGTACTCATGTAACGGTGAAGGAGGTGAAACAAAGGGTATTTGTGGTAAGGGTTATAGGTGTGAGAAAATGGCACAGAACAATTTTATGTGGGGGTTGAATGCGCATGAAATGGAGGAAATCATATTTATTGCTGCTGGCCTTGGTAGCCAGTATCGCCATCCTGCTGGCCGGGTGCGGTGGAGGCAACAAACAGCAGGCGACAGTGAGCGGCGGTGCCTCGCCGCAATCTAACAGCTCCAGCGTGATCAATCTTAAACTTCACCATCATGAACCGCCGGGTTCACGGCTCAACCAGGCCTTGTTAAAGTGGGCAGATATGGTGAACCAGCGCACGGAAGGCCGGCTAAAAATCACCGTGTATCCCGGAGAAGCCCTGGGCAAGGGTAAGGACACTTACTCAATAGTTACCAACGGTATTGCTGATATTGGCTGGTTACCGACGGCTTTGATGCCGGGCAAATTCCCCTTGACGGAAGTGGCCAACCTGCCACTATTGGGAATTAACTCATCGAAAACCGGTGCGAAGATCATGTGGGAGCTTTACCAGACGAACCCGGAGATTCAAAAGGAATACTCGGAAGTCAAACTGCTTTCCATTTTTTGCAGCGGTTACCAGCTTATTGGTACGGCCAAAAAACCAATCAACAAACTGGAAGATCTCAAGGGGTTGAAACTGCGGACGGGCGGCTACGGGATGACCGAATTTTTGAAGCTAGTGGGCGGGAGCCCAATGAACATTCCGCCGCCGGAGTTGTATGAGAGTATTGAAAAGGGTGTACTGGATGGATTTATCTTTGACTGGCAGGGAATAAACAGCAACCGCCTGTACGAGGTCATGAATTATGCCGTAGATGTATCTGTGGCAGTAATTCCCCAGGTATTTATAATGAATAAACAGAAATGGGACAGCCTGCCTCCTGATATCCAAAAGGTTTTAGATGAGCTTAGCGGCGTCCAGGTGGCTGAACTGGTGGCCAATCAAGCCTATGATGCTGCCAACCAGGAAGGCAGGGATTACATGCAAAAGAGAAATAAGCAAGTGCGCCAGCTGACGTCTGAAGAGGAAAAGCAGTGGCAGGAAGCAGCGAAACCGGTCTGGGATAAGTGGGTGGCTGAGCAGAAGGCAAAAGGTTTGGATGGCCAGAAGGCCCTTGATCAAGTTTTGCAACTGGTTACCAAGTACAAGCAGCAGCAATAGGCAAAGGAACTTGATAGGATAGGACGCGGCGTAGCCGGTTGGCAAAGACCGGCCGCCGCGGCCGTTATAAAACCTGATCAGGATAGAATGAGCACGGAGGGCGATTAGATTTGTTTTTAGGCAAGTTATCTCGTGGTATGGAACGCTGGATCATCCGGCCTCTTTGCTTGGGTTTCAGTACCGTTGGGGCGCTGGCCCTCATAGGTATGATGTTCCTAGTAGTTATTGATGTCTTTTTACGTTTCGTTTTCAACCGGCCCATCCTGGGGTCCTACGAAATTGTCGAGTATTTAATGGTATTGGTGGTCTTTTTGAGCCTGGCCAATGGTCAACTAAGTAAAACGCACGTGAGTGTGGAAGTTGTTACCCAGTACCTTCGAGGTAGGATACGTGCTTTTTTTGAATTTATCACCGCCTTAATTAGCCTCGGTATTTTTATCCTGCTGACCTGGGGCGGTATTTTGCAGGTCGGGCATGTCCGGGCTACCCACCAGGTTTCACAGGCCCTGGCCATTCCCCACTGGCCATTCCAGATTATTGTTGTACTGGGTGGAGTACTATTCTGTCTGGTATTGGCGGCTGATATAGTAGCGGCTCTATCACGGGTTTTAGAAAAATAAAATAAATACAATACAATCAAATACCCACTGGAAAAAGCATGGCTGGTATTGGTTATATTTAAAATTAATTACAAAGGGAGGTTTATACAGTGTCTGGGAATGTCCCACCGAAATCACAAATGTCCATGAGCAGCGGGTGGAAGAGTTTCGATGAACTCAAAGAAAAATATAGCCCGGCCGAGATCAAGTTTGAAAAAGGACGTCGCACTGTAGGTTTATGGCTGGGACCACTATTATTTTTACTGATATTAGTAATGCCCACTCCGTCCGGGATGACCCTGAAGGGCCAGCAGGTTCTGGCGATTACTATCTGGACGATTACCTGGTGGGTTTGCGAACCAATTCCTATTCCAGCAACGGGACTGCTTCCTTTTATCTTAATCCCGGCCATGGGAATTATGAACTTTAAAGATATTTTTGCAGTCCTGGGTCATGAAAATAACTGGCTGATGATAGGCGCATACATTTTTATTGGCGCCCTGGTAGAACATGGTTTTACCAGGAGGACGGCCCTGTGGATTTTATCGCGCAGATTTGCTGCCACCAGTCCTTTTGCCCTGATTGCCAGCTATACTGCTGCTGTAGCAATTGTGTCAGCTTTCCTCTCCAATATCGCTTGTACTATGCTTTTTCTCGTAATAGGGGCGGGTATAGCCGAGGCCCTAGCCGTCAATGAAGAGCACCCACTTTCGAAGACAATGAAATTTGGAGCAGCGTATGGATCTCAGGCCGGGGGTTTAATTACACCCATCGGTTCACCTAACACTAATTTCCTGGCCATGGGTTTAATCGCTTCACTGACCAAGTTTACTATTCGGTTTGGGGACTGGATGGCTTTTGGTGTGCCCTTTGGTATTATCATGTTCCTGGTGATTGTTATCTATTTCCGGGGGATGTTCAAGTTAGAGCTGGCTAACCTGGAGCGGGCGCGGGAATATGCCGAACGAGAGCTAAAGGCCATGGGACCATTGTCCGTCGGCGAGCGCAACGCTCTGATCGTGCTGGCATTAGCTATTATTCTTTGGCTGGTGCCTAGTTTTGCCTCGGCAATAGCAGGTCCTAATGCTGCTCTAACCAAGACACTGGATACAGTACTGAATGGGTCGGTAGTTGCTTTGCTGGCGGCCGTCCTGGCTTTCCTGTTGCCTGTAGACTGGAAGGAGCGCAAGTTCACTATCAACTGGACGAACACAGAACGGGCTATTAACTGGGGCGCTATTATTATTGTCACTACCGGTTTTGCCCTGGGTAATGCCATGAATGCCAAGGATGTCGGCCTGGTGGCCTGGAGCGCAAAGGAGCTGGCAGTTCTATTCCAGGGGGCTTCGCCGTGGTTGATTGTACTGGGCTTTACCTTTATTGGTGTCCTGTTGACCCAGTTTATCCCCAACGTGCCGGCTATCGGCATGTTGATCCCTATCGCAGTACCGGCAGCAGTAGCTGTGGGCCTGAACCCCGTGGCCATGGGATTGACCATTGCGGTAGCCTGCCAGCAGTCCTATGCCATGCCCATTGCGGCCCCGCAGATGGCCCTGGTATACGGTAGTGGCGGCTTGAAAATTACTGAATTTGTCAAGGTAGGATCCTTGTTAAGTTTGATTTCCATTCCAGTTACGGCATTTATCGTTTACTATTATACTGCCTGGCTATTTCCTTATGTGCCCAAATAATAATTTAAGGATGTAAGGAGCCGGGGCCGGGTAACTCCTGGCCCCGGCAGAGGGGGTAGGAAGTATGTCCTTTAATCTGGCTAACATACCAGAACATCATATTACAACCGATGTCCTGGTCATTGGTGGTGGTTCGGCCGGTACCATGGCCGCCCTGGCCGCCCGCAGGCAGGGGTTGGAGGTAGCCCTGGTTGATAAAGCGGGCATCGATCGCAGCGGTTGCGGTTGCGCCGGCAATGACCATTTCCTGGCCATCCTGGAAAGCGGCCCGGAATGGGACACGAAGGAAGCCTTTTTAAAATGGTATCACCGCCTGACCCAGGGACTGGTGGATATGGCTATCCCGGAAAAGGTATTTCTATCAAGGATCAAACGCATGGTTGCTTACCTGGAAGAACTGGGTATTCCCATGCGGCTGGATGCGACCCATAACGATTATATTCGCACCGGTTCTTTCGGCCAGCCCGGGGATTACTTCATCAATTTTGACGGCCGCAAGTTAAAGCCTACAGTCAGTGCCGAGGCGGCCAGGGCTGGGGTCAAGTTTTTCCGCCGGATTAATATTACCGACTTGCTCGCTGATGGTGGCAGGGTAACCGGGGCGGTGGGCTTTGATATTCGTAAAGGGGATTTTTATACTTTCCTGGCCCGGGCTACCATTGTGGCTACGGGTAATGTTACTCGCCTTTATAACAACCAGGCCAGTATGCCCTATAATAGTTGGCATAGCCCCTATAATAATGGCGGGGCCCAGGCCATGGCCTTCCGGGCCGGAGCGGAATTAAAAAACATGGAATTCGTCAATTATACCTTAACCCCTGTGAACTTCAGCGCTTCGGCCCTCAATGCCATTGTGGGCATGGGCGGTTACATTGTTAACGGTCTGGGTGAACGTTTCCTTTTCAAATACCACGAAAAGGGTGAAAAAGGCCCCCGCTGGGTGATGCCCTGGGGTGTTTATTGGGAGATCAAGGAAGGCCGTGGTCCCTGTTATTTTGACTTGCGCCACTTACCTGAAGAGGCTATTAATCATCTTTTACATCACCTGCTACCGGTTGATAAAAATACATTCCTCGATTATTGCGAACAAAAGGGTGTAGATTTGCGTAAAGACCTGCTGGAAGTACAAATTTCCGAAGGCCAGTTGCCGGCTTTCCTGGGGTCGGTAAGCGGTATCTATGTCACTCCTGAGTGTGCTACCACCGTTTCCGGACTCTTCGCTACGGGTGCCTGTTCAGTTACTGTAGGGAGCCTTTCGGGTTCTATGTGCGTAGGCGAGACGGCGGGAGAAGAAGCAGCTAAATTTATCTATCGTGATAAAACTGTCAAACCAGAAGTACCTAAGGAGGAACTGACAGCCAGGCGGGAGGCTATTTATAGCCCTCTGAAGCGCCAGGGCGGTTTCAAGCACTGTGAACTGGAAAACAAGCTGCGTCAGGTGATGACGCTGTATGTGGGCATCGGGCGTACCCGCCGGGGGATGCTGACTGCACTTGAGGAACTGGCTAAATTAGAAAAATTGTTCCCCGATGTAAGGGCTGATAATCTCCATGAACTAATGCGGGTGCATGAGTTAAGGGATATGTTGCTGGTGGCCCAACTTATTGCCCGGGGTGCCCTGGAACGGGAAGAGAGCCGCTTTGGGCTGTCCCATTACCGGGGAGACTTCCCGACCAGCCGGGAAGAGTGGCATTGCTCCTTGCACCAATGCTTGCAAGGGGAGCAGGTGGTCTTAAAACGCGTAGCCCCCAGTAATCTGTAAGAGGCAAAGAGGCAGCTTCACGAGGGAGGGGAGGAAAGCAATGGCGATCCTCATCGACGAAACAAAATGCAATGGCTGCGGGCTGTGTGATCATAATTGCCCCGGTGATATTATTCATATGGATGCCGTTTCCGGTAAACCCCTAGTAGTTTACCCCGATGAATGCTGGTACTGTGGTGCCTGCAGGATTGACTGCCCGGAAAATTGTATTAAGATTATTTTCCCGCTGATCAGTCTTTAAAGTCGTCTGGTCCTTTTGGAAGCACAAATTTTTTGCCAGGAGGAAAGAAAAAGATGATTATCGACGCCCATCATCATTTTATGCCGCTTAAGGTCTATAAACTGTTTGCCGATCCTTCGCAGCCGTCCAGGCGAGTTATAGATGAGAAAAATGATTTTACCTTCAATGCCCGCCTCTATCAAACTGATACCCACCTGTGCGATATGGATTACGCCGGGGTCGATATGGCGGTGCTGACCTTATCCCAATGGAATGTTGGTGGCGCAGAACTTTGCCGCCGGATTAATGACGCCGTTGCGGAAGAACTGGTAGTACATGGCGATCGTTTCCTGGCGGCAGGGTGCGTACCTGTGGCTGACCCGCAAGCGGCAGTAGCTGAAATCGATTATATGATTAAAGATTTACATTTTCATGGTATTGCCCTGTTAACTTCCCAGGGACCGGATATTAACCTGAGCAACCGGGAATTAATGTGGCCGATTTACACTAAAGCCTGCGAACTGGACGTGCCGATTTTTTTACATCCACATTTAAAACCCTATGGGATAGAGCTTGACTGCACCATCAACCGCAGCATCGGCCGCGGCTTTGATATTGCCAGGGCAGCTTTAAGGATAATTTATGACGTCTTACCAGAGTTCCCGGACATCAAATTTGTCCTGCCACATTTTGGCGGCTGCCTGCTGGCTTTGAAGGGGCGGGTCAACGCCTTTTTTGAACCACGGCAGGATCTGGGTATGCCGGTACCCCCAGAAATTCAACCTCTTCCCAAGACGCCATTAGAGCTTGAAGAACTCGGTTATAAAGCTGCCTTTGAGGACCTTTTCGATCGTTTGTACTTTGACGGTGCCGGTTCAGGAGGATGGGAGCCTGTTACACGCCTGGCCATGATGACCGTCAGGCATGATCGATTGCTTTTTGGCTGTGATTATCCTTTTGAAATTCACAGCGGCCGTGATATTAAATATTATATCGACAGCGTGCGCAACCTGGATATTCCCGAGGAAAGCAAAAGGGGCTTTTTAGGTGATAACCTGGCCAAACTACTAAAGTTAAAATAATTATGGTACTGAGCAAGGCCAGGAGGGGGTACTTATTCTTTTTCTGGCCTTTAAATGTCTCGTTTATGGAGGCGGGGAAGGTGCCACGTAAGTGGTGGATATTTATAACTATATATTTAGGTAGCCTGGCGGCTACATTAAATCAATTTAAAGTCCCACCCCTAATGGCAGTATTAATGCAGGCGTTGCATTTAGATGTAAAGGTGGCGGGCTGGTTGATGTCAGGTTTCGCCCTGGCAGGTTTTTTCCTGGCGCTACCAGCCGGTATCTTTTTACGTCCCTATCAATTAAAATCTGCCGGCATAGCCGGTTTGGGTGCGTTGACCGCAGGCGCTTTACTGGGTGCCCTTGCCCCAGGGGCAACCCTGATGCTGGTCGGCCGGGTTTGCGAGGGGATGGGCCTTTTAACAATGGGCATAGTAGCCCCTTCCTTAATTAATGCTTGGTTTCCTCCTGACGAAAGGGGGTTACCAATGGGTATATGGGCTACCTGGGTACCGGCTGGCAGCGTGCTCATGCTTAATTTAGCAAATCCTTTATACAGCCTGGGCGACTGGCGGGCTGTCTGGTGGTTCGGTTTTATAATGGCTTTAATAGCGTTCCTGGTTTTTATATTGATAATTGAATTGCCGGATGAATTTAAAGAAAATAAAACAGGCTCAAAACAAGCTATCGACTGGTCTGAAATTATAACAACTTGGCGTAGCAGGGACATCTGGCTCCTGGCCTTTATGTTTGCTACCTTTAATTTTACCATTGTAGCTTATAACTCCTGGGCACCGACTTATCTTAAACAAACTTTCGCCCTTACCCCGGCCCGGGCTGCTTTTTACACCAGCCTGGTCCATGTCGGTGTCATACCGGCCAATATAGTTGCTGGCTGGTTGGTTAATTATTTAAAAAGCTCACGGCGAGTTTATATTGGCGGGTTTATTGTCTATGCACTGGCCTGGATTACGGCTTTTAATTTAAAACCGTTAACGATTATACCTTTTATGCTGGCCCTGGGCTTAGTAGCCGGGTTCATTCCTACCGCAACCTTTGCTGCCGCCCCGGTGGCTATTGGCAGGCAAGGAAGGCTACCCCTGGCTAATGCGGCTATAATGTGGGGCCAGAATCTTGGTGTCCTGCTGGGGCCGGTAAGCCTGGGTCAATTACTGGCTGCAGGAATAGGGTGGCCAGCAGGGTCTTTTTTACTGGTACCTGTAGCTTTATTGGGTTTAATAACAGGTTTACTGACACGGATAAAATAATCTACAAGTCTAAAGCAGGAATTTTCCCCAGCAATATTGAAGTAATTTTAGAATGATATATGATATAATTCAGGGACAGTAATTAACAAGACGCTGCTGAGGAGGAGTATCGTGTCTAGCTTAACTACACCCCTGCAGTGGAAAACCAAGACGGAAATGATTTATAACATGCTGCGGGAAGCCATTGTTTCGGGCGAATTAAAACCCGGGGAAAGAATTGTATTACGTAAGATTGCCAGCGACCTGGGCGTCAGTGCTATCCCGGTACGCGAAGCCATTAAGCAATTGGAAGCCGAAGGGCTGGTAGATGTATCAGCCCACAGCGAGGTTACGGTCAGCAGGTTGTCAGAAAAGGATTTTCGCGAGCTGAGTTCTATTCGTGTGGTGCTGGAAGCCTATGCCACCCGCCTGACGGCGGAGAAAATAACACCGGAAATTTTGACCGAGCTGGAACAGCAGATAAAGGAAATGGAAGCGTGTGTTCAGAATGATGATTACCGCCGTTACGGTATCTTGAACCGCCGTTTTCACCAGACCATTTATGCCCATTGTGGTAATGAGCAGCTAAAAAAGCTTATTGATGACCTGACGATCCGTACTGACCGCGCACGGGCCTTGTTTGCCTACAACCGCAGCAGGTTTAAAGAATCTTTAAAAGAACACCAGGCTATTGTCCGGGCCATGGCGAATGGTCGGCCGGAAGAGGCTGAAAGAGTTATGGCTGAACAAAAGCGCATTGCGCTGGAGATGTTCCTTAAATATTCCCAGGGCAATCCACCTGAGGGCGATTCCTAGCAAAATACCAGGTGGAAAGGAGAAGAAAGAAGAATTTTGTTACCTGGGGGTAAATTGTTATGGATAAAATTAAAGGAAAAATTCCCGGGCCAGAAACAGGGATTGAGATTAAAAAGTCAATTTGCTGCATATGTGATCCACTGACCCAGTGCGGTCTCGATGTCTATTTGCAAGGGGGCCGGATTATAAAAGTAGAGGGGACGCGAGAAAATCCCCATAATGCCGGTACTCTTTGTGCAAAAGGGGCGGCTACGCGCCAGTATGTATATCATAAAGATCGCTTGCGAACGCCTTTGAAACGCAACGGGCCCCGGGGGGAAGGTAAATTTATTCCTGTTTCCTGGGATGAAGCCCTGGATTATATCGCCGGGCAGTTAATAGAGATTAAGAAGAATTATGGACCTGAAGCCGTTGTCTTTTATGCCGGCTACAGCAAGTGGATGCGCCCCTTTCTCCAGCGTCTTGCCCATGCCTTCGGTTCGCCTAATTACGCCAGCGAGTCCAGCACCTGCGCCCGGGCGACAACGATGGCCTGGAAACTAACCTTTGGAAGCCAGGCTGTTGCTGACATTCCCAACAGCCGTTGCCTGCTCGTTTGGAGCACAAATCCCTTTTATTCTAATTCATGCCTGAGCCGGGGTATCCTTGACGCCCGGGAAAAGGGTTTAAAAATTATTTGCGTTGATCCCCGCTATACCCCAATGGCTGCTCTGGCTGATATTCACCTGCCATTAAAACCCGGCACTGACGGCGCCCTGGCCCTGGCCATGGCCAACGTGATTATTAATGAGGAATTGTATGACCGGGATTTTATTAATAATTATACTTATGGCTTTGAAGCCTACCGGGATTATGTTCGGCAGTTTACTCCGGAAAGGGGGGCTGCCATTACCGGTGTACCGGCAGGTAAAATAATTGAAGCTGCCCGCCTGTATGCTACGACTAAACCGGGTAGCCTGATGACCAGTGCTTGTGCGGTTGTACACCATACCAATGGCGTTCAAAATTACCGGGCAGTAATGAGTTTAGTTGGCCTTACCGGAAATTATGATATTAAAGGCGGCAATGTGGTAAATCCCCCGAGCTATATTGGCGTACCTGCCGGCTTTACTACCAGGGAGAGCGAGTATGCTCTGCCCCGGAAATGGGAGGAGATGCCGCCGCGCATAGGTGCGGAACAATTTCCGGTGTGGTGTGAATTGGTTAATGAAGCCCAGGCGATGATGTTGCCCTTCCAGATTAATTCCGGTCAACCGTATCCCCTGAAAGCGATGCTGTCCTTTGGTCTCAACCACCGTATGTGGCCTGCTTCTAGCTTTATGGCGGAAAGTTTAAAGAGACTGGATTTACTGGTTGATGTGGACCTGTTTATGACCGACAGTGCCAGGTTGGCAGATGTCGTCTTGCCGGCATGCAGTTCTTTAGAACGCAGTGAACTGAGGTGTTACCCGGAAAATTACGTCATCTATACCCGGCCCGCTATTGAACCTTTATATGCTTCCCGGCCGGATACAGATATTATCTTTGAACTGGCTCGCAGGCTAAAGATAGAGGATCCTTTACTAAATGCCGGTTACGAAGCTTCCCTGGACTGGATCTTGGCGCCGGGCGGTTTAACCATTGCCGAGTTAAAGAAACATCCTGCCGGCATGTTTGTACCCTGTTCCCGGGAAGTACAAGAAAAAAAATACAGGCAAAAAGGTTTTGCCACCCCGACGGGTAAAATGGAATTCCAATCAAGACTGCTGGAAACCTACGGCTATGAAGGGTTGCCTGTCTATCGCCCACCCCGCTCTAGTGTTGATGAAACCCCGGAGCAGGCGCAAGAATATCCTTTTATTTTAAATACAGGTTCCCGTCTGCCAATGTTCATTCATTCCCGCACGTTTCGTTTATCCTGGACGCGCAGTTTACGGCCGGAGCCGGCACTGGACATGAACCCGGTCGATGCCAATCGGCTGAGTATCCAGCAGGGAGATAGGGTCAGGCTATCTACTCCTCGCGGATCAATTCAGGTACTGGCCAATTTGACTCAAACGGTGATGCCAGGAGTAATCCATATGTACCACGGTTATACGGAGGCAGACGTTAATTTACTTATTGCGGCTGATTATCTTGACCCAATTTCCGGTTATCCGGGATACAAGGCACTTTTATGTAAAGTCGAGAAATTGGAGGATTAGGCAGTTAAAGGAGTTATTGTTTTGGTGACGAGGGGAAATCTTTATTTGTCACGAGGGCCAACTTAAAAAGTGTTTCGAGAAAGAGGTCTAAAATTATGGGTTATGCTATTTACCTGGATGTGAATCGCTGCGTGGGATGCCAGGCTTGTATCGTAGCCTGTATGGATCAAAATGATGGGGAGACAGGAAAAGAGCAAATTGCCTGGCGCCAGGTTTTTGTGGTTGAAAGGGGGGAATTTCCCCGGGTAAAGGTGAATTATATCTCCCTTTCCTGTATGAATTGTCAAGATGCCCCTTGCCTGATGATCTGCCCCACAAGAGCCATAAGTATGGAAGAGTACACAGGTATAATCCTTGTTGACGCGAGGCGCTGTATTGGCTGCCATAGCTGCGCTTTGGTCTGCCCCTTCGGGGTGCCCCGCTTTGGGCAGGACGGGAAAATGCAAAAGTGCAATTTATGTATAGAAAGAATAAAACAGGCTTTAGAACCTGCCTGTGTGCGTGCCTGTCCTGCAAAAGCACTGCAATTTGGGCCGGTAAATGAATTGCTGCACCAGGTGGAAGGTCAGGTTGCCGCCAGGATGGCAGATGCTACGAGCTGCCTGATGGTTGGCAAAATCACGTCCAAGTCTAGAAATAGCCAGTTGCCATCAGCCTGAAATAATGCAATAATAATCTAAAAAGAACTCCGAGGTAGGGCCGATGGAACTGCAGCCTATTAAAACGAAAAAGATTTACGAAGAAATCGTCGAGCAGGTGAAAAAATCCCTCAGTGAAGGCAAGCTCTTGCCGGGGGAACGCTTTTACTCGGAACGGGAGCTGTCGGAGAAACTGGGCGTCAGCCGGGCATCTGTCCGGGAGGCCATTCGCGCCCTGACCACCATGGGTGTCCTGGAAGTTAAGCCCGGCGAAGGGACCTTTGTCCGCAAGGTGCAGAACTGCGATATTGTCCAGCCCCTGGTCATGGCCTTGCTGCTGGAAGAACAACAATCCATGTACTTGTTGGAAGCCAGGCAGATCCTGGAGCGGGAGATAGTTTACCTGGCGGCGCGGCGGGCTACGACCGAGGAAAAAGAAAAGCTGGTAGAGATAATCCAGCAGATGGGCAACGAACTGGCGCGGGGATTTCTCCAGGAGGATACGGATGTCAAATTTCATCTAACCATTGCTGGGATGTCCCATAATCCCATTCTTTCCCGTTTGATGTACACCATTGCCGACACCATTGCCCAGACCCTGGCCAATAAACGCAACCGGCTTTACTCTGATCCGGATAACGCCCGGGTGCTTTTTGAACAGCACAGTGAAATTACCCAGGCTATTATTTCCGGGGCTGCGGAAACTGCCCGCCGGGCCATGGGCAAACACCTGCGCTTTGTAGCCCGGCAATTGAAGTAGGAGGGGTCCCCCGGCCTTGTACTAGCGGCCTTTCGCGAACAACTCTTATATAAGGATGCTGCTTTCCTGAAACTCCCCGTAAATTTTTAGTTACCCTGCGGGGAGATTTTATTTTTGGGAAGAATGTCCAGACTCTTTACGGCTCAATTTCCGCCCCGGTATCTGAGAGGCGTATGAATAGCGGGTTTGTTACTATGGCAGCGGATTGTGCCAAATGTACAGCCGCATATCTTATGGCTTTCCAGAAAGGGGCGCGAAAAAACAAATAGAAAACGTTTGCCATAACACATAATGCCAAAGGGAAACGGTTGCCATAAGAAAATATTCACGATTTAAAATTAGTTATTGACATGGGAGCCAAACCATGCTAGATTTATAACTAAGGAAAACGTTTTCCGCAAAGGGGTGAAAGCCATGGTCACCATTAAAGACGTAGCCAGACATGCCGGTGTTTCTGTGACAACTGTTTCCCGCGTCCTTAACAACAGCCAGCACCCCATTAACCCTGAAACCAGGGAGCGAGTCCTGGCAGCTATCAAAGAACTTGGCTTTTACCCCAACGCCATGGCCCGCAGCCTCCAGCTGAATGAAACAAAAACCATCGGCCTGATCCTCCCGGATATTGCCAACCCTTATTACCCGGGGATTGTCCGGGGGGTGGAGGATGTAGCCCATGAGAAGGGCTATACAGTTATCCTCTGCAATACCGACCGTTCCCGGGAACGCACGAAAGAATATCTCCGCGTCTTGCGGGAAAAACGAGTGGACGGGGTAATCTTTACCGGCGGTGGTGCTGTAGAGGATGCCAGCAGGGAACACTTTTTTGAACAGGGCTCGGTGGCGACGGTGGTCATCGGGCGCCATAAAGCCGACCTGCCGGCGGTGCAGGTGGATAATGTACGGGCTGCCCGGGAAGCTGTTGAGCATTTATTGCGTCTCGGCCACCGGCGTATTGCCACGGTGACTGGCCCTGCGGTTTCAACTACCGCCAGGGACCGCCTGGAAGGTTACCGCCTTGCTATGGAGGCTGAAGGGGCAGGTATAGAGTCCGGGTGGGTCATTGAAGGGGACTTTGAATTTAATAGCGGTTATCAAGCCGTTGGCCGGTTGCCCCTTAGCGGTCCCCGGAAGATAACTGCTATTTTCGCCCATAACGATCTTATGGCCATAGGCGTTATTAAAGCCCTGCAAGAACGGGGAATCAAGGTACCAGAAGATGTTGCTGTGGTAGGTTTTGACAATACTCCCCTGGCATCCTTTATTACGCCTGCATTATCTACTGTAGCTGTCCCGGTCTATGACCTGGGGGTGACTGCCATGAAGGTGCTGGCCGAGCTCCTTGCCGGCCGGGAGGTGCCGCCGGTTACCATCCTGGCAACCCACCTTGAGGTCAGGGAATCTTCTATACTAAAATAAATAACTGGCAGGAGGTTTACTGAAATGGCAAAACGTTACAACCTCTTGGAATGTTCCTTCGTTGACGCTCAGGAATGGTTCAAGGAGACCGACACCGTTCTCGTACCAGTCGGGAGCTGTGAAAAGCACGGTGCCCATGTGCCCCTGGGAACGGACAGCATTACTACCATTTCCGTTACCGAGCGGGCCGCTAAACTGGCTAATGTTCCCCACACACCGCTGCTACCCTTTGGCTACTCTCCCCATCACATGGGCGAAGTCGGTGAAGGTTGCGGTACCATTACCCTGGCTGCCGAAACCTTCCGCCGTGTCCTCCATGATATTGCCCGGAGCCTGATTTTCCATGGCGCCAATAAAATAGTCTTTGTTTCGCACCACGGGTCCAACACCAAACCTATTGATGAACTCCTGCGCAAACTCCGCTACCAGACCGGGGCCTTTGTGGCCTGGTACAAGACGCCTACCGAGAGGGAATGCGAAGTAGTTAAAGGTATCATTGAAGGGCCGCCTGAGGAGACCCCCGGCTGGCACGCCGGTGAAATGGAGACGGCCCAGGTAATGGCTTACGATGAGAGCCTGGTGGATATGAGCCGGGCGGTTAATGACCGTGCCCACGCGCCGCGGTGGATGGGCCCCGAATTCTCCAAGATCGACGGCACTGCTACCGTTAAATTCCGGGGTTCCGAAAACATCATTGTCCCCATGGAACACCATGAGTACTCCGATCACGCCACTATTGGTAATCCCTTCCGGGGAACCGCCGAAAAAGGCTTGAAGCTCTTTGACAAAGAAGCCGAGCACCTGGCCGCCTTCATTGAAGAGGTCAAGAAGTTCCCCTTCAAAGTAGAAAACCGCGATTTCCCCGAGAGGGCATAACGCGCTAATCCCCTTGACTCAAGGTACAAGCCCGGCTTTAAAGCCTGGCTTGTACCCACGAGCAAGGCTGGGAGGAAGGTAAAATGATCGATTTAGATGCAGTTACCAGGTTACGCCAGGAAATGGTAGAGGTCAGCCGGCAAATCTTTACCCGCGGCCTTACCTCGGCTACTAGTGGCAACACCAGCGCCCGCGTCCCGGGACACCCGGAACAAATCCTCATTAAAGCCACTGGCAAGTCCTTTGGCGATGTGGAACCGGAAGATTTTATCCTGGTGGACCTGGAAGGTAATATCCTGGCAGGCCAGGGCAAGCCTTCCAAGGAAATTCGTTTCCACCTGGGTATTTTAAAGGCCCGCCCGGAAGTCCAGGCCGTCGTCCACGGCCATTCGGCCTATGCTACGGCTTATGTGACGGCCAGGGGGGAATTGCCGGTTGTAACGGCTGCCGCTGAGGCCGGCCTCAACAAAATAGGGATTGTTGACTATGCCCCGCCGGGATCGGTGGAACTCGCCGAAATGGTAATTAAAGCCTTTGCAGACCTTACCCTCAAAGCCGCCGTCCTTAAGCGCCACGGTTTTGTCACGGTGGGGGAAAATATCCACCGGGCCTTTTACCTGGCGGACGTTTTAGAAGATAATGCCAAAGTGGCTTTCCTGTTATCCCAGCTAGGTTAATTTTTTTTCCAAGGGCTAGCCAGAATTGATCCACACTTCCGGCGAGTGGGGAAAATGGCGTAAATTAAGGGGAGGTTAAGGTATGAGGGCTTCCATTTATGAATTTATGAAGGTCGGCATCGTCCATTTTAAAGCCTTTCCAGAGGTAGTAAACGGCACCGGGCCGGTAGTAGAAACCCTGCGTCGCATTGCCGAAGACGACTTCTTTACCGCCGTGGAAGTGGGCTGGATCAAGGACATCAAACAGCGTACCGAGGCGGCGCAAATTTTACGCATTGCCCACCTGGAGGTGTGCTATGCCTGCCAGCCGGCCATCTTTTCCCAGAAATTAAATCTCAACTCCTTCGATCCCGGGGAAAGAAAGCGGGCCATCAAGCAGGTTTTCAACTGCCTTAAAGAAGCTTCCGACCTGGGCGCTGTTGCTGTGCGCATCCCGGCCGGCAAAGACCCCGGCCCGGAGCGGCGGGAAGAGGCCAAGAAACTGCTGGTAGATTCCCTGGCCCAGATCTGCGAGTATGCCAGGGAGATGGGCGACCCGGCCATTACCTTAAAAATCTTTGACCGGGATATTGACAAAGAATCCTTGATTGGCCATTTCAGGGATGCTTTTGATATTGCCAGGGAACTGCGGCCCAGTTATCCTAAATTCGGGCTCCTGGCCGACCTCTCCCATTTCCCCTTGCTCCGGGAAAAGCCCGAGGAAGCCCTGCCCCTGGTAAAGGATTATTTAATGGCTTTTCATATCGGTAACTGCGTCATGAAGGACCGGCGCCATCCTTTGTACGGCGACCTGCAGCCCCGTTTCGGGGTGGAAGACGGGGAGATCGACACCGGCGAGGTCAGCGCCTATTTCCGCCTGCTGGCCGGCATGGGCCTTATTGGCCCGGAAAAGCGACCGGTCCTGAGTGCGGAAGTGCGCCCCCTGCTGCCCGGCGAGACTTCGGAATTAATTCTGGCCAATGCCAAAAGAGTCATCAAAGAAGCCTGGGCCCTGGCTTAAAATAACCAGGAGGAACTACCACGGTGGTAAACAGCCGCTATCTACGCAATTAGCGCCTATGAGAAGCTGGGCTGGCATTTGTTTGCAGCGAGCGCAAACATAGCCAGCCCATGAGAGGTATTTTCGGAGGCGAAACTAGCATGCCATCCAGGACCATTGCTATTATCGCTACTGTCGACACTAAAGAAGCTGAAACTCGTTTTTTGCAGGACTTCATCGCCGCCCGGGGCTGGCAGGCGCCGGTCCTGGATGTAAGCACCTACCTTCCCCATGGGTTTAAGGCCACCTACCCGCGGGAAGAAATCTGCCGCCGGGGCGGGGTAGAATTTAAGGATTTGCCGGCTTTGCGCCGCGATGCCATGATGCAGACCATGGGGGTGGGAGCGGCCCGGGTGTTAACCGACCTCTACGTCCGGGGCGAGCTGGCCGGCGTCCTGGGCATTGGCGGCAACCAGGGTACGGCCATAGCGGCCATCGCCATGCGGGCTTTGCCCATCGGGCTGCCCAAAGTAATTGTCTCCACGGTGGCTTCCGGTAACATTCGCCCCTATATTGAGTACAAGGATATCATCATGATGTTCTCGGTAGCCGACCTTTTGGGAGGCCCCAATACCGTCAGCCGGACCATCCTCAGCAATGCTGCCGGGGCGGTCATGGGCATGGCGGCCCACGGCGAGCCCCTGCAGGCCGGCGACCGGCCGGTAATTGCCACCACCGCCTTTGGCAATACCAACGCGGCAGTTACCGCCGCCCGGGAGCTGCTGGTAGAGCAGGGTTACGAGGTGATTGCCTTCCACGCTTCCGGGGCCTGCGGTTCGGCCATGGAAGAATTAATCGAGGCCGGCCTGATCCAGGGGGTCCTCGATCTCACTACCCATGAATTAATCGGCGAGGTTTTTGCTGAGGCCGGCGACATTTATACCCCCATGCGGCCGCGCCTGGAGGCGGCGGGCCGGAGGGGTATTCCCCAGGTGATTTCCCTGGGGGGACTGGATTATTTCTGCTTCGGACCGGCGGAGAGCATACCGCCGGCCTACCGGGGCCGCCCGACCCATTACCACAACCCCTACAATACCAACGTCCGGGCGACGAAAGAAGAGTTAAGCCGGGTGGGCGAGGTGCTAGCCGCCAGGTTAAATGCCGCCCGCGGGCCGGTAGCCGTTATGGTACCGCTTAAAGGCTGGTCGGAAAACGGCCGCGCCGGTGGCCCCCTCCACGACCCGGAGGCCGATGCCGCGCTGGTGGCGGCCCTGGAGGCCAATCTGGCCCCCCGGGTAAAGTTAATGAAATTGGACGCCAATATCAACGACCCGGTCTTTGCTACCAGCGCGGCTGCCGTTATGCACCAGTTGATGGAAGTATGGCTGGCGGGCCAGGAAAGTTCTGCCGCCAGCGAACCCTAAAAATTTGCCTGGGCGTTAGGATGGGGATATGTCCTGGAGCCTATGAGGCGTGGAGCGCCGTTAACAGGACAGGCGAGGTGAGGTTACCGCTGCCGGAGCCGAGGACGCCTGAGCGTGCCTTTGTGAGGGAACGACGTAATCTCATAGAAGGAGTAAAGTTGGCGGAACCAGGAGCCTGTTCATGGGCAATCCGCAGGCGAGGAGCAGCGGTCCGAACCGAGCCGTCGTCCTGTCGGCGTGTAACTCCTGAGCGGCGGAGGGACATATCCCCAACCAGCAGATACAATTTCCGGCATAATCGTTCGGAGGAGGTTATTCATTAAAATGGAATATCAAATTCCCGAGAAAATGAAAGCCCTGGTTCTTTTTGGTCCCAATGACGTGCGCCTGGTGGAGAAGCCGGTCCCCCAACCCGGCCCGGGAGAAGTGCTGGTCCGGGTAGCCGCCTGCGGCATTTGTGGTACCGATGTGAAAATCATAACCAAGGGTATGCCCAAGATGCCGCCCTACGGGGAATTTACCTTCGGCCACGAATGGGCCGGTACGGTAGTGGCCCTGGGGGAAACGGTGGACGAGTTCCAGGTAGGCGACCGGGTGGCCATTGAGGCCCACAAGGGTTGCGGCCGCTGCGAGAACTGCATTGACGGCAAGTATACCGCCTGTTTAAACTACGGCCGCCTGGATAAAGGCCACCGCGCCGCCGGCATGACGGTAGACGGCGGTTTTGCCGAGTATGCCGTCCAGCATGTGAACTCGGTTTATAAAATTCCTGACAATATTTCCTTTAACGAGGCCACCTATGTGACCACCGCCGGCTGCGCCCTCTACGCCATCGATAAGAGCGGCGGCTATATTGCCGGCGATACGGTCCTGGTGATCGGCCCTGGTCCCATAGGTTTATCCGTTGTCCAGGGAGCCCGTGCTTTAGGTGCTGAAAAAATCATCCTCATGGGTACCAGGGAAGACCGCCTGGCCAAGGGCCGCCAGCTGGGGGCAACCCATACCATCAATATCCGCGAGGTTGCCGATCCCGTGGCCGAAGTCATGGCCATCACCGGTGGTAAAGGTGCCGAAAGGGTTTTTGAGTGCGGCGGCAACTCCCAGGCCTTTGAATATGGCATCAAGTCAACTAAAAAAGGCGGCGTCATGGTCCTGGTTTCCTTCTACAAAGAACCGGTTACTGCCAACCTGGATTATGTAGTCATGAACCAGATCAGCCTTTTGACGGTACGCGGTGAAGGCAACCAGAACTGCAAGCGAGCCCTGTCCCTGATGGCCCAGGGTAAAATTGATGCCAAACCCATCATGACCCATGCCTTCCCGTTAGAGGAGTTCCCCAAGGGCCTGGATTACTTCGTCAACCGCAAAGACGGGGCCATGAAGGTAGTCATCAATCCCTGAAAACGGCATCAGGTTGTAAGGGGTTCCTCTTCTAAGTGCGGGGAAATGCCGGCGGAAATACCGCTGCATTAATAAAAATCAATTCAAGGAGGGTTAACATGAAAAACTGGAGGTTAAAGGGTGTAGCTCTAGGCCTAGCTGCTCTGCTACTGGTGCTTACCCTGTCCCTGGCTGGCTGCGGCGGCAGCGAGCAGGCGAAGGAAGGGACCAAAGGTAGCAGCCAGGGTGAAAACAAGGCGGCTATAGATTATCCTACCAAACCGGTAGAGATGACGGTCCTTTTTGGTGCCGGCAGCGGCGCGGACCTGCTGGCCCGCAAGGTAGCAGAAATCGCAGGTAAGGAATTAGGCCAGCCCATTTCCGTCGTTAACCGTACCGGCGCCGGTGGCGCCACAGGTTACACCTACGTCAAAGGCCAGAAGGCAGATGGTTACAATATTGTCTGGAACTCCAATTCCATCAATACCGCCTATCACGCCGGCAATATGAATTTTGACTATAAGGCCTTCAGCGGGGTAGCCGAACTGACTACCGAACCGGTAAGCATTGCCGTCAAGGCCGACGCGCCCTGGAAGGACATCAATGAGTTCATTGATTATGCCAAAAAGAACCCGGGCAAAGTGAGAATTGGTAATTCAGGTAAGGGCAGCTTTACCCACCTGGCGGCTGTTGCTCTGGAAAATAAAACGGGAGTCAAATTTACCCATGTACCTTTTGGCCAGGGTCTGGCCGTATCCAGCCTTTTAGGCGGCCAGATTGAGGCCAGCTCCCAGCTACCGGCAGAAATCATGTCCCAGGTTAAAGCCGGGCAGGTCAGGATTCTGGCTGTTACCGGCGAAGAAAGGCTGAAGGTCCTGCCGGACGTGCCTACTTTTAAGGAAAAGGGAATAGATTTAACCCTGTCCCTGTGGCGTGGCATTGCTGTCCCGGCGGGTACACCAGAAGCAGTCATCAGCAAACTGGAAGCAGCCATGAAGAAAGTAACGGAGAACGAGGAATTCAAGAAATTTGCCGCTGAAATGGGCGCGAATATCGAATTCCGGAGCGCCAAAGACTTTGACAAGTTTATCGCCCAGCAGGATCAAGAGCTAGCCAGTTTGATGGAACAGATTGGTATGAAGAAGCAGTAGCCAGGCGTTAACTTATTTTCAGGGGGCACTGCACCAAAAAGTGCCCCCTGAGAATATGCAAAGTAGCAGGGAGGAGCCACTTCTGACGGTTGGTTACAGTTAAGTGCTGGACGACTTCCGGCCTCTCACTTTCAATTTTCGGAGGAAGGCTATGGGAAAGGATAGAGTTAGCAGCCTGGTACTGGCAGGCATAAGTTTGTTGTTCTTAATATATTCCCGGCAATATGACCTGGGCACCCTCGCTTCACCTGGCGAGGCAGTCTTCCCCATGCTTGTTGCTATAGCTGTCCTATTGCTGGCAGGGTGGTTATTTTTAAGCAGTGGTCGTGGTAATAAGCCGGAAGGGGAGAAAAACGAAGCAGTTAACCCCGGAAACGGGCGCAGGGTTTTAATTTTAACCCTGGTGATTGCCCTTGCCCTTTTGGCTATGGAGTTTGTCGGCTTTTTCACTACCAGTTTTGTCCTGGCCCTGTTATGCTGTAGGATCCTGGGGGTCAAAGAATGGTTCCGGGCTGTAGGGATAGCCGCGGGAGCTGCCCTGGGGGCATATCTAATTTTTGGTTTGTGGCTGAAAGTCTCTTTTCCGGTGGGCCTTTTACTCTAGGAGGTTTTGCTGATGCCTTTACTTGAAGGCTTACAGGTAGCCTTAACACCCTTTAATCTTTTTGCCTGTTTTATCGGCGTCATTATAGGTACCCTGACAGGAGTTTTACCTGGTCTGGGGCCGGCTGCCGCCATGGCCATGTTATTGCCGCTGACAGTTAAAATGGGGTCGACGGCAGGGCTGATTATGCTGGCTGGCATTTACTATGGCGCCATGTATGGCGGCTCAACTACCTCTATCTTAGTAAATGTGCCGGGCGAACCAGCCAGCGTCGTCACTTGCCTGGAAGGGTATAAAATGGCCCGCAAAGGGCGGGCCGGCGCGGCCCTGGCTGTCAGTGCCATTGGCTCCTTTATCGCCGGAACTTTAGGCATAATCCTAATCCAGCTTTTTGCGCCGCCCCTGGCCAGGGTAGCATTAAAATTCGGGCCGGCGGAATTTTTTGCCATGACTATAGTAGGTATTATCCTCCTGTCTAACCTTTCGGGAAAAGGCGGCCTCAAGGCCTTTCTAATGATTGCCCTGGGTTTGCTCCTTTCTACAGTGGGCCTGGACCCCCTGGGAGGTATTAACCGTTTTACCTTTAACTATGCCGGTGCGGGGACGGGGTTGAGCTTTATCGCCATTGCTGCCGGCCTCTTCGGGGTAGGGGAGATCCTCTGGCTGGCCAGTCAGGCCGATGAACAGCTGGAAGTAATGAAAGTAGGCCTGCGCGACCTTTACCCGACAAAGGAGGAGATCAAGCGGGCTTTACCGCCCATGTTCCGGGGCGGCTTCCTGGGCTTTTTAATCGGCCTGGTTCCCGGTCCGGCTGCAACTATTGCTTCCTTTGCTTCCTATAGCTTAGAGAAGAGTATATCTAAACATAAGGAGGAGTTTGGCCACGGCGCCATTGAAGGGGTGGCCGGACCGGAAGCGGCTAATAACGCCGCCAGCGCCGGGGCCATGGTGCCGCTGCTCTCCCTGGGGATACCCTTTTCGCCTGCCGTTGCCGTCCTTTTAAGCGGTATGCTTCTGATGGGAGTCACACCCGGTCCCCTTTTCTTGCGCGAGCACCCGGATGCTTTCTGGGGAGTAATCGGCAGCATGTACATCGGCAATGTCATGCTTTTGATTTTAAACCTGCCTCTGGTAGGCATCTGGGCGAGCATTACCCGCATACCTCAGAAATACCTGATGCCGGTGGTCTTGCTCTTTTGTATTGTCGGCGCTTACGCTGACAATAACAATATTTTTGATGTCTGGGTAATGCTGGGCGCCGGCGTGGCAGGCTATTTGATGCGCAAATTCGAATATGATCCGGCCCCCCTGTTAATTGGCCTGGTTATGGGACCAATAATGGAACGTTCTTTGCGCCAGGCCCTAATTATGGGGCGGGGCGATGTGGGTAGCTTGTTTGCTTCACCGATTTCTTTCTCCCTGTATGTAATTGCCATTGCCTTTTTAGCCTTTAGCATAGTAAAGGGCGCCAGGGGCACCAAGAAGATGGCCGGCACTGTCGAATGTCGTTAAAAGATGCAAGTAAATAATTGGAACACGCAAAATAGGACCTCCCTGAAAAGGGAGGTCATTTTTGCGCCAAAAAATCATTATAAAAGCAGGAATCAGCTATTCTATATCGAATAAAAAAGCATATAGTATAACACATTTATTTTTATTACGGGGCAAGGGGGTTGTGCAACCTTGAGTGAAAAGATTACTTTAAGTGTCATCAAGGCTGATATTGGTGGCTATGTTGGTCATTCCAGCGTCCACCCGCGTCTCCTGGAAACGGCTGAGCGCTGCCTGGCCGCCAGCAAGCTGTTGATAGATTACCGGGTGGCCCATGTGGGTGATGATATCAACCTCATCATGACCCATAAATATGGCGTTGATTGCCCGGAAATTCACCATCTGGCCTGGAACATTTTTCTCCAATGTACCGAGGTGGCCCGGGAGCTGAAACTTTACGGTGCCGGCCAGGATCTCCTTTCCGACGCCTTCTCCGGCAACGTCAAGGGCATGGGTCCCGGGGTTGCCGAAATGGAATTTGAGGAACGCAAGAGCGAACCGGTGATTGTCTTCGCTGCCGATAAGACCGAGCCCGGGGCCTGGAACTTCCCCCTCTACAAGATGTTTGCCGATCCCTTTAATACCATTGGCCTGGTTATCGATCCCAAAATGCACCAGGGTTTCCGCTTTGAGGTTTACGACCTGATCAAAAATGAGCGGGTGGAGTTTTCTTTACCCGAGGAACTCTACGATCTGCTGGTCTTCATTGGTGCTCCGGGGCGCTACTGCATCAAGGCCGTTTATTCTAAAACCACAGGCGAAATCGCCGCCGTGTCCAGTACCCAGCGCCTGAACCTCATGGCCGGGCGTTATGTGGGTAAGGACGACCCGGTGTGCATTGTCCGCTGCCAGAGCGGCCTGCCGGCTGTAGGGGAGGCCCTGGAACCCTTTGCCAATCCCCACCTGGTGGCCGGCTGGATGCGCGGTTCCCATATCGGCCCCCTGATGCCCGTGGGCCTTAACCAATCGGCGCCGACACGCTTTGACGGGCCGCCGCGGGTGGTAGCCATGGGCTTCCAGCTGGCTCAGGGACGCCTGGTGGGTCCCCAGGATCTCTTTGCCGATGTGGCCTTTGATAAGGCCCGGGAGATCGCCAATGAGATCGCTAATTATTTGCGTTCCTTAGGCCCCTTCGAACCCCACCGCCTGCCCCTGGAGGATATGGAATATACCACCATGCCCGAGGTGATGGCTAAACTGAAGAACCGCTTTGTTAAAGTGGGCAGGGAAGCGGCGAAAGAAAGGTTTGCTGCTGAACTGGGGGCGAAGTAAAACACCTTCAATAAATGCCGGAGTCACCGGGTGGTGGCTCCCTTTTATTTCCGGGGTAACCCGGCATGGCTAAAGCCCATAGAAATATAAAGAAAGATTCTGCTTGCATTCCAGCGCCTTTTGTGGTGTAATAATTTCTGTTGCAGCGCGTGATAGGGGGCGTTTGCCATGCTGGAGCAGACCAGGACTCCGGTTTTTACGGCCATCAAGCAGTATATTGAAGAAGGAGTTATTCCCTTTCACGTTCCCGGTCACAAGCAGGGCCGGGCCCTGGCGGAATTTAAAGAGTATGTCGGCGAGCGGGTCCTGGCCATGGACCTGACCTGTGTGCCCGGACTGGATAATATCTGCAATCCGCGGGATGTTATCCGGGAGGCCGAGGCTCTGACAGCGGCTGTCTACGGCGCGGATTATGCCTTTTTCCTGGTAAACGGTACTACCTCCGGTATCCAGGCCATGATCCTGGCCGTTTGCCAGCCGGGAGACAAGATTATTATTCCCCGCAATGCCCACCGGTCAGCCCTGGGCGGCCTTATTTTAAGCGGTGCTCACCCTGTTTATATCGAACCGGAGATTAACGAGGATTACGGCATTTCCATGGGAGTAACGCCGGAGAAGGTAGAAAGGGCGTTAAAGGAACACCCCGACGCCAGGGCGGTTTTTGTCATCAGCCCCAATTACTACGGGACAGTACCGCCCTTGAAGGAAATAGTAGCCGTAGCTCACGCCTTTGACGTACCCGTGCTGGTGGATGAGGCCCATGGTGCCCATTTGCCATTCCACCCGGCGCTGCCCCCGTCGGCCATGGCAGCGGGGGCGGATCTCGCGGCCGTGAGCGCCCATAAATTAGCCGGGTCTATGACCCAGAGCTCTTTTCTCCTTTTGCAGGGGGAGAGGTTGGACCCCAAGCATATAAAGGCCGTCCTCAACCTTACCCAGACCACCAGCCCTTCGTATATTTTACTGGCCTCCCTGGATGTGGCCCGCAAGCAGATGGCCCTCCGGGGACGGGAGCTTTTAGAGCGCACCTTGGAAATAACCTGGTGGATTCGCCGGGAACTTTCCCGGATTGAAGGTCTGAACATCATGGGCGATGAAGTAACCTCCCTGCCCGGTTGTACCGCCCTGGACCCGACCAAAATCACCGTCAACGTCCAGGGCCTGGGCCTTTCCGGCTATGAGATGGAAGCCATCCTGCGCCGGGAATACAAGATCCAGGTGGAGCTTTCCGACCTCTACAACGTCCTGCTGCTCGTTTCCATTGGTGATGACCGGGAAACGGCCGGCCGCCTGGTTGCTGCCTTCCAGGATATTGCCAGGAAACGCTCTTTAAAAAACGTGATACGTTTTTGTCCCCCTTTGCCGGCCATTCCGCGGATGGCGGTGCTGCCCCGGGCAGCCTTCTACAGCCAGACGCGCAGCATAGCACTGGAGTACGCCGAAGGGGAAATCAGCGCCGAAGCCATTACGGCCTACCCCCCGGGTATTCCCCTGGTCTGCCCGGGAGAGGTCATCACCCGGGAGATTATAGATTATGTTAACCTGCTTAAAAAGGAACATGCCGACCTCCAGGGACCGGAAGACCCGGAACTGAAATTCATCCGCATCCTGAAGGATACGGTGAGCCTCATGGAACACGAGAAGGCCAGCCGGGCCGGGCTAGCTTGAACGTTGACACCACCCGGCAGGTTTTTTATACTAAAGCTGGTGGTAGAAAGCAGAAGGAAACTCTCTGTTGCTAAAAGCCAGTGATAGGTAACTGAAACAAAAGCTGGGGGTGATCGATAATGATTTACGGGTTAGTAATCCTCGGCGGGGCGGTGCTGGCCCTGGGCTATTACCTCTACCGCCAGCAAAAAGACCCGGGTTATAACATTTTCCCCCATAACCAGCAGTCCCGATAAAAAAACAACCACCCTGGCAAAGGGTGGTTAATTTTTTCCGGGGCAGGCTGCCGGCCCCTACAAGAGAAGGATTTTATGTTACCGGTGTCGAAATAACGGCGCGGCGGGAAAAGGGGAGTGCCGGTATTGCGCAAGCTATCGGTAGATAGTTTAAAACCGGGGATGGTGATGGCCCGGGCTATTTACAGTGCCGAAGGGCAGGTATTACTCAATAAAGGGGTAGTTTTAAAGCCCAGCTACATAATTCGCTTAAAAGAACTGGGCGTGCCGGCGGTATATATTCGCGATGAACTCCTGGGGGACCTGGAAGTAGAAGATATAGTCAGTGAGCAGACCCGCCTGGCAGCCGTCAGGGCCGTGAAGGAACTTTTCGGCAATTACCAGGGCTGGGAAAAGAGCCATGTGCCCCTGCTGGTAGATTCGGCCCGCATCCAGCGGATAGTTAGCAAATTGCTCGAGGACCTTTTAGACCGCCAGGAACTCATGCTGAATCTTACCGATATCCGCGCCCTGGATGATTATACCTTTGCCCATTCCGTTAATGTCTGTATTTTAGCCCTGGTTACCGGTTTAACCCTGCGTTACAGCCGCGAGGCCCTGCTGCACCTGGGCGTAGGAGCCCTGCTCCATGATATCGGTAAGACCTGTGTACCCCTGCATATCCTGAATAAACCCGGGAAGCTGACCATGGAGGAATATGAACTGGTCTGTCGCCATGCCCGGTGCGGTTTTGACATTCTCCGGATGCAAAAAGGTGTCAGCCTGATTTCAGCCCGGGTGGCTCTGGAACACCATGAGCGCTATAACGGCAGCGGCTATCCCCAGGGGTTAAAGGGGCAGGAAATCCATGAATTTGCCCGGATTACCGGTATAGTGGATGTTTATGATGCCCTGACGGCCGACCGGGTCTACCGCCGCGCCTACCCGCCCCATGAGGCCTACGAAATGCTGGCCGGGTCGGGCAATTTTACCCATGATTTCGAGATAGTTAAAGCTTTCCTGGCCAATGTAGCTGCCTACCCGGTGGGGACCCTGGTGCAGCTCAACAGCGGCGATATCGGTGTAGTTACGGGCACGGCCCGGGGACATTCGCACCGGCCCCGGGTACGCCTCCTTTACCGGCCTTCCGGAGAACCTTACGGCGAACAACTGACCCTTGACCTGGCGGTAGAAATGGACTATTATGTCAGCCATCTCCTGCCGGCGGAGGCTTTACCCTTAACCTGTGATCTCAAGGTTGCTGAGGGTGACAACGAGGGTTACCGGGTGTTATAATCATTAGGGGAAGGAGATGAAGCCATGCCGACCTATGATTTTAAATGTAAAACATGCGGGCACCTGTTTAGCCAGTTTGTAGCCATTAAGGATAAAGATAAAGTCCGTTGCCCGGAGTGCGGCGGCGAGGTAAGCCAGCGGTTTACCGGTTTTTTATATGTCCGCAAAGGTGAGCCGGGCACGGCTACTTCCGGCAGCAGCTGCAGCGGCGGCAGCTGCAGCAGCTGCAGCGGTTGTCATTAAAAAAGCCCCGGTCAGGGGCGACCACTACACCCGGGAAATGGCCCGGGTTATTATTTTTGGTTTACTTTTTCTTTAAGGCCATCAGATAGATGTCCTGGTTGCCGGCGGCATTGATTAGCTTTTCGGTTTCCTGCAGGCGTTTGATTTGCTCTTCGGTTAACCGGGCAATCTCTAATTCGTTTAACCTGGTCATAAAAGGTAAGGCCCCTTTCTTGATTTTTAACTTAGTATGCAACAAAGAATATTATTTATACCGAAGGGCAGTTATGTTCAAGTTATCACAAGTTTGGGGTGAAATAAAAATTTTTTCATCATTCAGCAGGAAAATCTAGTCCCTCGTTGAATATATATAGTACCTGGTCTAACCAGCAGGACAGTGACGCCATGAGGATAAATGTGAGTTGGCGTTTCCCTCCTGGCGGCATGAATTTAAGCAGGGGGGTGAGAATGTTTTAATGTTAATCATTGAGAAATGGCTTTATTTTTCTTCTCCACTATTGCTGAGGGAAAATTGAGAGGAGGGTTATTATTGCAGTACTTCCAGAATTATAACCCGCTAAACAACGTCTTTTTATCTACCGTTGTGGCCGCCCTGCCCATTGTCGTCCTGCTGTACCTGCTGGCCATTCACCCCCATAAGGACAAGTATGGCCGGACCGAGCGGGGTATTTTTGCACCTTACGCAGCTATCAGCGCGGCTATTGTCGGCATCCTGGTGGCAGTACTGGTAATGAAGATGCCGGTGCCGTCAGCCCTGAGTGCTTTTGTCATGGGCGCCATGTATGGCCTGCTGCCCATTGGCTGGATCGTTTTTTCGGCAATTTTCCTTTATACCATGACCCTGGTAACGGGAAAATTTGAAATCGTCAAGAATAGCGTGGCCAGCATTTCCCCGGACCGGCGCCTGCAGGCTTTGCTGGTGGCCTTCAGCTTCGGCGCCTTCATGGAAGGTGCGGCCGGTTTCGGCACCCCGGTGGCTGTGGCCGGCGCTCTGATGGTGGGGTTGGGATTCCGGCCGTTGACCGCGGCCGTGATTTGCCTGATCGCCAACACGGCGCCGGTGGCGTGGGGGGCCATCGGCACCCCTATTCTTACTTTGAGCAATGTCAGCGGTATCCCCGCCGAGTTAATTACCAGGATGGCCGGGCGCCAGTTACCCTTTTTCTCGATCATCGTCCCCTTCTGGCTGGTAGCCACGCTGGTCTTTATGGATAAAGGCAAGTGGAAGGATGTCTGGGAGGTCTGGCCGGCCACCCTGGTCTGCGGCGCTTCCTTTGCTTTGACCCAGTATGCCATGTCCCAGGCCGGCAACGTCATGCTGGTGGATATTGCCAGCGGCATTGTCAGCATGGTGGTAACAGCCCTCTTCCTCAAAGTATGGCAGCCCAAGCATATTATTGCTACTGAAGATGCTCTTTCCGGCGGTGAAGCGGCGGCAACCAGTACCGTGGCCGTAAAGAAGCAACAGCTACCCAGGTATACAACCGGGGAGTTAATCCAGGCCTGGTTGCCCTGGGTACTGCTGGCGGCAGCAGTTTTCCTCTGGGGCATGGGCGATTGGAAAGCATTTCTTAATAAAATTTCCGCCCCCAAGATCAATATGCCCTATCTCCACGGTCTTGTTTTCCGCACGCCGCCTGTGGCCCACGGCAATAAGCCAGAACTGGAAGCGGCGATTTACACTTTTAACTGGCTGTCGGCCGCCGGTACCGGCATAATGGTGGCGGCGTTGATTTCCGGCTTCTTCGTGCTGCGGCTGACGCCGGCCCAGTGGTCGGAAACCATCCGGCGCACAGCGGCCCGCATGAAGGTGCCCATTACCGTTATCGCGACCGTCGTGGGCCTGGGTTATACCACCCGCTATGCGGGTACGGATGCTATCCTGGGCCTGGCCTTTACCAGGACGGGTGCAGCCTATCCCTTTTTTGCCTCCATGCTCGGCTGGCTGGGCGTGTTCCTGACCGGCAGCGATACTTCCTCCAATGCCATGTTCGGCAGCCTGCAGCGCATTACCGCCGAGCAGCTGGGCCTGAACCCGGTCCTCATAGTGACGGCCAACAGTACCGGCGGTGTTATGGGTAAGATGATTGACGCCCAGAGCATCGTGGTTTCCACGGTAGCCTGTTATGAAGACCAGGAAGAAGGGATGGCGGCAGTGGGGCCCATTTTCCGCAACGTGGTCTGGCACAGCCTGGCCCTGGCCATCCTTTTAAGTGCCCTGATCTGGCTGCAGGCTTACGTCTTTACAGGTATGCAGGTGCCCTTTACACCATAGTAATTTAGATAAATCTTTGTGGTAACCAGATGGAGTCAGAGCAGTAGGCAGGGGCCTTTTATACCCTGTTAACCCTTATCAGTTTAGAGGGCGGGCTACTCCCCAAGGGGAGTAGCCTTTCTTGCTGCCAGGACCACCTGCGCGCAAAGCGTTTTCTACCAGGACCGAAGGTTAAAAAGTAGTATGGAAAAATCCTTGACACTTAAATTACGGTTATTTATACTGAAACATAAACATATTTCGCGGCTCCAGTCGCGCCGGCCGGAAACTGCCACTGACCGGTAGAAATGAGGAGGAAGAAGCGTGGGGCTCATTATCTATCTTGATGGCCAGTATGTGGACGAAGAAGAGGCAAAGTTGTCTGTTTTCGATCACGGTTTACTCTACGGCGATGGGGTCTTTGAAGGGATCCGCGCCTACCACGGGCGGGTCTTCCGTTTGCAGGCCCATATTGACCGCCTTTATGAGTCCGCCCGGTCCATTAACCTTGACCCGGGCCTGACCAGGGAGGAAATGACGCAAGTAGTCCTGGAAACCTGCCGGCGCAATAATTTAAGGGATGCCTATATCCGCCTGGTAGTTACCCGGGGCAAAGGTGACCTGGGACTGGACCCCCGCAAGTGTCCCAGGCCTTCGGTTTTTTGTATTGCCGCAGCCATTGAACTCTACCCGGCGGAATTGTATGAAAAAGGCCTGGACCTGGTTACCCTGGGTACCCGCCGCAATGCTCCCGACGCCCTGGACCCGCGGATTAAATCCCTGAACTACCTGAATAATATCATCGCCAAAATGGAAGCCACCCGGGCGGGAGCCCCGGAAGGGTTATTTCTCAATAAAGAAGGCTATGTGGCCGAAGCTACCGGCGATAATATTTTTATCGTCAAAAACGGCCAGCTCATTACCCCGCCGCCCCATGTCGGCCTGCTGGAAGGCATTACCCGCAACGCGGTAATGGAACTGGCCGCCGGGGCGGGAATACCCGTTTACGAAAAGGTTTTTACCCGGCATGATGTTTACACGGCTGACGAATGCTTCCTGACAGGCACGGCGGCGGAAGTTATCCCTGTGGTTAAGGTAGACGGCCGTCCCATTGGCAACGGCCAGCCGGGACCCATTACTAGGGACCTTATTGCCAGGTTCAGGGAACTGACCAGAAACGACGGGCCGGAAATTTTTGCCTGATATTTTAAATTAAGGTGAGGGGAGACAACTATGCGCAGCGACGCCATGAAAACAGGCCTGGCCAGGGCCCCCCACCGGTCGCTGTTAAAGGCCATGGGCCTGACGGACGCCGAGATAGAACGCCCGCTCATAGGAATTGTCAACGCCCATAACGAACTTATTCCCGGTCATATTCACTTAAATACCCTGGCCGAGGCAGTTAAGGCCGGGGTCCGCTTGGCCGGCGGGACGCCCCTGGAGTTTCCCACCATTGGTGTCTGCGACGGCCTGGCCATGAATCATGTGGGCATGAAGTATTCCCTGGCCAGCCGGGAACTCATTGCCGATATGATTGAAGTCATGGCCATTGCCCACCCCTTTGATGCCCTGGTATTTATCCCTAACTGTGATAAAATCATCCCGGGTATGCTGATGGCTGCGGCCCGTTTAAATATCCCGTCGATTTTTGTCAGCGGCGGCCCCATGCTGGCCGGCCGTTACCAGGGCCGCGATATTTCCTTAAGTACCATGTTTGAAGCTGTAGGTGCCACCCAGGCCGGTAGAATGACGGAAAGCGAACTGGCCGAACTGGAGGATTGCGCCTGCCCGGGCTGCGGTTCCTGCGCCGGGATGTTTACGGCCAATACCATGAACTGCATGACGGAAGCCCTGGGGATGGCCCTGCCGGGCAGTGGGACCATACCGGCCGTCAGCGCGGCCCGGGTGCGCCTGGCGAAGCAGGCCGGGATGCGCATTATGGAATTGCTGGAGGAAAATATCCGCCCCCGGGACATTATGAAGCCGGCGGCCTTTCACAACGCCGTGGCCGTCGATATGGCCCTTGGGGGCTCCACCAACACCTGCCTCCACCTGCCGGCCGTGGCCAGGGAAGCGGGCGTGGAGCTGGATTTGAGCACCTTCGACGCCATCAGCAGGCGGACGCCCCAGATCTGCAAGTTGAGCCCGGCCGGCAGCCAGCATATCCAGGACCTGGATGAAGCCGGCGGCATCCCGGCGGTGATGGCCGAGCTTTACCGCCATGGCCTGATTGATGGCAGCAACCTGACGGTAACCGGTAAAACGGTGGCAGAAAACGTTAGCGGCCGGGAGGTAAAGCGGCGGGAGGTAATCCGGCCCGTTGAGGATCCTTATAGCCAGGAAGGCGGCCTGGCCATCCTGTACGGGAACCTCGCCCCGGAAGGAGCGGTGGTGAAAAAGGGTGCCGTCCTGCCGGAGATGATGCAGCATGAAGGGCCGGCCCGGGTCTTTAACAGCGAAGAAGAAGCCTTTGCCGCCATTATGGGGCAACGGATTAAGCCCGGTGATGTCGTCGTTATCCGTTATGAAGGCCCCAGGGGTGGCCCGGGCATGCAGGAAATGCTCAGCCCTACAGCCGCCCTGGCCGGTATGGGCCTGGACAGCTCCGTGGCCTTGATTACCGACGGCCGCTTCTCGGGGGCCAGCCGCGGCGCCTCCATTGGCCATGTCTCGCCGGAGGCGGCGGCAGGGGGTATCATCGCCCTGGTGGAAGAAGGAGATATCATTGCCATTGATATTGAGGCCCGCAGGCTAGAGTTGAAGGTGCCGGAAGAAGAAATTGCCCGCCGCCGGGCCAGGTGGCAGGCACCGCCGCCGAAGATCACCAGCGGCTACCTGGCCCGCTATGCCCGGATGGTGGGCTCCGGGGCCAGGGGCGCGGTATTGGAGTAAAGCCTGATAAAGAGATTGCTTAGGGCGGGATATGTCCCGGAGCTGCGAATAGCGGAGCGCCGGTAACAGGACAGGCGAGGTGAGGTTACCGTTGCCGCCACCGAGGACGCCTGAGCGTACGTTTGAGAGGGCAGTAAACGCAATCTCATAGAAGGGTTAATGCTGGCGGAACCAGGAGACTTTTCATTGGTAATCCGCAGGCGGCGATGCAACGGTCCGAACCGAGCCGTTGTCCTGTCGGCGCGCAGCTTCTGAGCAGCGGAGGGACATATCCTGCCAAAACCTATCTCATGCGCAAAGGAGTGCTTCAACCATTGGGGATCGCGTGGAAACGAAAAAATTAACCGGCTCCGAAATCATCATAAAAGCCCTGCAGGCGGAAGGTGTGGATACTGTATTTGGTATCCCCGGCGGGGCGGTTTTACCCCTTTACCACGAACTGGCAGTAGCCAGCATCCGCCATATTTTAACCCGCCATGAGCAGGCAGCCGCCCATGCTGCCGAAGGCTATGCCCGGGCCAGCGGCAAACCCGGTGTCTGCATCGCTACCTCCGGTCCCGGGGCAACCAACCTGGTAACAGGGATAACCAATGCTTATATGGATTCCATTCCCATTATAGCCATTACCGGCCAGGTCAGCCTGGCTATGATCGGCCGGGATTCCTTCCAGGAAGCCGATATTACCGGCATTACCATGCCCGTTACCAAGGCCAACTACCTGGTGAAAAGCATCAAGGACCTGGCGGCAACCATCCATGAGGCCTTCTACGTAGCCACTACCGGCCGGCCGGGGCCGGTCCTCATCGATATTCCCAAAGATATCACCACCCAGCGGGCGGCCTTTCACTACCCGCCCAGGTTACGCCTGCCCGGCTACCGTAGCCGGGTGGAACCCCATCCCCTGCAGGTAGCCCAGGCCGCTGCTGCTATTCAAGCTGCCGGGAAACCCCTGCTCTTTATCGGGGGCGGGGTGATTACTTCCGGGGCCCATGAAGAAGTGCGGCGGCTGGCCGAAGAGCAGGATATCCCCGTCATCATGAGCATGATGGGCAAGGGGGCCTTCCCGGAAACCCATCCCCTCTTTGTCGGCATGGTCGGGATGCACGGTACGGCCGCCGCCAACTACGCCGTCTGTGAGACGGACCTGATCATCGGCGTCGGTGTCCGCTTTGACGACAGGGTGACGGGGAAAGTTGAGGCCTTTGCCCCGAGATCGAAAATCATCCATATTGATATTGATGCCGCCGAGATCGGCAAAGTTGTCCCGGCCCATATCCCCATCGTCGCCGATGCCCGCCAGGCCCTCCAGGCCTTGCTGGCCAGGCTGCCTGAAAAAAGGGAGCACCCGGCCTGGCGCCAAAGAATACGGCGCTGGCAGGAAGAGCATCCCTTACGCTATGATGAGTGCGGCTTGAAGCCCCAGTATGTAATTGAGGAATTATATCGCTTAACCAGGGGCCGGGCCATTGTCAGCACCGACGTAGGCCAGCACCAGATGTGGGCGGTGCAGTATTACCCCCTGGAGCGACCGCGGGCCTTCCTCTCCTCCTGCGGCCTGGGGACTATGGGTTTTGGCGTCCCGGCAGCCATGGGAGCGGCTGTGGCCAGGCCGGATGAAACCGTCGTGGCCATTACCGGGGACGGCAGCTTCCAGATGAATATCCAGGAACTGGCCACCCTAAGCCATTATCGCATCCCGGTGAAAATTATCCTCCTCAATAACGGTTATCTCGGTATGGTGCGCCAGTGGCAGGAGTTCTTCTTTGACCGGCGCTACGCCTATTCCGAACTGGCCGGCAACCCGGATTTTGTCAAGGTGGCGGAAGCTTACCGGCTGCCGGCCCGGCGGGTGGCGGCCCGGGAGGAAGTCGTCCCGGCCCTGCAGGAGGCCCTGGAGACGGCTGGCCCCTTCCTGGTGGATATCTTAATTGACCGGGAAGAAAACGTCTTTCCCATGGTGCCCCCGGGTGGTACCCTGAACAAAATGGTGACGGGAGGTAGGCAGGAGTGAAACGCACCCTTTCGGTTCTGGTGGAAAATCGCCCCGGGGTTTTAACCCGGGTGGCCGGCCTCTTCAGCCGCCGGGGTTATAATATCGACAGCCTGGCCGTAGGCCGTACGGAAAACCCCTCTATTTCCCGCATGACCATCGTGGTGGATGGCGATGAGCAGATTATCGAGCAGGTCTGCAAGCAGCTCAATAAGCTTATCGATGTCATCAAGCTCAGCGATATAACCGATGATCCCCATGTGGGCCGGGAATTGATGCTCATCAAGGTCAATGCCGACCCGGCGGTCCGGGGCGAGATTATGCAGATAGTTGACATCTTCCGGGCCCGGATCGTCGATATTGCCCGCAACAGCCTGATTATCGAAGCTACCGGCGATGCTGACAAGATTGATGCTCTGGAAAACTCCCTGCGCCCCTTTGGTATCCGGGAAGTAGTACGCACAGGTAAAATTGCCATGCTCCGGGGAGCGAAAACTAAAGGAATGGAGGCCAGCGGCGATGGGACAGGAGACTAGGGTACGTACCGGTGCCCGGGCCGTAATGGAGGTCCTCCAGGCCGAAGAGGTGGAACTGGTCTTCGGCTATCCTGGCGGCGCCGTCCTGCCCCTGTACCATGAACTGGCCCGGACTTCCATCCGTCATATCCTGGTCCGCCAGGAGCAAAATGCCGTCCACGCCGCCAGCGGTTATGCCCGCGCCAGCGGCAAGACGGGCGTCTGTTTTGCCACCTCCGGTCCCGGGGCCACCAACCTGGTAACGGGGATTGCCACGGCCTATATGGATTCCGTCCCGGTAGTAATCTTTACCGGCCAGGTGCCCACAAGTCAGGTGGGCAGCGATGCCTTCCAGGAAACCGATATTACCGGGATCACCATTCCCATTACCAAGCATAATTACCTGGTTAAAGATGGCGAGGAACTGCCCCGTATTGTCAAAGAAGCCTTTTATATCGCCTCCACCGGTCGCCCCGGCCCGGTGCTGGTGGATCTCCCTAAAGACGTAGCCCTGGCACTCTGCCAGACACCCGTCCCGGAGAAGGTTGAGCTGCGGGGCTATAAACCTACCTACCAGGGCCACCCGGGCCAGCTCCGCGCCCTGGCAAAGCTCCTCCAGGAAGCCGAGCGGCCAGTCCTGTTTGCCGGCGGCGGGGTGGTGGCTTCCGGGGCGGAAGGATACCTGCGGGAACTGGCGGAAAAAATCCAGGCGCCGGTGGCCACCTCCCTTACCGGTCTGGGGGCTTTTCCTGAAGATAACCCCCTTGCCCTGGGGATGGTCGGCCTGCACGGCAAACCCTGTGCCAACCACGCCGTTATGGAATGCGACCTCCTGGTGGGCCTGGGGGTGCGCTTTGACGACCGGGTGACGGGGGCCATAGAAAAATTCGCGCCCCAGGCTAAAATAGCCCATGTGGATATTGACCCGGCAGAAATCGGCAAGAACGTGCGGGTCGACCTGCCCCTGGTGGGGGATATCAGCTGTGTCCTGAAGGAACTTCTGCCCCTGGTGGAGCCCGCTACGCACCCGACGTGGCTGGAGCGGGTTAAAACCCTGCGCAATAATTACCCCCTGACCTATGGCCGGGGCGGGGAGGTGCGGCCCCAGTGGGTCATCGAACGCCTGGGAGAAATGACCCGCGGCCGGGCCATCATTACCACCGACGTCGGCCAGCACCAGATGTGGGCGGCCCTCTTTTACGGCTATACTGAGCCCCGCACCTTTATTTCCTCCTGTGGCCTGGGCACCATGGGTTACGGCCTGCCGGCAGCCATCGGCGCCGCCCTGGCCCGGCCGGACAGGCAGGTGTGGGTCATTACCGGCGACGGCAGTTTCCAGATGGGGATGGCCGAGCTGGGTACGGCCGTGGAGCAGGGCTTGCCCTTGAAGATTTTGCTTTTCAACAACCAGAGCCTGGCCATGGTGCGCCAGCTGCAGCATTTTTACTACGAGCGCCAGTATACAGCGGTGAAATTTACGGGCAACCCCGATTTTGTCCGCCTGGCCGAGTGCTATGGGGCAACCGGCTTGCGTATTACTAAACAGGAAGAAGTGGTACCGGTGCTGGCCCGGGCCATGCAAAATGATGGTCTCACCCTTATTGAGTGCTTGATCAGCGAAGAGGAAATGGTTTACCCTATGGTTCTGAATGGAGCCGCCCTGAACGAAATGCTCCTACCGGAATAAACTGGCCAAGGAAGGTTGATGTCTCTTGCCGGATACCAGCAAAAGGATTTATATCTTTGATACCACCCTGCGCGATGGCGAGCAGTCGCCCGGGGTAAGCCTCAACGTCGAGGAAAAGCTGAAAATTGCCCACCAGCTGGCCCGCCTGGGGGTTGACGTCATTGAAGCCGGCTTCCCCATTGCCTCCCCCGGCGACTTTGAAGCCGTGCGGGCCATAGCCCGGGAAGTAGAGGGCCCGGTGATTGCCGGCCTGGCGCGGATCAATGACCGGGACATCGACCGCGCCTGGGAGGCGCTGCAAGAAGCCAAACGGCCGCGGATCCATGTCTTTATTGCCACCTCCGACATTCACTTAAAACACAAGCTGCGCATGACGCGGGAAGAAGTCCTGGCCGCCGTCCGTCAAGGGGTGGCCCGGGCCAAAAGCTACTGCCGGGATGTGGAGTTTTCCCCGGAAGACGCTTCCCGGAGCGACATCGACTTCCTGTGCCAGGTGCTGGCGGCAGCCATTGCGTCCGGGGCCACCGTCCTCAATATCCCCGATACCGTCGGCTATGCCACCCCGGCCGAGTTCGGGCATCTGATTGCCGAGCTTCGCCGGCGGGTACCGGGGATTGAGCAGGTGCAAATCAGCGTCCACTGCCATAACGACCTGGGGCTGGCGGTGGCCAATTCCCTGGCGGCCATTGAGAACGGCGCCCTCCAGGTAGAAGGGGCCATCAACGGCATCGGCGAGCGGGCCGGCAATACGGCCCTGGAAGAGCTGGTCATGGCCCTCTATACCCGCCGCGACTATTACGGCTGCCACACCGGCATTGTTACCGAGGAGATCTACCGTACCAGCAAGCTGGTGAGCAGCCTGACGGGCATGCCCGTCCAGTACAATAAGGCTATCGTGGGCAAAAACGCCTTCGCCCATGAGGCCGGCATCCACCAGGACGGCGTCCTGAAGGAGCGCACCACCTATGAGATTATGAACCCCACCATGATCGGCCTGGTCCAGAGCAATATTGTCCTGGGCAAGCACTCCGGCCGCCATGCCCTGCGCAGCCGCCTGGAGGAACTGGGCTTTAAACTGAATGAAGCGGAACTCGACAAAGCCTTTGCTCGCTTCAAGGAACTGGCCGACCGCAAGAAGGAGATCAGCGACCGCGACCTGGAAGCCATTGTCGAGCACGAAGTTAAACAGATTCCCGAAAAATTCGTCCTGGAGCATATCCACATCTCCACAGGTAACCGGGTGGTGCCCACGGCCACCATCGGCCTCCGGGTGGGCGAGGAATTAAAGGAAGAGGCGGCCTGCGGCGAAGGACCGGTGGATGCCGCCTTCAAGGCCATCGACAAGATAACGCGGATTCCTGTTGGCCTTAAATCCTACAGCCTCAATGCCGTTACCGGCGGCAAAGACGCTGTAGGCGAGGTAACCGTCAAGATCGAGTGTGCTGGCCGGGTGTTCATCGGCCGGGGCATCAGCACCGACGTCCTGGAAGCCAGCGCCCGCGCCTACCTGAACGCGATTAATAAAGTCATTTACGAGGTAGGGGAAGAGAACTTACAGGTTCTGGAAGCATGAGTCTGGAGCCGAAACAGAGGTAGAGCGAACCATGACTATTTGGGGCTGGCTATGTTTGCGCTCGCTCCGTGGTCCTCGCGGAGCGGCCTACGGCTCTGCCTCGGGCTCGGGCGGGGTTCCCGGCCTATTCGGCATCCTTGCCTCAGAGGCCGGCCTCGGACCTCCTGTCCTCGGCCCCGCCCTCGCTCCTCGGCACAGCCTGCGGCCGCTTCGCCGCTCGGACCAAGTCGCTCGCTGCAAACAAATGCCAGCCCAAAAAAGAGTTACTTTAGCAGGAAGAAGGTAAACTCCATGGGCATGACCATCACCGAAAAGATCCTGGCCGCCCACGCCGGCCTCGAACATGTCGAGCCGGGCCAGCTCATCAACGCTAAGGTAGACCTGGCCCTGGGGAACGACATCACCGCCCCCCTGGCCATCCAGGAGTTCAAAAAACTCGGCCTCAAGAAGGTCTTCGACCCGGAACGGGTCGTCCTGGTACCGGACCACTTCACCCCGGCCAAGGACATCAAGTCCGCCGAGCAGGCCAAAATTTTACGCGACTTCGCCCGGGAGCAGGGGCTCACCAACTACTTTGAAATCGGCCGCATGGGCATCGAGCACTGCCTGCTGCCGGAGGCGGGCCTGGTCGGCCCCGGGGACCTGGTCATCGGCGCCGACTCCCACACCTGCACCTACGGGGCCCTGGGGGCCTTCGCCACCGGCGTCGGCTCCACGGACCTCGCCGCCGCCATGGCCACCGGCGAGCTGTGGTTTAAAGTACCCGAGACCATCCTCTTCCGCTACCACGGCCGGCTGCAGCCCTGGGTCGGAGGCAAAGACCTCATCCTCTCCACCATCGGCCGGATCGGCGTCGACGGCGCCCGCTACATGGCCATGGAATTCACCGGGGAAGCCATAAGAGAGCTCTCCATGGACGGCCGCTTCACCATGGCCAACATGGCCATCGAAGCCGGCGGCAAGAACGGCATCTTTGCGGTAGACGCAAAGACCGTAGAATACATCCAGGGCCGCCTCAAACGCGACTACCACATCTACCAGAGCGACCCGGACGCCAGGTATGCCCGGGAGATAGACATCGACGCCGGGAAGATCGAGCCCCAGGTAGCCCTGCCCCACCTGCCCGAGAACGCCAGGAGCGTCAAAGAAATAGGTGAGATCAAAATCGACCAGGTAGTCATCGGCAGCTGCACCAACGGCCGCCTGGAGGACCTGCGGGTGGCGGCGCAGATCCTCAAAGGGCAAAAGGTCCATCCGGAAGTAAGGCTCATCATCATACCCGGCACCCAGAAGATCTACGCGGAGGCTTTGGAAGAAGGGCTGATAGCCACCTTTATAGAAGCCGGAGCCGCCGTCTCCACGCCCACCTGCGGCCCCTGCCTGGGCGGGCACATGGGGATCCTGGCTAAAGGCGAGCGGGCCCTGGCCACCACCAACCGCAACTTTGTGGGCCGCATGGGCCATCCGGAAAGCGAAGTTTATCTCGCCGGCCCGGCGGTAGCCGCCGCCAGCGCCGTTAAAGGGCGCATCGCCGCTCCCGAGGAGGTAATAAAATGATTATCCAGGGCAAGTGCCACACCTTCGGCAACGATATCGACACCGACGCCATTATCCCGGCCCGCTACCTGAATACCTCCGACCCCGAAGAACTCGCCCGCCACTGCATGGAGGATGCCGACCCCACCTTTGCCGGGCGGGTGCAAAAAGGGGAGGTTATCGTGGCCGGGAAAAACTTCGGCTGCGGCAGTTCCCGGGAGCACGCGCCGGTAGCCATCAAGGCCGCCGGGGTGGCGGCGGTCATCGCCGCTTCCTTTGCCCGCATCTTCTACCGCAACGCCATCAACATCGGCCTGCCCATCTTTGAGTCCCCGGCCGCGGCGGCAGGGATAACCGCGGGGGATGAAGTAAAGATCGATGCCGAGAAGGGCGAAATAGTGAACCTGACCAGAGGGGAAACCTACCAGGCGGCGCCCTTCCCGCCCTTCATGCAGGAACTCATTGCCGCCGGGGGGCTGATGCCCTACGTGGCCAGGAAGGTGAAGGCGCATGTATAAAATCGCCGTTTTGCCCGGTGACGGCATTGGCCCCGAGATTGTTCCGGAAGCCGTAAAGGTCCTGGAAGTGATCGGCCGCCGCACGGGGATAGAGTTCCAGTTTACCGAGGCCCTGGTAGGGGGAGCGGCCATTGATGCCCGGGGCCAGGCTTTACCGCCGGAAACCCTGGACCTCTGCCGGCAGAGCGACGCCGTGCTCCTGGGGGCGGTGGGCGGCCCTAAATGGGATGCCCTGCCGCCGGAGGAACGCCCGGAAACGGCCGCCCTCCTGCCTTTACGCAAGGAGCTGGGTCTATATGCCAATTTAAGGCCTGCTTACCTTTTTGAACCCCTGGCAGAGGCTTCGCCCTTAAAACGGGAAATTGTTGCCGGTACCGACCTGATTATTATCCGGGAGCTCACGGGCGGCCTCTACTTCGGCCCGAAAAAGCGGGAAAAGGCGGGCACAGGCGAGGTGGCCTACGATACCATGCTCTATTCTACGGCGGAAATAGAGCGCATCGCCCGCCTGGCCTTTGACATAGCCCGCCGGCGCCGCTGCCACTTAACCAGCGTTGACAAGGCCAACGTCCTCACCAGCTCGCGGCTGTGGCGGGATACGGTGGAAAGCCTGAAAGGCGAGTTTCCTGAGGTTACCCTTGAACACATGTACGTTGACAACTGCGCCATGCAACTGGTCCGCCGGCCGACCCGGTTTGATGTGATTGTGACCGAAAATACCTTTGGCGATATTTTAAGTGATCAGGCTTCCGTCCTGACGGGCTCCATCGGCATGCTGCCCTCGGCCAGCATTGGCGGGTCGACGGCCCTTTATGAGCCGGTCCACGGCTCCGCCCCGGATATTGCCGGGCAGCAAAAGGCCAATCCCCTGGCGACCATCCTCTCGGTAGCCATGATGCTCAAGTATTCCTTCAAGATGGACGGGGCGGCGGCAGCCGTGGAGGCCGCCGTCGGCCGGGTGCTGGCTAAAGGTTACCGTACCGCGGATATCTACGTGCCGGGGACCGTCCTGGTGGGCACGGCGGAGATGGGTGCCCTGGTGCGGCAGGAACTGCAAGAGGGATAGCTAATGGCGGAGAAAATCTACGTCTACGACACCACCCTCCGGGACGGCAGCCAGGGCGAGGGCATCAGCCTGTCGGTAGAAGACAAGTTAAAAATTGCCGCCCGCCTGGACCGCCTGGGCGTGGATTATATCGAAGGGGGCTGGCCCTGGGCCAACCCCAAAGATATGGAGTTTTTCCAGCGGGCCGGGGAGCTTGGATGGCGGCGGGCTAAACTCGCGGCCTTTGGCCGCACCCGCAAGCCCGGCGGGAAAGCCGGGGAAGACGCCAACCTGCTGGCCATCAAGCGGGCCGGGGTGAAGGTGGCCACCATCTTCGGCAAGTCCTGGGATCTCCATGTAACGGCGGCCCTGGAGACGACCCTGGAAGAAAACCTGGCCATGATTGCCGACAGTATCGCCTTCCTGGTGGAGGCGGGCCTGGAAGTAATCTTTGATGCCGAGCACTTTTTTGACGGCTTCAAGGCCAACCCCGCTTATGCCCTGGCTACCTTAAAGGCCGCGGCGGCTGCCGGGGCCAGCTGGGTGGTCCTGTGCGATACCAACGGCGGCTGCCTGCCTGGTGATGTCGCCGCCGCCGTAGCCCGGGTGCGCCAGGAGCTCCAGGTACCTTTAGGCATCCATACCCATAACGACGGCGACCTGGCCGTGGCCAACACCCTGGCCGCCGTAACCGCCGGCTGCCGCCAGGTGCAGGGGACCATCAACGGTTTCGGCGAGCGCTGCGGCAATGCCAATTTATGCTCGGTATTGCCCAACCTGGAGCTGAAAATGGGCTACCAGTGCCTGCCCCCCGGGCAATTGAGCTTTCTCACGGAAGTCTCCCGCTATGTCAGCGAGATTGCCAATGTGGTACCGCCCGGCAACCAGCCCTTTGTCGGCTACAGCGCCTTTGCCCACAAGGGCGGCATCCATGTGAGCGCCGTCCTAAAGGCTTCCCAAACCTACGAGCACATCCGCCCCCAGCTGGTAGGCAACGAGCGGCGCATACTAATGTCGGACCAGGCCGGGGCCAGCAACCTGCGCTGCAAGGCAGAAGAGATGGGACTGGAGCTTTCCCCGGAAAAGGAGCAAGCCGTTATAAACGGCATCAAGGAAATGGAACGCCAGGGCTACCAGTTCGAAGGGGCCGACGCTTCCCTGGAATTATTTCTACGGAAAACAACGGGGGAATACCGGCAGCCCTTTGAAGTGGAGTACGTCAAGACCCTGGTGGAAAAGCGGCCCGGGCAGGAAGCCATCGCCGAAGCCATCGTTAAACTCAAGGTGGGTGACCAGGTAGTCCATACGGCGGCCGAAGGTAATGGTCCCGTCAATGCCATGGACAACGCCCTGCGCAAGGCCCTGGAGGAAGTTTTCCCGGCCATCGGCCGCATGCGCCTGACGGACTACAAGGTGCGGGTCCTGGATGAAAAGGATGCTACCAGCGCCAGGGTCAGGGTGCTCATTGAGTCCCGGGACGGCACCAGCTCGTGGAATACCGTCGGCGTTTCCACCAACATCATTGAAGCCAGCTGGGAAGCCCTGCTAGACAGCATGGAATACGCCCTCTTAAAACAGTCCCGGGAGCTAAACAAAAAAGTGGCAGCCACGTAAAAAAGCCAGGCCTTTATTTTGCCTGGCTTTGCTTTGGCGCTTGTTTATCAGGGGGCAGGGGTTTAGCATACTGCCAGCGGGGCAGGGAAGTCCCCGGCAGCTGCAGGTCCTGCTCTTTTTTAATGTCAGGGTAAATATTGAACAGGTTATTGAGGTTCTCAATCAGGCCGCCGGTGAAGGTTAAACCCTTCTCCAGGGTATGGGGGTCACCGATGGCTTTGATGACAATGGGGTAGAGGAGCTTCTGGCCGTCAACGGTGATGTAAACCCGCGACCCCTCCTCTTTATCGGCAATGGCATTAAAGGCGCCGATGCGGTGGTCGTTGATGGCGATGGCTTCGGCTCCTGAGGCCCAGAGTTCGTTGACGATGTCCACCAGGTCCTCGTAGAGGAGGGGGGCGTCGCCGGTAATGGTAACCGTAATCCCCGGGCCTTTGACCGGGGCGAGGCCGGTGCTTATCTGCAGGCGGGCCAGCTCCTTTTCCAGAGCCGTTTCGGCGTCACTATCCTGGCCGGAACCGGCCTTAAGGGTAAAGAGCTGCTGCTGGAGCTGGGCGATTTCGCCCTGGAGCTGGCTGCGCTTGCTGCTCAAATTTTTCCACATGGCCACCAGGTCTTCGGTTTTCTGGGCTTCCAGGGAGCTGGCCAGCAGCCGCTGGGTGCGAAACTGGAGCGATAAAAGCAAGCCCAGGATTATGAAAACAACGGTGAGGGAAACAGGCCAGTATTTGCCTCGCATTTATTGCTACCCCCCTGCTTTAACCAGCCGGACGTAGTCCTGGGAAAAAACGCCTTTATACGCGGGCAGGGTCAGGTTCTGGGATTTGGTCACCTTGACCGGGAAGTCGCGGCTCTTTAAGAAAGAAAAGTCTACTGCCTTCTGGATGGCTGCCTCCAGGCTATCGGGGTTGCCTATAGCCTGAACCTCGTAAGGCGGGGCCAGGCGGTTGGAATTCACCAGGATGACAGTGCCGACGCAGCGGATGTCCGAGCTGGTGACAATCCGCTGGCCGTTGACGGCAATGGCCTCGGCGCCGGCAGCTTTTAATTCATTGACCAGGTAGAGGACATTCTTATCATGAATTATATAGTCTTCCGGCTTGTAGGTTGCCGGCGAACTGTTTTTGGCCGCCTGGGCGCCGGCGTTATTATCATCCAGGGTAACGGTAATCCCCGGCCCCGTCACGGGAGTTAGGCCGGCAGCCAGTTTCAGGGCTTCTATTTCCTGCTGTAGCTGGGCCAGCCGGCCTTTTCCTTGCGCGCGATCCTTCTGCAGGGCTTCAATCTGGCTGCGCAGGTCGGCGATGGTATTTTCCAGGGAGGCGTCTTCTTTTTCCAGGGAATGAATAATATCAATGAGTTCGGGATCCTTCCTGGCCTGGACCGCGGTGGTCTGGTGGGAACGCCACTGCCAGGCTACCAGGAGCCCGGAAAAAAGGCTGATGAGGAGCAGGGAGAGATAAATTTTACGCACCAGGGACTCCTCCTTTAGCGCTATTTTATATGAAGTCCCGCCCGGTGGCAACTAGTAAAAACGTGCAGCCGTAAAAAGAAGGGATTTGGCCCCTACCTGTCGAATGAAGTGACCGGACCTCCATATACTAACTAAAGCCGGCGGGAAAATTTGGGGTGACTGGTTTGGCGGCCCTGTGGCGCTACTTGTTATCGTTAAACATAATCGACCTCGTGCGGATAATCCTGGATATCAGCATCGTCGCCTTTGTCATTTATAAATTCATCATGCTTATCAGGGGCACCCGGGCCGTCCAGCTGATCAAGGGACTGGTGGTGCTGGTGGTAGCCTCGGTCATTGCCGAGCGCCTGCACCTGACTACCATCAACTGGCTTTTGAGCCAGTTGCGCCTGGTGATTGTCGTGGCCCTGCCGGTAGTCTTCCAGCCGGAATTGCGGCGGGCCCTGGAACAACTGGGCCGGGGCAAGTTTTTTGCCCGTCCCTTGACGGTCCTGGGCGCCGAAGATATGGAAAAGCTTATTAATGAGCTGGTGCGGGCCGCCCAGGTGCTGGCTAAAAACCGTACCGGCGCCCTGATAGTTGTCGAGCGCGAGACGGGCCTCAATGATTATATCGAGACGGGCATCCGCGTCGACGGCGTCGTTTCCGCCGAGCTGTTAATTAATATCTTTGTGCCCCTGACGCCCTTCCACGACGGGGCGGCCATTATCCGCGGGGACCGGGTGGTAGCCGCCGGCTGTTTCCTGCCCCTTTCCGAAAGCCCCTATTTAAGCAAGCAGCTGGGAACCAGGCATCGCGCGGCCTTGGGCATCAGTGAAATATCTGACGCCGTGGTCCTGGTGGTTTCGGAAGAAACGGGCGCCGTTTCCGTGGCCGAGGGGGGGAAGCTGACCCGCTTCCTGGATGAGAAAAACCTGAAGGAACTCCTCCAGAGTTTATTATTACCGCAGGTTAACCACAATACTTTCTTCTGGCCCTGGAGGTCGTAAGCATGCGGGAGCATTTTCGCCAGGATTGGATTTATCGCCTGCTGGCCGTCGCTTTGGCCATTATTCTCTGGATGTATGTAACCGGTGAGCAGAACCCCACCGGGGAAAAGGTGGTCCGGGTCCCCCTGGAAACAGAAAACTTGAGAGAGGGCCTGGTGGTTGCCGACCGCCCGGCGGAGGTCCAGGTGCGGGTGGAGGGGCGCAAGGCCGCGGTAGCCAATTTGCTCTCCAGGGATGTCCATGCCTATGTCAGCCTGCGGGATGCTAAAGTCGGCGATAACCTGCTACCCGTCCAGGTCGAGGTGCCGGAAGGTTTAAATGTGATCCACGTGAACCCTGCCCAGGTAACGATAAAAATCGATAAAATTGAGCAGGTGCAGCTGCCCGTGCAGGTGAATCTCCTGGGCACGCCGGCCGGCGGTTACCGGGCCCTGGAGCCGGTCCTCAAGCCTTCCCAGGTAGTTGTTTCCGGTTCTGCCGCCACCCTGAAAAGCATCGGCCGGGTCTATGTGGAGGCCAAAATCGACCAGGCCAGCGGCAACTTCCTGGCCCAGCTGCCGGTAAAGCTGGCTGACCGGGAGGGCCGTCCTTTGCAGGAATGGTTAACCGTCTCCCCGGAAGTGGTAGAAACATTTGTACCTGTAGTCCAGGACATGCCAAGCAAGTTCCTGGCGGTGCGTCCCCAACTGGCCGGCGAGCCGGCCAAAGGCTATGCCATCCAGCGGGTAATTCTCCAGCCGGAAGTGGTGGAGGTCTTTGCTCCCTACAACCATTTAGCGGCCCTGGATTATATCAATACGGCCCCGGTTAATATTGCCGGGGCTACGAAAAATGTTACGGCGGAGACGAACCTGGAAATACCCGCCGGCGTGCAGGTCGGCAGCTTCCCGCGGGTAAGGGTGGTAGTGGAGATAGGCAAGGCTGCCAACCCCAACAGCACGCCGTGAAAGTAGCGATTTCCCAGCAAGAACATATAATGCAGTAAACAGGTGAGAGCATGGCAAAGTTATTCGGTACTGACGGAGTCCGCGGGGTGGCCAACGCCGGCCTTACCCCGGAGTTAGCCTTTCGCCTGGGACGCGCCGGCGCTGCCGTCCTGGCGGGGCCGGAAGGCCGGGCCAGGGTGGTGGTGGGCCGGGACACGCGCCTTTCCAGCGATATGCTGGAAGCCGCCCTGGTGGCCGGCATCTGTTCCGTCGGGGGGGACGTCCTGAAGGTCGGGGTGGTGCCTACCCCGGCGGTTGCCTGGTTGACCCGGGCCCTGGAAGCCGATGCCGGCGTAGTGATCTCGGCGTCCCACAACCCCGTGGCGGACAACGGCATTAAATTCTTCAGCGCCAGCGGGTACAAGCTGCCCGACCCGGTGGAAGAAGAGATTGAACGGCTGGTCCTGCAACCGGAAGATAACCTGCCCCGGCCGGTGGGCGTGGAGCTGGGGCGGGTACGGGAGCTGGAGGACGCTGCCGAACGCTACATTGCCCATATCTGCAGTACGGCCGGGCGGGGCCTGGCCGGCCTGCGGGTGGTGCTGGACTGCGCCTATGGTGCCGCCTGCCGGGTGGCGCCGGCGGTTTTCCAGCGCCTGGGGGCGGAAATTTTCCTCTTGCATAATGCCCCCGATGGGACTAAGATAAACGTCGGGTGCGGTTCTACCCACCCGGGGGTTCTCCAGGCTGAGGTTGTCGCCCGGGGAGCTGATGTGGGCCTGGCCTTTGACGGCGACGCCGACCGGGTGATTGCCGTGGATGAAAAGGGGCAGGTGGTCGACGGCGATGCCATCATGACCATCCTGGCCCTGTACCGCCAGGAGCAGGGAGGCCTGCCCGGGGGCCAGGTAGTGGTGACGGTCATGAGCAACTTCGGCCTCCACCAGGCCCTGGCGGCAGCGGGCCTGCGGGTGCACCAGACCCGGGTCGGCGACCGCTACGTGCTGGAGGAGATGCTGCGGACGGGTGCCGTCCTGGGCGGCGAGCAGTCGGGCCACATTATCCTGTTGGAATATAATACTACCGGTGATGGCCTGCTTACCGGGGTGCAGTTGCTCCAGGTCATGGCCGCCACCGGCCGGCCCCTGTCGCAGCTGGCGGCAGCCATGCCGCACCTGCCCCAGCTGCTGGTCAACGTAACGGTGACGGATAAAGAGGCCGCCATGGCCAGCCCGGCCCTCCTGGCAGCCGTGGCGGCGGCCCGGGAGCAGCTGGCGGGCCGGGGGCGGGTCCTGGTCAGACCCTCGGGAACAGAATCCATTATCCGCCTCATGGTAGAGGGCCCGGACAGGGAAGAGCTGGAGGCCATTATGGCCGGCCTGCAGCAGGCTGTTGCCGGGCTATGAGCCCTGCCGGCAGCATTAAGTATTACTTTATGCTACATTTGTCCAGAAAGCGGAGAGAAAGCGGAGGGGGTCCGGCGGGCTCACTTAAGTAACACTTAACAGGAGCGCAGGACCTGCCGGCATGCCGCCACTGTTACCCGGCAGCATCGGGGGTACGAAGGCCGGGGTGTTTTTAAGCCGGCATATCACCGCCGTTACTACCTGGTGGCGCCGGGGCATAAGGAAATACGTTCTGGGGAAAGGGGGGTGATTTTTACCCGGGCCGCAGGAGCCCGGGTTATCCAGCGGGTTAAAGGGGAGAGATAAAGGAATCAGGACGAAGGCAAGCGCCGGGACCAGCCGGCCCGCCGTTTATGCCGGGGTGAGCCAGGAGGGCCATCCAGGTATGGGTGCCGGAGGGTTGACGAGGCGGGGGTTAATCGAGGCATCGGCGGGTGCCCCCCGGTCCGGTTACGACCGTCAAAGGCGCTACAAATCCCGGGAGTAATCCCGGGGACAAAGGGCGCCGGGTAACCCCTTATCTCTCCCTGGTTAAAAAATAAAGGGAGAGTGAGCATGATAATGTGCGGTATTGTTGGTTATCTGGGCCCGCGCCCGGCGGTCCCCATATTGGTTCAGGGACTGGAAAGGCTGGAATACCGGGGCTATGATTCTGCCGGGATAGCGGTATTGAACGGCGGGGGGTTGGTAGTAGAAAAGAGCGCGGGCAAGCTCCATGTCCTGAAGAGCCGTCTCAATGGCAATCTTAACGGGGCCCGGGTGGGGATCGGCCACACCCGCTGGGCCACCCACGGCCGGCCGTCCGATGTCAACGCCCACCCCCATCTGGACTGCACGGGCAAGTTTGCCGTCGTCCACAACGGCATCATTGAAAACTACCAGGAACTGCGGGAGCAGCTTGTGGCCGCCGGTCACCGCTTTATTTCCGAGACGGATACGGAAGTCCTGGCCCACCTGGTGGAACAATTTTATGAAGGCGACCTGCTCCGGGCGGTCCTCAGGATGCTGCCGGTCCTACGTGGCTCCTATGCCCTGGCCGTGGCCAGCGCCTACCACCCGCAGGAGCTGGTAGGGGTACGCCAGGACAGCCCTTTGATTGTCGGCCTGGCCGGCGAAGAAACCTACCTGGCTTCCGATATACCGGCCCTCCTGCCCTACACCCGGGATACTTACATCCTGGAAAATGGTGAGGTGGCTTGGATCAGGCCCGGGGTAGTAAACGTGTATGACGCCCTGGGCAACCTGCTTAAGAAGGAAGTTTTCCATGTGGCCTGGGACCTCCAGGCCGCGGAAAAGGGCGGTTATGCCCATTTCATGCTGAAAGAGATCCACGAGCAGCCGCGGGCTTTAAGGGATACCCTGGCGGGCCGCCTGCAGGGCGACGGCTGGGTGCGCCTGGAAGGCGTTAACTTCACGCCGGAGGAAGCGGCGGCCCTGGAGAAAGTGGCCATCATTGCCTGCGGTACGGCCCACTACGCCGGCATGGTCGGCAAGTACCTGCTGGAGAAATTGCTGCGCCTGCCGGTGGAAGACGACGTCGCTTCGGAATTTCGTTACCGGGAGTCAGTTCTCAATGAGCGTACCCTGGGCCTGGTAATTAGCCAGTCCGGCGAGACGGCCGATACCCTGGCCAGCCTGCGGGAGGCCAGAAAAGCAGGGGCGCAAATCCTGGCCATTACCAATGTCGTGGGCAGCTCGGTGGCCAGGGAGGCGGACCACATCATCTACACCTGGGCGGGACCGGAAATTGCCGTGGCCTCCACCAAGGCCTATCTAACCCAGGTGGCGGCCCTCTTTCTCCTGGCCCTGTACCTGGGAGAAAGGCGCGGTGTGGCTCCCCGGGCGCCCGGGCTGGCCCGGGGCCTCAAGGAATTGCCGGGCCGCGTGGAGGAAGTATTAAAGCTGGAGCCCCGGATACGCGAGCTGGCCGGCCGCATGGCTGCCCACGAACACGCCTTCTTCATCGGCCGCGGCCTGGATTACCCCGTCTCCCTGGAAGGGGCCTTGAAGCTGAAGGAGATCTCCTATCTTCATGCCGAGGCCTATGCGGCCGGGGAATTAAAGCACGGCACCCTGGCCCTGATCGAAGAAGGCACGCCGGTGGTGGCCCTGGCCACCCAGGCGGAACTCCTGGAAAAGATGCTCAGCAACATCAAGGAAGTCAAGGCCCGGGGCGCCTGGGTGCTGGCCCTGACCCAGGAAGGCAACACGGCGGTAGCCGCCGAGGCCGACGCCGTCCTCTACCTGCCGCCGGTACCCTCTATCCTGGCGCCGGTGGTGACGGTGGTGCCCCTGCAGCTGCTGGCTTACTACACCGCCGTCGCCCGCGGCTGCGACGTCGACAAGCCGCGCAACCTGGCCAAGAGCGTGACGGTGGAGTAGGGGAAAATAAGTATAAACGTTTTTTCACTATAAAATGCGAGTGGGTCCCTGGAAAGGACCCGCTCGTTTTATTTTTTAGTGTTTCGGCAGAATAACCCGCTTAACTTAAGTATCTCCGTATTACTGCGGCCATAAATGGTCTAAAATCTTCGAGATGGTTTTGAAGGATATCCCAGATTTCAGCGGCATCAACTTCGTCATAGAGATGGACTACCCGGTTGCGGAAGCGGGCCATGGCTTTATAGGTATCTTCCAGCTGCTGCGGTATCAAACTGTTGCGGGCCGCCAGCTCAACCGTTTCAACGTAGGACTTAGGTAATCCCCACCCTTCTCTGGAGATTATATGAGCACAGATGTCCAGCAAAGCTTCAATAGCTACCTGCAGCATTCTTGTAGCGGCGGCTTCGTACAGGCTATTTGATTGGAACTGGCTTATATCCATACCTTGGAACTTTTTTAGCTCCCTCAATTCTTGCCGCATAAACTGCAACTTCTGGCGGATTTTTTCCCTATCAACCGTCACAGGAATTCCTCCCGCAGGCTGGCATCAAAATCCCGGTACAGGATCTTCAAGTCGGGTTCAAAATCACAATAACGGCGAATGACCCTTTCCTTGAAATCGGCCAGGAGTATTTCATCTTTAACATACAGGAGGCGCCCTGTTTCTAATACCCGCATTTGCAGGGTCACCGGAACGCGATGCAGGTTCACCAGGTTGATATCGTCGCTTCGCCCAATATGGCAAAACTCAGCCAGCAGCTCTAATTCGCGCTTATAGTCCCACGAGGTTTCCGGCATCGGCAGTACAGCCAGATCAACATCCGATAGTGCTGTTTGCCACTCCGTACCGTAGGAGCCATATAAATACAAGGCCAGGACCTCCCCCTGCCTGCCGGCGAAATCCGCCATGCTTTTTAATTGCTTGGGAGAAAGGGTTATTTTTTCTAATTTGCGGCTCAATCTGACCACAATATCACACCCCCATTATCAGGTGCAAGGTTTCTTATTTTACAGAAAATCGTGCACCGGAAAACTTCACCAGAGCAGAGACACCGCCGCATCCAATCGAGCTGGCTGAACATTAACTAACCTCGATACCCTAAGAGGTCTGATGCTCATTCTGTGGAGAACCATTTCTTCAAGGTAGCTTTCAACTTTACAAATGCCGGATTTATGCAGCTTTCCAGGCTTACAGATATGGCTAACTGATAATACAATGAAGAAGAACGGGCCTTTCCAGTTAGTTTCAAAGCCCGTTCAAAGGCCTCTTTCGATCGATTTAGTTTTCCCTTACGATCTTCTGAAAAACCCTCCTGGATCAACCAGGACCTCAAATCCGTTTCTCTGCCGGCCCAACCGATTATCCGGTCAACGTGGGGAGAATTACTCCAGACCCATATTTCCAGTTCCGGAGAGATAACAATGGCTACGGCCCGGTCACCCCAGCCGGATTGCCTCAGACGTTCTTCAATCTGTTTTTCCAGTTGTTTTCTAGATAGACGTTCCCGGCCGCAGCCCTTATGATCAAGCATTACTAGTGCATGAGTATAGTTACTCGCTATAGAACGTAAAAAATCATGTCCCCGCAAGAGGCACCCCGGGTCATTTTCTGGATGAACGAAACAATCAAAGGTTAGTTGACGTATCCCTAGTGCCTGTGGGCGTGTCAGCAACCCCTTAATTGTGTACTCCATGTTTTTATCGGCCACGAGGACCACCAGGTCCTTAATCATCCAAGCACACCCCCGGCAAAAAGGACACCCAGGTTGGTTTCTCCCTGCCAATGTTTCAACGCCGGGTGTTCGCTGCCCAGGACGATATCGGTGGCGCCTTCGGCGGTCCTGGCAAAGCAAAGAATTTTCTCTGGTTCAGCCAGGCTTAAAATAACCGGAGAATGGGTGGCCAGAAGGATTTGAGCATTGTAAACGGAAGACAGGGACTGGAACATGGTTTCCACTGCCCTGGGGTGAATGCCATTTTCCGGTTCTTCAATCAAGTAAATGCCCTTAAAATCAGGCAGGTAAGCCGGTAGTGTGAGCGCCAGGAGGCGCAGCGTTCCATCCGACGCCATCCATGACGGTACGTTTAAACCGCCACGATAAACCAGCACCAGGTAGCAATGTTTGTCGTCTTCCCTCACTATGGTCTGAATGTCTTCCAGGTCCGGGAGCGCCGTCTGCAGGTGGGCGATCCAGTCTTTAAACTTTTCAGGTGCTTTCTCCCGCAGATTGGTCACCACCCAGGGCAGGTTGGAACCATCCGGTTTGAATCCACGCACCTGCCCGGGAGGACTGGCTTTACGCAAAAGCATACTGTTCAGGATAAACTGTTGCACACCTTCTGTCAATAAGCCTTTTAACCAGGTCGCTACAGGAAACTTGGATTCATCCTCAGGCAGGTTTCCCAGGGCTGATTTACGTGTACCCAGCTTAAATGCAGGCTACCATCCCTTGCCGGGTTCAGAGTAGACTTCAGAATAATAATTATCATTTCCCCCATAAACTTTGTTAACAACGGTACGGCCGTATTTTTTTCCTTTAGGTGTTAGAATTGTTTGCGGCGGCTCAATATAATCAGGAAACAAAGTCCTTTCTTTATAAGGAATTGGCGTTGCCTTTTTTAACAAAACCTTTTCAGCAAGTATTTCCGTTTCGCCATGCTCATTCCCCACCTTAACTTCATAACGTACGGAGTCATAGGGCTGTTTGCCCAGTTGTGCCCGTCGATCTGAAGGAATTCTGGCCTCGATGGCCAGTTCGAGACTATTCCTGTTTCGCATCCAGACCATGTCTTGAAAATTTTTCGTTCTTTCGCCCACTGCCGCATCCAGGCCTTCCGAAACAAGGCTGCCCAGAAAGGAGATTACGTCCAGGAACGTAGTTTTCCCGCTGGCGTTAGGGCCGATTAAAACGTGAAAAGGGCCGAGAGGTTGCTTGATATACCTCAAGCAGCGGAAATTTAATACTTCAATCAAAGTTATCATAAGGTACCCTCACTAATGTTATAAATTTACATTTATCTGGAATTTTGGATGTAATAACCATAAAGTTCCATATAAATTTCTACCCTGGTTAATATTATAACCACTGCCTGAAAATAAAGAACACCTTAGGTATGTACAGTTTAGGAAAGAATTTCCTTTATCCTTAAGGCAGGCTATTGCTGCCGGGGGAGGGTCCCGGAATAACCATTCAACTTTAAGCCAGAAGCCGGGGATTACCTCTGACCGGTAAATTCCGCTGGCGTTAAGTGCTACGGTGTGGTAACGACCATTATCTTCCAGACGGTAAAATTCCGCCTGCTGCCGGTCGGGGTCAATGAGCCAGTATTCCCTGACGCCGGCAGCTTCGTACTCCACAGGTGTCCTCGTCGCACCAGGCCAGGAATTCCTCGAAAGTCAATTTGCCGAAATTCTATTCCAGAAAATACCCTCCTGGCCTTTAGTATATCATACAATGCTTTTTATTTCAGCCACTCTTATATTTTATTAACCCTCCCCCATGAGCTCTCACGAAATCCCTACAAACTAGAATTTATGAACAGCGCATGGATTCCAACTCGCTCTATATAATGACTGCCGCAACGGCCGTCGTTTTCAGCAGGATTTTGGTTAAGTTTTATCGAAATGGTTACGGGAGGTAATTTTTTGAAGGACCAAAAGGCCAGATGACGTGCCCTTAGGCTGGTGTTAAAAATAGCCATGAGAACAGATGAACTTGGAAAACAGATAGAGGCAGCCCGGTCAAGATATTACCGCTTACTACTAATCGTGGGACCGTTTCATTCCGGAAAGACCCAAATTCTTCTTCAATTAGTCCAGGACGCCGGCTGCCCATATATTAATTTGAGCCTTGTCCTTAGCCAGAAGCTGCTTGAATACCCCCACCGGATACGGACGTTGCGGTTGCCAAGAATCGTCGAAGCAATTATTGATGATACGGTGGGAGACACTGTTTTACTGGATAACATTGAGATACTCTTTGACCCTGCTCTCCAGCAGGACCCTTTACGCCTGCTTCAATACATCAGCCGCACCCGGAACATTGTGGCTGCATGGAGTGGAAAATTTGAAGGTCGTACACTTTAACTGCGGGTAACTGTAGTTTGAAGGGTTTCTCACAGCACTTCTAATGTTGGAGAAGATTGGGGGTAACCAGATGGCAATCGTAGGACAGCGATATGCTTATCGAGAACGTGCGCGAATGCTAGGTGAACCAGTTGTGCCTGTAATAGTTGTAAAAGAGGGGCCACCGCGATCACAAAAGGTGCGAATCCGCCACCTCGATGGCGAATATGAGGGCTTCGAAGAGTGGGTCCCCAAAAGTCGACTAGTCGCTCCATGGGAGGAAGCAAATGCATTCTGTGATGACGAACGGAGGCTATTGAATGCGGCAAAAGCTTCCGGTGATGTCCAAGGGTCAATTATCTATAAGGCTGCTGAAGAAGTATTCGGGGCTATTGCAGAATTGTTTGGCGAGGAACTTATCTTCTTCGGGTGGAAGGCAATAGAGCAAAACCTAATAATCATTAGGGAATTTGAAGAATCCGTTCACAAATTGGGCCTTGGAAGAGAAGAACTTCTTCCTGAACCACACGCCTTTATCGACCGTTACGGAGATTACAAGGCTCCATTTCATGTTAGCGAGCGACTTGTGAAAGATTTTTGCAAAAGATTCCCAAAAGAAATTCTAAGGTATATACAACTTGAGGAGAATAAGTGGCGGCAAAAAGCAATATCAGCGTCTACTTTACGTGAACAAGAATTTGCTGAAGAATGGTTAGTTAAGCAAAAGCCCGTTTTTGCCCTTGTGAGAGAGTGGTGCGGTGAAAAGGCACTTATAGAGTTTAACGAGGTAGCGGAACTCCGAAAAGAAATACGGCGACTACAGGCTCTGATTGAAGCAACGGCTAGATGGCTTAAAGACGCTGGACATCCCGTGAAGGCCTCCTTATTACTAAAAGAATTACGGACAGCAACTAACTGTTCTGAATACGAAGAATCCTAAAGAAAGGAAATGGCTACACAAGCTTATCACATTAAGACACCACACAACTAGAAGCCCAGACAGTGCCCTTCCAGGAAGGCCTCCTGGTTGGGTGGAGGTAGGCCCTGACAAAGGAATCCTGGTGGCATATAGGCGCAGGAAAACTGTTATGCACATCCAGAAGGTTCCTGAGTAAAATAAACGTATTAAGTAACTCGTTCTCGGACTTTATTGCCATCATTCCGGTGATTCTCAAATTGTAATAATCCTTTTCTCAAAAACTAGTGATAATATAGTTATACCTGAAAAGCTTTTTACCTGCGTTTCTCGATTCTCAAACTGTGTTGATACCAACAGTTAGACGTGTTGACCTTGGTTCTTCTTGCCAAGAAAAAGGGCTCTCTTTCCAGACCGGGAAGAGAGCCTTTTTCCGTGCGCCCGGCATGGGCGTTAACTTAGTGGTGAAAGTCCACTGCAGGCGAGGCAGCACCAGTCTGCTAGCCAAAGGCAAGGGTGTCCATCGCGAGGTGGGATCCGAAGGAAGCCGGAGGCAAAGCCACGGCCCGATGAACAAGAACCCCATACGAGGCTAGACCGTTCGGATAAGCTGGCGGAACACAGCGAAATCCCAGGCTGCCAAGGGACGGTAGAGTATATGGGGCGGGCACGGGGCGAAGGTTAACGCTCTTACCCGGGGAGGCCTGCCGGATAAGCCAGGGAGAGCTGGTAAACCGTATCGGAAGGTACGGCTGAACCGGCAGGAGTCAGCAGAGGGCATAGTACCCTGGGGGTCATGAACTCCAGGGGAAGGCCCGAACATCAAGTCAGAGGTGAAACCGGTGCGTTCGCGAGAAGGACAGAGACAGCAGAAAACCCCGCAAGGGGCCTGCCCGCGGGAAGAAGTGGTGAAGCCACGGGGGAGCGCGGGAGGGCCGAGTTCTTCTCCGGCACAAAGCGGGACGTCACCTCGCGGAGGCCAAGGTAGCGGCCTGATGGAGCAGGTGGTGGCCAGGGAGAACATGCTGGCCGCGCTGAAACGGGTAGAGCGGAACGGAGGCGCGCCCGGTGTGGACGGCATCCCGACCGAACGGTTGCGGGACCAAATACGCGCCGAGTGGCCGCGCATCCGGGAAGAACTGCTCGCGGGAACCTACAGACCGAAGCCCGTGCGCCGGGTCGAAATCCCGAAACCCGGGGGAGGCAAACGGATGTTAGGGATACCCACCGTAATGGACCGCCTAATCCAGCAGGCCCTCCTGCAAGTATTGACGCCCATCTTCGAACCGCAGTTCTCAGAGGCCAGCTACGGGTTCCGTCCCGGAAGGAAAGCCCATGATGCGGTAAAGAAGGCGCGGCAATACGTAGAAGAAGGATACGAATGGGCCGTGGACCTGGACATCGAGAAATACTTCGACCGGGTAAACCACGACATCCTCATGGCCCGGGTGGCCCGGAAAGTGGCAGATAAGAGGGTACTTACCCTTATCCGCCGCTATCTCCAGGCAGGCGTCATGGTAAACGGAGTGGTCATGGAGACGGCAGAAGGAACGCCCCAGGGCGGACCCTTAAGCCCGTTATTGGCCAACATACTCCTGGACGACCTGGACAAAGAACTGGAAAAGAGGGGCCACAAGTTCGTCCGTTACGCCGATGACTGCAACATCTACGTCAAAAGCAAACGGGCAGGAGAAAGGGTCATGGCCAGTATCCGCAACTTCCTGCAGGAGCGGTTGAAGCTCAAGATCAACGAGCAGAAGAGCGCGGTAGACCGGCCGTGGAAGCTGAAATTTCTGGGGTTCAGCATGTACAAACACAAGGCAGGAGTAATCCTTATCCGCCTGGCGCCGCAGACCATCGACCGGGTGAAAACGAAAATCCGGGAGATAACCGCCCGGAATAAACCCTTAAAGATGGCCGAGCGCATAGAGCGCCTGAACGCCTACCTGGGCGGCTGGATAGGGTACTTCGCCCTGGCCGACACGCCCAGCATCTTTAAGAACTTAGAAAGCTGGACGCGGCGGAGGCTGCGCATGTGTCTCTGGAAGCAGTGGAAGCGAGTACGGACCAGGTACCGCGAACTACGCGCATTGGGATTGCCGGAATGGGTAGTGCATGAATTCGCCAATGCCCGCAAAGGGCTGTGGCGGATGGCCCATGGGCCAATGAATAGAGCCCTGGGCAATGCCTACTGGCAATCCCAGGGCCTGATGAGCTTAACCGAGCGCTATTCTTATCTTCGTCAAGCTTGGTGAACCGCCGGATGCGGACCCGCATGTCCGGTGGTGTGAGAGGACGGGGGCTAGCCGTCCCCTCCTACTCGATTTTGAATTTATGTTGCAAACCTAGTATAATTATGATTAGACTAATGATGCGAGGTACTAAAAATGGTTTTTGTAAACCGCCAAACTGAATTAAACTGGCTGGAGGAAGTTTATAGAAGCGGTCGTGCCCAGCTGCTGGTGTTATACGGCCGCCGGCGGGTTGGGAAAACGGAACTGCTCAGGTTTTTTTGCCGGGAGAAAAAACACGTCTTTTTTGTGGCCGACCTGGCGCCTGACCGGGAGCAGCTGGCCGCTTTTTCGCAACGACTGTGGGAGCGGGCTTACGGACAGGCAGAAACGGGTTTTTCCTTTCCTTCCTGGGAGGCTGCCTTCCGTTTTATGGGCGGGCTGGCCCGGCAGGAGCAGCTTATTGTGGTGCTGGATGAATTTCCCTATCTCATGGAAGCCAATCCGGCTATTCCTTCCATTTTGCAGAAAGTCTGGGACGAGGAATTGAGGAATACTGGGGTAATATGTATTTTGTGTGGTTCCTATGTGGGGGTGATGGAGAGGGAGGTTCTGGGATATAAAAGTGCTCTCTATGGTAGGCGTACCGGGCAATACCTGATTGAGCCCCTGCATTTTCACGATATTGCTGGCTTTTTCCCGGGGAGGGATTCCCTATGGCTTGTGGAAGCCTACGCCGTGCTCGGTGGAGTACCGGCATACCTGCTGGAATTTATGGATGAAGATGATCTTTTTGCCGGCATTGCCCGCCGGGTGTTACGCCGGGGCACTTTCCTTTATGAAGAACCTCGTTTTCTTCTTATGCAGGAACTGCGGGAGCCGGCCAATTATTTTGCCGTGCTGAGAGCTATTGCCCATGGTAAAACCCGTTTAAATGAAATCACCCAGGCGGCGGGCCTGCACGACCGCAGCGCCACTTCTCGTTACCTGGACATATTAAGGGACATGGGTTTAATCCGGCGTCTGGTGCCGGTGACGGAAAAGCAGCCGCAGAAAAGCCGCCGGGGTATTTACCGGTTACGGGATCAATTTCTACGCTTCTGGTTTCGCTTCGTTTATCCCAACCGCAGCGACCTGGAGGAAGGAGAAACAGAACGGGTGCTGGAAACCAGGATTAAGCCCCATTTCCCGGATTTTGTTGGTCCGGTTTTTGAAGAGGTTTGCCGGCAGCATTTGCGATTTTTGGGGCAGCGTGGTAAACTATCCTTTTATCCTTATCGCCTGGGTTCCTGGTGGGACGGGCAGAACGAATTGGACCTGCTGGCCATAAATGAGGACGAATCGGCCATTTTAGTGGGTGAGTGTAAATGGTGGGGGAAACCGGTAGGGGCAAATGTACTCTCCGAACTCCAGCAAAAGGTCAAAGCCGTGGTACCACATTTTCAGCGGCCGCCGCAAGTATATTACGCCCTCTTTGCCCGGAACGGCTTCAGCGAGGAACTGCATCAGAAGGCGGCAGAACGACATGACCTGCTGCTTATTGAAGCCTGTCAATTCCATGGTAATGGTAATCTGTGAGCCTTTAGGTGCTTTGATTACGTTTTCTAAAAATCTTTCCGCTGAGGTGAGGCAATGATGGTTTTTGCAATTGCGCCGGAAAAGTTGTGTCTTCCGGGTATAAGTGGTTAGTCTGGACGTCTTTTGGCAGGAATCCGGAGTTTTTTGCCGAAATGGTCATAAGAATTGGTCACAATATCCATAATCCACGGCTTTTTTGAGTCAGGCCCGGCACGGCTAGGCCCGGGCCGGGAAACGGGTGATCCCATGCCGGGTGCCAGAAGCTGTGGACAGGAGGTTTTGACCTTGCAATCGGTACTGGATACATGCCGGCCACGTCCCGAGATCCTGGCCGGGACGTTTAACCCCGAGGTTTTTACAGCGTCCTTAAGCCCCATCATCGAGTATTACCGTAGCGGCCGGGGCGTCATAGATAGTATTTACACCGACGCGGAACTATTTTTCCGTGAAGCTACCTACCCGACGCAGGGCCTGCGCTTAACCCTGGCGGAAGTTTTTGGTCGCCTCGCGGGTGACATGACGGTTCCAGCTATCCACCGGTTGGAAACGGCTTTTGGCGGCGGTAAGACCCATACGCTAATCGCCTGCACCCACATTGCTTACCGGGGTACAGAGCTGCGGGGCCTGATCCAGGACTTTCTTGACCCGCAGCTTCTCCCCGAGCCCGGTTCAGTCGCTGTCGTCGGCGTGGCAGGTGACGAGATCCCGGTACATAAACCGAAAGGTAATGCCCTGGTACCCTACACCCTCTGGGGGGAGATTGCCTATCAAATGGGCGGCGAAGAGCTCTACCGCCAGGTGGAAGAGGAGGCCGGCTCCTATGCCGCACCCGGTAAAACGTATTTTGCAAGGGTGCTGGGAGGGCGAAAGGCCATCATCATGCTGGATGAGCTGGCCCAGTACGCGGCACGGCTGGAAGCGGCGCGGCCCGATGGCGCGAACCAGCTCGCTGCCTTTCTAATGGGGCTTCACGGTTATGCCCGCAACCATCCCGGGATCGCGGTCATCCTCACGCTGGCCAGCGCAACCGATGCCTTTGCCCGCCAAACGGAGCTTTTGGCGAAGCTCATCAGCCAGGTGCGCGGCGAAGAGGTTAGCGAAGACGATGCCCTGGGAATTGGCGAAAAAGCCGTCAAGGGCGTGGCCAGCGTGGTGGCTCGTGACGCCGTCCAGATTACGCCGGTGCACGCCGCCGAGATCGCGTCCGTACTCGCCAAGCGGCTTTTTCTATCGATAAACCGCGACGCTGCCAGGGCGACCGCCGGGGAATATATGCAGATGTACCGCCGCAACGCCAGCATGCTCCCGGATGAGGCTACTAGCGAGGATTTTCAGGGCCGGATGATCGCCAGCTATCCCTTTCACCCCACCCTGATAGACTTCCTGAATAACAAGCTGGCCAGTGCCGAGAACTTCCAGGGCACGCGCGGCGTCCTGCGGGTGCTGGCTCTGGCTGTCCGCAGCCTGTGGCTGCAACAGCAGGACGTACCCATGATCCATGCCTGTCACCTGGACCTGCGCTCGGACCGCGTGGTCAACGAGATCCTCGGCCGTACAGGCAGTTCGGACCTGCTGTTCGTCCTTAATGCCGACGTGGGTAGCGTCGACACGGGCACCCTCGAGGGCGGCCGTAGCAACGCGGAACTTGCTGACCAGCGCAACCCGCACCCGGAGGGTTATCCCCTTTACGAGTACACCTGGAAGACGGTCTTCCTGCACAGCCTGGTGGGCCGCGAAGAGGGCCTGGATTCCAGAATCTACGGCCTTACCGAATCGGAGGCGCTGTTTTCTGTATCCTTTCCCGGCCTCACGCCGCCCCAGGTACGCATGGCGTTAGAGGAAATAAATGAAAGTGCCTTTTACCTCCGTTACGAACAGGGAAAATATTTTGCCGGCCGCGAGCCGACGATTAACAACATCCTGGCCAGGATCCGCAAGACTATCACGGCAGGCCAGGTGCAGGAGCTCCTTGAGGCCACGGCGCGGAAGATCATCACTGGCGGTTCGGGGCTGTTCCATATTGAACACGACGTCTCGCTGCCGGAACATTTGCCTGATGGTAAGGGGAGGCCCGTGCTGGGGGTCGTAGCGCTGGCTGCCGCAACCATCGATGTTGAGGCTATGGTGACCACCAGGGGTGTTAATAGACCCCGGCAGCAGCAGAACCTCATCTTTATCCTGGTTCCAGAAACTGTCGCTGTGCAAGGGATAAACCGCCAGGAAGGGCTTTTCGCAAGTCAAAGCACCCAGGTTCAAGAAGTCCGGCAGCGTATCGAGGCTATTGCGCGCCAGGTCAAAGCAATGCGCATCTTAAGCGACAGGCCGCAGAGCTATGGCCTCAACCCCCGGCGGCTGGCGGAGGAGGATTTTCAGAAACGCTACCGTGAGCGGGAGCAGGCGCTGGTTACCGCCGTCGCCAGCATCTACACCAGCCTCTACTACCCCGGGGCGGCAGGGCATATCGTCCGCAAGGAGATCAAGACAGCCGGGGGCGAGGGCGGGATGCCCTTTATCGAGCAAATCCGCGCCACCTTGATCAATGACGGTGAGCTTCTCACCGGCAGCAATACAACCCAGGCGGACCTTTTGAACCTGAGCAGGCTCTTCTTTGAGCAGGGCGACACTATAACCCTGGAGAAGCTGCGGGAGAACTTCTCCTGCCGGCGCAGCTGGCCGGTGCTGGAGAGTACGGGTGTCTTTGAACAAATTATTCGCACCGGGGTGCAGAAGGGCGTATGGTGCGTTTATCGCATGGGCGCAGAAGATAGTCTAAAGCCGGCCGAATTCTACCACCGGGAAAACGAGATTCCCATGGGGGTCAACCTGGCCGGTGCGGGCTACGGGCTCGTCACCGTCCAGGGAGCCAACCAGCGCGGCTGGATGGGAGCCCGCCGGCCTGATCCGGCCAGGGTTCGTGACGGCGTGCTCTACACGGTTAGCGGGGGCGGGGCGGCAACGGTGCAGGAGGTCGCGGGCAACCTGGCAGAAAAATACGGGGAAATCCCGGCCCGGGACTTCCAGGAGGCTGTGGTGACCCTGGTCAGGAACGGCCGCCTGCTGGTTTTCCGTGGCACGCCGGACCAGCAAGAAAAGCCTGAACTCATCCAGGGGCCCGGTGCAGCCCTGTATACCCCCCGGCCCGGCGATGTGCTGATCACCCCGGCCAAGGCGGCCGAGCGGGGATGGGTCACAGCCGGCCGCCGGGCCTTTACCCTTGAGGGCAAAGAAGGCGCCGCAAAGCTCCTGCCGCTGCTGCGGCGGCTGGGCGGCCTCTACAACCGGGGCGCCAGGTCCACCATTGACAGCCTGGACCTGGTGGACCTTGAGCTTCCGGAAGGGGGCGTCCTCCGTATCCAGCTCACCGGCGTTACCCCGGGCTCCATGAAGGCCCTCGCTGAGCTGTTCGAGGTGCTGGCCGGTGTCGTGGCGAAAGGAGAGCACACGGAGGCCTTCCTCGAGATCTCGGATCCCGCTGACGATTGCCCGCTTATCCAGGAGCTTAAAAAATAACAGAATCGACAAAAGTAGCGAGGGATGACCATGACAAAGCAGAAGCCAGCCACCGGCTGGGACCTGGAGCGGGATTTCCAGCAGCGCATCCGCCCTCTTTTAACGCAGGCCCCCTGGGTCCTGCGGGTAACCGAATATAAAGACAAGCCTGTGCCCGTCTTTGTGGTTAAAGAGCGCTTTGCACCCGGGGAGGACCTGCAGAAAAACGGCGGGGCCGCGGGTAAAACGGCTCTTAGGGACCGGGGGCTCCTGTACGGCCAGCCCCTGCGCCGCTGTTTGCCTGTAATCCGCGTGATTATCGGCAGCGTCTGCGATGCGGCCGGGATCCCCCTTGAACTGCAGCGGGTCCTTGGCAATGGCCGTATTACTTTCCGGGGCAATCTGCCCCTGGACGAGGAGGCGGGCGTAAAACTGGCGCTTATTTTTAAACTCCAGGAAAGGTTGAAGGAGATGGACCGGGTTGAGCTCATTGCCTGGCGTGTGGCGCGTTTCAGCCGCGAGGAAGCCGCGTACTGGCTGACGCGGGGGACCCAGTACGGCGAGGCGGCCAACCGCTGGGCTTTAGCCGGCATGCGCATCATGCTGGGCGGCCAGCCCGGCGACAGGGCGGTCCTTCACCTGCTTGAGAAGCTGCGCAGGTAGGGGCGACTGTTATGCAGAACGGTAAAGACAGGACTGACGTCCGCCTCATCGAAGCGGGCTTTCCCTGCCACCAGGTCGGCGCCGAAACCCAGCGGGAGCGCGATACTGGCAAGGCACCGCCTGTACATCGCCTCCACGTCTGGTGGGCGCGGCGGCCCCTTGTACCGAGCAGAGCCGCCATCCTCGGCTCCCTTCTGCCTGCCGGTACGGACCCGGACTGGTTTCTCCGCCAGCTGGGCATCGAAAAGGTGCAGGCTTTGGTCAACGGCGAGCCGTGGACGCTTACCGGGCAAATGCTCAGCCGCGTGAAAACCGACAGAGCGGGAGCCGAATGGCTGCCGGTCGATGAAGCCGTCCTGCGGGCAATGGAAAAGGAACAGGAACGGCGTGCTAAGAACCGGGAGATTATTCAAAAGCTCTGCAACGCCGACCCGGGCCTTCGCAGCCATCCGGTTATCGAACGTTGGGCCCAGGAGTCGCAGCCGCTGCCGCAGCCCTGGCCTGAAAAGGGCGATCGCATCCAGGTCCAACGGGTAGCTGCAGACCCGGCCCATGTGAATGAGCGGCTCGAGTTTGCCAAGTCGGAACGTATAAAAAGCATTTTAGGATCTGTCATTAAATGGGACGATGAAGATTTGTACGCCTATGGTCGAGCTTATGCGCACCATCCAGCTCCAGTGAATGAACCGTTGACAGTGCTTGATCCCACGACAGGAGGCGGTTCTATCCCGTTTGAGGCCATGCGCCTCGGGCATAGAGTTATTGCCAACGAATTAAACCCTGTTGCTGCTGTAATACTTCACGCTACTCTTGACTACCCGGCAAGGTTTGGGCTTAACCTGCTCAAAGACCTGGAGAAATGGGGTAACCGTTTGGTTTCGCACGTCGAACAGCAGATGGCTGATGTGACGCCTTTTTCGCCGCTTCCCAGGGAGGAATTGGAGCATCTCAGGAGACATTGCAGTAAGTGCCCGGAAGTCGTTTCACAGTTCGATGGGCCTGAGCAGGATCAGATAGGGCTTCTTTATTGCCGCCAGGTCACCTGCCCCCATTGCGGCGGCGAGGCGCCGCTGTTGAACACCTGCTGGCTGGCAAAAGAAGGCGATAAGTGGGGCGTGCGGATCGTCACTGACGGCCGGAAAAGAGGCGGGAAAGTCCGCTTTGAAACCTACCGCGTCAGGGGCAACCGGGGGCCCAACGGCGAGGACCCTAACTTCGCGACGGTGAAGGACGGCGTCGGTTTATGCGTCCACTGCCGTCAAGCTATTCCCGCCGACGAGATTAAAGCCCAGGCGCGGGGGGAATCGCCGCACGGGAGGTGGCAGGACCGGCTTTACTGCGTCGTGGCCGTGCGCCACCAGCCAAAGCTGGATAAGCACGGCAGGCCGCAGCGCTATACCAGCGGTGAACGGGCCGGGGAAATTAAGACCGAGAAGGTGCGCTTCTTCCGGCCGCCCAACGAGGGGGACCTGGCGGCCCTGGCCGAGGCTGAAAAGCGCCTTGCTGAACGCTGGCCCGGGTGGGAGCGGCAGGGGCTTATTCCTACGGAGAACCTCCCTCAAGGATATAACACACAACAGCCACTTAGCTTCGGCATGACGCGCTGGTGCGACATGTTTACCCCGCGCCAGCTCCTGGGGCACCTTATCCTGGTAGAGGAGCTTAACCGCCTCAAGTCTGAAATCTTAAAGGAACTCGGCAAAGAACGCGGACGCGCCGTCGTAACGTACCTCCAGTTTGTGATTGACAAGTGTGTCGACTATAACAGCAAGCAGACCCGTTGGATACCGCAACGGGCGATCGTTTCGGGAACATTTGGGCGCCATGACTACTCACCAAAGTGGACATTCGGAGAGATGATCTTCAGCGGCCCCAATTCCGGCGCGGCCTGGGCTCTCTCACAGGTCTTAGATGCATATGAAGGCATAGCGGAGCTGGTGGCACCATTGCATGACAAGCTGGTTGGAACCGCACCTCCAGTAAGTATCCGGTGCGGCACAGCTGCCCACATGGACTTACCCGAACGTTCCGTCGATCTCATATGCATAGATCCTCCATATTACAATAATGTCCAGTACTCGGAGATGTCCGACTACTTTTATGTCTGGCAGCGGCGTACTCTCCATGACTTATACCCGGACTTATTCCTGCGGCGGCTTACCAACAAGACGGACGAGGCCGTGGCCAACCCAACACGCCACGGGTCGGCTGGTCAGGCGGCAAAGGAGTACGAACGCCTAATGGGCGAGATTTTCGCCGAATGTATGCGTGTTTTAAAGGACGAGGGCATAATGACAATTATGTTTACACACAAGACGCAGGAAGCCTGGGAAGCGCTTACACGTTCACTTATTGTGAACGGTTGGGTGATCACGTCGTCTTTTCCCATAGAATCTGAGTTCAAGCAATCCCTGAGAATTAAAGATTATGCCGCTGCCACCAGTTCGATTTTCTTGACTTGCCGTAAACGAGGGGCAACGGACAGCATCCCCGCCACCTGGAGCGGCTTCGGCGGCACCGGGGTGGCGCAGCGGGTGCGCGAGGCGGTGCGCCAAGGCTTGAAGGAGTTCGAGCCGCTGCACCTGAACCCGGTGGACGAGATGGTGGCCAGTTACGGCCGCGCCCTCCATGTGCTTTCCCAGCACTGGCCGGTGCTGGACGGCGACGAGCCGGTGAGCCCCACCCGCGCTATGAACGAGGCCAGCGCCGTCGTCGCCCAGCACCAGATCGCCCGCCTGACCGGGGGGCGCCTGCGGGTGGACGACCTGAACCCGGAAGCCGCCATGGCCCTCACCCTCTACGGCATCTTCGGCCTGGCCGAATTCCCCTATAATGAGGCCCTGAACCTTTCCCGTTCCCTCAATATCAGCCTGGAGGGCAGGGCCGCCGGCTATACCGTCAACGGGCGGATGATTGGCATCAATGACGAAAGCCGGGGCAGGCGTACCGGGCGCACCACTGCCGGGGATAGCGGCTACCATGCGCCCCTCGTCCGCCGGGGCTCGAAACTGCGCCTGGCCCGGCCGGAGGAGCGCAGCAAAAAGCGTATAGATAACCCGCAGACCGAGTGGGACCTCCTCCACGGTTTGATCCTTGCTTACCGGGAAGGCGATGTGCCCGTCGCCCGCGCTTATCTTACGCAGCACACCGGGGGCCGGGAACAGGTGTTCCGCGACCTACTCTACGTCTGGGCGGCGGAAATGGCCGACGAGGAGCTGCGGAAAGAGGCCGGGGCCATCCTTTTCGGCCTTTAGTAGAGCCGGCAGCAGCCAGTGTTCGTGGGGAGATAGCATGACGGATCTGATGGAAACCCCTTTACAAGGTAAAGGCCTGCGGTCCCGCCGCTGGCTCCTGTCCTATAGGACATCTTCTACCCTGATCGACGGCCGCCCGGTCGACATGCTGCACGATTTCTACGTGCCCGCCCTCCGCCTGGCGGTGCGGTACGATCGCGTGGCCGGGTACTTTCGTTCGTCCTCCCTGGCCGCCGCCTCGATGGGCTTCTCCGCCTTTGTCGGCCGGGGGGGCAAGATGCGCCTTATCGTCGGTGCCGACCTGGAACCCGAAGACGTGAGGGCCATTTTGGCCGGGGACAGGGAGCGGCTGGCGGCGAGATTGAACGGCGAGCTCGACCGGGCCGGCTCCTGGCCGCAGGGGGTGCGAAACGGCGTAACGCTCCTCGCCTGGATGGTGGCCCACGGCTATCTTGAGGTGCGGGTGGCCTTCCGGGTGCATAAAGAAACCGGCGAGCCGCTACCCCTGGACGCCGTGGACGACGGCTATGTCCACGAAAAGTGGTTTGTCCTGTACGATGAATTCGGCAATCGGCTGTACGGGGCCGGGACGCTGAACGAATCGAAAACAGCCCTTATCCTGAACGCTGAAAATATTGACGTCCACTGCGATTGGTGGGGCGAGACGGACCGCCGGCGGGTCGACGAAGCTGTCGAAGCCTTTGAGAACCTGTGGATGGGTAAAGTCCCCCACCTGCCGGTGCTGACCCTGCCGGAAGCGGTCCGGCGCCGCCTGATCCGGTTCGCGGAGGGAATAGACTTTCCGGTAGAGGTGAACGGCACGCGGGCTGCAACCGGGGTGGCGGCACCGCCTGCGGTCATGGAACGGCTGCGCTTCGCCATCTTACGCGACGCGCCGAAGATGCCCGGCGGCCGCTTCGTGGGTATGGAGACCGCGCCTGTAGAGCCGTGGCCGCACCAGGCCATCGTGGTGCGCCGGCTGGTTGAAACCTGGCCCCACTCCTACCTCTTGTGCGATGAGGTCGGCCTGGGGAAGACCATCGAGGCGGGGCTCGCCTTCCGTTCCCTGTACCTGGCGGGCCTGGTGAAACGCATCCTTATTGCCGCACCGGCGAGCCTCACCCGGCAGTGGCACCGCCAGATGGCGGCGAAGATGCTGCTCTCCTTTGGCCTGGCGCGCACCACGCCGGAAACCGCGCACGAGTATATCTTCCCGGCGGCAGAGACCTGGCCGGCGAGATCCCTTTATGAGCCGGACCTGGTGATCGTCTCGACGGGGCTCCTCGCCCGCCGCGAGCGGGCGGAAGCCCTTTCCCTTGCGGCGCCCTTCGACATTGCCCTGGTGGATGAAGCCCACGCCCTCCGGCGGCATAACCCTGCGGCCGGCTGCGGGGTGCACCCGGACTTTGGACTTCTCTATACTGTCACCAATAATTACCTGCGCCGCAGGGCGCGCAGCCTGTGGCTGGCCACGGCCACCCCCATGCAGATCCATCCCGTGGAAGTATGCGACCTGCTGGCGCTGACCAATCGTGTGGGCGCCTTCCAGTTTGATCCGGCCCTGACATTGCAGTACTATGAACTCCTGGGCCGGCTCATGGACGGGCAGGAGCCCGGGGAGCTGGAATGGGAATTCCTGCGGCGGGCTGTAAAGGCAGTGCCCGTGCAGGACCCCATGCTCTGGCGCTTTATCGAGGAAAGCGTCATTGACGGGCGCATCCGGGCAACGCTGCACCAGTGGCTGGAGTACGGCCGGGTTCCCCGCGGCAGGGACCGCCAGTTAATGTACCGTTTGTTATTCAGTGTTTCCCCCCTTTCCCGGGTGATGCTCAGGCATACCCGGCGGTTGCTTGAGATTTACCGCGACCGTGGGCAGCTACGGCAAAACCTCCCCCGGCGCCATATCCTTTCCTTACCCCGGATCGAGTTTACGCCCCTGGAACGTCGCATTTACGATGAGCTGGAGAAATACTGCCAGGGTCTGACCAGGCAAATCCAGGCTCGCGGCGACCACCAGGCGCAGCAAATGATGAGCTTCCTGCTGAGCTTCCTGCGGCTGCGGTTCGCGTCCAGCCTCTACGCCCTGCGCGAAACGCTGCAGCGCCGCCTGCGCAAGGTCGAAGCCACCCTGCGGCACCAGCTCGTGACGGAAGCAGGCGATTCCGGCCTCGCCGCGCTGCAGGAGCTGGTCTATGAAAGTGAGGACGAAAACGACCTTGAGGCGGCAGAATCCCTGCTTAAAGATCGCACCCCGGCCGATCTGGAATGGGAGCGGGAGCGGCTGCAGGAAATGATCAACCACATGGCCGACCTGAGCGGGCCCTCCTCGAAGATGAAAGAACTTTTAAATGTGCTCGACCAGCGTCGCGACCGGCAGGCCGGGCGCATCCGCCAGGTTGTCGTCTTTACCCGTTTCTTCGATACCCTCAAGGATATCGTCGCCCGCCTGCGCCAGGCCGACCCCTGGATGCGCATCGGCACCTATTCCGGCCAGGGGGGCGAGTATTTCGATGCGGGCACAGGCCGCATGGTTGCCGTCGACCGCGAAGAGGTAAAAGAGCGGTTCCTGCGCGGCGAGGTCGACGTGCTGGTGTGCACGGACGCCGCGGCGGAAGGCCTGAACCTGCAGACCGCCGACCTGCTCATCAACTTCGATCTGGGCTGGAACCCCATGAAAATCGAGCAGCGGGTCGGGCGGATTGACCGCATCGGCCAGCAGCACCAGGATATCTACGTCCTTAATCTCTGCTATGCCGGCAGCGCCGAGGAGATTGTGTACGGGCGGCTGCTGTCCCGCCTGGCTAAGGCCAACCTGATCGTCGGCACCCAGCAGGTCTCCCTACTGCCGGTGGAACCGGAGGAGTTCCGCCAGCTGGCCGAGGGGACGCTGACCCAGGAAGAGCTGGAGGCGCGCGCCCGGAAACGGCTCGAGGAGCAGCGCCGGCGCACGAAGAGCATGGAAATCAACCCGCAGGAACTTTACGAGATTTACATGCGACTGGCCGGGGCCGGCGACCGGCGGCCGGCGCCGGTAAACCTGGCGGCGATATGGGAGGCCCTGAAAGAGTCGCGGTACCTGCGCGACCTGGGGTGTGTCGTCGCAGACGAGGACGGAAAGCCCGTGCTGACCCTGGCGGGCATTGAGGGCGTTCCGGAGGGAGCAGTCCTTACCGTTTCCCGTGAGCTTTACGAGGAAGGGCTGGCCGGGGGTGGAGGACGTGTGCATTTTGCCTCGTATGGTGACCCATTTTTTGAGCGTATTTTAGAATACTTGAATGGTTTCGAGCTTCCCGGATGCGTGCGGCGGCTGGCCGTCCCCGTTCCCTGGCTGGATGGTGCTGAGGTAGTGGGCTATGCGGCAGTCTGCCGGGGACCTGGCGGCAGTCGCGAGGTCCGGCTTATCCTGTCATGGAGGGATCTCGAGAACCTGCAGCTCCTGGAGGAGGAGATCCTTACGGCGGCAGAGGTTGAGCCGCTACGCGAAAAGCTGGCACAGATAGTCCTGGAGGAATTCAATCACTATTCGGTGGCAGATCGGATTGAACGTGAAAATATCCGTGCCGCGCGAGCGCAGGAGATGCTCGATTTTCTGGTGATTCAAAGCCTGCTTAACTCCAGGGCGCAGTTTGCTGGGGAGGGAGCGCTTTTCTGGCCCGTCCTGCGCGAGGTTGCTTCTCTATTCGACAAGCGCGACAAGATCCTTGTTACCGACCTGCCGGCAGATGCCCTGAAACCCGTCGCCGGCGACTTGCTTTTCGGCTGCAAGGTGCCGGTTGTGGGTGACACGGCCAGCCTTTTAGCGCCGCGCATCCTGGCCCGGGCGGCCATGGACGCCGCCAGCCGCCTGGCGGACGGCATGAAGGAGCGCAAGAGCGAGCTCCGGGTCGCTGCCGTGCTGGCGCGCCTGCAGCGCGAAGCCGAGGCCAGGCGGCTTTCCTCATAAATATACAGCTTCACCAGGGCGCTGGTATCGAGGTAACATATTACCGGCGATCTTCCTCTACGATGCTGGCAGTAGTTATATTAACGCCCTCACTCCGGAGAGTTTTCCTCAAAAATATAGAGTACGCCAAGGCTCCGGTATCAAGGGCAGTTATGCGAACAAAATTAACGCGATGAACACCAGATCTTCTTCACCGTTATTGATTATCGAGTGATATTCACCATTTTTTGTAAGAATCATATCGCCGGCCTTAACGATGGATTCCGTCCCGTTGTCATTTACTATTCCCTGTCCGCTGAGTATGTAATAAGCTTCAGAATCGCCGCTGTGCTGGTGCCAGCCAATTGAAGCACCCGGGTTAAGGGTAAACCTGGCAAATAGTCTTCCCTTTCCATTGAATTCATTTTTACTTTCTTCCAGGATGTGAACTATTTCGACGTAACCTTTGCCACCTCTTAAACCGGTAACTATTTCCTCTCTCATTTCTTGGGCTCTTCTTAACATGCGATGTTTTCTCCCTTGCAAGAGTCTCCCTACCAAGTTTTTACTTTATTTTACCTAAGAGGGTCCGGGTGAGCAAGGTTTATTTTCGAATATTGGCAAAGGGTTTGCCGCGGGACTATGGCCTCATCAAGTTCCCTTTTGGCAAAATGCTGTTAGATGCTGGCAGCGACGGCGACGGTGTTCTGGCTTTTGTTTTCGGTCCGGCATATTTGCAAAGCGGTAGGGATTGTGGTACATATTTAGGGAGGCCACAAACAGGCATAAGGAGTAAGACAATGAAATTAAAGGTAATCCCCGAGGATTTCATGGTCCGGGAACTGGCCAGACTGCCTGTCCGCGAAAAGGGTCCTTATCGGCTGTACCTTTTGGAAAAGAAGGGATGGAATACCATTGATCTTTTAATGTGCCTGGCCAGGGCCCATCACCTTCCCTACCGTCTTTTTGCTTACGGGGGTTTGAAGGACAGGCACGCCCACACCTTCCAGTACGTCACGGTGAAGCATGCTAGTGACTTAACCACTGAAGAAACAAACTTTTCCCTGCGAAGCGCAGGTTACATGGACAGGCCCATGGGGCCAGACCTCCTGGAGGGAAACGAATTTGCCATCACCCTCCGCGCTCTCAACGCGGCGGAGGTATCCCGCATCAGCCGCCGGGTTGATGAGGTGCGGGGTTTCGGCTACCCTAATTACTATGACGACCAGCGTTTTGGCAGCATGGACCGCCAGATGGGCCTTATGGCCGAAAGGCTGCTGAAAAGGCACTATAACGGCAGCCTGCAGATCTACCTTACCGGTATTTACCCGGAAGAAAAAAGAGAGGCCAGGGAACGCAAGCTCTTTTTCCGCGAGCACTGGGGGGATTGGGCGACGTGTCTAACGCGTGCCAAAACTACGATGGAATGCAGGATGTTTTCCCTGCTGGCAGAGAAACCGAAGGCCTACATAGATGCCCTGCAGATGATCCCGGGAGAAGAGCTCTCGCTTCTTTTTTCGGCCTACCAGAGTTTTCTTTTTAACGAGCTTTTACGCAGGATTTTGCAGGAACTGGGGCTTGATCTTACGGCTGTACGCGGAGTGGCCGGACCCTATCTTTTTTACCGGCGCCTGGAAAGAAAAGAGCTTGCCTATTTGCAGTCTCTTTTCCTGCCGCTGGCTGCCAGCCGCATGGAGTTTCCCGATGCCCGCACCGAGCGGCTCTTTGCGGCCATCCTGGAGGAAAGAGGCATCAAGCGCAGCAGTTTCAACCTGCGCAGGGTCCGGCAGGCCTTTTTTAAGTCGACGCCCAGGGAGGCCGTAGTTTTTCCCGGCGATTTTCGTTTGCAGCCCGCGGAGCCTGATGACCTTTACCCCGGCAGGCAGAAAATGCGCCTTTTCTTCAAGCTGCCGCGGGGGAGCTACGGGACAATGCTGATCAAGAGGCTGACCATGCCATTATGACTGGCATAGCCGGCGTTTAGGAAACAGCGGTGCGGAAATTAGCGGTGAGGTAAGAAAAATGGCGGTTAAAGAGCGGCAGCGCCTGGATAAATTGCTGGCCAGCATGGGGTTTGGTACGCGTAAAGAGATTAAGAAGTTGATAAAAGAAAAAAAAGTGCAGGTCAACGGCGAGTTGGCCAGAGACCCGGGATTACATGTTTTGCCCGGCCGTGATTACATTGAGGTAAACGGCGAACCCATAGAGTATAGACAGTACATCTATTTAATGCTAAATAAGCCGCGAGGTGTCCTATCCGCCACTGATGATAGATTTGCGAAAGTAGTAGTTGACCTGCTCCCTCCCCGGTATCGTGCCTATCATCCGTTCCCTGTAGGGCGGTTAGACAAAGATGCAGAGGGATTGCTTTTACTTACCAATGACGGCAAGCTGGCCCATCAGCTCCTGTCACCCAGAAAACATGTGCCCAAAACGTATTATGCCGTGGTATGCGGAATGGTTACAGAAACAGATGTGGAATCATTTCACCAGGGGGTAATCTTGCATGACGGCTACCGTACCATGCCTGGCGAGTTAAAGATTCTTCGCCCCGGACCGGAATCGGAGGTTGAACTTACCATTTATGAAGGAAAATATCATCAGGTAAAGCGCATGTTTGCCGCTGTAGGCAAGAAAATAACCTATCTTAAGCGGATTGCCATGGGGCCTTTAGTACTGGATAAACTATTAAAGCCAGGGGAGTATCGTGAATTGACGGCAGAAGAAATCAGCAGGCTGCGGAAATTAAACCCGCCAGGATAGCATAACAATCATTGCCTCCCACCCTGCTTTCAGGTAAAATAAAAAAGGAGAAACCCTGGCCTATGCAGGAAGGAGTTGAACCCTCATGAGCAATGTTGAGATTACCCGCGCCCTGGGCAAGATCGCCTGCCCCTGTGGCCTGGTGGGTGTCAAAAAAGGGGAGAAACACGACCTGACCACCGTGGCCTGGTTTACCCAGCAATCCTCCAACCCGCCCCAGGTAATGGTGTCCCTTCACCCCCATCGCTATGTGCTGGAACTGCTGGATGCCGCCGGGGAGTTTGTTCTTTCCATCCTGGCCGATGACCAGGAGGATATTGCTGCCTTCTGCGGCACCCATTCGGGGCGGGATGTCGATAAAATTAAGGAACTTGGTCTTGCTACCGAACCGGCGGCGATGGTTACCACTCCCAGGGTAAAAGATGCCCTTGCCAACCTGGAGTGTAGGGTCAGCGGCCGTTACCAGAAGGGGGATCATGTAATTATTGTCGGCCAGGTGGTGGCGGCCAATGTCAGCAATGATAAAAAACCCCTTCTCTACTATGAACATAATATCGCTCACTGGGACCAGTAAAGGGTGAGAAAATGGCACAGTGCAATCTGCAAGCCAATAAGGAAAGGTGCACCTGTACCTATGAACCCTGCAGCCGCAAGGGTAAATGCTGCGAATGTATAACCTATCATAGGAAATATGGAGAGTTGCCTGGCTGTCTCTTTCCACCGGAAATAGAGAGAACTTATGATCGCAGTATTGAACGCTTTATAGCTTGTAATAGTCGTGCCTAATTTCACAAGCGAAAGGTAAATTTGACAAGAAGGTAGAAGGAAAAGATGGGGCATCAGCCCCGTCTTTTTACTTCTGTTTTTTCCTGTAAGCCGGTAAAATGTCCGGCCCCTTAATCAACTCCGCTACCCCGGCTGCCCCGGCCGGGGTGACACCTTCCGCGAGGGTTTCTTCCCTCGACAGGTGCCCGGAATTTCCTGCTGCCCGGAAGTACTACCCCTTGATTTATTGCTACGGCGTGGTTATCATTAGTGATAACTTGATGCACGGGGAAGGAGACAACGTTGGAAGGCCTTAAGCTGTTACTGGTGTTCGGTTTAATGATGGTGCTCCTGGGGCGGCGGGCGCCCCTGGGGCCGGTGATGCTTGGCAGTTCGCTCCTCCTGGCCGCCCTTTACCACACCGGTCCCGTTACTTTCCTGGGCATGGCCTGGCAGGCCACCAAAAGCCCGGCCACCTTAGAACTGGAGGTTATCCTGGCCCTCATCATGCTCTTTGAACACCTCCTGGGAGAGCAGGGTTACCTGGAGGGGATGCTGCAGGGGCTACATGGTCTTATTCGTAACCGGCGCGTGGTGATGGCCCTGTTGCCGGCCTTTATCGGCCTCATGCCTTCGGCAGGGGGCGCGCTGTTTTCCGCTCCCCTGGTGGGGCAGGCGGCGGCGCGTACCTCCATAGCTGCAGAAGAAAAAAGTTTTATCAATTACTACTACCGGCATATCTGGGAGTACTTCCTGCCCCTCTACCCCGGGGTCCTACTGGCCTCCCGCCTCAGCGGGATCCCCCTTCCCCACCTGATTGCCGCCCTGGCCCCCTATGGCCTGCTGGTGATCTTGTTGGGTATACCGGCCCTCAGGCGGATTAAAATTGTAGCGGAGGAAGGGGAAAGGGAGGTGGTACCGGCCGGTCACCACGCCCCGGCCCGGGAACTCTTCCTCAGCGTCCTGCCGGTACTGGTGGTAGTGGTCCTGGTACTGGTTTTCCGGGTTGAGGTAGGCCTGGCGGTGGGCCTGGTTCTCCTGGTGCTGCTGGTGTGGCACCAATACACGCCCCGGCAATTCTGGCACCTGTGCCGGGAGGCAATAGCAGTAAAGACCCTCCTCATGGTGTGGGGGGTAATGCTTTTCAAGGAAGTACTGGTAGATACGCGGGCGGTGGATGGCCTGACTTCTTTGCTGGCCATGCTGCCGGTACCCGGCTTTATGATTTTCGGCCTTATCAGTTTTCTGGTAGGTATGCTGACCGGCCTGACGGTGGCCTACGTCGGGATAGCCTTTCCCATTGTAATGGCTGCTGCGGGCGGCCAGATGAACCTGCCACTTACTGTATTTATATTTATCGCCGGCTTTACCGGGAACATGTTAACCCCCATGCACCTCTGCCTGGCCCTCACCGTGGACTTCTTCAAGGCCGACCTGCGCAAGGTGCTCAGGATGATGGTTGGCCCGGAAGCGGCACTCCTGGCGGTAGCTATTGCCGCGTATTTAGTTTTGTAACCCTCCGCGGAACAGGCCTGTCGTTCAGGTGCAAGTGTTATTTCTTGCCAAAAGCCTGCGCCGTGTCCTTGACAAGCCAGCTTTTGAAGTCTAAACTAATATATGCAGAAATTCGCATATAAATAAGGAGGATATTCTTTGGCTGAAAGACTTTACAGCCTGAAGGCGGAATTTTTTAAAGCCCTGGCCCACCCGACCCGGGTGAGGATCCTGGAACAGCTGCGCCAGGGTGAAAAGTGCGTTTGCAAGTTTATAGAAGACCTGGAGCTGGAGCAACCCAATATCTCCCAGCACCTGGCGGTGTTACGCAAGGAGGATATTGTCGTTACCCGCAAAGAAGGTTTAAAGGTTCTCTACCGGGTTAAGCACCCGGAAATCTTCCAGGTTCTGGACCTGGTGGGCAGGATTTTGACCCGGGAAATCACCAATACCATGGCGGAACTGCAGGAGCTACAGGGTAAAGAGGAAAAGAAGGGGAGTTAGATTATGTTGCAAGCCCGGCTGCCGGGCTTTCATCTGCCGGGGACGGGGTGCAATGACTTTCTATTGAACTGGGAGGGAAAAAGGTGAACTGGCTGTTCTGGGCGTTGCTGGCCATGGTTTTTTGGGGATTAAGCCCCATTTTTGCTAAACTGGGGTTGGTGAAGAGCGATCCCTTCACGGCGCTCCTCATACGCACTATTGGCGTGTTCGCCGCGCTGCTTTTGTGGGGTTTGGCGACGGCCCGGCTGGGGAGCCTCAAAGAGGTAGAACCCCGTACCTGGGCACTCCTTCTGGGTGAAGGGCTGGCCGCTTCGGTGGTGGGACATTTTGCCTATTTTCGTGCCCTGCAGGCAGGTAAGGTTTCGTCGGTAGTACCGATAACGGCTTCTTACCCCTTAATAGCACTCGTCCTGGCAATTGCTCTGCTGGGTGATAAACTCTCCCCGGGGCGCGGCTTCGGGGCGGTTTTGATTGTGACCGGTATCTACCTGATCCAGAGGTTTTAAGCAGGGGCAAGGGTCTTCTTGACCCACGCCCATCAATCTACCTACCTGGTCCCAAACTTTACCCAGGTTAGAACGTATTCCCTGTAGAGCTGGTTGACTTGGTGAAAATAATTAACGGCGGGCAAAAAAGTCCCGGACCAGACCAGTCCGGGACGTAGGTTAAAATGCCGTTTTTAAAAATTCATGCCGCAAGCTGGTTTATCATGGTCTCAATGAGCTCGGGAGACAACCCTGCGAGGGCCAGGACTTCAGTAACCCTGCCGCCATGCATTAAAACCAGGCAGGGGTCGCCCGTAAGACCCAGGCGCAGGGCCATACTCTTGCCTTTATAGACATCGATCTTGCTCAACTTGATTTCCGGATGTTTTTGCAGGATGGCCTCAACTACAGTCATCATTTCCCGGCAGCGGGCATCGGTTGGATCGTAACAGAATACCAGTTGCGGTCCTTTAACCTCCCGGAATTCCCGGGCAAAATACTCGCTTTCCGCAATATAGCGTTCGGCCATAAAACCGGCAATGGCTCCATCACCCACGGCCGTTGCCACCTGTCGCAGGACTTTATCCCGCACATCCCCGGCGGCAAAGACGCCCGGGATATTGGTCTCCATCTGCTCATTGGTAATGATATAACCGCGCTCATTCATATTGATCATACCGCGGAAGAGTTCGGTGTTGGGCAGGTAGCCGATAAAGAGGAAGCAGCCGTCGACTTTTACGGGAATCCTCTCCCCGGTCTTGACGTTCTTTAGAATTACTGTGTCCAGGCGTTCGCCCCCGGCAAACTCATCGACTACAGTGTTCCAGATAAAATGCAGTTTTTCATTCCGCAGGGCCTGCTCCTGGGCCACTTTATTGGCGTCCATAATGCCGACATCATGGATCACAGAGATATACACCTTGCTGGCAAATTTAGTTAAAAAGATAGCTTCTTCGATAGCGGCATCGCCGCTGCCGATTACCATTACTTCTTTACCGGTGTAGTAAGCTGCGTCGCAGGTGGCACAGAAGGAAATGCCTTTGTCATAAAGAAACTTTTCTTCTCCTTTGGCACCGGTCAGGCGCGGCTTGCCGCCGGTGGCGATAATCACCGCTTTGGCGCGGTAATCGGTGCGAAAGGTCTTGATGACCTTGGTTTCCCCCTCCAGTTCCACCCACTGGACCTCGGCCAGTTTGACCTTGACGTTGAATTTCTTGGCCTGGCGTTCAAAAAGCTGCATCAGGCCCAACCCCGTGTTCCCCTCGGGAAAACCGGGGTAATTCTCAATCTCATTGGTATAGGTAGCCAGACCGCCCGGCAGGGACTTTTCGATCATGATGGTTTTCAGGCGGGCGCGGCCGGCATAAATAGCGGCCGTCATCCCCGCAGCGCCGCCGCCGATAACCACCACATCGTAGTCTTCAACCTTCTTTTCCCGCATCTTCTCATGCGCCCCTTTCTCTTGAGCGCGGGGCAGGAGAGCTACCCCCCTGTGCCCCGCTTGTTTAATTAGCTAAATCAGATACTTGGTTAAAATTTTCGAACCCAAAAAAGCGCCTGCCAGCAGGAAAATACCAAACACCCAACCATGAAGCGACATCGTAGCCGTGCCGCTAAATAATGCACCGATGTTTCAGCCATAGGCTATTCTGGCGCCGTAACCCATCAACAAGCCCCCGGCCACGGCACCGACAACCTGCTTGTAATTCTTAATCTTTTTAATGCGAAACTGGGAGGCCAGCAGCGTCGCCAGGAGAGCTCCCAGGATGATGCCCACATCAAGGATGGAACCCCCGTCATTCAGGAAACCGCCGGCCAGCATTTTGGCGTTGGCCTCTGACTGGTAGAAGGCCCACTTCTCCGGGTGCAGGCCTAGAGCCTGGCCGATCCAGGCACCCCAGTTGGCGAAGGCGGTGGTGATACCCCACGGCGCACCAAAGGTGGCAAAGTGGGCAATATTGAGGACGCCTAGAAAAATGCCCCCCAGCCAGTAGGGAAACGGGTCTTTGAGCAGGGCATTTTTGAGCTTCAGCGCCTCTTCCTGATACCTGCTCATCGTAATCCTCCCTTCCTGCCCGTAATATTCCGGATGATTACTTGGTTTTCTCGATAATAATGTCCCAGCGGCCTTCTTCAACCTCTTCCAGCTCTACGTTATAACCCTGCTTGCGCGCCCATTCCGGGACGTTTTTCATGGCGCAGCTATGGTCAACCTGGACAACCAGGATGTCCCCTACTTTCAGCTCCTGCATCTTTTTCTCCGTGCGGATTAAAGGCACCGGGCAGGCTTCGCCCAGGGCATCAAGGGTATATTCAGCCACGGTTAATCAACCTCCATATTTAGATTACCATAATGGCTCCTCGCCAGCAGGGACGTATGATATGAGGTGGAAAATTGATGGTCAGTATGGTTTTTGCCATTAATCGGCCTTCCGGTATTCCCACCAGGTGGCCAGCCAGTACAGGGCGCCCAGGAGGCCAAACTGGACCAGGAGGGCCAGGGGCCAGCCCAGGACGTTGGGTAAAAATATTGACGGCGAGGATTTCATGGAGAAACCCTGCCACCAGCCGAAGTGATAGGCGCCCAGGGCCGAACCGGCGACGAAGAAGACCAGGGTGACCATGAGCATGATGAAACCCTCGCCTACGCGCATCAAGGTACCGGAGGCACAGCCGCCGGCGATAACCATACCGGTGCCGAAGAGAATGGCGCCGATCACGGTATGGATACCTACGGGGCTGATAAAGCCCGGGATAGGTTTGCCGGCCATATAAGCGGAGAACTGGATGGCGGCAAAGCCAACGGTGGCTACGGCTATGGCTATAATTACGGCCCGGGTTAAAGAGGTGCTGCCTGTTAGTACAGGGTCACGCATGGATGCGGTAAAGCAGAAACGGGAGCGCTGCAAAACGAAGCCGAAAGCAAGGCCGAAGACCCACTTGGCAGCCAGGGCAACCTTCAGGCTTCCCAGGAAAACACCAAAGACGATCACTAGGGCCAGGACCAGGATAGCATAACCCACCTGGCTCTTTTTTGTGGCTTTAGACCGCGTGCCGACACGGGAGCGTAAAGAAGTCTCACTTTGTGCCATGTTCCCACCTCCATTAAGCTTTATTATCGTGAAGGCCTTCACTATCACCAGTTTAAAACAACAACCTCCCCTTGTAAACTTAGCTTCACTTATGCTATTATAAGTATAACTTATAACAAAGGGATTAAAGAACCTACCGGCAGGTGAGGATAAAATGAACCTGAACAACTTGCGCGTTTTCGCTACTATTGCCGAGACCGGGAGCCTCTCGGAAACGGCCCAGCGTCTTTTCCTGACCCAGCCGGCGGTCAGCCAGCAGATCAAGCACCTGGAGCAGGTTTTTGCCATCCAGCTCCTGGAGCGCACCAACCGGGGGGTTACCCTCACCGATGCCGGCGAAGTTTTAAAGGACTACGCCCGAAAGATTGTATCCCTTTACGACGAGCTGGAAAGCGCCATGGAGGGCTTACGTGCCTCCGTCAGCGGCCAGTTGACCGTGGGGGCTACCTCGACGATTGGCGGTTATGCTGTTCCCTGCAGCATCTGCATTTTTAAAGAAAAATTTCCTGAAGCTGTATTAAAGCTCAAGGTGGCCAACCGCCAGCAGATTATCAATGATTTAAAAGAAGGGCGGGTCGACATCGCCCTCATTGAGGGCAAGGATTTAAAGGGGCCCTTTGTTGCCTGTGAGCTGGCCGTAGACCAGCTGGTGATTATCGCCCCTAATAGGAAACCTTGGACCGGTCGTACGTGGATCAGCATCGAAGAATTAAAAAATCAGCCTTTTATCATCCGCGAGGCCGGTTCGGGTACCCGCCAGGTCATTGAAGAAACCCTGAACTCTATAGGTATCGATTTGTCCCACCTCAATATAGTAGTGGAGCTGGCCAGCGTTGATTCCATCAAAGCCGCCGTAGAGGCCGGCGTCGGCATCTCCATCATGTCCCGGCTGGCCCTGCGTAAGGAACTCCATACGCGCACCCTGCTGGCTCTGGAACTTGAAGGCCTTTCCTTTGAGCAAAAAATATACCTGGCCTATAACCGCGAAAGGATCCAGACCAGGCTGGGTAAAGCCTTTATCAACTTCCTACGTTCCCCGAACCGGGGTTTCTGTTAATTATTTCACCCGCCGCACAGTTACCTGCCAGATGCCGGTATCGATCTCCTGGACTGCTGTTTTATAACCCTTACGACGCATTTCGTTCCTGATAGATATGGAGGCACAGCTATGGTCGGTTTTCAGGATGATGGCGTCGCCTACTTCCAGATCTTTAAGCTTTTCCCGGATCTTGATATTGGGCACCGGGCACATTTCGCCCAGGGCGTCAATAAAATATTTTGCCATCAGCCCTCACCTCAGTTATCCTATTTCGCACCTGAAAGGGGAAATTCCTGCCGGCGGTTTGTTCCCAGCCAATCATAAATAAAGTTTCAGGTTAAAGGTTATTGCCCTTGACAAAACTAGCGGCTGTCTCTAAACTTATATATAGCAAAATTCTAATGTAATAATAAAACGTTCCACCTGCCCGCATGTAATAGGGTTAATCCTCTTTATGCATGGGTTCTGGCCGGGTGAAGGTGAGACTGGCTTTTATTTTACCAAACTGTAAAAAGGAGATGCTTTTTTATGAGCAAGCAGGGCAAATTGTTATTGATTGTCGCCGTGTTTTTGGCTGCCTATTTCCTGCCCTTCCAGCATCCCAGGATGCAGGGCGCCATCCTGGAAGCCTTCTACATGCTGCAGGAATACGCCAGGGAACATGTGCTGTTCTGCTTGGTACCCGCTCTTTTCATCGCCGGGGCCATGAGCAATTTCCTTTCCTCCCAGGCTGTCATGAAGTACCTGGGACCGGAAAGCCCCAAAGTTACAGCTTATGGAGTGGGGGCTGTATCGGGAGCAATCCTCGCCGTCTGCTCCTGCACCGTCTTACCCTTGTTCATGGGCATATATAAGCGCGGCGCCGGCCTCGGACCGGCCATAGCTTTCCTGTATTCCGGGCCGGCCATTAACGTCCTGGCCATTATCCTCTCGGCCCGGGTGCTGGGCTGGCAGATCGGCCTGGCCAGGGCTCTGGGGGCCGTCCTGTTTTCGGTAATAATCGGCCTGATCATGGCCCTGCTCTTCAGAGAAGAAGAGCAGGAGAGGGCCAAAGGGCTGCTCATGCCGGAAGGAGGAGAACCACCCCGCACGCTTGGGCAGACTGTTCTGTATTTCCTGGTCCTGGTCTTAATCCTTGTTTTTGCCGCCTGGGGCAAGCCGTCGGAACAAGCGGGCTTCTGGTATGCGGTATACAGCGTCAAATGGTATCTAGTTATCGCTCTTCTGGTAGCCCTGGCCGTGATTTTAAAGGCCTGGTTTAAGCGGGAAGAACTGTCAGCCTGGGTGGATTCTACGTGGGATTTCAGCATTAAAATCCTGCCCCTCCTTTTCGGGGGCGTGCTGGTGGCCGGCTTCCTGATGGGCAGGCCCAACGTCGATACCGGTATTATACCGGCAAAATATATCGCCATGGTGGTAGGGGGCAACAGCCTCTTAGCCAACTTTACCGCTTCTATTGCAGGCGCTTTTATGTACTTTGCTACTTTGACGGAAGTACCGATCGTCCAGGGACTTATCGGGTCCGGGATGGGCCAGGGGCCGGCTTTAGCCCTCTTACTGGCGGGCCCGGCCTTGAGTTTGCCCAGTATGCTCGTTATCAACAGCGTACTGGGGTTCAAGAAAACCTTTGCCTACGTTTCCCTGGTAGTCATCATGGCTACCTTAACGGGGATAGTATTTGGAGCCCTGGTGGGCTAAAATTAAATTAAAAAATTGAAAAAGGAGATGGATAGTCATGGAAATCAAAGTTTTAGGTACGGGATGCGCCCGGTGCAAGGCGCTGGAACAAAACGTGATGAACGCCCTGGCGGAAATGGGCGTGGCCGCTGATGTGGAAAAAGTGACGGACATCAACAAGATAACCGATTATGGGGTTATGATGACGCCGGGACTGATGGTCAACAACAAGCTCAAAGTGTTCGGCCGGGTGCCCGACAAAGAAGAGATCAAGAAATGGATCCAGGAGGAAATAAGCTAGTAAACGGGAGATGAGCTTGTAATGGAGAAATGCACCTGCGAACCGGCGGAAATTATGCTTTTTCCCTGCGCGGGAGGTTCGAACGTAGGCCAGCTTGCCAACCAGGCGGCGGTAAAGCTGGATCAAGAGGGCGCAGGCAAGTTGTTTTGCCTGGCCGGGCTGGGTGGCCATGTCCAGAGTATTGTTGAGTCCACCAGGGTGGCCAGGAGAATTGTGGCGATAGACGGCTGCCCTATAGGCTGTGCTAAAGCAACTGTGGAGCATGCCGGCTTTCCGGTGACAGACTATGTTATGGTGACCCGGCTGGGAATCCAAAAAAATCATGAGTTTGCCTGGACGGGCGAAGAGCTGGACCGGGTGGTGCAGGCGGTAAAAGAATCCCTGGGATATTAATTGCGTGGCCACGGGTTGCTCTATACTGCCCGTGGCCCTGTTCTAAAGTTATAGCTTTAGTAAAAGCTACGCGCTTGTTTCTGATACCCGCAAGAAGAGCAGGCCATAGCACGTCAGTCGCAGCACTTAGATAACGGGGAAACGCCGCAACAACAATCTTGTGGTTCCGGCGCGGGCTTACGGCCGGCTGCGCCTTCTTCTTTCTTACGCTTGGCCGCAAAGAAGCGCTTTAAATTATCGGGCAGCTCCTTTGGTGTTTCCCTTTCCGCGGGAGCTTCAGTTCCTTCCCCGTAAACGTGCTTCAGGATGGCCTCAATAATCATCCCTTTGGGGGCGACGGTATATTCCTTCCCCTGGTACACCCAGACGCGGCAGTCCACATCCTCGCCGCAAAGGTCGCCGCAGGATTCGCACAGGCTTTCCCTGACGTCCAGCTGGATGTCCCGCCCGTTGATGCGGATGGTGGGCGAACTGACAAATCCCAGGGCCAGGGCCTGTTCTTCCGTCTGGACGTGGATCTTGCGCAGGTTGACCTTGATCCCGGTTGCTTGTAAAACCCCTACCATTTCGTTGAGGGCCTCTTCCAGGTTGCGCGCCGTTCCCCGGCACCTGGTGCAGGCATCCAGGTCCAGATAGAGAAACTCGATGTCGAGGGATCGCTGGAACGCCCGGGTTTCGGGCGATATCTCTATTTCTCGCCCTTCAGCTTTTTCGGTACTGCCCGGCCAAGAACTGCCGCAGCAGCAACCGTTATCAGGGGTATGGATGTCTCCTTCAGGGATCTCCTCGATACGGATAGAGCAACAATTACTTCCCTGCCGGCCAAAAACCCTGGCCAGCAATCCTTTTTTTTCCGCCATAATACAGTTCCTCCTTATACAAAAATAATATTAAAGGCATACCCGGCCAGGACGGCAACCGTAAAAATGGTGAGAACGAAAGCTACCACCAGGCGGGGCTTAAAGATACCTGCTAGTAGAGAAACTTCGGGAATGCTGGCCCCCGCGCCGCCGATGATCAGGGCCATGAGGGTACCCAGGCTCATGCCTTTCTGGAGCAGCACCATACCAATGGGGATCATCGTTTCGACGCGGATATAGAGAGGGATGCCTATAACTGCCGCCACCGGTATGGCCAGGGGGTTACCGGGGCCAGCTACTCGAGCCACAAACTCAGCCGGGACAAAGCCGTAGATAAAAGCGCCGATGGCCACACCGATAAAGAGATAAGGCAATACGCCGATAAACTGATTCCACGCTCCGCCCAGGGCGCGAACCAACCGGGAGCGGAAATCCTGGTTTTCCCGGTTGCCAACGTGGCCGCCGCTGATGCGGACCCTCTTTACCTGGCTGGCCAGGCCTATTTTTTCCCATACGGCTCCCAGGACTACACTGAGGATGAAGGTAACGGCCGCGTAGGTCACCGTGGCTTGCCAGCCCAGAAAGGCGAGCAATAAACCAAGGATTACGGGATTGAGAAGGGGGGAGGCCAGGAGGAAGGAGCTTGCGGCGCCAAAGGGGGCGCCGGCGTTTATCAGTCCCACCATAATCGGGATGGTGGAACAGGAGCAAAAAGGAGTAATAGCCCCCAGAACCGCACCAAGAACGTTACCCTGGCCGCGGCGTCCAGTAAGTAGCCGCTGGACGGTTGCCGCCGGGATATATTCCTGTAGCAACCCCACCAGGAAGCTGACGCCGATGAAGAGTACCACCAGTTCGATTGTAATGATAAAGAAAAAATGAAGAGCCTGGCTTAAGGAGTTGATGCCCATTTTTGTACCTCCCTATGTATTAGCTCCAGTTAACAGATGTTAAGTGCTATTTTGGTTTATGCATTTGAGCTGTATCAATATCATTACAATTGGTCGTTATTTTCCTGTACTTTTACCGCCTGTAAAATATAATTGGTAACCTCCCGCCAGGCCTCGACGGCGACCCGGAAGGCCTCCTGCCCTTTTGGCGTAAGGGTATAGACTTTACGCTCCCGGCCGCCGGCTATCTCCAGGGAAGAAGTGACGTAGCCGCCCTCCTCGAATTCCCTGAGTACCGGGTAAATCGTCCCCTCGGTAGGCGTGCAGCAGCCCCTGGTGACTTCAGCTACGGTACGGGCTATCTCGTAGCCGTGCATGGGCTGGGTGTAGAGAACCCGCAGGATAAAAAACTTCGACAGGCACATCTTGATGATACCGTTCCAGTACTCGCGATCCGTATAATCCATATTTTCCTCCTACCTTTAACCTCTATACATAGATGGGCAATGCTTGCTGCTTGTATTATATGGTACCCGGCTGGTGGTGTCAAGGTATTTATCCGGGTGTTTCGCCGGACGGTGTGTTCTTACGTGGATTTCCTGCCTGGCGGGGGTGCTGATATATAGAGTTCTCGTCATGCCACAATCATAGACGGTAGATTGATTTTGTTTTTATTTGGTTGACGGAAGGCCGGGTAGGCGTTATTTTATTAGTAATAAAGAATATAGTTAGGCGAGATATAGTTAGGCGAGAAAAATGCGCGGTAAGGAGTGCATAAGGTGAACAGTGATCAGCATGATGGCAATACTCATCATCACCACCACAGCCACCTGGAAACAGAAGCAGTGAGCGGCCTGAACCTGGTACTAACGATGTTATTAAACCTGCTTATTACCGCGGCGGAGGTGGCAGGAGGATTACTGTCGGGGAGCCTTTCCCTCCTTTCTGATGCCCTGCACAACTTGAGTGATGCGGCGGCCGTGGCAATCAGCCTGGCTGCGTTACGCTTTTCCCGGCGGGGGGCAACCCTGGAAAAAACCTTCGGTTTTCAGCGCCTGGAGATCCTGGCGGCCCTGTTCAATTCCGCCGTATTGATGGTGATTTCCATTTTGCTTTTCAAAGAATCCGCAACCCGGTTACTACACCCCCAGGATATCAATAGCTCAATGATGGTAGGTGTCGGAGCCGCCGGGTTATTAGTCAACACCCTGGCGGTCTTTCTCCTGCGGCGCGATGCCAGCCGGAGCCTGAATGTGCGGTCTTCTTACCTCCATTTATTCTCCGACGCTTTATCTTCAGTGGCTGTAGCAGCTGGCGGTATGGCGATCTATTTCTGGCATATCACCTGGATAGACCCCCTCTTGACAATATTAATCGGTCTGTATGTTTTGAAGGAAAGTTACGAAATTGTTTCTGATACAGTTCAAATTCTAATGGAAGGCACGCCAAAGGGCGTGAAGCTGGAGGAAATTTATAAGTCTGTCAAGAGCCTGCCGGGTATCCGCGACCTGCATCATGTCCATGTCTGGCAGCTCGGGGAGCGACAGATTAATTTCGAAGGCCACATCGACCTGGATAAGGATATATCTATCAGTGAATCGGAAAAGCTGCGCCGGGAAGTGGAAGCCACATTGCGTGACAAATTCGGCATCCAACACGTCATGCTCCAGATGGAATATGAAGGCTGTCCTGGGACGGGGCTTGTTCGTGATACCCGCAGTCAACTCATCTAATAAATTGTAAATCTTGGGAAGCGAAATTTTCCAGGCGGCGCTTGGTCGGGAAAAGGAGAAGTCTCCTCCGACGGGATTTATGACGACGTCTTTTGATGAAAATGCCGGAAGAAGGGGCAATTGCGCCCCTTATCCTTATTTTTCGGTTTCAATTTTTTCCACCCGGGCAACAATGGCGTCGGCGACGTTGGTAATAGCGGCAGCGTCCTCCAGGATAAATGATTTGGGTACATTGCAGTCCCGGGTAACCACCAGGCTCTCCTCGACGTTAAACCCGGCCTTCTCCAGGGTACGCCGGGCACACTGCATGGGGCAACCGTCTACGGCCACGATACCTTTGGCTTCAGCCGCGGCGCGGCTGATATTCTTCAAGCCGGCCGAGATACTGGCCAGGCACAGGAGGGCGGCCCGGTCATAACCCAGGCGCCGGGCAGCCTCGTTACCACCCAGCACCGTACTCTGGCCCACATTTGAGGCCCCGGTACAGTAAAAAACAGCTACCTGTGCCGGGCGTTCCACCACTTCAATGCCCTTTACCTTTTTATCCATATAGGGCAGGTACCAATTTTCCTGTTGTGACATGACGTTCCCACCTCTGAGTTAGTTTATTTACCACGCCGGGACGAAATAGCAGCCCCGACAAAACTTAAAACGGCTGCCAGGTAATAGACAAAACCCATACTCTTGATAAACGCCTGTCATTAAGGCCCTAACGGGGGGTGTAAATAATGGCCGTTTACCTGGATAACGCCGCCACTACTTATCCCAAGCCGCCGGCAGTCTGGCAGGCTATGGAGCATTTTATGAAGAATATAGGGGCCAGCGCCGGCCGGGGCGGCTACTGCCGCGCCCTGGCGGCGGAAGAGATAGTCTTCCAATGCCGGCGGCTACTGGGGAAGTTATTTAACATTAATGACGCCACCCGCATCATTTTTACCGCCAATGCCACCGAGGCCATCAACCTGGCCCTCAAGGGGTGGTTGAACCCCGGCGATCATGTCATTACTACGGCTATGGAGCATAATGCCGTCTGGCGCTGTTTGAAAACCCTGGAGAAGGAGCGCGGGATAAGCATTACGGTAGTGCCCTGCCGGGAAGACGGCGAACTGTTAATGCCAGAGTTGGATGCGGCCTTCCGGGAGGAAACGCGCCTGCTGGCCTGCACCCACGCCTCCAATGTTACGGGAACGGTGATGCCGGTGCAGGCAATTACTGCCGCGGCCCACCGGCACGGGGTGCCTGTTCTGCTGGACGCCGCCCAGACGGCTGGGGCATATCCCATCGATGTCCGGAAACTGGATATCGATTTCCTGGCCTTTACCGGTCACAAAGGCCTGCTCGGGCCCACGGGTACCGGCGGCCTCTATATACGTCCCGGTTTCGACCTGCATCCCCTGAAGGAAGGGGGTACCGGTTCGGTATCCCGCCTGGAGTACATGCCTGAGGGCCTGCCGGATCGCTTTGAGGCCGGGACGCTGAACGTTGTCGGCATCGCCGGCCTCAAAGCCGCTGTGGAATACATCCTCAACCAGGGGATCAGCCGCATCCGTTCCCACGAGGAGATTCTGACGGCCAGGATGCTGGCCGGGCTGGAAGAGTTACCTGGATTGACCGTCTATGGTCCCCGGGAAACGGCGCGCAAGGTGGGCGTGGTTTCCTTTAACATTAAAGAACTGGCCCCGGAAGAGGTGGCCTACGCCCTGGACGAGGGACATGAAATTATGGTCCGGGTGGGCCTGCACTGCGCGCCCCTGGCCCATAAAACCATAGGCACCCTGGACCGGGGAACGGTGCGGGCCAGCGTAAGTTATTTTAATACCGCGGAAGAGATAGACACCTTTTTAACGGCGGTAAAGGAAATTATTGTACTAACAAGCTGAAGTGTTTGAGAGGTTTTACTATCATGGACCCGGTGGACTATCCGGAGTTATTTTCCTGATTGTTGTGCCTTGCAAGCATGGCTGAACAAGGAGTGGACAGATTGGAGGCGGTACCTGTTGTATCTGGAAAAGATTGACGTCACCAAAGTGGAAACCTGCCTGGCCGATGCGGAAAAGATCCGCCTGCAGGCGGTTTTGAGCCAGGACATTGAGGAGTTATTACCCTACCTCAATACCGTGATTAAAAATGCCGTATATAACCATTACGCTAAAAACCTGACCTTTATGAAAGAGTTTCGGCTTATAACCCTTTACCCCCGCAAGCTTACCATGGCCAAAGCGGTCAATATGACGGACGCCCTCCAGGTGCTGGACTGGCTCAAGGATTTAATCAACGATACCCACCGGCGGCAAAAGGAAATCCCTCCTTTATTCACCAAAAAGGAGAGGCCCACAGCGCTGCAAATATACAAATGGCTGCCCGGGACCAATTGCCGCCGGTGCGGCCAGTTGACCTGCCTGGCTTTTGCCGCCAGGTTGCTGGGCGGTGAAAACGCCCTGACTGATTGCCCACCCCTGGCAGAGCCGGAAAATAGTGAACGCTTCAACGCCTTGCAGGGGTTGCTGGGGTAAGCCGTTAAGGATTTGCCATCTGGCGCCGGTAGAATTCCGCTTTGTCTTCCGCTCCTATGAGGCGGTCGATAATATAAGCAATCGCCAGTATCCCGGGGATGTTGACCAGCCAGCGGGTCAGGGCAAACTTTATGCCCAGGGCAGACATTTCAAAGAGAAACATAGGGATTTTTAAAGTCGACCAGGAACAGAGGAAAATGATAATGTTGCTGTATTTGGTGCCTTTCTTCGCCATGACGGCGGCCACCGGGAAGGCGCCGTAAAGGGGCCCGGCGGCGGCTGCCCCCAGTACTATGCTTAGGACAATGCCCTTTAGCCCGGAACCCTCACCTAGATAGCGGATAATTGTTTCCCGCGGTACCCAGACATCTAGGAGGCCCAGGAGGAGAAAGATCGGCGGGATAATGGCGAGCATCTCGGCAAAGTTACCGGCGGTGTATTTAAAAATTGTCAAGCCGGTGCCGGGATGGAAGACGGTTATTACCACATCAAAGAGGATGATTAATAAAAAGTAGCGGTAAGTCTTGATTAAGTTAAGCAAGTTCACGCTCCCACCACCATCCCGATGATCATAGCCACGATAAAGGAAAAGACATAGCTCAAAGAATTACGGAGGATAGTTTCTTTTTTACCGAAATACCTGCTTTCCAGGGGAGCGGTGACGACGCCCACCATCATCAGGGTCGAAACAAAGACGGCCATCTGCATGATACCGGCGCCCCGGTCGAGCAAAGATTTGGCCAGGGGAAAGGCGACAAACCCGGGAATAAGGGTAACGGAGCCCACTATGGAGCTGGCCAGCATGCCCGGGAAGCCGCTGTTTTTGCCCACCAGGGCGGCAATGGTATGAGGTGACAGGTAAGTCAGCATGATCCCTATCAGGGCTAGGACGACAGCAAAGTCGGGTAAGATGTTGGTAAAGGCCTTCCAGCCTTTCATTAAAGCCAGCCTGGTTTTATGGCGGTCTTTCCCAAAAGAAATTAACAGCCCGCCCAGGGCCAGCAGGTAAAGAAGCAGGGTAAACATGGCCTCTCTCCTTTATGGGTTATAGCGTCTTGTTGACGAGATGGAATTATTGGTTTATTCTATTATTGTATATTAACACACATATGTAAATAGCAGATAGGGAGTGAATCCATGTGCGGTTATGAACCCGGCGGGCATCACCATCGCTGCGATTGTCGCGGCGCCCGCATGGAAGGCTTTTTGCAGCCCTGCTTATTGTTGCTGCTCTATGAGAAATCCACCCACGGTTACGAGCTGATGGAAAGCATGAACCGCCTGGGGTTATGGGAGGGCGTTCCCGATGCCGGGGCCGTTTACCGCAACTTAAGGCGCCTGGAGGAAGAAGGCCTGGTACGGTCCCACTGGTCGACCGGCGGCCCGGGACCGGCCCGCCGCCGGTATGAGATAACCCCGGAAGGGATAGATTACCTCCATGACTGGGCGGTGACCATCCGGCGCAATAAAGCCGCCCTGGAAACCTTCCTGCGGCGTTACGAAGACATTTTTGGGCAGGACAAAGAGATGGAGAAGGGGAATTAAGCCCCTTCTCCCAGTTTCTTCAGCCTTTCCTCCACGGCTTTTACTTCGGCCTGCAGCTCCTTAAGATACTCCTCCAGGCGGGCTTTTTTCTCCGCAGCAGTTAAAAAGTGGCGGTGGAAGCCCATGGGGTGATGGCCGTGGCAGCAGCAGCCCCGCTGCGGGCCCCAATCATGGCCACGGTTATGACCGTAACCGGCATAGTTACACATTGTTTCTTTCCCTCCTTTTTGATCTGCTTATATATGTTGACAGCATATATAAGCTAATTACATGATACTACCGGTTAATGCTCATGTCAAGGGGTATCCCCGCCTTTTATGGCGTATCACCGGTTGGTTCCAGCCTGGCCGGGGCGGCTATGTTGAACCTCACCACCAGGGCCGCCACCGCCGCCCATTTTAAATTCATCTTGACAAACCTACCAAAGCCCAATATTATATACTAAATAGCTTATCTAAGGAGGCGAAGGAGTGACCTTAAAGGAGTGGGAAAAGGCTTTTAAAGCCCTGGGCCAGCATTTGCGACTGCGGATTATTGCCCTGCTGGCCGAACAGGAACTGTGCGTTTGCGAGCTGGAAGAGATCCTGGGCATAACCCAGCCGGCCATCTCCCAGCACCTGCGGGTCCTGAAAGAAGCTGACCTGGTCTGGGAGGAAAAAGTGAGCCAGTGGGTCTTTTACCACCTCAATAAAGAAAAGCTGGCCGCAGTCCTCCAGGGTTGGCTGGCCTACCTGGATGTACCCCTGGAAGCGAAGAAGGAGTTTGCCGTCGATTATGATAAGCTCCAACAACTAATGGAGAATCCGAAAGTTGCCTGCCGGCCGCCCCAGAAAAGGAAAGATGGCGCTTATTAAGGAAAGGGAGCCTGTAGCCGTCTAATTGCGGTTAGCCACGGTCACGGACTACCAGACAACGGCGCCATAAGAGAGCCGGGACCCTTATATGACGATTAGCTACCGGTACCGGCGTAGGAGGGGAAAGGCAGAAAATTGGAGGCTTCGGCCCAGCACCTAACTAAACTAAACAGTACTTGTGGATCGTTTAAAGAGAATAATATTATAGAGGAGGACTGAAATTATGGCACCAGCAAATAACTATCAGCCCGTGGCCAGGTTATCTCTACTGGATCGTTTTTTGACCCTGTGGATCTTCCTGGCTATGGCTTTCGGCGTAGCCTTGGGTTATGTAGTGCCCGGGGTGGCGGAGGCCCTGAATAAAATGTCGGTGGGAACAACTTCCATCCCCATCGCCATCGGCCTGATCGTCATGATGTACCCGCCCCTGGCCAAGGTCAAGTATGAGGAACTGGGAAAAGTGTTTCGTAATGGCAAAGTTATGGCCTTATCCCTCGTCCAGAACTGGATTATCGGCCCTATCCTGATGTTTGTCCTGGCCATCATCTTTTTACACAATTACCCGGATTACATGGCCGGCCTTATCCTTATCGGCCTGGCGCGCTGCATCGCCATGGTCATCGTCTGGAACAGCCTGGCCCGGGGTGATGCCGAGTATGCCGCGGCCCTGGTGGCGTTAAACTCCATCTTCCAGGTTATCTTTTATTCAGTTTACGCCTATATTTTCATCACCCTGCTGCCGGCGTGGCTGGGCTTTCAAGGAATGAAAGTCCACGTCTCCATCGGCGAGGTGGCCATCAGCGTGGCCATTTACCTGGGTATCCCCTTCCTGGCCGGCGTTATCACCCGTTTTACCCTCATCCCGGCCAGGGGTAAAGAATGGTACGAGAAAAACTTTGTCCCCAAAATCAGTCCCCTGGCCCTAATAGCCCTGTTGTTTACTATAGTGGTTATGTTTTCCCTGAAAGGGCAGTATATCGTGTCACTACCCATGGATGTGGTCAGGGTGGCCGTTCCTCTAATCTGTTATTTCGTCCTCATGTTCTTAATTTCCTTTTTCCTCAGCATGCGCCTGGGGGTTAACTACGAGCAGACAACCACCCTTTCCTTTACGGCCGCCAGCAACAACTTTGAGCTGGCCATCGCCGTGGCCGTTGCCGTATTCGGCATCAACTCCGGCCAGGCCTTTGCCGCGGTCATCGGTCCGCTGATTGAAGTGCCGGTAATGATCGGCCTGGTAAACGTGGCCTTAAGCTTCCAGCGACGGTATTATGGAGCGGTATCGGGCCGGAAGTAAGTAGGAAAGGCGGGAAATCGGACGGGAAAAGGGAGGCCGCAAGCATCCCTTTTAATATTACATCGTAGGGGGATAGACAGGTAAGTTTTACTTGTTGGCATCTCCGGGAAGTGTTAAAATATTGGCAGAAAGGAGAGGGGAAGGGATGGCCATGTCGGAAAAAGAAATAATAGAAGGTGCAACGAAAGAGATTGCCGCGGCTTCGGAAGGCGTGGAATCTAAGATAGCGGAATTCGGTTATTATCACTTGGCCCAGCGTACGGACAACCTCTCCTTGCGGATAGACAATTTATCCCAGCGTATTGACGGTATAAAAGATAGTTTAGAGGGGAAAATAGCAGCCCTGGACCAAAGAATAGATCAATTACGCCAGGAGATGAAAGAAGATCTTAACAGATTGAGCCGGGAGACGAAGGAAGATCTCAACAAATTGAGCCGTGAGACGAAGGAAGATTTCAGCAGATTGAGGCGGGAGACGAAAGAAGATCTCGACAAATTGAGCCGTGAGACGAAGGAAGAGCTCAACAAATTGGGCCGGGAGACGAAGGAAGATCTCAACGGCTTGGAAGGCAAATCAAACCAATTACGCGATGAAATGAGAGAAGCATATAACAGGTTGGAGGAAAAATTCAACTTACTACATCAAGAATTACATGAATACAGCAGGAGTCAAAGGAATACTTTAGCCGGTGTGATTATCAGCGCCCTGGCTATAATAATAACTGTTTTATTAGCAAGCAAGTACGGTTTCTAAGCTGAGAGGATGCCTGTATTTGCAGGGAGAAAGACCAGGGTGAAAGAACGCTCTCCCCTTGAGGAGCAGGAATGCCGGCCGGTGGCCGGCTTAAAATATTTTAATTGATGCCCAGGAGGCTCTTTAGCTTGCGGGCCTGGTTGCGGCTTACCGGCACCTCGCTTTGCTGCTTGTCGGCCATAATCAAGGTGTAGGTGCCGTTGAAGAAGGGAACAATTTCCCGCACCCTGGTCAGGTTGACGATATAACAGCGGTGGCAGCGGAAGAAAACCCGGGGGTCCAGGCGGTTTTCCAGTTCTTTGAGGGTAAAACGGGTGAGGTATTGTTCATTTAATGTTTTTAAATAAACATTATCCCCCTGGGTACAGGCATAAATCAGGTCGTTTTGATCCAGGAGGATGGTCTTGCCATCCTTTTCTACCGGCAGGCGGTTGAGGCGGCCTTTGCCGTCGCTACCGATGCCTGCTTCAGGAGTTGCCGGCTGCTGCTGGCGCTGTTCCACCAGGCGGCGGACTTTATCAATAGCCTGGCGCAGGCGTTTTTCATCGAAGGGCTTTAAAAGGTAATCGACGGCGTTGACTTCAAAGGCCTGCAGGGCGTACTCCTCATAGGCCGTGACAAAGATAATGAAGGGCGGGTTGGGTCGCTTTTGAATAGCCCGGGAGAGTTCCAGGCCGTTCATCCCGGGCATATTGATATCCAGGAAAAGCACCGTGTAATCAAGGGCGCTGACGAGATTCAAAGCCTCCCGGGCATTGGTGGCTTCTCCCACCACTTCTACGTCTTTAAACTCCTGGAGCATAAAGCGTAGTTCCTGCCGCGCCGGGTATTCGTCATCGACAATCAGGGCTTTAAGCTTCATTAACCAGCAACTCCTTTGCTGAGGCATCTTTTACGACTGCCGGCCGGATAACGGGCACCCGCAAAAAAACAGTCGTGCCGTTAATGTTGCTATCCAGGCGCAAACCATAATCCGGGCCGTAAAGGTTCTGGAAGCGCAGGTTGACGTTACTTAAACCGACGCCGTTACCAGACCCGTATCCTGGCTGGAGAACCAGGGGGATTTTCTCAGGCGGGATACCGACACCGTCATCCTTTACGGTTAAATGGAGCTCATTGCCTGCCAGGCGCCCGGATATTTTGATCATCCCGGGCCCCTCTTTGGGCAACAGGCCGTGGTTGATGGCGTTTTCTACCAGCGGCTGCAGGCTGAGGACGGGAATGTGATAATCCAGCAATTCTACCGGTACATCCTGGAAGTATCGGAATTTATTACCGAAACGGGCCTTTTCCAGGACCAGGTAGGTACGCACACATTCCAGCTCTTCCCGCAGGGTTGTCAGGCTGCCGCGGCGGTTTAAGGTCCGGCGGAAGAGGCTGGCCAGGCGGATCAGCAAGCGGCGGGCCCGCTCCGGGTCGGTACGGCTGAAGCTAATAATGGTATTCAGGGTATTAAAGAAGAAGTGGGGGTTGATTTGGGCGTTCAATGCTTCCAGCCGGGCTTCAGTCAGGAGCTGGCGCTGGCGGTCCAGCTCGGCCAGCTCGATTTGCAGGCTCAAAAGATCGGCCAGGCCAATGGCCAGGCGGATGATCTGGGGCGGGAAGACCCCCTCCCTGGTCTGGTAGAGCTTTAAAGCGCCGACAATTTCTTCCCGGCATTTTAAAGGAACGATAACGGCTGCTTTTAAAGGGCAGTTGCAGCCCATATTATACCTGGGGCAGCAGAGCCCCTGGGGGGTATGCACCACCTTCAACTTGCCCGTGGCAATGACTTCTTTGGTGGCTTCCGTTAAGATCCGGTCACCGGCCCGGTGCTGGTCGCAGCCTACCCCCAGGAAGGTCAGGACGTGTTCGCGGTCGGTTATGGCTATGGCCGGGACTTCGGTGATATTCTGGATGATCTCGGCCGTCTTGGCGGCCGTTGCTTCATTTAACCCCCCGCGTAATACCGGTAGAGTCTCATGGGCAATCTGCAGGGTAGAAGCGAAAATACCTTCGGTCCCGCCGATCTCATCCTCTTCTTCCACCGGCGACTGGGTTAATGAGCAAGGGGGTCCCTGGAAAGCCTTTAAAGCCCCTAACCCCAGGGCATTTAATCCCCCGAAGGCCAGGGAGGCCAGGAAGGGTGAAGCCTGGAAAAGGATGATTGCGGCTATGGTTTCCACCAGGGTCAAAGCAATAAACAAGAGGTAAAATTTATTATTCATGGCCATTTCTCCCATCTGCCGGCAAGAAAATTAAGAAAGCAGGTACTAATCCTTGTTAATTCCATGCTACAACGAACTGGCTTCTTTGTCAATCAGGGACATCTATAACTGCCCTGCCCCAAATATAAAAGGAGAACCCTTCTGTTCACGGGCTCTCCCTTCTCCATCTGGAACCGGCTTTAGCCGGTTCCTCCGAGCTTCCGACCGCCGACTTACGCTTCCTCAGCATAAGCGGCTTTCAGCCTGGCTACCGTTGCCGGGTCAGCCAGGGTGGAGGTGTCCCCCAGGGCGCGGCCTTCGGCAATATCCCTGAGGAGGCGGCGCATGATTTTACCGCTCCTGGTTTTGGGTAACTCGGCGGTGAAGAAAATGGCTTCCGGCCTGGCCAGGGCGCCGATCTTTTGTACCACATGTTCCTTCAGTTCCTGGGCCAGGCGGGGAGTGGCCTCGACGCCGTCCTTGACCGTAACGAAGGCCACTATGGCCTGCCCCTTGATTTCATGTTCCCGGCTGATGACGGCCGCTTCGGCGACATCAGGGTGATCCACCAGGGCGCTTTCCACTTCCATGGTGCCGATGCGGTGGCCGGAGACGTTAATGACGTCATCCACCCGGCCCAGGAGCCAGAAATAGCCGTCTTCGTCCACGCGGGCGCCGTCGCCGGTAAAGTAATAACCGGGGATGCGGTTCCAGTACTGGTTGACATAGCGCTCAGGGTCGTTGAAGATGGTGCGCATCATGGCCGGCCAGGGTTTTTTAATGACCAGGTAGCCGCCTTTACCGGGTGGTACCGGTTCGCCCCGGTCGTCGACTACCGCTGCTTCCACCCCCGGGAAGGGCCGGCAGGCGGAGCCGGGTTTCAAGGGGGTCAAGCCCGGCAGGGGGGTGATGAGGATCATCCCGGTCTCCGTCTGCCACCAGGTATCGACAATGGGGCAGCGGCGGTGGCCGATATAGTTGTAGTACCACATCCAGGCCTCGGGGTTAATAGGCTCACCGACTGTTCCCAGTAACCTTAGGGAGGAGAGGTCGTGCCGGGCCGGGTAGGCCGGGCCGGCGCGCATAAAGGAACGGATGGCCGTGGGTGCGGTATAAAAAACGGTAACCCCGTATTTCTCAATAATCTGCCAGTAACGGTCTGGCTGGGGGTAGTCGGGGCTGCCCTCATACATGAGAACGGTGGCCCCGTTGGCCAGGGGACCGTAGACGACGTAGCTGTGGCCGGTAATCCAGCCGATGTCGGCAGTACACCAGTAGACGTCTTCATCTTTAAGGTCGAAGATATAACGGGAGGTAGTGGTGACGCCTACCAGGTAACCGGCAGTGGTATGGACTACTCCCTTGGGTTTACCGGTAGTGCCGCTGGTATGGAGGATAAAGAGGGGGTCCTCGGCTTCCATATGTTCCGGGGGTGTATAGAGGGGTGCTGCGGCCATGAGTTCATGCCACCAGAGGTCCCGGCCCGGCTGCATATTTATCCTTTGCCCCGTACGCTTGGTAACAATGACTTTTTCGATAGTAGGCGTTTCGGCCAGGGCGGTATCGGCGTTTTCCTTTAAAGCAACTATTTTTCCTTTACGGAAGCCGCCGTCGGCTGTGATCAGCACTTTGGCGCCAATATCATTAATCCGGTCCCGCAGGGCGGCAGCGCTAAAACCGCCGAAGACCACGTTGTGGACGGCGCCAATGCGGGTGCAGGCCAGCATGGCGATGGGCAGTTCCGGGATCATGGGTAAATAGATGGTAACCCGGTCATTCCGCTTAACCCCCAGGGAACGTAAGCAGGCAGCGAACTTGTTGACTTCCCGGTAGAGGTCGCGGTAGGTAAGGACGACAGAGTCCCCCGGTTCCCCTTCCCAGATAAGGGCCGCCTTGTTGCGGCGCCAGGTTTCCAGGTGCCGGTCCAGGCAGTTATACGAGACGTTGAGGGTGCCGCCGTTAAACCACCAGGCCAGGGGATATTCCCACTCCAGCACCCGGTCCCAGGGCCGGAACCAGTGGAGTCGAGCAGCTTCCCTGGCCCAGAATTTTTCCATATCTTCGCCTTCCTTATATAAGCCGGCGTCCCTGGCATTGGCTGCAGCGGCAAAGGCCGGCGGGGGAGGGAAGGTGCGGTTTTCTTTTAACAGCGCTTCGATGGTCCTGGTGTCTTTACTCATGGTTTTCACTCCCTTCTTGTATTTCTATCTTAAGCGGGAAAGCAAGAAAAATAAAGGCTTTGGGCGCCAAAGGTCGTCTTACCAGTCTTAGTGGTAGGCTAAGAGGTTTAAGTAGCTTTTGGGAAAAAAGGGGCAAAAAACAAGGATTAAAGGGGGGAAAATCCCCATTTTCCTGTTTTAAAGCAAAACGAAGTTAAAGGGCACGAAGGGAAAAAGCCAGATTAAAGGAGAGGAGCAAACAGGATTTTGCAGGAGGTTTTTCACTATTATTGCCGAATAAAGCAAAGGGGAATTAAGCAGCAGTAAAATGGTTAGGATGGGATTATGGCAAGCCTTGGCATTGATATTATTGAAATTGAGCGCCTGGAAAGGGCTATAAAGCGCCGCCCGCGTTTGCTGGCCAGATTATTTACGGCAGCGGAACAGGAGTACTGTAGCAGCCGGCACCGTCCCGGGGCTTCCCTGGCCGCCCGTTTTGCCGCCAAGGAGGCGGTAATGAAGGCCCTGGGGGTGGGATGGGGTAGTTGTTCTTTCCGGGACATTGAGATTAGCCGGGAAGAGGGCGGGCGGCCCCGGGTAGTGCTTTATGGCCGGGCCAGGGAACTGGCCCGCCAGGTGGGAGCCGGCACCATAATCGTTAGCCTGTCCCACTGCCGGGCTTATGCCACGGCAGTAGCCCTGGCTTTGGAAGAGTAGTCCTGTCGGCGCGTAGTGCCTTTCGCGGCGGAGGGACATATCCCCACCAGAAAGTACTGTTTTTGGTAGAACTATATTTTCGGAGGACGGATGAGCCATGTACCTGGTAACGGCCGCGGAAATGGGGCAGCTGGACCGCCTGGCTTCCAGCGAGTACCTGGTGCCCAGCATTGTGCTCATGGAAAATGCGGGCTTGAGGGTAGTGGAATCCATCCGGCGCCATTTTCAAGACCGGGTGAAGAACCGCCGGGTGTTAATCTTCTGCGGCAAAGGCAATAACGGTGGCGACGGCCTGGTGGTGGCCCGCCATCTGTTAAACCAGGGGGCGGAGGTCAAGGTCTTCCTCCTGGCCCGGCCGGAAGACCTGCGCGGCGATGCCCGCACCAATTTAGAGATATACCAGAAAATGGGTGGCCGTATCTTCCCCCTCCTGGGGGAAAGCCACCTCCAGCGGGCTGACATCGCCCTCCTTTATGCCGACCTGGTGGTAGACGCCATTTTTGGTACCGGTTTTAAGGGAGCGGCCATGGGCTTACCGGCAGCCGTCATTACCATGATCAATAAAGCCCACCGGGATACAGTGGCCGTTGACCTGCCCTCCGGCCTGGAAGCCGATACCGGCCGGGCCTTTGGCCCCTGCATTCAGGCTACCTGGACCGTAACCTTTGCCCTGCCCAAACTGGGCCTGGTCGTCGAGCCGGGGGCGAGCTACGCCGGCCGCCTGGAGGTGGCCGACATAGGCATCCCCCAGAAACTCATTGACAGCCAGCGTTTTAACCTGCACCTGCTGACAGCGGCCTGGTGCCGTTCCCGCTTGCCCAAACGGGAGGCCAGCGGTCACAAAGGCCTTTACGGCCATGTCCTGGCCGTGGGCGGTGCACCGGGACTGACCGGGGCCATTGCCCTGGCGGCCACGGCCGCTTTAAGGGCCGGGGCCGGCCTGGTAACGGCGGCCGTACCCCGGGGTGTCCACGGGATCCTGGCAATGAAGACGACGGAAGTCATGACCTGTCCCCTGCCGGAAACACCGGCCGGATACTTAAGCCGGGAGGCCCTGGAACCCATCCTGGAACGCCTGGCGGCATGTGACGTCCTGGCCCTTGGTCCCGGCCTTTCCCGGGACCCAGCAACTGTGGAACTGGTAAAGGAACTCCTGCCCCGCCTTAAAGCTCCGGCGGTGGTCGACGCCGATGCTCTCAATGCCCTGGCCACGGATACCGGCCTCCTTACCGGGAACCACGGTCCCCTGGTCCTGACACCACACCCGGGGGAGATGGCCCGCCTGGCTGGGACAACGGCGGCCAGAGTCCAGGAAGACCGCCTGGAGATAGCCAGGAAGTACGCCCGGGAATGGCAGGTGGTCCTCCTCCTTAAAGGCGCCCGGACCATTATTGCCTGGCCCGACGGGCAGGCCTACATTAATCCTACGGGAAATCCCGGCATGGCTACCGCCGGCAGCGGTGATGTCCTGACGGGGATTATTGCCGGCCTTATGGCCCAGGGGCTGGAGCCCGGGGTGGCCGCGGCCGTGGGGGCCTTTTTGCATGGAGCGGCCGGGGACGAGGCGCAGGCCCGCCTGGGCCAGCATGCCCTCCTGGCGGGAGATTTGTTAAACTTTTTACCAGCGGTTTTCCGCAATTTGGAGGTGGAGGCCGGTGTCACGGCCAGTTTGGGCCGAGATTGATTTGGATGCGATCGCCCACAATGTCCGCGCCATTAAAAAAATACTGGCCCCCCAAACAGAGATTATGGCTATTGTTAAGGCCAATGCTTACGGCCACGGGGCCGTACCGGTAGCCAGGACGGCCCTGGCCAGCGGGGTTACCTGGCTGGGAGTGGCCACATTGGATGAAGCCCTGGCTTTACGGGAGGAGGGGATTACAGCCCCTCTGCTTATTTTAGGCTATACCCCGGCTGAAGATGCCGGCCGGGTGGTGGCCGCGGACCTGTCCCAGACGGTCTTCAGCCTGGAACAGGCCCGGGCCCTGGATGCAGCCGCCGCTGCTGCCGGCACCAGGGCGCGGCTGCATTTAAAAATTGATACCGGTATGGGACGGCTGGGTTTTTTGCCCGGCCAGGCCGTAGCGGCGGCTCTGGCCATAGCCAGATTGCCCCACGTCCGGCTGGAAGGCATATTTACCCATTTTGCCGCTGCCGATGCTGCCGATAAAACCTATACCAGACGGCAACTGGCCCTGTTTCAAGGGGTAATTACCGACCTGGAGCAACGGGGCATAACCTTCCCCTGGCGCCATGCTGCCAACAGCGGGGCCATTATCGACCTGCCGGAAACCCATTTCAACCTGGTGCGGGCGGGCATCATCCTTTATGGCCATTATCCTTCCCCGGAGGTCCAGAGGGAGCGCCTGGATCTACGCCCGGCCATGACCTTAAAGACCAGGGTCGTCCTGGTAAAGGAGGTGCCGGCCGGGTCGTTTATTAGCTACGGCTGCACCTACTGTACACCAGCCCCCGCCAGGGTAGCGACTTTGCCGGTGGGCTACGCCGACGGCTACTCGCGCCTCCTTTCCAACCGGGCGGAAGTGTTAATCCGGGGCCGGCGGGCGCCGGTCATTGGCCGGGTCTGCATGGACCAGTGTATGATAGACGTTACGGCTATACCAGAAGCCCGCGCCGGTGATGAAGTTGTCCTTTTCGGCCGCCAGGGGGAACAGATCTTACCGGTGGAGGAAGTAGCTGCCTGGATGGGAACGATAAACTATGAAATTCTTTGCCTGATTTCCGGGAGGGTAGCGAGGGTATATAAGCAAAGTTAAAAAATGGCCGTTAAAAAGATTTCTCCCGGCCTTGCGCTGGTAATCCTTTACCGCTATAATTGGTTATATCATGTCAGCAATATTATTTTGAGAAGTTTAGCTGCCTCTCCCATCTCTCACTTCTCATTGCTCACATCCAATTTAGGGGGTGCCTTTTCTTGCCGGGTGTCAAGCGGATCATGATCAGTCTGCCGGAAAGCCTCCTGGCCGAGGTTGACGGCCTGGCGACCCTGGAAAGGCGTAATAGGAGTGAATTTATTCGCGAAGCCATGAAACTATATATTACCGAGCGTAAACGCCGCAATATCCGGGAGCAAATGAAACGGGGCTACCAGGAAATGGCGGCAATCAATCTGGCCCTTGCGGTGGAAAACTATGATGTAGAAAATGAAGCCCAGAGATACTACGATGACAGGCTGGCGGAGTGTAAATAAAATGTTGGTGCGTCGTGGAGACGTCTTTTATGCCCATTTAAATCCTGTGGTCGGTTCCGAACAAGGAGGAACCCGGCCGGTACTCATTATCCAGAATGACATTGGCAACCAGTACAGCCCTACCACCATTGTCGCCGCTATCACTTCCCAGATTGCCAAGGCCAAACTACCTACCCACGTGGAAATCAGCGCTGCCAGGAGCGGCCTGGAACGGGATTCGGTTATCCTCCTGGAACAAATCCGCACCATTGATAAAAGCCGCCTCAAGCAAAAGGTAGCCGTCCTTGATGAAGAGACCCTGGAAAAGGTGAACCGGGCCATTGAGATCAGCCTGGGTTTGATAGAGCTATAGTTTTTGGGAGAGAAAGTTACGGGGGAAGATTTATGGCTGCGCCGAGAATAGGGGTTACCTGTGACCTGGAGCGTGACCGGGAACGCGTTTTTTTACGGGCGGCCTACCTCCAGGCTATTACTGCCGCCGGGGGCCTGCCGGTGCTCTTACCGCCGGTAAACCCGGAACTGGCGGCAGGTTACCTGGCAATAATCGATGGCTTGCTTTTAACGGGTGGCGGTGATATTGAGCCTTCTTTTTTTAACGCCCGGCCGGCAGCCACGCTGTATAAAGTCCTGCCGGAGCGGGATGCCTTTGAGCTGGCTCTTACCCGCGCCGCCCTGGCGGCTGGCAAGCCAATACTTGCCATTTGCCGGGGCATCCAGGTGCTGAACGTAGCTGCCGGGGGTGACCTGTACCAGGACATCAAAATAGAAGTTCCAGCTGCCCTGGAGCATAACCAGGCCGGGCCCAGGGAGCAACCCGGCCACGATATTAAGGTCATACCGGGCACCCGCCTGGCGGAAATTTTCGGGCCAACGGCGCAGGTCAACAGCCTGCACCACCAGGCAGTCCGCCGGGTGGGTAAGGGGTTGAAGGTAAGTGCCGTGGCTCCTGATGGCCTGACCGAGGCCCTGGAAGGTGAGGGGAAGGTAGCGGTAATCGGCGTCCAGTGGCACCCTGAGGATTTATATTGTTACGACCGGCGGCAGAAAGAGCTATTTGAATATTTTGTCGAGCAATTTCAGTTCAACGTTTTCTAAAACATTATTTTCCATAGTTGCAGGAAACCGGTCATTGTCTGTCGAATAGAGTAAGTTAGGGGAAGTAATTTTCCATGTTAGCCGGAGGATGCATAGGCCTTGCCCAGGATACTTGTTGTTGATGACCAGCACGGGGTACGTACCTTATTGCAGCTGGCTTTTCAGGAAGAAGGTTACCAGGTTGCCACGGCCGGTAACGGGCGGGATGCCCTGCGCCAGGTAGAGCGCTGGCGGCCGGATGTAGTGGTGATGGATGTCAGGATGCCCATCATGGGCGGGCTGGAAGCCCTGCCGCGGATCAAGGCCCTGGCCCCGCATACAGCAGTAATTATTATGTCGGCTTACGTTGATGCCGCGACGCTGCCGGAAGTCTGGCACCTGGGGGCCAGTGATTTTATCTACAAGCCCTTTGACCTGGAAGAATTAAAAGCTAGGGTGAGGGCATTCTTACCCGGGGAAGAACCGGATTGCAGGAAACTGGCACCGTAATCACGAAGTATAAAAGCCGCCTGCGTACTACGGCAGGTGGCTTTTAGACTTCCTGGAGGGGGACAAAATGATGGCTCCATGGGACCTGTACGTCATTATTACTACCAACCTGGGCGGGGGCCGGCCGACCCTGGAACTGGTGCGCCAGGCCCTGGCCGGCGGGGCGACAGCCATCCAGCTGCGGGAGAAAGATCTGCCGGCCCGGGAGCTGGTAGAGCTGGGCCGGGAGATCCGGCAGCTTACCCATGCTGCCGGGGCTACCTTTATCGTTAACGACCGCCTGGATGTAGCCCTGGCGGTAGAGGCCGACGGCGTGCATATCGGCCAGGAGGATTTGCCGGCCAGGGTAGCCCGGGAGCTTTTGGGACCGGGGAAAATCCTGGGGGTATCAACGGGTACGGTACTTGAGGCCCGGCAGGCGGTTGCGGACGGTGCGGATTACCTGGGCGTTGGCAGCATCTACGCTACTAAAAGTAAAGAAGATGCCGGCGAACCCATCGGCCTGGCGGGGTTAAAGGCCATCCGGGCCGCAGTCACCATCCCGCTTGTCGCCATAGGCGGCATCAACAGCAGCAACGCCGCTGACGTCATTGCGGCTGGAGCCGACGGCGTGGCCGTCGTCTCGGCAGTTATCGGTGCCCCGGACATTGCCGCTGCCGCCAGGGAATTGCTGGCCGCCGTCAGGCGGGCGCGGCACTAGCGTATACCGATGCTAGGCGGCAGTGCCAGGCCGGCCTGGAAAAGTAATTACCCGCCAGGATTATCGCCGGAAAAGTAGAAGTAAGGTTTTGGGTGTCGCTTATGGACCTGGAAAACCTGAGACAGAAGGCCTTGGCCTGCCGTGGATGCAGCTTAAGGCAGGGAGCCAGGCAGGTGGTTTTTGGTGAGGGTAACCCCCGGGCCGGCTTAATGCTGGTGGGGGAGGGCCCGGGGGCCCAGGAGGACGAACTGGGCCGACCCTTTGTCGGGCCTGCCGGTGAGCTGCTCGACCGCATCCTGGTTGCTGCCGGCTTTAAACGGGAAGAATTATATATAACTAATGTCGTCAAATGCCGGCCGCCGGGTAACCGCCAGCCCCTTCCTGCTGAAGTACAGGCCTGCCGGCCCATCCTGGAGGCTCAGATTAAGCTTATTAAGCCTAAAATTATCGTCTGCCTGGGGGCTATAGCCACCCGGACTTTAATTGCCCCCGGGGCCAGCATCACCCGGTTGCGGGGCCAGTGGATTGCCCGGGATGGTATTCGTTACCTGCCCACCTTTCACCCTGCCGCCCTGCTCAGGGATGCTGCTAAAAAACGGCCGGTTTGGGAGGATTTTAAAAGTTTGCGGGACGTTTACCGCGCCTTGCAGGCGGAACAACTGTCCCTGGAGTTTGAGCAGTGAACGGGCGCGACTCGCAATAGAATGACTGAATGGTGACTGCTGTGCAAATACGGTTAAAGGATGCTGGGGCCACCAGGGAGCTGGGCCGGGTCCTGGGCAGGCTTTTAGGTCCGGGAGATGTTGTTATCCTCACCGGGGAACTGGGAGCCGGCAAGACCACCCTGGCCCAGGGCCTGGCTCAAGGCCTGGAGGTGAGCGGTACGGTTACCAGTCCCACCTTTACCCTGATCCAGGAACACCAGGGCCGCCTTCCCTTTTATCATATTGATGTTTACCGCCTGGAAGACCCGGAGGCTGCCCTGGAATTGGGGCTGGAGGAATATTTTTACGGCCAGGGAGTGACGCTGGTTGAGTGGGGGAAGCGCCTGGGGGAACTTTTACCCCCGGAGTACCTGGAGGTTTGCCTGGAGTATGATCCCATGGCAGGCCGCCGCGCCACCTTGACGGCCAGGGGGCAGCGTTATGCCCGTATCCTGGAGGAGTTGAAACAAATTGCTGGTCCTGGGGCTTGACAGTGCCACCCAGGTTGCCGGGGTGGCTTTAATCGATGGCGACCGGCTGGTAGCCGAATTGTTTTGCAATACCCGCAAAAACCACTCCCAGCGCCTGTTACCCATGATCGCTGCCCTGCTCCGTGAGGCCGGGGTGAAACTGGCCGATCTTGACGGCCTGGCCGTGGCCCTGGGGCCGGGGTCCTTTACAGGTTTACGCATTGGCCTGGCTACAGTCAAAGGCCTGGCCCACGCGGCGCAAAAACCGGTGGCCGGTATCCCCACCCTGGATGGCCTGGCCTGGAACGCCTGGGAGGTACCGGGACTGGTCTGCCCGGTGCTCTATGCGCGCCGCCAGGAGGTATATACGGCCCTTTACCGCTGGCAGGAGGGAGAATTATGCCGTTTAACGCCATATCAGGCCCTGGATCCTTATTCGCTGGTCGACTCATTAAAATCCTCCACTATGCCGGTCTACTTTTTAGGCGATGGGGTAGCACCCTACTGGGAAGTATGGCAGCAACTGGGCAGCCGGGCCCGCTTTCTTCCCTCCACCAGCACCTTGCCGCGGGCGGCGCAGATAGCCAGGTTGGGGCGGGAACGCCTCCTGGCCGGGAAGGAGGACGACCTTTTCCAGTTAAAGCCACTTTACCTCCGCCCGTCACCGGCGGAGAGGCAGGCCCGGTTGAAGTGCAAATCCTGCCCATGACCAGTGAATACCTGGACGGGGTGCTGGCCATTGAAAGGGTTTCCTTTCCTACCCCCTGGACACGCCATTCCTTCTTAAATGAGATATATAACAACAATTTCGCCTATTATTATGTAGCCCTGGCCGGCCGGCAGGTTGTCGGCTATGCCGGGATGTGGATTATCCTTGATGAAGCCCATATTACCAATGTGGCCGTTCACCCCCACTACCGCGGCCGGCGCCTGGGGGAACTGCTCCTCAAGGTCCTGATGCAGGAGGCCGTGCGCCTGGGCGCCGACAGGATGACCCTGGAGGTACGGGTTTCCAACCGGCCAGCCCAGCGCCTTTATGAACGCCTGGGCTTCTCCCGCGCCGGGGTACGTAAAGGTTATTATAACGATAATCGCGAAGACGCCATCATTATGTGGAGACATTTCTTTGAGGAGAATGGCCTTGGAACCGGCAACTACTATTCTGGCCATTGAAACTTCTTGTGACGAGACGGCGGCAGCCATCGTTATAAATGGTACTGAGATACGGGCCAATATCGTTGCTTCCCAGGTTGCCACCCACCGTCGCTTTGGCGGCGTGGTACCGGAGATCGCCTCCCGCCGCCACATGGAAAATATCGTCCCGGTAGTGGCCGCAGCCCTGGCCGCCGCCGGCCTGTCCTTCCCCGACCTGGATGCCGTGGCGGTTACCTATGGGCCCGGCCTGGTAGGGGCTTTGCTGGTAGGCCTGGCCTACGCCAAAAGCCTGGCCTATGCCCTGGATAAACCCCTCATCGGTGTTCACCACCTGCTGGGCCACATCTATGCCGGCTTTTTGCAGTACCCCCATTTACCTCTGCCGGCCGCCTGCCTGGTAGTATCTGGCGGCCATACCAGCCTGGTCTACCTGGAAAGCCATACCCGCCGGCGCATCCTGGGGGCTACCCGGGACGACGCGGCCGGGGAAGCCTTTGACAAAGTGGCCCGGGTACTGGGCCTGCCCTACCCGGGCGGCCCTGAGCTAGAAAAGCTGGCCCGGCAAGGTAATCCCCGGGCGATCAATTTCCCCCGGGCCTGGCTGGAAGAAGGTAGCCTGGACTTCAGCTTCAGCGGGCTGAAGTCAGCGGTAATCAATTACCTCCACCATGCCCGGCAAACCGGTACGGAGGTTAACCGGGCCGATGTAGCGGCCAGCTTCCAGGCGGCGGTGGTCGAGGTCCTGGTAACGAAGACCATCCAGGCAGCCAGGCGCATGGCTACCCGTTCCATCCTCCTGGCCGGGGGTGTGGCGGCCAATAGCTCTTTACGCCGGGAGCTGGCGGCAGCAGGCCGGGAGGCAGGTTTACCTGTTTTTTGCCCGTCACCTGATCTATGCACCGATAATGCCGCCATGATCGCCTGCGCCGCCTACTACCAGTATTTGCGCCGGGACTTTGCCCCCCTGGATTTAAACGCTATCCCCGATTTACCACTTAATTAACAGGTTCCTGGGACCGTCCTGGGACCTTTTTGGGACCTGAACGGCTGTTTTTGTGGATGATTTAGCCTGTGGATAATGTGTATAAATCTGTGACTAACCGGGAATTAAGGCCTCCCCTGCTGTGGATAAATTTGAAATCATGCTGGCCCCAGGTTATTCACTAAATGTGGATAACTGGCTGGAAGGCTTGATTTTCAAGGTATTAACATGTGGAAAGACTGTGGATACAGGCTGGAACGGTGTTTTTATTTAAGAAGTCCTGGGACTGTTTTCTTAGAGTCAGGGGAGGAATCTGGCGCTTTTATGTCTAATATCTAAAAGCCAGCTTGCCGGGCCGGGGGTGTACACCTTGAAAAAGCAGCTGCGGCAGCAGATTCTAGCCAGGCGTAACGACCTGGCAGCAGCAGTCAGGGAAGCTAAAAGCGAGATTATCGTTAAAAAAGTCCTGGAACTACCTGCCTGGCAGCAGGCCAGCATAATTATGAGTTATGTCTCCTTTGGCAGTGAAGTAGCTACCCCTGCCCTGATTAAAGCGGCCCTGGCCGGGGGAAAACGGGTGGCCGTTCCCCTGTGCGTGCGGGAAGAGCGGCGCCTTATTGCCTCGGAAGTCCTTGCTTTCCCGGCCGATTTGCAGCCCGGCACCTGGGGTATCCTGGAACCCAAACCGGAAAGCTTACGCCCCCTGACACCAGCATTGATCGACCTGGTCATAGTACCAGGGGTGGCCTTCGACAGGGGCGGCAACCGCCTGGGCTACGGCGCTGGCTACTATGACCGTTTCCTGGCGGACTTAAGGCCCGGTGCCAGGACCATCGCCCTGGCCTTTGCCGAGCAAATTGTCCCTGACGTTTATCCCGAAACCCATGACCGGCCGGTGGATATGGTTATTACCGATACGGAAATTATTGAGCCTGCTCGCTTCCAAACAAAAGCCTGGATAGCAAATGCCAGCTCCTAAAACATTCCTACGGCTATCCTTACTTCGTTTGGAAATACTTCCCGAAAGGAAGAAATTTGGTGCGCAAGTGGACCTGGCTTGTTTTCCTGGTTCTTTTTCTCCTGGCCCTGGGTAGCGGGCGCCTGCAGCCACAGCCGCAGGTTGCCGGCAATATCCCCGGTAACTTAAGTATGACCCCGGTAGATAATGATACCCAGGAACGGCAGGAGTTAGTAAATACTTATGACGGTTTCAGTTTAAACTATCCTGCCGGCTGGCAGCAGGAGATTATCCCCGGGGTAGCTACCATCCTGGCCAAACCCGGTTACGCCAGATTAACTGTTTTCGCCCAGCCTTTGGGGAAAATCAGTGCCGAGGAATACGTCCTTTACAGCAACCGCAGCCTCCAGGAGGGGTGGGGCAGTATTAAGCTCCACGGCCAGAAGCAGTTAAATATCCGGGGTTATAATACCTGGCAGTTTGACTGGACGCGGCAGCAACTGGGCCCCGGCGATCTGAACTACTACCGCGAATATGACCTGGTCGCCGGCAAAACCGTCTATACCTTTATGCTCAAAAGCAACCAGGCCAATTTTACGGCCGCGGCGCGGGATTTAAACCGGATTATCCAGACCTTTAAACCCCTGCCGCCGCAAGGTCTACCTGCCCTGCCGGCAGCCCCGCCGGTACAGCGGGATATCGAAATCGAAGGCCGGCGTCACCGCCTGGTGATCCCGGCAGATAAAACCCTGTGGGGCATCCTTAACCCTCACAAGCTGGGGCGCCTGGAGTATTTTGAAAAGCTGCTGCCCCTGGAAAAAGAGCTCGACTTTAAATTTCAATTTCTCATTACCTATGCTGCCTTTGATACCCGCTTCAACTTTGAAGAATTAAAGAAAATCTACGATGATAATCGCGTACTAATGGTTGCCCTGCAGCCCTGGTGGTACGGCAAAAAGAATGATACCTCCCTCATCGACCTCATCCAGGGCAAGTATGACCATATTTTACGGGAATGGGCGCGGCAGTTTAAAGCCCTGGAGGACCCCGTTTTCGTCCGCTTCGGCAACGAGATGAACGGCGACTGGTCCACCTGGTCGGCGTGGTATTACGGTAAGGATACGGATATTTTTAAAATGGCCTGGGAGCATGTCTACCGCCTCTTCCAGGCGGAGGGAGCGAAGAATGTCCTTTTTGTCTTTAACCCCCACGATCGCTCCTTTCCCAACTTTAAATGGAATAATTACCTGCTCTATTACCCGGGGGATCAAACCGTAGACTGGATCGGCCTGACGGGCTACAACAACGGCACCAGCCATGCCGCCGACACCTGGCGCGGGTTTAATGCAATCTATGAGCCCCTGTACCGCGAGTACATGTATTATTTCGGGAGCAAGCCCTTCATGATTACCGAGTTCGCCAGCAACGAAACGGGCGGCGACAAGGCGGCCTGGATCCGGGAATGTTTCCGGAGCCTCGCGACACGCTACCCCAATATAAAGATTGCCGTATGGTTTAACCAGGTGGACGGCAAGTGGCTCTACAACCTGGATTCTTCTCCGGGGAGCAAGGCGGCCTTTAAGGAGGGCCTGCAGGATTCTCACTACCGGTTCCAGGCGGTGATCCCCCGGTAGGCTGGCTTTGTTTGCGTGGTAGCGGGATTTAAAATTGCCCTGAAAAAGGTGCGGACTTAATAAATGCCGGGCAAAAGGAAATTGTATCTTTTTTTGAGCTTCATTTTGCTTTTAGCGGCCCTGGCGGGGTGGCGCTTATGGCCAGGGAGGGCAACGGCTGTTGAACAGGCCAGGTACTATCTAACAATGTGGCGGGCCGGGCAGGTGGGTCCCCACCAGGCACCCGACCCAGCTGCTTTCCCGCCGGCGCCGCCGCCGGTTGCCGGAGCCAGCTACGACGTCCTGGTAGTAGGGGGGCAACCGGAAGGTGTCGCTGCGGCTATATCTGCTGCCCGCCAGGGGGCGAAGGTCCTGCTGGTGGAAAGGCGCGACGGCCTGGGCGGCCTCTTTACCTACGGCTGGCTGAACTTTATTGACATGAATTACGGGCCGAAATACGAACTGCTGACCCGCGGTACCTTTCTTGATTTCTATCGCCAGGTAGGGGGCAGCATCTTTGATGTCGCCGTGGCCAAACAAGTCTTCCAGGCCATGGTGGGACGTTACCCCAACCTGGCTTTAAGCCTGAACACTGCTTTTAAAGCGCCCATCCTGGAAGGCAATAAACTGGTGGGCATTAAGGCCGTCAGGGACGGCCAGGAAATGGCCTTCTACGCCGGCCGGGTCATCGACGCCACCCAGGACGCCGACGTTGCCGCCGCGGCCGGCGTTCCTTATACGGTAGGCGCCGAGGATATGGGCGAGAAAGAGCGGCGCCAGGCCGTGACCCTGGTCTTTCACCTGGGGGGAATCGACTGGGCGGCCCTGGAGCAGGCCGTCAAGGGAGGCCAGATCAAAGACGCTAAGATTTCCGACCGGGCTGCCTGGGGCTTTGCCAGCCTTGGCGCGGCGTACCAGCCCTCCACCTCGCGCTTGCGGCTGCGGGGCTTGAATATCGGCCGCCAGAATGACGGCACCATCCTCATTAACGCCCTGCAGATCTTTGGTGTCGATGGACTGAGCGAGGCTGCCAAAACTGAAGCCATGGAGCTGGCCCGGCAAGAACTGCCGGCTATTACTGACTTCTTGCGCTCCCGGCTGCCCGGTTTTGCCGGGGCCAGGCTCCTGGGGGCGGCGCCGGAACTCTACGTCCGGGAAACCCGCCACATCAAGGCCCTTTACCAGCTGGACCTGAATGACGTCCTCTTTAACCGCTATTTCCCCGACGCCATCGCCCTGGGGTCCTACCCGGTGGATGTCCAGGCGACTTCACCCCAGGATACGGGTTACGTCTACGGCCGGCCGGAAGTCTACAGCATCCCCTTCCGTTCCCTGGTACCCCAGGGGATCGACAACCTCCTGGTTGTAGGGCGCTCGGCCGGCTATACCCACCTGGCTGCCGGCAGCGCCCGGGTGGTACCCATCGGCATGGCTACCGGCGACGCTGCCGGGGTGGCGGCCGCTTATTCCCTGCAGGTGAATAAGAATTTCCGGGAGCTGGCGGCCAGCCCCCGGGATATCCAGGCCATCCAGGATCTCCTGGTGAAGGCCGGCGCTTACCTGAAGGACTACCACATCAGAAACCCCTTGAGCGATCACTGGGCCTTTGCGGGCCTGCAGTTCGTCAATCGCTGGGGCCTGATTGTCGCCGGTTATAATAACGACTGGAAGCTGGATGACCCGGTCAACCAGGCAAGCTTTTACTATATGACGGCCAATGCCTTAAAAAGGGCGGCCGGCCGGGGCGATCTGGTGGCTGCCAGGGCAGCAGCCTTAGAGCCCTATCTCGAACGGAAACCTTTAACGCGGGGGGCAGCGGCCTCTCTCCTCCTCACCTACCTGGGCGATGATACGGCGGCTTTAGACCCGGCGGCAGCCGTGGCCCGGGCCGGGGCAAAGGGCCTCCTGCCCCTGGATAAAACGGGAAGCGATCCCCAGGGGATAGTAACCGGAGCGGAGGCCTACTACGCCACCGAGAGGCTCTGCGCCCTGGTGGCAAGAATTAATGGGCACTGATGCAAAAGAGGAAGCCCTGCGGGAGTTTTCATCGGCCTGATTCAGGCCGCCCTGGCCGGTTGGTGAGATGGCTTTTCGCTTAAACTGGTATGTGATACAATACTTATATGATATACCGCGGGAGGAGGCACTGCCATGGCAATTTCACCGCGATTCAGTAGTTTGTTACTGGAAGCCACCCGCGCCCATGATATAGATGAAGCCTTATCTAAACTTTTTAGTGAGTACCTTGAGTTGAAAATCGCTAAACTGGAAGAGCGCCGGGATAATCTACAAAAAAAATGGGGTATGTCTTTCGAGGCTTTTTGCCGCCAGGTGCAAGATAATAGCCTGCCCAAGGATCCCTTTTCTTATGAAGTAGAGAATGATTACTGGGAATGGGAAGAAGTAGAAACTCTTTTAAAACACTACCAGGGGCTGAAAAACAAATGGATGTAGCCAGGTTTTTAAGGGAGCTTTTTTCCTGCCTGGCGGGAAAAGACTTTGTAAAGGATTGTCACCTGGAAGTGGCAGTTTTTCTGATGAAGGGAAAGATTGAACTTAAAGATGATGGCTTTCTTAAAGTGTATTGCAACGAGCGGACAGGTACCCTGGCTTTTGCATTAATAAACAAGGAAAAACGTATCTGGGGGATCGATAAGGATAATTTGCGCGGCTGGCATTGTCATCCTTTTGGAGAACCCGAAAGCCACCAGCCAGTAGAAGAACAGGATTTGGAAGTTATCATAAACCAGGTGGAAACTATCTGGCGGCAGATTACAGGACCAGGAGGTCAGTTGAAAAACCATCGTAACCAGCCGGCCCATTTGAGTTAACCCTACCGGAAGCCGCTTAAGATTGAAATGCCGTATTTTTGGTATAATACAGGAAAGGAGGGTCGGCATTTATGCATGAAATAGTACAGTCTATGGCCAAACGTATCGTAGAGAAATTCCATCCCCAAAAAGTAATCGTTTTTGGTTCATGGGCAAGGGGAGAAGCCGGTCCAGGCAGTGATGTGGACCTTTTGATTGTTCTGGATTGCAGCCGTGAACAAAAACGGGCTATGCAAGTAGCCATTAGAAAAGAGCTGCGTGAATTTAAAGTCCCGAAAGATATTATAGTTGCTAATCTAGAGGACATCAGCAAGTATAAAGACGCCTGGTGGACTGTTTACCACCCCGCCCTCAAAGAAGGGTTGGTGCTCTATGAACACTGAGGAAAGGGAACAGGAAGCATTAAGATGGCTGGATAAAGCAAGAAGGGACTTGCGTGTGGCCAGGATGGCCTTCAACGACGAGGAGGAGCCCTCACGATGAAGCCCAAAAAGCAATTGCGATGGCGGAAGATATATACAATAAGATATTCGCTAAAATGATTAACTAAAGGTCAGGGACCATCTACGCTCATGCGTTTTAATTCCTGCTTGCCTCCTATTTATGGTTATGCTACAATAAACATAACTGCATATACCTCCGAGCCAGTGGGCCTAAGGTTTGAGGCTATGGCTGCTGGCCTCCTGCCTGCTTGCCAGGCAGCGACGGGGTAGGCGGGGAAACCTGCCTGCCTCCCGGAATGGGAAAGGAGTTTTTAGTAACTTCAGGCACCCTTCCGGGTGCCTTATATTTTAAGTAACATTTTTACCAAAAAGGAATAAAGCCCGGCTATAATAAATCAACGCGAAGAGAGCATGAAACTTCTGGAAGGGGGTATTTTCATGGTTGACCGGGAAGCCATCAAAGCAGCAGTAAAAGAAGCCGCGGCTAACCATGGCGGCAAGCTGCCCTGCGCGGTGGCCCAGGAAGTGGCCCGCCGTTTGCAGGTGCCCATGCGTGAGGTGGGACAGGCTACTGACGACTTGCAGATCAAGATTATCCAGTGCCAGCTGGGGTGTTTCGAGTAGCAGGGGGATATGGATGGAACTCTTTCGGGTGGTAACTTTAGCAGAAGCACGCCGGCTGCTGGCCCGCTACTGGCCCTTGCCGGGACGGCAGGAAGTGATTTTACCCCTGCTCGCTGCCCTGGGGCGGGAACTGGCCCGGCCGGTGGCGGCGAAGGACGACGTTCCCGGTTTTACCCGTGCCACCATGGACGGTTATGCCGTCCGGGCGGCCGATACCTTTGGCGCCCGGGAAAGCCAGCCGGTGATTTTGCGCCTGGTAGGAGAGGTGCCCATGGGGCAACCGGCTACAGTTGCCGTTGGCCCCGGCGAAGCGGTGGCCGTGGCTACGGGAAGTATGATGCCCCCGGGGGCTGATGCCGTGGTTATGGTGGAAAATACGGAACTCTTACCGGAGGGCCGGATCGCCGTTTTTAAACCCGTGGCCCCGGGGCAGGACCTGGTGCGGCAGGGTGCCGACGTCCGCGCCGGTACCACCGTCCTGCCTGTCGGCCATACTTTGCGGCCTCAGGACCTGGGAGTGCTGGCCAGCCTGGGAGTAACCCGGGTGACTGTATATGAGCCCTGGCGGGTGGGCATCCTGGCTACCGGCAATGAAATCGTCCCTCCCGAGGCTAACCCCGGACCCGGTCAGGTAAGAGATATTAATTCCTACACCCTGGCCGGACTGGTCCAGGAGTGCGGTGGCAAGGTCACCCTCTACGGTATTGCTCCCGATGACCTGGAGGACCTCACGGCCAGGGTCCGGAAAGCCCTGGCGGAGAACCACCTGGTGCTCCTTTCCGGCGGCAGTTCCGTCGGCACCCGCGATTTAACCGTCCAGGTCCTGGCTGGCCTGGGACAGCCGGGTATCCTCTTTCACGGTGTGGCCATCCGCCCGGGTAAGCCCACCGTTGCGGCAGTGGCCGGCGATAAGATGATCCTGGGCCTGCCGGGCCATCCCGTTTCAGCCATGGTTGTTTTCAGTATCTTAATTGAACCCCTGCTGCGCTACGGGAGCTACGACCACCTGGCCGGGAGGAGGACGGTGGAGGCGATCTTAAGCCGTACAGTTACTTCCACCCCCGGCCGGGAGGACTATATCCGCGTTCGCCTGGGAGCAGGCCCGGGTGGGTTCCTGGCCGTACCGGTACCGGGAGGATCGAGTATGATCTCATCCATGGTCCAGGCCGACGGCCTGGTAACCATTCCCCTGGAAGAAGAGGGCCTGGAAGCCGGTACGAGGGTAGAGGTTAAATTATTTTAAGTGTTACTTTATTATACCATAGTTCATAAAGCGGAGAGAAAGCGGCGAGAAAGCGGAGAGGGTCCGGAAAGCTGAATTAAGTTATATTAAACCCGGGAAGGAAGGGTTGGTTATTGGCACGCAAGGTCTTTGTCACCAGCCGGCCCTGGCAGGAGGCCCTGGAGGAATTTCTGGGAACTTTAAGATCCAATGGTTACCTGGCCGGGCTGCCGGCTGAAGAAATAGACGTTACCCAGGCCCTGGGCCGGGTGACGGCAGCACCGGTTTATGCCGCTATCTCCTCACCCCACTACCCGGCGGCAGCCATGGACGGGATAGCCGTGCGGGCGGAAAAGACCTTTGGTGCCAGCGAGGGGGAACCCCTGGAACTGGCCCTGGACCGCGAGGCAGCAGTTGTCGACACGGGCGATCCCTTACCCGAGGGCTTTGATGCCGTTATTATGATTGAAGAGGTAGCCTTTAAAGATAAGGCAACGGCTGTTATCCGGCGCCCGGCCGTGCCAGGGCAGAATATCCGGCCGGTGGGTGAGGACATCACGGCCGGCGAGCTGCTGGTGCCGGCCAACCATATCCTCACCCCCTACGACCTGGGAGGGATGCTCTCGGCCGGGGTCACGCGGGTGGCCGTCCGGCCGCGGCCGCGGGTAGCTATCCTGCCCACGGGGACGGAGGTTGTGCCGCCCACCCCCAACCCGGCCCCCGGCCAGATCCTGGAGTCCAACGGTACCATGCTGGCCGGCCTGGTCACCCGCTGGGGGGGCGAGCCCCAGGTTTACCCCATTACCCCTGATGATTACCAGCTCTTAAAGGAACGCCTGCTGCAGGCCCTGGCGGGAAGCGACCTGGTCCTCATCAATGCCGGCTCCTCGGCCGGGCGGGAGGACTATACCGCCCGCCTGGTGGTTGAGCTGGGGCAGGTCTTAACCCATGGGGTTGCCACCCGGCCCGGCAAACCGGTAATCCTGGGTATAGTCGAGGGTAAGCCGGTGATTGGCGTACCCGGCTACCCGGTATCGGCCGCCCTGTGTGCGGAACTCTTTGCCCGGCCCGTTATCTATTACCGCCAGGGACTGGAACCGCCCCGGCGGGAGCGGGTCCAGGCCGTCCTGGCCCGTAAAATTTACTCCCCCCTGGGCCGGGAGGAGTTTGTCCGCGTCCGCCTGGAGAGGGAGGGGGACAGGCTGGTGGCCATCCCGACCTCCCGCGGTGCCGGTACCATCATGGCCCTGGCCCGGGCCGACGGCATTGTGGTGGTCCCCCGCCTGGCCGAGGGCTTTGCCGCCGGCCAGGAAGTGACGGTATATCTGTTGCGGAAGTCGGAGGCTGGAAGTCAGAAGTCAGAATTCCTGTAGGAACTGGTGTAGCCGTTCCTACCGCAGATCCCACCTCTCACTTCCCAAATCCCACATCTCATATTCGGAGGAAAGAGGGGAAACCGGTGGAAGATACCTTTCGCCGCCAGATAAACTACCTGCGCATTGCCATTACCGACCGTTGCAACCTGCGCTGCCGCTACTGCATGCCGGCCACCGGGGTACCTTTAAAGAGCCACCAGGACATCCTCCGCCTGGAGGAGATCGTCACCCTGGCGCGGGTGGCCGGCAGCGCCGGGATTAACCGCATCCGCCTCACCGGTGGTGAGCCCCTGGTGCGGAAAAACGTGGTGACCCTGGTCCGGGACCTGGCCGCCCTACCGGGTATTAAAGAGGTTTCCCTGACCACCAATGGCATATTCCTGAGTGGCCTGGCCAGGCCCCTCAAAGAAGCGGGCCTGAGCCGGGTGAATATCAGCCTGGACACCCTGAAGAAAGACCGTTACCGCTATATCACCCGCCGGGGCAATATCAGCAGCGTCTGGCAGGGCATCCGCGCCGCCCTGGCCGTGGGCCTTACACCGGTAAAACTCAATGTTGTCGTTACCCGCGGCTTTAACGACGACGAGATCCTGGATTTTGCCCGTCTGGCGCAGGAAGAACCCCTGCATATTCGTTTTATTGAACTGATGCCCATTGGCGCCGCCGCTGCTTCTGGTAGCGGTTATGTATCCATGGACGAGATTAAAAGCCAGATCAGCCGGGTCTTTCCCCTGGAACCTTTAGCAAACCTGGTAACCAACGGCCCGGCAGTTAACTTTAAGGTGGCCGGCGGTACAGGTAGTATCGGCTTTATCAGCGCCATGTCCAGTCACTTTTGCCACCGCTGTAACCGCCTGCGCCTGACGGCCGACGGGAAACTCAGGCCCTGCCTCTACTGGGACGGGGAAATAGACATCAAAGGGCCTTTACGCGCCGGGGCTTCGGAGGCCGAACTGGCGGCCATTTTTGCCCGGGCCGTCAGCTTGAAGCCGGCCGAACACCACATGGAAACCGGCTGGCGCCAGCCCCGGGTCATGTCCCAGATCGGCGGCTGATGTTTAAGAAGTGAGAGGTGGGAAGTGGGAAGTAGGAGTTGGTTCAGAGTAAGCTCCGGTGAGGTTAATGTCCGTGGGGGGAACCGGGTCGTTCCTTTAATAAAAGTTTGTATCTGTAAAGGCACAAAGTAAACGAGCAGTGTATTATGGAGGCACGGGTATGAGCAATCCCCTGACCCACCTTGATGCCAAAGGTGCTGCACGAATGGTAGATGTGGGCGCCAAGGCCGTTACCGAACGGGTGGCTGTAGCCCGGGGACGGGTACTGATGAGCAAAAACACCCTGGACCTCATCCTGGAAGGGGAGATGCCCAAGGGTGACGTCCTGGCCGTGGCCCGGGTGGCCGGGATTATGGCCGCCAAGCAAACGGGGTCGTTAATCCCCCTCTGCCACCCCTTACCCATCAGCGCGGTAAGCGTCGACTTCCGCCCTGACCGGGAAACGGGGGCCCTGGAAATTGAAGCCCGGGTGAAGACCACCGGCCAGACCGGGGTGGAAATGGAAGCCCTGACGGCGGTCAGTGTGGCCGCCCTGACCATTTATGACATGTGCAAAGCCGTGGAACGGGGTATGGTTATTGATAACATCCGGTTAATCGAAAAAAAGGGGGGCCGCAGCGGCCACTTCCAGCGGGAAGGGGAGGAGCCATGGGACGTATTGTAGCCGTCTGTATTTCGGCTAATAAAGGGGAACGCAAGCAGAATATCACCAGGGGCATGCTAATCGCCAACCACGGCCTGGAGGGCGACGCCCATGCCGGCCCCTGGCACCGCCAGGTAAGCCTCCTGGCCATGGAAAGCATTACCAAAATGCAGGCGAAAGGACTGAAAGTTGGCCCCGGCGACTTCGCCGAAAACCTGACGACGGAGGGTATTGACCTGGTATCCTTGCCGGTGGGTACGAAATTAAGAATCGGCGACCGGGTCCTGGCCGAGGTGACCCAGATCGGCAAACAGTGCCACAGCCGCTGTGCCATTTACCAGCAGGCCGGCGACTGCGTCATGCCCCGCGAGGGCATCTTTGTGGCCATCCTGGAGGGTGGGCCGGTCCAGGTGGGCGATCCTATCGAGGTGGTGGCCTCGTGATCCGGGTAGCTATCCTCACGGCCAGCGATAAGGGAGCCCGGGGCGAGCGGGAGGATAAGAGCGCGGCCGTCATCCGGGAAATGGTGGCGGATCTTGGCGAAGTGGTGGCCTATGAGGTTGTTCCTGATGAGCGCCGGCTCCTGGCCGCCAAATTGCGGGAGTTCTGCGATGTGGTAGGCGCCGACCTGGTCCTCACTACCGGGGGCACCGGCTTCAGCCCCCGGGATGTGACCCCCGAGGCCACCCGGGATGTAATTGAAAAGGAAGTTCCGGGGCTGCCGGAGGCCATGCGGGCGGCAAGCCTGAAGTTAACCCCCCAGGCCATGCTCTCCCGGGCTATAGCCGGCATCCGGGGGAAAACCCTCATTGTCAACCTGCCCGGCAGTCCCAAAGGGGTGCGGGAAAACCTGGCGGCCATACTACCAGCCCTGCCCCACGGCCTGGCCATTTTAAAGGGCGAGGCCGGCGAGTGCGGCCGGCCGTAAGGGCACCCCATCCAGCTCCAGCATTACTGAAGCCCCGCCATGCCATGCGCATCTCGGGGCTTCTTTAGTAAGTCCAAATGAGGTATACTAAAATTTGTGTTACCGGTATTCCTGGGCAGGAAAATAAGAATTGGTGTCGAAAGAGATAGGGATTTTTGGTAAAGGGTGAAGCTCTTGCTGCAAGACCTGGAAGCTGAAGTACTGGCCTCGCACCAGTTGGGGCAGGACGTTTACTTATTGCGCTTACACGCCCCGTTGATTGCTGAAGCGGCCCAGCCGGGGCAGTTTGTGCACGTCCGTTGCTCAGAAACCTTCGATCCTTTATTGCGACGCCCGTTAAGCATCCATGATGCCGGTAACGAGGGAGAATTAACTTTACTGTATCAGGTCAAAGGCCGGGGCACAGCCTGGCTGGCTCGACAGCAGTCAGGACAGAAGATAAATATTCTAGGGCCTCGCGGCCGGGGTTTTACTTTACCCCAAAACAAGAGGCTGGCACTAGTAGCCGGGGGCATGGGCATGGTTCCCTTGCTTTTTCTCGCCCGGCGGGCCCTGGAGGCCGGTAATGAGGTTGATTTTTTCTATGGCGCCCGGGATAGGGAACAGTTGTACCAGTTAGAAACATTAAAGGCCATGCAGGTTAATTTATTCCTGGCTACTGACGACGGCAGCGCCGGCTTTCAAGGGCCGGTGACAAAGCTCTGGGAAAAATATATACCAGAGAGGTCCTACGACCGGGGCTATGCCTGCGGTCCCCGGCCGGCCCTGGCGGCCTTCGCCTGCCTGGCGGGGCGGGCCTCCCTCCCGGCCGAGGTTTCTCTGGAGGAAAGGATGGCCTGCGGCCTGGGTGCCTGCCGTGGCTGCGTAACGGCCCTGCAGGATCCTTCAGGCAATAAGTATTACGAAAATGTCTGCACGGGCGGCCCTGTCTTCGACGCAGTCGCCGTGTACTGGGAGGACTAACAATGGAGCAGGCCGGTAAAAGGCCCCGAGTCAACCTGGCGGTGGAAATTACCGGTTTAACTTTACAGAATCCGGTAATGCCAGCCTCCGGAACCTTTGGTTTTGGCGAGGAATACGCCCCCTTTATTGATCTCAACCGCCTGGGAGCCCTGGTGGTCAAGACCATCACCCTGCATCCCACCCCCGGCAACCCGCCGCCGCGCTTAATGGAAGGCCATTGCGGCCTGCTTAATTCCGTGGGCCTGCAGAACCCGGGCCTGGAAATTTTCCTGCGGGAGAAACTGCCCTATTTACGCCGGTACACACCTCCCCTGATTGTCAGTATTGCCGGCAGGACCACGGAGGAGTACGCGGAGCTGGCCGCTCGCCTGAGCGAGGCCGAGGGCATTGCCGCCCTGGAGGTCAACATCTCCTGTCCCAATGTCAAGGAAGGGGGGATTGTTTTTGGTACGGTGCCGGCCATGGCGGCCCGGGTGACGGCTATAGTCAAGGAACATACCCACCTGCCGGTGATAGTTAAATTAACCCCGAACGTAACTGATATTACCACTATAGCCAGGGCGGTGGAAGATGCCGGTGCCGGTGCCATAGCCCTGATTAATACCCTCCAGGGCATGGCCATTGATATCGAAAGGCGCCGCCCGGCCCTGGCCAATATAGTAGGGGGCTTAAGCGGGCCGGCCATTAAACCGGTGGCCCTTTATGCTGTCTGGCGGGTAGCCCGGGCCGTAAAGGTGCCGGTAATCGGCATGGGCGGCATTATGACGGCTCGCGATGCCATTGAGTTCTTGCTGGCAGGGGCCACTGCGGTGGCTGTAGGTACGGCCACCCTGGTCGACCCGGGTGCGATCACGAAGATAATCGCTGGCCTGGAAAACTACCTGACAGAACAGGGCCTTGCAGACGTGCGGGAATTGATTGGTGCGCTGCAAATTTGATAGCGGACCGGCCTGGGAGTGTATATGAGGGCGGAGATAGCAGACAAGTAAAATATCTACAGGAGTGAAGCAAGTGCTCGATCGGGAAGAAATCATGGCCATCTTTCGCCGCACAGGCGTATTATGGGAAGGACATTTTGTGTTAACCTCCGGCCTCCACAGCGGCCGTTATCTCCAGTGTGCCCGGGTGCAGCAGTTCCCGGAGGAAAACGCCCTCCTCTGCCGGGACCTGGCGGCGAGATTTAAGGACCAGGGTATTACCGCCGTTGTGGGCCCGGCCATCGGTGCCATTATTATGTCTTATGAAATGGCCCGCCATCTCGGCGCCAGGGCCCTCTTTACCGAGCGGGAAAACGGCGTCATGACCCTGCGCCGGAGTTTTACCCTGGAGCCTGGGGAACGGGTGCTGGTGGTGGAAGACGTGATCACTACAGGGGGATCAGTGAAGGAAGTCATTGAAGTTGTGAAACAGTACAACGCGGTGCCGGTGGGGGCCGGCGTCCTGGTGGATCGCAGCGGCGGCCGGGCGGATGTAGGTGTACCGGTACAGTCATTGATCACCTTTGATATTGAGACGTATAAACCGGAAGACTGTCCCTTATGCCGGCAGGGGTTACCGGTTGTCAAACCGGGCAGCAGGCAGGGTACAGGAAAATAACCGGATTTCACCAGTCAGTGGGGCCAGGATATATAGAAGGCCAGTTAAAGAGTCCGGCAGTTTTTACAATTGTATCCAGGCTTTTGTTGCTTGACATTAACGACTCTTTTCGGTCCCATAAATATACCGGACTTGTGCAGAGGGGCTGGAAGGTAATGCGCGAAATTAAAGCCCGGGAAATCACAGGGGCAGTGGCCGGGCTGTGCATCGAGGCCTGCTCGGTGCTGGGGCCGGACTGGTGGCAGGCCATGGCGGCAGCCCTGGCCAGGGAAGAGGCGCCCTTAGGGCGGGATATATTACAACAACTCCAGGAGAACGCCAGGCTGGCGGCCGGTAGCGGGGAGCCCATTTGCCAGGATACCGGGGTGGTGGTAGTCTTTGTGGAAGTGGGACAGGAAGTACATGTGACGGGTGGCAATCTCTATGAAGCCATCAACGCCGGCGTGCGGCAGGGCTACCTGGAAGGCTACCTCCGCAAGTCGGTAGTGGGCGATCCTTTGCTGCGTAAAAATACCGGCGACAATACGCCGGCCATTATCCATACGGAGATAGTTGACGGGGATCGCTTGAAGATTACGGTAGCCCCCAAGGGCGCCGGCAGCGAGAATATGTCGGGGGTCAAGATGCTCAAACCGGCCGACGGCGTGGCAGGCATCAAGAAATATGTGCTCCAGGTGGTGGAGGAGGCCGGCGGCAATCCCTGCCCGCCCATTGTTGCCGGCGTAGGCATCGGCGGCAACCTGGAAAAGGCCCCTTACCTGGCGAAAAAGGCCCTCCTGCGCCCCCTGGGGCAGCGCCATCCTTTAAGCCATGTTGCCGCACTGGAAGAAGAACTGCTGGCGGTCATCAACGCCACCGGCATCGGTCCCCAGGGCCTGGGGGGAAGGGTAACGGCTTTAGATGTCCATATTGAAATCTACCCGACCCACATCGCTTCTTTGCCGGTCGCCGTCAACCTGCAGTGCCATGCCGCCCGGCATGCTACCGCAATTCTATAGGGGGTGGGCCTGTGCTGAGCATAACGACGCCTCTGGATGAAGCAACGGCCCGGAGTTTAAAGGCCGGGGACCAGGTTTTAATCAGCGGTACCATTTTAACCGGCCGGGATGCGGCCCACCAGCGGATGGTGGAAACCCTCCGGGCCGGCGGCGAGCTGCCTGTGGATCTCCGCGACCAGATTATCTATTACGTCGGCCCCTGCCCGGCCCGGCCCGGCAAAGTGGTCGGCTCTGCCGGCCCTACCACCAGCGGGCGGATGGACGCCTACGCACCGCTACTCATCAGGGAAAAGGGCCTGCGGGGGATGATCGGCAAGGGCGGCCGCAGCCCGGAAGTAATCCGGGCCATGCAGGAAGCCGGGGCCGTATATTTCCTGGCCACCGGTGGTGCGGGGGCCCTCCTGGCCCGGCACATTAAAAAGGCCACCGTCGTTGCCTACGCAGACCTGGGGCCGGAGGCCATCTACCGCCTGGAAGTAGAAGAATTCCCGGTGATTGTGGGTATTGACTGCCAGGGGAATGATTTATATGCCAGCGGCCGGGCAAAGTATCGCCGGGAGGTTTCGCCTTGAGGTCCTGGAAGGGGGACTGCAAAAATCCGGGTGCCCTCGAGCGGGGAAGATACCGGTAATTTCCTCCAAGGGCAAGAAAACAAACCTTTGGCAATAATTTAGCCTTGCAGCGCAAGTAATCTTGAAATAGACTTAAAAATGAACTAACATTAATATTTCTAAGGAGGCAAGGTAAAGTGGCAGTCCTGGAGGAAATTAAAGAAGCTTTGATGGCCGGCAATGCCAATAAGGTCAAGGAGCTGACCCAGAAGGCGCTGGATGAGGGCATCACCCCCACCACCATTATTAACGACGGCCTGATTGCGGCCATGAATATCATTGGCGTTAAGTTCAAGAACAATGAAGTTTACGTACCTGAGGTCCTGGTGGCGGCCCGGGCCATGCATGCCGGCATGGACGTGGTCAAGCCCCTGCTCACCGCTGATGCCATGGAGGATAAAGGGACGCTGGTTATCGGTACGGTTAAGGGCGACCTCCATGATATCGGCAAGAACCTGGTCATCATGATGATGGAAGGAGCCGGTTTCAAGGTAGTTGACCTGGGTATTGACGTGCCGGTAGAGAAATTTGTCCAGGCGGTAGAAGAACACAAGCCCCAGCTGGTCGGCATTTCGGCCCTGCTGACCTCTACCATGATGCAGATGAAGAAAACTGTCGAGGGCCTGGCAGCTTACCGCGATAAAATCAAGATTATGGTCGGCGGCGCCCCGGTTACCCAGAAATTTGCCGATGAAATCGGTGCCGACGGCTATGCTCCCGATGCTGCCTCGGCTGTAGATCTCGCCCGCCAGCTGCTGGCTTCGTAGGGAGGCCAGGAGATGCTGGTTGTCGGTGAGCTGATAAATTCCAGCCGCAAGGCCATTGCCCGGGCCATTGCCGAACGCGATAAGGAATATATCCAGGACCTGGCCAGAAAGCAGGTTGAGGCCGGCGCCCACATTATTGACGTCAACTGCGGGACAAGCATCGGCGAAGAAGATAAGGTCATGGAATGGCTGGTGCATATCGTCCAGGAAGTCGTTGACGTGCCCTTGTGTATCGACAGTCCCAGCGCCGAAGCCCTGGCCGCCGGCCTGGCGGCCCATAAAGGCCAGGCCATGATCAATTCCATCACTGCGGAGAAGCAGCGCTGGCAGGAAGTTTTGCCCCTGGTGCAGAAATATAAAGCTAAGGTCATTGCCCTCTGCATGGACGACGGCGGCATGCCGGAGTCGGTGGCCGACCGCTTGCGGGTAGCCGGCAGACTGGTACCGGGGCTGGTGGAAGCCGGGATACCGGAAGAAGATATTTACCTGGACCCCCTGATTAAGCCCCTGGGGGTTAACAGCCAGTACGGCGTCGAAGCTTTAGAAGCGGTGGCGGCTTTAAAGGAAAAGTACCCCAAAGTTCATACTATCTGCGGCCTATCCAATGTTTCTTATGGCTTACCGGAGCGCCGGCTGTTAAACCGGGCCTTTATGGTCATGTGCCTGACCCGGGGTATGGATGCTTTTATCCTAGACCCCCTGGATATGCCCCTGATGGGCCTTTTGCGAGCGGCTACAGCCCTGGCCGGCCAGGATGAATACTGCCTGGAGTATATTGCCGCCGCCCGCGCCGGGAAAATTAAAGCTTAAGCTTAGAGTAAATCCGGCCGCAGGCAGGGAGGTTCCCTGCTGCGGTCGTTTTTATTAGGAGGAAAAATATGCCTTTTTCCCTGGAAAATTTAATCCAGGCTGTAATCAACGGCAATGCCGTTCAGGTACGGGAAGAAGTTAAGCAGGCCCTGGCCGCCGGGGTAGATCCGGCCCGGATTATTTCCGACGGCTTTGTGGCCGCCATGGATGTGGTGGGGGAAAGGTTTGAACGCAATGAGATTTACGTCACCGATCTGATTATTACCGCCCGGGCCATGCACACCGGTTTGAAGGAGCTCAAGCCTTTTATGCTGACCGGCCAGGTGCAACCGGTGGGGCGGGCCATAATCGGCACCGTCCAGGGAGACATCCATGATATCGGTAAAAATTTACTGGGGATAATGCTCGAAGCCTCGGGTTTCGAGGTAATTGACCTGGGCGTCAATGTCGCTCCCAGCACCTTTGTCGAAGCGGTAATTAAATACCATCCTGACGTCCTGTGCCTGTCGGCCCTCCTTTCCTCTACCCGGGGAGCCATGGGCGAAACCATTGCCGCCCTGCAAGAGGCCGGCTGGCGGGGCAAGGTCAAAGTGGTGGTGGGCGGTACGCCGCTGAATGAGACTATTGCCGCCAAAATGGGGGCCGATGGCTACGCGCCCGATGCCACCGCCGCCGTCCAGCTGATCAAGGACCTGATCGGCACCGGCCAGAAACGCCAGGCGGTCCTGGCACCGGCTACCCTGGATTTATTCTTTGGGGAAGGTTCCCTGGAAGACTTGCAGCTGGCCTTTACCCGCATGACCGGGCTGCACCTGATCATGGTGGATGCCGCCGGTAATCCTTTGACCCCTTTGGGAGGCTTCCTGGAATGCTCCCGGCATTGCCATTTACTCCAGGGCTACCCGGCCAAAGACGTGGATGTTACCACCCTGGCGGGTAATTTTAAAGAGGCTTTTATTTACCGCTGCCATGCCGGCCTGGTGGAAATATCCTATCCCCTGGCCAATGAAGACGGTACGGTGGGAGCCGTCCTCTGCGGCCACTGCCTTTTAGAGGGCGACCCCGCCCCGGCACAATTGCAGGCGGCCGTACCGGTGCTGTCCATAAAGGATTTGGAAGCCGTCTGCGGCCTCCTTTCCTTTGTGTCCGGGCAGATCATGCAGCTCAACGCCGTTTTACTGGTCAATAAAGAACTGGAGGAGCAGCGCACGAGCTTTATCCACTTCCTGAAAAGGCAGCACCAGCTGGAGCAGGCCCTGAAGGAAGCCGAACTAAAAGTCCTCCAGTCCCAGGTTAATCCCCATTTCTTGTTTAACTCTTTAAATACCATCGCCCGCCTGGCCCTCTTTGAGGGGGCGGCAACTACCGAAAAAATGGTACGCGCCCTGGCCCGCCTCATGCGCTACAGCCTCTACCAGGTCAAAGAAACGGTGACCCTGGCTGAGGAGATAGCTGCCGTGCGCGACTACCTCTTTATCCAGGAGACGCGTTTTCCGGACCGGGTCCAGAGCCAGGTGCTGGTAGAGGAAGATGTGCTGGAGGCTCGCGTACCCTGCATGGTCCTGCAGCCCCTGGTAGAAAACGCTGTCATCCACGGCCTGGAGCCCAGGGAGGAGGGCGGGAGAATTACCGTTTCCGGCCGCCGGGTGGGGGACCAGGTGCATATAGAAATAAAGGATGACGGCATTGGCATCCCCCCTGAGGTCCAGAAGGCCATCTTTGACCTCCGGGTACAGGGCGGTAGCAAAGGCCAGGTGAGCGGGCTGGGGATTGTCAATGTTTACCGGCGCCTGCAGCATCAATTTGGCAGCAACTGCGCCCTGGATGTGACCAGCACGCCGGGAAAAGGGACTTGCATTCAGCTCACTTTTCCCTATACTAAAGAGTAACGTAGTATTTATGAAGGGGGCCATAGCCGGTTTTGTCCACGGAAATCAAGATCCTGCTTGTTGATGATGAACCCCTGGAGCGGCAGGCCATGCGTTTTTTGCTGGCCAGGGAACGGCCCCAGTACCAGGTGGCCGCTGAAGCAGGTAATGGTATGGAGGCCGTAAACCTGGCAGCAACTTTGCGGCCGGATATTGTCTTCCTGGACATTAAGATGCCTGTCATGGACGGCCTTACTGCCGGCCGGGAGATCCGGGCTCTTCTACCTGAGACCAGGTTCATCTTTGTCACCGCCTATGGCGAATTTGACTACGCCCGGGAAGCCGTTTCTCTAGGCGCTTCAAAATATTTGTTAAAACCTGTTGACGGGGAAGAGATGATCGCCCTTCTGGACGAACTGGCAGGAGATATAGCGGTCGCCCGCCGGCGCCAGCAGGAAACGGCCCGGCTCAAAAAGGCCCTGAAAGAAATGAAGCCCCTGATCCGCCTGGGCTTTATTATGGACCTGATCAACGGGAATATAACGGCAGCCGAAGCCGAAAGCCGCGCCCTTTTCCTGGGGATCACCTCCCTGCCGCGGCTGGCCCTGCTGGTGGATATTGATAATTTTGCTAGCCTTGCCCGGGAAGGGACGGAAATTGAACGGCAGCTTTTAAAGCAGCGGGTAAAGGAGAGCATTGAACAGGCAACCGCCGGCTGGCCGGGAGCCCTGGTAGCACCTGTCACCAGGGACGAATTTGCCGTTCTCCTGCCCATCGATCACCTGGAAAAGGAACGCGACCCCCGCCGGGCCGCCATCCAGCTGGGCGAGGCCATCTGCCGCCAGGTGCGCCAGGACACGGAAGTGACCGTGACGGTGGGTATTGGTCGCCTGGCTGAACGGGTTACCGACCTGGCCCGCTCCTATGCCGAGGCGGTGGCGGCAGCTGAATTCCGCCTGCTTTATGGCGGCGACCAGGTTATCCATGCTGACGACGTTGCTACCCGGTCCAGGGCCAGCCGCTCCCTGCCGGTGCAGGTGGAACAGGAGCTGGCCCAGGCCATCCGCATGGGTGAGCGGGAACTGGCCTACCGCCAGGCCAGCAATATTTTAATGAAACTGCTCCTGGAACAGGAAAGGCGCCCGGCCCTGTTAAAGATGAAGATCCTGGAACTGGTTGCCCTGGCAGCCAATGCCGCCCTGGAAGGCGGAGCCGACCCGGAGGCCGTTTCCAACCTCACCCTGGCCGGCAGCAGCGAATTTTTAAACCTGGATAACCTGGCGGCTATGCGGGAGCGCATCCTGGCGCGCCTGGCGGACCTGGCAGATCAGGTAGCAACCAGCAGGGAACAACGCAATTCTTCCCTTATTGAACGGGCCAGCAAGTTTATCGAAGCCAACTTCAGCCAGGATCTCACCCTGGAAGAAGTCGCTCAGCAGGTATATTTAAGTCCCTGTTATTTCAGCCGCCTCTTTAAGCAGGTTAAGGGCCAGAACTTCATAGACTACCTGACCAGGGTACGCCTGAGAGCAGCTAAAGAATTGCTGTTAAATACCAACCTGCCGGTAGCGGCAATAGCCGAACGGGTCGGTTATCACGACGCCCGTTATTTCAGCCAGGTATTTAAAAAGCAGGAAGGGTACACGCCCAGCGTGTTCCGCAAAATAGGGGGTGCTAAGTTTGAAGGAAGTGCTGGTTGATTTCCAGCCGGTGGGCCGGCGCGCCCAGGTTGCGGCCGGCCAGACTATTTTAGCCGCGGCCCAGCAAATAGGGCTGGCCCTGGGGTCCGGGGGCCTGACGGCACCCTGCGGCGGCAGGGGTCTGTGCGGCCGCTGCCGGGTACGGGTAGCCGCCGGCGACGCCGGGGAGCCGACGCCGGCGGAAAAGCGTTTCTTGAAGCCGGAGCAACTGGAACAGGGCTATCGCCTGGCCTGCCAGGCAGTCATCCAGGGACCGCTGAAAGTGGAAATTCCGCCGGAATCCATGCTTGGCGTGCAGCAACTTCAGGTAGAAGGGCTGGATGTCGCAGTAGTCCCGGAAGCGCCGGTTAAAAGGTATAACCTGCCGTTAACCAGGACGACCATTGAAACCCCCCGGCCTCTCTGGCAGCAGGTGGCCGGCGAGCTGGAGGCCGCTTATGGCCTGGACCGCCCGGAGGTAGATTTTAACCTGGCTTTAGCGACGGAGCCCCTGGCGGCCGGCGGCAGCGGCGTGGTGACGGTCCGCGGTACAGAGGTGATCAACATTTATGCCGGCCGGCCGGCGCCGCCGCCCCTGGGCCTGGCTGTCGACCTGGGGACCACCAAGGTAGCCGGTTTCCTGATCAACCTGGAAACCGGGGCCACCCTGGCTGCCGACGGCATCATGAACCCCCAGATCGCCTACGGCGAAGATGTCATGGCGCGCCTGGGCTATGCCCTGGAGGGAGAAGCCGCCTACCGGCGCATCCAGGAAGTAGCAATCGAAGGGCTGAACCGGCTGGCCGCCACCCTGGCCGAGCAGGCCGGCGTAACCCCGGCAGACATAGAAGAAGCCGTCATCGTGGGTAACACTGCCATGCACCACCTGTTGTTGCACCTGCCGGTGGCCCAGCTGGCCCGGGCCCCCTACGTCCCGGCCCTGACCACCCCGGTAGAAGTGAAAGCCCGGAACCTGGGTTTAAACTTCAGCCCGGGAGCCTATGTCTATCTCCAGCCGGTAATAGCCGGCTTTGTCGGCGGCGACCATGTGGCCATGATCCTGGGCAGCCGCCTTGACGAGGCCCGCAAAGTCACCCTGGGCCTGGATATCGGTACCAATACGGAAATTGTTTTAAGTTACGGCGGTAAAATGCTTTCCTGCTCCTGCGCATCGGGGCCGGCCTTTGAAGGCGCCCACATCGCCCAGGGGATGCGCGCCATTACCGGGGCCATCGCCGCCGTGCGCTTAAGTGACGACGGGCGGGAGGTCTACTGGGAGAGCATTGGCGGTGCACCGCCCCTGGGCATCTGCGGCTCCGGCATCCTGGATGCCGTGGCCGAGCTTTACCGCACCGGCGTCATTAACGCCAGCGGCCGGCTGGATTTAAACCATCCCCGGGTAAGGCGACCTGCCGGGGGTGGCCCGGCGGAATTCCTGCTGGTGCCGGCTGAGGAAACCGGCATTGACAGCGACCTGGTGGTAACCCAGAAGGACATCAGCGAGATCCAGCTGGCCAAGGCAGCCATCGCCAGCGGTACCCTGCTGCTCCTGGAGGCAGCGGGCCTCACCGTAGACGACCTGGAAGAAGTGGTGGTCGCCGGGGCCTTTGGTACCCACCTGAAGCTAGAAAGCGCCATTACCATCGGCATGTTCCCCCAACTTCCCCTGGGCGCCTTCCGCCAGGTGGGCAACGCTGCCGGCACCGGGGCGCGGCTGGCCCTCCTTTCCCTGGCCGAAAGGCAGCGGGGTGAAACAATAGCCCGCCGGGTGGGCTATATCGAACTCATGACCCGGCCGTCCTTCCAGGATGTGTTTATGAATTCACTTTTACTACCATAATTTGCTGCCAAAAACTTTGCTTCGTGCCTCTTGTAAACGCCTGAGCCTCTATTAGGGGCGAACCGCACCGGTGTCAAGGAAGAAAATTTTATTTTGGAGGCGAAGGCCCGTGAACCATGTTGAACGGGTGCAGGTGGCCCTGGCCCGGGGACGACCCGACCGGGTGCCGGCGGGAGAATTTGAGCTGGAACCGGGGTTGGTGGCGGCCCTGCTGGGCCGGGAAGGACCGGCGGGTTTTGCTGAGGAAGTGGCTGCCCGGGAACTCCTGGGAATGGACCTCCTGGCCGTTACTCCCCAGGCGCCGTTAAAGGAAGAGGGAAATGACTGCTACCAGGATATCTGGGGCCGGCGGCTGCGGCGGCAGGGGAGCCTGACTGCCGTCCAGGTCCCGGCCATCCCCGCCGTCAAGGAAGCAGCCAGTTACCACCTGCCGGACGCGAGCGCCTTTGACCTGCGTTCCTTAAGGCGCTGGCGGGAAGAAACGGATTTCTTCGTTTTTGCCTTTGTAGACGGCCCTTTCCAGGGAACCAATAAGCTTTTTGACTTTACGGATTTTCTCCTGGCAGTGGCCGGCCGGGAGGGAGCCATCAGCGACCTGGCCGCGGCTGTAGTCGACTTTAACCTGGAGCTGGCCCGCCTCTGCGTCCAGGCCGGGGCCCATGGCCTGTTCATCGGTGACGACATTGCCTATGAGCGGGGAACCTACATTCACCCCGGCCTGTGGCGGGAAATCTTTTTGCCCCTTTTGCGCCGCCAGGTAGAGGCCATTAAAGCCATGGGCGTTCCGGTCCTTTACCACTCCGACGGTAACTTGCAGGCTATTTTACCCGACCTGGCAACTTTACCCCTGGACGGCATCCAGTGCCTGGAACCGGCCGCCGGCATGGACATTGGCGCCATTAAGAAGGAGTACAGCGGGCGCCTGTGCTTGATGGGCAATTTCGACCTGGACCTCCTGGCTACAGGTACGCCGGAAACCATTACGGCGGCAGTCCAGCAACTCCTGCTAGCGGCGGCGCCCGGCGGCGGATATATCTTTTCCACCTCCAGTGGTATCTTGAGCGCTGACCTACCACCCCGGAACGTCCTGGCCCTTTACCAGGCGGTAGCTAAATATGGTGCTTATAAAACCAGCCAGCTTGCGCGGGTACCGGGTTCCTGACCTGATGCTACCCACCTTCGGTGCGGCCCAGATGTTACCAGTAATATCCAGGTATATCCCTTCCCGCCTGCCATATCATTAAATAGGGATTCTGGCGGGAAGGTGGTTTTTTTGGCCTCTAAATTCTTACGCTGGCAGGTTATTTTACCTGTAGTACTACTCCTGGCGCTAGCCGGCGGCTGGTCTTATTCCTATTACCTGCGGGAGATAAAGGTCGAGCCCCAGGAACTTATCGTCCAGGCCCTGGATACCACCAACCAGGCGGCCAGCTACCGTTTCCACGTCGAGGCCAGCCTGGTTACCGGGGAAAATAAAATACCCCTGAGCAGCCTGGACGGGGAGCGGGCCGGTGACGGCAGCCTGTATTTAAAGGGCCAGATGACCGGCCAGCCGGTAGAGATCTACCAGGTAAAGGATACCACTTATTTCCGCGATCCGGCCTCCCAACGCTGGATGGTAACCCCAGGCAACAGCCCCCTGGAACAGGAAAAGTATATGGCCGAAATCAATCCCCTTTCTATTTTAAAAATTACCCGGGTGGATGACCTGAAGTTTTTGGGTCGCCAGAAAAAGGTGCCGGGGAGGCCTTACCTCCTCACCTGCCGGCCGCTGGTCAACAACCAGTTCCTCAACAGCTACTGGCAGGATTTTTACTACCAGTTCTGGGTGGAACGAGGCAGCAACTACATCCGCAAAGTTTCCCTGGAAGCCGCCCATCGCCAGCGCCCCCAGGATAAACTGACCATGACAGTTGACTTTTACGACTTTAATAAGCGCATCAACATTAAACCGCCCCAGTAGGGCGGTTTTGCTTTTAGTGCGCCCGGTCCGGATGAGCTGGCATTACACAGCTAAATCCCAGGCTGCCAAGGGACGGTAGAGTATATGAGGAGGGCGCGGGGCGAAGGTTAGCGCTCTTACCCCATCCGTATTGCAGACTGCAAGGGAGTATTTCGCGAACTCATGGGATGGATACGCCGACGGCTGAGAATGAAGCAGATGCGGGATTGGAAGAGTTGGAAGGCGCTTCATAAAGCCCTTCGGCGGCGAGGTTATGAGGTTATAAAGAGGAATTTGGAAAATATCCATGCGAAGATGGAGGATACCTCCCATGGTCGGGTCAGTAGAGACACTCCTAGAAGAAAGGGAAAACAAAGGGATAGGCCGGCCCTAAAGGCTATATGGCAAGGCCTACTCTATGTAATTAAAACTACATATTTGTTGTAGTTATCACTATAGACAAGCACCAATGCCATGGGGTATTTTTAACTTGAAATATTGAGTAACCTATAAGGAGTGAAAGTTAGGATAAGTTTTTGTAACTACCGGGACGTTGAAATAAGCATGTGGAAGGGTGCTTTTTATCCTGGGGTTCCCCGTGCAGGTTAGCAAGTTTCAGGCAAGTCATTATGGGATTAAAGGTGGGATTTTATATGAAAAATGTAATTTTCTCAACTACGGGGTGCATCAGGTGCAAGATTGTTAAGGATTTCATGAATGAACGCGGCATCCCTTTTGTAGATAAGAACATAAAGGAGGAGGGGAGGGAAGACTTCCAACAGTTTTATACAGCCAACCGGAGAGCCATTTATCGAGGCCCGGACGGAATTGAGTTCCCCGTTTTTACGGATGGCGTGGAAATCAGGCAAGGAATTGGGTCGGTACTTGCCTATCTCCAGGGCGGGAAAAAACTGGATGGGTTTGTGAGTATTGGCGCTTTACACAAGGAATGGGTGGACGGCTTACACGTTTCTTCCGGTAATCCCGAATATACTGAGGATTTCATAGCGGTCTTAATGTATTTAAAAGGCAGGGGGATGAAGCTCAAGTTAGACACAAATGGGAAAAATAGCCATGTTCTCCGTCAAATCCTCGATTACGGTTTGGCAGATTTCGTCGTCATGGAAGTTGTTGGGCCGCTTGGGCTTTACAAACGTATTTTGGGAGCAGAGATTGACCTCAATGATGTTGAAAAAACCATATCCATAGTACCGCAGTTTCCTAAATATCAATTTCAGACAACCATCGTCCCGGTAATTCGCCAGGATAGGGTTCCCCCAATTATTAGCTATATGACTCCCGAAGAAATCGCCGAAACGGCAAAGTTAATTGAAGAGGTAACAGGGAGTAAGAAGCATCCCTATTTCATTCGCTTATTCCAACCCAAAGAAGCGCAAGACGAGCGCTTTAGACAGATGGAGCCGATTTCTCCGAACATGCTTTTCACCTACAGGACGGCGGCCCGGGCCTACCAGGTATTTACTGAAATTGAAAAGCACTGATCAGTCCAACTATTTAAGCGTTTATTACGGTGTCGTAGCGGCAGCCTTTGGTGCTGCTATGAAAATAAAAACTTAGGGGGAGATAGCATGACGTATCCAAGTGTTTATCCAACAGGGGTTACCATTTATAACCCCGAAAAATGCTGGAACGGTTATACGGTTTTCCAGGCGGCTGAGCAGGGGGCTCTTGTGATCGATATGAATGGGGCTGAGGTCCAACTATGGAAGGGGTTATACGGCTTCCCCAACAAACTTCTACCCGGTGGCTACGTGTTGGGACACACTGGCGAAAGGAATCCTTTTTATGGCATGCAAGATATGATTGACCTGGTCCAGGTGGACTGGGAAGGTAATATCGTCTGGAAGTTTAACATGTACGAGTTTATTGAGGATCCGGGAGAGAAACCTCAATGGATGGCCAGGCAGCACCATGACTACCAGCGGGAAGGGAACCCTGTAGGGTATTATGTACCGGGGATGGAACCGCGGGTTGATGGGGGTAACACACTTATCCTGTGTCATAAAAACCTTAAAAACCCCAAAATCTCCGAAAAGCTCCTACTCGATGATACCATTATCGAGGTGACGTGGGAGGGGGACATCGTCTGGGAGTGGATATGCAGTGACCACTTTGATGAGTACGGTTTCAGCGAAGAAGCCAAAAACATCCTGTGCCGGGACCCCAATATGCGGCCTAATGGTGGCGGCATGGGCGACTGGATGCACATCAACTCGATGTCTGTCCTGGGGTCAAATAAATGGTACGACGCCGGCGACGAACGTTTTCACCCGGACAATATTATTTGGGACGGCCGTGAAACTAATATTATCGCGATAATCGACAAGAAGAGCGGAAACATAGTCTGGAAAATCGGTCCCGATTACAATACGAGCAAGGAACTCAAGGCCCTTGGCTGGATCATCGGGCAACACCACGCCCACATGATTCCAAAGGGATTGCCGGGAGAAGGAAATATATTACTTTTTGACAACGGCGGATGGGCCGGTTACGGTGCACCTAACCCCTCTTCACCGACGGGCAGGATGAATGCTCTCCGTGATTACTCGCGCGTGCTGGAAATTGACCCAACTACGCTGAAAATCGTTTGGCAGTATACCCCGGCCGAGGCTGGTTATATGATGCCATTCGACTCCAATCGCTTCTACAGCCCGTTCATCAGCGGCGCCCAGCGTTTACCGAACGGCAACACATTGATTACGGAAGGTTCAGGCGGGCGGATCATAGAGGTAACTCCGAACCATGAGATTGTTTGGGAATATATTAGTCCGTACTGGGGCAAGGTTATTAAGTTAAACATGGTTTACAGGGCTTACCGGGCGCCTTATGAATGGATCCCACAGCTGGATCCCCCCAAGGAAACACCCATTGAGCGCCTTGATGTAAAGACCTTCCGAGTCCCCGGTGCCGCACCAATCGGCCGCAAGAAGGAGACAACCGTGGAGGGAGTTTTACCACCACACACACCACCACCAGGCTTTGCTCCTTTATGCGTTGCTGCTGACGTTTAAAGGTTAATAAGCCGGAGATTGGCCTCCCGCCCGGTTGCGTGTTAATGGATGGTATATGACTAGGAGAGGCTTTGCGGGTGCAACATACTTATCACTATTCCACGGGTCAATACTGGAGAATATGCCCTAGCAATCGCCCTGGCAAGCCCCTCTTTTATTACTGGAGATGGCGCATTTACATGGTTGCGCGGGGAGTGCTGCAGGTTTCTGTGATAGGCCCCGCAAAGCAATAATTGCTGCTGTGGAAAGGGGGTAGATTATGCTGGTTAAAGCTCGTTATCCTCCGGGGAAATAGCCTGGTATGGTTTGATCACAAAATCTGGGGGTAAACCATAAACCTGGTTGATATAATCCTAAATGCAAAGTAGGTGCTTACAGGTGAATGCTTTACCTGAAATCGGCAAACCAGGCGATGGAAAGACGCTCGAAAGGATGGGGCCGAGCGGGCAAGCTGAACTCCAGCTGCCGAAGCGAACTGCTATCTTCTGGTTTATTGTGATCTGGCTTCTCTATGTGTTCGATATTTTGGATATGCTGGCCATTTCCGCCGTGTTTCCGGCCATTAAGGCCGAGTATCACTTAAGTGACGCCCAGTTGGGATGGCTGGGAGGCGTCCGCGGGCTGGCTGCCCTTATAGCCGCGATACCAGTTGGAATACTGGTGGACCGCTGGAGCCGTAAGTATATGATTGCCATCATGTCGGCGATCTGGAGCTTTTTTTGCTGGGCTACCGCCTGGATGGGGAATTATAGGGGTCTGTTGTTTACCCGCTTCATGGTCGGGGCGGGCGGGGCCGGTTATAATACTGCCGGCTACGCCCTCATCGGGGCATGGTTTCCCCCGCGGCAAAGAGGCGTGATGACCGGGCTCTTCAATACCGGCCAGCCCATTGGCGCTTTCGTCGGCGTGGGCCTGGCCGGTTGGCTGGCTGTAACCTTCGGCTGGCGGAGCGTTTTCGGTATTGTGGCCATCCCCGGGTTCATCCTGGCCGCGCTGATGCTTTTTGCCCCTGACTACAAGACCAAGAAGAAGGAAAAACAGGAGGAATTAGCCGTAGGCTTCAATTTTGGGGAAGCCATGCGCTATATTATAAAGTCCCCTAGCCTGATTCTCCTTTATCTGGCTCAGCTGGGTATTGGGATGTGGACCTTTACCTTTTCCGCCTGGGTGCCCAGCTTTTACGGCCGCACCTTTAATTTAAACATGGCCCAGGCCGGCCAGGCCGTTATGTTCTTCGGTCTTGTAACTATCTTTGGTGCGCCCATCGGGGGCTTGTTAAGCGACTGGTGGGCCAGGCGAGCGGTCAACGGCCGGGTAAAGGCCACCTTGTTTTTGACTTGCTGGTGCGGGGTTTTCTGGAGCCTGACGTTTACTTTGGCCATAAAGGGCTATGGCCTCGTCCCGGTGCTGATCTGCTGGTCCCTGTCCCAGCCCGCCTGGGCGGGAATGACGGCTGCCGTCATTTCTTCTATAATTGACGTAACTGCTCCTCATTTCCGCGCCTTTGCCACCAGTTTTGTTGTCTTATTCCAGAACATTACTGCCTTTATCGGGCCGGGGCTGGCGGGATCTATATCCGATCGGATGGGGTTGACGTTAGCCCTGTTTATTATCATGCTAATATCAATAATTTCCATGGTTATGCTGTTCTTTTTTGCCACCCGAACTTACGCCGGTGACCTTGCTAGGCTGAAACAACTGGGGAACTTCAGCATGGATCGGGTATAGTAGTTTAAACAAGTTAATGATAGTGATAACAATAGTGATGGATAAAGAGATGATTATTGGGGTACGTTAAACTGGAATACGTAGAGAATTAGGGTTCAGGGCCGTTCTGCACTTCGTAGATTTTCGGGACGGCCCTTACCTATGTTCGTGTTTTTACAATTTGCGCCACGCCCATAATTAGAGGGTAAGGAGTATATTTAAGCTGGTCGGGTTGCCTGCTGACTAAAAGATCGGGTCTAGTTCTGACATGGCCCTGACCAAATAGGGGAGATCAGTAATGAGCAATGACCGGCCTGAAATTTTAATAACTCCTTTATTATGGAGATAATTTACTATTTTATTTACGGTTACCCGATGCACGCCAATAATATCGGCGATTTCTTGCTGGGTTAACATTTTCCTGATTAGCAATCCTTCATCATGTGGCTCCCCGTACAAATGACCAATGATATAAAATAAACGGCAAATCCTTTTGTAAGGGGTGGATAATACTATTTCATGAATTTGCATGGCAAGTACAGATGCCTTATAGCTGAGGGTTTTAATTATATCAATTGCAGCCTGGGGATAATTAGGAATGAGTTCATTAAAAATAAACTCCCTGGAAAACTTGTATACCTCGCTTGGGCGGTTGGCTACAATTTCAAAAAAGGTGGGAATACCGCAAAAAAAAGGCACCTCGGCAAAAATATTACCTTCTTCGATATACCAGATAATTTTCTGGCGCCCTTCCTGGTTAAAACTTTTCATCATAATTTCGCCACGATGCAAATAATAAAAGTTTGGTACCGGGCTACCAACAGCAAACAGTACTCTCCCTTCCGGTAATATTATTTGTTGCCCGTGGACCAGCAGGTTCTTCCAACATTCTGCTCCGTTATGAACTACCCAGGGAGATGCCGCCTTTATAAACTTATCATCAAAAATACCCGGTTTATTAGTAGTAGCCATATTAGTTTAAAACACCTCCTTATGGTAGCTCTTGGCCATGGCCAGCCGAGATATTTTACTCTAAGAACCTCTTTGGGTATAACCTAGTTTTTTTAGAACAACCCAGTTGTACGGTATCGAATGATTGCAGAGCTGCCTGGAAGATTTGGTTCCTGCTGATTATAATTATAATAACAATTTTTATATGGTTCAAGCTATCGTTTACCAGGGGTATCACTCCTGGGCGGAAGTAGACGCCCAAGAAATTTACCGGTAGCGTCATCAATGGCGGCATGGAGGCCTCGACACGCACATGGTCAAAAAAATTATTGACAAGTCGCAATAGCGTGGTTATAATGGTCTTACCGGTATGAATGGTAGGTCATGTTGGATACCAGCGGCTATAGGGAATAGGATAACGAGTGAGGATGGAGAGCGTTATGGTTTTAGATCAGGCTAGGATTCCCAATGGCGGTATGCTTACAAATGGAATCACGTCAGAAATTATTCAACGTCTTCTGGAAGATATTCGCGCCCGGAAATATGCCCCGGGGGATAAACTGCCTTCAGAACGTGAACTGTGCGCCAGGTTTTCAGCCGGCAGGGGCTCTGTACGAGAGGCCCTGCGGGTGCTTCAGGCCATGGGCCTCATCCGGGTGATCAGTGGCAAGGGCACCTACATTGCGGACAAACGGGAAGGTGAGGGCAATTTCTACGCCTTGTGGAACTCGGTATACCCCATTCCAATCCAGGATCTGGTGGAAGCCAGGTTTGCTATCGAACCCCTCGCGGCCGCCATGGCCGCTGTAAGGGGTCATGACCGGGACCTCAGCTTCCTGGCGGAGACGCTGCGCGCTATGGAACAAAGCGCTGAGGTCGACCGTTTGGAGAAACGGGTGGAGGCTGATGTCCAGTTCCATATGGGCATCTTGCGCCTGGCGGGGAACACCCTGTTTATTGACCTTTTCCAGAATATCGACTCCATGCTCCGCGATAGTCGCCGCATCAGTTTGCTTCTTCCAGAACGCGTGGGCCGGGTGCGTGATTTCCACCGGCGGATCTACCAAGCCATCGAGGCCGGTGATGCTTGCTCTGCTTACAGTGCCATGTGGCAGCACCTGGATGCTTTCCGGCAGGACATGAATATCGAAATCGACTTCGCTCATCTGGCTCCCCCGTCGCTCAAGGGAACTTCAACACAAAATGGGAGGTAACTGTCTGAAATGTTCTGCGGGACGGGCCGAATTGCCTGGATAGATCTGAGCTCGGGAAAGGTTTCTTATGGGGAATTGGGTGAGCGTGCGCGGCAAAAGTATCTGGGTGGAGCGGGGTTGGCGGTCCGGCTCCTCGGCCAGGATTTAACTATTCCGGACGACCCCTTACAGGATGACAGTCCGCTTTGCATCATGGTTGGATTGCTTACCGGGACCATGGTTCCGGCGGCGTGCAAGGCCAATGTTTGCGGGCGGTCCCCCCTGACCGGATGGTGGGGGGAATCTACTGTCGGAGGCAACTGGGCGGCCGGGCTGCGCGGCGCCGGGTTGGACGGCCTAGTCATCACCGGAGCGGCACCAAGGGCGGTGTATCTCCATGTGCAGCATGGCATGGTGGAAATCCGCGAAGCCGCTCACCTGTTGGGATTGGACACCTACGAAACTACGAGAACCATCAAGGCTGAAACAAGCCCGGAGACGGAGGTAGCCGCTATTGGCCCTGCCGGTGAGAGGCGGGTGCTCCTGGCCGGGATAATCATCGGTGGGGAGGAAGCCAGGGCCGCGGGGCGTGGAGGATTTGGCGCGCTATGGGGAGCGAAAAACCTGAAGGCTATTGCTGTGGAGGGGAAAGAAAGGCCGGTGGTTTTCGATCGCGAGGGGCTGATGGATTCCATTCGTGCCCACATGCAGGCCCTGCGCGATAATACGATCACCTTGCGCCAGTACGGGACGGCTTATTCCGTGAAGACCTGTGATGTCAGCGGGGATCTCGCCGTGCGGAACTGGGCGGGCGGGAAATGGACGGAAGGCGCCAGCCGCACCAATGGACAGGCCATCATGGAGCGGTTCGGCGAAGGACATTACGGGTGCTTCGGCTGTCCCATCCGCTGCGGCAAGGTGGTGCGGGTCACCCGGGGTCCCCATGCGGGCGGCTTTGCCCACGGGCCGGAGTACGAAACGGCCGCCGGGTTCGGGGCGCTCCTCCTGAATGACGACCCTGAGATCATTGTAGCGGCCAACGACCTCTGCAACCGCCTGGGCTTGGATACTATCTCCACCAGCGGCGTCATCGCTTTTGCCATGGAGTGCTACGAACACGGGTTGATCGCCCCCGGCGAAACCGGTGGCGTGGACCTCACCTGGGGCAACGGAAACGCCATCCTCCAGCTTGTGGAACAGATTGCCCGCCGGGAAGGGCTGGGCGAACTTCTGGGCCAGGGAAGCAAGCGTGCTGCGGAGGAACTGGGCGGTTTGAGTCATGAGTTCGCCATGCACGTAAAGGGGATGGAGCCGTCTTATCACGACCCCAGGGCCTTTACCAGCATGGCCCTGGAATACGCCACGGCCAACAGAGGGCCGTGCCACCTGGATGGGATGACTTACTACGCTGAGGGGGGATCCTTCAATCCCGCCCTGGTGGGGGTGATGAGCGCCCTGGAACCCGCCGCACCGGAAGGGAAGGCCTTCCTCACCAAGAGGATGCAGGACCTGACGGCGGTCTACAACTCCCTGGGATTATGCAAGTTCCTTCTCCGGGGCGGGACGGGGCCGGAGATGCTGGCCGGGTGGGTGTCCATGGCCACCGGATGGGATATGGACGCCGAAGATTTGATGGTGGCCGGCGAGCGGGCCTTCAACCTGAAACGGATGTACAACGTGAAGCTGGGCGTCTCCAGGAAGGATGACACCCTCCCGGCCAGGTTCCTCACCCTGGCGAAAAAGGATACGGGGGCGGCCGGCAGCCTGCCTTTTCTGGGGCGCATGCTGGCGGAATACTACCAGCTTCGCGGCTGGGATGAAATCGGCGTTCCCACGCCGGGCAAGTTGGCCGAGTTGGGACTTCTGCCGGAAAAGGATCCGGCGGTGAGGTTCCCGTGAAGGTTTACTTCCAGCCGGAAACCGGGCCGGTGCGGGAATTGCTCCTGCCCGATCGACCGGGCGTTTCCCTTCACGCGCTGCTTATCGAGGCCGGCCTGGAAGTGCCGCCCTACTACGCAGTCCTGGTCAACGGTTCCCTACGCAGCGTCCAGGCGGTGGTCGATCCTGATGCCACGGTGGAGATCTTTCCGCCCCTGAGCGGGGGATAGGTGCTCATAGACGAGCACCCTGCCGCGCCCATCGGGCACCGGGCGACTTCCGCCGTCTCAATAAATGAACGCTGGGGAGGAGGTGTTCACCCGCCATGCAGTGCGTCTAGCACGAAAAAATGAAAAATGCAGGAAAAAGCCCGGGAAAAGTCTAAGGAAAAAAAGGACAGGGCATTGAAGCAGATTGTGGATATGCGGAAAAAGTTGGCGCGCTTCTCGTTATCGCCGGCGTGACCCTCGCCCTCGCTGCGTATAGGGCAGGCAGAGGGCAGAGCCAGCCGCTGGCGGGAAGAAATTCGGGCGGGGAACAGGTCGGCCTGCAGGCCTCGAAACTGGAAAACGTAATTTGACGAAGGTCTATAAGGCGCACGCACACGCCGGGCTTCCCCTTTTGTATGAGTTGTGGTCTTACCGGTTATACCAAAGATGGGTACTTTCCCGTTTTCCCGCATGAGGTGCGGGGTGGAAACCAGGGACGCAGTAATGTGGCGAAGTTGGTACTGCTTGGCGGGGTATGGATGGGTCGCGCGCCATTGGCGCGGGTCATCATAAAATCAAAAATAATAAGGAGGAAATGAAGTTATGGAATTCACGCGCAAGGAAGCCAAGGCCTGGTGCAAGGAGCATCTTCGTGACTTTTACATGTGTCCTCCGACACCCATGACGCCGGAGCTGACCCTGGACGAAGAGGGTATCCGGGAGAACATCGAGGCCTATATTGACATGGGCGTGAACGGCCTGGTGGTGGGCGGATTCATTTCCGAGTGCTGGAACGTGAAGCTCTCGGACTGGTTCCGCTACCACGAGATCGTGGCCGATGCCAACAAGGGGCGCATGGACCTCTGGACCATCATCCTGGACCCCAGCGTCCACCAGGCCCTGGAAAAAATGGCCTTCGTGGAAAAGCTGGGCTACAGCGGTGCCGAAGTCATGAATCCGGCGGTGCAGCTCCGGACCGATGATGAGATTTACGACTTCTTCAAGTACATGAGCGACCACTCCAACCTGGCCATCTGCCTTTACCGCACTCCCGTGTCCGGGAAGGTGTTGAGCTTCGACCTTATGAAACGCCTGGCGGACCTGGAAACCGTGGTGGCGGTGAAGCAGGGATCCTTGAATCACGCCGAGACACTGAAACTGCGGCGCGAACTCCGTGATGACTTTATTGTCTCCGAGCCCTGGGAACGGTTTTTCCTGGACGACCTGCGTCACGGCGGGCAGGTCATTTATGGTGAGCTGTCTTACATCATCTACGGCAAGAAGCGCCACCTGATGAAGGAGTACATGGATCTGGCCCGGGCCGGCAAGTGGGAGGAAGCCTACCAGAAGTGGGCGGAGCTCAGGCCGGTGGGCGACTTGTACGACGACGTGTTTCTCTGGGAGATCGTCAAGACAGCCACCTACGCCTCGGCCCTGGCCATGATGAAGACCTGGTACGAGGCCATCGGGCTGAAGGCCGGGCCGATGCTGCCGCCGGTGCGCGACGTGGCTCCCGAACGCAAGGAATGGCTGCGCGCCAGGCTGAAGGAACTGGGGGTTTGCTAAGTTACAGGCGCCAGCGGTTCCCGGGACAACAGGACAGACAAGAAGCGAGGCGGGGGCCTAAAGCCCCCGCCATAAAAAACAGTTCCCGGGACAACAGGACAGACAAGGCCAACAGCAAAGGAGCGACTGTCATGACAGCTGAGTATCGTATTGCCGCCATCCCCGGGGACGGCATCGGGCCGGAGGTACTCGAGGTCGGTATGGAGGTCCTGGATGCTGCCGTGGAGGCGTTGGGAAGCAGCCGCCTGGAATTTCAAATCCTGCCGTGGGGCTCGGAGTACTACCTGCAGAACGGGCGGATGATGCCAGAGGACGCCCTGGATATCCTGAAGGGTTTCGATGCTATCTATTTGGGCGCCATCGGCGATCCGCGGGTCCCCGATCATGTGAGCCTGGAGTTGCTGCTGGACATACGCAAGGGTTTTGACCAGTACGTCAACATCCGACCGGTCAAACTCCTGGCGGGGGTTGATTCTCCCGTTAAGCTGAAGCCCGACGCCGTGGTTGACTTCGTGGTCATTCGCGAAAACACGGAGGGGGAATACAGCCGGCTGGGCGGACGCTTTAAGGCCGGCACCGCGGATGAGGTGGCCATCCAGACCTCTATCTTCACCCGCAAGGGTACGGAGCGGGTTATCCGCTACGCCTTCGACCTGGCGCGGCGCCGGGCGGAGGAAGGCATCGCGCGGCCGGGTGGTCCACGGCCCATGGTTACCAACTGCACCAAGTCCAACGCCCTCAACTACTCCATGGTCTTTTGGGACGAGATCTACGACGCCGTGGCGGCGGAATATCCCGACGTCCATCGTGACAAGGCCCTGGTGGACGCCCTGACCATGTGGCTGGTACGCCAGCCGGAATACTACGACGTGATTGTGGGGTCGAATCTCTTCGCAGATATCATTACTGACCTGTGCGCGGCCATCCAGGGAGGGATGGGAGTCGCCGCCGGCGGCAACATCAACCCCGAACGGGCGTACCCGTCCATGTTTGAACCCATTCACGGCTCGGCCCCCAAACACAAGGGCAAGAACAAGGCCAATCCCGTAGCCACCATCTGGGCGGGTAGCATGATGCTCGAGCACTTGGGTGATACGGCGGCGGCGCGGCTGGTCATGACAGCCGTGGAGGCCGTACTGGCGGAAGGGAAATGCCGCACCTATGACCTGGGCGGCCGGAGCTCCACCACCGAGGTGGGGGAGGCGGTGAAAAAAACGATCCGCGCGAGGGGGGATGCCCTGCTGAGGGCGTAAGCACGGAAGCCGGGGGAAAGAAACATCTGAGGTGTAAAGGGGGGAGCCGACGGTAGATCAGCAGGGTTAGTCTAGCCGCCAAAGGGATTTTTCACGAAAAAGAGGAGGGAAAAGACGATGGCAGCCGAAACAGTAAGCATGGAAAAAAGGGTGCCCAATAAGGTTCTGTGGCATATCCTGCCCCTCACGATACTAGGTATGGCGGTGGCCTACGTGGACCGCACGAATATCAGCTTCGCCGCCCTGCAGATGAACAAGGACCTGGGATTATCTGCGGCAGCCTACGGGCTGGGTGCGGGCCTGTTCTTTATCGGTTATTTCATCTTTGAGGTCCCGAGCAATATGATCATGGTCAAGGTAGGTGCGCGGGTCTGGCTGGCAAGGATCATGATCACCTGGGGAATCGTCACCATAGCCACGGGCTTTGTCCATAACGCTGCAACCTTCTACGTTCTCCGCTTTCTCTTGGGTGCGGCAGAAGCCGGGTTCTTCCCGGGTTGCCTCCTTTATGCCACCTACTGGACGACACAAAGAGAACGAGCCTTTATGTCCGGGTCCTTCCTTGCCGGCGGTCAGGTGGGGTCCCTCATCGGCGCCCCACTGGCCGGCTGGATCCTGAGCGCGACCCACGGAGCCATAGGGCTCCCCGGATGGCGCTGGCTGTTCATCATCGAAGGAGCCATGGCCGTCGTTATGGCCATCATCTTCATGTCCGCGCTGGACAATCGCCCGGAAGAGGCCAAGTGGCTGGAACCAGAAGAAAAGACGTGGCTTTTGGAACGCCTCAAGGCGGACCGGGAGGCTGCGGGGGGCCCAAGGCAGGAACACGAAAACCTTGCTTCCGCCCTTCGCCTCCTGTGGAATCCGCGCTTCCTCTTCTATTCCTTCGTCTATTTTGTCTGTATGCTGGTTAGCTGGGGCCTCGTCTTCTGGACACCGTTGGTTTTCAAGGGCGTGGCTCAATACCTGACCACCGTGCAGATCGGCTGGCTGGGAGCACTTCCCCCCCTGGCGCTTATCACCACCATGACGCTTTGGAGCCGGCACAGCGACCTGACCAATGAGCGGCACTGGCACTTTACTATCGGCGCCAGCGTATGCGCTATTGGAATCATCATGCTCATCAATGCCCATACCCTGGCTATGACGGTAGGAGGGATGTCCCTTGCCTTCCTGGGCATGGGCGGAACCACACCGATTCTATGGGCCCACTTCAACAAGGGACTGGGTACCGCGGAAAGTGCCGTGGGTCTGGCCATGATCAACTCCATCGGGAACCTGGGGGGCTTTGTGGGACCCTACCTCATGGGGGCCTTCAAGGATGCCACGGGTGGTTACGTGGGAGGCATGTGGGTATTCTTGGTGTTATTAGTGCTGATTATTTTCATAATGCAGCCCAGCTTCATGGGGGCGGCCCGGGCAAGCCGGGTGGGGTCCGGCGGGAAAAGTGGCGACCTGCCCAATTAGGCCAAGCGCATGATCAAGGGTTATGACTCGTTTAGATCTGTGTGAACTATCCTGCGAAAGGAGTGTTTTCCAAATGCATCTTGTCGTCCTTGGCGCCGGGGCCCTGGGGACCCTCTTTGGGGTGAAGGCCTGGGAGGGCGGCGCCCGGGTCACCCTGGTGGCCCGGGAGGCCCATGCGCGGGCCATCAATGAGAAGGGGGTGTTCCTGACCGGTCCTTTGGGCGGCGACAGGTACGCCAGCGGCGAAGGGCTGCGGGCGGTCACGGACATTGCCCAGGTAGAAGGCGACATCGATTACCTGCTGGTGACGGTCAAGGATAAAGACATGGCTACGGCCCTGGAAAGCGTTCGCCCCGTTCGCGACAGGGTGAAAACCGTATTTTCCTTCCAGAACGGCATTACCCACGAGGAAAGATTGGCCGAGGTCTTCGGCTGGGAAAAAGTTATCGGTGGTGTCACTATCGAAGGAGCGGATATGCCCGCGCCGGGGGTGATCGAGTATGCCCTGGCTTCCACCAGCTATTTCGGGGAATTTGACGGTTCCCGCAGCGAGAGGGTAGAAGCCCTGGCCGAGGTCTTCCGCCGGGGTGGGATGAGTATCGAGACCATCACCGAGATCAAGGTCGCCAAGTGGACCAAGTTCGTCCAGATTTGCGCCGCTTCGGGTGTATGCGGCGCCACCCGGCTGGGTTATGCACCGGCGGTGCGCACCCTGGCCGGGGCCCAGCTATACGTGCATATGGTGAAGGAAGGCGTGGCGGTAATGAGAGCCCAGGGCCTGGAGCCTGGCAACTACTTTATCAACGTGGCCCGGATCAAAGAAGTAGGAAACCTGCCCCTGGTGGAAGCCGTCGAGCTTGTACGTACCATGGCCGAAGCCTTGTACCAGAAGGGCTTCCACGGCAACACTTCCCTGGCCAGGGATCTGGAACGTGGGAAAAAGACGGAGGTGGACGCCTTGATGGGGACCATGTACCGGATCGGGGAGCGGCTGGGGGTGCCAACCCCCACGGTCCGGGCCGTATACTGGACTATCAAGGCCGCCGACGAGTATGCCAGGTAAACAGACCCCCGTCGTCCATGGCCCGCGACCTCACCGGAGCTTCAGTGCGCGCCGCCTAGGCGGCCACCGTGCCTAATTCCATGCGGCCCTGCCCCCGCCGTGGGTGTAGGCAAAGCCATTGAAGAAGTATGCCGACCTGGAGATGCGCGCGGAACACAACGCGGAACATAAAAGGTAGCTGTTTCCAGCTAGTAGAGAGGGTACGTGGGCCTCACCCACTGCCCTCTTTTATCATAATTTTCAACGGTGATCAGAGATATAATGACCTAAAAAACCCGGAAGGGCGGGACATTCACACCAATGATCGCGGAGAAAGGCACAGATGGGGGGATAAAAGGCATGCACGAACAGTCTCCAATCACTTCTGAAGCACAGGACGAAACACCCCACCGTCGACTTCGGGCAGTCGCTGGTTGGCTTACTTGTGCCTGACGGTTTCCCCGCCTTCCTGTAGGGGGGCAATAAAATTGCGGGGCGGGTGATCACATCCCTGATACCTCCGGTGGCCCTGTCCGCCCTGCGCGGGCTCCTGGCCCTGATGGTCCTTTTTTCCCGCTGACTTACTGGAGCAGCCGTTTACGCGTACACAGGAAAGACTTGCCCGGGTTGGCGCTGCTCGGCTTTCTGGGCATCACGGTGGCATACTCCACCCTGGCATGGGGCCTGCGGGGGGATTACCGCCACCAACGCAGCCGTAATCGTGGCCACCACTCCGGCGGTGACCAATCTGCTGTTGGCGGTGGGGTGGAGGAAGGTGCCCAACCTGAAACAAACGGGCGGAATCATCCTTGCCTTCAGCGGGTTGCTCGTGGTGATTGCCGGCGGTTCCTGGGAGAGATGGCGGGGATTTAATCTGTTGCCCGCTGACGCCTTTATCGTCGTGAATGTCCTTGCCATCTCCCTGTTCAACATTCTGGCGCAACTTTAAGAAGGTGATCCGGAGGTCAGAGTAGAAGAGAAACCTCGATAAGAGAGATTGTCCCTGGAAGAGAAACCTACTCCCCACTACGAGGAGCGTGAGAACTCTATGATATTTGTCAAGACCGATGCTACCATATCACCAAACTATCATATATCCCTATCCAGCATGCGAAAATTTCAAGGCAGGAAAAGCCCTATCAGCAATCTACATGCTTTTAGGCTTTTAATGTAAGCATAAATGACCTGAGACTTAACTGGGTTTGTAATAGAGAGCCAGGTGCGCTGAAAATCACAAGCTTGGTTCGGGAAGGGGCATGGGAAAACCGGCTTTAGCCATGCGTCCCATGCCTACTTCACCTGGTAGTTGCTGTTAACAACTATGTTTTCTAAATTTTTCCTCACTATACCTGGCCTGGAGCAATGCTGTCACCGGGCCTGGCCGGCCGTTGCCGACGGGCCGGTCGTCCACCCATGTCAGGGGAAGGATCTCCATCAAGCTGTTGGTGAGGAAGGCCTCCCCGGCAGCCAGGAGAGCCTCGGGCTTTAAGGGTTCTTCCTTCACCGCCAGGCCCAGGCCGGCGGCAAGCTTTAGCACCCGGGCCCGGGCCAGGCCGGGCAGGGGGCCGCTGGCCAGGTCGGGAGTATAAAGGGTATCTTGCTGGATAAGAAAGAGGTTGCTGCGGCTGCCTTCGGCCAGGTTACCGTCAAGGTTCAAAAGCAGGGCCTCCCGGGCACCCTTCTTCCGGGCTTCGGCCAGGGCCAGGAGGTTTTCCAGGTAGTTCATGGTCTTGAGGCCGGCCAGGGGAGAGTGCTGGTTGCGGCGAATGGTGACTATGGCAGCCCGGCAGCCCTTGCGGTAATCTTCCAGTGTATAGGGCAGGCCGTTTTCGGCCGTAAACATCAGGTTGTAGCCCTGGCAGCCCTGGAAAAAGTTCAGGCGGCCGCGGCCGGTGGTCACCTGGTTGGCGGCGATGGTAGCCTGCATAGCTGCTGGGAGGCCGGAGGTTTCGGGTACAGGCCAGCCCAGGCGCCGGGCACTGCTGGTAAGACGTTGAAGGTGTTCGGCGAGAAAAAGGGCCCTGCCCTTTTCGATGCGGATTGTTTCAAATAACCCCGCCCCGTACAGGAAACCGGGATCGGCGGGGCTGATTGCCGTTCCTGCCAGGGGCTGGAGAGAGCCGTTAAAGTAGACGATTGCTGCAGGCATGGGTGTATTCCTCCGAAAATAGCTCACCTGCCGGTGAGCTTTTTTCTACTTTCCCTGGTCTTCGCCGGAGCGGCCACAGGCTCGGGCCGTAGGACGGAAAGAACGGCGGCAGTTTCCTTCCGGGCGCCGTTTTCTCCTCTTTCATAATCGCAGGGCCTGGATCAGCCCCCGGGCTTTGTCCAGGGTTTCCTGGTACTCCCGCTCTGGCTCTGATTCTGCCGTGACGGCGCCCCCGACCTGGAAATAGGCCCGGTCGCCGGCCAGGAGAAAGGTGCGGATGACGATATTCCAGTCGGCTTCGCCGTCAAAACCCAGGTAGCCGATGGCGCCGGTATAGACGCTGCGCCTTACCGGCTCCAGTTCTTCGATGATTTCCATGGAACGTACTTTTGGTGCCCCGGTAATGGAACCTCCGGGAAAGGTGGCCCGCCACAAGTCCACCATATCCCTGCCGGGCTGCAGGGTGCCGGTGATGGTGCTTACCAGGTGGAAAACGGTGGCGTATTCTTCCAGGACAAAAAGCTCCGGCACCCGCACCGACCCTACCTGGCAGACCCGGCCCAGGTCGTTCCTTTCCAGGTCGATGATCATCACCAGTTCGGCCCGGTCCTTGGCACTGTTCCATAACTCCTGGCGTAAGGCGGCATCTTCGGCCGGGGTCCGGCCCCGGGGCCGGGTGCCTTTAATGGGCCGCGTTTCTACCTGGCCTTGACTGACCCGTAAAAACCTTTCCGGCGAGGCGCTGGCGATGGTGCCTTCTTTTAAGGGCAGGTAGGCGGCAAAGGGAGCCGGGTTAACCCGCCGCAAGCGCCGGTAAAGCTCCCAGGGTTCTACAGCAAGCTCTGTCTGCAGGCGCTGGGATAAGTTTACTTCAAAAATATCCCCGGCGGCAATATACTCCCTCGCCCTGGTGACGGCCCGGCAATAAGATTCGGGAGTAAAGAGGGAATTAACGGGTATTCTGGTGCCGTTGGCCCCTGCCGGGGGCGGCAGGGGTCTTACCTTTTGCAGGCGCGCAGTTATTTCCTTTATCCGGGCCAGGGCTTCTTTTACGGCAGCAGGACCGGTAGCCGGAAAACCGCTGGCAGCCACGTAGACCCTTTCCTCGTGATGATCGATGGCTACGATGGTACTATAGAAAGCCAGGTAACTTTCCGGGAAGGGCAGGTCATCGGCGGCCCGGGACGGTAGTTTCTCGATATAACGGCCCAGGTCATAGGCCAGGTAGCCGACGATGCCACCGGTGAAAGGAATGGGGTGTTCTCGCCGGGGAAGGTTGTAGCGGGCCAGGAGGGAGCGGATGATTTCCCAGGGATTGCCGGTAAGGGTTTGCACCGGTTGACCGGGCCAGGAGAGCCGGGCCTGGTAGCCCCTGGTCTTGACTACCAGGAAGGGGTCGCTGCCTAAAAAGGAATAGCGGCCCCAGCGGGGGTGAAAAAGGGCGCTTTCCAGCAGGAAGCTGTGTTCCCGGCCGCCGGTGATGGCGGCATAAAGGGCCTCCGGGTCTGGAGGTGCTTTGACTTCGGTTACAATGGGTAATGGCGTAGTCATATCTATCCTGGCCTCCTCTATAAATAAAAAAACCAGCTCTAACCCAGCTGGTCCTCACCCCAAAAGCTCCGAGTCGTCTCATCTATCCTCATCTAACTCGATTCTAGCTGCTAAACTCAACTCCTATTCAGTTGTTACCTTTCTTGGTTATAACATACATCTTGGTTATAACATACATGCCATGGAAGGGCAAGGGGTAAAAGCGAAGGATTGACGTCTGTTTTCCCCCTGACTATAATGTTTTCAGGTGAGATAAAGGTGTTTTACCGAGAACGGGCAATGATGCCCCTGGTTGCCAGTCGAGCATCCAGGGGCTTTTTCGTGCTTGAAAGCGATGTTTTATAGTTTGGTGAAACTAGATTTAGAAAGGAAAAAAGAGATTTCCTGTCGAACTTTAGCCGTAGCGGCATGAGCAACTAAACACCCGGGAGGGAGACAGGTATGTCCCTGAAAGTGGTGGTGGTAAGCTGGGGTCAATTAACAAACGTTGTCCGGGAAATACAAGGACAGGTTGGTGGTGATGTCCAGATTGAACTGGTAGAAGGTTTATTTGACCAGCAGACAACCCTGGAAATGGCCCGCCAGATTGAAGCCAGCGGTGAAGTAGATGTTTTTGTCAGCGGCGGCGGTAACGCCCGCATGCTTCGCGAAAATTTAACAACCCCGGTGGTGGCAGTGACGGTATCCGGTTATGACATGCTGAAAACAATCCTGCAAAGCCGTACCGGCGATGAAACGGTCTATTTTGTCCATTTTAGTGAAATAATTCATGAACTCAATGACTTGAAGGAGGTTTTACCTTTCCCGGTATATCAGGTAGCTCTTAAAACTCTTGCTGAAGGAGAAGCCTTTTTCAACGAAATCAGCCGCCAGGACCGCCCGGTAGTGATAGTTGGGGCCAGCCTGGCCTGGGATCTGGCCCAGCGTCACGGCTTGAAGGCAGTCTATATTTACTCGCCCAAAGCCGTTCTTGAAGCCCTGGAGAGAGCGGTGGAACTGGCCAGGGTGCGGCGCCAGGAAATGGAGAAAACCCAGCGCATCCAGGCCATCCTTGATTTTACCTGCGACGGGATTATCGCCTGCGACCAGGGAGGGATAATAACCGCCTTCAACCCTGCCGCCGAGATGATCACCGGCATCAGCTCCCAGGGAGCCATCGGCCGGCCGGTTCAGGAAGTAGTCCCATCTTTAAAGCTAGAAGAGCTCATTACCAGTGAGCAGGCTGCATTTAACCAGCTGGAAAAAATCAATGATAAGGAAGTCATGGTCAATAAAGTGCCGGTTATCGTCCGGGGCGAACCCAGGGGCGCGGTAGCCACCCTGCACGACATCGTAACGATACAGAAGGCGGAGTACCAGATTCGCCTCAAGGCCCGGCGGGAAGGGCTGGAGGCCAAGACGACCTTTGCAGATATAGTAGGTGAATCCCTGGCCATTAAGAAAACTATTGCCCAGGCCAGGCAATATGCCCGTTCCGAAGCTACGGTCCTCATCATGGGTGAGACCGGCACCGGCAAAGAGCTCTTTGCCCAGGCAATCCACAATGCCAGCCGGAGACAGGGACAGCCCTTTGTGGCCATTAACTGCGCTGCCGTACCTGAAAACCTTCTTGAAAGTGAGCTTTTTGGTTATGAAGAAGGAGCCTTTACCGGGGCCAGGAAAAAAGGCAAGCCAGGACTCTTTGAACTGGCTCACGGGGGTACAATATTCCTGGATGAGATTGGCGACATTTCCCAGGCGATCCAGATTAAATTACTGCGGGTGCTTCAACAGAGGGAAATTATGCGGGTCGGCGGCCAGCATACCATCCCCATTGATGTCCGCGTCATCGCCGCCACGAACCGCGATTTGCTGGCGGCAGTCCGGGAGGGGACCTTCCGGGCCGATTTGTATTATCGCTTGAATGTCCTGCCTCTCTATTTACCGCCCTTGAGGGAACGTAAGGAAGATATTCCGGCTCTGTTAAGGGATATGCTTTTTAAAGCCAACCGCACCCTGGCCCGTTACGCACCGGTAATTGCCCGGGAAATCTTGACCCATTTACCTGCCTACTCATGGCCCGGCAACGTGAGGGAATTGCAAAATATCGCGGAAAGAATTATGGCTCTGACCCTGACGGGCAATCCTGACGAAAAGCAGATTAAAGAAGTGATAGATGTAGTCATTAAGCAGAGTGCTTATGAAGAACCTTTTAGGATTAGACCCCGGGATTTAAGTCCCCGGAAGGGTGATCTCAAAAAAGAGATTATTAACATGGAAAAAGAAGTAATCATGGAAGCCCTTAGGCAGTCCCAGGGAAATAAAACCCGAGCGGCGGAATTGCTGGGGGTAAGCCGTTCGACTCTCTGGCGGAAGTTGAAGGAATAGTGGCTCGGTCTCATCTTTTATTTTGGTACGATTTTTGCAAGTATCATTATTAAAAGGGTTTAATGGGGGTGTTTCAATGTTTAGTCCTACTATTATAACAGATGTTGCTATTATAGGTGGTGGTTTAGCAGGGATGTATGCTGCATTAGCAGCTAAAAAAAGAGGATGTAAAGTTATTATTATATGCAAAGAAAGGGTGGGACGTTCTGGAGCTTCATTGATAGCTCAGACTGTTCATAGGGTAGCTTATTCGACGGAACTCGATTTAGATAGATATTAAACAATATTTTAAGAACCGATATCCAGTTAATGGGAAAAACGATGGCTATAGATTTATTGAGTAATGATGATATTGTATATGGTGTAACTTGTGCAATAGGCAATGAAATTATAAACGTACATGCTAAAGCTGTAATTATGGCTACAGGAGGCCTGGGTAGAATTTACTCTGAAACCACTAATCCAAAAGATATAACTGCCGATGGACTTGCTATGGCTTATAGGGCAGGAGCACAACTTACAGGTATTGAGTTCATTCAATTTTATCCTTATCGTTTAGGGTATCCTAAAATCCTTGATTTAAATCCTGCTATTTTCGATGATGGAGCCATTTTTGTTAATAGGGATGGTAAAAGGTTTATGGAAGCATTCCCGAGGGGTGAACATGAAAACCGAGATATTTTAGCAAGGGAAATGTTTAAGCAAAAAGATGTTTTTTTAGAGCTAAAAGAGATGGACACAAATAGCTTGGTAAGATATCCTGAGCTTTACCGTTTAATTAGAAGAGATAGTAAACAGAAGTTAAAAATGAAAGTAGCGGCACATTTTTCTATGGGTGGAATATTAGCTGATTCTATTGGTAGGACGACTTTACAAGGATTATATGCTTGTGGTGAATGTATGGGTGGGCTTCATGGTACTAATAGATTGGCAGGTTCAGCTTTAGTAGAATGTGCTGTATTTGGTTTTCGTACTGGTAATGCTGCTGCTGAATATGCATTAAAATTTAGTCATAAATTGCCACTTAAAACTCCAGATAGAATCGACTTGCCCTTACTTGGCTTAGATAATACGCAAGAAATTATTTCGAGTTTACGTAAAACAATGTGGCAATATGCAGGCATTATAAGGGAGGCTAAAGGACTAAAAATATGTAAAGAAAAATTATCAAAATTAAGCGATGAATTATCACAAATTAGACCACTATATTACCGCCAATGGTTTGAACTTAAAAATATGCTACAAATCGCAAACCTTATTGTCGAAGCAGCTCTTTTACGTAAAGAAACAAGAGGGAGCCATTATAGAATAGATTTTCCAGATGAGGAACTTTGTGTTCGAAAAAGCATCATTGAAAGGGGAAAAAGCATTATGTTTCAGGAATGATTTATAAATGAAACGTTGTTTGTTTGTTGTTACAAAAGACATATTAATTGTTTATCCATAACAAACCTTTAGATATAGAACTCTTTGTTATTGTTCGAATGGCATAGTTTTTGCTAGCTATATCTAGTTGGGAGGTGGGATTATGCGTTAGGATTAGTTTTTATTTTAGATCCCCAGTAAAATGTAGAGGTAGTATCATAAAAAGCAGAAAAAACTACGAATAAGGATGGGGATTTTCAGATGTTGAAAAAAGTAAGAAAGCAAATGTTAATTGAGAAAGGCAAGAAACATTAAGATTAGAAGGAGGTTAACGTTATGAGTTTAGCTACAGGAGCGTTACCTCAGGACACCGCCAAAAAGGTAGCAGAAATCTCCGCACGTATTGAACGGCTGCCATTATGCTGGTTTCATTACAAGATGCTTCTTATCCATGGTTTTGGGTGGGCCTTTGACGCCTTTGACGTTGGCATCGTAACTTTTGTCGTTACCGCTCTTGCCAAGGACTGGAACCTGACTTCAGGTCAGATCGGGGTAATTTTGAGTGCTGGCCTTGCGGGCATGCTTGTTGGCGCTATTATATCTGGCTATGTCGCGGATATTTTTGGTCGCAAGAAGATATTTCAGATCACCCTATTGATATTCTGTGTATTCTCCCTCCTTTGTGCCTTTGCTCAGAACTATAGCACTATGGTGATATTCAGGTTCTTTACTGGTATGGGGCTGGGGGGCGAGACACCGGTAGTTTCATCGCTTTTTGGTGAGTTTATTCCGGCCAAGCACCGGGGTAAGATTCAAGGGCAGTTGAACACTTTCTGGGCTATCGGTTGGCTGGGCGCAGCTGTTATTTCGTATTTTATTATTCCGAGTTACGGCTGGCGCTTGGCCTTTATCGCCGGTGCGCTGCCAGCTTTCTTTATTTGGATAATCCGGATATGGCTGCCCGAGTCTCCCCGCTGGGCTGCCAACAGGGGCCTGTTAGATAAAGCGGAAGAGCTTATCCGTCAGATTGAGGATGAGGTAAGGAACATCACTAGGCAAGAACTGCCACCGGTAGAAAAAATCGCTCAGCTGCCCGATACAGAAAAAATCTCAGTTGGTGTATTATTCTCGCCCAAGTATATTAAAAGAACCATTATGCTATGGGTGTTATGGTTCTTTGGCATGTTCGGCTATTACGGGTTGTTTTCCTGGCTACCGACGCTGCTGGTTAAATCCGGATACTCTATGGTCAAGTCCTTCTCCTATTTAGTCTTTATGCAGATTGCTTATATTCCTAACCAGGTGTTGAGCGCTTTCTTAATGGATAAGCTTGGCCGTAAATGGCTGCTGTTCACCAACCTCATCCTGTCTGCCTGTAGCGCTATAGCTTACGGTATTGTTTTGAATGGTCAACCCGGGTCTGGCGTCATTATTCTTGTCGGCGTAATAACATCATGGTTTGTATCCGGCGTATGGGGCATCACTTATACTTATACCCCTGAGCTTTTCCCTACCAGGATCAGGGCAACAGGTACCGGCAGCGCCTCCGCGTGTTCGCGCGTTGGTTCCATGCTCGCCCCAATTGTTGTTGGGTATAGCCTTGCGGCAGTGGGTGTGCAGGGGGTATTTGCTATCGTTGGCGCTGCTTTTGCCATTGCAGCTCTTTTTGTCGCTACTATGGGTGTAGAAACCAGGCAGAAGGTGCTGGACGAGGTATAACGCACATCGTTCTACTGGTGTTTGCAAAATAGGACGAAAGCATTAACCAGAAAAGCCACGCGAGGCTGAATTGAGTTTGGGAGAGATGATGATAAGGGAGCAGCCTTCAACACCCAAATGCTGGCTGGTTCGAAGACAATTGAAACTCAATGGTGGATGCGATATATCCTAGCGGAGGAAGCCATTACTCAAAAAGGCTATATCTTTCGCATGGATGTATGTGCCTCTAAATTATCCAAACCTCTTTGAAGAAAATGAACCAACCGGGGCCTGTAAGAGCCGATTAAAAAGCCAAAAGGAGAGGAAAAACGAAAGATGAGTACGGTAGTTATAAAAAACATCGGTACCATTGTCAGCGGTGACATCAACCAACCCCTGCTGGAGGGTAACACCATTCTTATAAAAGACGGCCTGATTGCCGCTGTGGGTGGCGAGGACATCCTCCAGGGAATAAGCCCGGAGGTGACAATCGACGCCGGCGGGATGACCGTGACGCCAGGACTGATTGACTCCCACGTTCACCCGGTCCTGGGGGATTACACGCCCCGGCAAAAAACCTCCGATTATATTTCCGGCTCTTTGCACGGCGGCGTGACCACCATGATTTCGGCCGGTGAATGCCATACCCCGGGACGGCCTAAAGACCCGGCCGGTACCAAAGCCCTGGCTGTTTTAGCCCACAAATCCTTTGCCAACGCCCGGCCGGGAGGAGTAAAAGTCCACGGCGGCGCCCTCATTCTGGAACCGGGTTTGACGGAAGCCGACTTTGCCGAGCTGGCAGCGGCAGGTGTCTGGCTGGTAGGGGAGATCGGCCTGGGCGGCGTCAAGACGGCGGAACAGGCGGCGCCCATGGTGGAGTGGGCTCATAAATACGGCTTTAAAGTAGCCATGCACACCGGCGGCACTTCCATCCCCGGGAGCTCGACGGTCACCGCGGCCCAGGTCATGGCCACCAAACCGGATGTCGTTTCCCACCTCAACGGCGGCCCCACAGCCATCCCGGAGGAAGAGGTAATCAAAATCATCGATGAGACGGATTTTGCGGTGGAAATGGTCCAGTGCGGCAACTTCCGCATCGCCGACCTGATGGCTAAAAGGTTGAAGGAACGCAACGAGCTGCACCGCCTGATCATGGGCAACGATTCACCATCCGGCAGCGGCATTATTCCCCTGGGTATCTTGAGGAATATCGCCTTCCTGGCCTCGGTATCCGGGATACCGGCTGCCGAGGCAGTAGCGGCGGCTACGGGTAATACAGCCCGCGTCTACGGCCTCAACACCGGTATTATCGCTCCGGGGAAAGAAGCCGACCTGGTCCTCATGGACGCTCCCCTTGGTTCGGTGGGAGAGGATGCCCTGGGTGCCCTGGCTGCCGGCGACCTGCCCGGCATAGCCCTGGTCCTGGTTGACGGGGAAATCAAGGCTGAAAAGAGCCGGAACACGCCGCCGGCTACCAGAAAGGTAAGTATTATAAAATAAGCTGGAGGCTTGGATGATGGTCAGGATTGACCTGGAACTATGTAACGGGTGTGGCCTCTGTGCCCGGAATTGCCCCCTGGGGTGTATTACCATTGAAGGGAAAAAGGCTAACATCGGCGCGGGTTGCTCTTCCTGCGGCATTTGCACCCGGGTCTGCAACCGGGGAGCGGCGCAGAAAGAGGCTAAACCCCCGGCCGGGAGTGTCACCTGCAGCCACTGTCCGGTCCAGTGCCAGGTTCAGGAGGGTTTTACCGGCGCCTGCCGCCGTTATACCAATATTAAAGGGCAACTGGTCCGCAACCGGCCCCTGGTAACCAGCGTACCTAAACCCACCCTGCCGCCACCGGAAATAGAATGGCCCTTAATCACGGCCATCGGTGCCGGGACCGAGTATCCCTGCCCGCGCCCGGCACCCTATATCGTCCAGGGCCAGCGGGGCGGCATCGAGGTTGTAACCGTAGTTACGGAAGCTCCTTTAAGTTATAGCGGTATTAAGGTCAAGATCGATACCAACTTTCATATTGGCGAGGAAGGCGCCAGGGTCCGTCGCGACGGCCAGGTAGTGGGCATGGTCGATACCGAGGAATACGGCTCGAAGATGCTCTATATCGGCGGCGCCAATCTCTTAACAGGCAAATCGGGTTTTATGGCCGCGCGGACGATTGTCGACCTGGCCAACGGCCGGCGGGTTGTTTTGAAGGTTGAAAAGGGCAGCACATTAGAACTTCAGGTGGGCCACCGCCCGGTGATCGACGGCCAGGAGGATACCACCATGAGGGTGGGGTGTGGCAGCGCCACCATCGGCCTCTTCGCCTACCACCTGAAAGGTGTGGTGGATGAAGCCATTATCCTCGACCACCATATTATTGGCCTCTTTTCCGAGCACCTGGCCGGCCAGGAGGTGGGGATGACCTACAGTGGCGTCATTCCGGCCGGGCGCAAGAGCACCCGCGGTCGTTATTTCGGCGATCCCGGCAATGGCTGGGGAGGTACGGCCATTACCGATCCCCGCCAGGCCATCAAAGCCGTTGATATGAATATCGCCAGGCCGGGAATGCGCATCCTGGTCACCGAAACCACGGCCCGCAAGGCGGCCCTGTTTGAGGTACAGCCTGACGGGGATGTCCGGGAGATACCCCTTACACCGGAGGTGCGCATGGTAATCGAGCTTATCGCTTCCAACTGCGAGGAAGCCAGGGTCTCGGCCCTGTACGTCGGCGGTACCGGCGGTTCGGCCCGGGCCGGGGTGACTACCTTGCCGGTGGAGCTTACCAGGGCCGTCCACCGGGGTGAAATAAAACTGACCATCGGGGGAGCGCCGGCCATGCTCCTGCCCGGCGGCGGCATCAATTTCATGGTGGATGTGGAAAAGGTGGCTGCCCCGGAGGCCTTTTACTGGGTGCCGACGCCGGCTACGGTGGCTCCGGTGGAATATACCATGTTGAAGAGCACCTATGAACGTATCGGCGGCCACTTACACCGCCTGCGCCCTGTGGAAGAAGTTGTAGCCGGGGTTAGGGATTAATGTTCCAATTGCTGGACCCCTTTCGCGCTCTGCTGGATATAGGCCCGGTGCAGATGAGCGTTATGGCTGAACGCCGGGGGCAGCCTCTGGGACGGGAATGGCACCGGCTGGAAGGACTGGTAACAGGATGGCTGGAGGATTTAAAACGCTACCTGCCCATCGCCCGGAAGCCCTGGCCCCTGCTTACCAATCCCGGAGGCTGGCCGCGGGTCCTGGACAGGATGTATGCCGCCGTTAAAACCGCAGGTGATCCGGATCTTACCCCCATGGCAGCGGTCGCCGGTACCATGGCGGAACTGGTTGGCGATTACCTGGTAAAACAGGGGGCGACCAAAGTCCTGGTCAATAACGGCGGCGATATCGCCATCCGCCTCGGCAGGGGTGAGAAGACCCGGGTCGGCATCGCCCCGCGCCTGGGGGCGCCGCCAACCCATTACCTGGACATCAGGCCGGGGGATCATATCGGCGGCGTGGCCACCAGCGGCCGGGGCGGGCGCAGCTTTACCCTGGGCATTGCCGATGCGGCCGTGGCTGTCGCTTCTTCGGCGGCGGTTGCCGACGCCTGTGCCACCGTCCTGGGAAACGCGGTGAATGTAGATACCCCGTTGATCCAGCGCCGGCCGGCGCGGGAGCTCGATCCGGACACCGATATCCCGGAACTCCTGGTGACCACGGCCGTCGGTCCCCTGCCGGAAGAATTACAAACCGCAGCCCTGGAAAGGGGAATAGAAACAGGGCGGCGATTGGTAGAGGCCGGGGTCCTCCTGGGGGTGGTAGTATACCTCAACGGTTTCATGCGTCAGTACCCGGAGGGCCTGGTCCATCCAATTAAATAAATCGTTATCAGGGGGTATTGCTAATGGAAATCCGCAAACTGGTCACCATTGTTGAAGAAACCTTGATTGAAGGGGAGAAAAGCCTGGCCAAACCGGTTCGCAAGGCAGCGGCTGTTGCCGTGATTAAGAACCCCTTTGCCGGCAGATACCAGGAAGACCTGACGGAATTAATGGATATCGGCGAAGAACTGGGCGGTTTGCTGGGCCAGAGAGCAGTAGCCGCCCTGGGAATTGACCCCAAGGAAGTCGAGAGTTACGGCAAAGCCGCCATTGTCGGCGAGAACGGGGAACTGGAACATGCGGCCGCCATTCTGCATCCCAAACTCGGCAAACCCTTCCGGGCGGCCGTCTTTGAAGGCAAGGCCATCATCCCCTCGGCCAAGAAACGGGGCGGCATGGGCACGCCCATCGACGTCCCCCTGCATTTTAAAAATGCCGCCTTTGTCCGCAGCCACTACGACGCCATGGAAGTGAGGGTTACGGATGCACCCCGGGCTGACGAGATCCTGGTGGCTCTGGTGGTTACCGATGCGGGCCGGCCCTTGCCGCGTATTGGTGGTCTAAAGAAAGAAGAGATCAAGGGTGAAGATGGCTTGAGGTAAGTCTTTAAGCAGGCGGCAGGGAAACCTGCCGCCCCTCGCTAAAGGGGAACGGTGAGGAGGAACGGCAATGCGTGTGGGTTTTATCGGCCTGGGTAACATGGGCCGGCCCATGGCCCTGAACCTGATCAAAAAGGGTCACGAACTGGTAGTTAATGACGTAATCCCGGCAGCCGTCGATGAATTAGTAAAAGCGGGAGCCCGGGCAGGCGCAACACCGGCGGCAGTGGCCGGGCAGGTAGAGGTTTTAATCACCATGCTGCCCAACGCCGCCATTGTTGCCAGCGTCATGACGGGAGAAAACGGTGTCCTGGCCGGTGCGCGGCCGGGACTGGTGGTCGTTGACATGAGCAGTGTCGGTCCCGGTGACAGCCGCAAGATGGCGGCCCTGGCCGCCCAAAAGCAGGTAGCCTACCTGGACGCCCCGGTATCGGGAGGTGTCACGGGAGCCGCGGCTGGTAAACTGACAATCATGGCAGGCGGCTCCAGGGAGGATTTTTTGAAAGTCAAGCCGGTCCTGGAGTGCATGGGTGAGAAAATCTACCACGTCGGCGATGTCGGCGCCGGGGACGCCGTGAAAATAGTCAACAACCTGCTGCTGGGAATTAATATGGCCGCCGTGGCCGAGGCCCTGGTGCTGGGAATTAAAGCAGGCCTGAAACCAGAAGTTATGCTGGAGATTATCGGCAACAGCTCCGGCCAGAGCTACGCCTTCAAGGCCAAGGTCCCCAATTTTATCCTGCCGGGCCGCTTCGAGCCGGGTTTTGCCATCGACCTCCAGGCCAAGGACCTGGACCTGGCCCTGCAGACCGCCAGGGAAAATGATGTCCCCCTGATGCTCGGCAGCCTAGCGCGCCAGGTATTTGCCCTGGCCCGTGCCCGGGGCCTGGGGGGCCAGGATATAGCCGCCGTCATCAAGGTCTGGGAAGAAGCGACGGGAGCGGAGGTACGTTATGATCCGCAGGGATAAAATTCAGGCCCTGGTAGACTGTTTAGCCAGCCGCACACAGCCAACGGCACCCTTGACCCTTGGCGACCTTTTTCACCTGGCGGAGGCATGTACAGCCAGGGTGGGCGAAGCAGTGGTGGCCGAAGCCTGCTTTTGCCAGCACCTTACCCCGGAGGAAGTGCTGGCCAGGATAGAGAAAGCCTTTGACCACAACCTGGAAGCCGTCCGGCTGGGGATGGACCGGGACAGCCAGAGCTTTCTTTTGGGCCGGGTCGGCCATGAGCTAACCCGGCAACCGGGCCAAATTACCGGCGATGCGTTCCTCGACCGGGCCGTTAGCCTTACCCTGGCGGCCCAGGTGGGCAACCACCTGGTGGGCCTGGCCCCCTGCGCCGGAACCGGTGACGCCTGTGTCTTCAGCGGCCTGACGGCGGCCATGTTGGAGGCATACCCGCGGGAAGAGGTATGGCCGGCTGTGGCTGTAATGCTCCGGGTCGGTACTTTTTTCCGGGCCGGCAAGACGACTACCGGATGTAACATGGAGGGTCTGGGCGCCGGCGCCAGCGGTACGGCCGCGGCCCTGGTGGAACTGGCCGGGGGCGGCCCGCGGGAGGTGGAGCGGGCTGTAGTCCTGGCCCTGTCGCCAACCATAAGTGTCCCCTGCACTCCCAGGGTAATGGTCCCGGGCCTGTGCGCCACCCATATCGGCGGCGCGCTGATGCTGGGGCAGCTGGCCGCCGGGCTGGCCCTCAAGACCTCTATACCGGTCAATGTTCCCGTAGATGTAATGCTGGCCCTGGCTGCCAGGGCTCACCAGGTATCAGCGCAATATATAGTGCCGGAAGTTATAAGTTATATGGAAGCCTATTTTAAGAGCGACCCCAGGGTCGACCGCTATATCGAGGAGCAGGTCAAAGAAGAAGAAAAACAAAGGCAGGCTACCATCGCCACCCGGGCCCGGGAGGAAGTCAGCCGGCTGGCCGAGCTGGCCAATCCCGTTACCGAACCCTTTGGCGAGGTAGTAGTGGGCGGTAGCAGCCAGGCCGTCGGTTCTCCCACCAATACCGCCCGGATAGCCCATGCGTTAGCGCAGGGCGAGATTAAAAAAGTGATTATTGAACTCTACCCGGAGCTTTTTGCCCGGCGGGCAATCAACGTGCCCGGCATTCTAATGGGAGCTATCTACGGTTCCAGCACGGCCGACAGCCAGAGCTACCGTCGCGTAATGGAAGAACTCCCCCGGTTGGGTATTGAAGTAGAGATTAAAGAAGCCCGGGAACCGCAGCTCCAGCGGGTGACGCTAGAGACCAGCGCGGGCCGGGTAATGGTTGATGCTCGTAACCGCGGGGGCGGCCGCCTGGCCTTGATTGACGCCGTCCCTTCCCGGGAAGCGGCCCTGGCGGCAGCTCAAAAATTGGGTATTGCTATTGTACCATAAGTAATTACAAACGGGAGCGAAAGCTATGCAAGAAAAAACCCAGAAGATTATTTGCGAAGATATTGATAGAGTGCGGGCCTATGCCAGGATTTTTGACGTTACCATGCCTGACGTAGGCCCCGACGGTTCCGTTAAGGGGCTACCGGCGCCTTATCCACGAGAGGTGGCTGGCGTGGTCCGGGGCGGGCATCGCCTGACCGAACTGGCGCGCCAGGCCGCCCGTACCGGGATACCGGTCCAGAATCCCATCCTGGGACGCAATACCGCGGCCGAGACCATGGAGCAGTCCCGAGACATGTATGCCATTGCCGATCAACTGGGCATCAAGCTCTTCCATTTTGTCCATTCCGAGGCTACTCGCCATATCGATCCCCTGGACGGGGCGGAGTTGATCGAGCAGTCGCGGGGAAAAGGCGGCATTACGCCGAAAGGGGAGCGGGAATTTGTTCAGATGGGCGGGGGCGCCGTTCACCCCATACGCATTAACGCAACCGGTGATACGCCGCACCTATCCATTTTGAATGCCTTTATTGCCGGTTTTGACGGGACGGACATAGGGCCGGTCATCCACGTCCACTTTGGCGGCCGGGGCATCCATGATTATAAAACCAAAGTAAAAAATGGCTTTAAGGCCCTGGAAATTTGCGCTGAAAACAATATCTATGTTCAGATAGAGTCCCACAAGCACCTGAACAATATCGGCGGTACCGACGGTGCCGGCCTGGCCGGCTGCCTCCTGGCGGAAGGCCTGGCCGTCCTGGCCGGTTTACCGCGGGAACTGGCCGCCCTGCAAATGAACGTCGCCGGTATCAACCTCCTGGCCGACCTGGCTGCTATCCGCGCCTTCCGGCGGGTTATGTGGAGCGAAGCCCTTATCGTCGTGCCGGAGACTTTCCAGAACCCGCCCCCGGATTTAATCGCCGAGCAGGGGCACTTCGCCCGGATGGCCATCGCGGCCAGGCTTGGCGGGGCCAATTTCTACCGGCCCAAGGCGGCGGAATCGGTAGGCATCCCTACGGGAAAATCCATGGGTCATGCCATCTGGGCCACCCAGAACATCTTTGAAAACATGGCTTCCATCACCATTAACGACCCGGCCATCGACCGGCGGGAAGAAATCATTTTAACTGAGGCCATGGCCATCCTGGCGGCTACCCTGGGCTTAAAATCCCTGCCCGCACCTGAGGATATAACGGCCGCCTTCTGGCGCCGCTATGAACCGGATGAGCTAATCGAAAAGATAGTAACTGCCGGCAAGCAGGGAATACTGGACGCTCCCCGGGCCGGGGGCTGGGATTTGAAACGGGCCGTCAAAACCCACCGCGACCGGGACGGCATTCGCCGTTACGTGCCCGGCTACGGGCCGGCCATGATCGATCCTAAATATCTTGATTTTACCAGGGAGGAAGTCTCCATTACTCCGGAACCGCCGGTTACGGAAAAAGCTAAAGTTGTCCTGGCTACAGTGGGGGCCGATGCCCACGTTATAGGTATTAACCTGGTCCGGGAGGCTTTCCAGCAGGCCGGCTTTGAAGTGATCTACATGCGGGGCATGAATTTACCGGAGACGGTGGCGGAAGTCGTCGCTGAGAGCAAGGCGCAGGTAGTCGGCGTGAGCAACCTCCTGGGCCTGGGTATCACCCTGTTTCCCCGCCTGGACAAGCGCTTGAAGGAACTGGGATTGAGGGATAAAGTCCTGGTAATAGCCGGCGGGCGGATCGCCGAAAAAGAGGAGGAACACGCAGAACTGGAAGCAAAAATCAAAACTGAAGGACCGGAATTTATCGGCGTGGACGCCTTTTTCGGCCCGGGGACCGATCCCCAGGAACCGGTAGCCTGGGTCCGGGCCCATTTAAAGGAGGTTATGGGTAATGAGTGAGATGCTGCGCGTGCGCTGTGCCATCTTACGCGGGGGGACCAGCAAGGGCATATTTTTACATGAAAATGATTTGCCCCGCGATCGGGTTTTAAGGGACCGGATGATCCTGGCTATTTTCGGCAGTCCTGATGTGCGCCAGATTGACGGCCTGGGCGGGGCCGATCCCCTGACCAGCAAACTGGCTATAATTGGCCCTTCCTCCCGGCCTGACGCCGATATTGATTATACTTTTGGCCAGGTAAGCATCAAGGAGCCTTTGATCGACTACTCCGGTAACTGCGGCAATATCTCGGCGGCTGTAGGTCCCTTTGCCATTGACGAGGGTCTGGTACGCGCCCAGGAACCGGTAACTTACGTCCGCATTCACAATACCAACACCGGTAAAATTATCGTCGCCGAGGTGCCGGTCCAAAACGGTAAAGCCAGGGTAACGGGGGATTATAAAATCGACGGGGTTCCCGGAACGGGTGCGAAAATCATGCTCGACTTTGCCGGGACGGCCGGGGCGGCCACCGGCAGGCTTTTACCGACGGGGCGGCCGGTCGATGTCCTGGATGTCCCCGGTTACGGCCGCCTGGAGGTCTCCCTGGTAGACGCGGCCAATCCCATGGTCTTTGTCCGGGCGAGTGATCTAGGACTTACGGGGACGGAATCTCCGGCCGAGGTTGACAGCCGGCCCGACCTCCTGGGGTTGCTGGAGAAAATCCGCGCCCTGGGGGCCTGCGCCATGGGCCTGGCCGCAACTCCGGAAGACGCCAGCCGGCGCATCCCGGCCTTCCCCATGCTGGCCTTCGTCGCCCCGCCCAGGGATTACCGTTGTTTTACCGACCAGAAATTGATCCGGGCCGAAGACGTTGACTTTGTTTCCCGCCTGATGTTCATGCAGGTAATGCATAAAACCTATGCTGGCACCGGCACCACCTGTACCGGGGCCGCCGCCGCCATTCCCGGGACCATCGTCAATGAAGTTTCCCGCCGCCATGAGGGCGAGATCCGCATCGGCCATCCGGCGGGGGTTATTACCATTGAAGTGGCAGCAGCCGTCCAGGGGAATGAGGTAACCCTTACGCGGGCGGCCGTCGGCCGCACGGCGCGGCGGCTGATGGATGGTTATGTTTATGTGGTCCCGGAAAAAATCCAGGCCTGAGGGATAAGGGGTCATGGAAATAAAAGCCTTTGATGTCGGCAGCACCTTTACCAAGGTTAATGCTTACAGGCTGGAGGTCGGCCGTTTACAATGGCTGGCCCGCGCCCAGGCGCCGACGACGGTCCACGATATCCGCCTGGGGCTGGAGAAGGCCCTGGAAGGTTTACCGGGAGGCCCCAGGTTGCAAGACCTGGCGGGCCAGCAGGTTTTGGCTTCCAGCAGTGCCGCCGGGGGCTTACGAATGGTGGCCATCGGCTATATGCCGCGGGTGACGGCCAAGGCTGCCCTGGAGGTGGCCATGAACGCCGGGGCCAGGGTCCTGGAGGTCCTTTCCGAAGAGGATACCCCGGCCTATCGCCGGGAGGTCCTGCTGGAGATTAAGCCGGACATTGTACTCCTTACCGGGGGCACCGACGGCGGCGATACCGACGCCATGTGGCAGAATGCCCGCCTCCTGGCGGATTTAAAGCTCCCGGCAGTAGTTATTATCGCCGGTAACAGCCAGGCCCAGGCCCGGGCGGCCGAGATTTTGGCAGCCGCCGGGGTCAGGCACCGGCGGGTGGCCAACGTCATGCCCACCATCCACGAACTGCGGGTCCAGCCAGCCAGGGAGGCCATTCACGGGGAGTTTATCCGCCAGATTACCCGGGCGCCGGGACTGCGTTACCTGGAGGGCCTGGTTCCCGGGGGCAAGGTTATCCCTACACCTGGAGCCGTCCTCATGGGGGCTGAACTGCTAGCCCGCGGCTATTATGAAGAAAAAGGGCTGGGGAACCTGGTAGTTATTGACCTGGGCGGGGCGACTACGGATGTCCATTCTGTTATTCCCCAGTTAGAAGGCCTCCCCCTGGAAGAAAGGGGGCTCATCCTGACCAATGAAAAACAGGTGGCCTACCGGACGGTGGAAGGAAACCTGGGCCTGCGGGTCAGCTGCCGGGGTATTGTAGAAACAGTAGGACCGCGCCAGGTTTTACTCCGGGCCAAACTTCCGGTTACCGAAGAGATGGAGCAGGAACTCCTGGCCTATTGCAGCCGGGTGGAAGGCCAGACGGAGACCCTGGCCGGGAATGAAGAAGAGCGTTGTTTTGACCGCGGCCTGGCCGTAGCAGCCGTAGAAACCGCCTTAAAACGCCATGCCGGTTGCCTGAGCCAGGAGTATAACCCGGTGATGGGCATCGCTCCCGGTACGCCCATGGGCCGGGACCTGCGGCCAGTTAAATATATCATTGCGGTGGGGGGTATTTTTACAGCCCTGCCGGAGGAAGAAGCCAGGGCGATTGTGCGGGAGGCCCTGGCCAACCGGGGCATTTCCCTTCTACCTGAAGAACCGGAGATTATCATTGACCGCAACTATTTACTTTATTCCCTGGGCCTCCTGGCATCATGCTACCCCTATGAAACCCTCCGTTTTGCCAAGCAATATTTCGGGTTACACCAAGAAGCATATTGAGGGAGAGGAAGCAACGATGCGACCTACAACTAGGCTACGGCAGCTATTAAACAGAAAACAGATTCTAGTAGCACCAGGTGCCCATGATGTACTGGCGGCTAAAATTATTCAACAGGCGGGCTTTGAGGCCGTCTACTTTACCGGCTACGGCCAGGCAGCCAGCCACCTGGGCCAGCCCGATGTAGGGCTGCTTACCATGACGGAGATGGTAACCAGGCTCCATAATACAGCGGCAGCCGTCGACATTCCGGTTATTGCCGACGCCGATACAGGCTTTGGCAACGCCATTAACACCATGCGTACAGTCCGGGAATATGAGAAGGCCGGGGCGGCGGCCATCCAATTGGAGGACCAGGTTTCACCGAAGAAATGTGGCCATATGCTCGATCGCCAGGTAGTACCCGTGGAAGAAATGGTGAGTAAAATTAAAGCCGCGGTAGCAGCCCGGCGCGACCCCGACCTGGTAATTATCGCCCGGACGGATGCCCGGACCAGCAGGGGCCTGGAAGAGGCCATCGCCAGGGGCAAGGCCTACGAAGCCGCCGGTGCCGACGTGCTCTTCATTGAATCCCCGGAAACTGTGGACGAGATGAAGCAGATCTGTTCTTCTTTTAAAGTCCCGGTCCTGGCTAATATGGTAGAAGGCGGTCGTACCCCGCTCCTGACCGTTAAAGAACTGGAAGAACTGGGCTACAGGTTAGTTATTTTCCCTACCGCATCAGTTTACACAGCCGCCAAAGCCTTAATTGATCTTATGGCTAATTTAAAGGCCAGCGGTACTACCAGGAATTTTTTAGATCAAATGTTACCTTTCAGCGAGTTTAACAAGCTTATCGGCCTTCCGGAAATTAAAGAACTTGAAAAAAAATACGCTACCAATGGCTGTTGTAATTAATTGAGAGAGGGATAACTGTATGGGCATGACCATCACCGAGAAGATCCTGGCCGCTCACGCCGGCCTCGAACATGTCGAGCCGGGCCAGCTCATCAACGCCAAGGTAGACCTGGCCCTGGGGAACGACATCACCGCCCCCCTGGCTATAAAAGAATTCAAGCAGTTGGGGATAAAGAAGGTCTTCGATCCGGAAAGGGTCGTCCTGGTACCCGACCACTTCACCCCGGCCAAGGACATCAAGTCCGCCGAGCAGGCCAAAATTTTACGCGACTTCGCCCGGGAGCAGGGGCTCACCAACTACTTTGAAATCGGCCGCATGGGCATCGAGCACTGCCTGCTGCCGGAGGCGGGCCTGGTTGGCCCCGGGGACCTGGTCATCGGCGCCGACTCCCACACCTGCACCTACGGGGCCCTGGGGGCCTTCGCCACCGGCGTCGGCTCCACGGACCTCGCTGCCGCCATGGCCACCGGCGAGCTGTGGTTTAAAGTACCCGAGACCATCCTCTTCCGCTACCACGGCCGGCTGCAGCCCTGGGTCGGAGGCAAAGACCTCATCCTCTCCACCATCGGCCGGATCGGCGTCGACGGCGCCCGCTACATGGCCATGGAATTCACCGGCGAAGCCATTACCAACCTCTCCATGGACGGCCGCTTCACCATGGCCAACATGGCCATCGAAGCCGGCGGCAAGAACGGCATCTTTGCGGTAGACGCAAAGACCGTAGAATACATCCAGGGCCGCCTCAAACGCGACTACCACATCTACCAGAGCGACCCGGACGCCAGGTATGCCCGGGAGATAGACATCGACGCCGGGAAGATCGAACCCCAGGTGGCCCTGCCCCACCTGCCCGAGAACGCCAGGAGCGTCAAAGAAATAGGTGAGATCAAAATCGACCAGGTAGTCATCGGCAGCTGCACCAACGGCCGCCTGGAGGACCTGCGGGTGGCGGCGCAGATCCTCAAAGGGCAAAAGGTCCATCCGGAAGTAAGGCTCATTATCATTCCCGGCACCCAGAAGATCTACGCCGAGGCTTTGGAAGAAGGGCTGATAGCCACCTTTATAGAAGCCGGAGCCGCCGTCTCCACGCCCACCTGCGGCCCCTGCCTGGGCGGGCACATGGGGATCCTGGCTAAAGGCGAGCGGGCCCTGGCCACCACCAACCGCAACTTCGTGGGCCGCATGGGCCATCCGGAAAGCGAAGTTTATCTTGCCGGCCCGGCCGTAGCCGCCGCCAGCGCCGTTAAAGGGCGCATCGCCGCTCCCGAGGAGGTAATAAAATGATTATCCAGGGCAAGTGCCACACCTTCGGCAACGATATCGACACCGACGCCATTATCCCGGCCCGCTACCTGAATACCTCCGACCCCGAAGAACTCGCCCGCCACTGCATGGAGGATGCCGACCCCACCTTTGCCGGGCGGGTGCAAAAAGGGGAGGTTATCGTGGCCGGGAAAAACTTCGGCTGCGGCAGTTCCCGGGAGCACGCGCCGGTAGCCATCAAGGCCGCCGGGGTGGCGGCGGTCATCGCCGCTTCCTTTGCCCGCATCTTCTACCGCAACGCCATCAACATCGGCCTGCCCATCTTTGAGTCCCCGGCCGCGGCGGCAGGGATAACCGAGGGGGATGAAGTAAAGATCGATGCCGAGAAGGGCGAAATAATCAACCTGACTAAAGGAGAAACCTACCAGGCGGCGCCCTTCCCGCCCTTTATGCAGGAACTCATTGCCGCCGGGGGGTTGATGCCCTACGTGGCCGGGAAGGCTGGAGGGGATTCTTGAGATGGAGAGAAGTATACTTGTGACGACCCTGGCAAGTATTTTCCTATGGTTAAGTATCTTTATTATCAAAGCCCCGTTGAGCCGGGGCTATTTCCCTGTGGTTATTGGTCTTAATCTATTATTTTTTGGCTATCTTTATTATACCTATCACTGCTGGTTTAAAAAGCCGCTTATTGCCCTGAACGAAAGCATCAAGAAAATTTCCAGCGGGCAGCTTGCCTGGGAAGAACCGCCACGGGGAGGCCGGGAAATCCAGGCCCTGGTGACATCCGTCAGAGAACTGGTCTGGCAATACCGCCAGGTTTTAGGCAGGTTTTATGCCGCCGGGGAACAATTAAACCTCTGCGCCACCCAGCTGGCCGGGGGGCTTGACAACATTAAACTGGCTGCCGGTGAAATATCTAAGGCAGTGGAGAGTATGGCCAGCGGCGCCGATAAACAGGCTCAGGCGGCGGGGATTGTTCTTAAAGTTTCAGAGGAAGGCGTGGAACAAGGGCAAAAAACCATCGCCACAGCCAGGGAAGCGGCCCACCTTTTCCGGGACACCAGAACGAGCCTGGATTCGCTGGGCAGTGTTTTACACACCCTCCTTGAACATATCGAGAATACTGCCAGCACCAATCAGCTGGCCAGTGGCAGGATTAAGGAACTGCAGCAGCATGCCCGGCAGATTACGGCGATTATCGAGATTGTGGGTAATATTGCAGCCCAGACAAACCTTTTAGCTTTAAATGCAGCTATTGAAGCGGCCCGGGCCGGGGAACAGGGGCGTGGTTTTGCTGTGGTGGCCGAAGAAGTGCGGAAGCTGGCCGAGAGTTCGGCCCGGGCGGCGGAGGAGATTAACGGGGTAATAACAATTATCGCCCGGGAAATAGAGGCCATCAGCGCCCAGATTGAAGCCGCCAGCAGTGCCGCCGCCCAAAACCTGGCAACCGGCCGGGCGGCCAGGGAATCCCTCGCTGCCACCAGCCAGGCCATGATTGAGGCTGAAAAAGCAATGGATACTATTCTTGCCGCGGCGACTTCCCAGCAGGATCAGGAGAATAAAATCAAGGCTCTAGCCGGTAAGGTGGCCATGATTTCCCAGAATACCGCGGCTGCGGCCGAAGAGTGTGCCGCCGGCATGGAAGAACAATCAGCTTCCCTGGACGAGCTTGCCGGCACCGGTAGGAGGCTGCAGGAGATGGCCGGGCAGTTACAGCAAATTGTTGCTAGTAGCGGTGGCGAAGGTGAACTGGATGAATATACCCGCGGCCGGGTCCGGGAGGCCCTGGCTTATTTGGAGATGGTCGCTGCAGATAAACGAATAGTAACCATGGATATCCGCCGGCATGAGGAGGCACTACTAGAGTATTATAACCGCCACCCTGTTTTTGAAGCTTTGATAAGTGCTGATCGAGAAGGGCAGGTTATATTTAATACCAACACAATCTCCAAAGTTAAAGACTTTTCCTTCCGCACCTGGTTCAGGGAAGCCATTACCGGCAAGCCTTTTGTTTCCAAAGTGTACATATCAGCAATAACCAGCAAATTAATTGTAACGATAGCTGTACCCATCAAGAAACCGGACGGTGAAATTACCGGGACCCTCTGTGGCGGCCTGATGCTTGAATAAAGGCTTTTCCGCCCATAGTCAAGCATCAGTAAAAAAGTCGGGCAACTTAAAAATTATGCCTGGTTGCTTTTCATACAAAAGTTATATAATAACATAATTTTAAATTGCTATCAGGATATTTGAATACCTGGTGTAAAAGATCCCGCTAAAATTACTGTCGCAAGAACTTCCTGCATCCCTGCTGCGGGATTTATTTTTTCTAAAAAAGAAGGTAAAATTTAGGCCGGAAAGTGCCGTCTTGCCATCGCTGGCAAGTTCTCAGTCCTTTAGAAAAACTCCCGGAAATGCTCCATCCACCAGCGAGCGTACCGTTCACCCGGTTCCTCGCTTTCCGGGGTAAGGCCGGCTACCAGCAGGGAGTTGCGCCCGGGGAGTTTATGACGCAAAAGATACTCGTAAGCCTCGGTGACGAGCATAAATTTTTCAATAGTGAGCTTATCATCCGGGTTACAATCGGGGTGGTACTGCCGGGCCAGGCGGCGGTAGGCCTTTTTTATTGCCCGGGCGCCGGCCTCAGGACTAACCCCCAGGACCTGGCGCGCCCTTTTTTCTAATGTACTGATGCTAAGGGACATTGGTGGATCACTCCTTTGGCCGCCAAATTTGGCCAGCCAGAAGGATTTTGCTGTTATACAGCGAAGATAACAAGGTTATGGCAAACTGTCAAGAGGTATATTAATAGAGGCCGGTGGAGGAAAAGCATACTTAACTGCTGTAAACATCGTATTTTATTTCGGGGGAGGAATTATGTTTGCAAGATGATATTGCTGAAGCCCTGGTCAGCGCTGCTGAGATAAAAAAACGGGTTAAAGAAATGGGCGCGGCCATCAGCCGCGATTATGCCGGCAAGGACCTGCTGGTGGTGGGTATCCTCAAAGGGGCGATTATTTTCCTTGCCGACCTGGTGCGGGAGATTACCATTCCCCTACAGCTCGATTTTATGGCCGTTTCCAGTTACGGCGCCGGGACCACCACGTCGGGAGCAGTGCGCATCTTGAAGGACCTGGAAGTGCCGGTGGAAGATAAGCACCTCCTGATTGTGGAGGATATTGTTGATACCGGCCTGACCTTAAAATACCTGCTGGAAAATTTAAAAGCCCGCAAACCTTTAAGTGTGCGCTCCTGCACTATTCTGGACAAGCCCGAGCGGCGGCTGGTGGATGTCCATGTCGATTACAGCGGCTTTTCCATCCCGGATTATTTTGTTGTTGGTTACGGCCTTGATTATGCCCAGAAATACCGCCATTTGCCGGACATCTGCGTTTTAAAACCGGAGGTTTACGCCCGGCAGAAATGAAAGGAGGGTCGCCAGGCCTGCTGCTTGCACGGCAAGAGCTCTATAGTTGGGCGACCTGAATCATAAGGAGCTTCACCATAAAATAAAATAAAGGTTAATTCAGTGAGGTTGGGTAGATGATGCGAGAAAACAAGCAACCTGCGGAAATAGTCCTGGTGCTGGACTTCGGCGGCCAGTACAACCAGTTGATTGCCCGGCGCATCCGCGAGGCCGGGGTTTACTCGGAAATGATCCCCTTTAATACACCCCTACAGGAAATCCTGGCCCGGCAGCCCAAAGGGATTGTCTTTTCCGGCGGGCCGGCCAGCGTTTACAGCCCGGGGGCGCCCCGCATTGACCGGGCCCTATATGAGAGCGGCATTCCCATTTTAGGCATTTGCTATGGCATGCAGCTCATGGCCCACGACCTGGGGGGCCGGGTGGAGGCAGCCGGGGGGCGGGAATACGGCAAAACCGAGCTTGAAGTAACTACTGACGACATCCTTTTTGCCGGGTTACCCCGAACCATGCAGTGCTGGATGAGCCACGGCGACTATATCAGCGCCCCGCCGACGGGTTTCAAGGTAACGGCCCGTTCGGCTTATACGCCGGTGGCAGCCATGAGCGACCCGGGGCGCCGGCTTTATGGCGTCCAGTTTCACCCGGAAGTCAAGCACACGCCCCTGGGCCAGGAAATGCTCTGCCGCTTCCTCTTCCAGGTGTGCGGCTGCCGCGGTGACTGGTCGGTCAGCTCCTTTATAGAAGAGCAGGTAGCGGCTATCCGGGAGCGGGTGGGTGACGGCCGCGTCCTCTGCGCCCTGAGCGGCGGCGTCGATTCTTCCGTGGCGGCGGCCCTGGTGCACCGGGCCGTGAGCGACCGTTTAACCTGCGTCTTTGTCAATCATGGCCTCCTGCGCCTGGGCGAGGCGGAACAGGTGCAGAAGACCTTTGGCCAGGCCCTGCAGGTGAACCTGGTTTATGTCGACGCCAGCGAGCGTTTCCTGGCCAAGCTGGCAGGGGTGACCGACCCGGAAGAGAAGCGCAGGATTATCGGCCACGAGTTTATCCGCGTCTTTGAAGAGGAGGCCAGGAAACTGGGGAAAGTGGATTTCCTGGTCCAGGGCACCCTGTACCCCGATGTGATCGAAAGCGGCACCGCGACGGCGGCCGTTATCAAAAGCCACCATAACGTCGGTGGACTGCCGGAAGACATGGAGCTGGAGCTTATCGAACCGCTGCGGCTTTTATTCAAAGACGAGGTGCGCCGGGTAGGGGAGGAACTTGGCCTGCCTGAGGAGATTGTCTGGCGCCAGCCCTTCCCCGGGCCGGGCCTGGCCATCCGCATCCTGGGTGAAGTCACCCCGGAGAAGCTGGCCATTTTACGCCAGGCGGATGCCATTGTAACCGAAGAGATCCGGCGGGCCGGGCTCTACCGGGAAATCTGGCAGTCCTTTGCCGTGTTGCCCTCCATGAAAAGCGTGGGTGTTATGGGCGACGAGCGCACCTATGCTTACCCCATCGTCGTCCGGGCCGTGACCAGCGACGATGCCATGACAGCCGACTGGGCGCGGCTGCCCTACGATTTGCTGGAGCGTATCTCTTCCCGGATCGTCAACGAGGTGCGCTATGTCAACCGGGTGGTTTACGACATCACCTCCAAGCCGCCGGCGACCATAGAGTGGGAGTAGGTAAAAAATTGCTAAGGCCAGGAGCGGTGAGTTATACTTTATAATGAGGGTTTGGTAAGGGGGGTTATTTATGCTCAGCAACTATACGGCACGTTAAACAAAGATCAGTTCCGGTTACCTGGGGCAACTGGTCGAGTGGCCTGAGGTAATAACTGAAGGGAAAACCCTGGAAGAGTGTAGAGAGATGCTTAAGGATGCCCTGCGGGAGATGATTCTGGCCTATCGCCAGCAAAAGAAAGAAATTCCCCCTGGAGGCGCATTATTAGAACAGGTGCCGGTGGAGTTGATATCGCCGTGGCCGTACATGTTAGCCCTAACTACTTGTGCCGCCTGTTTCGTAAAGAGCTGGCCATCAGTGTTATGGATTATCTCATGGAAATCCGCATTGATCACGCCAAAAGGCTGCTGGAAAATACTAATTTATTTAAAGGTTTCCGAAGTTGCTTCCAGGGGTAGTATAACAAGAAAGAGGGGTGAGCTTATCACCAGCAGTAAATTATCGGAGAAAAGGTAGTTGCAGGTATTATTTAACATTGAAAGGGGCGGATGATTTGTGAGCGAAAAAAATAAACCCGTCATTTCTGTACTTGACGAACGTCAGTCGGCAAAAACGAATATCAAGCATGGCCCCCGGGGTTAAGGTCTACCGACGAAGTAAAGGGAGAGTTCAATCGCGATCAGGCCAGGGTTTTACTTGCCGGACAAGAAGAAATGTCGGCCCTGACCGGGTTGCCGGTCATGCTGGATGTCATCGCCAGTACCACCGCCGCCATGATCAATTACCTGGAGTTCCTGGCTGCAGAAACTACGGTACCGCTATTGGTCGATTCCATGTCGGCTACGGTAAGGATGGAAACCCTGCGTCATTTTGCTGGCTCCGCCCTGTGCTCACGTTTAATTTATAATTCCCTCGACATTAACTTTAGCGAAGCCGAATTGGAAGCGATAGCCGCTGCGGGGATAAAGAATGCCGTCATTATGGCCTTCTCCAATACAGCCCTAAACCCGGCGGCCAAACTAAAACTCTTTCAGGATAAGCTCCTCCCAGCCGCCAGAACTGCAGGTATCGAGAATATCCTGGTCGATCCGGGAGTGTTGGATATCGCCAGCATTGGCTGGACGGCTGCAGCCATGGAGAAAATCAGGACGGCAACAGGTTTTCCAGTCGACTGTGCCCCGGCCAATGCCCTCTACACTTGGAAACGTGCCCGAGGTCTGACAACTCCCGCCTTTGAGGCGGCGGCAGCAGGGGCCATTTTTTCCTATCTCATAAGTCATGGAGCAGACTTTATATTTTACGGGCCCGTTGGTAATGCTACCTGGGCTTTTCCCGCCCGTGCTACTGCCGATGCTATTCGCACCTATGCAGCCCGCCTGCAGGGTGTTCGTCCCCTTGTCCCCGATCCACCCCTGAACCGGTTTTTATAGCTTCACGGGAAGGAAATTTAAAATACCTGCTGCCAACTTTGGATTACCGGCCGGATGGCGGTTCGATGAAAGGATCTCTGGCATGTCACCTATGGCCTAGTGAGTAGAGGCACTCCCGGAGGAAACGGGGAGACAAACGGATAGTCTGGACTTAAAGGTGATATGCCAGGGTCTACTCTAATTACCGTGAATCTTATTTAAAATCATGCCCCGTCCTCCGATATGATAGAATGTCTATAGTTATCCAACCAGTACTAAGTACCTGTCCGCAACCAACTACCTGGGGGGCTTTACTATGAACCTGATCTTAACTGATCTGAGGACCGAGGCCGGTAAAGCTGTAGCTGCCAGGATGGCAGGAGCCGTAAAAGGTAGCCGGGGGCTGGCCTGGGAGGTGGGGCAGGTACTCCAGGGCAAAGTGCTCGGCCAGCGGGGAACGGGCTATTTTATCCTGGAGCTCGAAGGTCGAGAGATCCTGGCTCGTACTCCCTTTTTCTTATCCCCCGGTGATTTGGTCAGCCTGCAGGTCCAGGAGCGCCAGGGAAGCCTTTACATGGTCAAACTCCTTTCCCGGGACGGGTTAACGACAAATGACATCCCCGGGGAAATTCTTGCCCGGTTGGGGCTTAAAGACACACCCCTGCACCGTTCCCTGGTGCAAAAATTTATCAGCCACAGGCTCCCGTTGCAACAAGAATTATTGGGGCAGGTAAAACAGGCTCTGGCCCTCCTTGGCAGTGAGGACGAGGAAGGGATAGAAGTGGTTTTACAGGCCCTAAAGCTGGGAGTCTTGCCCCGGACAGACGCCCTCAAGCTCCTGCAGGAGTTTATGCTGGGGGAGAAAGACCCGGGGCAGGCAGGGATGACGCGCCTGGCCCGTTTTATCCCTCTCCTGGCAGATTTAATTGACGGTTTAGCCGGGGAGAAGGGAGAGGAGGCCAGGCTTCTTTACCAGGAACTCAGGACCCTGGTGGCTTCCCTGGTCCTTAAGCCGGAGGAAGGCGAGGTAAAGGTAGCGGAGCAGTTGCGCAACCTGTTATCCTCCCAGTTACCTGCCAGGGATGGTGTCGCCCCTTTCAGGTCCCTACCTTTGAATGGGCTAATAGAAAAATTGGACTATCTTTTACAGGCCATACGGGATGGTAGCCGGGAAACAGGCCAGGATGCCAGCGGCAAACTCCTCGAGACTGGCAAAATGATTGCCAGGCAGCTGGCCGGGCAGCTGATTTTCCAATGGTGCGGTAAGGAGAACGAACTCCGGAGCCACCTTTATTTTACCCTGCCCCTGTGGAAAAACAATGAGGTAACTACCTGGGGGCAGCTGGTGATTAAAAAAGAGAGAAGGGGAAACAGCCCCATTGATCGCCAGAATTTTAATATCTCTATCCTAGTTGATACGGAGAATTTGGGCTGCCTGTTGCTGGAAATAAGTATCTGGCAGAGGGAGGTCAGGGTCCAGGGAAGGGTGGAGAAGGAATGGGTGGGCCGGTTGATAAATGAATCCTGGCCGGCTCTCCAGGGTGCCTTTGCCCGCCTGGGCTACCATTTGCATGGGTATAAATGGCAGCCAGGTATCGTTCCCCGGTGTCTTATACCCTGGGAAATGGCTTCCGGGGAAACCAGCTCCCAGATCGGCTTTCTGGATAAGAGGGTTTAACCTGTTTCACCGGAACGGGGGTAAAGGAAAAGCGCAGCCATGAAGGAGCAGGAAGGGGTAAGAAAGGCGGTAGCCCTGCGATATAACAGCGAGCAAGATAAAGCACCCCGGGTAGTGGCTTCCGGTAGGGGGGCTATAGCCGATAAAATCATTACCACGGCCAGGGAAGCTGGCGTCCCTATCCACCGGGACACCCATCTGACGGAGATGTTAGCAGGGTTAGATATCGGGTCTGAGATTCCGGTCGAACTGTACCAGATAGTAGCTGAGATTCTGGTCTTTATTTATTCTTTAGACTTGGGCGGGAAAAAGCTAAAATAGAAAAATGACGGGGCGGGGAGTCGTTGTAAAAGCGACCCCCTGTCTGGCGTTTATGAGGTCAAAATTTAGCGGGTGTTTACCCAAACTTTTACGCAGAGGTAAGATTATGGCCCAGGGAAGGCTATAACAATCTAATATATGTCAAGGGTAGTTTCCGTAGCGGATCCTTTGTGCTAAACTTATTCTGGATTCAAAGAAAGTCCCGCTGGCTCACCTCGGTACCAGCACTTACTGTGGAGAGGCTCAGACAGCCTTCGACAGGGGCATTGACGCTACTATCAAGACCGGGCCGGAAGTTTTAAGGCTTAGGGGAGGTGCGCTAAAATGGTAACTCCTGAAAGGGAAAGGCGCATTATCGACTTTTGTCGCCGCTTGATTCAGACCCCCAGTGTGACCGGAAAGGAAAAGGATGTTGCTTCCCTGGTTCAGCAGGAGATGGTTTCTTTAGGCTATACCGAGACCTGGATCGATGAGCTGGGCAATGTGATAGGTCGCGTGGCAGGCCGGGGGCAGGGCCCTGCCATCCTCTTCGATGGCCACCTGGACACGGTGGATGTAACCGAACCCGGGACCTGGCAACACCCACCCTTCCAGGGCCGACTGGTTGACGGCAGAATCTACGGCCGGGGAGCTGCCGACATGAAGGGAGCCTTAGCCGCCATGGTGTGTGCCATAGGTTTCCTGGCCCAGGATGGCGTAAATAGGGGCGGGGATCTCTACGTAACCGGTACTGTGGTGGAAGAAGTGGCTGAAGGAGTTGCTTTGAGCCATATTTTAAAAAAAATACGCCCGGCTGCAGTGGTTATCGGCGAAGCCACCGGCCTAAACCTTAACTTTGGCCAGCGCGGCAGGGCGGAAATCGTTCTCGAAACCCGGGGCCGGCCGGCCCACTCTGCCAACCCGGGGGTAGGTGTAAATGCCGTATATAAAATGCTGCCCCTGGTAGAGGCCGTCCGCCATCTGGAGCTTCCCATCGATCCCCTTCTGGGCCCGGCCATAATGGAACTGACGGACATCATCTCGTCGCCCTACCCGGGGGCTTCAGTGGTGCCTCAGCGCTGTCGCGCCACCTTCGACAGGCGCCTGCTGGCAGGGGAAGAACCGGACCAGGTCCTGATGCCGCTTCAATCCATAATTGTAGCAGGCCGGCTTAAGGATCCGGAACTTGAGGCCGAGGCTATGATAGCCCCCCTGGATATTACTACTTACACCGGCCGGGCCTTAAAGGGCCTAAAATTTGCCCCGGCCTGGTGTATAGATAAGGGGCACCCCCTGGTGGCCGCAGCCCGGGAAGCCCTCGTCAAGGCAGGCCTGCAGCCCTCCCTTGCAACCTACTGGTTCTGCACTAACGGCAGCGGGTCGGCCGGGAAGTTGGAGATACCCACCGTCGGGTTCGGGCCCGGCCGGGAAAGCCAGGCCCATGTTACCGATGAGTATATTGAGGTGGATGAACTATTGGCTGCGGCCAAAGGCTACTACAGCCTGGCTGGAACTTTGAGCATCAGCGGCCTGTAGTTGAAAAAGGAGACTCAAATCCCTTAAGCCGCTTGCTGGCCGGCTGAACAAAAGCTAATCCTTTGGAGAAGGGCTGGCCAAATGAGAGGGTTTACAAACGTCAAAAGTATGCCTCGCCCGCGGAAAAAAACACTCTTCTTTTCCATAATTCCCCTAAACCAACGGTAAACTCACTTTCCCTTAGTATCCTATGTTCAAGGCAAACCTGTCGAAAGGCAGGGGCGCAAAGCCATGGGTCTAAGGCTTGTATAAGCTATGATTGCTAGGTTACCGGTGGACCTTCTGGGAGTGGTTAACGACCCCAAAAGGGTGTCCACAAATGGTTAACAGTAGAGTTAAGGCGCCAGATTCCTTTGTCACCATATACAAAAATGTAGGGGTTATTTTTAATGAAGCGTCCAAAGGGAAAAAACCACGCCTGTTGAAAATAACAGGCAAGCAATATGAATGTTAACACTGTCCATTATTCAGGGTTAGGTACCATTCGTTTGTGTATTAGTTAACAAAAGGGGAGGGGTAGATTTGATGGTTAATATAAAGGTAAAAAGATGCTCTTTATGGAATTAAACATGTGTGTAAATGTGAATGTTAGTACACTACCTAATTATTAAATTATCATATACAAAAAAGTGGGGGTTAAATGCCATGTGCGCTGCAGAAAAAGGAAGACTTCATGGGAATGGGAAACTGAATCCAGTAATAAGCCGGCGTTCTTTTCTTAAGTGGAGCGCAATCGCAGGCGGAAGCATAGCTTTGACAGGCTGTAACCTTACTGGAGGAGCCAATAGCAAAACAGCCACGAATTTAGCCAGGACCTCAGGGGAAAAAGAACTTATCGTACCAACCAGCTGTATTCACAATTGCGGTGGACGCTGTTTACTCAAAGCCCATGTTAAAGATGGGGTAATTGTACGCTTAAGCACTGATGATCAGGGGCCGGATACCTTTGAAGTACCCCAGGTGCGAGCGTGCCAGAGGGGCAGGTCCCAGTTAAAACGCCTTTATCATCCTGACCGTCTTAAATACCCTATGAAACGGGTGGGCGAACGGGGTGAGGGCAAATTTGTAAGGATTTCCTGGGACGAAGCCCTGGATACCATTGCCCAGAAAATGAAAGAAATAAAAGCGCGCTATGGCAATGAAGCATTTTACTATGTCTATGCCTCCGGTACTATTGGCGCCACCCTCTATAACTGTTATGCTGAATTTCCCACCTGCGGAGGACCATTGCAGCGCCTCTTAAACCTGTTTGGCGGCTATTTGAATTACTATGGTAACTATAGTGCCGCCCAGTATTATTATGTCGTCCCTATGATGTTTGGTGCCCTGGGAGGCAATAGCCCTAAAGACCTGCGTCATGCCCGTTTAATTGTACTCTGGGGGCATAATCCTGTCGAAACGAAACTGGCTGGTGCCGGGGGCGCCTGGTATTTACAGCAGGCCAAAAAGGCAGGCGCTAAAATTATTGTAATCGATCCGCGCTACAGCGATACCGTGGGCAGTTTGGCCGATGAATGGATTCCCATACGACCGGGTACGGACATGGCCTTAGTCTCGGCAATTGCTTACGTTCTGATAGAAGAGGGACTTTACGACCAGGAATTTCTCAACCGTTATACAGTCGGCTTTGATGAAGAGCATATGCCGCCGGGTTATCCACCGCAGGAGTGTTATAAGAACTATATTCTGGGGAAACAGGACGGTCAGCCCAAAACACCGGAATGGGCTGAACCGATCACGCGTATTCCGGCTAACCGTATCCGCCAACTGGCACGGGAAATGGCCAGGATAAAACCAATGACGATATTGCAGGGCTGGGGTATGCAAAGAAGGGCTTATGGCGAACAGATTGTAAGGGGAATTCCGGTGCTGGCCGCCATGACCGGTAACGGCGGTAAACCAGGCAGTGGCCCGGGACTCGATATGATAAGCCCCCCAATGCCCATGGGTGTTTACCCCACAGGCAACAATCCGGTAAAAGCAACGATCTCCTTCTTCACTTTCACTGATGCAATAATCCGGGGTACGGAAATGGGACCCCAGGATGGGGTAGTGGGGGTCGAACGCTTATCCAGTAATATTAAATTTATTTGGAACTATGCTGGTAATGCCCTTATTAACCAGCACGCTAATACAAAACGAACCCATGAAATTCTTCGCGATCCGAATAAAGTAGAATTTATTGTGGTCCATGATCTTTTTATGACTCCCAGTGCCAGATATGCCGATATTTTATTACCAGATACCCATCATTTTGAACGTAATGACATCGCTACCTCAACGTGGGCCCATATTGCCGGAATCGGTTACGCTATCTTTATGAATAAAGTCATTGAACCTCCGTATGAATGTCGTAATATGCTGGATATCTGTACTGAGCTAGCTCGTCGCCTGGGCCTGGAAAAGGAATTTACGGAGGGCAAAAGTGAAGAAGATTGGTTGCGGGAAATGGTAAACACCGCACGGCAAAAATTACCGGATTTTCCTGATTACGAGGCATTTAAGAAGATGGGGATTTATAAACTCTCCCCAGATAAGGAAGGAACTGGAATAGGGTTTATAGATTTTTATCGTGACCCGGAACATCATCCCCTGGATACGCCCTCAGGCAAGATCCAGATTTTCGACCCGCGGATGTATGATAAAGGTAACCCCAAAGAGATCCCGGCTGTTCCCAAATATATTGAGGAATGGGAAAGCCCCTGGAGCCAGGAAGGGCAAAAATATCCATTGCAGGCCATCGGTCACCATTATAAACACCGCGTTCATTCTACCTTTGATAACATCTCCTGGCTGGAGGAAGCAGCACCCCAGGTGGCCTTTTTAAACCCGCTGGATGCCGGCGCAAGGGGTATCAAAGATGGTGACATGGTACGCATTTTTAACGACCGGGGCGAAATCATCATGCCCTGCCGGGTAACACCGCGGATTATGCCCGGGGTGGTAGATATTCCCCAGGGTGCCTGGTTTATGCCTGATGTCCGGGGAACAGACCGCAGAGGATGTATCAATACCCTCACATCACACCGGGTTAACCCCCTCGCTTTTGGCAATGCTCAGAATACGATTCAAGTTCAGGTAGAGAAAGCATAGGAGGTGGTACCAATGGCCGGACAGCTAGGTTTTCACGTCCAGCAGGACCGCTGTATCGGCTGCTTTACCTGCCAGATCGCCTGCAAGGATAAAAACGACCTGGAGGTAGGACAGCTCTTCAGGAAAGTCCATGAGATAGCCGGCGGCGGCTATACCGTGGTGGGCAACAACGCCGTTAAAGCCGACGTCTACGCCTACTGGATTTCAATAAGTTGCAACCACTGCCAGGAGGCGCCCTGCGTTAAGAACTGCCCCACCGGCGCTATGCAGAAGCGCCCGGAGGATGGGGTCGTCTTTGTCGATCAGAATAAATGTATCGGTTGCCGTTACTGCGTCTGGAGCTGCCCCTACGAGGCGCCCCAGTATAACCCCGAAAGCGGCAAGGTAGGCAAGTGCGACTTCTGCCGCGATCTCCTGGCCAAAGGGGAACAGCCGGCCTGCGTAACCGCCTGCCCCATGCGGGTACTGGATTTCGGCCCCCTGGACGAACTCAAGAAGAAATACGGCGGTACCAACCAGATCAAAGGCCTGCCTGACCCCAACCTTACCAAACCTTCAATTTTAATAACTCCCCACCGGGATGCAGCCCTGGGGAAATAGGAATGGGAGGAGAAGCTAATGGGTAAAGAATGGGCGCTGGTACTTTTCACCTTACTGGCCCAGATGAGCGTAGGTTTAATGGTCGTCGCCCAGGCCTTGAATTTAAAGCAGAGGGAAGGGCTCAAGCCGGTTCTCCTGTGGGTAGGCATCCTTATGGCGGCCAGCATGATTGTCTCTCTAGGACACCTGGGCAGCCCTGTAGGAGCGCCGCTGGCTGTTCTGAATTTGAAGACCTCGTGGCTCAGCCGGGAGATTTTCTTCTCGGCCGGGTTCTTCGTCCTGTGGCTGGTGAGTTACTATGTTGAGGTGCGCAGCGGGGCCGGTGAGGGGGCCAGGGCCGCCCTGGGCTGGCTGGCCGGCCTGTGCGGGATAATAGCCCTCGTCAGCATGGCCAACATCTATGTCCACACCATCCTGCCGGCGTGGGAGACGGCCTATACCCATATAGTCTTCTACAGTACGGCCCTGGTGCTGGGGGCCATCCTCTACGCCGTGCTGGCCTACCGGGCCCGGCAGGAAGGCCAGGGAAGCATGCTGAAAACAACGGTCATCCTGGCGGTCATCGGCGTGGCCCTGCAGCTGGTCAGCCTGCCGCCCTACCTGGCCAGCTTGAGCGCCGGACCGGTAGCGGCGCAGGAGAGTGCCCGCCTGCTCCTGGGAGCAGCGCCGGCCCTGGTATTGAGCCAGGCCCTGGCGATAATCGGTGGCCTTGTCTTTACCTTCCTGGCCCTGCGGGCGTACGGCGAAAATGGTTCGGCCCTGACGGGACAGTGGCTCTACGGCGCCCTGGCCCTCCTCATCCTGGCCGAACTAGCCAGCCGCTATCTTTTCTATGCCACCGGGGTCAGCATTATGGTCGGCCAGTTCTAGGGCCGCCGGGCGTTGCGGGCAAAAGGGGTCATCCCCTGCCGCACTTTGGACCCCGGAGGTTATTGGTCTGCCCGCCGAGCGCTTTTCCCTGGGAGGGGGCTCCAAGCCGGCCCGGTCTCACGGTGGGGGAGGGGCAGATCAGGCGGTCCAATGCCGGCGGCCATGGGCTGGTGCAAATTTTTCCGTTCCCTGGTGTGCGGGATTAAAATCCCCGGCATAGAAATTACCTCCATCCCTTCTCCCTCTCAGCGTATAAACGCCAGGTCGCGGGCCCTTATCTTGCGGCGACCCAGGAGGAGAGGCGGGGGGCATTTTGAGGAGGTTTGTTATGGAAAAGACATCTGGCTGGAGGCCGATACGATTGAGCTGGCAGCAGTTATGGAAGGAACCTCTTTAAGATTAACGGCTAGTGCCGTTCCAAAAAAATAATTAAGATAAAAGATGATTTTGGGATTCTGCGTCGAATCTTCTCTACAGGAGGAGATCGACCATGTGCTTATACGTACGCTCCGAGGCCTTCACTGCCCTTCATTTTCCGGCACTGGACCACCTTCTCCCGAATATCGTTATACTATATTTTGATGCAGGCGATAGTTTGCGGAAAGCCAGTGGTGCACGGGTTTTGTGGAACTGAAAAACGCTAACCCCTGGGGCAGTAGAAACCGCAGGCCTGTCTTTCCGGCCGGACCTTCGCCACAGCTTTGACCAGGGCTTCTTTGCCAGCCAGCCAGATAAAGTCCCGGGCCTGGAGCTCCACCGGCACCCGGCGTTCCCCGGTAAGATAGAGGTCCAGGGTGGCCAGGCAGGCCGGTTTATTTTCTTCCCGGCCCAGGATCAAGGCATAATAGCGGCAACCCATGCAGGTGGCCGAGGCCCGGTCTTTAAGCCCCGGCAGCATCAGCCGGTGGCCTTCATACAAAGCGTTAGCCCCGCGCATAGAGGACACCCACCCCCGTCAGGGACGCTGCCCGAAAGACGGCCCTTTCCCCGTAGCGGTTTTTCAACCGGTCGCAGGCCCGGTCCAGGCGGGCCTGTTTTTCCACCCGGCCGAAGAGGTCTTCCTGGCGCACCTCTGCCGGTACCAGGCCGGCCAGGCTCACCCCCACCAGCCGAACCGGCCGCCAGGGCGGCCAGTGGCGGCGCAGGAGCCGCCGGGCCGCCGTGTAAATATCGGCAGCCGTATCGGTATAACGGGGCAGGGTAAAAGACCGCCCCAGCCAGTTGAACTCAGCGCCTTTAAGGCTTATACTCACCGTGCGCCCCAGGTAATTTCCCAGGCGCGCCCGCCGGGCCACCAGCTCGGCCAGCTCCAGTAAAACCACTTCAATCTCCTCATAACCATAGTAGTCCCGCGGCAGGGTGATCTGGTGGCTGATGGATTTCACCCTTTCCAGGGAGTGAGGGTCCACCGGGCTGCCGTCAACGCCGTGGGCGCACTGGTGTAAAACCTGTCCCACCACGCCGAAGCGCTTGACCAGCACCTCGACAGGGAAGCAGGCCAGGTCGCCGATGGTATGGATGCCGAGTTTGGCCAAATAAGCCTCCATGCGGGGGCCGACGCCGAAAAGCTTCCTCACCGGCAGGGGCCACATTTTTACAGGGACATCCGGGTAATCCAGGACCGTCAGGCCGTCGGGCTTTTGCATCTCGGCCGCCATCTTGGCCAGGAGCTTGGAAGGCCCCAGGCCGATGCTGGTGGTAATGCCCACTTCGTCTTTGATCCTCTGCTTCAGCCGCCGGGCGATGGCCAGGGGTGAGCCGTGGAGTTCCCGGCAGCCACGGACATCCAGCCAGGCTTCATCAATGGAGAAGGGCTCCACCAGGGGAGTAAAGTCCCGCATGATGCGTAAAAGGCGGGTGGAAAATTCGATGTACAGGTCATGGCGGGGAGGGATGAAAATGCCGTCCGGGCAGAGGCTCTTTGCCTCCCGGACGGTCATCCCCGTTTGGATGCCGTAACCCCGTTTGGCCTCATAGCTGGCTGCCAGGACAATGCCGTGGCGGGTGGCCTCCCGGCCGGCGACGATAACCGGGCGCCCGCGTAAAACCGGGTCCAGGGCCTGGTGGACGGAGGCGAAGAAGCTGTTGGCGTCGCAGAGGAGAATGATGCAGGAGGAAGACATCTACGCTCGCCACCGGAACAAATGTTTGAATATATTATACCTCCGGTGGCGGCAGGTGGCAAGAGAGAGGAGAACGGATGTGTGAAAGAAAAATTTGCCAGTAGGCAAAGGTGCTGCTAGTGCCACCCCCAAAAAGACATACATCATATTGGAAAGAAATACCAATATTAGGCAACCCATATCTTTCGCTGTTCTTTGAGAATCTTTTTATCTTTATGCCAGTTCCTGTAGGCAATGTATCGGCGGATCGCCAGCAGTTAGGCACAGCATGCTGGGGAGTCCGCTCTCTATTCTTCTTATGAGCCAGGCCTGTAACACCTTCAGCTTCTATCCTTTCCTTCAAGCGGATTACCTGGCGTTCACTTAAGTCCAGGACCTCAGCAGCCTGCCTGTTGGTAATCTTGCCTTTAACGGCTTGTTCAATCACAAAACACCCTGCGCGAATCTTTGGTACTCAAAAAGATTTCTCCTCCCATAGTGACATTTTCTCAGTCCGCTTACAGGGTGACAATATCACAGTCTGGTGACACAGGATTAAAGCTGGCATTGCTTCGGCTGGGGTAGTATGTTAAAATGGAACTAAATATCTTTCACTGGTGGCAGCATGGTAAGGGAACTTATAAAGGATCTGGTAGTCAACTTCCAAGCTGAGGATAAAAGGAACAGGAAGGGTTTCTTTTTCGTCGTTTCCGGGCCTTCCGGGGTGGGGAAGAATACGCTGCTGAACTATGCCCTGGAGCGGGTCCGGGGTATTTACTACCTCCCCTCAATAACCACCCGCCCCATGCGACCGGGGGAAGCCCAGGGCTTCCCGTATTTTTTTGTCAGCAAAGCTGATTTTGAAGCAATGATCGCTCAAGGAGCCTTCCTGGAATGGAAGCAGATTCATTCCGGGGACTACTACGGTACCCATTTACCGACAATTGTTTATGCCCTGGAGAACGGCTATGACATTATTACCGACATGGATGTCCTGGGATGCGTTGAGGTCATGGAGCGCTTCCCTGAAAATGTCGTCCCGATTTTTATTGCCCCGCCAAATATGGAAGAATTGCGCCAGCGGCTGGCCGGGAGGGAAAAGGACGCCGGGGTGATAGCCAGAAGGCTGGAACGGGTGGACATGGAAATGGGCTATGTCGATAGGTACCGGCACGTGATCGTTAACGACGACCTGGAGCGGGCCGGGAAAGAGCTGGTCCGGATTTTAGAGCAATATTCCCAAAGTGGTACTAAAAAGTAAGGGCTAACTGTCCAGCCTCGGCAGAGGCTGAAAAAATCAGCCCAGAGCTTAAGCTGGCCGATTATTTTCACCCGGGGAGCGACATATCAAGGCAGTCCCCGGGCTTTTTCTAAAGTAATACTTCGTGCTGCAGCTCCCACATCCGGCGGTAAAGCCCTTCTTGCCGGAGAAGCTCCTCATGCCGTCCCCGCTGGACTACCCGTCCCTTATCCAGGACCAGGATCTCATCCATGGCCTCCAGGCCTGCCAGGCGGTGGGTTATGATCAGGGTGGTCCGGCCGGCCATTAAACGGTAGATAGCCTGCATTATTTCCTCCTCAGTTACCGGGTCCAGGCCGGTGGTGGCTTCATCCAGCACCAGGATGGGGGCGTTTTTCAGAAGGGCGCGGGCAATGGCCAGGCGCTGGCGCTGGCCTCCGGAGAGTTTCAGTCCCTCTTCACCGATACAGGTGTCATATCCCCGGGGCAGGCTCTGGATAAATTCGTGCAGCCGGGCTTGCCGCGCGGCCTGCCGGATCTCCTCCTGGCTCGCGCCGGGCCTGGCCAGCAGGAGGTTTTCGCCAATGGTAGTATGGAAGAGATGGGTGCGTTGGGAAACTACAGCTACCAGGCGCCGCAGCTCTTCCTGGGGATAGGCCTTGAGTTCGTGTCCCCCCAGGCGGATGGACCCTTCCTCGTAATCCCAAAAGCGCAGGAGCAGATTTACTAATGTGCTTTTTCCGGCCCCGCTGGGACCGACAATGGCCAGCCGGCCGCCCTCGGGCAGGGTAAAGTCGATGCCGTCCAGGACCCAGGGTTCTCCCGGGGCGTAACGAAAGCGCAGTCCTTTTATCTGCAGGTGGTATCCCGCTGGCTGTGGTGCGGGGCCGGGCGGGTCCTGGACGGCAGGCCGGGTATCGGTAAGGGCGAAGAGCCGCCGGGCTGCGGCCAGGCTTGCCTCCAGGTGCTCAAAGATCATAGGCAGGGGCAGGACGGCCTCAAAGCTAGCGGCCGCCCCCAGGGCCAGCATGGCCAGGTAGATACCGTCCAGCTGGCCGTGGTCCACCAGGGGGATGGCCAGCCCCAGGACCGACCACAGGGCCAGGTTCATGGCCAAGCCTGTCAGGGCGGCTGCCAGCCCGGTCCTCCAGGCCTCGTGGCCCTGGAGAACCAGCAGTTCCTGGCTCAAGGCGGCGATGCGTTCCTGCTGCTGCCTGGCGCGGCCGAAGGCCAGGATTTCAGGCATGCCCTGGACGGTATCCACCAGGGCGGCGTTAAGGGCCGCCCGCACCTCCCCCTGCTGCCGGACTGCACTCCGGCCAGCAGCCTTCAGGCCCAGGGGCGCAATGATGCCGGCCCCAAGGAAAAATAACAGCCAGGCCAGGGCCGGCTTGACAGCAAAATGGGCCAGGAAAACGAAAACTGCCACCATTACCAGCAGGGCCACCAGGGGCGGGGCCAGGACGCGGAGATAAAAGTTTTCCAGGGTCGCCACATCGGCCACGACCCGGCTCAGTAAGTCACCACTGTGGTGGTCCGGTAACCGGGCCGGGGCCAGGGGTTCAAGGGCCTGGTAAAAGGAAACCCGCAGCCGGCTGAGGATGTGCAAGGTTACGCTATGGTTGACATAACGTTCCAGGTAGCGACTGGCGGCGCGGGAGATACCAAAAAAGCGCACCCCGACGATGGGGAGCATGAGGTCTAAAACCGGCGGGTGGAGGGCGGCGCTGGCAATGAGAAAGGCAGCGGTAGCTATGAGGCCGACGTTGCTTGCCACGGTGAAAAAGCCCAGCAGGGTGGCCCCAAGGATGGATTTCCAGAAAGGTGCTATTAAACCCAGGAGGCGGATGAAGGTACCGGCGGTGGTAGTTCTCCGCTTAAGAGAGGTAGGGCTTATCCGCCGGTACATGGTGGCGCAGCTCTGTGGGTCAGGGGCAGGCGTACTTCCAGGCCCTTCATCCCGGGCAACAGACCTTCCGGCCGCACAATGAAAGGCCGTGACCAGGCGGTAATAGGCACCCTGGTGCGCCATGAGGTCCTCGTGTCGCCCCGTTTCTACCACCCGGCCGGAGGCCAGGACCACGATGCGGTCCGCCCGGTAGACGGTGCTGAGGCGGTGAGCGATAATCAGTACCGTGCGGCCCTCCATCAGGCGTTCCAGGGCTGCCTGGATTACCTGGTCACCGGCAGGGTCCAGGCCGGCGGTAACTTCGTCCAGGATTAACAGGGGGGCATCTTTAAGGAAGGCCCGGGCAATGGCCAGGCGCCGGGCCTGGCCGCCGCTCAAGCGCAGCCCCCGTTCACCAACGGGCGTATCATAGCCCCGGGGCAGGGCGGCAATGAACTCGTGGGCCCCGGCGAGGCGGGCCGCTGCCACCACTTCCTCCCGCGAGGCATCCGGACGTCCCAGGAGGATATTGTCGGCTATAGTACCGCAGAAAAGGTAGGGATGCTGGGGTACCAGGGCCACCTGCCGGCGCCATTCCTCCAGGGGGATCTGGTTTAAAGGAAGGCCGTTGACCGTAATCTGTCCCCGGCCGGGCTCCAGGAAACGCAGGAGCAGGTGGGCGATGGTGCTTTTCCCCCCGCCGCTGGGACCCACCAGGGCCACCTTTTCCCCCGGGCGGAGTTCCAGGGAGACATCCTCCAGGGCCGGCCGGTCTCTATCCTGGTAGACATAATGAACCCTTGCCAGGACAATATGCAGTCCCGGTTGCAGCGCCTGGTTGCCCCTGCCCTCCGGGAGATTTCCTGTTTCCGTGCCATTAGCCGGGGATTTAACCGTCACGCCCGCTACCGCTGTGGCCGGGGTAGTATAAGGGCCTGCCATATCCAGAACGGCAAAGATCCGCCGGGCAGCGCTGACGCCGGCCAGGCCGGCATGGAACTGGCTGCCCAGGAGCCGCAGGGGCAGGTAGAATTCCGGGGCTACCAGCAAAAGGAAGAGAGCTTCATTAAAGGGTATCCGGGCATAAACCAGGCGCAGTCCCACGGTAACGGCCACCAGGGCGGTGCTGATGGTAGCTACGAGTTCCAGCACCAGGGCCGAGAGAAAGGCCACCCGCAGCACTCCCAGGGTGGTGGACCGGAAACGGTCACTGAGGCGGGCCAGGACCTCGGCCTGGGCCTTGCTGCGGCCGAAAATTTTCAGGGTGGGGAGGCCCTGCAAGACATCCAGGAAGTGGGCGCTCAGGCCGCTTAAAGTTTGCCACTGCTGCTGGCTGAGGGTTTCTGCCCGCCTGCCGATGAGGACCATGAACAGGGGGATCAGGGGGGCAGTGAAAAAGAGAAGCAGGCCGGAAAGCAGGTCCAGGGGGAAGACAAAGCCCAGGACCAGGAGGGGCACCAGGGCCGCCAGGGCCAGCTGGGGCAAATAGCGGGCAAAATAGGCCTCCAGGGCCTCAACACCCTCCACCAGGACGTTGACCAGTTCCCCGGTATGCTCATCCTTTAAAGGTACCGGCCCCAGGGCCAGCAGGTGGCCCACCAGGCGCCGGCGCAGGTCATATTTGATCCGGGCCGCGGCCCGGTGGGCCGCCACCTCCCCAACCCAGGCCAGGCCCGCCCGCAAGAAAATAATCCCCAGGAGGGCCATGAGCCAGGGCCAGACACCACGCAGGTCCTGCCCTGCCAGGAAGACCCCGTTCACCACCCGGGCCAGGTAGCTGGCCTGTAAAATGGCCAGGAGGCCGGCCCCCACTCCCAGCCCCACCGTAAGGGCCAGGTGGGAGCGGACCTTCCCGGCCTCGCGCATTAAATCTTTATCCAGCATCATATCTTCTGCCCCTAGCCGGAGAGTCCTGGATAGCCCTTATAAGTAGTTGCTGCAGCCAGTTCCAGCAGGCCTCCCGTTTTTCACCGCTAATATTCCAGGTTTCTGGCCTTAACCCGCTGGCGGAAGACCCAGTAGGTCCAGCCCTGGTAAAGGAGCACCACCGGTACCAGGGTGAGGGCGACGATGGTCATAACTTTAAGGGTATAGGGGCTGGAGGAGGCCTGGTAAATGGTCAGGCTCCACCGGGGATTCAGGCTGGAAACCATCACCCGGGGAAAGAGGCCGCCAAAGAGAGCCGCAGTGCCCAGGAGGATGGCCAGACCGTTTAAGATAAAAGCCCCGCCGTAGCTCCGGGAGCTGAGCAACCACCAGGCCAGGAGAAGGGTTACCAGGGCGCCCCAGAAGGAGATTCCCGCTACCGGCCGGGTAAAAATATCGGTTTCCCGGTAACTCATAATTAGCAGCAGGAGGAGGGCCGCCACAGCGCCGGTACCTATCTTTAACCCCGCCTGCCGGGCGCGCTCCGGCAGTTCATCCCCGGTTTTGAGGGCCAGGAAAAGTGCCCCCTGCAGGGTGAAAAGGAGAAGAGAGGTCAAGCCCCCCAGCAGGGTGTAGGGGGAAAGGAGATCGAAAAAGGTACCGGCATACTGCATCCGGGCGTCAATGGGTACGCCCCGGATCAGGTTGGCCATGGCCACGCCCCAGAGGAGGGCCGGCAAGAGGCTCCCCAGGAAAAGCATCCAGTCCCAGAAGTTACGCCAGGCCGGGCGGTCATCCTTGCTGCGGAATTCAAAGGCTACCCCGCGCACGATCAGGGCGACGAGGATAAGGAATAACGCCAGGTAAAAGCCGCTGAAAAGGGTGGCGTACCAGTGGGGGAAGGCGGCAAACATGGCCCCGCCGGCGGTGAGCATCCACACCTCGTTGCCGTCCCAGAAGGGGCCGATGCTGTTGATGATGGCGCGGCGCTCCCTATCGCTTTTCCCCAGGAAGGGCAGCAGGATACCGACGCCGTAGTCAAAGCCCTCCAGGAAAAAGAAGCCGGCAAAAAGGACGGCTACCAGGATAAACCAGAGGATAGTTAGATCCATAATGATACCTCCCCGGAATTATCTAACATCCTGGTGGCAGGAGTTGTCTCAACACCCTGCCGGGCGTATTTAGCCAGGAGGTAGACGTCGGCTACCGCCAGGACCCCGTACAGCAGGGTAAAGACCACCAGGGTCGTCAAAATAGCGGCAGCGGATACCCCGGGCGAAACGGCCGCCTCGACTCGCTGCAGCCCGTAGACAATCCAGGGATAGCGGCCGATCTCGGCCATCAACCAGCCGGCGGTGTTGGCGAGATAGGGCACGGGAATGCTCCAGAGGAGGGCCTTGAGGACCAGGGGCTTTTCTTCCAGCCGCCCCCGCCGCCAGAGGTACAGGCTGTAAAGGGACAGTAAAATTAACCACAGCCCGGCGACGACCATCAGGCGGAAGCTCCAGAAGACCGTTGTGACCGGCGGGATATAATTGCCGGGGCCGTAGCTGGCCTCTGCCGCGGCCTGGAGATCCTTCAGGCCTTTAACCTCGCCCTGGAAGCTGTTATAGGTAAGAAAACTGGCCAGGGCGGGAATCTTAATCTCGAAGGTATTGGTCTGGTCTTTTGCATCAACCAGGGCCACCAGGGCCAGGGGGGCCGGGCCGGCGCTTTCCCACAGGGCTTCGGCCGCCGCCATCTTCATGGGCTGGGCATTGACCAGGTACTGGCCCTGGAAGTGGCCGACGGCCGCCACCAGCAGGCTGCTGATGACGCCCGTTATCAAAGCCAGCCGGAAGGAACGGCGGAAGGGCTCTAATTGGCTTTGCCGCAGGAGGTGGTAGGCACTGATCCCCATGACGAAAAAGGAGGCTGTCACAAAGCCGGCCAGGACGGTGTGGGGGAATTGATAGAGGACATGGGGGTTGGTCAGCAGGGCAAAGAAATCCGTCATCTCGGCCCGGCCGTTACGCAAGACATAGCCCACCGGCTCCTGCATAAAGGAGTTGGCCACCAGGATCCAGAAGGCGGAAAGGTTGGTGCCGATGGCCACCAGCCAGATGCAGGCGGCGTGGAGGGCTTTAGGCAGCTTATCCCAGCCAAAGAGCCACAGGCCCAGAAAGGTGGATTCCAGGAAAAAGGCGGCCAGGGCTTCTACGGCCAGGGGGGCGCCGAAAATATCCCCGACGAAACGGGAGTATTCGGACCAGTTCATGCCGAAATGAAACTCCTGGACGATACCGGTCACCACGCCCATGGCAAAGTTGATGAGGAAGAGCCTGCCCCAGAAGCGGGCCATGTTCTTGTAAGTTTCATCACCAGTGCGTACATAGATGGTCTCCATGATGGCCACCAGGACGGATAGTCCCAGGGTCAGGGGGACGAAGAGGAAGTGGTAAACCGAGGTAATCCCGAACTGCCACCTGGCCAGCAAGAGTGCATCCATAACTTTTCTCCTCCCCTCAAAATACATCAAAGTATACCCAAATAGTATAGTTTATTTGAAAATAATCCCTCCTTTCAAGTCTTTACTAAAGTTTTCCCGGCTAGTTCGGCGAAGTTGTAACGCTCCAACTCCCGGCGCAGGGCGTCCTGGACTGAGCCCAGGGCCCGGTGTACCGGGCAGTAAGGGGTACCGTGTTTATTACAGTACTCCTGGTCCAGGAGGCAGCGGTTAATGCTGACCGGTCCCTCTACAGCTTCGACGACATCCAGCAGGGTAATTTCCCGGGCCGGCCGGGCCAGGGAAAAACCGCCGCTGACGCCGCGGTAGGATTGCACTATCCCGGCCTGCACCAGGGAACGCATGATTTTAAGCAAGAAGCGCATGGGGATCTCTTCGCGGGAAGCAATCATCTGGGCTTCGGCAATGGTGCCTGGTTCCAGTTTCGCCAGGTACAGGACGGCGCGGAAGGCATAATCGGTAGCCTGGTTTAAGCGCATGTAAAATTACTTCCAGTCTAAAGTATATTCATTTGGTATAGTTTATAGTAATAATAACTCATCCTATTTTTCCTGTCAAGTTTTTCTATTACCATCCTGTTAATGCAGGGCCAGGCGGTCCAGCTCTTTCAGCTTATTGCTGAACCAAGCGGCATGCAGGTCTTCATCAATGAGGTGGCTCCAGAGGAGGTTAAAAAGAGATTTTTCGGCAACTTTCAGGATTAGCCGTTTGTAGTCAGCCATGGCCTTTTCTTCTAAAGTAATGTTGGCCCAGAGGAGGGTGCGGGTATTGGTCCAGTTGAGGATGGTCCCGGTTGCTACCCCCAGGAGGGGAGCAATGATGGCTCCCAGGCGGGTCGGGGTGGCGCCGCGGCGGCTGATTTCCGCTTCCAGGTTGATGACGTGTTCCTGTTCCATAGCCGCTACCCGGGTCAGCACCTGCCGCAGGTAAATGTCCGTTGCTGCCCGGGCCTGGCTCTTATAGAGGTCTACCTGCTCGATTTCCAGGCTGTAGAACCAGTTAAGGCTGCGGATGAGGTCCTTTTCTTCCAAGCAATGGCACCCCTTAATTAACCTTTACCGGAAAGGGTATAGTTATACGGCCGGGGCAATCTTTTTTCATTCAGGGCAAGCATTTTTCAGAATTCCAGCTTCCAGGGCCTCTGCTGGTGTCAAAGCTGGTATGGACAACTGCTGGAGGAAATACCTGGCATTCCAGCTAACATAGTGCGATACCAGTAGACCCATGTTTCGTACCGTATAAAGAATCAGCGCCTCGCCAAAGCTGGCCTTTTTGCTTATGATCGCCAGGATACTTTTTACTGTTAGGCGCGGCAGGTACTCCTTTGAGGGCGGGTAAATTTGCAGGTTATAATGGGTTGGCAAATGACAGTAAAGGTTTAATAGCTGCTGCTCGTTTAAGTTATAGGATAGGATACCACATACCTCTAAAACATTGAAGATCAATGTAATACCTTGTTGCTTGCCATGCTTGAGCCCGGCTAAAAAAGCAGCGTTTTCTTTATACTTAGGGTCACGGCGATAGCGCAGGTCGATTAGTAATACATCAGAATCTACGAATATCACTTTTGCCGCCTGCTTTCCTTGAGAGCTTCGTGCCAGTCAGGATAATATGGCTCGCTGGCTTCCAGGGCCCGTTCAATATCCGCCCACGCCTCATGATAGGGAAGAGGGGAAAATTCTTCGGGAGTGTCATTTTCAAAGGGTATTAGCCATGCCACAGGCTTACCCCGATGCGTAATGGCAAAACGTTCCCCGGCCCTAACCTTCTCTAATATCTTTCCAGTATAAATACGTAGCTCCTTGCTGGTGGCAAATTCCAATGCGTTTCCCCCCAAGAAGGCATTAGTTAGAACTTAAGTTTACCTTAAGTATATACTTGAAAAATAACTCCAGTCAAGGAATCCCCGAAATCCTTTTACATTAAAACTCGCCCAATACCTGATGCCAAAAAACGCATTAGCCCCGGTTACAATACCGGGGCTAATGCGTTACCGGCTGGATAATCTTAACGTAGCGATACAACCGCCAGAACGGCTGTCAGGAGCAGGCACGAAGAGATTACCCCTATGTCCAGTAACTGGAAGGTCGAGGTGTGCAGGCTGGTACGGGGGCCGGCACCAAAAGCGCGGGTTTCCATGGAGATGGCCATGGTCCGGGCCCGCTGGACGGACATGAGGAGGAGAGGGAGGGCCAGGGGGATGAGGGCCAGAAAGCGCTTGATAATATTGCGGCCTTCCAGGTCGTAGGCCCGGACCCGCTGGGCCTGGATGACCAGGCTCAATTCTTCCTGCAGGGTAGGGATAAACCTTAAAGAGGTTACCAGCATCAGGGCGTAGACATAGGGCACCTTGAGTTTTTCCACAAAGGCGACAATCATATCCTTGGGCGGGGTGGTGGCCAGGAGAACGGGAATGGTGGAAGTCATGGCCAGCATCCTTAAAGCGAGCATGGTGCAGGCCTTGAGTCCCACGTCGGTGATGCGGCCGATGCCGGTGCCTGGTACCAGGGTAAAAACAACTTGGCCCTCGTCGATTAAAAAGACCTGAAAGAGGAAAAAGATGGCGGCAAAGATGATCAGCCCCCGGATGGCGGGCAAGATTTCCCGCAACACTTTACCAATCAGGGCGACGGACAGGACCGAGGCCCAGAGGCCAAGGAGCGGCAGGGGTTGCTGGTAGACAAAGGCCAGGGTAATAACGGCCAGGGACCAGACGACTTTGGTAAGGGGGTTGAGTTTATGCAGGAAGGACTTGCCGGGCATCTACCTCACCCCTTAAAGCGGCGATAATTTCGGCATACAATTCTTCTACCGTCAGGACGGGGCGCAGGAGTCCCTGTTCCTGGTAAGGTCGGGCGAGCTGGATGGCCTGGGGAGGTACGAGGCCGGCGGCGTCCAGGATATCTTCCCGGGCAAAAACTGTCGCCACGGGCCCATCCAGGAGCAGCCGCCCTTCCCCCAGGACGAGGGCCCGGCCGGCGAAGCGGGCCACCATTTCCATATCGTGGCTGACGAGGAGTACAGTGTGGCCCTGCTGGTGCAGCTTCTTGACAAGCCTCATTATTTCCAGGGCTTCGCGGTAATCCTGGCCGGTGGTGGGTTCGTCCAGGACCAGGACTTCCGGCTGCATGGCCAGGACGGAGGCCAGGGCCACCCGCTGGCGCTGGCCTTTGCTGAGCTGCCGGGGGTTAACGTCAAGATAAGGGGTGAGGCCTACGGCAGCAGCCGCTTCCGCCACCCTATCTGCCAGGGCCGCCCCTTTGAGACCTAAATTCTTAGGACCGAAGGCCAGTTCTTCCCTGACGGTGGGCAGGAAGATCTGGTGATCCGGGTTTTGAAAAAGGAAGCCTACCTTGCGGGCCAGTTCAGCCACCCGCGCCCGGGCCGTATCCAGGCCGCCGATCAGGATCCTGCCCGCTGTGGGTTTAAGAAGCCCGTTCAGGAGCTTGAGGAGGGTGGTTTTCCCGGCGCCGTTCTGGCCGATGACGGCCACGAATTCCCCGGACCGGATATGAAAGGATAGGTCCCTGAGGGCCTGGAAACCGTTGGGGTAAGTAAACTCTACATTTTCAGCCCGGATCATTTTTTTGCGCCTCCAGATATAGGTTGCCGCCCTGTACTGATGGTGACAGCTTTCAGGTATCTTTTACCGCCGGCCAGCTCGTTTTTTCTCTCCATGGTCCTTGCGAAGCAGCCAGAACTCAACTCACTCGCACAAGTAACCCTATTACCAACAGCATCTTTGCGAATTGAGTCCTGGCCGCTTCCCTGCCCGTACCAAGTCGCTGGCTGTAAACAAATGCCAGTCAGGGACCTGCTTGCCCCTGTGTGGTCTCCATAAAAGACTGGGCCCGCTATAGTCTACCTTCAGGTCGCTATGTCCGGGACGCCTGGTGCCCCAGCAGGAGCCCCAGTTCCCGCCGGCCTTCGTCTACCTCCAGGGGCAGGTCGCCATGATAGACGCCGGCCCGGCGCAGCATCCGGAACAGGGCTGTCACCGGGGGGACCTCCAGGCCCAGCTCGGCCGTCAATTTCTCCTGGGCCAGGATCTGGCGCGGGCTGGCATCGGCCACGATGCGGCCCTTGTTAAGACAGACCAGCCGGGGGAGCCGGGGGGCCAGGACACTTATTTTTTGTTCAATCAACAGGATGGTTATGCCGTAGTCCCGGTTGAGCCGCTGCAGGAGGGCCACGATTTCCACGGTACCACGGGGGTCGAGTTCGGAAGTCGGTTCATCCAGCACCAGTACCCTGGGCCTTAAAGCCACGGCAGCGGCAATGGCCACCTTTTGCTTCTGGCCGCCGGATAATTCCCGTAAACTACGGTGGCGCAGGCTGGTGATGCCCACCATTTCCAGGGCGCCGCCAATACGCCGCTCTATTTCTTCCCGGGGAACGGCCAGGTTTTCCAGGCCGAAGGCCAGCTCATCCTCGACTACTTCCGCCACCAGCTGGGCTTCCGGGTCCTGGAAGACGCTGCCGATAACCCCGGCCAGCCGGGCGCAGGGGGTTTTTGCCGTGTCTAAACCGGCAACCATTACCCTGCCACCCATACGGCCTCCCTGAAAATTGGGGATGATGCCGTTCAGGGCCAGGGCCAGGGTGGTCTTGCCGGCGCCGGCAGGGCCGGTCAGGCCTAAAAATTCTCCCTCCCGGACGGTTAAGTTTATTCCGGCCAGGGCGGGCACCTGGCTGTCGGGATAGTAAAAAGTAAAATTCTCTACTTTAATAATGGGTTCCATGAACCGGCCTCCGGGCTGCTGCGCTCTATCAGGTTAAACATTTTTCAGCAGTTGTTTTAAGGGGAAATAGAGTACCTGGGCCAGGACGGCATTAAAGATGCCGGTAACAATAACTACCATGAGAAGATAAGTGTAAGCTGGATTTTTGGGTAAAGTAGCAAAGAGAGTTATGGCTTTAAAGATAGTGATGTACGTAAAACCGCTGGCAAAGGTACCCAGGAAGGTGACTACCAGGGGTTTTACTACCCTGAAGAAACTGTTTTTATCAAAGGGCAGGTAGAGTAAAAGGGCGGTAACAATAGCTCCTACCGGTTCGCTGGCAAAATTCAGGTAGGGCAGCAGAGATTTGGTGGTCAGCTGGCAGACGGCGGCTGCCACCAGGCCGATCCCCAGCACCTGGGGCAGGCGGGGCCTAAGGAGCATGATGGCCAGGACATACATACCGATGACTACGTTGGGGGTAATGCCAAAGAAAGGCGGGGTGATCATCCTGAGTACCGCGCCTGCTGCCAGCAGGACGGCCACCACGACCACGTCCATGGCCTGCAGCCCCTGCTTTTCCACCCGGGTTACTTTGACCTCTTCCATTGATAACTCCCCCTTGATAATGAATTATTGCTGCCGGCGGGGCTGCAGCCCCGGAACGGCTGGATAAATAAAAAACAGCCTGACGAAAACCGCCAGGCTGTTTTTTCCTTTAACTACCGGCCAGTCTCGTCTCGCCTCATCTATACTTGGCTCTCATCTCAGCTCAATCTTTGCAATTGTGACTCGGAAAACTTGGTGTTTCCACTTGCAGGTTACCTTTAGCATACCAGGGGTAGGGAGTTCCTGTCAAGGGGGTGATCAGGTACAAAAGTTTCAGATTTTAGGCTCAGGAAAAATTTAGTGCGAGTTTAAACGTTTGACATCTGTAGCATGTTTGTGGACATATAATGAACCAACCCTGCAGGGAGGTTTTAAAGGCGCGGTTTAATATTAATAATACTAAAAATTTCCCTGGCCGGCAGGAGAAATTTGGCAGGGTAGAGAATTACTAAACAATAAGAGAGGTACAGGGGGAAGAACAGCGAAAGGGGAGAAGGGAAAAGTATGAAGAAGGGGTTTCAGGCGTTGATACTTGCCGTGGGCCTGATCCTGGCCCTGGCGCCGGCGGCCCTGGCCGGAACGGTCACCGGCGACCAGCTCCGCCAGGCATTTCCCCAGGCCCCGGCGCCAGGGAAGACCCTGACCCGGGGTGAGTTTGCCGCCCTCCTGGCCCGGGCGGCCGGGATGCAGGTGACGTCCGACCCTGCTGGCACCCGGGGGGATGCCTGGTACATCCCGGCAGTAATGGCTTTGAAGGAGAAGGGCGTCATCAGGGGCTACCCCGACGGCGGCCTGCACCTGGACCAGCCGGTTACCCTGCTGGAAGCGGCGGTGATGGCATCCCGGGTCCTGGGGTTGCCGGACGGTGTCACCGCGCCGGAGGTAAAGGGGTCCCTGGGGCGGGAGAGCTGGGGTTATACCCCCTATGCCTGGCTGGTACGGGCCGGCCTGCTGCAGCCCGGCCAGGACGCCAGCGCGCTCCTAACCGTGGACGGAGGCGTTGCTTTCCTGGCCAGGGTTTTTGGCAGCGACCCGGAGGCGGAAAAGATTGTCCAGGCAGCCCAGCAGGCCCAGGCTAAGGTCAAAGACCTGAAATTCGCCGGCAGCATGGCTATAAGCGTACGCCTGCGGCCGGGGGCGGCCGGGGAAGTGCCAGCGGTTTCCATGCAGGGCAATATCGAGAGCGAATTCAGCTATCCCCTGAGCCTGCACCAGAAGGTGGAAATGACCCTGAACCTGCCGGTGGAGAAAACACCGGGTAAAGACCTGCCGCCGGGCGGCAAGGTGCAGGTGACCATGGAACAGTACCTGGTGGACGGGATTATGTACCAGAGGGTAGAGGCCCCGGGCATGGCGGGACCCCGGTGGATGAAGCTACCCAAAGGAGCCCTGCCGGACCTGGAAGCCCTGGTGGAACAGAGCAGGAACGCGGCGGGGTTACCGCCGGGGCTAAAGGACAGTTTCCATTTCCAGTACCTGGGCGAGGGTATAGAGAACGGGCATAAGGTTCACCGTATCGCCTGCTACGGCCGGATTGACGACTGGCAGGCCCTGATGCAGGCCCTCCCCGGTGGGTTGACCCCGGAGATGGAGCAGGCCCTGAACCAGGCCGGCGGCGTCTTGAAGTCCATTTCCTTCTGGGGTGTGGAAGCCATCGGCGTGGAAAACAACCTTACTTATGCCTATGAAATGACCGGCCTGGTCGCTTTTGCGGATAAATTCCAGGGAGAAACCGTGCCCCTGGAAACCATGACCATCAACATGAAGGTTACGGATTATCAGTATAACAGTGGTTTAAAGATCCAGGTGCCTGCCGAGGCCCTGACGGCACCGGAAGTACCGCTGACTCCAAGCGCACCAGGTATAGCACAGCCTTTACCCTCGGATAACGGGAAAAGTCCGGGGATAAGTGGGTGAAAAGGTATCGCCAGGATAGCCCTGTCGTTGTCCGGGTTACCGGGACGCCAGCGATTGAAGAATCGCTGGAGCAATACCTTATCAGGAAAAAGGGAACAGGAGACGGGGGATCTTCTAGCGTTAAGACGACCAGAGGCAGTATACCATCCCGGGTTGAAGTGGTAAAAAAGATCCTGGAGGAGGAAGACTTTTTTGAGGTTTGACGAGTTGCCCGCTGGCAGGCGCCTTGTCACACCGACCCCGGTATAGTAAGATAGGGACGGAAAAATATATCACGGGGGCGATAACTTTGCGTCTAGGTGCGGCCCAGATGTTTATCGCCGACAGCCTGGCGGTCAATGAAGCGTCCATCATGCGCCTGGCCGCAGAAGCAGCCGGGCGGGGGGTGGAGCTCCTGGCTTTCCCGGAAATGAGCCTGACGGGATATAACCAGGCTACCCTGGGCCGGCCGGGGTTTAAAGAGGAGTTGGAAGGCGCCCTGGCCAGGATTGCCAGGGGAGCGGTCGACCTGGGTGTGGGCTTGATTATCGGCCGGGCCGAGTTCGCCGGCGAACGGTTGTTCAACGCTGCTTCGGTGTTCCTGCCCGACGGCAGCGTCCATACCTACCGCAAGATCTACCTGACGGACGCCGAGGCCCGCTATTTTACCCCGGGCACCGGGCACCTCGTCTTTAACTATAAGGGGGCAAAATTCGGGGTCATCATCTGCCGCGACCAGAATTATCCCGAACTGGCCCGGCAGATCGCGGCGGAAGGGGCCCGGGCCCTGTTCATCCTTTCCGCCCACTACTACCAACCCGGCGAGGCCCGCTGGAAGCTGCCCAAAAACCGCGCCCTGCCCATCGCCAGGGCGGTGGAGAACCGCTGCTACGTCCTCCTGGCCAACGCCGTGGGCAGCCACATCGGTATGGTGAGCCTGGGGAACAGCCTGATCGCCGACCCCGAAGGCGGCCTGGTAGTTATGGCTGATGAAACCTCGGAGACCCTGCTGACCTGCGACCTGCCGGGGGACAACTAGTGTAGCTAAAAGGGGGGAGACCGGCCGGTGCAGCAGCAAAAACGCCCGTTCCATGGAACGGGTGTTTATTTTTGTGCGCCCGGCATGGGCGTTAACTTAGTGGTGAAAGTCCACTGCAGGCGAGGCAGCACCAGTCTGCTAGCCAAAGGCAAGGGTGTCCATCGCGAGGTGGGATCCGAAGGAAGCCGGAGGCAAAGCCACGGCCCGATGAACAAGAACCCCATACGAGGCTAGACCGTTCGGATAAGCTGGCGGAACACAGCGAAATCCCAGGCTGCCAAGGGACGGTAGAGTATATGGGGCGGGCACGGGGCGAAGGTTAACGCTCTTACCCGGGGAGGCCTGCCGGATAAGCCAGGGAGAGCTGGTAAACCGTATCGGAAGGTACGGCTGAACCGGCAGGAGTCAGCAGAGGGCATAGTACCCTGGGGGTCATGAACTCCAGGGGAAGGCCCGAACATCAAGTCAGAGGTGAAACCGGTGCGTTCGCGAGAAGGACAGAGACAGCAGAAAACCCCGCAAGGGGCCTGCCCGCGGGAAGAAGTGGTGAAGCCACGGGGGAGCGCGGGAGGGCCGAGTTCTTCTCCGGCACAAAGCGGGACGTCACCTCGCGGAGGCCAAGGTAGCGGCCTGATGGAGCAGGTGGTGGCCAGGGAGAACATGCTGGCCGCGCTGAAACGGGTAGAGCGGAACGGAGGCGCGCCCGGTGTGGACGGCATCCCGACCGAACGGTTGCGGGACCAAATACGCGCCGAGTGGCCGCGCATCCGGGAAGAACTGCTCGCGGGAACCTACAGACCGAAGCCCGTGCGCCGGGTCGAAATCCCGAAACCCGGGGGAGGCAAACGGATGTTAGGGATACCCACCGTAATGGACCGCCTAATCCAGCAGGCCCTCCTGCAAGTATTGACGCCCATCTTCGAACCGCAGTTCTCAGAGGCCAGCTACGGGTTCCGTCCCGGAAGGAAAGCCCATGATGCGGTAAAGAAGGCGCGGCAATACGTAGAAGAAGGATACGAATGGGCCGTGGACCTGGACATCGAGAAATACTTCGACCGGGTAAACCACGACATCCTCATGGCCCGGGTGGCCCGGAAAGTGGCAGATAAGAGGGTACTTACCCTTATCCGCCGCTATCTCCAGGCAGGCGTCATGGTAAACGGAGTGGTCATGGAGACGGCAGAAGGAACGCCCCAGGGCGGACCCTTAAGCCCGTTATTGGCCAACATACTCCTGGACGACCTGGACAAAGAACTGGAAAAGAGGGGCCACAAGTTCGTCCGTTACGCCGATGACTGCAACATCTACGTCAAAAGCAAACGGGCAGGAGAAAGGGTCATGGCCAGTATCCGCAACTTCCTGCAGGAGCGGTTGAAGCTCAAGATCAACGAGCAGAAGAGCGCGGTAGACCGGCCGTGGAAGCTGAAATTTCTGGGGTTCAGCATGTACAAACACAAGGCAGGAGTAATCCTTATCCGCCTGGCGCCGCAGACCATCGACCGGGTGAAAACGAAAATCCGGGAGATAACCGCCCGGAATAAACCCTTAAAGATGGCCGAGCGCATAGAGCGCCTGAACGCCTACCTGGGCGGCTGGATAGGGTACTTCGCCCTGGCCGACACGCCCAGCATCTTTAAGAACTTAGAAAGCTGGACGCGGCGGAGGCTGCGCATGTGTCTCTGGAAGCAGTGGAAGCGAGTACGGACCAGGTACCGCGAACTACGCGCATTGGGATTGCCGGAATGGGTAGTGCATGAATTCGCCAATGCCCGCAAAGGGCTGTGGCGGATGGCCCATGGGCCAATGAATAGAGCCCTGGGCAATGCCTACTGGCAATCCCAGGGCCTGATGAGCTTAACCGAGCGCTATTCTTATCTTCGTCAAGCTTGGTGAACCGCCGGATGCGGACCCGCGTGTCCGGTGGTGTGAGAGGACGGGGGCTAGCCGTCCCCTCCTACTCGATGTCTCCGGGAGGGGTATTAAAGCGGCTGAAGTAATTATCCACTTCCCCCCGGAAGTTCCAGTGGGCCGGGACCAGGTCCGGCAGGTGGGGATAAACCAGGATGCCGGCGACCAGCATGGCCGTCAGGACCACCAGGGCGGGCCAGTCGCGGGCTAGCATCCCTCCATTAACCCGCTACCTATTTTCCATTTTCTTTACGCGCCTTCCCTTTTTTAGCTGGCTGCCGTTCCGTTATTATCCCCAGCATGTCGAACATCCATCCCGTAATATCCTGAAAAACAGTGGTGTTCAGGGAATAGATGACGTACTGGCCCTTTTTCTCATCCTGCCCCAGCCCGGCCTCCTTGAGGACGCTGAGGTGGTGGGAGATGGTCGGCCAGGAGAGGTCGAAGGCCGCGGCAATTTCCCCGGCAGACATATCTCCCCGGGCCAGCCGGCGCAGGATTTCCCGGCGGGTGTCATCGCCCAGGGCCTTAAAGAGGGTATTTAACCCCATCACCTTTCACCCCATAATAGCTGGCAGCCGCCTGCGCAGGTCCCGACGTCCGGCTCAAGATGTGCCTCGAAGACGGGCCTCAATCTAGTTAAACACAGCATACAGAGCGGCAGCTACGGTGAGGAGGGCGGCTTCCGGGAGGATGAGCATTTTAAGGACTTTACGCAGGTCAGCCTTGAAGAAATCGACAGTCAATGTTAGACACAGGTGCATAGGAGTAAACATGGCTCCTGTAAATCCGGCCACAAAGACAAATACCACCAGGGGCATATCTATCTGACCCCCGGCAGCAGCCACCACGACGGGGAAAATGATTCCCATGGAATAAGAAACCGTACCGGTGATTAAACCGACCAGGAAGCCGAACATCCCGAAGATGACGAACTCTGGTATGGCCAGCATTTCCAGAAGGTAGGCAAGGCCGTCAACGGCCCGGGTAGCTAAAATTATCTGCTTAAAGAACATGATACCCAGCACGAGGATCAGGGTTTTTACCTGTACTGCTTCCCGACATAGCTGGAGGGCTTTAGACGGCGTATAACGGTGGCGGATCAGGAGCACCGCCACGATGAGGCCAACGGCCGCCCACATCTTGACCTGCAACGCCAGGACCATTAAAACGACGGCCAGCACCGGGGAGAGGTTAAGGAGGACCTCCCTGGTAAGTTGGAAATAGTCTGTGCTGCCGCGCTCCCTGACCACCGGGATACGCCGCAGCACCGGTATCCCCAACAGGGCCACCAGCAGGGCGTAGGGAACCAGGGCCTGGATTAACTTTGCCAGGGGTATTGCGCAAACACGGGCGGTAATTAAAAGACTCGGGTAGAGGGGCAGGCAATACTCCCATATGTGGCGGTAAAAATAATTGACGAAGCTTTTCTCTTCCGCGGTCAGGGGAGTGCCTGCCGCTGCCTGGGCGACCAGGGGGGCGGAAAATAAGGCACCGCCCTGGGACGGCATCAAGCCTATCAAGGCTGGTAACACCGCTAACAGCAGGCGGCGGTTATGCAGGAGGTTGCGTAAACTGGCCAGCATCCTATCCAGGTAACCGTGCTTTCCAAGGAGGTATTCCAGAAACATAATCAGTAAAAGGACTATCTCCAGTTCAATGGTGGCCGGGTCCGTAAGGGTTTGCCCGATGGTGGACAGAAAGGCGGCCGGGCTGAGGCGGTAAAGGATGGCGAGGAGGCATGAACTCCCGAAGATTACCGGTGCCAGCGGCGCCCGCAGCCAGAGAAGCACCATCATCAATCCGAATACGGCTAGCAATTTAAAGGCCGGCAAGAGTTCACCTTCCCGGGAGTTTTTTACGTGAAAAGGGACCGCATAAGTATTATTAAATTGGCAAAGTTATTGCAGCTTGCTTCCTGGCGTTATTTTACTATACTGGAACGGTAGTTACAAGGGGTGACCGGCCTACGACGCCGCTAAAGACCGCCGGCTTTTTATCCCGGCCCGGAACTGATCCTCCTTGCATCACCCCTTACCGTTAGATAAAATTAAAGAAAATGTCCTGTACTTCGCGGGCATGACAGGAAAGGCATAAAGCCAAAAGCTTTTTAGAAAGGGGTTTGCCGTGAAGATACTGGCCATTAACGGTAGTCACCGCAAAGGAAAAAACACCGCCAGGCTGCTGGCCGCGGTACTGGAAGAAGCTCGCTCCCTGGGGGCGGAGACGGAACTCCTGGAATTGACCGACTACCATATCAAACCTTGTATTGCGTGTAACCGTTGCCTGCGGGCGATCGCCTGTTCCATTAGGGACGATGACATGCAGGCCCTGGCAGAGAAGATGCTGGCCGCCGACGCCATTGTCCTGGGCTCGCCGGTCTATATTGCCAATGTCACCGGCCTGATGAAGAACTTCATGGACCGCACTCGCTGGTTGCATATGGTGAAGAACGTTTTACACGGCAAGGTAGGCGCTGCGGTGACCCACGCCGGTCTCCGCAACGGCGGCCAGGAGTTCACCCAGATGATCATGGAACACTACCTGGCCAGTCACGGGATGATCGTCGTCGACAGCCGCGACCAGGAGGGCCGGGTCTATAACCACGGTGTCATGGGTACCCTGTTTGGAGACCTGGATGGCGATAACCCGGTATGGAAGCGTAGCGTGGAGGAAGATGCCCTGGCCCTGCACGAGTGCCGCACCCTGGGCCGGAATATCGTCCGGCAGCTGCAAATCCTGTCGGCGGTAGCTAAGGACTGATTGGGAAAAGGGAAGACCTCCCGCACCTCTAATCTTTACCGGCCCATAATAATCGGACCATTTGGCCGTCTTGCTGGTGTGCTGACAGCGGCCGGCGATGGGCGAGAAAAAGGAGCCCCCGTGTCAACCCTGAGCAGGTGCGCGGGTAACTGGTAAAATAGCACCCGTGGCTGCTACTAATACATACGGAGCGGGTGGGTATTTGGATGCGGATCATGCCGCCAATAATTTTGAAGCCAGCGGCGGCCTGATCAACGTCGGCCTGGCCTGGTATTGCTCGACGCGGCCGGCATCGTCTACGCGATTTATAACGCGGTTCCGAAATAAAGCCTCGTCTTTGAAAGCAAGACGGGGTTTTCCTTTTTATGGGGAAAGTTTGTAAGGTGATTATCATTCAAGCAAAGTGGCCGTAATTTTACCCTCGAATCGGCCAGGGCGATGGTCAGGACGGTTCCCCCGAGATTGAGGAGGGGCAGGGGTTCCCGGGAGGCGAAGGCTACGGTGGCTGGTAGTACCAGAAAGCGGGAACCTGGAGGCGGCAGCCAGCGTCTATATAGATATAAATGGCAACAGGAAGATTATTTTCATCTTTTGCTGGTGCGGCGTTAGCGGCATGAGTATCTACCAGAAAATATCAAGGGTAGGTGAATATGGTAATGAAAAGGTTGCTGCTGCTTTCCCTCCCGGCGCTGGTCCTGGCCCTTGTTATCCTGGCAACCACCGGCGCGGCGCCAGCGCTTACGCAGCTCTTAACCGGGGCGGCCTTCGGGGCCGCCGGCACAACCGGCACGTCCGGGGACGACGACAAAGATGGCACCCGGGATCTTCCAGTGGTGGGTTCCTATACCAACCTGAAGGCCCTACTGGAGAAGGCACAGCGGGAAAATCCCGGTTACGGCGCCGGAGGCACCGTAATGAAAGCCGCCGAAATGGCCACCGGCGCGGCGGCTGCTGACAGCGTCCAGGCCATGCGGGCAGCGGCTGCGGCCCTGGCGGCAGCAGATTATTCCCGTACCAATGTCCAGGTAGAGGGTGTGGACGAGGCCGATATCGTCAAAACCGACGGCCAGTACATCTACCAGGTCAATGGCCGGCGGGTGGTGGTGGCCCGGGCCTACCCGGCGGCGGAGATGCAAATCGCCCGTATCCTGGAATTCCAGGAGCAGCAGTTCACGCCGCGGGAGCTATATGTGGATGATAAATACCTGGTGGTCATCGGCTCCACCTCTCGGGATATCCCCTGGCAGCCACCCGGCCCCCCTTATAAGCCGGAAAGCGGCCGGCCAGCTCCCGGCCTCTCTCCCGGCTCGGACAGCAATCCTACAAAAGTAGCTCCCCCGCTACTCCAGGGTGGACCGGTAAAGCTGGATATTTATCCCCCGCCTCCCATTAGATACCCTGTCGTTAAAGCCATAGTTTACGACCTGGGCGCCAGGAGTAACCTTAAACAAATCCGGGAAGTGGAACTGGAAGGGGATTACATTTCCTCCCGGAAAATCGGGTCCGCCCTGTACCTGGTAGCCAGCAGGTACATCGACTACTACCGTATCATGCAACAGGAAACAGGGGAGGCCACGCCCTCCTACCGCGATTCCGCCGCGAAATCCGGCTGGGTACGCAGCGATTACCAGGACATCCGCTATTTCCCCGATTTTGTGGAACCGAACTATCTCCTGGTGGCCGGCCTGGACCTGGAGCGCCCGCAGGTGGAAATGCAGGTGGCCGCCTACCTGGGCGCCGGGCAAAACATCTATGCCTCCCCGGAACACTTATATGTGGCCGTTACCCACTTCCGGCCGCCGGAAGTAAGGCCCCTGCCGCAGCCGGCTCCCGGCCCGCAGCCGGATACGCCGACGTCGCCAGGGGTGGCGCCGCCGCGCCGGCCCTTTATCTGGTCGGGACCAGTCAGCGAAGGCCAGACCACCCTGTATAAATTCGCCCTGGATAAGGGACGGACAAAGTACCTGGCCCGGGGCGAGGTGCCTGGAACGGTGCTGAACCAGTTCTCCATGGATGAGTACCGGGGTTATTTCCGCGTGGCCACCACCAGGGGGGAAGCCTGGCGCACCGACGAGTATACCTCGAAAAATAACGTCTACATCCTGGACGGGGAGCTCAAACTGGCGGGCAAACTGGAAGACATCGCCCCCGGCGAGCGCATTTATTCAGTAAGGTTCATGGGCGGCCGGGGCTACATGGTTACCTTTAAGCAGGTAGACCCCCTCTTTGTCATCGACCTCCAGGACCCGCAGCAGCCGAAAATCCTGGGCGCCCTGAAGATCCCCGGCTACAGCGATTACCTGCACCCCTATGACGAGAACCACATTATCGGCTTTGGCAAGGACACGGTGGAAATCCCCCCGAAGGATTACCAGGGGAACGACCGGGGCAGCATGGCCTTCTACCAGGGTTTAAAGATGGCCCTTTTCGATGTCAGTGACGTCCAGCACCCGGTGGAGAAATTCAAGGAAATCATCGGCGACCGCGGTACCGACTCCGAACTGCTGCACAACCACAAGGCCCTGCTCTTTGACCGGGAGAAAAACCTGCTGGCTTTCCCCGTTACCGTCATGGAAGTGAAAAACAAGGCGGCGGCCATCAGGCCCGGCGGCCCGCCCCCGTACGGCGAGTTTAGCTTCCAGGGGGCCTACGTCTATGACCTTAACCTGGAGCAGGGCTTTACCCTCAGGGGCCGCATCACCCACCTGGATGACCAGGACTATATGAAGGCCGGGCAGCACTGGTACGCGGGTAATAAAAACGTGACCCGGGTTCTCTACATCGGTACCAGCCTCTACACCCTGTCCGGAGCGTTCTTCAAGGCCCATGACCTGGCGACCCTGCACGAGCAAAACACCCTGCTCATTCCCGGAGAATAAAACCCGCTCTAGTCCCGCCGGAACATTCTTGCGCGGTCAAATCCGGCACTGACTACCAGGTGAAGCCCGGTAACGGGTCAGGTAAGGGGAGGGCAGGGAGCAGATCCGGAACCTGCCTCCCCAGAATCCGACGCCGTTCCGGGCGAAGAGGGGTAATGGAGTAGGCCTGTTTCTTGCCTTTATAACCTCATAAAGGTCTTCTTGCTTCCTGGGACTTCACCGGGCCACTTGGCGGAGGGCCAGGTAGGAATAGACTATTGTACCTCCCACGGCTATGGCCGGGCCGGCTATGCCCAGGATGAAGTTGGCCGGCGGCGGCAGGAAGGCCGCGACTACAAACATGAACCCGGCCAGGATAAAGGCATAACCGGAAAAACGGTGGGTACGCCGCCAGACTTCCTCACTGGCCAGGGTCCAGGGCGTGCGGACGCCGAAGAAGTAGTTAAAGCGGGCCTGGGGGAGGTAATTACCTATAAGGATGAACAGTATTCCCACGGCGAGGGGTACGACCCGGTTGACCAGGCTGGCCGGCCCGCCCAGGGCCACTACCAGGACGGTTGTGTGGAGCACCGCTAAAAAGAAAACCAGCCCCAGGCGCACCACCCGGTAGGCGAGCTCAAAGCGGGGGTAGTTCTCCCGCTTGGGATCCAGGTAAGGGATAAAAAGCATGAGCAGGTAGATACCGCCGGTCATCAGGGGCAGGGCGAAGGCGCCCCAGAAGCGGCTGAAGTAATTATCAACTTCGCCCCGGAAGTTCCAGTGGGCCGGGACCAGGTCCGGCAGATGGGGGTAAACCAGGATGCCGGCGACAAGCATGGCCCCCAGGACCACCAGGGCGGGCCAGTCGCGGGTTATCATTTCCTTGCTAACGCGGTACTTATTTTCCATCTTTAACTCCCCCTTTTCTGGCTGGCTGTCGTTCCGTTATTATCCCCAGCATGTCGAACAGCCATCCCGTAATGTCCTGAAAAACAGTGGTGTTCAGGGAATAGATGACGTACTGGCCCTTTTTCTCATCCTGCACCAGGCCCGCTTCCTTGAGTACGTTGAGGTGGTGGGAGATGGTCGGCCAGGAGAGGTCGAAGGCTGCGGCAATCTCCCCGGCGGCCATATCCCCCCGGGCCAGCCGGCGCAGGATCTCCCGGCGGGTGTCATCGCCCAGGGCCTTGAAGAGGGTATTTAAACCCATCGCTTTTCACCCCAGCAATATTTAGATAAATATTTAAGTAACATCAGGATAACAACTGGAAATAAAGTTGTCAAGCGGCAGATATAGTTTGAAATATAGCTAATATCATCCTGGCAGGCAGGAGAATATGGCCTGGAGAAAAAAGAACGGTACAAACCAGCGAAAAAAGTTACCTTAACCCACCCTGAAAACCCCAGGAAATGGTTCCCTGCGAAAACTCATCGGCCGGGCCTCACCGCCCTGAGTTATGCCGCCGGCAGGAAGATCCTGGTCGCCCTGGGGGCCGGGCCGGTGGAACGCCGCAGGGCTACTTCCTTGTGGCCCGGCGTATGGGCCTTAACCGGGGTGGGATACTAATGGCAAGGCAAGAATAACAGGGGGTTGCGGCATAGAAATGGGTCAGGGCCAGCAATACATACGGCCCCAATTGCCGAAGCAACAGCTCCAGTTGACCAACCCGCACAAGGTCTTCTGGCCGGAGGGGCTGACCAAGTTTGATCTCGTCGAATATTATGTCGACATGGCCCCCGTCATCCTGCCTTACCTGCGGGACCGCCCCCTGGTCCTGAAGCGCTACCCGGACGGCATTACAGGAGAGGCCTTTTACCAGAAAGAGTGTCCTGCCTATGCCCCAGAGTGGGTGGCGACCTTGCCTGTCTATCATGCCGATAGCGATAAGACCATCAATTACGTCCTCTGTAATAACGAAGAGACCCTGGCCTGGCTGGCCAACCAGGGGTGCATCGAGGTCCATGCCTGGCTTTCCCGGGCCGGCCACCTGGAATGTCCCGATATTGCTGTCATGGACCTCGATCCTGCAGCAAGGGCCACCTTTGCGGATGTGTTAGAAATCGCCCTCCTGGTCAACCAGGCTTTAAAGGAATTCCACCTCACTGGCTACCCCAAAACTTCAGGCGCCAGCGGCCTGCATATTTTCATCCCCCTTTTTCCCCGCTGGACCTTCCAGGAGGTCACGGCCGCCATGGGGTACATCGCCCAATTGATTGTTGAAGTTTACCCCCAAAAGGCCACCACCGCACACCCTATCCAGAAGCGTCAGGACAAAGTCTACCTGGATTACCTGCAAAATGTACGGGGGCGGTCTATGGCCTTTCCGTACAGCTTGCGGCCTTTACCGGGGGCACCTGTTTCCACGCCGTTGACCTGGGAAGAGGTGGCGGGGAAAAAGATCCGCCCTGGGGATTTTAACATCCACACCGTCCGTGCGCGCCTGGAAAAATACGGCGACCTTTACCGGGACCTCCTGGAGCACCCCAACAATTTAGAACCGCTGTTAGAGCTGGCCGGAGTCTAGCTCTTTTTTATAGCCAGCCCGTCGGCCATTTTTCCCAGTACCGGCGCCGTCGGTTATGGCGCCTGTCCGTCCCGGCGTATTGCCCCCCCTGCCGGGGGGAGATACTACAGGCAAAGCCCGGGGCGCAAAGGTTGCTGGTGCCAGAGTGGCCCGGGATACTGCTGGAAGACCTCGAGGTGAGAACCGTGCGCCCCCTCTGGAAAGGCGCCATCAGCTTTGGCCTGGTCAATGTGCCGGTCAAACTCTACAAAGCTACAGAAAGTAGTGATCTCAAATTCAACTACCTGCATGCTAAGTGCAGGACACCTATCCAGTACCGGAAATACTGCCCCTTCTGCCAGGTAGAGGTTCCCCCGGAGGAGATCGTCCGGGGTTACGAATACGAAAAGGGCAAGTATGTAATTTTGCGGGAAGAAGACCTGGAAGGAATTCCTCAAGATGCGACCCGGAACATTAACATCCTCGATTTTGTTGACCTGGAAGAGATTGACCCCATTTATTTTGACAGGGCTTATTACCTGGTGCCAGGCGAGATGGGGCAGAAAGCCTATGCCCTGCTGCGGCAGGCCATGGAGACTACGGGGAAAATTGCCATAGCGAGAGTAAGTTTAAGAACCAGGGAATCCCTGGCGGCGGTAAGGGTTTCCGGCAGGGCCCTGGTAATGCACACCATGTTTTATCCCCGGGAGGTCAGGACGGTAGAGCAGCTGCCGGAATTAAACTACGAGGTCAAAATCCACGAAAATGAGGCCAAAATGGCCGTTACTCTTATCAACAACCTGGCGGCCAGGTTTGATCCGGAGAAATATACCGACGCGTACCGGCAGGCCCTCCTGGAGATTATTGAGGCTAAAGTCGCCGGTGAAGAGGTGGTGGTACCGGTGCAGCCCGCGGCGGGTAAGGTAGTGGACCTGATGGAGGCCCTGAAGGCCAGCATTGAGCTGGCCAAAAAGGAAAAAGCTGCCGGTGCCGGGGAAGAAGGCAGAAAACCCCGCCGGCGGCGCAAGACATCATAGTTGGAGGAATGGCCGGTGCCCTACAGAGTTCCCTTACTGCCTTTAGGGGGCTGGGCTTATGCCTGAAGGTGACGGTGGCCGGCTCCCGCTTTTGCAGATCAGGCCCATGCTGGCCGTGACCGCCCGCCCCTTTGATTCCCCCGCCTTTATTTATGAGGTGAAGTGGGACGGCTACCGCTGCCTGGCTTACCTGGACCGGAAAACCATCCTCCAGTCCAGGAATCTCCTGGACATCACCCCGGCCTTTCCCGAGCTGGCCGGCCTGCACCGCTGGGTCGGGATGCAGCCGGCGGTCCTGGACGGAGAGATAATCATCCCGGGAGAGGAAGGCCGGCCCTCCTTCAGCCGCCTCCAGGCCCGGGGGAGAATTACCGAACCCGTGAAAATCCGGCAGGCCGCTCTTCAAACCCCGGCCGTTTTTGTCGCCTTCGATCTCCTTTACTGCCGGGGCGAAAACATCATGCCCCGGCCGCTGTATTGGCGCAAGGAACTGCTCCAGGAAGCCGTGCAGCCGGGGGACAACCTGGTTATCTCCAGCTTCATTGAAACCCATGGCACCACCTTTTTTGCGACCTGCACCAGGCAGGGTCTGGAGGGAGTTATGGCCAAGGCCAAAGACAGCCCCTACCTTCCCGGACGGCGTTCCTCCCACTGGCGCAAATTCCGGCATACCCACGCGGAGGAATTCATCATCGTGGGGTACGAGCCCGGGAGAGGTGAACGTATCTTAAGCGCCCTCATCCTGGGCGAGTACCGGCAGGGGCGGCTGGCCTACCGGGGCAAGGTGGGAACCGGCTTTGACCGGGAAGAAGAGAGGCGATTGCTGGCGGAGTTAAAAAAACTTAAGCCGGTGCCGCCGCCCTTCGGAGAACCTGTGCCGGGCCTGACCCGGCCCCGCTGGGTGGAACCGCGCCTGGCCTGTACCGTGGAGTACCTGGAACAGACCCCGGACGGCCGCCTGCGTCACCCCAGTTACCGCGGCTTGCGGTGGGACAAGGAGCCGGGAGAATAAAAAAGGGCGCTAATAAATGGCTGGTATTGGTGCACAATAATTATCGTGACTACAAAACTAATTGGCTAAAAGCAGGAGGTTAATTATGGTGGCAGCCTATACCAGACTTTTTGAACCCATCAAGATAGGTAAGGTAGAGGTAAAGAATAAAATTGCCATGGCTCCCATGGGTGTCCTGGGCCTGGTGACCCAGGACGGCTGCTTCTCCAAGCGAGCCATAGAATATTATATTGAACGGGCCAGAGGGGGCACCGGGTTAATCATTACCAGTGTGACCAAGGTCGAAAACGAAATCGAGCCCTTTAAACCCGGCCTGGTCCCCAACATATCCGTGAACCCCTTTCACTTTATCGCCACGGCAGGGGAGCTTACAGAGAGAGTCCATGCCTACAACACCAGGATATTCCTGCAGTTGACCATGGGCTTCGGCCGGGTGGCCGCGCCGGTCATGCTGGCGGAAGAACCCGTAGCGCCGTCCGCTATACCCAACTTCTGGGAACCGGCCATAACCTGCCGGGAACTGACGACTAAGGAAGTCGAAACCCTGGTGAAAAGGGCCGGCGAGGCGGCCGAGATAGCCGTAGAGGCCGGGTTTGACGGTATAGAGATTCATGCCATGCATGAGGGCTATCTCCTCGACCAGTTCACCATCGCCCTGTTCAACCGCCGCACGGATAAATACGGCGGCGACTTGCGGGGCAGGCTCACTTTCCCCATCGAAATAGTGCAGGAGATTAAAAAGAGGGTGGGGAAAGATTTCCCCGTCCTCCTCAGGTTCAGCATCAAGAATTTTATCAAGGACTGGCGCCAGGGAGGACTGCCCGGGGAAGAATTCGCCGAAAAAGGCCGCGACGTGGAAGAAGCGCTGGCGGCTGCCAGGATCCTGGAGGAAGCCGGTTACGACGGCTTTGACGCCGATGCCGGTTCCTATGATGCCTGGTACTGGGCCCACCCGCCCCTTTATCAAGAGCACGGCTGTTACCTGCCTTTAACCCAAAAGCTAAAAGAAGCGGTTAAGGTCCCGGTGATCGTCGCCGGCCGGATGGAAGTACCGGAACTGGCCGAGCGGGCCCTGTTTGAAGGCCAGGCGGACATGATAGCCATCGGCCGGGGGCTGTTAACCGATGCTGAATGGGCCAGCAAAGTGATGGCGGGACGAGTTGACAGGATCCGGCCCTGCATTGGCTGCCATGACGGCTGCCTGGGGCGGGGCTTCCTGGGCCGGCCCCTGTCCTGCGCCGTGAACCCTGCCTGCGGCCGGGAAAAAGAGTATGGCATTGAGCGGGCAAGTTCGGCCAGAAAGGTAATGATTATCGGCGGCGGCGTGGCCGGCATGGAGGCGGCCCGGGTGGCCGCCCTGAGGGGGCACCAGGTGGCCCTTTACGAAAAGAGTGAGCAACTGGGCGGCCATGTCATCGCTGCCGCCGTGCCGGAATTCAAAAAAGACGATGCGCGCCTGTTGGAGTGGTATAAAACCGAACTGCAGGAACTGCAGGTCGAGATCAACCTGAACCGGGAAGTAAGCCCGGAACTGGTCCTGGAGAAAAACCCCGACGCCGTGGTTGTGGCCACCGGCTCCAAACCGGCCATTCCCGACGTCCCCGGCATCGACAAAGGCAAGGTAAGCACGGCAACTGATATTCTGCTAGGTAAAAAGCAGGCCGGTGATAAGGTGGTCATCATCGGCGGCGGGCTGGCCGGGTGTGAAACCGCGCTCTGGCTGGCCCGGCAGGGCAAGCAGGTGACGATAATTGAGATCCTGGACGACCTGATGCGGGCCGGCATCCCCGTGCCCTATATGAACCGGATCATGCTCATAGAGATGCTCCGCTATCAAGGGGTAGAATGGCGAACCGGTACCAGCCTGCTGGAGGTAACGGAAGCAGGTGTTATCCTGATTGACAGGTCCTTCCATAGAACAACTCTCCCAGCCGATACGGTAGTCGTGGCGGCAGGATTTACGCCCGAGCAAGGACTTTACCGCGCCCTGATGGGCAAGATGCCTGGCCTTTATCTCATCGGCGACTCCCGGGAACCCCGGAACATTATGGGAGCCATCTGGGACGCCTACGAAGTGGCCCGGAACATCTAGAACCGCGCTGCAGTAAAAGCCCCCGGTTGCGCCTGGAGGCGTAGCCGGGGGCTTTTGATCCTTACCCTTTACTAATTCCGGGCCAGGTTTTCCTGGTAGTCATACATCATTCTCGCGATGATGGCTATATTGGCAAAGCCCTGGTCGGGGTCTTCGATTCCCTGGGAAAGAACGGTGACGATAAAGGGCCGGGAGCCAAAGACGACGCCGGCATCAGCCGGGCTGCCCCAGATGAACCCTTCCTTGTGGGTCACGGTAACGCCGTCGGGTATCTTTAAGGGTATGCCTTCATTGTAAATACCATTGGCCATATCGTCCAGCAGCCGGCGGCCGTCGGCGTTGACCCTGGCGAAATCCAGGGCTGCCTGGACATAGATGGCCATATCCCGGGCTGTGCTCAAGTTCTGGCCGTCAGGAAAGACGGTTTGCCCTCCCAGGCTCCGCATATAGTCGGCAATACTGCCCTTACCGACAAAGTTACGCAGCATGTTGTAGGCAATGTTGTCGCTGGTGGTAATGGCCATGGTGGCCAGGGTTCTTAACGTTAGCTTGTCCCCATCTTTGACGCTGAACTGCAGGATGCCGCTGCCGCCCTGGTAATCGGTGGCGCTGTTATAGGTCAGCTTTTGCTGCCAGTCCAGGTTGCCCGCGGCGACCAGATGGTTGATATACAGGACGGCCGGCAGCTTTACCGTGCTGGCCGCAGGCAGGGGGGTGTCGGCATTGATGCCGAAGGACTGGCCGGAAATGAGGTCTTTAAAATAAACGCCGTAAGTCCCCGGCTTGTCCGCCAGGAACTCCTGGATCTGCCGCTGCAGGGAAGTATAGTCGGGGGCATCGGCTGCAGTACCGTCAGGAATATAGAGTTTCTGGCCGGGATAAATAACATCGCTGCTTAAATTATTGTTGCTTTTTAGCGCATCTACGCTGGTACCAAAACGCCGGGCAATCAGCCACAGGCTATCGCCGTGCTGCACCTGGTAGTTCATGGCCCGGGCCACCAGGGGAAAGACCACCAGCGCGGCCAGGATGAAGATTAGAGACACAAATCTTTTATAACGACGGAACATCAAAGCACCTCCTCCTCCGAAATCACTAAGGCTTACAGTTCAGCCCATATTTCACTTTAGTGGAAATAATTAGTGTGCGTTATTGCTGTATAAACTTTACTCTGGCGGTATAGCTATACTAAAATGTGTCTTTTTACCATTGCATGCTTGCACCTAGCATTTATCTTTCCTTTGGCTTTTTTTAAAACTAGGCAACAGAAGGCTTTTCTTCTAGAGTTACTGTGTAACCTTGGGCTTCTATTTGCTTTACTAACCGCCTTATTCGGCGTTCTCGTTCTTCTTTGGTATAGTAGTTTGGTCCTGGATCCTGGTAATGGGCTTTATCTTTTAGGAGATGGTAGATAATTTTTATCAGACTATGGGCGATGGCTAGCAGGGCTTTTTTCTTGCCTAGTCGTGGCGCTAATCGACGATATTTCGCGGAGAGATAGCTGTCTTTTGTTCGTATTGCGGCCCAGGAACATTGGACTAATATTGCTCTTAAGTGTTGATTTCCTTTACGGGTTTTCCCACTCTTTCGTTTACCGGCACTTTCGTTGTTACCGGGACAGACCCCTGCCCATGAGGCTAAATGGTCAGCATCAGGAAAGGGGGTCATGTCGACGCCTATTTCGGCAATTATATCCTGGGCTGCTTCTTTTTTTATGCCGTTTACTTCAGCTAGTCTCCCCGCTTCTTCGAAAAAAGGCTCCATCCTTTTTTCGATTTCGGCATTTAGTTCTTCGATTTGTTGCTCTAAAAACTCCAGGTGCTCTAGTTGTTGTTTCAACAATAGCCGGGTATGTTCTTCTATTTTCCCCTCCAGGGCTTTTTCTAGTTCTGGTATCTTCTTGCGTAATTTCCCCCTGGCCATTTGCGCTAGTTCTTTTGGATCTTCGTTCCCGTTAAGCATCGCTTTTAGTATCTCTCGCCCTGATACGCCCATGATATCTGTGGCTACTGAACTTAATTTGATATTGCTGTTTTCTAGCTGCTTTTGGACCCTTTGCACCTCGCGGCTGTGTTCTGCTACCAAAGCCGCCCTATACCTGGTTAACTCCCTTAATTCCCTTATTTCTTTCGGCGGGATAAAGCTTCCTGCTAGCAGGCCATGCCTTAAAAGTTCGGCTAGCCACACCGCGTCTTTGCAGTCGGTTTTCTTCCCCTTTAAGGCTTTAAAGTGTTCGGGGTTGATCAATATTAATTCTGGTATTTGGCCTTCTAAAATGTTGTATATCGGTTTCCAATATACTCCGGTGCTTTCCATGGCTACGGCAGTAACTCCGTTTTCTAAAAGCCATCCCCGTAACCCTTCTAAGTCTTCGGTCATGGTGCCAAAGGTTCTTATTTCTTGTTTTAGTTGTTTTTCTCCTGGCGTGATCAGACACGCCACTACCTTTTTCTTGTGGACATCTAGCCCACAGCAGCGTTCATACACTACTTCCATTTCGTGGTTTCTTGCTTTCCCCTCTTTCTTTTTTATTTTTTATTTAACTACTGCCAAGAGACACCTCCATGGTCTAAGAATCTCCTCCACGTGCTCAGCCTTCCAAGGCGGGTACTTTACCTTGTTGAGGCCTGCTTTACAGTTCGTGGTTCCTAAAGGTGTCTGGATCAGACTCCTCCTCGGGCTCCTTGTCCGGCACCAGAGCGAAATCGATCCTTTTCATGGCAGTGTTTTAACTTATACTATCACCTATTTCATGTGTCGTGGAGGGGGCGCCAGCCCCCATGGGGGGCTCCTGAGAAATAAAGAAATCTGTCCCTCCCTAACATTAAAACATAAAAGTGGTGGAGAAATATTAAGAAAGTATAAGTTTTGGCAGCGTAATTTTTGCCGGGAGAGGAAGGTTTTGCAGGTGGTGCAGCTCCTGGCCATAACCGGCGGCGAGCCCTGGATTTATGCATGCCTGCGGGAGCATGATCATGGATATGATTGCCAGTACGGCTGTTAGGAGCAGGCAAGCGGAGATTACTCCCACGTCCAGGCGCTGGAAGGTTGAGGTCCGTAAAGACGCCCGGGGACCGGCACCGAAGCCGCCCTGGATGAGGGACAGGCAAAATACCTGGCCCGGGGCGAAGTACCGGGAGATGTGTTGAACCAGTTCTCCATGGACGAGTACCAGGGCTACTCCCGCGTGGCTACCACCAGGGGTGAAGCCTGGTGCACGGACGAATATACGGCAGTTAGGGTAAGGAAAAACGCCCGGCCGTGCAGGCGGGGCGTTTTGATGGGCGGCAATTGTGGTAACAATATTTTTCGCGCTTAAGTAAATGAACGGCTTTAAGCCGGATTTTTTATGGGTAGAGATCTTGCCCGGCTAGTTGCTTTTCGGGCCGGAAAAAACTGCTTGAAAACACTTTTATGCCCGGACATAGGAACCTGGTAGTGCTTCCGGTTAACCCGACTTACTTGACCACCGGGTAACCGGCCTTCATCCAGCCGTTATTCATGCCGCCGTTCAGGGAGCGGGCCTTGAAACCGGCGATATTTAAGGCGGCAGTAGTCTGGCCGCCGGTCTGGCCGGTGTAGCAGTAAACGATAATGGTCTTGTCACGGGGCAGCTTATCCAGGTTGCGGCCAACTTCTTTGAAGGGGATGTTATGGGCGCCGGCTATATGGCCGGCAGCAAAGTCTTTGGCCTCCCGGATGTCCAGGATATAAATGCTCTGGTCACCGGCGTCGACGAGCTTCTTCAAATCTGCTTCCGGAATCTTATAGATATGGTCCGGCATGCGCTCGTAATAGGCAAAGACCGCCTGCTGGAGGATCTGGTTGTTACCGGCGGCCGCCCCTGACCGGGGCCAGCCGCCCATGGCGGCAGCCAGGACCATGAAAACCAGGATGGTAACGGTTACCGCCAGCAGAGCCCTGTCGCGGTTATTCCTGGGCATGGTTCAACACCGTCCCTGCGGAGATATTTTTAGTTGTGATATTTTTAGGGGTTCGGGCATCCTTTTTTTGTTCCCAGGCGTCTACCAGGTATATAATGCTAATGATGGCCGCGCTGTAGATTACCGCCAGGGAGAAGGGATTCAGGGGGATGAGGTCTGCCAGGTTGATCTTACCGGCATCATAAGCAGCAAAGGAAAGGCCCGCATACTGTTGCAGCAGGGTATAGGTCAGGACACCGAACAACCCGCCGACGACGGTGTAACGGGCATCCCTCTTACCCTCGGCCATGGCGCCGATGCTGGTACCCGGGCAGTAACCAGCCAGGGCAAAACCCGCGCCGAAGATGAGACCCCCGACGATATTGGCCACCGGGTTGGTGACGATCATATCCAGGACCACCAGCCCCCCGGAATAGAGGCTGAAAAGCCCCACGGAAGTAATGGCGACACTGAGGAGCATAAACTTGGGTATGGTCAGGTCCTTCAAGCGCAGGGCGTTGACGATGTTCTGGTATTCAAAGGCGCCCACGCGTTGTAGAATATAGCCAAAGCCAATACCAAAGATTAAAGCCCATAAGAGATTCACAGGTCAGCCCTCCTATAAAGGAACGTGGCCATCGGTATGCCCGCGGCGAAGACGGCCAGGGCGAAAAGAACACCGCTAATGGCCATCTGGCTCATACCGCTGATGATATGGGAACTGGTGCAGCCACCGGCAATCCGGGCGCCAAAGAGCAGCAGGAAACCGCCCAGGAAAGCGTGGCCGAAGCGCAAGCGGGGCCGGTCGCCAAACCTCCGCTGCCAGAGCTCCGGGACCTCCGGTGCCGGTCCCTCGCGGTGTAGCAAGCTCCCGGCCAGGCCGCCAATGAAGGTTCCCAGGACCAGCATCCACTGCCAGCTGACCATAAGGCCGCTGCTGGTGCCGCAGGTCCCCGCCGTCCAGGTACTAACAGGTATCAGTTGGGGTGAGAAGAACTGGGTAATATAACCGGCCGTCTGGGCATAGGCGGTGGTGGTCCCCAGGTGGTTACCGCTCAGGAAAATGAGCAGGTTCCACAACCCCAGGATAATACCACCTTGAACCCAGGACCACTTGGTAGACAAAGTTACCATCTCCCCGGGATTAGAGTTTGTGATGTGGTTTTAAGATGTACTCCCTGCATAGTACCCATACCGGTATAGGTATATCTTAAAACTAAAATTATCACGACATGACGTCTTTGTCAAGGCCTGGTTTGACAAGGAGCCGTTTTATATTTTAGAATGTGTACAAGATACCCCTATTGGTATAAGTATAAGTATAATCTGCCCCCACACACATCTTAGTTACCAGGGGGCTACCCATGGTGGCAGCAGCTCACATCTTATATACCAGGAGGTATTCGCAATGGCCAACGATTTAGCACCAGAAAATTGCCAGGGGGAAATTCTCTCCCGCTTGAAAAGGATTGAAGGTCAGGTACGAGGGATTACCAGAATGATCGAGGAGAACCGGAGCTGCAGTGATATTATCATGCAACTGGCAGCTATTAAGGCAGCCATCAGTCAGGTAGGCGCCAGTGTTTTAAGCGCCTATCTGGCCTCCTGCCTGGAAGCAGAAATAGAGGAAGAAAAGGTAAAAAAAGCCCTGGCCGAATTTACCCCTTTGCTGAAGAAATGGTTTTAGCCAACCGGGGAGCCGGGGGCACGTCGCCGGATTACGGTAGACGCCCCACAAATTACCTTTCCTGCTCCCTGCTCCTGTGTTAAAATTAGGAACGAATTACCACAAAAAAGGAGCAGGTGATGGTCAGGCATGAAGGTATCGCGTATAGCTGTCATTCTTTTATTCTTGTTGCTGATCCCGCCTGCAGCCGCCTGGGCTGACCCCTGGCAGGACTACCAGCGCGCCGGGGAGTTGGAGGCCGGCGACCCGGCTACAGCCGAGGGTCTCTACCGCAGCGCTGCGGCTTACTTTGAGGCCAGCGGCGACCTGAAGAACGCCGGCCTGGCCTGGCAGAAGATCTTCCACCTCTGCGACCGCCAGGGGAAACTGGCCGAAGCCAGGGCCGCCTACGTGAAGGAGGCCGCCCTCTTCCAGCAGGCAGGGGTACCTGACTGGGCCTGGGGGGATACAGCCCGGGGTGAGAGCCTGAAATCGGTCCTGCGCCTCTTTTTCCCGGTGCCGGATCCCGGGCGGATAACCCTGGCTAAATTTGAGCCGGCCGCCGGTACCTACCTGGGCCTTTACGAAGAGCGGGGGCCTGGCGGGAACGACTACAACCGGGTCAAAGACCTTTATGGCCGCCAGCACGCCCTCTTTTTAGGCTACGGCCACATCTACGGGCCGGGCAACTTTGTTTTACCCCAGGATGCCATGGAGAAGGCCCGGCAGGTGCCCGGCGCGGGCCTGGTCCTGGCCCTGGAGCCCAACGGTGGCCTGGGAGGACTGCAGGAGGAGGATCTGGTGGCCATCGCCCGGGAGCTCGCCGCCTTAAAAATCCCGGTTTTTCTCCGTTTCGCCTCGGAAATGAACATGGAGGGCACTAACGCCTGGCATGGCGACCCCGCTGCCTACGTCGCCTGGTTTCGCCGGGCGGCGACCATCATGCGCCGGGAAGCACCCAACGTGGCCATGGTCTGGAACCCCTTTGATATTGTCCAGCCGGAGGGGGTCAAAGCCGCGGCCCTGGAGTATTACCCCGGCGATGACTATGTCGACTGGGTGGGCGTCAACTTTTACAGCGACTACTACCTGAGCGGCCGCGCCGACCAGCCGGGAGCAGGCCTGGATCCCCTGCAGCGCCTGGACTACTGGTACCGCATTTTCGCCGGCCGCAAGCCCCTGATGGTGGGCGAGTTCGGCATCGCCCACACGGTGTTGAGCCCCGGCCGGGCCGATGTCAGCCGCTGGGCCGCCTTCAATATTCTTAAATTCTACCGCACCCTGCCCCTCCTCTACCCGCGGGTCAAGGCGGTGGTCTACTTTGATCTCAACGAAAGCGACCCCCTCTACACCCAGGCGAAGGTGAGCGATTATCGCCTGGATGACAACCGGGAGGTTTTGACCGCTTACCGGGAGGCCATCGCCAGCCCCCACTACCTGGAACAGGTCGGCCAGGAGGCCGCCGGGATTTACCGGGAACTCGAGGACGGCATGGCCCTCCAGGGGAAAGTCACCCTGGGGGCCGCCGTCAAGCTCTACGACCCCTTCATCAGCAGGGTGGAGTATTACTTAAATGGCGAGCTACTGGGTAGCCCTGCCAGCCCGCCCTACCAGCTAAACATTGATTTCAACCGCCTGGCCGGGGAAGGGAGCCTCGTAGTTAAGGCCTATGACAGCCAGGGCCGGGAAGCCAGCAGCCGCACCTTTACTGTCTTCGGCAGCGCCGTACCGGTGGCGACCTTTACCCCGGGGCAGCAGGGCTACACCAGCAATGGCCAGGCGCAGGCGATGGATGTCGCTCCCTTTATCGAAAACGACCGCACCTACGTCCCCCTGCGCTACCTGGCCCTGGCCCTGGGTGTTCCCGATGCGGGGATTGGCTGGGATCCCGCCACTGAGACGGTAACCCTTCAGGGAGCCGGCCATGTCCTGCGGTTTTATCCCGGCCGGGCGGAAATGGAACGCGACGGCCGCCGGGAAGACCTGGATGTAGCTCCCTTGAACCGCGCCGGCCGGGTTTTCCTTCCGGCCCGCTATGTTGCAGAAGCCCTGGGGTACCGAGTCACCTGGTCCCCGGCCCGGCAGCAGGTGCTGGTAACCCGGGAATAATAAACGCTGGTTTACATCTCCCACCGTAAAGGTGTGGACCTGCAGGCTGAGGTATATAAGAAACCCCCGGCTCCGTTATTAACGTAGTCCGGGGGCTTATTAATTTCGCTATCTAGTGCAGGACATAGACGTCCTGCTCCATTATTCCATCCCGCGTAAGCGTTTTTCGGCCATGCCCTCCAGGAGGTGGGTCGTAACCAGGCCGGCAAGCACCAGCTCCAGGGCCAGCAGGGCCACGATGGCGTTATACCCCTGGCCCAGGCGGGACAGGAGATAGGCCGATAAGACCAGGATGAGAACCAGGGGGAGGGCCAGGCTGCATGGCTATCAGGCCGTTGAAATTGCTCTTCATGGCCTGCTGGGGATCGACCCAGTCCAGGCGGGGGTAGGAAAGATCGACTATCAACCCCAGAGCGGCCACGGGCCAGTTGCTCAAAAGGCCCAGGATAAATGTAATGGTTAGATATGGCGGGGGCAGGCGCAGGAACAGGTAGAGAATACCGCTCACCAGGACGGCCCCCAGGACTGCGAAGGCCAGGCTGAAGAGGAGCTTAACCCGGACCAGGAGCCGGGCCTCCACTGGCAGGGAGCGGAGCAGCCAGATAAATTTCCCTTCCCGGGAGATGGCCGTAGGGGCCATATGGCTGACAAGGCCCAAAAGCATAACCAGACCGGCGCCGCCCAGGGCCACCCAGCAGGAGCTGGCGGGGCCGCAGGGGCAGGTGGAGCATACGGTCGATATCCCGGGAGAAATAAAAGGCTGACATCAGGTAGAACATGCCGAAGACCAGCACCACCGTCTGCCCGGCCACGGCTATAAGGACCGGCACCAGGGCCGGCTGGCCAACGGCCAGGCTGGCCCGGGAGAGGGACAGGAAAAAGGAGAAAAAGATTATCTCCAGGGGGATAAAGCTCAGCAACACCAGAAAAGCCAGCAGGAGCCGGACCAAACCTCTACCGGGCAACCTGCCTTTTCCGGTCGTGTTGCGCAGGTTTATTTTCAAGATGGTGATCAGCAGGGCCTGCCAGGGACTGTGCTGGCGCCAGGTGGTCATAAGTTTTGCCTCCAAAGCAGATTTCTATTTACATTAAAACGGAAATATTCGGGCGGCAGTATTTGCCTGTATTACCTGGGTATAGCATGTTGCCCCAGGTTGTTCAAGGCTTTGGAAGTATTAAGGTCCATCCTTTCAGGCGGTAGGTTGGCGCCAGTGATCTCCAGGAAAATCTGCTCCAGGGTTTCCTCGCCCTGAGAATGACGGGCCTTGATCTCTTCCATAGTTCCCAGGGTCACCAGCCGGCCTTTATTAATGATCCCCACCCGGTCGCAGAGGCGCTCGGCCACCTCCAGGATATGAGTAGAGAAAAAGACGGTATTGCCGGCATCGCAGTGGCGGCGGAGGATATCCATCAGCAGGTAGGCGGAACTGGGATCCAGCCCGACCATGGGCTCATCCAGGATAAGCACCGGCGGCCGGTGGATCAGGGCGCCTATCAGGACCAGTTTCTGGCGCATACCGTGGGAATAGCTCTGGATATTATCCCCCAGGGCGTCCTGGAGTTCGAAGGTGGCCGCCAGTTCCTCCACCCGGGCCTGCCTGGCGGCAGCCGGCACCCGGTAGACATCGGCCAGGAACTGCAGGTACTCCAGGCCCGTCAATTTTTCCCAGATATCGGGGTTATCGGGGACAAACCCCAGGGAGCCTTTGGCTGCCAGGGGGTCCCTGGCCATATTGTGGCCATTGATTATGACCTCTCCTGAGGTAGGGGTTAACAACCCGGCCATCATTTTGATGGTCGTCGTTTTGCCGGCGCCGTTGGGGCCGAGGAAACCGAAGAGTTCCCCCGCCTGAACCCGGAGGTTCAGGTCGTCGACGGCCTTAACCTGTCCCTGGTGGTAGACCTTGGTCAGGTGGTTGAGTTCAATCACATTTAAGCCTCCCAAGCTTGAACTGCAGTAAGTTTATCACTTTTACCCGGCAGAAAGCAACCGGCCCTTTTCACATCCTTCAATGCCAGCTTTGCACGCATTTTTGCTCCCTTAAAAAAAGGGGAGGCAACCTTCGGGAAGAAGGGCACCGTCCCTCTTGCTGTTTAATTTAAGGCTTATCAAGCGTCCCTAGAGCTTCATTCAGCCTGGTGACCCCGATAAAAGGCAGGGATACCTTACCGACCTCTTTACCCCGGTCATCGTAACCTTTGGCAAAGATTTCCGTGGCCAGGATGGTTTTCCGGGGAATAGGGAAGGTCCAGACCTGCTGGCCGTTATCTTCCGATTTTTTACCGGCATACCCCAGGAGTTCATAATCCTTCTCAGTTATCCCCGTGCCGGTGGGTATAGCCCAGATCTCCACCCGGGCCAGGTTCTGCCCCTTGACCACCAGGTCGGGTTGGGCGATGGTAAAAGAGGTAATCCCGGCAGGGGTTTCCCCGCCATTACCCACGGGGCTGACGGACTGCACCCGCATGATGGGGGCCCGCATGTAGATATTGAGCTCGTTCGTTATTACCCCTGTCACCGTCACCGTCTGGCCGGCATATTTCTCCAGTTCCTTCACCATGTCAGGCGCGCCCTTATCGGGCAGGAGCACCAGGCGGCCTCCGGTGGTTTCCAGTTCAAAGTGTCTGCCTTCAACGTTGCTAACCACCAGCTTTCCGGTGGCCCGGCTGGTTTTGTCCAGGTAATAGATACTCATCCAGGCCGGGTAGTAGTTGCCGTAGTAACCGGCCCAGCCGCTCATGTTCCGCACCAGCTCCACCGCCGGCCCGCCAGCCAGGGGTTGGTGGCAAAGGGAACCGCTGGCGGCGCTGTTCAGGCGCAGGAAGTAGAGGTCCTGGCCGTCCGGGGAGACGGAGGGGTAGTAGTCGGCTTTATCCGGCGTGCCGCTGGTCAGGGGCCGAGCCTGGCCGTTGCTCGCCGCCAGCCAGATGCCGTGGTCGCTTAAAAGCACCCCGGATTGCTTTTGGCCCCCCCAGTCCATGCGTTCCAGGCCGCGGCAGAAGAGGACGCCGTCATGGGGGGCGGGTAGCCACAGGGGTTGGGTATCCACCCTGCCGGGCTGGTCGTAAAAAGTGATCTGGCCCGCTGGCAGGGTGGCAATACACAGGCGCTTGTTGTAGGTCGCTTCCCGGTTGCCGCCCTGGATGAAGGCCAGTTTGTTGCCGTCCGGGGACCAGGCCAGCCACTGTTTATACTGGAGGGATGTGCCCAGGGCCAGGGGTTGGCTCGACTTTTCTAGGTCCAGCACCTGAAGCGGCACGCCGTCGGCGGCAAGGGAACCCGAGTTGGGGTGCAGGTAGTAGGCCAGGTAGCGGCCATTGGGGGACCACGTTAAGCCGGTGGCGAAGCTGGGGTAAATCTGGCCTTCCGGGGTGCCGGCTTCGCCCAGGGTAAGCAGGTTGCTGCGCTCGCCGGTTAGGGTGATGCGGTCGATGCGCAGGGGTTGTTCTGCCGTACGCCTTAAGGCGACGGCCAGGCTCTGGCCGTCCGGCGCCCAGGCAAAGTCTTGCACCAGCTCGCTTTTGTCCGGCAGCAGCGCCGTTACTTTCGCCTGGCCGTCTTCAATAGCGGCCAGCTTCAGGTTCATGTCCGGGGCGTAGCCGCCGCCGGGACCCTGGGTGCTGTAGACCAGGGTATTTTCCTGAGGCGACCATGCCGGTTGTCCCAGCACCGGTCGCGGGTCCACCTGGAAGGCGCCGCTGCCGCCGGCCTTAACTACCCAGAGATAGGGTTTGCCGGCCCAGAGATCCGGCGTCTCCCGCTGCAGGTAGGCCAGCCACTGGCCGTCGGGGGACCATCCCAGGATTTCCACTGAACCTTTCTTAGTTACCTGTACCGGTCCGGCCCCGGCCCGGCTGCCGTCCAGGAGCCAGAGGTTATTGTTGGCGCTAAAGGCCACCCGGGCCGGGAAAGCCCCGCTGTATACCCGCTCCGGTACCGGCACCTGCGGGGTGGTGATGGTGACGGTCTGGTTCTGGGCATCCCAGACCACCCGGGCCCCCAGGGCTTCGGCCAGGAAACGCAGGGGAACCATGGCGCGATCGTGGCTTACCCGTACGGCTACATCAAGGGACAGATGCTCGCCGTTCTTGAAAACTTCTTTACTGTCAACCTTCATATTTATGGTGACCTGCGGGGTAATGATTACCACGGCCCTGTTTTCCTCATTCCAGGTAACCCGGGCCTGAAGGGCTTCACTTACTGGCCGCACCGGTACCAGGAGGTGGCCGTCCTGGAGCAGGGGCGGCGTCTCCAGGTTTAACGGTCGGCCGTCGACGGTAATGGTTATGGTTGCTGGCCCGGCCAGGACCGTAGCGGCGGGATACATGGCAGCCAGGAGGAAAAAGAGAACAAACAGGATCAAGGGACGGGACCGGGCCTTTTGCAATGCCATAGGAAAGTCTCCTTTCACATATTTTCCGTAATAGATAGACGAAGGGAAGGGGCAAAAGTTCCCGCAGGCATAATTAATGGTAGCCGTTTTTTTCTCACAGGTAAGAATTACCCATACCGCCGATAATTTAACTGTGACTTGAGCGGGCCTCGCCAGGATGATAGTTCCTTAACTGGAGTTTTTTGTCATGGATGTTTTCAGGGGCGAGCTATAAATTATAACCCCGGCGGCGCCTAAGCGCGGCCGGGGCTTATTTATGGCTGCCGGTTGCCGGTAGCGTTACTTGCGGCCGGGACGACTTTAGCGTAACGCTGCCACCGGGGCCGGTTTACCTGCGGGCCAGGTTTTCCTGGTAGTCGTACATCATTTTCGTGATGGTGGCTATATTGGCAAAGCCCTGGTCGGGGTCTTCGACTCCCATAATATCGCTGCTTAAATTATTACTGCTTTTTAGACCATCTACGCTGGTACCAAAACGCCGGGCAATCAGCCACAGGGTATCGCCGGGCTGCACCTGGTAGCTCATGGCCCAGGTCACCAGGGGAAAAACCACCATCGCGGCCAGGACGAAGATAAAGAGTACCAGCCTTAACTTATGACGACGAAACATCAAAGCACCTCCTGGGAAATGTAGCAGGGTTTGTCCCACCCTTATATTAAAACATAAAAGTGGTGGAGAAATATTAAGAAAGTATAAGTTTGAACAGCGTAATTTCTACCGGTTAAGGAAAGATTTAACTCCCTGTTGACAGCATTCTCCTTTTTTGCTACGATAGGAGCGAAAAGAGAATATGGCAATGGCCTGTATAATTGGGGGAATAGGGCTCCCAAGTTTCTACCGGGCAACCGTAAATTGCCCTGGCTACAGCCTGAAAGTGTACCTCAGGGTTCCGCGCGAAGGTATTTCGCGGCCAGGTCCGAGTGGTACAGGCACTTTTGTGCTACACCGGAGGGATAAAAACCCAGGCGGGTAGGTTTCAGTGTTGCGTGACCTACCCCGGCCTGGGTTCTTTAGTTTGCCGGCCGGCAAGAGGGAATTTAAATTGTGCTTTATGATCCTTGTGTTCAGAAATCGGAGTGGAAGCGGAGAGAAAGCGGAGAGAAGCCGGCGGGGTGAGTTAAATTATATTAAATACAGGGCGCTAGCAAAAAGGATAAAGGGGGCTGATAAAATAGATGCTAAAATATAAGGAAGGAGAAGAAATTTGATGAACCTGGCCCATGTTGGTATGGTTATGGGCAGCGACTCCGACTTGCCGGTTATGGCCCAGGCTGCCGCCATGCTGGAGCGCTTCCAGATTCCTTATGAAGTAAAAATCCTGTCTGCCCACCGTTCGCCCGATGCCGCCCTGGATTACGCCCGTAAAGCAGCCGGCCGGGGGCTCAAGGTCCTCATTGCCGGCGCCGGCGGGGCGGCCCACCTGGCCGGCGTCCTGGCAGCCGTGACCACCCTGCCAGTCATTGGCGTTCCTATCAAGACGGCGGCCCTGGGTGGGGTGGATTCCCTCTACGCCATGGTACAGATGCCTAAAGGCATCCCGGTGGCCACTGTAGCCATTGACGGGGCGGCCAATGCCGCAATACTCGCGGCCCAGATCCTCGCCGTCCACGACCCGCAGCTAAAGGCGCGCCTGGCGGCCTATAAAGAAGAGCTGGCCCGGGAAGTGGCGGCCCGGGATGCCAAACTGGCGCAACTGGGCATCGAAGCTTATCTACGGGAGGGGAAAAAATGATTGAACGCTATACCCTGCCGGAAATGGGGAAAATTTGGGAGCCAGAGCATAAATTTCGCACCTGGCTGGCCATCGAGATCTACGCCTGCGAGGCCTGGGCCGAGCTGGGGCAAATCCCGCCGGCCGCCCTGGAAGAAATCAAGGCCAGGGCCGATTTCGATATCGACCGGATTAATGAAATAGAAGCCACCACCCGCCACGACGTTCTGGCTTTTCTCACCGCAGTGGCGGAAAAGGTGGGCGATGCCTCCAAGTATATTCACCTGGGCATGACCTCCTCCGACGTCCTGGATACGGCCCTGGCGGTACAGATGCGAGACGCCGCTGACCTGCTCCTCAGGCGTTTGCGGGAACTGCGGGCCGAACTGGTGCAAAAGGCCCGGGAGCATAAATACACCCTCATGATCGGCCGCACCCACGGTGTCCACGCCGAGCCCACCACCTTTGGCCTTAAGATGGCCCTGTGGGTTATGGAGGTTGACCGGCACTTCACCCGGCTGGAACAGGCTAAAGAGATGATCAGCGTCGGAAAAATCTCTGGCGCCGTCGGCACCTTTGCCAATATCAATCCCCGGGTGGAAGAGCATGTCTGCCGGCGCCTGGGCCTCCGGCCGGCCAGCGTTTCCACCCAGATCATCCAGCGCGACCGTCACGCCCAGTTCCTGGCCACCCTGGCCATTATCGGTAGTTCCCTGGAAAAAATGGCCACAGAAATCCGCAACCTCCAGCGGACAGATATTTTAGAAGTTGAAGAGCCCTTTGCTCAAGGGCAGAAGGGTTCCTCGGCCATGCCCCACAAACGTAACCCCATCATGTCTGAGCGGGTGACGGGCCTGGCCAGGGTATTGCGTGGTAATGCCCTGGCAGCCATGGAAAATGTCGCCCTCTGGCACGAGCGGGATCTGACCCATTCCTCCGTTGAGCGAGTGATTATACCTGACAGCACCATCCTGCTGGACTACATGCTGGTCAAGTTTACCGAGATTATTGCCGGTCTCAATGTCTACCCGGAGAATATGCGCCGCAACCTGGAGGCGACCCACGGCCTGGTCTTTTCCCAGCGGCTCCTCCTGGCCCTGGTAAATAAAGGCGTCTTGCGGGAGACAGCCTACGCCTGGGTGCAGCGCAATGCCATGCAGGCCTGGCAGACCCGCCAGCCCTTTAAAGAGCTGGTCTTAAAGGACCGGGATATTACGAGCCTCCTGGACGCGAAAGAAATTGAGGCTTTATTTGATTATGACTACCACCTGCGCCATGTGGACTACATCTTCCGCCGCGCCGGATTAGAGTAGCGGCGGGCAACGGCCCGGACCGATCCTGGCACTCAAGTGGTTATCGCATTATTATTACCCCATAGTTTATCTTGCCAGGGTTAGGGGAGAAACTTCGGGTAATTAGTTGAGTGCCGGGTATCCGAAAAGTTTGAGAGGAGAGGGATGACATGCCTATTAAAGGTGAACTATTATATGAAGGCAAAGCCAAACGGGTCTACCGCACGGGTGACCCCGACCAGTACCTTGTAGAATTCAAAGACGACGCCACGGCCTTTGACGGCCTGAAAAAAGGCACCATTGCCCGCAAAGGCGAGATCAATGCCCGGCTGTCGGCCCTGTTCTTTCAGATGCTGGCCGGCCGGGGTATCCCCACCCACTTTATCGAGCAGACCGGCCCCCGGGAGCTCCTGGTGCGGGCGGTAGAAATCATCCCGGTGGAAGTGGTGGTCCGCAATATTGCCGCCGGGAGCCTGGCCAAACGCCTGGGCCTGGAGGAAGGGACAACCCTCAAGCGCCCGGTGCTGGAGTTTTATTATAAATCCGATGAACTGCATGACCCCATGATTAATAACTACCACATTGCCGCCCTGGAGCTGGCCACCGACACTCAAATTAAAGAAATGGAAAGCTACGCCTGGAAGGTTAATGAGCTGCTGGCGGAATTCCTGCAACCGGCCGACCTGGTCCTGGTGGACTTCAAGCTGGAGTTTGGCCTGCACCACGGCCAGGTCCTCCTGGCCGATGAAATTTCCCCGGACACCTGCCGCTTCTGGGACAGCACCAGCGGGGCAAAACTGGACAAGGACCGTTTCCGCCGCGACCTGGGCGGCGTCGAAGACGCCTATGAGGAAGTATTAAGCCGGGTGGAAAGGCTGTTGCAATAAATTTGGAGGGACGATAGTTATGCTCCTGGCTAAAATTTACGTCACCTTAAAGCCCGGTGTCCTCGACCCCCAGGGTGAGGCTGTCATGGGCGGCCTCAAAGCCATGGGGTATGAGGGAGTAACTGCGGTGCGCGTCGGTAAATACCTGGAAGTACAGCTGGACCTGGACGACCCGGAAAAGGCCGGGCAACAGGTGGAGGAGATGTGCCGGCGGCTCCTGGCCAATCCGGTGATCGAACAGTATCGCTATACGCTGGAAGAACCTGCCGGCGCCGGCGGCAAGGCTTGAGCCCTGCGCAATGAAAATTGCGGGCTGGCATTTGTCTGAAGCGAGCGACTTGGTCCGAGCGGCGAAGCGGCCCTGGCGAAGCAGAGGAGCGAGGGCGGGGCCGAGGACAGGATGTCCGAGGCCGGCCTCTGAGGCAAGGACGCCGAATAGGCCGGGAACCCCGCCCGAGCCCGAGGCTGAGCCATAGGCCGCTCCGCGAGGACCACGGAGCGAGCCAAATGCCAGCCTGTGACTAAGTTATTTCCGGAGGAACAACCATGAAGTTCGGCGTTATCGTCTTTCCCGGCTCCAACTGCGACCAGGATGTTTACCACGCCCTGGGGGCCGTCCTGGGCCAGCCGGTGGACTACCTCTGGCACGGCGATACTGATGTTACCGGTTACGACTGCCTGGTGCTGCCCGGCGGCTTTTCCTACGGCGACTACCTCCGGGCCGGGGCCATCGCCCGCTTTGCCCCCATTATGCCGGCCGTCATTGACTTTGCCCGGTCCGGCGGCCTGGTGCTGGGCATCTGCAACGGCTTCCAGATCCTCCTGGAGGCCGGCCTCCTGCCGGGGGCCATGCGGCGCAATGACTGCCTCCAGTTCCGCTGCCAGTGGACCTGTTTAAGGGTGGAAAATAACGCCACCCCCTTTACCAACCGCTTCCGGAAGGGCCAGGTCGTCCGCATTCCCATTGCCCACGGTGAAGGCAACTATTATGTTGACGCCGCCACCCTGGCTGAACTTGAGGCCAACCGGCAGATTATTTTTCGCTACTGCACTCAGGACGGAGAAGTGACGCCGGCGGCCAATCCCAACGGTTCGGTGGGCAATATCGCCGGCATTATTAACCGGAAGGGCAATATCCTGGGCATGATGCCCCACCCGGAACGCTGCGCTGAAAGCCTCCTGGGCGGTACCGACGGCCGGGAGCTTTTTGCTTCCATAGTTGACTGGTGGCAGAGGGGGGAGCGCCTTGGAGCCTGAAGTTTACCGGCAGATGGGCCTCACGGACGAGGAATTTAGACGTATTAAAGAAATCCTGGGCCGGGAGCCCAATGATGTGGAAGTGGGCATGTTTGCCGTCATGTGGTCGGAGCACTGCGGCTACAAACACTCCCGGCCGGTGTTAAAGCTGTTTCCTACTAAGGCCCCCTGGGTCCTCCAGGGGCCGGGGGAAAACGCCGGCATCATCGACATCGGCGACGGCCAGGCGGTAGTCTTTAAAATCGAAAGCCACAACCACCCCTCGGCCATTGAGCCCTTCCAGGGAGCGGCCACCGGCGTGGGGGGTATCGTGCGCGATATCTTTGCCATGGGGGCCCGGCCCATTGCCGTCTTGGACTCCCTCCGCTTCGGCCTCCTCGATGACCCGCGTACCCGTTACCTCATGGGCGGCGTGGTGGCCGGTATCGCCTTTTACGGCAACTGCCTGGGCCTGCCCACGGTGGCCGGGGAAGTCTACTTCGATCCTTCTTATACCGGCAACCCCCTGGTCAACGCCATGGCCGTGGGCCTTATCGAGCAAAAAAACATCCGCCGCGGCCGCGCCGCCGGGGTAGGCAATGCCGTTATGCTGGTGGGCGCCCGCACCGGCCGCGACGGCATCCATGGAGCCACCTTTGCCTCCGAGGAACTGGGCCAGGCTTCCGAGGAACGCCGGCCTTCCGTCCAGGTAGGTGACCCCTTCCGGGAGAAACTTCTCATCGAAGCCTGCCTGGATATTATTAAAGAAGATTTAATTATCGGCATGCAGGATATGGGCGCGGCGGGGATCACCAGCTCTTCCTGTGAAATGGCGGCCCGGGCCGGGACGGGCATGGAAATCGACGTCGCCCTGGTGCCCCGGCGGGAAGAGGGCATGACCCCCTATGAGGTGATGCTTTCGGAGTCCCAGGAACGCATGCTCCTGGTGCCCAAAAGAGGCGCGGAAGCAAGGGTCCAGGCCATCTGCCGGCGTTGGGGCCTGGAGGCGGTGGTTATCGGTCGGGTGACGGACGACGGTATCATGCGCATTAAAGAGGGCGGCCGGGTGGTGGCCGAGGTACCGGCCCGGGCCTTAACGGACCAGTGCCCGGTCTACGAGGTGGAACGGCGCCGGCCGGCTTATCTGGATAAATTGCAACATATCGATCTGAGCCGCCTGCCGGAGCCGGGAGATTACGGGGAAGCGCTCTTAAAACTCCTGGCGGCACCAAATATAGCCAGTAAAGAATGGGTTTACCGCCAGTACGACTACATGGTGCGCACGGACACGGTGGCCGGCCCCGGCGGTGATGCCGCGGTTTTAAGGATTAAGGGAACCGGCAAGGGCCTGGCCCTGACGGTGGACGGCAACGGCCGCTACTGCTACCTGGACCCGGAAACGGGCGGGGCCATTGCCGTGGCTGAAGCAGCCCGCAATCTCTCCTGTGTGGGCGCCCGTCCCCTGGGCCTTACCGATTGCCTGAACTTCGGTAATCCCGAAAAGCCGGAGGTCGCCTGGCAGTTCTACCAGGCCGTAGCCGGCATGAGCCGGGCCTGCGAGGTTTTGCAGACGCCGGTAACGGGAGGCAACGTCAGTTTCTACAATGAAACAGAGGGCGAGGCCATCTATCCCACGCCGGTGGTGGGGATGGTGGGCCTCATCGCTGATATTGAAAAACGCTGCGCTTTGGCCTGGCGCCGGGAGAATGATGTCCTCCTTCTCCTGGGTGAAACCTGCCCGGAGATAGGCGGCAGCGAATACCTGGCCGTTGTCCACGGCCTGGTGGCGGGGCGGCCGCCGCGGCTCAACCTGGAACGGGAAGCAGCCGTCCAGGAAGTGGTGCGGCAGGCCATCGCTGCCGGGCTGGTGACGGCGGCCCACGATTGCGCCGAAGGGGGCCTGGCCGTAGCTCTGGCTGAAAGTGCCCTGGCCGGCGGGGTGGGCGCCGTGGTGGAGCTGGCAGGCAGTCTCCGGCCGGACTACCTCCTCTTCAGCGAAAGCCAGTCGCGGGTGCTCCTGGCGGTCCCGCCGGCAGCCCGGGACAGGGTGCTGGCCATGGCGCGGGAGAAGGGCGTGCCGGCGGCGGTCATCGGCCTGACTGCCGGCCGGGCCCTGAAGGTAAGGGTAAACGGCAGGACCATATTTAATCTCAGCCTGGGGGAGATGGAGAAGCAATGGCGGGAGAGCATACCGGCTTTGATGGCCCGGTGAGGGAGAGGGAGCCATCCCGGGACCGGTCGCCCTGGCATGAAGAGTGCGGCATTTTCGGCATCTATGCCCCGGGCAAGGATGTGGCTCGCCTGGCCTATTACGGCCTCTTCGCCCTGCAGCACCGGGGCCAGGAGAGCGCCGGGATTGCCGTGGCCGACGGCCGCCATATTGCCGTCCACAAGGGCATGGGGCTGGTGGCGGAGGTTTTTAACCAGGACAACCTCCGGGCTTTAAAGGGCAACCTGGCCATCGGCCATGTGCGCTATTCTACTACCGGGGCGAGTTCCCTGGTCAATGCTCAGCCCCTGGTTTTCCGCTACCTCAAGGGTATGGTGGCCATTGCCCATAACGGGAACCTGACCAATGCCAACCGGCTGAGGCGGCAGCTGGGGGCCAGGGGCTCCATTTTCCAGTCTTCCACCGACAGCGAAGTCATTGTCAATCTGATCGCCCGCTACAGCCAGGAGCCCATTGAGGCGGCCCTGCGCCGCTGCCAGGACGAGCTGGAGGGCGCCTATTCCCTGGTGGTAATGACCGAGGAAAAGCTCATCGGCGTCCGCGATCCCTTTGGCGTCCGGCCCCTGTGCCTGGGGAAAATGGGGGAGGCCTGGGTGCTGGCCTCCGAGTCCTGCGCCCTGGATACCGTGGGCGCCGCTTTTTGCCGTGACATTGAGCCTGGGGAAATTGTCGTCATCGACAGCCAGGGGGTGCACTCCATCCAGGGACGGCGGGCGCCCCACAGCGCCCACTGCATCTTTGAATACGTCTACTTTGCCCGCCCCGACAGCATCCTGGACGGCGAGACCGTCAACCTGGTGCGGCGGGAGCTGGGCCGCAATCTGGCCCGGGAATACCAGGTGGCGGCCGATGTGGTGATCCCGGTGCCGGATTCCGGCATCGCCGCCGCTGCCGGTTACGCCGAGGCGGCGGGTTTACCCTTTATCGAAGGGTTGATGAAAAACCGCTATGTGGGCCGGACCTTCATCCAGCCCACCCAGGAGATGCGCGACCTGGGCGTGCGCTTGAAACTCAATCCCATCAAGCCAATCTTAAGGGATAAGCGGGTAGTTATCATCGATGATTCTATCGTCCGGGGAACTACCAGCCGGCGGATTGTCGAGATGCTGCGCCAGGCCGGGGTACGGGAGGTCCACCTGCTGGCGGCCTCGCCGCCGGTTTTGCACCCCTGTTACTATGGCATTGATACCAGCGCCCGGGGCGAGCTCATTGCCGCCCGGTATTCCCTGGAGGACATCCGCCGCCATGTCGGGGCCGACAGCCTCTATTACCTGAGCCTGGAGGGGCTGTTCCGTTCCGTAACCCGCGGGGCCGAAAATTTCTGCGCCGCCTGCTTTTCCGGTCGCTATCCCATCCCCATCCCCTCCCCGGAGGAGGCGACCAAGTACAGCCTGGAGGGGTAGGGGTGAAGGTTTAACAGGCTGGCTTTTGTTTTGCAGGACTAACTTTACTGAGGAGCCGCTCATGGCGGCACGCCGCCACCAGCGAGGGTATGAAAATGCCTGGTTGGCATTTGTCGGAAGCGAGCGACTTGGCCCGAGTGGTGAAGCGGCCCAGGCGAAGCTGAGGAGCGAGGGCGGGGCCGAGGACAGGATGTCCGAGGCCGGATTCTAAAGGCAAGGACGCCGAATAGGCCGGGAACCCCGCCCGAGCCCGAAGCTGAGCCGTAGGCCGCTCCACAAGGGCCAGGGAGCGAGCGAGACAATGCCAACCTGCGATAGAGTTATTTTCGGAGGGGGACATTATGGTAGCTGGCGAAGGCCTGACCTATGCTGCCGCCGGGGTAGACATTGCCGCCGGCAACCGGGCCGTAGAGTTGATGCAGGAGCATGTCCGCCGGACCTTCCGACCGGGGGTCCTGGGGGACCTGGGCGGTTTCGGCGGCCTCTTTGCCCTGGAACCGGGCCGTTACCGGCAGCCGGTGTTGGTGGCGGGCACGGACGGGGTAGGGACGAAGCTGAAGATAGCCTTCCTCATGGACCGCCACGATACCGTCGGCATCGACGCCGTGGCCATGTGCGTCAACGATATCCTGGTCCAGGGGGCCGAGCCCCTCTTCTTCCTGGACTACCTGGCGGTAGGGAAAATGGTGCCGGAAAAAGTGGCCCAAATCGTCGCCGGGGTGGCCGAAGGCTGCCGCCGGGCCGGCTGCGCCCTGATCGGGGGCGAGACGGCCGAGATGCCCGGCTTTTACCCTGAGGATGAGTACGACCTGGCCGGTTTTGCCGTCGGCGTCGTGGAGCGGGAGGAGCTCCTGGACGGCAGCCGCATCCGGCCCGGCCAGGTGGTCCTGGGACTGGCCTCCAGCGGCCTGCACTCCAACGGCTTTTCCCTGGCCCGCCGGGTTTTGCTGGCGGAAGCCGGTTACACCCTGGACCGGCAGCTGCCGGAACTGGGCCGGGCCCTGGGGGAAGAATTGCTGGAGCCGACCCGTATATATGCAGCCTCTCTGTTGCCATTACTAAAAGAAGGATTAATCAAGGGCCTGGCCCACATCACCGGCGGCGGGCTGGTAGAAAACCCGCCGCGCATCCTGCCGCGAGGTTTAAGCATGCGCCTGGACCGGCGCAGCTGGCCGGTACCGCCCGTTTTCCGCCTCATCCAGGAGAACGGCAAGGTGCCGGAACCGGAGATGTACCGCACCTTCAATATGGGCCTTGGTATGCTGGCGGTGATCGCGGCCGGTGACGTTGACAGGGTAAAGGCGCGATTAGAGGCCGCCGGGGAAGAGGTTTTTGTAGCCGGCGAGATAATACCCGGCCGGGGAGAAGTGGAATTTGTGCCGGATCTTATTTAGTTAGTCTATTGAGGACCGGGGTATGTCCCGGAAGCCGTGATTAGGGGAGGCCCGGTGACAAAGTTATTTCCGGAGGAAAAAGTATGGCTGCTGCATTACCTTTACCAATCGGCATCCTGGTTTCCGGCCGGGGCAGTAACATGGAGGCCATTGCCGAAGCCATAGCTGCCGGCCGCGTTCCCGCCCGTATCCAGGTGGTCATCAGCGACCGCCAGGAGGCCCGCGCCCTGGAGCTGGCCCGGCAGCGGGGCCTCAAGGCCTCGTGCCTCGTACCGCGGGAGTACCCATCCCGCCAGGCCTATGACCGGGCCCTGGCGGCTGCCTTGAAAAAAGAAGGTGTAGAGCTGGTAGTCCTGGCCGGCTTTATGCGGCTCCTCAGCCAGGATTTTCTCGACCAGTTTCCGGGGGCGGTAATCAACATCCACCCGGCCCTGCTGCCGGCCTTTCCCGGCCTCAACGCCCAGCGCCAGGCCTGGGAATACGGCGTCAAATTTTCCGGCTGCACCGTCCACTTTGTTGACGCCGGCACCGATACGGGCCCCATCATCGCCCAGGCGGTGGTACCGGTCCGGGACGACGACACCCCGGAAACCCTGGCGGCCCGCATCCTGGTCGAAGAACACCGCCTTTACCCCGAGGTCATTAAATGGCTAGCCGAAGGCCGGGTCACCCTCCACGGCCGGCGGGTCTCAGTGAAAATTTGAAGGAGCCGCTCATGGCGGCAAGTCGAGTTATTTTCATAGGAAGCGAGCTGTACATATGCATAAAAGGGCGCTTCTTAGTGTTTCCGACAAGACCGGCCTGGTGGATCTGGCCCGGGGCCTGGTAGAGCTGGGGTGGGAACTCATTTCCACCGGCGGTACCGCCCGCACCTTGGCAGAAGCCGGTTTGCCCGTTACCGCAGTGGCGGCCGTTACCGGCTTTCCCGAGATCCTTGACGGCCGGGTAAAGACCCTCCACCCTAAAATCCATGGCGGGATCCTGGCCCGGCCGGCGCCGGAACACCTGGCGCAACTCCGGGAACAGGGTATCCAACCCATAGACCTGGTGGTAGTCAACCTCTACCCCTTCCGGGAAACCATTGCCCGGCCCGGGGTAACGCCGGAAGAGGCCATCGAAAACATCGACATCGGCGGGCCGGCCATGGTGCGGGCGGCGGCCAAAAACCACGAGCGGGTGGCGGTGATCGTTGATCCGGCCAGCTACAGCGAGGTGCTGGCCGAACTGCAGGAGAAGGGGGACTTGAGCCCGGCCACCCGGTGGCGCCTGGCGGCAGCGGCCTTCGCCCACACGGCTGCCTACGACGCGGCCATCGCCGCCTATTTCCAGCGCCTTATCCGCAATGAAGAGCCTTTTCCTGTTCACTTTATCCTCAGCGGCGAGAAGGTCCAGGATCTCCGTTATGGAGAAAACCCCCACCAGCAGGCGGCTTTCTACCGGCTGTCCTCCGTACCCCCCGGCAGCCTGGCCGGGGCGCGGCAGCTCCAGGGCAAGGAGCTTTCCTATAACAACCTCATGGACCTGGACGCTGCCTGGAACCTGGCCTCTGACTTTAAAGAGCCGGTGGTGGCCATAATCAAGCATACCAATCCCTGCGGCGTGGCCCGGGCTACAACTCCCTCCCAGGCCTACCGCCTGGCTTACGCGGCCGACCCTGTTTCCGCCTTTGGGGGTATTGTCGCCCTGAACCGGACGGTGGATGCGGATACAGCCAGGGAAATGACGGAGATATTCCTGGAAGCCGTCATCGCCCCGGACTTTACCCCTGAAGCCCAGGAGATTCTTAAAAGCAAACCCAACCTGCGCCTCCTGGCCGCAGGCGAGAGGGCTGCCTACCGCGTCCAGGAATACCAGGTAAGGCCTGTCAGCGGCGGCTTCCTGGTCCAGGAGCCGGATTACCATGTCCTCGACCCCACACACCTCAAGGTGGTAACTGCCCGTAAACCTGAAGGGAGGGAAAGGGAGGATTTACTCTTTGCCTGGCAGGTGGTGAAGCACGTCAAGTCCAACGCCATTGTGGTGGCTAAGGACGGCGTTACTTTAGGCATTGGTGCCGGCCAGATGAACCGGGTCGGCGCGGCGCGCATCGCCCTGGAGCAGGCCGGGGCCCGGGCTAAAGGTGCCGTCCTGGCTTCTGATGCCTTCTTCCCCTTTAGCGATACCGTTGCCCTGGCAGCAGAGGCCGGCATTACAGCCATCATCCAGCCCGGCGGCTCCGTCCGCGACGAGGAGTCCATCAAAGCTGCCGATGCCGGCGGCATAGCCATGGTCTTTACCGGCATCCGCCATTTCCGCCATTAAAGGAGGGAATCGCAAATGCGCATCCTGGTAGTTGGCGGCGGCGGCCGGGAACACGCCCTGGTGTGGAAGATTGCCCGGAATCCCCACGTTACAGAAATCTACTGCGCGCCGGGTAATGCCGGCATAGCCGGGCTGGCCACCTGTGTGCCCATTGCCGCCGGGGATATTGACGGCCTGCTGGCCTTTGCCCGCCGGGCCGGTATCGATCTTACCCTCGTGGGCCCTGAAGCGCCGCTGGTAGCCGGTATTGTCGATGCCTTCCAAACCGCCGGCCTGCCCATATTTGGGCCCTGCCGGGCGGCGGCCCGGCTGGAGGGGAGCAAGATTTTTGCCAAGGAGCTGATGCAGGCGGCGGGCATCTCCACGGCCCGCCATGCCGCCTTTACGGAGGCCGGGGCGGCCCTGGCCTACCTGGAGGAACATCCCGGCCCGGTGGTCGTCAAGGCCGACGGCCTGGCCGCCGGCAAGGGGGTAGTGGTGGCCCCCGACACGGCCACGGCCCGGGAAGCCGTAACGGCCATGTTCGGCGGCCGGTTTGGCCCTGCCGGCCGGCGGGTAATTATTGAAGAGCGCCTGGAAGGTGAAGAGGTCAGCATCCTGGCCCTCTGCGACGGGGAAACGGTGGTATCTTTATTGCCTGCCCAGGACCACAAGCGGGTGGGGGAAGGAGATACCGGCCCCAATACCGGTGGCATGGGCGCCTATGCCCCTGTACCCTTTTACACCCCGGCAATAGCCAGGGAGGTAGAAGAAAAGATACTCCGGCCTACAGCCCGGGCTATGGCCGCAGCCGGCTGCCCCTACCGCGGCGTCCTTTACGCCGGGCTAATGCTCACCCGCGAGGGGCCCAGGGTCCTGGAATTTAACTGTCGCTTCGGCGACCCGGAAACCCAGCCCTTGATGCTCCTTTTACAAAGCGACCTGGTAGAACTGATGCTGGCTACCATAAACGGTGAGCTGGCCGGAACAAAGATTGACTGGTACCCGGGGGCGGCAGCCGGGGTGGTCCTGGCGGCAGGAGGTTATCCAGGCCCGTACGCTAAAGGTACCCCCATTGCGGGGCTGGAGGCAGTGCCGCCTGGAGTGGAGGTTTTCCACGCCGGTACGGCTCTGGTGGACGGGCAGGTAGTAACTTCCGGGGGCCGGGTATTATGTGTTACAGCCCGGGGTGAAGATTTACAGGCCGCCCTGGACCGCGTTTATACCGGTATAAAGGCCATCAATTTTGCGGGCATGCACTACCGCCGCGATATTGGTTACCGGGCCCTGTAAGTTCTTAAAGTTCCGGTACGCCAGGTTTAACTAACCCACGCGGCCCAAGTTAAAACCGGGGCAACCCGGCCGGGGCACCTGAAAGTGCATAAAGTTTCCTCCCCCGGTGAAAGCTAACCAGTGTTGTTATTAGCCAGCTTCAAATCAGAGGAGGGAGGAACTTTGCCCGGTCCTTACCGCAAACCCCTGCGGGCGGCCCTCTTCCGCCGCCGGCAGCCTCCGGGACAGCAGGATAAACAGGGCCAGTCCCGGGGCAGTAAGGCTCAAAAGGCACCTTACCCGCCCCTGGAGGCATACCAGCTCACTGCCGAACTGAAGCTCAACCTGGAACAGCTGCAGAGAATCTTTGCCAAATGCAGCGATGTCGTCCACCGCGATTTTTACCTCGGCCAGGCTATTAAAGCAGCCATTTTTTATATCGACGGCCTGGCCGACAAAAAGCTCATTGAAGATACCCTGATGCGCACCCTGCAGCAGGCCCCCCCGCAGCTGGCCCGGGACCTGGCAGACAAAACCCGGGAACTGGCCGCGGTGATGGAAACCGTCATGCCCATGACGGATGTGGCCGTGGTCGATAACATGGGGGCCGTGGTTAAACACGTCCTGGACGGGGATACGGTCCTGCTCCTGGATGGGTATAATAAAGGCGTGGCCTTAAGCACCCGTTCCTGGGAACACCGTGCTATTGATGAGCCTATTACCGAGAGCGTGGTCCGGGGCCCGCGGGAAAGCTTCATTGAGAGCTTACGCACTAATACCGCCCTCCTCCGGCGCAGGTTGAAAACTCCGTCCCTCAAAATGGAACTTGTTTGCCTGGGCCGCTATACCATGACTAATATCGTCATCACCTATATTGAAGACCTGGCCGACCCGGCCGTAGTCCGGGAAGTGCGCCAGCGGCTGGAGCGGATTCAAATTGATGGTATCCTGGAAAGCGCCTACATTGAGGAACTTATAGAAGATAACCCCTCCTCCCCCTTCCCCCAGATCGACCATACGGAGCGGCCGGACAAGGTGGTGGCCGCCCTGCTGGAAGGCCGGGTGGGCATTCTGGTGGATAACACCCCCTTTGCCCTCATTGTCCCGACGCTTTTCGTCCAGTTTATCCAGTCCAGTGAAGACTACTATGAGCGCTATTACCTCTCCAGTTTCTTAAGGCTGGCCCGGTTTGTAGCCCTGAATATAGCCCTCCTCCTGCCGGCGGCCTATGTTGCGGTTAGCACCTTTCACCAGGAAATGCTGCCCACCAACCTCCTGGTCAAGCTGGCTTCCCAGCGGGAAGGGATTCCCTTTCCGGCAGTGGTGGAAGCCATCATGCTGGAATTAACCTTTGAACTCCTGCGGGAAGCCGGGGTGCGCCTGCCCCGGCCGGTAGGCCAGGCATTGAGCATCGTCGGCGCCCTGGTGATTGGAGAAGCGGCCGTCAGCGCCGGGCTGGTTTCGCCGTCAATGGTCATCGTCGTGGCCCTGACGGGCATCAGCTCCTTTGCCATCCCTTCCTTTGCCATGGCCATTACCCTGCGCCTGCTGCGCTTCATCATGCTCATCCTGGCCGGCACCCTGGGTTTCTACGGCATCATGCTGGGCCTGCTGGCCATCCTGGTGCACCTGAACACCCTGCGCTCCTTCGGGGTGCCCTACCTGGCTCCTGTCACTCCCTGGAATTTCAGCGATTTTAAAGACGTCCTGGTCCGGGTACCCCGCTGGGCCATGAACTCCCGGCCCAGCCAGATCGGCTACCGCGACCCGGTACGCCAGGGAGCCGGGCTAAAGCCAACCCCACCGGCCAGCTCCAATCCCCCGCCGGGGGAGGGACGGTCCTGAAGATGCGGGAAGAAGGCTACATCAGTCCCCGCCAGGCGGCGGTCCTGTTGTGGTTTGCCGTCCTGCCCACGGCCATTCTTTTTCTACCGTCCCTGCTGGCCCTGCGGGCCCACCAGGACGCCTGGCTGTCGGTCATAATGGCCACCCTGGCAGCCGGCGCGGTGGCGCTGGTTGTCTACCTGCTGGCCCAGCGTTTCCCCCACCACACCCTTTTCCAGTACTGCGAGTTGATTTTAGGCCCTGTGACGGGTAAAATGGTGGCCCTGATCTTTGTCCTGGCCTTTTTCCTGCTGGATGCGGTAGTTATCCGGGAGTTCAGCGAGTTCCTGGTCACGGCGGTTATGCCGGAAACGCCGGCTTTATTCTTCGGCCTCAGTATCGTCGCCGTGGCCGTCTATGCCGTCCGTAACGGGCTGGAGGTCATTGCCCGGTGCACGGATTTTATCCTGCCCCTGATGGTGACCTTTATTGCCATTGTTCTCCTCTTTGCCACGCCGGAAATGATGCCCCGGAATATCTTTCCTGTCCTGGAAAACGGCTTCCGGCCGGTCCTGGGGGGCGCCCTGGTGACCTGGAGCTTCCTGGGCCAGGTAGTTATCCTAGCCGCCTACGGTGCCTTCGTTAACCCGCCCCGGGCCCTGAGAGCCAGCCTGATCAGCGGGCTGCTGGGGATAGCCTTTTTCCTCAGCCTGGTGACCATGGGCACCATTCTTGTATTCGGCTGCTGCGAAGCCGCCCGCCTGACCTTTGCCGCTTATGCCCTGGCGCGGGTGGTTTCCCTGGGGCAGTTTTTTGAGCGCATCGAAGCCCTGTTCCTGGCCATCTGGGTAGGGGGGGTATTTATTAAAATAACCCTTAACCTCTATGTAGTGTCCCTGGGCCTGGCCACCGTAACCGGGCTCAAGGAGTACCGCCCCCTGGTTGCCCCCCTGGGGGCATTAAATGTTGCCGTAGCGGCCCTCCTTTACCGGAACATCAGCGAGATCCGCCACGACCTGCTCCTGGTAGAACCGGGATGGACCCTGACCTGGCAGCTTATTTTACCCTTATTTTTGCTGGTGATGGCCTGGCTGCGGGGTAAAAGGAGGACGGGTATATGAGGGCCCGGCTGCGCTTAACCCTGGCCCTTTTTTTACTGGCCCTTATGTTGCCCGGGCTTGCGGGCTGCTGGAGCCGCCACGAGATTGAAGAGCTGGCCATTGTCATGGCTGTAGCCCTGGATGCCGTCCCCGGGGATCAGGTGCGCCTGAGTGTTTATGTTGCTATTCCCCGGACCATAGCCGGCGGGCCGTCCATGGGCGGGGGCGCCGGCGGGGAACCGCCCAAAGCGGGAGAAGTCATCAGCGCCACCGGCAGCGACTTTGCCCAGGCGGCCCGCCGCCTGGAGGACATGGTCCCGCGGCGCCTGCTATGGGCCCAGAACCGGGTGTTGATTCTTGGCGAGGAACTGGCCCGGCAGGGTTTCCATTACCTGGACCACTTTACCCGGGAGCGGCAGATGCGCCTGACGACCCCGGTATTGGTTACCCGGGGCGAAGCGCGCAAGGTGCTGGAATTGCCACCGGGCATTGAGTTAATGCCCGGGACGATTTTAACCGGTATCCTGCGCAACCGGACTACCTTTAAGGTAGAATTAAAAGACCTCCTGGCCATGTGGGAGGCGCCGGGGGATAACCCCGTCCTGCCCCAGGTGGTCATGACGCCGACGCCGGAGCAGGAAAGCCGCGAGGTGAGAAGCGACGGTGATGATAGGGGCCAGAAGGGCGGTAACAAGGAAGAGGGTAAAAAGAAACCACCCGAGGCCGTGGCCATTAAAGGTGCCGGGGCTTTCCGCGACGACCGCCTGATCGGCTGGCTGGATGAACGGGAAACCAGCGGCCTCATGTGGCTGCGGGGGGAAGTAAGGGAGGGGGTTATTACCGTAACGCTGCCAGCACAGGCCGGGGGTAGGGGCCCGGGGCAAGCTTCGGTTATTTTTCACCGCGCCTCTACGGAGGTTAAATCCCGGGTTGAAGGTAGCCAGGTAACTTTTAACGTGGCAATCCGGGGCGACTGTGACTTAACGGAAGCTACAGTTAGCCTGAACCCCGACCGGCCGGAACACCTGGCGGCCATCCAGGAGGCTGTCAACAGGGCCGTGGAAGAGCGGGTTCTGGCTGCCGTGGGCAGGGCCCAGCAGGAAATCCGGGCGGACATCTTTGGTCTTGGCGAAACCCTGCACCGCAGCAATGTTCGCTACTGGCGCCAGGTCCAGGACCGCTGGAACGAAGAGTTTACCCGGGCTAAAATCCAGGTTAAGGTGGATTTGTATCTGAACCGGCTGGGAATGACCAACAGGACACCAGGTAAAACCCTGGATATTGGCGGCAAGGGCGCCACCCAGGGCAGGACCAGGTAGGAGTGATGGCATGCTCATTTTAATTATCCTGGCTTTCCTGGGCATCGCCTACCTGGATGCTCCGGAGCTCTGGCAGAAAAAGTACTGGCGGGAACTGGCCGTCATGGGCATTGTCTGGTCCCTGGGCCTGGCCTTAAGCCTGGCCCTGGCTTTAAATTTACCCGTCCCCAGCCCGGCAAAACTTTTAGCCCGGGTTTTTGGCCCGGTAACAGAGTGGCTGACCAGGCTGATTGGTTGAAAAGAAAGAACATATTACAGTGGAGGAAAAACCAGGTGCATGGCGAAGTTGTTAATTATCGCATAGAGAGCTGAACTTGTTGATTTCTCACCTCTCACTTCCCACCTCTCACATCTGATCTAGGGGGAGGGTATGCTATGGGCCGGGATAAGTTGCAGGACCCCCAGGTTGATGAACTTTTTCGCGCCATATTAGCCCTGGAGAACCTGGATGAATGTTACCGCTTCTTTGAAGACCTGTGTACTACCGCTGAAATCAAGGCCATGGCCCAGCGCCTGGCCGTAGCCCGCTACTTACGCCAGGGGGTTACCTATTCGGCCATTGCCGCCGCTACAGGGGCCAGTACAGCCACCATCAGCCGGGTCAAGCGTTTTTTAAACTATGGCGCCGACGGCTACAACCTCATCCTGGATCGCCTGGATAAAAGGGAGTAATTTGACGCCAGGGATAACCGGCTGGAGATAAAGGGGTTTAATCAGACTTGCCGGCCTCTGGACGTGGCCGGCGGTTTTTGTCAAGAGGTCACTCCTTGTGTTATTATTACGTTAATACGTTAACATGATAAAGCAATGGAGTGAAGGTAGTGGCCGGCAACTGGAACAATCTCCAGGTACCGGCGGGGGTGCGGGACCTGCTGCCGGCAGAGGCGGCTGCCCTCAGGGAACTGGAGCAGGAACTGGTGGCTTTCTTTCAAAGTTGGGGTTACCAGGAAGTGCTGACCCCGACTTTTGAATTTGTGGAAACCTTCCAGGCCGGGTCTCCGGCCGGGGATGAAGGCAGGCTGTACAAATTTATCGACCGCCAGGGGCGGGTCCTCACTTTACGGCCGGAGATGACGGCGCCCATTGCCCGCCTGGTGGCTACGTCGTTACGGCGTGAGGCTTTACCTTTACGCCTGTGTTACAGCGCCAGGGTCTTTCGCTATGAAGAACCACAGGCCGGGCGCCTGCGGGAATTTCACCAGGCCGGGGTGGAGCTTATTGGCGCCGGGGGTGTGGCGGCCGATGGGGAGATTATTGCCCTGGCGGTAGAAACCTTGCTGCAGGCCGGCTTGCAGGACTTCCGTTTGGGCATCGGCCAGGTGGCCGTCACCAAGGGGGTACTCCAGGACCTGGGCCTGCCCCAGGAGGCGGTGGCGAGAATTAAAGTAGCCCTGGCCGGCAAGGACCTGGTGGGGCTGGAGCGGCTGGTCGACGAGTATAACCTGACGGGGTCGAAAAGGCGGCAGTTGGAACTCCTCGCCACTTTACATGGCGGTAAAGAGGCCCTGGAGGAAGCCCGGGCCAATTTTATCCAGACCGGGGCGGCCGCCGCCCTGGTCGGCCTGGAAAGGGTATGGCAGGCGCTGGCAGCTTACGGGCTGGAAAAGTGGCTCTTCATTGACCTGGGTATTTTACGGGATTTTGATTATTACACCGGCATCGTTTTTGAAGGTTATGTACCGGGCCTGGGAGTACCCGTCTGCGGCGGCGGACGTTACGATGGCCTGCTGGGCCAGTTTGGTTACCCCTGCCCGGCCACCGGCTTTGCCCTGGGACTGGAGCGGGTGCTCATGGCCCGGTGCGTGAGGCAGGGAGCCGGACAGGGTGAGGGTTACCTGGTGGCGGGCCGGGACCTGGCGGCAGTTTTGGGCCGGGCGCGGGAATTGCGCCGGCCGGGGGTAACGGTAATTATGGATGGGCAAAGTCAAAACCGCCAGGAAGCAGCGGCCCGGGCCGCCGCCCGGGGGTTAGCCCTGGTTTGGGTGGATTAGATACGATTTTCGGAGGAACATTTAAATGGTCACCGACGTGCTGACGCTGGCCTTGCCCAAGGGCAAGCTGGGCGAAGATGCCTTACAGTTATTGCAGCAGGCCGGGCTCCCGGTAGATGGCGTGGCCACCGAAGCACGGCAACTGGTCTTTACTTTCCCGGTAGACCGGGTACGTTACCTGATCTGCCGTCCCACGGACGTACCGACCTATGTGGAACACGGGGCCGCCGACCTGGGGATTGTCGGCAAGGATACCCTGGCGGAGACCGGGGCCGATGTCTTTGAGCTGGTGGACCTGGGGTTTGGCTATTGCCGTTTTGTCGTAGCCGCGCCCCGGCAGCGCTGGGAAGAAGCCGGCCGGTCCCTGGAAACCCTGCTGGCCGGCAGCCGCCGGGTGGCCACCAAGTTTCCCAGGGTAGCAGCAGCCTTTTTCCAGGAGCGAGGCCTGCCGGTGGAAATAATCAAGCTCCACGGCAATATCGAGCTCGCCCCCCTGGTGGGACTGGCCGACCTGATTGTGGATATTGTATCTACCGGGCGGACCTTAAAGGAAAATGACCTAGTGGAAGTGGTCCCCATTTTTCCCTCCACCGCTCGTTTGATTGCCAACCGGGTCAGTTACCGGATCAATTACCAGCGCCTGCGGCCCGTAATAGAAGCCTTAAGGCGGGCGGCTGCTCAAGGGGGTGCCGGGATTGCTACCTGTTCTTGCGGGTGAAGAAGTGCGGCGCCGCTGGGCCGGCCGGCTGCTGGCCCAGCTCGATGTAGCCGCGAGGGTACGGGATATTATTACCGCTGTCAGGGCGGAAGGCCAGGCAGCCGTAGAACGTTACACCCGTGAGCTGGATGGAGTTGATCTCAAAAAGGCCGGTTTCCGCGTGACGGCCGGGGAGATTAAGGCTGCTTATGAAGCCGTTACCCCTGAACTGCGGGAGGCCATTCAAAAGGCCCGGGATAATATTGCTGCCTACCACCGCCGTGAGCTGCGGGGTTCCTGGATGGAGGCGGATGCCGGCGGCACCATCCTGGGCCAGATCTGCCGTCCTTTAAAGCGGGTGGGCCTTTACGTACCCGGCGGTACGGCTGCTTATCCTTCGTCGGTATTAATGACCGCCGTACCGGCCCGGGTGGCCGGGGTTGAGGAAATAGCCCTGGCGACGCCGCCGCGGCGGGACGGTACCCTGCCGCCCCTGCTCCTGGTGGCGGCCGCGGAGGCCGGGGTAAGGGAGATCTATAAAATGGGCGGGGCCCAGGCCGTAGCCGCCCTGGCCTACGGGACGGAAGCAGTGGCCCCGGTGGCTAAGATTGCCGGCCCGGGGAATATTTATGTTACCCTGGCCAAGAAGGAAGTCTATGGGGCAGTTGATATTGACATGCTGGCGGGGCCCAGTGAAATCGTGGTCATTGCCGATGCTGGCGCCCGGCCGGACTGGGTGGCGGCCGACCTCCTCTCCCAGGCGGAGCACGACGCCCTGGCCGGGGCGGTCCTGATCACGCCGGAAGCCAGCCTGGCCCGGGCGGTGGTAGAGGAAGTCGCCCGCCAGGTGGAGACCCTGCCCCGGCGGGAGATAGCTGCCCGCTCCCTGGCAAATTATGGTGCGTGCGTGGTAGTGCCCCATCTCGAGGCCGCCCTGGACCTGGCCAATGCCCTGGCTCCAGAGCACCTGGAACTGTACGTGGCCGAACCCTGGTCCTGGCTGGGCCGGGTGGAAAATGCCGGGGCGATTTTCCTGGGGCCTTACAGTTCCGAGCCCCTGGGGGACTACTGGGCCGGGCCCAGCCATGTTTTACCTACCGGCGGCACGGCCAGGTTTTATTCACCTTTAAGTGTCGCTACTTTTATGAAGAAAAGCAGCCTCATTGCCGCCGGTCCCGCCTACCTGAAGGCGGCCGGGAGCTCGATCCAGGCCCTGGCCCGGGCCGAAGGCCTGGAGGGTCATGCCCGGGCCATTGAGCTGCGGCTGCAGGAAGGGGATAGAAATGACTCGCGAGGCCTTGATTGAGCGCCAGACCACAGAAACCAGCATTCGCGTTAAGCTCGACCTGGACGGCAGCGGCAAATGGCAGGGGAGCAGCGGTATCCCCTTTTTTGATCACCTGCTGGCCCAGCTGGCCCGCCATGGCCTCCTGGACCTGAAAATATGGGCCGAGGGCGACCTGGAAGTTGACAATCACCATACTGTGGAAGATATCGGTATCTGCCTGGGAGAGGCCATCAAAAAGGCCCTGGGCGATAAAGCCGGGATTAATCGCTACGGCAGCGCCCTGGTACCCATGGATGAGGCCCTGGTCCAGGTGGCCCTGGACTTCAGCGGCCGGCCCTACCTTGCTTGTAACCTGGACCTGCCCCCGGGCCGGATCGGCAGCCTGGAGACAGAACTGCTGGAGGAATTCCTGCGGGCTTTTGTTAACCACAGCGGCCTGACCCTCCACGTGCAAAAGCTCGCCGGGCGCAACGGCCATCATGTCGCCGAGGCCCTCTTTAAAGCCCTGGGCCGGGCCATGAGGGAGGCCGCCAGCCGCGATCCCCGGGTAGAAGGCCCCCCTTCTACCAAGGGTAGCCTGGACTGATAAGGGTCAGACAATACCAGCCTGCGACAAAGTTATTTGCGGAGGAAGCGAAATGCGGCCGCTAGCTATTATCGATTACGGTATGGGCAATCTCTTGAGCGTCCAGAAGGCCCTGGCCAAACTGGGTTACCCGGCGGAGATAACCTCAGACCCCCGGGTAGTGGCAGCGGCTCCCGGCGTTATCCTGCCCGGAGTGGGAGCCTTTGCCGACGCCATGGCCAGTTTGCAGCAAAGGGGCCTGGTAGCAGCCATCCGGGAAGTTGTGCAGCGGGGTGTACCCTTCCTGGGCATTTGCCTGGGGTTGCAGCTCCTTTTCAGCACCAGCGAAGAAGGAGGCCCGGTGGAAGGTCTAAACCTTTTACCGGGCGAAGTTAAACGCCTGCCGCCAGGGCTTAAGGTTCCCCACATGGGATGGAACCAGGTGCAATTGCTTAAGGCCGGGGAGCTTTTCCAGGGGGTACCCACGGGCACGAACTTTTACTTTGTCCATTCGTATTATATTGACCCCGCCGATAAAACCATAGTTACCGGTACTACGGATTATGGTTTAACCTTTGCCGTAAGCATCCAGCGGGGCAACCTCTTCGGGGTCCAGTTCCACCCGGAAAAAAGCAGCCGCTGGGGCCTGGAGGTTTTAAAAAACTTTGGGGAGCTGGTAAACCGTGCTGATTCTGCCTGCCATTGACCTGCGGGAAGGGCGCTGCGTGCGCCTTTACCAGGGGCGGCCGGAAGCCGAGACTATCTACTCCACCGACCCGGTGGCCGTGGCCCGGGGCTGGGTGGCCAGGGGTGCCCGCTGGCTTCATGTGGTGGACCTGGACGGGGCCTTCGCCGGCCGGCCGCGGAATATGGAGGTTATTGCGGCCATAATCAAAGAGGTCCATATCCCGGTCCAGGTGGGAGGTGGCATCCGCAACCTGGAAAGCCTTAAGGACCTGCTCGCTGCCGGGGCGGCCCGGGCCGTCCTGGGGACGGTAGCCATCACCAACCCGGAGATAGTTGCTGAGGCTGTTGTGCGCTTCGGCGACCAGGTGGCCGTCGGTATTGACAGCCGCGAAGGGATGGTAGCCGTGGAAGGATGGGCGGCAACGGTGGAGGAAAGGGCCCTTGACTTTGCCGGCCGCATGGCCGCCCTGGGGGTAAAGCGGGCCATCTTTACTGATATTAGCCGCGACGGCACTCTCCAGGGCCCCAATCTTGCCGCCACCAGGGAGGTAGCCAGGAGGAGCGGCCTGAAAGTTATTGCCTCCGGTGGTATTGCCAGCCTGGACGACCTCCGTGCCCTGCGGGGCCTGGCAAGGGAAGGCGTGGAAGGGGCTATCCTGGGACGGGCCCTTTATAACGGCAACTTTACCCTGGAGGAAGCCCTGGCCGTGGCCGGGGAGGAGGTTTAAAATGCTTACCAGGCGGATTATTCCCTGCCTGGATGTGGATCACGGGCGGGTAGTTAAGGGAACCAATTTTTTAAACTTAAGGGATGCCGGGGACCCGGTAGAGCTGGCAGCTACCTATGACCGCGCCGGTGCCGATGAATTAGTCTTCCTGGATATCTCGGCTTCGGCCGAAGGCCGGGAGATTATGGTCGACGTGGCCCGGCGGACGGCGGAGGAGGTCTTTATCCCCTTTACCGTAGGGGGTGGCCTGCGCACGCTGGAAGATATTCGCCGCATGCTGGCCGCCGGGGCCGACAAGGTTTCCCTGAATACGGCCGCCGTACAGGATCCTAGTCTCGTGGCCATGGCCGCCCGGCGTTTCGGTAGCCAGTGCGTGGTGGTGGCCATCGATGCCCGCCGTACCGGAACCGGTTGCTGGGAGGTTTATACCCACGGCGGCCGCCGGCCGGCGGGAAAAGACGCCCTGGAGTGGGCCCGGCAGGTGGAGAAGCTGGGGGCGGGGGAGATCCTGCTCACCAGTATGGACTGCGACGGTACTTTAGAAGGCTATGACCTGGAACTGACGGCAGCCATAAGCACAGCTGTCAGCATCCCGGTAATTGCCTCCGGCGGCGTGGGGAAGCTAGAGCACCTGTATGCGGGTTTAACGCTAGGCCGGGCCGACGCCGTCCTGGCGGCCTCTATCTTTCACTTTGGCACTTACACTATAGAGGAAGCCAAACGTTACCTGGCCGGGCGCGGCGTGCCCATACGTTTATAAGAGCAGGAAGATGCGTGGTCCTTGAGCGTGTGACACATGCCCTTATACGAAGTATGCTATATTCGGAGGATATTTGCTTATGAGTGTCACCATACCTGAAGAAATTCGCTTTAATGCCGACGGCTTAATACCGGCCATTATCCAGGATGTAGGAAGCGGCCAGGTGCTGATGCTGGCCTATATGAACCGGGAAGCCCTGGCCCGCACCCTGGCCACCGGCGAGACGTGGTTTTATAGCCGCAGCCGCCGGGAACTCTGGCATAAAGGAGCCACCTCGGGCCACCGCCAGTATATTGTCAATGCCAGCTACGATTGTGACGCCGATGCCTTGCTCTTCCAGGTCCGCCAGGTAGGGGTGGCCTGCCATGAAGGGGAATTTTCTTGTTTTCACCATCCCTTAGCATTACAAGTAAGCGCCCCCAGGGTAACTGGAGGGAAAATGCCGGCGACCCGGGATGCCGGCCAGGCTGCCCAAAATGTCCCCGGCCAGGAAGGTAGCGGCAAATTAGGTCAGCATCAAGCTGGAGCCCGGCCGTCTGCGGGAAGCGCAGCTGCCGATCACCCCGCTGGAGCTGGACCCGTAACTGCGGATCTGGGGACCGTCCTGGCTGAAGTTTTCCGGGTGATTAAAGAGCGCCAGGCTACCCGGCCGGAAGGCTCCTACACGTCCTATCTCTTTAATAACGGCCAGGATAAAATCCTGAAAAAGATCGGCGAAGAGGCCAGTGAAACCATCATTGCCTCTAAAAACGACAGCTGGCGGGAGCTTTTATACGAACTGGCCGACCTCTATTACCACACCCTGGTCTTGCTGGCCTACCATGACCTGGAACCGGGACGACTGGCTGCCGAACTGGCCGCTCGCCTGCCGGCAGCAGATCCTTTGGCCAAGAAATGGCCGTAACTGCTCCTGCTGGCATCTGCCAATGCCTGACCACCATATGCCCTGACCAAGTTTTATCTAGGCAAAGGCAGAAAAATGTGGTAATATAAAGAATAATGCCGGGAGGTGGAGGAGTTGGTAATTAATTTCCGCACCAAACTTCTTTATTTCATCCTTTTACTATTTCTGGCTCTAGGCCCGGGGACGGTTGGTACTGCTTTAGTTGCCGTTCAGGGTGTTAACTGGCAAATGCTCCTTTTACCCGCTATTGTCGCCGGGGCTCTGGGTCTAATTTTAAGCCTGGTTATCCTCCTTAATCTTTACATAAAATGGATGCGCCCCCTGCAGCGGGTCATGCAGTTTCTTAATTTACTTGGCGAAGGCGACCCGGTTCGGGCCCAGCAATCTTTGACCGGGGCGCAATTAGGGGAGAGTTTCCAGGGACCGGTAACTGCCGTCCTGGACAGTTTTTACCGCCTGGTGGGTCGCATGCAGCGTACCGCCGATGAGCTGTCCTATTTTTCCCGCAATCTCCAGGAAAGCACCGGTACCAGTTATCGCAACCTGGAAGAGGTGACGGCAGCCATCCAGGAGATTGCCGGCGGTGCCGACGAGCAGGCGGGTGCCGCCCAGAAGGTGGCGGAAAATATCAAAACGTTACACAACCTGGCGGAAGATATCAGCGACCGGGCCGGGCTGGGGACGGAGCTAGGGATGGAAGTGAGGAGCAAGGAAGAGGAAGGTCGCCGGCTGCTGGAGCAGTTACTCCAGGAAATCAAGGCCGGGGCCGCTTCCATCCAGGAGGCGGCCGGCCGCATGCGGCAGCTGGAAACGAAAATGGAGCAGATCAATACCCTGGTCCAGGCTGTCACGGCCATTGCCGATCAGACCAACCTGCTCGCTTTGAATGCCGCCATTGAAGCCGCCCGGGCCGGCGAGCAGGGCCGCGGTTTTGCCGTGGTGGCCGAAGAGGTGCGGAAACTGGCCGAACAATCGGCGGCGGCCGCCCAGAATATAACCTCCTTGGCGGCAGCCATTAGTGAAGAGGCGCGCCAGACGGCGGCCCAGGTGGACAAAAACGTCGAGTTGGTCCGGAGCAACCTCCAGCGCGGAAACCAGGTAAAAGAGAATTTTATGGCCGTAAGCCAGGCCATTAATAAGGCCGCTGAAGTCATGATCAACATCAGCCATCAGGCCCAGAACCAGCTGGCCAGGGTGAGGGAGGTAAGCGAGGCGGCTGGCCGTATGGCGGCCGTGGCCCAGGAAACGGCGGCCAGCATTGAAGAAGTATCGGCAGCGACGGAGGAACAAAAGGCCACCATGGCGGTAGTGGAAGAAAATACGCGCCAGTTTACGGCCATGGCCCAGAATTTCTTTACCATGGCCGCCGATTTTACCCGGGACGGTTGGGACCAGGAGCTGCGCCGGGAACTTGTTAACCAGGGTTATGCCGTGCTGGAAAAGCTGGCCGCCGATCCTGCTGTTAAGAAAATGGAAGCCGCCACCCTGGCGCCGCTTCTTGACGCCGCTTTCAGTGAGTCGGCTATTATCCAGACCTTAATTGCTACCCTCGCGGACGGGGCAACTATTTATAACCGGCCGGCTGCGGCAGTTACCAACTGGTCCTTCCGGCCCTGGTTCCAGGCGGCCGTACGGGGTGAACGTTATGCCAGCGAGCCCTATGTGACCCAGAGCACCAACCGGGTGGCCATTACCGTCTCTGTTCCTGTCCGCGCTGATGACGGCCGGTTCGCCGGCGTCCTGGCAGCCAATATAGCCCCGGCGGGAAAATAATACATGGCCGGCACTAAAGGCTACGGCAGGGCATATAATGATCAAGGGTAAATTTTATGTGAGGTGAAGCCAATGAGTGCTGATCTTGATGCCCTGCGCCGGCGTCTAATTGAAGCGGCTACTAACGGGAAATCTCTGGGACAGGTTTTTAAAGAAATGGGCATAACACCCGATAATCCTGCTGTCGTGCAGGAAATAATGGCGCAAGCGGGTATTGACCCTGCTGCCATGTTCCCGGATGGCCAGGCGGATATGGCCGAATTTGTTAACAACATGACCAAAGATCTGAGCTTGGAGATGAAGAAGCAGCTTGCCCAGCTAATTGAAGGGATGGCGGTGGAGATTAATAACGGCCAACCCTTGCCGCCGGATATCCAGGAGTTTCTCAAAAGCTGGCAATAACTAACTAAGTGGTAGTTATCCATGACAACCCAATCTCCCCTTTTGGGTGGTCAACAAACGGCTTACCCCTTCAACCGCTACAAAATTACAGCGGCCCCGGGTTTAGCAACCCGGGGCCTTTATATTAAAACCCCGGCGGGGCCGGGGTTTTTCCCGCTCATGCATTGGCAGCATTGAGGGGAATGATGAAGAAGAGGAAGAAGATGGAGATGATGATAATCACGATAATGGGAATAAAAAACCACCAGAAGTTAAAACCGTGGCCGCCCATTAAGAATTCCTCCTATTTGGCATTTAACGGGAACAAGAAAAACAGGAAGATGATGGGGATGATAATGATAACTGGGATGATAATAATAAACCACCACAATAACTCTTGTGTCATTAAAAATACCCTCCTTTTCCCTTTGTCGGGACCTTTTCTAGACTTAGCATATGCAGCTGCAGGGCTGTAGGTTAAAAGTAAAAGAGAAAAAAATTTCCTCCAGGCCGGGTGGCATTTTTGAACCTCTTGCGGCAGCAATGCATAAAATGCAGCAGATCACTTCCATTTACGGAGGGGTTAGACATGTGGCCTGTTTTGCTGGCTTATTACGCCGGCGTAGTAGCGATGGCCGGTGTTTCCCTGTCCCGGGTGGGTAGCGATAATTACGGCAGCCGGAAGATTGTAATGTTCCACAAGCACCGGCCCTTGAGCAGTTGTCATGATACAGTCCTGAAAAAGGGCGGGCGGGTGGTACGGGAATTACCCCTGGTGCATGCCCTGGTAGTCCGGCTACCGGACCGGGGCCAGTCCCTCGCAGAGCTGGGCTTACACCCGGATGTCCTTTTAATTGAAGACGATTTCCAGGTCCAGACAGTAGCCCTGCCGGCAGTCAGGATGTGGCAAAGGAAGCAGACCATCCCCTGGGGAGTGGAACGTATTGGCGCACCAAAGGCCTGGCAGGAGGCCGCCGGGGAGAAGGTGAAGGTGGCAGTCCTGGATACAGGGATTGATGCCGGCCACCCCGACCTTAAGGCTAATATCCGTGGTACCAAGAATATCAAATTCCCCGGCTGGCAGGCCGGGGACGGCAACGGCCATGGCACCCATGTGGCCGGCATTATTGCGGCCGTAAATAATGATTTCGGCGTGGTGGGGGTAGCCCCCCGGGCGGAGATTTATGCCGTCAAGATTTTCAACCGCCGGGGCAACGGTTATATATCCGAGATCATTGCCGGCCTGGACTGGGCGTTGCAGAACAAGATGCAGGTCGTCAACATGAGTTTCGGCACCACCCGGCCGAGTCAGGCCCTGGAAGAGGCCGTCCGCCAGTGCGTCCAGGCCGGCATGGTCCTGGTGGCGGCCGCCGGCAATGAGGGGAAAGAAAACAGCGTCATGTACCCGGCGCGTTATCCCGGTGTCATCGCCGTTTCGGCTATTGACCGGAAGGATAACCTGGCCAGCTTTAGCAGCCGGGGTCCGGAAGTAACAGTAGCCGCTCCGGGCGTCGATATCTCTTCCACCTACCCGGGCGGTAAATACCGGGCCATGAGCGGTACTTCCATGGCCTGTCCCCATGTGGCCGGTGTCGCCGCTCTGGTTTTATCCCGGGAGGGGCGCATATCCGGTAGGCAGGTAGTGAAGACCATCACTAGTACGGCCACCAGGCTGCCGGGTTTAACACCCGAGGAACAGGGGTCCGGACTGGTGAATGCCTCCTTCCTGGCGGCCGGGACCCGCTTTAATGATGAGGTCAGGGAAGGCCCGGCAGATCTTCCTTTAAGTGTAATACCTTCCACGACAAATTAAATACAAAGCGACCTGGTTCCAGGTCGCTTTTAAATGTATGGGTCGCACCGGCCTTTAATTGCCCTCGCCATAAAATGCTGACGCAGTTATTTTTATTCCCCCGCGCGGTTTCTGGATTACAGTTACTTTGCACCAATGGGGCGAGCAGGCCTGGTAAATGTCCCTGGCAATGGTATCGGCCAGGGCTTCACAAAAGACGCTTTCCTCCCGGAAGCTCCACAGGTAAAGCTTGAAACTTTTAGATTCAATACAGTATTTGGCGGGGGCGTATTCCACGACTACCGTTTCCCAGTCCGGCTGCCCCGTTACCGGGCAAAGACTAGTTACTTCGTCAGATTCGAGTATGACGGTTTTTACGTTAGCCGGCTTAGGAAATACTTCCAGCTTTTTACGCGGTTCGCGGACGACCTTTCCTAATGCTTCAAACTCCATCATCTCAAATCCTCCATAGTTACCATAAAGGGATTAAAGTTGGTTTTAAAATCGTAGTAATCCTCGTTTTCCACTCTTTTAAGCCAGGCAGTTACGGCGTAGGTCAGGGGTGTTGCCAGGACCTCATAGGTGGTCTTGAAGAAATAATTGGTCATTATCATGCGTAGCAGTACCGTTCCCGGCATAATACCGGCAAAAGCGATGGTGATAAACAGGGCAGTATCCACCAGCTGGCCGGCTATGGTAGAGCCGATGGTCCTGGTCCACAGCCACCGGCCGCGGGTGAAGATTTTTAGTTTGGCCAGGATATAGGAGTTGGTAAATTCACCGCAGAAAAAGGCTACCAGGCTGGCCATAACTATCCTGGGTGTTTGCCCCAGGATCCGTTGATAAGCTTCCTGGCCTCCCCAGGGAGGGGCGGCAGGAAGTATCCCTACCAGCCAGTAGACAAAGGACATAAACAGGCAGGCTATAAAACCCGTCCATACTACTACCCGGCTGCGCTTGTAGCCGTAAACCTCAGTTAAAATATCACCGAAGATATAAGAGATGGGAAATAAAATTACGGCGCCGTCGAAAAAGAAGGGTCCCAATTTTGCTACCTTGACGGCTACCGTGTTAGAGAGGAGCAAAACCACCACGAAGGCAACCATTATGAAAGGAAAGAGTTTGTAACGCAAGAGAATCACTCCTTGTTTTGTTCAGGCGGGTGACTGCGACCGCCAGCCCCAAGGCTATTCTTACATTAACAGACCCGGGATGTTAAGTCAATATCCGACTTAAATATGTGACTTAATCAAGCAAGGACTGTATCTTTAATCTACTTACTCAACCCCTGTCCGGGGTGCGGTTTAATAATATTTTGCCCGCCTTCATAAAGGAAGGCGGGTTTTTAACCTTAGACGCCATAATCATTGCTCCGGTTGTTTTTCGTCTTAAACTCCAATCGGGCTATTTGATTTGATGGCGACTTTCCCCCTCTATAAGGTAGTAGTTGCATTTGTTTTTTCTACAACCGTGGGGATGACGGTGACTATCCTGGCATACTATTTTTTCGGTATGCGGCAATGCAATCCCGAGATACTCTTTAGCTAACTGGCAACTCAATGTTAATGTTGTCCGTACGAAGTTTTTACAACAACAGGGGCCGGTCTGGTCGGCGATAGCTTCTATGACCCGTGAGACAACACGCATGGTGGTGGCGGTTTCCTGGTCCTTTGGGCAGGCGGCGCCGAGAATAACACTAAAGGAAGCCCCAATCGCCGGAGCTACACCGCAAACGCCCGTCAGGCCACAAAAGGCACCAATGGCTTGCCTACGGGTCCGGTTGAGTGCTTCGGTAATTTGGCCATTTGTGACTTCGATTTTTCCATGATTTCTGATGGCAGACAAAAGGGCTCCGGCAGCAATCCAGGCATGTTCGCATCCTAACATGGGAAGAGGAACTTGTTTAATTATTTCTTCAGCTATGGACAAAGGATTAGTACCTTTTGCAGAAAGCATTAAATTTAAAATAGCGCTAAACAAATTTTCGCCGTGGCAATTATCACAGATATAATGACCACCCGGACAATAAACATAACCCGTCTCTTTTGCGCCGCATTGCATGCACGTAAATTCCTTGCCAAATTCAAGGTATTCCAGTTTCCCGCTGCAAACCAGACAATTTTCAGTATTTGCTTCCTGGTGTTGACCAACACCTTCTACAGGTGGGTTTCAACAGCTACTTCCATGGTCCACTTGTTTGTAATCACCTCCAACCTTTAATAAAGCCTGCCGCTGCATCTCTTCCAGGGTTAATTCTGGCTTGTATATCATCCGTTCCACCTGCCTGGGTGGCCGGGATTGCCTGCATTTGCTGGCACAGGACCACCTTTTTTTCTTAATCTCTTAATCATTATAACATATTTTTGGAAGCATTGACATCCGGGTTAAATTATATTTAATTGTGAAGACGGGTACAAAAGCGGAGTTGATGGGGAGAAAAAGCGGAGGAATAGAGGGGGATAAGGGGTTAAGCATAATTTAACATTTGCTTGCCGGAGAGGCGGTTTATGACTATGAAACAGCCTGCTGTGGATTATAAGTTGATGCATCTGTCTACGCGCGAAAGACGGGTAAGAGGAGAAATGACTTAGGTAATAATGGAAAGTTTGCCCCTTGAACAAGCGGGGCATTGAGTTTAAGCTTAGGGTGGAGGGATAAACATGAATCAGGAAACGATCCGCCGCCAGGGATATGTGGACGCCCATTGTCATGTATGGGAATTTGCCCTCTTCAATCACTTCGCCAGCCTGGAAAAATGCTCAAACCTTGACGATCTGGTGGAAACGCTGAAGTCACGTCTGATTGCAGGGTGGGCTGTAGGGGTACGTTTTAACCAGGAAAGCCTGGCCGAAAAGATTATCCCCGCAAGGGCCTTCCTGGACCGTGCCTTTGGTTCGACGCCGGTAGTAATAATACGGACCTGCCTGCACCTGGCTGCAGCCAATACGGCCGCCATGCAGGGGCTGGGATTTTTCGCGGAAAACGGGCTCTTCCATGAAGCCAAAGTATTTAACCTTCTTAAGACCCTGGTGGCCAGGCTAAACCTGGAACCGGGAGACATCCTCTCCCGGGGCTTAAGGGAGCTTAAGAAACTGGGGATAGTTAAAGTCATCGATATGGGAATGGATCGGCACAAGCGTCCCTTCTTTGAGGGTCTTGAGCAGGAGGTGAAAGTGGATTTCTACACGGTGGAGTTCGGGCTACTGGATGAGGCCCTGGGGTTCAAGGTATTCCTGGACGGGGGCCTGGGCGCCCGTACCGCCGCCCTGACAGAGGAATACGCCGACGATCCCGGTAACTACGGCCTGCTTAATCACAGTGATGCAGCCCTCCTTTCCCTGGTTGAAAAGGTCCACCGCAAAGGTAAGCCCATAGCCGCCCACGCCATCGGGGACAGGGCCGTGGACCAATTCCTGCGCGTTGTGCGGCAGAGCCGCCACCCCCTGGACCGCCTGGAGCACGTCCAGTACGCCCGGGAGGAGCAGCTGGAGGCCCTGGCGGCGCTCGAGATCCCCGTCTGTATACAGCCCATCTTTTCCCGGGAAATGTCCTGGGCCGTGCGCAGGCTGGGTCCGGAGCGGATGAAAACAGCCTATGCTTGGGGGCTCATGAGGGACAAAGGCATCCGCTTGTTAGCCGGCTCCGACGCCCCTGTGGATCACCCCGATCCCCGGGAAGCGGCCGCTACGGTTGCCCTTCTAAAAGGCGGGCATCATCTGGATTTTGAGGAGGTTTTAGACCTTTTTGCCCACGCCAACCGGGAATTTTATCCAGGAAATTAAATAATATTTAATTGCGAAAACGGACACAAAAGCGGAGTTGATGTGGAGGAAAAGCGGCGCAAAAGGGTAGTATATTCGGTTAAGTATAATTTAACACCTGTCTGAAAAATTTTTTATAAAAGTGTTAAGGAAAAGCAGGAATCTTAATTTAAATGGCGAAATATATTAGCTAACCGGAACCGATTCCGGTATATGCACCATTTGATGCTAAACATAACCTTATATTACAATATAATTAGTCCCAGGAACCGTTTTCGGTAAACTGGGGCAACCGGGGCAGAAAAGAGGGAGAAAAATTGCAGGATTTACGCTATCAAACTAACCGCCGTTCGCCAGCAGAGTTAATCCGGCACTTGCAAAATTTTGAGCTAAAACTTCGCTTTTCGGCCGGCATATGGTTCTTTTCCGGTAGCAACAGCCGTTTTCATACCCGCTATGGCAGGGAACTGACCATTGAGGAACGCCTGGAGAAGTACGCGGGTCTGCAACAATATGGCCTGGAAGGCATTGAGGCCCATTATCCCAACGAGATCAATGAACATAACCTGCCCCTTTACCAGGGTTTTTGCCGGGATACCGGGATGCAGGTAGTAACGGTAGTACCCAATCTTTTCTATGAAGAACAGTTCCGCCATGGGTCTTTATCTTCACCCCTGCCGGCGGCCCGGCAGGCGGCCATCCAGCGCGTTAAAGAAACACTAGAAATAAATAAAGAACTGGGGACGGAGTTCATGGTTGTCTGGCCCGGAATAGATGGCTATGAAAACCCCTTTGGTATCGATTTCATAGAAATGCGCCGTCGTTTCGCTGCCGGCCTGGCAGAAGCCATGGATGCTGTGCCCGGGGTACGGGTAGCCATTGAGCCAAAACCGTATGAGCCCCGGGGGAGAATAATCTACGGCACCACCGCGGAGGGGGTTTTGCTGGCCGGGAAGGTTGAGAGGCTGCTGCAGAACCAGGAGAATAAACAACTCCTGGAGCAGGGCTATACCCTGGTCGGCCTCAACCCTGAGATCGGCCATGTCCTCATGGGTTATGAAGATTTGCCTTATGCGTTGAGCCTGCCTCTGGAGTACGGCCGGCTGGTGCATACCCACTGGAACAGCCAGCCCCCGGGTAACTACGACCAGGATTTGAATGTCGGCGTCGTAGCGCCGGAACAGGCCGAGGCCGCCCTCTACGTCCTCAAGATGCATGGCTACCAGGGCTGGTTTGGCCTGGACATCAACCCTGAGCGGATGCCGGTGGAAAGGGCGCTGCTGAACTGTATCGATGCCTTACGGGCCATGAATGACCGCATCAACAGCCTGGATCATGAACTGGTAGTCACCTGCCTGCAGGACCCGGAACGCTATGCCGGTTACCTGGAGGCCATCCTCATCCGCGCCCGGGCCAGGAAGGCGGATATTTTGAGCCCTTTATCCTTCTCGACGCCATAGTTCTATATCCCGGGGCCCGGCACGTCGCCAAAATCCCCAACTCCCGGATAAGGGTCGTTACAGTGAGCCATAAAAGCCCTCTTAAGGGCAATCGAATCAAGCAGTGGGCGCAGGGGTCCTAATAAGCAACCAGCTATTAGTCCTGGCAGGAAGGGAAAAAAGATCATGCTATACTTACTCGGGATCGACATCGGTACTTCTGGCACCAAAGCCGTCCTGGTGGAGGAAGACGGCAGGGTAGTGGCCTCCTCCTATGTGGAATATCCCTTAAGCCAGCCCAGGCAGGGCTGGGCCGAGCAGGACCCGGAACAGTGGTGGCAGGCCGTGGTGGCGGCGGTGCAGGCAATCTGGGCCAAAAGCGGCCTCGACGGCCGGGATGTCGCCGGCGTTGGCCTGTCGGGCCAGATGCACGGGGCCGTAGTTTTAGACGCCAACTACCAGGTTTTACGGCCGGCCATTCTCTGGTGCGACCAGCGCACCGGTGGGGAATGTACCTGGATGTACCAGGAAATAGGGGAAGAAAAGCTCTACCAGTGGACGGGGAACCCCGCCCTGCCGGGTTTTACGGCACCCAAGCTGGTCTGGCTTCGACGCCACGAACCGGAAATTTATAATCAAATCCGCCATGTGTTACTTCCTAAAGACTATATCCGTTTCCGCCTGACGGGAGAACTGGCCACCGAAGTATCCGACGCTTCCGGGACGTTGCTCCTGGATGTGGCTGCCCGCCGCTGGTCGGGAGAAATGCTGGCGGCCCTGGACCTTCCCCGGGAATGGTTGCCCCGGGTACACGAGTCGCCGGAAATAACCGGCCAGATCACCCCGGAAGCCGCGGCTGCCACCGGCCTCCCGGCCGGGACGCCGGTAGTGGGTGGCGGTGGTGACCAGGCTGCCGGTGCTGTAGGCACAGGCATTGTAGAAGAAGGGATTCTATCGGCGGCCCTGGGAACCTCCGGTGTGGTTTTCGCCATGACTGCTAAGCCGAGTATCCAGCCTGGCAGTACCCTGCACGCCTTCTGCCATGCCGTCCCCGGTAAGTGGCACCTTATGGGAGTGATGCTGGCCGCCGGGGCTTCATTACAGTGGTTCCGCAACCAGCTGGGTGGCGAAGAGATCAAGGAAGCTGCGGCAACGGGTACTGATCCCTATGACTTGTTGACGGCCCGGGCGGCTGAGGCGGGCCCGGGAGCCGAAGGGTTGCTGTTCTTGCCCTATCTGCTGGGGGAAAGGACGCCCCATCCCGACCCGGCAGCACGGGGCGGATTTATCGGTCTCACCATGCGCCACAGGAAGGGTCACCTGGTGCGGGCCGTCCTGGAAGGCGTGGCCTTCGGCCTGCGCGATTCCCTGGAATTATTACAGCAGGCCGGGGTGAAGGTGGAAGAAATCCGCGTTTCCGGCGGCGGCGCCCGTAGCCCTTTATGGCGGCAGATTCTCGCTGGCGTTTTTAAGCACCCGGTGACCACGGTGAATAGTACCGATGGGCCGGCCTTTGGCGCAGCCTTGCTGGCCGGGGTGGGGGCGGGTATTTACCCTTCCGTAGAAGCCGCCTGCCGATCTACCATCAAGGTGACCAGCCGGGCCGAACCGGTACTGTCAGAAGTAAGCGCCTACGACCACCTTTATGCCTTATATAAGTCCTTATATCCCCTCCTGCGGGACACCATGCACGATTTGACCAAATTGACGGAGTGAAAAAGACTTGCCAAATATTTCTGATGTAGCCAGAAGAGCCAAAGTATCACGAACTACAGTATCCAGGGTCCTCAACGGGAAAGACGACGTCAACGAAGAGACCCGGCGCCGGGTGCTGGAGGCCATCCGGGAGCTTAATTACCGCCCCAGCGCCCTGGCCCGCAGCCTGGTGAAGCAAAAAACCGATACCATCGGCGTCATCCTGTCGGACATCACCGACCCCTTCTTCTCCCGCATCATCCAGGGAGTGGAGGATGTAGCCCATAAGTTCGGCTATGGTATCGTGTATGCCAGCATGCGCTGGGACCCGCAAATCAAGCACAACTATGTTAATTTCTTACGCAGCGGCCGGGTAGACGGCCTGCTCATGATGGGCCATACCGTAGGCAATGAAGACTACGTGCGGGAGATGGTGGAAGAAAGATTTCCCTTAGTTCTGGTAGAGTACTGGATCAATAATCTGAAGGCGAACTTTATTGCCATCGACAACCGGGGTGGCGGTTACCTGGCCACCAGGCACCTGCTGGGCCTGGGGCACCGCCGCATTGCCCATGTAGCGGGGCATAAAAATGCCCGGGTATCGCAAGAACGCCTGGCCGGCTACCGCCAGGCCCTGGCCGAGGCCGGTGTGTCCTACGATGAAAGCCTGGTCGTTTACAGCGATTTTACCACCGAAGGGGCCATACCGGTTGCGAAGAAACTATTATCCCTGCCTGAGCGGCCGACAGCCATCTTTGCTGCTAACGACCTGATGGCTTACGGCGTCATCCATGCGGCGCGCGAACTGGGCTTAAAGGTGCCCCGGGAACTGGCAGTGGTGGGCTACGACGATATTGAACTGGCTTCCCTGGTAACGCCGCCCCTGACCACCATCCACCAGCCGCGGTACGAAATCGGCTCCATGGCTGCCTGGTCCCTGATCCAGCAGATCGAGAATAAAGAGATGCAGCCGACGGTAACCGAGTTTAAGACGAGCCTGGTTATCAGGGAATCTTGTGGGGCAAAGTAGAGAGCCATGCCATTCGTATGGCACTGGAGGATTGGCATTAAATAAAGGTAGTCTTAGAGGCAAATAAAAACTGTTTGTTTGCTGCAGTATTTCGATTTCGTGAGTGGGGTTTTCATGGCAGCAACGCGGTCAAATGGTGGCGATGCACGTCAGGTCTTTGTGACCTTTAACAACATACTACTTTCAGGCGGTAACTAACACCAGGTTTCTGAAGGATACTGGCCGGGTATAGGTAAGGCTTTTTATAAATTAAAAAAATTATAGATGGAAGGAGGAATTTTATTGAAAGCGTCGAATACATTATTACGAAAACGGTTTAGTAAAACGTTCACTTAATATGATATCATAGCTTTATATAAATAGCATAAAAAGGTAACAAAACAATAGAAGAAACCGTTTTATGTACCTTAGTCAAAAGGTAGCCAATAAAAGGCGAATTGGCCTTTAATTGGAATACAATTTATCTATTAAGGAGGTGATAGGGCGAGCAACGAGGACACAGATGGTTATAAAGTAGAGGGTTTTAAAATCTACATGACGGGCTAGTGCTTGAAATTGAGAAAGGAGGATAAGAATGAAAAAGTTATTGATTTTGTTGGGGGTGCTCGTTCTTTCTTTCCTGTTTCTTTCGGGCTGTGGGCAGAGTAACCAGTCTGCTGGCAAATCGCAGCTAGAAGGTCAGAAAAGCCAAGAAAATGCCTCTTCTACATCTACCAAGAAATTAAAATTTGCTATGATTATTCACGATACTGGTAACTCATTCTTTTCGGTAATGGACCGGGCGGCTCAGGATGCTGCTAAACAGTTGGGCGTAGAAGTTAAGTTTATGGGTCCCAAAACTTTTGACGTTGCTCAGGAAGTAAATATGTTGGAGTCGGCTGTGGATGCTGGTTATGATGGTATTGCTTTTACGGCTCCGGACCCCAAAGCCTTTGACAGGCCTATAAAGAAAGCTAAGGAAAAAGGTATTCCAACCGTTGCCTTTAATACGGACGCACCGGATTGTGGCCGCGACGCTTTTGTGGGTCAGGATTTGGAGCAATCTGGTTATATCCTAGGTAAATTAATATTTGAAAAGTATATGAAAGGAGAAGGCAAATATATTATAACTACCTGTGCGCCCGGCCATACGGCCCTGGAAGCACGCATTGCTGGTATCAAGAGGGCCCAGAAAGAATTTCCCAATATCCAGTTAGTCAATATAATTGATATTACCAGCGATTTATCCAAGGCTTACGGCGTGATTGAAAACGCTTATACAGCTAATAAGGATGTTAAAGCCTTCCTCGGTGTTGATGTTTACTCCGAAGCTATCGGTACTTTTATCCAAACGAAAAATTTAAATGGTAAGGTTTTAGGCGGCGGTTTTGATCTTACTCCTGGTACTTTAAAACACATCGCCAACGGTGCCATGCAGGTGACGATAGGACAAAATCCCTATCTGCAGGGCTACTTTCCTATTCATATGCTGTATCTAAAGAAAACGAAGGATATTTCGCCCGTCAATATCAATACTGGCGTCGAAATTGTTACTAAAGAAAACGTCCAGGATTATTTAAATCGTAAGGAATAATCTGGGAAATGGGCTGGTGGCCTGGCCGAAGATTGCCGGGCTGCCAGCCCAATCAGGAAACCGGGGTGGAAAGTTGATGCTAATGACAAAAAAATCAACTGGAGCAACTCCTGTTGGCAGGGCAACGAAAATAAATTTCCAAGAGCTAGGTATTTTGTTGGTACTGGTGGTCATTTGTTTAATCCTCTCTGTACTTACGAGTAACTTCCGTGAGCCGACGAACTTAATTAATGTGGTACGCCAGTTTTCCGAGATCAGCATTATGGCTATCGGGATGACTTTTGTAATAATCAGTGCCGAAATCGATCTGTCGGTTGGCTCTATTTATGGGCTTGCAGCCATTATAGCCGGATATCTTTTGCATAACGGTTATGCGGCTACCCTGGCCTTTTTGTTAGCCATGCTTACGGGTGTAGGCCTGGGTTTTATAAACGGTATCATAAGCACAAAAGGCAAGATACCTTCTTTTATCGTTACTTTGAGCATGCTCCAGTTAGCCCGCGGGGGAGCCTATGCCATTTCCCATGGGTGGCCCATCAGTGAATTTCCCGATACCCATAACTGGGTATTTTTCCTGGGACAGAGCCTTGGCGGTGTTATTCCCGTCCAGATCATAATTATGCTGCTGTTAAATTTGCTCGCCTTTATCGTTTTAAGTAGAACCACCTTCGGTTTTAAAGTTTACGCTGTTGGTGGCAATAAAAACGCTGCCAGGCTGGCAGGTATTAATGTTGACGGCATAAAAATAGCAAGTTTCGTCCTGGCGGGGGCTATGGCGGCCCTGGCAGGGATTATTGGCCTGGCTCATTTAAATTCGGTTGCCGCTACGGCTGGAGCCGGACGGGAAATGGATGTAATTGCCGCTGTAATTATCGGCGGGACCAACCTTTTTGGCGGTAAAGGAACAATTCTCGGGACACTCTTAGGAGCTGCCATTATGGGCGTCGTGCGCAACGGCATGGTCCTGTTAGGGGTGGAAGCGTATTATCAAGAAGCTTTTATCGGTGTGGTCATACTCATTGCTGTTCTGGCTGATACGTGGCTGACGAAAAATAAAAAGTAGGCAGGGAAGGTGTCATGCAAGCGGGAAACCTAGTTGAACTCCGGCATATTACCAAACACTTCCCCGGCGTGGTCGCCCTTGATGACGTATCTTTTACGATTAAGAAAGGGGAGATTCACTGTTTATGCGGTGAGAATGGTGCCGGCAAGTCGACTTTAATTAATATCTGTGGCGGCGTTTACCAGCCCGATGGGGGCCAAATTTTATTCGATGGCCGTATAGAAAAGATCTTATCCCCATTACACGCAGAAGAGCTGGGTATTGGCGTAGCCTACCAGGAGATACCCCTTTGCAAAAATATGACTGTAGCCGCCAACATATTTTTGGGTCCCAAATTGAAGTTAAATAACGGTTTGCTGGACTGGCATGCAATGGAAGAAGAAGCGCGAGAGCTTTTAGCTTTGTTTAATATGAAAAATGATCCCCGAGAGCTAGTGGAGAATTTAAGTATTGCCGAGCAATCGTTAGTCCAAATAGCACGGGTTATTTACCGGAAACCCAGGCTTTTAATTTTAGATGAACCCACGGCTGCCTTAACCACCAACCAAAAAGATACTTTATTTTCCCTTTTAAAACGCCTGCGGCAGGAACAGGAATTAAGCATTCTTTACGTCTCCCACCGGCTGGAAGAAGTTTTTGAGATAGCTGACAGGATTACTGTCCTGCGGGACGGCAGGTATATCGGTACCCTTGAGGCCAGGGAAACTGATGCCGATAAAATTATTAATATGATGGTCGGCCGGGAGATAAAAAAGACGGTGACCAGGGGGAAGGATGTAAAGGCTAACAAAATACTGGAGGTTAAACATTTAAGCCGTAAAGGGACCTTCCACGATATCAGTTTTGACTTGTATGAAGGAGAGATTTTAGGATTTGCCGGATTTCAAGGCGCCGGACGAACTGAAGTAATGCGGGCTATTTTCGGCCTGGATGGTTTCGATGCAGGTGAAATATACATTGATGGCCGGATAAAAAAAATAAAAAGCCCCATTGATGCCATTAAAAACCGCATCGGGCTGATATCCGAAAACCGTCGTGACGAAGGTATTGTACCCCTAATGACGGTAAAGGATAATTTGATTATCGTGGCCCTTGACGAAGCCAGTACAATTGGTTTTTTACGGGCAGGTCGCATCAGAAAACTTTTCCAGGAGCTTGTGGCCAGGCTTAATATTAAGGTGGCCTCCCCCCTTCAACTAATAACCAATCTCAGCGGAGGGAACCAACAAAAAGTTATTATTGCCCGCTGGTTAGCCCAAAAACCGCGGATTTTGATTTGCGATGAGCCGACACGGGGGATCGATGTGGGTGCTAAAGCTGAGATCCATTCAATTTTAGATGAGCTGACCCGGGAGGGGATAGGAATAATCTTAATTTCTTCGGAGCTACCTGAATTACTGGCTATCTGCGACAGGATTGTCGTCATGCATGAAGGCACCATTACCGGTGAGTTAAAAATTAAAGACGCCAGCGAAGAGAAGATCATGCGTCTGGCTGCGGGTATGGAAGTCTAAAATTAATTTAAAGCAGAGGTTGAAGACGAAAAGTGGTAACGATCAGAGATGTTGCCAAACTGGCAAATGTTTCCATAACGACGGTTTCCAGGGTAATTAATCATAAAGACGAAGGCATCAGCGAGGAAACCCGTCAGCGAGTGTTAAAAATTATGGACGAGATGAACTATCGTCCCAACACTATAGCGCGAAGCATGATTACCAGGAGGACCAATACCATCGCCCTGGTCATTCCTGATATATGCAACCCCTTTTTCCCCGAATTGGCCAGGGGTGTTGAGGATACGGCCAACAGATACGGTTATCAACTTGTTCTGGCCAACACAGATGGCGATCCTTTAAAAGAAGAGAACTACATCAGGGTCTTCCAGGAAAAATTTGTGGACGGCATTATTTTCACGACCCAAAACAATATCGAGTACCATCCTATATTCTTCCGCCTCCGCCAGCAAAAATATCCGTACGTCCTGATCGAGAGGTATATTGAGGAACTCGATGATGTACCGGGTGTATATTTTGCCAACATTGATGGTGCCTACCAGGCTACAAAACACCTCATTCAAAAAGGGCACCGGAAGATCGTTTTTATTTCCGGTCCCCAAAAAACCACCAACGCGCGCCATCGCCTGCAGGGTTTTTTAAAAGCCCTGCAAGAAGCTGCTATAGCGCCGGATTACAGCCTGATCGTCGAAGGGGACTACAAAATGAATAGCGGTTACCAGATTATCAAGGATTTACTGGAAAAGGGCACCAGTAAGTTTACCGCTATCTTTGCTGCCAACGACCTCATGGCTCTGGGTGCGCAGCGGGCTTTAAAGGAATACGGGCTCAAAATACCAAGCGATGTCTCCCTGGTAGGGTATGATAACATCTTTTTAACTGAAACCATGGAGCCACCCTTAACGACAGTGGAGATACCTTCTTACCAGATGGGGGTAAAAGCGACCGAGATGCTGCTCATGGCCATTAATGGTGAAGAACAGCCAGAGAAACGACTGGTGTTTGATGCTAAACTGATAATCCGTGAAAGCGTTAAATCGGTAATACCGGAAGAACAACCAGGGCAGATAACGGACCCTGGTAAAATTGCCTGACCGACAGGAGATGAGACAGTGACTGCTTTAACTTCGCGCCAGCGTGTTTTAATGGCCCTACGTCATGAAGAAGCTGACATGGTACCTGTCGACCTGGGAGGGACACGTTCTTCAACTGGAATAAGCGCTATTGTCTATAATCAGCTCTTACAATATTTGGGCTATGATGGCAAGGCCAGGGTTTTTGATGTTAAACAATTGCTGGCCGAGCCTGATGAGAGGATAAGGCGTTTTTGGGGGTGTGATGTTATAGGGTTGCATCGCCTGCGCCCATCCCTTGGATTGGCAATCACGTCCTGGAAAGAAGGGTCCTTGATGGATGGTTCTTCCTGTGAGGTGCCGGCGGACTTCAATCCGGTCCTGCTGGCAGACGGCAGTGAGGGCATTCGCAATGCCAATGGCATTATCACTGCCGTCAGGCCCCAGGGTAGCTATTATTTTGAAGAGATTTACCATCCATTGAAGGGTGCTACGTCATATAGCGATATTGATCAACATGAATTTCCTTTTTTAAGTGCCGAAGAAGAGAATTATTTAGCTAACAAGGCCCGGGAGCTTTATGAGCAGACGGATTATGCCATCCTTGGCAATACAGCCGTAAGCATTTTTGAGAAAGGCATCAAGGATTTCGGTTATGAGGACTTTCTAATCAGGATTTATAGCGATCGCGAACTTGTGTTGTATTATCTAGAAAAACTCACCTCAGCATATTTAAAATTTCTGGAAGGATATTTGAACGCGGTAGGTAAGTATGTCCAGATCTTCGCCTTTCATGACGACCTGGGTATGCAAAACAACACTATTATTTCCCCAGCTATATATAGGGAAGTATTCAAACCTTACCATCAACGGCTTTTCCATTTTGTTAAGGAGAGGAAGCCGGATGCCTATATTTTCTTACACAGTTGTGGCAGTGTCTATGATCTGATCCCCGATTTAATTGAAGCCGGCGTTGATATTTTAAATCCCGTACAGTTAAGCGCCGCTAAGATGGATCCTGCAAATTTAAAGAAAGAATACGGCCGTCATATAACTTTTTGGGGAGGTGGCTGTTCAACCCAGACCACCCTGACTTTTGGTAGCATAGCTGACGTAGAAAAAGAAGTGGTGACAATGCTGCGCATCTTTGGGCGCGGAGGGGGGTACATCTTTGCCCAGGATCATAATATTCAACCCGGCGTATCTACAGAAAAAATTTTAGCCATGGTTAATACAGTCCAAAGAAATAGGTGTTATTAAAAAGCCAAAGTTAAAATCCAAGAAGGTGATGGGATGACAAAACCTAAAATTACGGTTGTCGGCAGCTATGCGGTAGGAATGACCATGTCTACCGCCAAATTCCCTGTGTCCGGAGAAACAGTAATCGGGTATAATTTTAAAGTCCTTCATGGCGGTAAGGGTTCCAACCAGGCAGTTGCCATTGCCAGGCTGGGCGGCGATGTGAGTTTTGTAGCCTGTTTAGGAGACGATTATTATGGCCGTAATGCCCTGGAACTTTATACCCAGGAAAATGTGGACGCAAGTTTTGTTAGAATGGTAAAGGATAGTTATACAGGAGTTGGCTTTGTTGTCGTTAACAATGACGGTCAAAACATAATCGTTCTTGATCCTGGTGCCAATAACATGTTAACTCCGGAAGATGTTGAACGAGCGGAAGAGATTATAGCCTCCAGCACAGCGGTTTTAATGCAGCTGGAGATTTCGCCGGGAATAGTTGCATATACAGCACAGTTGGCTCGTCGGTACGGGGTACAAGTACTTTTAAACCCCGCTCCTTACCAGCCTTTGCCTGGTGAAGTACTATCCAAGATTGACATCTTGATCCCGAACGAGACAGAAGCCAGACTATTAGCCGGCCTGCCTCCGGACGATGATTCTCCTATAGAAGAGGTTGGCATGGCAATTTTAGCAAAGGGCGTTGGTAGGGTGATAATTACCTTGGGGGCTGAAGGGGCATTACTGGTAACTGGAGAGGAGATTTATCATATCCCCGGTAAAGAGGTGGATGTAGTAGACACCACGGGTGCTGGTGACACTTTTAGTGCTGCCCTAACCCTGGCTCTGGCTGAAGGTAAGGATATAAAGAAGGCTATGGAGTTTGCTGTTAGGGCGGCGGCGCTGGCTGTAACTAAATATGGTGTAATTCCGGCATTGCCTTATCGCCATGAGGTCGATGCTGTATGAATATATTTTTAAGTTAAGTTTTTTGTTTACCTTTATACCTTATTAGGGTATTGATTCTCCGCAAACATACATGTATGAATACAGGAGGTTAAATGGCTATGAAACGTGGACGAATTCTTAACAAAGATTTAAATGAAGTTATTGCAAGTATGGGTCATGGAGATCTGCTAATAGTATGTGATGCTGGTTTTCCGATACCGTCTAATGTTCGCCGAGTAGATCTTGCCCTTGAAAAAGATTATCCTGATTTACTGCATGTACTTCGTTTGATTAAAGAGGACTTTATTGTAGAACGTGTTGCTGTAGCGGCAGAAATGGAGGAGTTTAACCCTAATTTATTTAAAGCTGTTAAGGAACTTTTTGCAGAAGCAAAATTAGAAACTATTCCCCATGAGAAGGTATTAAGTGAGATGCCGTATAAGGCGAAGGCCATTGTTCGTACAGGAGCTTTCAATCCATGGGGTAATATCCTTTTGTTCAGCGGGGTAGATGTACCGCAATGGTTTAATAAGGAAGGAGTTAAGGTACCACCATATTATCAAGATAGAATGAAATAGGCATCAGGAAAAAGGTTTATTTCAGGCAGTAGGCACAGAAAACCCGGCTAAGAAACCGGGCAGAGGCGAATCAGGATACCGGAAGATATGCTAATAGAATCAGCGACATTACTGGAGTTGATGTTGAGGAGTAAAGTTATAAACAGATACTGCCCCATTATACCTTTAAGGTTGGGGGCAGTATCTGTTCCTTATGGGAGGCTTGCCAATAATGAATTCAAGAGAACGTTTAGTTAAGGCTCTGAACCATGAAGAGCCAGACCGGGTGCCTTTTGATTTAGGGGCTTCATTGATAACTGGTATTCATAAAATAGCCTATCAAAATGTTCTTAAGTATATAGGGATGAAAGAAGAAGAGATTCCCATTTTTGATGTCGTCCAGCAATTAGCGGCACCGAGCGAAAATTTTCTGCAAAGAATTAATGTGGATACCCGCAACCTGTCACCGAAAAACTCCTCTAAATGGCAGCTGCACTTTGAAGAAGACGATCATTATCGCTATTTTACCGATGAATGGGGTATTGTATGGCGCATGCCTCTGGGCCATGGATTATATTTTGATATGTATAAGAATCCCCTGGCGGATGTCGAAGATGTCAGGGATATAGACAAATATACTTTTCCTGACCCTGATGACGAAAATCGCTATCTTGGTTTGCGGGAGCGGGCATTGAAACTTTATGAGCAAGGTTATGCTATTGTAATGTCGAGTATCTCAGCCGGAATAATGGAACTTGGTGCCTGGTTAAGGGGTTTTGAAAACTTTTATATGGATCTGGTACTTCGGCCTGAGTTAATAAGCAGGATACTCGATAAAGCGTTAGAAATAAAAATGAGATACTGGTCGCGGGTTCTAGAGGAAGTGGGAGATTTAATCCAGGTTGTTCAAGAGGCTGATGATCTGGGCACTCAGAATAGCTTGCTCATTTCTCCTGAAATGTACCGCAAACTTATTAAACCCCGCCACAAAGAATTATTCGATTTCATCCATAGTAAGACTAAGGCGGCAATTTTCCTTCATTGTTGCGGAGCCATTTACGAATTAATTCCTGATCTTATTGAAGTAGGGGTGGACATTTTAAACCCAGTTCAATTTACAGCCAAAAATATGGAGGCATCAAAATTAAAGAGAGAATTTGGTAATGATATAGCCTTTTGGGGAGGAGGAGTAGATACTCAGAATATCTTACCTCATGGTACTCCCCAACAGGTAAAGGATTCAGTGCGAAGGCAAATTGAAATTTTCGCTCCCGGAGGAGGGTTCGTATTTAATACCGTCCACAATATTCAACCAGACGTGCCACCAGAAAATTTTATTGCCATGCTTGAGGCCTTAGAAGAATATGGTAAGTATTAATTTTTGGGCCAACGTTAGGATATAACGTTGGCCCATAAAAATGACTATAATGGTAACCAATCAGGAGGGCCTTAATAATGTCTCGTATTGATGTTAAAGTAATGAAGCATAACAAATACGGCAAGTGTCTTGAGCTTACCAACGGTATCGTAGATCTTATAATCACTATTGATACTGGACCTCGCGTGGTCCGTTATGGTTTTATCGGTAGAGAAAATGAGTTTTGTGAGGAAGTACCTATAACCATGCTCGTAGGAAAAGAGAAATGGAGACTCATGGGCGGCCACCGCCTGTGGCACAGCCCGGAAGTTTACCCGCGCACTTACTCTCCCGACAATGAGCCTGTGGAATGGTCTGAAATAGAGGGAGGAATTAAGGTTTCACAAAGGGTAGAGCCGTGGGTACAGATCAAAAAAGAGATGGAAGTTACCCTGGTGGAATCTTCGAGCAAGGTAAAGATTGTCCATCATCTTACCAACAAAAACGCCTGGCCGGTTGAACTGGCGGTTTGGGCACTGACGGTGATGGCTCCCGGTGGCTTCGAAATTGTACCCCAGCCGCGGCAGGATAAGGGTTTCTTACCCAATCGTGTCATCGCTCTCTGGCCTTATTCCAGAATGAATGACCCGCGGGTTTATTGGGGAGAAAGATATATATTGATGAAGCATGACCGGGCGATAAATAATCCCTTTAAGTTCGGGATTGTCAATCAAGATGGTTGGGCTGCCTACTTAAACCACGGAAATTTGTTTATCAAGCGTTTCAAACACCAGGTTGATGCTAGATACCCGGATTATGGCGTTTCCTACGAAACCTATATGAATAACTATATGCTGGAAATGGAAAGTTTATCACCTTTGACTCTTTTAGAGCCAGAGGCAACTGTAAGCCATGTTGAGGAATGGGAATTAATCGGTGATGTAGCTGTATATTTTAAGGATGAAATCGATGCAAAAGATGAAGACATGCTTGAAGAAATGATGAAGAAACATATACGCTAATGATATATAGATATAAGTAAGGTATGCAGTGTCATTTAGCACATTAAATTAACCACCGTTTTTCAAATTAAAGTAACTCACGCCGCCGGCACAAACTGCAAGATTATCAAATTACAGCACCCCAAATTCTCAGGAATTGCACATTAGCACAATAAAATCCCCAAAGAAAAAAGCCGCTCAACGCGGCCTAAAAAGAAGGGGCCTTGAACCGTTCCGCCAATTTTTTATCAAGGGCAGCCAGGCGTTTTCTCTGGAAATCAAATCCTTGTTCCAGTTGCAACTGGCAAATAAAGCTGTAATAATGGGGTTCCTCGCGGGCGGTATAGAAAGACTCCAGGTATTTTAGCAATTCAGCGTAAAGGTCGCGGGCGAAATCCAATACCGGGCGTTCCAATTCCTCACCGTAGGACCCAAAAGTATTCGCCCAGAGGACGAAAGCCAGGATCTCCAGGAGACTTTCCACGTCTCTGGGGGAATCAAGCTTAAGCATAGCCACCACCCTTAAAGGCCAATTTCGGTAGCTGCCTGGCGTACCACATCAGCACTAATCAGCTGGGCTTTAAGCTGGGCGCCCCAGAGGAGGGAAGTCAGGGCCAGGTTGTTCACCAGGCGCGGCCAGCCGCGGGAGCGAGAAGCGATGGCCTCGACGGCAGGCGGCTCAAATAAAGGCCTGGTAGCCCCCACCAGGGATAAATGGTGCTCCAGGTAGGCGCCCACCTCCTCACGGTTTAAAGGTTCCACCTGGAAGCGAACCACCAGGCGTTGGGCCAGAGACTGGGTCTGGTTCAACTCCAAGCGGCTCAACAAAAAAGGCAAGCCGGCCAGGACCAGGATAAAAGGATTAAAGGCGTCCATGGCGAAATTAAAGAGCAGGGCCAGGTCCAGCAGGAATTTGGGGTTAGCCAGGTGCATCTCATCCAGGATGAAGACGGGCGTAATCTTTTTATCCCGGAAGAACACCTGGACCGCCTGCTGGATCTGGTGAAAAAGGTCAATCTTGCGGAAAGACGGTTCTTCCCCCAGGCCCCGGGCCAAACCGCGGTAAAAATCCATGACCGTCCCTGTGGCCAGGGGCAAATAAATAACCTTAAAGAGGGCCGGGTTTAAATTAGCACAAAAGACCCGCAAGGCAAAGGTCTTACCGGCTCCCGGTTCCCCCACCAGGACCCCCATGCCCCGGACGCGGGATAAATACTCCAGCCGGGCCCTCGTTTCTTTTAAACTGCAGGAAAGGAAGGCATCCTGGGGTTTTAGCTCCTTGCCAAAAGGAGCCCCTTTTAAGCCATAAAAAGCCTGGTACATTCTAGTTTTGGCCCCCTCCCTGTAAGCTGGCAAAAGAAAGTTTGCTCTCCCGCTTTGCCCGGGCGTTAACACTGAGCGCCACCGGCTGTGCCACCGCCACCTCTTTACCGGCCACAAAAATCAAGACCCGCTCCAGTTTTTCCGGGTCAAAGCGCACCTCCACCCGGTTGCCGATAAATTGAGGCGGCACCTCAAAAAGGCGCTTGTTAATGGAGATAGTAGCATCATGATGTACCCGCCGTTCCTCCCGCTTGAAAAAAAGCGGCTCCAGAACAGCCGGGTCGCTCACCATCTTAACCTGGCTGAACTGGGACATAAACTTATCCAGGGGGCTCATACCCAAAGCACTGTGGACCTGGCGGTGATAATCTTCCTCCAGCCACTGCCAGAAAGAGCGGTTCAAGTTATCCAGAGATTTAAGGTGTTCATCTTTAACCAGGGGCAAGAAACGCTGCCTGACGGTCAAGAAGAACCTTTCGATCTTACCCTTGCTCTGCGGGTCATAGGGTTTAGTATTGATCAAGGCTATCCCCAGGGCCGCGCAGGCCAGCTGCAGCTGCTCCGAACGATAGATTTTACCATTATCCACGTAGACCATCTGCGGAATGCCCCGGCGTAAGATAGCCTCCTTGAAGACCACCTTCAAAGACTCAAACTTCTCGGAAGTAAAAAACTGGGCAAAAGTCACCAGGCGGGAACAATCATCGATAAAAGCAAAGAGGAAAGTAGCCACCTTTTTGTTGCCAACGCGAAGGTAAGGCCCGGCCGCCACATCCCCCTGCCAGAGGGTATTCACCGTATCATAGGCAAAGCGTTTCCGTTCCGGCTCCCGCCGCATCTCCCGGCCTAAAAGCCCCCTGGATTTCAGGAAACGGTAAATGGTAGCGTAAGAAACGGCGTCCGGTAAAATAACACCTTTAGCCACCAGTTGTTCATAAAAGACAGAAGCCGGACAGGAACGCTCCTCCTGGCGCAGGGCCAGGAGTTGCTCCTGTAACTCCGGGGATAAGGCCCGCGGCCTTCCCCGGTCAGAACGCCTTTTCGGTTTTAACCCCTCAAACCCCTCGCGGCGGTAATCCCTGAGCCAGCTGGCAATGGTCTGGGGGCTATAGTCGCAGAGGCCATAATACGGTACTTCATGGGGTCTGGCCGTAATACTCTCCAGGTAGGCCTTCCTGCTGGCTACCTGACCCTGCAACAACGGCGCAATCAAGCTAAAGCGAAAAAGAGCGATATTTTCCCGGTCCTTCTCGTCCATCACAACCCCTCCCCAGGATTTAAGGTTAACCGGTCCGGTCATTTACCAGTTTAACCTTAACCTGTCCCCCAGGACAGGCAAAAGGTGTGTGGTGGCTAATGTAGCAGGGAGGCTTTACGGAACCGGGGAAAGCATGGTAAAATTAATTAGCCATAAAATTGCGCCGGAAATGATTATGGAACCTTTGGGAAAAGGTTTCGGCGTTGGGGAACGCGGCAATCATTTCCAGCAATTTTATGGCCCTTTGTTTAAATTCCGGCGGGATTATTTCCTGGTAACCCTGCTCCCGGAAGAAGGCCTGGATGCAATTCATGTTCTTCGCCCAACGGCGGCGGTAGAACTGGAGCAGCTGGTAGTAAATAAGGAGGCGGGCCTTGGAGAAGAAATATATGAGACAGTCCAGAATGAACTTAAGGGAATACTGGTAATACGGCAGGAGAAAGGAAGGCAAAAGAGAGAAGGTGTGCCGGCAGGAGCGGCACCAAAAGCGGCAGATGGGCAGCTGTAGCCACTTTTCCGAGTCACTACCGGCATTACGCCAGTAAAAACCATGCCGCTTTAGAGCCTGCCGGGCCATACAGATAGGGCAAGACTCTATGACGGGAAACTCATTTTTCTTACCCCGGGCAGCATAATCCTCCAGGGAAATACCGAAATTGTATACCAGTTGCATAAACAGCCCCCCAGAATAATTTGCTAAAATTATATCACTTTGGGGGAACTGTTACATGTTATCTCGATATTTTAAATTGATAAAGTTAGGACTAGTTTTAAGGATGATAGTGTGCTAAATGACAATGCAGGAAGGGGATAGGGAAATGCCTATCCCCTTTTTAAAGCTACAATGGTAGAAGCGCGGTTTAAATAGCCAAAACCCAGGGCAAGTTCAATGTTCCAGTTGCCTTCGCAGGGCGTTTATCTCTTCCAGGGTAAGCCCCGTGGCCCTGGTAATGATAGCCGTGTATTTATTCCGGGTCATGGTATGGATAAGATTAACGCCGCAGAACGCATACGGGAAGGATAAGGCCCACCCAAGGGATGAGGAGGGCCTATATGGGCAGCAGGGGTCACTGCTCCATCTGCTTTTTAAGCGTGGCGATCTCGTCCGGAGCAAGCCCTGTTGCGCGGGCAATCGTCTCCATTTCTATGCCCAGCAACAACATATTTTTCGCTACTTCCATCTTACCTTCCATCTTACCTTCCATCTTACCTTCCATCTTGCCTTTCAATAAGGCCTGCTGCTGCATCTCTTCCAGGGTTATTTCCAGGTTGTAAATCATCCGTTCCACCTCCCAAGGATTGCTTGCGTCCAGGATGCGGTCAACCTTTTCCCTAAAATCTTCAGGCATTCTGGGCTTGACGACGTTCTTCAGCCAGGTCGTGAAATGGCGGAACTCATCATGCGTGAGGCGCTTTAAGATCCCTGCCAGTTTCTGTAGCCGTCTAGCCAGGTCTTCTGGCTGCATCTTCTGGTCCAAAAGGAAGACCCCAGCGATCAGATTGGCCGCCTTGATAAGCTCTTCTTCGCTGTAACGGTTGACATCAAACAGCAAGTAGCGAAAGTCCAGGAGATGCCCGCTGAAATCCTGGTAACTGTCTAGCATTTCTTTGAAGGTGCTGGGCGCTGTCCAGTTGTTAGCCCCATTGTAGAGCACCGCCGGGACGATGGGTGGCAGGTGAAAATGCTTGCTCTCCCGCTCGTGCTGCGGGGTGTTGTTGTAGATCTCCCTCCAGATCTCGACCATATAGAGCAGCAGCCGGAAAGGTATCAGGTAATCTACCGTCGACTGCAGCTCCAGTAGAACGTAAAAGATGACGTTTTTATCCCTGGTCTTAAGCCGGTAGACGATATCGGCTTCTTTCTCGCTGAAATCCTGGAGGACATAGGACTTATTCACCAGGATAAGTTCATTTGCGTCAATGGCTTCCACCCATTCTTCCCGGACGAAGGTCTTTAAGAGTTCCAGGAACACCCTTTTGTCGGCCAGGAGCTGCCGGTAACCCTTGTCGTGGGGGTGGTGGGGAGAACGAGGCTGTTCTTCGTTTTCCGGCACAAGAACACCTTCTTCCAGATGTAATTATATCATACTGTAAACCCTGTTACCATTGGGTGAGCGGGTTTAGAGGCAGAAAACGCTTATATCAGGAAGTTAGGCTGGATACCTTTTTTAGAGGACCTGCTGACGATAATCATGCCATGATAGAGGGGCAGCAGAAAAAAGTTAAACTATATTTAATTGCGAAAACAGGCACAAAAGCGGAGTTGATGTGGAGGAAAAGCGCAGGAATAGGGGGGATAGAGTATTAAGTATAATTTAACATCAATTTAACATCCTGCTTGCCGGGATAGATGTCCCCGGCACTAGAAGGAAGACGGGGAAGCATTATCTATAGGGCTGTCGTAGCCAGGAAATCGAAGCAGGGGAAAAAGTGTCAAAACATAGGAGGAAGAAGAGAGGAATTTAAGCTGCAATGTCGAAAGATCCATCTAGTAGGACGTGGTGGTAGAGGGTTCCCTTGGGAGGGGTGATGATTTGCAACTCAAAGCCCTGGGGCGTCGTGTTTTTCGTTTGAACAGGCGCTCCTATCGCCAGGTTCCTTTAAGGTACCGGGCCTATCAGTGGCGGGAATATAAATGTCTGCCTTACCGCGAAAGAAAGCTTGCCTGGAAAAAATATGCTGAATTAATTAAGGAGGAAGAAACGGATGCAAGAGGAAGTTTTAAGGACGGCGATTTTGCGCTCGCAAGCCCTGAGCCAGATACTGGAAAGGGATTTGAATGCCCTCCTGAACTTGAAACCGACCAATCTCCTGCAGAAGGAGGAGATGGTGACCCTGGTCGAGCAGGCAAAAGACGAAAAGTCCGGGCTGGAGATCAAGGCCATAAATGAAAACTGGAAGGTATGGGGCCATGCCTATGCGAAAGTGCTCCAGAAGTTCCAGCAGTTGCAGGACAAATATGGGGAACAGGAGATCGGCGAACTATTTGAAGGCATAACAAATCGGATGCTTGCCGAGGGAAAATCAGTAAATGGGGCACCGGCTTCCGGGAGCACTTTAACATAAGCAGGCTTTTCCTGGGAGTGGAGCCTTTAGCCTTTATTCACCGTTTTATGGATGAGGAAATCAGGCGTTTTGCCTGGGGCCACCGCTGGCGGCGTCATGACTACGAAACGGCAAGAACGCTGGCCCGCCTTTACGATAAAGAAGGAACTGGAGAGCAGGCGTTTTTAGAGGCCATTTTACACATTGCGGCTGATTTCTGGCTTATCTCTGCGGCGGATTATGAGTTGATGCAATCTATCTATCCGAAAAAGACGGGCAAGAAGAGAAGTAGACTTGGGTAATGAGAAACATAGCGAGCCGGAGGGACAGGGGGCCGCCATAATGACTTTAGGCGTCATTATGGCGGATATTTTTTACAGGGTTCTTGCAGGTCCGCATCATCAATGCTAGGTAACCCGATTGCTTTGTTAGCGCCTCTCCAGGTAATTCACAATATGTTGACAGAACAGCGTAAAGTCCCCCAGGCGGGTTTGCAGAATTTCATATAGTTCTTCCGGTGTCACCTTGTTGTATTCATGGACAAGACGATTGCGGTAGCCGGCCATGCCCATAATCTGGCGGGCAAAATCTGCGGGTAGTATTTGCCCGTCCTTCAGCTTTTCGATTATCGCCCGATAGTCCTGGGGGACGCCCAGGCCTGATTTTACCACCAGGTGCCGGCCCAGGTCAAACAATGCTTCCAGGGCCCGGCGCAACCTGTTCTCGGCAATATCCACAGCATCTTCGTCTTGCAGGAATTGTTCCCGTGGCAGGCGCGCCAGGAGCTGCAACCTTCTTATAGCGCTTTGAATAATACCCAGCCTTGCGGCTATTAATTCCTCATTGAACAAGGGATGAAGCCTCCCTTATTGTTTCATATAATTCCCGCCTGCCCTGGTGTAGATGGTAATTATAGTCAAGATATAAACCGGAAATAACGTATTCAAAGTCTGTCCGGCGCTCCTCATTAGTACAATAAATAACCTCGCCGGTATTAATCACTTCAAAAGCTATAGGTACGGGTGCAAAATTTAAAAAGAGCAGGTCCACTTCAAGGGGCGAAAAAATTTCTCCCAGCTTTGAATAAAGATGCATAAAATGGTAAGATATGCCGCTTACCGGTTTCTTGAGAAGAAGTGCCAGGTCCACATCCCGCGCCCGCTCAGGCTCGTTTAAATATGAGCCGAATAAATATACGGCTATGACATCCGGAAATGAGGCAAATATAGGTTTAAGGGTTGATGAAAATTTTTTCTCCTGCATCCTTGCTCCGACCCTCATAGATAGTGATGGTATATGAGGATTATACCACAGAGAGCCGCCATATTGACTTCGGTAGTCATTATGGGGAAATTTTTTGTAGGATTCACTCAGGACCGGATCATGGTCAGGACCATCTTGAAGTTTGTTAGCGCCCGCAGGGCATGGGGCTGGTGGGCGGGCATGATCACGGCCTCCCCTTCTTTAACCCGTATGGGGTTGCCGGCGATGGTAATTTCCACTTCACCCTCCAGTACGTGCACCAGGGCGTCGTAGGGCGCCGTGTGCTCACTCAGGCCCTGTCCTTCAGCGAAGGCGAATAACGTTACCGTACCGGTCTTTTTATCGATAATGGTCCGGCTGACGACGGCTCCTTCCTGGTAACCCGTCAATTCCCTTAAATCTACCGCCCGGCCTATGAGGCTTCCCCCGCCGTTGCCTTCATGGTGCGCCATTTTAAAGCTCCCCCTAATCTCGATAATTTGCTTGCATATTTGTTTGTCCTGGTTTATTATACCATTAAATAAGCAAGTAAGCAAAAAACAGGAACAATGCCTGGGGGTAAATTTACGGCGGGTAGGTTGCCCGAAGGAATAACGACGGTTGGAGAGGGAAATCTTTAACTAACCGCCGGCTGCCCGGCGGTGCTCCCGGCGGTAGAGACGTGCCGGGTTACCGTTCGTTTGGTAAAGGACAGCCATTCTAAAAGCCAGGAGGGAATAGTTATGAGTGAACTGCTGGATGCCCGGGAAGAGCGCCAGGAAATTTTAAAGGGGATTATCCGGGATTTACATGCCGGTAAAGACCTAGAAGAACTGAAACAACGCTTTGCCCGGCTGATCCGTAACGTCAGCCCGGGTGAAATCGCGGCCCTGGAAAGCCAGCTCATTGCCGAGGGCATGCCGGAAGAGGAGATAAAGCGCTTATGTGATGTTCACGTCGCCCTGTTTAAGGAATCCCTGGCCGAACAACACCATGATCCCACCCCGCCCGGCCACCCCATCCATACCTTCCGCCTGGAGAACGAGGCCATCCGCGGCGTGGTTGAAGCCCTGAAGAAGCTGCTGGGGCAAATTAAGGCTGGTGATAAGGAAGGCCGGGAAGTTTTCCGGCAGCTGAAAGAAGAAATTAAAAAAGACCTGGCCCGCCTGGCGGAAATCGACAAGCATTACCTCCGCAAGGAGCACCAGCTGTTTCCGCTGCTGGAACGGCGGGGAGTATACGGCCCGCCCAAGGTCATGTGGCAGCTCCACGACGACATCCGGGATATGTTGAAAAAGGTAACCCGTGCCGTGGATGAAGATGATCTGGCTACTGTTATCAACCAGGGAAACGAACTGCTCACGGCTATAGTGGAAATGATTAATAAGGAAGAAAACATCCTCTTCCCCATGGCCCTGGAAAAACTTACGCCCTCCGACTGGGTTGAGGTACGCCGGGGTGAAGAGGAAATAGGTTACGCCCTAGTTTCTCCCGGGAACGAGTGGCGGCCGCGCCCGGCGGGCGGGGCTGTCCCGGAAGGGCAGGAAAAAGAAGACCCGGCAAGGGCAATGGAGTTAGCTACCGGCAGGTTGACCCCGGAGCAGGTTGACCTGCTCCTCACCCATTTACCTGTAGATGTCACCTTTGTTGATGAGAATGACCTTGTCCGCTATTATTCCGCCGGTAAGCACCGCATCTTTACCCGCAGCCCGGCCATCATCGGCCGTAAAGTGCAAAACTGCCACCCCCCGGCCAGCGTCCATGTGGTGGAGAAGATTCTGGCCGAATTCCGGGACGGTACCAGGAGTGAGGCTGAATTCTGGCTGACCATGAACGGCCGTTTCATCCATATTCGTTATTTCGCCGTGCGCGACGCTGAGGGCCGCTACCGGGGCGTGGTGGAGGTTACCCAGGACGTGACAGGCATCCGCGCCCTGGAAGGAGAAAAGCGCCTGCTGAACTGGTAGGATGGCAATAAGGGCAGGGCAGCAAAGATTTGACTGTGGGATATAGACAGCGGGTTGGCTCAAGTTGAATACCAGGAGTTAAGGGAAAAGCTCTGGCTCTAGCCAGAGCTTTCTCCTTGCGGGGGCGGGTTGAGGCCCATTTTCAGGACCTGGGCCAGCATCCGGCCGGTAAACTGCTGGAATTCCGGGGTGCGAATGAGGTTCCACACTAATTGTAAGGATGAAGCCGGTAGCTGCATAGAAGTGGTGCTGGTGGTACTGGCGGCTGGAGCCAGGCCCAGCTCTTTTTCCAGGGTACCTTTGGCGATGTTAACAATGTTTCCGGCCGTCTCGATACCGGTATCGGCATACATCAAAAAAGCCCGGATTTTCTCGATCCAGACCCGCAGCTCGGCCAGGACCTGGTTAACGCTGCCGTTTAAAATAGCTTCCCGGAAGAGGGCCTGGCTGTGGGCGGCCAGGGTCAGGGGCTGGCTTTGGGGCGGGGATTGATCCCGGGATGGCTCGGCTGCGGTGGCAGAATCTGGGTTACTCCCCTCCGGCGCGCCGGGATTGGCAATATCGTTGCCGCCGTAAGGCCGGCCGATAGCCAGGATGCCCGGGGTAGCGCCGGTTTCCGGCAGAAGCGGGGACACTGCCGCCACATCGCCATCCGGGTGTTCTCCTGTCAGTCCGTCCAGGGCGATGGTAATTGGATCTTCCCGGGTAGGATGCAGGCGGGTAGCTAATTTTTGGGGATCCCTGTAAAGCACCTTGTTCACCTCACAATTTTGTATCTCTTGCATTATATGCAGCCTTCTCACGGTTGGGAATGACCGTCCCCTCTTGCTCTTAACGGCAACGTTTGCTGGTGCCCGGTTAATTTCTATAAGCAGGTTTTTTATCTATCGGGGCGAATATAAGTAATGTTTGGGAGTGTGAAGATCTTGGTAGACTTTATGACTTTACTTAACAAGCCCCAGCAAGAAGCTGTCAGCCATCGCGGTGCGCCCCTCCTGGTCCTGGCCGGTGCCGGGAGCGGCAAAACCAGGGTTTTGACCTACCGGGTGGCCTCCCTGATCCAGGAAGGGGTGGCTCCGGAAAATATCCTGGCGGTGACCTTTACCAATAAAGCGGCCCAGGAAATGAAGGAACGCCTGGAGGGGTTGGTGGGTAACGCGGCCCGGGGCCTCCAGGTCAGCACCTTCCACTCGGCCTGTGTTCGCATTTTAAGGCGCGATGCCCACCTGCTGGGTTACCGGCCCAATTTCACCATCTACGACACCGACGACCAGCAGGCTGTCATTCGCGAGGTTTTAAAGGAATTAAACCTGGATGAGAAAAAGTTCCCGCCCCGCTCGGTAGCCCATGTTATCAGCAATGCTAAAAACTCCTTGCAGGCACCCGAACAATACCTCGGCTGGAGCGCAACTGTAAAAGAACAGCAGCAGGGCACTATCTACCGCCGCTACCAGGAGAGGCTTAAAGCCGCTAATGCCATGGATTTTGATGACCTCATCATGCAGACGGTGGCCCTGTGGCAGCATAACCCCCTGATTTTACGCTACTACCAGCAGCGCTGGCAGCATATCCTGGTGGACGAGTACCAGGACACCAACCATGCCCAGTATGTCCTGGTGCGCCTGCTGGCCGGCAATGGTAAAAACCTCTGCGTTGTCGGCGACCCGGACCAGGGCATTTACGGCTGGCGCGGGGCCGACATCGGCAATATCCTGGCCTTTGAAGAGGATTTTCCCAATGCCCGGGTAATCCTCCTGGAAGAGAATTACCGCTCCACCCAGCCCATCCTCAAGGCGGCCAATGCCGTTATCCAGCATAATGTGGGCCGCAAGGACAAGCGCCTCTGGACGCGGCGGCGGGAAGGGGAACTGCTGCACCTCTACAGCGCCGGCGATGAACGCGACGAAGGTAATTATATTGCTGCTGAAATTTACCGCCGCCACAGCCAGGAAAGCCGGCCCTTCAGCGATTTTGCCGTCCTCTACCGTACCCATGCCCAGTCGCGGGCTTTAGAAGAGGCCTTTCTCCAGGCGGGTATTCCCTATGAAATCGTCGGCGGCCTGAAATTCTACCAGCGGAAAGAGATCAAGGACATCCTGGCCTACTTAAGGGTGATAGCCAACCCCCATGATGCCACGAGCCTCTTGAGGATTATCAATGTCCCGCGGCGGGGCATCGGCGAAACCTCCCTGGCCCGGCTGGAGGCTTTCGCTGCCAGCAGGGGCTTTAGCCTTTACCGGGCCCTGCAACAGGTGGAGTGCATCCCCGGCATACCTGCTAAGGGCCGTCAGGCCTTGCAGGAAATGATAACCCTCCTGGATAACCTGCGGCAACAGCAGGAAAACTTAACAATAACGGCCATGGTGACCGCCATTTTACGGGAAACCGGTTACCAGGCCGAGTTAGAAGCGGAAAAAACGCCGGAAGCCCAGGCGCGGCTGGAAAACTTAAAGGAGTTCCTGACGGTTACCAGGAATTATGACCAGGGTAGTGAGAAGCCTGAGCTGGCCGATTTCCTGGCCCAGGTGGCCCTGGTGGCTGAAAGCGATACCTACAGCGGCGGTAACGCCGTGGTCTTTATGACCATGCATACGGCCAAGGGCCTGGAGTTCCCGGTGGTCTTCCTGGCGGGCCTGGAAGAAGGGGTCTTCCCCCATTTTCGCTCCCTGGAGGACCCGGAGGAGATGGAAGAAGAACGCCGCCTCTGCTATGTGGGCATGACCAGGGCGAAGGAAGTCCTCTACCTTACCCATGCCTGGACCCGCAACCTTTACGGCAATACCATGAGCAACCCTCCTTCCCGTTTCCTGGCGGAAATACCGCCTGATTTAATCGCCCGGGATGGACAGGCCGGCCTCCCAGCTTCCGGGGGCGGTATCACCGGCCGCCAGCAGGGCCGGCCCGGGGCCGGGATAGCTCGCGGGGTCCAGTTTGACTGGCAACTGGGGGATAAAGTCCAGCATAATAGTTTTGGTCTCGGGGTTGTTGTAAAAATCAGTGGCGAAGGTGAGGATACTGTTATCAGCGTGGCCTTCCCCGAAAGAGGGATCAAGCAACTTATGGTCCGGTACGCTCCCGTTAGGAAGGTGTAGAACCCTGTGGGTCTCCTGTTGCCAGGGGGCATGAATATCAGCCTGGCGATTTTCGTATAAAGGGGAGATAGTATGGATCTGGCTGCGGCCCGGCAGAGGGTTGAAGAACTGCGGCGCCTGATCGAAGAACACAACTACCGCTACTATGTCCTCGACCAGCCGGTAATCAGCGACCGGGAATACGACGCCCTGATGCAGGAATTAATAGCCCTGGAAGAGGCCTACCCGGAACTCCTGACGCCGGATTCCCCAAGCCAGCGGGTAGGCGGCGCGCCCCGGGAGGACTTCAATCCCGTCCGGCACCCCGGAGTTTTATTGAGTTTAAATGACGCCTTTAATGAGGGCGATTTGCTGGATTTCGACCGCCGCGTGCGGGAAATAACCGGCGGTGAGGTATCCTACCTTATCGAGCCTAAAATAGACGGCCTGACGGTGGCCCTCACCTATATTGACGGGGCTTTTAGCCTGGGGGCCACCCGCGGTGACGGCCAGGTAGGGGAAGAAGTGACGGCGAATCTCCGGACCATCCCTGTGCTCCCCCTGCGCTTACGGCAACCCCTGCCCCAGCTGGTAGTGCGAGGGGAAGTTTACATGCCCAAGGCAGCCTTTGCCCGCCTGAACGCCGAAAGAGAAGAGGCCGGCGAACCCCTCTTTGCCAACCCCCGCAATGCTGCCGCCGGTTCTCTGCGCCAGCTGGACCCCAAAGTAACGGCCGGCCGCAATTTAAGCCTTTTTGTCTACCAGGTGATCAGCGTCAACGGGGCACAGGTTACTACCCAGGCAGAAGCCCTGGAGTTGATGGCCGGACTAGGACTGCCCGTCAACCCTTACCGCTTCTTAGCCCGGGACATCCAGGCTGTGCTGGCAGAAGTAAAGGCCTGGACACCGGAGCGCCGCGCGGCCTTACCCTATGAGATTGACGGCCTGGTGATCAAGGTTAATGACCTGGCCCTGTACCCTGTCCTGGGAGCGACGGCCAAAGCGCCGCGCTGGGCCGTGGCTTATAAATTTCCGGCCGAGCAGGCGACGACCCGGGTGGAAGGGATTATCCTCCGGGTAGGGCGCACGGGAGTCCTGACACCAACGGCTATCTTAACACCGGTGCGCCTGGCCGGGACTACCGTCAGCCGGGCTACCTTGCATAATGAAGACTACATCCAGGAAAAGGACATCCGCATCGGCGACACGGTGGTTATCCAGAAGGCCGGCGACATCATCCCGGAAGTGGTGGAGGTCCTGCCGGAACGGCGTACCGGGTCGGAAGAGATATTTACCATGCCGGAGAAGTGCCCGGCCTGCGGCGCGGCAGTAGTCCGCCCGCCGGGGGAAGCGGCCCACCGCTGCACCGGGGGCCTGGCCTGCCCGGCCCAGGTCCTGGAAGGGATCATCCATTTTGCCTCCCGGGGGGCTATGGACATCCAGGGCCTGGGGCCGGCCATCGTCGCCCAGCTCCTGGAGGCCGGCCTCATCCATGATGCGGCCGATCTCTACTACTTGAAGAAGGAAGACCTGCTAAAACTGGAGCGTTTCGCCGAGCAGTCGGCCAGCAACCTCATTGCGGCCATTGCCGCAGCCAAGGACAGGCCCCTGGAACGCCTGCTCTTTGGCCTGGGCATTCGCCATGTGGGCGAGCGGGCGGCGCGGGTCCTGGCCGGCCACTTCGGCTCTCTGGAGAAGCTAATCGCGGCCTCGGAGGAGGAATTGACCTCCCTGCCCGATATAGGCCCCCGTATTGCTGAGAGTATCCGGGAATTTTTTGCCGAGCCCAGGAATCTGGCCGTCCTGGAGAAGCTGAAAAAAGCCGGGGTACGGATGGAAGCTGAAAGAGCAGCGGCTCCGGCCGGGCCTTTAAGCGGCAAGACCTTTGTCATCACCGGCACCCTGCCGGGCCTGACCCGCCAGGAGGCAGAAGAGCTGATTACCCGCGCCGGGGGCAAGGTCAGCAGCAGCGTGAGCAAAAAGACCGATTACCTGGTGGCCGGCGAAAAGCCGGGTTCCAAGTACACCCGCGCCCGGGAACTGGGAGTGCCGATAATTGACGTAGAGGGGTTGAGGCGACTATTGCGCCAGTAACGATTGGCCTAAAGATTGGGGGTTGATAAAATGTTACCGGTAAGGATTTTTGCCGTATTACCTTTCCTGGTGGCCCTGTTTTTCGCCGTAACCGGCTTGTTCCAGTGGCTCTGGAACATCACCATGCCCGAAGTATTTAACTTGAAAAGGATTACCTTCTGGCAAGCCCTGCGCCTGTTGCTTATTGCCGGCATCCTTTTCGGGGGCGCCCACTTCACCTGGCGTTAGGTAAGGGGGCAGGGGATACAACTAATGATACTTGAAAAACCAGGCAATACTCATCAAGGTGAACCAAGGGATACCAGGGCCTGGGTTGAAGAGAAAAGATTTATCCAGATACGAATCAAACAGGGCCCGGTTGAAGGAAAACGGAGCTGGCGGCGAGAAGATTTATATGAGTTACCCCGGTAAACGTTGCCGGTAGCCAACCCTTTTGCTATAATTAGGCAGAAGTACACCGGAAAGGTGGGTTAAAGTATGCCCATTAGCACTGCTGAGGTCGAGCACGTAGCTTTGCTGGCCCGCCTGAAGCTATCTCCTGAGGAGAAGGTAGCCTACACCGAGCAGCTAAATGCCATCCTGGAATATATGGATAAATTGAACGCCCTGGACACCACGGACGTGGAGCCCACGGCCCATGTTCTACCCTTACGCAATGTATTCCGCGATGATGTAGCGCGGCCCGGGCTACCCCGGGAGAGAGCCCTGGCCGGGGCACCGGCAGCCAGTGAAGGGCAATTTAAAGTACCGCGGGTAGTTTAGGCCGGGAGGTTAGGGAGATGGATTTACACTATTTAACCGCCCACGAACTGGGCGATCTTTTACAGCGCCGCGAGGTCAGCGCGGTAGAGGTTACCGAAGCCATTATCGACCGCATCGAGGCCGTAGACGGCCGGGTGCAGGCTTATCTAACCCGGACGGCCGAACAGGCTTTTGAGCAGGCTAAAGCCATTGATGCGGCCCGCGCCCGGGGGGAGAAACCGGGGCCCCTGGCCGGCGTGCCCATGGCCCTGAAGGACAACCTCTGCACGGAAGGGATACGGACAACCTGCGCTTCACGGATGCTGGCCGGCTGGGTGCCGCCCTATGACGCTACCGTGGTCCGGCGCCTTAAAGCGGCCGGGGCGGTAATGCTGGGCAAACTCAACATGGACGAATTTGCCATGGGCTCCTCGACGGAAAACTCCGGTTTTTTCCCGACCCGTAATCCCTGGGACCTGGAGCGGGTACCGGGCGGGTCCAGCGGCGGTTCGGTAGCGGCCGTGGCCGCCGGGGAAGCCTGTTATGCCCTGGGGTCCGATACCGGCGGCTCCATCCGCCAGCCGGCCTCCTTCTGCGGCGTCGTCGGTATGAAGCCGACCTATGGACGGGTGTCACGCTATGGCCTGGTGGCCTTTGCCTCATCCCTGGACCAGATCGGCCCCATTACCCGGGATGTCACCGACTGCGCCCTGGTCCTGGGGGTTATTGCCGGTCATGATCCATCTGATTCCACCTCGGCCGACCTGCCGGTACCTGATTACCGGGCGGCCCTGCGACCTGAAATTAAAGGTTTAAAAATAGGTGTACCGCGGGAGTATTTTGGCGCCGGCATGGAACCGGAGGTAGAGACGGTTGTCCGCCGGGCCATTGCCAGGCTGGAGGAAATGGGGGCCGTTTGCGAAGAAACTTCCCTGCCCCATACGGAATACGCCCTGCCGGCCTACTACCTGGTGGCCCCGGCGGAGGCTTCCTCCAACCTGGCCCGTTATGACGGCGTCGGTTACGGTCTCAGGGTGCCGGGCAAGGACATCATTGCAATGTATATGAATACCAGGAGCCAGGGCTTTGGGCCGGAGGTAAAGCGGCGTATTATGCTGGGCACCTACGCCCTGAGTTCGGGCTACTACGACGCTTATTACCTCAAAGCCCTGAAGGTCAGGACCCTGATCCGCCGGGACTTTGAAGCCGCCTTTGCTAAATATGACCTCCTGGCGACGCCGACTGCGCCGACGGTGGCCTTTCGCCTGGGAGAAAAGGCGGGGGACCCCCTGGCCATGTACCTGTCCGACCTGTGCACCATCCCCATCAACATGGCCGGGCTGCCGGCCCTCTCCCTGCCCTGCGGGTTTAGCCAGGGCCTGCCCGTTGGCCTGCAGTTAATTGGTAAAGCCTTTGATGAGGCAACCCTGCTGCGGGTAGCCTACGCCTTTGAACAAACAACCGAATACCACCGGCGGCGGCCGGAGCTGGGAGTGGCTTGAAGTGGAATACGAAGCAGTAATCGGCCTGGAAGTCCATGTGGAGCTGAAAACCAATGCCAAGGCTTTCTGCGGCTGTACCACGGCCTTTGGCGGTGAACCCAACACCCATGTCTGCCCCGTCTGCCTGGGGCTGCCCGGGGTGCTGCCGGTCATTAATCGGCAGGTGGTGGAGTTCGGCCTGAAGACGGCCCTGGCGTTAAACTGCCAGGTGGCGCCATTCTGCAAGTTTGACCGCAAGAATTACTATTACCCGGATCTGCCCAAAAACTACCAGATATCCCAGTACGACCTGCCCCTGGCCAGGGGGGGCCATTTAAAGATAACCGTTGACGGCGAAGAACGGGTCATCGGCATCACCAGGGTGCATATGGAAGAAGACGCCGGCAAGCTGATCCACGTCGACGGCCCCGACGGCGGCTACTCCCTGGTGGACTACAACCGGACGGGGGTACCCCTGCTGGAGATCGTCTCCGAGCCGGACCTGCGCTCGCCGGCCGAAGCCCGGGCCTACATGGAAAAATTGCGGGCCATCCTCCAGTACCTGGACGTGTCCGACTGCAAGATGGAGGAAGGGTCGTTACGCTGTGATGCCAATGTGTCGGTACGGCCCCGGGGCAGCCAGGCCTTTGGTACCAAGACGGAAGTGAAGAATCTGAACTCCTTCCGCTCCCTGCAGCGGGCCCTGGAGTATGAGATTGAGCGCCAGGTTGCCATCCTGGAAGGCGGTGGCCGGGTGGAGCAGGCGACCATGGCCTGGGATGAGAATCGCGGCGTGACGTATGTCATGCGCACCAAGGAAGAGGCCCAGGATTACCGCTATTTCCCCGACCCCGACCTGGTGCCCTTAGAGATTGACGCCGCCTGGATCGAGCGGGTGCGCCGGGAACTGCCGGAGCTGCCCGACGCCCGTTGCCGGCGCTTGATTGACGATTATGGCCTGCCGGCCTACGATGCCGGGGTGATTACCAGCTCCCGGGATCTCGCCGATTATTTTGACCGGGTGGTGGCCCTATATCCCGACGCTAAGACCGTCAGCAACTGGATCATGGGCGATTTCTTGCGCCTTTTAAATGCCGGCAACCTGGAACCACGGCAATCTCCCGTACCACCGGAAGAAATGGCGGCCCTGCTGCAGCTGCAAAAGGAAGGGACCATCAGCGGCAAGATAGCCAAGCAGGTCCTGGAAGAGATGTTTGCCACCGGTAAAGGGGCGCGCCAGGTGGTCCAGGAGAAGGGCCTGGTCCAGATCAGCGATGCGGCCGCCCTGGCGCAAATCGTCGAGGAAGTCCTGGCCGCCAATCCGGGCGTGGTTGAGGATTACCGCAACGGCAAAGACAAGGCCCTGGGCTTCCTGGTGGGCCAGGTGATGAAGGTCACCAAAGGCAAGGCCAACCCCGGCCTGGTGAACCGGCTGCTGAAGGAACGGCTGTAGATTTTAGCCACAATGACAGCAAATATATCCTGGTCAGCAGGAAGGTAGGGGGAGCCGTATTAGCCGGCTGGAAGCGAAGGTGGGTATTGGATAGTCGGACAGGGTATGGGGAAAAAGGGGGATGTAGCTTTGCTTTCCGGCGTATTGTTTGATTTTGACGGCACCCTGGTGGATACCTCCGAGCTGGTGATCAAGTCCTTCCAGCATACCCTGGCGCCATACCTGGGCCGGATGGTAGCCCCGGAAGAAATTTACCCTTATTTTGGCATCCCCCTGCGGGACGGCCTGGCAGCCTTTGTACCCGGTAAACCCGATCTGGTAGAAGAGATGCTTCCCGTTTACCGCCGCTTTAGCGAGGAACATTTCGATAACCTGGTGCAGCCCTGCCCGGGGGTGCGGGAAGGCCTGGAACAGCTCCGGGCAGCAGGTATCAAGCTTGGTATAGTTACTTCCCGCGTGCGGGATACCACCCTCTATGGCCTGCGCCTTTTCGACCTGGAAGATTTCTTCCCGGTGGTGGTTACCATGGAAGACGTGCGCAGCCACAAGCCAGGCCCGGAGCCGGTCCGGCGCGGCGTCGAGCTTTTAGAGCTTGCCCCGGCTGAAGTAGCCATGATCGGCGACAGCCCCCACGACATCCTGGCGGCCAGGGCGGCTGGAGTTACCAGTGTGGCTGCCACCTGGAGCAAGATTCCCCGGGAACGACTCCTGGCCGTCCGGCCGGACGCCGTCGTAAATACCATGGCGGAATTGGTAGATTTTTGCCTGGATGGTAATTTAGCTGCGGTTAATATTTGCGGCCCTGTCTCCCATGGCGGCTGACGATAGTCCATGGAAAGCGGGGAAATGTTTTTAGGAGTTGGAGTAAGAGGCCTGCCAAAAGTTTGGGTAATTCGGAGGAAGGAGAGCAGCCGTGGGTAAACTGGCCTTTTTCCGGCAGTTGCTGGCGGCCCTGGAGGGGCAGGAGCCGGGAGTGGCAGTTATGGTAGTCAAAACAGAAGCGGGCCTGCCGGGGGTGGCGCCTGGCAACCGTTTCCTCTGGACTCCGGATGGTCATTACGGCAGCCTGGGAGCAGCAAATCTGGATGCCGTTGTAGCCGAACGGGCCGGGGAGGTTTTAGCCGGGCGCCGGCCCAGGCTGGAGACCCTGGAGCTGGAAGGGGTCAGCGTCTCCCTTTTCCTGGAACCGGTGCTCCCCGAACCGGAAGTTATCGTCCTGGGTGGCGGCCATGTCGGCCAGCAGGTTGCTGCGCTGGCCAAGCTGGCCGGTTACCTGGTGACGGTCATCGACGATCGCCCGGACTTTGCCAATCAAGCCCTTTTCCCAACCGCCGATCGAATTATTTGTAATAATTTTATGGCGGCCCTGCAGGATATCAAGATCACTCCCGCCACTTTTATTGTCATCGTCACCCGGGGCCACCGCTATGATTATGACTGCCTGCGGGCCGTAATCGATTCCCCGGCGGCCTATATCGGCATGATTGGTAGCCGGCGGCGCGTCCGGGGCGTTAAAGAGCGCCTGCTCGCCGAAGGGGTACGAGAAGCGGCCCTGGAGCGAATCCATGCCCCCATCGGCCTGGATATCGGTGCCGAAACGCCGGCGGAAATTGCCGTCAGTATCCTGGCGGAGATTATCCGGGTTTACCGGCGTAGAGCCTGAAAGCCGGCCTGGAGAACCGTAGTATGAAAACCGCCTTTAACCGTCAGGGGCGGTTTTTCTCCTCGGACATGGTAGTTTTTCCAGGTATTCAGGGTAAAAATAAAAGAAAAAAAGCGAGAATCTGCCGGCGAAGCAGGAAAAAGGGTTAATTATGTTGTAATTATTACTAACGATTTCAGTAACCTTAAGCGGGGGAGATAAAGTCATGGACCGGGAACTTATCCGGCGGGCGGTTGCCTTGATGGAGCGAGGTGAACCCTGTGCCATGGCCACCATTATCCAGGTCAGGGGTTCAGCCCCCAGGGAAGCGGGCACCCGGATGCTGATCAGGGCCGGTGGGGAAACAGTGGGTACCACCGGCGGTGGCTGTGCCGAGGCGGCCATTCGCCAGCGGGCGTTACTGGTCATGGAAACAGGCGTGCCGGAAATCTACCACCTGGATCTCACCGCCGATACGGCAGCTGAGGAAGGCATGGTCTGTGGCGGGGTTATGGACGTATTTATTGAACCGTTGGGAGGGTAAAAATATAGTGCTTGGAGAAAAGATTCGCCACCTGCGCCGGGAGCGGGGCATGAGCCTCAAGGATGTAGCGGAAAAGACGGGCCTCACTTCCAGTTTTTTAAGCCAGGTGGAACGGGACCTGGCCGACCCGTCTATTACCTCTTTACGCAAAATTGCTGAGGCCCTGGATATCCCCATTTTTTATTTTTTGTTAAACCATGAAGACCACAGCCCGGTAGTCCGGAAAGACCAGCGGAAGGTGCTGCGCTTTCCCCAGTCCCATTTGACCTATGAGCTCTTGTCACCGGATTTAAACCGTAAGATGGAAGTGATGATGGCCCGCCTGGAGCCGGGAGCGGCCAGCTGTGACGAGCCCCTGGCGCACCCGGGGGAAGAATGCATTGTCGTCCTGGAGGGGATTATGGAAATCGACATCGGGGGGGAAGTCTACCGGTTGGAAGCGGGGGATAGCATCTACTATTACGCCTCCATCCCCCACAAGCTGTGGAGTGTTGGTGACGAAGACCTGGTCTTTATTTCGGCCATTACGCCACCCCAGTTCTAGCGTCCTTTATGGGGGCTGGCGCCCTTAGCGGTGTATTATGGAAAATATCGGTTAGGCAAAGTGCTCTTTGCGGGGGATTTTTTAAATGCGCTTATACCAGGCCCTGGGGTTGCAGGCCAAAGAGATCATTACTGTTGTAGGGGCAGGGGGTAAAACCTCGGCCCTTATTTGTCTGGCCCGCGAACTGGCAGCCGTGGGGCACCGGGTGGTTGTTGCCCCGACCACAAAAATGCTTTTAAGCCAGCTCCGGCAACTGGCGGAACCGGTTATTACTCGCGATACCGCCAGCCTGGCAGCAGGTGTGGCAGCTGGTCTAAAAAGGGAGAACCTGGTCACCTGCGGGTCCGGGATTACTGACCAGGGCAAGGTTGCGGGCCTGGACGCGGCAGGCGTAGCTGCGCTGGCAGATCTCGATATTGATTATCTGCTCCTCGAGGGCGATGGGGCCGCCGGCGCCCTCCTCAAGGCCCCGGCGGGGCATGAGCCGGTCATCCCGCCGGTGACAACCCTGGTGGTAACGGTAGCCGGCCTGCCGGTGCTGGGGCGGCCCCTGTCTCTCCCCTTCGTCCACCGCCCCCGGCTGGCGGCAGGGTTGCTGGGACGAGAAGAAGGCTCCCTGGTGACAGCGCATGATGTGGCCCGGCTCCTGGCCCATCCTCACGGCGGGCGCAAGGGGGTACCGCCGGCGGCGCGGTGGGTGGTTTTGCTCAACCAGGCGGAAAGTTATACCGCCCTGCAGGCCGGCCGGGAGATAGCCGGGGCGATCCTGGCTGCCGGGGATGACGGTGTTATCACGGATGTAACGGCCATTTCGTTTACCGGGGGTACCAGGACAATTAATAGGGTTGTCCTGGGCGCGGTGGCCACCCCGGCGCCGGTGCGCCAGGTACTCCTGAGGCAAGCAGTCCCTCCCGGACCGGTGGGAGTTATTGTCCTGGCCGCCGGGGCCGGGGAGCGTTATGGCGGTGACAAGCAACTACTATCCATCGCCGGCCAGCCCATGGTACGCCGGGCGGTAGCAACAGCCCTGGCAGCCGTACCGGGGAATGTCGTCGTGGTCCTGGGTCATGAGGCCGGCAGGGTTGCTGCCGCCCTGGGGGGTTTGGCGGTCAATATAGCTTACAACCCCGGCTACCGCCGGGGCCTGAGCACCTCCCTGCAGGCCGGGCTGGCAGCCCTCGGGCCGGAAAGCCGGGCCGCCCTTTTTGTCCTGGCCGACCAGCCGGGAGTTACGCCGGAAGTCATAACCAAACTGGCCGGAGCTTACCGGCAGGAAGGGAAAAAAATTATTGCTCCCGTTTACCAGGGACGGCGGGGCAATCCGGTCCTCATTGACCGTGCCCTCTGGCCGGAAATCCTGGCCCTGCAGGGGGATGTGGGGGCCAGGGAGATTATCCGGGCTCACCCGGAAGAAGTTTTAACGGTGGCAGTTGACTGCCCGGGCATTGTAAAAGATATCGATACCCCCAGCGATTACCAGGCCTGGCTGGAGGAAAAAAGGGGAGGGGCTGGAAAGTGCGGCATCTGGTAGTCATCAAAGGGGCGGGGGACCTGGCCAGCGGGGTGGCCCACCGTCTCCATCAAGCAGGTTTTCCGGTAATCATGACGGAGATAGCCCGGCCCACGGTGATCCGGCGGGCCGTGGCCTTTGCGGAAGCGGTTTATAGCGGCACCATTACTGTCGAGGGGGTTACGGCCCGCCTGGTGACCGGCCCTGAGGAGGCCTTAACGAAAGCCCTGCAGGGGGAAATTGCCGTCCTGGTGGATCCCCGGGCCGAAGTTATTACGGCCCTCCGGCCACCAATAGTCGTGGATGCCATCCTGGCCAAGACCAACTTGGGGACAAATACAGATCTGGCTCCCATTGTCATTGCCCTGGGACCGGGCTTTACGGCTGGCCGGGATGCCCATGCTGTAGTGGAAACCAGGCGCGGCCATTATCTCGGCCGGGTCATCTGGCAGGGGGAAGCCCTCCCCAATACCGGTATCCCGGGTGAAGTCATGGGCTATACCGAAGAAAGGGTCTTAAGGGCGCCGGCAGATGGTATATTTATGGGTTGCAAGGCCATCGGCGACCCGGTGACTGCCGGCGAAACGGTGGCCATGGTTGACGGCGTGCCCATAGCAGCGAGGATAAGCGGGGTGTTGCGGGGGATTCTTCATGATGAGCTGGAAGTCACCATACGAATGAAGGTTGGCGACATCGACCCCCGCGGTGAACGGGATTACTGTTTCACCATTTCCGATAAAGCCCGGGCCATCGCCGGCGGGGTTTTGGAGGCTATCTTGCACCTCACCCCTTCCCCGGAAAATAAACTTATGTTAGAATAGGGTTACTTCTTATAGCAAGGGGGACAGAAGAAGTGAGTGTGGCGCAACCAAAGGAGAATCAATATGCCGGTTCCCTGTTGCTCAAGCAGCTAGTCATAGCCTGGCTGGAACGGCGGGGGGTAACATTAGAAGATATTGCCCGCCTGGTATATGAAGTCCAGCAAAAGTATATCCGCAACCTGACCATGGCCGCCTGCCGCGAGAGCGTTGAGCGGGTACTGGAAAAGCGGGAGGTCCAGAATGCCGTCTTTACCGGCATAGCCATTGATGAGCTGGCCGAAAAGGGGCAACTGGCCGAGCCCCTGGCTACCATGCTGCGTAATGATGACGGCCTCTACGGCATTGACGAGGTCATGGCCTTGAGCATCGTCAATATTTATGGCTCCATCGGTTTTACCAACTTCGGTTACCTGGACAAGGTCAAGCCGGGCATTATCGGTGTGGTCAACAGCAAGAAAAACGAGAAGGTCAACACCTTCCTCGACGACCTGGTGGCGGCCATCGCCGCTGCCGCCTCCTCCCGCCTGGCCCACCGCGACCGGGACGGGCTGCTGAAGTAAGGTTGAAAAAGATAAAAATCGATAAAATAAAACCCTCCTTTTTTAGCTAGAAAAGGAGGGTTTATTTTTTCCACGTCGAACTATACAATAAGTGTGGGTGAAGTTTTTAGCACTCAGTAACATTACATTTAACTGGAGGGATCCATATGGCGGGTAAAATTCCCTTTGGCCCGACCTTCACGGAGATGTGCGACCCGGCGCAAATTGACCCGGCAATAAGGCTGCGGGCCTTAAAAGCCCTCAAGGAGGATGAGCTGGACCCCATTAACCTCTTCAACATCACCTGGAAAGACGCAAACAACCAGGTGCGGAAAATGGTCCTGCCCCCGGAGGTAACGGGGGTGGACGCCAATATCGTCGTCCTCCTGGGCCGGGGCTTCCCTTCCGGTTCCCACAAGGTGGGACCGGCTTACGCTACCTTGATTGAAGGCTGCGTTGACGGCGTCATCAAGCCCGGTGAACATACCATCCTGGGACCCTCAACGGGCAATTTCGGCATCGGCGTGGCCTATATCTGCAAACTCCTGGGCTTCCGGGCGGTAGTCATTATGCCCGATAACATGAGCAAGGAACGTTATGAACGCATCCGCAAGTACGGCGGCGAGCTGGACCTCACTCCGGGCACGGAGTCCGACGTTATTTTAACCTTGCAGCGCACCTATGAACTGAAAAAGGACCCCAGGAACTTTGCCCTGGCCCAGTTTGAATTGCTGCCCAACTACCGCTTCCACCGCCACGTGACCGGCAATGCCGCCATTGAGGCCGTCCGGGGTATCGGTAATGGCCGTATCGCCTGCTTTACTTCTGCTCCCGGTTCGGCGGGGACGCTGGGTGCCGGCGACCAGATTAAGAAGGCTTTCCCGGAATGTAAAGTGGCGGCCCTGGAGCCCTATGAGTGTTCCACCCTCTATAACGGGGGCCGCGGCCAGCACCGCATTGAAGGTATCGGCGACAAGATGTGCACCCTCATCCACAACGTCCTCAATACCGACTTTATTGTCCTCATCCACGATGAAGATACCGTCCGCGGCTTGAAGGTCCTCCAGGATGGCACTGAAGTCCTGATCAAGAATGGTGTGAAAGAAGCCGATGCCCTGGCCTTACGCGATAACTTCGGTCCTTCCGGCATTTGCAACATCCTGGGTGCCATTAAGATGGCCAAATTCTTACGGCTGGGGCCCGGCGATAACGTGGTGACCATTGCTACCGACGGTTTTGACCGCTATCCTTCCGTGCTGGAGAACCTGGCCCAGCGGACCCTGGAAATTGAGGACTTTGTCCTGGAACGCTGGTTTAAAGATATCTTCCTCAAGGCCCATACCCATTATATTATGGACACCCGCAGGCCGGAAGCCAAGGAGCGGCTCTTCCAGCAGAAGGAGAAAGACTGGCTGCCCTTTGGGTATACCAGAGAATACCTTGATGCTATGAAGAGCCCCTCTTTCTGGGATGACGAGTACGCTAAAATTGAGTATTACGACGCTAAAATAAAAGAGATGCGTTGATTCCCCGGGCCCCACAGCCAGGGGAACTGCACCTGGCAAAGTTGCTGGCGAACTGCTGCCAGTAAAATCAGCTAACGGGGGGAACGGCATGCGTCTGGAATTGCAGGTTAATGGCCGGCGGCGGGTGGTTGATGTTCACCCGGACGCTACCTTGCTGGAAGTGTTACGGGAGGATCTACGGCTGACGGGAGCCAAAAACGGTTGTGGCGAGGGTACCTGCGGCGCCTGCACCGTGCTCCTGGGGGACAAGGCGGTCCGGGCCTGCCGGACGCCGGTCACCAGGGCCGCCGGCCAGGAGATCATTACCGTTGAGGGCTTGAGCCCGCGGGAAAAGGAGATTTATACTTTCGCCTTTACGGCGGCCGGGGCCGTGCAGTGCGGCTTCTGCACACCGGGGATGGTCATGGAAGCCAAAGCCCTCCTCGACCGGCAGCCGGACCCGGGTGAAGACGAAATCCGCCAGGCCTTCAAGACCCACCTCTGCCGTTGCACCGGTTACCAGAAGATTATTGCCGCCGTGCGCCTGGCCGGCCGCGCTTTAAGGGGCGAGATTGAGCCCTGGGCAGGTGACCCGCCCGGTATGGGTAAAGCCTTTTTCCGGCCCGATGCCCCGGCCAAGGTCCTGGGCGAAGCCGTCTTTGTCGACGACATGCAGGTACCCGGCATGCTTTACGGTGCCGTTTTTCGCCTGCCCTGTGCCCGGGCGAAGGTCAAGGCCATTGATGTCACAGCTGCTAAGGAACAGCCCGGGGTAGTGGCCGTCCTCACCGCCGGCGATATCCCGGGAGAGCGCTATCAGGGGCATATCTTTAAAGACTGGCCGGCCCTGGTGGCGGTAGGTGAGGAAACCCGCTATACCGGCGATGCCCTGGCCCTGGTGGCGGCCAGAAGCAGCCGGCAAGCCCGGGCGGCACTGGACTATATTAAAGTTGATTATGAAGAATTGCCCCCCCTGACTTCGCCCCAAGACTCCCTGGCGCCGGGGGCGCCGGCCCTGCACCCCAAAGGTAATTTATTAAGCGAAACGGTAGTCAAAAAAGGCGACGCTGAGGCAGCCTTAAAGTCCTGCGCCCACGTGGTAACCAATACTTATACCACGCCCTTTACGGAACACGCTTTCCTGGAGCCGGAGAGTGCCCTGGCGGTACCGGAGGACGGCGGCCTGACGGTCTACACCAGCACCCAGGGCGTGTATGAGGTCCATACCCAGCTGGTTTCCCTGCTCAACCTGCCGCCACAAAAGGTCCGGGTGGTCAACAAGTGTGTCGGCGGTGGTTTTGGCGGCAAAGAGGACCTGAGCGTGCAGCACCATGCCGCCCTGCTGGCCTGGGTAACGCAGAGGCCGGTAAAGCTGACCTGGACCCGCCGGGAAAGCATCCTCTGCCATCCCAAGCGCCATGCCATGACCATAACCATGACGACCGGCTGTGATGCGGAAGGTAAGCTGGTGGCCCTGGTGGCCGACCTGGTGGCCGATACCGGCGCCTATGCCTCCCTGGGGGCCCAGGTGCTGGAGCGGGCCTGCACCCACGCTACCGGCCCCTACCGCATCCCCCACGTTACCATCCGCGGCCGGGCCGTCTATACCAATAACCCGCCGGCCGGGGCTTTCCGCGGTTTTGGGGTGCCCCAGTCCAACTTTGCCATGGAGAGCCAGCTGAACCTCCTGGCAACTGCTACCGGCCTTTCCCCCTGGCAGATCCGCTGGCAGAACGCCCTGGAACCGGGCGACACCCTGGGCACCAGGCAGGTAGTCAGTGCCGACATCGGCCTGAAAGATACCCTGCTGGCCGTCAAGAAAGCCTTTGAAAGCAGCCCCTGCGCCGGGATAGCCTGCGGCTTTAAAAATGTCGGCCTCGGCGTTGGTACCCGGGATGTCGGCCGGGCCAACCTGGCAGTTGCCGGGGGACGGGTGAAGATCTACTCCGGGGCGGCCTGCATGGGCCAGGGGCTGGAGGCGGTTCTCATCCAGATTGTTGCCGAGACAACCGGCCTGCCGGCAACGCTGATTGACTGTGTGCTTGCCGATACGGCCCTCACTCCCGACGCTGGCTGCACGACGGCTTCCCGCCAGAGCCTCTTTACCGGGGAAGCAACCCGCCGGGCGGCGGTAGCCCTGGCGGGAGCTTTAAAAGACCATTCCCTTGCCGACCTGGAGGGCGAGGTTTTCCAGGGGGAATTCTACGGCGCCACTGATCCGGTTAATTCAACCAAGGAGCACCCCATAACCCATGTCGGCTACAGCTATGCCACCCAGGTAGTAATCCTGGATGAGGAGGGCCGGGTGGCTAAAGTAGTGGCTGCCTATGATGTGGGCCGGGCTATTAACCCCTTAAACCTGGAAGGCCAGATTGAGGGGGGCATTGTCATGGGCCTGGGTTATGCCCTGACGGAAGACTTCCCGCTCCGGGACGGTATCCCGGTACGCCAGGCCCTTGGCAGGCTGGGACTCTTGCGGAGTCACCAGGTACCGCAGATGGAGGTGCACCTGATAGAAAAGGGCGGCACTCCCTATGCCTACGGCGCCAAGGGTATTGGTGAGCTGGCGACCATTCCCACGGCGGCGGCCGTCGCCGGCGCCTACTACCGCCGCGACGGCAAATTACGCTTGAGCCTGCCCCTGGAAGGAACGCCGTATGCAAGAAGTGGGAAGTGAGAAGTGGGAAGAAGGAGATGACCTGCGTGAGCAACGTTACCCAGTTACGCTGTATTAATTGCAGCCGGACTTATCAACCCCGGCCCGGCTTTTATACCTGCCCCATCTGCGGGTCAACCGACGGTATCTTAGACGTGGAATACGATTATGACTATATCAACAAGTATATCTCTAAGGAAAGCCTGGCCGGCAACAGGGAGCCTTCTCTGTGGCGCTATCGCCCCTTCCTGCCGGTGGCCCAGGAGGGACCCCTGCCGCCTTTAAGGGTGGGCTGGAGTCCCCTCTACCGGGCCGGCCGCCTGGGGGCCGAGCTGGGTCTAAAGGAATTATACCTCAAAGATGATGGGATTAATCCTACTGGCTCCCTGAAGGACCGGCCCTCGGCCGTGGCTGTGGCCCGGGCCCTGGCCGAAGGGGCCGGGGTGGTGGCCTGTTCTTCCACCGGCAATGCCGCTTCCTCCCTGGCGGGGGCAGCGGCTGCCGTGGGCCTGAAGGCCGTGATCTTTGTCCCCGGCCGGGCGCCCCAGGGCAAGGTGGCCCAGCTCTTAATCTTCGGGGCTACGGTCATCAGCGTCCAGGGTTCCTATGAAGACGCTTTTCGCCTGTCGGCTGCCGCCATAGAGGAACACGGCTGGTATAACCGCAATGCTGCCATTAACCCCTACCTGGTGGAAGGCAAGAAGACCGCCTGCCTGGAGGTGGCCGAACAGCTGCACTGGGAAGTACCCGACTGGGTGGTCCTCTCGGTGGGTGATGGTTGCACCATGGCCGGGGCCTGGAAGGCCTGGGTGGACCTGAAAAAAGCCGGCTGGATTGAGAAGCTGCCGCGGATGCTGGGGGTCCAGGCCGAAGGCTGCTGCCCCATTACCCGTGCCTTCCGGGAGGGCACCAGGGTGCGTCCTATGGCAGAAAATACCCTGGCAGACAGCATTGCCGTCGGCGTACCCCGCAATCCCGAAAAGGCCCTGCGGGCCGTTCGTGATTCCCGCGGGACTATGATTAATGTTAGCGATGAAGAAATACTGGCGGCCATGCGGGTCCTGGGCCGGACCAGCGGCGTTTTCGGTGAACCGGCCGGGGTGGCCGGTACGGCCGGCCTCATCAAAGCCGTCCGGGAAGGGATTATTAAGCCGGAGGAAAGGGTAGTCGTCCTGGTAACCGGCAATGGCCTCAAAGACGTGGCCAATGCCATCAAGGCTGCCGGGGAACCCATCCGGGTGGCACCCTCCCTGGAGGCCCTTCATAAAGCACTAGGGGATTTAAAATTGCCCAATTATGGGTGGGGATATGTCCCGGAGCCGCGAATAGTGAAGCGCCGGTAACAGAACAGGCGAGGTGAGGTAACCGTTGCCGCTGCCGAGGACGCCTGAGCGTGCCTTGGCGAGGAATACTGCATGACCTCATAGAAGGATCTAGGCCAGCGGAGCAGGAAGCCTTCTCATTGGCAATCCGCAGGCGGCGAGCAACGGTCCGAACCGAGCCGTAGTTCTGTCGGCGCGGAGCTTCTGAGCGGCGTAGGGACATATCCCCACCAGAAGGCACCATTTCTGGCAGAACCCTACTTTTGGGGGAGGGGTTAAAGTGGACCTCTTACTGAAGGGCGGGTGGGTTGTCACCGCCGCACGGGTAGAACAGGCCGACGTGGCCATTGAGGGAGAAAAAATTGCTGCCGTAGGCCCGGACCTGGCTGCGCCAGGAGCGGTGGTCCGGGACGTAACCGGTAAATATATCCTGCCCGGAGCCATCGATGCCCACGTCCATTACCAGATGCCCATCGGCGACCTGCTGACGGCCGACGACTGGTTTACCGGGACGCGGCTGGCTGCTTGCGGTGGCGTCACTACCGTTATCGATTATGCCGAGCCCGCAAGCCCTGCGGAATCTTTGACTGAAGCCCTGAACAAGCGCCTGGAGGAAGCCAGGGATCAGGCCTGTGTAGACTTCGGCCTGCACCAGGTGGTCATGCCCGGCCAGGAGGAAGACGAAGGGGAGTTAAGGGCCGTAGTGGCCAAGGGTGTCACCAGCTTCAAGGTTTTTACCACCTATGCCCAGCGCCTGAGCCTGGCCGCCATCGGCCGCCTGCTCAGACAGGCCCGCCGGCTGGGGGCTCTGGTCACGGTTCACTGTGAGGATCATGAAATAGTTACAGCTAAGAGGGAAGAGTTAATTGCCGCCGGCCGGACGGACCCGGCCTACCATGCCTTGAGCCGCCCGGCAACGGCAGAGGTCAAGGCCATCCGGGACGTTATTACCCTGGCCGGGGAAGCCGGAGCGCCTGTCTATATCGTGCACGTCTCTACCGGCGGGGGAGCGGAAGCCATTGCCGCTGCCCGCAGCAAAGGCCAGCAGGTCTACGGCGAAACCTGCCCCCACTACCTGCTCCTTACGGAGTCTCAATATACCGGGCCGGCCAGCCGCCTTTTCCTCATGTGCCCTCCTCTCCGGACGGCGGCCGACAATGACCTCCTCTGGCGGCACCTGGCTGGTGGCGCCCTCCAGGTGGTGGCTACTGATCACTGCAGCTACAGCCGGGAACAGAAGGCCGCCGGCACGGCCTTTTATGATACCCCCTCCGGGGTGCCTGGAACGGAGACATTATTACCCCTGCTTTATTCCTATGGCGTCCGTAACGGCTGGCTGACCCTGCCCCAGCTGGTCGGCGTGCTGGCCGCCAACCCGGCCCGCCTTTTCGGCCTCTACCCGCGTAAGGGAAGCCTCAAGCCGGGGAGTGACGCCGATGTGGTAATTTTTGATCCCCGCAGGCAGGTTACCCTGACGGCGGCCAGCCTTCATTCAGCGGCCGGTTATACCGTCTTTGAAGGTTTTAACCTCCAGGGCTACCCGGAAGCTACCTACCTGCGGGGCCGGCTTATTTACGATAAGGGTACTTTCCTGGGCCGGGCCGGCCAGGGCCAGTTCCTTCCCGGCCGGATTGCGGCCACCTAAATTTTCTTTTGACCTTCTCACATCTGATTACGAAGGAGTGACTTTCCATGCGCGGGGATTTACAGGCCTTTGTCGAGGGTAACCGGGATGCCCTGGTAACTTTTTTAAGAAAATTAATAGCCACCCCCAGCCTGTCCGGCCAGGAGGGGGAAGTGGCCGGGGTCCTGGCTACAGAGATGCAGCGAGTCGGCTTTGACGAAGTCTTCAGCGACAGCCTCGGTAACCTGGCCGGACGGGTCGGCCAGGGCCGGACTGTAGTCCTCTATGATGCCCACATGGATACGGTGCCGGCCGGTGACGCGGCTGCCTGGGGTTTTGATCCCTTCCAGGGTAAGTATGAAAACGGCATCATCTACGGCCGGGGGGCCAGCGATGATAAGGGTTGCCTGGCCTGCATGGTCTATGCCGGCAAGGCTATAAAAGAATTAAACCTGGCAGGCGACTTTACCCTTTATGTCGTCGGCGTGGTAGGTGAAGAAGTAGGCGAGGGCAACGGGATAAAAAGCTTTATAGAAGAAACAGGGATTAAACCCGACTACGTTTTAATTGGGGAAGCCAGCGGCCTGCGCATCTGCCGCGGCCATCGCGGCCGCGCCCTTTTCGAAGTGGCTATACCGGGCAAGAGCGGCCACGCCAGCGCGCCGGAACTGGCGGACAACGCCCTTTATAAAGCCGCAGCCTTCATCAGAGATGTGGAAAAAATGGGCGCCACCTTTGCCGAAGATCCTTTTCTTGGCAAGGGCACCATTGCAGCGACGAAGGTGGATTGCAAGACACCATCCCTCAATACTATTCCCGGCGAGTGTGTCGTTTACCTGGACCGGCGCCTGACGGCAGGCGAGGGTAAGGAAGAAGCCCTGGAGCAGGTGCGCCGGGTAGCGACCCCCTATGGCGGCCGCGTAAGTATTATGGAATACGCCGAGCCCGGTTATAAAGGGAAAATTATTGGCGGGGAAGAGTTCTTCCCGGCCTGGTCCCTGCCGGAGGAGCACCCCCTGGTGCAGGCCGGCGCCCGGGCCTTCCGGGAGGCCCTGGGAAGGGAGCCGGTCATCGGCCGCTGGGGCTTTTCTACCGACGGCACCTATACCGCCGGCCAGGCAAGCATTCCTACCATAGGCTTCGGACCCGGCGATGAACGCTACCCCCATTCCGAGCAGGACCAGATAGCTGTAGCGGAAATGCTGGAAGCGGTGGCTGTTTATGCCCTGTTACCAGGGATGCTGGCTAGGAGTAAACAGGAGTCCCCTGCGGGATTGAGCGCTACGCCAGCGTAGTATGAAAAATGGTGAGTCCATGGGAGTCTTCTGCCTCTCTACCCAGCGAACGTAGTGAAAATGGGGAACTGCGAGGCGGTGATATGTCCCGGAGCCGCGATTAGCACATTTTTGGAGGAGGCGCATTATGGCTGACATCCAGGTTAACCTTTGTGGTCGCGCCCTGAAAGCTCCCTTTATCCTCGGTTCCGGCCCCCTGTCCTATTCTGGGGCATCCCTGGTGGCCGCCTGTGAGGCCGGGGCCGGCGCTGCAGTCACCAAGACCCTGCGCGCCAGACCGGCGGACAACCCCTTCCCCCATATGGTTGCCGCCGGGCCAGGAACCATAATTAACGGTGAGAAATGGGCCGACCTCACGGCCGAACAATGGATCAATGAAGAAATACCCTATGCCAAAGCCAGGGGAGCGGTGGTGATCGCTTCTGTGGGCCATACCCCGGAAGAAGCCAGAGAACTGGTGGAACCGGTAGCCCGGGCCGGGGCCGATTTTATCGAACTGGTATCCTACCGGGAAGATACCATGGTGCCCATGCTGGAAGAGACTAAAAAGCGGGTCAATATCCCCGTCCTGGCCAAGATGTCACCTAACTGGCCCGACCTGCCCGGCGCGGCCGGTCGTTTTCTCGCAGCGGGGGCCGATGCCCTGACGGTGGCCGACTCCTACGGGCCAGTTCTGCGCCTGGACATCAGGACGGCCCGGCCGGTCCTGGGCAGTCCCTACGGTTTTGGCTGGCTGACGGGAGCTGCCTTAAAGCCCATTACCCTGCGCTGCGTGGCCGAAGTGGCCCTGGCCCATAAGGCGGCCATCGTCGGCCTGGGAGGAGTAGGCAATGCTGAAGATGCCGTGGAAATGCTCCTGGCCGGGGCAACGGCCATCGGGGTCTGTACGGCGGCCATAAACAAAGGGGTTAAAATCTTCGGGGAACTGAACCGGAAACTGGCAGCTCTCCTGGACGAGCTGGGCTACCCCTCGGTGGCTGCCGCTTCCGGCCGGGCTTTATCCCATCTCCGGGCCGGGGAACAAAAGGAAAAGTTAGTATTCCAATATGACCCTGGGAAGTGTAACCGCTGCCTCCTGTGTGTTACCCGCTGTCCCTATGGCGCCCGGACTTTAAGGGAAGATAAAGTCATGGGCCTGGACGAAGGACAGTGCCGCTCCTGCGGCTACTGCGTGTCCCTCTGCCGCCAGGGGGCCCTGACGAGTAATTATCTGGCCGGTCCAGTTTAGGCCGGTCCAGTTTGAAAAAGGCGGGGCAGGTAGATATTTTTGTCCTGGCTTTGAAGGGAAATTGTCATCCAACGGCGAACTATTAAGGACAAGTTAATTTTACGGCGGTGTGCGGCCGAAAGGCGAGGGATTTCAAGCAGAGGGGGATCTGCAAATTGGCGCCAATTTTAGTGATGCGGGACATCGTCAAGGAATTCGGCAGCTTCCGGGCCAACGACGGGGTTAACCTGGAAGTAGAAACCGGCGAGGTCCATGCCCTTTTAGGCGAAAACGGTGCCGGTAAGAGTACTTTAATGAATATTCTCTACGGCCTTTACCAGGCGAACTCGGGAGAGATATATTTTGAGGGTCGCCCGGTAAAAATCACTTCACCTAAAGAGGCCATTGACCTGGGGATAGGTATGGTGCACCAGCACTTTATGCTCATCCCGGCCCTGACGGTAGCCGAAAACATTATCCTGGGTATGCAAATGCCCAGGGGGATTATTGATTTAAAGGAAGCCAGCAGGAAAATCAAAGAGCTGTCCCGGCAGTACGGTTTTGACATTGATCCCGAGGCCAAAGTCTGGCAACTCTCCGTGGGCCAGCAGCAACGGGTGGAGATTGTCAAGGCCCTCTATCGGGGCGCCCGGCTGCTCATTCTTGATGAACCGACGGCAGTCCTGACGCCCCAGGAAGTAAATGAGCTTTTCCGTGTCTTAAAGCAGCTGACCCAGGAAGGCATTACTGTTATTTTTATTACCCATAAATTAAACGAGGTTATGGCTATCTGCCAGCGGGTTACCGTTCTCCGGGCCGGTAAAGTAGTCGGGACGGTGGCTACCTGCAATACCGGTAAGAATGAGCTGGCCCGGATGATGGTCGGCCGCGAAGTTTTCTTCCAGGTGAACAAAAAGCCCTGTTCCCCCGGGCAGACGGTGCTGGAAGTCCAGGGCCTGGAAGCCCTGAGCAATAAAGGGCTGAAAGCGCTGAAGGGCATTAGCTTTAACATCTGCCAGGGAGAGATCCTGGGTATTGCCGGGGTGGACGGCAACGGCCAGAGCGAACTGGTAGAGGCTATAACCGGTTTACGCCCGGTAACGGCCGGCCGGGTGCTTTTAAACGGCCAGGATATTACCAACCTGCCGCCGCGGCAGATCCTGGAGCGCAACGTGGCCCATATACCCGAGGACCGCAATGTGAGGGGCCTGGTGGGGGCCATGTCCATTAAGGAAAATTTGATTCTCCAGGAGTACTATAAGCAACCCTTTTCCCGCGGCTGGTTTTTGAATTACGACCTCATTAAAGACCATGCCGTCAAAATGGTCCGGGAATTTGATATCCGGACTACGAGCGAAGAGTTACCGGTGAAAAACCTTTCCGGTGGTAACCAGCAGAAGGTCGTCCTGGCCCGGGAGGTTTACCGGCAACCGGCTCTTTTAATTGCCATGCACCCCACCCGTGGCCTGGACGTTGGCGCTACCGAGTACGTTCACAAACGCCTGGTGGCCGAGCGGGATCGCGGCGCCGCCGTCCTCCTGGTGTCCACCGAGCTGGATGAGATCCTTTCTTTAAGCGATCGCATTGCCGTCCTTTATGAAGGAGAAATCATGGGCATTGTACCCGGCGCCCAGGCCAGGGTAGAGGAACTCGGTTTAATGATGGCCGGCTCCAAACGCCTCAAGGCCTCCTGAGATGGGGGGAAGGCAGGTTGCAGGCAGATTATCTTTTTACCCATGGTACGGTTGTGACTGTGGACGGGCAGCGCCGGGTCATCCATGACGGGGCCCTGGCGGTCCGGGGTGACCGTATTGTAGCCATCGGTCCCACAGCCGCCCTGGAAGCCCAGTTTAAACAGGTGGGACGAGTAATTGATGCCAGTGGCAAGGCCATTTTCCCGGGCTTAATCAATACCCACAACCACCTTTTCCAGACCCTGTTGAAGGGATTGGGAGATGACCGGGTTTTAAGCGACTGGCTGGCCAGCATGACCTTTCCCAGCGCTGCTTACCTGGAACCGGAAGACACCTATCACGGCGCCATGCTGGGTTGTCTGGACGGACTCCATAGCGGTACCACTACCATGGTGGACTATATGTATGCCCATTGTGGTCCCGAACTCAGCGACGGTATCATTAAGGCCTTCCGGGAACTGGGTATCAGGGCCATCTTAGGCCGGGGGACCATGAATACAGGAGCCAGCTTCGGTGTGCCGGCAGCAATCATGCAGGATGCGGCTACCTTCGAGGCTGATTGCCGCCGCCTCTTTAAAGCTTATCACGGTGCCGACAACGGCCGCCTGCAAATCTGGCTGGCCCCGGCCGCCGTCTGGTCCAATGACCGGGAGATGTTCCTGAAGATCAGGGACCTGCTCAAGGAATATGACACGGGCCTGATGGTCCACGTCTCCGAAACCCCCTTTGACCGCGAGGCTACCGTCAGCGAGCACGGTGAGAACGATATTGAAACTTTAAGGCAACTGGGCCTCCTGGGACCGCGGACCCTGATGGTCCATTGCGTCTACCTTACGCCCCGGGAAATCCGCATGGCCCGGGATTATGACGCCCGGGTGTCTCATAACCCGGTCAGCAACATGTATCTTTCTTCAGGGGTAGCGCCCATCCCCCTGATGCTGGCCAGCGGCCTGACCGTAGGCCTGGCGACTGACGGTGCAGCCAGCAACAATGCCAACGACATGCTGGAAACCTTAAAATTTACGGCTTTATTGCACAAAGTAAACGACCTGGACCCGACGGTGATTACAGCCGAAAAGGTCCTGGAGATGGCCACCATCGACGGGGCGCGGGCCATCGGCCTGGAGAAGGAAACAGGGTCCCTGGAAGTAGGGAAAAAGGCGGATTTCTTTATTTTTAACCCGCTCCGCAGTGCCAGGGCTACCCCCATGCACCACCCCGTATCAACCCTGGTTTACTCAGGAAGCAGTGAATGTGTAGAACTGGTAATGATCGACGGCCGGGTGGTGGTGGAAGAGGGCCGGGTCAAAACCGTGGACGAAGGGGCTAAAATTGCCGCCGCCGCCGCGGCGGCCGGGAAGCTGGCCGCCCGGGCCGGTACGTCCCGCCTGGCCAGTACCCGTCCCTGGCGCTCGGTGGCTTACTAAGCAGCAGGAGGGAAAGTATGACAACCAGGGCTGGAAAATTCGCCGGTACCTTTATAGCCGGCGGCTTAAAGAGTTTAATCACACCTGTCATCGCCATTATTCTGGCCTTAATCCTGGGAGCTGCCGCCATTGCCCTCATGGGCCTGAGCCCCCTGAAGGCTTACCAGAGCCTGCTCCAGGGAGCCCTGGGTTCAATCAACGGCATTGGCGAAACCCTGGTTAAAGCCACACCATTGATTTTTACGGGTTTGAGTTTCGGCCTGGCCAAAAAGGGCGGCCTGATTAACATCGGAGCCGAGGGCCAGCTTTACCTGGGTGGCCTTTGCAGCGTTATTGTCGGTATAGCCTTAAAGGGATGGCCCATCTTTATCCATTTACCCCTGGCTATAGTGGCCGGTTTCATCGGCGGGGGGCTGCTGGGGCTGCTGTCCGGCTGGCTGAAGGTGCGCTTCGGGGCCAGTGAGATTATTACCACCGTCATGTTAAACTATGTGGCCCAGTATTTCGTCAGTTATATGGTCAACGGGCCGTTAATTGAACCGCCAGGCAATTTTCCCCAGAGCCCCCCAGTAGCCGAATCGGCGCAATTGCCTATTATCCTGGCCGGGACGCGGCTGCACCTGGGCTTTATCATCGCTTTGCTGGCCATCGTGGCGTACTACGTCTTCCTGTGGCGGACCAGTACCGGTTATGAAGTCCGGGTGGTGGGCCAGAATCCCCACGCTGCCGGCTATGCCGGGATGAATGCCCGGCGGGACACCTTGCTGGTCATGTTCCTGGCCGGTGGCCTGGGCGGCCTGGCCGGCGTGGGGGAGATTCTGGGTATCCAGCACCGCCTGTTCCAGAATTTCTCACCCGGTTACGGTTTTGACGGTATCGCCGTATCCTTGCTGGGTTATAACACACCTATTGGTATCCTGCTGGCGGCCATCCTGTTCGGTATCCTGCGCGCCGGTGGCAATATGATGCAGATGATGGCCAATGTACCGGTGGCCATAGTTTATGTCATCCAGGCCTTTGTCATTATCTTTGTGGCGGCCGAGGCCCTCATGAGGCGCTGGCAGGTCAAACGCCGGGCGGCCAGAACCGCAGCCGGGGCAGCCGGCCTGACCGTGGAAGGGGTGAGCAAGAATGGGTGATCTCAAATTAGTTAATGAGATTGTCAATTTCCTCTCTGCCGATCTGCGCACGGCCCTGCCCTTATTGCTGGCGGCAACGGGTTTAATCTTTACCGAACGGGCCGGGATTGTCAACATCGGTGTGGAAGGAATGATGCTGGTGGGGTCTCTGGCCGGCGTGGCCGGGTCCTACTTCCTGGGCAATGCCTGGCTGGGGGTCTTGGTGGCCGTACTGGCCGGAGGCATCCTGGGCTTGTTCTTTGCCTACCTGGTGGTAACGGCCCGGGCCGACCAGGTGGTTATCGGTACGGCCTTCAACATCTTGGGACTGGGCCTCACCACTTCCTTTGCCCGGGTCATCTTCGGTGTCAATACCGCCCCGCCCCAGATCGATTCCTTTAAACCGGTAGCCGTACCCGTTTTATCAAAAATACCCATCCTGGGCCCGGTCCTTTTCAACCACTCGGAGCTGGTTTACCTGGGCCTGGTCCTGGTACCGGTGGTGCATTTCATCCTGTTCCGGACGACCCTGGGCTTGAAGATCCGCGCCGTCGGCGAACACCCCCGGGCGGCCGATACCGTGGGTATTAATGTTTTTCACGTCCGCTACGGTGCCTGTATCGTCGGCGGCATGCTGGCCGGGCTGGCCGGGTCCTATCTCTCCTTGAGCCTGCTGAACTTCTTTACGGAAAACATGACGGCCGGCCGCGGCTTTATCGCCCTGGCGGCAGTAATTTTTGGCAAGTGGACGCCGCTGGGAACCCTGGGGGCAGCCCTCCTCTTCGGCGCCGGGGACGCCCTCCAGTACCGCCTGCAGGCGGCCAACTCGGGAATACCTTACCAGCTCCTGTTAATGATCCCCTATGTCCTGACCATTGCCGCCCTGGCCGGTTTTGTCGGCCGGGCCGTAGCCCCGGCAGCCAGCGGCCAGCCCTATGAGAAGGAGTAAGGGTTAGAAGCCGCCCTGAACGTGATTCTTGACGGGCGTCCTTGATTATGCTATATTTCCTGCTAACAAAGTGGGTTTAGGGGTAAAGGTTATTTTCTTACCCCGGGCCGTATAGGGACACGGATGGTTACTGCAGTTTACCATGGTGCCCCGCGGCACCCACAAAGGTAAACACGGGCTCAAAGCGGGGCACATCCCCGCTTTTCTTTTAGGAAAAATAGGAAAAGCCCGCCGTTCAGATGCAAAGGGCGCCAGCCCGGCCGGGGTAAGGCGGCCGGCCACCTATGAGGGGGGCTAGAACCATCCTCCAGGAATTATCGCAATGAGGGAACTGGGGGCTTCAATCAGGAACTGGCGCAGCCGGTTCCAACGGGAATTCCGACCTCCGACTTCCTGCTTCTAATTTCCGCATATAAGAGGGGCGAGGGTTTGATGCGTACCTCGATACTGCGGCTGGACGCCCTGGCCAAAGTTACCGGCCGGGCCCGCTATGCCGCCGACCTGCAATTTCCGGGCATGGTTCACGTCAAGGTGCTTTACAGTACCCATCCCCATGCCCGCATCCGCCGCATTGCTACCAGCCAGGCCCGGGGAATCCCCGGCGTCCTGGCCGTCCTCACGGCCCGTGACCTGCCGGGCATTCCCGGCAGGGAAAGGGAGCGCCCCGTCCTGGCTTTAGACCGGGTGCGTTACCTGGGGGAGGGGGTGGCCATTACCGTGGCTGAAGACGAGGTAACGGCCAGGGAAGCCCTGGCGCGGATTATGGTGGAGTATGACGTCCTGCCGGCGGTTTTCGATCCTGAAGAGGCCCTCAAAGCTGAAGCCCCGGAGCTCCACCCCGGTGGCAATAAGCTCTGCCATTTTAAAGTGCGCCACGGCGACCCGGAGGCAGGTTTTGCCGCTGCCGAGGTAATCCTGGAGCGGACCTACCGTACCCACCGGGTCTACCATGCCGCCCTGGAACCGGAAGCGGCCGTGGCCGTCCCCGGGGCTGACGGGACGGTAACCATTTACTGCCCCACCAAGAGTCCCTTTAACCTGCGCCGCATTGTGGCCGAAGCCCTGGCCCTGGATTTAAACCAGGTGCGGGTGGTGGAGACGACCATCGGCGGCTCCTTTGGCGGTAAGGATTACGATATGGCCGTGGTCGCCGCCCGGGCCGCCCTAGCTGCCCTGGTGACGGGGCGGCCGGCCCGGCTGGTAATGACCCGGGAAGAATCGTTAAAGGAATCTACCAAGCGGCACCCTTACGTCCTGCACTATAAAGTAGGGGCCAGGAGGGACGGCACCCTGGTGGCCATGAAGATTCACGGCATTACCGACGCCGGGGCCTATGCCTCCAAGACGCCCCTGGTAGCCTGGCGCTCGACGGTGGAGGCAGCGGGGCCCTATGTTATCCCCCATGTCCATACCGATATCGTGGCGGCCTTTACCAACAACATGCCCTCCGATGCCCTGCGGGGCTTCGGTTCCCCCCAGGTAAACCTGGCAGTGGAACTGCTCATGGATGAACTGGCCGGGGAACTGGGCCTGGACCCCCTGGAACTGAGGCTGAAAAATGGCTACCGGGAGGGATCGGAGGCAGTCACCGGCCAAAGCTTGCGGGACGTAAGTCTAACGGAATGTTTGACTAAAGTGGCGGCGGCTACCGGCTGGCAGGGGAAACGGCAAGCTTACGCCCGCCAGGAAGGGCCACGGCGCCGGGGTATCGGCCTGGCCTGCAGTTTCCGCGGCTCCTGCTTTGGCGCCGGCGGGGAAGGCCTGGATGCCGCCGGAGCCATGCTTAATGTAGAACGCGACGGCAGCATCAATGTTTCCACCGGTATCTGTGAAGTAGGACAGGGCTCCCGCTCGGCCTTTGCCCGTATTATAGCTGAACTGCTGGGGGTAGAGGCAGCCAGGATTCATGTTAGTCCCGTCGACAGCGCCCGGGTGGTGGACAGCGGGCCCACGGTGGCCTCCCGGGGCACAGTAGTCGGCGGTCACGCCGCCCGCCTGGCAGCCGAACAGGTACGCCGGGCCATGGCCGGGGTGGCGGCTGCCATCTTGAATGTACCGGAGGATGACCTGGAGTTTGCCGGCGAAGCAGTTTACAGCCGTAAAGACCCGGAGCGCCGGCTTTCCTTCCGGGAACTGGCCGGTGCCTGTTACAGCCGGGGCGTGAGCTTGTATGGCTTTGGCTGGTATAAGATTCCCGACCTGCACTGGGACGGGGAAAAGGGGCAGGGGGAGGCTTATTTCAGTTACGTCTATGCGGCCGCAGTAGCCGAGGTGGAGGTAGACCTGGAAACCGGGCAGGTGGAGATCATTAACTATACGGCAGCCCATGATGTGGGCAACGCCCTGAACCCCGATGCCGTAGCCGGCCAGATTGCCGGCGGCGGCGCTATGGGTATTGGCTACGCCCTCATGGAATCGGCCGAACCCTGCCAGGGAAAGCTGGTGAACACTAATTTCGCCACCTATCTCATACCTACGACCCTGGATACTGGCAGGATTACCCCCCTGATTATTGAGCACCCGGATCCCCTGGGTCCCCTGGGTGCCAGGGGCCTGGGCGAACCGGCGACGCAGATTGTCGCCCCGGCCATAATCAATGCCATCTGCCAGGCCACCGGCAGGCGCCTTTACGAGTTACCGGCTACCCTGGAAAGGGTCTGGCGAGCAGTAAGAGAGAGAGGAGAGGAGTAGTCCCCATGCAAACCCTCATTAAAGGCGGCTGGGTTCTCACCCTGGACGACGCTTACCGGGAATGGCCCGCAGGCTATGTCGCCATTAACGGCGACCGGATTACGGCTGTGGGACCTTTAAAGGACTGCTCGCCGGAACTGGAGGCGGCCGCCGATATTGTCCTTGATACCCGCGGGCAGGCAGTCTTGCCCGGCCTGGTCAACGCCCACAGCCACCTGTTTCAAACCTTCATGCGCGGCCTGGCCGATGCCAAGCCCCTCTGGAACTGGCTTAAAGAAGAGATCTGGCCTTTCTCCCTGGCCATGACGGAAGAAGACTTTTACCTGGCCGCCCTGGTCGGCTGCCTGGAAAACCTAAAAAACGGCGCCACCAGCGTCATCGACATGCACTATATCCACACCAGCAAGGCCAATGACGACCTGGTCTTTGAGGCCATGCAGGCCAGCGGCATCCGCGGTACTTTCTGCCGGGCGTCCGCCGACCAGAATTACCAGCCGGAACTTATGGAAGACCGGCTCACCATCCTGGCTGAGATGGAACGCCTGGCCCGCCAGTGGCACGGGGCCGCCGGCGGCCGCCTGACCCTAGCCTTCGGCGCCTTGAACCCGTGGGGCTGTTCGCCGGAACTCATCCGGGCGGGGGCAAAGCAGGCCCGGGAAATGGGCTTGAAGCTGCAGGTCCACGTCGCTGAAACTCAGGCCGTAGCCCGGACCACCATTGACACCTACGGGCAGCGCAATGTGGAATGGCTGGCCGACCTGGGCTTCCTGGGCCCCGACACCCAGCTGGTCCACTGCGTGTGGCTGGATGAGGGGGAAATGGACTTGGCAGCTCAAGCCGGTGCCACCCTGGTCCACTGCCCGGTGGCCAATATGTACCTGGCTTCGGGGGCGGCGCCGGTGCGCCGGTGGCTGGACCGGGGCCTCAATGTGGCCCTGGCCACCGACGGCCCGGGGAGTAATAACAGCCAGGATATGCTGGAGGTATTGAAGTTCACCGCCTGCCTGCAAAAGGTGACCACCTTAAATGCCATGGTCCTCTATCCGCGGGATGTCTTGACTATGGCGGTCCGGGGTGGGGCCCGGGCCCTGGGCCGGGAAGACCTGGGTGTCCTGGCGCCGGGGATGAAGGCGGATATTGTCACCGTTGCCCTGCAGCGTCCCCACGTGGGGCCGGTGCACCGGGCCGAGTCGGCCCTGGTCTACAACGCCAACGGCAATGACGTGGTCAACGTCCTGGTAGACGGACGCCTGGTGGTCCGGGATCACCGTGCGACCCTGGTGGACGAGGAAGAAATCATGGCCCGGGCCCAGGCCCGCGTCAACACCTTGCGGCAGAAACTGGGCAAGCAAGGGGGTGGAAATGACTGGATATAATTTGCCAGAAAAAACCTCTCACATCTTATTTGCGAAGGAGGCAAATTTATGCGGCAAAAGTTGATTGCCCTGCTCACAATTGCTATGCTTATTCTGGCCCTGGCGGCCGGTTGCGGCGGCAACAAGCAAAATACTGGTAACAACCAGAATTCCCAGGCAACAGGTAACAACCAGACGGCTGATAGCAAACAGCTCAAGATAGCCCTGTTGTTGCCCGGTCCCATTAACGATATGGGCTGGAACGCTTCCGCTTATGAAGGATTAAAGAAGGTGGAAAAGGAATTTAAGGCCCAGGTGGCCTACCGCGAAAATGTAGCCCAGTCGGATATGGAAGAAGCCTTCCGCGCCTATGCCATGCAGGGCTATCACGTCATTATCGGCCACGGCTTCCAGTTTGGCGACGCCGCTAAAAAGGTGGCCCCCCAGTTCCCCAATATTAAATTTGTAGTAACCAGCAGCGATATCCACCAGGATCCCAACCTGGCTTCGGTGAATATTGACAACGAAATGCAGGGCTTCCTTATGGGCGCGGTGGCCGGCCTGATGACCAAAAGTGGTACCGTTGCGGCCCTGGGCGGCCAGCAGATCCCGCCCATTATCGGCTCGGTGGAAGGCTTTGCCAAGGGGGCCAAATACGTCAACCCCCAGGTTAAAGTCATAACCACCTATACCGGCTCCTTTGATGACGTCAACAAAATGGGCTCCTCGCTATTTCGTGTGGGTAAAACCAATTATCGAAAAGGAAGTAAATTATTTCTAGCATGTTGAGATTCCATAAATGGTAATTTTAGCCTACAAGACTTGCTAACATTTATGTAAATAAATGACAACAAGAAGGAATATCGCCTTATAGTGTAGAAATGCTGGTCAATACTGGTGGTAAAGGAAGTGGCCAGCATTGCCCGACCAAAACGCCTTATTTGCCCATGCCCTGGGTCTAACCCCTCCCTGGAAGGTTACCGAAGTTATTTTCCTGAATCCGTGACAACCCAATAACAAAATATCTGGATATGGCTCAAAACCTCGCGAAAAATAAGGTATAATAGGCTGGATGGCAAACGAATCCATGTTCACCTGCGAGGTGCGGCCATGAAATTCATCATTGAACAGTCTGATGAACACCTTACCCCCGTTGCCGGACTGGCTCTGGTGGGGGAAATCATTGATCATACTGCTCTGAAACTCAGGCTAAATAAGACCCGGATACCTGGTGTTTCTTCTCCGGATATTTCTCACGGGGATGTTATCACCTCTTACGTGGGCCTGCTTTGCCAGGGTCGCAGTGATTTTGACCATATTGAGCTTTTTCGGGATGACCCCTTCTTCGCTGCGGCGCTGGGTATTCAGGATGTGCCTTCAAGCCCTACCCTGCGCCAGCGCCTGGATATGATAGCTCATAGTGTACCCTACCAGGAGATTATCCTCGAGGAAACGGCCAGGTTCCTTAAGAAACTTAAGGCACCGGTAACTCCTGTTACCCTGGGTTCCAGGGAACTAAAGCGCCAATATGTCCCTTTGGATATTGATGTTACTCCCTTTGATAATTCAAATTCCAAGAAAGAGGGTGTTTCCAGGACCTATAAGGGCTACGACGGTTATGCGCCTATCTTCGCCTACCTCGGTAGGGAAGGCTACTGCGTCCATACCGAACTGCGGGCCGGGAAACAGCATTGCCAAAAAGGGACGCCGGAGTTCCTGCGACAAGCTCTAACCTTTGCTCGCGCTATCACTTCGCTGCCACTTTTAGTACGGATGGATGGCGGTAATGACAGCCAGGATAATCTCCAGGTCTGTTTGGACCCGGAAATCAAAGCCGATTTTATCATTAAGCGTAACCTGCGCAAGGAAACGCCGGAGGCCTGGCTGGCCATTGCCAAGGAAAATGGTACCGCCACCCTAGAACGGGAGGGAAAAACCGTCTATCGGGGGCACCAGATGGTGAAAATCGAGGGTGCTGACACCCCTGTCCGTCTGGTGTATAAGGTCACCGAGCGGACGATATTACGAAACGGCCAGCTTCTCCTGGTCCCGGAAATTGAGGTCGAAACCTACTGGACCACTTTACCCGACCCGGTGGAGGATATCATTACCCTCTACCACGACCACGGCACCAGTGAGCAATTCCACAGTGAAATCAAAAACGATTTAGACCTGGAACGGCTGCCCAGCGGCAAGTTTGCCACCAATGACCTGGTGCTACACCTGGGTGTTTTCGCCTACAACATTCTAAGGCTTCTGGGGCAGTTTAGCCTCCCGCTAAAGGAGGTACCGCTGCGCAATAAGAAAGCTCAACGCCGGCGGCTGCGTACCGTTATACAAAACCTGATTACCATAGCGTCCCGGCTGGTTCACCACGCCCGGCAGGTCAAATTACGATTTGGGCAGCACAGCCCGTGGTATCCAGCTTTCCGGTACCTATATAAAGCGTTGGCTTAATACAGAACTTCTAGCTCCAGTTAGCTGTATAAGCAGGCTCCAAGCCTCTTAGGACGAGAGGTCTACTTTGTTATTCCCTTATCCAGGGGACCCAAGGTAAGAGTAAATAGCCTTCGTCCACATAATCAACTTTAGACCCAATTCAATGTATCAGCAGATGTTAAATATAACTGTTAATACCATTTACTGTTAGTGCGAGTTCTACCCAGTTGTTATTATCACGGATTCAGGATTTTCTCAAAACAAAAAGGGTGCCTCGATATCCATGTTGATTTTGAGCGCGGTGCAAGCTTTAATTGTCCAGTCTGCGGCAAACCTGGAGCCAAAGCCTATGATACGGAGAAGCAGGTTTGGCGCCATCTGGACTTCTTTCAATATCAAGCCTTCATCATCGCCCGTGTACCCCGGGTAGAGTGTAAACACGGCTGCGGGGTCAGGCGAGTTGAGGTACCCTGGGCTCAAGGGGAGGGCGGGTTTACCCTCTTGTTTGAAGCCCAGCTCATGCGCCTGGCCAAAGATATGCCTATGGCTGCCGTAGCCAGATTATTAAACGAACACGATACCCGGCTGTGGCGGGTAGTAAAACATTACGTGGTGGCCGGCAGAGCCAAGGCCGACTTTAGTGGTGTAACCCGCATCGGTATCGATGAAACCTCCGCCCGGAAAGGACACGATTATATCACCCTGTTTGTGGATTTAGATAAGGGCGCATTACTGTTTGCCACCCCGGGCAGAGCTAAGGATACCATTGCCGCTTTTGTAGAAGATTTTATCCAGCATAACGGTAATCCAGAAGCCATTAAGGAAGTGTGCTGCGACCTTTCACCGGCATTTATTGCCGGCCTTAAGGAGCACCTTTCCCATGCCACCATAGTTTTAGACCGTTATCACCTCATGCAAATAGTCAATCAGGCCCTTGATGAAGTACGACGCCAGGAGAGCCGGGAGACAGACCTTTTAAAGAAGACCCGTTATCAATGGCTTAAGAACCCTGCCAATCTGACCAGTAAACAAAAAGCAAGCATAGAGGCCCTTAGCCGTTGCCATCTAAAAACCGGGCGAGCCTATCGCATCAAGCTGGCCTTCCAGGATCTTTTTAACCAGCCTGATCGGAAGAGTGGCGAAGCCCATCTCAAGCGGTGGTATTTCTGGGCGACCCATTGCCGCCTGCAACCGATGATTGAGGCTGCTAAAACGATTAAACGCCACTGGGAAGGAGTGCTAAGTTGGTTTAACAGCCGTATTTCTAACGGCCTCCTGGAGGGTACCAACAGTCTATTGCAAGCTGGAAAAGCAAAGGCTCGTGGCTATCGTAATAAGGCTAACTTTATTACCATCTCTTATCTTATTGCTGGTAACCTGGATTTTGGTTTACCCACTTGATGTAGCGAGGAGCCACAAAATGAAAGAAACCGCCCTGGCGATAATTCAAAACCAGGGAGCCGACATTATCATGGCCAATGCCAACCAGGCCGGCCTGGGGGCCATCCAGGCGGCCCAGCAGAAGAAGGTACTGGCCATTGGCAGCAACACTGACCAGAACGCCGTGGCCCCGGATACGGTGCTGGTCAGTGGTATCAAGAGCGTACCGGTGCTGATTTCCTTTGTAGTTCAAACGATCCAGGACGGCACCTTTAAACCCCAGTTCTACAACCTGGGCGTCAAGGAAAAGGCTGTCTATCTATCGCCCTGGCACGGCTTTGAAAATAAAGTGCCGGCCGAAGTCAAGGCCAAACTGGAGCAAATCACCAGGGATCTGGCCGACGGCAAAATCGACCTGAGCAAGTTGAGCAAGTAATTGTTATTATGCAGGGCTCTGGCGCTAAACCGGAGCCCTATCTTTAGAGGAGAGAGTGATTTTCCATGCGCTTACGGCTCCAGTTTGCTGACCGGGTGGGCATGGTCGCCGATGTGGCCCGGGTGGTATCCGGCCATGGTCTGAACATCCTTTCCCTGGAGGTCATTCCTGATAATATGTACCTGGAGATAGAGGAGGGAACAATGATCTCCAGCGAACAATTAATAAAGGAACTGGCGGCCATTATCGGGGTACGTCACCTGGAGTTAATCCAGCTCTTACCCCATGAAGAACGCGAACAACACCTGCAAATAGTCCTGGATTCCGTTAGTGACGGTGTTATCGCCATCGACGCCCGGGGGCGCATTACTTCTTTAAATCCAGCCGGAGAAAAGATGCTGGGCCTGACGCGCCAGGAAGCTCTGGGACAATCTATTGCCACTCTTCTGGGACCGGAGCTGCCCATTCTACGGTGTCTGGTTAATGGGCAACCTTATGACGACCATGTTAAAGTAGATATTACCGGCCCCCGGGGCCGGATCTGTCACCTGACCAGCGGCCGCTGCTTGCGGGATCCCGCCGGGGCCATTGTCGGTGTCGTGGCCACTATGAAAGATATTGCCGAGTTGCGGCAGATGGTTTATACCCTGGCCCAGCCGGAGGCCATTACCTTTGCCGACCTCATCGGCAATGCTCCGGCCTTCAACCGCGTTATTGCCATGGGCCGCATGGTCGCCCGCGGCGACTCTACCGTTCTCTTGCGGGGTGAAAGCGGCACCGGCAAAGAATTATTCGCCCGGGCCATCCATACTGAAAGCCACCGCCGGCAGAAACCCTTTATTGCCGTTAATTGTGCCGCCCTGCCAGAGGAACTGCTGGAGAGCGAACTCTTTGGTTATGTTGGTGGTGCCTTTACCGGCGCCCGCAAAGAAGGCAAGCCCGGCCTGTTTGCTGCTGCCGAGGGGGGTACTATTTTCCTGGATGAAATAGCCGAAGCTTCCCCGGCCATCCAGGCCAAGTTGCTGCGGGTTCTCCAGGAAGGCAAAGTCCGCAAAGTAGGTTCCACCAGTGAAGTGCCTGTCAACGTCCGGGTAATTGCAGCTACCCATCGCGATCTGGAAACAATGGTGCAGAAGGGTTTATTCCGGGAAGATCTATATTACCGCCTTAATGTAGTACCCATCTACCTGCCTCCTTTACGGGAGCGGAAGGAAGATATCCCTCTGCTGGCAGGTCATTTTCTGGCCAAACTGGCTCCCCGGCTTAACCGGCCCGTCCCGCAAATAACCCCACCGGCCATAAGTAAACTGATGCATTATTCCTGACCGGGCAATATCCGGGAACTGGCCAATGTCCTGGAAAGGGCTTTAAACCTGGTCAATGGTCCCCAAATCTTACCAGAACACATCTGGTTTTCCGGTCACGGTAACCTGCCAGTTGCGGGAAGTTCCGGAGATACCCCGAAAACCCTGGCGGAAAACATTCAAGCAGTAGAAAGAGAAATCATCAGCGCAGCTCTGGCTCATTATGGTTCCGCCCGTAAAGCCGCCCGCTCCCTGGGACTTTCCCATACGGCTTTGTTGAAAAAGATGAAAAAGTTAAAATTAACCCGGCTGGAATAGTTTCCAGATGGCAACTTAAGTTTCCGGCAATAAATGTGTCCTGCAGATTACTTGTGGCATGGTGGTAGCTTTTGTTGCCACCGGCAACAATTTTCTGTTCGCCAAGCCAGTTGCTCCAATGATCTGTGCTGGCACCAAAATTGCAATATAAATATGCCAGATATCCTTATCTGGAGGGAATTTCATGATTATTGGCATTCCCCGGGAAATTAAAGACCAGGAAAACCGGGTGGCCATAACCCCGGCCGGTGTACTAGCTTTAACAGCAGAGGGGCACCGGGTAGTAATTGAAAAGGGTGCCGGCGTCGGCAGCGGGATTACCGATGCTGCTTACGGGGAGGCAGGGGCGATTTTAAGATCCACGGCTCAGGAGATTTACGAGGAAGCCGAAATGATTCTCAAAGTTAAAGAACCCCAGCCGGCGGAATATGACTTATTTAAGCCGGGGCAGATACTTTTTACCTACCTGCACCTGGCTGCCGAACCGGAATTGACGGCAGTTTTATGCCGGCAAAAGGTAGTGGCCATCGCCTATGAAACCATCCAGCTCGCCGACGGCAGCCTGCCCTTATTAATGCCGATGAGCGAAGTTGCCGGGCGTATGGCCGTCCAGCTGGGTGCCCGGTTTTTAGAAAAAACCTATGGCGGCCGGGGGGTGCTGCTGGCCGGCGTACCCGGTGTCCCACCAGCCAATGTCGTTATTATCGGCGGCGGTACCGTGGGCACCAACGCCGCCCGGATAGCTGTAGGAATGGGGGCCCAGGTTACCGTTCTGGACAACAATCCCCGGCGCCTGGCTTACCTGGATGAGCTTTTTAACGGCCGGGTGCAAACCATCATGTCCAACAGCTATAACCTGGCCCGGGCCGTAGTTTATGCCGATCTGCTCATTGGTGCCGTCCTGATTCCCGGCGCCCGGGCACCACACCTGGTCACGGAGGACATGGTTAAAAAGATGAAGCCCGGATCGGTAATCATCGATGTGGCCGTTGACCAGGGCGGCTGTATTGCTACCATTGACCGCGTGACTACTCATAGCGACCCAGTATATATTAAGCATGGTGTCATTCATTATGCCGTGGCCAATATCCCCGGTATTGTCGCCCGGACTTCTACCTTTGCGCTGACCAACGCTACCTTGCCCTATGTTTTAAAGCTGGCTAAGGAGGGCTTCCGGGCGGCAGCAATCCGGGATCCTGCCCTGGCGAAGGGGATTAATGTTTTAGAGGAAAAAATTACCTGCCCTGCTGTGGCCCAGGCCCTGCAACTTCCCTATACTCCCCTGGAAGGGATATTATGTTAAATTCTAATCCGCTTAAATTCTATTAATCCTTGCCATTATAAGTAGAGGTAATCTATAATGGGCATAGACCGGAAAAGCAAAGGTGCCTGAGGGGTAAAGAAGCCATCTCTCTTTTAACTTAAAGGGAGGGGCTTTTTATTTTCCTGAGATTATTATCCCAAAGGGAATTATCCCAAAGGTAAGGCGCTATCCTTTTTAATGACACCAAAAAAATATTTTAGATTTTATTATTGGTAAAAGGAAATTTGGAATTAATGTCGAATAAAATAAGGTAATCAAAGGAGAATGAAAATAATAGAGTAAGGAAGGGGAGGGGATAATGGTTGGGGATTATCTAGTGACAACTTCTATTGCTGAAGCTATAGCTTTTTTAGCAAGCCGCCAGGGTCAAGCACGTATTATAGCTGGTGGCACAGACTTACTTATAGATTTACAGGAAGGCAAAAAGGAAACCTCCTGCCTGGTGGATATCAGTTCTATTCAAGACCTTAAAAACATTCTTTATGAAGAAAATTATATTAAGATCGGAGCCGGAGTTACCCACAACGAAGTGGCCAGATCGCCAATAATACAGCAACAAGCTACTCTCCTGGCGGAAGCAGCAGCAATAGTCGGTTCCCCCCAAATAAGAAATACCGGCACTATAGTCGGTAATATAGTTAATGCCCAGCCGGCGGCAGATACGGCCGTGGCCCTGGCGGCCCTGGATGCCGAAGTTGAGGTCATAGACAGCAAGGGCAGGCAGTACCTGCGGGTAACTGATTGTTATGCCGGTAGGGGCATCTCGCGGATTGATAGTACCAGGCAATTGGTTGTTGCAGTTAGATTTGTCCCTTTAAAAACGGGCCAGGGCTCGGCCTTTATCCGCTTTGCCATGAGAAAATCTCTGGCTCTACCCATAATGAATGTCGCCGCCATTGTAGCCATGGAACAGGGAAGGATTACCAGGGCGCGAGTGGTTGTAGCCCCGGCCGGACCCGCACCTTTCCGGGTGGAGCGGGCTGAAAAACTGCTCTGTGACCAGTTCCCTAGTAAAGAGAACTTGCGCCAGGCAGCCAGAGTCGCCGCTGAAGAGGCGCCCTTCCGCGATAGTCCCTTACGAGGATCGCGGGAATACCGCCGTGCTTTAGCTGAGGTCCTGGTAGAAGAGGCCCTGGCAAAAGCTGTGCAACGGGCAAAGGAGAGTGCAGGTCATGGCGGATATTGAACTGGAATTTTTCCTTAACGGTGAGCCTGTAAAGGTTAATGTCAATCCTGCGACTTCCCTGTTAACAGTATTGCGTGATTACCTGGGGCTTACCGGAACCAAGAAAGGTTGCGGTCGGGGTGAGTGCGGCGCCTGTACCGTTATTCTGGATGGCCAGGCGGTAAATTCTTGTTTATTGCCGGCCGTAAAGGTGCGGGGCAGGCGGGTGGAAACTATTGAAGGGCTGGCCAGGGGAGAACAATTGCATCCTCTCCAGCAGGCTTTTATCAAGGCAGGCGCCGTCCAATGCGGCTTTTGTACTCCCGGTATGATCATGGCCGCTAAAGCCCTGCTGGACCATAACCCCAGGCCTACCAGGGATGAAATAAAGGAAGCCATCAGCGGCAATATTTGCCGCTGTACCGGCTACGTGAAGATTGAAGAAGCTATTATGCAGGCTGCCCGGGGGACAGGAGGGATTAAAAATGAAGGCTGCTGCTAAATACCAGATCGTAGGCCGGGGCATTTCCCGCCTGGATGCTTTAGAAAAAGTTACGGGCAAAGCCACTTATACAACGGATATAACTTTACCCGGCATGTTATACGCTAAAGTTTTACGCAGCCCTCATCCCCATGCCCGCATCATTAAGATTGATACCAGCAAGGCTGAAGCCTTGCCCGGGGTGAAAGCAGTTTTAACTTATCGCAATACTCCCCGGGTGCCATTTAACGCTGCGGCAACTTCAACCTATACTATTCCTCCCTTGGCAGCAGTTAAAGATCAATATCTTTTTGATGATGTCGTCCGTTACGTGGGTGATGAAGTGGCGGCGGTGGCTGCCGTGAGCGAGGAGATAGCCCGGGCCGCCCTGGACCTGATTGAGGTAGAATACGAAATTTTACCGGCAGTATATGATCCCCTGGAGGCTTTAAAACCTGAAGCACCGCTGCTTCACCCCCATTGCACCAAAAAGAATATAGCTGGTGATATCCTGCAATTCGGGCTGGGCGACATCGCCACCGGCCTGGCTGCTGCGGAAATTGTTGTGGAGGCGACTTATAAATTACCGGTGCAAAAACAGGGTCAATTAGAAACCCAGGCGGCCGTGGCTGCTTTAACCGGCGATGGCAAGTTAACCATCTGGTCGCCGACCCAAACCCCCCACCCGACGCGGCGAATTGTGGCCGAGATTTTTAAATTGCCCTTGAGTAAAGTGCGGGTATTAAACCCGCCCTATGTTGGGGGGGGCTTCGGGGTCAGGATTGGCTTGAGCGCCAAGGCAGAGCCCATTGCTGCCGCCCTGGCCCTGGCTACCGGCCGGCCGGTGAAGGTAGTCTATGATCGCCAGGAGGATTTCATTGCTTCGGATACCAGGCATGCCGGTTATATTACGGTGAAATTGGGGTTAAGTAAGGATGGCATTTTCCAGGCCCTCTACATGCAGGCCATTATGAATGGCGGCGCCTATTGTAGCTGGAGTGCTGATGTGCCCGGGGCTATTGGTTCGCGGGGCCTGACTATTTACCGGGTGCCCCACTCCCGCTTCGAGGGTTATAGCGTTTATACCAATACTACACCTGCCGGAGCCTGCCGGGGCTTTGGTGCTCCCCAGCCTACCTTTGCCGTGGAAATGACGGTTGCCAAAGCGGCTGCCATTTTAGGAATAGACCCCCTGGAATTGCGGTTAAAAAATATCATTACCCCCGGGGATACCTGGGTTGCTCCTTTTCCTTGCCTGAGCAGTGGCCTGCGAGAATGTTTAATCAAAGGGGCGGAAAAAATCGGCTGGGAGAAGCGCCGGGAACTGGCAGCAGGCCATGCCGGCTCAGGACGCTATAAGCGGGGTTTGGGTGTGGCTGTTGGCAACCATATCAGCAGCGCTTTTCCCTTCCAAACCGATTATTCCAATGTCTATCTCTCCCTCCAGCCCGACGGGACAATCCAGCTGGCCAGCGGTGTCGTCGAGATGGGGACAGGCACCAAAACTACCCTGGCCCAGATCGCCGCGGAAGTGCTGGAAGTTGAGGTGGAAGATATAGCTGTGTCCCTTGGGGATACGGAAATGGTACCCTATGATGTGGGTAGCCAGGCCAGCCGCAGTTGCTACGCCGCCGGCATGGCCACTTTGCAGGCGGCCCGGGATTTAAAAGAGCAGATTTTAACTTATGCCAGCGAAAAATGGCAAATACCCAAAGAAAAGCTGATCTGGCAAAAGGCCACCATCTTGTCCAGGGATGATCCGGGGAAGCAGATCACTTTAAAAGAACTGGCGGCCGATGCCGATTTTCACAACCGGCAGTTGGCCACTATCGGTCAGAATGCTTCCCAGAACGCCCTTTCCTGGCATGCCCACTTTGCTGAAGTCGAAGTAGACACGGCCACCGGGTCCATTAAAGTTATCCGCCTGGTCGCCGCCCATGATATGGGCAAGGCGATTAATCCGGAGATTGTCCGGGGCCAGATCCAGGGCGGTGCCGTTATGGGTCTTGGCTACACCCTGGGTGAAGAAATAACTTATGATCCGCAAGGCCGGCAGCTCCAGGATAGCTACCATAAATATATGCTGCCCACGGCAGTTGACGTGCCGGAAATGGAAACAATTGTCGTGGAAGCAGGAGAACCTACAGGACCCTTTGGTGCCAGGGGGGTAGGGGAAAATGCCGTGGCCCCTGTGGCGCCGGCGGTTGCCAGTGCCGTTTTTCAGGCTACGGGAGTGCACTTTACGGAACTACCCCTGACGCCGGAGCGCGTCTGGCGGGCACTTCTCCGGCCTGATTGCGCCATCAAAAATTAAAATAAGCGAGGGGGAATGTGCTTTGGTAAGTGTAAAAATTTTGGGTATCAGCGGGAGTCATCGTAAGGGGGCTACGGAATACTGCGTCCAGGAAGCTTTAAAAGCTGCGGCTACCGTGCCGGGAGTTACTACTGAATTTGTCTCCCTCAGGGGAAAAAAAATCGGCCACTGCATCCATTGCAACAAGTGTATCAAGACCAGCCAGTTATGCCAGATCAAGGACGATTTCCAGGAAGTCCAGGAGAAATTTTTAGCCGCCGACGGCTATATCCTGGGAACGCCGGTTTACCAGATGAATTCTACTCCCCTGTTGCAGGATTTCTGCAGCCGGCTGCGGCCAACCTACCTGGTTTATCCCGGCCATTTTGCCAACCGCGTTGGGGGGGCCATCGCTACCGGGGGCACCCGCCATGGCGGCCAGGAAATGGCCTTGTTGACTATCAAAAATTTCTTCTTAACCTATGAAATTTTAGTTACCGGGGGACCCGGGGGCAATTATTGCGGTGCCTGCGTCTGGACCAAAGATCGGAAGGAGGAGGGGGCCATTGAAGATGAGATAGGGATGGAAAAGGTACGCGGGTTGGGGCGCCGGGTAGCCGAGGCAGCGCTGATATTGAAAGCAGGGAAGGAAGCTTTACAATCCCAGGGAATTGATCTTAAGCGCGAAACGCTGTGGTTTAAAGATCATTACAAGGATCTTACGGAAGAAGAGTAATCTTAATTTTTGACGTCAAAGGAGGAAGGTAAGATGCGCAAGAGGATAGGGGCGATATTATTAACGCTGGCGCTAATTGGAGGCGTGTTTTTAGCCGGGTGTGGCGGCAGCAAGCAAGCAAAGCCGGAAGATAAAGGACAGCCCCAGGGACAGGCGCAACAAAATACGGGTGCGGCTGCCAAAAAGCTGAAAGTGGCCCTGGTTTTACCGGGACCAATTAATGATAATGGCTGGAATTCGGTAGCCTATGAAGGGCTAAAAAAGGCCCAGGCCGAGCTGGGGATTGAAGGCGCCTACCGGGAAAATGTAACCCAGTCAGATATGGAAGAAGCTTTCCGGGCCTATGCCAACCAGGGTTATGATGTCATCATCGGCCATGGGTTCCAATTTAACGATGTGGCTAAAAAAGTAGGTAAAGACTTCCCCAAGGTTAAATTCATCGTCACCAGCTCGAACATAGCGCAAGGACCCAATGTTGCTTCCCTGGAGGTCTCCAACAAAGAGGCCGGGTTCATTGGCGGGATTCTTGCAGGTTTGCTTACTAAAAGCAACAAGGTGGCCTTTATCGGTGGCGTCAATATGCCGCCCATTACCGATGCCGAAGCCGGGTTTAAAGCCGGGGCGAAAATGGTTAATCCCAAGGTTGAAGCTCTGGGGACGTTAATTGGCAGTTGGGATGACGTAGCCAAGGCGAAAGAAACAGCCCTGGCCTTCATCCAGCAGGGAGCCGATGTTGTTCTGGGGGATGCCAACCAGGCCGGCCTGGGGGTTATTGAGGCTGCCAAGAGCAAGAATGTCTATGCCGTCGGCTTTGCCGGCGATCAAAGCAATGTAGCCCCGGATAATGTTCCGGCCAGTTCCAAGTATGATTATAGTGTAGCTATCAAGTATATCGTGAAAGAGATTCTGGATGGTAAATTTGAAGCCAGGGGGTATGTCGTGGCTACCAAAGAGGGAGCTACCGGTATCATCTGGAATGAGAAGTTGAAGAGTAAATTGAACCCGGAGGCGGTGCAAAAAGCAGAACAGGTCCAAAAAGACTTGATTGAAAAGAAGATTGATGTCAATAAGCTGTAAAAACCCAAGTAAAAAAGGTCTAGTACCTAAAATGCCGCAGTTGCTGCTCAGCAACTGCGGCATTTAGCCATAATTTAGTTGCGCATGATTTCACAGCAACAGTCGGGGGAATAACTGGTGGATACTGTAGGTAAAAGGATCAGGTCTTTACGCAAACAAAGGGGCCTCAGCCTGCAAGAATTAGCCGCCAAAGTTGGCATATCTTATTCCTACCTCAGCCAGATCGAGAACGGTAAAGCCAATTTAAGCGTCAGCCTGCTTAAAGACTTAGCTTCCGCCCTGGAAGTCCCTTCGGTGTTTTTCCTCCTGGAGGATGACATCAGGCCATTAATTAAATTAATCAAGCAGGAGGAACGCCAGGAATACGTTCGTAATGAAGGGGTGACTATAGAACTCCTTTTTGCAGCGGAAAAATTGGAAGCAACTATTATTAAACTGCAATCCGGTAGTGCTACCAATAAGTCCAGTTGCCACCAGGGCGAAGAATTTTGTTATGTTTTAAAAGGGGAAGTGGAGATTTGTTTTGATGAAAAGGATTATTACCAGCTAAAACAAGGAGATATCATTTATTATCCGGCCCATATACCCCATCGCTGGTTTAATCATAGCGAGGAACCGGCGATTGTATTGCTGGCGTGTACGCCGCCAAGTTTCTAAAAGGAATTAGACTACCTCCTCTCGCCCGGGAGAAATATTTTTTTTAACCTTGACCCTTTTTCAGCAGGATTTTACTAAAAAAAGTTGAATAAGATTAAACGTGGCTTAATTCTGGAGGTGTTATTTTGCCGGTGCCAGGTCCTGTAACCATCCTCGGCGGGTTTTTGATAACCTCTTCCCGGGCGGAAGTGCACCCCAGCTGGGGAGTCCGGGTAGCCGGTGGTAAGATCGCTGCCATAGGGCCTAATGAAGAACTCCTGGCGGCACCCGACCGGGGTGAGGTCATCGACGCCCGTGACGCTATTATCAGTCCCGGTTTCATTAACGGGCACATGCACATGTACGGCATCCTGTCCCATGGCATCAGCGTGAAAAACGCTCCTGCCGGTTTTTACAGTTTCCTGGAGGATTTCTGGTGGCCCCAGGTAGAGAACCGCCTTGACCATAACCTGGTCGCTACAACCACGGCCTGGGCCTGTGTGGAGATGATCGCCAGCGGCATTACCACTTTCTGCGATATCCTGGAGGCGCCGGCAGCCATTCCCGGGGCCCTGGAGGTGGAAGCCGGGATCGTCCGCCGGGCCGGTTTAAGGGCTATCCTTTCCTTTGAAGCCTGTGAAAGGATAAGCCAGGAAAACGGCGAGTTAGGATTAAAGGAAAATGCCGGGTTTATCCGGGCCTGCCAGGGAGATCCCCTGGTCAAGGGACTCATGAGCGTGCACACCACCTTTACCTGTTCACCGGAATTCCTCATCCGGGCCAGCGAACTGGCCCGGGAACTGGGCAGCGACCTGCACATGCACCTCTCGGAAAGCCCTTATGAGCCTCAATACTGCCGGCAAACCTACGGCAAGCGGCCGGTTGAGGTTTACCGCGACCTGAATATCCTGGGGGCCCATATCCTGGCCTCCCAGGGAGTGGACCTGGCGGCAGGAGAGATTGAACTCCTGGCAGCCAGCGGGGCGCGGCTGGTCCACATGCCCCTGTCCAACTGTGAAGTCGGCGGTGGCATTGCCCCGGTACCCCAGCTTTTAGCGGCCGGTGTACCCCTGGGGTTGGGAACCGATGGTTATATCAATAACTTCTTTGAAGTCATGCGGGGGGCCTTCCTGATCCACAAGGCTAATATGAAGAGCCCCCAGGTGATGCCTGCCCGGACGGTCTTCGGGCTGGCCACCGACATGGGTGCCCGGGCCCTTGGGGAGCCGGAACTGGGCCGCCTGGAACCTGATTGCCCGGCAGACTTAATTACCATTAAAGCCGACACACCGACTCCCATCAATGCCGAAAATATCTTCGACCAGATTATCCTCTTTCGCAATCCCGGGGATGTAGTCGATGTGATGGTGAACGGCAAATTCTTGCAGCGGGAAGGGCGCCTGCTGACCCTGGAGGCGGCTAAAGTAAAAGCTGAGACCCGGGACGCCGCCCTGGCATTCTGGAGGTGAGGCTTGTGAGCCCTGCAGTTGTCAATCACCCGGTCCCACGGGTAGATGCCTATGAAAAGGTTACCGGGCGGGCCAGGTACGCTGCCGATTTATATTTCCCCGGCATGCTATACGGCAAAGTATTACGGAGTAAAGTAGCCCACGCCCGCATTAAAAGCCTGGAGACAAACGCGGCGAGGCAAATGCCCGGCGTCCACTGTGTCTTGACTGCCGACGATTTACCAGGGGAGCCTTCCTGGTGTACCTACCTCTTCCTGGCCAGGGACCGCGTCCGCTATACCGGCGATGCCCTGGCCATGGTGGCCGCTGAAACCAGGGAGCAGGCCGAGGCCGCCATTAAAGCCATTAAGGTGGAGTATGAGCCCTTGCCCGGTGTTTACTCCATTGAAGAGGCCCTGGCGCCGGGCGCACCTCAGGTCCAGGAGTACGCCCCGGGGAATATTGTCCAGAACACCCACTGGCCGGTGCGCAAAGGGGATGTAGCAGCCGGTTTTGCGGCCTGCGATGTAATTATTGAACGCGAATACCGGACGCAATATATTGAGCATGCTTATATCGAGCCGGAGGCCTGTGTGGTGGTGCCGGATCCGGTCAACAACGGGGTTATAGTCTATGGCTCGTTACAGAATCCCTATATGACTCGCTGGGCTGTGGCCACCGCCTTAGGTCTAAAACTGGGCCAGGTCCACGTCATCCAGCAGACCCTGGGCGGTTCCTTTGGCGGTAAAGAGGAACAGATGGGGATGATGTGCGGCCGTGCCGCCATCATGGCCGTCAAAACCGGCCGGCCGGTGAAGATGGTCAATACCAGGGAAGAATCCTTTATTGAGAGTTCCAAGCGCCATCCCTTCCGGTTCCGTTACAAAATAGGAGCTACAAAAGAAGGTAAGATCCTGGCCCTGGAAGCCGAACTGGTGGATGAAGGAGGGGCCTATAACTCCCAGGCCCAGTTCATGAACTGGCGCGCCTGCGTCCACGCGGCAGGGTGTTACGAAATCCCCAACGTAAAAGTCGATGTTTATGCTGTCCATACCAACAAGGTTTACGCCGGCGCCATGCGGGGTTACAGCTCGCCCCAGATTATTTACGCCCAGGAACAATTGATGGATGAGCTGGCGGCCGCCCTGAATATGGACCCGGTGGAGTTGCGGCGCCAAAACGCCCTGCGACCGGGCTCCATTACTGCCACCGGGCAGCAACTTGTTGACCAGACGGTACCCCTGGTAGAAGTGATGGATGCCGTTATCGCCAGGAGTAACTACTATGCCCGGCGGGAAAAATATGCCCGGGAGAGGGCCAGGGGCGGTTCCAAACGCCGGGGGATTGGCCTGGTGGTAAGCTTCCGCGGCTGCGGCCTGGGGGCGGAAACCTATGATGCCACCGGGGGAATGATTACGGTGGCCAGCGATGGTAGCGTGACCGTCCGTTCGGGGTTAACCGATAACGGCCAGGGGCTGTCAACGGCCCATGCCCAGATTGTGGCCGAAGAACTGGGTATAGGTATGGAAAATATCATTTACACGCGGGTGGACACCACTACCATGCCCGATGGTGGCATGACAGTGGCGTCGCGGGGTACCTTTACCGGGGGCAAGCCCATGCAGGAGGCAGCCAGGGAGATCAAAAAGATCCTCCATGGAGTGGCGGCAGAACAACTCGGCTGCCGGCCGGAAGATCTGGAGGGCAGGGAAGGTATAATCTATTGCCGGCAGGATCCTGCTCGCAAGGTGACTTTCCAGGAAGCCGTCAGGATGGCCCTGCAAAGGGGATATACGTTAACGAGTTTTAAATGGTACCAGCCTGAACCGCCGGTATGGGACCGGCCTACCGGCCAGGGCAAGGCTTTTCCCACCTATACCTATGCTTGCGTGGTGGCCGAAGTAGAGGTTGATATGGAAACGGGCCAGGTCGAGGTATTGAAGGTTACGGCCGGTCATGATGTCGGCCAGGCCATCAACCCGGCCCTGCTGCAGGGCCAGATCTATGGCGGCGTGGCCATGGGGCTGGGCATGGCCCTCACGGAAGAAATCGAATTTGATCAGGGCCGCATCTTAAACCCCAACTTTGATGAATATATTATTCCTACCGCTCTGGACATGCCAGCCATGGAAACCATCCTTTACGAGAGCGAAGATTATCACGGTCCCTTCCGGGCGAAGAGTATGGGGGAAGCGGCGACAGAGTGCATCGCAGCCGCTATAGCCAGTGCCATTGCCGACGCCACCGGCAAGACGGTACGGGAATTGCCGGCCAACCTGGAACGGGTCTTGCTGGGCAGAGCTTTAAAGCGGGGAGGGGGGGCTTAAATGCAGGCCTTTAACTATCACCGCCCCGGGAGCCTCATGGAGGCCTGCCGGCTCCTGGCGCAATACGGCCCTGCTGCCCGGGTAATGGCCGGGGGTACGGACCTGGTAGTAGCCCTGCGGGAAGAAAATCGCCGCCTGGCCGGGGTCAGCGAAATTATTGACCTGGGCTATCTGGGGGGAATGAACTATATCCGGGAAGAGGGCGATACCATCAGCATCGGCGCCCTGACCACGCATACGGACATAGCTGCTTCTCCTTTGCTCCAGAAATATGCTCCCCTCCTGGCCATGGCCGCCGCTCAGGTGGGATCGCCCCAGATCCGCAACCGGGGAACTATGGGCGGGAATCTCGCCAATGCCTCCCCGGCCGCCGACACGGTGCCGGCTTTTATTGCCCTTGAGGCCCGGGTCAACCTGGTAAGCAGCCAGGGTGAGCGCCAGGTGCCGGTCCAGGATTTACTCGCCGGGCCCTACCGGACCACCCTGGCGGCAGGGGAAATAATCACAGCCATTACCTTTAAAAAATTACCGCCTTCAGCGGGCAGTGCCTTCCTGAAACTCGGCCGGCGCAAGGCCTTAAGCATCGCCCGGTTAAATATAGCCGTAGTCATTGACCGGGATGCAGCCGGCAGGGTAACCGCGGCCCGCATTGTACCCGGCGCCGCTCTGCCGGTGGCCAGCCGGGTACCGCCTGCGGAAGCCCTGCTGCTTGGGAATATGGTGAGCCCGGAATTAGCACGGCAGGCGGGCGAGATGGTGGGGCAGGAAATGGTACGCTTAAGTGGCGTGCGCTGGTCAACAGAGTACAAGCTCCCGGTAATTGCCGTCCTGACCAGGCGGGCGATTTTACAGGCCGCGGGGGTGAGGGAAGATGAGTGAAAAAATCAGCCTCCAGCTCAAGGTCAACGGCCGCGATTATACCGTCAGGGTTGCTCCCAATGCCCGCCTCTTGGATGTCCTGCGGGATGAATTAATGCTCACGGGTACGAAAGAGGGTTGCGGCATTGGCGAGTGCGGCGCCTGTACCGTCATTATGGACGGCCAGGCGGTCAATTCCTGCCTGGTTCTGGCGGCAGCAGCGGAAGGGAAGGAGATTATCACCATCGAAGGTCTGGAGCAGGACGGGCGCCTCCACCCCCTGCAGGAGGCTTTTATCAAGCATAATGCCCTCCAGTGCGGTTTCTGCACCCCGGGGATGATCATGAGCGCCAAGGCCCTGCTGGATAAAAACCCCCATCCCACCAGGGCCGCAATCCGGGCCGCCATTGCCGGCAATTTATGCCGCTGTACCGGCTATGAGCAGATTGTAGCTGCTATCGAGGACGCGGCCACCCACATGGCCGGGCGAGAGTAGATACCCATGCCGCAAGGCGGCACCAAATTCCGCTCTCCGACTTCCGGCCCCCGACATCCGTTTTCTGGCAGGTCCCGTGGGGTCCTGCTGGTGATATAATTTAACCAAATACATTCCAATATGGAGGGAATCACATGAAGACCGATTTACGCGGGAAGCACTTAATCACCCTGCAGGAGTGGACCAGAGAAGAAATCGACACCCTGCTGGACATCGCCTTTGACCTCAAGCGGCGCAAAGCCCTGGGCGAGAAGCATCGCCTCCTCGAGGACAAGACATTCTACATGCTCTTCTTTGAAGAATCCACCCGCACCCGCAATGCCTTCGAGACCGGGATGACCCAGCTGGGCGGTCATGCCATTTACCTTACTCCCAAAGCCACCCAGATCGGCCACGGCGAGACGCCCAAGGACACAGTGGAAGTCCTGGGCCGTTTTGGTAACGGTATTGGCGTTCGTAACTGCACCTATAAAGTTGGTAACGCCTACATGCGCGAGCTGGCCAAATACGCCCGGATTCCTGTTATCAATATGCAGTGCGACCTCTACCACCCCACCCAGGCCCTGGCCGACATTATGACCATCCAGGAGAAGTTCGGCAAGAATACCCGTGGTCTCAACTTCACCATTTCCTGGACCTATGCGCCCAAGTACGTGCGGCCTCTCTCCATGCCCCAGTCTCTCATTCTCCTCATGAGCCGCTTTGGCATGAATGTAACCCTGGCCCACCCGCCTGAGTTTTACCTGCTGCCGGAAATTGTGGAACAGGCCAGGAAAAATGCCGAAGAAAACGGCGTGAAATTTAACATCGTCAACGATATGGATGAGGCCTGCAAGAATGCCGACATCATTTATGCCAAAAGCTGGGGTCCCATCGCCTATACCGGCAGTGATACCGAAGGGGCCGAACTCATCGATAAGTATCCCAACTGGGTCATGGACAGCCGGCGCATGGCCCTGGGGCATAAAGATGCCATTTACATGCACTGCATGCCTGCCGACCGGGGCATTGAGGTTACGGAAGAAGTCATGGACGGTCCCCAGTCGGTCATTTACGACGAGGCCGAAAACCGCCTGCACACCATCAAGGCCATCCTGGCGGCTACATTAAAGTAAAGGTTGACATTACGTTAGTAGTAGACTATAATAGCTTCCGTAAGCAAGGACGCTTACCGGGCAACGAAGCCGCCTTTTTTCAAGACAGAAGAGAGGCGGCTTTATATTTTTCCGGGAATTAGGGTGCTGGCAGCGATTATAGAGAGCAGGAATTTGAACTTGAGCGTCGAATATTAAATCTATGTTAAGGCTTTCTTAAAACCTCAAATAATGCTTAAGAAAGGGGGAATAAGTCTTCTGATTAGTCGGAGCCGCTGAGCAGGGGGATTGGGAAATAAGGTAGTTTAAATTTTAAACAGTTTTAGAAGGAGGCAAAAAAATGAGACGGTGGCGGATTTTAGCGTTAGGGCTGGCGGTTGTCTTTTTATTAACAACGGTCCTGGTGGCCGGCTGTGGCGGCAAGAAGGAGAGCGGCAAACAGGAGCAGCCTTCCCAGAGCAGCCAGACCAACCAGGGTAAAGATACTGGCAAGAAGTTAAAGGTGGCCCTGTTATTACCTGGTCCTATCAATGACAACGGCTGGAATGCCAGTGCTTACGAGGGCCTGAAGAAGGCAGGAGAAGAGCTGGGTGTCGAGACGGCCTACCGGGAAAGGGTCAGCCAGTCGGACCAGGTAGACGCTTTCCGGGCCTATGCGACCCAGGGCTATGATGTGATCATCGGCCACGGCTTTGAATTTGGCGATGCCGCCAAGCGCGTAGCTAAAGACTTCCCCAATGTCAAATTTGTAGTTACCAGTTCGGATATTAGCCAGGCCCCCAATGTGGCTTCCCTGCAGGTTATGAACGTTGAAGCCGGTTTCTTCGGCGGTGCCCTGGCGGGCCTGGTGACCAAGACAGGCAAAGTTGGCTATGTAGGCGGCATGGAAATTCCACCCATTACCAATGCTCTTTATGGTTTTAAAGCCGGGGCCAAATATGTTAATCCTAAAGTAGAAGTTAAAACAGCTTTAACCGGCAGCTTTGAGGATGTAGCTAAAGCCAAAGAAACCGCAACCGCCTTTATCCAGCAGGGCGCTGATGTTGTCCTGGGTAATGCCGACCAGGCCGGCCTGGGGGTCGTCCAGGCGGCCAAGGAAAAGGGTGTCATGGCTGTCGGCTACGACCATGATCAGAGCAATGTTGCTCCCGAGACAATTGTCGGGACCTCAATCCAGAGCTATCCCATTGCCATTGTAGATTTTGTGAAATTAGTTATGGATGGCAAATTTGAAGCTAAATTCTATCCTATGGGGGTAAAGGAAGGCGCTACCGGCATCATCTGGAATCCCAGTTACAAGCTGCCCGACGGCGTGAAGGATAAGATGACCAGGATTATCGAAGATGCGAAAGCGGGTAAGATCGATATCCAGAAGCTGGCCGATGCCGAGAAAGAGAAGAAGTAAGGCGGAAGAGAATATTAAGCGAGCCGGGTTTTCATCACCCGGCCATTTTTTTGCGTGTTATGTTGCTAGTTTGCTTGAGGAGGCTGCTTAAGGGGCTATTGCAAACCTTATTTTAGCACCTTGAAGGCAACATAATCACCATAACTAAAGAAAGGCTGGAAGATTTGCGAATTCCTTTGGGCCCAGTGGTAATAGGCCGAAGTAGTGGTCGTCAGGAAATACTGGCTGTTATTCTCGCGCAATTGGCGGAGCATATCTTCTTCTGAGGTGGCAATGACGCGGTAGACCCGGTTTTCCAGGCGGGGGCCAAAGAGCAGGTAGGGGAAGGCTGTTTCCGTAAAGGCAATGCGCGAACCAGGAGGCACCCGGGCAACCCAGGCTAACTCATCACCCCAGGGCGTTAGCTGGAAAAAGGTACGCTGCTCCGGGGGCAGGGCCAGGAAGCGGCCGATTACCTGGGGCGTGAAGTAACCGTGGGTTAAACTACCGGCCAGGGAGATGATGACCAGGGCCAGGGTAGCGGCTCGCAAAGGCCGCGCCCAGAAACCTGGTAGCCTTTCCTCCAGGTAAGCCAGGCTTAAAGTCCCGGCGGCGACAATGAAGATGGTATAGCGGGTCCACCAGTTGGATGGCTGCAGCCAGAAAAGCAGGACCAGGGGCAGGAGGAGGAGCAGGAGGCGCCGGTGACCCCGGGCCAGGGCCAGGATAAAGGTTACGGCCAGGGCCGGCAGCTCCAGGTAGAGCCACTGGGGGCCGAATCCACCCAGGCGCTGGTCGAAGGTATAGGGACCGCTGGTTTCCTGCCAGGAGCGCAATAACTGCTGCCAGGCCGGCAGGCCTGCCAGTTCCGGGGGCATATTTTTGACCATGACCAGATCGGCCACGCTGCCCTGGCCTGACCAGAGGGTATATCCCAGAACTTTAAACGTAAAAGGGAAAAGGGGGTTGCCGTAAGCCAGCCAGTTGCGCAGGTACCAGAAACTGCCCCACAGGAGCAGGGCTCCGCTCAAGATAACCAGGGAAGGGAGCAGGGATTGCCTGAAAGGGTGGTTAGTTGCCCGCCTGGCCATCCAGTTACCGGCGATGATTAAGAGAAAAACTGTAGCCACATAAGGGGCGGCCGAAGCCTTCATCCCGAAGATCAGGCCGCTGGCCAGGGCGGCCAGGAGTAAATAGACGCGCCGCGGGCAGTGGTAATAGCGGTAAGCAAAGTAAAAGGCCGCCAGGAACATGGCCGCAAAGGCGACATCCACATAGCAGGTCTTGCTCTGCACCAGGACAATGGGCGTCAGGAAAAAAAGGCAGGCTGCTACGGCGCTATTGGCCTGCTGCAAACCCGTTTCGCGACCCAGGGCATAGACGGCCAGGCCCCCGGCCAGGGCGAAGGGTAGCTGGGTCAGGTCGACCAGCAGGTCGCTGCCTGAAAACAACATATTCCAGGCAAAAATGAGTTCGGTGTTCATGGGGTAGACGTTAGCCCAGAGGGTATAGGGGCTTAAAACGATCCGGCCGCTCTGTAGCCAGGTGGCGACTGCCGTCAGGTGGTAGTAGAGGCTGTCCCAGGCATAGGGCGGAAACAGGTATCCCAGGAAGATCAGCCACGCCGTTTCCAGTAAGGCCAGGAACAGTAAAAGCCTGGCCCAGAAATTATGGCGCCAGCTGACATCAGGCCGGGTAACTGGTGCCCGGTTGGGACCGGGAAAGAGGTGCCCCAGCAGGATAGCCGCAGCCAGCAAAATTAAATTTAATACCAGCAGGGTAGTAATTGTCAGGCGTAATACGGTCCCGGCCAGGAGCATGGTGAAGACAATTTGCCCCGTCGCCACGGCGAAGATGGCCAGGAACTTTTCAGCGGGGGCCAGCCCCCGCCGCCGCGTCAAAAAATAGGCCGTCAGGAGAACTATTAAATTGCCGCCGGCAAAAACCAGCCAGGACAAACAACCAGCCCCCATGCTAACTCACGCTTATACCGGAGAGTTTTACGTGCGCATGTCATTTTACCAGTACAGGATGACAAAACAACTGGCCGCCCAGAGGAGGATGGTGGCTGCCAGGGGTTTATCCTTGAGAACCAGGCTTTCCGGCTCGCCGCCGCCCTGGCAGCGGTAGGTCAGGTACAGGTAGCGGCAAATGCCAAAGAGCACCAGGGGAACGGTATACATCAACTGGGGCCGGGCGGCGCCGATAAAGGTGTAAATGGCATAGACGACGACGGTAGCAGAAGTTACAGTAGCAATCAATTGGTCCAAAAGCCCCAGGGAATACTCGGCCAGGATTCCCCGGTGGGCAGTAGCGTTGTCGAGGAGGACCAATTCGTGGCGGCGTTTACATAAAGCCAGGAAAAGAGCCAGGAGGATAACGGCAATGAGCAACCAGGCCGAAACCGGTACCATGATGGCCACCGCGCCGGCCACTACCCGCAGGACAAAACCCAGGGCGACGATAAAGACATCAATGAGGACCATTTGCTTTAAATAAAAGGAATAGGCCAGGGTCTGGAGGGTATAGGTAAGGCTTATAAGGCCCACCTGCCAGCTTAAGGCAAAAGCCCAGGTAAGGCTGCCGGCCAGGATGACAGCTGCTGCCGCAGCTGCCGGCAGGGGAGGCAGCAGGCCGGCGGCAATAGGGCGATGCTTTTTGCGGGGATGGCAGCGATCTCTTTCCCGGTCAACCAGATCGTTGATCAAGTAAGTGCCGCCGGAGAGAAGGCAGAAGATAACAAACACCTGGACAGTGCGTACCAGCAGGGGGATATCCAGCACGTGGCGGGAGAAAAGGATGGCGGCAAAGACGAAGGCGTTTTTGGTCCATTGTTTCGGCCGCAGGCTTAAAAACAGGTAGCGCCAGAAATAACGGGATGCTATGGTTCCCGCCCGGCCAGTCGTTTCCAGTAGGCTCATAACCCCTTTGACCTCCAAGATTTCTGTGTTTCATGGTATTCCCTACCTATTTTATCCTATTTAGGACGACCATAACAACACCCAAAAGAAAAAGGCTGTTACCTCACAATGGGGAACAGCCTTATTTGTACTTAATGTGGTACCGGAGCACATACTGTTCCGGCAACCCTCCTGACTTTATCAGTTGAATCCCTAGAACCCGCATAAAACCTAGAAAAATAGAAAACAAGACGCGCATTTTGCCACTACAACCGGTCCTGCCAGCGGGCAGCAAACTCCTCTACACGGGTAATGTTTCCCGGCGGTGCAATCCGCATTAGGCGCAGGATCTTTTTGCTCAACTCTGTACTCTGGGTCTTGATAAAGAACACCTCTCCTTTGATCTCTACCTCGGCAAAGTTGAGGGAGTTTAACGCTTCCCGGATTTCTGCCGGCGAGGCATTTTCCACCGCTTGCCGGAGCTTGAATTCCAGAGTGCGTTCGAGAAGAAAGGCGAGGAAGCAAATTACAAAGTGTCCTTTAATCCGCCTTTCGGTCCAGTGAAAAACCGGCCGGACTTTCAGGGTGCTTTTCATGACGCGAAAAGATTCTTCAATCCGCCACAGGTTATGGTAAGCATCCAGGATGTCTTTGGCACTCATTTCTTTCTCGCTGGTCTGGATGCCGTAGTAGCCGTCAAATTGTTTGTCCCGGGCAATGGCTTCTTCGTCCAGTATCCACGTGCCCGTACAGTCTATTTCTTTGAGGTATTTCTTGCCGCCACGTTTGTTGCTGGCCTGGATTTTGGCCTTGCTTTCTAAAAGGGTTTGGGCTTTCTCGATTAACCTTTCCCGGTCGGCCCGGTCTTTTTCCGCCCGCCGGCTGGAGTAGGTGACGATCAGTTTTTCGGGTAATTTGTATTTTTTCCCTTCAGCGGTGAATTCGTTTATGTACTCGATAACCTTGTAGCGAAGGACTTCTCCTTCATCGTCCTTTATCTCCTGGTAGCCATTTTCGTCCAATATCATATCGGTAATCTCTTTTTTCATGCTCTTGATGCGGGCGGCAAAGATGTAGCTGTAGCCCCGTTCCACTATGCGTTTTAAGTTAAGCTTGCTGTTGATCCCCCGGTCGGCGACGATGATCACCCGGCGCAGGCCAAAACGTTTTTCCAGCTTTTCTAAGGCCGTCTCCAGGGTCTTGCCGTCAAAGGTATTGCCGGGGAAAAGCTCATAGCCAATGGGCCGCCCCTCGCAATCAATAAGCAGGCCCAATACCACCTGGACTTCGTTGAACTTACCGTCTTTACTGAAGCCGAAATCGCGTAAAGTGTCGGCTTCGACGCTGGCAAAGGAAAAGGTCGTTACATCATAAAAAACCACATCCACCTGCATGTTAAAAAGGTGGCGGTTCTTTTGGAACATCTCCTCCTCCAACAACTCTTTATACTCGCAGAGTAAATCCAAGGAGCGGTAGAGGTGGTTTAAGGCTACGTCGGGTAAACTGGCATAACGGTGCTGGTAGTTGTAGGTACCTAATTTACTCCTGGGTTCAAGGAGGTGCTGGATAGCCATAAGAAAACTGGCGTCGCTTAATTCGAATTGTACCTTACGTTTGGCACTGATCTTCTTTAAAAGTTTGGGTAGCTCAAATTGGTTCCAGATCTTCTGGTAGACCACATAGCCCCAGTTCTTGATCTGCGCCTCGGAAAAGCTGGCTAAACTGGTCACCTCCCTGGCCTTGGACAATTCTAAGAGGCGCTTACCAAGTCTTTGAAAGCTGGGGTTGTTTTCAATCTCGTCCAGGCGACCGAGATTGAGGAGGACCTTGTGTTTAACAGCTCCATTTTCCCGGTAAGATTGGACTAGCTGGACGTACTGGTGGTTTTTGGTTTTAGTTATTTTGATGAACATGCTTAAATGATACCACTAACATTGCCTATTGTCTAGATAATATTTGGTATTTCACAATATTAGTTGCCACTACGTTTTTCGCTTTTTGGGCTATTTTTAACGCCCAAAGCTAGATTTTATCTGGGTTCTTGAATCAGTAAAATGTCGCAACTGATAAACTCAGGAAAAGGCTGTTACCTCACAATGGGGAACAGCCTTATTTGTACTTAATGTGGTACCGGAGCACATACTGTTCCGGCAACCCTTGAAGATTTTTTGCGAATTCACCCTTTACTATTATGGCTTGTTTTCAATTACTTCCTGTATGGTAATGGTCACCTCACCTTTCTTTACTTTTTATCCCATATCCCATTACTTTATTCTTTACCGTCGGGATTACTATGGGCATAGTCACGATCATCGTCAGGATAAATACCCAGACGGCGCCGCCAGCCCGGGCCACCGGGGTATAGCTTTTTCCCGTCAGGAAGGTAAGGGCCAGGAAAAAGAGGGTCATCCCCAGGGAAATACCGGTATAGATTATCCCGGCCCGCCGGGCGGCTTGTGTTTCGAGCTCCGTCATCATATCTCACCTCATAATAAAATAATTTTTTCAGGGATCTTCCCTGTTCACTGTTATCCCCACTCTCACCTCCAAGCTCCCCCTCCATTTGCAAACGCTCTACGTCGGGGATGAAAATTAACCGGCATGGGGCGCCGGTCGCCCCTTGGGTGCAGCCTCATCCCGCTCCTGGCGGAGGGAGGGCTGGAAGCGTTTGAGGGTGAGGGTATTCATGGTCACAGAGACAGAACTCAATGCCATGAAGAAGGCGGCCAGTTCGGGACTGACAATCAGCCCGGTGAAGGGGTAGAGGATGCCGGCGGCAATGGGAATACCAAGGGTATTATACAGGAAGGCCCAGACCAGGTTCTCTTTGATCTTGCGCATGGTGGCGCGGCCGATCTCAATGGCCCCCACCACATCGCGAATGTCGTCCTTAATGAGGATAATGTCCCCTGTCTCCTTGGCCACGTCGGTACCGGAGCCGATGGCAATGCCCACATCGGCCTGGGCCAGGGCCGGGGCGTCGTTGATGCCGTCACCCACCATGGCTACTTTGAGGCCGCGGGCCTGGAGCTTCTTTACTTCTTCGGCTTTATCCTGGGGCAGCACCTCGGCCAGGACGGTCTTGATACCGACCTGGCGGGCAATGGCCGCAGCCGTCCGCCGGTTATCACCGGTGATCATGGCCACCTGGATATCCATCCTGTGCAGGCGTTCGATGGCAACCTTTACGTGCTCTTTTAAAGTGTCGGCCACGGCGATGATGCCGGCGGCCCTGCCGTCCACCGCCATCAACATGGCGGTTTTGCCTTCTTCTTCGAGCTTCTCCATCTGCCCGGCCAGGTCGCCGATGGCGATGTTTCGCTGCTGCATCAGCCGGCGGTTGCCCAGCAGGATTTCCTGACCCTGGTAGATGGCCCGGACACCATGGCCCGGCATGGCCTCAAAATCCTCTACTTCTTCTAAGCCTAAGCCTTCTTCCCTGGCGTTGCGGACAATAGCCTCGCCCAGGGGATGCTCGGAGGTTTTTTCCGCCATGGCGGCCAGCCGCAGGATTTCTTTTTGCTCAAAACCCGGAGCGGCAATCACATCGGTGACCGAGGGTTCGCCTCTGGTCAGGGTTCCCGTTTTATCAAAGACAATGGCATTGAGCTTGCTGCTCGCCTCCACCGCATCGGCGCCTTTAAAGAGGATACCATTCTCGGCTCCCTTGCCTGTCCCGGCCATGACTGCACTGGGAGTGGCCAGGCCCAGGGCACAGGGACAGGAAATGACCAGGGTGGTTACCGATAACAGGAGGGCGAAGCCAAAGACACTCACCCCGGCCAGGCTGTAGGGTGAAAGGATAAAGTGGCTGTCAGGCCGGAAAAAGGCATCGTAGCCAATAAAGAACCAGAAGAGGAAGACGACCAGGGCCAGGACGTGGACGCCGGCGATGAAGTGGCCGGCCACGAAGTCGGCCAGTTTTTGAATGGGAGCCCTGGAAGCCTGGGCCTCCTCTACCATCTTGATAATCTGGGCTAAAGCCGTTTCGCTCCCCACCCGGGTGGCCCGGAACTTGAAGGAACCGGTTTTGTTGATGGTCGCCCCTACCACCTGGGCTCCGGGACGTTTTTCCACCGGAATGCTCTCGCCGGTAAGCATGGATTCATCTACGGCCGAATAACCCTCGATAACTTCCCCGTCCACCGGGATGCTTTCGCCGGGGCGGACCACCACAATGTCCCCTGCCTCAACTTCATCGGCAGCAATCTCCATCTCCCGGCCGTCCCGGATAACCCGGGCGGTTTTGGCCTGCAGGCTCATGAGCTTGCGGATGGCCTCGGAAGTACGGCCGCGGGTAATAGCCTCCAGGTAACGGCCCAGGACGATAAAGGCGGTTAACAGGGCGGCAGACTCGAAGAAGGTAGCCCCGCGCCCGCCGAAACCGGCTTCCGGCCACAGGGTGTTGATGGTGGCGATAATGTAGGCTGCACCAATACCCGTCGCATAGAGGAGGTTCATATCGGTAGTTCCGCGTTTAAGGCCGTTCCAGCTGTGGACGAAAAACTGCCAGCCGGGGATAAAGGTGACCGGTGTGGTTAAAGCCCACAGCACATACACGTTCCCCAGCCATTCCGGTACAAAGTAGGGGAAAATCCATACATCGCGGAACATGCCAAGCATCACCAGGGCTGCCAGGGGCCAGGCAATCCACATATTGCGGCGCTGGTACCGGATCTCCCGCTCCCGGGCCTCTTTCTCCTGGTCCAGGGCTGCCTTACCGGTCAGCTTTTCCGTAGCCTCATAGCCCAGGGCATTGATTTCCTTTTTAATGCGTGCCTTGTCCACGGCCCCGGGGTAGAACCGTACTCTGGCCGATTCTGCCGGCAGGTTCACTACTACCGAAGTTACGCCGGGCAGGGCTTTAACGGCTTTTTCCACCCTGGCCACACAGGCAGCACAACTCATCCCTCTTACCGTCAGGAGAACTTCCTCTTCCGGTACCTCATAGCCGATCGCCTGGATGGTCTTGGCCATTTGGGGCACGCTGACCTGGTCCGGGAAATATTCCACGGTAGCCTTCCCGGCAACCAGGTTGACGCGGGCGTCCTTTACGCCCGCCATATTTTTCAAAGCCTTTTCCACCCTGGTGACGCAGGCCGCGCAACTCATGCCCATAACGGGCAAATTTACCTGGGCCAGGCTGCTTTTTTCGCTGGCAGGCACCATCTTTCACCCCCGGGTAAGTAATTATCAACTACTTTTATTCTACATTTCCCTTTTTCTGCCAATTTTATAAACGGGTGAACCATTTATGAGAGAGACAATGGTCGTTTTCCGGGCTAGTGTCCTAAACAAGATTTTTTCTACCCCCCACCCGTATTTTTATCTCCATTTTATTTTGATGTTCATTTAGTGTCAATGAACTTCACAAAAACTACAAAATTATTTTCTGCTCGTTTTAACCAAATATATTTAAAAAGCCTTCTCCTTCTAAAGGAGAAGGCCGATGGTGAGGAACAAACATATGGGCAGTTTAACGTCATGCCTGGGACTAAATTCAGCAGCCTTCTTTGCAGTGGGCGACTGCCCTCAGCATCCAGCGCTTCCTAGTCAATTTTGATCCCTCCTCTACTTAAGTCTATAAATAAAATTCTACCAGAATCATTTTTATCCTGCCCACCAGTTTCCTGATGTGGCTTATGACCCCAGGCTATAAAAAGTTGCAAAGGACAGGCCCGTAAATAAAGCCGGATTAAAAGTTGCCATGTAAGGCTTTCTTTATTATAGATGCCAGCTAGCCCTTGGGTTCTGCTGTGGCAGCAGACTCGGGAGCGTGGGAGTGGCCAGCGGTCCTGGTTGTTTTAGAGATCGGGAGGTTTATGGTTAACAATTCATTTGGGAGTACCGCCGGTTTACCCGGCCTTAACCATCCTGCTATCCGCCATTTGCCTGGCAATCTCTTGCATGTAGGCCAGCACAGTGGGAGTCTGATCAACAGTAGGAATGCCTAGTGCCATGGCCACTAGTTCCGCGAGGTCCAGGAGGAAAAATCCTGCAGGAATTGGCACCGTACATCCCAGGAAGATTTTTTTCAAGCACCAGGAGAGCTGCCAGGTTGCCTTTAACAAGCAGGTAGGAGATGGTGGCGTGCAGTTAAATTATATTTAATTGTGAAATTGGGCACAAAAGCGGAGTAGAAGCGGAGGGAAAGGGGGGAATAAAGGGGGTGACGTCGGTTAAATATAATTTAACTGCGGCCTATAGAAGGGCGGCCGGTTCAGCCTTTAAGAGGCAAAAAATTGTCTTGACCACCTTTTTGGCCCCTGCTATAATCTAAGATAAACCGATATATTTAGTCGAGATTGGAGGGCTAAGAATGGCCTTAACCAACGAAGAAATGGAACGTTACAGCCGGCAGATTATCCTGAAGAACGTCGGCGGCCGCGGCCAGGAAAAGCTGAAACAGGGAAAAGTGTTGATCGTGGGGGCCGGGGGTCTTGGTTCGCCGGTAGCCTACTACCTGGCGGCTGCCGGCGTAGGTACTATAGGTATAGTCGATAGCGACAGGGTAGACCTTTCCAATTTACAACGCCAGATTCTCCACAATAGCGACCGCCTGGGACGGCTCAAGGCGGAATCGGCCCGCGAAACCTTGCTGGCCTTAAATCCAGCGCTGACTATAAATATTTACCCGCTGCGTTTAGGTAAAGGCAACATTTTAGCTATTATCCGCGACTACGACGTCATTGTCGACGGCGTTGACAACTTTCCCACTCGCTATTTATTAAATGATGCCTGTGTCATGACGGGAAAAACTATGGTTGAGGGAGGGGTATTGCAATGGGACGGCCTGGTCATGACCATCAAACCCGGCCAGGGTCCCTGCTACCGCTGTATCTTTCCCGACCCACCACCGCCAGGAGCCGTGCCCAGCTGCCAGGAAGCCGGCGTCATGGGTACGGTACCAGGGCTCATCGGGGCCATTCAGGCTACCGAGGTAATTAAAATTTTACTCGGGGTTGGGGAAACCCTCACCGGCCGCCTGCTGATCTACAATGCCCTGGAGATGCGCTTCCGGGAAATAAAGGCCGAGCGTAACCGTAATTGCCCTGTCTGCGGGGAAAATCCGCGTATCCGTGAACTGGAAGAGTACACTTTTGTCTGTGAAGCAAAAGGCGAAAGGTGAAATCACTTATGACACCGGATTTTCATGAACTAAAAAAAGGCGGCTTTATCAAGCAGCAGGGCCCCGGCCTTTTTCTCATGCGGCTACGGACCATTGGCGGGCATTTAACGGCGCGGGACCTGGAGAATCTTGCTAAGGTGGCTACTGAATACGGCCGGGGCGAAGTCCACTTGACCACCCGCCAGGGGGTAGAAATACCCGGCGTAAGGCTGGAAGATTACCAGGCACTGATTGAAGAAATCAAGGCCCTGAACCTGCTACCGGGGGCCTGCGGCCCGCGCGTACGTTCGATTGTCGCCTGCCCGGGAAAGGAAGTTTGTCCCAACGGTGTTCTTGATACCCGGGAGATGACCCGGGAAATAGACCGGGCTTTTTTCGGCCGCGAAGTACCGGTTAAATTTAAAATTGCCGTCGCCGCATGTTTCAATGCCTGCACCAAGCCCAGGGAAAACGATGTTGGCCTGCAGGGCATTGTTTACCCGGAACTGGTGGCCGAACGCTGCAGACTGTGCGGGTTGTGCCAGTCCATCTGCCCCGGTGGAGCAATTAAAATCATTGATGAAAAAGTAACCATCAACCGGCAAAAGTGCTATGGCGACGGGGCCTGCATAGCTTCCTGTCCCACCAGTGCCTGGGTAGAGGCGGCGAGGGGATTTGTGGTCTTCGTTGGCGGTAAAATGGGCCGCAACCCCCGGCTGGGGTATAAGATGTTCGACTTTGTCCCGGAGGATGAGGTAATACCTTTAATTGATTCGATCTTAACGGTTTTTGAGCAAAAAAGGAAAGGGCAGGAGCGCCTGGCCGATACTGTAAAACGTCTCGGACCGGAATTGTTCCGGCAACTCGTCTCTTTTCCCGGCCCAGGTGAGGCATTGCGGAAGGCTAATATGGCACGCTGATAGCAAGAGGTATAACGAAAAAGACGGCTTCAAATCGTTTTCCTGCTTCTGACCTCTTGCCTCTGACATCTATTACAGGGAGGTTGCTACCGGTGGCGGAGATTAGAGCGACGAAACGCCTGGACATTACCGGGGACTGCTGCCCCATAACCTTTGTGAAAACCAAACTGGCCCTGGAGGAGATGCAGCCAGGGGAAATCCTGGAGGTTTTGCTGGCAGAAGGGGAGCCATTGAATAATGTCCCCCGGAGCCTTAAATTCGAGGGCCATAAGATCCACCAGGTAAGGAAGGTTGGCCCCAATATTTATTCATTACTCGTGGAAAGGGGAGAGGACCAGTGACGATTATTTTAAACCGGCAGGAAAAAGAGGTGGCGGAAGGTATTACCATAAAGGAATTGGTGGAACAGCTTAATTTTAATCCCGTGACGGTGGCCGTTGAAGTCAACGGGCGGCTATTATTGCCTGAGGAATATAATCAGAACTTGCAGCAGGGCGATAAAGTGGAAATTGTATTAAACATGGGCGGGGGAGTATAATTAGACTGGCAACCGGCCTGCCAGGACACTTTTAGGCCTGCAGGCGGGTAATTTAAAGAAACAAAGGTGACTCCCTGCATGCTAAAAAGCAACTTAAAGAGCAATGATTTCCTGGCTGCCGCAGCAGCCCTCAAACCTCGCCTGGTGGCCTGGCGGCGGCAGTTGCACCAGTGCCCGGAACTGAGCTTTGAAGAAAGGGAGACGGCCGCCCTGGTGGCCGGCGTGCTGGCAGAACTGGGACTACAGGTTAGAACCGGGATCGCCGGCACTGGCGTCGTAGGTTTGCTGGAGGGGGTGAAGGACGGCCCTGCCGTAGCCCTGAGAGCCGATATGGATGCCCTGCCCCTCCAGGAGGCTACCGGGGTGGAGTATGCTTCCCGCTACCCGGGCCGGATGCACGGTTGCGGCCATGACGCCCATATGGCAGTAGTTTTAGGAGCGGCGGCACTGCTAGCCGAACGTAGCCGGGAACTCCCCGGGCCGGTAGTATTTATTTTTCAACCCGGAGAAGAATTACCGCCGGGCGGGGCCGCCCTGATATTAAAGGCGGGCGTCCTGGACAACCCACTGGTGAAGGCAATTTTCGGCCTCCACGTTACTTCTTATCTCCCGGTGGGTACGGTGGGCATTCGCCCGGGGGCTGCCATGGCATCGGCCGACAACTTTACCATTAAAATTAAAGGCCGCACCAGTCACGGAGCTTCGCCCCACCTGGGGGCCGATGCCATCGTCGCTGCCGCCCAGGCCGTTCTGGCTTTGCAGGCTATTGTTTCCCGGCGTATGGACCCGGTGCAGCCGGCCGTTCTCACCATCGGTACCATTCATGGCGGCGATAAGGAAAACATTATCGCCGCCGAGGTAACCATGACCGGTACCACCCGCGCCCTGAACCAGGTTGCCCGGCAGGAACTGGAAAGGGGTATGCGCCAGGTCCTGGCCGGGGTGGCGGCCGCCAGCGGGACGGAGATTGAACTGGATTACCTGCGGGGTTACCCGCCGCTCATAAACGATGCCGGGCTTACTGAACTCTTTCGCCGGGTAGCCGCGAAAATCCTGGGGCCGGAAAAGGTTTTCGAACTGGCGGCCCCCTCTATGGGTGCCGAGGATTTTGCCCGCTATGCCGAGAAGGTCCCGGCGGTGTATTTTAACCTGGGGGCGGCCAGGCCGGGAGAGGACCCCCGCCCCTGGCACCACCCGCAGTTTAACATCAACGAAGACTGCCTGCCTATCGGCGCTGCCCTCCTGGCGGCCCTGGCAGAAAAAACCATGGTTGATTTTTAAGCCAGGGTTAACTGGTTCTAGTGTTATCATTTGGTCGGGAAAAGGTAACTCGAGAGTTGCCGCAAAAGTTCAATTTCCCCCTTCCATCGTCCTAGCAGCTCATCTACGGTAACTTCTTTACATAGTTTTCCCTGGGGAAAATGGTTGCGAAGGGTTTTTGCCTTTTCGGATAATTCACCAAGGATAACAACCTCGAGGCGTTTTTTCATATATTCAGCCCAGACTGTTCATGAAAGAACTCCTGAATTTCCATTTCGTAGTGTTCCTGTCTTATGATATCAGTGACATCAATATGGGCGAGCTGGGCGGTCAATTCTGATACAAGAGCCTGAATCGAAGCTGCTTGTGGAACATTTGTCTTAGATAACGTTGCCCAGTAAGCCAGCGGGTTGAGATCAATACCTATCCCGGTTCGTCCTTCCAGACAGGCAGCCAGCGGTATCGTACCAACACCTGAAAACGGGTCAAGTACCACATCACCGGGTTCAGTGAAATACCTTATTAAAATGTGAGCAATTGCCGGTTTTAGCTTGCTGGGGTATGAGCACAGGTTATGAAGCGGATGTCCCCAATATCTTGAATTATATGGGGGTTGTCTATAAGGTAACTCCCAAAACTTACTTAGCTGCGGTATGATGGAGGTAACCAGTTGCAAAAGTCGCACCTCTTTTGCCCTTTACGGCAGGTTTTCTGAAGATTAATATATACTGGTGGTGGATGTTCGGGACATACGTGTTGGGATATCCATAAGGGTATAATTTTTTGTTGTGTTGAACCAAAATTTTAATACCCTGCAGTTCAAATTGCCGTCGGGTGTCTCCACTGACTAACTTGTTAATTAAATCCGCGTGGAATGGTATATATTTGGATCCATGCCGGAAATCACTGACGATAATAGCCATGTACTTACCAGGCCGTAAAACATCCCAGCAGTTAATGAAAATGCTACCGAGTTCATCTAAAAAAAGGCTATAATCATTGATATTACCGAGATCTCTCTCATCTTCGCTATACTTAACATCAACACCATGGTTGAGGCGAACTTCTTTGACCTTGTGGTCGGGTTTCTTTGTGAGAATAGACCAATAGGGAGGGCTGGTAACAATAAAGTCAAAAAGTTTTCCTTGAGTAGCGAGACGAGGAATTTCCTCTCTTGAATCGCCGTGAATGATTGTGTAAGTACCAAGTGCGCGCTCGCCCACCTCAGTTTTCATCCTCTTATAGGACAACTCAATCCATTTTTGGGCGATTTCTATACCGACTGCGTTACGTCCGTTAAGGATAGCAGCTTTAAGTGTAGAACCTACACCTAAAAAAGGATCAAGTACGCATTGCCCCTGTTTGGTAAAAAACCTAATTAACCGGGCTACGTCTTGATACGAAAATGGAGCGGGATGCATGCGTTCAATCTGGGCTTCCGGATGGGAACTACCTAATCCCTTTTGAAACCAGACGCTTTTAGTTTCAGCGATCCACTCTTTACCTGAAAGCTCATTTAAAGTATTTATGATTTTCCGGTTCTCTGATGATACTTCACATAGGGTATTAGCACTGGAAAAGGATGCTGCTTCCGGTAATATACTTTCGTTTGGTTGGGTAATTACAGTACGCGAATCGGTATCGTAGTCTTCCAAACTGAGTTGTTTCATTTCTTCACATACTTCTATAATCTGTTGTTTCTTTTGTTTATACAGGCTCGGATTCTGGGGGGCTATTTTGTGTCGACTCTGTTCGATATAAATATCTAGCTCTGTACGAAGGAAACGTCGTTGTCCCCCTGGCGTTCGTATGTAAGAGAAAGCATTTTGTGATATGGCTCTATATATAGTTGAAATACTTACCCCCAAATATTTAGCAGCCTCTTTTGTGGTGAGGAATTCCCTTTCCATGATGTACCAACCTCCAACGTATATATTATCACTGGTCTTAATCTTAGTCAACATTTATCATCACTATGCATATTATCTCTTCAATTGAGTTATACGTTAAGATTAAGTACTTGCCATATCTAAACCTCTTTATAAAACAATAGCAGATAATACCACCGGCTATCGCCTCGGCGCAGAACCTGGGAAAAGACTAGGAGCAGGGTTAATAAAATAATCCTTAGCTCTTCATGATAAACATTTATCTCCGATCAGGACGTAATTGTTGCCGAGCAGGATTTTAGCGTCTGATAGCGAATATAAATATTAAGTATCATTTAATTGTGCCTTTTAACGTAAAGAAGGCTTTTAACCAGGGGGCGAGAAAGTGCTTAATATTACCCTGGAAGTAAACGGCATTTCCTATAAAATGGTAATTGAGCCCAACTGGACCCTGCTCAAGGTCATCAGGGATGTTTTAAAGCTGAAAGGGACCAAGTGCGGCTGCGCCACCGGCGACTGCGGCGCCTGCAAGGTGCTGGTGGATGGCGCGGCCGTCAACTCCTGTACCATCCTGGCCCGTAATGCCGCCAGTAAAAAGATTACAACCATCGAGGGCTTGAGCCAGGGGGATAAGCTGCACCCCATCCAGCAGGCCTTTGTTGATACCGGGGCCATCCAGTGCGGCTTCTGCACGCCGGGGATGATTATCACGGCTAAAGCCCTGCTGGACCGTAACCCTAACCCCGGTGAGGCGGAAATCCGTGCCGCCCTGGACAACAACCTCTGCCGTTGTACCGGTTACGTAAAAATTGTCCGGGCCATCCAGCTGGCTGCCGCCCGGTTAAGGGGAGAAAACTTGCCGTCGTGGTTGCCGGAAGGGGCAAAGGACGGGCAGGTGGCGGGGCAGCACCCGGGGCCGGCCGGTGCCCCGGCCGGTCAGCAACAGGCGGGCCCGCCTGAGCCGCCACATGGCGCCCCTGCCGGCTTACGACAGGTGGGCAAACCTGCGCCCCTCAAGGATGCCGTGGCCAAAGCCACCGGCCGCCTGGCCTATGTCGGCGACATGGAACTGCCCCACATGCTCCATGGTAAAATCCTCTTTAGCCCGGTACCCCATGCCCGGATTAAAAGTATCGATACCAGCGCGGCCGCGGCCCTGCCCGGTGTCCGGGCCGTAGTAACCTACCAGAACTCGCCCCGAGTGGCCTACAACAGCGCCCTGCGCTTTGCCGGCCATAATATCCCCCGCGATGAATACATCTTCGACGACACCGTACGCTTTGTCGGCGATCGGGTAGCAGCCGTGGCGGCCGACGATGAAGAGACGGCCGCCAGGGCGTTAAAGCTGATTAAGGTGGAGTACGAAGAACTGCCGGCCGTCTTTGACCCCGAGGAGGCTCTGCAGCCCGGAGCCCCGGCCGTCCACCCCGGCGGCAACCTGGTGGCTACCATCAAGGCCGAGGCCGGGGATGTGGAGCAGGCCATGGCTGCCGCCGACTTTATTTTTACCGACAGGATTACCACGCCGCGGGTAACCCATGCCGCCCTGGAACTCCATGCCTGCCTGGCCGATTACAGTAACGGCAAGCTAACCGTCTGGTCGGCCAACCAGAATATTTTTGCCACCCGGCTGATCCTGGCCGAGGTCCTGGGCTTGCCCCTCAACAAAGTAAGGGTCATCAAGCCCCCTGTAGGAGGCGCCTTTGGCGGCAAGCTGGAAGCCGTCCTGGAACCGGTAGCGGCCCTGCTGGCCATGAAGACCGGCCGGCCGGTCCGTATGGAACTCAGCCGGCGGGAAGTGATGGTTTCCACCCGTACCCGTTATGCCGCCGTTTTTTATCTCAAAACGGGTGTTAAAAAGGACGGCACCATCGTTGCCCAGGATATCAGGGTGGTGATGGATAAAGGTGCCTACGCCACCAGCGCCCTCAACGTCCCCTCAGCCATGAACGACAAAGCCTTTAAACTGTACCGCATTCCCAATTTGCGGATTACCTCTTTACCCGTCTATACCAATAACCCCATCGGCGGGGCCATGCGCGGTTACGGGTCGCCCCAGCTCATGGCGGCGCGGGAGATTCACCTGGACCGCATTGCCCGGGCCCTGGGAAGCGATCCCGTTGACTTTCGTCGCCAGAATCTGGTACGGCCGGGGGACATTAACCCCCGCTTCAACAAGACCCTGGGCAACTGCCGGCCCCTGGACTGCCTGGAAGAGGGAGCGGCCCGCTTTGACTGGGCAGGGAAAAAGGCGCGGCCCCAAGGAACAGGGCGTTACCGCCGCGGCATCGGTGTGGCTGCCGGCAACCACGGTACCGGCGTCTTCGGCGTCCATGTAGACCTGACCACCATCGCCCTGAAAATGAATGAAGACGGGAGCTGTACCCTCTTTACCGGCAACCAGGACATCGGCCAGGGCAGCAACACCATGCTGAGTCTGATCGTAGCTGAAGTCCTGGGTATCAGGCCTGACCAGATTGAAGTGGTGGAAGCCGACACCGAGCTTACTTCCTGGGATGTCGGTACCTACGCCAGCCGGGTAACCTGGGTCGGCGGCAATGCAGCCAAAAAGGCCGCGGAAAAGGTGCGCCAGCAGCTGCTGGAGGAAGGGGCGCGTCTCTTAAGCGAACGGGTAGAGGAACTGGACCTGGACGGCGGTTACGTCTTTAGCAGGGGCAACCCGGCAAAACGGGTGAGCCTGGGAGAGATTGTCATTGCCGCCCAGCAGGGGCCGGACCAGCGGGAAATCAAAGCCTATGAAAGCTATCACTCCGTCTTTGGCCCTGGTTCCTATGCCGTCGTCTTTGCCGAGGTAGAGGTCGATACGGAAACAGGTGCCGTCAAGGTATTGCAACTGGTGGCCGCCCATGATATCGGCCGGGCCATCAATCCCCTCATGGTTGAAGGCCAGATTGAAGGGGGTATCCAGATGGGCCTGGGTTATGCTTTGAGTGAAGAATTAAAGGTCGATCCGGCCAGCGGCAAGGTCCTCAACCCGTCCCTGAAAAAATACCGCCTTTTCAAGGCCGCCGCTATGCCGGAGATAGAAGTCATCCTGGTTGAAAAGGGCGAAGAGCACGGCCCCTTTGGGGCTAAAAGTATCGGCGAAGCGGCCACGGTGGCCGTGGCGCCGGCGGTGGTCAACGCCGTCGCCGACGCCCTGGGGATGGATTTTAACGACCTGCCGGTAACGCCCGAAAAGATCCTGGCAGCTCTAGGGAAGTGAGCAAAAGATAGGAGTGATTATCATGCCGGTAATCTTAGGCATCAGCGGCAGCCCCCGCAAAGGGGCGACGGAATATGCCGTCCAGGAAGCCCTCAAGGCGGCAGCGGAAATTCCCGGGATTGAAACCCGCTTCTGGACGGTAAGGGCGAAAAAAATCCAGTTCTGTACCCACTGCGACCGGTGCATCCGGGAAAAGCGCATGTGCTGCAAAGAAGACGACGTCAAGGAACTGGAGCAGCTGGTCCTCGCGGCCGACGGTTTTATTGTCGGTTCTCCTGTCTACGACATGAATATTACCGCCCAGCTGGCCACTTGCTTTAACCGCCTGCGGCCCATTTTCCTGGTCCACCCGGGGGCCCTGCGCAATAAGGCTGCCGGCGCCATTACTTTAGGTGGAACCCGCCACGGCGGCCAGGAAACGGCCCTTATTTCCCTTATTAACTTCTTCCTCATGCACGAGATGCTGGTCTGCGGCGGTACCGGCGGCTGCTATTCCGGCGGCAAGGTCTGGACCCGGGACGGCCTGGCCAGGGGGGCGGCTGAGGATGAAGTGGGTATGGGCACTGTCCGGGGCCTGGGCCGGGCCGTGGCCGAAGCAACTATGGTAACGGCCCTGGGACGGGAAGCCTGGGCGGCGAAGAAAGCGGAGCTCGGCCTCGGGGAAACGGGTCCCATCCGCGACCATGAGATTTAAAGGAAGGCAGCCGGGTGGTTGTGAGCCTTGAACGCGAGGATATGTAAGATCAAAAACAAATTGTAAGCAGGATTAAATTCTACTCTGCCGAATATATACCATGAGAGAACTCGTATAACTCCGGCGATGGGGCCGGGGGTTTCTACCAGGTGACCGGAATCACCCGACTACGAGGAGGGCCGGCAGCTGGTTTCTTTATATTTACGTCCAGAGATTCCAATTACCAGGGGGATAAGGAGAAATGCCCAGGTTTAAACTTAAAGTCAACGGCCAGGAGTACCAGGTCGAGGCCCCGGCAGACATTACCTTGCTGGAACTGCTGCGGGAAAACTTAGGCCTCACCGGTACCAAGGAGGGATGCGGCAAAGGGGAATGCGGTGCCTGCACGGTGATCCTGGACGGCCAGGCGGTTAACTCCTGCCTGGTTCCTGCTGCTAAGGCGGAAGGGTCGGAGGTGCTTACCATTGAAGGCCTGGCCCCGCCTGGCGGCCAGCTCCATCCTTTACAGGAGGCCTTTATCAGCGAGGGGGCCGTCCAGTGCGGCTTCTGTACCCCGGGGATGATTATGAGCGCCAAAGCCCTGCTGGACCAGAACCCCCGTCCCACCCGGGAGGAAATTAAGGTCGCCCTGTCGGGCAATTTATGCCGCTGCACCGGCTATGCTAAAATTATCACCGCCGTAGAAAAGGCGGCAGTAATGATAGCGGGGGAAGGGAGGGGGTAAAATGGCTTATACAGCAGTTGGGAAAAGTATAAACAGGGTTGATGCGGTGGCCAAAGTAACCGGGAAAGCGAAATATACCGGCGATTTTATTGCAAGAGACATGCTGGTCGGCAAAATATTGAGAAGTCCTTATGCTCACGCCATAGTTAAAAACATCGATGTTAGCAAAGCCAGGGCTCTGCCAGGTGTAGAAGCGGTTTTGACTTATGCAGACGTGCCGAAAATCAAATTTGCCACAGCAGGGCACCCCTATGCCCTGGACCCGAAGCACAGGGATAAAGAAGATCGGACTATTTTAACCAGCAAAGCCCGCTTTGTGGGGGATGCTATTGCAGCAGTGGTGGCTACAAATGAGTTGACAGCCGCCGCAGCCCTGAAATTAATTGAGGTAGATTATGAAGTACTGGAGCCGCTGCTTACCCCGGAGGCTGCCATGCGGGAAGGCGCGCCTTTAATCCATGAGGATTGTCCACGGAACATCTTGAGTTCTGCTGGCTATGAAATCGGCTCTGTTGAAACGGCTTTCCAGGAAGCTGACTATATTTTTGAGGATGAACTGGAAACAAGTATTGTCCAGCACTGCCAGTTAGAAAACCATGTATCTTATGCCTATGTAGACAGCGACGGCCGCATCGTGATCGTGACTTCCACGCAGATTCCTCATATTGTCAGGAGGATCGTCGGCCAGGCTCTGGGTATCCCCTGGGGAAGGGTACGGGTAATTAAACCATGCGTCGGCGGCGGCTTTGGCAGCAAGCAGGATGTTTGCCTGGAACCTTTAACTGCCGTAATGACCCTGGCCGTGGGCGGCAGGCCGGTAAGACTGGAATTGTCTCGGGAAGAGTGCATGATCGATACGCGCACCCGTCATGCCATTAAATATAAAATTAAAACAGGTGTTGCCAAAGACGGGAAACTAATTGGCATGCATATTGCGGCTATTGCCAACACCGGGGCCTATGCTTCCCACGGACATTCTATTGCAATGGCGGGGGGCTCCAAATTCAGGGTTCTATACCCCATGCAGGCCTTAAAATACGAACCATTAACTGTATATACTAACCTGCCCGTTGCCGGAGCCATGCGGGGTTATGGTTCACCCCAGATAACTTTTGCCGTGGAAAGCCATTTAGAAAATATTGCCAGGAAGCTTAATATCGATCCTCTTGAATTCCGCATGAAAAATCTCGTTCATGAAGGCTATGTAGATCCTTTGAATGGCAACACGGTAAGGAGCTGCGGCATACGTGAGTGCATTGAAAAGGGTAAAGAATTAATCAAATGGGATGAGAAAAAAGCGCGGTATAAGAATCAAGCAGGTACGAAACGCAGAGGATTAGGCATGGCCTGCTTCAGCTACGCCTCCGGTACCCATCCGGTAGGACTGGAAATAGCGGGAGCCAGAATTGTTTTAAACCAGGACGGCTCTGTCCAATTGCAAATTGGTGCCACCGAAATAGGGCAAGGAAGCGATACTGTCTTTGCCCAGATGGTGGCGGAAGTCCTGGGTATACCCGTGGATATGGTGCATGTCATTTCCACCCAGGATACCGATATTACACCTTTTGACACCGGTGCCTATGCTTCCAGGCAGACTTATATTACCGGTATGGCGGTGGCTAAAGCAGCATTAGAAGTTAAAGAAAAAATCCTGGATTTTGTCTGGGGTATGACCGATATACCCGCCCACGCCTTAGATATTAAGGAACAAAACATTATTTATAAACACTCAGGAGAAGTTGTCATGCCCCTTGCCGAAGTGGCCTTGTACACTTATTATGATACCGTTTTTGCCAGGCCGATAACGAGCGATACGTCCAACAATGCCAGGATCAATGCCTTTGTTTTTGGTGTTACTTTTGCCGAAGTGGAAGTAGACATTAAGACTGGTAAAATCGAGGTCCTGGAAATATATAATGTGCATGATTCAGGTAAAATTATCAACCCCCAATTAGCAGCAGGACAGGTGCATGGCGGCGTAGGCATGGGCATTGGCTATGCGCTGGCAGAACAGATGCTGTTTGACGAAAAAACCGGCAAACCCCTGAATAATAATTTGCTGGACTATAAAATGCCGACGATAATGGATATCCCGGATATTGGTGTGGCTTTTGTCGAAACCTTTGAACCCACCAGCCCCTTTGGTTGCAAGGCTTTAGGAGAGCCGCCGACTATTCCCGTGGCACCGGCGATTCGCAATGCCGTTTTAGACGCGACTGGCGTGGCCTTTAACAGGCTACCCATGAACCCCCAGCGGGTCTTTGAAAAGTTCAAGGAAGCCGGCTTAATATAGGAAGGTGGTGAGGATGGGTGTACAACATTCAAGGATATTTTGAGGCGGCAACAGTAAATGAAGCCACCGCGCTGCTGGCGGCTAATCCTAACCTGACCATCATTGCGGGCGGTACGGATGTTTTGATTAAACTGCATCATGGCCAGATTGAAAAAGCAGCGTTACTCAGCATCCGCAAAATAAAATCCTTGCAAGGTATTCGTAAACTTGAAGATGGTACGATCGTAATCGGGCCGTTAACTACTTTCACTCAAGTTGTCAATGATCCTGTTATCAAAGACAATATTCCTGTTCTAGCAGAAGCCGCCCTGTCCATGGGGGGACCGCAGATCCGCAACGTGGCTACTATCGGCGGCAATATTTGCAACGGGGCCACGTCTGCCGACAGTGCTTCCACCTTGCTGGCCCTTGATGCCAGGTTAAAATTACAGAGCAATCAAGGTGAGCGGGTTGTTCCCATCCAGGAATTCTACCTGGGCCCTGGCAAGGTTGATTTAAAGCCCGGGGAAATCCTTACAGAAATAATAGTTACCCCTGAGGATTATCAGGGCTATGGTGGACACTATATAAAATTTTCCATGCGCAAGGCAATGGATATCGCTACTTTAGGTGTGGCAGTGATTTGTAAAATAAAGGAAGGAAATATTTTTGCCGATGTCAGGATTGGACTGGGGGTGGCCGGTCCAACTCCTTTAAGATGTCGCGAAGCAGAAGTGTTTGCCAAAGGCAAAGTAATCTCCCGGGAAACCATAGCGGCAATTGGGAAATTAGCCGTTAAATCGACGAGGGCAAGGACCTCCTGGCGTGCTTCCAAAGAATACAGGGAGCACTTAGTTGAAGAACTCACCCGGAGGGCGCTGCAAGCGGCTATTGTCAAGGCGGGGGGTGCGGAAATTGCTTAAAAAAATTTCCTTGACAGTAAATGGGATACAGGCAACTCTGGAAGTAGACATTGGCGAATCGTTGCTTGAAGTCTTGCGCAACCGTTTAGGATATACCGGGGTTAAAAAAGGGTGTGGCGTTGGTGAATGCGGCGCCTGCACGGTTCTCATCGACGGCATGCCGGTTGATTCGTGTATTTACCTGGCTGTTTGGGCCGAGGGCAAAAATATCGTCACGATAGAAGGAATAGCTAAAAACGGGGAGCTTTCCAAGGTACAAAAAGCCTTTATTGAAGAGGGGGCCATCCAGTGCGGTTTCTGCACGCCCGGTTATGTCCTTACGGCAACGGCCATGGTAGAAAGCGGTAAAAAATATACGCGGGAAGAAATTAAAAGAGAATTGTCCGGTCATTTATGCCGCTGCACCGGTTACCAGAACATCATTAAAGCTGTAGAAAAAGCGCTGGCAGATTAGTTAAGTACCTGAATCCGTGACAACCCAATAACAAAATATCTGGATATGGCTCAAAACCTCGCGAAAAATAAGGTATAATAGGCTGGATGGCAAACGAATCCATGTTCACCTGCGAGGTGCGGCCATGAAATTCATCATTGAACAGTCTGATGAACACCTTACCCCCGTTGCCGGACTGGCTCTGGTGGGGGAAATCATTGATCATACTGCTCTGAAACTCAGGCTAAATAAGACCCGGATACCTGGTGTTTCTTCTCCGGATATTTCTCACGGGGATGTTATCACCTCTTACGTGGGCCTGCTTTGCCAGGGTCGCAGTGATTTTGACCATATTGAGCTTTTTCGGGATGACCCCTTCTTCGCTGCGGCGCTGGGTATTCAGGATGTGCCTTCAAGCCCTACCCTGCGCCAGCGCCTGGATATGATAGCTCATAGTGTACCCTACCAGGAGATTATCCTCGAGGAAACGGCCAGGTTCCTTAAGAAACTTAAGGCACCGGTAACTCCTGTTACCCTGGGTTCCAGGGAACTAAAGCGCCAATATGTCCCTTTGGATATTGATGTTACTCCCTTTGATAATTCAAATTCCAAGAAAGAGGGTGTTTCCAGGACCTATAAGGGCTACGACGGTTATGCGCCTATCTTCGCCTACCTCGGTAGGGAAGGCTACTGCGTCCATACCGAACTGCGGGCCGGGAAACAGCATTGCCAAAAAGGGACGCCGGAGTTCCTGCGACAAGCTCTAACCTTTGCTCGCGCTATCACTTCGCTGCCACTTTTAGTACGGATGGATGGCGGTAATGACAGCCAGGATAATCTCCAGGTCTGTTTGGACCCGGAAATCAAAGCCGATTTTATCATTAAGCGTAACCTGCGCAAGGAAACGCCGGAGGCCTGGCTGGCCATTGCCAAGGAAAATGGTACCGCCACCCTAGAACGGGAGGGAAAAACCGTCTATCGGGGGCACCAGATGGTGAAAATCGAGGGTGCTGACACCCCTGTCCGTCTGGTGTATAAGGTCACCGAGCGGACGATATTACGAAACGGCCAGCTTCTCCTGGTCCCGGAAATTGAGGTCGAAACCTACTGGACCACTTTACCCGACCCGGTGGAGGATATCATTACCCTCTACCACGACCACGGCACCAGTGAGCAATTCCACAGTGAAATCAAAAACGATTTAGACCTGGAACGGCTGCCCAGCGGCAAGTTTGCCACCAATGACCTGGTGCTACACCTGGGTGTTTTCGCCTACAACATTCTAAGGCTTCTGGGGCAGTTTAGCCTCCCGCTAAAGGAGGTACCGCTGCGCAATAAGAAAGCTCAACGCCGGCGGCTGCGTACCGTTATACAAAACCTGATTACCATAGCGTCCCGGCTGGTTCACCACGCCCGGCAGGTCAAATTACGATTTGGGCAGCACAGCCCGTGGTATCCAGCTTTCCGGTACCTATATAAAGCGTTGGCTTAATACAGAACTTCTAGCTCCAGTTAGCTGTATAAGCAGGCTCCAAGCCTCTTAGGACGAGAGGTCTACTTTGTTATTCCCTTATCCAGGGGACCCAAGGTAAGAGTAAATAGCCTTCGTCCACATAATCAACTTTAGACCCAATTCAATGTATCAGCAGATGTTAAATATAACTGTTAATACCATTTACTGTTAGTGCGAGTTCTACCCAGTTGTTATTATCACGGATTCAGGTAAGTACAATATCTTTTATGGAGGTGTACTTATATGCTCCTTATTGGTAACGGCCGCCTGTTAACTCTAGTCCCGGATAATCCCTATCAGGAAGAAGGTGCGGTGGCTATTGAAGGTGACCGGATAGTTGCCGTTGGCCCAACGGCTGAATTGCAGCAACGCTACCCGGAGGCGGAATGGCTGGATGCCCGGGGTATGGTGATTATGCCCGGCATGACCAATACCCACATGCACCTGTACAGCACCTTCGCCCGGGGCATGGCCCTGAAGGACGCGCCGCCGACCAATTTCCTGGAGATCCTGCAGCGGCTGTGGTGGCGCCTGGACAAGGCCCTGACCCTGGAGGATGTCTATTACAGCGCCCTGATCCCTCTGGTCGACTGTATCAAGAGCGGTACCACCACCATCCTTGACCACCATGCCAGCCCTCGCGCCGTCCGCGGCAGCCTGGAGATGATCGCCCGGGCGGCCCGGGAAACCGGCGTCCGCACCTGCCTGGCCTACGAGGTTTCCGACCGCGACGGTGAGGCCATTATGCGGGAAGGAATTGAAGAGAATATGGCAGCCATTAAAAAATACCACGGCCAGGAAGAGCTAGTTACTGCCACCTTCGGCCTCCACGCCTCCTTCACCCTTTCCGACGCCACCCTGGCCGCCTGCCGGGAGGCAGCGGCCGAGGTGGGCAGCGGCTTCCACATCCACGTGGCCGAAGGCATCCAGGACGTAGAAGATGCCCTGGAACGCGAGGGTAAGCGGGTGGTGGAGCGTTTGTATGACCACGGCATCCTGGGACCAGAGACCATCGCCGCCCACTGCGTCCATGTAACTGAAAGGGAAATAGCTATCCTGAAGGAAACCGGCACCCTGGTGGTCCATAACCCGGAATCCAACATGGGCAATGCCGTCGGCTGCGCCCCGGTAGGCGACATGCTGGCCGCCGGCGTGACGGTTGGCCTGGGGACCGACGGCTATACCAGCGATATGTTTGAATCCCTCAAAACAGCCAGTGTTTTGCGCAAGCTCGTTTCCGGCGACCCTAACGCCGGCTGGAGTGAAGTGCCGGCCATGGTGTTTGAGAATAACCGCCGCATCCTGGCCCGGTTCTTCCCCCATCCCCTGGGCCGCTTAGAGCCCGGCGCCTACGCCGATGTCATCCTGGTGAATTACCACGCGCCGACCCCCCTGACGGCGGCCAACTGGTTTGGCCACCTGCTCTTTGGCTTTAACGGCAGCCTGGTGGACACGACCATTATTGGCGGTAAAGTTCTCATGCGGGAGCGGCGGCTCTTGCACCTGGACGAGGCGGCCATTGCCGCCAGGGCCCGGGAGCTGGCCGCTAAAGTATGGGAGCGATTTTAGAAAAGATCACCGGCGTTCCGCTAATCGCGGCTCCGGGACATACCCCACCCCAAACTATCTGTCGTCCTTAAGGAGGGATAACATGCCCCGGCAATACCTCTTTGCCACCTCACCGGCCGAGTGCCTGGCCATGCTGGCCGCCCACCCGGGGGCGCGCCTTATCGCCGGCGGTACCGACCTGGTAATCGACCTCAAAGAAGAAAAACGGCAAATTCATACCCTGGTCGATATTACCCGCATTCCCGGACTAAAGATAATTGCGGAAGAAAACGGTAAGATAATCCTGGGCGGGGCCGTAACCCACACCCAGGTCTCAACGTCAGGAGTCATCCGGGAAAAGCTGCCGGCCCTGGCAGCAGCGGCCGCCGCCGTCGGTTCACCCCAGGTACGCAATGCCGGTACCCTGGGGGGCAATGTGGTTAACGCCCAGCCGGCAGCCGACACAGCCGTAGCCCTGGTGGCTCTGGGAGCAGTGGCCACCATCCTGGGGCCGGAAGGTGAACGCCAGGTACCGGTCGAAGACCTTTACGAAGGCGTCGGTCGCTCCAGGGTAGACGCCGGCCGCGAGATATTAACCCGCTTTACCGTTGACCTGTGGGGAGAAGGTGAAGGGTCGGCCTTTGCCCGCCTGTCGCCCCGGCGGGCCCTTTCCCTGCCCCTGCTCAATGCTGCCGTGCGGGTCCAGGTGGTAGAGGGGAGGTGCACCCGGGCGCGCATCTGTATCGCCCCGGTGGCGCCGCAACCCTTCCTGTGTGAGGAAGCGGCCAGGGTCCTTATTGGCCAGAAGCCTGGCGCGGACGCTATCGCCAGGGCCGCGGCGGCAGCGAAAGCAGCAGCCCGGCCCCGGGACAGTCTCCTGCGGGGGTCCAGCGCCTATCGTAAAGAGATGACGGCTGTCCTGGTTACCCGGGCTTTGACCGCAGCTTTTTCCCGGGCCACCGGCAGGAAAATAGAGACGGATGTCGAATAGTAAAACAATGAACAGGACGACAAGGTAAAGTTCCCAGAGGCGAAGACGTCTACAAGAGGGTTAGCACACCCCCGGGTAGACTTTTTTTTAGGCCCCAAAAACCCCGGCCTGTTCTTCGGCCGGGGCGGGTTAGAGCATTTTCTATAGCTCTTTGACAACAGCGGCGATTTTTTCCAGGGCCTTTTCGATGTTCTCCACCGAGTTGGCATAGGAAAAGCGCAGGTAGCCTTCGCCAAACCTGCCAAAGGCTGTACCGCTTAAGGCCGCCACGCCGGCCCTCTCCATGAGGATAGCCTCCATTTCCTGGCTGGAACGGCCCAGGCCCTTGATGCTGGGGAAGACATAAAAGGAACCGAGAGGGCGCTTGCAGGTAATGCCGGGTATGCTATTAAGGCCGTCAACAATGATGTCCCGCCGCCTTTTAAATTCAGCCACCATGGCCGCGGCGGCATCCTGGGGACCCGTCAGGGCTTCCTGGCCGGCCTTCTGGGTGAAGGCCGCGGTGCAGGAATTGGAGTTCACCATCAACTGGGCAATCCGTTCGGCCAGTTCCCGGTGCATGAGGCCGAAGCCCAGGCGCCAGCCCGTCATGGCATAGGTCTTGGAAAAACCGTCTAAAATAATGGTCCAATCCTTCATACCGGGCTGGGCGGCAATGGAAACCGGTTGGGCACCATCATAGACGATACGGTCGTAGATTTCGTCGGAAAGGATGAAAATGTTCTTGCCGCGGACCAGGTCGGCAATGCGGGCCACGTCTGCAGGCGTCAGCACACCGCCGGTGGGATTGGCGGGAGAATTGATGATCAGGAGTTTGGTCCGGGGCGAAATTAAAGCTGCCAGCTCGTCGACATCCAGGCGGAAGTCATTCTCTTCCCGGAGAGGGATGGGAACGGCCTTGCCCCCAACGAAGTTAATGACCGATTCGTAGATGGGAAAGCCCGGGTTGGGGTAAATAACCTCATCGCCGGGGTTAACCAAAGCCAGGATGGTGAAGAACATAATGGGCTTGCCGCCAGGAGTGATGACTACTTCCTCGGCAGTATAAGGGATACCTTTCTGCCGGGTGGCATACTCGGCGATGGTCGCCCGGACTTCCGGCAGGCCCGGCGCCGGGGTATAGTGGGTGTAACCTGCATTTAAAGCTTTGATACCGGCGTCGATGATATTACGGGGGGTGTCGAAGTCGGGCTCACCGATTTCCAGGTGAATGATCTCCCTGCCCTGGGCTTCCAGGGCTTTAGCTTTGGCCAGGACCATGAAGGCCGTTTCCGTACCCAGGTTGGCCATTTTAGCGGCTAAAAGGTTTTCAAACATGAATTTATCCTCCCTGGAACTAAATGTTTGCTTGGCTGCTTTGTTTTCGTCGAAAATCTACATTTTACCGTGCTGCCGGTAATAGACTTCCGGGTTCAGGCACTGGGGCGGCAGTTCACCCCGCAGGGCGGCCAGCAGGTTGTTGGCGGCCATGAGGGCCATGTTGGTCCGGGTTTCCCAGGTGGCGCTGGCAATGTGGGGGCAGAGGACGACGTTATCCAGTTCGGCCAGGCCCGGGGCCAGTTCCGGTTCGTTCTCAAAGACATCCAGGCCCGCACCCCAGATTTCCTTTTCCTGCAGGGCTTTGACCAGGGCCTTTTCATCCACTACCGGACCGCGGGAAGTGTTAATGAGGATGGACGTCTTCTTCATCAACTTGAGTTCCGGCGTACTGATGAGGTGCGTCGTCGACGGCATTAAGGGGACGTGCAGGGAAACAAAGTCGGCTTCCTTGAGGAGGGTCTCCTTGTCCACATAGGTGCCGCCGGTGGCTGCTTCAAAGGCCTCGCTCCGCTGGACATCATGGTAGAGGATCTTCATGTCAAACCCTTTAGCTTTCCGGGCAAAGGCAGTGCCGATACGGCCGGCGCCTATAACTCCCAGGGTTTTGCCGGTGATTTCCTGGCCCAGCATCAAAAGGGGGCCCCAGCCCTTGTACTTGCCGGCGCGGGTAAACTTGTCGCCCTCTACTACCCGCCGGGCGACAGTAAAGAGGAGGGCCCAGGCCATGTCGGCGGTAGCTTCGGTGAGGACACCGGGGGTGTTGCTGATCATGATGCCGTGGCGGGTGGCTGCTTCCAGGTCGACATTGTTAAAACCCACCGCCACATTGGCAAAGATCTTAACTCCTTTAGCCGCTGTAAAGACTTCGTCATCCAGGATGTCCGTGAGCAAGCAGAGGATACCGTCCCGGCCCCTGACCTTTTCCAGGAGTTCCGCCCGGGTTAAGACCCGGTCTTCAGGGTTAATTTCCAGGTCGCAGTATTCGGCCAGGAGATCCAGGGCCGGTTGCGGTACCAGACGGGTTACGTAAACGTTCCATTTAGCCACTATAAATCCCTCCCAGGCAGGTGATAGAAAGTTAAGTGTGACTTTATTTCTAGCTTATATTCGACATGGCCATGTAATTTCCTTTAACAAAATATGATTTTATACAGTATACATTTAATAAAATTTTATCCGGTCATTTAACTCCAGCAGGATTTTAAGAAATAACGGCGAATTTATTTATTAATAACAAAGTGGAAGTCTTCTGTCGTGAAGTCTTCGTATAATCCCGGAAATGGGTCCGGGAGTATCTACCAGGTGACCGGAATCACCTTGGCTACGAAGGCATTGTTGCCTTTACAGCTGAACGGTAACCTGGTTTTTGTTTGTTTTACGGCAGCATGTTTTAGGAAACTTTTACAGGATACGCTTGCAGGTGGCAATTGCACCTTGAACATGAAATTGGAAGGGGGTGATTGGTGCCGCAGGAGTCCCTAATGGTGACGTGCCACTGTCAGCTGAACGGAGGAAACCCACATCTCATATCCGGAGGAGGTGGACTCCATAGCTTGCAGGACAGGCTATGGACACATGATGCGCAAAGGATGGCGTTTCATACTGGTGCTGCTCCTGGCCCTGGTGGTTGCGGTAGCTGCCGCCGGCTGCGGCGGCCAGAAACCCGCCGGCGAAAGTAAGGGCGGGGAAAAGCCGGCGGCCGGTGGGCAGGCTAAAGACGAGAAGATGAAAGTAGCCTTTATCTATGTGGGGCCGGTGGGCGACGCCGGCTGGACCTGGACCCACGACCAGGGCCGCAAGTATTTAGCCGATAAGTTGCCCTGGGTGGACGCTACCACTTATATGGAAAACGTCCCCGAAGGGGCCGACGTGGAGCGGGTGCTGACGGAACTGGCGGAAAAGGGTAATAAAGTCATCTTCGCTACCAGTTTTGGCTACATGGATTACGTCATTAAGGTGGCGGAAAAATATCCTAATGTAGTTTTCCTGCATTGTTCGGGTTATAAGACGGCCAATAATGTCGGCACTTACTTTGGGGCCATGGAAGAACCCCGCTATCTCTCGGGCATGGTGGCCGGCAAAATGACCAAGTCCAATATCCTGGGTTATGTCGCCGCCCATCCCATCCCGGAAGTGATCCGCGGCATCAACGCCTTTACCCTGGGGGCGCGTGCGGTTAATCCCAACGTCAAGGTAAAAGTAGTCTGGACCAACACCTGGTACGACCCGGCGGCCGAAAAGCAGGCAGCCCTGAGCCTCTTAGATGCGGGCGCCGATGTCATCGCCCAGCACCAGGATACGCCGGGTCCCCAGCAGGCGGCCCAGGAGCGCGGCAAATACGGCATTGGCTATAACTCAGATATGCGCCAGTTCGCCCCTAATGCCAACCTGACCTCGCCGGTCTGGAACTGGGGCCCATACTATGTAAAGACAGTGGAAGCGGTCAAAAATGGCACCTGGAAATCAGAACAATACTACGGTACGATGAAAGACGGTATTGTTGACCTGGGTCCCTTTAGTGACAAGGTACCCCAGGAGGTCCGCGACCTGGTAAATAAGAAGAAGCAGGAGATTATTGACGGCAAGTTCAACGTCTTCCAGGGTCCCATTAAGGACCAGAGCGGTAAAGTACGGGTGCCGGAAGGCCAGAAAATGAGCCACGAAGATGTCCTCGGTTTCAACTGGTTTGTAGAGGGTGTAGAAGGCGAGATCCCGAAATAAAAGAGCGCGTTAAGCCAGGAGGCCGTGGAATTTATTTCCACGGCCTTTACCATAACTGTTGAGTTAAGTGGTATAATACTAATAAGGGAAAAATTTAACTATAAATTATATTTTAGGGCAGGAATTCGGTCTTCAGAAAGCGAATTATAAGCGAGAAGGTTTTGAGGGAGGCATTTTTTTATGGTAGTACCCCTGGTAGAGATGCGGGGAATAACCAAGGTGTTCCCCGGCGTGATGGCCAACGACGGGGTTAATCTATCCGTCCGGGCGGGGGAAATTCATGCCCTGCTGGGAGAAAACGGGGCCGGTAAGAGCACCCTCATGAGTATCCTTACCGGGCTGTACCGGCCCGATGGCGGGGAAATCTATATTGATGGGCAAAGGGTGAATTTCCGTTCACCCCGGGATGCCATTGCGGCGGGCATCGGCATGGTCCACCAGCATTTCCGCCTGGTGGCGCCCTTTACGGTGACGGAAAACGTGGCCCTGGGCTTAAAGGGGGGCCTCAAACTCAACTTAAACAAGCTGGCCGGGGAGATAGCCGCCCTTTCTAAAGAATACGGTCTCCAGGTAGATCCCCAGGCCCGCATCTGGCAGCTTTCGGTAGGCGAGCAGCAGCGGGTGGAGATTATCAAGCTTTTGTACCGCCATGCCCGGGTGTTGATCCTGGATGAGCCGACGGCGGTTTTGACCCCCCAGGAAGCCCGGGACCTGTACCAGACGTTGAAGAAGATGGCCGCCCGGGGCTGCGCCGTAATCTTTATTACCCATAAACTGCAGGAAGTTATGGATGCCGCCGACACCATTACGATTTTACGGGGCGGTAAAACCGTAGCCACCGTCAGAAAAAGCGCAACAAACGAGAAGGAACTGGCCCGGATGATGGTCGGCCGGGAGATCTTATGGCAGGTGAATAAACCTGCGGCCCGGAAAGGCGATAAAGTCCTGGAGATAAAGAATTTAAAGGCCTTAAACGATAAAGGCCTGCCGGCCTTAAGGGGCATAAACCTGGCAGTTTATGCCGGCGAGATCCTTGGTATAGCCGGGGTGGCCGGTAATGGCCAGCGCGAGCTGGCGGAGGTTATTGCGGGTTTAAGACCCTGCCAGGGTGGGACTATTACCGTCGCCGGCCAGGAGTTAGGCCAGTGCGATCCCTGCCGGGTAATTAACGCCGGGGTGGGTTATATACCCGAGGATCGCCTGGGCATGGGTCTGGTACCCAACCTGGGGGCTGTCGATAACCTGCTCCTGAAGGAATACCGCCACCCCCGCTGGGGCAAAACCCTCCTCAACAGGCGGGCGGCGCGCCAGTGGGCCAGGGAACTGGTGGAACGCTTTCAGGTCAAGATGGCCGGCCTGGATGCCCCGGTGAAGATGATGTCCGGCGGCAACCTGCAGCGGTTGCTCCTGGCCCGGGAAATTTCCACCCGGCCGCGCCTCCTGGTAGCCGTTTACCCGGCCCGGGGCCTGGATGTCGGCGCCACCGAAACAGTGCACCGGCTGCTCCTGGAGCAACGGGCTGCCGGGACGGCCATCCTCTTAATCTCCGAAGACCTGGAAGAGCTTTTCCGCCTGGCCGACCGCATTGCCGTCATGTATGAAGGCGAAATTATGGGCCTGGTGGCTACCGAAGAGGCCAGCGTTGAGGAGTTAGGCCTGATGATGGCCGGAGCAAAAAGAATGGAGGTTAGTGCCTGATGGTTGGATCATCCTTACCGGGGCCGGCCCCGGCACCCCTGATCACCTGGGAAAAACGCCTCGAGCCCTCGCGGGTCATGGCTGTGATAGTTCCTGTCATTGCCGTCATCCTGGCCCTGGGGGTGGGAGCCATCTTCCTGGCAGTGACAGGATTTAACCCCTTAAAGGTCTACCAGAGCATGCTTTATGGCGTCATCGGCTCCAAGTACGGCCTGTCGGAAACCGTCGTCAAGGCCATCCCTTTGATGCTGGCGGGCCTGGGCGTTTCCGTGGCCTTCCGCATGCTCTTGTGGAATATAGGGGCGGAAGGACAATTCTACATGGGTGCCTTTGGCGCCAGTTTTGTGGCCCTTTACTTTCCCCACCTGCCGGCCTACCTCATGCTGCCGGCCATGTTTATAGCCGGTATCGTTATGGGCGGCCTCTGGGCCGTGTTGCCGGCCTTGCCCAAAGCCAGGTGGGGCGTGAACGAAGTCATTACCACTTTAATGTTAAACTATGTGGCCATCCTCTGGGTGGATTACCTGGTTTACGGTCCCTGGAAGGACCCCAAAGGATTTAATTTCCCCCTGACCGCACCCTTCAGCAAGGCGGCAATCCTGCCGACCATTGCCGGCACCCGCGTCCACCTGGGCCTGATTTTTGCCCTGCTGGCTGCCATTGTGCTGAGCATTATTCTCTGGCATACCCGCTGGGGATACGAAATCAGGGTTATTGGTGAAAGTCCCCGGGCCGCCCGCTACGCGGGGATTAAAATTGAGCGCAACATTATCCTGGTGATGCTCTTGAGCGGCGCCCTGGCCGGACTGGCGGGGATGAGCGAGGTAGCAGGCATTACCCACCGCCTGCAGCACGGTATTTCCCCGGGGTATGGTTACACGGCCATTATTATTGCCTGGCTGGCCAAACTCCACCCGGCGACCATTATCCTGGTATCTTTCCTTTTTGGCGGCCTCATTGTCGGGGGTTACAGCGTCCAGACTTCCGGCGTGCCGGCGGCGACGGTCTCCATGCTCCAGGGTGCCATCCTCTTCTTTGTCCTGGGTGGCGAGATCTTAACCCGCTACCGCCTGCACTTTGGCCGTAAGGAGGGAAAATAATATGGAAAACTCGATCTGGATCGCCACCCTGGCGGCAGCCATAACTGCCGGCACACCTATCCTTTATGCCGCCCTGGGGGAAATCCTGGCCGAGCGGGCCGGGGTTTTAAACCTGGGGGTGGAAGGCATGATGCTGGTGGGAGCCGTGACCGGCTTCATGGTAGCGGTGCGCACGGGTAACCCCTGGATGGGCTTCCTGGTGGCCCTGCTGGCGGCCGGGTTGCTGGCGGCTATCTTTGCCTTTTTGACCATCACCCTGCGGGCCAACCAGGTGGTAACCGGCCTGGCCCTGACCATGTTTGGCACCGGTTTAAGCGGTTTCCTGGGCAAACCCTATGTTGGTATTCCCCTGCCCTTAAGCTTCAAGCCCGTGGCCATACCCTTCCTGGCCAATATCCCCCTTATTGGTCCGGTCTTATTCCGCCACGACCCCCTGGTTTATTTAACCTATGTCCTGGTACCGCTGCTCTGGTACTATTTTTACCGTACCCGGCCGGGCCTGAATTTACGGGCCGTGGGGGAGAACCCGGCGGCAGCCGACGCCCTGGGGGTCAATGTCTTTGCCCTGCGCTATATCTACGTCATTATTGGCGGTATGCTGGCCGGCGCCGGCGGCGCCTTCCTTTCCCTGGCCTATGCCCCCAGCTGGCTGGAGAACATGACGGCCGGCCGGGGCTGGATTGCCGTAGCCCTGGTGATCTTTGCCGTCTGGGACCCCGTTAAAGCGCTCCTTGGTTCCTATCTCTTTGGCGGCGTGGATGCCCTGACCTATACCTTGCAGGCGGCCACCAAAATCGCCATTCCTTCCTTTTTCTTAAAGATGTTACCCTATATCCTGACCCTGGTGGTTCTGATCATTGCTACCCGCCAGACCCTGGTGAAACACATCGGCGCCCCCGGTGCCCTGTCCATTCCTTACGACCGGGAGGAAAGATAAGGTGGCGGCAACGCCCGACTTTTCAAAAATGTTATCAGGTAAGCAGGATTAAATAAAATTGTATCGAATTAATGTATATAAAAATACGCAGTATCTGGTAACGGGGGCTGACAAGCAGGGAGCCCCAGGACCAGTAGTTTTTTAGTTAGGACTGAATTGGACTTTCATATGGGGGGATAGCGCATGGGTAGCGTAATGCGTCCGCTGCCGTTCAGGAAACTCTTAAACTGGGTACTGGCAGAAAAAGAGAGATACGGCAGCATTTTTGGCCTACCGCAGGAAAAATTTTTCCAGAGGAGAAGAGAAGTCTACCTGCAATTATTCGGAGAATATCTGGAAAACGCCATTGGACCGGCTGCCGGTCCCCATACGCAACTGGCCCAGAATATAGTCGCTGCTTTTCTATCCGGCGGCAGGTTTTTTGAGCTGAAGACGGTGCAGGTGCTTGACCAACTGGACATTGCCAAACCGTGTATTGATGCTGCTGATGAAGGTTATAACGTGGAATGGTCGACCGAACTGGCCATTGAGGAAGCCCTGGAAGAGTATGTCAAGGCATGGTTTTTGCTGCACATCTTGCAAAAGGAACTGTGGGGTTCGGACCAGCGGGGCTTTATTTTTAATATGAGCGTTGGCTATGACTTAAAGGGCATAAAATCTCCCAAAGTTGATCAATTCATAGAGGGGCTCAAGGACGCCTCAAATACCGCGATATTCCAGGAATGCAAGACGGTGCTAAAGGAAGAAATCAAAAGGTTTGCGGTGGCGGATGAAGAGTTTATCGACAGCATCTCACCAAATATTTGTAAATCCGTTACCCTTTCCACCATGCACGGCTGCCCGCCGGCAGAAATAGAAACCATTTGCCGGTATCTCCTGGCGGAGAAAAAACTGCATACCTTTGTCAAGTTGAATCCGACCCTGCTGGGGTATGAATTTGTAAAAGATGCCCTGGCCAGGATGGGTTATAATTACATTCACCTGCGAGAGGAGTCTTTTAGCCATGACCTGCAATATGAAGAGGGCCTGGCCTTATTAAAGAGGCTGCAAGGGTTTGCTCAGGAACAGGAAAGGGGTTTTGGCGTCAAACTTTCCAATACCCTGCCGGTAAAAAACACAAAAGGCGAATTGCCGGGCGAAGAAATGTATCTCTCAGGCCGGGCCCTGTATCCCTTGACCATTAATCTTGCCTCCAGGCTGGCGGCGGAATTTGCCGGGCGGTTAAAAATTTCTTATGCCGGCGGAGGAGATGCTTTTAACATTGCTCGCATCTTCGCGACGGGGATATGGCCCATTACCGTAGCCACGACGCTCTTAAAGCCTGGAGGCTATCTAAGGTTGCAACAAATTGCCGGGGAACTGGAATCTCACCTGCAGGACAGGGCAACAGATACTGTAGATGTGGAAAAGCTCGCCGGACTGGCGGCCGGCGCCTTTAAAGATCCCGATTACCTGAAGGAAAAAAGAGGGGTCAGGAGCCGGAAGTTAGGCAAGCAATTACCCTTAACGGATTGCTTTATAGCGCCGTGTACCGCTGGCTGCCCCATTGGCCAGGACATCCCGGAGTATATCAGGCTGGTAGGGGAGCAAAGGTATCGCGAGGCGTATGAACTTATAATTGCCAAAAACCCGTTGCCCTTTATCACGGGTACGATTTGTACCCAGCACTGCGCCGCCAAGTGTACCCGCCTGGACTATGACGAGCCGGTTCGCATTCGCGCCCTAAAGAAGGTGGCTGCCGAAAACGGCTGCCGGCCCCATGCGCAAAGAGATGGGCAGGCGACCGCGCGAAAAACAACCAGGGTGGCGATTATTGGGGCGGGGCCCTCAGGCCTGGCTGCGGGTTATTTTCTCGCCAGGGCCGGCCTGGGTGTCACCATCTTTGAGAAACGAGAAAAGCCCGGCGGTACCGTCGAGTATATTATCCCGCCTTTCCGGATGGCAAGGGAAGCAATTGCAAACGATCTGGAGCTGATTAAGGGGACGGGCGTCGAATTTAAGCTGGGCGCCGATCCGGACTTTTCCGTCGAGCAGCTAAAAAGGGACGGCTATAAATACGTGTACCTGGCGATAGGGGCGGGAGAAGCTAAAGCCCTGGCTCTAAAGAGCGGCGCCGAAAAAGTAGTGAGCGCCATTGAATTCCTGGAGAAGTTTAAAGCGGGCAGGAAGACTGGGCAGCTGGGGAAAAAGGTGGCCGTCATCGGCGGAGGGGACGTGGCTATGGATGCCGCCAGGGCGGCCCTGCGGGTGGAAGGCGTGGAAAAAGTTTATCTCGTCTACAGGAGAACTAAAGAGTATATGCCGGCGAGCAGGGAAGAAATCAAAGCTGCCCTGGCAGAGGGCATAATCTTGAAGGAGCTTTTATCCCCGTACTCCTGGTCTGATGGTGTCTTACAGTGTCACAAGATGCAACTCAGCGAACCGGATGCCTCGGGGAGGATGAATGTAGTTCCTCTAGAGGGCGAGTTTGAAAATATCGAGGTTGATGCCGTTATCTCTGCCATCGGCCAGGGTGTGGACTATAGTATCCTGCAGAGGAACGGTATAGAGGTTAACGCCCAGGGGGAAATTGCCATTAATCCCGCTACCAATGAAACAAATGTTGAAAATGTTTTTCTCGGCGGCGATGCCCTGCGCGGCCCGGCCACAATAGTGGAGGCTATTGCCGATGGCCGCAAGGTTGCCAGAGCGATTCTCGCCAGGGAAGGTGCTTTGCACGACACCGGCATAAGGCTATCATTTGAACAGGAAAAAAGGCTGCAGGAGATTAACCTGAAAAAAGGAACCCTGAAAGCCGTTTTCCTGGATTTGGGGCAGGAACATGAGCGATGCCTGGAATGCGGGTTTGTGTGTAATATTTGTGTGGAAGTGTGCCCCAACAGGGCCAATATTGCTATTGTAGCCGGCAATGGAGGCTGCAAGAATGTAAACCAGATCATTCATGTGGACGGTATGTGCAATGAATGCGGGAACTGCGCGACATTTTGCCCTTATGACGGCGCTCCTTATAAGGATAAATTAACTCTTTTCTGGAGGGAAGAAGATTTTACCAACAGCCAGAACAACGGTTTCCTCTTGTTAGCAGGCGGGGAGGAACCTGTCTTTAAGCTCCGGGTTGACGGCAGGGTATTGAAGGTAACGTTTGATGCCTCTGGCAGGGCTGATGCTGATTTAGAAAAAGGCATTTTGGACCTTGTCTGGGCTGCTTATAAGGGGTATAAGTATTTGTTTTAAATTACCACCTGGCAAGCCTTTAATGCCCTGGACAACAACGCCGGGAACGGTGCTGGTTTAGCAGGGGTGGCAAAACCACCCCTGTTTTTAATTTTACTTAAAAATCTGCTGGTGCCGGCAGGAATAATTAAATCTGTATTGAATATATAGGCATAAAATAAAGAGTGATAACACAGGAGGGAGTAAGATGCCCCAGACCGTAGTCATGGCCTTTGGCGGCAATGCCATCACCCGCCCCGGGGAAAAGGGGACCTTTGCCGAGCAAAAGGCTAACGTTGCTGTCACCTGCCGGCAACTGGGCGATCTTGTCCGTAATGGTTATCGCCTGGTGCTAACCCATGGCAACGGGCCCCAGGTGGGGAATTTGCTAATTAAAAATGAACTGGCCAAGGATATTGTCCCGGCCATGCCCCTGGATGTCCTGGTGTCCAACACCCAGGGTTCCATAGGGTATGCCATCCAGCAGGTGCTGGGTTATGAACTGGCCCGCCAGGGTCTCCAGGTGCCGGTGGCCGCGGTCATTACCCAGGTGGTAGTTGCGGCCGACGATCCGGCTTTTCAAAATCCCACCAAGCCCGTAGGCCCTTTTTACAGCGAAGAAGAAGCCCAAAAATTGATGCAGGAACGGGGCTATCGCATGGCGGAAGACAGCAACCGCGGCTGGCGCCGGGTGGTACCCTCGCCTAAACCCCTGGAGATTATCGAGAAAGAAGCCATCAAGGCTTTGACTATGGCGGGAGTTATCGTTGTCGCCGCGGGCGGCGGGGGCATCCCGGTGGTGCGCCGTCCCGACGGCAGCCTGGCAGGAGTGGAGGCCGTCATTGATAAGGACCGGGCGGCCACGATCCTGGCCAGCCAGGTAGGGGCTGATGTCCTTTTCCTGCTGACGGACGTAGAGCGGGTCTGCTTGGACTACGGCAGGCCCACCCAGCGGGAGGTAGAGGAACTGACCGCCAGTGAGGCCCGCCGGTATCTGGCCGAGGGCCAGTTCCCGCCGGGCAGCATGGGACCAAAGGTCGAAGCCGCCATTGCCTTCGTAGAGGCGGGGGGCGAAAAAGCCATTATCGGCTCCCTGGCCAGGGCTGCCGAGGCCGTAGCCGGCCGTTCTGGGACCAGGATTGTCGCGGGGTAAGTTATGGTCAATTAAATATAATTTAACTGGCCGGGCAGGACCATCTCCACAATCACTCCGCTTTCACTCCGATTATTGAACTATTGTCTCATAAAATAAAATTTAACTCCCGTTCCTTGCTGGTTATAATAACTAAGGGGTGGCGGTCGATGGATGCCTTTCAAATTATCGGCCCGGTAATGATCGGGCCCTCCAGTTCCCATACGGCCGGGGCCGTCCGCATCGGCCGCCTGGCCCGGGCTATCCTGGGTGAAGTGCCCTGCCGGGCGGAGATTTTGCTCCACGGCTCCTTTGCCCGTACTTACCGCGGCCACGGCACCGACCGCGCCCTGGTGGCCGGCCTCCTGGGCTTTAATGTCGATGATGAACGGGTGCGGGAGGCCATGGAACTGGCCCCCCGGGAAGGCCTGGCAGTAACCTTTGGCGAAAAGGACCTGGGAGATGTCCACCCCAATTCCGTGCAGCTAAACTTAAAAGGCAAAGAACGGGCCGTCCAGGTGGTAGCCTCTTCCCTGGGTGGAGGCCAGGTCCTGGTGAAAAAGATCGATGCCTTTACCGTCGAACTGAGCGGTGATTTGCCGACCCTGGTGGCTGCCTACCCCGATCGCCCCGGGGTGATAGCCGCCGTGACGGCCCTGCTGGCCGGGGCAGGGGTGAATATTGCCGGGATGCGGGTTTCCCGCCAGGCGGCCGGCGAAAAGGCGCTCATGGTCGTGGAAACGGACCAGCCAGTTCCGGCGGGACTGGTAGCAGCCATGCGGTCTTTACCAATTATTGAACGGGTGATTAGCATTGACCCGGTATAACTTTCGCAATATGGCTGAACTCCTGGAGCTGGCCAGGGCAGAAAAATTAACCCTGGGCGGGGTGGTTATCCGTTACCAGGAGGAACTGGAAGGCAAACCCCGGGAAGAGGTACGGGGGCTGATGGCCGGACGGCTCCAGGTCATGCGGGCTGCGGCCCAGAAAGGGTTAAGTGAAGATATCCGCTCCCCCAGCGGCCTGGTAGGCGGGGGCGGCAAGCTCCTGGAGGAATGGCGCCGGGCCGGTAAGAGCCTTTCCGGTACCACCACCGCCCGGGCTGTAGCCATAGCTATGGCCATAGCCGAAGTCAATGCCGCCATGGGCCGGGTGGTGGCGGCGCCTACGGCCGGCTCCTGCGGCATCCTGCCGGGGGTGCTCCTGGCCCTGGAAGCCGAAAGGGGCCTGGGAGAAGACCAGCTGGTGGACGGTTTATTTACAGCCGCCGGCATCGGCATGGTAGCGGCCCGGCAGGCCTCCCTTTCCGGGGCGGCCCTGGGCTGCCAGGCTGAATGCGGGGTAGCTACGGCCATGGCGGCGGCTGCCGCCGTAGAAATAGCCGGTGGGGAACCGGAACGGGCTGCTGCCGCCGCCGGGGTGGCCCTCCAGGGGCTGATGGGCCTGGTCTGTGACCCGGTGGGTGGCCTGGTGGAGATCCCCTGTGTCATGCGCAACGCCACCGGGGCGGCCCAGGCCCTGGCGGCAGCCGACATCGCCCTGGCCGGCGTCCAGTGCTATCTACCCTTTGACGAGGTAATAGCCGCCATGGTCCAGGTGGGCCGCGCCCTGCCGGCATCATTACGGGAAACCGGTACCGGCGGGGTAGCTGCCTGCCCTACCGCCCGGAGGCTGGTGGAGCAGATTTCAACCTGGCGGCATAACCCATCTAGCGCCTAATTTCTGAAAATCAACATCGAATGAACAGATAGCTTCTTCCTGGTTGCCAGCTAAGGCAGCCAGGTAAGCATCCGCAAAATCGACATTTTTATCAGCCATATCTTTCAGGGCCTGGATAAGTAAAGCCTGGTTTTCCGGGTAAATGCCGTCAGCACAGATAAAGGAGATCAGATTTTCAGCAATCTCCTTTTTCGGGTATTTATAAAAAGAGGACAGCACCCAGACGGTTTCGGCTAACACCAGGGGGGACACCCTTAGACCGATGTCCCCTTTTTCAGCACGGGCCATGAGTTTCAGGGTTTTGGCAGCCATTTCGGGTGGATCACCAGTGATAAAACGCAGAATAACATTAGCGTCAATCCACAAATAAACCATTATTGCTATTTCTCCTTTGGCAGGATTTGCCGGGCCATTTCACCAGCCACCTCTTCGCGAACCTTAGCCGTACCGGGATAGGGTCTTGACGCAGGTAAGGCCGCATAAAGTTCGGTTAAAGGTTTCCGCTTTAACGCCCGGAGTTTAACCTCTCCATCCGTACTGATATCAAATAAAAGATCGTCTCCAGGTTGGAGGCTTAATTTGCGGCGGACAGCTACAGGTATGGTGACCTGTCCCTTACTTGTTAATTTCGCTCTAAACATAAAAGCACCTCCTTACATTAAATTTATGCCTTACATCAGGTGCTGTCAAGGAAAAATTACCTGAAAAATTTTTACTCGACAGCAGGAATTCCTGCCTGTCAAGCGAATATTATAGAATAAAACTGCATACCGGGCGGATGAAGGGAGTGGAAGAGACCCCCCAAGGGCGCCGAAGGAGCAATTTCCCCCGGGCAGGTGACGGGGGAAGGAACCTCTCAGGCAAAAGTACTGCTCCCGGACCCAACTCTGGAGAGCTTCCTTAAAGCCTGACTTTAAGGGACACCAAAGGGGAAGGCAGGCAGCTGCCTAATCTCTCAGGTACCAGGACAGAGGCCATCACCGCATGATGCGGCGATGGCTTTTTTTGTGGACATACTAACTAAAGCGAGGTGGATGAGGTGGCGGAGTTAAAAAAGACACCTCTGTATGAAGAACATATAGCTGCCGGGGCCAGGATGGTGGAATTCAGCGGCTGGCTGATGCCCGTCCAGTACACCGGCATTATCGAAGAACACCAGCAGGTGCGTAACTGTGCCGGGCTCTTCGATGTTTCCCATATGGGCGAGATTGTCATTAAAGGACCGGAAGCCTTTAACCTGGTCCAAAAATTAATCACCAACGATGCCGCCCGGGCTACCGGCGACCGGGTGATTTACAGTCCCATGTGTTACCCGGACGGGGGTGTTGTCGACGACCTCCTGGTCTATCCCCGGGGGGAAAGCGAGTACCTGCTGGTAGTTAACGCCGGCAATATCGATAAGGACTTTGCCTGGATCCGGGAGAACACCGCCGGCCTGAAAGTGGAGGTAAGCAATATTTCCCCGGCCACGGCCCAGCTGGCCATCCAGGGCCCCCTGGCCCTGGCCATCCTCCAACCCCTGACAAATGTGGAACTTGCGCCCCTGGGCTACTATCGCTGGACCAGGGGCCGGGTGCTGGGGGTGGATTGCCTGATTTCGCGCACCGGTTATACGGGGGAAGACGGTTTTGAGATCTATTTTAATGCTGACAACGCCCCCGCCATGTGGCACCAGCTCCTGGCCGCAGGCCGGGAAGCGGGCCTGGTGCTGGCCGGGCTGGGGGCCCGGGATACCCTGCGCCTCGAAGCAGCCATGCCCCTGTACGGCCATGAGCTGGGCCCGGCTATCAGTCCCCTGGAGGCCGGCCTGGGCCGCTTCGTCTGCCTGGAGAAGGGTGAATTCAACGGCAGGGCAGCCCTGGCGGCGCAAAAAGAAGCCGGCATCAAACGCCGGCTGGTAGGCCTGGCCATGGTCGACCGGGGCATCCCGCGGCCGGGGTACCCCGTCCTGGCGGGTGGCCGGGAAATAGGTTATGTTACTTCCGGTTCCTATGCCCCCACTTTAGGGAAAAATATTGCCCTGGCCCTGGTGGCAGCAGGAACTGTTAGTGCCGGCGCCGAAGTAGAGGTGAGCATCCGCAGCCGCCTGCACCGCGCCGTGGTGGTGGATCTCCCCTTCTACCGCCGGACCAAAAAGTAAGAAGGAGGAATGGGAAGATGGAATTCCCTGCTAACCTGTATTACAGCAAGGATCATGAATGGGTGGAAGTTGAGGGCAATCGCGCCCGCATCGGCATTACCGACTACGCCCAGGAAGCCCTGGGGGATATCGTCTTTGTCGAGTTACCCCAGGTGGGCGACGAACTGGCTGCCGGTGACAGCTTTGGCGTCGTCGAGTCCGTCAAGTCGGCCTCCGATGTCTACGCACCGGTAGGCGGCAAAGTCGTCGCCGTCAATGAAACCCTCCTGGATTCACCCCAGGACATCAACGCCGACCCTTACGGCAAGGGCTGGATGATTGAACTGGAAATGAGTGACCCGGCTGAAGTGGAAGACCTGATGGATGCCGGCGCTTACCGGCAACTGGTAAAGGAGGAGAAGGGGGAGTAGGGGGATGACGTACATTCCCACCACGGCAGCGGAACGGCAGCAGATGCTGGCGGCCTGCGGTGCCAACCGGATGGAAGAGCTTTTTACTGACATACCGGCGACTGTCCGCCTGGGCCGGGACCTCAATCTCCCCCGGCCCATGGCGGAAGCCGAGGTCTGGCGCCACCTGGAAGAACTGGCCGGGAAGAATAAAAGGCTGGTCTCCTTCCTGGGCGCCGGAGCTTACGAACATTATATTCCCAGCGTGGTAGGCCACCTCCTGGCCCGCTCCGAGTTTTACACGGCCTACACACCTTACCAGCCGGAGATTAGCCAGGGGACTTTACAGGCCATTTTTGAATTTCAATCATTAATGTGCGAGTTGACGGGCCTGGATGTAGCCACGGCTTCCCATTACGACGGGGCTACGGCCACAGCCGAGGCGGCCCTGGTGGCCTGCAACGCCGCCCGGCGCCAGAAGATTTTAGTTTCCCGGGCCGTCAATCCCCAGTACCGGGCCGTCCTGACTACCTATACCAGAGGCCAGGGAGTAGAGCTGGTGGAGATACCCCTGGCTGATGGCCGGACGGACCTGGCTGCCCTGGAAAAAATGGCCGGGAAGGACGTTGCCGGGGTTATCCTGCAGAATCCTAATTTCTTTGGTCAAATTGAATCCATGGCCGCAGCAACGGAACTGGCCCATCAGGCCGGGGCTTTAAGCATTGCCGTCGTGGACCCCATTTCCTTAGGACTACTGGCGGCACCGGGGGAATACGAGGCCGACCTGGCCGTAGGCGAGGGCCAGGGCCTGGGCAATCCCCTGAACTTCGGCGGCCCTTACCTGGGCTTTATCGTCGCCCGGGAGAAACTGGTACGGCGGCTGCCGGGCCGCATCGTCGGCCAGACCACTGATGTCGAAGGTAAACGGGCCTTTGTCCTGACCCTCCAGGCCCGGGAGCAGCATATCCGCCGCGAGAAAGCTACTTCCAACATCTGCTCCAATGAAGCCCTCTGCGCCCTGGCAGCCACCATATATCTCGCGGCCCTGGGCAGGGAGGGCCTGAAAGAAGTGGCCCGCCAGTGCCTGCTGAAGGCCCATTACGCCTACGACAGGCTGGCCGACCTGCCGGGGGTGACGCCGGTCTTTAATGGCCCCTTCTTCTGCGAGTTTGTCCTGAGGACGAAAAGGGGGCCAGGGGAGGTGGCCCGGGGCCTGGCGGATCAGGGTTTTGCCGCCGGTTTTGACTTGAGTCCTTATTACCCGGAACTTGCAGGCGCCATGCTCTTTACCGTCACGGAAGTGCGGACCAGGGCCGAAATTGACGCTTTGGTAGCGGCCATGGGAGGGATACTGGCATGAAGACGGAACCGTTACTTTTTGAACTGGGGGCTCCCGGCCGGCGGGGTTATACCCTGCCGGAGTGCGACGTGCCGGGGAAGGTAGAGGATTACCTCCCGGCAGCGGCCCGCCGCCGGGCTGATGCCGCCCTGCCGGAGCTGGGCGAAGTGGAAGTCGTCCGCCATTTTACCCACCTGTCGAGCATGAACTACGGTGTGGATACCGGCTTTTACCCCCTGGGCTCCTGCACTATGAAGTACAACCCCAAGGTCAATGAAGCGGCCGCCGGTTTGCCCGGCTTTACCGGCCTGCACCCCCTGGTGCCGGTGGAAGCGGCCCAGGGCGCCCTGGAACTCATGTACAACCTGCAGGAGTATCTCGCGGAAATCACCGGTATGGACGCCGTTACCCTGCAGCCGGCCGCCGGGGCCCACGGCGAGTATACCGGCCTGGCCATTATTGCCGCCTATCATCAGAGCCGCGGCGACCTGGAACGCCGCCAGGTACTGGTGCCGGATTCTGCCCACGGGACCAATCCGGCCAGCGCCGCCATGGCCGGCCTGGAGGTAGTCCAGATACCCTCGGACGAGCGGGGCCTGGTGGATCTGGAAGCCCTGCAGGCGGCCGTCGGCCCCCGCACGGCGGCCCTCATGCTGACCAATCCCAACACTTTAGGCCTTTTTGAAAGCGATATTGAAGCCATGGCCGCCCTGGTCCACGCGGCCGGCGGGCTCCTCTATTATGACGGCGCCAACCTGAACGCCATTATGGGTATTACCCGGCCGGGGGATATGGGCTTTGATGTGGTACACCTGAACCTCCACAAGACCTTTGCCACCCCCCACGGCGGCGGCGGACCCGGTAGCGGCCCGGTGGGGGTGAAAAAGCACCTGGCGCCCTTCCTGCCGGTACCGGTGGTGGCTTGCAACGAAGCCGGCCAGTATTACCTGGATTACGACCGGCCGCAGACCATCGGCCAGGTACGTTCCTTCTACGGCAACTTCGGCGTTATGGTCAAGGCCTACTCCTATATCCGTACCCTGGGTCCTGCCGGCCTGAAAATGGCCAGCGAGCAGGCCGTTTTAAACGCCAATTATATGCTGGCGCGCCTCAGGCCCTACTTCAAGGTGCCTTTCGACCGGGTGTGCAAGCATGAGTTTGTCATTGTTCCTTCTAAAGAGGTTAGTGACGCCGGCGTTCATACCCTGGATATCGCCAAACGCCTCCTGGACTACGGCTTCCACGCGCCGACCATCTACTTCCCCCTGGTTGTTCCGGAGGCCATGATGATTGAGCCCACGGAAACGGAGCCCAAGGAAACCCTGGATGCCTTCTGCGATGCTTTGATAGCTATCAGTAAAGAAGTAGTCGAGAATCCGGACCTCCTCCACAGCGCGCCCCATAACACCCCGGTGCGGCGCCTGGACGAAGTCGGCGCCGCCCGGAATCCGGTCTTACGCTGGCAGGGAAAATAGCCGTCCCTGGCGAAAGATGAGCAAAGCCGGCAGGTACAGGGCTGCCGGCTTTTACTGTGCGCCCGGCATGGGCGTTAACTTAGTGGTGAAAGTCCACTGCAGGCGAGGCAGCACAGTCTGTTAGCCAAAGGCAAGGGTGTCCATCGCGAGGTGGAATCTGAAGGAAGCCGGAGGCAAAGCCACGGCCCGATGAACAAGAACCCCATACGAGGCTAGACCGTCCGGATGAGCTGGCAATACACAGCGAAATCCCAGGCTGCCAAGGGGCGGTAGAGTAGATGGGGCGGGCGCGGGGTGAAGGTTAACGCTCTTACCCGGGGAGACCTGCCGGGTAGGCCAGGGAAAGCTGGTAACCCGTGTCGAAAGGCACGACTGAACCGGCAGGAGTCAGCAGAAGGCATAGTACCCTGGGGGTCATGAACCGCAGGGGAAGGCCCGAACATCAAGTCAGAGGTGAAACGATGCGTTCGCGAGAAGGACGAAGACAGCAGAAAACCCCGGAAGGGGCCTGCCCACGGGAGGAAGTGGTGAAGCCGCAGGGGACCGCGGGAGGGCCGAGTTCTTCTCCGGCACAAAGCGGAACGTCACCTCGCAGAGGCCAAGGTAGCGGCCTGATGGAACAGGTGGTGGCCAGGAGTAACATGCTGGCCGCTCTAAAGCGTGTAGAGCGGAACGGAGGCGCGCCCGGCGTAGATGGCATCCCGACCGAACGGCTTCGGGACCAAATTCGTACCGAATGGCCGCGCATCCGGGAAGAACTGCTCGCAGGAACCTACAGACCGAAGCCCGTGCGCCGGGTCGAAATCCCGAAACCCGGAGGAGGCAAACGGCTGCTAGGGATACCCACCGTAATGGACCGCCTGATCCAGCAGGCGCTCCTGCAAGTATTGACGCCCATTTTTGACCCGCAGTTCTCAGAAAACAGTTTCGGGTTCCGACCCGGAAGGAGAGCCCATGACGCGGTAAAGAAGGCGCGACAATACGTAGAAGAAGGATACGAATGGGCGGTGGACCTGGACATCGAGAAATATTTTGACCGGGTAAACCACGACATACTCATGGCCCGGGTGGCCCGGAAAGTAACGGATAAGAGGGTACTTACCCTTATCCGCCGCTATCTTACCGCAGGCGTCATGGTGAAGGGAGTGGTCATGGAGACGGCAGAAGGGACGCCCCAGGGCGGACCCTTAAGCCCGCTTTTGGCCAACATCCTCCTGGACGACCTGGACAAAGAGCTGGAAAAGAGGGGCCACAAGTTCGTCCGTTACGCCGATGACTGCAACATCTACGTCAAAAGCAAACGGGCGGGAGAAAGGGTCATGGCCAGTATCCGCAACTTCCTGCAGGAGCGGTTAAAGCTCAAGATTAACGAGCAGAAGAGCGCGGTAGACCGGCCGTGGAAACTAAAATTCCTGGGGTTTAGCATGTACAAAGCCAAAGCCGGAGAAATCCTTATCCGTCTAGCGCCGCAAACCATTGAACGGGTTAAGATGAAAATTCGGGAGATAACTTCCCGGAATAAGCCCGTAAGCATGGAAGAGCGCATAGAGCGGCTAAACGCCTACCTGGGTGGATGGATAGGATACTTCGCCCTGGCCGACACGCCCAGCACTTTCAGGAACTTGGAAGGCTGGATGCGGAGAAGGCTACGCATGTGCCTCTGGAAGCAGTGGAAGCGAGTACGGACCAGGTACCGCGAGCTACGCGCATTGGGATTGCCGGATTGGGTGGTGCATAATTTCGCCAACGCCCGCAAAGGGCCGTGGCGAATGGCCCATGGGCCAATGAATAGAGCCCTGGGTAATGCCTACTGGCAGTCCCAGGGCCTGATGAGCTTAACCGAACGTTATCAAAGTCTTCGTCAAGCTTGGTGAACCGCCGGATGCGGACCCGCATGTCCGGTGGTGTGAGAGGACGGGGGCTAGCCGCCCCCTCCTACTCGATCGATCTATACCTAATAAAACGCATTTTACCGAAGCTTATACCCGGTAGTAAGGGAGGAGGGATGCTGCTTACTTGCTCGAGCGTAATTTATTAAGTAAACGTCTTTCAATATCCCTTAGCATTAACTTCGTTTTTGTAAGGTCCATATTTGTTACTTCGGCAATCTTATAAATCGGCATGGCGGGCTGATTTATACCGTAACGCATACTTAAGATAGCTGCTTCTTCTTTGGTGAAATACTTTAACAGCTCAATTATCTTTTCCTTCTCGATAAACGGTATCGATGGCGGTTTTAATTCATCCATTTTTATTCGGCTCCCTGGATCAACCTAATTAAATCAGGAGAATAAGCTGTGCCACTTATTAGGGATAATCATAAGCATAGGGAGTGTATAGCAAGGCTAGAGTTGGATGGCATTTTTTAAAAGCTCCCCGGCAAAACGGCTGTTTTTAAGTTCGCCGGGGGTGTACACAAAAAGGTCCAGCCCCACGGGAAATTTGCCGGGCAAATAATCCGGTACTCTATCCCAGGGTTTTCTATCGTCATTTGTAACCAGAATCAAAAGGTCGATGTCGCTATAAGGGGTGTAGTTCCCCCTTGCCCAGGAACCGCAGAGGTAAACAGCCAGCACCTCCGGCCTTGACTTCAACCTTGCCGCCAGGTCTTCCAGGGCATTTCTGACAGTATTTTCGTCAACTGAGATGACTCTTACAGAATTCAATGATTTCACCTGCAATCTTGATGGCGGTGTCGGCCTCCCCGGCAGTGTAAAAATCGGTGGGCGCTCCGATTTCAAAACCATTCGGATAGCGGGCCGGGATATAATGCTTGTCGATAACTTTGGCTTGCTCAATCAATTTTCCGGGCACGGTAATTTCCGCAGGAAGATTTGCTAGTAAAATGGACACGGTATGACCCCAGGCATCAAGGTGCAACTTTTGAAATAATGCTTTTACTGCTTTTTCCGCCGCCTGCTGGGCGGCAAAACAGGACCATTCAAAATCCCCGGCGTTAAACGAATTAATGGCATGCCTTAAGTCTGCTTCTGCTTGCCGCAGCCAGTCGCTGCTTCTTTCAGGCATTTTCAACACCTGCAATATTATTACATATTTTCCCATCTATTTACAGGATAGCATTATGCGAGAAGTATGTCAATATCAGGGTAAATATTTAAGATTAGTCCCCGGGTGCAGTTTTTAATGGGGATTATATTTCCCGGATCTGTTATAATACAGAAAAACGGAAGTAAAAAGAGGTTGTATCAGGTATGGAGCGGGGACACGCAGTAGACGAGGATGGTACCAGCCTTCGCCTTGTCCCGGTTGACTGGCACCCCAGACAACAGGAATATTTCTGTGTCATATAGTCCGTTCAGGTCCAGGGAGGTATATCTATGCCAGCTGAAACCTGGCGGCTGTTAGATACCGGCGTGACCGACCCTTACACCAACATGGCCGTGGACGAGGCCATCCTCCTGGAGCACCGGGAAGGCAAAACGCCGCCGACCTTACGTTTTTACGCCTGGTCGCCGCCAACCATTTCCCTGGGGTATTTCCAGCAGTTAGAGAAAGAAATTGACCTGGAGGCTATTAAAGATCGGGGCCTGGGGCTGGTGCGCCGCTTAACCGGCGGCCGGGCCGTCCTTCATGACAATGAAGTCACTTACAGCGTGGTGGCCCGGGAAGACCACCCCCTCATGGCCGGCGGGATTCGCCCTTCTTACCTGCGCCTGGCGGAGGCCCTGGCCCTGGGGTTAAGGGAACTGGGAGCGCCGGTGGAGATTGCCTCCGGCCGCAAAGGAGGCCAGGATGAGCATACTTCGGCTGCCTGTTTTGATGCCCCCTCCTGGTATGAGATAACCAGCGGCGGCCGCAAGCTGGTAGGCAGTGCCCAGACCCGCAAAGGGGGCGTGGTCCTCCAGCACGGGTCGATAGTCATCGCCTTAAATGTTGACGACCTCTTTGCCGTCCTGAAGATGCCTTCGGAAGCCGTACGCCAGCGCCTCAAGGATAAATTTTACCACCAGGCCTGCGGCCTGGAGGAAATTTTAGGCCGCCGGGTCGAAGAAGGGGAAATAAAGGCCGGTATAGCCCGGGCCTTTACCAGGCTCTACGGCTTAGAATTTATACGGGGAGAGCTGACAGATGGGGAAAAAGGGCGCCTGGAGGAGTTAAGGGCGAAATATGCCAGTAAAGACTGGTTGGAAAGACGGTAAGTTCCTAAAGAACCGACCTGCATCTCTAAACTCATTTTTCGCGCCTGGTGTCTGAGAGCAGCGCTATTACCGGACCGGCGAGAAGGTAGCATTTTTGCATAGCCCCGCCTCGCTCCAGGGAAACTAATTTTAGCAACTTTCCCTGGGGAGGTTATAGATTTGGGCGATAAAAACCGCAGCCGCTTTGTGAGTGATGAAGGGACGCGCCTGCAGCAGATGCGGGCGGCCGAATATCCCGGCGGGGTGGTGGTGGACCCGGTACCCATTACCGCCGGCGACGAAGTGACCATCCTTTACCACGGTCTCCTGGATGCCTGCGGCGCCGACCAGGTATGGCTGCATACCGGTTACGGGGACGCCAATAGCTGGCAGAATATCTATGATTACCGCATGGAGCGTACCGGCTACGGCTGGGTGAAAAACATCCGGGTGGAAGACGGCAGCCGCCTGAACATCTGCTTCAAGGACAGCGCCAACAACTGGGACAACAATAACGGCCTCAACTGGAGCTTTGAAATCCACAACGGCAACCTGCCGGGACGCAAGTAAAAGCAAGCCTCCTATCCATAACAGTGATCTAGAGGCCCCCTGGACTTAGCCGGGGCCTTTTAATTTTATAAAGGCGAGCAAAAAAGGGCTTCATGTTTACCGGCCTTTCCGGGGATAGAGATAAGCATCATGGCGGGTGGAAAGATCGTGATCCTGGCTCTGGATACGGCCGCCTAATTGCCAGATGGGATCTTCAAGTTATAAAAAACACAAGAGAAAAAACGTAGTAGCAGCGAGTGCTCGGCTTGAACTAAATTAATGCTGCTGTTAGTTTCCCCTTAAGCAGGAATTATTAAATAAATGGAGAATAGCTGTATAAACGATAATGCTTTTTTGAAACCCAGGATTGTTAAACGAAAAAATGCCGGTAAGTATCAGATTTCCGATGTCCTGACTTTAAAAAAATGGTTTTTGCTCAAGATATACCTACTACTGGTTACTCCTACCTGAGTGAGGTGGTTAACACATGGCTATAGACAAAAACTCTTTTGTACCTCCCTACTATCAGCTGGCGCAAATTCTGGAACGCCAGATCAGGGCGGGTGACTACCGCCCGGGGGAAGCATTGCCCTCCGAAGCAGAGCTGAGCGAAAAATACGGGTTAAGCCGCATGACCGTCCGCCGCAGCCTGAGCCAGCTGGCCAGGGCCGGTCTCATTCGCACTGAACGAGGGAAAGGTACTTTTGTCTCCCGGCCCGAGCTGGACCGCGCTGTTTTTGTCATGGAAGAATTCCACAAGGAGGTGGCTGCGCGGGGCTTAACGTCCAGTGTCCGGTTGCTGGAAGCCAGGCTGGTTCCCGCGCCGGAAAAGGCAGCCGGGAAATTACAAGTTCCGGCAGGGACGAAGGTGCTCTATATCCGCCGTTCCCTTCTGGCCGGCGGGGAGCCCCTGGCCTATGACCGGAAATACCTCCGCTATGACCGGGGACGGCCCATCCTTGAAAACGAGCTCCAGTACCAGGCACTCCCGGAGATGGTAGAGAAACATGCCGAGGCTCTTCCGATAAGCAGTAAAATGGTCTTGCAAGCGACGGTCCTTAATGAGGAAGAGGCCCGGGCTTTACGGGTGGCGCCGGGTTCGCCGGCCTTCTTGCTGGAGCAGGTACTCCTGGCCGGGGATGGCCGGCCGGTGGGGTGGGGATGGTGTTTATACCGTGGCGATCGGTATCAATTGACTTCGGTTCCCACGGTAATTTAGCCGCTGGGTACAGGCCTGCTACCAATAAAGATGAGAGGTGGTTTGTGTTGGGACCCTTAACGATGGCTATGGCAGAATTAGAAGAAAAGAAGGTTCTTGAACTGGTCGGGCAAGCCCTCCGCGAGCACCAGCCGCCTCTGGAAATTGTAGAAGAGTGCCGGCAGGGGCTTAAAATCGTAGGGGAACGTTATGCAGCGGGAGAATATTTCTTAAGTGACCTGGTAATGTCGGCAGAAATTTTCCAGGAGGTCCTGCGGGTTCTAGAACCATTGCTGGCCATTTTACCAATTTCTCAGGAGCAACCGGGTAAAGCCGATATCGTTTTTGGTACGGTAGAGGGCGATATCCATGACATCGGTAAGAACATAACTATCTCCCTGCTTCGATGTGAAGGATTCCGCGTCTACGATGCAGGGGTGGATATCCCGCCTGACATTTTTTTGAATATTCTCCAGGAAACAGGCGCCCGGATTTTGGGGTTATCTGCTTTACTGACTTCTTCTTTTGAATCCATGCGCCGGACCGTCCAACTGATCCGCATGCTGGCTCCTAAACCTGCGATCAAAGTTCTTATAGGAGGCCTGGTCAATGAGCGTGTCTGCCAGTATGTGGGTGCCGACGCCTGGGTGCGTGAGGCGGGGGAAGGAGTGGCCATCTGCCGGCGCTGGCTGGGGATGAGGGTTGTAAGTACCAAAGGGAGACAAGTTCATGTTTAACTGTCTGCTTTATCATATCTTTCCCAAGGGAAGGGGGACAAAATTTTAATTTTTTTGGTTCGGTAAAGCAGGAATTATCAAATATGAGTAGAATACTAGAGTAAATGTATAGACCGGCATACAAGTTTAAGTCTCTTGAATTGAGGCCCAATTACCTCAATTAGATGAATTGTGTAGCAGTTGAGGTGAGTTAAAGTGGAGTAAAAGTCAACCAGGATCAATAATTTATTGTCATTTAGCACATTAAATTAACCACCGTTTTTCAAATTAAAGTAACTCACGCCGCCGGCACAAACTGCAAGATTATCAAATTACAGCACCCCAAATTCTCAGGAATTGCACATTAGCACAATAAAATCCCCAAAGAAAAAAGCCGCTCAACGCGGCCTAAAAAGAAGGGGCCTTGAACCGTTCCGCCAATTTTTTATCAAGGGCAGCCAGGCGTTTTCTCTGGAAATCAAATCCTTGTTCCAGTTGCAACTGGCAAATAAAGCTGTAATAATGGGGTTCCTCGCGGGCGGTATAGAAAGACTCCAGGTATTTTAGCAATTCAGCGTAAAGGTCGCGGGCGAAATCCAATACCGGGCGTTCCAATTCCTCACCGTAGGAACCAGAAGTATTCGCCCAGAGGACGAAAGCCAGGATCTCCAGGAGACTTTCCACGTCTCTGGGGGAAGCAAGCTTAAGCATAGCCACCACCCTTAGAGGCCAATTTCGGCAGCTGCCTGGCGGACCACATCAGCACTAATCAGCTGGGCTTTAAGCTGGGCGCCCCAGAGGAGGGAAGTCAGGGCCAGGTTGTTCACCAGGCGCGGCCAGCCGCGGGAGCGAGAAGCGATGGCCTCGACGGCAGGCGGCTCAAATAAAGGCCTGGTAGCCCCCACCAGGGATAAATGGTGCTCCAGGTAGGCGCCCACCTCCTCACGGTTTAAAGGTTCCACCTGGAAGCGAACCACCAGGCGTTGGGCCAGAGACTGGGTCTGGTTCAACTCCAAGCGGCTCAACAAAAAAGGCAAGCCGGCCAGGACCAGGATAAAAGGATTAAAGGCGTCCATGGCGAAATTAAAGAGCAGGGCCAGGTCCAGCAGGAATTTGGGGTTAGCCAGGTGCATCTCATCCAGGATGAAGACGGGCGTAATCTTTTTATCCCGGAAGAACACCTGGACCGCCTGCTGGATCTGGTGAAAAAGGTCAATCTTGCGGAAAGACGGTTCTTCCCCCAGGCCCCGGGCCAAACCGCGGTAAAAATCCATGACCGTCCCTGTGGCCAGGGGCAAATAAATAACCTTAAAGAGGGCCGGGTTTAAATTAGCACAAAAGACCCGCAAGGCAAAGGTCTTACCGGCTCCCGGTTCCCCCACCAGGACCCCCATGCCCCGGACGCGGGATAAATACTCCAGCCGGGCCCTCGTTTCTTTTAAACTGCAGGAAAGGAAGGCATCCTGGGGTTTTAGCTCCTTGCCAAAAGGAGCCCCTTTTAAGCCATAAAAAGCCTGGTACATTCTAGTTTTGGCCCCCTCCCTGTAAGCTGGCAAAAGAAAGTTTGCTCTCCCGCTTTGCCCGGGCGTTAACACTGAGCGCCACCGGCTGTGCCACCGCCACCTCTTTACCGGCCACAAAAATCAAGACCCGCTCCAGTTTTTCCGGGTCAAAGCGCACCTCCACCCGGTTGCCGATAAATTGAGGCGGCACCTCAAAAAGGCGCTTGTTAATGGAGATAGTAGCATCATGATGTACCCGCCGTTCCTCCCGCTTGAAAAAAAGCGGCTCCAGAACAGCCGGGTCGCTCACCATCTTAACCTGGCTGAACTGGGACATAAACTTATCCAGGGGGCTCATACCCAAAGCACTGTGGACCTGGCGGTGATAATCTTCCTCCAGCCACTGCCAGAAAGAGCGGTTCAAGTTATCCAGAGATTTAAGGTGTTCATCTTTAACCAGGGGCAAGAAACGCTGCCTGACGGTCAAGAAGAACCTTTCGATCTTACCCTTGCTCTGCGGGTCATAGGGTTTAGTATTGATCAAGGCTATCCCCAGGGCCGCGCAGGCCAGCTGCAGCTGCTCCGAACGATAGATTTTACCATTATCCACGTAGACCATCTGCGGAATGCCCCGGCGTAAGATAGCCTCCTTGAAGACCACCTTCAAAGACTCAAACTTCTCGGAAGTAAAAAACTGGGCAAAAGTCACCAGGCGGGAACAATCATCGATAAAAGCAAAGAGGAAAGTAGCCACCTTTTTGTTGCCAACGCGAAGGTAAGGCCCGGCCGCCACATCCCCCTGCCAGAGGGTATTCACCGTATCATAGGCAAAGCGTTTCCGTTCCGGCTCCCGCCGCATCTCCCGGCCTAAAAGCCCCCTGGATTTCAGGAAACGGTAAATGGTAGCGTAAGAAACGGCGTCCGGTAAAATAACACCTTTAGCCACCAGTTGTTCATAAAAGACAGAAGCCGGACAGGAACGCTCCTCCTGGCGCAGGGCCAGGAGTTGCTCCTGTAACTCCGGGGATAAGGCCCGCGGCCTTCCCCGGTCAGAACGCCTTTTCGGTTTTAACCCCTCAAACCCCTCGCGGCGGTAATCCCTGAGCCAGCTGGCAATGGTCTGGGGGCTATAGTCGCAGAGGCCATAATACGGTACTTCATGGGGTCTGGCCGTAATACTCTCCAGGTAGGCCTTCCTGCTGGCTACCTGACCCTGCAACAACGGCGCAATCAAGCTAAAGCGAAAAAGAGCGATATTTTCCCGGTCCTTCTCGTCCATCACAACCCCTCCCCAGGATTTAAGGTTAACCGGTCCGGTCATTTACCAGTTTAACCTTAACCTGTCCCCCAGGACAGGCAAAAGGTGTGTGGTGGCTAATGTAGCAGGGAGGCTTTACGGAACCGGGGAAAGCATGGTAAAATTAATTAGCCATAAAATTGCGCCGGAAATGATTATGGAACCTTTGGGAAAAGGTTTCGGCGTTGGGGAACGCGGCAATCATTTCCAGCAATTTTATGGCCCTTTGTTTAAATTCCGGCGGGATTATTTCCTGGTAACCCTGCTCCCGGAAGAAGGCCTGGATGCAATTCATGTTCTTCGCCCAACGGCGGCGGTAGAACTGGAGCAGCTGGTAGTAAATAAGGAGGCGGGCCTTGGAGAAGAAATATATGAGACAGTCCAGAATGAACTTAAGGGAATACTGGTAATACGGCAGGAGAAAGGAAGGCAAAAGAGAGAAGGTGTGCCGGCAGGAGCGGCACCAAAAGCGGCAGATGGGCAGCTGTAGCCACTTTTCCGAGTCACTACCGGCATTACGCCAGTAAAAACCATGCCGCTTTAGAGCCTGCCGGGCCATACAGATAGGGCAAGACTCTATGACGGGAAACTCATTTTTCTTACCCCGGGCAGCATAATCCTCCAGGGAAATACCGAAATTGTATACCAGTTGCATAAACAGCCCCCCAGAATAATTTGCTAAAATTATATCACTTTGGGGGAACTGTTACATGTTATCTCGATATTTTAAATTGATAAAGTTAGGACTAGTTTTAAGGATGATAGTGTGCTAAATGACAATTTATCCCATGACCATAGACTCCGGTTGGATGCTTGGATTGATCGTAAACAATTACTACGGGGAGGTTAGTAGAATGTTTGAGAAATTAGTCGAGTTTATTGCTAATCTCCAAGAAGAAGAAGCAATAATGACAGCTAAACAGTTGCTGGACGGAGGAACTGACCCGATAACTATCCTGGAACTTTGCAAGGAGGCAACAGATCTTGTCGGCAAACGTTTCGAGCGAGGAGAGTATTTTATTCCGGATTTGCTGATGAGTGGTGAGATTCTCCGGCAAATTTCTGAACTTGTAAAATCCAACTTAGAAAAGGACGTAGAAACCACATATATTGGGAAGGTAGTTATTGGGACAGTAGAAGGTGACCTTCATGATATCGGGAAAAATATTGTAACTTTTCTAATGGAAGCCAACGGTTTTCAGGTATTTGATCTTGGCATAGATGTCCCGCCGCAAAAGTTTATTGACAAAATTAAAGAGGTAAAGCCCGACATAGTTGGTATGAGTGCTCTATTGACCGTAGCGTTTGAAGCTATGAAAGCGACTGTGGACGCGATAAAAGAAGCCGGGTTGAGAGAACAGGTAAAAATAATAATTGGCGGAGCACCTACAAATGAAGAAGTTGCCAAATATGTAGGAGCAGATGCCTATGCAAAAGATGCACAGCAGGGTGTCCGGCTTGCTAAAGAATGGATATAAATTCCTGGAGGAGTTTTTGTTGATATATTTAAATATTAAATTAAGGAGGGTTGCCCAATATGGTCAAGAGACCTGAGGAGTTATACCAAGAAAGGTTAAAAAGGGTAGAAGATGCAATTGCTCTCCAGGTTCCAGACAGGGTACCCATTGTAGTAGGATGGGGTTTTTTCCCAGCACGCTACGCAGGTATAACCTATGAAGAATACATGTATGACCCTGAAAAAATAATGACGGCAGCAATTAAAGTGCATGAAGATTTTGAGCCCGATTTAGCTGAAAATCCGTTTGGCCTTCGGTTTTTAGGCCCCATCCTTGACGTTCTTGATTTTAAACAGCTGAGATGGCCTGGAAGAGGCGTAAAACCTAATATGCCATACCAGTTTGTAGAAGATGAATATATGAAACCCGAAGAATATGATCATTTCATTAAAGATCCTACTGATTGGATTATAAGAAAATACCTGCCGCGGATCTGTGGGGCGCTGGAACCGTTAAGTAAAATAGCCCCCATGAAATATATTTATAACTACGGTAGGCTGAATGCCCTGGCGCCTTTCGGTACCGAAGAAGTACAGCAAGCCCTGGAGGCACTTAAAAAGGCCGGGGAAGCCGCATTGCGCTCCGCAACTTATGCAAGTAAATATAACCAGGAAATGAGGAAGAGGGGATTTCCCCTATCAAACGGCGGCACTACCCAGGCACCATTTGATACATTAGGAGATTACTTCCGGGGTACCCGGGGTATCATGTTGGATATGTACCGCCGTCCCGAAAAACTGCTTAAAGCGCTCGACGTGCTAACACCATGGATGATTGAGATGGGAGTCGCCGCCGGGAAGAGAAGTGGCAATCCCAGAATCTTTATTCCTCTCCATAAGGGTTCCGATAATTTTATGAACGAAGAGCAGTTCAAGACTTTCTATTGGCCTACTTTAAGAGAATTAATAGTGGGTTTAGTTGCTGAAGGGATGAATCCGGTAGTTTTTGTAGAAGCCGACCATACATCACGGCTTGAAATAATGCGGGATGTACCGCCGGGTAAGGTTGTTTACCAGTTAGAAAATACAGATATTTTTAAGGCAAAGGAGATTCTCGGTGACCGGATATGCCTGCGGGGTAATGTCCCTATATCATTGTTGTGCTTGGGGACTCCTGAAGAAGTGAAGAATTATTGCCGGAAATTGATCGATGTGGTTGGTAAAAAAGGCGGTTTTATAATGGATTCTTCAGTAAATGTGGAGGACGCCAAAATAGAGAACATAAGGGCCATGTTCGACTTTACCAAAGAGTATGGAGTATATACCTGATCGGAGCGGCCCGTCTCTCCCATGGTAAGTAAGCAAAAGGACTAATGATCAGAAAACTAAAATAAAAAATTGATAGATCTTTTATTACAAAGCAGGAATCGGCATATAAATGTCAAATAAATTAAACACAATAATCTATTATGGATAGACAAGTAGCGAGCATATAATTTATATAGATAGACAATTAGAGAGGAAAAAGATGAAAAGTTTAATAATAATTACCAAGCTAAAGGGGGTGAAGAGGTTGCCGTTCGGGCAACCAGGACCATGAAAATATTTGCTATTTGCAATAGCCCTAGAAAAAGTCATAGGAGGCGAAATTATTTCCGGCAAGCGATCCTTAGAAATAAGGATGCCTGGGAGTGGGAGCAGCGTTATTGGAGGGAGAAGGGTTGGTTATAGAGCGCCTTTTGGGCAGGTGGAGAAACCAGGCAATTGGACGTCACCTGGTGAAAGCTATCTAGGGAATAGGTGGTAGATATATCAGCATTCGTTAATTTTGGTAAACCACGAAGAGGGGGGACTACATCTGCCTACTTAATAATTTAGTAGTTCAAGAGATTGAATCGCCTAGTTTATCTCAGTTCCTGCAAGTAATTCGGGTCGATATCCAACATAAGAGTACCGAAGCAGAAGAAAAAACAAAGGAGGGCTACCGAAAATGAGCGATAAAGAGAAACTTTTTCAAGAGAGGCTGAATCGTTACCTTACAGTTCTGGAATGCGGGAAGCCGGATAAGGTTCCGGTTGGCTTCTCCGTGGGAGAATGGATAGTTAAATATACAGATACTTATTTACAGGAGATATATTACGATTTAAATAAAGCTATTGAAATAACGACCCAAGAAATTGACAGAGTCCTGCGCGATTTGGACTTTGACCTTTTCCGGGGAGGACCCTCTTTATGGTGGCCACCCATGTTTGATGCATTTGGCTCTAAGTTATACCGTTTTCCTGGCTTCCATCTACCCAAGGAATCCACTTTTCAGTATGTAGAGGCAGAATATATGGGGCCGGATGAGTATGACGATTTTATAGCTGATCCCACGGGATGGCTGGTTAAGAATTATTTACCGCGTATCAACGAAGAGTTTGCGGAGCCGGGATCCTACCGTGCCAGTATCGCCCTCCTCAAGAGTGCGGCGGCTTATGCCATGCAAGGCAATATAATGGGCGCTGCGGCCCAAAGATGGAGAAAAGAATATGGGTTAGTTGCAGGTACAAGTGGCTTCACTAAAGCGCCCTTCGATACGCTGGGAGACACCTTGCGGGGTACCAAAGGTATTCTAACCGACCTCAGGCGCCGGCCGGAAAAGGTTCTGGCCGCCTGTGAAGCTCTTGTGCCTCATAATATCGCCTACGCCATGATCGGTTCCCGGGGAGACACGACCCTGCCGTGCTCCGCTCCGTTACACAAGGGCGCCTATCCCTTCCTGAGCAGGGAGCAATGGGAGAAGTTTTACTGGCCGACCTTGAAAGCAGTAATCGAAGGTCTCTGGGCTAAAGGTAAGAGGACGTGGTTCTTTGCTGAAGGTGATTGGACGCCCTACCTGGATAAGATCGCCGAGCTTCCGGAAAAGAGCATTGTCTTCGTAATCGATACAACAGACGCTAAGAAGGCGAAGGAGATCCTCGGCGGCAGGTTCTGTCTGTTCGGTGGTGTTCCCACTACCCTTTTGACCTACGGTACGCCGCAAGAAGTAAAGGATTGTGTAAAACGCGCCATTGATGAGCTGGCTTGCGATGGCGGATTTGTCCTTGGTCCAGGAGGCGTGGTAATGGGTGATGCCAAGCGGGAGAACATTATTGCTATGACAGAAGCAGCACGAGAGTACGGGGTTTATTAAGGGTCGAATATACCATAAAAGGAGGATTAGGTACCGATGGGAGAAAGCAAGATAACCTCTTTTGTACCCGAACCAGGCACCTGCTTACCCTGGAGGATCAAGAAGGAAGAGTTCGGGGAGCTGGCCGGGGATGAGGAGATAGTAAAGGCTGAATGGGAAAAACTGGATGCTTTTGCTTATGCTTTCATATGGTTCTGGGTACAAAGGTAGCGTAAAAGAATTGCCTCGAGCCCGGTGTAGCGAAGCCATCGTACCACAATGCGTGATAGAGGAATGGAGGAGATAAATATGTCCAGGGAAACCTTAACCAAAGCCATGGCTGAACTGGAAGAGGAACAGGTATTAGCCGGGGTTAAGGAGCTATTGGGGAACGGAGCAGCCTCTTTGGAGATTGTTAAGGCTTTGCAAGAAGGGATGGTAGAAGTAGGCAACCGCTTTGAGCGTGGCGATTATTTCTTGAGCGAGCTAGTTATGGCCGGCGAGATTATGAAGGGAGCTATGGATCTTTTAGGGCCCCATTTAACCGGACAGGGAACCGAACATAAAGGGACGATTGTCATCGGTACGGTTAAGGGGGACATCCACGATCTAGGTAAGAACATCGTGATAATGCTTCTTAGAGGTTCGGGGTATAAGGTTGTGGATCTGGGTGTAGACGTACCCAAGGAGAAGTTTGTGGAGGCTATAAAGGAAACGGGAGCACCTCTGGTGGGCATGAGCGTGCTGCTGACGAGTTGCCAGCCGGCGTTGAAGGAAACCATCGATGTTATTCGAGGTGAGGGCTTGAATACCAAAGTGATAATAGGTGGCAACTATATCAACGAGACGGTAAAACAGCATGTAGGTGCGGATTATTTTGCCACCACCGCTAGCGATGGCCTTAAGGTGGCTAATGAGGTGTTTGGTCAATAAGGTTTAGCGGCTTAAGGATTGGACAGGACTCCCTAGATTTGAGCTACAGAGTAAGGGATTGTTCTTTGACAGGTATGGGTCCTGGTCGTCCCCAACAAGACTACAGGACTGTATGCCACTCATCCTGTTGCACAGAGTTTAAAGCCTTTTCGGAAGGGTGGCCAGGTTGACGGCGTTAAACGGGCTGAAAAGAGGAACGGCTTTCGAGTGACGAACCTTCTGCCGTCGATGATGTTGTCCTTCGAGCCAGCTTCGCTGGAAGTCATAGACTTCCAGCGAAGCTGGGAATGATATTTGTGGGGACAAGATGAGAGAACAGGACATATCAGAGTATTTAAACAACAGCGTCATTAATATGATTACCACGGGGCGATGAAAGAAACCATTAGGGCGATCCGGGACGTTGGTTTGGATACCAAGGTGTTCATCGGCGGCAACTATATCGAATTGGGTTCAACCCCCGTACCATAACTTAATACAAAATAAATAAAGGAGGGGAGCGCTGTGGCTGAGAAACTGAAAGCTAGTGTTATAAATTTATTCTGCATCGGGGAAATGGGTTTTTCCATCATGATGGCGGTAGCAGTAAACTATTATGCCTATTTTCTTACTGATGTGGCGCGCATTGGGGCGGCCACCGTAGGAACAATCTTATTAATTGCTAGGATTGCTGATGCTGTGTCTGTACCTATTGTTGGTGGGCTTATTGAAAAATCAAATATGAAATGGGGTAAATACCGTTCGTGGATATTGATTTGCCCGTTTAGTACGGCAATATTATTTATATTAATGTTTACTAATCTTAATATGACTGTCGGCGCTAAAGCAATTTTTTTGGGAACAGCCTATGTGTTGGCACATGTTTCCGTAAATTTTGCCTGGTCAGCATATGTAGCCCTTATACCTGTCTTAGCCAATGATCCGGTTGACAGGGTACGCCTTTCTTCCAGGAGAGCACAGACCACCTCAATAGCTCAGATAATTTTCGGTCTTATTGCTATGCCTCTGATTATTGCTCTAGGTGCTGGCAACGAAGCAAAGGGTTTCTTGTTAACGATCATTATATTCACCATCTTACAGGTGCTAGGTTACAGGTTAGTGGCTCATATTATAAAGCCTTTTGATGCTGGGCCAAGACCGGAAAGTAAAAAGGAGACGATAACTTTAAAGGATATGCTAATACAGGTTTTTACGAATCCTCCCCTGCTTGTATTGATGCTCGTAGAGTCACTACGTTTTACTTCCAGGTGGGCATTGCTAGGATTTGCTGTCTATTATTTCAAATATGTAGCCCGTAACATGCTTTTGGTGAGCGCTTTCTTCCCAATTGTAAACATAGCAGGACTACTGGGTGCTATTTTTGGTGAATTAATAGCCAGGAAGATTCCCAAAAAGACAACATATATAATTGGCGTGGCTACTGAAACCATATGTTTGCTATTAGCATGGTTATTTGCCAGGGATGCCATAACATTTATAGTCCTTTGTGCCATAGCCACGTTTGGTGTGTATATAGATCAATCAATACAAGCAGCTTTGTTTGCAGATACTGTGGAATATGCTGAATGGAAAACGGGTAAAAACGCCAGGGCGCTAATTATGGCCATGAGTGCGCTCCCGATTAAAATTGGAGTGGCCTTAGCTGGGGCGGTGAACGGTTTTGCCCTTGCTGCCATTGGCTATGTTGCTAATGTACAACCTACTGCTGAATTGAGCAGGGGCATCAGTACAATAGCAACATTCGTTCCTGGCATTTTTGGTGCGCTCGCGTTAGTAACGGTACTGTTCTATCCTCTGAAGGAGGAAAGAGTCAACCAAATAAGAATAGAAATTCAGGCAAGACGAAGTCCGACTTTTTAAGTATTTTGCTAAAAAATTTACTTCTCTTTTCGTTTGTGTCCTGATGATCAAGGGGACAGTAGATGCTTTTGTATAGACTGGTATATGAGGCTAGGTCAGATTTTATCTAAATAATTTCCTTCCGGTATATGAAGTTGCGTTGCGGTTGCGAAAACATAAAGTAGATGTAAATTATGCAGCACTCAAATTGGTATTAACAGGTATAAGCATTGACAGAACTGAGGGTAGTTGCCGGCAACTAGACACCAAGGTGCTGATTGGCTGGAACAGGCACCGACTATTTTGCCACCACGGTCACTGATGGAGTTAAGGTGGCTACGGAAGTATTCGGAAAATAATGCCGGTGCCGGCCCCAACAAGGACTCAATTAAGAATGAATTCTTTAGAATGGAGGCACAGAAAGTGTTGTTGGACAAAGGTGCCGGAGAAAGGTATAGGTGGTTCTATCCGGTAGCAGCATTTATCATAGGTATGAGTGTTTATATAACTGGCTTATGGACGCTGTTCTACCCCTATATTATGGAGCATTATAAATTAAACGTAGTTGCCCAAGTAGCCCTTGCTTCATCTTTAACAGGCGTCGGTAGTATGGTAATTGGACCACCGATTGCCGGTCTGCTTTTTGACAAATATGGTCCCAAAATCCCACTGGCGCTGGCGGGTGCTATTTTTGTGGCAGGTGCGGTAATTGTGTCGCTGACGCTAACTCCGATGGAATGGGTTGCAGCCAAGTACTACTGGTATATCGGTAGTGCAGTCATTGGATTCGGAATCGGGCTGTATGGTGGCACGTGGCCTGCTACAATGGCCAGGTGGTTCCCCGACAAGATTGGAACAGCAATGGGGATAGCTGCTGCCGGGACAGGTTTGGCAACAACTATTTATGCACCTATTACAGCGGTTTTGATAAAGAGCCTGGGTTTTTCTAACCTCTTCCGGATTCTGGCATGTATAGGATTCGTTGTACTTTATGGAGGGGTTATGTTATGGAAGGTGCCCTCTCCTGATTGGGTACCTTTCGGGCAGAAGCCCAAAAGCGGGGCGGGAGAAAAGACAACACCGGCTGGGAAAGAGCACTTTACTCTGAAAGAGGCCGTGAAGGATATAAGGTTCTGGCATCTGTATACATGTTTCTTCTGTGCAGCTTTCGCAGCCCTGTTCTTTACGACAAACGTATCTATGATAATATTAGAAGGGTTAACCAAGACTGGAACAGATAGGCAATATGTTGTAAGAACAGTGGTACCAATGTTCTTAACCCTCACCGCCCTCGCCGGCGCTGCCGGGAGATTGATATGGGGTAATCTGATGGATAGAATTGGAGGACCCTGGAGGACTCTTCCAATAGTGTATTTTACATCTGGAGTAATGATTGCCGTATTTTATCTGGGGTACACAAGTGTAGCATGGATTATGATAGCAGGTGCAATCTGGTATTTCTTATTTGGAGGCGAGCCCACTGTACATTATGCGGCCGTTCCCTATTTGTTTGGGAGAAAATCTATAGGAACAATCATGACTGTGCTAAACGCCTTTTCAGTAGGGCTAGGGATCGTTTTAGGCCCCTACGTAGGTGCGTTTATCAGAGACCTTACTGGCGCATATAAGTGGTCATTAGCGCTGGCTATAACCCTCCGTATAATCGCCACCCTTGTAGCACTTAATGGATTAAGAATTTCCCAAAGAAACTTCAAGTCTCAGGCTGACACCAGGGCTGCATCATCCTAGTTTTTACTACTATATAACAAGCTTTAGATTGGAATTGTTGTCGAATGCTGTCGGCAAACGCCGTAGGGTGAACATGGCGAGTTGTTGATGCCTCCCTCCGGGAATGGGGCGGCTTGCGGATGTCAAGGGGTATATTCGCCCATAAGAGAAGTCTAACAAGTGAGGGGGTCAAGAAATGGATAAGAAGCTGGTAGATGCCATTGCCGATCTGCGTGAGGCGGAAGCTCTAAAGTTGGTCAAGGAGATGCTGGCAGGCGGCAGCGATCCTGCGGCCATCCTGGAGGAATGCCGGGAGGCCACAGTAATAGTGGGGGAACGGTTTCAGGAGGGGAAGTATTTTCTTCCGGATTTGGTCTACGTAGGGGAAATAATGACGCAAATTTCGAGCGAAGTTAAGCCCTACCTTCGTACGTCTGGCGCGGATGGCAAGAAAGGCGGCAAAGTCCTGATAGGCACTGTAAAAGGGGATATTCACGACATCGGTAAGAACATCGTAACGTTTATGCTGGAGGTGAACGGTTTCGACGTCCTGGACATCGGCGTGGATGTGCCACCGGAAACCTTTGTGGAACATATCAAGTCTTTCAAACCCCAGGTGGTGGGTCTGAGCGGCCTCTTGACCGTGGCCCATACGACCATGAAAGAAACGGTGGCTGCCATTAAAGAGGCCGGCCTGCGGGATGAAGTTAAGATAATGGTCGGCGGCGGTTCGGTGGACGAACACATACGGGCCTTCGCCGGAGCCGATGCCTACGGTCCTGACGCCGTGGCGGCGGTAACGATTGCCAAACAGTGGACGGGGGTGAAATAGCAAATGACCACCTCTCCTGAAAAACTCCTGGCGGAGCGCCGCCAGCGTATTTTAGACGCGTACGACATGAAGGTACCGGACCGGGTGCCCATTACATTGAATTTCAGTTACATGCTGGCCCGTCTTGGCGGCGTCACCAAACAGGAACTGCATGACAACCCTGATAAGGCACAGGAACTCCTCGAAAAATGGGCTCTCTACTACCAGCCGGACGCTGCCTTTGGAATAGGTACATTTGGTACTCACATGCCGAGCGTAATACTGGGCGACCGGCAGACCAAGTGGCCCGGTTACGGCCTGGGGCCGGACCAGCCCTTTCAGTTTGTTGAAGGCGAGTTCATGAAAGCCGAAGAGTATGATGAGTTTATCGAAGATCCTTCCGACTTTACGCTGCGCAAGTTTGTCCCGCGTATCTACAGCGCCCTGGAAGGATTTGCCGATTTACCTGTACTTACGTCTTTCCTGAGAGGATATGGTGGCCTAGCAGGGGTTGCAGTGCTTAACAAACCGTCCCTGCGTTCGGCGCTGGAAGCCCTGTTAAAGGTAGCGGACTGGTATGCGCAGTCGGCGACCCGGACTGCAGAGTATGCCCGCCGGATGGAGGCATTGGGCTTCCCGGTAGATGTGCGGGTCTTTGGTGCAACCACTCTGGCGCCTTTTGACCTTCTGGCCGACAATTTACGCGGCATGCGGGGAGTTTTTTTGGATATGTACCGCTGCCCGGACAAGTTATTGGCGGCCCAGGAAAAAATCCGCCGCTTCTCAGTGGAACAGGTTATTCAGACTACCAGCGCGACCGGGAGAAAACTAATCTTTATCCCGCTGCATCGCGGTTCAGACGGGTTCATGTCCATAGAACAGTTTGAGACTTTTTACTGGCCCCAGTTAAAGGCACTGATGCTGGATCTCATCAAGGCGGGGCTGAAACCATACCCGTTTTATGAAGGCGTCTGGGACCAGCGCCTCGAGTACCTGCGGGAGTTGCCAAAGGGCAAGACGATCGGCATGTTCCAAAGCAGCAATATGTTCAAGGTGAAGGAAATCGTAGGCGACGTAATGACGATAGTAGGCGGTTTCCCGGTATCGTTGCTTGAGGGTGGTTCTCATGAACAAGTGCGGGAGTATACCAGGAAAATGTGCAAGGCCCTCGGCAAGAATGGCGGTTTCATAATGTCGGCCAGCGTTGCCTTAGACGAATGTAACCCCGAGCTTGTTAAAGTGTGGGTAGATGCTACTAAAGAATATGGGACTGCGGTATGAGCAGGTAGTCTTATATAGAGCAATAGTCGGAAAACAGAAAAAACAATCTAGTTCTTTTGTTAACAAGGCAGGAATTGGTAAATGAATGTCATATTAATTTACTAACAAAAGTATTATAGACAGGTAGACAGTATATATATCTAAATGAGAAGACAATTGGTAGTATAAAAGGGCAGGGGTTAATAATATCTGGGGGGTGTTTAAGGGTAAGCCCGGACCAACCAGGTTGACTTACGCAGAGGGTATGCCAGAATATCAAGAACGCTGAAGCTATTCTTTGCTGCCGGCACTCACGGTTACATCCAGACAAAAAATTACGAGGAGGGTAAGGGGTTGCCCCTTCAGGCAACCGGTGGCTATGAAAATATTTGCTCTTTGCGGTAGCCCTAGGAAAAACAATAGCCGGACTGCCCAGCTTCTCAAGCAAGTCCTGGCTGGAGCGCAACTCGAAGGTGCGGAGACGGAATATGTCGATTTAAGTGAAAGTAAAATTAATTACTGTTTTGGTTGCGGCAAATGTCATAAGCTGGGCGAGTGTATTCAGAAAGACAGTTTTAACTCTTTATTTGGTGAAATATTACAGGCGGAAGGAATAATTTTAGGTAGTCCGGTTTATGCCGGCCATATTACGGCGCAGCTCAAGACATGGTTTGATCGGCTGGCAAACGCCATTCACTGTCAACGCCTGGCAGGAAAATACGGGATGGTGATAAGTACAGCAAACGGTTCGGGCCATGAAGATGCGGCCAATTATATGGAGAAAGTGTTGCGGCGGATAGGAGTACAGGTTGTAGACCGGATGGCATGTACAATACCTGGAGGCCTGTTGCCGGAGGAGGCAGAGCTACTTAGCCGAGCGCGGGATCTAGGTGTGACCCTGGCGCGGGCCATTGCTGAGAAGCGAGAGTTTCCCGAGCAGCTAGAAGAACAGGAGCGGCTGCGCAACCATTACCGCCAGGTGATCCTTAGAAATAAAGATGTCTGGGAGTGGGAGTACCGCTATATACAAGAAAAAGGTTGGTTATAGACTTTTTTGAGTGGAGGGTATAAAAAATATGAATGTGATGGACGCGCTGAATTCCCGTTTTACATGCCGCACATTCAAACCTGAACCTGTGGACAGGAATACAATTTATACTGTACTGGAAGGGGCATTGCGCGCTCCTTCATGGGCTAATACTCAACCCTGGGAAATCTTTGTTGCCAGCGGAAGCGCTTTACAGAGGTTGCGGGAGGCTTATCTGGGGAATTTTAGCAAAAATGTCCCGGTTAACCCGGATATCAGCAGGCCCCAAGAATGGCCTCCTGCTTTAAAGGAACGTACGCAAGAACTGGGAAGGAAGCGCTTTAATGCCCTCGGAATCGATCGCAATGATGAGCAAGGAAGACGGGCCCTTACGGAATTAAACTTTAAATTCTTCGGGGCACCCACCGTCATTTTTCTCTGCATGGATCGTACCCTGACAGCCTGGTCGATGTTTGATCTCGGTTTGCTTGCGCAGAGCATTATGCTGGCAGCCGCACAGTATGGTTTGGGCACAGCGACTGCGGTTCAGATGGCGGCTTATCCTGATTTAATCCGGGCTGAGTTAGGAGTCCCGCCGGAACTGGCCATTGTCATCGGGATTGCCCTGGGTTATATCGACTATGAACATCCCCAGAATAAATTCAGAAGCCCGCGCAGGCCAATTAGTGAAGTTGTAAGGTTTATAGATTTGTAACTATAGAAGCGCGGCTTCAATCGTGCTAGTAGGCCGTTGCTTCTTTGTCCAAAAAAGGTTCTCGCTTCGGTGTGCACATAACATAGGTCGGTATGAGCGTAATTTAGTTGAGTATGATTATTGTTAGTACGAAAATAACTCTAATCAATTGATCTTTGCCAAGAATTATTACTACCAGTTAAGGCGTAAAAAGGCAATAACAAGTTAGCAAATGCATGAACTTGCATCAGCCGGGTTAATCCTTCTGGAGAATGCAACTGTTAAACGACCTGGGTGACTTCTCTTACCTCGAGACCCAGCTTCCGGGCCTCTGCAATAATTTTTTTAACCCGAAATCTTTCCTGGTAGCCATGGCTTCCAAGTTGTGGACCTTGGCGTAGATGTACCGGCCGAGAAGTTCGTGGACGCAGTGCGCGAAACCGGTGCAAAAGTATTGGGTCTCAGTGCCCTGCTAAACTCCACCTATCCGGAGATGAAGGGTGTCGTTGATGCCATTACCGAAGCGGGGCTAAGGGATCAGGTCCAGATCATCATCGGCGGTACGATTTGTAGCGAGACTGTTCGCCAGTATACCGGTGCTGATGCGTTTGCTACCGATGCTCAGACTGGAGTGAATTTCTGTAAGCGCGTTTATGCTTAATTGCCTGCAATAACTAGTTCCTAATTTCGAAGCCGGACTACCCATTATCATACCACAAAATCACCTGCAAATTCCAGTGGTGGAAGGTGTGGAATTGTCTAGCAAACCACAACTTCCACCACTGGTAACACTCTTTCGAGAGAATATTGCTATTACGGGCCGGATAATACACCATTCCATTATCCAGCTGGCTTATTAGAAGCCAAACGTAATTAGTGTTGCACATGTGGCAAATGTCACCAATTGGGCGAATGCATCCAAAAGAATGAATTTAATCCTTTGCCTAAATAAAATAATGGATACCGAGATAATTATGGGAAATCTGGTTTATACAAGATTAAACGCGCAATTTAAGACATGAGATGACGCGATAGGACGTTTAGACTAGATTTAAAAGGTAGGAGGAGAAAAAATGACATTAGCAAAAGACAAGCCAGGAAATCCTGGGACAGAAGAGCTGCCGCTCGTTTGGTATAGTTGGGTCGTAGCAGTGCTATGCCTGCTGAGTTATGCGGTTTCTTTTGTCTCCAGAAACGTATGGTCAACAGCACTCCCGGTTGCAGCTCCCGCTTTGAAGCTGAGTATGACCCAAGCTGGAGGCTTAATGACCGCTTTTTATATTGGATACGTTGCCGCTAATTTCTTTTCAGGCTTTTTTGTCGACCGTTTTGGCCCGCGGAAGACGCTGGCTGCAGCCTCGTTTTTTACCGGCTTGTTTACGCTTTTGATCCCCTTCGCAAGTAGTTACGTTACGATCTTTCTCTTGCGTGTAGGCGCAGGTATTGCGGCTGGCCCATTGTTCTCAGGTGGTGTGAAGTTTCAACTGGCATGGTTCCCGCAGAAAGCCAGGGCAACGGCCATGGGGTTAGTGATGACCGGACCGGCTTTAGGCGGGGTTATAGCTAACGGTGCCTTTGCTCCTCTAATTCAGGCCAAAGGATGGCAAACAGGTTTTAAAATAGCTGCGCTTGTAACCCTGACAGTAGCTGTGCTCACCTTCTTTTTTGCTAAAGAGAGAGGATCTGCTTTGGGTACTGCCTCTAAATCGGTGCGGGTATTAACCCCGGAAGAAAAAGCGGCAGACAGGAAAGCTTTGCTTGCTGTCCTTTTAAAGCGCTCGTTCATTGTAGGTTGTGTTGCACAGATGGTGATGGTCGGTATTGGCCAGGGGTGGACTACGTGGATTATGCTCTATTTTACCAAAGTCCAGGGGTTTTCTCTGGCTAAGGCAGGAGCGCTTCTTGCGGGGACAGGTTTAGTTGCTTTATTTACTGGTACTTCCGTCGGGATAATTTCCGACCTGTTAAAGGCGCGTAAAAAGCCCTGTTATATAGGCGCCGTTGGTGGATTCGTTTTTACTGCCGCTTTGCTTTTCACTACGAATGTTGCCTTGTTAACAACATTTTTGGTCCTTAGGATTATAATCGGGGCGTTTTTAAGTCTTATTAACACCATGCAGGCAGAAACAGTGGTAGGGCCTTATGCCGGGAGGGCCATGGGGATTTACAATGGAATATGCCAGTTAGGGTCGGTAATTTTCCCGGTAGTGCTGGGGTTGCTCCTCGATGTTAGCGGTGGGAATTTCTTCATTGTCTTGATGTCGCTGGCCACAGCCTATTTGGTGGTTGGTCTGCTTGTCGGTTTTGGAATGGAAGAGACTGTTAAAGTGACTACAAAGCCAACGGCGGCTGCTTAAATGTAGACTGTTAATTACAACTAAGGGAGGAATTTCAGATGTCGAACGAGGTCAAGGAACTTTATAACCAGAGGCTGGGACGTTACCAGGCAGCTATTGCCCTGGAGCCTACCGATCGCGTGCCTCTAGCATTCGCGACTAACTATTTTGCTGAAAAAATCTCAGGCTACACGTATCAGCAGATTATGTACGATCCCCAAATCTGGGCCCAAATGGAAGTTGACTTCGCGAAAAAGTACCCGGAGGTGGATACGTTCCGGACCAACATCTCCTGGGCTCCTCCCTGGGATATTACAAACCATCGCCTCTGGAAAGTCCCGGGGCGTGATCTTCCGCCCACATCCTTGCAGCAGTTTAATGAGCAGGAATGGATGAAGGCTGATGAGTACAGGATGTTCATCGAAGACCCGGCAGGTTACAGGATGAATGTTTATCTGCCTCGCATCCTTGGCGAGTTCAGTGAAAGAGGTTCCACCCGCTCCTATGTAGCCTTTTTGAAGTCGGGCATAGCCATGGGGATGGTCGCCGCGATAAACCGGGAACGAGTTACCCGGTTGAAAAATGAAGCTGGAATGCCGGTACCGGTTATGGGTGGCTTTACCGCGCCTTTTGATTTCCTATCCGATGCTTATCGTGGCTTTAATGGGATTATGAGGGACATGTTCAGGCAGCCGGATAACGTCCTCGAGGCTTGCGAGGTGATATTAGAATTTCAATTGACCAGGGCCTTAGCTACCGCCGATCCGCAAAAGCAGTTGCCAATTTTCATCGCTACCCATAAGCCTTGCTTCCTGTCGCCAAAGCAATTTGATACATTCTACTGGCCGACATTCAAGAAGGGTGTCATGAAGTTGATTGAAGCGGGCTATAAGTTCCGGGTCTTCCTGGAAGGTAATTGGGGCCCGCACTGGCACCATATGGCGGAATTCCCCAAAGGGACAGTCCTGTGTGATATCGATAACGAGGCCGATATCTTTAAAGCCAAATCAGATTTTGGGTTCCAGCAGTGCATTACTGGTGGCATTCCTACCGACATGCTGATCCTGGGTAGTCCTGAAGAGGTCCGCGAGAGGGTCAAGCTGTTGTGCGAAACTGTCGGCAAGGACGGTGGCTGGATACCCAATGGTCCCGGTCACATCCCGCAGGATACCAGACCGGAAAACTTCCGCGCCCTTATCGACGCTGTAATGGAATACGGCAGGTACCATGACGGCCCACCCCCGGCGCCCAAGACTGCCCCGGCGGGGACAGGATACGTAAAATTTCCCGAGGCAGGTGTTGTTACACCGTGGGAAGTCATCAAGGCGGAAAATGGCTGGACAATTCCTGGCGATGAGCAGTTGATCAAGCAGTGGTGGGATCGGTTCGAGAGGATGGCCTACAGCTGGCTGCTTAGTCAGTAGAAAGGAGAAACATAAATATGACCAATATTGCAGAAGCCTTGAGAGATTTAAACGAAGACAGAGTAAGTGCCCTTGTAGATGAAAAACTCCAACAGGGTATCTCTCCCGTGGATATTATCAAAGAGTGCAATGAAGGAATTGCAGCCGTAGGGGACCTTTTCGCCTCCGGCCAGTATTACTTAACAGAGTTGATGTTTTCCGCCGAGATCCTGCAGGGCGTTATGGCCAAGCTGGAACCGCTGCTGGCGAGTATCGGCGGGGGAGAACAGTCAGCCGGGACAGTAGTGATCGGTACTGTTAAAGGCACATATCCATGACATTGGCAAGAACATAGTTGTCAAGCTCCTGCGCAGTCATGGCTTCCAGGTCGTAGACCTTGGCGTTGATGTACCGGCCGAGAAATTTGTAGATGCAGTGCGTGAGACCAGGGCAAAGGTATTGGGTCTCAGTGCCCTCCTCAACTCCACCTACCCGGAGATGAAAAGTGTGGTTGATGCCATTACCGCAGCAGGGGTAAGGGATCAGGTCCAGATCATTATCGGCGGTACGATTTGCAGTGAGATTGTCCGCCGCTATACAGGCGCTGACGCCTTTGCTACCGACGCTCAGACGGGAGTAAGCTTTTGTAAACGCGTTTTTGGCTAATCTCCTGTAAGAGCGGCCGGTCGTGTCTTCGTTTTAAACCCCGGCTTAAAATCAGTGGTGGAAGGTGGATAATTGTCCTGCAAACTACAACTTCCACCACTGCCTACCTTCTTTCGTAAGAATATTGCTGTTGGAGGCCGGAAAATCCAGGTAACCTTAGGGGGGAGAAAGAAATGGCAGGCTTAAGTAACGTTATATATTTTGCGTATTTTTTTCAAGAATTTGCACTCGGATTCTTGACAACGATGGGAGTACAATATATTGCCTTTTTTTTAACAGATACTGCGTTGATCCCTACGGCCGTTGTAGCAACAATTTTGTTGATTGGCAGAATCGTAGACGTTATTGATGTACCTATTATCGGCATGATTGTTGAAAAGAGCAACCTTCCGTGGGGAAAGTACAGGTCATGGCTCTTTATAGCCGCACCTTTGGTAGTTGTCTTTAATTTGCTAATGTTTACTGATTTAAACGTAAGTATGTCTATTAAGGTTGCTTATCTTAGCACAGCCTATATACTATCGTATGTATTTGTCAATTTTTGCTCCACTTCCCGGTTTGCCTTGCTGCCGACCTTTACCTCTGACCAGGATGAAAGGGCAAAACTAGCGGTAAGGAGAGGGCAGGGCGCGACCCTGGGCCAGGCGTTGAGGGGCGCCGTTACTGTACCACTAATCGCGTTTCTGGGCGGCGGTAACGATGCCAGAGGTTATTTCTTAACAGTGATTATTTACGGTGCCATCGTCATCGGTGGCCTTTACTGGCTGGCTTACCTCGCTAAAGATTATGACCGGCCCGGTGCTACGAAGGGACAGAAATCGCCAAGCGTAAAAGAGATCATTATTCAGCTTGGAACAAATAAACCTTTGCTTATTTTAATGTTATCAAATATAACCCTATTAACGGCAACTAATATCCTGACCGGTTTTGGAATGTACTATTTCAGGTATGTTGTTGGTAACCTAATGCTGATTTCCCTTTATCTCCCGGTTACTTTTATGGGTGGATTTATAGGGAATAGTGTCTCCCAGTATATATCAATAAAATATGACAAAAAGATAACGTATATTTTAGGTGTTGCTTTCTGGTTTTTAGGTATGTTGCTGGTATATCTTTTTGCCGGGAAAAATGCTGTTTTATTTATAGCTTTTGTGACTGTGGCGCAGTTCGGCTACGGGCTGGCCAATGCGACAATACCGGCTTTTTTCTCGGATACTGCTGATTATGGCGAATGGAAAACAGGAAAAAGTGTTAGAGCTGTAAATATGGGCCTTCTTATTTTCCCGATTAAAATTGGGGTATTGTTAGGTGGCGCGATAGCAGCATACGGACTTGCCTATATCGGCTTTGTTGCGGGTACGAAAGACCCAGTAATAATCCAAAACATTAGGACGATGACTGCTGTACTGCCCATGCTTGTTAGTATATTAGCAGCCGTGATTATGTACTTTTATCCCTTAACTAAGGATAAAGTAAGACTATTACAGCAAGAGATAAAAAGCAGGGTTAGCGCTCAGCTCTCCTAATGGATAATTATTTACTTTGCCCGGCGTCTTATATGCCGATCATATCACCCGGAGGCACATCCCGTAATGGTGGATTAACGAAGTCGTAAAACATTTTGAGGGAGGTGTTTAACTATAAACGAAATATACAGGTGATCGCTGTGCTCTAATGCGGAGGATTATAAACTAAAAAGGGGGTGGGAGGAATCGACAGGTGGGCTGGACCTGGCTGTTGGACGAAAAAAACAGGAAAACTAGTTTTTGCAGGCTATTCTAAAATTTTAGCTGGTAAAACAACAATATAAATTTTACTAAAGGAGAGTGCCTTTATGAAGAAACCGTTAAGCAAGGCCATAAGAAATTTTTATGGCATTGGCGACCTTGGATTCTCTCTAATGACAAGCGTTGAACTTTTTTTGTTTGTATTCTTTTTAACAAACGTAGCAAAGTTTTCGCTTCCTATGGTTGCCCTTATCGGGTCGATAACAAGTATCGTCGATGCGGTTTTATCTCCATTTTACGGTGCTATTATTAGCGGTACGAAACCATTAAAATGGGGTCGTAATCGCTCCTGGATGCTCATAGCTCCGCCGTTTGTTGTGGTGCTGTACATGTTTCAGTATACAAAAATCGGTCCAGAACCGGTTGCGGCGGCAATTATTTGTGCCGGATTTATCTTAAGTCATATTGTATGGAATATCCCCTGGGTGGCAAACGTTTCTTTAATCCCGGTCCTGGCCAATAATCCTGATGAGCGTAGTCTATTGGCTTCAAGACGTGGTGCCTGGACTTCCCTATCAGGCGTCTTCTTTTCCTATATCGGCCCTCCTCTGGCGATTTACCTTGGCAAAGTCACTAATAATGAGGTGTTAGGGTATACGTTATTAGCAGGAATTATGGCTTTCCTGATGATGATCGGATACTGGACAGTATTTAAGATTACCGAGGGATATGAACCTACAGCAGAAGAAATACAAGGCGCTGCCGCGTCGGCATCAGGCAGAGTCACCGTTGGCGATATGTTAAAGACTCTTTTTCAAAACCCACCCCTTATCGTACTGTTGATCGGGGACTTTTTTAGGTATATGGTAAATTTCATTATGACAGCAGCGGCGGCGTATTACTTCACCTATGTTGCCCAGAACATGGCACTGTTTCCGACTTATCTCTTGCTGGGAGCCATAGCTCAGGTAATAGGTGCATATATTGCCGGCCCGCTGGCTAAAGCGGTATCAACAAGAACTGCATCAGTTATTGGCCTTTTTGGCCTGGCTGCCTCATTGATCATATGTAAATTTGTTGCCATGAACCTGATATTGTTTTTTATAGTAGTATTAATTGCAAGATTACTGCTTGGGGAATTGGCGGCTGTCATGGTAAGCCTGTACTCGGACGTTTCGGTATATGGAGAATGGAAAACCGGGAAAAATGCCTCCTCCTTTGTTATGGGCCTGATGAACCTCTCGCTTAAAACAGCGATTATATCAAGGGGGACCATAATCCCTATGGTCCTGGCTGCAGCTGGCTTCGTCGCAGGAGCCAATCCCAATACTGCTTCTTTAGAACTCAAAAACGCAGTAATCAATGTCTTCCTTTTTATCCCGGGTATTTTTGCATTAGTCTCGGCATTAATAGTAGCGCTGGGCTACAGGTTGACAAAAGAAAAGCTTATTGCCTATCAAAATGAGATTGAGCAAAGAAAGGCGGTAGCAATTTAGTTTTTCAGCTCGAAGGTAAAAAAACGCAGTGCCGCCGTAAAACGCCATCGTTTTACGGCGGCCTCTTTATAAACACCGGCAAAAAAATTGTTACCTTAGCAGGAATTATCAAATTGAAGTAGAATATATGTATAAACAAGAAGACAAGGTGGGACAGCCTTGATTGCTTCTTAAATAGAGATTTTAAATGTGGAGGGACATAGTAGATGTTAATTATTGGCGAAAAACTTAATAGTGCAATTCCTAATATCTGTCAAATTATTAATGACAAAGATGCTGCTGCCGTAAAAGAGCTGGCGCTTAAGCAAGTAGAGGCCGGAGCAGACTATTTAGATTTGAATACGGCCCATTGCAATGAAGTGGATGATATGGAATGGCTTGTGCGTACAGTTCAGGAGGTGACAGATATTCCCCTCTGCATCGACAGTACTTCGGCTGAAGCGATTAAAAAGGGTTTGGATACTGTCGCGGGGGACAAAAGCAAAGTCATGATAAACTCCGTATCTCTAGAGAAAAACCGTCTTGAGGGAATGTTACCGTTGATAATTGAATACCAGTGCCCGGTAATTGGTCTAACTGCAGATGAAAATGGCATCCCCAAAACTGCGGAAGATAGGGTCAGGATTACGGAACGCATGATCGAAATATTGACCAAGTACAATTATGACCTGAATAACCTTTATATCGACCCCCTGGTACTACCCCTGGCAGCAAGCCATACAAATGCGAGTATATTTTTCCAATCCGTGGCTGAGATCAAGCGTTTATTTAAGGTTAAAACGGTATCGGGATTAAGCAACATTTCATATAACATGCCTAAAAGGAAGCTTATCAACCGTTATTTTTTAACGATTAGCATGGCTTTCGGTATGGATGCCGCTATTCTTGATCCCCTGGATAAAAAAATTATGACTGCGGTTACAACTACCAATTTATTATTGGGTAATGATCGGTTTGGCAAGGACTTTTTAATGTCTTACCGTAAAGGTAAATTGGAGGACTAATTTATAAACTGGAAGACGACTTGATTAAGAAAGGATGAAAAAAGATGGCAGTAGAAAATAAACCCGTAGAAGCCACACGCACCAGCGAAATGCCAATAACCTGGTACAGTTGGATTATAATTGCCTTATGTATGTTAAGCTACGCTGTTTCCTTTGTTGACCGGAACGTTTGGTCTACCGCCATTCCTGTTGCAGCACCAGCTATGAAATTGAGCATGACGGCTGCAGGGGGATTGATGACTGCATTTTACATCGGCTATGTAGTGGCCAATTTCGTTTCCGGATGGTTTGTGGACCGGTTCGGACCCCGTTTGACCCTGGGTTTATCATCGCTTGTTACAGGCCTTTTTACTCTCCTTTTGCCCTTCGGCAACAGCTACGCGACCCTCTTTATATTGCGCATTATAGCGGGAGCGGGAAGCGGCGCATTGTTTTCGGCCGGAGTGAAATTCCAGCTGGGATGGTTTCCTAAAAGCGCAAGGGCGACTGCCATGGGGATTATGATGACGGGGCCGACCTTAGGCTCAGCCATTGCCAGCGGTGCCCTGGCGCCGGTAATCCGTACTTCCGGATGGCAAACCGCTTTTACTTATGCAGGTATTATGACCATTGTAGTAGCATTAGCCGTGCTATTATTTGCCAAAGAGCGGGGGATAGCCAAGGCCAGTCCAAAGGGGGCAATCGGCGCGGGAAGCGGCGATGCTACCAAACCGGTGACAACGCAGAGCTTTTTATCCCTGGTATTAAAACGGTCATTTTTATTGGGTTGTATTGCCTGTTTCTTATCCATTGGCGCTAACCAAGGGTTTACTACTTGGATCATAGCCTATTTTACCAAGGTGCGTGGTTTTTCGCTGGTTGTAGCAGGTGGAATTTTTGCTGCTTCAAGCATGGTTGGTCTGTTTGGTCCAACTCTAGCCGGTTTTCTTTGTGACTTATTAAAGCGGCGCAAAGCGGTGTGTTTAGTAGGTGCAGTGGGTGTTGCCTTGATAATAGTTGCATTGGCTCTTACCACCAATACCAGTGTGTTGTGGGGAATTATGCTGGTCAGGGGCCTCATAGGGCCGTTTTTAGGTATTCCCCTGAATACATTGCAGGCAGAATCTGTCGCCGGGCCTCAGGCAGGCAGCGCTATGGGTTTTTATAATGGAATAGCTCAGTTAGGCTCGGTGGTTTTTCCGATAGGCCTCGGTTTAATCCTTGACTTAACGGCAAATAACTATTTCATCGTTTTGATGGCTATTGCCATCACCTATCTCCTGTGTGGTACGCTCATTGCGTTTATGGATGAGAAGCGTGCAACTATCGTGAATACAAAAACTGCAACAGCTTAAACTGATGTGGAAGCCACCATCCCTGTTTACTTTGACAAAAGGATTATGACTGCGGTTACAATTACCAATTTGCTATCGGAACACTAAGGACATTTTATTGGCTTGCCGTAAAGCCACTTAAGGAGGAAGGCGAGAATGGCGTTAGAAAACAGGCCTTCGGAAGCCACGCGCGTCGACGAAATGCCAATAACCTGGTACAGCTGGGTTATAATTGCCCTGTGTATGTTAAGCTACGCTGTTTCCTTTGTTGATCGGAACGTTTGGCCGACAGCCATCCCTGTTGCGGCGCCGGCCATGAATTTGAGTATGACTGCAGCGGGAGGGCTGATGACAGCCTTCTACATCGGCTATGTAATTTCCAATTTCGTTTCCGGATGGTTTGTGGACCGGTTCGGGCCCCGTTTGACTTTAGGATTATCATCGATTATTTCCGGCCTGTTTACTCTCCTTTTGCCCTTCGGCAACAGCTACGCGACCCTCTTTATATTGCGCATGATTGCGGGAGCGGGAAGCGGCGCATTGTTTTCGGCCGGAGTGAAATTCCAGCTGGGATGGTTTCCTAAAAGCGCAAGGGCGACTGCCATGGGGATCATGATGACAGGTCCGACTTTAGGTGCAGCCATTGCTAGCGGTGCCCTGGCGCCGGTAATCCGTACTTCATGGAAAATGGGCTTCATATATGCTGGAATTATGACCCTTGCAGTAGCAATTGTCGTACTTTTATTTGCCAAAGAGCGCGGGATAGCCAAGGCCAGTCCAAAGGGGGCAATCGGCGCGGGAAGCGGCGATGCTACTAAACCGGTGACTATGCAGAGCTTTTTATCCCTGGTATTAAAACGGTCATTTTTATTGGGTTGTATTGCCTGTTTCTTATCAATCGGTGCCAATCAAGGATATACAACCTGGATTATTGCCTATTTTACCAAGGTGCGTGGATTTTCGCTGGTGGTCGCGGCTTCCATTTTTGCAGCTTCAAGTATGGTAGGCTTATTTGGGCCAACACTAGCCGGTTTTCTTTGTGACTTATTAAAACGCCGCAAAGCGGTGTGTATTATGGGCTCAGCTTGCGTAGCCATAATAACCGTAGCTTTGGCACTTACGACAAATACCGGTTTACTGTGGGGAATTATGCTGGCGAAGGGTCTAATAGCACCATTTTTAGGTATTCCCCTTAATACATTGCAGGCAGAATCTGTCGCCGGGCCTCAGGCAGGCAGCGCTATGGGTTTTTCCTGAGTTTATCAGTTGCGACATTTTACTGATTCAAGAACCCAGATAAAATCTAGCTTTGGGCGTTAAAAATAGCCCAAAAAGCGAAAAACGTAGTGGCAACTAATATTGTGAAATACCAAATATTATCTAGACAATAGGCAATGTTAGTGGTATCATTTAAGCATGTTCATCAAAATAACTAAAACCAAAAACCACCAGTACGTCCAGCTAGTCCAATCTTACCGGGAAAATGGAGCTGTTAAACACAAGGTCCTCCTCAATCTCGGTCGCCTGGACGAGATTGAAAACAACCCCAGCTTTCAAAGACTTGGTAAGCGCCTCTTAGAATTGTCCAAGGCCAGGGAGGTGACCAGTTTAGCCAGCTTTTCCGAGGCGCAGATCAAGAACTGGGGCTATGTGGTCTACCAGAAGATCTGGAACCAATTTGAGCTACCCAAACTTTTAAAGAAGATCAGTGCCAAACGTAAGGTACAATTCGAATTAAGCGACGCCAGTTTTCTTATGGCTATCCAGCACCTCCTTGAACCCAGGAGTAAATTAGGTACCTACAACTACCAGCACCGTTATGCCAGTTTACCCGACGTAGCCTTAAACCACCTCTACCGCTCCTTGGATTTACTCTGCGAGTATAAAGAGTTGTTGGAGGAGGAGATGTTCCAAAAGAACCGCCACCTTTTTAACATGCAGGTGGATGTGGTTTTTTATGATGTAACGACCTTTTCCTTTGCCAGCGTCGAAGCCGACACTTTACGCGATTTCGGCTTCAGTAAAGACGGTAAGTTCAACGAAGTCCAGGTGGTATTGGGCCTGCTTATTGATTGCGAGGGGCGGCCCATTGGCTATGAGCTTTTCCCCGGCAATACCTTTGACGGCAAGACCCTGGAGACGGCCTTAGAAAAGCTGGAAAAACGTTTTGGCCTGCGCCGGGTGATCATCGTCGCCGACCGGGGGATCAACAGCAAGCTTAACTTAAAACGCATAGTGGAACGGGGCTACAGCTACATCTTTGCCGCCCGCATCAAGAGCATGAAAAAAGAGATTACCGATATGATATTGGACGAAAATGGCTACCAGGAGATAAAGGACGATGAAGGAGAAGTCCTTCGCTACAAGGTTATCGAGTACATAAACGAATTCACCGCTGAAGGGAAAAAATACAAATTACCCGAAAAACTGATCGTCACCTACTCCAGCCGGCGGGCGGAAAAAGACCGGGCCGACCGGGAAAGGTTAATCGAGAAAGCCCAAACCCTTTTAGAAAGCAAGGCCAAAATCCAGGCCAGCAACAAACGTGGCGGCAAGAAATACCTCAAAGAAATAGACTGTACGGGCACGTGGATACTGGACGAAGAAGCCATTGCCCGGGACAAACAATTTGACGGCTACTACGGCATCCAGACCAGCGAGAAAGAAATGAGTGCCAAAGACATCCTGGATGCTTACCATAACCTGTGGCGGATTGAAGAATCTTTTCGCGTCATGAAAAGCACCCTGAAAGTCCGGCCGGTTTTTCACTGGACCGAAAGGCGGATTAAAGGACACTTTGTAATTTGCTTCCTCGCCTTTCTTCTCGAACGCACTCTGGAATTCAAGCTCCGGCAAGCGGTGGAAAATGCCTCGCCGGCAGAAATCCGGGAAGCGTTAAACTCCCTCAACTTTGCCGAGGTAGAGATCAAAGGAGAGGTGTTCTTTATCAAGACCCAGAGTACAGAGTTGAGCAAAAAGATCCTGCGCCTAATGCGGATTGCACCGCCGGGAAACATTACCCGTGTAGAGGAGTTTGCTGCCCGCTGGCAGGACCGGTTGTAGTGGCAAAATGCGCGTCTTGTTTTCTATTTTTCTAGGTTTTATGCGGGTTCTAGGGATTCAACTGATAAAGTCAGGTATTATGGGCTCAGCTTGCGTAGCCATAATAACCGTAGCTTTGGCACTTACGACAAATACCGGTTTACTGTGGGGAATTATGCTGGCGAAGGGTCTAATAGCACCATTTTTAGGTATTCCCCTTAATACATTGCAGGCAGAATCTGTCGCCGGGCCTCAGGCAGGCAGCGCTATGGGTTTTTATAATGGAATAGCCCAGTTAGGTTCGGTGGTATTTCCAATCAGCCTAGGGCTAATACTCGATCTGACCGGAAATAACTATTTTGTCGTCCTGATGGCAATCGCCACAACCTATGCGTTGTGCGGGGCTTTGATTGCCTTTATGGATGAAAAAAGAGCCGTTATTGTAAGGACAAAGATGGCAACTGCATGAGTTATTTAATTTAAATTAATACTACATTTCAAAGAGGAGGGGTCTAATGAAATAAAGACCATGATTTAACTTTAAGCTAAAAACTTAGTTTAGGAGGGTTTTTATGGCTGACGAAATTAAAGCGCTATTTAATCAACGGTTGGGGCGTTATCAGGCTGCAATTGCACTGGAGCCTACGGACCGGATACCCATTGCATTTAATACCACTTATTTCGCCGAAAAAGCCTCGGGCTATACGTACCAGGAAATTATGTATGACCCGGAGATCTGGGCTAAAGTAGAGATCGAATTCGCCAAAAAGTATCCGGAACTGGACACATTTAGAACCAATTTGCAGTGGTCCCCCAACTGGGATGTCGTAGATTATCGCCTCTATAAAGTCCCGGGGCGCGACATTACGCCCAAGTCTTTACAGCAATTTGTCGAAGCCGAGTACATGAAAGAAGATGAATACCGTCTGATGATAGATGATCCTGTGACCTTTAGGATGGAGCGCTATCTTCCCCGTATACTCGGTGAGTTTAAAGAAAGAGGCTCTATACGTTCTTACATGGCATTCTTAAAATCGGGGATGGCGCAAGGTATTGTTGGTGCCATAAACAGGGAAAGAGGCGCCCGGTTAGCCGCCGAAGTAGGCATGCCGCAACCGGTAATGGGCAACTTCGCTGCCCCCTTTGACTTCCTGTCAGATAATCTCCGTGGCCTCAATGGTATCATGCGAGATATGTTCAGGCAGCCCGACAACGTTATCGAAGCTTGCGAAGCTTTATTACCGGATCTCATTAACAGGGCTCTCGCCACTGCCGACCCGCTAAAGAGGTATCCGATTTTTGTCGCAACGCATAAACCTTGCTTCTTATCACCCAAGCAATTTGATACTTTCTACTGGCCAACTTTCAAAAAGGGCGTCGAGATGCTGATTGAAGCTGGTTATACATTCCGTGTGTTCCTGGAAGGCAACTGGGGCCCGCATTGGCATCATATAGCTGAATTGCCCAGGGGTAAAGTACTATGCGATATTGACAATGAGGCTGATATTTTCGAAGCCAAGAAAGCTTTTGGACACCAGCAGTGTATTACCGGCGGAATACCCAACGAAATGTTGATTTTAGGTACCCCGGATGAAGTCCGCGCCCGGGTGAAACTATTATGCGAAACTGTCGGTAAAGATGGGGGATGGATTCCTCATGGCGGAGGCCATATCCCGGAAGATACGAAACCCGAGAATTTCCGGGCTTTGATTGATGCAGTTATGGAATACGGCAGGTACTCCGACGGTCCTCCTCCGGAGCCAAAATCTAATCCAAATATACCGCCAGGAGTAAAATTACCTGAACCTCGCGTGGTAACGCCATGGGAAATTAAAAAAGCCGAATGGGCTATTCCCGGAGATGAAGAGTTAATAAAGAAAAATTGGGAAAGGCTCGAGCGAATGGCCTATAATTGGCTGTTATCATGGTAAATAAGGAGGAATTAATTAATGACAGCCCTTGCAGAAGCTTTACGGGACCTCAATGAAAAAAAGGTATATGAACTTGTGGATAAAATGCTCGAACAGGGAGCCTCACCTGAAAAAATCATTAGCGAATGTAACGAAGGAATGGTGGCTGTCGGCGATCTTTTTGCTTCCAATCAATACTTTTTAACGGAGCTGATGTTTTCGGCCGAAATCATGAAAGAAGTCATGCAAAAGCTGGAGCCGCTTATGGAAAGCAGCGGGGTTGCGGAACGATCTGCTGGGACGGTGGTAATTGGTACTGTCAAAAATGACATTCACGATATTGGTAAAAATATTGTTGTGAGTCTATTACGGAGCCACGGATTCAAAGTTGTTGATCTGGGAGTGGATGTGCCCGCCGAGAAATTCGTAGAAGCAGTGCGCGAAACCGGAGCAAAAGTTCTTGGTCTAAGCGCGTTATTAAACTCCACCTACCCAGAAATGAAAAACGTAGTAGAGGCGATAACGGAGGCTGGATTGCGAGAACAGGTAAAAATAATCATTGGAGGAACTATCTGCAACGAGACAGTTCGCAAATTTACTGGTGCAGATTTTTATGCTAACGATGCTGTGACGGGAGTTAAAATATGTAAGAGTGTATATAGTTAATTTTTGTCAATCTGTATCTTTCCTGAATCCGTGATAATAACAACTGGGTAGAACTCGCACTAACAGTAAATGGTATTAACAGTTATATTTAACATCTGCTGATACATTGAATTGGGTCTAAAGTTGATTATGTGGACGAAGGCTATTTACTCTTACCTTGGGTCCCCTGGATAAGGGAATAACAAAGTAGACCTCTCGTCCTAAGAGGCTTGGAGCCTGCTTATACAGCTAACTGGAGCTAGAAGTTCTGTATTAAGCCAACGCTTTATATAGGTACCGGAAAGCTGGATACCACGGGCTGTGCTGCCCAAATCGTAATTTGACCTGCCGGGCGTGGTGAACCAGCCGGGACGCTATGGTAATCAGGTTTTGTATAACGGTACGCAGCCGCCGGCGTTGAGCTTTCTTATTGCGCAGCGGTACCTCCTTTAGCGGGAGGCTAAACTGCCCCAGAAGCCTTAGAATGTTGTAGGCGAAAACACCCAGGTGTAGCACCAGGTCATTGGTGGCAAACTTGCCGCTGGGCAGCCGTTCCAGGTCTAAATCGTTTTTGATTTCACTGTGGAATTGCTCACTGGTGCCGTGGTCGTGGTAGAGGGTAATGATATCCTCCACCGGGTCGGGTAAAGTGGTCCAGTAGGTTTCGACCTCAATTTCCGGGACCAGGAGAAGCTGGCCGTTTCGTAATATCGTCCGCTCGGTGACCTTATACACCAGACGGACAGGGGTGTCAGCACCCTCGATTTTCACCATCTGGTGCCCCCGATAGACGGTTTTTCCCTCCCGTTCTAGGGTGGCGGTACCATTTTCCTTGGCAATGGCCAGCCAGGCCTCCGGCGTTTCCTTGCGCAGGTTACGCTTAATGATAAAATCGGCTTTGATTTCCGGGTCCAAACAGACCTGGAGATTATCCTGGCTGTCATTACCGCCATCCATCCGTACTAAAAGTGGCAGCGAAGTGATAGCGCGAGCAAAGGTTAGAGCTTGTCGCAGGAACTCCGGCGTCCCTTTTTGGCAATGCTGTTTCCCGGCCCGCAGTTCGGTATGGACGCAGTAGCCTTCCCTACCGAGGTAGGCGAAGATAGGCGCATAACCGTCGTAGCCCTTATAGGTCCTGGAAACACCCTCTTTCTTGGAATTTGAATTATCAAAGGGAGTAACATCAATATCCAAAGGGACATATTGGCGCTTTAGTTCCCTGGAACCCAGGGTAACAGGAGTTACCGGTGCCTTAAGTTTCTTAAGGAACCTGGCCGTTTCCTCGAGGATAATCTCCTGGTAGGGTACACTATGAGCTATCATATCCAGGCGCTGGCGCAGGGTAGGGCTTGAAGGCACATCCTGAATACCCAGCGCCGCAGCGAAGAAGGGGTCATCCCGAAAAAGCTCAATATGGTCAAAATCACTGCGACCCTGGCAAAGCAGGCCCACGTAAGAGGTGATAACATCCCCGTGAGAAATATCCGGAGAAGAAACACCAGGTATCCGGGTCTTATTTAGCCTGAGTTTCAGAGCAGTATGATCAATGATTTCCCCCACCAGAGCCAGTCCGGCAACGGGGGTAAGGTGTTCATCAGACTGTTCAATGATGAATTTCATGGCCGCACCTCGCAGGTGAACATGGATTCGTTTGCCATCCAGCCTATTATACCTTATTTTTCGCGAGGTTTTGAGCCATATCCAGATATTTTGTTATTGGGTTGTCACGGATTCAGGTCTTTGCTTCCAGGCCAGAATTTTATTATGGATGGACTAACAACTAAGTTGCTGTCATAATAAAAAACTCGGTGGTGAAAGGATAGGAGGAGTTAAAAACCCTACCTTTCACCACCAATAATTTCTTCATAAAGAAAAACGTAGAGACTATATATAATGCGTTATTAAAGTCAAATACAGATTATTTCAGCTGAGGCTTTTACCTTTACAGCGACGAGAATTATCTCTAACTTAAAGTTTTTATGTGAGAAGGTTTTTATGTGAGAAGAATTATGACCGTGCGTGGAGATTTAATTCAAGGAAGTTATTATAGGAATATTAAAATAGTTATGCAAAATTTATAGCAACCTCTTAAGAGAACGAAACAGGGAGATATATGGATAGGCTAAACCTAAAGGTGATGATATGCCTGATTCTGCTTTACAAACACATAAACTTCCAATTAAACTTCCACCTGAATCCGTGATAATAACAACTGGGTAAAACTCGCACTAACAGTAAATGGTATTAACAGTTATATTTAACATCTGCTGATACATTGAATTGGGTCTAAAGTTGATTATGTGGACGAAGGCTATTTACTCTTACCTTGGGTCCCCTGGATAAGGGAATAACAAAGTAGACCTCTCGTCCTAAGAGGCTTGGAGCCTGCTTATACAGCTAACTGGAGCTAGAAGTTCTGTATTAAGCCAACGCTTTATATAGGTACCGGAAAGCTGGATACCACGGGCTGTGCTGCCCAAATCGTAATTTGACCTGCCGGGCGTGGTGAACCAGCCGGGACGCTATGGTAATCAGGTTTTGTATAACGGTACGCAGCCGCCGGCGTTGAGCTTTCTTATTGCGCAGCGGTACCTCCTTTAGCGGGAGGCTAAACTGCCCCAGAAGCCTTAGAATGTTGTAGGCGAAAACACCCAGGTGTAGCACCAGGTCATTGGTGGCAAACTTGCCGCTGGGCAGCCGTTCCAGGTCTAAATCGTTTTTGATTTCACTGTGGAATTGCTCACTGGTGCCGTGGTCGTGGTAGAGGGTAATGATATCCTCCACCGGGTCGGGTAAAGTGGTCCAGTAGGTTTCGACCTCAATTTCCGGGACCAGGAGAAGCTGGCCGTTTCGTAATATCGTCCGCTCGGTGACCTTATACACCAGACGGACAGGGGTGTCAGCACCCTCGATTTTCACCATCTGGTGCCCCCGATAGACGGTTTTTCCCTCCCGTTCTAGGGTGGCGGTACCATTTTCCTTGGCAATGGCCAGCCAGGCCTCCGGCGTTTCCTTGCGCAGGTTACGCTTAATGATAAAATCGGCTTTGATTTCCGGGTCCAAACAGACCTGGAGATTATCCTGGCTGTCATTACCGCCATCCATCCGTACTAAAAGTGGCAGCGAAGTGATAGCGCGAGCAAAGGTTAGAGCTTGTCGCAGGAACTCCGGCGTCCCTTTTTGGCAATGCTGTTTCCCGGCCCGCAGTTCGGTATGGACGCAGTAGCCTTCCCTACCGAGGTAGGCGAAGATAGGCGCATAACCGTCGTAGCCCTTATAGGTCCTGGAAACACCCTCTTTCTTGGAATTTGAATTATCAAAGGGAGTAACATCAATATCCAAAGGGACATATTGGCGCTTTAGTTCCCTGGAACCCAGGGTAACAGGAGTTACCGGTGCCTTAAGTTTCTTAAGGAACCTGGCCGTTTCCTCGAGGATAATCTCCTGGTAGGGTACACTATGAGCTATCATATCCAGGCGCTGGCGCAGGGTAGGGCTTGAAGGCACATCCTGAATACCCAGCGCCGCAGCGAAGAAGGGGTCATCCCGAAAAAGCTCAATATGGTCAAAATCACTGCGACCCTGGCAAAGCAGGCCCACGTAAGAGGTGATAACATCCCCGTGAGAAATATCCGGAGAAGAAACACCAGGTATCCGGGTCTTATTTAGCCTGAGTTTCAGAGCAGTATGATCAATGATTTCCCCCACCAGAGCCAGTCCGGCAACGGGGGTAAGGTGTTCATCAGACTGTTCAATGATGAATTTCATGGCCGCACCTCGCAGGTGAACATGGATTCGTTTGCCATCCAGCCTATTATACCTTATTTTTCGCGAGGTTTTGAGCCATATCCAGATATTTTGTTATTGGGTTGTCACGGATTCAGGTTCCAATGGTTGCCCTGGCAGCCAATGCCGCCCTGGAAGGCGGAGCCGACCCGGAGGCCGTTTCCAACCTCACCCTGGCCGGCAGCAGCGAATTTTTGGATAACCGGGCGGCTGTGCGTGAGCTTGTCCTGGAGCGCCTGATGGTCCTGGTAGATCAGGTAGTAGCCAGCAGGGAACAACGCAATTCTTCCCTTATTGAACGGGCCAGCAAGTTTATCGAAGCCAACTTCAGCCAGGATCTCACCCTGCAAGAAGTCGCTCAGCAGGTATATTTAAATCCCTGTTATTTCAGCCGCCTCTTTAAGCAGGTTAAGGGCCAGAACTTCATAGACTACCTGACCAGGGTACGCCTGAGAGCAGCTAAAGAATTGCTGTTAAATACCAACCTGCCGGTAGCGGCAATAGCCGAACGGGTCGGTTATCACGACGCCCGTTATTTCAGCCAGGTATTTAAAAAGCAGGAAGGGTACACGCCCAGCGTGTTCCGCAAAATAGGGGGTGCTAAGTTTGAAGGAAGTGCTGGTTGATTTCCAGCCGGTGGGCCGGCGCGCCCAGGTTGCGGCCGGCCAGACTATTTTAGCCGCGGCCCAGCAAATAGGGCTGGCCCTGGGGTCCGGGGGCCTGACGGCACCCTGCGGCGGCAGGGGTCTGTGCGGCCGCTGCCGGGTACGGGTAGCCGCCGGCGACGCCGGGGAGCCGACGCCGGCGGAAAAGCGTTTCTTGAAGCCGGAGCAACTGGAACAGGGCTATCGCCTGGCCTGCCAGGCAGTCATCCAGGGACCGCTGAAAGTGGAAATTCCGCCGGAATCCATGCTTGGCGTGCAGCAACTTCAGGTAGAAGGGCTGGATGTCGCAGTAGTCCCGGAAGCGCCGGTTAAAAGGTATAACCTGCCGTTAACCAGGACGACCATTGAAACCCCCCGGCCTCTCTGGCAGCAGGTGGCCGGCGAGCTGGAGGCCGCTTATGGCCTGGACCGCCCGGAGGTAGATTTTAACCTGGCTTTAGCGACGGAGCCCCTGGCGGCCGGCGGCAGCGGCGTGGTGACGGTCCGCGGTACAGAGGTGATCAACATTTATGCCGGCCGGCCGGCGCCGCCGCCCCTGGGCCTGGCTGTCGACCTGGGGACCACCAAGGTAGCCGGTTTCCTGATCAACCTGGAAACCGGGGCCACCCTGGCTGCCGACGGCATCATGAACCCCCAGATCGCCTACGGCGAAGATGTCATGGCGCGCCTGGGCTATGCCCTGGAGGGAGAAGCCGCCTACCGGCGCATCCAGGAAGTAGCAATCGAAGGGCTGAACCGGCTGGCCGCCACCCTGGCCGAGCAGGCCGGCGTAACCCCGGCAGACATAGAAGAAGCCGTCATCGTGGGCAACACCGCCATGCACCACCTGTTATTGCACCTGCCGGTGGCCCAGCTGGCCCGGGCCCCCTACGTCCCGGCCCTGACCACCCCGGTAGAAGTGAAAGCCCGGAACCTGGGTTTAAACTTCAGCCCGGGAGCCTATGTCTATCTCCAGCCGGTAATAGCCGGCTTTGTCGGCGGCGACCATGTGGCCATGATCCTGGGCAGCCGCCTTGACGAGGCCCGCAAAGTCACCCTGGGCCTGGATATCGGTACCAATACGGAAATTGTTTTAAGCTACGGCGGTAAAATGCTTTCCTGCTCCTGCGCTTCAGGGCCGGCCTTTGAAGGCGCCCACATTGCCCAGGGGATGCGCGCCATTACCGGGGCCATCGCCGCCGTGCGCTTAAGTGACGACGGGCGGGAGGTCTACTGGGAGAGCATTGGCGGCGCACCGCCCCTGGGCATCTGCGGCTCCGGCATCCTGGATGCCGTGGCCGAGCTTTACCGCACCGGCGTCCTCAACGCCAGCGGCCGGCTGGATTTAAATCATCCCCGGGTAAGGCGACCTGCCGGGGGTGGCCCGGCGGAATTCCTGCTGGTACCGGCTGAGGAAACCGGCATTGACAGCGACCTGGTGGTAACCCAGAAGGACATCAGCGAGATCCAGCTGGCCAAGGCAGCCATCGCCAGCGGTACCCTGCTGCTCCTGGAGGCAGCGGGCCTCACCGTAGACGACCTGGAAGAAGTGGTGGTCGCCGGGGCCTTTGGTACCCACCTGAAGCTGGAAAGCGCCATTACCATCGGCATGTTCCCCCAACTTCCCCTGGGCGCCTTCCGCCAGGTGGGCAACGCTGCCGGCACCGGGGCGCGGCTGGCCCTCCTTTCCCTGGCCGAAAGGCAGCGGGGTGAAACAATAGCCCGCCGGGTGGGCTATATTGAACTCATGACCCGGCCGTCCTTCCAGGATGTGTTTATGAAGCTGCTTTTATTACCATAACCGGAGGTCCAAAATTTGGCTTCGTGCCCCAGGTAAACACTATTGCAAGGAAGCCTTTGTGGGAAACCCCTCCTGGGGGGCTACTGCCACCTTCACGATTCATGAAATAAGTGATAGTATAGAATTAACCTTGCCCAGTTGTCAGGTGAGGGCGCCACGACCAGTGTTGTTATAGCCGGATGTTAGGCCGGGCGGTGTGTGACCGATTAAGGGAGCAGTAATCGATAATGGGTCGATATCGAGTTATTGCCTGTAAAGTTATGGAAGAAGAACTTATAGCTTTAGCTCCGCAATGTTATGAATTTCACTTCCTGGATCAGGGGTTGCACCGCTCACCGGACCGGTTGCGGCAGGCTTTACAGGAGGCCATCGATGGCACCTGCGGTAGTGAACTGGTGTTACTGGGCTACGGTTTCTGCGGCGGAGCCCTGGAAGGCCTGCGGGCTGGACCAGCGCCCCTAATTATCCCTAAGGTCGAAGATTGCATACCTTTATTACTGGGCTCACCGGAGGCCCGGCAGCAGTGGGGGCCAGACACCTATTTTTTATCTGCCGGCTGGCTGGCCGGAGAAGAAAACCTGCTACGGGAGTATGAACGTTGCCTTTCCCGCTATGGCGAAGAGCGAGGTAGCAGATTGATGCGCCACCTTTTCCGCCATTACCGCCGAATGGTGTATATAAATACTGGGCGGCGGAGGGAAGATGCGGCGAGGGAAGCGGCGCGTGAGGCAGCGGAAAAACTAGGGTTAAACCTTGAGAACACCCGTGGACATAAAGATTACCTGCAGCAACTGTTGCGGGGGCCATGGGATCATCTGTTCTTGCAGGTGCCTCCCGGGACAACGTTTACGACGAGACGGTGGTAGCCAAATACCTTATACCTGAATCCGTGATAATAACAACTGGGTAGAACTCGCACTAACAGTAAATGGTATTAACAGTTATATTTAACATCTGCTGATACATTGAATTGGGTCTAAAGTTGATTATGTGGACGAAGGCTATTTACTCTTACCTTGGGTCCCCTGGATAAGGGAATAACAAAGTAGACCTCTCGTCCTAAGAGGCTTGGAGCCTGCTTATACAGCTAACTGGAGCTAGAAGTTCTGTATTAAGCCAACGCTTTATATAGGTACCGGAAAGCTGGATACCACGGGCTGTGCTGCCCAAATCGTAATTTGACCTGCCGGGCGTGGTGAACCAGCCGGGACGCTATGGTAATCAGGTTTTGTATAACGGTACGCAGCCGCCGGCGTTGAGCTTTCTTATTGCGCAGCGGTACCTCCTTTAGCGGGAGGCTAAACTGCCCCAGAAGCCTTAGAATGTTGTAGGCGAAAACACCCAGGTGTAGCACCAGGTCATTGGTGGCAAACTTGCCGCTGGGCAGCCGTTCCAGGTCTAAATCGTTTTTGATTTCACTGTGGAATTGCTCACTGGTGCCGTGGTCGTGGTAGAGGGTAATGATATCCTCCACCGGGTCGGGTAAAGTGGTCCAGTAGGTTTCGACCTCAATTTCCGGGACCAGGAGAAGCTGGCCGTTTCGTAATATCGTCCGCTCGGTGACCTTATACACCAGACGGACAGGGGTGTCAGCACCCTCGATTTTCACCATCTGGTGCCCCCGATAGACGGTTTTTCCCTCCCGTTCTAGGGTGGCGGTACCATTTTCCTTGGCAATGGCCAGCCAGGCCTCCGGCGTTTCCTTGCGCAGGTTACGCTTAATGATAAAATCGGCTTTGATTTCCGGGTCCAAACAGACCTGGAGATTATCCTGGCTGTCATTACCGCCATCCATCCGTACTAAAAGTGGCAGCGAAGTGATAGCGCGAGCAAAGGTTAGAGCTTGTCGCAGGAACTCCGGCGTCCCTTTTTGGCAATGCTGTTTCCCGGCCCGCAGTTCGGTATGGACGCAGTAGCCTTCCCTACCGAGGTAGGCGAAGATAGGCGCATAACCGTCGTAGCCCTTATAGGTCCTGGAAACACCCTCTTTCTTGGAATTTGAATTATCAAAGGGAGTAACATCAATATCCAAAGGGACATATTGGCGCTTTAGTTCCCTGGAACCCAGGGTAACAGGAGTTACCGGTGCCTTAAGTTTCTTAAGGAACCTGGCCGTTTCCTCGAGGATAATCTCCTGGTAGGGTACACTATGAGCTATCATATCCAGGCGCTGGCGCAGGGTAGGGCTTGAAGGCACATCCTGAATACCCAGCGCCGCAGCGAAGAAGGGGTCATCCCGAAAAAGCTCAATATGGTCAAAATCACTGCGACCCTGGCAAAGCAGGCCCACGTAAGAGGTGATAACATCCCCGTGAGAAATATCCGGAGAAGAAACACCAGGTATCCGGGTCTTATTTAGCCTGAGTTTCAGAGCAGTATGATCAATGATTTCCCCCACCAGAGCCAGTCCGGCAACGGGGGTAAGGTGTTCATCAGACTGTTCAATGATGAATTTCATGGCCGCACCTCGCAGGTGAACATGGATTCGTTTGCCATCCAGCCTATTATACCTTATTTTTCGCGAGGTTTTGAGCCATATCCAGATATTTTGTTATTGGGTTGTCACGGATTCAGGAAATATCTTAAACCCAAACCCAAACCGCCAAGATACTGGGAATACCATTTAAGTGGTAATCTTTCTTCGCTAACGTTATTCCGCTGCAAATCAATGCGCAACATCTTTTCCTGAAATCCCGCCATGACTATCTCCTTCTCGTTATTTTAAGGCGTGGGCATTGCCCACGCCTTAAGATAATCTCAAATTTATTTACGGGCAAACTACGTAAAAACTTCTAAAAGTATGTTCCCCATTATTAAATGAACGATGTTCTACCCCTCTGGGAATTTTAATTGTCTGGCCTGCTTCTACTTCATATTCCTGGCCGCCGATCTCAAAAATCCCTTGACCTGCAAACAGGTAACAATACTCATCTCCATTTTCATGAACATGCCTTGCCAGGCTGGAACCAGGTTGACATTCAAAGATACCGCATTCGATCATGGTCATAGCAGGTAATTCTTTTTTAATAAATGTTATTACTTTTCCCCAGTCAGTTTTGATTTCTCCAGGATAACCCGAGTTCGACAGTTGCTAGGCAAAAATGGCTGCTTTTCAGATGAAGAAACCTTATAAATCAACGTTTCCCGCTCTTGGGAGAGCTCAAAAATCAAAAATCACATAGGCACACGATTCCGGAATTAGAGCTTGATGGCTATGTAGTACATGCGCTATAATATAGACATGTACATAAGAACTATTTCCCGCAAAAACAAGGACGGCTCTGTTGTCCGTTATATCCAGCTTGCCCACAACGTCTGGGACCCCCAAGCCGGCTATCCGAAAGCCAAAGTACTATTCAACTTCGGCCGCGAAGAGGATGTAGACCGGGAAGCCCTGGTCCGCCTGGTAAAGAGTATTACGCGTTTTTTGGGACCGGAAGAGGTTTTGCGCACCCAAGGAGAGTTAAACGGCAGCACTCCCCTGAAATTTGTCTCCAGCCGGCCTATGGGCGGCGCCTGGGTATTAAACGAACTGTGGAACCGGCTGGGTATTAGCGACGTTTTAGTCAGGTTGCTGGCCAAACGTAAGTTCCAGAATCCGGTCGAACGGGCCATCTTCGCCATGGTAGCCAACCGGGCTTTGCACCCGGCCAGTAAACTTAAGACCGAGGATTGGGTCAGCCACGACGTTTTCATTCCCGGCCTCCCGGAGGTACCGGTGCAACACCTTTACCGGGCCATGGACTTCTTACTGGAGGCTGCGGAAGAGATACAAAAGGATATCTTCTTCGCCGTGGCCCACCTCTTTAACCTGGAAGTAGATCTCCTGTACTTCGATACCACCTCCACCTACTTTGAAGTGGAAGAGGAGGATAATCCGGAGGACCATAAGCAGCACCTTCGGCGTAAAGGCAACTCCAAGGACCACCGGCCGGATTTACCGCAGGCTGTAATCGGCCTGGCGGTCACCAGGGAAGGCCTCCCAGTACGCTGCTGGGTCTGGCCCGGGAACACCGCCGATATGGCGGTAATCGAGCAAGTCAAAAAGGACCTGGTGGGCTGGCAACTGGGCCGGGTCATCACCGTTGTCGACCGCGGCTTTGCTTCGGAAGATAACCTTCGCTACCTCCAGCGTGCCGGTGGCCACTATATTGCCGGCGAAAAGATGCGCAGCGGCAAAGAAACCGTAGAAGAAGCCCTGACCAGACCGGGCCGCTACAAAACCGTCAAAGATAACCTTGAAGTCAAAGAAGTTATCGTCGGCGACGGTGAAAAAAGGGTACGCTATATCCTGGTCCGCAACCCCAAAGAAGCAGAAAAAGACAGACTTGAGCGGGAGAAAATATTGACCCGCCTCAAGGAAGAACTAAAAGCCATCGGCGACCTTAAAGGCGAACCCCATACCAAAGCCTGCTGCCAGCTTATCGCCCATCCCACCTATGGCCGCTATCTCAAGACCGACAAGAAAGGGCAACCGTATATCGATATGGCCAAGGTGAAAGCCGAAGAAAAGCTGGACGGCAAATACCTGTTACGGACCTCGGACGATACTTTAAGCCCGGAAGACGTGGCCCTCGGCTACAAGCAGCTTCTCGAAGTAGAAGACGCCTTCCGTACCATGAAACAGTCCTTAGAGCTGCGGCCTATTTATCATCGCCTGAGCGACCGCATCCATGCCCATGTCCTCCTGTGCTGGCTGGGACTGCTCCTAATCCGGGTAGCTGAAACGAAAGTGCAGGATAGCTGGCGGAACATCCGCCAGACCCTGGAACGCATGCACCTGGGCGAATTTGTTGGTCCTGAGGGCAGGATACTCCAAAGGACGGAAACAACCCCGCCACAGCAGCATATCTTCAAGACCCTTGGGATAAAGGAACCGCCGCAAATAATCGCGGTCGAAACAAAGGCCAGAAAGGGTCCCTAGTAACACGCGCCCCAAAAGCCGAACCCTGAAACCCTTGCGCGACAAGCTGTTGCGCTTATTATTCACCTAGCAACTGTCGAACTTGGGGATAAATCAGCATTTATTTAACCCTCCAAAGAAGAATTTTTACTCATCCCGGCAGCAATGGGCTTTTCATTTAAAGAAAGGGAAAGTATAGTGCCAATAACAGCCATTAAGGCAAAATACAAGAATGGGGTTGCGCTAGGTGCAGCTTTGCCCTTGCCCTGCCTGAGAAGATTATCCCCACTATGCCGGGGATAGCCAACAAATAAAACACCATCCGCCAACCCCAGGCCGCCGCTATAAAAGCAGTTACAACAGGGATAATGGCTGGAGCTACCGTCCAGGAAGTAGTGAAAAAGGCAGTCGCCCGGCCTTTTTCCTGGGGCGGGAACCAGTCGCCGATAGCACGAATACTGGGAGAAAAGTGTAGCCCTTCCCCCAGGCCGAGACCAAGGCGCACAGCAATAAATTGAGCTAGAGAATTAATGGTCCCCGTCAGGAAACTAAAGAAGGTAAACACGACAATAGATACACCCATAACGATCTTGGGTCCCCATTTATCTGCTGCTATACCGGCTGGGATTTGCATACCCGTATACGCCAGGAAAAACAGGGAAGAGGCAAAACCAATTACTTCATGGGATAGTCCCAAATCTTTTCTAATGAAAGGCAACAAATTCAGGACGGCTGGAAAAAGACTGGGCTTCGGTTTTCATTTTTTAAATTACTTGTTATAATAATTTTACGGGTGGCCTAAGAGAGCCCTTTACTCTGGCCGGAGTAAAAAACAGGCTCTCTTAGGGCTTTTAATTTATATACATCAATAACACCACTAACTTCAAATTCAACATAGTTATCTTCATTAGTTACATACATATCGCCTCCCAGGTGCTGCAATGTCTTAATTCTGGCAGGGTCAAAGTAATAGGCCGGCGGTCCCCCTTGCTTTACTTTCTTGACAGCTTCCTCAACCGCGTAAGCATCCACAACTTCGCCGAAGAAAGTCGTATGATCCCCAGCAATAACCTGTTGAGTTACCTTGCATTCCAGATAGGCATAGCACTCAGCTATATGGGGAGTTTTGATTGTCTTGCCCGGGACGGCGGTCCATTTGGTTTCAGCGAATTTATCATATTTTTTCCCTGATTTGCGGCCACACCAGTTGGCTCCTTCCGCCAGGCTGATATCCGGGAAATTAACCACAAATTCCCGCCTCCGGTTAATTAAGTCATGGGAATATCTCTTAGGCGATACAGCAATAGCCACAATCAAAGGTTGGTGGGATACCGGCGTGGCCCAGGCTAGAGTAATGATATTGGGTTTATCATTATCGTCTAAACAGGTTACCAATACCACCGGGCGGTAAAAGAATAAAATCTAATCCTTTTGTTAATTTGACCTTGTCTTTTTCATCAAATACCACTGCTAAAAAAGATAGCATCGCCTTGGTGTAAAAGATAAATTTCAGTATCATTAATACAGATTTGCATTGAGCCTTTCAAAATAAAACCATATTCATAACCATCATGGACGAAATTTTCCTCGCCCGTGGAGGCCTTGGGCGGCGCCGTAATCAACATAAATTCCACCGGCCCTTTTAAATCAGGTGATAATAACTGATAACGAATATTAATTTTTTAAATCCCCTTCCTGAATAATCATTATCTTGCCTCCCCGGGCTATCACCTCATAACTCGGTGGAATAGAATGAAGGGGAGGGATAAAAATGCCTGGAAAGAAAATACTCATGCTGGTCGGCGATTATGTGGAAGATTATGAAGCCATCTTTCCTTTTCAAGCCTTAACTATGTTGGGATATACCGTCCACAGTGTTTCTCCTAATAAATGGGCTGGAGAAACTGTACGAACCGCTGTTCATGACTTTGAAAAAGAGCAAACTTATAGCGAGAAGCCAGGTCACAATTTCCTTCTTACTGCCACCTTTGATAAAGTCGATCCCCAGGACTATATTGGACTAGTTATCCCCGGTGGCCGTTCACCTGAATATTTACGCCTCAATGAGCGAGTGCTAAAAATTGTACAGCATTTCTTTATAACTAATAAGCCCGTAGCCGTTACCTGCCACGGGCCGCAAATTTTAATAGCCGCCGGTGTACTTAGAGGAAAAATATGTACAGGTTATCCTGGTATTAAACCCGATCTTCTTCTCGCCGGAGCTATATGGGGTGAAGTTAACGAAACTTTATCTAATGTGTATGTGGATGGGAATTTAGTTTCTGCCGCCTCCTGGCGTGGGAATCCAGAATGGATGCGACAATTTGCCAGGCTGATCGCCGGTATAGATTACGGCCAATCTTATACCGCATAATTTGCCCCGGATAGATAAAACCTAGTAGCAAGTTGCTTAATTTGGAGGTTCCAGTATGCCCGAATTACGCCAGGACCCGGTGAGCCAGCGCTGGGTAATCATTGCCACCGAACGGGCCAAAAGGCCTTCGGACTTCAAGCCTCCTCATAAAGAAAAGAATGGCAACGCCAACTGCCCCTTTTGCCCCGGCCACGAAAAGGAAACACCGCCGGAAGTTCTGGCCTTCCGCGCCGCCAGCACGGAACCTGATACCCCTGGCTGGCAGGTGCGGGTGGTACCCAACAAATATGCCGCCCTGACGGCCAGCGGGGAGGTGGGCAGGGAAAGTAAAGGGATTTACCAGACCATGACCGGTACCGGTGTGCATGAGGTTATCATCGAGGGGCCTGATCATGATACCTTTTTCTCCGCTCTAGCTCCCGAGCATGCCGTCCAGGTTCTCAAGGCCTGGCGGCAGCGTTACCTGCAGCTGAAGCGGGACAAAAGGCTCCAATACATCCAGCTCTTTAAAAACCACGGCCCTACCGCCGGGGCTTCCCTGGAACACCCCCACAGCCAGCTCATTGCCACACCCCTGGTGCCGGCAGCCGTTAACCGGGAAATGGCCAGGCTTAAAGCTTACTGGCAGGAAAAAGAAAGCTGTCTTTTCTGCGACCTTATCGAAGCAGAGCTGGAAACAGGGGCCCGTGTCGTGGCCTTTAATAAAGAATTCCTGGCCTTCTGCCCCTTCGCCTCCCGTTTCCCGATGGAAATGTGGATCATGCCCCGGCGCCACCAGGCCAGTTTCGGCGCCTGCGAAGATGAGCAGCTGGAGCAACTGGCCGCCATCCTCCAGGACGTACTGGATCGGTTGGAAAAGGCGGCTAACGACCCGCCATTTAACCTGGTCCTGCATACAGCGCCCCTGCGCCAGGAGGACAGTATCTACCACTGGCATTTTGAACTCCTGCCCAGGCTGACCATTGTTGCCGGTTTTGAATGGGGGACGGATATGTACATTAACCCCACGCCACCGGAAATCGCCGCCCAGTCACTGAACGAAATTAAACTGGATCAGGAGAGCCAGGCTGAAGCTAACCGTAGGGTATAACGCCCCCTATAAAGTAAACTACGAAAATGATGGAAGTCTGGAGACTTAATCAGGAACTGGCCTAGCCAGTTCCTACGGGAATTCCGACTTCGTACTTCCTGCCTCTGACTTCCGAAATATAGGAGGAAGGCTAATGACCGAGCCCTTAAAGATTTTGCTGGTTTCATCCGAAGTAGCCCCCCTGGCCAAAACGGGGGGCCTGGCCGACGTGGCCGGCAGCCTCCCCAAAGCCCTGGCCGCCCGGGGCCACGAGGTCCGGGTGGCTATGCCCCGTTACCGCCAGGTCAAGAATGTCGACTACCTCACCGACCTGCCGGTGGAAATGGATGGCAGCCTGGAAACGGCCATTATCCGCCAGGCGCAGCTGGCAGGAGATCACCCCGTACCTGTTTACCTCATCGATAACTACAAGTTCTTCTGCCGGGACGGCATGTACTGCTATCCCGATGACGCAGCCCGTTTTAATTTTTTCTGCAAGGCCGTCCTGTCCATGCTGCCCTGGCTGGGATACCAGCCGGATATTATCCACTGCAATGACTGGCAGACGGGCCCCATCCCCCTTTTCCTCAAAGTCAAGCACGAGGATAACCCCTTTTACCGGCAAACGGCAACCATTTATACCATCCATAACCTCCAGTACCAGGGGACCTTCCCCCGCCACACCTTGAAGATTATGGCCCTGGGCGAGGAATTTTTTACCCCCGAGCGCCTGGAGTTTTACGGCCAGGTCAGTTTCATGAAGGCCGGGATCCTGTACGCTGATTTAATCAACACCGTCAGCAAGAAATACGCCCTGGAAATCCAGACTCCCGAATACGGGGAACGCCTGGACGGCCTGCTGAGGAAACGCGCCGCGGATCTACGGGGAATTTTGAACGGCATTGACTACCAGGAGTTCAACCCGGCCACCGACCCGCGCCTGGCCGTCAATTACGACGCCGGGCACCTGGAGAAGAAAAAGGAGAACAAAGCGGCCCTGCAAAGGGAGATGGAATTGCCGGTCAAGGATGGACCCCTCCTGGGCCTCATTTCCCGCCTGGTGAACCAGAAGGGACTGGATCTCCTGGCGGCCATTCTCGACCCCCTGCTGCAGCAGGATGTGCAGTTCGTCCTCCTGGGCAGCGGCGAGGATTATTACCAGCAGCTTTTCTCCCGTTACAAGGTCAAATACCGGGATAAAATGGCCGTCAAAATCGGCTTTGACCCGGTACTCGCCCAGCGGATTTATGCCGGCTGCGATATCTTCCTCATGCCCTCCCGCTTTGAACCCTGCGGCCTGGGCCAGATGATCAGCCTGCGCTACGGCACCGTACCGGTGGTCCGGGCTACGGGCGGCCTGGAGGATACCATCAAGGATTTTCACCAGTACCCGGGGAGCGGTAACGGCTTTTCCTTCCGCGATTACCAGCCCCAGGCCCTCCTGGATACCATTAATCGCGCCCTCCACGTTTACCGGAACGAGCCGGAGGAGTGGCGTAATCTGGTCCGGCGGGGCATGGCAGCCGACTTTTCCTGGAACGCCTCGGCCGGTCAATACGAAGATATGTACCGGGAAGCCCTCCAGAAGAGGATGGCTACCCAGGTTAAAGCGGGGTAAAAGGAACTGTTACCGGCGCTTACGTTGCGAAACGCCGGGATATATCAGTTCCGCCTGCCCGGGACCAGCCCGGGCAGGTATTTTTCCCGCACTTTTTCCCCCTCCCTGCATAAGATCATCATGGAACCCGTTTGGGGTTGCAAGGGCGTAACCCCGGTGGGCAACGGCGTCCAGAGGAAGGGTTTCAATTTAAGGGCGTTTTTAACAGCCTGCTGGGGAGGGATTTATTTATGTGTGGCATCACCGGCTGGGTGGACTGGGAGGTGGATCTAAGCCGGCAACAGCCTGTCCTGGAGGCCATGACAGCCACCCTGGCCTGCCGCGGGCCGGATGCCTCCGGGGTGTGGCTTTCCCCCCGGGCCGCCCTGGGCCATCGCCGCCTGATTGTCGTTGATCCTGCCGGCGGCGGCCAGCCCATGGTACGCCACCGCGGCAACCAGACCTTTGTCATATCCTATAACGGTGAGCTGTACAACACACCCGACCTGCACCGGGAGCTCAAAAGCCATGGTTATACCTTCCAGGGACACTCGGATACGGAAGCACTGCTGGCGGCCTATATGGAATGGGGGCCAGCCTGCGTCGAGCGTTTTAATGGTATTTTTGCCTTTGCCATCTGGGATGAGGCCAGGCAAAGCCTTTTCCTGGCCCGGGACCGCCTGGGCGTCAAACCCCTCTTTTATACGCAAAGGGGCAGTGCCTTCCTCTTTGGTTCGGAATTGAAAGCCCTGCTGGCGCACCCGGCAGTGGAAGCGGAGGTGGACGCCGAAGGGCTGGCCGAAGTTTTTGTCCTGGGACCGGCCCGCACGCCGGGACACGGGGTATTCCGCAACATAGCCGAATTGAAACCCGGCTACTACCTGATTTATGACCGCCAGGGCATCCGCCAGCACCAGTACTGGGCCCTGGTAAGCCGGCCCCACCCGGATGACCTGGAAACCACTACCGCTAAAGTCCGCCAGCTTTTGCAGGATACGGTAGAGCGGCAGCTGGTAGCCGATGTGCCCGTCTGCACCCTGCTCTCCGGGGGGCTGGATTCCAGCGCCGTTACCGCCTTTGCCGCCCGGGCCTTTCAGGAGCGGGGTCTTGGGCCCATCCATACCTGGTCGGTAGACTACGTCGACAATGACCGTTATTTCCGGCCCAGCCATTTCCAGCCCAACAGCGATGCCCCCTGGGTAGAACTCGTTTCCCGCTACCTGGGTACCAGGCACCACTACGTCTTTATCGACACCCCCGAACTGGTAACCTCTCTGACTACGGCCATGCGCGCCCGGGACCTGCCGGGAATGGCTGATGTGGACTCTTCCCTGTACCTCTTTAGCCGGGAAATTAAAAAAGAAGCCACCGTTGCCCTGTCCGGCGAGGCTGCCGACGAGGTCTTCGGCGGTTACCCGTGGTTTAGAAGTGAAAAGGCCATGGCCCTGGCTACCTTCCCCTGGACCCGGGCCGGCCACGAGAGGATCCGCCTCCTTTCTCCCGATCTTAAAGCCCTGGTCCGTCCGGAGGAATATGTGGCCAGGCGCTACCGGGAAGCCCTGGAGGAAGTACCCCGCCTGCCAGGGGAGGACCCCCGGAGCGCCCGCCTGCGAGAATTTTCCTACCTTACCCTGACCCGCTTTATGCCGGTACTCCTGGACCGCAAGGACCGCATGAGCATGGCCGTGGGGCTGGAGGTCCGGGTGCCCTACTGCGATCACCGACTGGTAGATTATGTCTGGAATATCCCCTGGGAGATGAAATTCTGGGGCCAGATGGAAAAGGGCATCTTGCGCCGGGCTTTACGCGGGGTGCTACCGGAGGAAGTCCTGCAGCGGCGCAAGAGCCCCTACCCCAAGACCTACAACCCGGCCTACCTGGAGGCCGTCCGCACCTGGCTGTTGGAGATTTTGAACGATCCCGGTTCGCCCCTGCTGCCCTTCATCGACGTGCCGGCCATCCGTGCCCTGGCGGAGAAGGAAGAGCCCTTCGACCTGCCCTGGTTCGGCCAGCTCATGAGCGCCCCCCAGCTCTTCGCTTATCTTGCCCAGGCCGACACCTGGCTGCGGGAATACCGGATAGCGGTGCGCTAGCGGAAAAAATCGAGTAGGAGGGGGCGGCTAGCCCCCGTCCTCTCACACCACCGGACATGCGGGTCCGCATCCGGCGGTTCACCAAGCTTGACGAAGACTTTGATAACGTTCGGTTAAGCTCATCAGGCCCTGGGACTGCCAGTAGGCATTACCCAGGGCTCTATTCATTGGCCCATGGGCCATTCGCCACGGCCCTTTGCGGGCGTTGGCGAAATTATGCACCACCCAATCCGGCAATCCCAATGCGCGTAGCTCGCGGTACCTGGTCCGTACTCGCTTCCACTGCTTCCAGAGGCACATGCGTAGCCTTCTCCGCATCCAGCCTTCCAAGTTCCTGAAAGTGCTGGGCGTGTCGGCCAGGGCGAAGTATCCTATCCATCCACCCAGGTAGGCGTTTAGCCGCTCTATGCGCTCTTCCATGCTTACGGGCTTATTCCGGGAAGTTATCTCCCGAATTTTCATCTTAACCCGTTCAATGGTTTGCGGCGCTAGACGGATAAGGATTTCTCCGGCTTTGGCTTTGTACATGCTAAACCCCAGGAATTTTAGTTTCCACGGCCGGTCTACCGCGCTCTTCTGCTCGTTAATCTTGAGCTTTAACCGCTCCTGCAGGAAGTTGCGGATACTGGCCATGACCCTTTCTCCCGCCCGTTTGCTTTTGACGTAGATGTTGCAGTCATCGGCGTAACGGACGAACTTGTGGCCCCTCTTTTCCAGCTCTTTGTCCAGGTCGTCCAGGAGGATGTTGGCCAAAAGCGGGCTTAAGGGTCCGCCCTGGGGCGTCCCTTCTGCCGTCTCCATGACCACTCCCTTCACCATGACGCCTGCGGTAAGATAGCGGCGGATAAGGGTAAGTACCCTCTTATCCGTTACTTTCCGGGCCACCCGGGCCATGAGTATGTCGTGGTTTACCCGGTCAAAATATTTCTCGATGTCCAGGTCCACCGCCCATTCGTATCCTTCTTCTACGTATTGTCGCGCCTTCTTTACCGCGTCATGGGCTCTCCTTCCGGGTCGGAACCCGAAACTGTTTTCTGAGAACTGCGGGTCAAAAATGGGCGTCAATACTTGCAGGAGCGCCTGCTGGATCAGGCGGTCCATTACGGTGGGTATCCCTAGCAGCCGTTTGCCTCCTCCGGGTTTCGGGATTTCGACCCGGCGCACGGGCTTCGGTCTGTAGGTTCCTGCGAGCAGTTCTTCCCGGATGCGCGGCCATTCGGTACGAATTTGGTCCCGAAGCCGTTCGGTCGGGATGCCATCTACGCCGGGCGCGCCTCCGTTCCGCTCTACACGCTTTAGAGCGGCCAGCATGTTACTCCTGGCCACCACCTGTTCCATCAGGCCGCTACCTTGGCCTCTGCGAGGTGACGTTCCGCTTTGTGCCGGAGAAGAACTCGGCCCTCCCGCGGTCCCCTGCGGCTTCACCACTTCCTCCCGTGGGCAGGCCCCTTCCGGGGTTTTCTGCTGTCTTCGTCCTTCTCGCGAACGCATCGTTTCACCTCTGACTTGATGTTCGGGCCTTCCCCTGCGGTTCATGACCCCCAGGGTACTATGCCTTCTGCTGACTCCTGCCGGTTCAGTCGTGCCTTTCGACACGGGTTACCAGCTTTCCCTGGCCTACCCGGCAGGTCTCCCCGGGTAAGAGCGTTAACCTTCACCCCGCGCCCGCCCCATCTACTCTACCGCCCCTTGGCAGCCTGGGATTTCGCTGTGTATTGCCAGCTCATCCGGACGGTCTAGCCTCGTATGGGGTTCTTGTTCATCGGGCCGTGGCTTTGCCTCCGGCTTCCTTCAGATTCCACCTCGCGATGGACACCCTTGCCTTTGGCTAACAGACTGTGCTGCCTCGCCTGCAGTGGACTTTCACCACTAAGTTAACGCCCATGCCGGGCGCACAATAAAGCCAGGGGCCCCGGGTCAATCTCCGGGGCCCCTGGCTACTATGGCCAGAACATTTATTTTTGCCTTCCAGTTTATCTATAACCTGAATCCGTGACAACCCAATAACAAAATATCTGGATATGGCTCAAAACCTCGCGAAAAATAAGGTATAATAGGCTGGATGGCAAACGAATCCATGTTCACCTGCGAGGTGCGGCCATGAAATTCATCATTGAACAGTCTGATGAACACCTTACCCCCGTTGCCGGACTGGCTCTGGTGGGGGAAATCATTGATCATACTGCTCTGAAACTCAGGCTAAATAAGACCCGGATACCTGGTGTTTCTTCTCCGGATATTTCTCACGGGGATGTTATCACCTCTTACGTGGGCCTGCTTTGCCAGGGTCGCAGTGATTTTGACCATATTGAGCTTTTTCGGGATGACCCCTTCTTCGCTGCGGCGCTGGGTATTCAGGATGTGCCTTCAAGCCCTACCCTGCGCCAGCGCCTGGATATGATAGCTCATAGTGTACCCTACCAGGAGATTATCCTCGAGGAAACGGCCAGGTTCCTTAAGAAACTTAAGGCACCGGTAACTCCTGTTACCCTGGGTTCCAGGGAACTAAAGCGCCAATATGTCCCTTTGGATATTGATGTTACTCCCTTTGATAATTCAAATTCCAAGAAAGAGGGTGTTTCCAGGACCTATAAGGGCTACGACGGTTATGCGCCTATCTTCGCCTACCTCGGTAGGGAAGGCTACTGCGTCCATACCGAACTGCGGGCCGGGAAACAGCATTGCCAAAAAGGGACGCCGGAGTTCCTGCGACAAGCTCTAACCTTTGCTCGCGCTATCACTTCGCTGCCACTTTTAGTACGGATGGATGGCGGTAATGACAGCCAGGATAATCTCCAGGTCTGTTTGGACCCGGAAATCAAAGCCGATTTTATCATTAAGCGTAACCTGCGCAAGGAAACGCCGGAGGCCTGGCTGGCCATTGCCAAGGAAAATGGTACCGCCACCCTAGAACGGGAGGGAAAAACCGTCTATCGGGGGCACCAGATGGTGAAAATCGAGGGTGCTGACACCCCTGTCCGTCTGGTGTATAAGGTCACCGAGCGGACGATATTACGAAACGGCCAGCTTCTCCTGGTCCCGGAAATTGAGGTCGAAACCTACTGGACCACTTTACCCGACCCGGTGGAGGATATCATTACCCTCTACCACGACCACGGCACCAGTGAGCAATTCCACAGTGAAATCAAAAACGATTTAGACCTGGAACGGCTGCCCAGCGGCAAGTTTGCCACCAATGACCTGGTGCTACACCTGGGTGTTTTCGCCTACAACATTCTAAGGCTTCTGGGGCAGTTTAGCCTCCCGCTAAAGGAGGTACCGCTGCGCAATAAGAAAGCTCAACGCCGGCGGCTGCGTACCGTTATACAAAACCTGATTACCATAGCGTCCCGGCTGGTTCACCACGCCCGGCAGGTCAAATTACGATTTGGGCAGCACAGCCCGTGGTATCCAGCTTTCCGGTACCTATATAAAGCGTTGGCTTAATACAGAACTTCTAGCTCCAGTTAGCTGTATAAGCAGGCTCCAAGCCTCTTAGGACGAGAGGTCTACTTTGTTATTCCCTTATCCAGGGGACCCAAGGTAAGAGTAAATAGCCTTCGTCCACATAATCAACTTTAGACCCAATTCAATGTATCAGCAGATGTTAAATATAACTGTTAATACCATTTACTGTTAGTGCGAGTTCTACCCAGTTGTTATTATCACGGATTCAGGATATTTAGTAGAAGATATTCAAAGTGGTTGTTTGTTAGATAAGCCCCTGTTAATTATGGCAGGCCCCCTGGCGGGTACTCCCATCCCGGGTAGTGCCCCAGCAGTAGTGCTCGTAGCTTCTGAAAACGGCTTACATTGTGACCTGGTATATGGTCACGTAGCCGCATGATAAAACTGGCGGGTTATGATGGTTTAGTACTTACAGGTGAGGCTGCTTTTCCAGTCTGGGTAGCCGTGTCCGGCCGGCTAGTTGATATCAAAGAAATTCCCGGATTAAAGTTAAATACGGCGTTAGAAGTGGAAGCAAAAATAAGGGAGATTAAACCCGAGGTCCTTACTGTTCTAGCTGGAGGAGATAATGATGATAGCAACAAAGAATTTTTACAAAGGGACCTGGCTGAGCAAATGCGGTTAAAGAGAGTAAAAGCATTATCTATAATTGGCGATAGTTATTTTGAGATTGAAGGGTCCATGAAAGATTTCTTGCCAGGTGTTAGCGCTTATGCTGCTAGCTGCTTAAAGGAACATCAGGGGGAAGGAACAGTTCAAATGGCTATGTTAAAATGAATTAGGCAGTAAAAATATTGAGATTGCGCAGATTGGCCCCGCTAGGGAAAACCTGGTGCGTTTTGCCTGTATACTTAATCGATGCAGCCGCGCCAATGGTCGTACTGGTTTGGGGGCGGTTATGGGTTCTAAAAATCTGAAGGCCGTTGTGGTACGTAAGGCTAAACCAAGAGTGCCAGTAGACCCCCAAGGCTTTCGCTCTCTAACCCGGGGGATTACCAAAAGGTTAGCTGCCAACAGTACCGTGAGTTCTTTGGGGCAGTATGGTACTGACGGGGATTTAATCGGTAATCATGAAGCGGGCTTTCTACCTACCAGGAATTTTACTTCCGGTTGGTTTCCAGAAGGAGCTGAAAACTTAAGTGGGGCGACTATGGCCGCAACTATTCTTAAAAAAAGGGATACTTGTTACGCGTGTGCCATAAGATGCAAGCGTGTCGTATCCATACCGGGTAAAGTTGATAGCCGTTACGGCGGTCCGGAATACGAAACTTGTGCTGCCATGGGTTCCTATTGCGGTGTTACCAGCCTGGAGCCAGTTGCCATAGCCAATCAACTCTGTAATATGTACGGGCTTGATACTATATCTTGCGGGGCAACCATTGCTTTTGCCATGGAATGTTATGAAAAGGGGATGCTCACCAAAGCGGATACCGGAGGCCTTGACTTGAGTTTTGGTAATGCCGAAGCAGTAACTGGACTAGTTACCATGATTGCTACCAGGGAAGGCCTTGGCTATTTGCTGGCTGAAGGTAGTTTCAGGGCCGCGCAAAGAATTGGTAAAGGGGCGGCTGATTTGGTAATGGCAGTAAAAGGGTCAGAAATTCCAGCCCATATGCCTCAATTTAAACCGGCAGTCGGCATAATTTATGCAGTTAATCCCTTCGGGGCTGATCATCAATCGAGTGAACATGATCCGGTATTAACTTTACCTCCGGATAGCGTTGAAGCCCAACGTTTAGCTCAAATCGGGGCCTGGCAGAGTTATGATAATTCCTGGGACTTAGATGCTGAAAAAGTACGTTTTGCTTTTCTAACTCAATGTTTTTATTCAATTACAGATATACTTTGCCTCTACCAGTTTGCCTGGGGACCTTCCTGGCAGCTATATGGCCCAGAAGACTTACTTACGCTTTGCCGTAGCGGGCTTGGCTGGGAAACTTCCTTAACTGAATTAATGCAAACCGGCGAAAGACGTTTGAACATGATGAGGTACTTTAATGCCCGGGAAGGTTTTGGCAAGGAACAAGATGGACTGCCGCAACGTTTCTTTGCACCAATGCCGGATGGCCCCTCCATGGGAATAAGTATCAATAAGGAAAAGTTCAAAGAAGCTCTGGATCAGTACTATCGTCTGGCTGGGTGGGACCCAGTCAGCGGTAACCTGACGGCAGCAAAATTACAAGAGTTGTCCCTGGGCTGGCTGTTACCAGAGGGGAGGCAAGCATGGAAATAATTGTTAACAATAAAGTATATAATGTAAAACCGGGTTCCACGGTTATGGATATATTAAAGGAAATAGGATTACCGGGGCAAGTAGCTGTGTGGGTCAATGAACATAAACTTTTGCAGCAAGAGTATCAAATATATACCTTGCAGCCTGGTGACAGGCTCAAAATTATCAAACCTTTGGTGGGTGGGTGATAATTATCTTTTCCCGCCGGCTAGTCCAGCGGTATAAGATTAGCTGAGGTTGCCAAAATAAAAAGGTAAAAAATTAATTAAGGTGGCTGCTGATGCGGATCTTAATGCTCTCCTGGGAATATCCCCCCCAGAGTGTCGGCGGCCTGGCCCGGCATGTGGAGGACCTGGCCCTTTCCCTGGCGCGTCTACGCCATGATGTCCATGTGCTGACCATGGGCCGGCCCGGCCAGGCTGCAGAAAGCCGGGAAAACGGGGTAATTGTCCACCGGGTGGAAGCCTACCCCGTTCATGCCCCCGATTTTCTCACCTGGGTGCTGCAACTCAATGCCCGGTTCCTGGAAGAAGCCATGATCCTCATGCGTAAATATGGCCCCTTCCAGATTATCCATGCCCATGACTGGCTGGTAGCCTTTACCGGCCGGGCTTTAAAACATGCCTATCGCTTGCCCCTGGTTGCCACCATGCATGCTACCGAAGCCGGCCGCAATCGGGGCTTATATAATGACATGCAGCGCTACATTAACAGTGTGGAATGGTGGCTGACCTATGAGGCCTGGCGGGTAATCGTTTGTAGCCAGCATATGCGCCAGGAGGTCCAGGGGTTATTCCAGCTGCCGGCCGATAAAATTACCATTATCCCCAACGGGGTTTACAGCCAGAAATTCCGGGCCGTGGCCGTTGATCCAATGGTGCGGCAGCGTTACGCCGCGCCCCACGAAAAGATTATCTTCTTCGTCGGCCGCCTGGTAATCGAAAAGGGGGTCCAGGTCCTCCTGGAGGCCATGCCCCGCATCTTAACCGCCTGCCCGGAGGCCAAGCTGGTGGTGGCCGGCCAGGGACCCATGGAAGGCCAGCTCCAGAACCGGGCCCGGGAGCTGGGCATTAGCCACAAGGTCTATTTTGCCGGCTATATTGACGATCATACCCGCAACCAGCTCTACCGCGCCGCCCGGGTGGCCGTTTTCCCCAGCCTGTACGAGCCCTTTGGTATTGTGGCCCTGGAGGCCATGGCGGCCGGGACGCCGGTGGTGGCCAGCGAGACGGGCGGCCTGGCGGAGATCATCACCCATGGCGTTGACGGTATGCGCGCCTTGCCGGGTAATGCCGGTTCCCTGGCCGATAATATCCTGGCCGTATTACGGGATGAAGCCCTGGCGGAAAGGTTACGGGCCAACGGCCGCCGCCTGGTAACGGAAGTTTACGACTGGGACAGTATTGCCCGGCGGACGGCTGATGTCTACCAGGAGGTTTACAGCCAGTACCGGCGCACCTCCTGGCCGGAGCGGCCTTCAGTGGTAGCCCGCCTCTGGCGCTTTACGCCTTCTACGGCTGGAGACCCGCCCCGGGAGCAGCCCTTACCCCTGGCAGGCCGCTATGACCTGCCCCAGCGCCGGGCCGCCCTGGTAAACCAGCACCGCGGTAGAGGGGAAGGGTAGAAGCGCTTTTTAATAGGACAAAAGGCGGCTAAATTTTTAGGGATAAAAATACTTAAGCATAAAATTGGGGTAGCTATATAGCTACCCCGGGCTAATTTTAGGAGTTTTAGTATTGGTTAAGCTCCCCCTAATTCAGCCTGGCCAGGGTGGCCAGCAGGGAAACGATCACTCCGCCTAAACCGATAATGATGCCTATAGCCCACCGCTGCAGGCCCTGGATTTCCCGGCCCAGGGTTTTATCCTCTTGCTGCAAAATTTTGAAACCCTCCTGCATCTCCTGACGTAAGGCGAAATCGGCCTGCTGCAAGACTCTGAAACCCTCCTGCATCTCCTGACGTAAGGCGATATCAGCCTGCTGCAAGACTTTGAAACCCTCCTGCATTTCCTGACGTAAGGCGATATCAGCCTGCTGCAAGACTTTGAAACCCTCCTGCATTTCCTGGTGCAGGGTCGCGTAGTGCTTCTGCATTTCCTGGCGCAGGGAAGAGTCGTTTTGCTGCATCTCCTGGCGCAAGGCATTTACCTGGGTATCGATCTTGTTATCCAGCTTGTCGATCCTTGCTTCAATCCTGTCCAAACGAGCTTCAAAACGAGCATCTATGTTATTAAGCTGCTGGATTATATAGCCAAAAGGATCAAAACCCCTGTAGAAACCATGCTCATCGCTACCGGCAGCTATTTCTTTTCTTGCTTCTTCGGGCATGCGTAATCTCCTCCCCCTGGCTAAATAATACCATTATTTTCTTTGGCGGGCAATATATAAGGCAAACTTTAGCCAGCGAATAAAACGAAAAAATTACTGAAAAGTACGTTGTTTTCCCGAGGAAAAGCCCCTCCCCTAAAGAATTTCTATAAACACAGATAGGACGTGATAGTTTGCAAAGGGGGTGAAAGATATTATCATTCAGTGTTCAGGGTAAAGAAATATAACTGTTCCAGGTACAGGAAGGGTAAAAAAGGACAGGCAGGGGAGCCCTCCTTTGGGAACTTTTTCCCCGGTCAGCCCGTCTATATGATTGTGGGGAATGATTATCCGGAAGCCGGGGAAGGAGAGTGGGCGATATGCCTGAGGGACTTTAACCTCATACTTCTCACTTCGCATATCTTATTTACGAAGGAGGAAGAGCATGGTGGCGAAAATCTGGCAACGTTTTCTGGCCTGGGGCCTGGTGGTCCTGTTACTGGTATCCCTCTTTGCCGGTTTAGCCGTGGCGGAGGATAAGCCGGTTGTTACCCTGGAGCAGGCCATCCGGACGGTCAAAGACAACTTTGAAATTTCTAAAGAGTATTCGCGCTTTACTTCCAGTTTTAACAGCTACGACGGCCGCCAGACCTGGTCCCTGCACTGGAACGAGCCCGCGGAACCGGGCGGCAGTTTTAACGCCGATGTTGACGCCAGCACCGGCGAAATCATTAACATGAACACCTGGAAGCCCGAGAAAAGGCCCGAACCGGGCCTGCGGCTGCCGGCTATTTCTGCCGCTGAAGCCCGCAAGGTGGCAGAGAAACTGTTAAACCAGCTGGCCGCCAGGTATTTGCCGGAATTGCAACTGCTACCTGACAATAACAGGCTGTTGCCTATAAATAATTACGGGCCGGTTACTTATACCTTCCGCTGGCAGCGGGTAGTCAATGGTATTCCCTTCCCAGGTAATGACGTGACGATAACCGTCCGTGGCGATGACGGCCAGGTAACGAACTATAACCTCAACTGGACGAAAGCCGATTTTCCTGCGGCCACAGGAGCCATTTCTCCGGAAAGGGCGCGGCAGGTATTTGCCGGCACCGGCATGCTGGAACTGCAGTATTACCTGCAGCCCCCTTACAGGCCCCTGGCCGCCGGGGAGAAACGCCCGGTGTTGCTGGTTTACCGGCTCAGCCATCCCTCCCGGGGGTTGATCGATGCCCTGAGCGGTGCACCCCTTGATCTGGGCAACGGCGGGTGGTTTGATAAAGGCGGTGCCGGCGGGATGGGATACGCCGGGGAGATGGCCCGTAAAGCCGCATTTTCCCAGGGTGACGTCCAGCCCAAACCCTTAAGCCCTGAAGAAATGAAGGAAATCGAAAAAACGGCCAAACTTATCAGCCGGGAAGAAGCCATCGCCGCTATAAAGAAGTGGGTGGATATCCCGGCCGGCTTGACCCTGCGCGGGGCCAACCTCTACGCCGACTGGCAGGACCCGGAAATCCGCAGCTGGAATCTGAACTGGAGCAGCGATAAACCCGAGCCGGGAAAACCCGGTTATATGAGCGCCAGGGTCAATGCCAGCAATGGTGAACTGCTGGGCTTTGACCTGTCCTCTGCCCCCTCCGGGAGTGACAGGGGCGGTAAACTGGACCGCAAAGCAGCGCAGCGCCTGGCCGAGGACTTCCTGCAGAAGGTGCAACCGCAGCGTTTCAAGGAAGTACAGCTGGATGAAAACTACCGGCCCGGCTGGGAGCCGGTAATCATGGAGGATGGCCAGAACCCGGCTGTCCAGTACTTCTACTACCGCCGCCTGGTCAACGGCATCCCTTTCCCCGGCAACGGCATCAACGTAACAGTGGACGCGGTGGCAGGGCGCATCACCAGCTACAACCTTAACTGGGGCAATTTTGCTTTTCCGGTAGCCACAAATATCCTCGATGGGCAGCAAGCCGTCGAAGCCTTCCTGAAAAAACGCCCCCTGACCATGAGCTATACCCAAATCTACAGCCCGGGCGGTCCGGGTCAGGGTGAATTACGCCTTGTGTACCAGCCCCTGGGTGACCCCGGCTATACCACCTCGGACATGCTGGATGCCAGGACCGGCCAGTTCCTGGACTGGGAGGGTAAACCCGTGGCGCAACAGCCGCGGCCCTATCGCTTTAACGATATTGCCGGCAATTTTGCCGAAAAAGAAATCAACCTCCTGGGCCAGGCCGGGATCTTCGGTGAATACGGCGAAGCCTTTCACCCCGACGAGAATGTTACCGTAGTTTCCCTGCTGCGGGCCATGCTCATGGCCAGGAACGGCGTCTGGGGTTATAAAGACCTGAAGGATGAGGAGATCCTGAAGCGGGCCAGGGAGGAGAAGTGGCTGCAGGAAGACCTGCAGGCCGGGGCTACCGTCAGCCGGGAAACCCTGGCGAAGTTCATGATTCGCTTCCTCAACCTGGAGCGCGCCGCCCTGGCGGAGGGGATCTACAAAGTGCCCTACAGTGATGCCGGCTCCCTATCCCCCGGTTCCCTCGGCTATGTGGCCTTGACGTGGGGTTTAGGTATCCTGAAGGGCAATGGCTTTACCTTCGAACCGAACCATATTGTGACCCGCGCCGAAGCCGCTGCCGCCCTGATCCGGGCTCTGGAAGTAAAACCGTAAATGGCTATTCTTTTCCGAACGGGTAATCCGGCTGACAATCGGGGCAGGGCAGGATGCGGCGCAGCCAGCGCCGGAGGGAAACCTGCCCTGCCCCGCCTTTTTTACCGTCCCATCCCTGGGAAGAGTTCCAGCAGGCCGGAGGCGCCCATCTGGACGGCTATGATCGCCAGCAGGAGGCCCATAATGTGGCTGATGGCGTTCACTATTGGTAAATTTGTTTCATTCGGCAGTGAAGGGTAACGCTGAGAAGCAGGAAAAAATCTTATTTTCGTGGTAGGAAGTTGGAGCAGGACGTAGAATAAGGTAAACTGTAGCCGAGAAAACTGCGGGAAGGGATTGAAGTGGCAGCTTCCATTGAACCCTTGTATAACAAACGCTACCAGTGCCTTTTCTGCGGCCAGGAATTTACCAATAAAAAGCTGCGCCTGAGTCAGGTGCGCCAGGTGAAACGCGATAGCGATTTGTGTGCCTATTTTGAAGGCGAAAACCCCTATTTTTACGAAGTGGCTGTTTGCCCCCACTGCGGTTATGCTTTTACCTCCAGCTTTGGCCCTGTCAAAAAAGAACGCCGGGAACTGATAATAAAAGAGTATATCCAAAAAATTACCCGTAAGGATTATACCGGTCCCCGTAATTTAAATGATGCCTTAAATGTACATAAGTTGGGTTTATTATGCGGCAACTTGAATCAAGAGAAAAGTTCGGTGCTGGCCGGCTTATGCTTACATATTGCCTGGTTTTACCGCTACAGCCAGGAAGAAGAACCGGAGAAAAAGTACCTCCGTTATGCCTGCGACCTCTACCAGGAAGCCTACCAGAAGGAAAGTGGGACTGCCGGAGGAGGGAGCCCCAACCTGATTATTTACTTAATCGGGGAATTAGAGGGACGTTTAGGCAATTATCAAACCGCCACCCAGTGGCTGGCACGCCTGCTGCAGGTACGCCATTTAGAACCTTACCTGCGCGACTTGCTGCGCGATCGTTGGGAAGTTTACCGCGAACATCTGAAAGAAGGGCCACCGCCCGCCAGCCTGGCGGAAGGGCAGTAGCCATGGCATGAGGGAATTCCCAGCGGGTCTTCAGGATTAAAGGCCCGCCGGGAATTTTTTGTGGGGGGAAGGGGCAAAATGCTTAAAGAGAAACGTGCTTGTTAAATGCGTCTACAAGTTCCACACCAGAAGAAAAAGCTTCAGCCATCACGGCATGGCTTGTAGTGACAGGAGTCCACGTGGTAAAAGGGACCAAAATTTTACGCCAAAAGACAGCATTTATATCATTAAAACAATGGCCGGCTACTTTAATATGGCTATCGAAAACTTCTGGTCCCATGCTACCACTTACAGCTACAAGGATTCCTAACTTTCGTTCAGGAATTATACTATAAAATTCCATTTTGTTTTTCCCGTCGGTTACTATTTTGCAGAAAGGGTAACAGCGGTCAACAAATTGTTTAAACTGTCCAGTAATATCGCCATAATAGGTAGGGGTTCCTAACACAATGGCATTACTTTCTCGTATGGCCCGGTGTAGTAAAGGCACATCATCGTCTACTATTTTGCAAACATTCTTTTCTTCACAATACCGGCAGCCCAGGCAAGGTTTAATATTGTAATCATAGAGATAAAAAATTTCCGTTGTAGCCCCCTTGCTTTGGGCGCCGGTGAGAATTTGTTTTACTACTCTCGCTGTATTGCCATTTTTATGTGGGCTACCGACAAAAGCAGCAATTTTCATTTTGATTCCCCCGTGTTTAAATAATCCCTGGCAATTGAGCTAATTGCGGGTAAACGGGTGCAAGCTTTTTATTGAGGATCTGATAAAGGCCAAAGTAGTATTCGTAAAACTGGTGAGCAGTTGGATTAACAGTTGTAACTTCTTCAACCTGTAGCCATTCATTTTTAATGCCCTCAAAGTTCGGGAAATAACCCAGGGCATAACCAGCAAAGTAAGCATTACCCAAGGCAGCGTCACCCTTGGCAGTATACTCCAAAGGTAGTCCAAGAATATCAGTAACTATCTGGCGCCAAAGTTGGCTGCGGGCACCACCACCGGTGGCTACCACCCGCTTTAAAGGGATTTTTGTTTGTTCATAACTATCCCGCAGGGCATAACCAAAAGCCTCCATTAAGGCCCGGTAAAGGTGGGCGCCAGTATGGGCGGTAGTCAAACCCAAGATTATACCCCGCGCCTGGGGATTAACAACTGGCGTTCGCTCACCCATAAAATGGGGCAAAATAATTAGTCCTTCCGAGCCAGGAGATATTTTTTGTGCCATTTTTTCCAAGTCAGCATAATCCGGTGGTGTTGACGTAAGCATCACCTGCTCCCGGAACCACCTTGTAAGCTCACCACCAGTGAGGATGTTGGCGAGAAACTTTACTTGACCACTGCTGATAGCCGGGCCGGAGGCTATTTGATCAAGGTTAGTCAGGCAAATCAGCATGGTACCCGCAGTACCAAAGTATATCATGGCCTCGCCAGGATGAATAACGCCGGCTCCAAGTAGAGACATAAACGAATCACCATTACCAGCTACCACAGGTATTCCCGGGCTTAGGCCTGTGATCCTGGCAGCCTCTGGAGTTACCCGGCCAACGATATCAGTAGGGCGATAAACAGGAGGTAGCATGGCAGGATCTAGACCCATAGCAGCCACCAGATCAGTACGCCATTGGCAGCGGCGGTGGTCGAAAATACCACCAAAAATATTGGCTGTATCACAATCAGTACTAAATTTACCTGTTAATTTGTACACGAGATAGGAATGGGCATTTAAAACAACCCTGGTCTGCCGGTAATGTTCAGGTTCATGGCGCTTAAACCAGAGTAATTTCGGGGTCACCTCAGCTGTTCCCAGGGATAAATTAAAGAGACGGTTTATTTCCTGGCTTTCTTTTACCGCCCGATTATCACGGTATAGAATGGCCGGACGAACCGGCCGGCCATCAGCCCCGAGGGGACAAAGGTTAGGTACTAGCCCGCTAAAAGAGATACCAGCAATATCTTGGGGATTAACTTGAACTTCTTGCAGGCAGTGATGCACGATAGTAAGGAAATCTCCCCACCAGTGGGTCTCCGGGTCGTGTTCCGCCCAGCCAGGTTGAGGTTGGAGCAAAGTATGCCTGGTGGTGTAGCTGGATATGATGCGGCCCTTTAAATCAACCAGCACGCCCTTGGAACCGCTAGTACCGGTGTCAATACCCAGGAAATAACTGGCGCCCATGGGTACATACCTCCCTAGTTGTCCATACGGAGTACAACCCGGTACAGCCCTCCGGCAAGAGCTAATTGAAAACCGGCCTGGACCTCAGAAAAAGGTAAAACTTTGCTCACCAGCTCATCAACCTTGATAGTTCCAGAGGCCAATAGGGCCACTGCTTCCCGGAAACTTTCCTTATCATGGCGTGAACTGCCAAGGAGACGGTATTCGCGGTAATGAAGGTCATTGGCATCAATGGTTACAACACCGGAAGGGTGCATGGAACCGTAAAGCATAATCCGTCCACCGGGAGCTACCGTTTGCACTGCTTGTTGGAAGGCAGCCTGTCCTCCGGCTGTAAAAATGACTATTTCGGCTCCGTGGGAATTGATATGCTGGCGGATAAATTGTGCCGGGTTTTCTTCCAGGGGGTTAAGGGCATAATCAGCACCAGCCTTTAAAGCGGCTTCGCGCCTGGAAACATCTGGTTCAGATATAATGACAGTGGCCCCCCGCAGTTTGCATAATTTTGTGTGGATTATTCCCATAATACCGGCACCCTGGATTACAACTGTATCGCCAAAGGCAACATCCAACTGTCGTAAACTGCGGACACAGCAGGCAACCGGCTCAGCAAGGGAGGCTTGGGTAAAGTCGAGGTCCGTTGGTATTTTATAGCATTCATAGCTCCGCACCAGCAAATATTCGCTAAAACCGCGCGGACCTTTAGGTTGGCCGGGCAGGGGAGTCTCGGCGTAAAGGCACAAATTATCCAAACCCCGCCGGCAAAAATAACATTCACCGCAACGGGTAAGCCTGGCAATGGCGACATGATCGCCTACTTGAAGATTGTTACGTAAGCTTGGACCTAGTTTGTCGACGAGGCCAGCAATTTCGTGCCCTCCCCAGAAGGGATAGGAGTCAGGTTTGCCATTTTGGTAAATTCGTTGCTCCCAGGTACAGATACCGACGGCCTGGACGCGAATTAAAACTTCATCTTGACCTGGTTCCGGTAAGGGTACATCCCAAAATTCAATAGTTTTTGCAGCCGTCATCACGGCAGCTTTATAAGTTAATGCCATGCTAATACTTTCCTCCCGGGAGTTAGATTATTTATGCAAAAAAGTCATTGCTGTAACTACATCGGTATTCTCATGTACCAGGGCATTTAAAACCTTGACAATCCTGCTGGGTTCAGGATGGCCCCAGATATTGCGGCCAATGGCCACGCCTTTAGCGCCAGCCTGGAGAGCTTCGGCAATGTTAGTGAAGAAAACCTCCAGATTATTTGTCTTAACTCCGCCTAAAACTACGATGGGGATATAGCAGCCTGCGGTTACAGCTTCAAAACCGGGGCGATAGGGTATTTTGACCATATCGGCACCCCACTCAGCAGCAATTCGCGCTGCTAGCTTTAAATTATCAATGGTCATCAACTCGGGTGGCCCATTGAAACCTCCGGGGTACATTTCAGCAATTAGCGGCATACCGTAGCGTTCGCATTCCCGGGCCACCCGGGCCAGATTATGCAAGGTTTTACGTTCAACATCTTTACCGGGACCTGCTGACAGGATGACTGCATCAGCACCAAGGCGGACAGCTTCCTCCACTTCAACAAAAAGTTCGCAATCGTAAACTCCAGTTACCAGATCGGTGGCCGGAAAATCTAACCGTATTATAAGACCAGTAGGACCAAGGGCGGTTTCGAAGTTTTTTGCCACCCCCACGGTGGTCAAAATGGCGTCAGCACCGCCAGCAATGACCTTAGCCAGGGTAGCCCCAGGATCGATAATACCTGGTATGGGACCAGAAGTCCCCCCATGATCCATAGCGACAATAACAGTACGCCCATCAGGACGCAAGATGTGTTGTAAGCGCTTATACTTACCCATAATCCAACCCCCTAAAAATAATGTAAGCGTTTACATTATATATTTCTACGCAACTGGATGAAATCCTGCCGGTGGATATTATAAATATCGTATATGGGTTCTAGTGAAGGAACACTAGCAGGATTCCCTTAATACCAGTTCAACCGGTAAAAGGACTTTTTTCACCGGGGCGTTTTCCTGGTTTAATTGTTCCAGGAGAAGCCTGGCGGCCTGCCGGCCCAGTTCCAGGCTGGGGGAATGAATGGTGCTTAATGAAGGGGTACAAAAGGCGGCTGAGGGTATATCATCAAAACCAATAATGGCCAGGTCGGCAGGTATTTTTATTCCCAGCTGTTGAGCTGCCTTAAGGGCGCCGATGGCCAGGATATCATTAAAAGCAAAGATGGCAGTGGGAGGGTTGGAGTTCTTAGTAATTAACGTGAGCAGGGCATTGGCTCCTGATTCCAGCAAGGCATAATCTCCGTAGGCAACCTGTTTCTTGGTAAGAGGAATACCAGCTTCTTTTAAAACGTATTTTACGGTTTGCAGGCGCCGGCAAGTAGTCACCATCCGGGGATTCCCGGCAATAACACCTATTTGCCGGTGCCCGCGGCTGATTAAAAATTGAATAGCCATCGTAGTACCTGCTCTATCATCGATGTAAACAGAACTTAAATGGGGATCATCAGGGAGATGCTCCACCAAGACGGCCGGAACTTTAATTTGTTCAAGGATCGGCTGGTAGTCGCTGGGGAAAAAACCTGACCCCGACAGGATTAACCCGTCAACCTGACGTTGGTCTAAGTTCTTGATAATTGTTAATTCCTTTTCGGCATAGCCTTGTGAGCTAAAGATAACCAGACTGTATCCCTGGCTGATTAAAAAATTTTGACTCCCTTCAGCCAGCTGACCAAAAAAAGAATTATTTAAGGTTGGTACTACCAGGGCAATTTGGTTAGTTTTACCTGTCGCCAATCCCCTGGCAAGGGGATTGGGTTTATAACCCAGGTCTTCAACTAAAGCCAGGATTTTTTCCCTGGTAGCGGGCCGGACCATTTCGGGCCGGTTGAGGGCCCGGGAAACGGTAGCTACTGACACCCCGGCTTTAGCTGCAATAGATTTAATATCTATGTTCAAGCTCTTCACCCCGGTATAATACAAACGCTTGCATTTATTCTCTCATATATCATAATCTATATGGAGTTATACTAGCAAGTTTCCTTTAAAAATTTTTTCGAGTCCAGGAGGATATTTAATAAAAATAGCGAATAACCAAATAAAGAATGTAACCCTTTACATTTCGAGTCGCTCTTTTATTACGAAGGGCAGGTGATTCATTAATGCTAGCGCTGGTGAAGTATGCCCCTGGTCCTGGGAACATGGAGCTCAGGCAACTGCCGGAACCAGAGCCTGGGCCGGGACAAGTAAGGCTTAAGGTAGCATATACTGGGATTTGCGGCTCTGACATACATATTTATTCGGGCGCTATTGAATTAAATAATTATCCACTAGTACCTGGCCATGAAATAAGCGGTATTATTGATGCTATCGGACCGGGAGTCAATGAATGGAAGGTGGGTGAGCGAGTAACAACCGAACATACTTTTTCCACCTGCGGCCATTGTCGCTATTGCCGCCAGGGTGAGTACCAGGAGTGTGCCGTCAGGCGCTCCCTGGGCTTTGATACTAATGGTGGTTTTGCTGAATATGTTATTGTAGCTGCTGATATGCTTCATCGTATTCCAGATAAACTTCCCCTGGAAGCGGCCGCCTTAAGTGAACCCTTAGCAGCTGCTGTTCATGCTGTGGCTAAGGCAAATATCAAATGGGGCGATGTTGTTCTGATTATTGGGCCCGGACCCATGGGGCAGTTAGTAGCCCAGGTAGCCAAGGCCGAAGGGGCAAGGATTATAGTCGTTGGCGCACCGGGAGATGGAGAACGTCTCCAGGTGGCTTCTACCCTTGGAGCCGACCACACTTTTCATACGGGGGAAGAGTATATAAAAGAGGTCCTCCTTGATTTAACGGGGGGCTACGGAGCGGATGTTGTGCTGGAATGCTCGGGTGCCGGGGGTGGAGCGGTCCTGGGACTTGAGGTTATTCGCCGTCAGGGGACATATATTCAAGTCGGCCTCTTTGGAAAGCCAGTAGAACTGGATTATGAAAAAATTACTTATAAAGAGTTGACGATAAAAGGGACTTTCTGCCATAACTGGCCCGACTGGGAAAAAGCCTTGGCCTTGATGGTGGCGGGGAAGGTAAGATACCAGGAATTAATTACCACCTGTCTGCCCCTGGTGAAGTGGGAAGAGGGCTTCAGATTAATGGCCAAACGTCAGGGTTTAAAGGTATTGTTAATGCCGGGAGAGAGGAGGTGGACATAGTGCGAAGTATCATCTTTAATGCACCCGGGAAATTAGCCATGCGCGAAATACCTATGCGGCCCATAGCAGATGATGAGGTGCTGGTAAAGGTTGAGGCTTGCGGTCTTTGTACGTGGGAACGAAGTGTTTATGAAGGTCTAGAGCCGGCTGAGTTTCCTTTTATTGGCGGCCACGAAATAGCTGGGAAGGTAGCAGCTGTAGGTTCCAAGGTAATGCCAGCCATAGCGGTAGGACAACCAGTAGCTGTAGCCAGTTTGACCCGCTGCGGGGAATGTTATTATTGCCAACGCGGCTTAAATAACCAGTGTCTTCAAGTTAAGAGCAAACCTGTAAACGATCAGCCTTGGGGACCGGGAGGATTTGCTGAATATATGTATGTTAAACGTTATATGGTTCACCCCCTGGCTAATATTACTAATCTGGATACAGGTATCCTGGCTGAACCTTTAGCCTGCGTTATCAGGGCCATCAGGCGAGCCGATTTAAGGGCGGGTGACACCGCTGTGGTAATTGGCGCAGGGTTAATGGGCCTGCTTTTTACCCTGGTAGCGAAGTATTATGGAGCCAGGGTAATCATCAGTCAACCCAGTGCAACCCGCCGGCAAAAAGCTATCGACCTGGGGGCCGATTATGCCTTTGACCCTCGCCAGGAAAATTTCGTAGATTTTGTCCGGGGACATACCGGTGGTTATGGTGCCAACGTAGTTTTTTATACTGCCGGTGGCCAGCAGGCAATTGTTGATGGTCTAAAAGCCCTGGCCAAAGATGGCCATTTGGTAGTATATGCTCCGATACATCCTGAAGCAGCGTTAACCCTGGATATCAACGATTTTCATTATAGGGAAATTACCCTAACCGGGAGTCTAATGCATGATCATCAAAGCTTTGTCACGGCCACAGAATTAATATCTCGAGGGGTGGTTAGATTATCCAGTTTTAACATCTTACGTATGCCTTTTACCCAAATTGAAACTGCCATAGAGAGGGCTAAGGATAAAAACATCCATCGCATCTTGCTTTACTGGCCTGATTCCAATTAAAACCACATTTTCGACCCTAAAAAATATAGAGGAACTTTAAACCCCCTGCAAGGGCATTTGCACGTTAAAATCTTTTAGTGAAGATGTATTAAATATTTCCGGGTGTTGTAAAGGGGAAAGAAGGCCATACCGGTACTCTAGCAAGTCTCCCGGATAACCAGCTTGGCTGGTATAAATACCCGCCGCCTGGTACTAGCTGCTTTTTCTTCGGCGATATGTTCCAGGAGCATTCTGGCTGCATAGGCACCAATCTCATTGCTGGGAGAGTGAACGGTACTTAAACGTGGGCGCGTGTAAGCTGCCAGGGGGATATCGTCAAAGCCGATAATAGCTACATCTCCGGGAACCTGCAAACCCCTATCAAGGACGGCATTAAGCGCTCCAATAGCCAGCAGGTCATTAAAAGCAAAAACAGCTGTCATCCGGGCATCGCTATCCAGTAAGCGAAGCATTCCCCGGTAGCCACTTTCTACCGATATATAACTGCCATTGACAATATGGTTTAACGTTAACCCGGCTTCTTTTAAAACTGATCGGGCTGCCTCTAAGCGCCGCCTTGTTAAAAGCATTTGCCCTTCGCCGGCAATAATACCTATTTCCCGGTGGCCTTTTTGCAGGAAATATTTTATGGCCATCTGGGTTCCCTGACGGTCATCTATGTTGATGCAACTAATACCCGCCCGGACAGGAATGGTATCCAGGTCAGGCATATCTTCGACGACAACAATGGGGATATTTAAACCCTCCAAAATCTGCTGGTATCCTGCTTGCAGGGAACCGGAACCGGCTAAGATAATGCCATCTACGTGACGCCGGATGATATTATTAAATATTGTTCGTTGCTTAGAGATTTCTTCCTCAAAGGAAAAGATACTGGTAGTATAACCGGCATTCGATAATTCTGCCTCACATCCTTCGGCCAATTGGCTAAAATAGGGATTGCGTAAGGTGGGAAACACAAGGGCTACAGTATAGGTACGACCTGTTAAAAGGCTTTTGGCTAGAGGGTTAGGGCTATATTGCATTTCGTCGACAATTTGCATAATCCGGGCCCGGGTTTGCGGCCGCACCATTTCGGGCTTATTTAAAGCCCGTGAAACTGTAGCTATAGAAACCCCGGCCTTGGCTGCGATAGTTTTTATATCCATCCAAGGGTCATTCCTTTGCCTGTATATCAATTTCATTTAACCTTCATTCTATAGTAATATCTCTGTCCTGGCCTCGTCAACATAAAATTTTATTTTTAATTTAAAAAGCTTGGCAGAAGGAATTTAAAAAATAATGGCGAATTAGCATATCATCCAAAATGTAAAGGTTTACATTGAAACACTAACTCAAACTTTTTAGAGCGAGAGGTAGAACTAGTGTCAGATATACAGGCTGTTGGCTGTTGGTCAATCGGACTTAGTGGACTTAGTATGGAGAAACAATCAAATTTTAATAGTAGAATGTTTTAGGGGAGTGGTTATGATGTCTAATTGATACTTATTATCTTAAGTTATAAATATTAAGGAGGCACTGTTTTGATTAAACTTTTAGGTATTTGCGGCAGTCCGCGTAAAGCGGCCACCGAGTATGTGCTTACAGAAGCTTTAAAGGCTGCCGCCTCAATTGAAGGAGTTACTACCGAACTCATTACTTTACGCAACAAAAAAATAAATTTTTGTTTGCATTGCGATCGCTGTGTAAAAAACGGCTTGAATTACTGTCCCGCACATAATGACGATATGCGTCCTCTTTACCAGGTATTTTATGATGCTGACGCCTATCTCCTGGCTTCACCGGTTTACAACATGGGGGCGACCGGTCAAATGGTTACTTTCTTAAACCGTTTTCGCCCAACTTATACCCTGTTAAAAAAAGATCCTTTCTATTTTTCCCGAAAGGTAGGTGGGGCCATTACCGTCGGCGGTACCCGTAACGGCGGTCAGGAAACGACCTTGAATGTTTTACTGGGCTTTTATTATACCCACGGCATCCTGGTAGCCAGCGGTGGCCTCGGTATTTACCATGGTGCTGCCATCTGGAGTCAGGACCGGAGGGCAGAAGGGGCCCAGGAAGACTTGCTTGGGCTTACCAATGCCCAAACTATCGCCCGTCGGGTAGCTGAAGCCGCGCTGATGATTAAGCAAGGATTAGAGCCGCCAACCCTTGCGCCGAATGTTACCGGGAGGTAAAGTTGCTTTGGAAAAGGAAGATCTATTATTGGTTAAAGGGATGCAGTTTTGGGCCAAACACGGTTATTTTCCTGAGGAAAACACGTTAGGCCAGCGTTTTGTTGTCGATGTTGAAGTTTCTATTGATATGAGCCATACCTGTACTACCGACGACCTGACGGGCTCTTTAAGCTATATGGATGTTTACGCCATTGCTGAGCGGGTGGCAACTAAAGAACAATATAGGACAGTGCAAAGGATTGCCCAGCGTATCGCCGATGAAATAATAGCTGCCTACCCTATAAAGCAAGTCCGGGTGACAGTAAAAAAACCCTCTGTGGCCATCGGCGGTATTGTGGAATATAGCGGTTGCTCCATAGTCCGGGAGCCGCAAAAAAATTAATTGTTAAGGAGGAAGACAAAATGAGTAAAGGCTTGCGGAAATGTTTGGTGTTTGTAGTCATCGCTTTGCTGGTGCTGGCCCTGGTAGCCGGGTGTGGTAGTAAGCCAGCTAATGAAACTGGTAAACAAGGCAATACGTCTACAACCAGCAACAGTAACACTAATAGTGACACTAAAGGTGAATTTAAGGTGGCCCTGATTGCTCCCGGGGCGGTTAATGATGGCGGGTGGAATGCTTCAGCTTTACAGGGTTTAAATGAGATTCAGGCCAAGCTGGGGGCTAAAATTGCCTATACAGAAAAAGTCGCTCCAGCCAATTATACCCAAGTAATCCGTACTTACGCCCGCCAGGGTTATAACCTTATTTTTGGACACAGCTTTGATTTTGATGAAGCCATGAAATCGGTGGCGCCAGAATTCCCTAATACCCAGTTCGTGGTGATCAATGGCAGCGTTACCGGTCCCAATTTAGCTTCAACCAGTTTTAAATTTGGCGAACTAGGTTACTTCACAGGCATGACAGCAGGTTTAATCACCAAGAGCAACAAAGTTGGCGTCGTTGCTCCTATGGCCGCTCCAACTGTTACCGCTGATATTGATACCTTTAAAGAAGGTGTTGCCAAGGTAAACCCCAAAGCTAGTGTAGCGGTATCCTATGTTGGCAGCTGGGAAGATATCCCGAAAGCCAAGGAAGCAGCCAAGGCCTTACTATCCCAGGGTAATGATGTTTTGCTGGTTATGGGTAATTCCTTTAGTATTGGTGTTTTCCAGGCCTGTAAGGATGCTAATGCCAAGGCTATTGGCTGGGTGACGGATCAGAATTTCATGGCGCCGGATACAATCGTTACCAGCGGACTGCAGTCGGTGGAGGCCCTTTATCTCAAAATAGCTGAAACGGCTAAAAAGGGAAAACTGGAACCACAGCATTATGTTTATGGAATGAAGGATGGCGCCCAGTCACTGGCACCCTTTAAAAACGTACCGCAAGATGTAGTTGATAAAGTTCAAAGTGCTGTTAAAGATTATCTGGATGGCAAATTTTCCATTAAAACCTTGTATTAAGGAGTGACTTACCACGGGTAGCCGTTTTGGGGTTAAAATCCTGGATACCCTCAATTACCTTTTCATAGCCCTGCTAGCCATAACCGTGGCTCTGTTTATAAGTTCCTTTATTTTGTTCTGGCAGGGAAGTAACCCTTTACAAGCATATGCAGCCATGTTTGAAGGCGCTTTTAGTGGCCTGGGTAACTTCGGGGCCAGTTTGGTCCTGGCCATACCTTTAATGCTGGCTGGTCTGGGCATTGCCCTGGCTTTTCGCTCCGGGATCTTCAACATTGGTGCTGAAGGACAACTTTATCTTGGAGCTATGGCTGCAACTTATTTTGGTGCCCGTTACCATGATTTACCATTCATTATTCACCTCCCCCTGGCGCTGGCGGCAAGTTGTGCCGCCGGCGCCCTGTGGGCTTTAATCCCGGGATATTTAAAAGTGCGCCGGGGGTTCAATGAAGTTATTACCACAATCCTTTTAAACTACATTGGTGTCCACTTTGTTAATTATGCCGTTAACAGCTTTTTAAAAGACCCGGCTACCTATGCCCCCCAATCACCGCCGGTAGCTGCTACTGCCCGGTTGCCCAAACTTTTGCCGGGAACCGAACTTAATGCAGGGCTTTTCCTGGGCTTACTAGCGGCAGGGATACTATTTGTTATAATCTACAAAACTGATTGGGGTTACCAGTTACGGGCGGTGGGCTCTAATCCTGAAGCCGCACGGACGGCCGGCATGAACGCCGACCGCACTTTAATTGGCGCTATGATAGTCAGCGGCTCCCTGGCCGGTTTAGCCGGGGCAGTCCAAATTCTGGGCTACCAGTATATTTTACTGCAAGACTTTTCACCCAATACCGGCTATGATGCCATCGCTGTAGCGCTTCTTGGTAAACTTAATCCTCTAGGTACAGTAATGGCAGCCATTTTTTTCGGTGCTTTACGGAATGGCGCTAATACTATGCAGATTCTCACGGGTATTCCGGTTACCATCGTCTATGTTATCCAGGCCATTATTATCCTCTGTGTCCTGGGTTTTACTAGACTAAAGCTTAATTTCATCAGGTTCAGTCAGCCGCGTGAGGTGGACTTTTAATGGTTTTACTTGATATATTTACCGATGCAGACTTCTACAATGCTGCCATCCGGTTAACCACCCCCCTCTTGCTGGCAGCTATGGGCGGGCTTTTTAGCGAACGGGCCGGAGTTTTAAACCTGGGATTAGAAGGTATGATGCTCATGGGCGCTTTTTTTGGCTACCTTGGTGCCTTTTATTCCCATAGTGTCCTTATCGGCCTCGTGGTCGCAGCTCTATGTGGTGGGCTACTGGCCCTGTTGCATGCTTATTTGAGTATTACCGTCAAGGTAGACCAGATTGTGACGGCAGTTGGCCTTAATATGCTTGCCCTGGGAATAACTAGCACCTTTTTTCGCCTGATTTTTGGTATGGACCTCAAACAACTGGAAAGCCCGGGGATGGTACCCGTAAATTTTGGTGCTTTAAGTAAAATCCCTTTTATTGGCCATATATTTTTTGAACAGGTACCCCTGGTTTATCTGGCCGTTGTCCTGGTACTTTTGGTTAACTATATCCTTTATCATACTTCCTGGGGCCTGTCTATCCGGGCTGCCGGTGAACATCCCAAGGCCCTGGATGTAGCTGGCATTGATGTGGTCAAAGTACGTTACCTGGCAGTCGTCCTCAGCGGCTTCTTGTCCGGCCTGGGAGGAGCAGCCATTACCTTGAGCGGCATTAACACCTTTTACGATAATATTACTGCTGGGCGTGGTTTTATCGCCTTTGCCGCTATAGTGTTCGGTAAATGGACAGCCGCTGGCACCGCTATGGCAACCCTCTTATTTGGGGCAGGTGAAGCGTTGCAATTACGCTTACAGGCCTTTAATTTCCAACTGCCCTATCAATTCTTTTTGATGTTACCTTATGCCCTTACTTTGATAGTCCTTATATTCTTCATGGGGCCTGCTAAAGGTCCGGCCGCCAGCGGTCTTCCTTATATCAAGGATAAAGCCCGCGGCCATCATCGCCGGACAGTAAAGGTAAAGCAATCGGGGGCGAATTTATGAAACCTATTCTAAGCCTGCGCGGCATAGTTAAGGAGTTCCCGGGAGTCCTGGCTAATGACCATATTGACCTGGATGTTTATCCGGGAGAAGTTCATGCTTTATTGGGAGAAAACGGCGCCGGTAAAAGTACCTTAATGAATATTCTTTATGGCCTCTATGGCGCCGATGCCGGCCATATTTTTTTAGAGGGCCGGGAAGTTATAATTGATTCCCCCCGGCAAGCCATCAGACTGGGTATTGGCATGGTGCACCAGCACTTTATGCTCATTCCGGCTCTAACAGTTGCTGAAAATATCATTCTGGGCATGGCCGGTGGTATCCATCTCAACCTGAGAGAAGCTGCCCGAAAAATCAGGGTTGCGGGTGATCAATATGGCTTAAAGGTTAATCCTGAGGCTCGAGTAGCCACATTATCTGTCGGCCAACAGCAACGGGTAGAAATTCTGAAAGCCCTATACCGGGGTGCCAGGATTTTAATTCTCGATGAACCGACGGCTGTCCTTACTCCTCAGGAAACTCAAGAGCTGTTTATAATCTTAAAACGGCTTACTGCTGAAGGCGTTACCGTCATTTTTATTAGCCACAAGCTGAATGAAGTAATGGCTATTAGCCGCAGGGTTTCCGTATTGCGCCGGGGTCGTCTTGTTAAGACGGTTTTTACTGAGGTTACCTCTCCTGAAGAACTGGCTCGCCTGATGGTTGGGCGGGAAGTAAATCTTCATTTAGATAAACAATCCTCTCGCCCCGGTATGCCAGTGTTAGAAGTAGAAGATTTGCATGTGCAAAAGGAACAAAATTTACCGGCTGTGCGGGGGATATCTTTTACAGTACGTGCCGGTGAAATTTTCGGTTTGGCCGGTGTCGACGGCAATGGTCAGTCCGAATTAATCAAAGCTATTACAGGCTTGCTCCCCGTTAGCAAGGGTCGAATTAAGGTTTGCGGCCAGGAAGCAACAAACCTGCCGCCGCGAAAACTTCTCGACCTGGGCCTGGCCCATATACCTGAAGATCGCCAGCGACAAGGTTTAGTGCTGGATATGAACCTTAAAGAAAACCTAATTCTCGAATATTTTTACCAGCCACCTTTTACTCGGCATCATTTTTTACAAGCCAAACCAATGCAGGAACTGGCAAACAGATTAATCAAGGCTTATGATATCCGGACCCCTAATAGCGAGGTGCCGGCTGTTAACCTTTCTGGCGGCAATCAACAAAAGGTAATCCTGGCGCGGGTACTTTACCGCCAGCCTAAACTCCTGATTGCCGTTCATCCCACACGGGGATTGGATGTTGGGGCAACGGAGTATATTCATCGCAACCTCATTGCAGAAAGAGACAAGGGTTGTGCGGTGTTATTGGTTTCTACTGAACTTGATGAGATATTAAATCTAAGCGACCGTATCGGGATTATTTATGAGGGAGTATTAATGGACATTGTTGATACCACTAATGCTGATATCACCAACATTGGCCTATTGATGGCGGGCAGAAAGCAAAAAGCCGAGGAGGCAGTTTAATTGAAAGAAGTAGACCTTATTGTTGTTGGTGGCACCATAGTAACTATGGATGCCGCCCGGACTATAATTTTTAATGGTGCCCTGGCTATTGAGGGCAGTAAGATTGTGGCTATGGGAACCTCGGCTGAAATAACAGCTGCCTATAAGGGGAGAAAGCTAATTAATGCCAAGGGTCATTATATTTTTCCTGGTTTGATTAATAGCCATACCCATCTATTTCAAACCTTACTCAAGGGTCTGGCCGCCGATACCCCTTTACAAACCTGGATTGCCCGCCTGATAACCCCTGTTGTACCTTTGCTTAGTGAGGAAGATTGCTATTATGCCGCCCAACTGGGTATATTGGAAGCCATCCGCAGCGGTACGACGACCTTGCTGGATTTTATGTATCTGACCTGCCACCCGGAATTTTCGGAAGCAGTTATTACGGCCGCCCAAACGACCGGCATCCGCCTGCTCTTTGGTCGGGGCGTGCATGATACCGGTGTTAACCGGGGTGTCCCGCCCCAACTGATTGAAGATGTGGATACCGTTCTGACGGAAGTGGACTATCTACGCCGGCAGTATGAATTAAAAAGCGATGGAATGATTCATATTTGGCTGGCGCCTTCAGTGATGTGGGGGATGAGTTATAGCGGTCTACGTTCCCTTGCAGCTTATGCCACGGAAAACAAGGTTCCCATTACCATGCACTTAATGGAAACAGATTATGACATTGATCTTTGCCAGGCTGATTACGGGAAACGGCCTCTGGAAATCCTGGCCGAGATGGGTATGCTGGCTAACCATTTTCTTTTAGTGCATGGGGTTCAAGCTGAAGAGAGTGATTTACAATTAATGGATGCATACCGGGTATCTTGGTCCCATTGTATGGCGGCTAATCTCTATCTAGGGTCAGGTGTTGCCCCCATAACCCGGGCCTCCCCGGCGACCGCTGTCTCTTTGGCTACTGACGGCGCTGCCAGTAATAACAGCCAGAATATGATTGAATTATTAAAGCTCACGGCTTTGGTGCATAAAGGTGTCTACCGCAATCCAGGTATTATTAATGCCTCCCGCATTATTGCTATGGCCACCTGTGAAGGTGCCCGGGCGGTTGGAATGGAGAAACAAATTGGCACCCTGGCACCTGGTTACCGGGCTGATTTATTTATAGTTAACCCAGGGTTACCAACAACTACTCCGGTCCACGATCCCCTGGCGACTCTGGTCTACTCTTGCGATCAGGAAAATATCGAGACGGTAATAATTAACGGGAAGATTGTGATGCATTGCCGCCACCTGCTTACTATCAATGAAGAAGAAGTAGTCAATAAAGTCCAAGATATTGCCCGCCGCCTCAGGGATAAATTAAATATATAGTTTAATTATGCAGGTGTCTCTATACGTAAGAGAGCCGATGTTACCGCTGTCGCCGTCGGAGGGGAACGAGGGTGTTTAGCTATAACCAGGAAGCAGTCAGAATTATAAAGGAAAATGTATTACCACGGTCGGAAGAACTACGTATTGGCGTGCAGGTTTTGGACAATGGTGCCACCGTAATCGATATGGGGATTAATTATCCCGGTAGTTGGAATGCAGCCCGTTATTTCGTCCAGATCGGCCTGGGCGGCCGGGGGGAAGTCAAGTACGGTAAAATGGAAATAGCAGGTTACCTGGTGCCGACCATTGGCGTTTATGTGACCAGGCCGGTGATAACTGAGATGAGCTCCCATGTAGCCTACTGGAAGTTGAAATATAAAGATCAGAGTATTGTCATTTCCGGTCCTATCCGGGCCATCAAGGCTCCGGATGTATTTGCCCAGGCGGTATCTTACCGGGAACCCCATGGCGAATACGGGGTAGCCATGATCCAGACGACGGAATTACCTGGTCCCGACCTTGCCGACCTGATTGCTCGTGAAGCAGGAGTACCGGCAGCAAAACTTTATATATTAGCAGCTGGCACTGGAACCATAGTAGGAGCCGTTCAGGTGGCAGCTCGCAATGTAGAGCAGACTTTACCTTCCCTTTATGACCGCGGGTTTAAAATGAATAACATAATCCAGGCGTTCGGTATTGCTCCAGTTGTGGCTATAGTGTCGGATGAGATGGAGGCTTATGGCCGCGTAAATGACTGCCTGATCTACGGCCAAGAAACAATCCTATGGGTGGATTGTGAAGATGGGGAAATAGAAAAGGTCCTGGCTGACCTGCCTTTCAATAAAAATAGCGACGTTTACGGGGTCCCATTCAAAGAACTTTTTGCCAGGTGCGGTGGTTCGTGGGCCAAGGTACCCCGGGACTGGGATGCTCCTGCTAAAGTAACCTTTTTTAACGTCCGGAGCGGGCGCAGTTATGCTACCGGTTCCATTAATAACAAGGTTTTATTAAATGATTTTTGGGGGTAAGGAGTTGAAAAGTGAAAACAGTTGACTATTGCTTGCAGAATTTGCCGGCATTAAAGGACAGACAGGAAAGCCTTGATATTAGCTTCATCGAGATACCGGGACGGCCGCTACTCATCGATATGGGTGTACAAGCCCAGGGTGGCTGGGCCGCTGCTAAAGCAGCCCTGGATTTTTTCCTGGAAGGCAGGGGCGTAGTTGAATTCGGGGACTTAAGGGTAGAAAACTGGCGCCTGGCAACGCTAGACATATTCTGGGACAACCTGCCTGCTACCTTGCGGGAAACATACCTGGGGGGAGGCTCCCAAATATATACAGGCAAGAGGGTAGATATAACGTTACCTATAGCATTTTTAAGTGCCGCTAATTTGCCCAAGGACGAGGGCTGGTGGGCTAAATTTAATATTCTGGATGAACGGGAAAGGCTTTACTGCATTATCGTGGCCCGCCAGGGAAGCTTGGTGCATAATATCTTCAAGGCGGCATTTTATCTTTCCAGCAATATTGACCTGTTGCTGCAAAAAGGAGTGGCACCGGAGGATTTTCTATGGGGTTGGGGTAGTTGCCCCATAGCTCCTTTTAAGCACCAGGCAAAACATTTGGCCTGTCACGGGGCAGTGACTAGTTTCTGGCTCAAGGGAGAAGACGAAAGGTTAGCTGCTCTAACCGAAGGGTTAGGCGGCTTCGGTGAAATAAGGCTTCACAACTTTTCTTCCGGCCGCACGTTTATCAGTGGTAAAATAGATCGACGGCAAATCCCCGGCCTGCTGGAGGGTATTTCCTCGCAGGGCTAGAATTCTATAACCCGAGGTGGGATATAAAAAAGGAAGAGCTGGAGGATTTCTGGTGCAGCTTAATATAAAAATCAAGGTAAAAGGGTGGGGTAAGATGCCGAATCAATTTTATTTGTCTACGAGACTTTACTTTGGTGCCGGGGCACGCCGAGAATTAACTAATTTTTTACAAGCTAAGGATAGAGTTCTAGTGATTACAGACCGGGGTGTAGTAGAAAGCAGTACCCTACTCAAAATAGAAGAAATATTAGAGGAAAGCGGTAACAGCCGGGAAATCTATAGCGATATTGTACCCAACCCGCGGGCTGCTACTGTAGAAAAGGCTCTGGAGTTTGCCCGGGACTTCGGAGCGACCGCCATCATTGCCTTGGGCGGGGGTAGCCCCCTGGATGTGGCCAAAATGGTCAGCGTCCTGCTGACCAATGGGGGCAGGCTGGAAGAATACCAGTGGGCTGGGAAACCCTTACAGGTACCAGGGATACCCCTTTACGCCCTGCCCACTACAGCCGGTACCGGGAGTGAAGTAACCCGGACGGCAGTTATCGTGGACCGTAACACCAAAAAGGGCATCGTCAGCGAAAAATTATTGCCGGTAGCAGCCTTTATTGACCCCGAGCTAATGCTTACTTTACCACCGTTTATTACAGCAATAACAGGTATGGATGCCTTAACCCACGCTATTGAAGCCCTGGTGGCCAGGAAGAGCAACCCGTTTACCGATGCTTGGGCAGCGGAGGCGATAAAACTGCTGGGACAATGGCTACGCAAAGCCTTTGCTGTAGGCGATGACCTGGTAGCCAGGGAGCAGGTAGCTATAGCCAGTAGCCTGGCGGGTGCTGCCATGGACCAGGCAGGGTTGGGTATTGTCCACGCCCTGGCAGGACCCTTAAGTAGCTACTATGATGTACCCCATGGACTGGCCAATGCCGTCTTGCTCCCCTGGGGTATGAACTTTAATCTGGTTGCAGTACCTGAAAAGTACGCCCTTATTGCACACTTACTGGGTAAAGGGGTTGGCGAAAGTATCGACGTGGCCGCCCGGGAAGCAGTAATGGCTGTACACGAGCTTTTAAGCGATCTTGAACTACCGGCAAACCTGGCTTCCTACTTGCAAAAGGAAGAGGATATCGCTCAGTTTGCAGGGGAAGCAGCCGCGATGTTTCTCGCCAAAGCTAACCCCCGGGTAGTTACTCCAGAGGCGTGTAAAGGGATTTTACAGAAGGTATTAAAAGGCTGACAATGTTGGGAGTAGGGAACCGGCTTCAGGGGTATACTGCATCTGGAAATTTGTTATCCGGAGGCAGGAGGTTGACTATGAAGGCGATTATCATGGCCGGCGGGGAGGGGTCGCGCTTGCGGCCCCTGACCTGCAAGCGGCCCAAACCCCTGGTGCCGGTGGCCAACCGGCCGGTAATGGAATACTGCCTGGACCTGTTACGTGACCTGGGTATCAAAGAAGTAGGGGTGACCCTGCAGTACCTACCGGCATTGATCCAGGAATACTTCGGTGACGGCAGAAACTTCGGCCTGCACCTGCATTATTTTGTGGAGGATAAGCCCCTGGGTACCGCCGGCAGCGTCAAAAACGCGGCTTCCTTTTTAGATGAAACCTTTGTGGTGGTAAGCGGCGACGCCCTTACGGATTTTGACCTGCGGCCGGCTATTGCCCGGCACAAGGAAAGCGGCGCCCTGGCCACCCTGGTGCTAACGACTGTCGACAACCCCCTGGAGTACGGGGTAGTGATTACCAATCCCGACGGCAGCATCCGTTCCTTCCTGGAAAAGCCCAGCTGGGGCGAGGTTTTCAGCGACCGGGTCAATACCGGCATCTATATCCTGGAGCCCGAGGTCCTGGAACTGGTGCCGGAAGGGCAGCCCTTTGACTTCAGCAAGGACCTCTTCCCCCGGTTGTTAAAGGAAAAGCGTCCCCTCTACGGGGTGACTCTATCTGGTTACTGGTGTGACATTGGTAATCTAGCCCAGTACCGCCAGGCCCAGGAGGACATTTTGCAGGGCAGGGTTAAAGTCCGGGTGGTGGGTGAAGACCGGGGTAAGGGCGTGGTGGCCGGTGCAGGAGTGGAGATTGACCCTGCGGCCAGGATTACAGGCCCGGTTCTGATAGGCAGCTATTGCCGTATCGGCCCGGGGGCTGTGGTCGGGCCTTTTACCGTGCTGGGGCCATACACCCGGCTGGAAGAAGGGGCCAGCGTCAAACGGTCCATCCTCTGGGATAATGTATATGTCGGGGAAGGAGCCAGCCTGCGGGGGGCGGTGGTCTGCAGCCGGGCCGGCCTGCAGCGGCAGGTGCGGATTTATGAAGGCGCGGTTATCGGCGACGGCAGCCAGGTAGACATCGGGGCGGAGGTGCGGCCGGAGGTAAAGGTCTGGCCGGAAAAAATTTTAGGCCGGGAGACGGTGGTGCATGAAAGCCTCATCTGGGGCCAGGGAACGGCTCGTCCCCTCTTTGTTGGCAGCCAGGCGCCGGGTTACCTGAAGGGAGATTTAACTCCCTTCCAGGTTACCCGCATGGGGGTGGCCTATGGTGCCAGTTTTACACCAGGGACCATGGTGGGCTTGAGTACCTTTGCCGGTGGGGCCGGGGAAATGCTCTTTAAGGCCATGGCCGCCGGCCTGATGGCTGCCGGGGTCAAGGTGGCCGACCTGGGCCGGTTACCAACCCCGGTCCATCGTTTTGCCGTCCGCTCTTTAAGGCTGGCCGGTGGCTGCCATATTAAACAGGATGCTGCTAACCGGGATAAGCTCTGGTTGCACCTGGTCAATGAGCGCGGCCACGATTTAGCTCCTGGAGCGGTGCGTAAAATCGAAAACCTCTACTGGCGGGAAGACGGCCGCCAGGTGAAAGAGGTACAGGCCACTACCTATTTCCCGGCCCTGCAGGAAACCTACCGCGAGTGGTTATTGTCGACCCTGGGGGACGCAGGGCTAAAGAGAAGGCCGGTACGGATAGCCCTGGGGTGCCAGGGAGAAATAGCCGCCCTGGCCGCTGAGGTGTTACAGCGGGCCGGCGCCGACGTGGTCCGGCTGGATTTTGACCCCGCTAAGGGCTGGAGGGATATCCAGGGTGATTTACCCTTTTTCGCCGCAGAAATCGGGCGCTACGGTGCCGGCCTGGGAGCAGCCATGGATCAAAATGGCGAGGAATTAATCCTTTTTACCGGTGAGGGGCGCCGGTTAACACCCTCCCAGCAACAGGCCCTGCTGGCCCGGGTCTACCTGGAAGCCAACCGGGAGGCGCGCCTGGTCCTGCCGGTGACGGCATCCCGGGTAGCGGAGCTGGTGGCCGGGCACCTGGGAGGAACGGTAGAGCGAGTGAAAAGCCATCCCGGTATCCACCAGGAAGCCATGGCCCGGGTGAATGGCGAAGCCGCCCCGGCGCAGCAGCACCTGCAGCTGGATGCCCTGGCAGCCCTCCTCTATATCCTGGACTGGCTGGCCCGGCGAGACGAGAGCCTGGCCGGGGCCGTGGCCGCCCTGCCGGCCGTCCATACCGTCACCCGGACCGTGCCCTGTCCCTGGGAAGCCAAGGGCCGGGTCATGCGCACTTTGATCAGCGAGGAACCGGCCGAAGGGGTGGAACTACTGGATGGGGTCCAGATACGCCAGCAAGATGGCTGGTCCCTGGTATTACCCGACGGGGAAACACCTCATTACCGCATATACAGCGAAGCCTTTTCCCAGGAGATGGCTGAAGAGCTGGCCAGTTTTTATGAGCGGCGCTTAAGGGAATTAATTCATGGAGGTAAAAATATGGACAGGAATAACGGGAAGAAGTAAAATATTTTTACCCGGCTGAACGCCGGGTTTTTCTATTGACAAATATTACTTGCTACTGATATTACCTGGTGGTAAAATATAACCGGTAGGAGGTGGAAAAATGCTGCAGATTCGCTGGCATGGTCGCGGCGGCCAGGGCGCCGTTACCGCGGCGCGCATCTTTGGCCTGGCGGCAGCCCTCTACGGCGGCCGCTATGCCCAGTCCTTTCCTTCCTTTGGCACGGAAAGGCGGGGCGCGCCGGTGACGGCCTTTACCCGCCTGGATAACCGGCCCATCCGCGACCGCAGCCAGATCTATAACCCAGATTATGTGGTGGTACTGGACGCCACCCTGCTGGAGAGCACCGATGTTTTTGCCGGCCTGGCAGCCGGGGGGATGGTCCTCATCAATGCCGGCCGGGAGATGGCGGCCGGACAGGTGCGGGCCGGAGCCCGGGTCTATTACCTCGACGCCACCCGCCTGGCCCGGGAGGTCTTAGGTGCTCCTATAGTCAATACCGCCATGGTGGCGGCTCTGGCCGGGGCAACCGGCCTCCTTTCCCTGGAGGCGGTAGAAAAAGCCATTGCCGACGTCCTGCCGGAAGGGCTGGCTGCGAAAAACATTGGCGTAGCCAGGCAGGCTTTTGCCCTGGCAAAAGGTTTGATTGAGAAGGAGGCTGTTGCCGGTGCGGGTTAAAGTAGAGGTAAAAGGTGACCTGCTGGCCGGGCTGAAAGGGGCGGTAGCCAGTGCTGGCCGAAGGTGATTTGCGCAAAGGCCCCAACCTGGCGACCCCCTGCCTGAGCACCACTACCGGTTCCTGGAGACTGGTACGGCCGGTCCTGGACCCGGGACGTTGCCATAACTGCCTGAACTGCTGGCTCTTTTGCCCGGAAGGCTGCTTTACCAGGGGCGAAAGGATAGTTAGCCTGAATTTAGATTTTTGCAAGGGCTGCGGCATCTGTGTGGCGGAGTGTCCCCGGCAGGCCCTGGCCCTGGTGGAAGAAGGTAGTAACGATGCGCGCCTACTTGAACGGTAACGAGGCGGTGGCGGCAGCCGTGAGGCTCGCCCGGGCGGAAGTGGTGGCCGCCTACCCCATTACTCCCCAGTCGACCATTGTGGAGAAAATAGCCGAATATATAGCTGATGGTTCCATGGAGGCGGACTACATACGGGTGGAATCCGAGCATGCCGCCCTGGCGGCCTGCTACGGGTCAGCCGTAACGGGAACGCGGGTCTTTACGGCCACTTCTTCCCAGGGGCTGGCTTACATGTTTGAAATGCTCCCTTACGTCAGTGGCTGCCGCGTTCCCATGGTTATGGCCGTGGCCAACCGCGGCCTGGCGGCTCCCTGGACCATCTGGGCCGATCACCAGGACGCCATTGCCTGCCGCGATACGGGCTGGATCCAGCTCTACGTGGAAACGGCCCAGGAAGCCCTGGACACCTGCCTGCAGGCCTACAAAATTGCCGCCCACCCGGAGGTGCTGACGCCGGTTATGGTCTGCCTGGACGGCTATGTCCTCTCCCACACGGAAGAAATTGTGGACGTGCCGGACCAGGAGGCCGTAGACCGCTTCCTGCCGCCCTACCGGCCGGAGTATAGCGTGGATACGCAGCGGCCCTATGTCTTCGGGGTCGGTGCGGGGCCGGACCTGTATCCTGCCTTTAAGTATTACCAGCAGCAGGCCATGCTGCGGGCGAAAGAAGTTATTAAGGAAGTAGACCGGGAGTTCCAGGCCCACTTCCAGCGCAGCTACGGCGGCCTGGTGGACCCTTATTATTGCCATGATGCCGCCGTGGTGCTGGTCGTCATGGGCGCCACCGCCGGCACGGCCCGGGAAGTGGTGGACTATTTACGCCGGCAGGGCGAAGCGGTGGGCCTTTTACGTCTAAGGAGTTTCCGGCCTTTCCCGGTGGAAGACCTCCGGGCGGCCCTCACCAGGGCCAGGGTGGTGGCCGTCCTGGATCGTGATTGTTCCTTTGGTTATGAAGGGGTGCTGGCCACGGAAATTAAAGCGGCCCTGGCCGGCCTGCCGGTCCAGCCGCAGGTGGCCGGCTTTATTGGCGGCCTGGGCGGCCGCGATATCAGCCAGGAGGACCTGGCAGGTATTTTCCGCCATTGCCTGGAGGCGGTACGGCGCCAGGACAGGGGCGAAAAACAGGTTATTAACGGCGACTGGCAGAAATAAAAGCAGGAAGTATACAACCGGTTCGCTTTACCTTCGAATTGAACAAGAAATAGCCTGGAGGAAAGTACTATGGTTAAAATAAAAGAATTACCTGATGTCGAACTGGTGCAGGGGTCTTATGCCTGCGCCGGCTGCGGCGGCATTCTTGCCGTTCGTATGGCCCTGAAGGTCCTGGGGCCGGAGACAGTCATAGTTACCACGCCGAGCTGCCTGCTGGGGGTAACCACCTTTTATCCCCAGCTGGCCTTCAAAGTTCCCTGCGTCAATGTAACCTTTCCCAGCACGGCGGCGGCCGTTTCCGGGGTGGTGGCCGGCTTGAAATGCCGGGGCAAAAAAGGGGTCAGGGTCGTAGGGCTGGCCGGCGACGGTGGTACCGTTGACATCGGGCTCCAGGCTTTATCCGGTGCCATCGAGCGGGGCGATAATTTTATTTTCATCTGCTATGACAACGAAGCCTATATGAATACCGGGGTACAGCGGAGCGGGGCCACACCTTTAGGGGCGCGGACCACGACGACCCCTGTCGGCAGTGTGGGCCGGGGGGAAGAACGGCCCAAAAAGGATATGCTGGGTATTGTGGCTGCCCATAATATCCCCTATGCAGCTACGGCCAGCATCGGCTACCCCCAGGATTACCTGACCAAGGTGCAGAAGGCCATGCAGGTGGAAGGCCCGGCCTACATCCAGGTCCTCTCCCCCTGCCCGCCGGGCTGGGGCTATCCCTCCGAACTGACGGTTAAGCTCGCCCGCCTGGCCGTCCAGACCGGGCAATGGCCCCTGGCCGAATACGAAAACGGGCGGTTGACGGTAAAAGAAATCGCCCATCGCCGCCCTTTGCGCGACTACTTGGCGCCCCAGGCCAGGTTTGCCCATTTGCCGGGATAGATAATCGGATCCCATGGGGCCCCACTTACCGGGGTTCTTAAACTCGCCCTTGTACTGTTGCAGCAGTACAAGGGCTTTAGCTTATTTCCCCTTGGTAATCAGGAGCTAACAAATCCGCGGTAACTGCTGGCCGCTCAAAAGATAGAGTTCCCGGGTGGCCCCCAGGGCAGTACGCAGGAAGGCACGGCCGCTGCCTTCCTTAATTTCGCCGACCAGGGCGGCCTCGCAGCTCAGGGGGTGCCGGCGGAGGAAGGCCAGGACATCTTCAGCAGCAACTCTATCGACCACGGCGCAGAATTTACCTTCATTGGCCAGGTAGAGGTAATCCAACCCCAGGATTTCCGCTCCCCCGCGGACGCTGTCATGGACGGGGATGGCTTCTTCACTGAGGATAATGTCAACTTGGGCGCTCAGGGCCAGCTCTTTTATCGTCGTCGCCAGCCCGCCCCGGGTGGGGTCGCGCAGCCATTTAACGGCACCGGGGAAATTCTCCAGCAGGGGCAGGATTAAGGTATGCAGGGCGGCGCAGTCGCTTTTTAACCCTTCCAGGCCGAAATTCTCCCGGGCTGCCAGGACGGCCAGGCCGTGGTCGCCTACCGCCCCGCTGCAGATGATTACATCGCCGGGCCGGACGCGGTGGCAGCCCAGGTCAATATTGCCAGCAACCAGCCCCAGGCCGGTGGTATTGATATAGATCTGGTCGCCGTGGCCCCGTTCCACCACCTTGGTATCGCCGGCCACGATGGCTACCCCGGCTTCACTGGCGGCTGCGGCCAGGGCGGCGATGACCTCTTCCAGGACCGGCAGGGGCAGCCCCTCCTCGAGAATCAGCCCCACAGTGAGGTAAAGGGGACGGGCGCCGCTGACGGCCAGATCGTTCACCGTACCGTTGACAGCCAGGGTGCCGATATTGCCGCCGGGGAAAAAGAGGGGTTTGACGACAAAAGAATCGGTGGTCAGGGCCAGGAGGCCGCACTGGGCGGGCAGCAGGGCGGCGTCATTCAAAGGTTGCAAGGCTTCGTCCCGGAAATATCTTAAAAACAGGTCACTGATCAACCGGTGGGTCAACTCGCCGCCATCGCCGTGGGCTAAGGAAACTGTGCCAGTAATACTACCACAATCGGTCATAATACACTTCATCCCTGTTAACGTAATTTTTTATCAGGCCTGCTTGTAACTTTTCCGCCTGGTGCTACCAGGATACCAGGAAAATTAACCCCGACTTTATGATACTATAGTTCATAAAACGGAGTGGAAACGGCGATGGTGTGGTGTGGGCCCAGGCCATTACTTAAGCGATATTTAATCGAGAGCCAGGGTTCTTAGCCGGGGTTACCCTTTTGTCAAATAAACAGGTAGGTACTTATCCTGCTTCCCGGGCATACCGGTAGTAGGCGGCGCAGGAACCCTCCGAGGATACCATACAGGGACCTACGGGACGGAGAGGGGTGCAGCGCCGGCCGAAAAGGGCGCACTGCGGCGGCAGGCAGAGGCCTTTTAAAACGCTGCCGCAAAGGCAACCGGCCGGCGGCGGGGCGGGTTTTAACTCCAGGCGCCAGCGGTGGCTGGCATCAAAGGCCTCGTAGGCAGTATTCAATTTCAGCCCGCTGAGGGGTATCAATCCCAGCCCGCGCCAGTTGGCGGGAGCCAGGGAGAATACTTCTCTTAAAATTTCCTGCGCTTTGTGGTTACCCGTTTCGCTGACTACCCGCGGGTAGGCGTTATTAACTTGCGCTTCTCCTTTCTGGATCTGGAGCAGGAGTTCCAATAGCGCCCCCAGGATGTCAAGGGCATCAAAACCGGCAATAGCAGCCGGCAAGTTATATTCTCTGGCCAGGAAAGTAAAGGCCCGCCGGCCCAGGATGGCGCTGACGTGCCCCGGCAGGAGCAGCCCATCCAGCTTTAAGTCCGGGTCGGCGGCCAGGGTTGCCAGGGCCGGTGGTACCAGCTTATGGGCGCTGTAAATGCTGAAATTTTTGAGACTCAGGGCCGCGGCTTCTTTCACGGCCAGCCCTACAGCAGGGGCCGTAGTTTCAAAGCCTATTCCTAAGAAAACAACTTCTCGATCGGGATTGGAACGCGCGAGGGTCACGGCTTCCCGGGGGCTGTAGCAAACCTGGATCTGGCAGCCTTCTATCCTGGCCTTTTCCAGCGAACCGCTGCTACCCGGTACCCGCACCATGTCGCCAAAGGTGGCAATGATAACCCCCGGCTGCCGGGCGAGGCAAAGCATGTAATCTATCTCTTCGGGGGCGGTTACGCAGACGGGGCAACCGGGCCCGCTGCGCAGATCGATGCATCCCGCCAGGAGGCTGCGCAGTCCCGTGCGGGCCAGGGCCACCGTATGGGTGCCGCATACCTCCATGATTACCGGCCGGCGGCCAAGCTTGCCCGCTATGGCAGCCGCCAGTGATTTTACCCTGACCAGGAGCCTGGCAGTTAGCTCCTTCTGGTGATTGGTGCTCCATGTTTCCATCCTCAGGCTGCTCCCCATCTACACCCAACATATTTATAATTCAATGGTGGAGGTATTAGCACTCATAAAAGATGCCTCCTTGAAGGCGATTAACTCCTTCCACAGATTCAAGCGGGCCTCAGCTTCTTCCGTATTAATTACGCTGATGGCATGGCCGGCATGGACCAGGACGTAGCTCCCGGGCCGGCAGCCCTCCACCAGGGCCAGGCTGACCCTGGCCTGGACGCCCCTGGTTTCCACCGTAGCCTGCACGCCGTCGGCCTCAATGGCAATGATGCGGGCCGGTACTCCCAGACACATCTGTCTTCATCCACTCCCTATTTCCCGGGCAACGGCCGCCTGGCCAAGACTTAAACCGCCGTCATTGGGCGGCACGAGCCGGTGGCGATAGACGGTAAATCCCCTTTTGGCCAGCTCCCGGCTTATCTCTTCCAGCAAGAGGCTGTTATGCCAGACGCCGCCGCTCAAGGCTACCCCCCGCAGGCCGGTAAAGCTGGCGGCCCGCAGGACGGCCTGGAGGAGCATTTCTGCCAGGGTGCGGTGAAAGCGGGCGGCAATAACAGGTACTTCTACGCCTTTTTGCAGGTCCTGCCAGATGGCTTTGATCATTGCTCCCGGGTCCATTTCTGCGCCAGTCAGGTCAAAGGGATAGGGTGGCCAGCCGGCCCAGGCTCCACCGGCAGCCAGGGCGGCTTCCTCCAGGGCGCAGGCGGCTTGGCCGTCGTAGGTATTTTCCAGGCAGATGCCGCATAAGGCGGCGACGGCATCGAACAGCCGGCCCAGGCTGGAAGTGGGAACGAGCTGGAAATTACGGTTAAGCATTTGCAGGACTATTTCCAGGGCCGGCCCCTGGCGGTCAAAGAGTTCCCGGGCCGCGGTTGTCCCCGCGCCGGAACCCAGGTAGTGGTACAGGTAGCTCACGGCCATATACCAGGGATGGCGCGCCCCCTGGTCGCCGCCGGGCAGGGGGACGTAGCGCAGATGATAAAGACGCTGAAAACTTTTATAGGACCCCAGCAAAATCTCCCCGCCCCAGACGGCGCCATCCAGGCCGTAGCCGGTGCCGTCACAGATTAACCCTAAAGCCGGACTGGTAACGCCGTTTTCCGCCAGGCAACTGGCCAGGTGAGCGTGGTGGTGCTGGACGCCGACCACGTTAGAACCCAGTTCGTGGGCCAGGCGGGTGGAGTAATAGCCAGGATGCAGGTCGCAGGCAATAATTTCCGGGCGGCAGTCGCATAAAACCTGCAGGCGCTCCAGGGCTTCCCGCCAGGCTGCCTGGGTTTCTACTGGGGCCAGATCGCCGATATGCTGGCTTAAGAAAGCTTCCCTACCTTTAAGCAGGCAAAAGGTGTTCTTCAGGTCGCTACCTGCCGCCAGGACATCCGGTCCATCCGGCAGGTCGAGCTGCAAGGCTGCCGGGACAAACCCCCGGGAACGCCGGTAAAAGTGGGTTTCCCCCAGCCGCCAGGCCACTACGGAATCGTCGCAACGGTTGACTATCTCCCGGTTGTGGCTTAAGAAATAATCGGCCACACCGGCCAGCTCTTGCAGGGCCTTGGCCTCCTCCTTGATCAGGGGGAGGTCGCTGATATTGGCGCTGGTCATGACGATGAGCGGCGGGCCGGCCTGGAGGAGGAGCAGGTGCAGGGGGGTATAGGGCAGCATGACTCCCAGGCTCCTCAGGCCCGGCGCTACCTCCGGGGCGAGATCGGTATGCGGCCGCCGGCGTAAGAGAACGATGGGAGCTGCTGGCCCTAGCAGGAGGCCGGCTTCCTCCTGGCTGACATAACAGTATTTTTGGACCGTGGCCAGGTCCCGGGCCATGACGGCGAAAGGCTTGGCGGGGCGGCCCTTACGGCGGCGTAAATTGGCTACGGCTTCATTATTGGTGGCATCAACGGCCAGGTGGAACCCGCCCAGGCCTTTGACGGCCAGGATGCAGCCACGGCGCAGGAAGGAGGCTGCCAGCTCTACCCAGTCGCCGGCTACCGGCTGTCCTTTATTATCCAGCAGGGTCGCCCGCGGCCCGCAGGACGGGCAGGCTACGGGCTGGGCGTGGAAACGCCGGTCGGCGGGGTTGCCATATTCAGCCGCACAATCGGAGCAGAGCGGGAAAAGGGCCATGGCCGTCCGGACGCGGTCGTAGGGCAGGGTATAAATGATGGTAAAACGGGGGCCGCAGCTGGTACAGTTGGTAAAGGGATAACGATAATGGCGGTCGGCCGGGTCCAGGATTTCCCGCCGGCAATCAGGGCACAAGGCTACATCTGGGGAAGCCACTACCTTTTGTTCTGACCCGGCTATGCTTGTTTTAATCTTAAAATCCAGCCAGCCTTTAGGCGGCAATTCCTCCTGTTGCCAGGCGGAGATCCTGGCCAGGCGGGGCGGCCGGGTCAGGATCTCCCGGATAAAGCTTTCCAGCCGCTCCGCTTCCCCTTCGGCGTCGATACACACCCCGCTGCTGGCATTATAGACCTCCCCCCGGATGCCCCAGGTCCGGGCCAGGCGGTAAATAAAAGGGCGGAAGCCGACGCCCTGGACGATACCCTGGAGGGTCAGGCGGTAGCGCCGCAGGGGGAGGTTTGTTGTTTTTTCGAGGCTACCAGCTGTTTGAGCCATAAAAACCATTCCTCAAGACCTTCTCCCGTACGCGCCGAGAGGGTTATTACCATGAGATTGGGGTTTAAAGCTTTGAGGTCCTGGCGGAAGGCGGCCAGGTCGAAGTCGGTATAGGACAGGAGGTCAATTTTATTTAAGAGCAGGACCCGGGCTTCCTGGAATACCAGGGGGTACTTCAAAGGCTTGTCGCTGCCTTCAGCAACGCTCAAGATGCTAACCTTGACGTCTTCGCCCAGGTCAAACTCGGCCGGGCAGACCAGGTTGCCGACGTTTTCGATAAAGAGCAACTCCAGCTCTGCCAGGGGTAGCTCCGGCAGGGCGGCGGCGATAAGGGCGGCGTCCAGGTGGCAGGCACCGGCGGTGTTGATCTGCACTACCGGTACTTTCCAGCCGGCGATACGGGCGGCGTCGCGGCTGGTGGCGATATCACCTTCGATGACCCCGATCTTCATCTCCTTGGCCAGGCGGGCCAGGGTGGCTTCCAGGATGCTGGTCTTGCCGGCCCCCGGGCTGCTGATGAGGTTAACTACCGTTACGCCACTGGCTTGAAAACGGGCCCGGTTGGCCGCGGCCTGGTCACGGTTGGCCTGCCGCAGGTCCTGGGCCAGGATAACCTTGAAGTCAGCCATATTTTCACTTCCCTTCGTAGGATACCACTTCCATTTCCCGGCCGGATAAGAGCCGGGCGCCCGGGGTATGGCAGCGGGGGCAGAGGAGAAGCCATTCTTCCGGCCGGAATTCGACGCCACAGCTAGAGCACAGGGCCCTGGCCGGGGTAGTGGCGATGTCCAGTACTGCCCCTTCCAGTAACGTGCCCCGGCTGGCGCAGGTAAAGGCCAGGCGCACGGCCTCGGGGAGGACTGCTGTCAATTCCCCGCAACGGAGCTTTACGCGCGTAACCTGCTGGCAACCCCGCCGGGTTGCATCCCGGGCTACCAGGCGCACTGCTTCCTGGGCCAGGGCGAGTTCATGCACCATTACCACCGCCTAGTAGCTGGTAGATGGTTGCCACAGCCAGGGGCAGGGCGGCAGCGACCGGGGGACTTAAATTAGTTTGTCCCGGTGTCAGTGAACCGGCCTGGATGCCTACCAGGATTAGCCGCGGCGGGAAGGTGGCCGGGTCTACCAGCCGTCCCAGGGCCAGGGCTTCACCAATACCTAAATTGTGTAAGGAGAGGCTCCGCCAGGAAAGCCGGGCCAGGTCCTTTTCCTGGCAGCAGATTACGGTACCAGGTTCCTGGCCGGCATGGACGGCATCGACAATGACGGCCTGCTCGGCCCCGCGTAAGAGTCCCAGCAGGGCCAGGCCGGGAAGACCGGCGGGGATGGTTTTGACGCCCGGCGGCAGTCCCCGGCGTTCCAGTTCTTCAATTACTTTTAGGCCCACGCCGTCATCGCCGGCCAGGGGGTTCCCGCAGCCGATAACCACTCTGGTCATGGTTATTCCCTCTCGATCTCCAGGCGCAAGGCATGAACCGAGCAGGAGATACAGGGGTCGTAATTGCGGATAACCATTTCACACTTCAGGGTGGCTTCTTCAATAGGCAGGTCCAGGACGCCGGGGGCAAAGACCCGCAGGTCCTCCTCCATACTGGCTACGTTGTGGGCCGTCGGGGTAACGATATCCGCCTCTTCAATCAGGCCCTGGTTATTGAGGCGGTAGCTGTGATAAAGGATGCCCCGCGGTGCTTCGGTGATGGCAAAGCCCTGCCCGGCCTGGACGGTATAGGGCACGTTATCCGGCCGGGGGTCCAGCCGGTCGATTAGTGCCAGGCAGGCATCGATGCTGTGCAGGAGTTCAATGGACCGGGCCAGGGCGCTGTAAAAGGGATTGCCGGTGGGGAAAACCCCGGTTTCTCTGGCTATCTTACGAGCGGCGGGGGTTAGTTTTTCCAGGTTGAGGTTGACCCGGGCCAGGGGTCCCACCAGGAAACTACCGCGGCCTTCAATGTAAGAGTGGAGGGCGTTGGAATGCTCCAGGTGGCGCTCCTTAATATGGCTGCGGTACTGCCAGGCCGGGATGTTCAGGCCTTTGGTGGAAACCAGGCGGCCGCCGTTGACGGCATAACCGTCAGCGTCGCTTAAAGCGACGTGCTCGCAATCCCGTTCCAGGGCGGGGATGGACAGGGAAGCGACCAGGTCGATGGTGGCCAGGGCGTCGGCCCGGGCGACTGCCAGGCGCTCGCCGATGGCCTGCAGTTCCTGCCGGCTGGGAACGGAGGTAAAGCCGCCGACGGCAGGCGTTACGGGATGCACCTCCCGGCCGCCAACCAGCATGGTGAGATCATTACCCAGGCGCTTGAGTTCTAAAGCCCTTTGCACCGCCGGGAGGTGGTCTCTGGCCAGGGCAATGGCGCTTTCATAGCCCAAAAAATCGGGCAGGGCCAGGAAATAGATGTGCAGGGTATGGCTCTGGATCCACTGGCTCAAGGCCAGCAGCAGGCGCAAATCCTTTGTCTGCTGGCTGACCTCTATGCCCAGGGCGTCTTCCAGGGCCTGGATGGCCGTTAGCTGGTGAGAAGCGGGGCAAATGCCGCAGATGCGCGAGACGATGCCCGGCACTTCGTCGTAACGCCGCCCTACCAGGAAACCCTGGAAGAAGCGCGGCGGTTCGAAGATCCGTAACTGCAGTTCGCTGATATTGCCGTCCTTGACTTTAATTTTTAAAGCCCCTTCGCCCTCAACGCGGGCGATGTAGTCGACCTGGATGGCCTGTTCCGTCATACAGCCTCCGCCCCCTTGCTGAATTCCGGCGTCATGCCGGCGAACTTGCGAAAGTAACGCGCAATGTCGCTGTGGTGCAGGCCGTAGGAAACCATGGTCTGGGCCAGGGAGACGGTGTTGGCGTCGTTAGCCGGGCCGCGGCAGCCGTCGCAGGGCTTGCCCCGGGAAGGGCAGAGGGCGCCACAGCCGGCTGTGGTGACCGGCCCCAGGCAGATCGCCCCATCAGTGACGAAAAGGCAGACGTTTTCGTGCAGCTTGCACTCCACGCAGACGCTGTGGGGCCTTAAATAGGGCCGCACACCCAGCAGGGTGCTTTTAATAAAATCCAGTAATTCCTCGCGGCTCACCGGGCAGCCCTTGAGGTAGGCATCGACCGGTACGTAGTAGTCGATGCCGTAGGCAGTGGTGGAATGGATGGCCGCCAGGTTGTCATAGACGCGGCTTTCCACCACCCGCTGGGGCTGCCAGTTTTTAATGGAAGGCAGGCCGCCGTAACAGGCGCAGGAACCCAGGGCCACCAGCAGGTGACACTCCTGGCGGGCTTTTTTCAACCGCTCAATCTCCTCGCCGCAGGTGATGGCGCCTTCCACCAGGCCAATGTCGTAGGGACCGGGCTCGTTTTCCCGGCGGGCCATGACGAAATAACTCAATTCCACTGTCCCCAGGAGATCCAGCAGGATGGGTTCCAGGTTGAGGATCTCCAGCTGGCAGCCGGCACAGGAACTCATTTTATAGACAGCAACACGGGGTTTGCTCACCTGGCCGCACCTCCTAAAACTTCTTCCGGTAAGGTTAAAAGCTCGGCATAGGCAAAAACCGGGCCGTCGCGGCAGACAAACTTGGGGCCAATCTGGCACTTGCCGCACTTTTTGACGCCACAGTTCATACGCCGCTCCAGGGAAACGTAGATCTGCTCCGGCCGGAAACCGCGGGCCAGCAACCCTTTCACAACGTAGCTCATCATGATCTCCGGGCCACAGGTAAAAACGGTGGTTTCTTCCGGCCGGGAAGACATGTACCGGAAAAGGTCGGTGACCACTCCTACCTGTCCCTCCCAGGTGTTGCCGCTTGGTACGGCGTCTACCGTCAGGCGTAAGGATATCCCTGCCTGGCGCCAGGTGTCATACTCGGCGGGATAAAGAAGTTCTGCCGGGGTGCGGGCACCGTAGAGGACTTCCACCTGGCCGAATTCCTGGCGGCGATTAATGACTTCCTGGATAACCGGCCGTAAAGGGGCCAGGCCGATACCGCCGGCAACAATAAGCAAGTTCTTGATGGGTAAAACATCCAGGGGCCAGCCCGTGCCATAGGGCCCGCGGATACCCACCATAGCGCCGGGTTGCATCTTACTCAAGGCATTGGTGACGTTGCCCACATGGCGGACGGTATGCTGGAAGGTCTCTAGATCGGCCGGGTTGGAACTGATGGAAATGGGCGCCTCGCCGATGCCGAAAATGGTGAGCATGTTAAACTGACCCGGCCGGAAGCGGAATTCCTGGCGCACCCCGTTGTCCAGGAAGCTGAAGGTGTAGGTGGTGGTATCTGCCGTTTCCTTTATAATCTCCTTGATGACGGCGCGTTCGGGCTTAAATGGATTGAACACCCCTATTCCCCCCTCAGCCGGCTGATGACATCGGTGATGTCGATTTTCTTGACACAGGTCTTGATGCAGCGGCCACAACCGACACAGCCCAGGGTACTAAACTGGGGCTCATAGTAGACCAGTTTATGGTAAATCCGCTGTTTCACCCGGGCATCCCGGTCTTTGCGAAAGTTATGGCCGAGGGCCACCTGGGCGTATTCCAGCAGCATGCAGGAATCCCATTCCCGCTGGCGCTTACCGCTCTTGAGATTGAGGTCAATCTTATCTACCACGTTGTAACAGAAGCAGGTGGGGCAGACCATGGTGCAGGAACCGCAGGCCAGGCAATCGTGCATGAGTTCTTCCCAGATGGGGTGGCGGAAGTTTTCTTCCAGGAGTTCAGGCAAGCCCTGGGTATTGAGTTTCTTATGAAACTTGCGCCGGGCATTTTCCAGTACCTTTTGTTTCTCGACCATAGCTACCCGGGGGGCAGGAGCCAGGTCCATGGTCTGGACTAATTCCCGGCCCCAGGGGCTGCCGACCTCGATGAGATAGCCGTGGCCCAGGTCGGTCAGCAGGAGGTCATAGCCTTCCTTTAGATCCGGCCCGGTGCCCAGGGACTGGCAGAAGCAGTTTTCCCCCGGTTCCGCGCAGTTGAGAGCCACCAGGAGGGTATGCCGGCGTTTGGCAATATAGTAAGGATCGGGATATTCGGCAGTGTAGGCTTTATCCAGGATTAAGATGGCGCGGACATCACAGGGATGAATACCGAAGATGACCTGGGGCCGCTGCTCCGGCGCGGTTTCGACGATTTGCTGGTCTTCGTGGAAGGAAAAGAGGACTTCAAAGGGGAGGTGCAGCACTTTCTTGGGCGGCAACAGGGTGGTTTGATAACTAAGGGCCAGTTCTTCGGGCTTCGCTACCGGCGCGAAGACGAATTCCTTGCCTCTGGCTACCGGGCCGATGACGGTATAATACTCCTTTAACTCCTCGAGGAAGGGGTTTAATTTTGCCGCAGGTAAAAGATAGAGCTGGGGTATACCCCACTCTGCCTGGCGGGCATAGGCTACGGACATTAATCTCCACCTCCTGAAGACTATGTACTTGCAGGTGCCATCACAAGGATAACTTTTAAAAAAATAGCGTCAACCTTATCATTACTTTCTCTTGTCACTTTATGGCCTGGATAGAAGTGTGAAAGTATCATCTAGAACTTACCTCACGATAACCTCCTTTCTCCTGCTTTTAAATACCCTCTACCGCCAAGAAAGAGCTCGCCCTCGCCTTGCCAGGAAGTTTTCTTTTAACATAAACCTTCTTTCTTATCCCCGGACAGACCCGGAAGGACTAATTATAATAGTTCTTTCGGACTATTCCTTTAAATTTGCCGTGGAGGGGTAGGCAAAGGTGCTCCTTATACGGGATGCCCTGGCCGCCAGGCCTTATTCCCTTAACTTTACCAGACCGTGCTGCAGGGCGTAATGGACGGCCTGCTGGCGGTTTTTAGTCTGCAGTTTTTCCAGAATGCTGCGCAGATGGTTTTTAACGGTATTCTCGCTGATGAAGAGCCGGCCGGCGATTTCCCGGTTGCTAAGACCACGGGCAACTAGAGTTAGCACCTCTTTTTCCCGCGGGCTTAAAAGGTCGCCTTTTTCCTGGGCTTTAAGCTGGGGCAGGATCTTCTTCGTCAGGGCGGAAGCCAGGGGTACCTCGCCGCGGGCCACCTCCTGGAGCAGGTAATAGAGGTGCTGGGGTTCGACGGTTTTTAAGAGGTAACCTTCGGCGCCGACCTCCAGGGCCGCCCGGAAGGCTTCGTCGTCGTCAGCCACCGTCAGGATGACTACCTTTATTTCCGGCAACAGGGCTTTCAAGCGGCGGGTTGCCTCCAGGCCATCCAGGCGGGGCATATAGATGTCCATGAGGACAATATCCGGTTTTAGTTCCAGGGCCAGCTCGATGGCTTCCTGGCCGTCGCCGGCCTCGCCTACCACTTCAAAGCCTTCCCAGCCGGCCATGAGCAGGCGCAGGCCCTTGCGGATTAAAGTATGATCATCGACCAGGAGCAGGCGTTGTTTGGTGACCATGGCGGTCCCTGCCGTTCAAAAGATTGTACGTGAGGACAGTAGATTATTAACTTTCTAAGAGCATTATATGCGCTAGTTATAATTTGTTCAATACATCGCATACAAAGAAAGAAAATTGCGAAACAATCTTGGAGTTAATCCGCCTCTCCTATTGGCAACAAGCCTTTTTGCCATGATAGTAGGGCTCCCAGCCGTTTTTATCCGCCCAAATGGCATTATACGCCGGCGTTATTTCCGAGCAATTCTCCATGCTGCCACAGTTCATACTCGCTCAAATCCAGTTCATCGCTCCAGCTAATACCGTAGCCGCCGGCATCGATCCGAACCATGCTAAAAATAATGGGATCCCGCAAAATATCAAAGGGTGGCCTGGCGATCAGGGGTTTCATATTCACCCCCTACTCCAGACCAGGAAGTTGCTTGAACTCCTGTGAAAATGAGGTGGTAGATGCCAAACCGGTTTCACGCGCCATCATCTCGGCCCTGGCTTCCACGGCGATCCGGCCGTCGGGCAGCTCAGCCCAGGCTGCCACCTGGAAGAGAGACCCTTTTTCTCTGACGATGCGGCTGACGAATTTTACCCTTGCCCCAATAGGGATGGGTTTACGAAACCGTACTTCCAGTCGGGCGGTAACGGCCCACCGCCCCAAGCCTTTAAGTAAATGGTTACCAATCAGCTCATCCAGTACGGTGGCAGCCAGGCCGCCGTGCATGATGCCGTTATAGCTTTCATGGTAGCGGGCAGGGGTGAAATAGGTCGCCCAGGTCCCGTCATCCTGGGGGAAACACTCCAGGTGCAAACCAATGGGGTTATCGGGGCTACAGCCGAAACAGAAACTTTGACCCATGTTAGGTATGCCTCCAGATATAGCGCTTATGGATAATTATAGCAGATGGATAAGATTTGTTAAGGGGATATTAATTGACGGAGCATGGTTATCATATCCCCCTTGCGATAAATGAGGTTTAAGATTATAATAGGTTAAAATATAAATTTATATAATTTCGCCTGGAGAAACCAAACCCTAGCAAGGGGGAGCGCTTATGAACGTCCTGGTGACTTATCCAGAACGCTGTGTCGGCTGCCGCATCTGCGAGCAGTGGTGTTCCTGGAAGCATGAAGGCCGGGTGAACCCCACCAAAGCCCGAGTGCGAGTAAGCCGGGTGCACAGTAAATACCTTAATGTCCCGGTAACCTGCATGCAGTGTGCCAAAAGCCCTTGCATTGCCGCCTGCCGGGAGGGGGCCCTGAGTAAAGACCCGGCAACCGGGGCTGTAATTGTCGACGAAGAGAAATGCATCGGCTGCCGCCGTTGCGTCCGCGCCTGCCCCTATGGTGCCGTGGCCATCGACAAGGATAAAAGGGTGGTCCTCATTTGCGACCTCTGTGGCGGCGAACCCCAATGCGTGGCCCACTGCCGGGAGGGGGCCATTGAGTATGTCCCCCTGGCCGTGGCGGACCGGGGCCAGCGGGCCGCTTATGTGGAAACAGTGGCTGCTGCCATGGAAGGGGGGAGCAAGTGATGGCTGCTTTAAAGGGGCTGGCTGGTCAAATCTTACGCGTTGACCTGACCAGTGGTAGCATTACTAAAGAGCCAACGCCTGAGGATGTTTTTGCCGGTTATATCGGCGCCCGGGGCGTAGGTGCTTACCTGTTACTTAAAGAACTAAAGCCCCATACAGATCCTCTGGGGCCGGATAATAAATTAATATTTCTTACCGGGCCGGTGGAAGGGACCCTGGCTCCGGGAGCCAATAAGATTACCGTTACCTTCCGCTCCCCCCTGACAGGAACCTATTTCTTCTCCCTGTGCGGAGGCCACCTGGCGCCGGAGGTGAAATTTGCCGGCTATGACGGCATCATCATTGAAGGCCGGGGCGACCACCCTGTTTATCTGTGGATTGATGACGATAGGGTGACTTTGAAGGATGCTTCCCACCTGTGGGGGAAACTGACCCATGCCACTGAAGACGCCATCCGGGCTGAACTAAAGGACGAGGCCATCAGGGTGGCCTGCATCGGACCCGCCGGGGAAAAATTAAGCCGCTTTGCCTGCATCCAGAGCGATTACCACCGGGAGTTCGGCCGCGGCGGCGCCGGGGCCGTGATGGGGTCCAAGAACTTGAAGGCCATCGCCGTCCGGGGCAGCGGCAGCATCGAGGTGGCCGACCCGGCGGCCCTGGAAGCCCTGGCGGAAAAGACCTACAGCATCCTGGCCGGGAATCTCAAGGCCAGGGCCCGGCGCCATTACGGTACGCCGGAGATGGTGGACGGCACCAACGGTCTCGGTTACTGGGGCACCCGTAACTTCAGCAGCGGCTACTTTGAAGAGGCGAATAAGATCAATGCCGCCAGCATGAAAGAAAATATTTTTGTCGGCCATATCTCCTGCTATGCCTGTCCCATTGCCTGTGGCAAGGTGAGTTATATCAAAGAAGGACCCTATGCCGGCACCATGATTGAAGGGCCGGAGTTTGAGTCGGCCGGACTTCTGGGAGCCAACTGCGGCGTCGCCGACCTGGCCGCCCTGGTGAAGGCGGTAGAGATCTGCGATACCTACGGCCTGGATACCATGTCGGCAGGGGCGGTAGCATCCCTGGCTATGGAGTGCTACGAGAAGGGGATTATCACCTCCAGGGATACCGGCGGCCTGGACCTGCGCTTCGGTAATGGCGCGGCCCTGGTGGCCTTGATGGAGAAAATCGTCCGCCGGGAAGGCATCGGCGACCTCCTGGCCGAAGGGTCCAAACGGGCAGCAGAAAAGCTGGGCGTCCCCGAGCTGGCCATGCAGGTCAAGGGACAGGAATTCGCCACCTACGATCCCCGGGGCTGCAAGGGTATGGGCCTGGGTTATGCTATCTCTCCCAAGGGTGCCCACCACATGATTGCACCCACCATGGGTGCTGAAACAGCTGGCGACGGCAGCAAGCGCTTTGAATACAAAGGCAAGGCCGCCCTGGTGCGGGAAACCCAGTTCCTGCTGGCCGTTGTCGACTCCCTCTCCCTGTGTTCTTCCATGCGTTTCGCCCTGGGATTAAAGGAACAAATAGAGCTATACCGGGCCGTGAGCGGCCTGGCCCTGGATGAAGCCGGCGCCATGTTAATCGGCGAAAAGATAACCAACCTGGAGCGCCTTTTTAACCAGCGGGAAGGTTTCGATCGCAAGGACGACTACCTGCCGCCGCGGATGCTCAAGGAAAAGATGCCCACCGGGCCCAGCCAGGGCCATCTGGTGGAGCTTGATCCCATGCTGGATGAATACTATGACCTCATGGGCTGGGACCGCCAGGGCCGGCCGACGGCAGAAAAATTAGCCGCCCTGGGCCTGGCCCACCTCTGGCGGGAGGTTAGTTGATTAAGTGCGTGGACGGCATTTAGTTAAGCCAATTCCTCCCCTTAATTATATAGTGGGGAAGGTTCGACACCTTCCCCTAATTTTTAGGCTATGGCCAAAGAAGCTCTGGCCGGTTTCCTTTACGGCATGGAAGAAGACGGCGAGAGTATTCCTGTACCTTCAGATCCGGGCAAAATGGAAATACCGCCCGGTACCTTTGTTGCGTTAGTAGAAGCCTGGACAGATATCGTCAGGGACGAGATAGAAAATAAGGCTATAAAAAAGACCCTGACAATCCCCAAATGGCTCAATGATATAGACGAAAGGGAGAAAGTTAATTTTTCCCATCTGCTCCAGACCAGTTTAAAGCAGTATCTTGGCATCCACGATTACCACCACCGTCGAATTAAGAAGCAGCCCTAAGGGGCTGCTTCTTTTGAAAGATGCCTACATTGCCAGGCATTACTGTAATGCCTCCTGCCAAAAATGCGGCAGTAGCATTTGCAGCCGGAAAGCCGTTTTTTCTGTTGCCAGGCCATAAAAATATGGTTATAATGTCTATAAGTATAACTTTATAATAATTGCAGGTGGACTTCGTGAGTATTGATCGCACCAAACCGATTCCTTTACACTACCAGATAACCAGCGATTTGCGCCGGGCTATCAAGGAAGGCGAGTATAAGGTAGGAGACCTTTTCCCTACCGACAAGCAGCTCATGGAGAAGTATGGCGTTAGCAGCATTACCGTGCGCCGGGCCGTGGCGGCCCTGGTGGATGAAGGCTTGCTGGAGCGCCGCCCGGGCAAGGGGACCTTCGTCAAGCGGGAAACGGTAGAAGAAACCCTGGGCAAACTCACCGGCTTTTTTGAGGAAATGAAGGCCCGGGGTTATGAGCCCGGTGCCACCATTATTTTCACCGGGCCGGTAACGGACCCCATTAAAGAAATGCAAAGGGTACCAGGCTTAAGGGTCTTCGGCGATGAGCCCCTTTACCTCATTGAAAAAGTCCAGCAAATGAACGGGCAGCCCATTACTTACCTGCGCAGCTACTGGCCCTACGAATACGGCAGCCGCCTGGCTGAGGAAGACCTGGAGCGCCGCGGTTTGTACGAGCTGGTGGAAGAAAAGCTGGGCCTGGTCCTAGAAAGGGCGGTACAGACCATTTCTGCCGGCAGGGCCGGGAAAAGGGAAGCAGAATACCTTCAGGTGAAGGTGGGGACGCCTTTATTAATAATGGAACGGACGGCTTTTGATGATAGGGGCAGGCCCGTAGAACTTTCCGTCAACGCCTACCGTCCCGACCGCTACAAGTATCGCGTGGAACTGGACCGTAACCGGCCGCACCCTGGTAGCGGTGTGATTATGGAGTAAGATTGCAACATTGGCAGTATCCTTTGCCGGGTTCATTATTCCTGCTTAAGCCTGGCCAATATCCCTTGCAAACGCCTGTCCACGCGCAGGCTTTTTGTTTGCCGGAGCAAATAAGTCATATCCAGATTTTCCTGGTAAGATAGTATGTTTTCCACATCCCACAGGTCCTTCGGGCCACCCGCTTTAAGTTTGAGGATAATAAGATCTTCGGGGCTGATTATTTTCAGGCTGTGGTTTTCATATTGAATAATCTGTGCTCGCTCGATGGCTTTATAATGGTAGGTATATTTGGCGTCAATAAGCTGGACGGGAACAGTTAACTTTATGGTAACAATATCGCCGAGAGGATCTAACAGGTCGGCCCTGGAGATCTCGAAAAATAGATTTTCTTCTTGTAAATTAGCTTGTAGCTGCTCACTATAATCTTTTAAGCGGGATACCAAAAAATCAACATCAGCGGTATATCTGGGTGCGCCATAGGCAGCAACAGCATAGCCTCCGATGAGGCAATAGGGCATATCTATTTTTTCCAGTATAGCGCTAACCTTAATTATCGGGTCGTCCATTTTTCCTGGCCCTCTTTATTCCCAGCTTTAGCCTATCCGCATACCGCCCCAGTTGTGGCACCATCTTCATTTTTTGCTCTGGTGTTAGCTGTTTAAAGTATTTAACGAGGAGCTCTCTTTTTATACCCATAGTATCCACTCCTGGATTGATTAAGGTAGCCGGGCCAGGATGGCCAGTAGGGAAGCGATAACACCCCCCAGACCAACAATAGTAGTTACTATACTGGCGATAGACCATCTATGGATGCTACGTATTTCCTGTTGCCCTGACTTGATTTCCTGCCGTAATATCGCAATTTCCTGCTGTAACCGGGCATCATTTTCCTGCATTTCCTGGCGCAAGCCAGTGATATTCTCGCGCATTTCCTGGCGCAAGCCAGTAATATTCTCGTGCATTTCCTGGCGCAGGCCAGTGATATTCTCATGCATTTCCTGGCGCAAAGCATTTATCTGGGTATCGATTTTACTGTCAAGTTTATCAATCCGGGTGTCAAGTTTATCGATCCTCGTTTCAATCCGGTCAAAGCGCGCTTCATAACGAGCGTCCATGTTAGTCAGCTGCTGGATGATATAGCCAAACGGGTCGAAACCACGAGGAAATAACCCTTGCTCATCTGTTCCGGCCGCTATTTCTTTTCTGGCTTCCTCTGGCATGGTGGCTCCCCCTTTGGCTAAATCATACCATTATTTTTCCAGGCGGGCAATGGAAATTCCTTTACTCCCAAAAACTAGCCCCGCTTAACCCGGGATTGTCAGCATCAGCTACCTGTTAGCAGTACCCTATCGTCGGCAAAGGCGCTGCCGCTGGCCTGTTCAAACATTTTCAAGAGGTCGGCTACCGTGGTTCCGGCCCGCTGCGGGCCGGATAGGTCCAGGATAATACGCCCCTCGTGCATCATAATGGTGCGGTTGCCGGTGCGCAGGGCCTGCTCCAGGTTGTGGGTCACCATCAGGGTGGTGAGCTGGTGGCGGGCGATGATTTTTTCCGTTAGCTCCAGCACCGTCCTGGCCGTCCGCGGGTCCAGGGCCGCCGTATGTTCGTCCAGTAAGAGCAACTTGGGTGTGGCAATGGTGGCCATGAGCACCGTCAGGGCCTGGCGCTGGCCGCCGGATAACAAACCCACGCGCGTGGTCAGGCGTTCTTCCAGGCCCAGCCCCAGGAGGGCCAGGTGTTCTTTGAACAATTGCCGTTCGGCCGGGGTAATGCCGCGGTGTAACCGGCGGGGACGGCCCCGCCGCAGGGCCAGGGCCAAATTTTCTTCAATGGTCATGGAGGCAGCCGTACCCCTTAAGGGGTCCTGGAAAACCCGGCCAATCCAGGCCGCCCGGATATGCTCGGGCCAACGGGTAATATCCTGGCCATCTAAAAGCACTTTCCCGGCCTCGATTTCGTAAACCCCGGCAATTACGTTTAAAAGAGTCGACTTCCCGGCACCGTTGCTGCCGATAATGGTAACTACCTCGCCCTGCTTGACATGGAGGGTAATTTCCCTTAAGGCTGCTTTTTCATTAACGCTGCCGGGATTAAAGGTCTTGGTTACGTTGACCAGCCGCAGCACCCTGCTCACTCCTCAAACGTAAGGCTCGCAATCCCAGACGCCGGCGCACCAGGGGAAAGGCCATGGCGACCACTACAATTAACGAGGTTAGCAACTTGAGGTCCGTGGGCGGCAGGCCCAACTGCAGTACCAGGCTGATAACGGCCCGGTAAATTATCGAACCGGTGATGGCTGCCAGCAAGGCCCGGACCAGGGTTTGACTTCCCACCAGGGCCTCGCCGATAATAACCGCGGCCAGACCGGCAATAATCATGCCGATACCCATGCCGATATCGGCAAAGCCCTGGTACTGGGCTACCAGCCCCCCCGAAAGGGCTACCAGGGCATTGGCGATAGCCAGGCCCACCAGTTTCATGGTACTGGTATTTACCCCCAGGCTGCGGATCATCTGCTCATTATCCCCGGTAGCCCTGATGCTCATACCCAGTTCTGTTTCCAGGAAAAGGTAAAGCAGGATAAGGACCAGGGCCGCCACCAGCAATCCCAGCAGGGCTGGGCCGAAGGGGTCCAGGGCCGGCAACCCTTTGACCCAGGTAAAAATGGTCTTCACACGGAGAAGGGACAGGTTGGCCTGTCCCATAATGCGCAGGTTGATGGAATAGAGGGCGATCATGGTCAGGATACCGGAAAGCAGGGGCGCCACCCTTAACTGCGTGTGCAACAGGCCGGTAATAAGACCGGCCAGGGCACCGCAGAGGATAGCCAGGAGCAGGGCCAGCCAGGGGTCATAACCCGCGACGATAAACTTTGCCGCCACTGCCGCCCCCAGGGTGAAGGCGCCGTCGATGGTTAAATCGGGGTAATCAAGGACTCTGAAGGTCATATATACCCCCAGGACCATGGCCCCCCACAGTAATCCCTGCTCCAGGGCTCCCAACCATATACTCAGCGACATGACAACTTCACCTGCTTCATTGCGACGTTAACTTTTAGCTGCATACACGGACGGCGTAAGCCCTTATTCGATAATCTTGCTGGCTTTCTTTTTTAAATCTTCCGGGATGGTTACACCGAAGGCTTTGGCTGCTTTGGCGTTAAGAACGATGTCCAGGTCCTTTTGCTTCTCAATGGGCATATCCTGGGGCTTTTCGCCCTTCAGCACCCGCAGGGCCATCTGGCCGGTTTGCTGTCCCAGTTTGTAATAATCAATGCCGATGGTTCCCAGGGCCCCGGACTCGACGGTGTTGCTTTCCCCGGCAATTACCGGTATTTTGTGTTGCTCGGCCACCTGGAGTACCCCCGAGATAGAAGATACTACCGTGTTATCGGTGGGCACATAAATGGCCTCCACCCGTCCCACCAGGGACTGGGTGGCCTGGACCACCTCGTTGCTGGCCGTTACCGGCGCTTCCACCACGGTCAGACCCAGGCCGGCGGCTTCCTGTTTGACAATTTTCACCTGCACCTGGGAATTGACTTCACTGGAGTTATAGATGACCCCGAACTTTTTGGCACTGGGTACCAGTTGCTTTAAGAGCTCCAGTTGTTCTTTAATGGGATTCATGTCCGTTGTCCCGGTAACATTGGTACCGGGTTTTTCCATGCTTTTAACCAGTTTGGCCGCGACAGGATCGGTGACGGCAGTAATCAGAATAGGAATATCCTGGGTTTCATTGGCCATGGCCATGGCCGAAGGGGTGGCAATGGCCAGGATCAAGTTCTTTTTATCCTGGGCGAATTTGCGGGCGATGTTTTGGAGAGTGGACTGGTCGCCCTGGGCGTTCTGGAAGTCCACCTGCAGGTTTTTGCCTTCTTCATAGCCGCCGGCCTTCAGGGCCGCCAGGAAACCCTTGCGGGCCGCATCCAGGGCTGGGTGCTCGACAATCTGGATGATACCCAGCTTGACTGCTTTGGCGTCGCTTTTGGTCTCGCTGGACTGTGGCTGAGATTGAGCCCCGCTACCGGACGGCTGTTTGCCCCCTCCTGATCCACACCCGGCCAGCAATAAAGCTAGCATCAGCACCACCAGCAATGACAACAACCAGGACCCTTTTTTCACTTCCTCCTTGCCTCCTTTACGTTTTCCCGGCTGACAAGGCAGTTTTTCCGCGCCAGGGTCATAAACTAAAAATACTCCCGGCGGGAGCATCATTGCCCTTCCTGCCATCCTACCGTTTTTGGTTCCGGCGGGCCAACCGGCGTATGTTACGATTTAATCTTAATTTAATGTAGCGGCGTATGTCAATAGTTTTCGCTGTTATTCCGCCTTCCTCAGCAGCAGGCTTAAAATTAACATGGCCAGCACATAAGTGGTAATCACTACATAAGGGCGGTCGCGATCAAAGATAAAGGCAATAATCGAAGCGGCGACGCGGAAAATGGGAGTGGCGATGAGCAGCAAAAGTCCCAGGTCAATGATGGCAAAGGATTTAAAATGCACCACATCTTTGAACACCTGGGGGATGCTGGTAGGGAAGAAACCAGCCGGGTAGCCGCTGTCACCGGTAAGCAAGTAAAATACCAGGCCGGCGGCAATTATTATGGCGCTAATAACTACTCCCCAACGCAAAGACTGGCTGATGATATCCTCGACGACGAGGGCATGGGATTCTTTCGGTACACTTTTGCTCTCGTTATTTTCCATAACTCATCACCTTATTCTCATCAGGAAATAGGTATGTGTCTGCCTTTTTCAATTCTATTCAGGCTTACTTGTGGGTGGCCTGAGGAAATTATTCTTACCCTCTTAGCCCTTTCAAAAGCATCTGCAGGGAAACATAGAGCAATACCGGCACAAAGATCTTTCTCAAGGTGGTGTTGCGCAGGCGCACCATGAGGCGGGTGCCCAGGGTGGCCCCGATAACGACGCCCAGGGCTACGGGTGCGGCAATGGCGGGGTGGATATCGCCCCGGGCGAAGTATATACTGGCACTGGCGGCGGCGGTGACGCCGATCATGAAATTGCTGGTGGCGGTAGACACCTTCATGGGCAATTTCATGAACATATCCATGGCCATCACCTTAAAGATGCCATTGCCAATGCCCAGCAGGCCGGAAATAACGCCAGCCCCGTACATAATGCCGAAACCCTCATAAACCCCGGTGGAAGTATAGGCCACCTGCCGGTTCAGGACCTGGTCGTAATAACTCCCCTCTAATTTCAATTTTTTCGCCAGGGGATGGGCGACGACTCCTTCCGGCAGTTCCAGGTTGCGCCGTTTAAACATGGCCAGGGTAGAATAGCCCAGGACAACGGCAAAAATGATATAAAGATAGTGGGGGCTAATTAAACCGCCTAAATAGGCTCCGGTAATGGCCCCGGTGGTAGTGGCCATTTCCAGGAACATGCCGATGCGGATATTGGTAATACGGTCACGAATATAGGCCGCTGCCGCACCGCTGGAAGTAGCGATAACGGAGACGATGCTGGCGCCAATGGCATAACGGATGTCAATATTGAGGAGCAGGGTCAGTACAGGGATGATGATAATCCCGCCACCCAGACCCAGCAGGGCTCCCACTATACCGGCAAGAATTGAACCGGTAAAAATCAGTAGTGCCATGGAAAGACTGACCAAAATAAGGACCTCCCGGGAAACCTGGTTTTAAGGATTTATTTACCTTTTTTATTTTCTAAACCTAATGGGTGCCTCTGTAAGCTGACGTGATATTCGTAACGGTCCCCCCGGTAAATGGCATGGGAAAAATCAATGGGCAGCCCTCCTTCGACGTAGGTGGTACGCTTGACGATTAATACGGGGCTACCTGACTTATATTGGAGATACCTGGCTTCTTCGCGCGAGGCTCGCCCGGCGCTAATCCTTTGCTTGCCGTTACTGATTTTGTACCCGTAGAGCTCGAGCTGGATATAAATAAGATCCTTCGAAAGGTCGAGGTTTTGGAGCAGTTGCCCGATGGCCTGCGGGAAATAACTATGATCCAGCAATAACGGCTGCCCGGCGGCGGTGATTAAACGGCTGACGCAAAAGACGGGCTCGTTTTCAGCTAGCTGGAGTTCCTGGCGGATCTCAGGTGTGGATTCCTGGATGCCAGTTTTAATAACCTTAATTTCTACGTCCAGGCCTTCTAATGTCAGTTCTTCGGCCACACCCAGGAGCCGGGCCAGGGGGCGTTCAATGCGTTTGGGGGCGACAAAGGTGCCTTTGCCATGCTGGCGGTATAATAAACCCTCGTTGACCAGTTCGGCGATGGCCTGCCGGACGGTAACCCGGCTGACACTATAGGTTTCCATTAACTGCCTTTCGCCGGGCAAGGCTTCCCCGGGCTTAAATTCGCCGCTGGCAATTTTTTGTTTGAGGATGTCCTTTAGTTGTTCATATAATGGCTTGGCACTGCCGGGGTAAAGCACGGGGAAGCCTCCTCAGCTCCCTTTTTCTGCGTTCAAAATAACTTCCTGCCGGCATTGTTTCTGCTCGCTTTCCGGCTGCATCTAGGGCGGTTCAACCGACCGGACCCGGCCGCCCGCTACCGGCAGAAGCCGGTGATATCACTGCAACTATATGGATGCCTTGATAATAGTTAAATGTTACTTAATGAGCGCTCCGGTTTCTCTCCGCTTTCTCTCCGCTTCCACTCCGTTTTGTGAACAAATGGATGATAAAGTATGATTTAATAGGGACCACGAAGGAAGTATTCTGAACGCTTAGCCTCCTCCTTTGAGGTATGCTGGTTAGTACCAGTATAATACCTAGAAAAATAAAATGCAAGATGTAAGGAATTAAAAAACAATGCGATATAGAGTACAAGGTTATGAAATATCCGTGACAAGGTTTTAAGCCCTGCCGCTGCACCCGCACAGGCGAATCTTGTGCTTCACCACTTCGCGCACGGCTTCCCTGGCTTTCACAGCCGCCTGCCATGGTTCTGTTGTGCCGGCCGCCAGGGCCTCCTTCATGGCTCCCGCCCAGGCGACCTTGAGCTCCGTGCCGATGTTGACCTTGCTGATCCCCCTGGCAATGGCCTCCCGGATCATATTATCAGGTATGCCTGAACCGCCGTGGAGGACCAGAGGTACCGGGACCAGGGCGCGGATTTTATCCAGGCGTTCGAAGTCGATTTTAGGTTGGGATGTATACAGGCCGTGGGCGGTGCCCAGGGCCGGGGCCAGGGCGTCGATGCCGCTTTCCTGCACCAGCCGCGCCGCTTCCCCCGGGTCGGCCAGGCCGGCAACCGCGCTGCCCCGGTCCACGGAATCTTCCACCCCGCCGATATGTCCCAGCTCGGCCTCGGCGGCAGCGCCGGCTGCATGGGCGGCCTCAGCCACCTGCCGCGAGAGGGCGATATTTTCCGCCAGGGGTAGTTTAGAGGCGTCAATCATAACCGAGGTAAAGCCGTGGGCCAGGGCCCAGACGACCCATTTAAAATTGTCGCTGTGATCCAGGTGCAGGGCTACCGGTACTTTAGCGGCGGCTGCTGCTTCCCGGGCCATGGCGGCAGCGGCCGTAGCCCCGATTTTCTCCAGGTAGGCAGGCGTGATCTGCAGGATTATCGGGGCTTTTTCAGCTTCTGCGGTTTCGATTATGGCCTGCAAGATTTCCAGGTTGTGAAAATTAAAGGCGGCAATGGCATAGTTCCCCCTTTGCGCCTGGCCTAACAGTTCAGTAGCTGGTGTTAACATTTTTTTAACCTCCCTTTAAAAAACTACTTGACGCAATAATACTAACAAAATATAATTAAAGTGTAAAGACGCAAATATATAATATTACAAAGAGGAACGGGGCACTCCCTTATGGCTTTTAATAAAAACCTGAATCCGTGACAACCCAATAACAAAATATCTGGATATGGCTCAAAACCTCGCGAAAAATAAGGTATAATAGGCTGGATGGCAAACGAATCCATGTTCACCTGCGAGGTGCGGCCATGAAATTCATCATTGAACAGTCTGATGAACACCTTACCCCCGTTGCCGGACTGGCTCTGGTGGGGGAAATCATTGATCATACTGCTCTGAAACTCAGGCTAAATAAGACCCGGATACCTGGTGTTTCTTCTCCGGATATTTCTCACGGGGATGTTATCACCTCTTACGTGGGCCTGCTTTGCCAGGGTCGCAGTGATTTTGACCATATTGAGCTTTTTCGGGATGACCCCTTCTTCGCTGCGGCGCTGGGTATTCAGGATGTGCCTTCAAGCCCTACCCTGCGCCAGCGCCTGGATATGATAGCTCATAGTGTACCCTACCAGGAGATTATCCTCGAGGAAACGGCCAGGTTCCTTAAGAAACTTAAGGCACCGGTAACTCCTGTTACCCTGGGTTCCAGGGAACTAAAGCGCCAATATGTCCCTTTGGATATTGATGTTACTCCCTTTGATAATTCAAATTCCAAGAAAGAGGGTGTTTCCAGGACCTATAAGGGCTACGACGGTTATGCGCCTATCTTCGCCTACCTCGGTAGGGAAGGCTACTGCGTCCATACCGAACTGCGGGCCGGGAAACAGCATTGCCAAAAAGGGACGCCGGAGTTCCTGCGACAAGCTCTAACCTTTGCTCGCGCTATCACTTCGCTGCCACTTTTAGTACGGATGGATGGCGGTAATGACAGCCAGGATAATCTCCAGGTCTGTTTGGACCCGGAAATCAAAGCCGATTTTATCATTAAGCGTAACCTGCGCAAGGAAACGCCGGAGGCCTGGCTGGCCATTGCCAAGGAAAATGGTACCGCCACCCTAGAACGGGAGGGAAAAACCGTCTATCGGGGGCACCAGATGGTGAAAATCGAGGGTGCTGACACCCCTGTCCGTCTGGTGTATAAGGTCACCGAGCGGACGATATTACGAAACGGCCAGCTTCTCCTGGTCCCGGAAATTGAGGTCGAAACCTACTGGACCACTTTACCCGACCCGGTGGAGGATATCATTACCCTCTACCACGACCACGGCACCAGTGAGCAATTCCACAGTGAAATCAAAAACGATTTAGACCTGGAACGGCTGCCCAGCGGCAAGTTTGCCACCAATGACCTGGTGCTACACCTGGGTGTTTTCGCCTACAACATTCTAAGGCTTCTGGGGCAGTTTAGCCTCCCGCTAAAGGAGGTACCGCTGCGCAATAAGAAAGCTCAACGCCGGCGGCTGCGTACCGTTATACAAAACCTGATTACCATAGCGTCCCGGCTGGTTCACCACGCCCGGCAGGTCAAATTACGATTTGGGCAGCACAGCCCGTGGTATCCAGCTTTCCGGTACCTATATAAAGCGTTGGCTTAATACAGAACTTCTAGCTCCAGTTAGCTGTATAAGCAGGCTCCAAGCCTCTTAGGACGAGAGGTCTACTTTGTTATTCCCTTATCCAGGGGACCCAAGGTAAGAGTAAATAGCCTTCGTCCACATAATCAACTTTAGACCCAATTCAATGTATCAGCAGATGTTAAATATAACTGTTAATACCATTTACTGTTAGTGCGAGTTCTACCCAGTTGTTATTATCACGGATTCAGGTAAAAATTTAAAGGAGGAACCCTTGGAGATGCGAGTAGGTTTATACCATAGCTGTTTTATGGAATGGGATCTAGAAAAGACTTTTAAATGGGCGAGTGAGAATGGACTAAATGCGGTGGAACTCCATGGCGGCCCGCGTTACAAATTCATTGACTGGGAGAGGGTTGCTGCCGGAGAAACGAAGGAAATACGCGGGTTGGCGGAAAAGTATAACATTCAAATCGTCGACATCATGTATGGTGCCTTGCCGTTTTTATCGCCGCTCGAAGAAGAGAGGGAGCGGGCGAAAAAATATATCTTTACATTAATAAAAGCGGCCAAACAGCTGGGGGTACCGGTGGTTTCTACCTTTACCGGCAGGGACCCTTTAAAGGATATTGGCGATAACCTGGATCTAATAAGCAGGATATTCCCCCCCATTATCGAAGAGGCGGAAAAGAACGGTGTCAAATTATGCTTTGAAAACTGCGGCATGATTGAGTTCTGGCCGCCGGTATACAACATCGCCGTAACCCCTGTAATTTGGGAAGAGATCTTCAAGCGGCTGCCGTCATCACACCTGGGCCTTAACATCGATCCCTCCCATTTAATCTGGCAGGGTATTGATTATGTAGATGCGGTTTTGCAGTTTAAAGATAAAATCTTTATGGCCCAGGCCAAAGATACGGAAATGCTGCCCCATGTTCAGAGAAGGCAAGGGATGTATACCTATCCCCACAACTGGTGGCGGCATCGCATCCCAGGTCAGGGAGATGTAGATTGGGGGAAATTTATTTCCGCCTTGCATGACATCGGCTATGAAGGGGCCATTACCATTGAACATGAAGACCCGGTATGGACGGGAACCGATGCCAAAGTAATACGTGGCGTTTTGCTGGCCGCAGAACACCTGAGACAATTTGTGTAGTCTGCACGCGATGGGAGGTTATTTGTCAATGTTAAAGATAGGCATGATCGGCGCCGGCAGAATGGGCAATCTGCATAAAAGCAAATTGGTGACCCGGGATGATGTAGCCATTACCGCTGTTTGTGATGTAATCGAAGACAGGGCTTTAAGAATGGCCCGGGAAGTAGGAGCTAAAACCTACTGTGATTATATAGAAATGCTGGACAATGAAGAACTGGATGCAGTCTATATTAATACCCCGACAATCACCCACCCGGAGATGGTCAAAGAGGTAACGCGGAGGAAGAAGCATCTCTTCCTGGAAAAGCCCCTTGCCCTGGACCTTAAAGTAGCTTTTGAGATGAAAAAGCAAGTGGAGGAGTCGGGTATTATCTGTACCGTCGGCCATATGTACCGTTACCGGGAAACCGTCCGGCAGATGCTCCAACTGCTGGCCGGGAAACCCGTCGCTATGCTCAATGCTTACTGGTATTGGACGATCCCTCCCGTACCCCATATCGCCGATAAAGATATTGGCGGGGGACCGGTTGTTGACCAGATTGTGCACCTGATTGATTTATGCCGCCTGGCAGCCGGGGAAGTTGATACCGTAAAGGCTTCTTACACCCTGAACTGCCGTAAAGACGAAGATTTTAACAACTGGGACGGTTATGCCGTAAACCTTACCTTTAAAGGCGGGGCCGTAGCTTCGGTGACAGGAACCCTGGCCCTTTATAAAGAAATGGGCACCCAGACTTTTATGGAGAATATCGTTTTAGATATTGCGGCAAAGGATATCATGACCAGGTTTACTCCCAAGGCGTTGCAAGTATTTACGCCCAATAAGGTTGAAATCATTGATACACCGGCCGGGGATATCGATCATGTTTTTGTTGATGCAGTTAAAGCCAATGATCCCGGCATGATTAAATGCCTTATCGGCGACGCCATAAAAACCCTGGCCGTTACCCTGGCGGCAAACCATTCAGCTCAAACCGGGCAGATCGTCAAGATGGATGATTTTATATATGAGAGATTAAACACGCTACTCTAAACAGCCGGATGAGGTGGACCGGGATGCGTAAGTTTTTACTGGCCCTGGATCAAGGCACGACCAGCTCGCGGGCGATTGTTTTCGACCCTGATGGAAGGCCCGTCGAGAAGGTTAGTAAAGAAATACGGCAGATATATCCCCGTCCTGGCTGGGTAGAACATGACCCGGAAGAAATATGGAGCAGCCAGTTAGAAGTTGCCCGTCAGGCCATACTGGCAGCGGGGCTTGAACCCGGGGATATTGCCGTCGTTGGTATTACCAACCAGAGGGAGACGGTAGTAATCTGGGATAAAGAGACCGGGCGGCCTTTATATAATGCTATCGTCTGGCAATGCCGCCGCACGGCTCCCTTATGCGAAGAACTCCGGCGAAGCCCTCTGGCCGGTGAAATTAAAGGAAAAACGGGTCTTGTCATCGATGCCTATTTCTCGGCCACGAAAATTAAATGGCTATTGGATAATGTGCCGGGGATTAGAGAAGGGGCCGATAGGGGCAGGGTTTTATGCGGAACAATTGATTCCTGGTTATTGTGGCGGTTAACCGGCGGCCAGGTCCATGCTACCGATTACTCCAATGCGTCCCGGACCATGCTTTTCAATATCCATGAATTAAAGTGGGAAGAGGACCTGCTCAGGGAGCTGGGTATCCCCGCTACCATCCTGCCGGAGGTACGACCTTCCTGCGGTTATTTCGGAACAACCGACAGGGCCATTTTTGGTGTCCCTGTGCCTGTCACGGGGATGGCCGGTGACCAGCAGGCGGCATTATTCGGGCAGTGTTGTTTTACCCCGGGAATGGTGAAGAACACTTATGGAACCGGGTGCTTCATCTTAATGAATGCCGGCACGGAGGTTCCTGTTTCCAAGCGGGGCCTGTTATCAACTATCGCCTGGGGGATAGGAAATGAGGTTTATTACGCTTTGGAAGGCAGTGTTTTCATAGCCGGGGCGGTCGTGCAATGGTTGAGGGATGAACTGGGACTGATTGCCAGCGCCGCAGAATCGGAAGAATATGCCTTGCGGGTGGAGGACACCAACGGCGTTTTCTTCGTACCTGCCTTTGTCGGCCTGGGCGCGCCTTACTGGGATATGTATGCCAGGGGCACAATATGCGGCCTTACCAGGGGCGCTAATAAATATCACCTGGTAAGGGCCGCCCTGGAAGCCATAGCCTATCAAACAAAGGCTGTCCTTGATGCTATGGTTTCAGATACCGGTATTGTACTGCAGGGGATGCGCATTGACGGGGGTGCGGCCCAAAACAACTTTTTAATGCAGTTCCAGGCGGATTTAATCCAGATACCTGTAGACAGGCCGAAGGTAAACGAGACGACCGCCCTGGGCGCCGCTTTTCTCGCGGGACTAGGTGCAGGTGTGTATTCGGGCCTGGAGGAGATAAAGAATAAATGGCAAGTGGATAGAACCTTTACACCCAGGATGTCCCTTGATAAAGCGGCAGTTTTATACAGGAACTGGGAAAAGGCGGTAGCAAGGGCGAAAGATTGGGCCTAGAGGTCGGTAAAAATGCAGGATGATTTTCAAGTAGTAATTATCGGCGGCGGCGCTACCGGAACGGGTATCTTAAGGGACCTGGCCCTAAGGGGCGTGAGCTGCCTGCTGGTCGAGAAAGATGGCCTGGCCAGCGGTACAAGCGGTAGATTCCACGGGCTGCTGCATAGTGGCGCCAGGTATGCTGTGAATGACCCCCATGCTGCCGCCGAGTGCGCCCGGGAAAATGCGATTTTAAAAAGGGTGGCCGGGGAATTTATTGCGGATACAGGCGGCTACTTCGTTGCAACTCCTGAAGATGACGATGACTATATAGCGACATGGACTGCTCGATGCCAGGCTGCAGGTATAAGCATTAAGGAAGTACCTGTAAAAGAGGCGCTAAAAAAGGAACCGTTGCTGAACCCGGAAATAAAGAGGGTTTTTCTCGTACCCGATGCAGCCATCGACGGGTTCAAGTTGGTAGAAGCCAATGCTCGTTCCGCTGCAAGGCTTGAGGCGAAGGTTAAAACTTACACCCTGGTAACCGGGCTGGAATTAAAAAACGGCTCTGTTCGCGGCGTTTATCTTAAGAACCAGGTAACCGGCCAGGAGGAGTTTGTCGCCTGCCAGGTAGTGGTTAATGCTGCCGGTTCCTGGGCGGGGTGTATTGCCGCCATGGCTGGGATTAAATTGAATATAATCCACGATAAAGGCGCCCTGCTGGTGTTCAGCCACCGCCTCTGCGGCAGGGTGATCAACAGGCTGCGGCCTCCAGGCGACGGCGATATATTCGTACCCCACGGGAACGTAACTATTTTCGGGACAACATCGGTAATAGTTCCCTCTCCCGACGACCATCAGGTGACACTCCGGGAAGTGAGCAAACTATTGGATGAAGGCGCAAGGATTTTCCCCGGTTTAAGGGAGAGGCGTTTAATCCGGGCCTTTGCCGGGGTGCGCCCGATTTACCAGGGTGATGCCGGTGAGACCGGGCGCCAGGCGACCAGAGATTTTTCCGTTATCGATCATGAACAGGTAGACGGCGTGCATGGCTTGATCTCGGCAGCTGGGGGGAAGCTAACCACCTTTCGCTTGATGGCTCAGGTGGCCGCAGATATGGCCTGTAAAAAGCTCGGCATAGAACGAAATTGTATGACTGACGTTATACCCTATGATGCCGACGCAATTAAAGCAAGGCAGAAATCGTATAGCTTCCTCTGCCAATGTGAAATGGTGACTGCAGAAATGTTAACTGAGGCCGTGAAAGAAAAGGCATACTTCACCTTTAATGATGTGCGCCGCCTGACGCGCCTGGGCATGGGACCTTGCCAGGGAACCTTCTGTACTTTCAAAGCAGCCGGCTATTATCATGGTAATGCGACCGTTACAGCGGCAAAAGCCGCCAGGCTGTTAAAAGAGCATATCCAGGAAAGGTGGAAAGGTAATCGCTTTGTTTTATGGGGCGATCAGGCCCAAGAAATGGAAATTACCCGTGGCATATACCTGGGTACTTTAAATCTAGCCAAGCTGGAAAGTGAAAACAATGCAGTGTGATGTCCTGGTAATTGGTGCCGGTTTTTCGGGTCTAATGGCCGCCGTAACGGCAGCAGATCGCAATAAGAAAGTCGCAGTTATCGCGGAAGGCAAGGGGAATCTCTATGCTGCTGCGGGTTTTATTGACTTCCTTGGTTATTACCCCCGCCTTGCCCGAGAACCTTTAAAGAAAACTACACGGGCATTGCAAGAATTAATCACCGGGGAACCCGAGCACCCCTATGCTATCGCCGGCGAAAAGACTATTCGTGAAGCCTTTGCTTATTTTAGCAACTTGATGGCGGCAATTGGCTACCCTTATTACGGTTCCTGGGAGCAAAACAGGTTATTACCCACGGCAGTGGGGGCCATTGCACCTACGGCAATGGTACCCCGTACGGCAAAACCCCATTTAGAAAATTACCCGAAGGTGCTGGTAGCCGGTTTTCAAGAGCAGGGAGACTTTTTTCCCTTTTTAGTTGCGGAAAATTTGCAGGAGCAATGCCGCCAATTCAACCTGCCAACCGAAATAGAAGCAAAATGGCTGGAATTAGGAATAAATATCACCACGAAAGAAATTAACAGTTTTGATGTAGCCCTGATGCTCGAGAATAAGGAAATCAGGGAGAGGGCCATCGCACAACTGAAGAAGGTAATCAAGCCGGGTACCCTTTTAGTTATCCCGTCGGTATTGGGTGTTTACCGGTGGCCGGAGGTGCTGTCATCCTTTGAGGAAACCCTGGATTGTCCGGTGATGGAGATCCCCACCCTGCCGCCCTCGGTTATGGGTTTCCGCCTGGCAGAAGGTCTCCTGGCCTATCTCCAGCGAAAGCACGTCGAGTTCTATTGGAATTGCGAAATTAAAAAGGTGGATACAGCGTCGGGGGAGTGCCGGGGGGTAACTGCAGTTGCCGTTAATGGTCGAGAGATATATTTCCGGGCACGAAATTATATTTTAGCCACCGGTGGGGTCCTCGGTGGCGGAATTAAGGTGGGGGTCACAGATGCCGAAGAGCGGGTTTTTAACCTCCCTGTCCACGGCGATATAAGGGTTCACGACGAAGATTTCTTTGCAAATCAGCCGTATGCTTATGCCGGTTTAAGGGTTACCCCAAGGCTTCAACCGAAGGATCAACAAGACCGGGTACTATATCGCAATGTATTCATTGCCGGGCGCAACCTTTACGGGTACGATCCCTTCGCTGAAAAAAGCGGGAATGGGGTCGCTTTAGTAACAGGATATTTAGCAGGAGCATTGGCTGCGCGGGGGTCGTAAGGGTGAAACAACTAGAGAAAATGCTAGATTTTTGCTTGAAGTGCAACATATGCTATACGCAGTGCCCGGTGATAAAAAAAGAAATCAACTTCCCCGGCCCTAAATATTTGGGCCCGGAACTGGAACGCCAGTGGTTGGTCGGGGGAAATGCCGGGGATTATAAAGCTATCCAGGAATTATCATACTGTACAAACTGCCAGCAGTGTAACCTGGCCTGCCCCCATGGGGTAAAACCGGCTTACTTTAATTTAAAACATAAATCAAGTTTGGTTTTACCCCTAAAGGATAGAGCTAGAGATTGGTTCCTGGCAAATATTTATATCTTCGGCGGTTTAGGTAAAACCCTGGCGCCGTTAACGAATACTTTTTTACAAGCCGGACTGTTGCGAGGATTGTTCGAAAATGTGGGTATTACCGGGCAGCGTCCCCTGCCCATGTATGATCGGCGCCGGATTAAAGTTGTAGCCGGTGATAAACCATCAGCTAAAAAAGCCGTTTATTTTATAGGTTGCTATGCGTCTTACTTTGATACGGGGGTAGCCGGGGCGACTATTAAGCTTCTCCAACATGCAGATTATCAGGTGGAGATAGCACCCTTAAAGTGCTGTGGGACGCCTTTATTGAGCAATGGTTTTTTAAAGCAAGCGCGGCGCCTGGCAGAAATAAACGTGGCAAGATTACTGGCTTATCTGGATAAAGGTTACAAAGTCGTCACCAGTTGCCCCAGTTGTGCCCTGGCGTTGAAAGAAGAATATAAAGAAATCTTTGCCATCGAAGGCAGCCAGAGATTAGCTGCAGGTGTTTGGGATGTAGGCGAGTTATTGGAAGCGGAAGGTATCAAAGCCAAGTCTCCAATAGAAGGAGGTGTTTATTATCATGTACCCTGCCATCTTAAAGCCCAAAGTATAGGCCTGCCATTTGCCAGGATGATGGAGGGGACAGATAATCTTTTGATTAACTACGAGTGGTGCTGCGGTATGGCCGGTACCTTCGGCTATAAAAAAGAAAAATATAACCTGTCCCTGGATATGGGTAGCGAGTTGTTCAGGTCGATTAAAGAAAGCCGTTATCGATATGTAATAACCGACTGCGGGATGTGCAAACTACAAATTGAACACGGCACGGGCTACCAGGTATTACATCCGGTTCAACTCATAGAAAAGTCCCTGGCTCATTGACAATTGAAACACTTTAGTTTACAATTATAAATATATATATATATAATTTTAGGGGGTGATAATTGAGAAACAATTATTTTCAGTAGCTTGTTAGAGATAGTGACAGAGATTATTAATCTTTAGGAGGGCTGAAGAATGAAAAAAAGAATTGCCGTCGCGCTGTCAATGTTTATTATTGCCAGTCTTATCCTGGCCGGGTGTGGAGGAGCCAAAAATTCGAGTGAAGGGCAAAAGGCGGCCGGGCAAGAGAAGGTGACTATTCGTTTCGCCCACTGGCGTGGGGAGGACCTGGAAGCCTTCAACAAAATTATCCAGCAATTTCAAAAGGAAAATCCCAATATAGTTGTGAACCAGAGTGTTGAAACTTCAGAGCAGTACCGGACCAAGATACAGGCAGAGTTACAAGGCGGAGAAGGGCCGGATATTTTCGCTACTATGCCGGGCAGCGATTTTGCTGCTTTATCCTCCGCCAATGCCTATGTTGATTTAAGCGGCTCGAGCTTTTTGGGTAATTTCAATCCCGAGCTTTTGAAACCCGGGCAGATTAATGGCAAACAATATGCAATTCCTTACCAGTTAGTTTATAATATTCCTGTTTACAACAAAGACATTTTTCAAAAGTATAATTTGGAACCCCCGAAGGACTGGCAAGGATTTTTGGCTCTATGTCAGAAATTAAAAGATAACGGCATTACACCAATTATCCTGGACAGTGAGATTGGTTTTGGCCAATTTATTAATCCCATGCTAATGAATAATATGCCGTCTGGAGATACATTAAGTAAAGTCCAGAAGGGCGAAGCCAAGCTAACTGATCCCTGGTTTGTTACTACCTTGAAACAATTCAAAGAACTCAATGACAAAGGTTATTTCCAGAAGGATGTATTAGGAACCAAAAAAGCCGGGGCTGCAGCCCTGTTTGCCCAGGGTAAGGGCGCTATGTTAGCCCAGGGATCCTATATGATGGCTACCATCAAACAACAAAATCCTAATATACACCAGGGTCTGCTGGCCCCTATAACTGTACCGGCCGATCAAATGAAATATGAAGGTATTCATACCGCTACTTTCATGTTAGGCATCAACAGCAAGTCTAAAAATATCGAGGCCGCCAAGAAATTCCTGGAGTATCTCTTCCGGCCGGATATTGCCAGTCAATATGCCAACGCTACCGGGCAGCTTTTAACTGTTAATAACGTCAAATATGATTCTCCCGAGTTAACCGAGCAATCCAAGTGGCTCTCAAAAAAGACTTTATTCCAACCACGTTATATGATTACGGTGCGAGAAGTAGAAACTGCGGTCACCAATGCAATAGCGGATGTTTTAAGTGGTATGTCGCCTGAAGATGCTGCTGCTAAAGCCCAGAAGGCCGTAGATATGGTTGTCAAGAAACAATAAAAACCAATGCCATATAGAAATATTATAGAAATATAGAGAGAAGAGATGGCCCTCTTCTCTCTATATTTCCCCATTTTTTTATGGGAGGATATATTGTTTTATGAGGAAATATCGGGGTTTATTCCTGTTTGTTGTCCCGGGACTAGCTCTGTATGTAATATTTTTTGTTATCCCTTTGCTATCGGTTTTAGGTCTAAGCTTCACCAACTGGAACGGGATTGCACCTAATTTTTCCTGGGTTGGTCTGAACAACTTCAAGACCCTGATAGTAGATGATCAAATCTTTAGGCAGGCTTTTAGCAACAACATAAAATATATGCTCTTCGTGGTTGTTTTTCAAACACTATTCTCCTTGATTTTTGCTACTATCCTAGCTAAAAACACAAGGCTCAATATTTTTTATCGCGCATTGTTTTTCTTGCCAACTATTATCGCCTCAGTTTCTGTAGCCTTTATCTGGATTTTTGTTTATGATCCGAGTCTTGGTTCCTTGAATTTATTTTTAACCAGGATTGGCCTTGGTTCCTTCATTAAGTCATGGCTGGGTGATAAAAATATCGCTATATATAGCCTGGCTTTTGTCCAGGTATGGGCCCATACGGGACAGGTAATGACTATATTTATTGCCGGCCTCAACTCTATTCCCCAATCCTTATACGAGGTTGCCAGGATCGAAGGAGCCAGTAAATGGCAGACTTTTACCAAGGTCACCTGGCCTCTGTTGGCTCCTTCGGCTACGATTGTCGTCGCTTATACTACCCTGCAATCCTTCAAGGCCTTTGACTTGATTTTAGCCATGACAAATGGCGGGCCTTCCTATGCTACGGAGATTTTATCATTATTCATTTATCATGAGGCCTTTAATAACTTTAAATTTGGCTATGCCGCCGCTTCAGCCGTGCTTTATATGATAATCATTGCGGTAATCACCATTTTGCAGTTCAGGATCTTGGACGCCAGCAAAGTCACGTATGAGGGATAAGATATTTAATTGTACCGGAGGAAGGATAGATTTATGGTAGCCACAGGTATAAACGTGGGAGTAATTATGCTGGGGAGGCCCCAATTTGATATTACCCTGGCCCAAAAACATTATCGCGCTGCCTTAAGAATTTTAGAGCAGCAGGGCATAAATATCTTCGCGGTAGAAGAGCCCATTACAACTCCCGAGGAAGTAGAAATTGCGTTCACCAAAATTCATGGCCACAACCTCCAGGCCATAGTAGTCTTTCAGGGTACTTTTTGTGATGCTTCCATAATTCTTACCTTAAGGGAAAATACTGACCTGCCTATGGTTATTTGGGCGGTTAAAGAACAACCCACCGGTGAAAGATTGAGGTTAAATTCATTATGCGGTTTAAACCTGGCAGCAAACGCCCTGGTGGCCGGTAATAAGCAATTTAAAGCGGTATATGGAGATATTGATTCCCCAGCAACTGTAAGAGAAGTAGTAGCCTTTTTGCGTGCCGCTGCATCTATGGCTTGGCTGAAAGGCAAAAAAATTGGCGTCGCAGGCAACCGTCCAGCCGGATTCTATGCCTCAAATTTTAACGAAGTCGATCTTTATGCTAAACTTGGCATAAAAGTAGAATATATCCCTTTAAATAAGGTTTTTGCTGCTGCTGCCAGCATGAATCCGGACCACGCCAAAGAAAAGATACAGGGCCTGGACGGACTGGCAGGGAGGTCGGCAGGAGAAATAAACAAGTCTTTACAAGCCTACCTGGCCCTGAAGGAAATTATTAAAGAGAACAGGTATGATGCGGTTGCTGTCGAATGCTGGCCGGCTTTTATGACAGAGTTTGCCGGTGCGGCGTGTTATGCAGTAAGCCAGTTGAATGACGACGGTATCAGCGCTGCCTGTGAGGCCGATGTTAACGGTGCGGCTACCATACTCATAGGACAATTTTTATCAGGCCAGCCGGTTTTTTTTGCTGATCTGGTTATTGGTGATGAAGAGGAAGACACTTTAACCTTCTGGCACTGCGGGGCGGCCCCACGCACACTAGCAGCGAGTAACGTGGTGCCGGTAGCCGGCGTGCATCCTAATCGAAAGATGGCGCTATCAGTTAATTTTCCCTTAAAAGAAGGCGAGGTCACCATTACGCGTCTCAGCCCGGGTCCTGACGGGCGATTGCGCCTTTTGGTTGTTGAAGGAGAGGGATTAGAAGCCGGCCTCCTTTTTCAGGGCAATACTTTGCTGGTAAAAATGCAGCAACCTGTCAGGCAATTAATCGCCAAATTCTTACAAAAAGGGCTAGAACATCATTACGTTATAATATATGGCAATTATAGTTTAGAACTAAAAGAGCTGGGCAAACTGGTTGGACTGGAGATTCTTGAATAGAAACGCATGTAACGGCAAGCCTTAAACTTGCCGTTATTTTGAGTTTATTAGGATGAGGGAGTGTAATTATATGAGTGCCGTCAGGCAGAAAGAAGTAACACAAAAAGAAAAACGTATCAGTGATTTAATCACCAAGATGGGCCTGGATGGCGTCTGCCTTTCCCGGGCCATCAATTTCGCCTGGTTTACAGGCGGAGGTAATAACCGCGTCGTGACCGGTTCGGAAACGGGAGCCGCTGCCCTGGTGATCCTGGGCGACAGGAAGTATATAGTAGCCCCCAAAAATGAAATCGAGCGTTTCCTGGAGGAGCAGGTGCCCGATCTGGGCTTTGAGCCCTGGACCTATGAATGGTATGAGAGCAGGGAAAAGGCCATTGCGGACCTCGTTGGCAGCCGCAAGATTGGCACCGATATACCCATGGGCGGCTGGCCGGTGCTGGGCGCCGACCTCAACCGGCTCCGCTACAGCCTGACGGGAGAGGAGATTGCCCGGGCCAGGGAAATAGGTGCGATTTGTTCCAGGGAGCTGGCCGCCACCTGCGTTAATATAAGCCCGGGAATGACGGAATGGGAGGTCCAGGCCGAGCTATCTTACCGTCTCATCAAGTATGGCGTACGGCCGGCTGTATTGCTGGTAGGTACTGATGAACGTGCCTTTAAGCACCGCCATCCTGTACCAACGGACAAAAGGCTGGATAAATATGCCATCATCGGCCTGGTGGGCGAAAAAGACGGCCTGCATTTGGCCCTGACCAGGTCGGTCTATTTTGGCCGGCTACCGGAACACTTGCGCCGGTTATATGATGTGGCTTTAAAGGTAGAAGCAGCCTTCTTGCAGGCTAGTAAAGTTGGTGCCGGCAGCCAGTTCATCTTTGACCAGGGTCGGGAGGCTTATGCTGCAGCCGGTTTCCCGGACGAGTGGCAGCGCCATCACCAGGGGGGAGCCATTGGCTACGCGCCCCGGGAATACCGGGCCGGCGAAGGTGGCGGAGAAACTATCCAGCCCAACCAGATGCTGGCCTGGAATCCTACCGTCCAGGGCACCAAATGTGAAGACACGGTGCTGGTGCAGGATGGAGGTGGCCTGGAATTTTTAACCTCAGTGCCGGGATGGTGGCCGGTAGCAACGTTAGAGCTTGGACGGCAAGAGGTCAGTCGACCCCTTATTCTAGAGAGGTAAGGGCCAGTGATGCTTAAGAAGAGCCTTTAAGGTTAGCAGAAAACCGGGTCTGGCGGATGTATACCGGCGGCTGGCTGCTGGAGCGATTTTTAGGGAAACCGCAGCCAGCCGACGGGCATTTTCCTTTTAACTTCCTAACCGCAGCAGGTCAAAAAGGGCCTCCCGCATCAGAGGTTCAAAATCAAAATAATTTATCCAGGTGTTTTCTAAAAAGTCAAGTCGCGCTTGTTCATCATTGGAAATAATAACCATACCTTTAGTAGCTTCATAAGCGAAAGAAAGTGAAGTTGCGTTTAAACTATGGGCATCAACCGGTAACCTTAACTTGAAACTCAATTCTGAGGAAATAGTTAAAGATAAATCAAGTTGATCGTTGGGGGTAAGAGCAGGATCATAATAAATTGCTATATCAATGTCGCGGGAAGGTAAATCCCCTAAAAACGATCCGTGGAGATAGGCAAATTTTATGGACGGTATATTAGCTAAATAGGCCTTAATGATTTTGATAATGGCTTCTTTCTCTTCCCGGGTAAAGGAATATCTATTTAAGTTCATCCGGTTTATTCTCCCTTTGAATTATGTTTTGTAAACTGGCCAGGAAAGCATCGAGGTCACCCAAATCTTCACGCATAGTTTTGAGCATTTTTTTGTTATCAATTTTTCCATAGCCGTGCACTAAAAGGTTGCGAAAACCGGTCATTTTCCCCAGCCGTTTAGCCAGAGCATCATCAATCAGCTTATTTTCCCCCAGCAATAAGAAACTTTCGGCATAACTGGTTGGGGCTAGATTTAATAACCTGGCACAGAGATGATTGGCTATGTTGGTGGCCGCTTCGATAAGAATAATAAAAGCATACTTGGCTGACCTGATAGCTTCCGCATTGTTTAAAAAGTCCTCATCGTTGCGGGCTGCATAATCGCGCAACACAGCCAAAGCATCCTTGATATCAGCAACTTTTTGGCTGAGACGGGCTATGTTAAGATCCCTATAAACCATAGGGCTTTAACTCCCTTTTGAAACCGAAATATTTGTCCCTTAATTATTTTACCATATTATGACGAGAACCTACCACTGGGAATCCTCTTGCCAGGGCTAAAAAATAAGACTCAGGTTACCCTAAGCAAAGAAATAGTACTTTAAGGGGGACCTTTATGGCTGTCTACCCGGGTTACCTGGATAGCTCCAGGAGCGGCAGGCTAAAGGACCTGGCTGCCGGGCTTATGGAGCGCCTTAAGGATTGCACTATTTGTCCCCACCATTGCCATGTCAACCGGCAAAAAGGGGAGCTGGGCTTTTGCCGGGCGGGCTGGGAGGTGGAAATCGGCGGCTATGGCCCCCACTTTGGCGAGGAGCCGCCCCTGGTGGGCAGGGGTGGCTCGGGGACCATTTTCTTTAGCCACTGCAACTTAGCATGCGTCTTTTGCCAGAACTTCGATATCAGCCGTGGGCACCATGGCGAAAAGGTTTCCCTGGAGAAGCTGGCTCGCATTATGCTCTCCTTACAGGCCCGGGGCTGCCATAACATCAACCTGGTGACGCCTTCCCATTATGTCCCCCAGATTATCGCCGCCCTGGCCATTGCCGCCGAAACGGGCCTCAAGCTACCTCTGGTTTATAACTGTGGCGGTTATGAAGAGAAGGCGACCCTGGAGGAGATTGCCGGCCTTATAGACATCTACATGCCGGACTTTAAGTATGCTGATCCTGAGGTTGGCAAACGCCTTTCCCATGTGCCGGATTATCCCCAGGTGGCTAAGGAAGCTATCAAAGAAATGCAGCGCCAGGTGGGCGACCTGCAGGTGGATGCAGAAGGTATAGCGAGGCGAGGGTTAATTATTCGCCACCTGGTCCTGCCGGGGGGCCTGGCCGGAACGAAGGAGGTCATGGAATTTATCGCCCGGGAAATCTCACCCTATGCTTACATTAACGTCATGAACCAGTATTACCCGGCCTACGAGGCCTACCGCTATGGCCCTTTGAGCCGGCGGATTACCAGAGAAGAGTTTAAAGAGGCTTTAAAGGCAGCCCGCCGGGCCAGCCCCCATTTCCGCCTTGCCAAATAGTTATCCTACAATTTTGTTCCTATTTTTTCAGGATTTTACTCAGCGTAGGCCTAATACCACCTCGGACCGGAAACGCATAGGATGTAAGGAAACAATTTCCGGGAGGATTTGGCATGGTAGAAGTGCAAAATTTTTGGCCGTTATGGCCGGTGGTGCCCCCGGGCGGTCACCAGTTACCGCCCCTGCCTTATCCATATAATGCTTTAGAACCGGTAATCAGCGAAAGGCAACTGCGCATCCACCATGACCGCCATCACCTGGCTTATGTCGAGGGGCTCAACAAAGCGGAGTTAAAGCTGGTTGAAGCGCGGCAAAAAGGGGACTTTGCCCTGGTGAAGCACTGGGAGCGGGAGCTGGCGTTTCACGGTTCGGGCCATATTCTGCACAGCATCTATTGGACGGTGATGAGCCCGTGGGCGGGAGGCGGGCCAGGGAGTTTACTGCGGGAGAAAATAAACAGTTATTTTGGTAGCATGACGGCCTTCCAGGAGCAGTTAATGAAAGCGGCTATTGATGTGGAAGGCTCCGGCTGGGCGATTTTAATCTGGCAGCCGGCCTGGAGTCGTCTGGAAATCCTGACAGCAGAGAAGCACCAGAAGACCCAGTGGGGTGGCATCCCCATCCTGGTGCTGGATGTGTGGGAACACGCCTATTACCTGGACTACCAGAACCGGCGCGCCGACTATGTTAAGGCCTGGTGGCAACTGGTGAACTGGGCGGAAGTGGAAAAGCGCCTGCAGATGGCTCTTGCGGCTAGAATACCCTTAACCTTATTATAATAATAATTCTAATCCTTCTGCTGGTGCCGCGCCGGCGGCATGTGTGTATCAAATATAATAAGGCCGGCTATCCTGGGTAAAAGCCAGCCTGCATAAGATCTGGGTCCCCTACCCTACCTGCTGGCGAAGACCCGGTAGTTTAGATCCGGGAATATATTATTACCTTCCTCCATAGCCTGCACCTTCTCCGGGTCCAGGTCGTTACTATCAATTGCCCGCGTAAGATCCCAGAAATTCAGCAGGTGTTTTTTCGTCCGCCCAACGGCGTAATCTACCATGGTGCCGGTTTTCATGATGAAGGCCCAGTCGCTGCTCTGGGCCACCAGGAGTTCCCGGGCGGCCTGGTTTAAGGCGCGCAGCAGCAGGCCTGCGGCGTCCTGGTACTGGTTGGCCAGGCGGATCATCTCGTCAGCGGCGTGGTGGAGATGGCGGTAAATCCAGTCGTTGGAACCCTCCAGCCAGACCTCGTTATAACCGTTATTCCCCCAGCTGGACATGCAGGGCGTGGCTGGCTGGTTGACAGGGAAACGCTCCAGGTACTCGCTCGGGGTGATAAAGGTGAAGGGCTGGTGGGCCAGATTTGCCACCTGGCGGAAAAGGGATTCCAGGAACTGGGGACCTTCGAACCACCAGTGGCCGAAAAGCTCAGCGTCATAGGGGCAGACAATGAGGGGCGGCCGGTCCATGTAACCGGCCAGGTAGTTAATCTGGTGTTCCCGGTTAAATAAGAAGTTGCCGGCATGGATGTGGGCTTTAAAAATCGCCCATTCCGGGACATAGGGCTCCTTATAGTTGGACTTGCCGGTGATGCGGTAGTATTTCATCCCCGTATCCACCCGGAGGCCGGAAGGATGGATGTAGGGCTTGATATACTCAAAATCCAGGTCATAACCAATATCCCGGTAAAACTCCCGGTAATCGAAATCCCCGGGGTAGCCTTCCTGGGCACTCCACACCTGCTCCGAAGACTCCAGGTCGCGGCCGAAGGCAGCAACCCCTGCCGGGGTGTAGACGGGGGCAAAAATGCTGTAGCGGGGCCGCGGCGTGGCGTAAAGGAGGCCGTGGGCGTCGACAAAGAAGTATTTAAGGCCGTAATCCCTTAAAATGGCATCATCGCCGGGGTTATAGGCACATTCGGGCAGCCACAGGCCCGCCGGCGGCCGGCCGAAGAGGCGGCGATGGTTGTTGACGGCCACCTCTACCTGGGCCCGGACCACTTCCCGCTGCAGGCCGATGAGCGGCAGGTAGCCGTGGGTGGCGGCGCAGGTGATTATTTCCACCCGGCCGCTGTCCTGGAGTTCCCGGAAGGCATTGATCAGGTTGCCGTCATAAGCCAGGTAAGTACGGTAGATATGTTCAAAAAGGTCCTGGTACATGCGGGCCACCAGGTGGAAGCGCGGGTCGCTCCTGGTGCGCCAGACCTCCCTGGCGGCCAGCTCCCGCAGGCGTTCCAGGTAACGGCGGTAATGCTCCTGGACCAGGTTATCGGCCATCATTGATGTCAGCGGCGGGCTTAAAGAAATGGTTAATTTATAGGGTACCCGGTCCCGGTTGAGACGCTGGCAGACATGAATCAAAGGGATATAGGTTTCGGTGACGGCTTCGTGGAACCATTTTTCGGCCAGGGAAAAGTCGTCTTCCGTATCCCGGACGTAGGGTAAATGAGCGTGTAAAACCAGGGCGACATAACCACGGGGCATAAGTTTCTTCCTTTCATGGTACAGTTATTTAGCGAAGGTTAGCGAACCTGGTCATCAAAAGGATAAAAGACTTCTATGTAATAGGGACGGGTCCTTATTGAGGGGCCCCGTCCTTATTTTTGTGTTTTCACCAGCTGGGGAGAGCTGAAACCCCTGGCCTTACCGTAACGTTCCAACGCCTGCCAGCAGGCTTCCAGGGGCGGCCATAAGGGGTCAATAACGCTGCTGGGTTTATCGGCCGGGGTAGTGACGATATTGGACCGGGCTATGGTAACAAAACCATATTCCGGAAACCAGCGTCCCAGGTCAACGCAAAAGGTGCTGGATGGTTTACCGGTATGGATATACCAGTTGTCGGCCATATCCGTAATGGCAATTTCAAAAAAGGGTGCCTGGAGAAAATCATAGGGTTGGCTGGTAAGGTCGTAAACCCTGAGTAAAGGCCGGGACTTTTCCCAGGCACCCGGGCCAAAGCGGCGCTTGAGCTCCTCCTTTTTGGCATCGCTTAACTCCCAGTAGGCATAGAGCCAGTAGGGGTCCTTGACCATGAGGACAACTTCATCTTTACCATATTTTGCCGGTAACTCCCGGCCTGCCGGTGCCGGGGCTGGCAGGGGTTTGGTGGCCGGGCGGGCGGCCTGCCAGCGCCGGTACCAGAAGAGCGCCCCGGCCAGGATGGCTATGATTAACAGGGCAATCAAGGCTAGCATGCAATAATCCCCGCTCTCTGGTGGAATAATGCTAAAGGACCGTTAAACTCATCGCTTAGTATATCCACTTACCTGTACTTTATTGCCGTTAAGATGAGGAAAGTGAAGGGGCGAGAACCATGCCGCGAGAACTGGCCCTGGGGAACGGGCGTTTGTTGATTAATTTTGATGCTGAATTTAATATGCGTGACTTATATTACCCTTATGTTGGCTGGCCCAATCACATCGGCGGGGAAAAAAATCGCCTGGGTTGCTGGGTGGATGGCCATTTTAGCTGGTTGGGAAGCCCGGACTGGGAAAGGCAGGTGGGTTTTGAAGCTGATACCCTGGTAGGTTATTGCCGGGCCAGGCACAGGGGTTTGGAATTGGAAATAAATATTAACAACGCCGTCCATTTTCAGGAAGACATTTACCTGGCAAGAGTTACAGTCCATAACCTGGCCAGCCGCTCCAGGGAAGTGCGGCTGTTTTTTTACCATGATTTTACTTTAAATGAATCCCCCCTCGGCGATACAGTGACTTACCTGCCGGACCAGAAGGTGTTGCTTCATTATAAACGGGGACTCTACCTTTTAATCAATGGCCGCGCCGGGGCCAACATTTTTTTCCAGTATGCCACCGGCAACAAGCGCTTTCGCGGTGCCGAGGGCACCTGGCGGGATGCCGAGGACGGCTGGCTGGAAGGCCATCCCATCCATCACGGTTCGGTAGACAGTACCTTTAGCTTTCGCCTGCAGCTGGCCGCGGGAGAGAGGGGAGAGATTACCTACTGGATTGTGGCTGCCGAGAACTTTACGGCTGCCGGAGAGCTAAATAACTGGGTGCTGTCCCAGGGGGTAAAAAACCTGCTGGCAGCCACGGCGGCCTACTGGCGGGGCTGGGTCTATAAAAATGGACGCGACTTTACCGATTTACCCCCGGCGGTAGTTGACCTCTACCACCGCAGCCTCCTGGTCATACGTACCCAGATTGACAACCGGGGGGCGATCCTGGCGGCTACCGATAGCGACATCCTGGCGGAAGCCCGGGATCACTACGGCTACTGCTGGCCCCGGGATGGGGCCCTGGTAGCCAGTGCCCTGGACCAGGCCGGCTATAGCGAATTAACGGCCAGCTTTTTTTATTATTGCTCCCGGGTGCTGGAGCAGGACGGCTTTTTTTATCAAAAATACAATCCCGACGGCAGCCTGGGATCCAGCTGGTTACCGCCGGTGCACCGGGGTGAGCGCATTTTGCCCATCCAGGAAGATGAAACAGCCCTGGTCCTCTGGGCCCTGGGCCAGTCCTTCCGCCTGGGGCGGAACTGGGGTCTCATCCACGACCTCTTCCCGGCCCTGGTACGGCCGGCAGCCGATTTCCTGGTGGATTACCGCGATCCAGACCTGGGCCTGCCCCTGCCGAGCTATGACCTCTGGGAAGAGCGGCGGGGCATCTTTGCCTTTACTTCTGCTGCCGTCTACGCCGGTCTTCTTGCCGCTGCCGATATGGCGCGCCTGGCCGGTGACGTAGGCCGGGAAGACCGTTACCGGCGGGCGGCGGTGGAGGTCGGGGAGGGTATTAGCGAACACTTCTATTCCCCGGACCTGGGGCGTTTCATCCGGGGTATTTACCGGGAAGATAATGGCCGCCTGGTGCCTGATTTTACCCTGGATGCCAGTCTCACGGCCCTGGCCCTGCTGGAAGCGGTGCCCCTGGCTGACCCGCGCCTTGCACGAACCATGGCGGCAGTGGCGGAAGGACTGCAGGTCAAGACGGAAACAGGAGGATTGGCCCGCTATACCGGGGATTACTATTTCCGGAAAAGCGATAACCTCCAGGTGGCCCCGGGGAACCCCTGGTTTATCTGTACCCTGTGGCTGGCCGAGTGGTACACTTTACGGGCGCAAAATTTAAATGACCTGGCCGCGGCCAGCAGTATTCTCACCTGGGCGGCAGAACGGGCCACGCCGGCGGGGATGCTCCCGGAGCAACTGCACCCCTTTACCGGCGAACCCCTGTCAGTTTCTCCTTTAACCTGGTCCCATGCCGCCTTTGTTAGCGCCGTGGAAAAATACCTCGCCCGGAGGCGGCAGTTACTGGCCGGAAAAGGGGCGCCATAGTGCTTTTCAAAGAGCAGGGATTGTTATATATTTAGGCCATAAGGCCCCTTCAGTTAAAGGCTCAACGAGGTGGAAAAGATGACAGGAGAAACGGAGAAAAAAACGGAGAAAATACCCTGGAATTTACGGCAGTGTTTCCTGGTATTACTGGGGATGCTGGCGTCAGGTTATGGTACGGCGTTACTGGTCCGGTTCTTTGCTTCCGGGCTCCCCCTGGCCTACCGTTACCTGCTGGTGGGCCTGGCCCAGGGGGCGGCCGTCCTGGCTGGACTGCATTATTTCGTGCGCAAGAAAAACGGCCTGGGCCTGGAAGCTGTAGGTTTAAAAGCCGCTTCTTTGGTGCGGGCCATAGCTTCAGGCCTGGGAGGCGGCCTGGTTTTATTTTTACTGGTAGTTATTGTCGGCAGCCTGTTACAGTTCTTTTTACCCGACCAGGCCCCCCAGCCCTTCACCGAACTGGTCATCAACGCCCGGCAGCCCCGTGACCTGATTATACCGCTATTTCTCGGTGCTTTTCTGGCTCCCGTTACGGAAGAACTTTATTTCCGGGGTTTTCTTTTCCCCGCCCTTAAAAATCGCTACGGCTTCGGCAAGGGCCTCCTGGGGAGCGGCCTGATCTTTGCCCTCCTGCACCTGGACCCGGTACGTTTCCTGCCTCTGGCCCTGGGGGGTATGGGCCTAGCCTATCTTTATGAACGGACGGGAAATATCCTCACTTCCATTGTTGCCCATGCTACCTGGAATACCATTATGATTCTCCTCCTTTATTTTGCCCTGCGCTGGGTTTGAAAAATATGTTTCCCCACACCCATCATGTGGAATGCATATGTTGCTTAACTATGATTTAAGTTGCTTATACAAATTAGCCATTCCCCTTCCGTCAAAAGTTCAACTTTCTGCACATCATACCCTTGATTTTTAGCCAGGTCAGGTACGTCCTTTGTTGCGGAAGGACAGTCGACTAAAAGGTCTAAACAGCTAGCCGGTGGTAGTTTTTCCAGGAGGGTTGCAACGGCGTACTTGGGATACGGGCACATCCAGCCGCGCATATCAACCTGATAATGGTTATCGTTTACCTTAACTGCTTTAAGCTCTTTCATGCTTGCCAGCCTCCACCCAGAGGATAAAAAAGTAGAACAGTAGCAAGAAACCGTAGATAAAGGCTACAGCCCCTCCCCAGCCCCATAATTGGGGCAGGTATACCGGTTTCCCGTATAGCCATCCCTGTCCAACCTTCTGGCCATAAATGTGTACCCAGGCCCCAGAAGTTAACATGGCGGTTAAAATCGCCACCCAGGAACGCGTGTAACCTTCACCGCTCCGCGCCAGGATGCCCAAACCGCATCCTCCGGCCAGGACCATGCCGATACCAAAAATGAAGCCACCAGCGATATTATGCCATCCTGCGGGAAAAACCATATGTTCAGGTTGATAGCCCTGAGCTTTGAGAAGGGCGAAACCCATGGCTCCCACAGCCATTCCCAGCAAAAGCCACTTCATAACCTTACCGTCACGGCTGACTAAAATTTCACGGAAGGCAGCTACAAAACAAAGACGCGAGCGCTGGATAATCAGCCCAAAAAGAATCCCAAATAAAAAGAGACCTGCATTTTTGGGCATGCCTGCTATGTAATAAATGACAGCGATGAGAAGTGTAAGGGAAAATACCAGGACTCCCCATTGGGGTTGACGGGATAAAACTTTCACCGCTTGCGTTTCTCCCTTTGGTGCGGTGGAGAAATCTAGCTTTTGCAGGGCTTTATGCATCTGATATTGGAGAATTTTGCCTCCTACATAAGCACCCAGCAGAAGCCCTGCAGCAGACAGGGGACCGCTTAAAGAAAAGGCCATGGTAGCCACCCAGAATCCTCCTACATTACATGGAGGCATCAAGACCGTACCAAAACCCATTAGTATACCCCCGGCAGCGCCCCAGAGATAACCCTGCCAGTCTTCTTTGCGAATTTTAAATTCACGGGCCAGCAGAGAAGACCCGAAGGCACCAGCTATGATACCAATGTCAATCAAGCTATGCATATCGAGATAAATAGGTTTTACAGGATAAGGGATAAATGGGCTTTCAGTTTTTATTCCTACCAGGTTATAAAGCCAGCTCCCCCACATGGCCATTTGGGGAAAGACGCCCAGGGCCCGGGCATACATGAACATATATAAGTTGGTAATGGTTAGAGCAAAGACGCCTACTCCGATAGGCCAGGGTTCGGCAAAAATCCTTAACCAACCACCTTTTAAAGATTGCCGGACATAGCTTTTTTTGCCCTCACCATTTAAAATTGTTTTGCAGCTCAAGGTATCATCTCACTCCTTTGGGGTTGATATGCCTACGAGATTCGTCATGATTTTATAAAGTCCTGCTATGCTTTATATTCCTTTTTGGAATGATTGGACGGCTCGTTGAGAGAGTGTGCTGTTTTTAGAGGAATATCAGTGCTGACGTCTGAATTGCAGATATGGCATTGCTAAGGCATTGAGGGGGCAGGCTAAAATTTTTTTATCTTTGGCAGACAAGGTTTATAGCGATTTTTGATACGTCAGCACTGTTGGAAAATTGGCCGGGTTGCAGACGGGAAAGCAAAGTGTTAACATAATGAAAGAACAAGGCTGGCCGTACAGGGAGGGGAGAATAATGGACGGAACTGCCAGGGATTTCTGGGGAGCAACCTTTAATGCGCTGCAGCAGGGCATGATCTATGTCGACGCCGGCGGTCACATCCTGGTGGCCAACTCCCTGGCTGCCGCCATCCTGGGGCTGGCCGGCCGGGATTTAAAGGGCCGGCGGCTGACGGAGGTCTTCCCGGAGACGCGCCTGGCCGAGGTCCTTACCCACCGCCGCCCCCTCCAGGGAACCTGTTTTGCCACCGGGGGTAAAAACTACCGCGTCGATTATTTCCCCGACGGCCAGGGGGGAGTCCTCGTTCTTTTTACGGAAGAACAGCCGGGCGCAGCCCACCTTCAGGCCCTTAATGAACTTTACGCCGCCCTCCTCGATGATTTCCCCCTCTACCTGGTAATAGTTAACCGCCAGGGTGTAATCGTCAGTATCAACCAGATGTATGCCGAACTCCTGGGCCAGAGGGCTGATGTCCTTACCGGCCTGGAGATAGGAGATGTTTTAACCTTCAGCCGCCTGCCGGAGGTCCTGGCTACCGGGCGGCCGGTAGTCGGCTTTGAGGTCCAGTATGCCGGCAAGAAACTGTTATTGTCGGAAATGCCTGTCAAAGATGCCACCGGCAACCTTCTGGGTGCCGTAAGCAAGGCCATGGCAGTTGAAGACCTGGCCGCTGCAGGCCTCAAGGATATTTCCCGGCGCCTGCAGGTTTTGGAGGGCAAGGTCCTCTTTTACCAGCAGGAACTGGCGTCCCTCCAGGGGGAACAGGACGCCTGGCAGGGGATACTGGGGACGAGCCCGGCCGTGGTGCAGCTGAAAAAACTGGCGGCCCGGGTGGCCCGGGGTGAGGCTAATGTTTTAATTACCGGCGAGAGCGGTACCGGCAAGGAACTGCTGGCCCAGGCCATCCACAGGGCTAGTTCCCGCCGCAATGAGCCCCTGATTAAAATCAACTGCGCGGCTATCCCGGAAAACCTGCTGGAGGCCGAGCTCTTTGGCTACGAAGAAGGGGCCTTTACCGGGGCGGCCCGGGGCGGCAAGCCCGGCAAGTTTGAGCTGGCCGATGGCGGCACCATATTCCTGGATGAAATCGGTGACCTGCCTTTGAGTATGCAGCCGAAGCTCCTCAGGGCTTTGCAGGAACGTACCTTTGAGCGGGTCGGGGGACGTAAGACTATCAAGGTAGATGTGAGGATTATTGCTGCCACCAACCAGGACCTCCTGGCCCTGGAGGCGGCCGGCAGGTTTCGCCGCGACCTTTATTACCGCCTGGCAGTGGTGACCCTGCATATACCGCCCCTGCGCGAGCGGCCGGAAGATATCGAGGTTTTGACGGCGGCCATTATCCGGCGCCTGAATAGTAGTTATGGAATGGCTGTGAGAGGCCTTGCCCCTGGCGTCCAGGAGCTATTTTATCACTATAGCTGGCCGGGTAATGTCCGCGAGCTGGAGAACGTCCTGGAGCATGCCTTTAATTTCCTGGAACCGGGGGAAGAGATCATCCGCCGGGAACACCTGCCGGCGGCCCTGCAACAGGTGCGCGGTAGAGATGTGGGCCTGGAATTGAAGGAGGCCGTTGCTGAAGCTGAAAGGGCAGCCATCCAGAGGGCCCTGGCGGCCGCCGGGGGTAATAAGCAGGAAGCGGCAAGGCTCCTGGGCATTCACCCTTCCGGCCTGTACCAGAAGTTGAAACGTTACAATATCCAGTAACTCATTTTTGGGGGAACGCTGATGGCACTGGCAGAGTTGCAACAGGGGATAGTTAGCCTGTTCCAGGGCCGGGGGGAAGCAGCCGTGGACCGCTGGGTGGCTACCACCTGCGGTTATTGCGGTACCGGCTGCGGCCTTTACCTGGGGGTAAAAAACGGCCGGGCAGTGGCCGTCAAACCTGATACCGCCGCACCGGTAAATAAAGGCCACCTGTGCCTCAAGGGCCTCTATGAGTGGAAAACCCTGCACCACCCGGAGCGGGCGACGGTACCTCTCCGGCGCCGGGGTAAGGAGATGCACCCCGTGACCTGGGAAGGGGCCCTGGCGGAGGTGGCGCAGTGTCTCCGGGAAGCCCTGGCGACCGGCGGCCCGGAAGCCGTCGGCATTTACCACGGCGGCCAGCTGACCCTGGAGGAATACTATGCCATCCACAAGCTGGCCAAGGGTGTACTGGGCACGCCCAATATCGACGCCAATACCCGGCTGTGCATGGCTTCCACCGTAAGCGGCCACATCCTCTCCTTCGGCGTCGACGCCCCGCCGGGTTGCTACGAAGACCTGGATGTGAGCCGCCTCATCTTTATCTTTGGCGCCAACCCGGCGGAGATGCACCCCCAGCTCTGGCAGCGGATTTTACGCAACCGTAAACTTAACGGGGCTAAAATCGTGGTGGCCGACCCGCGCCTTACCCTGCCGGCCCGGATGGCCGACCTCCACCTGCGCCTGCGCTGCGGCAGCAACATCCCCCTGCTGTACGGCTTGATTAATATTCTGATTAAGGAAGACATGCTGGACCGGGACTTCATCCGGCGGGCGACGGCAGGCTTCGAGGAGCTGGCCCGGGCCGCCGCTGCCTTCCCGCCGGAGCGGGTGGCCGGCCTTACCGGCGTGCCGGCGGCGGATATTGTGGCCGCCGCCCGCCTTTTCGGGCTTTCCCCGAGCGCCGTGACTGTCTTCTGCCAGGGGGTCAACCAGAGCAGCCAGGCGGTGGCGGCGGTAACTTTAATCAACTCCCTGCACCTTATCACCGGCAAAATCGGCCGGCCCGGGTCGGCACCCTTTTCCCTGACCGGCCAGGCCTCGGCCTTGAGCATGCGGGAGATTGGCGGCGGCGGTTCTTTGCCCGGTTTCCGCAACCCGGAGAATCCTGAGCACCGCCGCCAGGTGGCCAACTACTGGGGTATCCCGGAAGACCGGCTGCCCCGCCGGGTCAATGATATCAACCGTATGCTGGAGCTGGTGGAAGACGGTAGGCTCAAGGTGCTGTGGGTCATCGGCACCAACCCGGCCGTTTCTCTGCCGGATCTGGGTTTCAGCCGCCGCCAGCTGGAAAAGGTCTTCTTAATTGTCCAGGACGTCTTTTATCCCATGGAGACGGCGGCTTTCGCCGATATCTTCCTGCCCGGGGCCGGGTGGGGGGAAAAGACGGGGGTCGTTACCAACTCGGAACGGCGCCTGAACCTGGTCCGCCGGGCCGTGGCCCCGCCGGGGGAGGCCCGGGACGACCTGGCCATCGTCACCCAGGTGGCCCGCTACCTGGGAGCAGGGGGGCTCTTTGCCTGGCAGGGCCCGGAGGATGCCTTCCGGGAATTGCGGGAGCTCACCCGCGGCCGGCCCAACGACATGACAGGGGTGGATTACGCCCTGCTGGAACGCCTGGCAGGAGTCCAGTGGCCCTGCCCGGCCGGGAGCGGTGGAACGCCGCGGCTCTATACCGCCGGTGTTTTTCCCACCCGCCCGGAAGAAGCCCAGGGTTACGGCGAGTTCAATCACCCGGAGGGCAGGGCGCGCCTCCTGGCTGTTCCTTATGCACCGCCGCCGGAAATACCTGACGGGGAATTTCCCTTCTGGCTCAATACCGGCCGGATTATTGAACATTACCATACCCGGACCAGGACAAAGCGTATCCCCGAACTCCAGGCCCTGGTTCCCGGGGCCTATGTGGAGATCAATCCTGCCGATGCGGCCCGCCTGCAGGTGGCGGACGGGGAGGTGGTCCGGGTTGTCTCCCGCCGGGGCTGGATTGAGGTGCCGGCCAGGCTTACAGAGGTGGTGGCACCGGGAGAGGTCTTTGTCCCCTTCCACTTTGGTGATCTGGACCCCGGCGAGAGGGAAAGGCGCCAGGCGGCCAACCGCCTTACCGGCCGGGCGGCGGACCCCCTTTCCGGCCAGCCCCTGGCCAAGGCCGGCGCCTGCCGGATTGAGAGGCAGGAGGCAGGAAGCAGGAGGCGGGAAGGAAGCATGGGGCAGGAAGGCCGGAGTGAAAACTGTAGCGGCTAAAAAGTTTCTATGAATCTAGACATGGATTCTAATATTTTCGAGACATCCTTGGCTCAGGACGGTAAAAAGTCCCGGGAAAACACGCCCCGGGGCTTTTTGTTTTGCCGGCACGAAACTTGCTAGAGAAACATGGATAAATGACATGTATAAATATGTTACTTTCACAAGGCAGGGGAGGGGAATAAAATGACCGGAAATACTACAAGAGGCGATTATTTAAAGGGTATAGTTATACCTTTAACGGCAGGAATATTATTTTAGAAAAGTGCGACATCCATAACCGTTATGTGATGCCGGGAGCGGGTCCCGGAATGTACCGTGGAGGTGACAGGCAAAGTTATGAAGGATAAAAATGAGAAGCGAGAATTTAAGCTCAGCCGGCGCCAGTTTTTAAAGGCGTCGGCGGCAACGGCCGTCATGGCGGGTACGGCGGGGACAAGTAAATATTTTATTTCCCAAGCTGTGGCAGGGGGGAGTCCAACCCCATTAAAAGAAGTTAAATACGTTCGCAGCACCTGCTCGCCCAACTGTACTTCTTCCTGCGGGATAAGGGCTATGGTAGTAGACGGGCAAATAAAGGCCTTATTTCCTACCAATGACTATCCCGAGCCCGAGTACGGTCCCCGGGGTTGTTTAAGGGGTTTGAGTTATATTAACGTTATTTATGGCCCTGACCGGATCAAGAAACCCCTCATCAGGACGGGAGAACGGGGTAAAGGAGAATTCAGAGAGGTTTCCTGGGAAGAAGCGCTGGATTACACGGCCAGCCGCTTACAGGAGATTGCCACCAAATACGGCCCGGAATCTGTTTGTTTCAGCTTTCAGGTAGGCGGGACCGGCCACGTCCAGAAAGGAGCGTGGATCGCCCTCTCTACCCTGGCGGGATGGAATTTGAACCATCCTTATGATAAGAATGGCGACCTGCCAATGTTCTGGCCCCAGACCTTCGGCGTCCAGTCAGAGGAACTGGAACCCCTTGAATGGGCCAATTCCCGCTATATCGCTGTTTTCGGTTCCAATATTATGGTAACGCGTTTGATTGATTCCGACTTCTTAATCAAAGCACGTAACAATGGCGCTAAACTTGTAGTATTTGATCCCAACTACTGCCCAACTGCTGCTAAAGCGGATGAGTGGGTCCAGCTTAAAGCCAGCAGTGATGCAGCTTTAGCCTTGGGAATGGCCCGGGTGATAATTGAGGAAAAGCTGTACGACGAAGAATTTGTTAAAACCTTTACTGATATGCCTCTTTTGGTTCGCCTGGATACCAGAAAGCGCCTGAAAGCTGAAGAGGTTAAAGGTCTGGACAAACCGGCAGATATACCACCTTACCGGGATGTATTTGTCGCTTACAACGGGCAGTTCCTGGCGGTGCACCCGGAAAAACTCGAGCTTCCCCTTAATGTAATCCTGGAAGGCGAAATGGAAGTTGAATTAAAGGATGGCCAGCGGGTCAAGGTTAAACCAGTGTTCCAATTATTAAAAGAACATTTAACCGGCTATACACCGGTCTATGTGGAGCAAGAAACGGGCGTTGCCGGGGATACGGTAGTCCGCCTGGCCCGGGAGATGGCGACCACGAAACCATTGCATGTCATCTACGGCGCCAGCAACTACCAGTGGTATCACGGCGACCTGAAGGGCCGCGCCCTGGCCCTGCTGCCGGTGCTGACCGGTAATATTGGCAAGCCGGGCGCAGGTATTTCGACGTATGCTGGCCAGTACAAGATCCGGTTTAACGTCAAAGAGTGGTGGTTCCCTAAACCGCCGCGCTGGCTTCCCTGGCTTTATATCCTCAATGGCCCCACAAAAAGCATGAAGGCGAAATGGCCCGCCAACGGAGTCAAAGCCTTCATCTTTGGGTGGGGCAACCCCTTTGACCAGCATAATATGGCCGATCGGTTGCGGCAAATGGCGATTAAGGGGGACCTGGAATTTATTGTTGGAATGGACCACCAGATGACCACCAGCTGTCTTTATAGCGATGTGGTTTTCCCTGTAGCCAGCTGGTATGAAAAAACCGAACTGACGACTACACCCTTGCATCCTTATATGCAGCTGCAGCAACCGGCCATTAAACCCCTTTACGAATCCAAATCGGAGCTGTGGATTGCCCGCGAAATTGCCAAACGCCTTAATCCTGATTTTGAAAAATATTTCTTTCCTGGCCTGGATGAAAATACGGCAGCGGAAAAAGCTATTGAACTTCTTCTTGCCACAGGCGGACCGCCGGTGGCCGGGATTACCCTGGAGCAGCTGAAAAAAGGGCCGGTGCGGCTGAAATCAGAGGTACCGGGAAATCGCCAGATTCCCTTTTACGAACAGGTACAGTTTAAAAAGCCCTTCCCCCCCGTCAGCCGGCCGGCGGCAATTGAAGCTACGGCACAATTTGTTAAAAGCGGCAGGATTGAATTTTACAAGGAAGAGGATACCTTTATGCAACTCGGCGAAACTTTGCCTGTGCACAAGCCGCCCTTTGTAGAAAGCGAGTATGCCTTAAACCCGGGAGCCAAAGGCAAGTACCAGTTTGCTTTCATTACCCGTAACTCCCTTTACCGTATTCACTCCAATCACTCCAATAATATCTGGATGAACGAGCTGCAGGATAATAAGCCGAAGGTTTTCTTAAACCCTGAGGACGCGGCTGAAAAAGGGATTAAAGAGGGAGACCTGGTCGAAGCTTACAACGACCGCGGCAAGGTTAGAGGTTACGCCGTTCTGGACCCCGGTCAGGGGAGGAAAATCATCATCTTTGAGCAGGGCTGGTGGAGCCGCTATCTCAAAGGAGATTCTTATAACTCATTAACCTATCCCTTTATCAAGCCCACCCATGAGGTCTACTTTGTAGCGGGGATATGGGCCCCCAATACAGCCTGGAACGAAGCCCTCTGCGATGTACGAAAGGCAGGTGAAGTATAGTGAAACTGGGAATGGTCATTGACCTGGACCGCTGTATCGGCTGCCGTACCTGCGCGGTGGTCTGTAAAGAGCATAATTCGCAACCGCCGGGCACCTGGTGGAACCGGGTATTCACACCGGGAAGTAAGGAGCACCAGATCCCCCTCGCTAAAGACGGGGAAGCGCAGATGTACTTTTTACCTGTATCCTGCCAGATGTGTGAAAATGCGCCCTGTGCAAAGGTCTGCCCGGTGGGAGCGACGTATACCGATGACCGGGGCCGGATATTAGTTGACTACGAGCGCTGCATCGGCTGCCGTTACTGCATGGCCGCCTGTCCCTATGGTGTGCGCCAGTTCAACTGGGAGGACCAGCAAAAGGCCAAAGCGAAGGCAGGTTATATGCCAGGGTATAATTACGGCTATCCCTTTGAGCATCGTGACCGGAGCGGCCGCCTGGTTTACACGCCGGATCGTCCCAAAGGAATAGTGGAAAAATGTACCTTCTGCGTGCAGTATACCGATAAAGGGGAATTACCAGTATGTGTCCAGGCCTGCCCTGCCGGGGCCCGCTTCTTTGGCGATCTCGATGACCCCAGGTCGGAAGTAAGCCGCCTGGTACGGCAACGACAGGCCCTAAGGCTGAAAGAAGAACTGGGTACAAAGCCCAAAGTCTTTTACCTGCCGCCCGCAGGACCACGGAAGTAAGGGAAGACCTTTACTCGGGATAGTGCCATTCAGGCTTTTGATTGAAGCGAGCAAGCTTCTACCGGGCGGCGCAGCGGCCCCTGGAACCTGGCCTTAAGCTTTACGGCTGACCCAGCCCTCAACTCACAAAGGTTTTGTTCGCGAATAGTCACCTGTTCCAAACGAGTTGAGTGCTGGTCGCTCCTTAAGTGGTTTGGCGCGAGCGAAAACAAAGCCAGGCAAGTAACATTTTCTAGGAGGGAGACCTTGTGAGGAAACTAAATGTGGCTTTTGTCCTGGGTCTGGTTCTTTTGCTGGTAAGTTTATTTACCTGGGGCTACCAGCTTAAAAGCGGCCTGATTGTGACAGGTATGCGCAATCCCTTTAGCTGGGGACTGTATATTACCACCTTCGCCTTCTTTGTGGGGATTGCCGCCGGGGGGCTAATCGTTTCTTCTTCGGTTTACCTTTTCAATCTTGAGCAGTTGAAGCCCTTTACCCGCATTGCTTCCCTTTCCGCCTTTGCCAGCATTATGGCCGCGGCGGTAATCATCTTGCCGGACCTGGGGCGGGTAGACAGGATTTACAACTTGCTGCTGCACCCCAATTTCCGGTCGCCTTTAATCTGGGACGTAATAGTTGTTAGCGCCTATACCATATTAACCTTTTTAAGCGTCTATTTTCAGCTTTTGCCTGACTGGAAAAAGGGAGGACGCGGTTTTCTTAACGGCTGGACAAGGAAGCTTACCCAGGAGGAAGTAGAAAGCATTGCTGCCAGGTGGTCCCGGCGGGTAGCCGTGGTGGGGCTGCCGGTGGCGATTCTAATTCATACCATCACGGCCTTGATTTTTGCCACCCAGGCCTCGCACAGCTGGTGGTATACGGCCATTTTACCCCCGGATTTCATCGCCGTGGCGGTGGCTTCCGGGACGGCCCTGGTCCTGGTGATTGCCCTCCTGGTGGCCGGGAAAGAGGGGTTTAACCAGTATGCAGGCGTCTTTAATACCCTGGCCCGGATTACAGCCGGCGCCCTGGCCGTCCATTTCTTTTTCGTAGCCATGGATCTTCTTATCCACTGGTGGTGGGGCAGCCCCGAAGCCATGGGCATTCTATCCCTGGTATTTAATCGCTATGCTCCGGTCTACCTGGTGGAAATCGCCCTGCCAGCCTTTGTCATGGTTTACTTCTTCAGCGAAAAAGGCGGGCGGTCGGCCGGTTCCCTGCTCCTGGGCTGCGCTTTGCTTTTTGCCGGCGTCTTTGCCCACCGGCTGATGTTGATGTTCCCGGCCTTCAACCAGTTTCCCCTAAGCCTTTCCCTCCCGGGAATGGAAGTAGAAGGCTGGCATTACCCCGTAGCAGTTGGTGAATTTAAGGCAGGAGCGCCGGTGTTTGCCGGTTCCTGGCCTTATATGCCTACCATATTTGAGATTGCCGTTGACCTCCTGCCCTTCGGCCTGGCCCTGTTGATTATCACCTTGATGGTGAGTTCTTATAATTTTCTCCCGCAGAAACGGTCCCTTTATTAAAAAACAAGAAACTAGAAAGCGCTGATGTTTTCCGGAAGAAGCAAGGGCATAGATACCAGAAATGAGTTAAGCCGGGACGATGGACCCGGCTTAACTCATTTGCGGCTAATTTAGTTGGCGAGCAGGAACATACTTCCTGTCTGGCGAATTAAAAACATGACTGGTAGACCTGCGGGCATCAGTCTTATGTCGATAATATTTTATCTACCTGCAAGGCTTGGTTATCCCCATCTTGCGCTAAGAAACCTGGAAAGCAGGCGTTAGAAAATTTAGTTATCAGATTTAGAGGTCCAGGAAAAGGTTTTGGATGACCTGGCTCCAGGTGCTTGATACCAAACCAAGGTACAGCGAAGCTATATTTTTGGCTAATTTTCTTTTTGGGAGATGGAGTCATGGTGGATGCTAAAAAATTGGCCACAGTCATTATGGAAGGCCGAAGTACAGAAGCGGTAGAGATTGCTTTCCAACTGTTGCAAGACGGTCTCCCGATAGAGATTGTGATAGAACTGGGGTTGACCTATGCCTTGCGTTCCCTGGACATGAAATGTACCAACGATGAATTTAACCTGCTGGAAATCTTACTGGCTGGCCGGGCCGTAATGAGCGTCATGAATGCTTTACAAGCCCGCGGGTATTTAAATATGAAGCAGGTGCAGCAAGACACCATAGTCTTAGGCACCATCCAGGGCGACATCCACGACTTGGGCAAAAACATCGTAAAAATAATTTTTACCGCGGCAGGCTTTCGGGTAATAGACCTGGGAACAGACGTACCGCCCCAAACCTTCGTTACTGTAGCCCAGCAGGAACAGGCAAGCTGGATTGGCGTTTCCACCCTCATTTGCACTACGTTTCATACCGTAAGGGAAATCAAGCCCCTTGCCCAAAAACTCGGTCTTAAGGATGTAAAAGTAATTGCTGGGGGAGGAGCTGTACAGCAGTGCTGCCCCGAAGATCTCAACGTGGATTTGATAGCCGGTGACGTCTTTACCGCCCTGAGGCTTTGTACCGCGAAGGGGGTTAAACTGTGAATTCCTACACGAGGATAATGCAAGCTATTGAGCTAAAGCCAGAAACAATACCCGCAGCGCCACAGGTGCTAGCCTGGGCAGCAAGAATAGCCAGAGTTCCAGTCCGCCGTTATGTGACAGAAGCTGAGGCTATGGTAGAGAGCCTCCTTACCAGCTATTGGCGTTTCCAATATGATTTACTCCTGGTAGGGGCCGATAATTCAGTGGAGGCAGAAGCCCTGGGAGCCACCCTGGAATATCCTGAAGATGATTATCCCTATGTTATTGGCCGGCTGGGTTTTAACGACCTGGCTTCCTTGCACTTGCCTGAACCTACAAAGGCAGGGCGAATACCGGTCATTCTTAAGGCCTGTGCCTTGTTGCGCCAGCAGGTGAAAAACCAGGTACCAGTGGTGGGTAAAGTGACAGGCCCTATGACAATAGCCGGTCAATTACTGGGTCTGGAACAGCTCTTATACCTGATAATTGACGCTCCGGCGAAATTCCAGGAAATCCTGGCCTTTACGGCCCGGGTAAGTACCCTGCAGGGCCAGGCTCTTTTAGCCGCAGGAGCCCATGGTTTGGTACTTATAGAACCCGCCGGCTCACCCGTCGTTTTGCCCGCGGCTGCTTTTCACAGCTATCTTGTCCCCCTCCTGGACAGTATATTCTCAGCATATGCCGCTGCGGGCGCTTGTATTCGCTGGCTGCAAATTACCGGTCCGGTAGGAAAAATCCTTCCCTACCTGCAAGAGATACCTGTAAATTTGGTGGGGCTTGACTACGTCGTTTCGCCTCTCGAGGCCATGCAACTATTACCTGGCATATGCTTCATAGGTAACGTTAAACCTTATCTTTTTGTATCAGGACCAGAAGAAAAGATTCGGGAAGAAGTTCAGGCCTTAACTCAATTGCCCGGTCAACAACTCATCCTCAGCTCCGGTTGCGAATTACCCCTGGACGCCCGGCCCGAGTATGTAACGGCATTCATGGCAGCCAAAAGACAATAGGGGCGAGGCAAAGTGAATAAGGCTTTTGCCACTGTGCTTAAACTAAATAACCTTTTTGGTTACCTGCCTATGGAAGTGGACCAGATAGTAACCGTGGTGGTAAAGGAAATGAAGCAGCTCTTCCCTACTTACTGTTGTCGATTTTTCTTGCTGGAGGGAGTAACTTTTTCCTTCCAAGCTCAATGGTGTTTCCTATCACAGCCCCGCAAAAACCTTTGCCAGGAAGCACTGAATTCCAGGCAGTGTCCGGCTCTGCGTGATGGTTTCCCGGTGATAGTTAACCTCTCTGATGGCGCTCACGACTGTGCTTACCTGATGACCGAGAAGGCCATCCAAAAATATCTCTGCCTCCCCGTTAAAGTTGACCAGAAAATTATAGCCGTTCTATCCATAGCCAGTGCAGAACCTGGAGTTTTTACCCTGGAGGAGCAGGAGGTAATCCTGGCCATAGCCAACCTTACCGGCCTGGCCATCCAAAGAAGCAGGCTAATTGCCAGGCTACAAAAGGAAAAACAACAACTGGAAGAGGCCAACCGGGAGATAAACCAGTTAAATAAGACCCTGGTAGAAAGGTACGAGGAACTAAAAAGGTTCGAGCGACTATTAATCCAGTCAGAAAAAATGGCGGCCATTGGCCAGCTGGCCGCGGGACTGGCCCACGAAATCAATAATCCGGCCAGCATAATTCTTGCCCGCCTGGAATGTATGCTGTCAGAATTACAAAACGGGCTACAACCTGAACTTTCTTCCCTGATTAAAGACCTGCAGGTAATTGGTAAGCATGCCCGGCGTATAACTACTACCACCCAGAGTCTGCTTTCCTTTGCCCGGCGTTCAACGGAAACCTTCCTGCCCGTGGACCTGAATGAGGTAGTGGAAGGGGCGCTCTCCTTGCTAGGCAAGCAATTGGAGAAAGGTCGCATCCAACTGCAAAAGCATCTGGACTGCAAACTGCCCTTTATATACGGCAATCCGAATCAACTGCAACAGGTCCTGATTAATCTTCTCCAAAATGCTAGGGATGCTATTATCCAAGAAGGCACAATCAAAGTTTCAACACGTTCCTCTGTCTCCGGGTGGGTGGAAATAGAAGTTAGCGACACAGGAGTTGGAATTGCTCCAGAAAACCTGGAGCGGATTTTTGACCCTTTCTTTACTACTAAAGAGGTGGGTAAAGGTACAGGCTTGGGACTCTTCGTGACCCGGGGTATCATTGAAAATCACGGTGGCCGTATTGAGGTTAATAGCCAACCCGGCCAGGGGGCTACGTTTATAGTAACCCTGCCGGCTGCCGGGACCAGAAGTGGGCAAGAACCTTCGAAGCCCACCGTATCAAGTCCTCACTAACGGGAAATAAAAGATGCTTCCTGAAGGGAGATAAAGATAAATGGCAGGAAAAAGGAAGATCATGGTTATTGATGATGAGGAAGACATGCTAGAAAATTGCCGGCGTTTATTGATGCCCCTTGGATATGAAGTAGTTACTTTCCTCAATGGCGAACAGGCCCTGGCCGTCCTGAGGCATGAGAAACCTGACGTTATTTTGACAGACCTGAAAATGCCGCGATTGGACGGGATGGCTATTCTCCGGGCTGCCAAGGATTATGACCCTGATATCATGGTCATATTTTTTACCGCTTACGCCACCATCGAGTCCGCGGTGGAAGCTATCAAAAACGGGGCTTATGATTATATTCCCAAGCCTTTCACAGCAAGTCAGTTACACCTGGTAATAGAACGGGCTCTCCAGCAAAGAAACCTGATGGAAGAAAACAGGGAGTTGCGGCGTCAATTACAAGAACATCACAGCTTTAACCAACTGATCGGTAAGAGCAACGCTATGCAGCATGTCATTCGGCTGGCTATAAAAGCAGCCCGCACGGATGCCAGCGTTCTTATTGGCGGAGAAAGCGGTACAGGTAAAGAACTACTGGCCAAGGCCATCCATGCTAGCAGTCGACGGGCCGGAAAGCCGTTCATTCCTGTAGATTGTTCCTCTTTACCGCCAACCTTGCTGGAAAGTGAGCTTTTCGGTTACGAAAAGGGTAGCTTTACAGGGGCTACCCGCACAAAACCAGGCATTTTTGAGCTGGCACACACTGGTACCCTCTTTTTGGATGAGATCGGCAATCTGGACATTAATTTGCAGGCCAAGCTGCTCCGAGTACTGCAAGAGGGTGAAGTCCGCCGGATTGGTGGGACTCACCTCATCCAGGTAGATTTCCGGCTAATAGCCGCTACCAATGTTGATCTGAATAAGGCTATGCAAGAAAAGACTTTCCGTGAAGACCTCTTTTACCGTCTGAACGTTATTTCCCTGACCCTACCGCCTTTACGGGAGCGCTTGGAAGACATCCCCTTACTTACTGTTCATTTTCTTGGCAAGTTTAACATTATGTATGATAAGCAAGTTAAGGGTATCTCCTCCCAGACCTTGCAGTTATTGCAGAACTACCACTGGCCGGGTAATGTCAGAGAATTGCAAAACGTACTGGAAAGAGCAGTAGCTCTTACGGAAAACGATTTTATCATGCCTGAGGATTTGCCGGAACAATTTCGTTCGTTAGTAAGGGGTACTGGTGATGATGAACAGGCAACCATGGGTGGGAGTTCCTTTGCTGCCGCCAAGAAAAAGTGGATAGCCAATTTTGAACGTCAATACTTGCTGAGGCTCCTGGAACAACACGGTGGCAATATTTCGGAGGCAGCCCGTACGGCGCGAATGGACCGGAAGACCCTCTACCGGTTGCTGGCCAAACATAACCTCAAGCCAGAAAAATAAAGAAGAACAAAACTAATATGTAATTGACCACAAAAAAGAAGCATTGGTGATTGAAGCCACAAACCTATGGCAAATGCGCCCCAAGTTTGCAACTAACAAGGTGAGAGATGAATAGAGATTGATGGCGCGGCGGATGGGGCATAAATGCTACATCCGCTGTTTTTTTGCTCCTTCATAATCGAGATACTTCGAGAACTTTATCTATATTTCCCATAGGATTATTGGCATTGCCATAAATCTGGTATGCATTTTGCATGCAATGATAATTTTGTGGAAACTTGTTACTTGTAGCCACCATCGCACGTTAAAGCCTTGTAACATGTGCCGCTGGGATATTTGTTTAACCTTGGCCAGAGGTAAAGGGGGAGGTGAAACTGCTAGCAGGATTTTTAGTTATTATGGAGATGTATGGAACTCAAAAGTTTAATTAATAACAAAGTGAATAATGCGACAAAGTTAGGAGGTAGGTTAGTTGTTAATTGGCCTAATAATTATTTTACTGCTGGTCCTTACCTTGCCCTTTTTTATCAAACAGGTAGAATATAACCTTGAACCTTTTCTTTTCCTCATGGGCCTGGCAGCGACCATTGTTTCCGGTGTCTTTAGTAAAGAATTAGTCGTGGAAATCCTGGAGAATCATCTTTTATACATGATTACGGCAGCCGTCCTAATTGCAGGTATCTTATTTAAGTTGCTCCAAGACCGGATTAAAGTGGGCATTGATGCTATTTTACGGTTTATGACCCTCAAGGTTTTTATATTTCTGGTAGTTGTCCTCCTCGGTTTACTTTCTAGTGTAATTACGGCCATTATCGCTTCCCTGGTCCTGGTAGAGGTAGTTAGTAACCTTCCTCTGGACCGACGCGATAAAATACGCTTGGACATTCTGGCTTGCTTCGCCATAGGCTTGGGGGCAGTCTTGACTCCGGTCGGAGAACCATTAGCAACCATTGTTGTCTCCAAAATGGGTGGCGACTTCTGGTACCTAATGCGGGAAGTGGGTGAATTTATCATCCCCAGTGTATTGGTAATAGGACTCTTAAGTACGATTTTAGTGGGCCGGGGTGGGGTGGTTAAGGCGACCGAGATTGCTGGACTGGAGGGAAATGTAGAATCTTATACGGGGGTGCTTGTTCGGGCAGCAAAAGTATTTGTCTTTGTCCTGGCCTTGGAACTCCTCGGGGCTGGCTTTAAGCCTGTTATTGATACTTACGTTATCTACCTAGATAGCCGGATTTTATATTGGATTAATATGATTTCCGCTATTTTAGATAACGCAACCCTGGCAGCTGCTGAAATTAGCCCGGTAATGACCAGTACCCAGGTAAGAGCCGTTCTGATGGGGCTATTCATAAGTGGCGGTATGTTGATACCAGGGAATATTCCCAATATCATTTCGGCCGGAAAACTGGAGATTTCTAGCAGCGAATGGGCTCAACTGGGGGTACCTTTGGGTCTGGCAATAATGATTGCCTACTATATAATCCTGTTTGTGATTTTATAAACCATTCCGCTGTAACAGATGGATTATTTTTTCGACAATAAGCCGCCCTACATAGGGTGGCTTTTAGAGCAACTGCTGCCGTTAAAATGTGGTTAAGTTTCGTCCGATTCTTCTGCCCCTGGGTCCTGGAATAACACCATGGTAATATTTCGGAGGCAGCTCGACCAAAAAAACGAAACATGTGGGTTTGAAGCCACAAACCTGTGGCAAATAAGCCACAGGTTTGTAATTCCTAAGCTGAGATACGAATAGAGATTGATGGCCCGGCGGATGTGGCATCGATGTCACATCCGCCGGTTTTTAGTATCTACATAATTGAGATAGCCGAGGACATTCTCTATATTTCGCATGGGGTTATTGTCATTGCGATAAATCTGGCATGGATTTTGCTTATAAGTAGTTTACGGAACCGTTGTTGCTTGTAGCCACCATCACACATTAAGGACTTTTGATATGTGCCGCTGGAATACTTGTTTAACCTTGGCCTGAGGTAAAGGGAGGAGGGATAAATTATCCACGAAGAGGTGAACGCTTACTTCTAAGGTGTGTTGCGAAACCTTTATGTTCCAAGGAAAGGAGGTAATCTTTTTTGCCAACCTCGTCTCCCAAATTTATAAGATTTACTGCTACCGCTGTTTTCCTGTGGCTGATGTGGCTCATCTTTGCTGGAGCGGTTTTACCGGGCGCAAGTATAGCTGTGCTGCTGCCCGAGGTTTACACCGGCGCGGCGGTGGCCTTAGTGATTGCCTTGCTGGCTACAGATTTTTTCTTTACAGGTCGTGTTGCCTCGCTGTTAAACCCGTTACGGTGGGGCACGGCACTGCTTTTTCTCCTGTTTTACCTCTGGGCGGAAGTACAGTCCCACTTGCAGGTTATTTATTTAATCCTGCACCCGCGTCTTCCCATAAATCCGGCTATTGTTTGTATACCCCTTGAAGCCAAACATGAGGTCAGTCTAACCGGGGTAGCCAACGGGATCACCATGACGCCGGGCACCTTGACAATGGACGTTGACCGCGATCAGGGACACCTTTATGTGCACTGGCTGGATGCGTCCACCCTCGTCCCTGAAATGGCTGCCAGTGCGATCCTTGGGCCCTGGGCAAAATTGTGGCAGAAGGTGGTAGAATGAACTTTTTATTAATCATAACTTTAGCACTGGGAGTGGCCTCTATCCTTTGCTTGTTCCGGGTGGCAGTGGGGCCTACCCTGGCCGACCGGGTAGTAGGGTTGGATGCCTTTACAGCTTTACTGGCGGCAATTTTAATTATTCTCGGTATTTATTATCAAAAAGATTTCTACCTGGACATAGCTTTTGTCTACGCGTTGCTGGCATTCGTTGGCACCCTGGCCATAGCCAAATACCTTGAAGGAAGGGGGATTGGGTCATGAACCTCCTGGACCTGGCCGGAAAATCCCTCCTTGCCATCGGCGCCTTTTGCGCTTTGGTAGGTGCTCTTGGCCTCATACGCCTTCCTGATGTTTACTGCCGCCTCCATGCCAGCACGGTAGCGGTGGCGGGTGGGGCCGGGCTCTGTCTGATAGGGATTGCCCTTTATTGTTTTGGTAGCCCTTATAGCCTCAAGGCAGTCCTGGTAGTATTATTTTTGTTTTGTACCTCGCCGGTGGGAGCCCATGCCATCAGCCGGGCGGCTCACTATGCTGGGACGAAACCATGGTTGAAGGAACCAAATCGAGATTTACTCCGGGAGGTGGGTAATTGATGAACGGAATCGAGGCTTATATCTTCTACGGGCTTCTCCTTTTTTTCTTGTTGGCCTGCGTTCTGGCAGTACATCAGCATGACCTGCTCTATGCCGTCCTGGCTAGCGGGGGCGCTAGTGCTATCCTGGCCCTGGTCTTTTATATGCTCCAGGCTCCTGATGTGGCTATTACCGAAGCGGCAGTGGGGGCGGGTCTGAGCACGGTTCTATATGTCCTAGCCATTAGCCTCACCAAAAGGGAAGAGGAAGCTGAGGGCCTTTCTAAGGTGGTGACGAAAAATGAATAGGCAGGAGCGCGCTGGTGACTTCTTAGGAAGGTGGCTGATGTTGGCGTTAGTGGTTGCTTTAACCATTTTTCTGGTTGCAGCCGCTCTCCAAGCCTTTCCGCCTTTCGGAGATTTTCCCCAGCGCCAGTGGCTGGGATTCCACACTGAAAGCATCGGTACAGATTTTAATGTCCGGGCCGCCAGCGAAAGCGGTAATCGCAATATAGTGGCAGCTGTTATGTGGGATTACCGCGGCTTTGATACCTTGGGAGAAGCCACTGTTTTGTTTACTGCCGTTTGCGCAGCAGCCGCTCTCTTTCGTAACCGGGAAGGCGTTAAAAGCAGCAGGAAGCAAGCGGGTAACTTAGTGGGGGATTCAAAAATGGGCCATGGGATGACTGTAATTGTAAAAGTTGTGGCGAGGATACTGTGTCCCATCGCCCTGCTTTTCGGTGTCTACGTCGTTGCCCATGGGCACCTGACGCCGGGTGGCGGCTTTGCCGGCGGGGTGATCGTAGCCTCAGCGGTGATCATGCTTATCCTAGCTTATGGTATCGATGGATTAAGGAGTAGAATTACGTCCCACCGCCTGGAGGCAATGGATGCTTTCGGCAGCTTCCTGCTTGTTGTTGTAGGTATAGCTAGTTTGCTGGCTGGTGTAGGTTTTATGACCAATATTTTCCCCAAAGGTGGCTTCGGTACTCTTTTTAGCGGTGGTGCCGTTCCTCTATATAACCTGGGAACAGGATTGCATGTAGCAGCTGGTCTTCTCACCGTCGTCCTGGCCTTCATTCTGGCCGGAGGTGACCAGGCTTATCGTTCTACAAGGCAGAAACCGGTAGCACCAGAGGCGGGAAGGGGGTCGGAATGTTAATGTGGCAGAACTTACCGTATGGAGTGGCCATTTTAACTTTTATGCTGGGCATCTATTGCCTGCTGTTCAAGAGAAACCTGATTAAGATCGCCATTGGCCTAAAGATTATGAGCGACGGTTTACATCTACTCCTGCTGTGTCTGGGTTATCGCGCTGGCGGGAGGGCTCCCATTTTACCAGAGGGCGAAGGGGCGAAGGAAATAGTAACAAGCTTGGCCACTTCATTCGTAGACCCCCTCCCCCAGGCCCTGGTTCTTACCGCCATTGTTATCGGCGTTTGCGTATCGGCCGTAGCCCTATCCCTGGCCGTAAAAGCATACCAACGTTTGGGAGTTACGGACACTGTCGGGCTGAGGGGGAAATAAAATGCGGGAACAATTGCCGATCTTACCCATAGTGATTCTTTTTGCGGCGGCTTTCCTTACACCGCTGGTCGGGATGGTAGTGGAGCGATGGAGGTTGCCGCGCCTTCGCGATTGGTTTGCCGTGGTCAGCCTCGGTATCAGTGGTGCAGCTTGCCTTGGCCTGGCCCAGATCATCTGGACCCGGGGAGAAGTTGAGTACCGGTTAGGAAGTTGGCCGGCTCCGTGGGGCATCACCCTTAATATCGACGGTTTTAACTTGATGGTAGCTCTGCTGGTGGCCGGGGTCAGCTTGCTGGTGGGCATTTATACCGTAGCAGATATGAGCCAGAACAGTGGACTAACACGATTTTATACCCTCTATCTTTTACTCACTGTCGGAATAATGGGCCTTACCTTCACAGGTGATATTTTTAACCTTTACGTATTCCTGGAGATCATGAGCGTTGCTGCTTACGGCTTAGTAGCCTTTGAAGAGGAGCGGCCTGAGGCGATAGCTGGTGCTTATAAATACCTGGTGCTTGGATCGGTGGGGACTGGAGCTGTCCTGCTGGGGATTGCTGTTCTTTACGGCTTAGTTGGCACCTTGAATATGAGGGACCTTGCCCTTAAAGTCCAGGCCTTAGGGATCCAGGGGCAGCCTCCCCTGGCCTTGTCTCTGGCTATGGCCGCGCTAATTACCGGTCTGGGGCTAAAGGCGGCGGTGGTACCGCTGCATTCCTGGAAGCCCGATGCCTACGCTGGCGCAAGCATGCCTGTGGGAGCTGTTCTTGCAGCTGCTTCGACGACTGCCTCTCTTTATGCCCTGGTACGTCTCCTGGTTGTCATTTATATTCCCTGGCTAAATATAGTCCGGCCCATACTGCTGGCCTTAGCCGTGCTGACGATGCTAGTTGGCGGCTTTCTAATTCTCCAGCAAAATGATTTGCGGCGCGTTCTGGCTTACTCTTCCATTAGCCAGGTAGGCTATATCCTGCTGGGCTTGGGCTTATGGACACCAATTGGCTCCAGCGGCGCCTTACTTCACCTGATGAACTTCGCTATTATGGAGACCCTGCTGTTCCTGGCAGCGGGAGTCATCATCCGTCAGGCTGGCACCAGTGAGCTGCGCTACCTGGGCGGCTGGGGCCGGCGGCTTCCTACCAATACTATGCTCTTCGGGTTGGCGGCCCTGGCCTCGGCTGGAGTACCGCCTTTAAACGGTTTTGCCAGCAAGTGGCTGATTTATCGAGCCGGCTTAGAGGCAGGGCATCCGTTTCTCACTGTAATAGCGGTGGTAGTGAGCGCTCTGACCCTTATAGCCTACGGCAAGGTCTTCTCCGGCTTATTCCTGGGTCCGGTGAAATCAGAAGGAAAGATTTTTAAGCCTTCATTTCTGACCATGCTCCCAACATGGGTACTCGCTATACTTTGTATCCTGCTGGGGCTCTGGCCAGCACAGGCGTTGACTTATTTAAGGCCAGCTTTAGCAGTGTTGGCGGATGCTGTACCTGCGGTTCAAGTCTGGGGCTACTGGGATCCTGTCGTAACCGGCGTGCTTTTGCTAGGAATAGCAGTTTTAGCCTCCCTGGTCGTAGCAGTCAGCAGGTCGCTGACACGGTCCCAACCCTGCCCGGGAAAGAGCGCCCTTTACCTCAACGGTGTATCCACAGTAGGCGATGGGTGGGGCTGCAGCTACGCCGACCGGGAACTATACATGGCTGGCCAGCACCTGTACTGGGCTGTTCGCCGCATCTTCGGTCCGGTGCTTGGTGCCCTGGATTTAAGTTTTCTTAAAGGTGGGCTAGGCTGGGTGATTTTAACGGTAGGCGTGCTTATCTTCTTACTGGTACAGACGATAGGAGGGATTTGAAGTGAATTGGGGAGATGTCCGGGCTTTCTTCCAGACCAAGTCGCCCTGGGCCGTTTGGGTTAACGCGTGTTCGTGCGACGGATGCGATACGGAGCTGTTACCTCTCTTTACGCCTTATTTGGATGTAGAACGCTTTGGTATTTTATTAAAAGGCTCGCCCCGCCATGGCGATATCCTCTTTGTCACCGGACCAGTGAATTATAATACAGCCCCCATTCTCCGGCGGGTGTACGAACAAATGCCGGAGCCCAAGGTAGTAGTGGCCTCGGGGTCATGTGCTTGCTCCGGGGGCGCGTTCCGGGATTGCTTTAATATCATTGGAGGGGTAGATAAAGTTATTCCTGTTGATGTTTATGTCCCGGGATGCCCTCACCGGCCGGACGGAGTAATTCATGCCGCGGTGCAGGCGTTGGGCATCCTGGCAGAAAAGTCCCGCCGTTACGGTAAAAAGGTAGCCTGCGTATGACCTGGTAAAGTAGTAAAGCCCTGACTAGAGACAATTGGGGGGAAGATGAGATGGCGAGTCCCAACGAAAAGAATGCCGAAATGCTGGCCCTGGAGCTGAAAAATGTTCTGGGACCCCATTTTTTGGGGTATCGCCTCGATCATGATCGGAAAGTATGCCTACCCTATGAGGCCGCCGCCGGCCGCGCCTGGATAGACGTGGATCAAACCGGCCTGCTGGAAGGCATCAAGTACCTGATGACAAAGTATGACATGGGGTTCCTTACCTTCATTACCGGGGTAGATAATCATAAGGAACTGGAAGTTCTCTACCACATCTCGGAGGGCGATTTCCCCAAACTTTACTGTACCGTTAATTTCCGTTTGAGGGTGCCGTACAGTGAAGCCCGGGTGCCTACCATCACCCACCTGATCCCCGGGGCTTTGTGGTATGAACGCGAGCTGCAGTCTTTCTTCGGGGTCAAGGTAGAAGGTATACCCGATGACCGGCCGATTTATCTGCCGGAAGACTGGCCGGGAGAGGTTTACCCGTTACGAAAGGAATACACTAACGAAGACCTCACCAGGCTTTACCAGGAGAAAAGGTCATCAGAAGAAGTTATAGGCAAGAAGGTCTATAACCCCCCGGGCCGCCAGGAGGGAGGGCAGAAGGGTCGCTTTATCCTGCCCCTGGGGCCCCAACATATCATTCTAAAAGAGCCGGTGCACTTCCAGTTCGTTATTGACGGGGAAGAAGTGGTGGATGTCGACTTCATTCTGGGTTACAATTTTCGCGGCATGGAAAAGGCTATTGAAAGCCGTCCCTATCCCAAAGCCCACTATTTAATCGAGCGAATATGCGCCATCTGTGATCATTCCGAAGCCAGTACTTTTGCCTACTGCCTGGAAGAAAGAATGGGCTTAGAAATTCCGCCCCGGGCCCATTACCTGCGGGCGCTGATGATGGAGCTGGAGAGGCTACAGTCCCATTATCTCTGGTTCGGCATCATTGCCCAGGACATGGGCTTCGATACCGTTTTCCATTATACCTGGCGCGACCGCGAGCGAATTAATGATATCATTGAAGCCATGTGCGGTAACCGCATGCGCAAAGATTACAATACAGAAGGCGGCGTGCGCCGGGATATAAATACCGACATAGCCCATAAGATTTTGGAGGCAATGGACTACCTTGATGAGCAGACCAAGTACTACGAAAGTATATTCACCAGGGAGCCCACTGCCATCGCGAGATTGAAGGGCGTAGGCATTATCCCCAAAGAAGATGCTCGTAAACTCTGCATCGTAGGCATGATGGCTCGGGGGTCTGGCATTCGATTTGATACCCGTAAATCTGACCCTGCCTCGGTCTACCCTCTCCTGGACTGGGATATGGCTGTTTTTGACACTTGCGACAATTTGGCCCGTACCCTGGTGCGGATTTACGAGTGCTACGAATCTACTAAGATTATCCGCCAGATTTTAGCTAACCTGCCGGCCGGGCCCGTTAGGGTTTTGCCCCCGGATACTATCCCCGAGGGGGAATCCCTTATGCGCTGGGAAGCGCCGCGGGGCGAGTGCTGCCACTATATGCGGGGTAACGGCACCGAGGTTCTGGAGCGTAACCGTCTTCGCGGCCCCACTGGTGCCAACATCAATGCTTTTAAAACGGCCCTGGTGGGAGACAGTGTGGCCGACATCCCCATTACCATTCGCACCTTTGATCACTGTTACGGATGTGTGGAGCGGGTGACGCTGGTCAGCGCCAAAACTGGTCGCCGTCATATTTATACCCTGGATGAACTTTATCAGGAAAGGGTGAGGTTGTAGGTATGGCCGAGACTATCTTGCAGGTTGTGGGGTTTCCTGGTCTTCTCTTTTGCTCATTCTTAGGTTTTCTCTATGAAGGTATAGACCGCAGGCTTTATGCCCGGATGCAGCATCGCATGGGGCCCCCTATCTGGCAGGCGTTTTATGATTTCGGGAAACTATTTTTTGTCAAAGAGGATTTGACACCTGCCGCCGCTGTAAGCAGCGTCTTTAACCTGGCTCCTGTCCTGGCAGTAGCTAGCACTACTGTACTGCTCCTGCTCATACCTATGAGTTCGTCACAGGCCGTGCTTGCCTCCACTGGCGATTTGCTGGTAATTCTGGCTTTATTGCTCATTCCCGAGCTGGCCATTGGGATAGGAGGGTTATCTTCGAGCAATCCTTACGGAGCTGTAGGCGGTTCCCGCAGTCTAACCCTTTTGCTGGCTTACGAATTCCCTTTGATCCTGAGCGTACTATCTCCGGTAATAATCGTTGGCTCCCTTGGCCTAACCGAGATAGTCAGTTTCCAGGCCCAGCACGGGTGGTTATTTTTGAAGGCTCCCCTGGCAGCTGTTGCTCTCCTGACGGTTTTACCTGCCATTCTCTACAAGGTACCTTTTGACGCACCTCTGGCTCTCTATGAGATTCATGATGGACCTTTCATTGAGTATTCGGGTCCTAAATTGGCATTGTTTTACCTGGCCAAGCATCTTGAACTGGTAATCGTTACCGGACTGGCGGTATCCCTGTTCTTTGGCGGACCCGAATCCATCCATTTTGGCGCTTTTGTATTGCCTCCCATAGTCAGCTTTTTGCTTAAAACCCTGGCATTATTGGGCCTGGTGAGCTATATCCGGGCCGTTTGCGCCCGCCTGCGTATCGATCAAACCTTGCGTTTTTTCTGGTTTGGCGTAGCTCCCATCGCAGCCCTGGATCTGATGCGGATAATTATCATGCACTAAGGCGAGGTGAAGAGCATGAGTGTAAAACTGGAAACGTTAAAGCGCCTGGTAGAAAAACCTTTCACCACTCCTTACCCTTTCGTTAAACCGCCTGTACCGGCAGGGCTCAGGGGTAAGCCGGAAATCGTCGTTAATGAGAAGCCAGACCCGGCTCGTCTCGCCTGCCCGGCCCATTTAGATATACGGGGATACGTACGTAAGATAGTAGAGGGAGATTATGAAGGTTCACTTGAACTCATCCGGCAGAAGGTATGCCTGCCCGCCTCCCTTGGTCGTACCTGCAATCACCCCTGCGAGGAAATGTGTAAACGCAATTATGGAGAAGAGGAGCCCGTAGCCGATGCCTGGTTGAAGCGTTTTGTTGCCGACTGGGTCTACCAAAAAAAGAGAGAACGCGGCGAGCCACTGCTGAAAAAGCCGGTACGCACTAAGAACCAGGATCCGCAAAAAAAAGTTGCCGTTGTGGGTGCCGGCCCGTCCGGTCTACAGGTTGCCTATGATCTGGCCTATCTAGGCTATCCGGTGACAGTTTTTGAGGCCTTGCCGGAACCGGGCGGGATGTTACGCTATGGAGTGCCCCGCTACAAGTTGCCTCTAGACGTCCTCCGGTCAGAAATAGAGGCTATTGCAGCCCTGGGCGTAGAGTTTCGCACAGGTGTACGCATTGGCCGGGATATATCCCTCGCCGACCTCAGGGGTATGGGTTATAAGGCTATCTTTATAGGTATTGGCTCCCATATCAGCCGTAAGTTGCGGGTTCAGGGCGAAGAACTAAAAGGAGTATGGGGGGGCATCGATTTTTTGCGGGCCCTTAACCTGGGCGAAAAGATCGACCTTGGCAAAAAAGCCATAGTTGTTGGAGGCGGCAATGTTGCCATTGATGTGGCCCGTTGTGCCATCCGGTTGGGGGCGGAAGTTCAACTGGTATGCCTGGAAAGCCGGGAAGAAATGCCTGCTCACGCCTGGGAAATAACTGAGGCTTGCGAAGAAGGCATGACAATTCTCCATCGCCGGGCGCCGAGAAAAGTTTTGGGCAAGAATGGCCGGGTAACGGGGGTCGAATTGATAGGAGTCAAATCGGTGTTTGATAGTGAAGGGCGTTTCAACCCTGTCTTGGATGAGTCTACCCACGAGGTCATCCCCTGCGATAGCGTGCTCATTGCCATTGGCCAGATGGCCGACTTAAGCGTCCTGGGAGAAGAGCGCTCTCAGTTCCAGCTCACGCGCGGCGACACTTTGATAGCTGTAGATCCGGACAGCGGGGCCACCAGTGTTGCTGGAGTTTTTGCTGAGGGAGAGGTAATTCGCGGGCCATCAACTATTATAGAATCCCTGGCCGGCGGCCGCCGTGCCTCCCTGGCCATCGACCGCTACTTAAGCGGCAGTAATGAGGGCAATCCCTTTGTTGATGAATATGACTACGGTAGAGATTTAAAGGCCCTGGACATTACTGCCGAGCGACGTTATATGTTCCTGCGGGAAGAGGCCTGGCAGAAAAAACGAGTGCCCATGCCCATGCTGTCTCCCGAAGAGCGTAAGACCAATTTTAAAGAAGTCTATCTGGGTTATACCGAAGAGATGGCCCGTAACGAGGCCAGGCGTTGCTTAAGCTGCTACAAATGTGTGGGCTGCGAATTGTGTCTAAAGTATTGCCCGGCTAATGCCATCGAGCTCAAGCTTGACCCGCAAAAGGAAGACGTCTATTGGAATGATACCGCCTGGAAGGCTACGGGCCCCCCTGTGATCAGGCTTCTCCAGTGTGTCATGTGTCAGATGTGCGAGGAGGTCTGCCGTTGTGGCATGTACCATTTAACTTCCGAATATGAATTATGCTTTACGGGTGCGGTGGATCCGGAACAAATAAGGGTGCAGGCCAGGAGCGAGTAATAAAGGGGTGAACTATGTTGACGGGAGACATCGCTAAGGTTGCTCTAATGGGTTGCGCCAAGGTAGAGACCACCTGCCCCAGCGTTATCTGTAAGAAGTCATTCCTAAGGGGAGAAGCCCGGGCAAAGCGCTATGGTGATAGCCTTCAGGTCATAGCCAACTTTCAATGTCCCGGTTGCCCGGGTAAAGGGGTAGTTCCTATTGTTCGCAAGCTGATGCGGGAGACTGGTGTTAACGTAGTGCATGTCGCTGCCTGCCTGATTTGGGAGGATTTTTATTCCCGTTGCCCCCATATGGATCGGATCATTGCGGGACTGGAAAAGTTGGGGGTACGGGTAGTGAGAGGCAACCACCAGGAATGCGTGCGCTACTTCCGCTCGAACAACAAGATGTACGAGGTTGTACAGTTTCTGCAACAGTTGGAAGGAGGAGGTCAGAGGGAATAGTGCTGGAAACAACAAAGGAAGCGCAGGGCAGCCTGGAAGCTGCCTTGCGTTGCCGCCTTGCCAAGCGCAGGGTAGTAGCTTTATGCGGCGTGGGTAACGAGATTCGTGGTGATGATGGGGCAGGGGTAGCGGTAATCAACGCCTTAGAAGAAACAGGTTTGGATAGAGGGGATGTAGTCATAATAAATTGCGGTGACATGCCCGAGAACTTTTTAGGCCGTCTGGTTAAGTTGCAGCCAAGTCATGTTGTTTTTATCGATGCCGCAGACCTGGGGGCACCACCAGGTGCCGTGAGCATCATCGAAATGGATGAGGTAGGTGCTTATTGCACTTCTACCCATGGCCTGCCCCTTTCTTTCTTAGCTGCCTATCTCCAAAGGGAAACAAACGCTGATCTATTTATAATCGGCATCCAGCCGGGCAACCTGGCCTTTGGAGCTTCCTTAACAACTGAGGTGGCGGCCACAGTTATGGCAATGCGGGAGCTTTTGGCAAAAATCCTTTTTTGGCAGTCTGGTTCAGGAACCTGACCGGGAGAGAAAAAGGAGGGACGGAAATGGCAAAGCCAGGGTGGCGGTATATTGTAGTGCTTTCCTTACTGGCCTGCTTGACTATTACGGTAGTTGGGTGTGGAACTCCAGGTATGCCAAGCGGGAAGACAGAAGGGGCAAAGACTAGCTCGGATGGATGGCAAGCTAGTAATCAAACAGTGCCGGTAGAGTTTATTGCGCCCTTGGTATTAGAAGCAGTGAAAGTAGATTCTTTGCCCGCTATTGATGGCGATATTGATCCTATTTGGGGACAAGCACCAGCTTTACAGGCAGGTGCCCTGACCATGAAAGCCGTTTATACCGAAAAAGAACTGGCGCTATTGATGTTTTGGCCCGATCGGACTATGAGTATCAATACACCTGGCAACTGGAACTATTTCGCCGAGGAGAATAAGTGGTACCATAATGATGAGCTGGTGAATTGGACGTTTTTCAGGCCGCCTACCCGACAAAGACAACCCGAGTGGCTGGCTATGGGCTGGGATATATCCATAGGGCAGGAATTTGCAGCCACCGGCTGTGGGGGGTTTTGTCATAAAAGCCCGGTAGACGGTAAAATGCATCACGCCACGGCCCGTCGCGGCGAATATGCAGACTTTTGGATGTTGATGGGTCGACATGGTTTTAAGTCTGGGGGAAAAGAGGATTACATTGAGGATATGGGATGGTTGTTGGGCGGAGTGTCCCAACAAGGCCCGGTTGTTTTTGACCATGCGGATAAGATGGATCCAAGGCAACCCATCGCAGGAACGTTTTACTTCAGAGGTTATGCGGTAGATGGGATTATAGCTTCGTATAATGATGCAAAGTTCAGTTATGCGGCAGTTACCGAAGGTAATCAGTATTGCTCCCAATGTCACAATATAGAATGGCGCGGCGCCATGCCTATGGATAAAATACCAGCCAGAACCTTTTTAGATGAAGGAAAGATACCTTTTTACCGCAACTGGAATAAGGAACATACCGCGCCGTTGTACGTCAAGAAGAATCCCGTCTCTTTTATTGATGCCATGACCATTACCCAGGAAGAAATAGATAATGGCCAGGCCGTGATGGTAAGCAACCTCACTCTGAAAGAGTTAAAAGAAATCTGGAGCCGTTATGAGCAACTTAACGCCGTGGTACCCGAACTGATTCTAAAGGAGCCTAGCGGTAGTGCCGCCAATGTGAGGGTTGGAGCCAAGTGGAGCAACGGATGGTGGTATTTGGAGTGCAAAAGGGCATTAAAAACAGGTCATTGGGACGATATTCAGTTTGATGACCTGACTAAAAACTATCATTTTACCATCAGTTTATCCAGCAATAGTAATACCCTCTCTCCTCTCTTTAGTGACAAAGCTGCAATCCTGAGATTCAAACCGCGCTCTTGACCAGAAGTTAAATCAGCTAACTAACAACTTCGGTTGGTCTAGATTTTGTGGAGCCTGGGGATGAACTGCATGCATGAGCTGGCATTAATGCAAGGAATCTTAGATGTTGTGACCAAAAACGCTCATAGTTACGGTTTACGCCGGATCACGAAAATAAAGTTGGTTATAGGAAAGCTAAGGGCAGTTGTACCTGACTCCCTGGAATTCTGCTTTACTACACTAAAAGAAGATATCCCCCTCATAGCGCAGGGGGAACTGGAGGTTGAAATAAAGGAAATAGAGGGAAGCTGCCGGCGATGTTCTCACCAGTTTTTAGTGGAGGGTTATCGCTTCCGCTGTCCCCAATGCGAATGTACCGATGTCGACATTGTTAGCGGGAGTGAACTCTATGTTGACTATATTGAGGGCGATTAAGGATACTGCGGTAAGGCGGTACTAACTATTAGGAAGATAAGGGGTTGAAGTTGTTGCAGATTAAGCTTGTTTCCAGTATTTTGGGGGTTAACGATACCCTGGCTGCTGCCAACCGGGAGCTGTTCCGGGAAAAAGGAGTCTTTGTCCTTAATCTAATGAGTTCTCCCGGTTCGGGCAAGACCACCATTTTGGAAAGAACCATTGAACATTTGCAACATCAACTTAATATTGGTGTCATCGAGGGTGATATTTGTACGGCCAGGGATGCTGAGAGAATTGCCCAAAAAGGTGTACCGGTGGTGCAAATCAATACCAGTGGCGCTTGCCATCTGGATGCCAATATGATTGCTTCTTGCCTCGAGGATTTGAACCTTGATGAATTAGATCTATTGGTGGTAGAAAACGTTGGCAATTTAGTCTGCCCCGCCGAATTTGACATAGGTGAAGATATGAAGGTAATGGTTCTGAGTGTTACTGAAGGTAACGATAAGCCTTGCAAATATCCACTTATGTTTCGGGAGTCAAGGGCTTTGTTAGTTAATAAGATCGACCTGTTGCCCTATACGAATTTTGACATGGATGCCTTGGAGCAAGATGTGCGGGGCATCAACTCCGCTATTCAAATCTTTCCGGTATCTGCCCTGAAAGATGAGGGGGTGGAGGCCTGGTGTCAATGGCTTACTCAGCTCGTCAGGAGGAAGCGGGAAAAATAATTAGTTACCAGGTTAAAATTCAAGGTATTGTCCAAGGAGTAGGATTTCGCCCCTATGTTTTTAACCTGGCGTGTAAATACGGCCTCAAGGGGTGGGTACTCAACTCCGTGTCAGGGGTAACTCTGGAAATTGAAGGAGAAACGGCTGCCGTTGCCTCTTTTTTAAAGGAACTAAAGTATCATCCACCCCGCCTGGCCAGGATTACCGCCATACGATTAACTCCCCAGGATCCCCAGGGATATGCCTCCTTCGAGATAATTAAAAGCGAGTGTCAGGGGGAAAGAGAAGTTCTTATCACGCCGGATGTCGCGATTTGCGAGGATTGCCGGCGGGATATTTTGAACCCGGCAGAACGTCGTTTTCATTATCCCTTTACCAATTGTACGAACTGTGGCCCACGCTTTACCATTATTCGTGATCTTCCTTATGACCGGGAACGAACCTCTATGAGCGCTTTCCCTATGTGCCGGGAATGCGAGCAGGAATATCATGACCCCCGTAACCGCAGGTTTCATGCGCAACCTAACGCTTGTCCCCGATGTGGCCCCCAAATTTTCCTAGTAGATAGAAATGGAAGAGAGGTTGCCGGAAATTGGGCGGAACGTTTTCGCCAGCTTATCCTGGCTGGGAAAATTGTTGCTGTTAAAGGGTTGGGCGGTTTTCACCTGGCCTGTGATGCTCGTAATCCTGTGGCTATTGGAGAGTTAAGGCGGCGCAAAAAGCGTCCGGCCAAACCTTTAGCAATCATGTGCCGTGATTTAGATACAGTCCAGAAATACTGCCGGGTGAGTCCCGAAGAGGCCCGGGTTTTACTTAGTCCGGCAGCCCCCATTGTTGTCCTGGAACGCCGGCCCGGGAGCCCTTTACCTGATAATCTGGCCCCCAACCTCAAAAGCCTTGGCGTCATGTTACCTTATACGCCGTTACACTTGCTACTCTTTGATGGGGAAGTCGAAGCCCTGGTGATGACCAGCGGCAACCTCAGTGGCCAACCCCTTGTTAAGAACAATGATGAAGCCCTGGTCCAGTTAGGAGAGGTGGCGGACTATTTTCTCTGGCATAACCGGGAAATCGAAAATCGTTGTGACGATTCGGTAGTAAAGGTAATGGATGGCGAGTTGCAATTTTGGCGGCGCTCCCGGGGTTATGTCCCCAGCCCCTTAGAAATACCGGCCCCGCCCAGGGAGTTAAGTGTATTGGGTACTGGTGGCGAGATGAAAAATACTTTCTGCCTGGTAAAAGGTAACCGCGCCTTCTTTAGCCAGTACATCGGTGAAATGAGTTCTGAGGAATGTGTTGCCTTTTACCACTCCTCTCTGGCTTCCCTAACCCGGCTGGTAAATATTGTGCCCCAGGTTATTGCCTATGATCTGCACCCCAATTACCGCATTTCGCGCCTGGCGCGAGAGCTGCCGGCTGAACAGTTAATACCCGTCCAACACCACCACGCCCACCTGGCCTCTTGCCTGGCTGAGAACGGACTGCAGGAAGAGGTCATCGGTATAATTTGTGATGGTACCGGGTACGGGACGGACGGTTGCATCTGGGGTTTTGAGATACTACGCGGTGATTTTTGCTCCTTTCAGCGTGAGGTCCAATTAGCCTATGTCCCCTTACCAGGAGGAGAAGCAGCCGTTCGCCAGCCCTTTCGTATGGCCTTAGCTTACCTCTACCAATATTTCGGTCACGAAGGCATAGAGCGCTACCGGAATTTTATTCCTTGTTCGGACAAGGAAGTTGCCCTGGTAGGCAAGTTGCTCCAAAGCAAATTTAATTCTCCTTTGACTTCCAGCTGCGGTCGTTTTTTTGATGCGGTAGCAGCTCTGTTGCAGGTCTGCCGGGAAAATTTCTACGAGGGTCAGGCGGCAGTGGAGTTGGCCGAACTTGTGCGTGGGGGGTACAGCGAATCCTATCCCTTTGAAATACGGCAAGGAGTACTTTATCCGGCCGAAGTCCTGGCGGGCATCCTCGAGGATTTAAAAAGGGGTACGGATAAAACCTTGATTGCAACTAAATTTCATAATACTTTAGTGGCGATGGTTTGCCAAGGAGCAACTGAGGTAAGAGCCAAAAATGGCCTTAACAAAGTAGTCTTAAGCGGTGGAACGTGGCAAAATCCTTACCTGCTGGTAATGGCCCGCCGGAAATTAACGGAATTAGGTTTTGATGTTTACTACCACCATCAGGTACCCACCAATGACGGAGGCCTGGCTCTAGGTCAGGCGACAATTGCCTACTGGAGGAGTGCAGCATGTGTCTAGCTGTACCGGCTAAGATATATAAAATTGAAGGTCTGTATGCCTGGGTAGATATAATGGGTAATCGGCGTCGCATCAGCATTGGGGTAACGCCGGAAGTCAAGGTGGGAGATTTTGTTCTCCTCCACGCCGGGTATGCCATAAGTAAGCTTGATATGGAGGAAGCCCTGGAAACTCTAAAATTATGGGAGGAAATCAATGGAGTTACTACAGAGGTTTAAAGACCCAAAACTCGGGCAACGCATTTTAGAGAGGCTCCAGCAAAAGATCTCCAGGCCGCTTAACTTTATGGAGGTATGCGGTACTCATACCGTAGCCATTTCCCGTAGTGGCATAAGGGAGCTTCTCAAGGGGAAACTTCGTCTTAAAAGCGGTCCTGGCTGCCCCGTCTGCGTTACCGACACCGGGGATATCGATAAAATGATTGGCCTGGCCAGGCTACCCGGAGTTATTGTTACTACCTTTGGCGATATGATGCGGGTACCAGGCAGCCGGTCCAGCCTGGTGCAGGAACGGGCCAATGGTGATGTGCGTGTAGTCTATTCAGCTTTGGATGCCGTGGCTATTGCCGAGGCCAACCCGGATAAGACAGTCATTTTCTTAGGGGTAGGTTTTGAAACCACTGTTCCGGCTGTCGCTTTATGCCTGGAAGAAGTGGTGAGAAAAAACCTGAAAAATTTCTTGCTTTACTCTGCTCATAAGGTGGTCCCCCCGGCCCTGGAAACTCTTTTACAGGACCCGGAGGTTAAAATCGATGGTTTTCTCTTACCCGGTCATGTCTGTACTATTCTTGGTAGAAAAACCTTTGAGTTTTTAAGTCAAAAATATAATGTACCTGCCGTGATTGGCGGGTTTGAGCCAGTTGATATTCTGGCGGCCCTTGATGCCCTGGTAGACATGGTCGCGGCAGGAAAGGCCCAGGTCCTTAACAGGTATTCCCGGGCGGTCCGGGAGGAGGGCAACCCTTTGGCCCAGGCGATTATGCAGAAGTATTTTGACCTGGTAGATGTTAAGTGGCGAGGTATAGGTATCATACCCCGTAGCGGGCTGAAGCTCAAAGCAGAATATGCCCGGTATGATGCCGAAGAACAGTACCTCCTTGAAGAATCTACTGTTGAAGCGGTGCCAGGTTGTTCATGTGGTGAGATCTTGAAGGGAAAAATGGAACCCCCTGAGTGTCCTCTTTTTGCATACATTTGTACGCCTTTAAAGCCGGTTGGACCTTGTATGGTCTCAAGTGAAGGAGCCTGTGCCGCTTATTATAAGTACGAACGGAGGAGAAGTAAGAATTGATAGGAGATAAAATCCTTTTAGCCCATGGTGACGGTGGCCTTTTAACTCACGAGTTAATTAGCAACTTATTCTTACGGCATTTCGAAAATTCAATTTTGAAAACCATGAGTGATGCGGCCACCTTGCCTTTGGAAATTGAAAAAGGTCGGCTGGTAGTGACTACTGATTCCTTTGTCATCAAACCGATCTTTTTCCCCGGTGGTGATATCGGTAAACTAGCAGTCTGTGGTACAGTCAACGACCTGGCAGTTAGCGGGGCTGTACCCCGTTATCTTACGGCTTCTTTTATTTTGGAAGAAGGTTTACCCTTAGCTGACCTGGAAAAAATCCTTACTTCCATGGCTGAGGCAGCCCGGATGGCCGGGGTTACTATTATTGCCGGAGATACTAAAGTAGTGGAACGGGGTAATGCCGATAAAATCTTTGTTAATACGACAGGGGTCGGGTTGGTACCGGAAGGCGTTGAGCTTGGCTACCATAGAGTTGAAGAAGGGGACGTGGTAATCCTCAATGGTAATATTGGTGAGCACGGTTTGGCAGTGGTGTCCCGACGGGAAGGCCTGGAGTTTGAAAGCGATATAATAAGCGACTGTACTTGTCTAAACTCGATCACTCAGGATTTACTATTTCAATATAAGGGTATTAAGCTTATGCGTGATCCCACCCGGGGTGGGGTGGCGACCACAGTGAAGGAAATTGCCCTGGCTACTAATAAAGATATATTTCTCTTTGAAGATCGTATTCCCATAAGCGATGAGGTTCGGTGGGCGGCGGAAATGCTCGGATTGGATCCCCTTTATTTAGCTAATGAAGGAAAATTTATAGCAGTTGTTTCACCTCAGGAAGCGCCAGACATCGTAGCGGCCCTGCGCAGGCTGCCCCAGGGCCAACAGGCCAGTATCATTGGAGAGGTTAAGAAAGGCCAGGGTAATGTTTTTTTAAAAACTTCTCTAGGTGCAACAAAATTGATAGATATGTTAGCAGGCGAACAACTACCGCGTATTTGCTAGAAATACTTTTGCTATTGCCTCCGGCGAATTAAATTAAGGGTCTCAAAATAAGCAATACCAGCGGGTTCGATTGAGGATCTGTTTTCTAGAGAAAAAGTTTGCTAGGCTGGACAAAATAGGGGCGCCTATGTTCCCCGGTAATTTCACGGCTGATAATGACTAACCCTTTAAAATGGCCGTTCTGGCTTAAAGGGATAAAGCAGTTCTGCACCCAGCGGTGGCCATGGTAAATGGTGTGCTGCCATATAGAGGGGGATTGCTCTGTAATTTCTTGCCAGCACGCCTGAATTCGCCCATGCAAATGGGGTGGGTGGCAGTCCAGGAAGGTGGCGGTAGCGCCCGGTGCCGGTCCTAGAAGTTTTTCGGCCAAAGGGTCGGTATAGAACAAACGGCCGTTAGCATCCATCCAGGTTACCCCCATGGGGATTTCGCCAAGTAGTTGCAGCAGTAGTTCTTCTATCAGATTAACCATCGCCCTGGTCCTCCTTTTACAAAAAGAGGTGGTTTCAACGTCAACTTTGTGACTACCAAGGGTTACAAGTTATAATAACCCGTATTTCTTCCTGATTACCCCGGCAACTTCTTTGAGCAGCCGGAAGGACTTTTCGACGGAAACGGCACCGTCGGCATTTACCAGGCAGCAGCGGGCCGGCGCCAGCCAGGCCTGGGTGATAATAGTTTCTTTGCTAATCCCCTGCCCTTGCAAATAATCCCAGAGATTTTCCAATTGGGCTACCAGCCTGGCAACCGTTACCTTTTCTACCTCTTCGGTCAGGGTGGGGGTGATGCCCCAGGAGATTATGCCGCCCCTTTGCAGGAACTCTTTCACTTCGCCGGTGTAGCGGGTAAAAATGTGCCCCCACTGCAGGGCATCGAGGGAGATAATGTCAAGTTCCAGGCCCAGCAAAAAGGACCAGTCGGGATTGCCGCAGAGATGCACCCCTTTAGGTCCGGGGAGCATGGCCAGGAAATGGCGGTAATCCTCCCTGGCCCTTTCCGAACTGTAGCCGGTAAGGGCCATAAAGACCAGTTCCAGGCCTGGTTCATCTACCCAGACAAAAGCTCGGGGGTTTTTGGCTTCCAGGTCCCGGTACTGGGCCTGGATTTTTTTAGCTATAAAATCATAGAGGAACCCCCTGACTTCGTCATTGTAGATGATTGGTGCCTGTTTCTCGTCAATTATTTTGAGACCAAAGCTAACGGGGCCGATGGACTGGCCGCGAATGGCGGGATAATGAGCGAGATCTTCCGCCAGAAAAGCCTGGTAGACCTTGGCGTACTGAGGGGAGAGACGAAAATAGTCGGGGTTTTCCCAGTTCTCGATATAGGCGGGGAGCTCGGTATAAAAGTCATTGGTGTTAAAGTGGATAACCTTCGCGTTAAAATCCAGTTTAATGCCGGGCAGGTGCTCTGATACCTGGGCATACATATCTTCATAAAAGCTCAGCCGGGGTAGCTGCGGCCAGAAGGGTATATCCAGGGACAGGGCCAGCCGCAAGGCTGTACCCGGATCGACATGGGGAAGAATACCCATGGCCGTTGTTAAACAATTACCGGGGAGTTTCACGGAGCGGTTCTCCCTTCTCATGGTGATTGGCTGCTCTTTTAGATCATATGCCAATTTTACCCCTTTTTCCTTGCTGCGATTGTGAGCATGATTGTTTTGCCGATGTGATCTATATCACACGCCGCTCTACAGGCTGGAAACAAAGGCTGGCCCTGGGCTGTGCCCTGATTCATGAGCCTGGGCTGTTTTTTTGGACGAACTCACCGGGGGTGTCGACCTGGGGTCGCGGCGCAATTTCTGGGATTTAATTTACGATCTCTCCCGTTCCGGTTACGTCAAGAAGCAAGGGGTTTTTGACCCGGAACGGGTGCGTCTGGCTCTGACCAGGATTGAGGGGAAGTGATAAAGATTAAGATGGGCTTTGACATTAAATGGAACCGGTGTTAGAATAGCCTTAAGGAAAGGGGGGGGTGTTCAGGATTGTCTGTTAGTAAGGAGCTAATTGATACTTTAGTTCGTCTAGAACCAGCTAAAGAACCCAATGAAAGCTTGCGGAAATTACTGCGCCAGAAAGTAATTAGCGATATACGTAAATATGAGTTAATCAGTAATAATTTCCAGAAAAAGTATAGCGTTGATTTTTCAACTTTTCGCCAATCCCTTTGTGAGCCCGACTTTGAAACCGAACAGGATTATTTCGATTGGGAACTGGCGGAGACGAGATTGGAGGAACTCCGTGAGGAATTAAAAAGGTTGGGTAAAAATGGTTAACTGTTCGCTTTTATTTAAGGAAGCGGAGGTTATCCTGAAAAAGAAAATTGCTGACAGATTGGTTGTTCTAGAACGTGGCATTCGGGTATGTAAATTCCGTTTATATATTAGGGAGGATTTATTTGTCCAGGTATATCGCAATGACATATATAATACCACCGATATGGCGTCGGCTTCAGCTACCTGCTGTTCCAGGTCTTCTACCTGTTGTTTTTCGGGCTGGTAATTATCGCCATCAGCGCCCTGAAATTTCGTAAAAACCTGGAATAGAACTTCTTGCGTTTTACGGGTTTCCACGTAAAAAAATAGGGAGAAGAATTGCGGTTTTTACCGCGTCTTCTCCCTATATTTCTTCATCACGAAAGAAAATTTGGCACGACACCCATTATAACGGGGCAGTTACTGGGCCGAGTTTACCAGGTTTTTTGTTTGCATCCGGCAGTGCCATGGGCACAGTTTTATTTGGCCATTCCTTTGGGATTGGGTATTTTCATCACCAGGACGCTAAAACTACTGCCGGCATTGGCGGCCAGGGCGTGGGGGATGCCGGCCGGGCTGACTACTATCTCCCCGGCGCTGACTTTAGCCGTTTCCGGACCGACGGTAATGGAGCCCTCGCCCTCGATGACGTGGAACAGCACGTCTACCGGCGTGGTGTGGGAAGGCACCTCGTCGCCGGGGGCCAGGGTCAGGTTCATGATATTGATGTAAGGCACGTCTATTATGGTCCGGGCTTTGACGCCCCTGGGGGTTGCCTGCTGCGGCAGCTCGGCGATGCGGATGATTTCCATAGTGACTCCTCCCGTGGTTTTTGTTGCTTTTGTTCCATTATAAAGTCTTCCATCTAGAGGAGCAGTGATGTATATCACCTAAAAGAAGTATCGTTACGGATATTGACTTTATCGTGGTACATCGCCCGGTCGGCCGTCCGGATCAGTTCCTCCAGCTGCGCGGCCGGGCCGGAGGCCCAGCCGACAGCCAGGATAGTTCCGGATCACCTGCCTTTTAATGCGGGATATGCAGGCGGAAGGGATCCGTTTTATCCTGGGCCGGGGGATCAAAGAAATTGCCTCGTCCGGTTTGTGGGGACGCCTCTTCGGCCGGTCCGGCAAAGGGGTAATACTCGAAGACGGCGAGCGACTGAAAGCCGAAGTAGTTATTGTAGCAACCGGAACCCGACCTAACGTCGACTTGATCCGCGGAACCGGGATGACGGTCAACCGTGGCATACCGGTTAACGACTATATGGAGACAAGCATTGCCGATATCTATGCCGCCGGGGATGTGGCGGAAACCAAAGATGTGGTAACCGGCAAGGTAGGGCTTACGCCCATCTGGCCCAATGCCGCGGCCCAGGGGCGCATTAGCGCCTATAACATGGCAGGCTGCAGGCGCCCTTACGGCGGCATGGTAGGCATGCAAAATGCAGTTGAGTTCCGGGAAATACCGGCCATTGCCATGGGGCTGACCCAACCGGAAGGAAATAATTATGAAGTTCTTGCCGATTATCAACCGGACCGCAACTACTATAAAAAACTGGTCCTCCGGGATAATATCCTGGTGGGGATGATCCTGGTGGGCGCCATCCACCAGGCCGGGGTTTACGGAGCTCTTATTAAAAAAAGGGCGGAAATCTCCCCCTATCGCCATCGCCTCATGCGCGAGGATTTTAGCTATGCCCATATTTTTAGCCGCCTGGTCTATTAATGGGGTAGGTGCCCACAATCTGACCAGGACCCCCCTTTCACCATAAGATGGTGTGGGGGGTGTTTTTATGGAAACGCTTATCCGGCGGGAGGCCGATTGGATTCTCAGCCAGCAGTTACCCGGTGGAGCAGTTGTAACCGCTTACCCCGGCCAGCCCAAAATTGTCCCTTACTTTGCCCACCTGGCCCTCTACGGCCCGGCGGCCTGGGGCCTGCACCTTCCGCGGGTACGGGCCTACCTGGACTGGTACCTGGCCCACCTGGAAAGGCCGGACCGCTACGGCGTCACGGGTACCGTCTATGATTATCACCTGGATGAGAGGGGGGCGGAGGTTCCGGCCTACACCTATGATTCTTCCGATTCCTATGCCGCCACCTTTTTCACCCTGTTGCGGCTTTATTATGGGACCAGCGGCGACAGGGTCTGGCTGGAGGATCATTGGCCGGAGCTGGACCTGGTGGCCGGGGCCATGCTGGCCACGTTACAAAAGGACAATCTCACCCTGGCCCGGCCGGACTGGCGGGTGAAGTACCTGATGGATAACTGTGAGGTCTACCGGGGATTAAAGGACTACGCCTGGCTGCTGGCCAGGGCCCGGGGGGAGGTAGCGGAGGCGCAGGGATACGAGGCCCTGGCCGGGAAAGTCAGGGAGGCCCTGGAGGACAAGATGCGGGTTAATGGTGGCTACTGCCCGGCTATTTACCGCGCCGGCCTGCGCAAGCGGCCCAACTGGAAGAAGTGGTACCCCGACGCCCTGGCGCAGCTCTTTCCCATTATAACCGGCGTCCTCACGCCCCGGGAAGAGGCTGCCCGGCGCCTGTACGCCAATTTCCTGCGTAACTATCCCCACTGGTACCGGCAAACGACGTCGGAGAATTTCACCACCACCCTGGTAGTCTATGCCGCCACCCTGATGGAAGACCGCTGGCGGGTGCGCCAGTATGTGACCGGGCTGGAGGAGAATATTATTGCCCGGGGACACCCCTGGCCCTACCACGCCGCCGAGGCCGGCATCCTGCTCCTGGCCCTTAAAGCTTATCTGGCGGGGGTTCAGGGGAACAATGACGAACGATGACAATGACATTTATTCGCAAGCCCTTACCCGGTGCGAGCCATAAGCGGCGGGATTTAAGAAGCTGGCTCCTATGAGCCCCTGGAGCAGCCGGAGCAGCTTATCAGTAACCGGGGAGACATAAAAATCGGCGCGGAGCATTAAACCCCGGCAGGATTTTGTTTTTACAGGGAGAATATGTAAAAGAAGGGAATCAGGAAGTTGCCTTCAGGAACTGGCTTTAGAGGGTTCCTGACAGGCTCCAACTCCTCAATCTCATAAAAGGAGGCGATATCTATGCCCTTACCAGCCTTTATTGAAGCCCTGGCCGGGCGGGACCCGGAGTTTTACCGGGCCGTCAAAGCCGTGGCGGAAACGGCCATGGCCCCCGGCGCCCTGGACGCCAAAACCAAAACCCTGATTACCCTGGCCCTGGATGCCGCCCACGGCGCCAGCGAAGGGGTAGCCGTCCTGGCCAGGCAGGCCCGCGATCTCGGCGCCAGCGAGGAAGAAATCAGGGAAGCCCTGCGCCTGGCCTACTTTGTCGCTGGTAACGGCGTCTTGGCGACCGGCGGGGCTGCTTATCGGTAAGATATGGGGCGGCGCCCCTTTTTTTGTCGGTCATGTCCCCAGAGTCCCAGGTCGGGAGAGAAGGTTTGGCCTTTAGAAGTTAAGTATAATTTAACAGCCGGCCCTTGCTTCTCTCCACTTTTCCTCCGCTTTCTCTCCGCTTTCTGAACTATAGTGTCATAAAGTGGTGTTTAAGTGGATGCTGCTGGCCATTACAGTTCCTACTGGTAACCCCTGAAAACAGGTGTACTGTATACATTTCGCGATTCTGTTGACCTTCCTTCAGCCCTTATGGTATATTGCTAAAGATCATAGAGGGAGAAGGAAGGGAGAGCTTATGGGTAATACTTATGGTTTAGAGCGCTTGGGTCTCATTAATCCCGGTACTGTTTACCGTAACCTGCCGGTGGCCCGGCTGGTTGAAATAGCCCTGGCCCGGGGAGAAGGCCTCCTGGCTCCCAATGGGGCTTTAAGCGTTAATACCGGCAAGTATACCGGCCGTTCCCCTAACGACAGGTTTATCGTGGACACTCCCGCTGTCCACGACAGCATCAGCTGGGGTACCGTTAACCAGCCTGTGAGCGAGGCAACCTTTGAACGCCTCTACAGCCGCCTGACGGCCTACCTCCAGGGAAGGGATCTCTTTGTTTTTGACGGTTTTGTCGGGGCCGATCCCGCCTACCGCATGCCCATCAGGATCGTCAACCAGTATGCCTGGCAGAACTTGTTCGTTCGCCAGCTTTTTATCCGGCCGGCGGCGGATGAACTCACCGGGCATGAACCCCAGTTTACCGTTATCTGTGCCCCGGGCTTTAAGGCCATCCCGGAACATGACGGCACCCGCTCCGAGGCCTTTGTTATCCTCAATTTTGACCGCCGTGTGATAATCATCGGCGGTACCTCCTATGCCGGCGAGATGAAAAAATCCATCTTTACCGTCATGAACTACTTGTTACCCGAACAAGGCGTTTGTCCCATGCACTGTTCCGCCAATATAGGCCCGGCAGGCGATACGGCCCTGTTCTTCGGCCTTTCCGGCACCGGCAAGACCACCCTGTCGGCCGATCCGGAACGCTTCCTTATTGGCGACGACGAGCACGGCTGGTCGGACAAGGGCATTTTTAACTTTGAAGGCGGTTGCTATGCCAAGTGTATCAAGCTTTCCGCCGAGCACGAACCCCAGATCTGGAACGCCATCCGTTTCGGCAGCGTCCTGGAGAATGTGATGGTAGACCCCGATTGCCGGGCCATTGACTACGACAGCGATGCCCTGACGGAAAACACCCGCGCCGCCTACCCGGTAGATTTCATCCCCAACGCCGTCATTCCGGGGGTGGGCGGCCATCCCCGCACGGTAGTTTTCCTCACCGCTGACGCCTTTGGCGTTATGCCGCCCATAGCCAAACTCACCCGGGAACAGGCCATGTACCATTTCCTGTCCGGTTATACCAGCAAGCTGGCCGGCACCGAGCGGGGGATTACCGAGCCCCAGGCCACCTTCTCCACCTGTTTCGGGGCCCCCTTCCTGCCCCGGTCGCCCATGGTTTACGCCAACCTCCTTGGGGAAAGGATAGCCAGGCACAACGCCAGCGTTTACCTGGTCAATACCGGCTGGACCGGGGGACCTTACGGCACCGGCCGGCGCATGAGCCTGCCCTATACCCGGGCCATGGTCCGGGCGGCTTTAAACGGTGAACTGGATGAGGTGGAATTTACCTCCGACCCTGTTTTCGGCTTTCTGGTACCTGAAGCCTGCCCCGGGGTCCCGGCGGAAATTCTCAATCCCCGTAATACCTGGGCGGAACCGGAAAGATATGATGCCATGGCCCGCAGGCTGGCTGGCCTCTTCAGGGAGAACTTTGCCAAATTCAGGGACGTCCCGGCGGGTATTCTGGCGGCCGGACCTGTCAGTAAGTAGAAATGCTCCTGCTAAGAATATAAAAAAGCCGGCTGTATATGATATACACCGGCTTTTTGATTCCGGAAACCTTTCAACCTTTACGGGCCGCATTGGAAAGGGTAACGACCATGCTGACTTCGCCGGCTGAACTGGCCCGGTCGAAAAGGGAGCGGATACCGGTCCAGACCTGTTCTTCCGTACCGTGGATTTCGGTGCTGATGGGGCCTACATTGTAGCTAACGCCCTGCCGGGCCAGGGATTGGATAGAGTCGTTGATAATCTCGCTGGCCCGGGTCGTCTTCTGGGGATAAAGGCTGACCTCGGCGCTGAGCATAGAGATACCTCCTGTCGCTATGTCTTAAAGACGCCGTCTTTGTTTGCCGCCGTGCGGGCTTCGATATAAGCAAAGACGGAGTGTTTTTATTTTTTGTCCGGGAGATGGAAGTTATGCAGAGGGACAGGATAGAAGCCATCCTGCAATCCTTGCGGGTTGCTTACCCGGGGGCGCGGTCGCGCCTCAAGTACAGCAATGCCTTTGAACTCCTGGTGGCGGCCATCCTCTCGGCCCAGACCACCGACGATCAGGTTAACAAGGTAACAGTCGAGCTTTTCCGGCGTTATCCCACGCCGGCAGCCTTAGCGGCGGCAGACCCGGAAGAGGTTGCCGCCTGTATTAAAAGCCTGGGCCTGTACCGGATGAAAGCCGCCCACCTGGTGGCTGCCTGCCGGAACTTGGTGGAAAAATATGGTGGCCGGGTACCGGACAACCTGGAGGAACTCCTGGATCTTCCCGGCGTAGGCCGCAAAGTGGCCAATGTGGTCCTGAGCAACGCCTATGGCCGGGATGTCATCGCTGTCGACACCCATGTCTTCCGGGTGGCCAACCGCCTGGGCCTGGCCTGTGCCGGTAATGTCCGGGAGACGGAAAAGCAGCTGATGGCCGTCCTGCCGCCGGGCAGCCGCGGTGAAGCCCACCACCTGCTGATCTACCACGGCCGGGCGGTCTGCAGGGCCAGGCGCCCCGGGTGCCGGGAGTGTGTGGTTAGTAGTTACTGCGAAAATAAAACCTATAACTATAGTGATGAGGATCACAATAGCCGGGGCAAGGCATCACAATGAGCTTTTTACAGAGGAGCCCCTCACTGGCCCAGATGAAGGACAAAGTCCATTACCAGGACCTGGGACCTGATTACCCTAACAATGTAGGTAAAAAATTATAAAATGAAAGAAGGATTTTCACAAGATATGTAGAAAAAAATATAGGGTAGGATAGGGTAGTCTTTCGTAAACACCCCCCCGGGTAAAAACTGACTACAATCCGAAATGTAGGAAGTGGTGCCCAAAAATATTAAGATAAAATAATAAAAAAGTAATCGAGACACCAGTTATAGATAAGAGCTGCCAAATTTACTAAATAATGGTAGAGCAAGGCCTAAAAAGGAGAATAGCAAAGCTAATCCCCAAAAGCACGCACGTTTCAGGGGTTTTATGGAAAACCTTTGCTTAAAAAGTGAAAGTTAAGCAGCTAGGGGCTGGCCCGGCACCTGAGATGTCTAGACCCTTTTTAAGGGCCTCCGCGACAAAAATCAACTGGATCAATCTGATATCGCGAGAAATCCCGAGGACAGAACTTTTGAGGAGGCGGTGGGTTCTGACTAGTTTAAAGGGCAAGAGTGTATTGTTTTCAGGTAAGGCCCAGGTACCAAAATTAACTACCGCCTACGAAACTGTTAAAGTTGTAACAGTAGTATTGGAGATTGATTGGGATAGCGAGCAAATAATTAATGCTGATTTTTCCTTATATTCCTCGGTATCGGTGGAATTCTTGCGGAACATTGTTAAGGGGTACAACCTTAAGGGTGGGCTAGATTCATTGTTAGCTGAGGTTAAAAGTCGTTTTCATGCTTTTTCCCAGGGAGCAGTAATCCAAGCTTTACAGATAGCCTATGAACGCTACCGCGACTTTCGGACGGGTCAACTGCTTAAGTCCGGAAGGGAAAGTTAATAAAACTTCCAAGTATTTAATGATAATTTTATAAAGAGCTGTTACCTATGGAGCGGGGCTTAAAAGGCCTCGCAGGTAAAGTAGGTAGTCTCAGCTGCTGTGCAAACCCCGAGAGGGGCCATTTGCCTGTGGCTGAGATTTTTTGTTTAAGGGGGTGAGGAAAGAAGTTCTAAAGTTCTAGTAAGTTAACACAACTTAATAGCGTGAAACGTAGCAACACAAGCTAGAAGGAGAGGATTTTTATGCGCGTAGAAGATCATATTGCTAAAGCCAAACGTATTGAGGACACAATGATGCAGAAACTTGATCTCAAGGAAGATTACGAAACTGTTATTGAAAATTGCATGCTGGCCGGTACCCACCTGTTGAACGCGGTGCTCCACAAATTGGGGATCACAGAAGATAATTTTGATCTCCTGCACTCAGACAAGCCGAAACTTGATCGCCAGGTAGACCCGGAAGTGGCGGAAATTATGGCTGCTATGAAGTACATTGAAGATTTACGGCCCTACCATGTGCGTGGCGTGGATCCCTGGCAACCAGAAAAGGGGGAGAAATGTCTTTTAAGCTATCGCAAAGTTAAGGAGTTTACCGAGAGGGTCCTGTGAGGAGGGGTTGCTATGGGAAGTGATAGTAACAGGTGCCTGCAACTAGCGGATTTTGTGGTCAATCTAGATTTCCAGGACATACCTAAAGAGGTAATTGCTAAAGAAAAAGACCACCTCCTTGACGGCCTTGGTAATGGCCTGTATGGCGCGGTTTCCTCCTTTGGAGTACTAGTACGACAGTATTTGGAGAGATTTCCCACTAGTGGCGAATCTGTAGTATGGGGCACGCCTTCTAAGGTTAACTGTCTCCAGGCTGCTTTTGCTAATGGTTCTTTTGCCAACTTAACGGAGATGGAAGATGCTCACCACCGTACCAAGTTTAAACCTAATACAGTCTTGGTACCGGCGGCTTTGGCCGTGGCTGAAAAAACAGGCGCTAGCGGAGCGGAGGTTTTAACTGCCCTGGTGGTAGCTAATGAGATTTGCCTGCGTATCGCCACGGCTACCCACGTAGGAAAAGAAGGATATGCTCGCGGCTGGATCTCGACCAGTAGTATAGGTACTTTTGGGGCTGCGGCCATAACTGGTAAGCTCCTGGGTCTTTCCGTTGAGCAAATGGCCCATGCCCTTTCTCTGGCTGGCAGCCAGCCGACTGGTCTGTGGTGCGGTGGTTTGGCTATGAGTAAGCGCGTGCTGATCGGTAAGGCGGCTGAAAATGGGATTGCTGCAGCTTTTATGGCGGCTGAAGGAATAACTGGTGGGTTTGATATCTTTGACGGCAAGTGGGGTAACATTGGCGATATCATTTCTCCTGTTTACGAACCGGAATTTTTAACCAAAGATCTTGGAAGTTACTGGATGACCATGGAAATAGGTTTGAAGTGTTATCCTACCAAGGGCGGAGTCCACTCGGCCATCGACGCCGTATTGGATATTTTGCGTAAGGAACCACTGGCTCCTCAAGAGATTGAGGACATCCTCGTGCGTACCACCACGGGCATAGCCACCAATAAGGCTTTGCACCACTTCCCACCAACAGACTTTTATGAAGCCCAGAACAGTATGGGTTATATCCTGGCGGTAACCATCTTTGACCGCGCTTGCGGCTTGAAGCAGTTTACCGAAGAAAAGTACCGTGATCCCGAAATCCTGGAACTCGGCAAAAAGGTCCGTATAGTACCAGAACCCGAGGCCGATAAACTGGCTCCCAAGACCAAGACAACTTTTGTGGACATTACCCTAAAGGACGGCCGCCAGTTAACCAGCCGGGTGGACTACTGCAGTGGTGAGCCGGAGAATCCTCTCACGCGGGAACAACTGGAGGCCAAATTCAAGGAAGTGGCTTCTGCTGCCCTCGATGATAAAGCCATGGCAGAAGTTATCCGTACCGTAGGGCAACTGGAGACCCTTTCTAACCTGAGGGAACTGACCAACTTGCTAATTGTGGCGTGATAGTTTTTGACGGAGGGATATAGAGATGGCATCTTTTGTAGGTTTTTTAGAACCTACTAGACCTATAATAGACTGGCAACTTTTGCAGGAATTGAGATGGAAGCGGGCCAGGGAGATCATGGCTGCCGAGGGGCTGGACGCTATTCTAACCAACGTGGTTGACAATGTCATCTATCTCACCGGTTGGCCGCGGCACCGGACCAGCGTGCATCCCGGTTCCTATGCGGTACTCTTCCTTAGGGAGCAAAAGGAACCCGTCATCTTTTGCTCCGAGGGAGATTCCGGGGCGGTGAAACAGGACCATTTTTACAGCGATATTCGCGTTTTGCCGCCTTGGCAAAACACCTGGGTGTCTTATTTTAGCCGGGCGCTGGAGGACTACGGCTTGAGCGAAGCCACTGTCGGTTTGGATACCAGGATGAATGCTTCTTTATACAACGGGCTAGTCAAGTCCTTACCGCGGGTCAACTTTGTCAACGCCAGTACAGCCCTGAACCGCATGCGCATGGTAAAAAATCCAGAAGAAATTAAGGCTTACGAGTATACGGTTAGTCTGGTAGAAGCGGGCATCAACGTCGGTATCAAGGCTTGCAAGGAAAGCTGGGGCCGTTATAGCGAAATAGAAATTGCGGCCATGGCCCAGTACGAGCTTTTGCGCCGCGGCTGCCATGCTACCGACATCTGGTGCACCTCCGGGGAGCGTACCGCCCCCGTACGCCGCTTCAGCAGCGCCAAGCCCGTCCGGGGCGGAGAACTGGTGGTTATTGACGGGCCAGGCTCCTTCAACGGTTTTAGAGCAGAGTTTGCCCGTACTGTGTGGACCGGCGGACGACCGGGAAGCGAACACAAGCTTCTCTACCGGACTATCTGGGAAGCATTGGAAGCAGCCAAGGAAATTATGAAACCTGGCACCAGGACTTCAGACCTCGAAATGGCCTGCCTGCGGGTAGTCCGCGAAGCCGGTTTGGAAGATTACTACGGTGGCTACCCGTATACTGGCCACGGTATGGGCATTCGCCAGGAGCAGCCCTACATCACGGCGCGGTTCCCTGAACTGGATACAGAGCTGGAAGAAGGGATGATCATCAACTTGGAGCCCGCTCTGTGGAAAGAGGGAGTAGGAGGTGTACGGCTGGAAGATATCTATTTAATCACTGCTACCGGTTACCGGGTCTTGAGCCGTGCTCCTTACGAGGAAGACCTTTTGGACTAGCGAGCCCAAGGCCAGGTTGCCAGAAGCCGGTCCCGCCAGTACGGAGGATGCTGGCTGGGCCGGCGCCCCCCCGAGAAAGGTAACCATATGGTTCGTCATTAAACCTCGTCAAGAGCGAGTGCCAGTATCTTCTGGTAGACTTATTACTTCGAAAGTATTTAGCCTAATCAGGGAGTGGGAGATAATGGTTTGGGATAAGTTGTTAGCCGATACTGATCTGGCTGGCTATAGGGCCGGCGGGCACGGGCGCCGGATCGGTTTTGGCTACAAGCCGGCGATAATAGTGGTAGATATGATTAACTTGTATGCCAGTCCGCGTTTTGCTCTGGGTCACGGTGATAATGTCGGAGAGGTTATCCAGGCCAACGCTAGGTTGCTGGCAGCAGCTCGACTGAAAAGTGTTCCCATTTTTTATTCTAAAGTGGGCCTGCGTTCCACTGCGGCTGAGAAGGGTATTTGGGGAGAGAAGGTGGCTGGGTCTAAGGGAATCACAACGGAGGCCGACAAAATAGTGGATGAATTGGCTCCCCAAGAGGGAGACGTGATAGTTACCAAGCCTAAAGCCAGCGCCTTTTTTGGTACCCAACTGGCAGGTATGCTCTTTTACCTGGGGGTTGACACCATCATCGTTACCGGCTTGACTACCAGCGGTTGTGTACGGGCTACTGTAGTAGATGGGTTTTCCTATAACTTCCGGGTGATTGTGCCGGTAGAGTGTGTGGGCGACCGTGCGGCCCTGCCCCATAAAGTCAGCCTCTTTGACATGGATATGAAGTACGCTGATGTGGTAGAACTCCAGGAGGTATTGAACTATCTGGAGCAGTTGGGCCGACCTCAGTTTCCCTTTGCTTGAGACATCTTTAGCCAGGGGTGGCGGGAACGTGAAGGTTTTAGTAACCGGTGGCAGCGGGTTTTTGGGCACGCATATAGTCAAGGCTCTGGCCGAAGCTGGCGAGGAGGTTATCAACTACAGCCCTTCCGGGTTTTCTGAGCCCGCCATGGCTTACCTGGCTGATCTTGCATCCAGGATCCATTATGTAGAGGGAGATGTCCTTGACGCCGGTCAATTTGGAAGGACCCTTAAATCTTATCAGGTAGAGTGCATTGTCCACGCTGCGGCTATAAACGGGGAGCCAGCCGCCCGCCGTTGCCCGGAGCGGACCCTGGCCAGCAACGTAATGGGTACGGCCAACGTTTTGACCCAGGCCGCCCTGGCCAGGGTGCGGCGGGTGGTTTACCTTGGCTCGGGGACCCAGTACGGCCCTCGACTGGATTTACGGCCTCTAAGGGAAGAAGAGCCAGCCAGGCCTTGCGGTATCTATGCCACCACCAAACAGATGGCGGAAATGTACGGCATAGAGTATGCCAACCTTTTTGAAGTAGAGTTTGTTTCCCTACGTATATCAGCACCTTATGGACCCTTGGAAAAGATTAAGCCTTCCCCCATGCATGTGCAGTTTTGGTGCCGGGCGGCTCTGGAGGGGCGGGAAGTCAATCTGGCCTCCGGAGGGGATCACCCGCGCGACTTTACCTATGTAAGCGATACCGCGCGAGGTGTAGCGGCCGCCTGTAGGTGCGAGAAGTTGCGCTACAACATTTATAATATATCCTCAGGGCGTTCCTATACCCTGCGGGAATTGGTGGAGGTGGTCAAGAGGCTGAGACCCGGGGCCCGCCTGCGAATAGGAGAGGGGTTTTTAGCGGGAGATAACCCCAGTTTCCGGACCAGCCTGCGCGGGCCATTGGATATCAGCCGAACTAGGAACGAATTAGGATTTTCGCCGGAGGTAGACCTTGTAACGGGGGTAAATGAATACCTGGAGTGGTTGGATGAGAATTTGTGGTAACAATAATAGTTAATTTAATTTAATCTTAGAAGAGGGAGTGGTAGATAAATGCCTTTACGGTTTAGATGGAAACTATTGGGGATTCCCCTAGTATTGTTGCTTTTGACTATGGCACTTGCCGCCTGCACAGGATCAAAAGCACCTGAGACGCTGAAAAAGGATCAGGCTGGTAGTCAACAAGCCGAGGCTTATAAGGCTACCAAGAAAGACTGGCCTAAAGGAGTAACCTGGTCCGGTTCAGCCTTAGGAGGAGCTCACTATATGTTCGGAGCTGCTCTCGCCAAGGTAGTCACTGATAAACTGGGCGTGCCGATGGCTGTGGAGGCCACCGGGGGTCCGTGGCAGAGCATTGAACTTATCGAGAAGCGTCAGACGGATTTCGGTCCAGTTCCGGGAGCCATGGGTTATGAGGCTTATAATGGGCTTGGTCAGGCTAAAGGGAAGAAATACAGCGACCTCAGGGCTGTCTTCCCCATGTTTCCCCAGTATCTGCACTGGTGGGCCTTTGCCGATAAAGAGATTAAGGATTTTCGTGATCTGAATGGTCGTGCAGTAGATATGTCCGGGCCTGGGAGTTTTCTCAATGATTACGGGATGAAATTATTCAATTACTTCAATATCAAGCCTAAGAGGGTTACTAATATGGCTAACTTTTCCGACGCCAATGAGCTACTAGTCAATGGGCAAATTGACGCGGTCGGGGCCTGGAGCGGGGTACCTGCTCCGGCGGCACAGGAGATGGCTATCACCCGGAATATAGCCATCATCGGGGTTAATAAGAAGGACGCTGAGGAGTTTGCTGCCAAGAACCCGCTGGCTGTAGGGACTATCCCGGCCAATACGTACAAAGGTCAGACAGAACCCGTTACGACGTTGGTGGTGTGGACCTTTGTGGGTACCCATAAAGATCTACCTGAGGACTTTATCTACGCGGTGGTCAAAGCTGCTTCCGAAAACAACAAGGACCTGGTTGCCAGCTATAAAGCTGCGGTTGACGCTTTACCGGAAAATGCTAAGTATGCTACCTTCCCCCTTCATCCCGGAGCGGTGAGGTATTTTAAGGAAAAGGGGATACAACTCCCTGATGGGGCTATTCCTCCGGAAATGAAGAAATAAAGAAATATCTGGTCTGAAGGTAACCAAAGTATTTAGCAAGTCTGGGGGCCGGGTTGTCCGCCTTTCAAGGTTTAGCTTGCGTGCCTTTTGGTTGGCGCGGTGGGTCGGCAACCCGGTCTCGGAGGTGTTAGGATTTTCATTTAGCCTGAGGGGAAGGCCCACGGGCATGGCAAAAAAAGTAGAGATTAAGAGTAACGGTCATTATGCTGTTTAAGGGAGGATATTTATGGAAAAAAGTGAAGATCTGGCTATAAAAGGTAGTGGAGTAACAACTGAGGACCAGGATACGCTCTTGAATCTTGAAGGAGAAGCTAGGGTCGTTCGCTTACGGACCCTAAGGGGAAAGGTGGGAACGTTTGCCTATATAGTAGGAGTACTGATGACGCTCTTCCATCTTTATGTACTATATGTGACCTCTATTGATCCTTGGCTTTTTAGGGGCGGCCACTTGGTTTTTGCTTCTATACTAGTTTTCCTGTTAATACCGGCTAACACCCGGTCGCCCAAAGATCGACCTTCAGTGGTCGATGGTCTGCTTATAGTAGCATCTGTCGCTACAATAATATATGTAATACTGGATTTCAGAGCTCTTATGTATCGGGCGGGTGGTGCCCTGGCAACGCCGGCGGATATGCTGTTCGGGTTACTGGCGGTAATCGTGGTCATGGAGATGATGCGGCGCACTTCCGGTTACGCTTTACCCATTATAGCACTATTTTTTATAGTATATGCCCTGGTCGGACCGCAACTTCCAGGGATGCTATGGCATCGCGGCTATTCCTTTAACAGGATTATAAGCTTTTTATTCAGCCCGGTGGGCATATATACTATTCCCTTGGGTGTTTCGGCGCAGTATGTTTTCATCTTCATCCTTTTCGGTACCTTTCTCCAGCGCTCCGGGGCAGGAGAGTTGTTTATCAAACTGGCGTTGGCTGTTACGGGGCGCAGCCGGGGTGGTATCGCGAAGGTACCAATAATTTCTAGTGCCCTTTTTGGTACGATTTCGGGCAGTGCCGTTGCTAACGTGATAGTTGATGGTTATTTGACCATTCCCCCCATGAAACGGGCGGGATTTCGCGCCGCTGTAGCAGGAGCCATTGAAGCCGTGGCTTCCACGGGCGGACAGTTAATGCCCCCGGTAATGGGCGCGGCCGCCTTCCTCATGTCGGAGGTAGTAGGTATTCCCTACTACCAAATAGCTATTGCGGCCGCCATCCCGGCTATTTTGTATTATGTTAGCCTCTATTGGATGGTGGATTTTGAGGCCGCCAAGATGGGAATACAAGGGTTGTCCCGGGATAAACTGCCGAACCTCCGCCGTTTAATCGCTGGTGAGGGGTATCTGCTTCTGCCTCTACTGGGTTTAATCTTCGTTTTAGTAGTGATGGAATCCTCGCCCACTCGCGCCGCTTTATGGGCCATTCTCATAACCCTAGGTAGCAGTTGGTTAAAACGGGAACGAATTTTTGGGTTGAAGGGCATCCTTGATGTCATGGCTACTGCTGCTAGGGGTACAATGGATATAGCAGCCACCTGCGCCGGAGCGGGGATCGTCATCGGCATACTTTCTCTCACTGGTTTAGGATTGAAAGCAACTTCGATAATTCTTGGCTTTGCAGGTGGTAACTTGTGGTTGGCACTATTCTTGAGTATGATCATTACTATCATTCTGGGAATGGGCCTACCTACTGTAGCTGCTTACGCCACCGCAGCTGCTGTAATTCCTCCTGTTCTGACGCAAATGGGAATCCCAGAACTCGCGGCGCATATGTTCATCTTCTATTTTGCCTGTCTGGCTACCATCACGCCGCCAGTTGCCATTGCTGCCTACGCTGCTGCCGCCATTGCCGAGGCGCCTATGTGGGCCGTGGGCTGGACAGCAGTAAGAATCGGTCTGGCTGGTTTCATCGTCCCTTATATGTTTGTTTTTGGACGGGAACTACTGTTTCAGGGGGGTCCGGCTGCAATAGGTTTGGCTGTTCTATCGGCCTTACTTGGAACCACAGCTCTGGCGGCAGCGGTGCAGGGCTGGCTACTCACAAGGCTTACTCCTGTGGAACGGGTATTACTGTTAGCTGCTGCTTTGCTCTTAATTAAGCCAGGATTGTTGACAGATCTTATGGGTTACGGGATATTCGCCGTCATATTTGCCATTCAAAAGGTTGCCAGCAGACGGAAAGCTCTTGAAGCTTTAGACAGAGAGTTAGCGAAATCATAGCTTCAAAACTTGGAGGACTTTGCGATACGTGTGATTATAGTTTCTACGAGGCGGAAAGATACGATTATTGCGTTGAAGAGAGAACTAGCGGGCTATTCCTATGTTATTGTTCACGATAAGGCCGGTTTGAGGTGGAGGCTGCGAGGGCTCAAGTTTTGGTAAATAGCAGCATAGGGTTTCTTTTTAAAATTTGTTGACAAAAAAATTATCTACCTGGTAGAGATCTTTTGCCGGTCCAACAGTTTGGGGTGGCGACAGACACCGTTAATCTCACCAGTTCTACCGAGCGCGGCAAGGCTGGCTATTAGGCCGGGTCAGCCTCTTGAAAAGAGGTCTACTGTTGGTGGCTGCTTTAACCCTGATCCATCAGGGACTTTTTACAGAATTACTTGGATACGGGAGGGATTAGCTTGCATATAGGCCTCCTTTCTAAATCGCCCAACACGATTCAGGTATTAGAGAAAGAATTGGCTGAACACCACCTGGTGGTTATCCAGAACAAGGAGCAGTTGCTGGGCGAGGTGGAGTCGCTGGAAATCCTGGTAACTAGTAGTATGGGTTTTCCCCTTAATTTTGTGAACCGAGAAATATTCGAAAAGGCGCGTCGTCTCCAGCTTATTCAGCATTTTGGGGTGGCCGCGGATGTGGTTGACTTGAGTATTGCCCAGGAGTTTGGCGTTCCCGTGGCCAATGTACCGGGCTTGAACACTGTGGCGGTGGCAGAACTGGGTATCTATTTAATTTTTGCCCTGGCCAGAAGGGCGCGCCTGGCAGCCCAAATGGTTGAAGAAAAACGCCTGGGTGAACCCGTGGGAACCGAGGTGGCTGGTAAGACCTTAGGCGTGGTAGGCCTCGGGCGAATAGGGACAGCACTTGCCTTGAGGGTCAAAGGATTGGGTATGAGAGTACTGGCGGTGACGGAGAATCCAACACCGGGACTGGCCAGAGCCCTGGGCATAGAGCTTGTCCAAACTCCAGAATACCTTATTGATTTGTTAGCTCAGTCAGATTATGTCGTTTTAACGTTACCGTTAAATGAAAAAACCGTGGGGCTGATTGGGCCCAGAGAGCTGGCAGCCATGCGACCGGGGGCCTATTTAATAAATCTTTCCCGGGGACCCCTGATTGACCGCGAAGCCTTGTTGCATGCCCTACAATCTGGCCGACTGGGTGGTTTTGCCACCGATGCGGCCTGGGAAGAACCGGCTGACCCAAATGACTGTATATTCACACAACCAAATGTAATTCTCACGCCTCATATTGGGGCAACTACCAGAGAGGTTTTGGAAGCTACAGCCAGGGTCGTGCGCGAAAATGTAGACCGTGTCGCCAGGGGAGAGAAACCCCTGTACATGCTCACGTAACTATAAGCTTGCTAAAAGTAACCCAAACTACCAGATAGGAAAGCGAGTGATTTTATGCCTCAATCGATGAACCTGACTCAAAAGATTTTAGCCGCCCACCTGGTGGAGGGTTCCCTGGAACCCGGGAGCGAAATTGCCATCAAGCCCGATCAGGTTTTAACCCAGGATGCCACCGGGACGATGGTTTATCTTCAATTCGAAACTACAGGCCTTAATCGTATTAAGGTTGATCTGGGAGTTAGCTATATAGACCATAACTTATTACAGGTTGGTTATGAAAATGCCGATGACCACCGCTATTTAGCCTCGGTGGCGGCCAAATTCGGAGTCCACCTTTCCAGGGCTGGCAACGGCATCTGCCACCAAATCCACCTTGAGCGTTTTGTTCGCCCCGGCGGGTTCTTGCTGGGGTCTGATAGTCACACGCCTACAGCCGGTGGGGCGGGCATGCTGGGCATAGGGGCCGGTGGCCTGGATGTGGCCGTGGCCCTAGCCGGTGCGCCCTATTTCTTGCGCATGCCCAGGGTTGTAAGAGTTGAATTAAGGGGCAGGCTTCGGCCCTGGGTTGCAGCCAAGGACGTTATTTTAGAACTTTTGCGTCGCCTGACGGTCAAAGGCGGTGTGGGGTGTATTTTTGAATATACTGGACCAGGGGTAGCTACCCTTTCGGTATATGAAAGGGCCACTATCTGCAATATGGGTGCGGAGCTCGGGGCCACTAGTTCACTCTTTCCTAGCGACGAGAGGACGCGGGAATTTTTCCAAAGTGTAGGACGGGAAGAGGACTGGCAGCCCCTGGAAGCAGATGTGGGGGCCGATTACGACGAGGAAATTGTTATCAACCTGGATGAACTGGAACCGTTAATCGCCCAACCCCACAGTCCCGATAATGTTGTTAAAGTGAACGAAATTGCGGGAATGCCGGTGCAGCAGGTGGTTATAGGTAGCTGTACCAACTCTTCCTTGGAAGATATGGCTATTGCGGCCGAGATACTTAAGGGTAAAGTTATCCCGCCCCACGTTAGCCTTGTCATCGCACCAGGTACCAGGCGGATCCTGCGCATGATGATAGCCAATGGTATTTTAGATACCCTTATAGAGTCCGGAGCCCGCATTTTAGAGGTGGGCTGTGGTCCCTGCAATGGAATCGGCCAGTCACCGGCTTCTGGCAGTGTGTCGGTACGGACGGTCAACCGCAATTACCGGGGGCGCAGCGGCACGGAAGATGCTCTTGTTTATATCGCCAGTCCTGCGGTGGCGGCAGCGACCGCCCTGAGGGGCAGGATTACCGACCCCCGGGAACTGGGAGATATGCCGGAGCTTAAAATCAGCAAGATCTATCCCGTGGACGACAACCTTATTGTAACGCCGCCGCCCGAAGGAGAGAAGGTAGAGATTGTCCGTGGTCCCAACATTAAGCCCGTGCCTCAGACCGACCCCCTGCCGGATAAGCTCGAACTAACAGTTATGCTTAAAGCGGGCGATAATGTAAGCACGGATGATATTATCCCCGGTGGGGCGAGATTGCTCTCCCTGCGTTCCAACATCCCGGCCATGGCCGAGTATACTTTCAGCCGCCTGGATAGCGGCTTTGTGGGCCGCGTCAAAGAACATAACCGGCCCTGGATGGTGGTAGGGGGGGAGAATTTTGGCCAGGGCTCGAGCAGGGAGCATGCCGTTTTAGCGCCTTTATATTTAGGGCTAAAAGTTGTGGTTGCCAAATCCTTTGCCCGCATTTACCGCCAGAACTTGATCAATTATGGCGTCCTGCCTTTAATTTTGGCCGAGCCGGAGGATTATGCTTGTATTAGTTTGGGCGCAGTTTTTACTCTTGAAAGGTTAAGGAACAAGTTGCTAGAGGAAAAAAGCCTGGTGTTGGAGGATAAAAGTAAAGGGCTGAAAATCCCTGTAGTCCACGATTTGTCGCAGCGGGAAGTAGAACTTATTTTAAGCGGAGGTCTTTTACGCTACGTAGGTAGTAACAATTAAACAAAACATGTAGGTGTCGGCGCATCTATAGCAGATACCCCTTGCCCGAGGTAAGGTGTCGGCTTATGGTAAGTCTTTAGCAGTTGCTTGATAAGGTCGGAGGAAATACTAAAGGCTCACCTCTAGTATGGGTGGTAAGGACCTCGTCTTAGTTACCCCTACAAAGAAATTATCATGGAGGAAGCGACCAGGTTCCTTAAGAAACTCCAGGCACCGGTGATTCCTATTACCCTGGGTTCCGGGGAGCAAAAGCGTCAATATGTCCCCCCTGGATATTGATGTTTCTCCCTTTGATAACTCGAATTCCAAGAAAGAGGGTGTTTCCAGGACATATAAGGGCCATGACGGTCATGCACCTATCTTCGCCTACCTCGGCAGGGAAGGCTACTGTGCTAATACCGAACTAGGGGCCAGGAAACAGCATTACCAAAAAGGGACGCCTGAGTTCCTGCGCCAGGCTATTACTTATGCTCGTACCATTACTTCACTACCACTTTTAGTACGAATGGATGGCGGCAATGACAGCCAGGATAATCTTCAGGTCTGTTTGGACCCGGAAATTAAAGCCGATTTTATCATTAAGCGTAACCTGCGTAAGGAAACGCCAGAAGCCTGGCTGGCCATTGTTAAGGAAAATGGTTCCGCCACCGTAGAGCGGGAGGGAAAAACCGTCTATAGAGGGCACCAGTTGGTGAAAATTGAGGGCTCTGACACCCCTGTCCGCCTGGTGTATAAGGTCACCGACGTCTCTAGTTCAACATGCCCGGCAGGTCAAATTACGGTTTGGCCAGCACAGCCCCTGGTATCCAGCTTTCCGGCACCTGTATGTGGCGTTAGCTTAATACAGAACTTTTGGCTGCAGTTAGTTATTGAAGCAGGCCCAAGCCTCTTTATTACAGGAGGTCTACTTTACTATTCCCATATAAAGGAGGCCATAGATAGGGAACCATAGTCATTATCCCTATAATGCACTTTTGACCCAATTTAATGTTACGATAGGTGTTAAATATAACTACTAACACCATTTACTGTAAATGTGAGCATGATAGTTTGCTGTTATCACGGATTCAGGGTTCATATAGAGGGAGAAGGAAGGGAGAGCTTATGGGTAATACTTATGGTTTAGAGCGCTTGGGTCTCATTAATCCCGGTACTGTTTACCGTAACCTGCCGGTGGCCCGGCTGGTTGAAATAGCCCTGGCCCGGGGAGAAGGCCTCCTGGCTCCCAATGGGGCTTTAAGCGTTAATACCGGCAAGTATACCGGCCGTTCCCCTAACGACAGGTTTATCGTGGACACTCCCGCTGTCCACGACAGCATCAGCTGGGGTACCGTTAACCAGCCTGTGAGCGAGGCAACCTTTGAACGCCTCTACAGCCGCCTGACGGCCTACCTCCAGGGAAGGGATCTCTTTGTTTTTGACGGTTTTGTCGGGGCCGATCCCGCCTACCGCATGCCCATCAGGATCGTCAACCAGTATGCCTGGCAGAACTTGTTCGTTCGCCAGCTTTTTATCCGGCCGGCGGCGGATGAACTCACCGGGCATGAACCCCAGTTTACCGTTATCTGTGCCCCGGGCTTTAAGGCCATCCCGGAACATGACGGCACCCGCTCCGAGGCCTTTGTTATCCTCAATTTTGACCGCCGTGTGATAATCATCGGCGGTACCTCCTATGCCGGCGAGATGAAAAAATCCATCTTTACCGTCATGAACTACTTGTTACCCGAACAAGGCGTTTGTCCCATGCACTGTTCCGCCAATATAGGCCCGGCAGGCGATACGGCCCTGTTCTTCGGCCTTTCCGGCACCGGCAAGACCACCCTGTCGGCCGATCCGGAACGCTTCCTTATTGGCGACGACGAGCACGGCTGGTCGGACAAGGGCATTTTTAACTTTGAAGGCGGTTGCTATGCCAAGTGTATCAAGCTTTCCGCCGAGCACGAACCCCAGATCTGGAACGCCATCCGTTTCGGCAGCGTCCTGGAGAATGTGATGGTAGACCCCGATTGCCGGGCCATTGACTACGACAGCGATGCCCTGACGGAAAACACCCGCGCCGCCTACCCGGTAGATTTCATCCCCAACGCCGTCATTCCGGGGGTGGGCGGCCATCCCCGCACGGTAGTTTTCCTCACCGCTGACGCCTTTGGCGTTATGCCGCCCATAGCCAAACTCACCCGGGAACAGGCCATGTACCATTTCCTGTCCGGTTATACCAGCAAGCTGGCCGGCACCGAGCGGGGGATTACCGAGCCCCAGGCCACCTTCTCCACCTGTTTCGGGGCCCCCTTCCTGCCCCGGTCGCCCATGGTTTACGCCAACCTCCTTGGGGAAAGGATAGCCAGGCACAACGCCAGCGTTTACCTGGTCAATACCGGCTGGACCGGGGGACCTTACGGCACCGGCCGGCGCATGAGCCTGCCCTATACCCGGGCCATGGTCCGGGCGGCTTTAAACGGTGAACTGGATGAGGTGGAATTTACCTCCGACCCTGTTTTCGGCTTTCTGGTACCTGAAGCCTGCCCCGGGGTCCCGGCGGAAATTCTCAATCCCCGTAATACCTGGGCGGAACCGGAAAGATATGATGCCATGGCCCGCAGGCTGGCTGGCCTCTTCAGGGAGAACTTTGCCAAATTCAGGGACGTCCCGGCGGGTATTCTGGCGGCCGGACCTGTCAGTAAGTAGAAATGCTCCTGCTAAGAATATAAAAAAGCCGGCTGTATATGATATACACCGGCTTTTTGATTCCGGAAACCTTTCAACCTTTACGGGCCGCATTGGAAAGGGTAACGACCATGCTGACTTCGCCGGCTGAACTGGCCCGGTCGAAAAGGGAGCGGATACCGGTCCAGACCTGTTCTTCCGTACCGTGGATTTCGGTGCTGATGGGGCCTACATTGTAGCTAACGCCCTGCCGGGCCAGGGATTGGATAGAGTCGTTGATAATCTCGCTGGCCCGGGTCGTCTTCTGGGGATAAAGGCTGACCTCGGCGCTGAGCATAGAGATACCTCCTGTCGCTATGTCTTAAAGACGCCGTCTTTGTTTGCCGCCGTGCGGGCTTCGATATAAGCAAAGACGGAGTGTTTTTATTTTTTGTCCGGGAGATGGAAGTTATGCAGAGGGACAGGATAGAAGCCATCCTGCAATCCTTGCGGGTTGCTTACCCGGGGGCGCGGTCGCGCCTCAAGTACAGCAATGCCTTTGAACTCCTGGTGGCGGCCATCCTCTCGGCCCAGACCACCGACGATCAGGTTAACAAGGTAACAGTCGAGCTTTTCCGGCGTTATCCCACGCCGGCAGCCTTAGCGGCGGCAGACCCGGAAGAGGTTGCCGCCTGTATTAAAAGCCTGGGCCTGTACCGGATGAAAGCCGCCCACCTGGTGGCTGCCTGCCGGAACTTGGTGGAAAAATATGGTGGCCGGGTACCGGACAACCTGGAGGAACTCCTGGATCTTCCCGGCGTAGGCCGCAAAGTGGCCAATGTGGTCCTGAGCAACGCCTATGGCCGGGATGTCATCGCTGTCGACACCCATGTCTTCCGGGTGGCCAACCGCCTGGGCCTGGCCTGTGCCGGTAATGTCCGGGAGACGGAAAAGCAGCTGATGGCCGTCCTGCCGCCGGGCAGCCGCGGTGAAGCCCACCACCTGCTGATCTACCACGGCCGGGCGGTCTGCAGGGCCAGGCACCCCGGGTGCCGGGAGTGTGTGGTTAGTAGTTACTGTAGTGATGAGGATCACAATGGCCGGGGTAAGGCATCACAATGAGCTTTGCGCAAAGGAGATAAAATAAAGGTAAGCAAAGCAGCTTGATAAAAATCTATGTCTCCCAAGAAGGTGATCTTATGAAACGCAAGATTGTCCGCATAGACGAAGAGAAATGCACCGGCTGCGGCCTGTGCGTATCGCCCTGCGTCGAGGGGGCCATTGAGATTGTCAACGGTAAGGCCAAGGTCCTGCGGGAGGAGCTGTGCGACGGCGCCGGGGTCTGCCTGAATGTCTGTCCTACCGGCGCCCTGACCATCGAGGAGCGGGAGGCACCGGCCTTTGACCCGGTGGCCGCGGAAAAGAACCTGGAGGCCAAAAGGGCTCAAGGCGCATCTCCCCGCTGCCTGCGTTGCGGCGCTGATGAAACCAGGGCCGTCCTTCTCTTGGCCCGCCACCACGGCGAAAGCACCTGGGTTTGTACCCGCTGCCTGCCGGTACTGATCCACGGGTAAAGCTTTTAGTGAATAAGTTGCCCGGGGTATTTACTTCGTTGCCTGTTGCCTGGTGTAATTTAATAGTCCTCCGGCCAGGATGACGGCCTGCTGGCGGGGGGAAAGACCGTGGCGCACTTTAAAGGTAAAGCCCCTGGTAACGTTGGTAACTGCGATTTCATCCTGCCCCAGGCCGGCGTGCAAATCAATGTTCAGGTTATCACCGGCTGCAATGCGGTCGTAATCGGCCGGGTCGGTAAAGGTTAGCGGCAGGATGCCGAAGTTCACCAGATTACTGCGGTGGATACGGGCGAAGGATTTGGCGATGACGGCCTTGATGCCCAGGTACATGGGGCAGAGGGCGGCATGCTCGCGGCTGGAGCCCTGGCCGTAGTTTTGCCCGCCGACAATTATTCCCTGGCCGGCTTCCCTGGCCCGCCGGGCAAAGGTCGGGTCCACTCCCTCGAAGGCGTGCTCGGCCAGGGCCGGGATGTTGGAACGCAGGGGCAGGTATTTGGCCCCGGCCGGTGAAATATGGTCAGTGGTAATATTATCACCCGTCTTTAAGATTACCGGCGCTGCAATCACCGGGTCCGGCGGCTGGGGTAACGGCAGCGGTTTGATGTTGGGCCCGCGCCGGATCTCCACCCGGGAACCGTCCTCCGGCGGGAAGATGAACATGCCGTCGTCTACGGGGAAGCTTGCCGGTAAAGTTATATTGATGGGGTCATCCAGTTCCCTGGGGTCGCTTAAGTATCCGTTGATGGCCGTGGCGGCAGCAACCTCCGGGCTGGCCAGGTAAACTAAAGCGTCAGCAGTACCGCTGCGGCCCTGGAAGTTGCGGTTGAAGGTACGCACCGAGACACCACCTGAAGGCGGGGCCTGTCCCATACCAATGCAGGGGCCGCAGGCACACTCCAGGATGCGGGCACCTGCCGTGATCAGGTCGGCCAGGGCACCGTTCGCCGCCAGCATACGGAAGACCTGACGGGAGCCGGGGGCAATAACCAGGCTGACGTCCGGGTGGACGCGCCGGCCCTTGAGGATGGCCGCTACGCGCATGAGATCGGTATAAGAAGAATTGGTACAGCTACCGATGGCCACCTGGTTGACTTTAATGGGTCCTGCTTCCCGGACGGTGGCCACGTTATCCGGCATGTGGGGCCTGGCCACCAGTGGTTCCAGGCTTCCCAGGTCAATATCAATGACCTGCTCATAAGTAGCATCGGGATCCGGCAGTAATTCTACCCAGCCGGCAGCCCGTCCCTGGGCGGCCAGGAAGGCCCTGGTAACCTCATCGCTGGGAAAGATAGAGGTGGTGGCGCCCAGTTCGGCACCCATATTGGTAATAGTGGCTCGTTCCGGTACGGAAAGGGTGGCAACACCATCCCCGCCGTATTCGATGATTTTACCCACCCCGCCTTTTACCGTCAGGCGGCGTAAAACCTCCAGGATAATATCCTTGGCACTGACCCAGGGGGATAAACGGCCGTGTAAATTGACACGGACGACGGCCGGCATGTTAAAATAGAAGGGACCGCCGGCCATGGCCACGGCGACCTCCAGGCCGCCGGCGCCTATAGCCAGGGCGCCCACCCCCCCGGCGGTGGGGGTATGGCTGTCAGCACCCAGGAGAGTTGTCCCCGGGACGGCAAAGCGCTCCAGGTGAACCTGGTGGCAGATGCCGTTACCGGGACGGGAAAAGATGATGCCGTATTTAGCGGCTATGCTCTGCAGGAAAAGGTGGTCATCGGCGTTTTCAAAGCCGGTCTGGAGGGTATTATGGTCGACATAGCTGACGGAAAGTTTGGTCCGCACCCGGGGGATGCCCATGGCTTCCAGCTGCAGGTAGGCCATGGTGCCGGTGGCGTCCTGGGTCAGGGTCTGGTCGATGCGGATGGCAACTTCCTCCCCCGGCACCATCTTGCCGGCTACCAGGTGCTGGCTGATTATTTTCTGGGCTAAATTCTGGCCCAAGATAGTTTCCTCCTCTCCATAAATATGAAGTGGGAAGTGAGAGGTCAGATATAATAAATATAACAAAAGTGGGCCGAAATGTGAACCCGTTACCGGTAGGAGGGAACATAAAAATAACCCTGGCAGAAATGAGCTAATTCATGGGGAGGAACTAGGGGAATGGTAATAGGGGTAAGTACAGCAACCCTGCGTATTGCCGGGGCAAGGAGCCTGAAGGATAAGCGGCGGGTGCTGAAGAGTGTCCTGGCGCGGTTGCACAACCGCTTTAACGTCGCCGCCGCCGAAGTAGGGCGCCACGACAGCCACCAGGAGGCCGAGGTGGGCATTGCTTGCGTCAGCACCGCCGGCAGCCATGCCGACCAGGTCCTGGCCGCGGTCATGGGCTTTTTGGAGGCTGAAGGTGAGATCGAACTGGTGGATTATCATACGGAGTTACTTTAGTCTGGAAGAACCCTTCAACGCGGGCTAGATACCGCCGGTGAAGCATGAAAATGAGAGGGAAGGCTTGCGATAAAAGATCATTTTCAAATGAGAGGGAAGGCTTGCGATAAAAGATCATTTTCAAAGGAGCAAGAAATTGCCTTGTCACTGCACGTTGTCCTCTACCAGCCGGAGATCCCCCAGAATACCGGTAATATTGCCCGTACCTGCGCGGCTACGGGGACGGTCTTGCATTTAATTCATCCCCTGGGTTTTAGCCTGGATGAAAAGCACCTCAAGCGGGCCGGCCTGGATTACTGGGAGGAAGTAACGATCCATGAACATAACAACTGGCAGTCTTTCCTGGAAACCTACCCCCATGCCACCTGTTACTACCTTTCGACTAAGGGCCATCACCATTATACGGATGTCAATTATCGTCCGGGAGACTTTCTCGTCTTTGGCCCTGAAACCCGCGGCCTGCCTGCCTCCATCCTGGAGCCGGCAGGGGAGAGGGTATTGCGCATCCCCATGCGCCCGGGGCTTCGTTCGCTAAATCTAGCTAATACCGTCGCCCTGGTCCTTTACGAAGCCCTGCGCCAGCTTGCTTTCCCCGGGCTGGTATAAAAAAGGGCCAGGTTGACCTGGCCCCGGATTAAACTTGACTATTTCTTTTAATTGTCACCGAAGAACAGCAAGATGAGGATCAGGAAAAGGATGAAAGCAAAACGTCTGTCTAGGGTTAGGCCGCCCATGTAACTTCCCCTCCTTGACTGGTTTCAATATATCTTATGTTGGCCGCCACAAATGGTGATGACCTAAATCAAAAAGGCCCATCTCTACCTGAGATAGGCCTTTTATCTTTCGAAAACAATGGTCGGGATGACTGGATTCGAACCAGCGACCTCACGGTCCCGAACCGTGCGCTCTAAGCCAAGCTGAGCTACATCCCGGCAGCAAGACTCATTATAACCCAAAAACCGGGTAAAGTCAATGCAGCTTTTCTAAACCAGGTACCGCTGACTTTCCAGGTTATATTTTACTGTTTTTCCAGGCAAGATAAAGATAGCATTTAAAGGAGAAGAAATCCTGATGGCTAATAAATCCTGGCGTTACCTGGGACACAGGAAAAAGGCCGTTCCCCTGGTCGATGAAGGGCAAGCGGCAGCATTGCCGTTGCAATTTAGTCTGGCGGTTAATCTAGAAACTTTACGAGCCATTTTTACCGATTGCCAGGATGTTGTCTTCAGGCAGATGAAAATTGGCGGGGCTATGGGGCATCAGGCGGCTGTTGTTTATGTCGACGGGCTGGTAGCCAATGATATAGTCAATGACCAGATTATGAAATCAATCCTCCTGGAAGCGCCCCAGGCGATGCCGATATTGACGGGGGCACTTTATGAACTCTACCGCCAGGTCAGGGACTCCCTTTTAACTGTAGCAAATGTCCGGGAAATAATTGATTTCCGGGAAGCGGCCCGCTGTATCCTGAGCGGCTTTGCCTTATTTTTACTTGATGGTGTCAACCGGGCCCTGGCTATTGAGGTTTGTGGGTGGGAACACCGGGGGGTGGAAGAGCCGCCTACCGAAGCCTTAATCAGGGGTTCCCGGGAGGGCTTTTCTGATTGCCTGCGGACCAATACGGCCCTCTTGCGGCGCCGCCTGCGGGACCCCCAGCTTAAATTAAAGACTTATTTTTTAGGCCGGCGCAGCCAGACGACAGTTGCCTTAATGTACATTGATGGCGTAGCTAACCCCGGGTTGATCACTGAAGTGGAGCAACGCCTCAACAAAATCGATATCGATGGTATCCTGGAAAGCGGCTATATCGAGCAGTTTATCGAGGATAAATGGTATTCGCCCTTTGCCCAGGTGCAAAATACCGAAAGGCCCGATGAAGCTGCCGCCGCCCTCCTGGAAGGGCGGGTAGTTATTCTGACCGATAATACGCCTTTTGCCTTAATTGTACCTGCGACTTTCAATTCCTTAATGCACAGCCCGGAAGACCACTACCACCGCTGGTTTATTGCCGTCCTGATTCGCACCTTGCGTTTTGCCGGCTCTTTCCTGGCCCTGCTGTTACCATGCTTCTACATTGCCATGGTTTCCTTTACACCGGAAATGATCCCTACCTCCCTGGCCATTTCCATCGGCGCCGGGCGCGAAGGCCTCCCTTTTCCAACTATTATCGAAGCCTTTATCATGGAAAGTGTCCTGGAGCTGTTGCGGGAAGCGGGTATCCGCCTGCCAGGTCCTCTGGGGGAAACCCTGGGGGTGGTGGGGGCGCTTATTTTGGGGCAAGCGGCTGTCCAGGCAGGTATTGTCAGCTCGGCCATGGTAATTGTTGTGGCACTGACAGCTATAGCCGGATTTGTCCTTCCCAGTTATGATGCCGCCATCTCCTTACGGATCTTGCGTTTCTTTTTAATGATCATGGCGGCTGTTTTGGGCCTCTATGGCGTTATTTTAGGGTTAATGTTAATCCTTACCCACATGGTTTCTTTAAAAAGCTTCGGTGTACCTTATCTTAAGCCCTGGGCACCCTGGACAGCCGCGGATCTTAAAGATAGTATTTACCGGGCCGCCCTTTTCAGGGAGCGCCTGCGCCCCGCTTATCTCAGGCCCCTGGAAGCCAGGCGTATGGGTAGGGGGAAGAAAAAGACATGAACCGGGGGAGCCTGTACCGGGCCGGTCTATTTCTATTATTGTTAACAATAATTACCGCTGGTTGCTGGGATAATAAAGACCTGGAGCGCCGGGCCCTGGTGCTGGGAGCAGCAGTTGACCTGACTGCTGCCGGTGGTGATTTGGCGGTGACAGAACTATGGAAAATTACCCTGGAAATGCCGGTCCTGCGCCGCATGGTAACCAGGGGTGGGGGCGGTGGTGGCGGTGGCGGTGGCGAAGGGCAAGACGAGAATACCATGCCAACCTGGCGTTTAACTTTGACGGGGACTACCTTTGCCGAGGCCATAAATAAGGCAGCTACCCGTTCGGAACGGACCCTTTTCTTTGGCCACCAAAAAATACTGCTCATGGGCGAAGAACTGGCCCGCCGGGGTGATTTACAGTCGGTGTTAGATTGGTGGGCCCGCAACCGGGAAAGCTATCTGGCTATTGAGGTTCTTCTGGCCGAGGGGCCTGCCGGGGGTATAATGGAAGCCCGGCCTAAATTTGCCCGGAGTGTCAGCCTGTTTTTACACGAACAGGCGCAGCAAGTCATAAAGACTTCCCGCTTCGTCAAGCATTCTCTAGCTGAAGTGCTGGCCGCCCTGGACGCCGGCCGGGATATTTTACTGGCCAGGGTTAAGATGGGGCCCCGGCAAGAATTAGAAGTTAGCGGGGCGGGTGTAATTCGTGAAGGCCGGCTGGCGGGGTGGCTTACTCCCGCAGAAACCCAGGCCGCCCTCTGGATCACCGGGGAAACTAAAGGTTGCGACATCCTGGTAGTACCGGTACCAGAGTTACAGCAAACTTTAAGTGTAGAATTTGGTAAGCTCCAGGCGGAAGTAAAGCCTCTAATGGAAGAAGATAAATTAAGTTTTACTATAAAAATAAAGGTTGAAGGCAAAATAGCCGAAAAAATGGGCAATCCCAAGTTGTTGGCGGCTGCCGACCTGCAGCAAGTGGAAAACAGGGCGGCCAGATTAATGGAAGAGCGTATCAGGCAGGTACTGGGCAAGTTACAGCAACAGTACCAGGCTGATGTGCTGGGCTTTGGCCGCAAGGTGGAAAAAGTTAGGCCGCGCCAGTGGGAAGCAATGAAAGGGCAGTGGCGGCAAATATATGCCAGCCTGCCGGTTACGGTACAGGTAAAGGTAAACATCAGGCGTACAGGTATGGTGAGCTAAATGCTACCACAAGAAAGAATCGGTACCAGTGAAGCCTTCTTTTTAACTGTAGCCGCCATGATCGAAGTTGGGACCTTAATCGGCGCCAGGGATATAGCCGATCAGGTGGGGGTGGACATGTGGCTGGTTTCACCCCTGGAGACTTTTTTCAGCCTGGGAGCAATCTACATTCTTACCCGCCTGGCCATGAAGTTCCCCCGGCAGGATTTTTACGGCTTCAGCCGGCAAATTGTCGGCCGCTGGCTGGCCTGGCCCCTGAGTTCAGGTTTACTTTTTTACTGGCTCGCTTTGACGGCCCACGTTACGCGGGTTACTACTGATGTAATCAAAAATTCCCTGCTGGCGCGCACGCCGGCCGAAGTAATCCTTTTATCTTTACTTATTGTGGCGGCCTACCTGGCCAGCCGGGGGCTGGAACCTCTAGCCCGGGCCTCGATTATTATTATCATTGTTACTTTACCCCTGATTATGATGCTTTTTTTACTGGTCCTGCCCCATTTGCGCTTTGATAATTTCTTACCGATCTTACCCAGGGGGCCCTGGCCGGTCCTGCGCCTGGCCTTCTGGCGTATTAGCAATGCCGAAGAAATGAGCCTGTTTTTAATCCTGGTTCCCTTTTTGCAGCAGCCGTGGGAAGCCTGGCAGGCTGCCAGCCGGGGTTATCTGGTGGTAATGGTCGTCGTAATCACTGTCCTGACTACCTGCCAGGGAGTATTGGGAATAGAGCTCCTGAAGCATTCTTTAATTCCGGGTTTAAGCGTTACCCAGCTGGCCGAGTTTGCCGGTACCTTTATTGAACGCATTAGCCTGGTTTTTATCTCCCTGTGGATTATCCTGGTGTTTCCTACGGTCGCGGCCCTCCTCTGGGCCAGCGCTTACCTGGCCGGGCGCCTGTGCAATTTAAAAGCTTATCGCCTGCTGGCCTTTTACCAGTTGCCAGTGGTCTATTTCCTGGCCCGGTATCCAGGGAGCAACCTGGAAGTGAAAAGCTTTTTTTTCTTTCTCCAACCCCTGGGCTTTGCTTTCTTACTAATTATACCAGCGATTCTCTATCTTATTGCCATCATACGTTTTCCTCCCGCCGGGTCTTCCTGAAAGCACCGGACTGCCAATCCAGGCAAAAAAGCCGGGGTAGCATTCCCCGGCTGCAAGTGTGTACGCCGTTTATAGGATATAAGCCTGCTGGCATGATAGTTTAAGGGGATTTTACTTGAAGTAGCGGTTAAGCAGGCCTTCCAGGGCCCGGGCGTGGCGGCCTTCGTCCCGGGAGGACTCGTCAAAGAAGTCATGGGCATGGTCGATGTTGTTTTCCTTGGCCTTGACAGCAGCCTCGCGTTTACCTTTGTTGGCCCCCAGCTCGCCGGCCAGCATCTTTTCCAGGTTTTCCTTGGTGCTGGCGCTAATTTTGCCGTTCAGTTCGGCAAAGTGGGCGGCGTGCTCGGCTTCTTCCCAGGCGATTTTCTCCAGGGTCAGGGCCACCTCGGGGTAACCTTCCCGCAGGGCCTGGCGGGCCATGGCGAGATACAGGCCAACCTCCATGGTTTCCCCTTTGAAATTAGCCTCGACGGCATCCTCGACTACCGTGCCCCTGGTTACACCCAGTTTGACGTCATTGACCAGTTCTGCCATTGCCAACTTCCTCCTCCAATAATAGTAATGGTTACTGTTAATGTTTACGGTTTCATTATATATATTGTGCCCATTCCTGTCAACCTTTTCATCAAAAAAATACCGGGGTAAAAGGTTAATATTAAAGCCGGCTAATGACCGTGATAAGTTTTATGTATTTTACACCATACCCTCCCCCATGCTATCCTGGATTTAAAATTGACCAGAAGGGGAGGAAGAGCATGTCTACCAAAAGCCTTGCAGCCACAGAAGGCAGTCAGGGCCTGGGGCTTATCCAGGGGGTGGGCCTGACTATAATGCTGGCCCTGGTAGCCAGGCAACTGGCCACCCTGCCCATTTTAAACATCATGGGCAGCATGGTGCTGGCCATTCTTTTAGGTATTGCCTGGCGTTCTTTGATGGCCGTCCCGGCAACGGCCGAGGTGGGTATAAATTACGCCAGCAAAAAAATTCTCCGTTACGGTATTATCCTCATGGGACTGCGCCTGGATATACCTAAAATTATTGCTGCCGGTCCCAGGGTGATTATCCTTGATGCCCTTGCCATTTTCCTGGCTATGGTCGTTATTACTTTCCTGGGGCAGAAGGTGGGGCTCAATAAAAAATTAGCCACCCTCATAGCTGCCGGGACCGGTATTTGTGGGGCGGCAGCCATTGCTGCCGTTGCCCCGGTAGTCAGGTCCCGGGATGATGAAACTGCCGTGGCGGTGGCTATTATCGCCTTGCTTGGTACACTGTTTACGATAATTTATACTCTTCTCTATCCGGTAATTAATTTAACCCCTTATCAGTACGGTTTATTTTCTGGTAGCAGTCTCCATGAACTGGCCCACGTCATTGCGGCAGCCCAGGCCGGCGGCAGCGCCAGTACGGATATTGCTATCCTGGTAAAGCTAGGACGAGTGGCCCTCCTGGTGCCGGTAGCTCTATTGCTGGGTATAATTTTTGCTCCCCGGAATAAAACAGGCGCCGGTTGGAACTGGCGCCAGCTACAGGTACCATGGTTTATTTTTGGTTTCCTGGCCTTGAGTGGACTCAATACCATGGCCATTCTGCCGGTTTCCCTGACAGCGACCCTGATCCAGGGCGGCGTTTTTCTCCTTACCATGGCCATGGCCGGCCTGGGTCTCAACGTCAGCCTGGAGATGATTAAAAGGGTTGGCACCAGGGGCCTGGTAACCGGCCTGGTGGGTTCAGTTGTACTTAGTTTAACTCTTTTCCTGGTTATTGCCAGCTTGATAAGTTAAAAAGGACGGCTGGAGCGCAAAAGCTCAAGGAAGGCCTCAGCTGCGGCGCTGCGAAATTTATGACGGTGATAGGCGACATGGAAGGTACGCCGGAAATCAGCCCCCTGTAATCTTACTTCCCGGAGCAGGTTATGCCTGCTCTCTTTTTTTATTGCCAGCCGGGAGATAATGGCTATCCCCAGCCCGGCTTCCACAGCTTCTTTAATGGCCTGGGTACTGCCCAATTCCATTATTACTTTAAGGCTAGAGGGTTCTAATCCCGCTTGCCTTAAACCTGCTTCGACTACCTGCCTGGTGCCGGATCCCTCTTCCCGCAGGATAAGGGGTTCCTCCTTCAATTCTCCTGGCTGGATTTCCCCGCGGCTACCCCAGGGGTGTCCCGGGGGAACGATGAGCACCAGTTCGTCCTGGAAGAGATCTTCCTGGATTAAGTTGGGGTGCTCAACCTGGCCTTCAATGACGCTTAAATCCAGTTCACCAGCTAAAACCCGGCGCATGATTTCCTGGGTATTGGCAATTTGTAAGGTTATTTCTACCTCGGGGTATTGCTGTTTAAATTGTCCGGTAATATGAGGTAAAAAATACTCACCAATGGTGAGGGTAGCTCCCACAACCAGGTGTCCTTTCACTTTCCCGCTGACCTCGGCCAGGGCTTTTTTGGCTTCGTCATATAGTTTGCTCAGTTCCAGGGCGTAATTATAGAGGACCCGGCCTGCCTCGGTGAGGGTAACCTGGCGGTTGTTGCGGTCCAGGAGGCGGGTACCAAAATATTCTTCCAGGGACTGGATGTGCAGGCTGATGGCGGGCTGGGTCAGGTGCAATACCCGGGCGGCCCGGGAAAAACTCTTTTGTTCGGCTACAGCCTTGAAAACGAGTAACTGGGTATCGAGCAAGAGGCATCACCAAGAAAAACTATAACAGCTTTTTAGCCCCAGGTCTATACTTTCAGAGGGTTCTTATTTAAAGCCACAATAACCATAGTCGTATTGGCGCAAGGAGGACGATAATTTCGTGGGAGTTATCCTTTTACCAGTTTATTCGCGGCCCGGTTAAGGCATAATAAACTTACCATGGCTAAACAGTATGCGACCGGGCAGATCGCCGCTGCCTATATCGGCACCGTCGTAGGGGCCGGTTTTGCCTCCGGCCAGGAGGTGTTGCAGTTTTTTGGCTACTTTGGCCTGTGGGGTATCTTCGGCCTTATCCTGGCCACGGCCCTGTTTATCTTTTTTGGCTACACCGTCCTGCGCCTGGGACATCAGCTGGCAGCCGAATCCCACCTGGCAGTAATGCACCGGGCTGGCGGCCCCTGGATAGGCCGGGCGGTAGATATTATTACGACCTTCTTCCTTTTTGGCGCCCTGGCCGTCATGGCTGCCGGTGCCGGGGCCATTTTCAGCCAGGAATTCCACCTGCCCGGTTTTTGGGGCAGCAGCCTGCTGGTGATTATCACCTTGATTACTGTGCTGGCAGGCATCAACAGGGTAATTGGCTCCATTAGCCTGGTAGCCCCGGTCTTAATAACCTCTGTCATGGGGATAAGCTTAGTAACGGTAACTAGAAATCTGCCTGCCTTCATAGCTAACCTTTCCTGGAGTGACATGACCCGGGCGGCCGTGCCCTCCTGGCCCCTGGCGGCCCTGTTGTATGCCTCCTATAACCTGGTCCTGGCCATCGCCGTGCTGGCCCCCCTGGGAGCCCTGGGCCGGCCGGAGCATCTCCTGCCAGGGGCGGCCCTGGGCGGCCTGGGCCTGGGGTTGGGGGCCATGGCCATTACCCTGGCGCTGATAACTACCGCCCCGGCAGTAACGGCCCTGGAAGTACCCATGCTGCATATAGCCGGCAGTTTCACCCCTCTCTTACGTACCTTTTACAGCGTCGTCTTGCTGGCGGAGATTTATACTACCGCCGTCAGCAGCCTCTATGGCTTCACCGCCCGCATGGTGCGGCCGGGAGAAAGGAATAGCTTTCGTTGGCTGGCAATCGGGGCCAGCACCGTGGCCCTGGTAGCCTCGCAATTCGGCTTTTCCCGCCTGGTGGCCACCCTTTTCCCCCTGGTTGGTTACGCTGGCCTCTTGCTGCTGGGGGCGCTGGCCTATTACGCTTTAAGGGAAGCCCTGCCGGCTTTACGGCCAGGGCCTGTAAAGCGCCTGGCCCCTGCCCCGGCTCGCAAGCCTGTGAAGGGGAAAGCTATAGCCGAGAGGAGAAGGGGCGGGCAGGAGCAGCAGCAAAAGGGAAGGTGATCCGGCCGGATGCAGGTGATGCCTGGTGGGTAAAAAGAACGAAGATCCGGAAGTCCTGGCTTTAAAACTGGAAGTGGCTGCCGAGCTGGGCTTGCTGGCCAAAATAGAGCAGGGCGGCTGGGGGTCTCTGAGTTCGGCGGAAAGCGGCAAAATTGGCGGGTTGCTGGCGAAGAGGAAGATTGGCTCCGGCTATATGGCTACGGTGGCGGGGCAACCGGCCATCAGGGATACGGCTGAGGACGAAGAAGAAGCTGGCAGGCCCTGAGCCTGGACGTGGACAATTACCTTATCGCTGATCAGGAGCAGGGTAACTTTTAGTTTGAACTGGCGGCCGTTTGCCTTGACGGTACGGCCGTCAATCATAGCGGGGACGAGGGCCGGGTTTAAACGGCGCACTTCCTGGCCCTTCAGGGGGGCCAGGATGTCCTGGATTTCCCGGGTAAGGGCCTGGGTGACGGCCCGGCCTTCCACTGCCGGAGGCCTGTCGCCGCTAAAAGTAATCACCGGCTCGATGGCCACAATTACCTGGCGGCTTTCCCGATCCAGGTTTTCTTTTATTTGGGCCAGTTCTTCCCTGGCTGCCGCCAGGCGCTGTTCCAGTTCCGCCCGGGCCAGGTGGAGTTGCTCCTGCTGGCGGGCCAGGAGGAGGTTGGTCAGGCTGGCGCCCAGGAGAAAACCCAGGATAAAGAAGGCCAGGTAGCGCATTACTTACCTCCAGCCAGGTTTTGGATGAGCCAGTAACCCACCTGGGCGCCGATAAAGGCTACAATGATAAATAATAGCTGTTGGGCCAGGACGCGGAACTGGCCTTCCAGGAAACCCTGGCCCAGGAGTTCGATGGCACTGAAGGTACCGCCCATGGCGGCGGCAATGGCCCAGATCTTTATTTCCAGGGCCAGGCGGGTCATGGTCCTTAAAGGCGGCTGTCCCACAATGACGGCCGCCAGGGAGCCGACTACTGCCGCTCCCAGGACTACCCCCAGGGCGGTAAAAAAGATGAGCAGCAGCTTGGGGAAAAAACCATCCACCGGGATTATACCTCCGGTTTTGCCTGGCTTTGTTTACGCTCGCTCCAAACAAAAGCCAGCCCTAATTTTTTATGATTCACTGGAGAAGGCGTTAGACTATACAAGGGACCACCATAAATGTTTCCCCTATTTATTTATATACGGCTGCCCGGGATGGCCTATGCCGGCCAAAAGCAAGAGGAATCTGGCCCCGGATGTAGAAATTACTCTCCATGAATTCCTTTGTCCACCTCCATGTCCACAGTGAATACAGCCTCCTGGACGGGGCCGGCCGCATTAATGACCTGGTCCGGGCCGCCAGGGAGATGGGCATGCCCGCCCTGGCTCTGACGGACCATGGTGTCATGTATGGGGCCGTGGACTTCTATAAAGCAGCCCGGGAAGAAGGGATCAAGCCTATTATTGGCTGCGAGGTTTACGTGGCTCCCCGTTCCCGTCATGACCGGGAGCCCCACCGGGACGATTACCAGTACCACCTGGTCCTCCTGGCTGCCGACGCTACTGGTTACCGGAATCTGGCAGCCCTGGTTTCGGCCGCTTACCTGGAGGGCTTTTATTATAAACCCCGGGTGGACCGGGAACTCCTGGCCCGCCACAGCCAGGGCCTCATTGCTTTAAGCGCCTGCCTGGCCGGCGAGGTGCCGGACCGGCTTTTAAAGGACCAGGAGGAAAAGGCATATGAAGCGGCTGCCTGGCTCAGGGAGGTCTTTGGCCGGGAGAATTTCTACCTGGAACTCCAGGACCAGGGCCTGGCGGAACAGCGCAAGATAAACCGCCGCCTCATTGAACTGGGGCAGAGGTTAAGTTTACCCCTGGTGGCCACCAACGACGTCCATTACGTCTCCCAGGACCAGGCCCGCGTCCATGATGTCCTCCTCTGTATCCAGACGGGTAAAACCCTTAACGATCCCAACCGCCTCCGCTTTCCCAACGCCCAGTTTTATTTAAAAAGCCCGGGAGAAATGGCGACCCTTTTTACCGAAGTGCCGGCTGCTTTAACCAATACCCTGACCATTGCCGAACGCTGTAACTTTGACTTCACCTTTGGTCAGCTGCACCTGCCGGCCTACCGGCTACCGGCGGGGGAGGATACTGCCAGTTACCTGCGCCGCCTCTGCTATGAGGGTTTCAGCAGGCGTTACCCCCGGGATGACGGCACGGCGCGGCAGCGCCTCGACTATGAACTGGGCATTATTGAACAAATGGGCTATCCGGGATATTTCCTGATTGTCTGGGATATGGTCAATTTTGCCCGCCGGAAAGGTATCCCGGTAGGGCCGGGCAGGGGTTCGGCTGCCGGCAGCCTGGTGGCCTACTGCCTGGGGATCACCGCCATAGACCCTTTGCGCTATAACCTTCTCTTTGAGCGCTTTCTCAACCCGGAGCGGGTCAGTATGCCTGATATCGATATTGACTTTTGCTTTGAGCGCCGGGACGAGGTTATCCAGTATGTTCTGGAAAAATACGGCAGAGAGCACGTGGCCCAGATTATTACCTTTGGCACCATGGCCGCCCGGGCTGCCGTCAGGGATGTAGGCCGGGTTTTAGGAATGCCCTTGAGCGAAGTCGACCGGATTGCCAGGTTGGTCCCCCTGGAGCTGGGCATTACCCTGGACCGGGCCCTGGTCAACACGCCGGAGTTAAAGGAAAGCTATGAAAGCAGCGCGGCGGTGCGGGAACTCCTGGATACGGCCCGGGCTCTGGAAGGTATGCCCCGCCATGCCTCTACCCATGCGGCCGGGATTGTGATTACCCAGGAACCCTTAACTTACTACCTACCCCTGCAAAAAACCGGTGAGGCCGTGACCACCCAGTTTCCCATGCAGGTGGTGGAAGAACTGGGCCTCTTAAAAATGGACCTCCTGGGCCTCCGCACCCTGACGGTGATCGACCAGGCCCGCCGGGCTATCCGCTTGAACTACGGCCGCGACCTGGAACTGGAAAACCTGCCCCTGGATGACCGGCCTACCTACCGGCTCCTGGCCAGCGGAGAAACCAGCGGCATCTTCCAGCTGGAAAGCAGCGGCATGCGGGCCATTTTAAAGGAATTAAAACCGGAACGCTTTGAGGACATTATCGCCCTGGTGGCCCTGTACCGGCCCGGCCCGTTGGGTAGCGGCATGGTGGAGGACTTTATAGAGCGCAAGCGCGGCGTAACGCCAATTACTTACCTCCACCCCTCCCTGGAGCCCATCCTCAAGGATACCTACGGCGTCATCCTTTACCAGGAGCAGGTCATGCGTATTGCCAGCGAGCTGGCCGGCTTTACCCTGGGCCAGGCTGACCTCTTACGCCGGGCCATGGGCAAAAAGAAGCCGGAGGTCCTGGCGGCCCAGCGGGAGCGTTTTCTGGCCGGGGCCGTCAAAAAAGGCCTGCCGCAGGATATTGCCCTTAAAATCTTTGAACTTATGGAATACTTTGCCGGGTACGGTTTCAATGCCAGCCACTCGGCGGCCTATGCCCTGGTAGCCTACCAGACGGCCTATCTCAAGGCCCATTACCCGGCGGAACTGATGGGAGCCCTGCTGTCCAGTGTGGCCGAACACCTGGACAAAATGGGGCCTTATCTCGCCGAATGTCAACGTCTGGGGATCAGGGTCCTGCCACCTGATGTCAACGAATCTGGTGTGGATTTCACCATCGCCGGCGGGCACATCCGCTTCGGCCTGGCGGCGGTTAAAAACGTCGGCCGTGCCGCCGTGGAAGCCATCATTGCCGCCCGGGAGGCCGGGGGGTCCTTCACTTCCCTCCTGGACTTCTGCCGCCGGGTGGACGCGAGGCTGGCCAACAAAAGGGTGGTGGAGAGTCTCATCCGCTGCGGCGCCTTTAACTCCCTGCATCCCAACCGGCGGCAGCTCCTGGCCATCCTGGATGAATGTTTTGAGCTGGCCGCCCGGCGCCAGGAGGACCGCCGCAGCGGCCAGATATCTTTACTGGACATGGTACCGGAAGAAGTTAACGAGCCGCCCCTGCCGCATCTGGCCGATTTTTCCCGGGCCGACATCCTGGCCATGGAAAAGGAACTGCTGGGCTTCTACTTAAGCGGTCATCCCCTGGAGCCCTATACAGAAGCCTTGAAGCAGGTCGTTACCCATGCCCTGGCTGATCTCTCCGAAATACCCGACGGCAGCCAGGTTATCCTTGGCGGCGTGGTAAGCGGTTGGCGCCGCCTGGTCACCCGCAAGGGTGAGCCCATGGCCGTCCTCACCCTGGAGGATTTCAGCGGCCAGGTGGAAGTCGTCCTTTTCCCCCGTATCTACAGCCAGGGCCGCGCCTGGCTCGCCCCCGACCAGGTGGTTATTATTTATGGTCATACCGATAAACAGGAGGAAGGGGTCCAGGTCCTGGCCGACCAGGTTAAGCCAGTAAAGGCAGGTCCCGGCGAGGCAGGAACACCAGCCGGTGGTCTTCCGGTCGAGACGTTGCTGGCCGGGGCAGTGAACCGGGAGAGGGCCTCCGGCCAGGAGACAGGGGCGGTGCCGCCTGCCCTTGCCGGCACCGGGAAGGCGGGGGAGCGCAGCTCTGGCCGGCGCCTGTACCTGAAGTTGACGGGGAAAGAGCAGAGGGAAGCCCTGCAGGATATTTTGACGGCTTTTCCCGGTGATTGCCCGGTGTACCTGCACTTGAGCAGCGAGGGGCGGACCCTGGTGCTGCACCGCCGGCTGTGGGTTGAACCGGTGCCGGCCCTGCTGGCAAGTTTGGCCCGCCTTTTAGGTGGGCAAGATAAAGTTAAATTAGTACCGGAAAAATAGATAATTTAAAGTCTCCTTAGCAGGAATATCAATAGAGGAGTGGAATTAGCTTAAATTAAGGAGGCAAGGGGGTGATAGCCATTGAGGGTGGCTGTATATCCAGGTACCTTTGATCCTATCACCAACGGGCACCTGGATATCATCCGGCGGGCCATCGGCATCTTTGACCGGGTAATTGTAGGAGTTGCTGCTGATAATTATAAAGAAACCCTGTTTTCCCTGGAGGAAAGGGTAAAGTTAGTAAAAGCTGTAACCAGAGATTGGCCCATGGTCACGGTCAAGGCCTTCTCCGGGCTCCTGGTTGATTTTGCCCACCGGGAAGGCGCCGTGGCCATCGTCAGGGGCCTAAGGGCTGTTTCCGATTTTGAATATGAATTCCAGATGTCCATCATGAATAAAAAACTGGCCGGCGACCTGGAGACTGTATTTTTAATGACGGCTACCGAGTACTCCTTCATAAGTTCAAGCATTATCCGCCAGGCAGCCTCCCTGGGAGGGTGCATCCGCGGCCTGGTGCCGGAGGAAGTCGAACGGGCTTTATTACAGCGATACGGTTTTTTGGAGAAAGATTAGACATCCATTTACGAGGAGGTGGAGGTTGTCAATGGAGGGCAGGGACAATGTGACCGCTGCCGATTTTATTGCCATTAAAGCCCTGGAGAACGGGGTAACCATCATTGGCTTGACGCGTGGTAAAGATACCAAGTTCCATCACTCCGAAAAACTAGATAAAGGAGAAATCATGATTGCCCAGTTTACCGAGCATACCTCTGCCATGAAAATCCGCGGCCGGGCTCTGGTGCTCACCAAATACGGGAGTTTAGAAGCGGGGGAGTGAGCGGCATGTGGACGGTGATCTACATTGCGGCCAACCGTAAACAGGCCTTGCGCCTGAAAGAGGTTTTGACCCAGGAGGGTATCATGGTAAACTTGCGGCCCATTGGCTCCTGCCAGATGGAGGACCTGGCGGGGTACGAACTCCTGGTCCCCGAATCGGAAGCTGAAGAAGCCAATGAAATATTAAATACGGCCCTGGCACGATAAAGAAAGGACGGGGAGACATACCCCGCTAAAACCATGCAATTTTTTAGAGGAGCCCCCCATGGGGGCTGGCGCCCCCTCCACGACACATGAAATAGGTGATAGTATAAGTTAAAACACTGCCATGAAAAGGATCGATTTCGCTCTGGTGCCGGACAAGGAGCCCGAGGAGGAGTCTGATCCAGACACCTTTAGGAACCACGAACTGTAAAGCAGGCCTCAACAAGGTAAAGTACCCGCCTTGGAAGGCTGAGCACGTGGAGGAGATTCTTAGACCATGGAGGTGTCTCTTGGCAGTAGTTAAATAAAAAATAAAAAAGAAAGAGGGGAAAGCAAGAAACCACGAAATGGAAGTAGTGTATGAACGCTGCTGTGGGCTAGATGTCCACAAGAAAAAGGTAGTGGCGTGTCTGATCACGCCAGGAGAAAAACAACTAAAACAAGAAATAAGAACCTTTGGCACCATGACCGAAGACTTAGAAGGGTTACGGGGATGGCTTTTAGAAAACGGAGTTACTGCCGTAGCCATGGAAAGCACCGGAGTATATTGGAAACCGATATACAACATTTTAGAAGGCCAAATACCAGAATTAATATTGATCAACCCCGAACACTTTAAAGCCTTAAAGGGGAAGAAAACCGACTGCAAAGACGCGGTGTGGCTAGCCGAACTTTTAAGGCATGGCCTGCTAGCAGGAAGCTTTATCCCGCCGAAAGAAATAAGGGAATTAAGGGAGTTAACCAGGTATAGGGCGGCTTTGGTAGCAGAACACAGCCGCGAGGTGCAAAGGGTCCAAAAGCAGCTAGAAAACAGCAATATCAAATTAAGTTCAGTAGCCACAGATATCATGGGCGTATCAGGGCGAGAGATACTAAAAGCGATGCTTAACGGGAACGAAGATCCAAAAGAACTAGCGCAAATGGCCAGGGGGAAATTACGCAAGAAGATACCAGAACTAGAAAAAGCCCTGGAGGGGAAAATAGAAGAACATACCCGGCTATTGTTGAAACAACAACTAGAGCACCTGGAGTTTTTAGAGCAACAAATCGAAGAACTAAATGCCGAAATCGAAAAAAGGATGGAGCCTTTTTTCGAAGAAGCGGGGAGACTAGCTGAAGTAAACGGCATAAAAAAAGAAGCAGCCCAGGATATAATTGCCGAAATAGGCGTCGACATGACCCCCTTTCCTGATGCTGACCATTTAGCCTCATGGGCAGGGGTCTGTCCCGGTAACAACGAAAGTGCCGGTAAACGAAAGAGTGGGAAAACCCGTAAAGGAAATCAACACTTAAGAGCAATATTAGTCCAATGTTCCTGGGCCGCAATACGAACAAAAGACAGCTATCTCTCCGCGAAATATCGTCGATTAGCGCCACGACTAGGCAAGAAAAAAGCCCTGCTAGCCATCGCCCATAGTCTGATAAAAATTATCTACCATCTCCTAAAAGATAAAGCCCATTACCAGGATCCAGGACCAAACTACTATACCAAAGAAGAACGAGAACGCCGAATAAGGCGGTTAGTAAAGCAAATAGAAGCCCAAGGTTACACAGTAACTCTAGAAGAAAAGCCTTCTGTTGCCTAGTTTTAAAAAAAGCCAAAGGAAAGATAAATGCTAGGTGCAAGCATGCAATGGTAAAAAGACACATTTTAGTATAGCTATACCGCCAGAGTAAAGTTTATACAGCAATAACGCACACTAATTATTTCCACTAAAGTGAAATATGGGCTGAACTGTAAGCCTTAGTGATTTCGGAGGAGGGAACTTCTTGCGGACAATAGGAGTGCTGACCAGCGGTGGTGATGCCCCGGGAATGAATGCGGCCATCAGGGCGGTTGTCCGCCAGGCTGCCGCCCTGAACATGGAGGTAATTGGTATTGCCCGCGGATACGCAGGACTAATCCAGGGCGACTTTCGCCGCCTCAATACCGGTGCGGTGGCCGACATCATCCACCGGGGCGGTACTATTTTATTAACGGCCCGGTCTGAGGAATTTCGCACGGAAGCCGGCCGGGCCATAGCCCTGGACAACCTCAGGCGGGAAGGCATTGAAGGCCTGGTGGTCATCGGCGGCGACGGTTCCTTCCACGGCGCCGTTCACCTGGCAAAAAAAGGAATACCGGCGGTTGGCATCCCCGGTACCATTGACAACGACATTGCCGGTACCGATTATACCATAGGCTTTGATACGGCCGTCAATACAGCCGTGGAAGCCATCAACCGCATCCGGGATACGGCAACTTCCCACGAACGGATTTTCATCGTTGAAGTGATGGGGCGCCATTCAGGCCAGATTGCCCTGGCGGCCGGTATTGCCGGCGGCGCCGAGTCCATCCTGATACCGGAATATCCCGTCGATTATGACCAGGTGGTGGAACGCATTGAGCGGGGCCGCCACCGGGGCAAGCTCCACAGCATTATTGTGGTAGCTGAGGGTGTGGGTAGTGCCCTGGAAGTGAGCCGGGAAATCGGCAAGCGCACCAAGCTGGAAAGCCGGGTAACAATACTCGGCCATATCCAGCGGGGGGGAGCGCCGACGGCCTTTGACTGCCTGCTGGCCAGCCGCCTGGGCGCCTACGCGGTAGAGCTTCTAGCTTCCGGTGCCAGCAGTCGCATGGCAGGCATCGCGGCCAATGAACTGGTAGACCGGGACCTGGAAACAATCCTCCAGGAAAAAAAGACCATCGACCCGGATTTATACCGCCTGGCCGAAGTACTGGCCCTGTAAAAATGGCAAGGGGGGCAACTATGCGCCACACCAAAATTGTCTGTACCCTGGGTCCGGCGAGTTCCCGGGTTGATATTATCAAAGAGATGATCCGGGCGGGCATGAATGTAGCCCGTTTCAATTTTTCCCACGGTAGCCATGCCGAACACGGGGCGCGGATGGCTGCCGTCCGCCAGGCAGCGGCGGAACTGGGTGTCAGGGTGGCCCTGATGCTGGACAATAAAGGCCCGGAAATCCGCCTGGGGGAGATCCGGGGCGAGGTAACCCTAAAGGATGGGGACGAAGTCATCCTGACTACGGAACCTATTACCGGCGATGCTCACCGCCTGCCGGTAAGCTTTGCCGGCCTGCCCGGTGATGTCCGGCCCGGCCAGACGATTTTATTAGACGATGGTTTAATTGAGCTGGAAGTCCTGGATACAACCAGCACCGAGATTCGCTGCCGGGTCCGCCACGGCGATGTTATTTCCAGCCATAAAGGTGTTAACATTCCCGGAGCCGAGATTAGCCTGCCGGCCCTGACGGAACAGGACATTAAAGACCTGGAATTTGGCCTTGAGCAGGGGATAGATTTTATCGCCCTTTCCTTTGTCCGCACGGCTGCTGATGTCCTGGCGGCGCGTAAAGAGTTGGAGAAACGCGGCGCCAGGGTGGCGATTATTGCCAAGATCGAAAACCAGGCCGGCGTCAACAACCTGGAGGAAATACTCCAGGTGGCCGACGGGATCATGGTGGCCCGGGGTGACCTGGGGGTAGAAATCCCGGTGGAAGAAGTACCCCTGGTCCAGAAGAAGATTATTGAGGCCTGTAACCGGGCCGGCAAGCCGGTAATCACGGCCACCCAGATGCTGGAGTCCATGATCCATAACCCGCGGCCGACCAGGGCCGAGGCCAGCGATGTGGCCAATGCTATTTTTGACGGTACCGATGCCATCATGCTTTCCGGGGAAACGGCCATGGGCCGTTACCCGGTAGAGGCAGTGGCCACCATGGCCCGCATTGCCCGGCGGGCGGAAAGGGAGCTGCCCTACGGCGACCTGTTGCTGAAAAAAGGCCTGGCCGCCGAACGGACGGCTACCGATGCCATCAGCCATGCCAGCTGTACCATCGCCTATGAGCTTGGCGCGGCGGCCATCATTACGCCGACAGCTTCCGGGTCCACGGCCCGGCGGGTGGCCAAATACCGGCCCCAGGCCCCCATCCTGGCCACCAGCCCCAATGAAAGGGTGCTGAACCAGCTCTGCCTGGTCTGGGGTGTCGAACCCCTGCTAGTCGAGCCTACCAGCGGTACCGATGAAATGGTCAACGCGGCCGTAGCGGCAGCCATTCTCTCAGGGCGGGTAAAACAGGGCGACCTGGTAGTCATCACCGCCGGTGTACCTGCCGGGGTGCCCGGCACGACCAACCTGCTCAAGGTACATATCGTGGGCGAGGTGCTGGTGCGGGGCCGGGGTATCGGCAGGGAGGTGACCAGTGGCCCGGTGCGCCTGGTGAAGACGGCAGCCGAGGCCATAGCCAGGGTCCAAAAGGGCGATATCCTGGTTACGGCAGAAACTGGCCCCGATTTCTTGCCGGCTATGGAAAGGGCAGCGGCCATTATTACCGAGGCCGGGGGCTTGAGTTCCCATGCGGCCGTCAATGGCTTCAGCCTGGGAATCCCCGTAGTAGTGGGAGCTGAAGGCGCAACCCAAAAGCTGGCCGACGGTATGATTGTGACTGTCGACGTTGTCCGGGGCCTGGTCTACCGCGGCCAGACGCGGGTGTTATAGGTGTTTTCCGGGTTAGCGGAGGGATGCCCCTGCCAGGAAGAATTTTGTATGGAAGATTTACGCGGAGGATTGAATTATGCCGCAAAAAGTAAGTATAACCGATACAACCCTGCGAGACGGCCACCAGTCGTTGCTGGCCACCCGGCTCAAAACTGAGGACATGCTCCCCATTGCGGCCCAGATGGATGCTATCGGGTTTCATTCCCTGGAGGTATGGGGGGGTGCCACTTTTGATGCTTGCATGCGTTTTTTAAATGAAGACCCGTGGGAACGCCTGCAGGCTTTACGCCAGGCCATGCCCCGTACCAGGCTGCAGATGCTTCTCCGGGGGCAAAACCTCCTGGGTTATCGCCATTATGCCGATGACGTTGTTGCCGAGTTTGTGAAAATGAGCATAAAAAACGGCATCGCTATCTTACGCATCTTCGATGCCCTGAATGATATCCGCAATATGGCTCTGGCCATGAAGGTGGCGAAGGAAGAGGGCGGTCATGTCCAGGCCACCATCTGCTACACCCTGGGGCCTGTTTATGACGATGCCTATTATTTACGCCTGGCCCGGAACCTGGCCGACCTGGGTGCCGATTCTTTATGTATCAAGGATATGGCCGGCCTCCTCACCCCGGCAGATGCCTACCGGCTGGTGCAAAAAATTAAGGCTGAAGTAAACCTGCCCCTCCAGCTTCACTGCCACTATACCAGCGGCATGGCGGCTATGACTTACCTGAAGGCCGTTGAAGCCGGCGCCGATGTCCTGGATACGGCCATGTCCCCCCTGGCCCTGGGCACTTCCCAGCCGGCAACCGAGACCATGGTGGCCGCCTTGGCCGGGACTCCCTGGGATACCGGCCTCGACCTGGATAAACTGGCCGAAATAGCCGTATATTTCCGCCAGGTTCGCAAGAAGTACCGGGAATTTGACGTGGGCGACGGTACCGTTGACGCCAATGTGCTGCGTTACCAGATCCCGGGCGGGATGCTTTCCAACTTTATGTCCCAGCTGGCCCAGCAGAACGCCCTGGACCGCCTGCCGGAAGTGCTGGCCGAAGTGCCGCGGGTCAGGGCCGACCTCGGCTACCCGCCCCTGGTCACCCCCTCCAGCCAGATGGTTGGCGCCCAGGCAGTATTGAATGTCCTGGCCGGGGAGCGCTACAAGATGGTCACCAGGGAAGTCAAGGATTACCTGCGCGGCCTCTATGGCCAGCCCCCGGTGCCGGTCAATGAAGAGATCCGCCGTAAAATCATTGGTGACGAAGAACCAATTACCTGCCGCCCCGCCGACCTGCTGGAACCCCAGTTGCCGGCAGCCCGGCAGGAAGTAGCGCCCTACATGGAGAAGGAAGAAGACGTCCTCTCCTACGCCCTTTTCCCGGCAGTAGCCAAACAATTCCTGGCCGAGCGCCTGGCCGCCCGTACCCGGGTGGATTACGAACTGGTAGATGCGGCCAGGGAAGCATATTACCCGGCATAAAATTTAAAGGAGGAGAAACCATGGCAGATTTAGACAAAACCACCATGGCCAGAAGGTTAACTGAAGTCCTGCGCCTGGATACGGGCATCGTAGGGGTAAAGCTCTATAAAGACAGGAAGGATCTACCCCGGCGGCCGTACAACTGGAAAATCAACATCTGCCAGCAGGTATCAGCGGCCCGCTACCAGGGCCGGGCCAGTGCCGGTACCCCGGACCTCATGGTCTGCGCCATTGGCGCCGCCTGCACCGGCCTCATCAAGACCCCGGAGCGCTTCACCAGCGGTAAAGCCCCCCTGGGCCGCTATGTAGCCGATGTCGAAGCCGGCCGGCGCTTTATGGCCAATACCTACAAGGTGGGGGATGCCGGTAAAGTTTATGACGGTATTTTTGTAGCCCCTGTAGAAGGCTTTACCAAAGAAGACCCCGATGTGGTGGTCATTTACGCCAACCCGGCGCAAGTTATGCGCCTGGTCCACTGCTGCCTCCATGAAACAGGGGAACCGGTCAAGGCTGATACGGTAGCCGAAGCGGCCCTCTGTTCTTCCATTGGCTTTGCCCTGAAAGAACAAAAGCCCATCATTGGCTTTCCCTGCGCCGGCGACCGTACCTTCGGGGGGACCCAGAAGGATGAGCTGGTTTTCGCAGTGCCTTACATTTTGCTGGAAACCATAGTCGAAAATATGGAGAGCCTGCTCATGGGTCACGGCCAGCTCTACCCGGTGGCGCCCTTTAACAACTACACGCCAACAATGGTGCCGGCCTATACCATGCAACCGGAAGACCTGGAAGACAAATAAGTTCAGTTGCAGGGGGGTTTACGGCTTAAATATGGTTCGACGATAATTTTATCGCCGGCAAGGCGGGCTATCTCCGGGTAGACCCGCCTTGTTTTTTGCTCGGGGGAGCGGGCGATTACGCCGGCGATACTGAGCTGCGCCGGGACCAGGCGATAGGCAACAATAACTGCTGCCCTGTCACCTGAGACGCCGGCGTGGGCACTGCCCAGCAGCGTACCCATGACCAGGATGTTGCCAGTGGCTTTAATGGTGGCACCCTGGTGAACGTTGCCCACCAGCACCACATGGCCGCTGTAAGCCAGTTCCTGGCCGTTACGGAGATTGCCTTCTTCCAGCAGGGTAGCTAGTTCGGCAGTACCGGCTGCTGCAGGGGCAGGCGCTACAGGCAAGCCGGCAGGTGGAACAGCAGAGGTAGAGTAACAGTTAGCGCCTGCTACCATAGTGGCAGGGGCGAGTTTTCCCGGGTTTTTCTGGGGCCGGTAGCGATCCGGCAAAGGTATATTGGTCCCCGGGACCAGGCCGTGCTCCCGGCAAATAGCTTCCAGTTCGGCTGTTTCCCGGCTGCTTAAAGGGGAGGTTGGTACCAGGGCAAAGGAAGCGCCCTGGAAGAAGCCCCGGGCCGCGGCAAATTTAGCGGCGAGGTTAGCCCGCAGTTCATTAAAATCCCGGCTGGCATCTAATAAAATCAGCAGGCCGCCACGGGTCCCTTTGAAGGTGATACAATCCTGCGCCATGTGGCTACTCCTTTCCGGGCAGGAAAAATTTTCGGCAGTAAATCCATCTTCCTGGAAAGATTCGCCTTGAAATACCATTTTTCCTGCTGCAGGGAAAAAAGTTGCCGCTATTTGTTGCCGGGACCAGTTCGGGCAGGAAGGGTGTTAAGCCCTGTCGAGATTTAAGTCTGGAAGGATTCCTACCTCTTCAGGCGAATAATAGGCTATGGTTTGTGGTTATTCTTTCTGGCAGGGGTAAAGGCAGGATGGTAAAAATTAAATTCCGGTATTATTTTTTAGGCTTAATAGCGTTTTTAATCTTGCTCCTAGTGGCGAGTACCGGCTGGCTGCAACCAACCCAGGCAACCAACCAGGTACGGGCAGGGCTCTTAATTGCAACGCCAGGGGCAGATCAGGGCACCCTGGCGGCCTATGGAGCGGTCTTAAGGGAAGAAGGTTTCCCCTGGGCGGAAGTTGGCCCCGGGGACCTCAACCTGTCACCCCGGGAACTGGTAGCACGCTACCCGGCCCTGATTTTGCCGGAAGGGTTAAACCAGGTTTTGCCGTCGCCGGTACCCCGGGTATTAACCGACTATGTCCACTCAGGCGGTAAGGTTTTACTGGTCTATGACCCCGGGACCAGCGGGGCTGGCGGGGAGAGGCTACCCGAGCCGGTCCTGGCAGGCCTGGCCGGGGTAAATTACGGCCCGGCACCGGGTGGGGACCAGCAAACCTACGATAGCGGTTACTGGCAGTTTTCTACGCCCCAGGTAGCGGCATCCTGGGGGATCACACCCGGTAAGCTGGACCGGGACAATGCCGTCAGCAGCTATGGTTACGGGCGGCTGCGCTACCGGCATGTCCGGGCGAGGCTTCTGGACGCCCGGCTGATAGCCTTTGACAGCCAGGCAGGCTTAAACCCGGTTATTACCGAAAAATCTTATCCCTCGGGGGGGAGCGTGGTTTTTGTTAACATACCCCTGGGGTATTACAAGCAAATGTCCGACGACCTCGCCTTACGTTCTATTGTCCGGACCTTTTTAATCAAATATGCCCACCTCCCCCGCCTGGTCAATACGCCCCGGGGTAAAGGCGGGCTGGTAGTCAACTTTCACCTGGACAGCAATGCCCATATCGGCCCTTTGCGGGCCATGATCCAGCGGGGTATCTTCCGGCCCGACCTCCAGTATTCCATTCACATCACTGCCGGCCCGGATACATACCGGCCAGGGGATGGCTACGGCTTTGATGCCGCCTCGCCCTTTAAAGGGCGGCCCTGGGTGGAACTGATGCAGAGATACGGAGCCATCGGTTCCCATGGCGGCTGGATCCATAATTATTTTGCGGCCAACCTGGAAAAACTGCCGCGCCAGGAGGTCTGGCGCTACCTGGCCTTGAATTGCGATACCCTGGCCGCAATTACCGGCCAGCCGGTGCTGGAATACAGCGCTCCCGTAGGCAACCATCCTGCCTTTGTCAATGAGTGGTTACAACAACGAGGCGTGCTGGCTTACTACAGCCCCGGGGATACTGGCTCCAGCCCTACCCGCAGCATTTTTTACGGCCGCCAGGTTAGCGGCAGCTTATGGTCTTTCCCCATCACCCCTTACCAGAAGTATGCCGCCCTGGAGGAATTAATGGCTGCCGGCGTACCCCTGGTAGAGGTTAAAGGCTGGTTCGATGACCTCCTCAATTTTATCGAGGAGGAACACGCCATCCGCTTGATTTATACCCATGCCAGTAAAAAGGAGTACGCCCTGGCGGCCCTGGCCTACCTGGCTAACCGGGCGGCCAGGGACCAGGAGGAAGGGCGCCTGCTGGTCTGGCCCATGAGCCGCTTTGCCTCCTTTTTAAACCGCCATGAGCAGGCGCAAGCTACCTTTAACCGGGGTCCCGCCGGCTGGGTAATAAAGCTCAAAAATAAGGCCGGCCTGGCCGACCTGACGGTGGCCGTCTACACTGGCAGTCACCGTTATCGCGTGACCGGCCGTTACCTGACCTGGTGGCAGGAAGGAGAATGGTTGTATATAACTACGATAGCCGGTATAGTTGAGAATGAAATCTACCTGCGCCGGCTAAAATAAAACCCTGTAGGAATTAGGCATTTTTGTCTTTTTGTTGACATAAGACCACATAAAGGTTATGATAGGGTAAAGATAAAGTTAGAAAGTGGGGGACCACCATGCCGAGGCCACCCAAGTGCCGGCGGGTAGAATTTATGCCCGGGATCACTTATTTTAAGCCGGCAGCAGTACCTTTACGCCAGCTGGAAGAAGTTGTCCTGGCAGTGGAAGAACTGGAAGCCATTCGCCTGAAGGATATAGAAGGCCTGGAGCAGGAAGACTGCGCCGCCAGGATGAGGGTCTCGCGGCCGACTTTTTTCCGTATCCTCAACGCAGCCCGGGGTAAGATCGCCGATGCCCTGATTAATGGTAAGGCTATCCGGGTGGAGGGCGGGGTTTACCGCCTGGCCGGGCCGAAGGCCCGCTGTGAGGAATGTGGCCATGAATGGGAACCAGAAACGGAGGGAACAGGAACCTGCCCCCGCTGCGGCAGTGCAGAAATCTCCAGCCCGGCTTCCGGCCCGGGACGGGGCCGCTGCCGGCGCCACGGCTGGCAGGGGGGGGATTGACCCTGCAAAAAAGTAGGATGGTTGCTTTTTTGAGGCCAATTTCTGCTTGCTTTCGGGATCTCAAGCCTGTATAATTAGCTCAGCAAGGTTGTTTTTGTAAGCGTGGGCCATGGAGGTCTGCTGGCCTGCCTGGAGGCAGGGTAGTAGTCTTATGGCCTTTTTCTTTGGCCATGGGGAATAGCAAGGAGGTCTGATAGCATGCATATTCCCGACGGTTACCTGAGTCCCCAGACCTGTGCCGTTTTTGGGGCAGCTATGCTGCCTGTCTGGGGCGCGGCAGCCCGGAAGGTCCGGGCCACCTTGAAGGCCAGGCAGGTGCCCCTCCTGGCCATTGGCGCCGCCTTTTCCTTTACCATTATGATGTACAACATACCCATCCCCGACGGCACCACGGCCCACGCCACCGGTGGTGCACTCCTCGCCATCCTCCTCGGCCCCTGGGCAGCTGCCATTGGCCTTTCCATTGCCCTGGCCATCCAGGCCCTCTTCTTTGGCGACGGCGGTATCCTGGCCTTTGGCGCCAACGCCTTTAACATCGCTTTTATCCAGCCCTTCGCAAGTTTTTATGTCTATCAACTCTTGACCGGCAGGTCGCCGGTGTCCCCCGGCCGCCGGGTCCTGGCGGCTACAATAGCCGGTTTTACAGGGATCAACCTGGCCGCCCTGGCGGCAGCGGTAGAATTCGGCCTCCAGCCGGTCCTTTTCCATACAGCCAGCGGGGTACCCCTTTACAGTCCCTACCCCCTCGCCCTGGCCGTCCCGGCCATGGCCCTGGCCCATCTCCTGGTGGCCGGCCCGGCCGAGGGGATAGTTACCGGCCTGGTGGTCCGCTACCTTGAACGGGCTAACCCCGGCTTACTCCAGCTTTACCCGGAGGCCAGGACGGCAGCTGCGGCCGGGGCCGGCGGCCCGGGGCTCAAGGGACTGGCTATAGGGCTCGGTATCCTGATCCTGCTATCACCGCTGGGTATCCTGGCTAGTGGTACGGCCTGGGGCGAATGGGCACCGGAAGAGTTACAGCAGATGCTGGGCTTTGTCCCGGCCGGGATGGTTAAACTGGCCGCCAGCTGGTCCCATGCCCTCTTCCCGGATTATACCGTCCCTGGGCTGGCGGGCAGCTTTGGGGCCGAGGCCCTGGGTTATATCCTGTCGGCCCTGGTGGGACTGGGGATAATTATAGCCATTTTCCTGGTAGTCCACAAATTAACGACCCGGAAAGAAAAACCGGAAGCCAACTACCATGCCCGCTGAAAATTTACCATCCTGGTTAAGGCAAAACAACTATGCACCCGTCCGCATCGGGGGCAGCAAACGGCGGCCGGGTTTTGGCGAGAAGACCCTACAGGACCTGGCCCACTTTGGCCAGGAGGTCCTTTTTGCCGAGGAACTGGCCGCCCGCCGGGGCTGGCTCCAGGGCCTGGATCCCAGGTTAAAGCTTGTGGGCTTGCTGTGGCTGGCCGTGGTGGCCGGCCTGGCCCGCCACCCCTTTACCCTGGTTAGCATATACGGGGGGGTAATTCTCCTGGCTTACCTTTCACGGATACCTTTAGGCCCATATCTAAAGCGCGTCTGGCTCTTTGTGCCCCTGTTTACGGGGATAATGGTTTTTCCCTCCCTCTTTAACTGGGTGCGCCCGGGCGAGCCCCTGGTGGTCCTGTTGCACCTGGGAGGGCCTGTAAACCTGGGGCCCTGGCAACTGCCGGCGGATCTGGCCATTACCCGCCAGGGCCTGGCCGGGGCCGGGCTCCTCATCCTCCGGGTGGGAGTGACTGTCTCCCTGGCTTTCCTGGTGACCATGACCACCCGCTGGGCGGCCCTGCTCAGGGCCCTGCGGGTTTTACGGGTACCCAGGATTTTTGTCCTGATTTTTAGCATGACCTATCGTTATATCTTCCTGCTGCTCAAAACCACAGAAGAGATGTTTACAGCCCGCCAGAGTCGCCTGGTGGGCAAGTCAGATATAAAAATGAACCGCCATTTCCTGGCCGGGGCCATGGGAAACCTCCTGACCAGGGCATATGCTTTAAGCGAAGAAGTCTACCAGGCCATGGTGGCCCGGGGCTATCGCGGGGAAGGACGTTGCCTGGAAGATTTCAGCCTGGCTCCGGGGGACTACTGGCGCTTCGCCGGGATCATCCTGGCGGGATTAATCCTTTTAGGTGGCGATTATTACCTTGGTGGCTAAAGCCCTCTATACTCTGCATAATGTCAGCTACGCTTATGACGACGGCCGGCCCGCGTTGGAAGGGATCAGCTTAACCATTAACGCCGGGGAAAAAGTGGTTCTCCTGGGCGCCAACGGCTCGGGCAAGTCCACCCTCCAGCGGCTCCTGGACGGCCTGATTTTCCCCCGGCAGGGAACGGTGAAATTTGAGGACCAGGAACTGACCGAGGCCTGTTTTGAGGATGAAGATTTCTTTCTGGCCTTCCGTCGCCGGGTGGGGTTTGTCTTCCAGAATTCCGAGGCCCAGCTCTTTAACGCCAGCGTCAGGGAAGAGCTGGCCTTTGGCCCCCTGCAGCTGGAATTACCGGCGGCCGAAGTTAAAGCCCGGGTGGATTCCCTCCTGGCCCTGCTGGAACTGGAAGCCCTGGCCGATCGTCCCCCCCATAAACTGAGCGGCGGGGAAAGGAAAAAGGTAGCCCTGGGAGCCGTCCTGGCCAGCAACCCGGAGGTGCTGATCCTCGACGAACCGACGGCCGGCCTGGACCCCCGCAGCCAGCGCTGGCTGGTGGAAATGCTGGTTAAACTAAACCAGGCCGGCAAGACCATCATCACCGCCACCCACGACCTGGCTATTGTCCCGGTAATTGCCGACCGGGTTTTCGTCCTGGGGGAAGACCACCACCTGGCAGCAGCAGGCTCGCCCCCGGAAATCCTAGTCAACCGCGAGCTCTTGATGCGGGTCAACCTTATTGACGCAGCCTTCCATGAGCACCACCACCAGGGCTATTTCCACCTGCACGCCCATTAACCGGGTTACGCAAAATGCCAGTAGCGGGCAATCCCCGCCACTGGCATTATTTGTAGTGAGGAACAAATGGGGATGGCTGGTCCTTCGCTAGATCCTTTTATTAGCCTTTTTACCAGTTATCCTGGTTTGGGCCTGTGGCTTTGTTAAAGCAGGAGTTTCTACTGCGGCAGCTTTACGGATCATTATATCAAGTTCGCTGGCCGATACGGCCGGCGAACCGGCATTGATCCGGGGCAGGGCCAGGGGGTTGCTTTTCTGGACAATAGCGCCTGCCTGGGTAGTAAAAACAAGCTTAAACCCGGCCCGGACGGCTGCCTGGATGGCCAGGTGGCTGGCTGCGCCATAGGGCAGGGCCAGGGCATAGACCGGTTGCTGCAGGTGAGCCTCAATTTCCTCCCGGGAGCGCGTCAGGTCCTGATAAACCATGTTCATAAAATCTTCCGGGCTTTGATCTTTTAAGGGGCCTGTCAGGAGCGGGCCTTGATGGCCGTTAGCCAGAAGACCGTAGTTATGCAAATTGTAAGTATGGGACTGGGTGATAAACCCGGCGGCTGCCATTTCCCTGGCTTCCTGCCAGCCATAATGCTGGAGGTTGCCCAGTTTTTGTCCAGTATAGCCGACAATGGCAAAGGACACAGCCGGCATGTGCCTGGCGCGCAGTTCGGGCAGGGCATACTGGTAGACGCTTTCATAGCCGTCATCAAAGGTAATAAGGACGGCATTAGAAGGCACGGAGCCACTATTGAGAAAATCGCGCAACTGGTCCAGGCTGATGGCCCGGTAACCCTGTTCCCGGAGCAGATCCAGGTGGTGGCGAAAGCGTTGCGGGGAGATAACTAACCCCGGGACTTCCTGGTAATCAAGATGATGGTAAATGAGAACGACGACTTTATTCTGGTAAATAATCTTGGCGGGGCTGCTGGTTGTAGCAACCAGGGCAGGCGTTATGGTGGCAGCTTCCTTTGTTACGGATACGGGCGTTGTTTCAGGGCCAGCAGTTTTTGCCGGAGCGCTGCCGGCAGTATTTACTTCCTGGTCCGGGCGGCGGGAAGAAGATTTGCCGTAAATAACAGTTAAGGACAATAGCAAAACGACAGCCGTTAGCACGGCGGCAATTTTTTTCACCCCTGGCCCCTCCTGCCAAAATACGACCTTTGCTGGCTTTCTTTTCCCTACCCAGCCTTTTCATAATTCGCCGGCGGGGAGTTAGCCCTTTTGCATGGCTGATGGGAAAAAGTCCTTCCCTATTTTATCACATGCGAGTGGTAATGGCAGCTCTCCGCAAAAAAATTTTTGCTGGTAAGCTATATTTCCAGGTCTATCCTTTAACTCTGGTAAAGAATGGCACCGGAGTTGGCTTCCAGGGGGAGGCTGATCTGGCCCCCCTGCACTTCAAAGTAACGGCCGCTCAAACCGTCCTGCCAGGTCGTACCATCGGCTATTGCCAGTTCTCCTGCTGCCAGGGTGATGGCCTGAGGTAAATCACCGGCATTTAAGATCACGATCACCCTTTCCCCGGCCAGCCGCCGGGCATAGGCGTAAACATCGGCCCGGTCGTCGGTAAACAAGGGCTGGAAATAGCCGCGCCTTAAAGGCAGCAACCGCTGCCGCAGGGCAATCAAGCGCCGGTAAAAGTTTAGCAGGTCCTGGTCCCAGGCCCGGGGTTCCCAGGGCATGGTCCGGCGGCAGTCGGGGTCCGGGCCGCCGGTCATTCCTAACTCATCGCCGTAGTAAATCAGGGGGGCGCCGGGATAGGTAAGCTGGAGGATTAGAGCTGGCCGCAGGTGGGTAACGGCTTCGGCATAGCTGCCGGAATGTCCGGGGAGGCCAGCCAGGCCTTCCTGGAAGGTGGTAATCACCCGCGCCGTGTCGTGGCTGCCCAGCAGGTTTAACAGGGCGAAGTTGGCTGCCTCCGGGTAGCGCAGGCGGACCAGGCCCAGGAGGAAGTCCAGGGTAGAAATGGGGAAACGCCGCCTGGCGAAGTAATCAAGAACCAGGTCGCGAAAGAGATAATTCATCACGCCATCAAAAAGGCGGCCCTGGAGCCAGAAGCGGGCGTCGTGCCAGATTTCACCCACAATATAGGCCTGGGGGTTGGTTTCTTTAACCTGCCGCCGGAATTCGCGCCAGAAGGCAGGTTCGATCTCGTTGGGCACATCCAGGCGCCACCCGTCAGTGCCGGCCTCCCGCAACCAGTAGGTTGCTACCTGGAGCAGGTAATTGCGCACCTCGGGGTTGCTGACTTTAAGTTTGGGCAGGCTGGGAATATCCCACCAGCAGGTATAATTGGGCCTGGGTTCCATCCTGACAGGAAAATCATAGAAATAATACCAATCTTTATAGGGGGAACTGGCGCCACGGGCGACCACATCCTTAAAGGCAAAAAACTCCGTCCCCGTATGGTTAAAGACCCCGTCCAGGATCAGGTGCATGCCGGCAGCGTGGAGGGACTCCACCAGGCGGCTTAAGGTAGCCGTATCCCCCAGGGCGGGGTCAACGGCCAGGTAGTCACTGGTATTATAGCGGTGGTTGGAAGGGGAGGCAAAGATGGGGTTGAGCCAGAGGGCGTTGACGCCTAAAAACTTTAAATAAGGTATTTTGGCCTGGATACCCTCCAGGTCACCGCCGAAGAAGTTTTCCCTGGTGGGGGCTTCACCCCAGGGCCGGGTCCCGGGAGGGTCATTGGCCGGGTTACCGTTGTAAAAACGGTCGGGAAATATCTGGTAGGAGACGGCGTCGTAAATCCATTCCGGGATGGTAAAGATATCCGCCGCTGTCCAGCGGTAAGTAAAAGGACGGCCACCCTGCTCGTTACTGCCGGCAAAAAGGTATACTGGTTCCTCGCCTTCTACCTGGTACCGGAAAAAATAACGGCACTCCCCGGGCCGGGAAAGCTCGATTTCTGCCTGGTAATAGAGGTAATGGGGGGTCCGGGCGTAGACATGCATGGGGGCAGTTTGCAGGCCCCGGTCTTCATAAACTACCTGGCAGTGCTGTTTTGCCCGGCGGCGGGTTTTTAAGCGCAGGAGAAGCTTACCGGGCGCCAGGGGCTGGCAAAAACGCGGGGACGTACGGTGAAGGAGCAAAGGTAGTTTCACCTCCAGCCATAGCCGGTATCGTTTTTGATCAGGCAGGCCCTGGCTAACCCTGGTAAAATTTGCTGCCTGGCGGCTAAAGTTTTCCTAGCCTGGCCGGTTCTGCGGCAGCGAAGACCGGCATAAGATCCAGGTGGATTTTATCGGGGCCGGGAGTTTCCCGGCTGGGAAGGAGGTATAAGGTAGTAGCCAGGGATGAACGGCCACCAGCGGACCGGCAGAGTTTATTATGGACCAAAATATAGTAAAAAGCAAGCCTAGAGGGGTTTGACGGGAAACAAAAAATATGGTACTTTAAAATCAGTAAATGGTTATAATTACTATTAAGCTACATTTAAGAAGATTAAAAATGCATTAAGAGGGAGTAGGAATGCTTGAATTTGCTAGCGGCTTCCATCAAAATGCCCTGGTCTGTTTACCCCAGGACTTGCATACCCTCTACGTTTACTGGGATTTTACCCCGCAAAGAATCCAGACCCTGCACGATTTCTTCAGTATAGTGAAGCCGGAAATGAAGTTGAGCTTGCGCCTGTGCCGCCGTGATGCCCCCCTGCCGGAACAAGAGTTAACCTTACCTGCCCTGGAACCCGGTGGCTGCTATTTTTATAATCTCGATCCCCGTATGGAGTACCACTTCGAGCTCGGCGCCATAAGCCCGGCGGGTGAATTTGTCCTCCTCGCCCGTACCCCTATAGCCCGGACACAACCCGGCGGCAACGAGTTATCCTTCACCAGTGTCATTCCCCCGGCGGTTGCCCTGGAGTCGGGCTTGACAATCCCCCTGGAGAAGGAGCCTCCTGTAAGCATTTTTAGCTGGTCCTGAAGGAGGCGTTCCAGCGGTCCGCCTCCCTGATAATCCCCACGACCCCGTATTTCAAGCTTGCTTTATTTCCTCACTGTACCGGCGCGCCCGGAAGTTTGGGGGCCTGCAGGGAAAGACAGGCCTGAAAAGCAGCGCCTAGCGAATATGGTTGAGGGGGTTTCTCCAATGGCTAACCAGGAAAACAAGCATACCGGTTACCTGGCCTTCCTGCTCCATGCCCACCTGCCCTTCGTGCGTAACCTGGAGGACTATATAAGCCTGGAAGAAAAATGGCTTTTTGAAGCCCTAACGGAATCTTACTTGCCCCTCCTTTTGAGCTGGGAACAGTTGGCTCTAGAGGGAGTAAACTTCAAACTCACCTTATCCCTGTCCCCTCCTTTAATTAGTATGTTGATTGACCCGCGCCTCCAGGAGCGTTATGGCCGCTACCTGGATAACCTTAAAGGATTAGCCGCCCGGGAAATGGAGCGGATAAAGCATGACCCCGTCTTCCATCCCCTGGCCAGTTTTTACCACCAGCGGCTCACAGCTATTGCCCGGGCCTTTAATGAAACTTACCGGGGTGACCTGCTGTCACCCTTAAAAAGACTGCAGGAGCAGGGTTATCTGGAAATTATAACCACCTGCGCCACCCATGGTTACCTGCCCTTGATGCTGACCAGGGAATCGTGGCGGGTCCAGGTGCGGGCAGCTTTAGATCTTTTTGCCGACGTCTTCGGCCGCCTGCCGGCAGGGATGTGGCTGCCGGAGTGCGGCTATACGCCTGGCATCGAAAATATCCTGCAGGCTGAAGGGATTAAATACTTTATTGTCGCCAGTCATGGGTTGTTAAATGCCGTTCCCCGGGTAAGAACGGCCGTTTATGCTCCGGTTAAAGTCGCCGGTGGCGTGGCCGTCTTTGGCCGGGACTGGGAGACTTCCCACCAGGTCTGGAGCCGGACGGAGGGCTATCCCGGCGATCCCCTGTACCGGGAGTTCTACCGCGATATTGGCTACGACCTGGACTTCAGCTACCTGGAACCTTACCTTATCGGAGGTATCCGGGGTGATACCGGCTTAAAATACTACCGCATCACCGGTAAGACGGAATGCAAGGAGCCTTATGACTTCCAGGCGGCCAGGGAGCGGGCCCGGGAGCATGCCCGGGATTTTCTGGCCAACCGGGACCGGCAGCTAGCCTGCTGGGCCGGCATTATACCTGATAAACCAGTAGTGGTTGCACCTTACGACGCCGAACTATTCGGCCACTGGTGGTTTGAGGGACCGGCCTGGCTGGAAGACGTCCTGCGCCTGGCAGCCGGACCGGATTACCAGACCAGGTTGACCACCCTGGCGGCTTACCTGGAGCAATACCCGCCCCGCCAGGAGGTGGCTTTAGGGCTTTCCAGCTGGGGAGAAGGCGGTTACAACCGTGTCTGGCTGAATCCGGCCAATGACTGGCTTTACCCCCACCTCCACCGGGCCGAGAAAACAATGGTAACCCTGGCTGCCGGTTGCGCCCATCCTACTCCTCTCCAGGAACGGGCCTTAAACCAGGCTGCCAGGGAGTTGCTCCTGGCCCAGAGCAGCGACTGGCCCTTTATCCTCACCAGCCAGACGACGGTAGCCTATGCCCGCCGTCGCCTGGAGGAGCACCTGGGCAATTTCTTCAAGATCTGCCGGGAATATCAAAACAACAACCTTGACGATGATTTTTTACGTGCTCTGGAAGACAAGGACAACCTTTTCCCGCGGCTGGATTTCCGCCTTTACCGGCCGGGCGGGCGGGGGCTGCCGGTAAATTACCCGGCAAGCAGGAAAGGGCCGGTAATCCTCATGCTGAGCTGGGAGTTCCCCCCCCACCATGTCGGTGGCCTGGGCATCCACGTCCGCGACCTGGCGGAAGCCCTGGCCCGGTTGGGAGTTAAGGTCCACGTCCTCACCCTGGCGCCCGGCCGGGAGGCGTTGACGACAAGCAAAGAGGGGGTATATATCCACTACCTGTCCACCTACCAGCAGCCGGAGGCGGAGATTGATTTCCTGTCCTGGGTGCTGCAGTTCAACCTGGCCCTGGCTGATGCCGGGCGCGAGTTAATAGCCAGTTTGCCAGGAACCCCTTTCATCCTTCACGCCCATGACTGGCTGGTAGCCGCGGCGGCCCGGGAACTCCAGGAAGCCTGCAGTGTCCCCCTGGTAGCTACCATCCATGCCACTGAGTACGGCCGCAACAGAGGACTGCATAACCGCATCCAGCAAACTATCCACCAGATCGAGGCCGGGCTGGTGGCCAGGGCCGACCGGGTAATCTGCTGCAGCCGCTATATGGAAGGGGAAATCCGGCGCCTTTTCCGGCCCAGGGCCGGAATAAAGGTGATTCCCAACGCCGTCAGGCCCATCAAAGTTGTTACCAACCCCCGGCCAGGGCAGAATATCCTGTTCATCGGCCGCCTGGTGGTGGAGAAGGGAGTCCAGGTCCTCCTTGAAGCCATGGCCAGATTACGCCATCTTTACCCTGAGGCCAGGCTAATCATTGCCGGGGCCGGTCCCTATGCCGGGGAATTACAAGCCCTGGCCGCCCGCCTGGGGATGGCCGGGCAGGTGGAGTTTACCGGCTTTGTCTCGGAAGCCGTCCGCAACCAGCTCCTGGCTAGCAGCCAGGTCGCCGTTTTCCCGAGCCTGTACGAACCCTTTGGTATCGTGGCCCTGGAAGCCATGGCCGCCGGGGTGCCGGTAATTGTCTCCCGCACCGGGGGGCTGGCCGAGGTTGTGGAGGACGGTGTAACGGGCCTGTGCTTTAATCCCGGCGATGTTGCAGGCCTGGAGCGCTGCCTGGTTACCATCTTCCAGGACCCCGAACGGGCCAGGGAGCTCAGCCGGCGGGCCCGGGCCAGGGTCGACCAGGACTATACCTGGGCCGCGGTAGCCCGGCAGACCTTAACCCTATACCAGGAGCTCCTCCGGGAACACTCCCAGGTTGCCAGTTAAAGGAGAGGTGGCCCGGCTGGCGGGAAGACCCGGCGGAGGTGCTTTTTATTTTCCGGTGACAGGGCTGTTTCCTTTGCCGGGTGATGTTGCCAGAGGGAGATGAGCACCCCGCCCAGGACTAAAATAATACCTGCAACGTGATACCAGGATAGATTTTCCTTGAGAATCCAGGCCGCCAGGGCAATGGCAAAGAGGGGGTTTAAGTTATTGAACATAGCCACCGGGCCGCAGCCAAGGCGGTTGATGGCCTCAAAATTAAGTAACACTGCCAGGCCAGCTATGATACAGCCCATATAGATAAGTAACAGCCAGCCAATCCAGGGCAGGTACCAGCCCTGGTGGACTACCTCCCAGAGACCCCCGGGAAGCAGGAAGAGGGTACCAAAGAAGAGGGCGCAGGTGCTGGTAATGGTTGGGGAATAGCACTGCATCATTTTTTGCCCCAGGATATTGGACAGGGCACAGGCCGTAACGTTGACCAGGAGGACCAGGTCAACGGGCTGGAAGCGTAAAGCCAGCAGGCGGTCCAGGGAGCCCTGGGTAGATACCAGGGTTAAGCCCGTAAAGGCGATTATAATTCCCGCGATCTGGTAACGACCGGGCTTTACGTGCCAGCCTATGGCCAGCAGGACCAGGGTAACGGCCGGAAAGGTGGCGAAGATAATGGCCGCATTAAGGGCCGGGCTGTTTTGCATGGACCAGGCAAAGGTACCGTAGGCCACGCTGATACCGAGAAAACCCACCATGGCCATATAGGGTAGGTCCTGGAGGCGCGGTTTATGGGGTTCCCGCCAGGCAAAGGGTAGCAGTACCATGAGGCCCAGCACACCCCGGGCAGCCGCCAGGGCCAGGGGCGGCACCAAGGGGGCCACCAACCGGCCGGCTATGACATTGCCCCCATAAAGGAGAGCAGCCAGGAGGACGGCCGCATAACCCAGCCGGCGGGCGGCTCCGGTGTGATCCCGGGAAACGGCAGACTCCTCAGCTTCCTGGCATAGAGCCATGCTTATGAAACCTCCAGCAAATCGACAGGTAACAATCCTATATTAGCATAGCACCGGGGACAGGCGACAGGCAAAGTTACCCTGGAGGGGTTGACGGCCGAAAAACGGCCTGGACAACTGACTGCCGGGATAAACTTCTCGCTAGAGCAGCATACCGGTAAGTTAGAGGCAAAGCTTTAACAAAAAAGCACCTGGTTATTTTAAGTCCAGGTGCTTTATTAATCTGGTGCCGAAGGCGGGGGTCGAACCCGCACGGCCTCGCGGCCACCGGATTTTGAGTCCGGCGCGTCTGCCAGTTCCACCACTTCGGCCTATTTGCTTTTTAATTTTAACATAGACTTCATATTCCTGCAAGGCCTAAAAGGATAAAGGAAGAGGGATGTCGAATAGGAAAGAAGCTGGAAGGTGGTGGCAGCCGTGGTGCCGGATGAGGAATTGCTGGCCCGGAGCCAGGAGGGCGATATGGAGGCCTTTACCCTCCTGGTAGAACGTTACCAGAAGATGCTCTACACCATTGCGTACCGTTTCCTGGGCAATCCCGAGGATGCCGGTGATGCCGCCCAGGAGGCCCTGGTGCGCGCCTATAAAAACCTGCCGGGCTTCCGGGGCCAGTGTTCCTTTAAAAACTGGCTGCAGCATATCATTGCCAATGTCTGTCGCGATGCCCTGCGCCGCCTCAACCGGCGGCCCACCCTTTCCCTGGAGGGCCTGCAGGAAACAGAGGGGGTACCCTGGGAACTGGCCGCCGGGGAAGCAGTCACTTCCGGAAGAAATTATCCTGGCCAGGGAAGGGGAGGACCATTTACATAAATTAATCCAGGCTCTCATGCCGGAATACCGCATGGTAATCATCATGCGGGATGTGCAGGGCTTTAGCTATGAAGAGATAGCGGCCACCCTGGGCTGCTCTGTGGGGACGGTAAAATCCCGCTTGAGCCGGGCGCGGCAGTTTTTACGGCAGCACCTGGTACGGGAACGGGAACATTTTGCGAAGCAAAGCGTCTATATAAGCAAAGGGGGTGAGGGGCGGTGAACTGCAGCCAGTACCGGGAACTTCTATCGCCGTACCTGGACGGCGCTTTGCCGGCCAACCAGCAACGCGACCTGGAGAACCACCTGCGCCGGTGTCCATTTTGCCGGGAAGAACTGGAGGCCCTGCGCCAGACGGTGAACCTTCTGCAGGCCTGGTCGGAAGAGGAACTGGATTTACCGGCGGGTTTTGAAGAGCGCCTGCGCTCACGGCTGGAGGCGACCTGTCGGCCCTGGTACTGGCGCTTACCGAAGAGCTGGCTCTCGCTGGCCGCGGCGGCAGCTATTATGGTAGCAGTGGCCCTGACTGCTTATGCCGATTATTTCGGTTTCCCCCATAACTTCCAGGCCCGCCAGCAGGCGCCTGAAGTTACCCGGGAAGAAAAGTCCCAGAATAACGCCCTTCAGGCCCCGGTGGTTCCGGTGCCGGATAAGGATTACGCGATAAAAATTTTAGATCAGCAAAACATCACTCATGAACCGGAGAGGGTGACATTGCCGGCCGCTCCGTTGGCCCCCAAACGGGAGCAACAGCCCGTAAAATCTCCCCAGACCCAACCAGTATTAAATGGCCGGGAAAGGAGTCCAGTTACCCAGCCCGGCAACAGTAATTTCCGGGGACAGAAACAGGACCCGGATGTATACGGAACCCTCTCTGTAAACGACGGGCAAACTGAACCGGGAACTACCCCGCCTGGAGGCCAGAATGGCGACCAGTCCCCGGGAAAGGATGGCGGTGGTTCCGGGACGGATAATACCAGGCCCCCCGGAGCTAACGGAGACCGTACCGGAATTGATGATAACGGCCGGCCAGCAACGGTCCCGGAAGAAGTATACAGAAACCCCGAAGTACCCGAGGCGAACCTGACCCCGGCGGTAACGCCGGGGACCCGGCCGGGAACACCATCCAGCGCGGTTGATAAACCTGGCAAGCCACCCTCCCCTTAAGGGTGGCTTGTTTTTCCGGGTTTATCCCTGCAAGCCTGATGGTTAAGGCCATCAGGGCGGGGAAAATAATTGCTTCCCGGGCAAGAAAAAGATAAAATAAAAGCAACGTTTTAATAAAGAAGGTTGACTGATGCCTGACAGAAAAGCCAGATTACTCCTGGTGGACGGCAACAGCATTATTCACCGTGCCTTTCATGCCCTGCCACCGCTCCAGACAAGTGCCGGCGTCCAGACGAACGCCGTTTACGGCTTTGCCACCATGCTGCAAAAGGCCTTTGACCTGGTAGCGCCGGACTATGTAATCGTAGCCTTTGACCACAGCAAGGTTACCTTCCGCCACGACCTGTATAACGAATATAAAGGGACGCGTCCTGAGACCGCCCCGGAACTCAGGCCCCAGTTTGCCCTCGCCAAACGCCTCCTGGCAGCCTGGAAACTGGCAAGCTGCGAATTAGAAGGCTACGAGGCTGACGATCTCATCGGGACTTTAAGCCATAAAGGGAAAGAGGCCGGGCTGGAGGTTTTAATCCTGACCGGTGACCGGGATGCCCTGCAGCTGGTAGATGACAGGGTTAAGGTCCTCCTCATGCGGCGCGGCCTTTCGCAGGTAGAATTATTGGACCGGGAGGCCATTAAAAAAACTTATGGCCTGGAGCCCGGCCAGCTCATTGACGTCAAGGCCCTCATGGGTGATGCCTCCGACAACATCCCCGGCGTACCCGGAGTAGGGGAAAAGACGGCCGTGCAGCTGGTACGGCAGTACGGCGACCTGGAAGGGGTCCTGGCCCACGCCGGTGAGGTGAGGGGGCGGAAAGTGGCGGCCAACCTGGCGGCCTATGCCGACCAGGCCCGCCTGGCCCGGCAGCTGGCTACCATTCGCTGCGACGTGCCGGCGGAGCTTGATCTGGAAGCCTGCCGCCGTGAGAACCCGGACTATGAGGCTGTCCTGGCCCTTTACAAGGAACTGGAGTTCAACAGCCTGGTCAAGGATGTCTTAAAAGCCATGCAAGCGGGAGGGGCCGGGGTGGCGCCGGCAGCCACCGTCAAAACCCTGAACCTGCCGGCACCCCTTACTTTGAGCAGCCTGGAAGAACTGGCTGCACTCGCCAGGCGCCTGGCCGGGGAGCAGGAAGTTGCCATCGAGCTGGCTCTGAATAACGCCAATTATTTAGACGCCGCGGCTTTAGCCGTGGGACTGGCCTGGGAAGGGGGCGTGGCCGTCCTGGGTACGGCCGGAATGCCTGCCGCCGGCCTGGCCGGAGCCCTGGAACCCCTGCTGCAGGCAGGGCCCATCTTTCACGATGCCAAGGCAGCCCTGGTCTGGCTGAAGGAGGCGGGGGCACGAGTTGCCGACCCGGGCGGCGACACCATGGTCGCCGGCTACCTCCTCAATCCCACCGCTTCCCGCCATGATTTACCGGAACTCTGCCTGGCCCACCTGGACCTGGCGTTGGTGAATGAAGAATCTTTACTGCTGACCACTGCCCGGCGGGCCGTGGCTACCAGGCTCTTGCACCGGGATCTGATTGCCAAATTGCAGGTAGCCGGCATGGAGGAGCTTTACCGGCGGGTGGAACTTCCCCTGGCCAGGATTTTAGGCGAGATGGAAAGCTACGGTGTGGCTGTTGACCTGGAAACCCTGGACCTGATGGGAGCCGAACTGGAAGGCAATATTGCCGCCCTGACGGAAGAAATCCACCGCCTGGCCGGGGAAAATTTTAATATCAACTCGGCCCGGCAACTGGGGAGCATCCTCTTTGAAAAACTGGGCCTGCCGCCGGTAAAGCGGACCAAGACCGGTTTTTCCACCGACGCTGCCGTGCTGGAAGAGCTGGCCGCGAAGCACCCCATTGCCGCCAAACTGGTGGAATACCGCCAGCTTACCAAGTTAAAGTCCACCTATGTGGACGGGCTGAAACCCCTGGTCAACCCCCGGACGAAGAGCCTCCATACCACCTTTAACCAGACGGTGACGGCTACCGGCCGCCTGTCCAGCAGCGAGCCCAATTTGCAAAACATCCCGGTGCGCCTGGAAGTGGGCCGGCGCCTGCGCCGGGCCTTTGTTCCCCATGCTCCCGGCCGCCTCCTCCTGGCGGCCGATTATTCCCAGATCGAGCTCCGGGTCCTGGCCCATATCTCCGGCGACGCCGGCATGATTGCTGCCTTCCGCCGGGGAGAAGACATTCATGCCCGGACGGCAGCCGAGGTCTTTGGTGTCCCCTTAAATGAAGTTACGCCGTTCATGCGGCGCAGTGCCAAGGCTGTGAATTTCGGCATTGTCTACGGCATCAGCGATTTTGGCCTCAGCCGCGACCTGGGCATCAGCCGCAGTGAAGCCCACGCATATATCGAGCGTTATTTCCAGCGTTACCCCGGTGTCAGGGCTTATATGGAAGAGGTCGTTGCCAGGGCGCGGCAGGATGGCTATGTAACCACCCTCCTGGGGCGGCGCCGCTACCTGCCGGATCTCTTTAGTTCCAACCATACCGCCCGGAGCTTTGGGGAGCGGGCAGCCATGAATACCCCCATCCAGGGCAGCGCGGCTGATATTATTAAAATCGCCATGGTGAAGATTTTCCGCCTGCTGGAGGAGCAATACCCGGCCGCGCGGATGATCCTCCAGGTTCACGATGAATTGATCTTTGATGTCCCGGAGGAAGACCTGCCGGCAGTAGCCGCCCTGGTTAAAGAGAACATGGAGAATACCCTGGAACTCCAGGTCCCCCTCCAGGTGGACTTAAAATACGGCCCCAACTGGTATGATATGGAACCCTATGAGGGGGCGATAAAACATGCCGGAACTGCCTGAAGTGGAAACCATCAAACGTACCCTGAGCCCCCATCTCCAGGGGCAAACCATTGCCGGGGTAGAGGTTTACCACCCCGGCGTTATTGCTGTTCCCGACGCCGCCACCTTTAGCGCTTTGCTGGCAGGTAAAAGGATAACCCGCCTCGACCGCCGGGGGAAATATCTCCTCTTCCACCTGGCGGCCGGCTATTGCCTGGTGGCCCATTTAAGGATGACCGGGCGCCTTATCTTGACGGCGGCGACCGACCCCTTGCTGCCCCATACCCATGTGGTTTTCCACCTGGCCGGTGGTACCACCCTGCGCTGGCTGGATACCCGCCGTTTTGGCCGCCTCTACCTGGGCCAGGAAGACGAGGTAACGGTAACCACCGGGCTGAAAGAACTGGGGCCGGAACCATTGGACCCGGCCTTTGATGTTGCTACCCTGGCAGCCATCTGTGCCGGCCGCCGCCGGCCGGTAAAACAGGTTCTGCTGGACCAGCATCTCCTGGCCGGGATTGGTAACATCTATGCCGATGAAATGCTCTTCCTGGCGGGGCTTAATCCCTTAAGACCGGCGGCTTCCCTGACAGGGGATGAACTGGTGCGCCTGCACCGGGCCATGCAGGCCGCGCTAGAGCAGGGTATAGCCAATGCCGGCACCTCTTTCCGGGATTACGTCGATGGCCGCGGCCAGCAGGGGAAAAACCAGGATTACCTCCAGGTTTACGGCCGCGCCGGCCAGCCCTGCCGCCGTTGTGGTCGCACCCTGGAGCGGGTAAAAATAAGCGGCCGCAGCACCGTATTTTGCCCCGGTTGCCAGGTTTAAATGACAGGCACGTATCCCACCTTCTTCCCGTATATTACTGTATAGAGCACAACAGGGCAAAGGGTGGGATAAACTACCATGTTACTGGCAACGCTACTTTTAGCCCTGGCCGCCAGCCTGGATGGCCTGGGTGTGGGGCTTTCCTATGGCCTGAGGAAGATTAAGCTGCCCTGGCTTTCCCTGGGGCTGATTGCCCTGGTATCCACGGCAGTCAGTGTCCTGGCCATGGCCGGCGGTCACCTGGTGGCCAGGATATTTAATCCGGTCCTTGCCGGGCGCCTGGGGGCTGTTATATTATTAACCCTGGGACTGACCATTATTTTTGAAGCCTACCTGAAAAAAGACGAACCCCGGGTGAAAGGTGCGACTTTACTAAAATTGCGCCTCCCCCGCCTGGGCCTGGTAATCCAGATTTTAAAGGAACCCTGCCGGGCTGATCAGGATTTTTCTGGAAGTATTAGCAGCCAGGAGGCCCTGACCCTGGGGCTGGCCCTGGCTCTGGATGCCCTGGGGATAGGCTTTGGCGCCGCTGCCGCCGGTTTTTCCCTCTTCCTGACCCCTGTATTCATTGGCTGCTGCCAGCTGCTCCTGGTCCAGGCAGGCCTGGTCCTGGGGCGACGCTGGCAGCCAGAAAAAGCCGGCTGGCGCGGGGCGGCCCTCCCGGGATTAATTTTAATCGCCATTGGAGTCTGGCGATGGTAGGAGCAATGTTGATGTTTATTATCGGCCTTACCGGCGGTATTGCCAGCGGTAAAAGCACTGTGGCCGGGATTTTAAAAGAACTGGGGGCTATAGTCATCGACACCGACCAGGTAGCCAGGGAGGTAGTGCTTCCCGGCAAGCCTGCCTACCGGGACATTGTCGCCGCCTTTGGCCGGGGGATTTTACAGCCTGATGGCTACCTCAACAGGCGAGCTCTGGGCCGGATCGTTTTTAGCGACGCTGCCGCCCGGGAACTGTTAAACGCCATTACCCACCCCCGCATCCGGGAGAAAGTCCAGGAGCAAATAACGGCTTTACGCCAGGATGATCCGGAGGCGGTGGTGGTTATTGAGGCACCTCTCTTAATTGAAGCCGGCATGGACGACATGGTGGATGCCATCTGGGTGGTAACCGCACCGGCAACGGTGCGGTTAAAAAGATTGATGGAACGGGACAACCTCTCGCCCCAGGAAGCTGAAAGCCGTCTCCGGGCCCAGATGGGCGAAAGGGAAAGGTTGCGCCACGCCACCCGGATTATTCCTACCGGTGGCGATTTGAGCGCCACCCGCGCCGCCGTCCTGGCAGCCTGGCAGGAACTCCAGCGAGCAGGAAGGTTGTCATAGAAAAAGTGAGTGGTACTTCATGATAAAAACCTGGCGCCGTTACCTGTGGCTGCTGCTGGTAGTGGCGGCGCTGCTTTCTTTTCTCCTGCCCCGGGCGGCGCGGGTCCTTTATCCCCTCCCTTACCGGGAAATTATCGTCAACTATGCCCACCAGGAAGGGCTGGATCCTCTCCTGGTAGCAGCCCTCACCCGGGTAGAAAGCAAATTTTATCCCCGGGCCCAGTCCGCACAGGGTGCCCGGGGGTTGATGCAGCTGATGCCGGAAACAGCCAGGCTGGCGGCCGGGCAACTGGGGCTGCCTTACGATCCTGAGCGGCTCTTTTCCCCGGAATATAACCTGCGCCTGGGCAGCTGGTACCTGGCTAAGCTCCTGCGAGAATTTGGTGACCTCACCCCGGCCCTGGCTGCCTATAACGGCGGCCGGGGTAATGTCCATAACTGGCTGGAGAGGGGCATCTGGGACGGCAGCAGCCGCAACTTAAGCCAGGTTCCCTTCCCCGAAACCCGGGAGTTTGCCCGCCAGGTGCTCCAGAACTACCGGATATACCGTATCTTATATCCCGATGTGCGCTAGCAGGTATTTGGCCGTGGAAGCCGAATAATATAGGGAAACCTTTGACAAAATGAACTTACAGGTCGAGGAGTGGATTTTAATGGCGACGGAGGTCATGGATTCCCTGGCCAAGGTACGGCAGTTCCAGATAGCACCTGGCAGGCGCTTCTATTCCGCCCAGCATGACGAGATAGCCGGCGGGGTAACTACCGACATATATTTTGTCCGTACTTATGAGATTCTCAAGGCACTGGGTAAGGTTGACACCATTGTGACGGCGGAAATTTTTCCCCGCCGCGCCGGCATCCTCTGCGGCGTCAATGAGGTCCTGGAGTTGCTCCAGGAGAAAAAGGTTACCATCTGGGGGCTACCGGAAGGGAGCGCCTTTTCACCCAGGGAAGTGGTCATGCGGATCCAGGGGCCGTACAGTGAGTTTGGCCTCTTTGAGACTACCCTCCTGGGGATGCTGGCCAGCTCCAGTGGCTGGGCTACGGCGGCCAGGGAAATCAGGGAAGCGGCCGGCGAACATCCCTTTGTCTGCTTCGGGGCGCGCCACGTTCACCCGGCGGTGGCACCGGTCATGGAGCGGGCGGCCATTGTCGGCGGCGCCGACGGGGCGAGTTGCATCCTGGCGGCCAAACTGGCTGGCCAGGAGCCCCAGGGGACAGTACCCCATGCCATTTTCCTCATTATTGGTGATACCGTCGAGGGAGCCCTGGCCTATGATCGCCTTATGCCCCCTGATGCTAAGCGGACCATTCTCGTCGATACCTTTAAGGACGAAGCGGAAGAAGCCCTGCGGGTAGCAGCAGCCCTGGGGCCAGCCCTGGCCGGGGTACGCCTGGATACCCCCAGCGAGCGGGGCGGCGTTACCCCGGAGCTGGTGCGGGAGGTGCGCTACCGCCTGGATACCGCCGGCTTTAACCATGTGAGGATTTTTGTCTCCGGCGGCCTGACACCGGAGCGTATCCGCGCCCTCATTGAAGCCGGAGCCGATGCCTTTGGTGTGGGTAGCTATATTTCCGGAGCGGCCCCCATTGATATGACCATGGATTTAAAGGAGGTCGACGGCCGCCCGGTGGCCAAGCGCGGTCGCCTGCCCGGAATTATCCCCAACCCCAGGCTGGAAAAACTCAAGTAGAGAACGGTGATCAAGCCGGTCTTATCCTTGACAGGAAGACCGTCCAGGGTTTATAATTAAACATGCCAGATGTGCGGCGATGGCGGAACTGGCAGACGCGTACGTTTGAGGGGCGTATGGGTACACCCGTGCGGGTTCAATTCCCGCTCGCCGCACCAAATCTTGATTTAAAAGGGCTCCAAAACTTTAAAATTAAATGGGACGTATCGCGGCTGACGAACCGCATACGGCCAAGGGTAGTAAACCTCCTTTAACCTGCTTACTAAAATACTTTAGCAGTGAGGAGGTTTATTACTTTATGGCGAAAAGGCAACGCAAAGTCAATCCCACCATATAATTAAGCCATGCTTAATTGTGAAAACAGGAACAAAAGCGGAGAGAAAGCGGCGATGATGTGGAGGATGTAGGGGGTGATGCAGGTTTAGTGTAATTTAAACTTCTATCACCCCGCAGGGGTCTTATCTTTTTCCCTTAATGAATATACATTAACGAGGTTGATAGCGAGGGGGATGAAGGTGGGCCGGCTTTTATTCTTGCGCCGGCGGTGGATGAAGCTGGCAGTTCCAGGCGCCATCCTCTTGGCCGGCATGGCCTTTTTCCTGTTTTATCAGCAAGACTTGCCGGTAATGGCGCCCTCCGCCCCCGGGGAGTTGACGGAGCACCTGACAACCATCTTCACGGCCCGGGCCAGGGCCCTGGTCAACGGTAATTATGATGGGCTGGAGGCTTTTTATGACGCCACGACGACCAGCGGCCGGTTTGCCCTTAACCATGAGATCGGCCGCATCAAATACGTCCGCGAATGGCTGCAAAAACGCCAGGTAACCCTGAGCGGCAGTCACCTGGACCTGGCCGTTGTCGATAGCGGTAGCGAAGGGGAAAAGGGCTGGGCCTCAGTATCCCAGCATCTAATCCTCAGTTACCGGCACCAGGGGGAGTCGCAAAAAACAGTTAACCAGATGGGGTTCCGTACCCTCCACTGGGTGGAACTGGTCAAGCGGGACGGTCGCTGGCTGATTAACCGCGACTGGTACTGGGACCCCTTTGAAACCGACGACCTGAAACCAGAAATCGCCCCCGGCACGGCTGTATGCAAGGCGCTACCGCCGCCGGTAAAGGGTAAATACCGCCGTGAGGCGGCGGTGGCCTATGCCGACCGCTACAGCGGCGTGCGCCTGGGTCCCGGGGACGGCCGCTATAACCAGGCTTACCGGGACTTCACCGGCCTGGGCGGCGATTGTGCCAATTTTGTTTCCCAGGTGTTAAGCGACAAAAACGCCGGCGCTTTACCCCGGGACTGGGTGTGGAATTACCATAACGGCGAGGGCAGCCAGGCCTGGGCCCAGGCAGCCGCCCTGGTCTATTACCTCCTGGACAGCGGCCTGGCGGTACGCCTGGCCCGGGGTGATTTCCAGGAAGTAACCCGGTCCACTTCTAATTACCCCTGCGGGGCGGTCAACGCCCTGCAACCGGGTGACATCATCGGTTATGAAGAAGGGGGCGATTTAAGCCATGTCTCGGTGGTTGTAGGCCGGGATTCGGCCGGCTATGTCCTGGTCGACAGCCATACGGCCGACCGTTACCATGTCCCCTGGGACATGGGCTGGAAGGACCGGACCATCTACTGGCTCCTCCAGGTAGTCTATTGACCCTCGTTTTACCAGCCCGTGTCAAGAATAAGGAAAGTCCAGCTACCCGCATAAACCAGGACTTAAAGGGGATAAACTAGCGCAAACAATTATTTTTACCTGGAGGTGACGGCATGCCTGATCAGGAAAAAGAATGGGAACAGTGGAAGGATTCCCTTTCTATGGTGGTTAGTCTGGGCGGAAAACTGGGTTTTGAGGAAAAAACCATGAACAATATAGCTTTTCGCCTGGGCAACTGGCTGGCGGCACACGTTGACCCTATGAACCGGGAGCAACGGGTCATTAAAGAGCTATGGGACGTTGCCGGCGAAGATGAAAGGCGGGTCCTGGCAGCCCTGATTACCAGGATGGTGAGTGATGGACGCCGCCAGGAGGATATGGTCCATTAATAAAGGAGGGGAGCTGAAACATAGCTCCCCTTAAATACTTTACTTTCCTATAGTACGGGAACCGGGCCTGGGTACATCCCCGGTCATGATTAAATTTCTTTGATAGCATCGGTCGGACAGGACTCAATGGATTCTCTGGTACAATCCTCGGCGTCTTCCGGTACTTCCTCCACGATAACGTGAGAAAGCCCTTCATCGTCCCAGTCAAAAACACCGGGGCACAGGTCGATGCAGGTGCCACAGGCAATGCAGAGATCCTGATCAACGCTAACCTTCAAAGTCATCCCCCCAAGTCTATTCCCAAAGTATTGCTATTGTGCACCGCCGCCCGCCATTTCATACTAGCGAGTTGCCTCTTTAGTACGCGGTGTTTTCACCCAGGTCTGGGGCTGGCGGTTCAAAGCCTTCATGATAGAAGCCGTTGTGTAGGGTAGCGGCAGGAAGAAACTGGCGAAGGGCAGGGCCAGGAGCTGCAGCCCCCCACCTAACTGCTGCCACCAGGTAACCGGCGCCATATGGCGGCTGAAGTGGCCATAGGCATAAAAAGTAAAGGCAAAGTAAATAAATACCAGGTAATGGAGCACTGTCCGAAAACCCAGGGGCAGGATGGAGGGATCCAGCCCGCCGTTCAGTCCCAGGAAAAGGATGGACAGGGGTACCAGGACGGCTCCCTGGTACAGGAGCCACTCTCCCTGGCCCTTCCAGAAAAGATTGTGCAGGAGGGGCCCCCGTTTATCCCAGGAATACTGGTAGGCATAGCGGAATTTATCGCACACCTGGAGGTGACCGCTACCCCAGCGCAGCCTCTGCCGGAAAAAGGCATACAGGGTGGCCGGGGTTTGTTCGGTGCTGAAATAGGGGAAATACTCAGCCCAGACGCCTGTTTCCAGGTAGGCCCTTACCCCCAGTTCCAGGTCCTCTGTCAGGGCGCGGTGGTCATAACCGCCAATGCGCTCCAGCAGGCGCCGCCCTACGAAAAGGTTGGTACCCCCTACGAAGGGCAACTTTCTCATCAATACCGGCAGGTAGATCTCATGGGAAATGGCCTGGTAAATGGCCGCTATTTTAGTGATGACGCCGAGCTGGTAGAAATTACGAACCTGGAAAACCGGCCCCTGCCAGATACGCTCCCGGGGGTCGTTCAGCCATGACCAGGCTATGTAGAGCAGGACATCGGCTTCGGGATGGCTTTCAGCGTCGTAAAAGCCACAGATGGTGGTCCTGGGATCGACAAACTCCAGGCCGTAGTTCAGGGCCCGGCCTTTAGTTGATGGAATACTGTAGCCCCGGCGCGAACCCCGGAAGCGCCCGTCAAAATCATAGGGAACGCTACAGTGTTTCAGCTGCGGTACATCCCGGCGACTGGCAAATTCCCGGATCTTGGCCTCCACTACTTCCATGGTCGTGGGACCGGTGTGTTCACCGGAAGCTTTGGCCAGGGCTTCTTTTTCGTCGGTAATTACCAGGATCTCGTAACGCTCATTGGGATAATTTAAAGAGGCCAGGTGTTCAATGGTATTGGCGATAACGTCGGCCTCGTTGCGGGCCGGGACCAGAATCGTAAAAAAAGGTAGCTCCAGGTTTTTGCTAGCTGCCAGGGCCGCCACTTTTTCCCTATCGAGGGCTAACCGCTTGCTCCAGTAATTACGGTAGGAATACCACTTCCAGAAGAAGTACCTCAGGAAGAGGGCGAAAAAAAGCAGGTAAAAGCCAACTGCAATTAGATATAAAACCTGGGCAGGGCTTATTATTTCCCAATCCATCCTTATCTCCCCCAATCAGGGTAATTGCACCGCCAACTATTATAGCATTAGAAGCCATTGCCACCAATTGGTTTTAATGACGGTACAAAGGCAAAAGACATTCTCCAGATAGTAAAGGGGTCATTTGTCAGGATTTTTGTCTCATTTGCTTTGCGTACGACTTCATCCCTTTCCCTGGCAGTATTATATTGACGGCGTAATGCAAAAATAATATAATCAAAAAGAGGTGAATGATCTTGGGAAACGGGTCTATAGCCATGGCCTTCGCCGCCGGGATGCTATCTTTTTTTTCTCCCTGTATTCTACCTTTATTGCCGGCCTATTTTACTTACCTGGGCGGTTCGGCTGTAGCTAGCGGTAAGGCAGAGGACCTGGACCGCTCTTTTTTAGCCGGCCGGGCGGCCCTCTTTACCGCCGGTTTTTCCCTGATCTTTATCCTCCTGGGGGCCTCGGCCGGCGGCCTGGGCTCCCTGCTCCAGCTGTACTGTCCTTTTTTAAACCGTGCCGGGGGAATCCTGATTATATTCTTCGGTTTGCAGGTGGCCGGAATTGTCCGCCTGCCCTTTTTAAGTCAAGAAAAAAAGTGGCACCTGCAGCCCCGGGCTCCCGGTACCGCCCCTTCCTTTCTGCTGGGGATGGCCTTTGCCGCCGGCTGGACGCCCTGCATCGGTCCGGTCCTGGCTTCTATTTTGATTTATGCCGGCAGCCAGGCCACCCTTTTTAAGGGTATGCTGCTCCTCACCTTTTACTCCCTGGGACTGGCAGTGCCCTTTATCGTCAGCGCCCTGGCCCTGGGACCGGTTTTACGCCTTTTACGCCAGTTTTCCCGTTATTTACCCATTATATCCCTGGTAAGCGGGATTATACTTATTATTATGGGGTTGCTGGTCTTTTTCGGGCGGCTAAATACTTTTATCTAGGAGGAGTTTCCATGCCGAAAAACTGGAAGGTGCCCCTCATAATCATTGTCATTATGTTTGCTGTCCTGGCCGCTTCCTTCATCCTGCCGGGACGCCAGGGCAACAAGGTCCAGGCCCCCTCCTTTGCCCTGCCAGTCCTGGATGGCGGCCAGGTCAGTCTAGCAAGCCTTAAGGGCCAGGTGGTAGTATTGAACTTCTGGGCCACCTGGTGCCCCTACTGTGTCGCCGAAATGGAGGAACTGGACGCGGCGGCGGGGAGACTGGCAGACCGGGGGGTAAAGGTCCTGGCCATCAATATCATGCAGCGGGAGACAGAGGCCGGCATCCGGGCCTTCCTGGGAAATAAGGAGCATAATTACCTTGTACTCCTGGACCACGACAGCCGGGTAGCGCGGAGCTACGGAGTCGGCGGCATCCCCACTACCTTTATCATCGACCGCCAGGGCCTGATCCGCCGGGTCAAACAGGGGCCCCTGGGGCCAGGAGAACTGGATAATCTTGTCAAGGATCTTCTTTGACCTGCCTGTTACCTGGAATATCGAAACAAAATGGGCAGCAGTGGCTTAGTTTTCATCATGAGTAGAAACTAAGAAAAACAGCCCCATTTTTATTATGGGGCTGTTTCCCGTGCGCCCGGCATGGGCGTTAACTTAGTGGTGAAAGTCCACTGCAGGCGAGGCAGCACCAGTCTGCTAGCCAAAGGCAAGGGTGTCCATCGCGAGGTGGGATCCGAAGGAAGCCGGAGGCAAAGCCACGGCCCGATGAACAAGAACCCCATACGAGGCTAGACCGTTCGGATAAGCTGGCGGAACACAGCGAAATCCCAGGCTGCCAAGGGACGGTAGAGTATATGGGGCGGGCACGGGGCGAAGGTTAACGCTCTTACCCGGGGAGGCCTGCCGGATAAGCCAGGGAGAGCTGGTAAACCGTATCGGAAGGTACGGCTGAACCGGCAGGAGTCAGCAGAGGGCATAGTACCCTGGGGGTCATGAACTCCAGGGGAAGGCCCGAACATCAAGTCAGAGGTGAAACCGGTGCGTTCGCGAGAAGGACAGAGACAGCAGAAAACCCCGCAAGGGGCCTGCCCGCGGGAAGAAGTGGTGAAGCCACGGGGGAGCGCGGGAGGGCCGAGTTCTTCTCCGGCACAAAGCGGGACGTCACCTCGCGGAGGCCAAGGTAGCGGCCTGATGGAGCAGGTGGTGGCCAGGGAGAACATGCTGGCCGCGCTGAAACGGGTAGAGCGGAACGGAGGCGCGCCCGGTGTGGACGGCATCCCGACCGAACGGTTGCGGGACCAAATACGCGCCGAGTGGCCGCGCATCCGGGAAGAACTGCTCGCGGGAACCTACAGACCGAAGCCCGTGCGCCGGGTCGAAATCCCGAAACCCGGGGGAGGCAAACGGATGTTAGGGATACCCACCGTAATGGACCGCCTAATCCAGCAGGCCCTCCTGCAAGTATTGACGCCCATCTTCGAACCGCAGTTCTCAGAGGCCAGCTACGGGTTCCGTCCCGGAAGGAAAGCCCATGATGCGGTAAAGAAGGCGCGGCAATACGTAGAAGAAGGATACGAATGGGCCGTGGACCTGGACATCGAGAAATACTTCGACCGGGTAAACCACGACATCCTCATGGCCCGGGTGGCCCGGAAAGTGGCAGATAAGAGGGTACTTACCCTTATCCGCCGCTATCTCCAGGCAGGCGTCATGGTAAACGGAGTGGTCATGGAGACGGCAGAAGGAACGCCCCAGGGCGGACCCTTAAGCCCGTTATTGGCCAACATACTCCTGGACGACCTGGACAAAGAACTGGAAAAGAGGGGCCACAAGTTCGTCCGTTACGCCGATGACTGCAACATCTACGTCAAAAGCAAACGGGCAGGAGAAAGGGTCATGGCCAGTATCCGCAACTTCCTGCAGGAGCGGTTGAAGCTCAAGATCAACGAGCAGAAGAGCGCGGTAGACCGGCCGTGGAAGCTGAAATTTCTGGGGTTCAGCATGTACAAACACAAGGCAGGAGTAATCCTTATCCGCCTGGCGCCGCAGACCATCGACCGGGTGAAAACGAAAATCCGGGAGATAACCGCCCGGAATAAACCCTTAAAGATGGCCGAGCGCATAGAGCGCCTGAACGCCTACCTGGGCGGCTGGATAGGGTACTTCGCCCTGGCCGACACGCCCAGCATCTTTAAGAACTTAGAAAGCTGGACGCGGCGGAGGCTGCGCATGTGTCTCTGGAAGCAGTGGAAGCGAGTACGGACCAGGTACCGCGAACTACGCGCATTGGGATTGCCGGAATGGGTAGTGCATGAATTCGCCAATGCCCGCAAAGGGCTGTGGCGGATGGCCCATGGGCCAATGAATAGAGCCCTGGGCAATGCCTACTGGCAATCCCAGGGCCTGATGAGCTTAACCGAGCGCTATTCTTATCTTCGTCAAGCTTGGTGAACCGCCGGATGCGGACCCGCATGTCCGGTGGTGTGAGAGGACGGGGGCTAGCCGCCCCCTCCTACTCGATTTTAAGTTTGGTAAGACTAAAAACGGTGGCTTTATAGACCCAGGTAACCGCGCATCATGGCGGGGCCGTAGAAGGCAGAATTCTGGTTATCCTGGTTGGGGTTATTCCCAAAACCGCCCCGGAAACCGCGGCCCCAGCCGCCCATCATGCCGTAGCCGCCCATCATGCCATAGCCGTTACCGCAGGGTCCAAAACCCGGGCCATAACCGTTTTGCGCCCGGTACTCTTCCATCTGCTGGATGTGCTGCTTCATCAAGTCTCCCTGCTCTTTAGTCAGCTGGCCACTTGCAACATACTTGTCGATAATTTGCTGGCGCAACTGGACAATCTGCTGGTAGAGGGCATCAATCTCCGCCTTTTGCTGGTCCGTTATGGCCGCAAAGGCGGCAGGGGCCAGCACTCCCAGCATTAAAATTATGGCGAGGACGAGGGCAATTTTTTTCGTCACCCGCGCCACCTCCTTTCGAGGTATATTTTATCCGGCAGGTATGATAAAAATATGGGCAAAGTATGAAGAAAATTTGAAACTTGACAGGGCTGGAGCTTTTAATTTATACTTTGTTCGATAATACTATAAGTTAATTTAAATTATCTCCCGGGAGAGCGAAAGAGAATGCGCGTCTGTGGTAAACGCATCCGGGAACTGAGGGAAGAACGGGGCTATTCACTTCAGGACCTGGCCAGCAAAGCGGAGGTCTCAGTTTCATACTTAAGTGAAATCGAACGGGGGGCCAAAAAGCCCTCCCTGAAAACCCTAGAAAGAATTGCCAGGGCCTTAAATTTACCCCGGGAACAACTCGTAGAGGCCGGTAACGAGAGGGGCATCACCCTGGGGGACAGGATCCGGCTCTTGCGGGAAAAGCGAGGTAAAAGTTTGAGCACCCTGGCCGAGGAAGCCGGCATCTCCATTTCCTACTTGAGTGAAATAGAGAGGGGTAATGTTTACCCGGCCATCGATACTCTGAAAAAAATTACTGCCGCTCTGGATGTCCCCTTAAGTGCAATTATCGGTACGGGCGGTTCCCTGGGGCATAAATTGCGCCAGGCCCGGGAAGAACAGGGTCTTACCCAGGCTGACCTGGCCCGGGCCGCCGGGGTTTCGGCCGGCCTCATCGGCCAGATTGAACAGGGGAAGGTACAGCCATCCTTAAAAACCCTGGAAAAAATAGGCGGAGTCCTGAATATTTCCCCCTGTTATTTTATAGCTGACGATGCCGGGTTGGATGAGGTACTTAACCAGATGAGCCCCGAAGTACGCCGGTTGCTCATGGAACCCAAGGTACAGTCTGTATTGCGCCTGGTATGCAATTGTACCGAAGATGAACTCCGCTTTATCCTCAATTTTATCCAGCTCTATAAACGCTGCCACTAACCCGGGAGACGGAGGCGGGCGATAATTTCCTGGAGGATGCTCGCCGAGTGCCTGAGGGCAGCCAGTTCCCCGGCTCCCAGGGGAATGGCCAGGATTTTTTCCCGCCCCTGGCTGCCTACCAGGCAGGGGAGACTTAAGGCCACCTCACCCTCAAGGCCGTAAAGGCCGCGAATGACGCTGGAAACGGTGAGGACGCTCTTCTCATCCCGGAGGATGCTTTCGGTAATCCGGCTCAAGGCTAAGGCTACGCCATAGGCAGTAGCCCCTTTGCGTTCGATGATTGCATAAGCGGCCTCCCTGACCTGGTAGCTTATTTCAGTCCGGAAGGCCTCATCTTCAGTGGTACCGTCCAGGAGGTAAAACTCCTCCAGGTCAACCCCGGCCACATTGGCCAGGCTCCAGACGGGCACTTCGGTATCGCCGTGCTCGCCGATGACATAAGCATGGATGTTGCGGGGGTCGACATGGAGGCGGCGGCTTAACAGGTGGCGGAAACGGGCACTGTCCAGGACAGTCCCCGAGCCCAGGATCCTGTTTTCCGGAAGCCCCGAGATCTTCCAGGCCACATAGGTCAGGACATCCACCGGGTTGGCCACCATGAGGATTAAAGCATCAGGGCAGTGCTGCAAAAGGGGCGGCAGGGCCTCGCGGACAATGGCCGTATTGCGGTGCACCAGGTCCAGGCGGGTTTCCCCGGGCTGCTGGTTGGCACCGGCGGTGAAAATGATAATGCGCGCGCCGGCGCAATCGGCCGGGCCGCCGGCATAAATTTTTACGGGACGGATCAAAGTGGCCGCGTGGGCGAGGTCCATGGCTTCCCCTTCAGCCCGGGTGCGGTTAATATCGACAAGGACCATTTCTTTGACGATGGGGCTGAAGAGGAGGGCAAAGGCGGTACTGGCGCCGACATAGCCGGCGCCGATGATGGCTACTTTGGCCGGGCCCTGCAGGGCCATAATATCACCTCTAGGCATATTCTCCACTGTTACCAGGAGGGTTATACAGGAACTGGAGCCGTAAATTATGAACCTCAATTACTGGTTAACTTTTATTACCACGGTAGAAAAAGGTACCCTTTCCGCGGCAGCCGAGGAGCTGCACCTTACCCAGCCGGGGGTTAGCAAGCAGCTCCAGGCCCTGGAGGATTACTACGGCCTGCGTTTACTTGAACGCCGGGGCCGCGAGGTGCGGCTGACGGCGGCCGGGAAGATTTGTTACCGGCATGCTAAAGCCATTGCCCGTCACCTGGAACAAACCCAGCGGGAACTGGCCGAACTAACCCGGCTGGTGAAGGGCCGCTTGCTGCTGGGGGCCAGCACGACGCCGGGCCAGTATATCCTGCCCAGGCTGATTGGCGGTTTCCGGCGGGAATATCCCCGGGTGGAGGTGGTGGTAGAGATTGCCGACTCCCAGGAGGTGATCCGGCGCCTGCAGGATGGAGAAATCGATCTCGGGGTTGTCGGCGCCGGGGGCCGGGGCCGGAACCTTTCCTATAGCCGCCTGGTAGAGGATGAACTGGTCCTCATTGTCCCGCCAGGGCACCGCCTGGCCGGGGTTACTGCTGCAAATCCACTGGATTTACAGGGCGAGCCCCTGGTCTGGCGGGAGGCCGGTTCCGGTACCCGCAGGGTAGTGGAAGAACGCCTGCAAAAAGCCGGTTTCACCGTCGATCCGGCCCGGGTGGTCATGGAGCTGGGCAGTACGGAAGCCATTGTCAGCGCCGTGGAGGCCGGCCTGGGTATTTCCCTGGTTACCTGCTGGGCGGTGGAAAAAAGCGTCAAACTCGGCCGCCTGGTTACCGTTCCCCTCCAGGGGGTAAATTTGAAACGCGACCTGTACCTGGTCCGGCGCCGCCAGCCCTTAAGCCCGGCTGCCGAGGCCTTTGCCTGCTTTCTGGAAAAACACCATCTCCAGCTCCCGTTACCTGTTAATACTTGATCGATAGTAAAGGTTCTTCTCAATATCTTGACGGGACAAAGGGATAAGGGTATGATGAAATAAATTAAATACCATCTCCGAGCCGGTGTTACCTAAGGGCTGCCAGCCTATGGGACACCGGCCTGGGTCGCATTACCCACGGGGTAGGCCGGGAAACGGGCCTGCCTCCCTTGCTCGGAAAGGAGATGCGGCGTGGCAGGGTCAATGACGCCCCGGCATCCTTTGCGAGCCGGGGCATTTACTTATGTAGGGCCGGCAGGCTCATAAAATTGCGGGAGGTTGATTAACTTTGAGACGAATCTTGAAGATGGTAGTCATTACTATGCTGGCACTTCTTTTTTTAGCTGGTTGTACCTCGCAAAAGGAAAGTGTAACTCCGGCCAGGCAAGGAGAAACTAAAGAACTGCAGGTCTTTGCCGGGGCCGCCAGTAAACCTCCCCTGGAGGAGATTGCTACGCTTTTTATGCAAAAGTCCGGCGTTAAAGTCAACCTTACCTTTGGCGGTTCGGGTAGCGTCCTTTCTCAGATGAAATTGTCCCGCCAGGGCGATATTTACATCCCCGGTTCTTCTGATTTCATGGAAATGGCCAAGAAAGAGGGCGTTGTGGATGCCAAAACCGAACAGATACTGGTTTACCTTATACCGGCTATTAATGTACCGAAGGGCAACCCGCAAGGAATCCGGTCTTTAAACGATTTAGCCCGGCCCGGGATGCGGGTGGGCCTGGCGCGTCCCGAGACGGTTTGCGTAGGCCTTTATGGGGTAGAAATCCTGGAGAAAGCTGGCCTGGCTGATAAGGTTAAAAAGAACATTGTTACTTATGCGGAAAGTTGCGAGAAAACAGCCAACCTGGTAGCCCTAAAGCAAGTTGACGCCGTTATCGGCTGGGATGTCTTCCAAAAATGGGACCCGGCCAAGATTGAAACAATCTATTTGCCGCCGGAACAAGTAACCCGCATTGGTTATATTCCCGCAGCCATCTCTAATTTTTCCCAACAAAAGGAGCTGGCCGCCTTATTTTTGGCTTTTCTCACCTCAGAACAGGGCAAAGAGGTTTTTCGGAAATACGGTTACCTGGGAAGCGTTGAAGAGGCGCGTAAATTTGCTCCGGAGGCGCCGGTTGGGGGCGAATACCAGTTGCCTGCAGACTGGCGCTAAGCTACCAGGCCAGGGTTTTAAGAATGAGGGTGAAGAAGGAAAGTGGGCCGGAAAAAAATTGCCGCCAGGGCCTTTACCATGGCTTTTAGCGGCCTTCTTACCATGGTGTTAATGTATATCTTACTACTTTTATTCTCCCAGGTTAGCTATTTGAACAAAGAAGTACTTCTCAGCAGCTTGAAAGATAAAGAAGTTCATTTTGCCCTGGCCCTCTCTTTAGAATCGGCCCTGGCAGTGGCTGCGCTGGCCCTTTTAATTGGCATCCCTGCCGGTTATGCCCTGTCGCGCTTTAGCGTGCCGGCTAAAGCGGTGATCGATACCATTATGGATCTGCCAGTGGTCATCTCACCCGTTGCCCTGGGGGCGATGCTGCTAATTTTTTTTAACACAGCTCCGGGGTTGTTTTTTCAGGAGCATTTTTTTTCGGTAGTTTTTAACGTGACCGGCATTATTGTGGCTCAGGCTACCATTGTCATTTTTCTGGCCATTCGTTTGATGAAATCTATTTTTGACGCCATCGACCCGGCCTATGAAATGGCGGCCCGGGTCCTGGGGGAAAGCAGGGCCGGGGCCTTCTGGCGGGTGACTTTGCCCATGGCCAGGCCCGGTATTATGGCTACCTTTATTCTCTCCTGGGCCCGGGCCCTGGGTGAGTTTGGCGCCACCGTTACCCTGGCAGGAGCTACCAAGATGAAAACCGAGACCTTACCGATTGCCATTTATTTAAATCTCTCTGCTGTAAAGATCGAAAAGGCAGTGGCCCTGGTAAGCATTATAGTTTTGATGGCTTTTTTAATTCTCCTGGCTTTACGTTTACTGACGGATAAAGGAGCATTGTACCAGTGATCCAGGTTGAAAATCTAACCGTAGCAGGGCCCGGTTTTTACCTGGGCGACATTTCCTTCAGGGTAAATAAAGCCGAATATCTGATTATTTTGGGGCCGTCCGGTGCCGGGAAGACGGTACTGTTAGATACCCTGGCAGGCCTTAAAAAACCCCGGAAAGGCAGGATACTCTTTTCCGGCCGGGACGTTACCCGTGCTTTGCCGGAAGAACGGAAGATTGGTTATATTCAACAAAACCTGGCTTTATTTCCCCACCTTTCGATCATGGAAAACATCACCTTTGGCGCCCGTCCCAACCGGATCCCGCCTGCCAGGGCCGGCAAGCGGGCCAGGGAATTAGCAGCTTTACTCGGCATTGAACACCTTTTAAGCCGCGCTAATCCTCTGACTTTAAGCGGTGGCGAAAAACAGCGGGTGGCCCTGGCCAGGACCCTGCTGGTGGAACCCGATATTATCCTGATGGATGAACCTTTTTCCGCGCTGGATAGCTTTACCAGGAGGCAGCTAATCTTTTTACTCCCGGAGATTTTTGCCCAATTCCAGGTAACAGTTGTTCAGGTCACCCATGACCTGCAGGAAGCCTTTCTCCTGGGGGACAAAATTGCCGTTTTAATTGACGGGCGCTTGCAGCAAATAGGCAGCCGGGACGAGATTTACCGCCGGCCAGCCACCCTGGCAGTAGCCAGATTATTATTAAACCAGAACACCTTTAGTGGCAGGGTGGTTACCCTTTCAACCGGAGAAATTGTAGCTCAAAATGATCGGGGACTTGATTTTAGACTGCCGGCAATCCCTCATTTACAGCCAGGCGATAAAATTCATTTTGGCATCAACCCACGGGAAGTCGTTATTATCCGCCCTGACCGTCCCTTGACACCGAGGGTGCGGTCCAATATTTTTCCCGCCACTGTCCGGCGGATTTTTGACCAGTTTGGCAGTTACTTATTGTTCTTAGATCTTGCCGGTACAGGAATAGAGATTGAATTGGAGCTGCCGGGTTATATTTACCATGACATGGCTATCAGTATAGGTAACCACGTGACTGTATCTTTAAAAAAAGATTCTTTCTGGGTCTTGCCGGTAGATGAAGAAGGATAACGGAGGCGCAACTGGCAGTGTACACAGCAGCCGGGATCGTCCTGGCAGGAGGCAAAAGTACCCGTATGGGTACCAATAAAGCCCTGCTGCCCCTGGGGCAGGAGTCCATGCTGGCCACGGTCGTGACAGCTTTACGGCCGTTATTTCCCAAGATAATCGTAGTCACCAACACCCCGGAGCTGTACCAGGACTTAAAGGTGCGCCTGGTCCCGGACGTTATCCCCAATTTGGGACCTTTAAGCGGCTTCCATGCCGGGCTCCTGGCCTCGCCGTACTGGCACAATTTTATCGTGGCCTGCGACATGCCCTTCCTGGCCCCGGATTTTATCAAATACCTCCTCGAACAGGCGCCGGGTTATGATGTGGTGGTGCCGCGCCGGGGTGAGTACCTGCAGCCCCTGCACGCCGTTTATTCCCGGGGTTGTTTAAAGGCCATCGAAGATTGCCTGGCAGGGGGAAACTACCAGGCCTTTGCCTTTTATCCCCGGGTGAAGGTGCGTTATGTGGACGTTGACCGGCTGGCAGGTTGCAGCGACCCGGAGAAGATATTCTTTAATATCAATACCCCGGCCGACCTGGCCCGGGCGCGGCGAATGCTGCATGAGAAGGACCTCCTGCCGTGAGGCGCCCCCCTGATGGCAGGTTCGTCTATTCCTGGCGAAAGGAGGCAATGGAATGTCACCCTTATCCCTGGAGGCGGCCCGGGCGCTGTTGCTGGCAGGGTTAAAACCGCCCGGCCGGGTTAAAGTAAAACTGGAGGAGGCAGCTGGACGGGTGCTGGCGGCAGCGGTAACAGCCCCGGGTCCCTTTCCTCCCTTCCCCCGCTCTCTGGTCGACGGCTACGCCCTGGGGCCGCCGGTTGCCGCCCCTGGTACCCTCCCTACCGGGCTTGCGGGTCCGGGGGTAATCTACCGCCTCCTGGGGACGGTTCCGGCCGGCAGCAACTCGGAGATAACCTTAAGTCCGGGGACGGCGGCAGCCATTTTTACCGGTGCCCGGCCTCCAGTGGGGACGGTAGCCATCATCCCCCGGGAACTGGTAGGGAGCCGGGGTGATTTCATCAGCGTACCCGGCCTGCCTCCCGGCCGCCACCTGGAACCCGTCGGAGCCGAAGTGGCCGCAGGGGAAGAGGTCCTGGCCGCCGGTACAACCCTGGGACCGGCGGAAATCGGCCTTTTAGCCGCCCTGGGCTTGCGGGAAGTGCTAGTTTACCAGCGCCCCCGGGTGGTCCTGGCCACCAGCGGGAGCGAGTTGCTGGACCCGGCCGGCAAGGCAGGCCCTCCTGCCGGCAGCCAGGCGGGTTACCCCGGCGTAAATGTCCCTCCCTGCATATATAATAGTAACTTTTACGCCCTGGCAGCGGCCGTAGAAGCTGCCGGCGGGCGGGTAATATCCCTGGGTCCCCTGGCTGATAACCTGGAGGAACAGGTAAGGGCCTACCGGTCTGCCCTGGAAGAGGGCGATTTACTCCTCACCACCGGCGGTGCCGGCGGCAGCGCCGGTGACTACACAGCCGCCGCCTTTACCCGGGCCGGGGGCGAAGTGCTTTTTACGGAACTAAACATCCGTCCCGGCCGGCGGATCATAGCTGCGCGCGCCGGGGAAAAATTGATGCTGGGCCTGCCCGGCAACCCGCCGGCAGCCCTGGTGGCCTGTTACCTCCTGGCGAGGCCGGTTATCCGGGCCCTGGGAGGTAGGGAACCGGCGCCGGTAACTTTCCCGGCCAGGCTGGCGGCGGCCATCGACCGGCCGCGGGTGGAACGGGCCTTCCTCTGGGCCCAGGCCCGGGCCAGCGGCAGCGGTTGGGAGGTCACACCCCTGCCGCGCCGGCCCGGCGGCATCCGCGCTGCTATAGGGGCCAACGCTCTCATTGACCTGCCCCCCGGTACTGCTCCCGGTCCCGGGGAGGAAGTCACGGTGATTATACTTAGCTGAAGGGAACAACGAGAAAAGTAAGGAGGTTTTTTTCCATGACAAGCAAAACCCCTATTATTTCCGTTGTCGGCAAGTCCGACGCCGGGAAAACAACATTACTCACCAAACTCCTGCCCGAATTAAAACGGCGAGGTTACCGGGTCGCTACCGTCAAGCATGATACCCACGGCTTTGACATCGACCGCCCCGGCAAAGACACCTGGCGCCACGCCGAAGCCGGGGCCGACGTGGTCGTCATCTCTTCACCCACCAAAATGGCCCTCATTGAAAAGGTAGATACGGAGTTGCCCCTGGATGCCATTGCGGAACGCCTCCATCATGTCGACCTCATCATCACCGAGGGCTACAAGCGCGGCGACAAGCCCAAGATTGAAGTCCACCGGGCGGCCGTAGGGGGCGAACTCCTCTGCACGGCGGGAGAACTCCTGGCCGTGGCCACCGACGAACCCCTGGCCATTGACGTCCCTTGTTATGACCTGGATGATGCTGCCGGTCTGGTGGACCTGATTGAAGCCAGGATCCTGGCGCCGGCAGGCCGGGCCAGGCAACAGGGCCATTGACGAGGAATATATATAAGGTAAATTTGTCCTGGAGGGAGTCCTATGGGCCGGCCACTTAATGCCTATGACCGGGCGCTGCTGGAATTGCAAAAACAAATTTTACGGATGGGTGATTATGTTGCCGGCCAGGTGGATAAGGCCTTGGCTGCCTTGAAGGCCCAGGACAGCAATCTTGCGCGGCAGGTGATTGAGGGGGACGATGTTACCGATAACCTGGATTACGATATCGAGATGGCGGCCCTGGACCTGATCTCTTTACAGCAACCCACTAACGAAGACCTGCGTACCCTGGCCACTGTAATGCGGGTGGGCAAAGAGCTGGAACGCATCGGCGATTATGCCGTCAATATTGCCGAGGTGGCCGAACGCCTCACCCGCCTGGGACCGTATTTTAAGCCCCTGGTGGATATTCCCCGGATGAGCGACCTGGCCCGGGCCATGCTGAAGAACAGCCTCCAGGCCCTGGTGGACCGCGACCTGGAAGCGGCCAGGGAAATAGTCCGGGCCGATGACGCTGTCGACCGTCTTTTTGAAGACCTGTACGACGAACTGGTGGGCTTTATGAAGCGGGGGCCGGAATATGTCGACCAGGCCAGTTATCTCGCCCTGGTGGCCCGTTACCTGGAACGTATTGCCGACCATGCCGTGAACGTGGCCGAGATGGTCGTCTACCGGGAGACAGGACAGCGCCGCGCCTTCAAAGACTACCAGGGACCACAGAAAACCGTCCTGCCGGGGTTGGGGAAATAAAAGGGCCAACACCGGCAATTTAGAGGGATAATAGCTTGAGCACGTTGTTTTTCACCATCGCCACCGGGCTGGCAGGGGGGCTGGCCCTTTTCCTTTTCGGGATGCACCTCATCAGCACCGGCCTGCAAAAGGCGGCGGCCCGCCAGGTGCAGCAACTCCTGGGGGCAGTAACGAAAAACCGCTTCTTTGGTATGCTGGCCGGGCTGGTGGTGACCATTTTCCTCCAGACCAGCGCCGTCACCACGGTGCTGCTGGTGGGCTTTGTCAGCGCGGGACTCATGAGCCTGGGCCAGGCCCTGGGGGTCATCCTGGGGGCGGCCATTGGCTCTACCCTGACGGCCCAGCTCATTGCCCTGCGCCTCAGCGACTACGCCCTCTGGGCCGTGGTCGCCGGCCTCGTCCCCTACCTTTTTGCCCGGCGCCTGCGCTGGCACCACCTGGGCCAGGCTATCCTCGGTTTTGGCCTTATTTTTTACGGGGCAGCCCTCATGGGTACGGCCGTAGCACCCTTAAATACCCTGCCCGGCTTTACGACTGCCTTGCGCCCCCTGGCCGACCACCCCTGGGTAATGATGCTGGCGGCCACCCTTTTTACCGGCATCGTCCAGGCCAGCGCGGCGACGGTGGTCCTGGCCATGACCCTGGCTGCCCAGGGAGCCCTGCCCCTGGAGCCTGCCCTAGCCATGGTCCTGGGGGCCAACCTGGGCACCACGGCTACAGCCCTCATTTCCAGCATTGCCCTGTCCCGGGAAGCCAAAAGGGTGGCCCTGGCCCATTTCTTTTTTAAGCTGGCCGGTGTCCTCCTCTTTTTACCCTTCCTGGGACTGTACAGCCATTTATCCCGGCTAACATCCCCGGATATTGCCCGCCAGGTGGCCGACGGCCACACCCTTTTCAATATTATTAACATGCTCGTCTTTCTTCCTTTTACCCCGTGGGTAGGCCGCCTTATGGAAAGGATCCTCCCCGACGCTCCCGAGGAAGAAAAGGTGGCCAAATACCTGGAGGCAAAAGTCCTGGATATACCCGAACTGGCCCTGGCCCGGGCGACCCAGGAGCTTTTACGCATGGCCGGCATCATCCGGGAAGAAATGTTTCCCCGGGTGATGCAGCCCCTGGCCGAGCGGGAGGTTGAGTTGCTGGAAAAGCTGCGCGGCCTGGATAATATCCTTGACTATCTCTACCGGGCGGTGGCCAGGTACCTTGCCCAGTTGAACCAGGGTAACCTTACCGACGACCAGTTAGTGGCCCAGACCAGGCTCCTTTATATAGCCAATGACCTGGAGCATATTGGCGACGTGGTGGTGGAAATGGCCCACCAGTGGCGGAAAATCGAAGCCAGCGGGGTGGAATTTTCCCCTGCGGGGCAGGCTGAACTCCAGGAGATGTTCAATAAAGTTAAGGAGAACTTTACGACGGCCATCCAGGCCTTTGCTACCGGTGACGAAGCCATGGCCGCCAGGGTCATAAAGGGTCATCCCGAGATCTTACGCCTGGAGAAGAACCTGCGCTACTCCCATTTCCAGCGCCTGCAGCAGGAAAACCGCCTGAGTCTGGAAACCACGTCCGTCCACATGGACCTGATTAACCAGCTCCTGCGTCTCAACATCCATAACGTCAGTATAGCCCAGGCGGTCATGGGCATTATTTAACTGGCAGGCCTTGAGGTAAAGGTATTTTTTTGCTATGATAGCTTTCTGGATAAAAGGAAGGAGTTGTTAACTTTGCAAGGCATCTGGTTTTCCGAACTACAAACTCCCGGGCTGGCCCTATCCGTCAAGCTGAAAAAAACCCTGCACCATGAAAAAACGCCCTACCAGGACCTGGCCGTGGTGGAAACGGAGTCTTACGGGCGCATGTTGCTCCTGGATAACATAATCCAGACTACAGTAGGTGATGAATTTTTTTACCACGAGATGATCGCCCACGTACCATTAAATACCCACCCCAATCCCCGTACGGCCCTGGTCATTGGCGGCGGTGACGGCGGCGTTATCAGGGAGATTATCAAACATCCCAGCATTGAAAAGGCTACCCTGGTGGAGATTGACGCCCGGGTGGTGGCCAACGCCCGCGAATACCTGCCGGAGATTTCCTGCGGCCTGGATGATGCCCGGGTGGAGATCCGTTTTGAAGATGGCATTGAGCACGTCCGCCAGATGGAAAATACCTATGACGTGATTATCGTGGACTCTACCGATCCCATTGGCCCGGCGGTAGGTCTCTTCAGTGCCGAGTTTTACCGTAACGTTTACCGGGCCTTGAAGCCGGACGGGCTCTTTGTAGCCCAGACCGAGTCCCCCCTCTTTAACGGCAGGCTCATCCGCCGCATCCAGCGTGACCTGGCGGAGATATTCCCCATTGCCCGCCTGTACCTGGCAACGGTACCTACCTACCCCGGCGGCCTCTGGAGCTTCAGCCTGGGGAGCAAGGAATATGATCCCCTGGAGGTCGACTGGAAAAAGGCACCCCAGCTGGTGACCCGCTTCTACACCCCGGCCATCCACCAGGGGGCTTTTGCCCTGCCACCCTTCGTCCAGGAGATTCTAGATAAGCGGGACGAAGAGGAGTTTTAGGTGGGCCCCTCTCTACTGGGTCCCGCGCCCCGTGCCGGCCAGGTAATATAGTTATGTAAAAAAGGTTGAATACGGAGGAAACAATTCAAGTGCTGGCAGGTTATGTAAAAAACCAGGGCTTCCTGGCCAGCGGCGATAATTATGAAGCCGCCCGGGTGGTCCTGGCGGGCATCCCCTTTGACGCCACCACCAGCTTTCGCCCCGGCACCCGCTGGGGCCCCCAGGCCATTCGCGCCGTGTCGGAAGTCCTGGAAGAATACAGCCCGTACCTTAAGCGCGAACTGGGACAGGTGCCTGTTTACGATGCCGGCGACCTTGACCTGGTACCGGGCCGGGTGGAGGCCAACCTGGAGCGGATGGAGGCTGCTGCTGCCGCCCTTTTCCAGGACGGGAAGCTTCCTTTATTCCTGGGGGGAGAGCACCTGGTGAGCTATCCCCTTATCCGGGCGGCGCACCGCCGCTACCCCAAGCTTGCCGTCCTCCACTTTGACGCCCATGCCGATCTAAGGGAGGAATACCTGGGGGAAAGGCTTTCCCACGCCACCGTTATGCGCCTGGTGGCGGAGGAAATCGGCCCCGGGAACCTTTACCAGTTTGGCATCCGTTCCGGCACCTGGGGCGAGTTCGCCTATGGCCAGGAAGAAACCAATTTTTTTATGGATGTCATTACTACCCCCCTGGAGAAGCTGGTACCCGAACTGGGATCTCGCCCCCTTTATGTTAGCATAGATATTGATGTAGTGGACCCTGCCTTCGCCCCCGGTACCGGTACCCCTGAACCGGGGGGCTGCACACCCCGGGAGATCCTGCAGGCTATTTACCTGTTGCGGGAGGCCAACGTGGTGGCCTTTGACCTGGTGGAGGTCTGCCCGGCCTACGACCAGGGTAATATAACCGCCATCCTGGCGGCCAAAATCGTTCGCGAGGCCATCCTTGCCTGGGGAAGGTAAAATAACCCTGAGGGAGAAAATATATTTGACTTCGGGGGAGTACCGTGCTATAATATCTTACGCGACAGGTACATGAGGGCGGTTAGCTCAGCGGGAGAGCACCTGCCTTACAAGCAGGGGGTCGGCAGTTCAATCCTGCCACTGCCCACCAGGAGAGGAGCCGTAGTGTAGCGGTTTAACATGTCGGCCTGTCACGCCGAAGATCGCGGGTTCAAATCCCGTCGGCTCCGCCAGACATGCCTCGGTAGCTCAGTTGGTAGAGCAGAGGACTGAAAATCCTCGTGTCGGCGGTTCGATTCCGCCCTGAGGCACCAGCACGGAAGGCCTGGAAGAAACCAGGCCTTTTCTGTTATACCGCTGGTTGCCAGGAGCATTTTCGTGGCTTAGAATAAGAATTAGAAAGGCTAATCATGGAGGCTGACAATGACCACGACTGAATACCAAGAGCGTCTCAGGCGTTTCCAGGAGGCCCTGCAGGCCCGGGAATTAGACGGCGCCCTCATTTTCCAGGCCGCCGACCTGTATTACCTGAGCGGTACGGCCCAGAGTTGCCACCTGTTTGTCCCGGCGACGGGAGAACCCTTGCTTCTGGCCTACCGGGATACCGCCCGGGCGCAGGCAGAGGCTGCTTTAAATCAGGTACTGCCCCTGGGCAGCTTTAGAGAAATACCCGGGCTACTGGCAGGAACCGGCGGGAGCGGGCTTAAGCGGTTGGGTTTAGAAATGGACGTCATCCCTTTAAGCCTGTTCCGGCGCTACCAGGCGCTTTTCCCGGACTGCCAGTGGGTGGACATAAGTCAAATATTGCGGTCCCAGCGCATGGTCAAGTCCGGCCAGGAACTGGAGGCCCTGCGGTATGCAGCGGGCAGGCACGCCGAGGTCTTCAAGTACATAAGTAGCGTAATAAAGCCGGGGATGACGGAACTGGAAATCGCCGCCGAGTTTGAAGGCTATGCCCGCCGCCTGGGCCACCAGGGGACGAAACGTTTCCGTGGCCAGGAGCAGGGAATGATACCGGGCATCGTGGCGGCCGGGGCCAATTCGGCCCTGGCTTCCTGTTTCGACGTACCCCTGGCCGGCCGCGGCCTAACACCCCTTTACCCCCTTGGTCCCAGCCGGCACCGCTGGGAAGCAGGAGAACCCCTGCTCATTGACTATGCCGGCGTGTATGGGGACTATACCGTCGACCAGACGCGGATTTACCTGGATGCAACCGCAGCACCTGTTTTGCAGAAAGCCCAGGAAACAGCCATGGAGATAGCAGCCAGGGTGGCGGAGAAGGCCAGGCCCGGGGTAACGGCAGGCGAACTCTATGACCTGGCCGTCACCATGGCCAGCCGGGCCGGGCTGGGCGAACACTTTATGGGTCATGGCCGCCAGGTGAGTTATATTGGCCACGGTATCGGGCTGGAATTGAACGAGTGGCCGGTGATCGCCAGGGGGGATAAGACCGTCCTGGCAACCGGTATGGTCTTTGCCCTGGAGCCCAAATTTGTCTTCCCGGGCCAGGGCAGCGCCGGGGTAGAGGATACGTATGTGGTTACGGAAAATGGAGCAGTAAGCCTGACTTATTAAGGAAAACACTGGGGTCATACTTCCTCCGGCCAGAGGAGTTTTAAATCTATGACCAGGCCTGGCAACAGGGGGGAGGTCAGCTCGCCTTCATCTTCGTATTCGGCCGCCTTCACCAGGCGGCCGGCCTCGTCGCGACGGAAGATTTCCGCTAGGCGAAGGTCCGGGTCGAAGAGCCAGTATTCAAGAACATCATAGCGCCCATAAAGATTACGCTTTAATTTACGATCCAGGCGGCGGGAAGCATCTGAGATGACTTCTACCACCAGGTCCGGCGCCCCCTGGACATTTTTAGGCGTCAGGCGTTGGCGGCGGTTATTGCTGATAAAGATGAGATCTGGCTGGACTACATCCCCGGGGGAAATCACTACATCTATGGGGGAGAATAAAACCTCCCCCAGCTTATTTTTAGTTACGTACTCGCTTAGTATATGGCTGAGATTGCGTAGAAACCGCTGGTGCACAACAGTAGGTGCTGGTGTCATATAGTGATCCCCCCCAATCAACTCGTGTCGCCGGCCATCCTCCGGAAAAAGGAGATAATCCTCATAGGTAAGTCCCCCGGTGACTGCTATCTCTTCCCATGCCAGGCTCATAATAAACCCTCCTTTCCTGGTTTATTATACCATAATAAATCTCTAGGGGGACGAGGCAGCAGGATTATTTTCTTAGTTGCAGAATATGTATAAGAGTTAGTTATACATCATGTTACTATTGCAGGAGTTAAATATAAAGCCAAATGGACCGCAACTGCCAGAAAGTTATTGATGCTCGCCTTAAATTAGCTAAACTGGAACTCCAGGTGGCACTCCTGGCCCGGGCCGGTTTAAAGCGCTGGGAGATAGCAACGGCCCTGGCAATCCAGCAGGGTACAGTTAAATCCCAGCTGGAAAGAGTGGCCGCCAAGCTCGGCTGCGGTTGGAAGTACAGGACGGATATCATCTGGCCGGAACTGGAAGAAGACGTGCGGCAGGCAGTGCAGGCTTTGAAGGAGCAGGGTAGTAATAGTAGCAATACCCGGGAGGGAACGGGAGTCATCAGTGCCGGCCAGTATGGTAGCCGGGGCGCTGGCGGGGAAATAGCTGCTACTGCCGTCCGGCAGGTTATTAGCTTTAATTCTGCCCGCCGGGCTATGGAAGGTGATCTCTCTCCACATGAGGCCGCCGTCCTCCAGCTCCAGGGCCTGCCTTCAAAAGCAGGCAGCGCCTACCTGCACCAGGCCCGGGCCGTCCAGTGGCAGCTTCTCCTCCTGGGTGAAGGCCGTGTTTTGCATGTGGGTGCTGCCGCCCGATTCTGGATGAAACCGGCCCTGGCGGTCCTTGCCGGCAACAGGTATATCCGTTATTTATACAGCGATAATGTGGACGAGCCTTACCGGCCCTGGTGGCTGCCCTATACCACCAATGGCCGTGTCCGGGGTACCCGCGCTGCCTATTACAAAATCGGGGATGCCTCTGCCGGCGATTACGTCCGCAATTACCTGGAAGCCTGGCTTGATGGCGAGCTGGGGGAGTACGTCGCCAGCCTCCACGCCCGGATGCAGCAACGATGGCAGGCTTTAAGCCGGATTGCCCGGACCTCCGGGCGACCTGAGCCAATGCCGCCGCCCACCTGGGTCCAGCTCCTCGCTGAGGCCCGCCGGGTCGTGGGGGTAAGTTAAAATATGTTTAAAAACCTGAAAAGCAGCTCCTCCCATGTCACAAGGGGGGTGCTTTTGTTTTCCCTTCGGGTCCGGGCCAGGTCATTAATGGCCACCGTCAAATCATCGAACCTATTGATAATTTATACCTGGCCCTCCTGGTAGAGATAGCCGGCCGCTGCCGCAACCAGCCCGGAAAGAATAAAATTTACCAGCGGCAGGAAGCGAGGAGGTGGTGGCGAATAGTTATAGCAGAAAGGGGTTGGGTCATGAGGATTGTCGTAGTCGGTGGCGGTAAGGTTGGTTACCAGGTAGCCAAACAGTGTGCCGCCTGGGGTTGTGAAGTAGTGGTGGTAGAACATGACCAGGAAAAGGGTGAAAAAATTAAGCAGGAACTCGGCCTGCCGGTAGTCATTGGTGACGGTACCAGGCCACCAGTTCTGAAAAAGGCCGGCGCTGAAGAGGCAGATATAGTTATTGCTATCACGGATGACGACCAGGACAACCTGGTAATCTGCCAGCTGGCGGAGCGCCAGTTTAAAGCCAGACGTACCCTGGCCCTGGTGAATAATCCGGGCAATGAGAAGCTCTTCCGCTGGCTGGGGGTCAACCAGGTAATTGGCCCCGCTTCCCTTATCCTGGGATTAATCCAGGAAAGGGTGGATATGGATGCGACTACGGCCCTGTGGATGCAGGGCATTAAGGATTTAAAAATGATCCAGTTTAAACTTGGTCCTGATGCCCCTGTCCTGGGGCGGAAAATCAAGGAGATACCCTTTCCCAACGAGTGTATTCTGGTGACTATTGTCCGGGGTGATACGGCCATTGTTCCCTGTGGCAATACGGTCCTGAAAGCAGGGGACCTGGTCTTTGCCCTCACTAACCCATCTGTTCAGGCGGAACTGGAGTATATCCTGACGGGCAGGAGCGAGAGTGGGGCTGTATAATGGCCCCGCTTCCTCCGGTAAGATTATACTTTGGGCCAGCTTGAGTGATCGCGGATGCTTGACAGGACTTTTTGGCCGTGCTATAATCAAACATGCAGTGAGCGAGCGGAAGTAGCTCAGCGGTAGAGCATCGCCTTGCCAAGGCGGGGGTCGCGGGTTCAAATCCCGTTTTCCGCTCCATTTTTTTACCCTGGCGCGGTGGCGAAGTGGCTAACGCCGCGGTCTGCAAAACCGCTATTCGCCGGTTCAAATCCGGCCCGCGCCTCCAGGTTGGTAGCTGGAAGGCCATTTTGCCGGCGGGCAAAGTGGTCTTTTTGTATTATCCAGTTGTTGCCTGCAATTTACGCCTGAAGCTGCAGCATCTTACTTCCCAGAAGTTGACATATCAGCAGCTAACTGTTAGGATGTAATTGTTCCTCCTTTTGTTGCTGGAGCAACTTTTCCAGCTCCTCTTCCAGGTCTTCCAGCTGCTGGAACATGGCAGGCTTTAAGGAATGGGCAGGGAAACGCCGCTTCAAATCGGCAATTTCCGCCTGTAACTGGTTGATGCGTTCTTGTAAAGTTGCCAGATTAATCCCACCTTTATCCTTTATAGCATTAAGAGGCGCAATAATTTTTTTAGGATAGCCCGTTTATGGTTCATTATAATGGTTCATTATAGCAGAAGGAGTGGCATTATGGGAGGGGATTTTTCCTGGGCAGCAGGTGAACTTGATGCGGAAAAATGGCAGGCCATCGTTCAACCGGACAATCCCTTTGCCGAGTTGATGGGTATAGAAGTAGCCGGAGTAGGGCCGGGGCGGAGCCTGGTACGCTTGAAAGTGCTTCCTAGACATCTCAACTCCTGGCGGACCCTCCATGGTGGCGTCTATGCTGCCCTGGCCGACCGGGCCATGGGTATTGCCGTGCGTTCTATTGGCAGGCAGGCTGTTACCCTGAACCTGCAGGTCGGTTATTTAAGGCCGGTGGAGGCCGGCCAGGTGGTGGAGTGCCGGGGGATGGTAATCCATAACGGCGAAAGGATAGTAGTAACGGAGGCAAGGATGGCTGTTGGCGGCCAGCCGGTGGCAACCGCCGGGGGAATATTTTATGTGAAATAATCCGTTTTTTACCGGGAGATACTGGCGACATTTACTACCCGGCGCCCGGTAAAATACCGCAGTGTCTCCGGCGGGTGGCGAGAAAGATTAAAACTTAGTATTGAATATCCCCATCGTTATATGCTATAATATCTTTTGCCTGCGAGAGTGGCGGAACCGGCAGACGCCCGAGACTTAAAATCTCGTGGACCTTTTGGTCCGTGCGGGTTCAAGTCCCGCCTCTCGCACCAGGAAAATCAAGGCCGAAAGGGCCTTTTTCTTTTGGCCTGTAGAGCGTTTGCCCCGGCTTTTTTGTTTTTTGCATAGTGGCGTTGTATTCTTTTCCATCCCGGCATAGGCTATAAATATAAGCCCCCGTGTTAACGGGGGCTATGCCAAAGGGACGTTACTGCATCTTGCCCTGCGCCTGCTGGAAAACCTTGTACTGGGGTTCCTGGCTTTCCAGGTAATTGACCCGGCCCTTCAAGCCCTGGGCGATGTTTTCGAGCTGGTTGGCATAATCGGTAAACTGCTTCCTGGCATTCTTATCCTGGGTTTCCAGAGCGTAGGACTTCAGGTCGGCGACGGCGCCTTCCAGGCTGGTGAGGGTCTGGTGCATTTTGGTGCCGATGGTCATTTTTTAAAAACCCTCCTTTGCAGTACTAATCCCTGTCCATTTGATAGTTTTGACCCTGAAGGAGAATAATATAAGAAGCACTTTCTACCCACAAGGGAACCCTTGACCAGATATGGCCGGAAGCGTATAATAAAAACAAAAATTGGTCTTTTGGGAGTTTTGGGAGGTGGTAGCCGGCGTTGACAGGACATAAGGGCTACCATTTTGTGTTTATAAAGCTGGGAAGGAGGTATTGCGCGTGAACCTGGCGGCAACTTATGTGGGGGAAAAGTTGCTGGAGCAGGGGGTTAAATTAATCCTCAATAACCCGGAAAAGAATATTCCCCGCCTGATTACCGTAGCTGAAAAGCTGGCCCGGGATCCTTATCACCGGGAGATGGTGGCCAATGTTAAGAGAGTTTTAGCGGATAGAAATGGCAACTGGTACCGGTTTGCCCGGCGGCTGCTGACTCAGACCCACCCCAATGTCAGGCAGCGCCTGGCCATGGATTTCTTTGTTAATTCAACCTTTATCGGTGTGCCGCGGCAGAAAGAGTGGGCGGCGAAACTCGGTGTCGCCGTACCGTGGGCCATCCTCATGGACCCAACGGAAAAGTGTAATTTGCACTGTCTGGGCTGCTGGGCTGGGGATTACCAGCGGGCGCAAGAACTGGATTTTGCTACCATGGACCGCATTGTTACCGAAGGCGAGAAGCTGGGCATTAATTTTATTGTTCTTTCCGGCGGTGAACCCATGCTGCGCCGCGACGATATTGTCCGGCTGGCCGAGAAGCATCCTGACCAGGTTTTCCACCTCTTTACCAATGGTACTTTAATTGATCAAAAATTTGTCGACGATATGGTGCGCCTGGGTAATATTACGGTAGCCTTAAGCCTGGAAGGTTTTGAGGAAAGGACTGATGGCCGCCGCGGCAAAGGTGTTTTCGCCAAGGTTATGCAGGCCATGGACCTCATGCGGGCCGCCGGGGCCGTCTATGGCGTCTCGGTAACCTACAGCCGCAATAATACCGAGGAACTGGGCAGCGACGCCTTTGTTGATATGCTGGTGGACAAAGGAGTTGCCTTTGGCTGGTATTTTACCTATATCCCCATTGGCAAGGACGTGGACCTGGAAATGATGGCCACCCCATCGCAGCGGGCCTGGATGTTTGAGCGTATCCAGTATTTCCGCCGGACCAAACCCATCTTCCTGGTGGACTTCTGGAACGACGGCGAGGCCAGCAACGGCTGTATCGCCGGTGGCCGGCGTTATTTCCATATTAACGCGGCCGGTGAAGTCGAGCCCTGCGCCTTTGTCCACTACAGCACCTGCAACATTAAGGATGTGAGCCTGGTGGAAGCCCTGCAGAACCCCCTTTTCCGGGCCTACCAGAAGCGCCAGCCCTTTAACCAGAACCTGCGCCGTCCCTGCCCCCTCATTGATCACCCGGAAATGCTGCGGGATATAGTGGCCGAGTCGGGTGCCCGCTCGACCCAGTTGCATGATGACGAGACGGCAGCCGAGTTTGCTGCCAAACTGGCTCCCTATGCCCGGGCCTGGGGAGAGGTGGCCGACCGCATCTGGGCGGAAGAAGGAAAAGCTGTGGCCGTAGCGGTGGAAGGGGAAAATTGTTGCCAGACCCATTAGACAGAAAGCGGGTAAAGATGGTAAAATGGCCTTGAGAGAAGGCTCTTGAGGTCATTTTTATTTTCTGGAAAGGTAAGTGAAGAGATTGGCTGAGGAAAAGTTATTTAGCCTGGAAGAGGCCATGGAGTTTTCCCGCCAGGAGACGCGGGAATTATATCGCCGCTATGTTAATCCCGGCCTGGCGGGTATGCTGGCCCTGCTGGATTTTGACAAGGCCTTTGTCCGGGCGGAAGGGATTGCCGTCTGGGACAGGGAGGGCAAACGTTACCTGGACTTCCTGGGTGGCTATGGTGCCCTCAACCTGGGCCACAACCCGCCGGAGGTACTGGCCGCTGTTAAAAGGGTCATGGGGCGGCCCAATCTCCTCCAGGCCTCTTTGAATCCCCTGGCCGCCGCCCTGGCCCACAACCTGGCCCGGGTGACGCCCGGGGACCTGGAGCGGGTCTTTTTCTGCAACAGCGGCACCGAGGCTGTGGAGGGCGCCCTGAAGCTGGCCCGGGCCGCCACCGGCCGGGAGAAGATCATTTACTGCCGGAATTCCTTCCACGGCAAAAGTTTTGGTTCCCTGTCCGTCACCGGGCGGGAGAAATACCAGCGTCCCTTTGCTCCTTTACTGCCAGGCTGCGAGGCGGTACCGTATGATGATCTGGAGGCCCTGGAGGCCAAACTGGCCGGTGGCGATGTGGCTGCCTTTATCGTCGAGCCCATCCAGGGTGAGGGCGGCGTTATTGTCCCCCATGACGGTTACTTGAAGGGGGCGCGGGACCTCTGCGACCGCTACGGCAGCCTGTTAATCCTCGACGAGATCCAGACGGGCTTTGGCCGGACAGGCTATCTTTTTGCCTGCGAGCATGAGGGCGTGGTACCGGATATCATGTGCCTGGCCAAATCCCTGGGCGGCGGTGTCATGCCCATTGGCGCTTATATTGCCCGGCCGGCTGTCTGGGATAAGGCCTACGGCGGCATGGATAAGGCTTTGCTCCATACTTCCACCTTTGGCGGCAATAGCCTGGCGGCGGCCGCCGGCCTGGCGGCCCTGCAGGGCATCCTGGACCAGGACCTGGCAGGTCAGGCGGCAGCCAGAGGGCGCTTCTTCCTGGAGCGGCTGCGGCAGCTTAAAGAGAAATATGGCCTCATTAAAGAAGTCCGCGGCCGGGGTCTCCTCATCGGCCTGGAGTTTAACCAGCCCGTGGGAGGGTGGTTCGACAAACTTACCCGGGGCAAGGTGAATGAGCTGGCCGGGGAATATTTCGGGTCCCTGGTGGCCGGGGAATTGATGAATAAACACCAGGTGATTACGGCCTATACGTTAAATAACCCCAATGTTATCCGCCTGGAGCCGCCCTTGATTGTCACCGAAGGGGAGATTGAACAGGTGCTGGCGGCCCTGGAGGATATCCTGCGCGGGTACGGCTTTATCGGTGTAACTTTAAGCAGCGCCAAAACGGCCCTGGGTTCCCTGTTAAAACGCAAGTAGAAGGGTAAGGAGCGATGCTGTAGCCGTACGTGGCTGGCCGGGTTTGCTCCAGGCAAAGGCATAAAGCTTGCGGCTTCCTGGCAGACTAAGAAAAAAGTCTCCCGGGAGGTTAGCCTGATGCCAGATAATGTCATAGTCTACACTACTCCGACCTGACCCACCTGCAAGACGGTGAAAGAGTATCTTTCCCGGCAAGGCGTTAACTATGAAGAAAAGGATATCAGCGTGGATGACCGGGCCATGGAGGAATTGTGCCGGCGTAATGGCGGCCTGGCGGCCGTGCCCACCCTGGTCGTTGACGGCCAGGTAATTGTAGGTTTTGATGAAAACCGCTTGAATAAAATATTTCACTAGAGATGCCGGGGTACGTGCCCCGGCCTGGTTTTTATTGGTTACCATTTTTATGTATAGGCCCCTGCCGGTGGGGAAAGATGATCCCTGGTAACATAAATATACGGAAGGAGGCTATACCATGGCTGGTTTAACCCAGGCTGAATTAATGCAGCTCCGGGAAAATTTAAGTAACGAATTATTGATGATCCGGAAATTCGGGGCCTACGCGGCCCAGTGCAGCGATCCCCAGTTGAAGCAAGTCCTGAGTTCTGTGCAGCAGGCCCACCAGCGCCACTATAATACCCTGATCCGCCACCTGGGCGGGCAGCATATGATGTAAAGGGGGAAGGCAAGCCCATGCAACTTTTTGACGACAAGACCATGTGCAGCGATTGCCTGGCCAGCGAGAAGCTTTTAACCAGCTGCTATAATACGGCAATTACGGAATGTGCCAGCGACCAGCTGCGGCGGGATTTTATGGCCGTTTACCAGGATGAGCAGAACTGCCTGAAGGCTGTGTGGGATGTTATGCATGCAAAAGGGTGGTACCAGCTCAGCATGGCCAGCCAGCAGGAGATCAGCCAGCTGCAACAGCGCTTGCAACAGGAACAAATGCAGCTCCAGCAGGGCGGCATGATGGGAGCCCAGATGGGAATGGCGCCCCAGGTGGGTGGCGGGATACCCCAGTACCGGGTGTAACTAACAGTTGGGAAATTGAGTCGTCAAGGTAAAATTATGGCAGAACAAGAAAATTTACCAGGATTAAAGACGTCTCAAAACAATAAAGGGATTAACTTGCAAAAATGCCTCCGGGTGGGATAGTTACCGGAGGCTATCTTTATACCGGCCCTTGCCGGTCATTCCGGTGCTCATGAACTGCGGCAGGAATTGGCGTCTCTACGTCGAAAATGGAAGTAAGCAGCTTGGGCTTTTAGCTCGTGCCGGTCGTCCGGTGCGGTCACCCGGTGTTTCTGGCAGTGCAATGGGGCACTGTCACAAGCAGCAAAGGGGCGTAGCAGCGGGAAAGGCTCTTAGCCGGCGGCTAAAATCTGCTGCTACCGGCCTGTGGTTGGAGCCGGTTTAGCGGCCCAGGAGGTAAAAAATATGGATGCGGCCAAAATGGTAACGGAACTGGTAGCCTGGTTGCAGGAGGAGGTGCATAAGGCCGGTGCCCGGGGTGCGGTCGTGGGTTTAAGTGGCGGTATTGACTCCGCCGTAGTGGCGGCCCTCTGCCGGCGGGCTTTCCCGGAAAATTGCCTGGGGTTGATCCTGCCCTGCCACAGCGACCCGGCTGATGCCGGGGATGCCCGGCTGGTTGCCCGGCACCTGGATTTACCGGTGTTAGAGGTGGTACTGGATGGCGTCTACGACCAGCTGGTACTGCTCCTGACGGGAAAACCCTACGCAGCCGGCCGGCGGAGCCTGGCCCTGGCCAACTTAAAGCCGCGCCTCAGGATGATGACCCTCTATTTCCATGCCAACGAGCGCAATTACCTGGTCATTGGCACCGGCAATAGAAGTGAGCTGGCAGTGGGGTACTTTACCAAGTATGGCGACGGCGGTGTGGACCTGCTGCCCCTGGCCAACCTGGTGAAGTCCCAGGTAAGGGAGCTGGCCCGTTACTTAAGACTGCCGGAAAGGATTATTACTAAAGCCCCTTCAGCGGGCCTGTGGGCCGGCCAGACGGATGAGGGTGAGATGGGCCTCACCTATGAAGTCCTGGACCATTATCTCCTGACGGGGGAAGCGCCGCCGGCGGCGAAAGAGAAAATAGAGTCCATGGCCGCCTGCAGTGCCCACAAAAGGCGGCTGCCCCTGGTACCGCCCTTTTAAGGCGCCGGTAACCCCGTTAAGCACGCGGCTAATCAGGCCGGGATTTTTAACGCCGTCCCCCGTCGCGGCGGCTGTAGGGCAGGGGCACGTACTGGACCGAAGGCCGGCGTCCGGCCGGCTGGGGATAGAGTTCCATGAGCTGGTATATTTCCCGGGGCAAACCGGTTTTCACCGGCAGCCCCATTTTTATTAACTGCTCTACGCCGATGGGATAGTCATGGGTCCAGCGGCCTTCGCTTAAAATGGTGGCCAGTTCTTCGGCCTTCTGGCGCTCCATTTTTTCAGCCAGGAGTTCTACCAGGCTCTCCCGCACCTGCCGCATGGCCTTGCGGGCGATATCGCCCAGGATAAGGGTGCGGTCGTCAATCTCATTTTTATCCTTTTCTTCGATAACCTTAAGGATCGAGGCCGCCGGGTACTCGCCCAGCTGGGGGTCGATAGGGCCCAGGACGGCGTTTTCGTCCATGACGATTTCATCGGCTGCCAGGGCGATGAGGGTGCCGCCGGACATGGCATAGTGGGGTACGTAGACGGTTACCCTGGCCGGGTGTTTCAAAATGGCGTGGGCGATCTGCTCGGCTGCCAGGACCAGGCCGCCGGGAGTATGGAGGACCAGGTCAATGGGCATATCCTCGGGGGTTAGACGAATGGCCCGCAGGAGCTGCTCCGAATCTTCGATATTAATATAGCGAGTAAGGGGAATGCCCAGGAAACTCAGGGCTTCCTGGCGGTGGATGAGGGTAATAAGACGCGAATTCTTCTTTCTTTCAAAGGTCCGGATGAGGTGCAGGCGGGCGGCTTCGATCCGCCGCTGGTGCAACATGGGTAAAAAGGCCGAGATCAGGAAGATGATCCAGATGATACTCAGGAAATCCACGGCCGGGGTACCTCCTTCTTATATGGAAGTCAGAAGCAGGAAGTCGGAAGTCGGATTGCCTGTACGAATTGGCTGTACCAGTTCCCGGTTTTAATTTTAAGCCAGGGCAGAATTACTACTCAGGCCAGGTCTGTGCTACTATTATTCCTTATTACCACCAGGATATGCCAATTCCGTTATTGAGGTACCGGAATTTCCTTCGTTCACTATGGTCAATAAATTTACGATAATGCCGAACAAAAAGGGCTATGGTACAGCAGGAATACCAAAATTAATGGCGAATTTGTTTTAACGTAAGATACAGAACAGCATTTGACAATGCCGAATATGACCAGCCGGGAGAGGGTAGCATCTGACAGAGATCTATTGTATACTTAAAAAAATCAAATCTTGTTCGGCTATATAGAACGGAGGCTGGCATAATGGCAATAAAGGACCAGAATAATGCTTCGCGGATTCGCTCGGTGGCCAAGGCGTTAATGATCCTGGACCTGCTGGCCGCCAACCAGCGCGATATGTCGCTGGCGGAAATAGCTCGCGCCATGGATTTGCCGAAAAGCACCCTTCATGGGTTGCTGGCTACCCTGCGGGATTTCGGATATCTGGAGCAGTCGCCCTTCGACGGCCGCTACCGCCTGGGGGTACGGCTTTTTGAAATCGGCAACGTTGTTGCTGCCAACTGGGATGTGCGTAAAGTTGCCGCACCCTTTATTCAACAGCTGGTTAATGAAATGGAGGAGACAGTCCACCTGGTGGTCCTCGATAAGGGGGAAGTACTGTATATTGACAAGCGAGAAAGCCAGCAGTCCCTGCGGATTGTTTCCCAGGTCGGCATGCGCCTGCCGGCCCACTGTACCGGGGTGGGTAAGGTACTGCTGGCCTACCTGCACCCCAGCGAGGTGAAACGGATCATCGCGACCAAAGGCCTGGCCCGCTATACCAGTCATACCATCACCGACCCGCGCCGGCTGGAGGCGGAACTGGAAAAAATCCGGGCGGCAGGGTATGCCGTAGATAATGAGGAAATTATGGATAGTCTCCGCTGCGTGGCAGCTCCGATAAGGGACCATAACGGCAAAGTATGTGCCGCGATTAGCGTTGCAGGCCCGGTGGCACGGTTGGAAGGGGAGAGGTTCCAGCTGGCCGTAGAACTGGTCACCCGGACGGCAGCGGAGATTTCGGCCGGCCTTGGTTACCGGCCTGCGGCAGGAAGTGATGCCAGTGGAGCTTAGAGAATATCTCTTTGCCCCCCTGGCGGGGCATATCCTGGCCTTTGCCATCACCGCCCGGGAAAGGGGAATATTCTCCGGGGCAGCCAGGTTAACCCGGGTAGCAGGTGAACTGGGGCTGGAAGTAACCTGGGCAGCCCCCGAGGGTTATCCCCTGGAAACGGGAAGCTGCCTTTTCCGGGCCAGGGGCGAGGCCCCGGCGATTATCCGGGCCGAAGAGATGCTCCTGGGAGTTATAGGTAAGCCCTCCGGGGTGGCCACGGCGGCGGCTAATTTTGTCCGGCAGGCCGGGGGACGGATAAAAGTCGTCTGCGGCGCGTGGAAAAAGGTAGCCCCGGAAATAAGGGACGAGTTGCGCCGGGCCATCGCCACCGGCGGTGCCGGTATCCGCATTACCGAACGCCCCTTTATCTACCTGGATAAAAATTACGTCCGCCTTTTAGGAGGCGTCGAGCCGGCGGTGAGCCGGGCGCGCGCCTATGACCAGGAGCGGGTGATCGCCGTGCAGGTCCGCGGGGAGGGCCGGCCCATAGCCGGTGAAGCGGAGGCCGCAGTAAGGGCCGGGGCAGGAATTATCATGGTAGATACCGGCCTTCTGGAGGACCTGGCAACAGTGGTGACAGCAGCGCAGCAAGGCGGCTGGCGGGAAAAAGTAAAACTCGCCTTTGCCGGCGGCGTCACGCCGGCAGGCCTGGAGGAGGTAATTGCCGCCGGGGCGGACATCGTCGATGTCGGCCGGGCCATTATCGATGCGCCGCTGCTGGATTTAAGCCTGGATGTGGAAGGGATTTCTGTATAAACGGAAGGATAACATTTTCCTGTACATTCCAACTCAAGCAAATTATACACTATCCTGTTGCCATCATATGGCAAGCGGGGCCGGGTCAAATACTATGAGAAGGGGGGATTACCCCGTGGAATGGGACCTGCTGGAGAAAACGACCTTCTGGATCGATAACATTGAACTAACCGCCGCCGACCTGGGCCAGGTGGCCGCGGCAGCAGCCGCCGCCATGGAACTACCAGCTCAGGAAGTAATGGTGGTGGACGTCCGGCCGGGGCTGGTGGCCTTTGATATCCTGCGGCGCAGGGTGCGGGCGGAAGCAGTAGCCGGCAAGGAGAAGGAAATCTTAAGGCGCCTGGCGGATTTGCCGGGGGTAACTTTAAAACCGGGAGCCGCCGTTCACTCGGAAGGGGTGCTGGGGGTAATTGCCCTGGAGCCGGAGGCGGCGGCCCGGGTACTGGCGGAATCGGCCGCCCTGGCGCGGGGTATCAGCCGGGCCGTCGCCCGGCGGGCCGCGGTCTTTGCTTCCGGAGCGGAAGTTATAGCCGGGAAGATCAAAGACACCAATTCGCCTTATATTATAGCGGCCCTGGAAAAAGCAGGCTACCGCACGAGCTTCGGCGGGATCCTGGAGGATGACGCCGTGGCGGTGGCCAACCGCCTGGAAGGCGCCCTGGAAGAAGGTTATGGATTGCTGATCACCACCGGCGGCGTCGGGGCCGAGGACAAGGACTTCAGCATTGAAGCCATCTTGCGCCTGGACCCGGAGGCCTGTACTCCCTGGATCTTGAAGTTTAAACCTGATTATCACCGCCATCATAAAGAAGGGGTGCGCATTGCCGTGGGCCAGGTGGGCATAGCCCGCCTGGTGGCCCTGCCCGGTCCCCATGAAGAAGCCCGGCTGGGCTGCGACCGGCTGCTAGCCGGCCTGGAGCAGGGACTGGAAAAAGGCGCCCTGGCAGAATATATAGCCGGCGCCCTGCGGGAACGCTGGCGCAACGTAATGAAAGAAGGAGGCCACGAAGATGGATTACCAGGCCATTGCCGCTGAACTCCTGGCCGCAGAAGCCAGCTGCCGGCCCATTGAACCGCTGACCACTACTTATCCGGATTTAACGGTAGAGGATGCCTACCGCATCCAGCTGGCCGGCATTGAGATGAAGAAAGGGCGGGGCAGCAAGGTTATTGGTAAAAAGATCGGCCTGACCAGCAAGGCCATGCAGCAGCTGCTGGGGGTCAATGAACCCGACTACGGCCACCTGCTGGACAACATGCTGCTCCTGGAGGGAGAACCTTGCCGGCGGGAGGAACTTCTTTTGCCGCGGGTGGAGGGGGAACTGGCCTTTATTTTAAAGGACACCCTTAAGGGCCCGGGGGTGACCATTGCCGACGTTTACCGGGCTACGGAAGGCATTATGCCGGCCTTTGAGATTGTCGACAGCCGCATCCGCGACTGGAAGATCAAGCTCCCGGATACCATTGCCGACAATGCCTCCAGCGCCCGCCTGGTCCTGGGCAGCCGTATGGTGCCCATCAAAGACCTGGACCTGCGCCTCATCGGCATGGTGCTGGAAAAGAACGGGGAAGTGGCGAGTACCGGCGCCGGTGCCGCCGTCTGGGGGCACCCGGCGGCGGCCGTGGCCTGGCTGGCCAACAAGCTGGCCACCTTTGATATCGCCCTGGAAGCCGGGGAGATCATCCTCTCCGGCGCCGTCACCGCCGCCGAAAACGCCGGCGCCGGCGATGTCTTCACCGTATCCTTCTACGGCCTGGGGAGCCTGAGCCTGAAATTTGTATAGCATAGAGCGCTATTGCTGGCCGGCGAAGCCCATCCGTGAATAAATGGTAAAAGGAGATGTGACAGTGGATAAAGTTAAAGTGGCCGTCATCGGCCCGGGGAATATCGGTTCCGACCTGATGTACAAGATCCTGCGCAGCCGGCACCTGGAGATGGCCCTGATGACCGGCATTATCGAATCCGAAGGCATCAAACGAGCGCGCGGGCTAGGCATCAAGACCTCTACCGCAGGCGTCCAGGCTGTCCTGGAGGATAAAGACATAAAAATAGTCTTCGACGCCACCGGGGCCAAACCCCACCTGCAGCACGCCCCGCTTTTAAAAGAGGCCGGTAAAATCGCCATCGACCTGACGCCGGCCGCCGTCGGCCCCTATGTCGTGCCCTGTGTTAACCTGGACCAGGTCAAGGCTGAGCCCAATCTCAATATGGTCACCTGCGGCGGCCAGGCTACGGTGCCCATAGTCCACGCCATCAACCGGGCGGCGGGAGCCAGGTATGCCGAGATTGTAGCCTGTATTGCTTCCAAAAGCGCCGGCCCGGGCACGCGCCAGAACATCGATGAATTCACCCAGACGACGGCTAAAGCTCTTACCGTTGTCGGGGGAGCCCAAAAAGGCAAGGCCATTATTATCCTGAACCCGGCCGAGCCGCCCATTATGATGACCAATACCATTTACGTTGAGGTAGAAAAACCGGACGAGCGGGCCATCCGGGCCTCGGTAGAGGCCATGGTAAAGGAAATCCAGAGCTACGTACCGGGCTACCAGCTCCGGGTGCCGCCCCTGCTGGACGGGAACAAGGTAACGACAATCATCCAGGTGGAGGGTGCCGGCGATTTCCTGCCCAGGTACTCCGGCAATCTCGATATCATCACCTCCGCCGCCGTGGCCGTAGCGGAAAAACTGGCCCAAAAGATTTTAGCAGGGGAAGTGGCAGCATGAAAAACACCAAGCTTATCCACGTGGTCGATACAACCTTGCGCGACGGCAGCCATGCCGTCAGCCACCAGTTCACGGCCGAACAAATTGCCGCCATTGCCGGCGGCCTGGACGCTGCCGGGGTGGAATATATCGAAGTTTCCCATGGCGATGGCCTGGCCGGTTCCTCCTATAACTACGGCTGGGCGTTGCTCAACGAGGAAGAAATGCTCAAGGCGGCGGCCGGGGCCATTAAAAAAAGCAACCTGACAGTCCTGCTCCTGCCGGGCATCGGCACCCAGGAAGACCTGGAAATGGCGGCTCATTGCGGCGCGAAGGCCGTAAGGGTGGCCACCCACGTCACCGAAGCCGATATTGGCGAGCAGCACATCGGCATGGCCAAAAAGCTGGGGATGCAGGCCTTCGGTTTCTTGATGATGTGCCACATGGCACCGCCGGAAAAGGTGGTCGAGCAGGCCCGACTCTTTGAATCATACGGGGCGGACTTTATCTATGTAGCCGATTCCGCCGGGGCCATGCTGCCGGAAGACGTCAAAGCCCGGGTGGGGGCCGTGGTGGAAGCTGTGAAAGTACCCGTGGGGTTCCATGCCCACAACAACCTGACCATGGCTACGGCCAACGCCCTGGCGGCGGTAGAGGCCGGCGCGACTTTCCTGGACGGTGCCTGCCGGGGTTTAGGGGCCGGGGCCGGCAACGCCCAGACCGAGGCCCTGGTAGGCGTGCTGGAGAAGCTGGGCTACCAGACGGGTGTCGATTTCTACAAGATAATGGATGTGGCCGAAGATATCGTCGAACCCATCATGCACCGGCCCCAGGTGGTGCGCAACGCACCCCTGATGCTGGGCTATGCCGGTGTTTACTCCAGTTTCCTCTTGCATACCTACCGGGCGGCCGAGAAATTCAACCTCGACCCCCGGGATATCCTGGTAGAACTAGGAAGGAGGCGAATGGTCGGCGGGCAGGAAGACATGATTGTTGATGTTGCTTACCAGTTGGCACAAAAGAAAGGAGGGGTTTAAACTTGAAGGTGGTCAATTTACTGGCGGCAGTCGATGCCGAAAAGTGCCGGGGCTGCAAAACCTGCGAGAAGGTCTGCCCGGTGCTGGCGATTAAAGTAGAAAACCACAAGGCTGTGGTTGACACGGAACGCTGCCGCGGCTGCGCCGCCTGCGAGCAGCGCTGCCCGGACTACGCCATTACCATGGTAAAGCGGGAGCAACCGGTAGTGGTCAAAGTCGACGTCAGTGCCGTTGACTATGCCCGGGTGGAAGAAATCTGCCGCCGCGCCCGGCTCAACCCGGAGCAGATCATCTGCTACTGCACTGCCACGCGGGCGGAAGAAGTCGCCGCCGCCATTTTGCAGGGGGCGAGGTCCCCGGAAGAGGTTTCTTTCCTCACGGGAGCCCGTACCGGCTGCAAGGTGGAGTGCATCCAGCCCATCCTGCGCCTCCTGGAAGCGGCCGGCATCAAACCGGAACCGCCTAAAGACGGCTGGCAGTGGTACGGCCGGACGGTAACGGTGTGGGAAATACCGGACGAAGTCAAGCACAAGTATGCTACCCGCGGCTTTTACTTTGACGAGGACATCAAACTTTTGGACCGGGTAGTGGCAGCCCCCCTGCAGGGAAGGAGGGAATCCTGATGCGTCCTCCCATTACACCTATACCACCGAGGAAATCCCAGTATGGTATTGACCCCGCCCTGGTTAAAACTCGCGTCAGCGAGTTGCCGGGCATGACCTCCGTCTTACTGAAAGAGCTTTTCCCCGACCTGCCGGAAGTAATTTATCCCGGCGCCGGGGGAGTATCTGCCGTCCGGAAGGCAACGGAGGAAGCCCTCAAAAATATCGACATGAGCAGGATCAAGCCGGAGCACTCGGTCAATATCCTGGCCTCCCACCACGGCTTCACTCTCCTGGGCGGCGAGCCCTACGCCGAGATGCTGAAGACCTTGAAAGACGTCATCGAAGCCCGGACGGGGTGTAACAATATCCGCCTGCGGGCCGGGGTGGGCCTGCGCTTCCGGGAGACGGAAGAGTATATCAAGCGCTACGGCCTGGATAAACACTTTGAAGGCAAGGCCATCGGCGTGGCGCCCATCGACCAGGGGATACCCATTGAAACCGAGATAGGCACGCTGTACGGCATCCGCAAGATTTACGACGCCGATTGGATTGTCCATGCCCATAACAGCGACGTGCGCGAGGTCCACTTCCACCGCCAGGTAGACCGGGCCGTGAAACCCTTCGGCATGTCCTACGCCCGCATTGAGACCCGGTCCACCTATCACCAGAACCTGGGGCCGCGGGCGGCCAACTTTACGGCCAGGGCTATCTTTGACTCGCCCTTTGTCCAGGGCAAGTTTGCCTTTGCTTCTTTCTTGACGGTGGCGCCCAACGGCATCATCGGCGTCGACGCCGACAGCGACCTTTATGCCCTGAACGACCGGGTGACCCAGATCGGCTGCCGTTACTACGGTAAGATGATGACCCTCTTCGGCGAGATCGACGAGTGCATTGCCGCCCTGGATTTCCCCTGCCCGGTGGTGTATGTCTTCTCGGCCGGGGTCATTTACGCCAACTTTGCCGGGGCCAATACCGACCTCTACGACCTGGACCTGCCCCTGCCGGCCTATACCTGGTACACGGAAGCCTTCTACGGCAAGGCAGGAAGGCCGCTCCTGAAAGATATACCCCCGCTGAACCCGGCCATCAAGATGTGTGTCCACAACTACGCCTGGACGGGTTATCCCAGCGCCTTCTTCAGCGAGCACATCCCCACGGTGGTAGTGGGCCAGGAGCAGGCGGACCTCTTCAACCGTGACCCCCAGAACCTGACCTATTTGAAGCATGCGGTGGTGGCCGAAACAACGGAAGCGGCCATGGAGTTTGCCTATAAGACTACCGGTACCCGCAAGGTCCTCATCTTTGACGGCGCCATGGGCGGTATCAACGTCAGCGAACCCCTGGCCGAACTGCTGCTAAAGAAAGCACCGGCCGTCAGCGAGCGAGTAGAGAATGAACTCTTACCCAAGTGGCTGCGGCAGCGGGGCATAGACATGAGCGTTCTCGGAAAAGCCGCCAGCTAAAAAAACAGCCCCCCTCCGGCTGGACAGCCGGAGGGGGCCAAAATTAATTAAAATTCTCTAAAGGAGGTAAAACTACAATGTCCGTAGCTACCGAGACGTCATCAAAGCCCAAAGAAGCCATATGGGAAAAGGGCCCGGGATTTGGTGAAGGTTGGCGTGATCTCTGGGGCAAACTAAACGCCAACACTATCACGGCAGGAATAGTGGCCACCATTTTCGGTTGTTCCGGGCCTGCCCTGATTGTTATGAATGCTGCCCAGAATGGAAAACTTACGGATGTTCAAACCATATCCTGGTTATTTTCAATTTATTTCTTTGGCGGTCTCATCAGTATCATTCTAGGCCTGTACTACAAAATGCCCATTAACGGGGCCTGGTCCATTCCCGGCGCCGTCATGCTGGCCTCGGCCTTACCCCTGTTTCCGTTTAACGAAGCCGTGGGTGCCTATCTGATCGCTGGCATCCTGGTCCTGCTCCTGGGGGTCTCCGGTCTGATCGGTAAGGCCATGCGCTGGATCCCGTTGCCGATAGTCATGGCCATGATCGCCGGGGCTATGATCAGGTTCGGCACGGGCATTGTGACCTCTACCCAGCAAGCACCGGTTATAGCCGGCGCCGCCCTGGCAGGCTATTTCCTGGGTCAGAGGCTGACTAAAAAGGTGTCACCTATTCTCTGGTCCCTGGTCGTTGGCGTAGTTGTAGCTTTGTTGGTAGGTGGCTTCAAGTTTGCTGATGTCAAAATAACCTGGGTACTACCGCAGTTCTTCGTGCCCGGCTTTTCCGCGGGAGCCTTCTTTGCCATTGCCATACCCCTGGCGGTACTGGTAATCGGCGCCGAAAACGCCCAGGCCTACGGTGTCCTGACCGCCCAGGGATACAAGGCACCCATTAACGCTATGACTGTCATCAGTGGCATCGGCGGCATAATAACCTCCTTCTTCGGCGGCCACAACGCCAATATTGCCGGCCCCATGACAGCAATCTGCAGCTCGGAAGAGGCAGGACCTGACAAATCGGGCCGCTACGCCGCGACTATAGTTAACGGCATCACCTTTGGCGCCTTTGGCCTCTTTGCCAGCGTGGCAGTGCCCTTTGTCAAGGCCCTGCCAGCGCAACTTGTAAGCCTCCTGGCCGGCCTGGCCATGATCGGGGTGCTTTTGAGTGCATTTGAGCTGGCCTTTTCCTCCAAAAAGTTCCGCTACGGCGCCTTCTTTGCTCTGGTAATCGCCATGTCGGGTATTACCATCTTGAAGATCAGTTCACCCTTCTGGTCCCTGGTAGGGGGGGTTATTGTTTCCCTGCTGGTGGAACCTAAAGACTTTTAAAGATGTAAAAAAAGGAGTGGTAGCATTGGCGCCCCGTTTTGCCAACCGGTTTGCCAGAGCCAGGCAATTAATGGTGGAAAAGGATTTAGACCTTCTCCTGGTGGTCAACCGGGAAAACCTGATCTACTTCACCGGCCTGACCCAGATTGAGTGCCTGGCCGTGCTTATCCCCAGGGAGGGTGTACCCTGCGCCGTCACCCTCTGGCTGGATGCAGGCTACGTGGAACGACAGTCGGGGCTTACCACCTATGGCTATTTCTTCCCCCGGGAGAGCCTGGCCTGCAAGGTTGTAGAACGGATTAGGGCCTACGGCCTGAAGGAGCCACGTATCGGGTTTGAGCGCTATTTTGTCGACTTCGCCCTTTACGACGGCTTGCGCCAGGCTTTTCCGGAAAGCAATTTTATCGGGGCGAGCGATATCTTCTATCATATTCGAGCCATTAAAGAACCAGCGGAAGTGGATCTCCTGCGGCGGGCGGCGGCAGCCGCCTGCCGCGGCATGGCAGCGGCCATTAAGAGCGTCCGGCCGGGGGTGACGGAACTCGATATCCTGGCCGAGGCGGAATACGCCATGCTGAAGGCGGGTTCAGGCGGTTCTTCCTTCCGGCCCCAGGTAGTATCGGGGGAACGTACCCTCCTTACCCACCCCTGTGCCAGCAATAAAAAGATTGCTCCTGGCGAAGTAGTAGTCATCCACCTGGGAGCAACCTGCGAAGGCTACTGCGCCAAGATGTGCCGGACTGTAGCCGTGGGTGAGATACCGGCCGAACAGGAAAGGGTGTATCAGGTCCTGCTGGAAGCCCAGGGCCGGGCCATAGCCGCCTTAAGGCCCGGGGCCGCAGCAGGAGAAGTGGATGCCGCCGCCCGGGAGGTGGTTGAGGCCGCCGGCTACGGCAACAGCTACCTGGACGTGGCCGGCTATGGGGTGGGCCTGCGCCAGTCGGAGTTTTACCCCATTATCGGTAAGGGCCGGGCGGAAATAATTGAGGCCGGCATGGTAGTGGATTTGCTCCTGCCGACCATTTACCGTCCCGGCATCGGCGGTCCCCGGGTGACGGATGTAATTTATATCAGCAAGGATAAGAACGAAATACTGACGGATTACCCGCGGGAACTGGTGCGGGTATGATGGTATGATAGAAGCGCTCTCCGGGTTATCCCGGAGCTTTTTATATTTTAAGCTGGAAATGTGCGTGCCGGCCTAGATGGTGTGGAAGATACTTGCTTTTTCCCTGACTGCCACATATAATGTTAACATGAAAAATAATGTGGTGGTGATTTTTTCATGAATCAGGTTCCCTTACAGGTATATATTGATAAAACCCTTCATGAACGTCTCCGGCTAGTGGCCCAGAGACAAGGGGTGACCCAATCCGAACTGGTTAGAAAGTATCTTTATCGTGGCCTGGATAAAGACCTTGGCCCGGATGACCCGGCTCTGGAAATCATTGGCCTGGGTGCAGGTAAAAGAACTGATCTGGCGCATAAACATGACCAGTACCTGGTGTTGAAGGAGAAGGAGAACTGGCAAAAGTGAAGAAGCTATTCGTAGATACTTCTGCCTGGGTAGCCGTAGTAAATCGTCGCGATCAATACCATAATATGGCCAGCACGTTTTATAAAAATGCTTTTCAGGAATATGGGCAACTTATTACCACAAACCTGGTAGCGGCTGAAACTTATATTTTATTACGCCTGGATTGCGGCCTGGATGTGGCCCTGGGATGGTGGGAAAGGATAACAACGTCGTTAAAGGTCAAGATGATATATGCCGACGCTGATATTACCTGGGAAGCCGTCAAATTTTTACGTAAGTTTGATGATCAAGCCTTTTCCCTAACCGATGCTGTTTCCTTTGCAGTTATGCAACAGGTAAAAGTTAATGAAGCCTTTGCATTTGATGATCATTTTGTGGTAGCCGGATTTACCATGCTGCCGTATTAATTTTTCATGTTCTTCCCCATGATTCCCATAATTCCTTTTCCGTGATTTTTACTGGTGCCGGCGGAACTCCTGCCGCTGATGCCTGGTTATCTCCTTGTCCGGGGCGCGGCTTACGTTGGTGGGCCGGATGTGCCGCCGGCACGATTTTTTCCATAAGGAACGGTAAATTTTACCGCAGGTGTTCCAGGATCTGCAGCAGCCGGAAGGCGGGTTCGTCGGTGGTTTTAATATTTTGCCGTGCCGCTTCCCGTAAGCGGCGGATGCAGGCGGTATAGTTGTGGTTGAGGACCAGCTCGACCGTGATGCCCTGGGTGGGGCAGTTTTCTTTTATGGCAACCAGATCCCGCACCAGACCCCGGGACACGGCCGGGGCCCAGAGCATGAAGACCGGCTCCCGGCCGGGAAAATTAGCGGCGGCGAAGGCAGCCGCCCTTTTGATTTTATGGGCTATGCGCGTACATGTGGTGGCGTTGCTGTCGCCGTAGAGGAGGCCCCGCAGGTGAGTGGCCACTTCACACAGGTAGACTTTGCTGCCGTCCGGCGCCAGGGCGATCACGTCTATCTCGCCGCCGCCCTCCAGGTGGCAGTTGTAAACGACAATCTTGCAGCCCAGGACGTATTTAAAGTAAGAACCGACCAGGCTTTCACCGACGTCCAAACTTTACGGCCTCCTGAAAATTCAATTGGGGCAGGTTGAGGTGTTATAACTCTGCCGGGTGGTTAAGTATTAGCTAAAGTGTTGTTCCATTCATTTCCTCATAGGGCAGCAGAAATTCCTGCCACCGGGGGCATATCATGTATTGGAGCGATCGCTATTATGGCAGCCGGAAAAGGAGGGAAAGCATGCCAAAAGGCAAGTTAAAGAAGGTATTTCCCGGTGGCAATACCTGCATGGGTTTTTATTCCTTTTACGATTTTATCATTGAACCCGATGCCACCCGCATCTTTGTCGTCAAAGGTGGTCCCGGGGTGGGCAAGTCCACCTTCATGCGTAAGATTGGCGAAGCCATGCTGGAGCGAGGCTTGGACGTAGAATTCCACTGCTGCTCTTCGGACAATAATTCCCTGGATGGAGTGGTCATCCCCAAAATCAAAGTGGCCATTATCGACGGCACCGCCCCCCACATCGTTGACCCTAAGAACCCGGGGGCGGTGGATGAAATCATCCACCTGGGCGACTACTGGGACGAGGATAAGATGCGGGCCAGCAAGGAGCAGGTCCTCCAGGATAACGCCCGCATCAGCCGCCTGTACCGCATTGCCTACAGTGCTCTAAAGGAGGCCAGGGTGATCCGGGATGAGTGGGAGAGCTATGTGGCCGAGAGCATGATTTTACCCCGGGTCTACCAGGCCAAGGCGGAACTCCTCGAGGCTATTTTTGCCGGGGTACGGCCCCGTTATAACCGGCCGGCCCGGGAACGCCATCTCTTTGCCACGGCCCTGACACCCCAGGGGTTAGTTACCGGTAACGTGGAAACCCTGCTCCAGGACATCCGGCGGCTTTTCACCATTGCCGGGGACCCGGGTACCGGTGTTCCGGGGATCCTGGCCGCGGTGGCACGCCTGGCCCACGAGAAGGGCCTGGATACCGAAGTTTACCACTGCCCCTTTGACCCCAACAATATTGATATGGTTATTATCCCGGAAATCCAGGTGGCGGCGATGAACTGGCAGCCACCCCATGATATTGATGTCCAGGCCATCCCCGGGCTCCAGGTGGCTATGGCCGTAGATTTAAACCGGTTTATCGACCGGGAGCATTTAAGCCTTTATGGCAATGAAATTGCCAGCGCCATTGTCCGTTACCAGGCGGCCCTGGACCGGGCCATTGCCCATATCCGGGAGGCGAAACTTACCCATGACCATATGGAAAGTTATTATATCCCGGCCATGGATTTTGCAGCCATTAATGCCAAACGGGAAGAAATCCTCCAGCGCATCCTGGGTTATGCAGCCGAAATCCTGGGTCAGGTATAGTCGGGGTGGCCGGACGATTGCCGGGCGCCGGGATCAGGTAGCCGCCGGGTGCGGTGCTGGAGAGAAAATTTGGCGGGTGGGCAGAAGTTACCATCAGGGGCGGCTATCTTTAGGCCTGATCCTGGGAAGTGGTAGTCACCTGCGAATATAAAACTGGAACCTTAGTTAAGAAATTGTTGAATCTTGCCTGAGCGGATGATATAATCAACCTGTATAAGTAAAGAGCGTCCTTTTACCGGGGCGCTTTCATCATTATAGAGAGGGGAAGCTAATTTATGGCCGGTGGCCGGGAGTTAATTTTACATGAGGCTGCTGATTTGGGAGTCAAGTTTATCCGCCTGCAGTTTACTGATATCTTTGGTGTTTTAAAAAATGTAGCCATAACAGTCGAGCAGCTACCCAAGGCCCTCAACAATGAACTCATGTTTGACGGTTCATCCATTGAAGGTTTTGTCCGCATTGAAGAGTCGGACATGTACTTGCGACCGGACCCTTCCACCTTTACCATCTTTCCCTGGCGCCCCAACGGCGACGCTGTGGCGCGCCTCATCTGCGATGTATACAATGCTGACGGCACACCCTTTATCGGCTGCCCGCGGGGAACCCTGAAACGGGTTATTGCCGAAGCGGAAGCCCTGGGCTTTACCATGAACGTCGGGCCGGAGGCGGAGTTTTTCCTTTTCCATACCGACGCCAGCGGTCGCCCTACCCTGGAGACCCACGACCGGGCCGGTTACTTTGACCTGACCCCGGTTGACCTTGGCGAAGACGCCCGGCGGGATATGGTCCTGACCCTGCAGCAGATGGGCTTTGAAATTGAAGCTTCCCACCATGAAGTGGCCCCCGGCCAGCATGAAATTGACTTTAAGTATGCCGACGCCCTGCGGACGGCCGACAATATAGCCACCTTCAAGTTCGTGGTGCGGACCATTGCCCAGCGCCACGGCCTCCATGCCACCTTTATGCCCAAACCCATTTATGGCATAGCAGGCTCGGGCATGCACTGCAACATCTCCCTCTTCCGCGACGGTAAAAATGCTTTTTATGACCCGGAAGATAAACTACAGTTAAGTGAAATTGCCTATTACTTTATCGGTGGCTTGATGGCCCATGCCCGGGGTATGACGGCCATTACCAACCCCACGGTTAACTCCTATAAACGCCTGGTATCGGGATACGAGGCGCCGGTCTATATTGCCTGGTCACCCCAAAACCGCAGCCCCTTAATCCGCATCCCGGCCAAACGGGGCCTGTCCACGCGGCTGGAGGTACGCCACCCCGATCCGTCGGCCAACCCCTACCTGGCCATCGCCGTCATGCTGAAGGCCGGCCTGGACGGCATTAAAAACCGGATTGAGCCCCCGGCACCGGTTAACGAAAATATCTATGATATGGACAAGGATACCCTGAAGCAGCGGGGCATTGTACTCCTCCCGGGCACCCTGGATGAAGCCCTGGACGAACTGGAAAAGGACGCGGTAATCCAGGAAGCCCTGGGTCCCCATATCTACCAGCGCTTCCTGGAAGCCAAACGGATCGAGTGTGAGGAATACCGCACCCGGGTGCACCAGTGGGAAATAGACCAGTACCTGACCAAGTTTTAGTTTAGGAAACACAAACGCATCAGAACAGGGAGGAAGTACAGAATGCGTTACCAGGTAGCCATCATCGGCGGCGGGCCCGGCGGCTATGTGGCGGCCATCCGGGCGGCCCAGCTGGGGACCAGGGTGGTAGTAATCGAACAGGACGCTTTAGGTGGCACCTGTCTCAATCGCGGTTGCATCCCCACCAAGGCGTTGCTGGCCGGGGCAGCCCTGGTGAAGGGCATCCAGGGAGCGGCGGCCTTTGGTATTGACGTTAAGGATTACCGGGTGGACTATGCCCGCCTGGCGGCGCGCAAAGACGCCGTGGTCAAGCAGTTGACCCAGGGTATTGCCTACTTATTTAAGAAAAATAAAGTTGACCATATCAAAGGGCGGGGCTTGCTCAAAGGCCCCGGCCGGGTGGAAGTGGCCACCGCCGAAGGCACGGTAGAAAATATCGAGGCCGAAAACATTATCCTGGCCACCGGGTCGGAGCCGGCCCTGATTACCGCCCTGGGCTATAACGGCAACAGCGTCGTAACCAGCACCGAGGCCCTGGCCTGGACGGAAGTGCCGGCAGAACTTCTCATTATCGGCGGCGGGGTCATTGGCTGCGAATTTGCCACCCTCTTTGCCACCCTGGGCAGCAAGGTCACCATTGTGGAAATGATGCCCACCATCCTCCCCATGATTGACAGTGAAATTTCCCGGCGTTTCAGCATGATCCTGAAAAAGGCCGGGGTGGAGATAAAGACGAAGGCCCAGATTATTTCAGTTCGGGAAGAAGACGGCCGGGTAAAGGCCACATTGGCTGACGGTCAGACAGTAACTGCTGACAAGGTGTTGATCTCCATCGGTCGCCAGTTCAATACCCGGGACTTGGGCCTGGAAGAAGCCGGGATAGCCCTGGGACCAAAAGGGGAAATAATCGTCGATGAATATATGCGCACCAGCGTCCCGGGCATCTACGCCATCGGCGATGTTACCAATAAAATTCAACTCGCCCATGTAGCCTCGGCCCAGGGCCTGGCGGCCGTGGAGACTATCATGGGTCGTCCCACTAAAGTCAACTACGACGCCGTGCCCAGCTGCATCTATACCCTGCCGGAGATTGCCGGCGTCGGCCTGACCAGAGAAGCAGCCGAAGAACGGGGGCTAAAGGTAAAGGTCGGTAAATTCCCCTTCCTGGCCAGCGGCAAGGCCCTCTGCAGCGGGGAAACAGAAGGTATGGTCAAGATAATTGCCGAGGCAGAAAGCGACCGGGTCGTAGGCGTCTTTATCATGGGACCCCATGCCACGGAACTCATTGCCGAAGGCACCCTGGCGGTGAGCCAGGGGATTACGGCTACCGAACTGGCAGCCACCATCCATGCCCATCCCACCCTGGCCGAAGCCGTCATGGAAGCCGCCGAGGCCGTCCATGGGATGAGTATCCATTCGTAAAAGCGAGGTTTCCTAAGGAGTTCCTTATAGGCGCTGCACCCTCTCCCTGAAACTATGAAAATCTATGCTGTACTTGAAGTCGAATCCTTCTACCAGGAAGCACCACTTTAGGGAGAAGTCTTTTTCCAGGGAGTTCATCAAGGGGCCAGGAGTCCATCTGCATTGCAGGGTATATAAACTAGCGAAAGCAAAGGGGTAGGAAAATGGCTACATCATCAGTGGTAGCGAGGCACAGGCGCCTGCCCTCATGGTTGCACAAGCGTCTACCCTCTTGCGGGGATATAGAAGCCACCCGGCGGCTGCTGGCCGACCTGCATCTCAACACCGTTTGCCAGAGCGCCCTCTGCCCCAACCAGGGTGAATGTTTTGCCAGGCGCACGGCGACCTTTATGATCCTGGGCAATACCTGCACCCGTAACTGCCGCTTTTGTGCCGTAGAGCACGGCCGGCCGGAAACAGTGGACCAGGATGAACCCGGGCGGGTGGCCGAAGCGGCGCGGCGGCTGGGGCTAAAACATGTCGTCGTAACTTCAGTAACCCGGGACGACCTGCCCGACGGCGGCGCCGGCCATTTTGCCGCCACCATTGCCGCCCTGCGGGCCGTCCTGCCGCAGGCCTATATTGAGGTCCTGACGCCAGATTTTCGCGGTGACGAGGAGGCCCTGGCCACCGTGGCCCGGGCGAAGCCGGATATTTTTAACCATAACGTAGAGACGGTACCGCGGCTCTATCCCATGGTGCGGCCTCAAGCTGACTACCGGCGTAGCCTTCAGGTTCTTAAAAAAATGAAGGAGCTTGATCCGGCCATCTATACCAAGTCCGGCCTGATGGTAGGCCTGGGAGAAACAACCGATGAAGTTTTACAGGTAATGGCTGATCTCCGGTCGGTAGACTGCGATATCCTGACTACCGGCCAGTACCTGCGGCCTTCCGCCGGGCACCTGGAGATTAAGGAATTTGTCACCCCGGAAACCTTTGCCTGGTACGCTGAAAAAGGCCGGGAAATGGGCTTCCTCTATGTGGCCGCTGCCCCTTTTGTTCGCAGTTCTTACCATGCTGCCGAGTTTAGTGAGAAAGTGGCCGGGAAGAAGCCCTCCTGCTCTTGACATACTGGCCTTTTTCGGGCATAATATATAACGTCACTGGAGATAAAAATAAACGGGTTCGTAGCTCAGTGGGAGAGCACCTCCTTGACGCGGAGGGGGTCGCAGGTTCAATCCCTGCCGGACCCACCAGGAAGAAAAGAAGTGGCCTTTGCAAGAATGCAGGGGTCATTTTTTTAACAAAAATTACCTCAGTGCCAATTTCAGCCGGTACACCAGGCCTTGCAATGGCTTTATTTTTAAACAACCTGGCGGCAGCTTAACTGTATACAAAACATGGGCGGCACATATAATAGCAGCACAAGGAGGTTCAGCGCCCATGAATATCACGTTAATTACCGCCAGGCCAATTGACTTCTTGCAGGCCGAGTTTAATCATAGATTTGGCTTTAGCGTGGGCCTCCACCTGTGGCAGGCGGGGGGCTTTAATTTCTGCCGCTGTTTTTTAGAAACGGGACCGCGCCGGCCTTCAAAAAGGGAAGTGAAACGCTTTCAAGAGCAGGTGGCCGAGATTGTGGCCGCCTTTATTGTCGAACGGTGGGAAGTGGCTTTACTGGAAGGTATGCTTTTAAGCCAGTATGAAGGCCTGGATGCCGGGGCCATTGAAGAAATCTGCCGGCGGGCCCGGGCCATCCTGGATCAGGGTGAAAACAGTTACCTCCAGCTCCAGCAGCGGGGGGAGCCCATTGCTGCCCGCATACTGGAGTATTTCCAGGAAAACACCTGGTTAAATATCGACGGATTTGTACGCTTTCGCCTGCCGGATTATTTAATGGAACTGGACCAGGCCCTGGAAGAAGCCGTTGATGAATACCTGATGGAAAAGGAATATGACGAATTCATCCGCCTTTTACGCTACTTTGTGGAAGCTCAGGAGCCCCGGGTGGAAAAAGTCCACGTAGTTTTAAGTCCAGGTGGCGGCTTCCAGCTCTATGACGGCGAAAACCGGAACCTCAGTGGCGACTACCTGGAAGGCTTTGTCGTCGATATGGCTGATAGTGATCTCAACTATGAGGATTTATTAATCAGCGCCCTGATAACCATTGCTCCCCGCCAGGTAGTCCTGCACGCTGTGGATAAAGGACGTCACCATAACACCATCAGTACCATCAAGAGCGTTTTTGGTGAGCGGCTCATCCATTGCAGCGGCTGCAGCCGCTGCTTGCAGCCTTTGCAAAAGCGCTAACGGTCGTACCGGTCCCTTAAACCCATTAATTGCAGTTTTTACCCTGGCCGGGCCAGTTGTCTTTTGGCCGGGCTTTTGTTATTATTGCACTCGGTGGGGTGAAATAAATTTGCTTGCCAGGTGGATCTTGATCCCTCTCATCGGCGCTTTTATTGGCTGGTTGACCAACGTTGTGGCCATCAGGATGCTCTTTCGCCCCCGCCGCCCGTTAAAAATATTTTGCTGGACCCTGCAGGGGCTTATTCCCAAAAGACAGGCTGAGATAGCGGCCAATATCGCCGGCGTCGTTGACAAAAATTTACTGCCCCTCAATGAAGTGCTGGCCCACCTTAATACTCCCGCCGTTGCCGGCAGGCTTACGGCCATAGTGGCGGAAGTGGCCCGGCGGCGCCTGGTAGAGCGCCTGCCTTCCTTTATCCCCCAGGGTTTAAAAGAAGCAGCTGGCAGGGCGGTAGAAGAAACCCTGCACCGGGAGATGCCGCCGGCCCTGCAGGAATTGATAGAGGAACTGGGCCGCAATCCGGAGGCCTTTTCTATAGGTGAAATTCTAGCGGCAAAGTTTAATAAATTAAATTTAAACCAGGTCGAGGAGGTAGTCGTCGAAGTAGCCGGCCGGGAACTGCGCTACATAGAATGGCTGGGCGGGTTGCTGGGGTTCCTTATTGGCCTGGTCCAGGCTGCCCTGGCAGGATGGAGGTAATGCTGGGGTATATTACCCAAATCTTGACACGTATTAATTTATATAGCTATAATGTACCTAACGGCGAAGAAGGAGAAGAGGCCCCTGAACTGCTCACCAGAGAGGGATGCCGCGGCTGGAAGCGTCCCGGGCGATGGCAGGGAGCCGGACCACTCCGGAGCTGCCGGGCTGAATAACGAGTAAGCCCGGCCGGCTGGCTACCGTTATCAGCTTTGGAGGGGGGAGCATATCCCCTGAAGAAGGGTGGAACCACGGGAAGAACTCTCGTCCCTTTTGAGGGACGAGGGTTTTTATTTTTTGCGGGGGTAAGGGGATTTCCTGGCCTGCCGGTAGAGTCCGGCCAGGTAAGGGTTTTGATAAGTAGCAAAGGATTTATGCATGATTCAGAGGAGGATGGCTATTATGCAGGTAACTTTACCGGACGGCAGCGTGAGGGAATATGCAGCCGGTACTACGGCCCTGGAGGTGGCCAGGGACATTTCAGCGAAACTCGCCCGGGAGGCCCTGGCGGCGCGGGTTGATGGCGAAGTATGGGACCTTACCCGTCCTTTGCCGGAGCAGTGCCGGCTGGAGCTCTTGACCTTTGCCGATGAGGGCGGGCGCCTGGCCTATCGCCATACGGCGGCCCACGTCCTGGCCCAGGCCGTCAAGCACCTGTTCCCCGGGACCAGGCTGGGTATCGGCCCGGCTATAACCGACGGGTTTTACTACGACTTCGACAGCGAGCATAAATTTACCCCCGAGGACTTAAACGCCATTGAGGCGGAAATGCAAAGAATCATTAAAGCCGACCTGCCCCTGGAACGGCAGGAAATAAGCCGGGACGAGGCCCTGGAAATTTTCCGCCAGCTCAATGAACCCTATAAGATCGAGCTCATCAACGACCTGCCGGAAGGGGTACCCATCAGCACCTACCGCCAGGGCGACTTCCTGGACCTCTGCGCCGGGCCCCACCTGCCCAGCACCGGCTACCTCAAGGCAATAAAGCTCACCAGCCTGGCCGGGGCCTACTGGCGCGGCAGCGAGGCCAACCCTATGCTGCAGCGGATTTACGGTACCGCCTTCCCTAAGGCTAAAGACCTGGAAGACTACCTCCACCGGCTGGAAGAGGCGAAAAAACGGGATCACCGGCGGCTGGGGGCGCAGCTGGGCCTTTTCAGCCTTCATGAAGAAGGGCCGGGTTTCCCCTTTTTCCATCCTAAGGGTATGATTATCCGCAACGAGCTGGAGCAGTTCTGGCGGGAAGAGCACCGCAAGGCCGGTTACCTGGAGATCCGCACGCCGGTGATATTGAGCCGCTCCCTGTGGGAGCAGTCGGGCCACTGGGACCACTACCGGGAAAACATGTACTTTACCAGGATTGATGAGGCCGACTACGCCATCAAACCCATGAACTGCCCCGGGGCCATCCTGGTCTATAAAACAGAGCAACACAGCTACCGCGACCTGCCTTTACGCCTGGCCGAACTGGGCCTGGTGCACCGCCACGAGAAATCCGGCGTCCTCCACGGCCTGATGCGGGTGCGGGCCTTTACCCAGGACGACGCTCATATCTTTATGCTGCCCTCCCAGATCACGGCCGAAATCCAGGGGGTTATCGACCTGGTAGACCGCTTTTACCGCCTCTTTGGCTTTAAATACCACGTCGAGCTCTCCACCCGGCCGGATAACGCCATGGGTTCCGATGAGATCTGGGAAACGGCCACAGGCGCCCTGCGCCAGGCCCTGGAGGCCAAGGGGATGCCCTATGTGGTTAATGAAGGTGACGGCGCCTTCTACGGTCCCAAGATCGATTTCCACCTGGAGGATTCCCTGGGCCGGACCTGGCAGTGCGGCACCATTCAGCTGGATTTCCTTATGCCCGAGAAATTTGACCTGCACTACATCGGGGAGGATGGCCAGAGGCACCGGCCGGTCATGATTCACCGGGTCGTCTTTGGCAGCATTGAACGTTTCATCGGCATCTTAATCGAGCATTACGGCGGCGCCTTCCCCGTCTGGCTGGCCCCGGTGCAGGTGCGAGTACTGCCCATTACCGACCGCCACAACGACTATGCCTTCAAGGTCAGGGAAGAACTGGTGCGGGCCGGCATCCGGGCCGAAGTCAACGACCGCAATGATAAAATCGGCTATAAGATCCGCACCGCCCAATTGGAACAAATCCCTTACATGCTGGTGGTAGGTGATAAGGAAGCAACCGAGGGTACCGTAGCCGTCAGGGAACGCCGCGCCGGGGATACGGGTAGCGTCCCCCTCCGGGCCTTTATCGACAGGGTAACCGGAGAGATTAGACGGCGGGAGTAAAACCTTTGTTAAAAAATGAACCCGCCTGGCAGCAAAATGCCGGGCGGGCTTTTATTTTAGGTATCCCGGGGTTGCCAGGACTGCTTCACGTGTTTTATGAAATTCACCAGGGCCTTTATGGCCGGGGGCTGGAGCTCTGTTAGCTCATTTACTAGCTCGGCGATTTCAGGGCGCTGGTTGATAACTACCGCTAAATTGTCCTCTTTTTCCTCCAGGAGACGGTTTATCTCGGCTTCATCCAGTAGGAGATAAGCCACATGGATATTATAGGCCTTAGCCAGAATGCGCAGCGTTTCTTGAGAAGGTTCGCGTGTCCCGCGTTCATAACTTGAAATAGTAGTGGAATGGAGGCCGGTCAGGTCTTCAACCTGCCTTAATGTCAGATAGCGTTTCGTTCGGTAATAGCGGAGCCTGGCTCCCAGTTTTGATTTCATTTTTAATCCTCCGTGATACGTAGTAAGTTTTCTTTATTAATACGACAGTGTGTCTAAAAAAAGAAAAAAACAATACATAATGTAAGAGAAAGAGCGTCTTCTCGTCGATGAAAGACAAAATTTAGCGTAGCCGGTTTAAAAAGAACAATTTCCGCATTGAATTTTATCCGGGCCAAAATACAATAGAAATATAAAACAAGCAAAAGTTGGTTATCATAAGTTAAAAATAGTAATTATTACTAAAAAATAACATCGTAAAGATTAAGGTCAGTTAGGGGTCCAAATAGTTGTGTTTTTAAGATATCCTTGTCTTCGTGGTTTACTCTTTATTATTAGAGAAAAAGGCAAGGGAGGCCCTTTTCTCTAATTATAAAGAGTTTTTTTTTACCAGGATAGGACTTTTAAAAATACATGGGCGTGATGGCTATCACGGTATCCATAATTACAGATGTCTAGATATGGGGATAAAGTGGGGATGACAAAGGCATATCCTGGCGCGCAACCCTCTACATCATTTGGTACTGAGCTGTCGCCGACAACCAGGTACCTGCTGTCGCAATTATACGCCCTGGACGAAGTATCAGCAGTTCACAGCCTCCAAGTAGGTGAGGTGGCGGCGGAAATAGCGACAGCGATGGGAATTATTGCGGATAGGAGCTGGCTGTATGAAGCAGGCGTATTGCATGATATAGGCAAGCTCCACATAGCACCCGAACTCCTGCATTCAAACCGGTTTTTCGGCCCCCGGGAAAGGCAGGCCATGCAGCTCCATGTTCGCTACACCGCAGAAATTTTAAAACATTATCATTATGAAGGGCGGGTCGTTCAAGCCTGCATAGAGCATCATGAGCGCCTGGATGGTTCGGGATATCCCGCTGGCGCCAGGGGCAGCGCCATTACCCTGGCAGGCAGGATTCTGGCCGTGGCAGATGTTTTTTCCGCCCTGGTGAGTCCGAGGCCCTACCGCGGCGCCCTTACACCCCGGCAGGCCCTGGACATTATTCTCCAGGAGGCGTATCACGGCAGGCTGGATGCCGATATAGCGGCCTATTTGACGCAAAAGATAGGGAAAGAAACTAGATAGCCGGTTTTTAAAACGTGTGGGTGAAGCAGATATTAATAAATAATACAAAAAAAACAATAAGTATGGTTTAATCTTAAAGAGGAGGTATCTTTTTATGGAACAAAAAACACTGGAACCCCTGCCCGGGGAAAAGAAGGGGGTTTATGAAGCGCCCAAGAGCAACATAACAAGATTGACGGAGAGGAAGGAACTGGAGGCGCGGCGCCGGCAGGCTAGGACCCATGCCAAGCAGCAACAAATGGCTGAAAGGATAGCCAGCGCCAGTGAGCAGCTGTCATCCGGCGTGGAAGAGGCTTCCAGCGCGGTGGAGGAATTGCGGGCGGCCATGGAGCAGATCGCGCGCGGCGCCCAGGAAGCCAGCAGTGCTACCCAGCAGTCCCTGGCGGCTATTCAGGTAATCGGCGATGGTGCCCGACAGGCGGTGAAGCAGGTCGGGACCTCCTTGGAACGTTGCAAAGCAATTGGCTCGCTTATCAACACCACTTCAACGGACATTGAAGGGCTGGTGCGCGGGGTCAATGACGCGGCGGCGCGCAGTGAGGAATCGGCCCGTCTGGTAGCTCGCCTGGAAGAAGAAGCGGCCAGGATTGGCGAGATTGTCCGTACGGTGGTCAGGATTGCCGAGCAGACAAATTTGCTGGCCCTCAATGCCGCTATTGAAGCCGCGCGGGCGGGAGAGCACGGGCGAGGTTTTGCCGTAGTGGCGGACGAAGTCAGGACCCTGGCCGAGACTTCTGAAAAAGCGGCCAGCGACATCCGGCAAATTGTAAACAGCATCCAGGAGGATGTGAGGATAGTAGCCGGGGCCATTAACAGGGCGGCCGAAGTTGCCAGGGGCGAAACAGAGAAAGGAAAAGAGATAACTATAGAATTGAAAAAAATAGAGGCAGCCGTAAATCGCATAATAGAAGGCGCCGTGAACATTGACCGCATGGTTAACGAAGCGGACAAAGCCATAAGCGAATTTCAAAAGGGCAGCGAGCAGATAGCAGCTACAGCGGAAGAACAGGCCAGCGCCGCAGAGCAGGCGCTGCAGGGTATAGAGCAGCAGGCCCGGGCTTTAACGGAAATCAGGAGCAGCACTGCCAACCTGGCCGATCTGGCGGACGAGCTGAGAAGCTCAACGGATATTGTCAAATCGGCCGAAGGGCTGGCGGCTGCTGCTGAAGAGCTATCGGCCGCCATCGAGGAAGCCAGCAGGTCGGCCGGAGAAATTGAAGCGGCTTTAAACCAGATTGCCGGCAGCACCGAGACCCAGGCTGCTGCTTCGGAGGAATCCGCCAGCGCCATCAAGCAGATAGAAAAAGCCATGCAGTTAACGGCCGGTGAAGCCGGGAATTCCAGGCAACAGGTACAGGAATTGAGTGAACTCCTGGCCGCCAACAAAGAAAGGGTAAAGGAACTAATCACCGGCATTTCCCAGGCGGCCACCACAAACCTGGAAAACGTTCATAAAGTTAACCAGCTCGAGCGGAGCGCGCGCCAGATCGACAAGATAGTGGACACTATAGCCAGCGTGAGCATCCAGACCAATATGCTGGCCGTGAGCGGCGCCATTGAGGCGGCACGGGCCGGGGAATACGGCAAAGGTTTCGCCGTTGTCGCTTCGGACATACGCAATCTTGCCCAGGAAAGCGCCCGTAACGCCGAGCAAATCAAAGAGATGGTAAAAGGCATCCAGGAACAGGTAATGAACGTTTTGCATGATATCACCAACATCGGCGACGTCATCCGTAAAGAGGCGGAGGAGGCGCAAAAAACGGCACTTAACCTGGATTTGATAGATAATGATATGGGGGCAGTATTGAAGGGTATGGAAGAAGTAAAATCCCAGGCCGATCAAAGTCTCCTAAAAGTTGAAGAAGCAGCCCGGGGTATCGAGCAGATTGCTACCGCTGCCCAGGAAGCCAGCAGCGCCGCCCAGGAAGCGGCCACGGCCAGCCGCCAGCAGGCGGAAGGCATGAAAGAACTGGCCCAGGCCATAGAAGAAATAGCGGCCATGGCGGACGAATTGCAGCAGGGTTGAGATATCTACAGGCCCGGAGGAGGGTGACAGGTGCGAGTTCGGGAAGACGGAGATGTAGCAGTTGGTAGTAAAACCGGGCAATATGTTGTTTTTAAATTGGGCCCGGAAAGTTATGGCATAGTCATCGATCACCTGCAGGAAATTATCAGGGTTCCTGCGGTAGTCAGGGTGCCCATGACCCCTCCCTATATCCGGGGGCTTGCCAACCTCCGCGGGACCATCCTTACCGTATACGATACCCGCATGAAGATGGGGCTCGAGAGCACCTCGGCTGACGAAAACAGCCGGGTCATTGTGGTGACTGCCGGCGGCCGCCAGGCCGGCTTTATCGTCGACCGCATTGAAGGAGTAATGGATATCCCGGCAGAGGCCATCGAAGAGTTCCGGGAAGGAACGGCAGGCGGGAGTTATGTGAGCAGGGCAGCCCGGATAGGTGAGGGTAGGCTGGTCCTGCTGGTGGATATGGCCGGCATGATAGCGGAAATGGCCGGGCCGGCCCTGGCTACCTTGGCTGCGGGCAACGGCAACGGGCATTATGAAGCCGGGGAGGAAAGAGAGGCAGGCAGGGCCAATAAGGTTCAGGAAAGCGAGCAACAACTGTTGATTTTCCGGGTCGGCGGCGAAGAGTATGCTTTGAATATAGCTGATGTGAAGGAAATCGTCCACCTGCCGGAGGAATGGAATGCCCTTCACGAAGCTCCCCCCTACGTCCTGGGACTGATTTCCCTGCGTGACCAGGTTTTACCCCTCATCAGCATGAGAAGAGTCTTCGGATTGGGAGATAGCCAGGCGCCCGGAGGGCGGGTGATAGTGGCTTATGCCGGCCAGGGGAAAAAAGTTACCGCCGGCATCGTAGTGGACAGCCTGGCGGAAGTGCTGCGGGTGAACGAGCGGTCCATGGAGCCGGTGCCTGCTATCTTACGCCAGGGTGCCGGGGAGATAGCGGCAGTATGCCGTCTGGGCGAAAAGCGGATGGTGTTTGTATTAGATTCCGAAAAATTGCTGGGAGATGTTTCTTTTTTAACCGGAGTAGAGTCCGGAGGGGACGCAGCGGCAGTTGGCCGCAGGCGCTACCATGAAGAGGAGTATCAACTGGTCACCTTTGAGCTGGGCAAAGAGGAATTTGCCCTGCCAATAAAGAGCGTGCGGGAAATAATCCGCGCCGGCCACATTACTGCCGTTCCTGGTACCCGTTCCTTTGTAAGGGGTATCTTCAACCTGCGCGGCAGCATAGTACCGGTAATCGACTTAAGAAGGCGCTTTGCCTACCCGGAAAGACCCCCCGACGAGCAGGACCGCATCCTGATCTGCGAGGGCAATGGTTCAGTTGTAGGATTAATGGTTGACGGTGTGAGAGAGGTTTTAAAAATACTGGCCAGCAAGATCGAGGCAGCACCTCCGGGCATATCCCAGCCGGGCGGGGAACGCCCCTGCGTCAGCGGCATTGCTAAATTAGAAAAGGGAAGGAACGTTATTATCCTGGATGCGGCCAGGGTGCTAATGGGGGATGATGGGTGGCAGGCGTAGCGCAGGCGGGGTGAAAAATGCAAATTGAAGCGGATAAAAGTCCTGATTGTCGATGATTCGGCTTTTATGCGCCGGGTGTTGCGGCAGATCCTTGAAACGGCCGGGGACATAGAGGTGCTAGATGTAGCGCGGGACGGGCTGGAAGGCGTCGAAAAGGCACTGCTGCTCCAGCCGGATGTGGTAACTTTAGACATTAATATGCCAGGCATGGATGGCTTGACCGCCCTCCATTACATAGTGACCGGGACGCAGGCGCGGGTAGTGATGATCTCTTCTCTCACCCAGGAGGACGCCCTGGCTACCTTTGAGGCCCTGGAATTAGGTGCTGTTGACTTTGTCGCCAAGCCTGACGGGACCGTTTCCCTGGGCATAAACAGGCTTGCCGGTGAGATCGTCAGCAAAGTGCGGGCCGCAGCGCGAGCCAGGGTGCGGCGAGGTGCCAGGAGATGGACGGCGCCGGCCAGGAAAAAGCCGCATGGCTTTCATAGTGTCAATAAAATGGACTGGCTGGTAGTGATCGGCGTATCTACAGGCGGTCCCAGGACCCTGGAAGATATCCTGCCGCAGTTACCGGCCGGCTTACAGGCGGGCGTGGTGGTGGTCCAGCATATGCCGGCGCGCTTTACTGCCAGCCTGGCTAGCCGCTTTAACCAGCATTGCCCCTTCAGGGTGGAAGAAGCCGGTGAAGGCCTGCCCGTTGAGCCGGGCATGGCGGTTATCGCCAGGGGCGGCTATCACCTGCTCTTCTTGAACATGAACGAGAAGCTATGCTGTCACCTGTCCTCCAGCCCGGAAAATACGGCTTTTAAGCCGTCGGTCAATGTAACCCTGCAGGCAGCCATGGAGTGCTTTGTTCCCGACCGTATCATAGGAGTGCTCCTGACCGGTATGGGGGACGACGGCGCCGACGCTATGCTGGAATTGCGGCGGCGGGGAGGGTTTACCATTGCGGAAAGTGAAGAAACGGCGGTGGTATGGGGAATGCCCCGGGCGGCCATAGAGCGCGGGGGAGCCAGTGTGGTTGCGCCCAGCTACAAAATTGCGGACATTATCAAGCAGAAGGTGGGGGGATGAATAAGCCTTGAGAGTAACCGCGAAAGAGTATTTCTCCCTGGTAGAAGCCTTAGAATCGTCACCGGACAGGGCAGAACGCCTCAACGCCGCCTGCCGGCTGGGTAGCTGGGGAGCCGGGGGAACGGCGGCGATACTAGTTAAGGCCCTGCAGCGGGAACAAGAGGCAGTAGTCCGCGAGGCGATTATGGGTTCCCTGCTTTTATGCGACGCCGGAGAGGTAGTGCAAGAAGTCGCGCCCCTGCTTAAAAGCGATGATCCCACCTCCAGGAGCCTGGCCCTGGAAATTTTAACGTGCAAGGTTGAGGATAGGGCCGCCGGGGTTCTGGAGCAGCTGCTGCAGGACGGCGACCGGGACGTGCGCGTCCTGGCGGTCCATGTGCTGGGCAGGAGCAGGTATAGCGGCAGCCTGGACTTGCTCAGGCAGGTCGTGCAGCGGGAGGAGGATATTAACGTCGCCTGCGCGGCGCTGGAATATATCGGCGAACTGGGGAGGCCGGGAGACAGGCCCCTGGTTGAGAGCTGCAGGCAGCGTTTCCGGCACCCCTACATGGAATTTATAGCTACAAAAACTTTGCAACAGTTACAGGCCAGCATGGAGAGCCAGCAGGTAGAGGGTGAAGAATACCTGAATGAACCGGTCTGAGTTCGAGAAGATAAGGGAATACATCTACCGGGAGACGGGCATTTATTTTGAAGACGAAAAGAAGTATTACGTAGAAAAACGCATCCAACAGCAGATGGAAAAACACGGCATGCGGGACTTTACGGCTTACCTGGCAGCCCTGCGCTTTGATGCCGCGGGTAAGATGCGGCAGGAACTTTTAAACGCCCTTACCGTAAATGAAACCTATTTCTTCCGCGAGTACGACCAGTTAAAATGCCTGGCGGAAGAGGTGATATCTCTCTGGGCCGGCAACGGCGGGAGGCGGCGGGGCGTGAAGATCTGGTGTGCCGGCTGCTCTTCCGGGGAAGAAGCCTATACCCTGGCCATCATCATGCAGGAGATGGCTGCCGGCATGGCCTGGGAAATCCACGCCACCGATATAAATACGGAAGTCCTGGGCAGGGCGGAAAGGGGCGTATATAACTATTATGCCATCAGGCAGGTACCCCTTGCTTATTTAGACCGGTATTTCACCCGCCTGGGGGATAACTATGCTGTGAAGTCCATTTTAAAGTCCCGCATTAAATTTTATCAGGTTAACCTGGTTGATGACGCGGCCATGCAGGTCATGCGCAATTACCATGCCATATTTTGCCGCAATGTCTTGATCTATTTTGATGACATTTCCCGGCGGCGGGTGGCCCTCCATTTTTACCAGACCCTGGAACCGGGCGGGTATATTTTTCTCGGCCATTCCGAATCCATGAGCCGCATCACCACCTTGTTCAAACCAGTCAGGTTTAACAACGCGATAATTTATCAAAAGTAAGACCCTGGAGGCGTCGGCGTTGGTCAAGGTCTTGATTGTGGACGATTCCAGTGCCGTGCGGGCGTACCACGCGGCAGTGCTGCAGGGCTGCGGCTTTGCAGTAGACGTTGCCGCTAACGGTTATGAGGGCCTGGAGAAGATCTGCGCTGCAGATTATGATGTGCTGCTGGTCGACGTAAATATGCCATCCATGCACGGGTACGAACTGGTCAAGGAGATCCGGAAGACGGAGCGAGGTCAATCTATGGGTATTATTATGATCTCTACCGAAGCCGGCCCTCACGACCGGCTGGCGGCCTATAAAGCCGGGGCGGATCTTTACCTCGTTAAGCCCGTAGACCCTGAGGAACTTAAAAAAACTTGCCTGCACCTTGCCGGTTTAAAGGGTGGCACTTATCATGAGGGAACTTCTTAATTCCGGGCGGGAAAATGCATTAAAGCTCGGCCCCAATGAGCTGTGCGGCCGGGATGCCTGGCCCCTGTTATATAACCTGGAACAAAAGGGCTGGCTGGAAAGAATAGGGCTGAAAAGTAAAGGGGGGCAAATTGTTGAAATGGAGATTATCCTGGCGGATGAAGCCCCCCGGGAAGAGGTGCGGCGGTTCCTGGATGATTTTCAAAGGGGCGCGGGCGGCGGCCCGGAAGAAACGGGAACCGGGATCGATATTGCCAGAAGCTGGTCCGGGGCTAAGACCGTCAGGGTAGAGCAGGAGAAAATAAACAGGCTCCTGTCCCTGGCGGGAGAATTGATCATTAACAGCAACGGCTTGGTTTACCTGATCCGGAGGCTGGAAAATCTGGGTATACCCGTAGAGGTTATCCGGGAATTAAAAGACTACCAGGCGTCCCTTACCCGCACCAGCTGGGGCCTTCAAGATACGGTAATGGAAATGCGCCTGATGCCGGTAGGGCTGGTTTTTGAACGCTTCCGGCGGGTGATCCGGGAACTGGGGCATGACCTGGGAAAGAAAGCGCGTTTAAAGACCCGGGGAGATAAGGTGACCATCGACCGCAATGTAGCCGCGGCCATATATGAACCCCTCCTGCACCTGGTGCGCAATGCCCTGGACCATGGCCTGGAGCTCCCCCCGGAACGCCTGGCCGCGGGTAAGGAGGAAGAAGGAGAAATAGAGCTTGCCGCCTGGAAAAGGGGGGAGCGCGTGGTTATTACTGTAAAGGATGACGGCAGGGGCATTGACGAGGGGGCGTTGAAGTCTAAGGCCCTGCGGCTGGGCCTGATCAGCGAAGAGCAGGCGGGGAAGATGAGTTACCAGGAAGCCCTGGAACTGGTCTTTCACCCGGGTTTCAGCACCAGGGAAGTCGCCGGTGAAATATCCGGGCGCGGGGTAGGAATGGATGTGGTGCGGGAGACAGTCCGGGGTTTGGGAGGCAAGGTAAGCATCTGGAGCCAGCCCGGCCAGGGGACGGAAACCAGGCTGGAAATACCGGTTACAATGAGTGTTACTAAAATATTGCTGCTGGAGTGCGGTGGCCTTTATGGTATACCTGTGGGAGAAATTAAAGAGATAGTCAGGGTCAAGATAGATCAAATCCATCACTTGAAAAATAAAGAAGTCGTGGCCCTTAGGGATAAGCTGTATCCCCTCCTGCGTCTCGGCCGGTTGCTTGGGAGCGGGGAGGCAGGAAACAGGGAGGCAGACGAAATGGTGCTGGTGGTGCTCCTGGGAGGGTTGACGATAGAAGTGGGGAGAATCATCGGCGAGCAGGATGTGGTGCTCAAGAATTTACCGTCCCAACTGGCAGGAATTAGCCTGTTCAGCGGTGCGGCGGTGCTGGGCAGCGGTGAAATCGCCCTGATTTTGAATGGCGGCGTGCTGGGAGGAATGGTGTAAAGATGGCCGCGGACTTAAGGCAGGTATTTTTAGAAGAGGCCCGGGAACAGCTCGATCAGCTGGAGCAGCTTCTCCTGGAACTCGATGCAGGGAAAAGCATAACCCTGGATGCCATTTTCCGGATCGTCCATACTCTCAAAGGTTCAGCAGCCTGCATGGGATTAAAAGATATCGCCGACTTTGCCCACAAAATGGAGAACCTGCTGGATAAGATCAGGCAGGGCAAAGCGGTAATAAGCGAGAATACCTGCCGGCTGCTGCTGCAGTCGAGCGACGTCCTGCGCTCCCTCATATTCGCAGTCGCTGAAGGCGGGGACGCCACTCCACTTTGCCATAATGAGCAGCTGGCCGCAGAGCTGGAGCTGGTACAAGGTGAGGCAGGCAGGAGCACCGGCAGGTTCCTGGTCGATGTAGTGCTTGACCGCACCTCCGAGATGCGGGGAGCCAGGAGTTTTGTCATCCTCAAGAGATTGGAGGAGATGGGAGAGCTCAAGTATGCTATTCCCAGTCCGGAAGAACTCATAAGTGAAAGAATAGTACCGGATACCATGGTGGCGGTTATAGATAGCGAGGCAGGGGAACGTGAATTGTACGAATGTATTGAAGGTTACCCGGATATAGTAACGGTCGATGTCCGGCACGTGATAGAAATAGACGGTACTGGCTGGCCGGCGAAGATAGCCAGGGCCCGGGAACTGGCTTCCCGGGGGAAAAAGGTAGCCCTTGAGTTTACAGGGGACAAATTGCACCTTGATCTGGAAGCGCTTGAAGCCATGGCTGCAGCTTTAACCGCCGGGTGGTTCCTCTGGGCCCGGGACCCGGTTGCGCGCCGGGTCCTCCGCAAGCTGGCTCTGTGGCATGTTTAGCCGGGAAGAGATTGAGGAGGTAAAGTTTTAATGTCATCCCTGCCAACTGTTTGCCTGGACGACAAAGGCCGGGTTAGATTGCCGGCAAGAATAAGGAAATTACTGGACTGGCGGCCGGGTGATTATTTAGCAATTACCCTGGTAGGCGATGAGGTGCAAATAAAAAAGGAAATTTTTCCGGGACAGCTCCGGCAAGGGAAGGGTAAGGATTGTTTTATAAAAATTTAAAGTAGCGGTCTGATGCTCGTCCTGCCGGAGTATAGGTCCAGCTCTAAATGCCGGTTATAAAGGGGGAAGGAGCTTTCTTCCCTCACGTTAATGAGTGTTCCATTTGTCGTTAATTTTACCCTGGATCCCCTCCTGGTGATACCTGCCGATAAACCGTCCAGCAGCCGGAAGAGGCGGTACATGGGCAACAGGTAGAGGGGATAATCTTCCGGCAGGTCATTTTCTTCGTGGTGGTGATATTTTATAAGATTGACGGTCCTCTCATCTATGTTGTAGATCCCCCTGGCCAGGGAAGCGCTGCGAAAGGCGTGCAGGTAGCCGGGCTCAAAAGCTTCCCGCGGGTCCACCACATCCCCCGGTTGCAGGTAGGGCTGCACCTTGGCCAAGTCGTGGAATATCGCTGCCTGCACCAGGATATCTTTATCTACCCCCGGCAGCTCGGTGAGGCCCTGCTTGGAGAGTTCGGCTATCAGGCGCAGGATATTTATTACATGCCGGTACACGCCTTCCCGGATCACGCCGGTGACTTTTATCTTCCCGCTTAAGGCGTCATATTCATCCATGTATTCCACAATGGCCCGCAACCTGACCTCCACCCGCTGGTCAGGCAGCAGCGTGGCCAGCGCCAGCTCGGCCTCCTGCTGGGCATATTTGACCTTTTCCACGAGCTGCTGCTCTGTTGTTACATCGACAAAAATCGCCAGGTACCCGGGCGCCTTTTCCTTGCCGGATTTGACCACCCACAATTTATAACTGCGGTTGTTGGCCCTGACAGTTTTCGTTTCACTATTATTGGCCATGCTCATTAACTCGCCGCAGTTTAAAGATGCGTCTTTCATTAGCCGGGCCGCCAGGGAATTGAGATGCTAGATCTCGCCTTTGGGGTTTAAAAAGGCCAGCCCCACCGGTGCCTCCGCAATTACTACATTAATCAACTCCTCAAGCACCAGGCGCATTTCCTGTTCCCTGGCGTGGCTTTCCAGGGCCCTGGCCAGGAGCCCTTCAACAGAAAACTCCTTTCGGCAACTCGGCTCCCGCTCTGGTCCTTTTTAACTCCCTCCCCCGGGCTGCCAGGGAACCCGTACCCGGCTGCCGCCGGCCTTCTCCGTACTTAAATAAAAAACCAGGCTACCGCCTTCCTTTTGACTGCGCCTGGTACTACCCAGCGGCTTCCTACCGGCAGCCCGGCTGCCATATCTCAAAGATGAGACCCAGGCCCGTGGCTTTGCGTCCCCGTCTTTCGAGCGGGTTTGCCCTTGGCGGTAGAGAAAACTTGTTTTTTAATTGTTGCACTTTCATATTAGCTTTACCAGATCCCTTTGTCAAGTGAGGTCTAGACAAGTCTAAACAAGTCTAAAGCGGGATACCCTGGCTTTATAATGGCAAGCCGGGATAGGCCTGTGCAAATTTATTGACGGTACCAAATATAATGGATTTATCAGCGCCGGCAGGAAAATGGTAATGGGCATTGAATAAATTTAAGTTTAAGTTAGAACCTCTGTGTAGGGACATTGTTATTAAGTAGTTGGGGAGGAAATATTTATGGAGTTAAACGTAACCAGGGATAAGCTGGAAGAATTGGTACAGGAGCTGGCGGCCGGGAGCAGGACGCAAAGGCTGTGGCATAATTTTTTGTCGACAGCCCTCGCGGTTAATAGAGATAAAAAGCAGCTGGAACAGCTCAAGGAGACCCTGGGATTACTATTTGCGGAGATCGGTGAGCAGTCCTTTACAGAAAAGCTGAGAGCTGTAGCCGACCGAAATCCCGCGCTGCCTGTTGCCGAACTGCTCTCTACTGCTGTCCAGGTGTGCGGGGAGATCCGTAAAGAAAACGAACAGACTATCAACAATCTTCGCCAGATGCTGCCCGAACTGGCCACCCCTATAATCCGCATCTGGACAGATATGTTGCTGGTGGCCTTGATCGGCAACCTGGACAGCCAGTGGGCGCAAAGTATTGCCGAGAGGCTATTGGATCGAGTGAGTGTTACCAGAACTAAAGTGGTGCTGGTCGATGTGACGGGAGTTCCCATGATTGATACGGTCGTGGGCGGCTTTTTAATAGAAATGTTCAATGCCATCAGATTTTTGGGGGCCGAGGTTATCTTAACAGGCATCAAACCGGAAGTAGCCCATACCCTGGTGAAACTGGGGGTAGACTTTCGCATGGTGACTATTGCCCGCGATCTGGAAGACGCCCTCAGGAAAGGGATTGCCATCATAGCGGATGAAAAGAAAAGGCGCAGGCAGCTGGCCCGGGTAATAACTGGTAACAAAGAGAGTGAAGGCGATGAAGAAATTGATATCTAACGCCAGGAGTTCCAGAGTCGTACCGGTCATCTCCCTGGGGGAGTTTTTACTGGTACCGATCCAGATTGACCTGGACGACAGGACGGTGGGCCTGCTTCAGCAACAAATATTGGAAGAATTAGAAAACACCAGGGCCCAGGCAGTTATTATAGATGTACGCATGGTTGATGTGATAGATAGCTACATTTCATACACAATTTCCGAGACGGCGGCCATGGCGCGTTTAATGGGATGCCGCACGGTACTATGCGGTATTCAACCTCCAGTGGCTTTAACCCTGGCCCAGATGGGGGTAATGTTACAGGATATTATCGTTGCCCGGGACCTGGAGCACGCCCTGCTTGTAGCGGGCAGCCAGTCAGGAGTTGGGTAAGCAGTGCTTTACAAAAATGAGCATGAAAATGTTGATATCGACAGGGTCTTTAACAGCCCGGCGGAAGAGTATGACGTGTTTATCCGTATCGCCAGGGAGGAAGATATTGCCGTAGCCCGGCAAATGGCCAAACAGCTGGCCCAGGAGGCCGGGTTTTCCCTGGCCGATATTACAAAGATAGCCACGGCCGTTTCCGAACTGGCGCGCAATATCTACCGCTATGCCGGGCAGGGCCGGATTATGATCAAAAAACTGCTGAATGAAAGGGAGGGACCGTATTTAGAAGTAATAGCCTCCGACCGTGGACCGGGTATTGCAGAAATTGAGCTGGTCATGACTAAAGGCTACACTACATATGAACGCAGCCTGGGTATAGGCCTTTCGGGGGTAAAACGCCTCATGGATTCTTTTGCCATATATTCAGAAGTGGGCAAGGGGACGGTAGTCATTGCCGGCAAGAGGAGGCGTAAATTTTGACCCTGTTATCCCGGTGCACGGCAGGAGGAAACGGCTGGCAAATCTGGGCCTGCTGGCGGCCCCGCCGGGGATATATCGCCGGAGGGGATTTTTGTTATGCCGAAGGGGGCAGGAGCGGTCTTCTCGCGGCCTGTGTTGATGTGTTGGGACACGGGGAAGAGGCCCACCGTTCTTTAGAGGGAATCCGCCGGGAATTGGAAGCGGGTGGAGAAAATCTCTTAGAGATATTCGGGCGCATAGAGCAAACTGCCTTTCGCTCGCGAGGCTGCGCGCTTTTTCTGGGCATGCTGGGGGAGTGTTTTCTTGATTACATCCTGGTGGGCAATATACGTGGCTGGGTAATTAACCCGGCGAGGATCGAGATCCTCCCGGGGCAAGCCGGGATTGTCGGGGGCCGTAAAATCCTTCCTGCCATGCGGAGCATACAATTAAATGATAAATCTATGCTGCTGGTCTGTTCAGATGGGATCAAGCGCAGTTTCCTGCCGGGTCACTCGCCCCGGCAATTATGGCGAGATGACGGTTTTGGTTTAACATGCTCAATACTTGAGGAGTTCAGCATTGCGGAAGACGATGCCAGCGTTCTTGTGGGCAGGAGGTGGCCGTAACTTGCTTGCAGAAGCGTTTTACGATACCTACAGGAACTATTTAGAACGATACGTGTGTGAGGGTGGAGCAGAGGGTGTTCTGCTGGAGGCCTACCAGGATTTGACCGCCAACCTGGATGATTATTATGTGCAGGCAGCCAACATCCTCGATATCCACACCCGTGCCCTGAGGGAAGTGATGGGCATCAGGCGGGATAGCGATGCCGTCCAGTGGATATATATTGACCGGGCTACTGAATTCCTGGCGCAAATCCTGGTAGTTATCGACACTTTTCTTCTCCAGCTAAAAGACCGCATTGAACATGACCCCCTGACAGGATTATACAACAGGATCGCCATGTATCCCATCCTCAACCACTTGCTCAAAGAAGCGCAGGAAAAAGGAATACCGCTGGTCGTCGCCATGCTGGACCTGGATGATTTTAAGGCAGTAAATGACCAGTTCGGCCATCACGCAGGGGATGAGGTTTTACGCGCCGCAGCTTTTATCATTAAGAAAGCGCTCCGCGCGGCAGATAAAGTAATACGGTACGGCGGGGAGGAGTTTTTAGTCATACTTCCCGGTACAAACCTGGAAAAAGCTCTGATAGCCCTGGAGCGCATAAGAACCCAGATCGCCAGCCAGCAAATGGTACCAGGCCAGGATGAAGTGGTTGTAACTATTAGTATCGGTGCGGTAGAGTATCCAGAGAGCGGGCCTGCCGATTTAAACGATTTAATAGCAAAGGCTGACAGGGCTATGTACCTGGCAAAACGCCAGGGCAAGAACAAGGTGGTTGCCTTGACCTGAACGCACCGGGAACCTGATCTTTATAACAGGGCTCCTGTGTCACCTGGAGTACATTTTTAAAGGAAGCTAGACGGAGGGTATTATTACATCCCGGTGACAGAATCTCTATGGGCTTATTGACGCCGGCACACCTCTGTGTTATACTTTCCCAGGAAGTAGAAGCCATCCGCTTCTCACCTTACGGCCCGGGGCCAGTAAGGTTTGCCCAGGAAAAGCTCTGTTTTTGGCGGGTGGATTCCACCCGCTTTATTTTTTAAGGAGGTCTTTGACTGGGCGGTAAATATATTTGGAGGTGAAGCATTATCAGCAAGGATTTGAGGGTCAATGGAGAAATCCGGACCCGGGAAGTGCGCCTGGTTGGCGTTGATGGGCAGCAACTGGGGATTATGCCGACTCGCGATGCCCTGCGCATTGCGCAGGAACAGGGCCTGGACCTGGTAGAAGTGGCCCCAACTGCGCGCCCGCCGGTTTGCCGCATTATGGATTTCGGCAAATATAAATATGAGCAGAGCAAGCGGGAGCGCGAGGCCAGGAAAAAGCAGCGCATAATAAACATTAAAGAGGTGAAGCTGCGGCCCAACATAGAAGAGCATGACTTCCAGGTCAAAGCGCGCAATGCCATCCGCTTTCTGGGGGATGGCGATAAGGTCAAGGTGACCATTATGTTCCGCGGCCGGGAGATTGCCCATACCGACCTCGGCTTGAAACTGTGCCAGCGCCTGGCCGACCAGGTGGCAGACCTTGCCTCCATTGAAAAACCGCCCAAAGTTGAGGGGCGCAATATGGTGATGATTCTGGCCCCCAAAGCTTAAGGGAAAAATTATTTGAGGTGATACTATGCCCAAAATGAAAACCCACCGCGGCGCGGCCAAGAGGTTCCGCGTCACAGCCTCGGGAAAAGTAAAACGAGCCAGGGCTTATAAAAGCCACCTGCTGGCGGGAAAAGCCCCCAAGCGCAAGAGGCGTTTGCGCCAGCCTGCCTTAATTGATAAAACCGATCGCAGGCGTATTGCCCGGCTTTTGCCTTATCAGGCTTAGAGGGAGGTAGGGAAAATGGCCCGTGTGAAACGTGGTGTGACCAAGCACCAGCGCCATAAAAAGGTCTTGAAGCTGGCCAAGGGCTACTTTGGCGCCAAGTCCAAATTATTCCGCCCGGCCAACGAACAGGTGTTGAAATCCCTGGCCTATGCTTACGCCCACCGGCGGCAGCGCAAAGGCGACTTCAGGAAGCTCTGGATTGCTCGCATTAATGCCGCAGCCAGGATGCAGGGCCTTACTTACAGCCGCTTGATTAACGGCTTGAAAAAGGCCGGTGTGGAAGTTAACCGCAAGATGCTGGCCGACATGGCGGTGAACGACGTGGCAGGTTTCAGCCGCCTGGTAAATATGGCGAAAGAAAAGCTAGGCCTCGGCGCCTGAAGAAACAGGGTGGTAGGCCAGCCAGTTGGCAAAACTGGCCGGCCTTTTTCACTTATATCCTGCTTGACAGGGGCCGGGCCGACCCTAATAATAGGGGAAGATGCATTTCTCCATAACTAATTCTGGAAGGTGAAAGAGTACGAGTATCGTTCGGGAATGGCCCTTTCGCCTGCGGCCGCCGCAGATCCTGGCCCTGGGTTTTGCCATGGTCATTGCTACCGGCACCTTGCTCCTGGCATTGCCCGTTGCCAGCGAGACAGGACAACCGGTAAAGATAGTGGATGCCCTGTTTACGGCCACGTCAGCTACCTGCGTTACCGGCCTTATCACTGTGGACACACCAACTACCTACTCTTTGTTTGGTGAAATTGTGATTATGGCCTTAATTCAAACAGGTGGCCTGGGATTTATGACCCTCTCCACCCTGGTGGCCCTGCTGCTAGGGAAACGCATCACCCTCAAGGAAAGGCTGGTCATGCAGGAAGCCCTGAACCAGTTGACGGTAGAAGGGGTCGTGCGCCTGAGCAGGTACGTCCTGTTCTTTACTTTTCTTACCGAAGGCCTGGGGGCGCTTCTCCTGGGCCTGCGCTTCAGCAGGGACATGCCCCCGGGGCAGGCCTTTTATTTCGGCGTCTTCCATGCCGTATCCGCTTTTTGCAACGCCGGGTTCTCCCTGTTTTCCGCCAACCTGATGGATTACCGGGGCGACCTGCTGGTCAACCTGGTCATTACCGCCCTTATTATACTGGGCGGCCTGGGCTTCAGCGTTGTCGCCGATGTTTACACCAAACGTTCCTGGCAGCGGCTCTCCCTGCACAGCAAAATTGTCATCCGCACCACCATGTGGCTGATTATCATCGGTACGCTAATGTTTCTGGCCCTGGAGTATACCAACAGCAAGAGCCTGGCACCGTTACCCCTGGGAGAAAAGGTCCTGGCCTCTTATTTCCAGGCCGTCACGCCCCGTACGGCCGGGTTTAATACCTTGAATATCGGCGACCTGCGACCGGTGACCCTGCTCTTGATCATTATTCTCATGTTTATCGGCGCTTCACCCGGGTCCACCGGCGGCGGCATCAAAACTTCTACTTTCACGACCATTGCCGTGGCGGTGTGGTCGATCATCCAGGGCAAGTGCGATATTGAAATCTTTGGCCGGCGCCTGCCCCGGGGCACGGTCCTCAAGGCCCTGGCCGTGGCGTCGGTATCCCTGCTGCTGGTAGTCACCGTGACCGGTATTATGCTGGTCACCGAACAGGAGGAAATGGAAATAATACTTTTCGAGGTAGTTTCCGCCTTTGGCACGGTAGGCCTGTCGGCGGGCCTGACGCCCCAGCTAACGGTAGCTGGCAAGCTGCTGATCACCGCTACTATGTATTCCGGCCGCGTAGGGCCCCTTACCCTGGCTTTTGCCATCGCCCAGCGCCTGGGCCGCCAGGGCATAAAACATTATCCCGAAGAAGGTGTCATTATTGGCTAAAGGAGGCAGGGCTGTGAAACAGTTTGCCGTTATTGGCCTGGGCCGTTTCGGCTCCAGCGTCGCCCGCACCCTGGCCCGCCTGGGCCACCAGGTAATCGCCATTGATAGTGATGAGGCCAAGGTGGAAGCCCTCATGAACGAGGTCACTACAGCTATCCAGGCCGATGCCCGCGATGAGGAAGCACTGAAGGCGGCGGGCATTCGCAATGTAGACGTGGCCATTGTCGCCATCGGGGAAAATGTCGAGGCCAACATCCTGGTCACTTTAATCGTCAAGGAAATGGGCATCAAGTGCGTGGTAGCCAAAGCCCTGAACGACCTGCACGGGAAAGTCCTGGCGAAAATCGGTGCCGACAAAGTCGTTTTCCCGGAGCGGGATATGGGGGTCAGGGTGGCCCACACCCTTGCTTCCGGCAACGTGCTGGAGCACATCGACCTCTCGCCGGAGTACAGCATCGTGGAGATTGTGGCCCCGACCAGGGTGGCGGGTAAGACCCTGGGGCAGCTGAATTTACGTGCGCAGCACGGTGTCAGCGTTATGGCCATCAAACGCAACGATAAAATCCTGGCCGCACCTGGTGCCGACGATGTGGTGGAAGAAGGTGACATCATGGTACTGGTAGGCCGGAACAAGGCCCTGGAAAGGTTGCAGGAAAGCTAAGGTGGAATTAATCACTTCGGCAGCCAACCGCTATGTGAAGCTGGCCCGCTCCTTAAAGGAGCGTTCCTGGCGGGAGAAAAAGGGCCTTTATCTTATCGAGGGCATCCACCTGCTGGAGGAAGCCCGGCAGGCCGGGATACCCCTGGAAGCAGTTTTATACAGCCCCCGGATTTTTGTCACCCCCCGGGGGGAGCGCCTGGTAGCCGGCCTGCAGGGGGCGGGCTACCGCTGCCTGGCGGTGGCGGAAGATTTGATGACGGCTATCAGCACCACCGTCACGCCGCCGGGGATTGTGGCCGTCGCCCCTATCCGGGAGCAACCCCTGGCCGCCCTCCTGGCGGCGGCACCGCCTTCCCCCCCTCCCTTGCTTATAATTGCCGCCGCCATCCAGGACCCGGGCAACCTGGGTACCATCTGGCGCACGGCCCTGGGAGCCGGGGCCACGGGACTGATATTAACCCGTGGCAGCGTTGACCCCTTTAACCCCAAGGTAGTCCGGGCGGCCATGGGCGCTACTTTTAAGCTGCCGGTGGTTAGCGGCGTGGAGCCGGCCGTTCTGGCCCGGGAGCTCAGGGCGGCCGGGTTAAAGCTGGTGGTGGCCGACGTCGGCGCCCCGTTAGTTTTCTGGCAGGCGGATCTGCGCGGCCCCCTGGCCCTGGCTGTGGGCAGCGAGAACCAGGGGCCGGGGCCGGAACTGCGTGCGGCAGCTACCGCCCGCGTGGGCATCCCCCTGGTGGGAGCGGTGGAGTCCTTGAACGCCGCGGTAGCGGCGGCCCTCCTCCTCTACGAAGCCCTGCGCCAGCGGCAGAATTTTTGCCGTTGATCTAAGGAAAACTTTGGGTTAGAATGGAGATGAAGGCAGGTGAGCGCCATGCCGGAAGAGAGCTTGCGGGAAATAGCAGCAGCTAATGAGCCGCCACGTACCCTGGCTTCACCGGAGTTTTTCTTTCTTTTACAGCGTATAGACCGGCTCGACGAAAAATTGACGAAAGAAATCCGGGATGGGGACCAAAAGTCTGAAGAACGCATTAATGCGGTGGAGCAGAGACTGACCCGGCGCATCGACGCTGTGGAACAGAAGCTGAACCAGCGCATTGAAGCAGTAGAGCAAAAGCTGAGCCAGCGCATCGATGCTATCGACGATAAATTAAACAATCGTATTGATAAATTGGATGATAAGCTTGGTAACCTCAGATTCTGGGCCATCAGCGCCGTCATTACCATTGCCCTCGGGTTTATCGGGACGATAGCGTCTTTGCTGTATAAGTAAAATTTTTACTAAAACAATATCTGGGCTTTTAACGGGGACGATAGTTCGTCCCTTTTTTATTTTATAGCTATGCTATCCGAATTCCCGTTATCATTCGATATAATAATAGTGCAAACTTCCACTTTAACTATATGTCTTTTTATGGTATGGATATTGACAGCAAAGTAACAAGGTGCTACTATAATCATAAGACATTATGATAATTATGTTAGAGAACGTGATTAAAATCACGAAAGGAGGTAAAAAGCAGGCAATAAAACTTTATGGAAAAATTTCTATAGTTATCAGTATTACCCGGAGGAGGGAGAGCAGATGGGAAATTACCGCTTATCTAGAAGGACGTTTCTCAAATGGAGCACCACTCTGGGTGCTACCTTGGGCGTAACCTCGGGGTTGGAAAAGCTAACTATTCCCACCAGCGCGTTGGCCGGGGTAACGGAAACTAAAGAGCAGGTTGCCACGGGAACCCTCCCTTATGGGGCGGACAGGATTGTCAAGTGCCGCTGCGGTTGCGGGGATGTGTGTGGTGTCCATCATATTGCAGATGTGTATGTTAAAGACCAGCAAATTGTCTGGTATGGAGGGGCTAAGGAAGGATGGAACAAAGGAGGCCTCTGTCCTCGCGGGGCCTCGGGCCTGCAAATAATCTATTCGCCTGACCGCTTGAAATATCCTATGAAGCGAGTAGGTGAACGGGGATCAGGCAAATGGGAGCGTATATCCTGGGAAGAAGCCCTTGATATTATAAGCGACAAGATTGTGGCAGCCATTAAAGGACCCGGCCCCCACACCGTAGCTGTATGCCAGGGGCATAACATGACCAGCACCACCGGGGCAGTCCGGGCCAGGCTCGCCGCCATATATGGTTTTGATTCCTTCGAGGGGCCGCATCCCTGCTGGAATAACTTGCGTTTTGGCGCCTGGGCTACCCTGGGTGATTATAACCATTTGAAAGAGGAGGACTTTCATTACTCAAAATTGATTGTCATCTGGGGGCATAATCCTGCTATAGCTATGCCTACCGAATGGCGGGACGGGATGTACCGGGCTAAACAGGAATTTGGCGCCAAAATTGTAGTAATTGATCCCCGCTTTACCGAAACGGCAGAAAAGGCGGATATGTATATTCCCATCCGCCCGGGTACGGATGCTGCCCTGGCTTTGGGTTTGGCTAACGTTATTATTAATGAAGGTCTGTATGACCGCGAGTTTGTGGAAAAGTATACGGTAGGCTTTGAAGAATATAAAGAACTGGCCCAGAAATATCCACCAGAAGAGGTAGAAAAGATTACCTGGGCACCGGCTGATAAAATTCGGGAACTGGCGCGAATGTATGCCACTATTAAACCCGCGGTGCTGGAGGTAGGCCGAGGGGTTAATTATACTGCCGATAATTCCGGCTGGCTGGGTCCCCGGGGGATAACTTGTCTTATTGGTCTTACTGGACAGGTAGGAGTAAGGGGGGCCGGTTACAGCGTGGAAGCCTCCCTGACCACACCATCAAATTCGGGTTTCATCGATTTCCCCTTTGCTTCCTTAACTAAAGGTGCGCCTACACTTGTCCCCCGCACCAAAGGTGTCAAATACGCTGCCGGCAGCGCTGCGCGGGCCATTGAACGCCTGTATTACCGCAAGCCTTATGGTTACGAGGTGCTTCTGGTATTTGGCACCAATATCCTGGCCAAATCCCCGGCGACTAACGTTCTTAAAGAGGCCATGATGCAAATTCCCTTTATCGTGGTGGAGGACAGGTTCATCAATACTACCGGTAATATTGCCGACATTCTCTTACCTACTTCCACCTGGGTGGAACAGGCTATATTGTATGCCGAATACTCACACCTGGTGTGTACCCCGCCGGCCATTAAGCCCATGTTTGAATCTAAACCCTCGTTCCTTATCTACGCCGAGTTAAGCGATAAATTATGTCAAAAACTTAGAATATCCCAGCCGCCGGAAACATATTTCCCCTGGAGGAAAGACGAGGATCTCATCAATGCCCTGCTGGCCTCCAAAGACCTACCCATGGGCGGCTATCCGGCTCTTAATTACCAGTACGTCATCAAGCATCCCGAAGGCATCCGCGGGGCCAGGCCGTATAACCAGGAGGGTTATGTATGGTTCCGCCAGGACGGTGATCCCAATAAGCCTCTGGTATTCCCGACTCCTTCCGGTAAAATCGAACTCAAGGCCCAGCAACTGGAGGATAAATGGGGTTTACCGGCCCTGCCTGTACATGAGGAGCCCTTTGAAAGTCCGTTTAGTACCCCCGATGTTTTCAAAGAGTACCCATTAATCGGTCACAGTCGGGTCCACCGCCATTGGGGTTTTCTGCAATACAACTTGATTTCTGATGGGGGTTATGCTTCGCCCTTTATTCGTGAGGCTTTCCCTACCGCCAAGGAACCAACGCTTGAACTCAATCCTGCCAAAGCCAGGGAACTGGGCCTTAAAGAAGGTGACCTGGCGTGGGTAGAATCACGTTATGGGAAGATCAAAGCCAGGGTAATCTTCAGTGAACGCATTCCGCCCGAGCTGGTCGTAACCCCTTATCACTGGGGCAACATCCAGAACGTCATCACGCCGCCCAGGTGGTCCCTCTTTGAAGGAGCTGGCTATAATACTGTTGGGCCTTACGGAACCCCCTCCAGATTTATTGATGTAAGCGGCCAGTCTATGTACGCCGGTTTTCTCTGCAAGGTTTATAAAGCTTAGCCTTAGAAACGGGGGTGAAAGATATGGCTGTTAAATATGCCTTTTTAGTGGATTCCTCACGCTGTACCGGTTGCCGGGCCTGCGAAATTGCCTGCAAGAATGAGAATAAACTCCCTATGGGGCCGCGCTGGCGCAGGTTACGTTCCAGGGAGACAGGTAAGTTTCCTGATTTAAAGGTGGTTAACGCCTCCATATCCTGTAACCATTGCGAGGATCCTGCCTGTATGCGGGTTTGTCCTGCCGGAGCGTACACCAAACGACCGGACGGCCTGGTTATACACGATGCTGAAAAATGTATTGGCTGCCGGTACTGTGTCATGGCCTGCCCATACGGTGCTCCCCAATTTAATGAAGAGACGGGCCGGGTGGGTAAATGCCGGGCCTGTCTGGAACGTTTGCAACAGGGGCTGGAGCCGGCCTGTGTGCGTATATGTATGTATGATGCCCTGGATTTCGGTGATATCAACGATCCCAACAGCAACATTTCCCAGCGTATTAAAAAGAGTGGCGCGATGCCAGTGCCGGGGACATCCCTATTCTATATTCCCCCTGATGGTAGAGCCGGAGAATTATTACCGGGGGAATTCCAGGAACCGGCGGCCATGCACTGGTGGCTGAACATTATCCGTCCGGGAGGTAAAATCGTCTTCGGAGCGGCAGCGGCAGCGGTGGCCGCCAGTCTGGCTATGGGCGCAATAAAAAAGGAAGGGGGAAAAGATAATGAGCATAGGTAAAGGTGATAATCAGCATGCCCCAGTGAATGGCTCTTTAATTGCACGTTTTACCCTGGCCGAGCGCCTGGGTCACTGGAGTCATGCCGTATCCTTTGTCCTGCTTTTGTTCACCGGTTCCGGCCTGGCCTTTTACAGCTTTTCCCGTTTGCTGGGACCCGAAGGACTGCGTTTATTCCGTACCATTCATCATATCATGGCTTACCCCTTCACCTTTCTAACGGTCTTGATTTTGATTGCCGGCGCACCGGGGCCGGTAATCCAGTGGTTAAAGGAATGTTTGCGCTGGAGCCGGGAGGATTTTGCCTTTATCCAGGCCTTCCCGCGGGAGTTTTTCCTCCTGCCGGTAAAACTGCCGCCACAGGGCAAGTATAACGCCGGCCAGAAAGTCAACTCCCTCCTGTGCATTGCCGGTAGCCTTCTAATGATCGTCACCGGCTGGATGATGCTCTTACCGGATAGATTTACCCTGGCTACCCTGGCCTGGGCTCACGCCCTCCATTCCGGTGGCGCCCTGGTCCTGGGCGGGGTGATTTTGGGCCACGCTTACCTCGGCCTGCTCCACCCTCATTCCAGGGAAAGTATTAAAGGTATGCTGACCGGTAAAGTATCGGCCGGTTTTGCTGCCAGCCACCACGCAAAATGGTACCAGCGTCCGGGGGTATAGTACTTTAGTCACTGATGCAGCTTAGACATCCATGCCGCACGGCGGCGCCCGCATAAACACAGGCCCACACCTCCTGCTCCCGGGCAGAAAAAGGTAGTGGGCCTATTGACGTTTACGTTTAACAAAAGATACAATTGGACCAGGCAAATCAGCAGGAGATATTGCAATAATGGCCATCGCAATTGATTGGGATAGCGGTATCCCCCTGTGGTTACAGGTCAAACAGGGTTTGTTGCGGCAAATTCTGGCCGGTGTCTACAAACCCGGCGACCAGTTGCCTACAGTAAGGCAACTGGCGGTAGAGCTATCCATTAACTATAATACTGTCAACCGGGCCTACATGGAGCTGGAACGAGAAGGCTTCATAGTCAGCCGGAAGGGCAAGGGTACTTTTGTCGCCGAACTGGGTACGGTCAACAAACAAACGGAGTTGAATATTGTCGAGGAAATTATCGATGCCTTCCTGGAAAAAATAATTGCCGCCGGTGTAAGCCCGGATGCCATTATCGACCTGTTGCAGAAGCGTCTGAAGAAAATAAAAACCAAAATTTAAGAGGGTGATAGGTGTGGCTGCTATCCAGAACCAGGAGCCATGGCAACCCGAGCCTTCCCGCAGTGCTACGCTGATTATTCCGGCATTGTTCTTTGTTGCAGTTATGCTTATAACTATTCTCCTGACTTATCCCCACCCTTCCCTGGGCCAGCTGGCTGCAGGCTTGGTCGTTGCCTGGCTTGTCACCTCATCGGTGCATGTAGTTTTAGAATGGGAGAGGGCGGTAATCCTGCGGTGGGGGAAGTTCCATCGTGTTGCCGGGCCGGGTTTGTGCTTTACCATACCCATAATCGATTCCCTGGCCGTCCGCATTGACCAGCGGATGATGGCCACGCCCTTTATGGCGGAGCAGACTTTAACCATGGACGCCGTGCCGGTCAATGTTGATGCCGTCCTTTTCTGGATGGTCTGGGACCCCCGCAAAGCAGCCATGGAAGTAGAGAATTATGCTGAGGCTGTATCCTGGGCCGCCCAGACGGCCCTGCGGGACGTCATTGGCAGGACTACCCTGGCAACCATGCTGGCCGAGAGGGAAAAGCTGGATGAAGATCTCCGGGGAATAATCGACCGCAAGACCGAACCCTGGGGGGTATCGGTAGTTTCAGTGGAAATCCGGGATGTGATTATCCCCCAGGAACTCCAGGATGCCATGTCCCGGGAAGCCCAGGCGGAAAGGGAGCGGCGCGCCCGCATTATTTTAAGCGGGGCGGAAAAGGAGATTTCTGATTTGTTTCTCCAGGCGGCCCAAACTTACAAGGGTGACCCCCTGGCCATACAACTGCGGGCTATGAACCTGATTTACGAGAGCGTCAAGGAAAAAGGTTCTTTAATCTTGATGCCCACCTCGCTGGTTGATTGTGCCAGCGCCCTGGCTCAAGGGAGCATGACGGCGCAAAAGAAAGCTGAGGAAGGGGAACCGCCGGAGGAAAAAATCAATTAGTAATATACGAGGCCAGGTTGTTTTTTGAACCTTCAAGTAGCGCCCTAGCCTTTGGATAAATTGCAAATCCCCCTCTAGAAAGTTTAGATTTCTTCTAAAGGGGGATTTTTTATTTTCCCGAATATGTTCACGTAACAGCAAGAACAAGTAGGGAGGGAGGTAAAGGTGAAAAAGGGATTAAAATACTTGCTTATCCTGCTGGCCTTCAGCCTTTTCCTGGCCGTCCTGGCCGGCTGCGGCAGCAAAAAAACTATTTCGGTGCAGAGCGGCCCTACGGACCCTAATTACCGGGGCGTAATCTACCAGGAAGGCCTGCAGGGGCCGGAGAGTGGCAAACCAAACATCTAAACACGACAAAATAGCCCGGGCACAGCTAACCTTTAGCTGCTTTGCTCACCGAGCACAATTTACATTTTCCCGGAGGTGAAAGCATGCCCTACCAGCTTACCCGCCGGTCTTTCTTGAAGGGCCTGGCCGCCGGGAGTGCCCTTTCGGCCCTGACCGCTTATGGCGGCCTGAAAATGGCCACTCCCGCCGCCGCGGTGGAGGCCGGTTACCCGGAAGCAGGAGCCGGGGCGAAAGTCTTCCGCAATGTTTGCCCCCGCAACTGTTATGATACCTGCAGCATGCTGAGTTACGTCAAGGACGGCGTCTTACGCAAAGTTAGCGGCGATCCGGTCAATACCTTTACCAACGGCCGCCTGTGCGTCAAGGGATATACCTATACCCGCCGGGTCTACAGCCCGGACCGGCTCAAGTACCCCATGAAGCAGGAACCACGGGGTTCAGGCAAGTGGCAGCGCATTTCCTGGGATGAAGCCCTTGAAATAATCGCCCGGAAGATCCTGGCTATCAAAAAAGAGTACGGTAGTACCCTGCCCATCTGCCTGAATAAGTATTCCGGCAACTTTGATATTCTTCATTACGGCATTGAAGGCATGATGAGCAGTATCGGTTATACTACCAGGGCCCTGGGAACGCCTTGCTGGCCGGCTGGTATCGACGCCCAGACCTACGATTTCGGCACCCTCTGGAATAACGATCCGGAAGACCTGGTCAATTCTCGATACATTATCCTCTGGGGAGTAAATCCGGCCTGGACTTCTATCCATTCCATGCGCTTTATTTACGCCGCCCGGGAGCAGGGGGCGAAGATCGTCGTCATCGATCCCATTGTCACCGCGACGGCCTCCAAGGCGGACCTCTATTTGCAGATTAAACCGAGCACCGACGGTGCCCTGGCGCTGGGCATGGCTCGCCACATCCTGGACAACGGGTGGGTGGATGGGGAATACCTCAAGGCCAATGCCGTCGGTTGGGAGGAATTCTTTGCCTACCTGCGCCGGGAAGTGACCCTGGACTGGGCGAGCCGGATCACCGGCATCCCGGCCCGGGTGATTGCTGACCTGGCCCGGGAGTACGCCACCACCAAACCGGCGGCCATCTGGATTGGTTACGGTATGCAGCGCCACACCAACGGCGGCCAGAACGTCCGGGCCATCGACGCCCTGGCGGCTATTACCGGCAACGTGGGTAAGAGCGGGGGCGGCGCTCTCTACGGCCACCTGGAAACCTGGGGTTTTAATTACGCGGCCATGACCATGCCCAAACCGCCCGGAGCGGTCGGGGTAAAGAAACCCGACGGCACCATGAGCGACCGCTATATCAACATCAACAATTTTGGCGCTGACCTGCTCAACACTACCGACCCACCTATTAAGATGCTCTGGATCGCCTGCCGCAATCCTTTATCCCAGGACCCGGAGCCCCAGGTGGTCCAGAAAGCCTTTGAAAACATGGACCTGGTGGTGACGGTGGACCACTTCTTAACCCGCACCGCCGCCTGGTCGGATATCGTCCTGCCGGCCACCACCCAATTTGAAGAGCACGGCGTGAACGCCAGCTACTGGCACTACTGGATAGGGATTAACGAGCAGGCCATTGAACCCTATTTTGAAGCTAAAAACGACGTGCAGATCGCCATGTTGCTTGCGGCCAAACTTAACGCCCTGGAGCCCGGCTCCTGCACTTATCCCACCAGCGGCAACCTGGAAGAATGGGTGGGCAAGGAGTTCAACCCCAAGATACTTGATCTCCTGGGTATCAGCGATTACAGCGAGCTGAAAAAGGGGCCGCGCAAGGCGAAGCTTCTGACGGCGGCCTGGTCGGACGGTAAATTCCGCACGCCTTCCGGGAAAATCGAAATTAAGTCATCCGAGGCCCCCAAATACGGGCTGCCGGCCCTGCCGGTCTATGTCCCGGAAAAGCAGGCGTCGCCGGAATACCCATATCGTTTCTTAACTCCTCACTCGCCCTACGGCATCCATTCCCAGTTCCAGAATATTGACTGGATGCAGAATGTCAACCCCGAACCCTATGTGGAAATCCACCCGGCTACGGCGGCCGCCAAGGGGATCAAGGACGGGGACTGGGTTAAAGTGTATAACGAAATCGGTTACGTCACCCTGAAGGCCAGGATTACCGCCACCACGGCACCGGAAATCCTGGTGGCCTACGAGGCCTGGTATAAAGATCTCAATTACAACCTCAATTACACCGTTAAAGCGGTACCCAGCGATATGGGCAAAAAGGCGACCGGCAACCGCGGCCTGGCTTTCCACGATAACTTCGTTAATATCGAGAAAGTGAGGTGAGGGCCGTGGCCAAGCAACTAGGTTTTCTGGTGGATACGGAAAAATGCATAGGCTGCTTTAGCTGTGAGATGGCCTGTAAGAACGAATACCAGACGGAGGTCAAGCCCCGCTGGCGGCGGGTCTACCAGCTGCGGGAGGCCAGTCTCCCTTATCCGGAGCGCAACTTTATATCCCTGGCCTGCCACCACTGCGCCGACCCGGCCTGCCTTAAGGTCTGCCCGGTGGGGGCCTACAGCAAGCGCGAGGACGGCATCGTCCTCCATGACCATGCCCGCTGCATCGGCTGCCGCTTGTGCACCATGGCCTGCCCCTATGGGGCCCCCCAGTACAACGAAAAAGAACGCCGGGTGGAAAAGTGCAACCTCTGCTACCAGAAGATAGACCGCAATGAGGAGCCGGCCTGCGTGGCCGCCTGCCCGGTAGGGGCGCTGCAGCTCATCAGGGATCTCAATTCCTTCCCCGAGCCGAGCACTGTAAAAGAACTGCCGGGATTTCCCGATATAACCATCACCCGGCCATCCATCCGCTTCGTACCCCCGCGAGCCGGAGTCCAGATGAGGAGGGATGTTTGAATGACCAACTGGGAATGGCCCCTGGTATTTTTCACCATCCTCGCGCAGATGGCCGTCGGCTACCTGGTCATGGTGGTTCCAGGTGCAGCCGGTAAAGCTAATCCCAAATGGACCTATCTCCTGCCGGCCGGGCTTTTGGCGACAGCTATGGTTATCTCCCTGGGCCATCTCGGTCACCCGGAAAACGCCTACCGGGCCTTGACCCACCTGGCTTCCTCCTGGCTGAGCCGGGAAGTCCTGCTTTTCAGCCTGTGTTTTCTCCTGCTCCTGGTAGCTTTCCTGGCCGCAAAGGGAGGAAATCAGGCCCAGGAGCGGCTGGCCGCCGTCCTGGCCCTGGCCAGCGGTCTCCTGGGGGTGCTGGCCAGCGCCCTCATCTATGTCCTGCCGGCCCGCCCGGCCTGGTATAACTTTCATACCGTCCTGGCCTTTTTCCTGACCGCCTTTTTACTGGGCCCGGCCCTGGGGATGTGCTTTGAGCAGGTGCTCCCCGGCCTCACGCCGTGGCAGGAAGGCCGCGTCGCCGGCCGGGCCCTGGCCCTGCTTTTGCTCCTGAGTATCATTAGCTCGCTATCTTACCTTACCTTCCTGGCCGCCGCCGGGCCGGAAGCCCGCCTGACCCTTACTACTCTCCTGGCCAGCCCCTGGTGGTGGTTGCGGGTCCTGGCCGGGTGGCTGGCACCTTTGGCCGTCAGTTATCAGTTACGCCGGCAGGAAGGGGGCTCTCTATCCCTCTCCCTGGCCCTCCTGGTCCTTCTCCTGGTGGGAGAATTGATCGGCCGGGCCCTTTTCTACGGTACGGCAGTACCCCTGGCCATTGGTTAGTTCGTAAACGGTTAACGGAAGCCTCTATTCCTTACCGGCGGTTGCCGGTAACCCCCTCCCCTGCGAGGGGTTTTTTAAATAATCAGGTACCTGTGGACAGAAGCAATTAAAATAAAGTAAAATAGTGCTGGAGAGAGGGATGGGAGAGGGGGTGATGGGTGTGCCTGTTTACCGTTCTGCCTGTCCCTGTAACTGCTACGACGCCTGCGCCATGCTGACCTATGTGGAAGACGGCCGGGTAGTTAAAGTGGAAGGCGACCCCCGGCACGGCTATACCCGGGGTCGCCTCTGCGCCAAGGGTTACGCCTACAGCCGCCGGGTGCATAGCCCGGAGCGGCTGCGCCACCCATTGCGCCAGTATCCCCGCGGTTCCGGCAACTGGCAGCGCCTTTCCTGGGAGGAAGCGCTGGAGCTTATTGCCACCAGCATCCTGGATCTTAAAGCCAGGTATGGCAGTACCCTTCCCGTTGCTTTAAATAAATACTCGGGAAATTTTGGCTGGCTGCAGAATACGATAGAAGTATTTTTTGATAGCCTGGGCCCCACCACCCGGGCCGGGGGTTCACCCTGCTGGTCAGCCGGCCTTGACGCTTTTTACCTTGACTTCGGCAGGGTGGCCAGCCCAGACCCCGTGGACCTGGCCAGGAGTAAATGTATTCTCCTCTGGGGGACCAATCCTGCCTGGACGGCGGTTCATTCCCTGCCCTTCCTGCAACAGGCCCGGGACCAGGGGGGCAAGGTGGTGGTCATCGACCCCGTCTTTACAGCGACAGCAAGGTGGGCTGATTACTATTTGCAAATTAAACCTGGTACTGACGGAGCCCTGGCCCTGGGTGTCGTGGCCTACCTCTGGCAGCAAGGGCGTCTTGATGAAGATGCCCTGAGCCACTATGCGGCAGGATGGCCGGCCTTGCGCAGCTACCTGGCCGGGCTATCCGTGGACTGGGCCGCCCGGGAAACCGGCCTGGAGGCTGCAGCTATTACCGCCCTGGCTGAAATGTATGCTGCCAGCCAGCCGGCGGCCATCTGGATCGGTTACGGCCTGCAGCGCCACACCAACGGCGGCCAGAACGTCCGGGCCATCAATGCCCTGGCGGCCCTGACCGGTCACCTGGGAACCAGGGGCGGGGGAGTATATTATGCCCACCTGGATACGTGGCCGCTGGTTGGTAACGGGCCAGGGGCAGGAGGACAGGCTGGCAACCGTTACCTGAATATGAACAATTTTGCCGCCGAACTTTTGCACTGCCAGGAACCTCCTGTTAAATTTTTATGGGTGGCCGGCCGCAATCCCCTCACCCAGGAGGCCGGTGCCCGGCGGCTCCATCAGGCCTTAAATACTTTAGAAATGATCGTGGTCGTCGATCACTTTCTGACACCCACGGCCCGGCTGGCCGATATCGTCCTGCCCGCGGCTTCTTTGTTTGAAACCTGGGATCTTGTTTCCAGCTACTGGCACCGCTGGGTGGCCGTTAACGAGCCCGCCCTGGCACCCTGGTATGAAAGCCGGAGTGACCTGGAGATAGTTGCCGCCCTGGCGGCCAAGCTGAACGAATTATCCCCCGGCAGCAGTACCTTTCCCAGCCATAAAAAAGCAATCGACTGGCTGGATGAACTCTTTGACCGGCGCATGCAGGAACTCTTTGGCATTAGTTCCTGGCGGGAACTTTTGGGCGGGCCGCGTAAGGCCCGGCCGCCTGATCTGCCGGAGAGGATAGAACTGGATGCGGCCAGGGCCGGGGAACTGGGCCTACCCAACCTGCCCGTCTATATACCCCCGCCCTCGCCGCCGCCGGAATACCCCCTGCAGCTCTTGACCCCCCACCAGCAGTACGGGCTCAACTCCCAGTTTCAAAACCTGGATTGGCTGCAGGCAATTAATCCTGAACCAGCGGTACTCCTTAACCCCGTCGTGGCCCGGGAACGTTCCCTGGCGGAGGGGGACCTGGTGCGGGTTTTTAACGGGCAGGGAGAAATAATTGCCAGGGCGAAGATAGAACCGGGTGTACCGGAGGCAGTAGTGGTGGCCTATGAAGGCTGGTACGGGAAAGATAAATATCAGGGGAAAAGGTTATTTGCGCCGGGGGATTATAATGTCAATTTTTTAACGTCTCCCCTGGCAACCGATATGGGTATTCTTACCACCGGCTTTCCAGGTTGTGCCTTTTACGACTGCTTTGTGGAGGTCTGCCGCTTGTGAAGCAAAGAGCCTTTGTCCTGCGCCTGGAGCGCTGTGTGGGCTGCCGTAACTGCCAGCTAGCCTGCAAGAACGAGCACCAGACAGCCGGCCCCATCAATTGGCGCCAGGTGAGGGAAGGAGAAGAGGACGGCCGCCGTTACTATGTTTCCCTGGCCTGCAACCATTGCCGCAACCCGGAGTGCCTCCGGGTTTGCCCGGAAAAGGCCTACTGGAAGCGCCGCGACGGCCTGGTCCTGCACCTGCCCCGCCGCTGCCAGGGTTGCCAGGCTTGCGTCCAGGCCTGTCCCTACCAAGCACCCCGCTATAACCCGGAAACGCGCAAGGCAGAAAAATGTAATTTCTGCCTGGCCCGCCTGGACCAGGGGTTGCTGCCGGCCTGCGTGGCCGCCTGCCCCACCGGCGCCCTGAATATGATAACCTGGGAAGGCGACCCCGGCGCGGCCCCCTATTCCCAGTGGCTAGCTTTTTTGCCTGACCCGGCCTTAACCCTGCCTTCCCTGCAAATAAACCGCTCTGGAGAAGGCCGGCATTTCTGGCAGCAGGTCCAGCGGTAGGGTGTTTGTAATTATTACAAAATAGCGGCCAATAATTTGAAAATAATACAAAAAAGTTTAAAGAATAAAGGCGGCCAGGGAGTGGCAGGCAGGAAATGGGGCGCAAAAACAGCGGGAGAGAGTGCAAATGGATATTTTAACAGGTTTGATAGATCTTATTATTAAAGGTAGTACCCTGGAAAGCCTCGTTCACTACCTGGGGCGGCAGTTCAGGACCGTCTTTATCATCAGCAATCCCTGGGGGAAGGTTTTAGCAACCAGCGATGCGGTGGAGTTCCCTGCCGGCAGTTACCTGCCCTTCAGTTTATCTCCTGGCCGGGAAGAAGCCGCCTTTGGCCGGTGGACCTATCTGGCCGTGGCTTTAAAAAGCGGTGCCACTAATTACGGTTACCTTCTGGCCCTGGGGGAAAAGGGTCTTCCCCAACCGGTAGTGGCCAATATCGACCAGGCCAGCAGGTTGCTCCTGCTGGCACTGGCCAGGGATCAGGCGGTCATTGCTGCCGAAAGGTGCCACCGCGCCGATTTCGTTTATGATCTCCTGTACAATAACTTTGAATCCAAGGAAGTCCTGGTAGCCAGGGGGCAGTTGTGGGGCTGGGATTTAACCCGGCCCCATGCCTTAATGGTCGTGGAGCTCCTGGCCGGCCCGGAGGAACAGTTTCAAGAACTGGCAGGCGTCATAGTCCGGGAGGATTACCCGGAAGCCATCCTGCTGCCCCGGGAACGGCAACTGGTAATCATTATCCCCGCCCTGGAGGATAAGGGAGCCACCGGCCAAAGGTTAAAGAAAATTTTCAGCACCCTGCAGCAAAAACTGTCCCGTTACGCCCCCGGCATGCACCTGGGCGGCGGGGTAGGCCTTTTTTACCCTTCCACTACCGACCTGTATTTAAGTTTCCAGGAGGCTAAAATAGCCCTGGAGATAGGCAAACTGCGCCGGGAGACGGGGCTAGTCTTTTTTGCCGAACTGGGAGTAGAAAAGCTCCTTTACCAGTTAACACCATACCAGCTGGAAGATTACTACCAGCAAACCTTGGGCCGGCTGGAGGCCTTTGACCAGGAGAACGGGACGAACTACCTGGAAGTTCTGGAGAAATACTTTCAGTTTAACGGTGACTTCCAGGCTATTGCCCGCCACTTTTACCTCCATCCCAACACTCTCCGCTACCGCTTACAAAAAATCGGGGAAATCCTGGCGGTAAATGTCCACTCCCTGGAGACCCAGCTGGATCTTCTGGCCGCCCTCAAAGCCAGGCTTCTTGCCAGGCGCCGGGCGCGGGGTTAAACTACGCCTTGTCACGGCCGGGGGGGCTATGCTATAATTAAGTCTGAGGTTACCCCCAAAAGCTCCAGGAAAGGTCGTGATAGGTTGGTCCTGTCGGCGGAGTTCTTTTGGAGGCTTTTCGAAAAAACTGGTTCTATCGCTGCCTACATCATTTACCGCAGGCTGGTTACCCAGTAGGTAAAAAAATGATTGTCGTTCAAATGCTATGAATGGGCAAAGTAGCCGGTACGGAACCCACAGGGAGGCGGCGTCGCTGACTGGAAGCGCTGCCGGGGAAAGGCCGTGTGAAGTTCGCCCAGGAGCAGCAGGCTGAAAAGAAAAAGTAGGCCGCGCCGGTGCTCCCACCGTTAGAGGGGAACGGCATGATGGTGCCGGTGGACTTGGGGTGGTAAGAAGATATTTTTCAGCTTTCGTCCCGAAGGGGCGAAGGCTTTTTATTTTGCCGTGGTTGAGGTGATGGAGATGCTGGCAACTATTGCTGCCATCAGGGAAGTAGCCCTGGCCCGGGTGGCGGCTGCCACCAGCAGCGAAGAGCTGGAGGCCATCAGGGTCCAGTACCTGGGCAAGAAGGGAGAATTGACCGGGGTTTTAAGGGGCATGGGAAAGCTCCCCCCTGAAGAGCGGCCCCGGGTGGGGCAGATGGCCAACCAGGTCCGGGAGGAACTGGAAAGGGCCCTCCAGGAGGCGAAAGAAGACCTTTCCCGGCGGGAACAGGCTGAACGCCTGCGGGCGGAGGCCATCGACGTGACCCTGCCGGGGCGGCCGGTTTCCCGGGGTTACCGCCACCCCCTGTACCAGACTTTGAATGAAATCAAGGCCATTTTTATGGGCCTGGGCTTTGACGTGGCCGAAGGCCCGGAAGTAGAAAGCGACTATTACAACTTTGAAGCCTTGAATCTTCCTAAAGAACACCCGGCCCGCGACATGCAGGATTCCTTTTATATCACTGAGGACGTCCTGCTCCGCACCCATACCTCCCCCGTCCAGGCGCGGGTCATGGAGGCCCGGCGTCCCCAGGTGCCCATCCGCATTATCGCACCGGGCAAGGTTTACCGGCGCGACGATGACGCCACCCACTCGCCCATGTTCTTCCAGGTGGAAGGCCTGCTGGTGGATAAGCGGGTAACCTTTGGTGAACTGAAGGGGACCCTGATGGCCTTTATCAAGCAGATGTTTGGTGATCAGGTCCGGGTGCGTTTCCGGCCCAGTTATTTTCCCTTCACCGAGCCCAGCGCCGAGGTCGATATGTCCTGCGTTATGTGCGGCGGCAGCGGCTGCCGGGTATGTGGCCACAGCGGCTGGCTGGAAATCCTGGGCTGCGGCATGGTCCACCCCCGGGTTTTAAGCATGTCCGGCTACGACCCGGAAGAGGTGAGCGGCTTTGCCTTTGGTCTGGGGGTAGACCGGGTGGCCATGCTGAAGTACGGCGTTGACGACCTGCGCCTTTTCTATGAAAACGACCTGCGCTTCTTACGGCAGTTCTAAAGGAGTGACTCCAATTGCGTGTTCCCTATAAATGGCTGCAACAATACGTCGCCGTCGACTTGCCGCCGGAAGAGCTGGCGGAAAAACTGACCATGGCCGGCCTGGCGGTGGAAAACATAGAAAACCTGGCCCCGGATTTTCAAGGAGTGGTTGCTGGGAGAATCGAAGCTATCACCCCTCATCCCAATGCCGAACACCTGGTCATCTGCCGGGTTGATACAGGCCGGGAACTCCAGCTGGTAACAGGGGCGCCCAATGTGTACGCCGGCCAGACGGTGGCCGTAGCCCTGGAGGGAGCGCGGTTACCGGCAGGGAAGGAGATACGCCGGGCTACCTTCCGCGGCGTGGCCTCCGAAGGCATGCTCTGCTCGGCCCAGGAACTGGGGCTGGATGCCAGCCTCATCTCCCCGGCCGACCGGGAAGGGATCCTTACCCTGCCGCCGGATGCTCCCCCGGGTGCTGATGCAGCTGAGGTCCTGGGGCTTAATGATGTCGTCCTGGTGCTGGAACTTACTCCCAACAGGGCCGACTGCCTGAGCATTTTGGGCGTCGCGCGGGAAGTGGCGGCCCTTACCGGTGTACCTTTACGCCTGCCGGAAATTGCCGTCCGGGAAGACGAGCGGCGCATCGAGGATCTCGCGGCCGTGGAAATCGAAGCTCCCGACCTGTGCGCCCGTTATGTGGCCCGCCTGGTGAGCGGGGTGCGCATCGGCCCCTCTCCCGGGTGGCTCCAGGCCTGCTTGCGCGCCGCCGGCATGCGGCCGATTAATAACGTGGTGGATATAACCAACTTTGTCATGCTGGAAATGGGCCAGCCTTTACATGCCTTTGATTACGACCTCCTGCAGCAGCACCGCATTATCGTCCGCCGGGCCGCAGCAGAGGAGAAAATAAAGACCCTGGATGATGTGGAGCGGGAACTGGACCCGGAAATGCTGGTCATTGCCGACGCTGCCCGGCCGGTGGCCGTGGCCGGTGTCATGGGCGGGCTGGAGACGGAGGTTACCCCGGAGACGGCCAACATCCTGATCGAATCCGCCCATTTTGACGGCGCTTCCATTCGCCGCACCTCCCGCAAGCTGGGCCTGCGCTCGGAAGCCTCGACCCGTTTTGAGCGGGGTGTCAACCTGGAAGGGGCAGCCGCAGCCGCCGACCGGGCGGCCCGGCTCATGGCAGAACTGGCCGGCGGCAGCGTGGCCCGGGGCCGGCTGGACTGCTATGTAAGGAAGCGCCGGCCGGTAACAATACTTTTAAGACCGCAACGGGTAAACTACCTCCTGGGGACTACCCTTACGCCGGCGGCCATGAAGGAACTCCTGGAGCGCCTCCACCTGGAAGTCAGCGGGGAAGGGCCTTTCCAGGTAACTGTCCCGGCCTACCGGGGCGACCTGACCCGGGAAATCGACCTGGTGGAAGAAATTGCCCGGCTGTACGGCTATGATAACATCCCGGTGACCCTGCCGGGGAATATCACCGCCCGGGAAAAGCAGACCCCGGCCCAGCGCTGGGAGGAAGCCGGCCGGGAGGCGGCGGCAACGGCCGGCCTGGCGGAAGTCGTTACCTACAGCTTTATCGGTCCCCGCGTCCTGGACCAGCTGCTGCTACCCCCCGGTCACCCCTGGCGGCAGGCGGTAAAAATCCAGAATCCCCTGAGGGATGAGCAGGGTATCATGCGGCCTTCCCTCCTACCCGGTTTGCTGGAGGTGGCCGGGCGTAATGCCAGCCGCCGGGTGCTGCCGGTGGCCATTTATGAACTGGGCCGGGTATTTATTCCCGCGGGCCGGCAGTTACCGGCCGAGCCCTTACGCCTGGGCGGGCTGGTCATGGGGACTATCGACCACGGCTGGAACTGGCCGGCGGTGGAGATGGATTTCTTTTATCTTAAAGGCATAGTGGAAAATATCCTGGCCAGGGTAAAAATCAAAGGCATCACCTGGGAAGCTGCAACTGCTTATCCCTTCCTCCATCCCGGCCGGGCGGCAACTATCAAGGCCGGGGAGTTAAGCCTGGGATTCTTAGGCGAACTGCACCCGGACGTCCTGGCGGCTTTTGATTTACCATCAAGGGCCTGTGTCTTCGAGCTGGACTGGGACCAGGCAGGTACCCTGAACCAGAGGCAATTAGGTTACGAGCCTTTACCCCGTTTCCCGGCCGTGGAAAGGGACCTGGCGGTGGTGGTAGGGGATAATCTCCCGGCGGCAGCGGTAGAAGAAGTTATCAAGGAGGCAGGCGGCGACCTGCTCAAAAGCTGTACCCTCTTTGATGTCTACCAGGGGGCTCCCATCCCTGAAGGTTACAAAAGCCTGGCCTATACCCTGGTTTACCAGCTGCCGGACCGGACCCTGACGGATGCTGAGGTCAATGCCGCCCAGGGAAGGATACAAAAAGCCCTGGAGGAACGCCTGGGCGCCACCCTGCGAGCATAAGAGGTCGGAGGCAGGAAGTCGGATGTTGGAGACTTGTAGGAACTGGCTAAGCCAGTTCCGGATGAAAGCCTGTCCGACTACCATTTTCCTTCTCCGCTACGGTAACACAAGTGATTGGAATGTATATCCCTACATCCCACCGTGTGCGTGGGCGATCCAGCATATAGGGATTGCAGGTGTGGTACCCTCCCCCTGTGGTGCCCTACTGCCGGGGTGCCGGAAAAATTCCGCGGTATTGTTTGTGGTTGCCAGAAGGATTTTACCCTCCCGGAAGCGAAAATGGTAAAAAGATACCATTTTCACCCTTCTGCTTATGCCGGGCTGAGTCCCGTTACAGGCGCAGCTGTTTTCATCTTCTGCTGGTGTCATAAGCATGGCATAAGGGTCTACTACGCTAAAAGGGAGGGATTTATCTTGCCCCAGGCCGAGCGGCAGATCCCGGTACAGGACCGGACCACTGTCAACATCAATGGGCAGGATTATATTGTCAAGGGGGAAGCGCCGGAATATATCCAGATGCTGGCATCCTATGTAGACAAAAAGATGCGCCAGGTCAGCCAGAAGTTCCCCCATTATCCCCCGGTAAAGGTGGCCGTGCTCGCGGCCCTGAATATTGCCGATGAACTCTATAAAGTCCAGCAGGATTACGATACCCTGGTAAAATTGATACAGGAGGAAAAACGGGGTTGACCAACCTGGAGCTTGCCTGGGCCTTGACGGAAATGGGCGACTTGCTGGAATTAAAGGGGGAAGAACCCTTTAAAGTGCGCGCCTATCACCGCGCCGCCCGGGCCCTGGAAAACCTGGAAGAAGAGGCGGCCGCCCTTTATGCCCGGGATGCCCTGGAAGAGATTCCCGGGGTGGGCAAGAACCTGGCCAAAAAAATCGCCGAGCTGTTAACTACGGGCCGGTCTGCCTTCCTTGAGAATTTACGCCGGGAAGTACCGCCGGGCTTGAGGGAAATGCTGGCCATCCCCGGCCTGGGCAGTCGTTCCATACGCCAGATTTACCAGGGCCTGGGCATTACGACCCTGGAAGAGCTGGAGACGGCGGCCCAGGAGAAGCGCATCAGGACCCTGCCCGGCATGGGCAGCAAGACGGAACTGGCCATCCTACGGGGCGTGGAAATGTTAAAGGAAGTAAGGGAGCAGGTGCCCGTGGGGGTAGCCCGGCCCCTGGCTTTGCTCTTGCGGGACCAGATCCTGGCTATACCAGGGGTTGAGAGGGTGGCCATAGCCGGCAGCGTCCGGCGCGGTTGCGAGATGGTGGGCGATGTTGACCTGGTGGTAGCCGTGCAGCCCGGTAACCAGGTAGCAGACGTCATGCCCCGGTACCCCCAGGTGAAGGAAGTGCTGGCCAGCGAGCCGGACCGCCTTTCCTTGCGGACAACCCTGGGCGTGAAGATTGAAATCATCCTGGTTCCACCGGAGGACTTTGCGGCTACCCTGTTTTATGCCACGGGTTCAAAGGCCCACCGCCGGCGGCTAATAAGCCTGGCCGCCAGCCGCGGCCTGGGTGTGGCTGATCTGGGCCTTGCTACCCCGCGCTGGCTGGCCGAAGAGAAGGCTGTCCTGGCCGCAGGCCAGGAGGGTACTGCCGGAGAGGGGGAAGATGCTGCGGGAGAGACGGGGGGGCTGCAAATAGGCGCGGTCGGGCAGGAAGCTCCTCCTGCCATGGTGGGCCGGCCTGCCAGGGAGGACCAGCCTGCAGAACCCTTTTTTTACCAGCGCCTGGGTTTGCCTTACATTGTGCCGGAGTTGCGCGAGGACCGCGGGGAAATAGAAGCCGCCCTGAGGGGTGAGCTACCCCGCTTAATTACCCTGGCGGATATCCGCGGCGACCTCCATATGCACAGCCGCTACAGCGACGGGGTGGCAACCATTGCCGCCATGGCTGCGGCGGCGCAGGCCAGGGGGTACCAGTATATCGCCATTACCGATCACTCCCGCTCCCTGGTGGTGGCCAGGGGCCTGAGCGTCGAGCAGTTAAAGGCCCAGCGCGAGGAGATTGTCCGGCTGAAGGAAGAACTGGCAGGTATTACCATCCTGGCCGGCATTGAAGTCGACATCCTGGCCGACGGCCGCCTGGATTATGAAGACGACGTTTTAAAGGAATTCGACCTGGTCATCGCCTCGATCCATTCCGGCTTCCGCCAGGAAGAGGAGCAGGTGATGACCCGGCTGGAGGCGGCCCTGCGCCATCCTTATGTGGATATCCTGGGGCACCCTACCGGCCGCATGCTGGGCCGGCGCCGGCCCTACGCAGTAGATGTAACCAGGATTATTAAGCTGGCAGCGGAGACGGGTACCATCCTGGAGATCAATGCCAGCCCCGACCGGCTGGATTTAAATGATACGGCGGCCCGCCTGGCTAAAGAATACGGTGTGCCCATAGCTATAAATACCGACGCCCATGACCCTAACCGCCTGGCCGACATGGAATACGGCGTGCTTACCGCCCGGCGCGGCTGGCTGGAACCGGAGAATGTGGTCAACACCTGGGAACTGGAACGGTTGCTGGCCAGGCTGAAGCGGAACCGGGGCAACTGCATAAAACAATGAATGTAATAAAGAAAATTTTTTTAAACGACGGCAGGATTTTTATACTGCATAGCGAATATATAATTACTAATAACGTGCACGAGCACAATAGGAGAAGTCATGAAACGGGTAACAATTAAGGATATTGCTGAAGCACTTAATATTTCCCGGGGCACAGTTGATCGGGTTTTACACGGCCGGGGAGGCGTCAATCCAGAAACGGAAGCCCTGGTATGGGCCAAGGTGCGGGAAATGAATTATCAACCCAATAAGATTGCCAGGGCACTGGTCAAACAAGTCTCTTACACCATAGGTTTTATTATACCTACTATCCCTGACAGCTTCTGGCGCCAGGTACGGGAGGGGGCAGAAGCGGCGGCCAGAGAAGTAGCCGACTTTGGTGTAAAAGTAACGTTTTATACAGTGGGTATGCGCGACCCTTTTCGTGAACGAGCACTATTAGAGCAAGCTTTATCTGATGGTGTTAACGGGATAGCCTTGACCCCTACCGATCCCCTTCTGATTCGGGAGATAATCAATCAGGCCTGCGAAAAAGGTGTTCCTGTTGTCACCTTTAATACCGATATTCCCGATAGCCAGCGTCTTTGTTATGTCGGGCTGGACAGCTACCGCGCCGGCCGGGTAGCGGGGGAATTGATGCGCAAGTTTCTTAACGGCCAGGGAGAAATAGCTATACTTACCGGTTTTTTAACTACCCAGGACACAGAGGTAAGGAGACAGGGGTTCCTGGAGGTAGTAACCGAAAAAGGAGAAAATAAAATAACTATTATCGGTACATGGGAAAATATGGATGATGATCGGCGTGCCTACCAGCTCACCAGGCAAATAATTAGAGATTTTCCGGACTTGCAGGGCATTTTTGTAACCAATGCCTGCGCAGCCGGCATAGGTACGGCCATTATTGACGAAGGTAGGGCCGGAGATGTTAAGTTGATAGGATTTGACGTTACCGAAGAAATAGCTGCCCTCTTGAAAAAGGGCGTTGTTTCCGCTTGCATTTGTCAGAATACATTTCAACAAGGTTATGAACCGGTACGCCTCATTTTTGATTATGTGGTTAATGGTTTGCAGCCAGAATTTGGCTCTATCTTTACCCGACCGGAAGTAATTCTTGCCGAGATGCTCGAAGAAGGATTGGCTATTACCAAATTGAGATGACTTTAGCTGGCGAGGGGGTGATTATTATTGTTACCGTGGGCGAAGACAGGGAGGTGGTTAGAAGAGAAGATTGATGCAGGACTGCAAGCAAAAAAGGAGTAACTGCTAGAAGGGAATAAGAGTGAAAAGGAGGTTCATTATGAAGCGACTAAAATTTTTAGGTATTTCACTGATCTTGCTTATAATTGTATCTCTTGTGGCTGGTTGTTCTTCTAAGCAATCTACCGGAGACAATAAATCTGGTGCCGCTAGTACTACCAACCAGCAGGCCAAGAGCGGTAAAAAAATAAGAATAGGCCTCTCTATGGATACCCTTATGGTGGAGCGCTGGCAAAAAGACCGGGATCTATTTGTCCAAAAGGCTAAAGAATTAGGCGCAGATGTCATTGTGCAAACTGCGAATAGCGATGCTGCTGTCCAGAACAGCCAGGTAGAAAACATGCTTACTCAGGGCATAGATGTCCTGGTAATTGTGCCCTACAACGCCGAATCCGCGGCTACAGCCGTGGAGATGGCTCATAAGGCGGGAATAAAGGTTCTATCCTATGACCGGCTTATTAAAAATGCTGACGTCGATCTTTATATTTCTTTCGATAATGTTAGAGTTGGTGAGATGCAAGCCGAGGGTGTAGTTGCCAAAGCACCAAAAGGAAATTATGTTTTAATCGGCGGAGCCCCTACGGATAACAACGCCAAGTTGTTTAGAGAGGGACAGATGAAGGTTCTCAAACCCCTTATCGACAAGGGGGATATTAAGGTAGTAGCCGATCAATGGGCCATTGACTGGAAACCCGAGAATGCACTTAAAATTATGGAAGATGCTTTAACTAAGAACAATAATAACATTCAAGGAGTAGTAGCTTCTAACGACAGCTTGGCCGGAGCCGCTATCCAGGCCTTAAGCGAACAAAAGCTCGATGGCAAAGTAGCGGTATCAGGCCAGGATGCCGACCTGGACGGCTGCCAGCGGATAGTTGAAGGAAAGCAGACAGTTACTGTATATAAGCCTATAAAAAATATAGCGACAAAGGCGGCCGAGCTAGCGGTAGCTTTAGCCAAAGGCGAGCCAATCCAGACCAATAGTAAAGTCAACAACGGTAAGATTGATGTTCCATCCCTGTTACTTGACCCCATTAAGGTTACCAAGGAGAATATGGTCCAGACGGTAATTAAAGATGGTTACCATAAACTGGATGAGGTCTATAAAAACGTTCCCAAGGATCAGTGGCCGAAAGAATAAAGGCGTTGCCTGGGCCGACGGCCGGTATCTGCATATGGATGCCGGCCGCTGCTCCCATTATGCTACAGCCGGAGGGGGAAAGATGGGAGAATATATAATCGAAATGCGTAATATCAGTAAGAGTTTCCCAGGCGTGAGGGCTCTCCAGGACGTTAACTTGCTGGTAAAGCGGGGCGAGATCCACGGCCTATGTGGGGAAAACGGAGCAGGTAAATCTACGTTAATGAAAATATTGAGTGGTGTCTATCCCTACGGGAGCTACGAAGGAGAAATCCTTATTGAAGGAGAGGTACAACAATTCCACAGCGTCAAAGATTCGGAGAAGGCCGGCATAGCCATCATCTATCAGGAACTAACATTAATCAAAGAAATGGATGTTGGCGAGAATATCTTTTTAGGCGGCGAACCGAATAAAAAAGGGGTTATTAACTATAATGAGCTCTACCACCGTGCCCAGAAGTTATTGGCCGAATTTCACGTTGACCTCAATGTTCACAGTAAAATTAAAGACCTGGGCATAGCCCAGCAACAGTTAGTCGAAATCGCCAAAGCCCTTTTAAAAAATGCCAGGATCCTTATTCTTGATGAGCCCACTGCCGCGCTAACAGAGAAAGAGATAGAGCAACTAATGACTATCCTGCGGAATCTGAAACAAAAAGGTGTATCCTGTATTTATATCTCCCATAAACTGTCTGAGGTAAAGAGAATAACCGATAGAATAACGGTTTTGCGGGATGGTAAGACCATCGCCACCCAAGATACAAAGGATTTAACCGAGGATAAGATTATCAAAATGATGGTTGGCAGAGAGTTAACTGAGCGTTTCCCTAAAGAGAAATTTAACACCGGGGAAACAGTTTTTGAAGTTAAAAACCTCTCGGTGTTTGATTGGGAAAAAAACAAGCCGGTTGTCGATAATGTTAGTTTTCGGGTGCGCCGGGGCGAAATCTTGGGGATCGCTGGTCTCATGGGCGCCGGCAGGACAGAGCTTATTATGAGTATCTTCGGGGCCATCAAGGGCACCAAACATGGTGAGATTTACCTGGAAGGGCGCAGGGTCAGAATAAATTCTCCGGCCGATGCTATTAGGCTAGGCCTGGGGCTGGTCTCTGAGGATCGTAAACGTTTTGGTCTGATATTGCAGCAAAGCGTACAGAAAAATATAAGCTTGGCCGGATTGAACAGGATAGCCAGATATGGGATTATAAATTCTAATGAAGAGTTTAAGGCTTGCAATGAAAAAGTACGTGAATTGAGAATAAAAACGCCTTCCCTGGAAACCCGCGTGAATAATCTCAGCGGCGGCAATCAGCAAAAAATTATTCTCGCGCGCTGGTTACTAACCAATCCCAGAGTGCTATTTTTAGACGAACCTACCCGCGGTATCGATGTTGGTGCTAAGTACGAGATATACAATATTATGAATGAACTGGTGCGTAAGGGTGTAGGCATCGTCATGGTATCTTCGGAACTTCCGGAGATAATGGGCATGTGCGATAGGATCCTGGTCATGCAAAAGGGGCGCCTTGTGGGTGAATTTATGAGGGATGAAGCGACTCAAGAAAAGATAATGGCTTGCGCCACTGGAGGTTATTGGTAATGGCGAAAATTTTAAAGCGAACAGGCATCGGAGAGAGCCGGCTCATTGACATTCAGGCCTATACCATGATTGCGGCCCTGGTGGCCATCTGGGTTATCTTTTATTTGCTAACGGAGGGGACTTACTTAACACCGCGAAATCTTGCATTATTATTCAGGCAGATGGCGGTGGTTTCAATTTTAACTATGGGTGTCCTGATGTTGATCATCGGTGGACATTTAGATCTCTCAGTCGGTTCAGTAATGGGCTTTACAGGGGCCATAGCAGCCATTCTCCATGTAAATTTTGGCTGGGACCCGCTGGCGTCAATTGTAGTTGCCCTGGCCACCGGAATTATCATTGGTGTCTGGCAGGGTTTCTGGGTAGCTATCAAGAAAGTACCGGCATTTATTGTTACCTTGGGCGGTATGATGATCTTTCGTGGTGCTTTGTTAGGTATAACCCACGGCAACACTATTGCTCCTTTAAGTAAAGAATTTAAGGTAATAGGCCAGGGGTACCTGTCCCCTTCTATAAGTCTCACCCTGGCGGTTATATGTATAATTGCTGTTATCTTTTTGTTAGTTAATGGTCGCCGCCAGAGAATACGCTACGGTTTTAAGGTTGAGACACCACCGGCATTTCTCTTAAAATTGATACTCTATTGCGGCCTGATATTCACCTTTGTCCTAATCATGAACCAGTATGAGGGTGTGCCCATCCCGGTGCTGGTTGTATTGGGTTTGGCCATTCTACTAACATTTATCACCACCAAAACCCAGTTTGGTCGTTATGTTTACGCTATGGGTGGCAACCAGGAGGCTGCCAGGTTGTCAGGTATTAATACTGAAAAAATTACCTTTATCCTTTTTGTTGTATCCGGACTTTTTGCTTCTATAGCAAGCATTATCCTTACGGCACGGTTGAACGCAGCTACTACCTCGGCGGGGCTGGGGGCCGAATTAGACGCCGTCGCGGCTGCAGTTATAGGCGGTACCAGCCTTTCCGGTGGAATTGGTTCCGTCCCGCGGGCCATTGTCGGTGCTCTGGTTATGGCCAGCCTGGACAACGGTATGAGTCTTATGAACGTAGAGGTATTTTATCAGCAAATGTTAAAGGGGTTAATTCTTATCCTGGCAGTATGGCTTGATACAAGTACCAAACAGAAAAGCATTACCAGCTGATAAAAAAGTGGAGGGGACTTTTAGTTGAACGCCTATCAAAGAGTCATGGGTTTACTGGACGGTAAAGAGATTGACCGGTTACCGGTAGCGCCAATCTTGATGGCCTTCGCGGCCCATTACTATGGAAAAACTTATCGCGATTATTACCTTGATTACCGGGTGCTGGTGGAAAGTTATCTGCGTAGCTGGCGAGATTTTGACTTTGATATGGTTATGGTCATTTCCGATCCATTCCGGGAAACGGAGGGCTTTGGTACTCAATTTGAATACCCGGAAGAGGGTGTCCCGGTAATGAGGGAGCACCTGTTAAAAAAATTGGAGGAAATGGTCAATCTAAAAGAGCCCGACCCGCGCACGGCCCGGCGAATGCGGGACCGCCTGCAAGCTATAGAGTATTTCCGCCGGGAAATAGGCAGCGAGGTGCCGATTGTCGGCTGGGTGGAAGGGCCCTTCGCCGAGGCGGCCGACCTGCGGGGTGTCCAGGAATTAATGCTGGATCTTATGGATGCCCCGGAAATGGTTAAGGAGTTGCTGGAGATAACCTTAAGGGCGGGCCTCAATTTTGCCCGCGAGCAGGTCAGAGCGGGAGCCGACCTGATCGGTATCGGCGATGCGGCCGCTTCTCTGGTTTCTCCCCTCATGTACGAGGAAGTAGTTTTACCCTATGAACAGCGTCTAATTGAGGGCATTCACGCCGCCGGGGCGAAAGTAAAGCTTCATATTTGCGGCAATACCACCAACCTATTGCCATTTATGGCACAAACCGGTGCCGACATTATTGACCTGGACTGGATGGTAGATCTAAAATTGGCCCGGGAACATTTTGGCGATAAGATCTGCATCTGCGGCAACGTGGACCCGGTGGCGGTCCTGCTCCAGGGCAGGCCGGAAGAAATTCGCCGGGCCGCCTACCAGTGTATCCAGGACGCCGGCCATCCCTTTATCCTCAGCCCGGGCTGCGAAGTGCCTGCGGCCACCCCGCCTGAGAATTTGCTGGCCTTATGCCGGGTACCGAAAGAAATAACGCGGGAGCAAATTATAGCCAGCTAACCGGAAAGATAGACAGCAGAAAGGTAAAGCGCATAGGGGGGAACATAACGTGACTGTACTGGAAGAAATGCTCCAGGTAGCAAGCCATGCAGGCGAAGGTTATAGGCCGGTAATATATTTCGGCGCCTGGCGGGTGGCCTTGCTCAACGACGCGCCGGAGTTTCGCCCGGAGGCGTTGGGGAAGATCGAGAAACACCTGCTTACCGATGAAGTCTTTGTGCTCGTGGGCGGGAAAGGGTTACTTATCGTGGCCGATGGTGATGATGCGCCGGGGAAAGTTTACTGTACCTGGATGGAGCCGGGCAAGGTATATAATGTCAGGCAGGGCGTCTGGCACTGGGTGCTTACCGAGCGGGTAACAAAGATGCTTATTGTGGAAAATAGGGATACGAGCGTGGACAACAGCCGTTATGCCCGGTTGACACCGGTACAAATCGAGGTCATCCTGGCCAGTTGGCAGAGCAGGTAAACAAACTTCAGATCATAAACGGGGGAATGTTTTGCCGGCAGGCATGACATGAATTTACTAACCCCTTGCATCCAGGCTGTCAAATTGCTAACATGATAAAAAACGAAAGGAGCAATAACCTTGCCCAAACGCTTGGGTATCCTTACCGGCGGCGGTGACTGCCCCGGCCTCAATGCCGTCATCCGGGCGGCAACAAAAACGGCCAATAGCCATGGTTACGAAATGATCGGTTTTCTCGACGGTTATACCGGGGTGGTGGAAGGGCGTTATATCAAACTGGACCCGCCGGCCATCTCCGGCCTCCTGCACCGGGGCGGCACCATCCTGGGGACCAACAACCGCAGCAATCCCTTTTATTTTCCCATTAAAGAAAACGGTGAGGTTACTTACCGTGATATGTCGGATAAGGCCGTGGCGCGCCTGGAGCAAATGGGCATCGAAGTGCTGCTGGTAGTGGGCGGCGACGGTACCCTGGCCGGGGCCAGGGATTTCAAGGCTAAGGGGGCGCGGGTAATCGGTATCCCCAAAACCATCGACAACGACCTGGCGGCCACCGACCAGACCTTCGGCTTCGACACGGCGGTGAGGACGGCCACCGAGGCCCTGGATAAGCTACATACCACAGCCGAATCCCATCACCGGGTCATGGTCCTGGAACTCATGGGCCGCTATACCGGCTGGATTGCCCTCTACAGCGGCCTGGCCGGCGGGGCCGATGTGATCCTGATACCGGAAATCCCCTGGCGGATTGAAGGGGTGCTGAAAAAAATAGAAGCCCGCCGGGCGGAAGGTAAACCTTTCAGCATCGTCGTTGTCGCCGAGGGGGCTAAATCGCCGGAAGGCGAACTGGTGGTCCAGCGCCAGGTGGAAGGAAGCGTGGAGAGGGTGCGCCTGGGCGGCATCGGCCAGCTGGTAGGGAAGCTAATCGAAGAAAAGAGCGGCATTGAAACCCGGGTGACCGTCCTGGGCCATATCCAGCGGGGCGGCTCGCCATCGTCCTACGACCGGGTCTTGGCCACCCGCTTCGGCGTGGCGGCAGCAGAGCTGGCCGTCCAGGGCTTCCACGGCGTTATGGTCTGCCTGCAGGGCAACGCCATCACCCACGTATCCCTAGAGGAAGCCGTCGGCAAGCCCCGGACCATCCCTCTGGACCACCAGCTCCTGACCACGGCGCGGGCGATAGGGATCAGCTTCGGAGAATGATAACCTAATGGTCCAGACCCCGCCGCCCTAGAAAGGGCTTAAAAAGGAGATTTAAAAGGGCTTCTGCGCGCCGGGTGTGGGGGCACTCCTATTTTGCCCGCCTCATTTCCACAAGGGCCGTATCCATGCGGGCGGTCTTACCCATTAAAAAATTCACATCCATGGTAATAACATCAAGGCGTTCATCGAAATGTTTTTGGAGCTTCTCGATCTGGTCTCCTCTAAGTTCAAAAGCATCAAAAAGGGCATTAATTTTTGGTACGATCTCGTTATCAAGGCGGTTTTCGATTTTTAACTGCCTTTTTTGCAAGTCCTCCAGTTGCTGGCTATGTTGATGCAAAATTTCACTGTGCTGGTTTAAAATTTCACTGTGCTGGTTTAAAATTTCACTGTGCTGGTTTAAAATTTCACTGTGCTGGTTTAAAATTTCACTGTGCTGGTTTAAAATTTCACTGTGCTGCTGTAAAGTGGCAAGAATCTCTTGCTGGCCGGCGAGGATTTGTTTTAGCATTTCTTCCATGATAATCTTCCTTTCATTAATCTGAATATGATTATGCATACCAATCGCATGCCTATTGATTATCTATTTCTACATTGACCCAAAAAAACCTGCAAAAGATTTTGTTGCATTTTTGTTGATGATCGTACAAAATAGATCTAGAACAAACCTGACCGTACGGGTTTAAAAGACCGGTGCGGGAGGGCGGCAAAAACTAATCCTGCGGTAAGGGGCAACCTGAGCCTCAGGGGAGGAGGGATTATCATGAGGGGTTATTTCTAACGCTTGCCAGCAGATTATTCAGGCTGGGAGGCGTTTTTTGGTTGGTTAATGTCGCCTGGCAGCTATCAGAATCAAAGGGCACGACCGGGCGATGATGGGTAAGGCTGGTAAGGAGGGTATGGATGGAAAACCGCCTGGGAGTTGTGGGCATAGTAATCGAAGATCGCGAACATACTGCCGCCAGGGTTAATGCCATCCTTAGCGATTACGGCCACTGCATCGTAGGCCGCATGGGCATTCCCTACCGGGAGCGGGGCGTGGCCGTCATCGCCTTGATTGTGGACGGGACCACCGATACCATCGGCGCCCTGACGGGAAAGCTGGGCAGCCTTCCAGGGGTTAAAGTACGGGCGGCCCTGACGGGGAAAGAGAAGTAATGGACCTGCGGCTTTGAGAATGGGTTCCGTATCGATGACGGTGGAGGAGAGGTAGGCTGTGCGAACGGAATTTACTGCCAGTTTAGAAAGAGCGGCTGCTGGGGAAGAACTCACCAGGGAAGACATTATAAACCTGCTGGCCGCGGCCCCCGGCGCCGAAGAAGAGGCCCTCTACCGGCTGGCGGACGGCGTCCGGGCCCGGGTGGCCGGGGACGAGGTCCACCTGCGCGGCGTCATCGAGTTTTCAAATTACTGTCGCCGCCACTGTTGTTACTGCGGCCTCCGCGCTGATAACGCGAAGTTACAGCGATACCGCTTAATGCCGGAAGATATTGTCGCTGTCGCCAGGCGCGGGGCGGAACTGGGTTACGGGACCATCGTCCTCCAGTCGGGGGAAGACCCCTGGTATACAGGCCCGGTCCTGGCCGGGATAATCAGGGAAATAAAAAAGCTGGGGGTAGCCGTAACCTTATGCGTCGGGGAGAGGAGGCGGGATGAATACGCCCTGTGGCGGGAGGCCGGGGCCGACCGCTACCTTTTGAAGCATGAGACGGCCAATGCCGCTCTCTACGCCTGCCTCCACCCCGGTATGAGCTGGCAGGAACGCCGCCAGTGCCTCCTGTGGCTGCGGGAACTGGGATACCAGGTAGGCTCGGGGAACATCATCGGCCTGCCGGGCCAGACCCTGGCCGACCTGGCCGATGATTTAATCCTCCTGCGGCGGCTGGACGTGGAAATGGCAGGCCTGGGTCCTTTTATCCCCCACCCGGCAACGCCCCTGGCGGGAGAACCGGCCGGCAGCCTAGATCTGACCTACCGGGTGATTGCCACTGCCAGGCTAGTTATCCCCTATGCCCACCTGCCGGCTACCACCGCGGTGGGCACCCTGGCTCCCAACGGGCGCCAGCTGGCCCTGCAGCGGGGGGCGAACGTCATCATGCCTAACCTGACCCCGACCCGCTACCGGGCTGATTACCAGATCTACCCCAATAAGATTTGCGTCAACGAAGGCCCGGAAGACTGCCGCCACTGCCTGGAAGGCATGGTGCGCGCCTTAGGGAGGCGGCTGGGGCGGGGACCGGGACACACCTTGAAGCCCTTGCCGGCCCGGTGACCGGCGGCAGCCGGGAGTCTTAATTTTAAGTATCACTTTATTTAACAAAAGTTCATAAAACGGAGTGAAAGCGGAGAGAAAGCGGGGAGAACCCGGATATAGGCTTAAGTATTATTAAACTGGATGGAGGCAATTTCCATGCAAAGCGGTTATCATGCCGGCTTTATCGATCATGAAGAGATAGAAGGTTACCTGGAAGAAGCCAAACGGGCAACGATAGATGAGGCTGCCCGCATTGTCGCCAAGGCCCGGGAAGCCCAAGGCCTGGAGCCCTACGAGGTGGCCGTTCTGCTCCAGAGTGATGATGCAGGTGTGCGCCGGCAGATGTTTGCCGCCGCCCGGGAAATAAAGGAAAAGATCTACGGCCGGCGCATGGTTCTTTTTGCCCCCCTCTACTTCAGCGACTACTGCGTTAACAACTGCCGCTACTGCGGCTACCGGCGGGACAACAAATTTGAACGCCGCCGCCTGGAACCGGCGGAGCTGGAGCGGGAGGTACGCATCCTGGAGTCCCTGGGGCACAAGCGCCTGGCCCTGGAGGCGGGAGAAGACCCGGTGCACTGCCCCCTGGATTACGTCCTGGAGGTCATCGACCGCGTCTACCACATCACCGAGGCCAGCGGCAACATCCGCCGGGTCAATATCAATATCGCAGCGACCACCGTGGACGCCTATCGCCAGTTGAAGGCCGCCGGCATCGGCACTTACATCCTTTTCCAGGAAACCTACCACCGGCCGTCTTACGCCTACATGCACCCAGGCGGCCCTAAAGCGGACTACGACTGGCACACTACGGCCATGGACCGCGCCATGGAGGGGGGCATTGACGACGTGGGCCTGGGGGTCCTCTTCGGCCTCTACGATTATAAATTTGAGGTTATGGGCCTGCTCTACCATGCCCGGCACCTGGAGCAAACCTTCGGCGTCGGGCCGCATACCATCTCCGTTCCCCGCCTGCGGCCGGCTTACGGTATTAGCCTGGATAATTTCCCTTATCTGGTTAACGATGAGGACTTTAAGAAGATAGTAGCCATTATTCGCCTGGCCGTGCCCTATACCGGCATGATCATTTCCACCCGGGAGACGCCGGAGCTGCGGACGGAACTGCTGGCTTTAGGCATTTCCCAGCTCAGCGCCGGTTCCTGCACCGGCGTCGGCGGCTACGGCCGCCACTATACTGAGAACGGCGACGATGTGCCCCAGTTTGAAATCGGCGACCACCGCCACCCGGATGAGGTGATAGGTGACCTCTGCCGGCGGGGCTATCTCCCCAGCTACTGCACGGCCTGCTACCGCCGCGGCCGCACCGGCGACCGCTTCATGGCCCTGGCCAAAACCGGCGAGATCCAGCATGTATGCCAGCCCAACGCCATCCTGACCTTTAAAGAATACCTGCTGGACTACGCCGGGCCGGCCACCCGGGAAGCAGGGGAAGCGGCCATCAGGGAGCACCTGGCTCAGATACCAAATGCGGCTATCCGGGCCGAAACCGAACGCCGCCTGGAGCGCATCGCCGCCGGCGAAAGGGATTTATATTTCTAGTAACGCTACCCCCAACCGGCGCTTTACCCCCCTGCCCTCTGACGGCAGGGGGTTTTTATCATTTCAGGCCGCGTTAAGCGGCTTTTTCTTTTGCCTTCGTCTTTATATTTTTTTTACTCCCCGCCATTGTTTCTTGACACCTAATTGATCACCAGCGGAGATAAAATAAGCCTGCACGGAGGTCGGCGCCACCACCGCGCACCATGAAACCGGGCTAAGAAAAAGTGAACCTGGAACGCCTGGGGCAATGGCCGCCTGCTTTACCCACTCCCGACCCAGGTTTTGGGAATGTCCGGAGATAGCAGGCAGGGGAGGGAGAGAAAAGCAACAGTGAAGGATAAAGGTTCAGGAGAAGCGGGAAAATGTAAGCGGGAATTTCACCCCGGGGTAAAATAAAGCGGCAGGGGAGGATGGTTTATGTTTGATTTTATTCTCGGTGGTTTAGTTGCCATGGCATTGCTGGTATATCTGGTCTATGCCTTGATGCGGGCCGAGGAGCTCTAGGGTGGGGTGACAGATGGCGGCAATAAATACGGATATCCTGCAAATAATCCTGTACCTGTTGCTGTTGTTGCTCCTGGCTGTACCCTTGGGGAGGTACATGGCCCGGGTTTTTAGCGGGGAAAGGACCCTTTTCGACCCGGTATTTAAACCCCTGGAGGGGCTGATCTACCGCCTGGCGGGAGTGAATACCGGCCGCGAGATGAACTGGCGCGAGTACGCTGCCACCCTCCTGGTGTTTAATTTCCTGGGCATAGTTGCTGTTTACCTGATCCAGCGCCTCCAGGGTGTACTGCCCTTCAACCCCCAGCATTTCAGCGCCGTACCCCCGGACCTGGCCTTCAATACTGCCGCCAGTTATATGACCAATACCAACTGGCAGGCCTACGGCGGCGAGAGGACCATGAGCTACTTTACCCAGATGGCCGCCCTGACGGTGCAGAACTTCCTTTCCGCCGCCACCGGCATCGCTGTTGTCGTTGCCCTGACCCGCGGCCTGGCCCGGCGGTCGGCTAAGACCATCGGCAACTTCTGGGTGGATCTCACCCGGGGCATCCTCTGGGTGCTATTACCCCTTTCCCTGCTCTTTGCCCTGGTCCTGGTGTCCCAGGGGGTTATCCAGAATCTGAGCCCCTACCTGACGGTAACCACCCTGGAAGGGGGCCGCCAGACCCTGGCCATGGGTCCCGTGGCTTCCCAGGAAGCCATTAAACTATTGGGCACCAACGGCGGCGGTTTCTTTAACGCCAACTCCGCCCACCCCTTCGAGAACCCCACACCTTTGACCAATTTGCTGGAGATACTGGCCATCCTGGTCATCCCGGTGGCGTTGACCGTGACCTTCGGCCACATGGTAGGTAACCGCCGCCAGGGCCTGGCCATCCTGGCCGCCATGCTACTCCTTTTTGTCCTGGCTCTGGGGGTAGTTTACGGCAGCGAACACTATGGTAATCCCACCCTCCGCGCCCTGGGCGTGAGCGGCCCCACGGCCATGGAAGGGAAGGAGGTCCGCTTTGGCATCGCCAACTCTACTCTTTTTGCAACTGTAACTACCGCCGCTTCCTGCGGCGCCGTCAACGCCATGCACGACAGCCTGACACCCCTGGGAGGGCTTATCCCCATGCTGCAGATGATGGTGGGGGAAGTGGTCTTTGGCGGGGTTGGCTCCGGCCTGTACGGGATGCTGGTCTTTGTCATCCTCACGGTGTTTATCGTCGGCCTGATGGTGGGCCGGACGCCGGAATACCTGGGTAAGAAGATCGAAACACGGGAGATGAAGATGGCCACCCTGGCAGTGCTCATCCCGGCGGCGACCATATTGCTGGGCAGCGGCCTGGCGGCCGCAACCAGGGCCGGCACGGCTTCCATCTTAAATCCCGGCCCCCATGGCCTGAATGAAATCCTTTACGCCTTTGCCTCGGGGGCGGGCAATAACGGCAGCGCCTTTGCCGGTTTAAACGCCAATACACCCTTTTATAACATCGCTCTTGGCCTGGCCATGCTTATCGGCCGTTTCGGCGTCATCCTGCCGGTCCTGGCCATCGCCGGCAGTATGGCGGCGAAAAAAGCCGTGCCGCCGGGACCAGGAACTTTCCAGACTACCAGCCTGCTGTTCACCGGTTTACTGGCAGCGGTGGTACTCATCGTCGGCGCTCTGACCTTTTTCCCGGCCCTGGCCCTGGGGCCGGTGGTGGAACAGCTGCTGATGCTGGCGGGTAAGGCTTTTTAAGGCAAGGGGGAAAGTTTTATGCCACGGGAAGCCAATATTTCCAACAGGCTGGCCGGATCCAGGGGTAGCTTCAACCGGGCCCTGCTCGTCCCGGCCATTAAAGACGCTTTTGCTAAGCTCGATCCCCGGGTGCAGTGGCGCAACCCGGTAATGTTTGTCGTGGAAATCGGCGCCCTGCTAACGACCATTTTTACTTTGCGGGATTTAGCTGCCGGCGGGCGCGCCATTATTGCTTTAAATATCCAGCTCGCCCTTTGGCTGTGGATAACCGTCCTCTTCGCCAATTTTGCCGAAGCCCTGGCCGAAGGCCGGGGCAAGGCCCAGGCCGAGACCTTACGCCGCACCCGCAGCGAAACTACGGCCAAAAAACTCTGCGACGGCAGGGTGCAACAGATACCGGCATCGCAACTTCGCAAGGGGGACATTGTCCTGGTAGAAGCGGGGGATATTATCCCCGGCGATGGCGAGGTAATCGAAGGCATTGCTTCGGTAGATGAGAGCGCGGTGACCGGTGAATCGGCGCCGGTGATCAGGGAATCGGGGGGTGATCGCAGCGCCGTCACCGGCGGTACCCGCGTCCTGTCCGACTGGATCAAGGTACGGATAACGGCCAATCCCGGGGAAACCTTCCTCGACCGCATGATCAACCTGGTGGAAGGGGCGCGGCGGCAGAAGACGCCCAACGAGATCGCCTTGACCATCCTGCTCATAGGCCTGACCATCGTCTTCCTGCTGGCAGTGGCCACTCTGGAACCCTTTGCCCTCTACTCCGGCGCCCCGGCCCCGGTACCTGTCCTGATCGCCCTGCTGGTCTGCCTGATCCCCACCACCATCGGCGGTCTTTTGAGCGCCATCGGCATCGCCGGCATGGACCGGCTCCTCAAGCGTAACGTGCTGGCCATGTCCGGCCGGGCCGTGGAAGCGGCCGGCGACGTCGATGTCCTCCTCCTGGATAAAACCGGGACTATCACCCTGGGAAACCGCATGGCCACGGCCTTTATCCCGGCCCCGGGGATAACCGAAGAGCAACTGGCCGATGCCGCCCAGCTCGCCTCCCTGGCCGACGAGACGCCGGAAGGGCGCAGCATCGTAGTCCTGGCCAAAAATAAATTTCAACTCCGGGAGCGGGATCTGGGCAGCCTGAAAGCCTCCTTTGTCCCCTTCAGCGCCCACACCCGCATGAGCGGCGTCGACCTGGAGGGACGGCAGATTCGCAAGGGTGCCGCTGATGCCATTGAAGCTTTCGTCCGGGAACAGGGTGGTTCCCTGCCGGCGGAGGTTAGAGATACAGTTGCCAGGGTGGCCAAAGAGGGCGGCACCCCCCTGGTGGTGGCTGAAGGGGCCCGGGTCCTGGGGGTCGTTTACCTGAAGGACGTGATTAAAGGCGGTATCAAAGAACGTTTTGCCGAGCTGCGCCGCATGGGAATCAAAACGGTGATGATTACCGGGGATAACCCTTTGACGGCGGCTGCCATAGCGGCGGAAGCCGGGGTGGACGATTTCCTCGCCGAGGCCACCCCGGAGACCAAGTTAAAACTGATCCGCGACTACCAGACGAAAGGACACCTGGTGGCCATGACCGGCGACGGCAGCAATGACGCCCCGGCCCTGGCCCAGGCGGATGTGGGCTTGGCCATGAACAGCGGTACCCATGCGGCTAAAGAAGCAGGTAACATGGTTGACCTGGACAACAACCCCACCAAGCTCATCGAGGTGGTGGAGATCGGCAAGCAGTTGCTCATGACCCGCGGTTCCCTGACAACCTTCAGCATTGCCAACGACGTGGCCAAGTACTTTGCCATTATCCCGGCTCTCTTCACCGTCACTTACCCGGAACTGGGAGCCTTAAATATCATGAGGTTGGCTACACCCCAGAGCGCCATCCTTGCGGCCGTGATCTTCAACGCCCTGATCATCATCGCCCTGGTGCCCCTGGCCCTTAAGGGGGTTGCCTACCGGCCCCTGGGGGCCAACGCCATCCTGCGCCGCAACCTGGTCATCTACGGCCTGGGAGGCCTGGTGGCACCCTTTATCGGCATCAAACTCATTGACATGCTCCTGGTGGCTTTGAGGCTGGCCTAAAGGGGCTGTGGCCGTTGCAAGCTAATGAAAGGAAGAGGAGCCTTGACTAGAAAACTTCTAACAACCGCCCGGATGCTGGTGGTAATGACGGTCCTGCTCGGCGTCATTTACCCCCTGGCAGTCACCGGCCTGGCACAGGTATTTTTTCCCCGCCAGGCCGGTGGTTCCCTTATCGAGCGTGACGGGCAGCCGGTGGGCTCGGCCCTTATCGGCCAGAAGTTCACCGGCCCGGGTTATTTCCACGGCCGGCCTTCAGCGGCGGGCAAGGAAGGCTATGACGCTGCTGCCTCGGCCGGGTCCAACCTGGGGCCGACCAGTAAAGAATTGGTGGCGACTGTAGCCAAGCGCCTGGCAGCAGTTCGTACTGTAAACGGCCTGCCGGCCGGAGCACCGGTGCCGGCCGACCTGGTAACCGCTTCGGCCAGCGGCCTGGACCCGGACATCAGCCCGGAGGCTGCTTATTTACAGGTAGCACGGGTGGCGCGGGCCAGGAATCTTCCGGAAGACAAGGTGCGCTCCCTGGTCGACAGAAATATTACCGGGCGGCAATTGGGCATCCTGGGTGAGCCACGGGTAAATGTGCTAATATTAAACCTGGAGCTGGATAAACTTTCACGATAAATTAAGAGGGTAAGGGACCCCCCATGTAATTCTGGTGCACACATGCTGTTTGGGGGGGCTGATCCCCTGAACCTTTCATGAACGGGAAAGGGTGAGGTGAATGGACAGGGAGGAAGATATCCGGCGGCCTGATCCTGAGGACCTGCTGGCCCAGGTAGAGGCCGAGAACCGGGGACGGCTGACTATTTTCCTGGGGGCTGCGGCCGGTGTCGGCAAGACCTATGCCATGCTGGAAACAGCCCACGAGCGCCAGGCCGACGGCGTTGATGTAGTCATCGGCTGGGTGGAAACCCACGGGCGCCCGGAGACCGAAGCCCTGGTCAGGGGATTATCCATCATACCGCCCCGGGAGCTGGTTTACCGGGGCAAGGTTTTCCGGGAAATGGACCTGGATGCCCTTTTGCAGCGCCGTCCCCAACTGGCCCTGGTAGACGAACTGGCCCACACCAATATCCCCGGCTCCCGGCACACTTACCGCTACCAGGATGTCGAGGAACTTCTGGCTGCGGGCATCAACGTTTATACAACTTTAAATATCCAGCATGTGGAGAGCCTCAATGATATTGTCGCCCAGATTACTGGCATCCGGGTGCAGGAAACCGTTCCCGACCGCCTCTTGGAGGAAGCCGACCAGATCCAGCTCATCGACATCCCGCCGGAAGAATTAATCGAGCGTCTCAAAGAAGGTAAGGTCTACGTACCGCACCAGGCCGAACGGGCTCTGCAAAAATTTTTTCGGCCGGGAAATATCAACGCTTTGCGGGAACTGGCGTTGCGGTACACAGCCCGGCGGGTAGAAGGGCAATTGGATCACTATATGCGCCTGCACGGCATTACCGGCCCCTGGCCGGCCGGTGAGCGGGTTATGGCCTGTGTAAGCCCCAGCCCCTTTTCCGCCCAGGTGATCCGCACGGCCAAACGGATGGCTACCGGGCTTAAGGCGGAATGGCTGGCCGTCTATGTGGAAACGCCAGAACGCCTTCCTGCCGATGAAAACAGGCGGGACCAGTTGGCGCGGAACTTACACCTGGCTGAAGAACTGGGAGCGGAAGTAATTACTTTAACGGGCAACGATGCCGCCGAAGAATTGCTTGCTGTGGCCCGTCGCAAGAACGTCACCCAGATTGTCATCGGTAAACCTTTACACCCCCGCTGGCAGGAACTGTGGCGGGGTTCGCTGGTGGACAGAATTATTCGCGGCAGCCAGGGTATCAGCGTGCATATCATACCGGGAAAAATCGGGTCTAGGGAAGGCCACCGGGCACCAGGATGGCGCTACCGTGTACGGGCCTCTTCCTGGCCCTATGCCGGTGTCCTGGTGGCCGTCATGCTGGTTACCGTCCTCAATAAAATATTACAGCCAGTCTTTGATTTAACTAATATTGCTTTACTTTATTTATTACCGGTGCTGTTCTGTGCCGCCCGCTGGGGCCGGGGGCCTTCGATCCTGGCGTCCGTGCTGGGTGTGCTGGCCTTTGATTTTTTCTTTGTGCCCCCAGTCTTAAGCTTTTCCGTCTCTGATCTCCGCCACCTGCTCAGCTTCGGGGTCTTTCTGGTAGTTGCCGTTATCACCGGTACCATGGCTGCCCGGCTAAAAGCTCAAGCTGAAAACGCCCGGCGCCGGGAAACAAGGACGGCCGCCCTCTACGCCCTGAGCAGGAAAATGGCGGTGGAGACTGATATTGATGGGCTATTAAAGACCATAGTTAAAACTGTGGCAGAAACTATTGATGGCGAGGCCGTTATTTTCATCCCCGACGCTCAAGGCAAGCTGGAAGTGCGGGCTACTGCGCCGTCATCGCCCGAAAAATGGCTGGACAGCAATGAATACGCTGTAGCCGGGTGGGTTTTTACCCATGAACAGCTTGCCGGCAGGGGAACCGATACCCTGGCGGGGGCAGATGGGTTGTACCTGCCCCTGAAAGCAGAAGAAAGTAACCTGGGTGTCCTGGGAGTAAAGCTTGCCCATCCGGAGCGCCACCTAGCGCCGGAGCAGCGCCTGTTGCTAGAGGCTTTTGCCAGCCTTGCAGCCCTGGCTATCTTACGCCTGCAGTTGGCGGCAGAGGCCCAGCAGGCCCGCTGCCTGGCAGCCTCGGAGAAACTGCGTACTGCTTTATTCAACTCTATTTCCCATGAGCTGCGGACACCTCTGGCTTCTATTACGGCCGCGGTTACCGGCCTCCTGGAAGGGGATGAGGTCTATCATCCGGAGGCGCGGCAGGCTCTCCTTCAAACTATAAAAGAGGGCGCGCGACGCCTGAACAGGCTGGTTGGCAACCTGCTGGACATGGCTCGCCTGGAGAGCGGTATGCTGCAGTTAAAACAGGAATGGTGCGATTTGGAAGATATTATCGGTGTTGCCCTGGGGCAGCTCCGGGAAACCTTGCAGGACCGGCCCCTGGAGGTTAGCATTTCTCCGGGATTGCCCCTGGTCAAGGTGGATTTCACCCTTATTGAACAGGTTCTGGTCAACCTGCTGGAGAATGCCGTTAAATATTCTCCTCCCGGGAGTAAAATTGACATTGCAGTGCGCCGGGAGGGAAAGGAGTTGCAGGTGGCCGTCGCCGACCGGGGTGCCGGCATTCCGGAAAGCGATCGGGAAAGGGTATTCGATAAGTTTTACCGCTTGCAGTCACCCCGGCATGTGAGCGGCACGGGTCTGGGCCTCTCCATCTGTAAGGGGATTATTGAGGCCCACGGTGGTAAAATTTGGGTAGAGGCCCGCCCGGGGGGCGGGAGCGTCTTTTATTTTTCTCTTCCCCTGGCCGAACAGCCGCCGGGTGCGGTTCCTTCAGAAGGGGGAGGTGGCCAGGGTGACCGCTAAGGGTGCTCGCGTCCTTATTATTGATGATGAAACCCCTATCCGCCGCCTGTTAAAGGTTGCCCTGAAGGCCCACGGTTACGAAGTGGCCGAGGCGGTTTCGGGACTACAGGGAGTGCAGCAAGCCGCCTTGCTGCACCCGGATCTGGTTATTCTTGATCTGGGTTTGCCCGACCTGGACGGTCTGGAGGTAGTTAAACGCCTGCGGGAATGGTCCCGGGTGCCCATCATCATCCTGTCCGTACGGGAGCAGGAGGATGATAAAATTAAGGCCCTGGATGCCGGTGCCGATGACTATGTCACCAAGCCCTTTGGTATGGGGGAGCTCCTGGCCCGGATGCGGGCGGCCCTAAGACATGCGGCCCAGAACGGTGATGAACCGGTACTTACCGTTGGGGGCTTGACCGTCGATTTGGCCCGCCGCCTGGTTACGGTTGACGGCCGGGAAATCAAGCTTACGCCTACTGAGTACGAACTCCTGAAAAACCTGGCCCTTAATGCCGGCCGGGTAATGACTCACCGCCAGCTTTTACGCACCATCTGGGGACCGGGGTATCAGGAAGAAACCCATTACCTGCGCGTCTACATCGGGCAGCTCAGGCGTAAAATTGAAACCGACCCCACCCGGCCCCGCTATATCATCACCGAACCCGGAGTCGGCTACCGCCTGGTAGGCGGGGAATAAGTAAAAGATACAAACCATATTTGAGCGAGTGCCCCAGTTTGAAATCGGCGACCGCTTCATGGCCCTGGCCAAAACCAGCAAGATCCAGCATGTGTGCCAGCCCAACGCCATCCTGACCTTTAAAGAATACCTGTTGGACTACGCCGGGCCGGCCACCCGGAAGGCAGGGGAAGCGGCCATCAGGGAGCACCTGGCTCAGATACCAAATGCGGCTATCCGGGCCGAAACCGAACGCCGCCTGGAGCGCATTGCTGCGGGCGAAAGGGATTTATATTTTTAAGTTAGAATTACAATTTAACCAGAAAAAAATCCCGGACCTTAAATGTCCGGGATAGTTCGGAACACGGGTGTTTATTCTAACGGTATTTCGAGATCCAGCAAGGGGGCGTACTGCTGGCAGCCAAAGACATCGGATTCCCCCGGGCTGCCGCTGGGGCGCTGCCGGTAAATGGTAAATTTAATAGCATAAGCAGGATCGAATTCAACAAAATCGACAATTCTTTCCTGACTAATACCATAAAGCTTGCATATAGTTTCCGGGGTCAGGACGCCGCTTTTTTTAACCAGCTCGTAGTTTTCCTTTTCCCGGAAAATAATGTCAAAGGTAATTTTATCTGTACCGGCATTTTTACTGCGGATGGTCTTGGCAAGGTTGATCAGTTTTTCAGTAGCCATTGATATTACCTCCTTATTTTCCCGCTTCTGTCAGAAAGGTGGGGAAGAGTTCCATAGGATCATCCAGGGCAACTGTATGGTTCATTGTCCATATATAGGCTGGTGAAGCCGGCAACACTTCGTCGACGACAAAAGCGGCACCACCGGCAGTGCCTTTAACCTCCGGCAGGCGAGCATAGAACATCTGGCGGGTACCAATCATGGCGACCTCTTCAGCCATGGCTTTGGTGGGAGCGATACCCTCGACGACGATGCAGAGTTCATGGGAGCGGATCTCTTTAACCGGTTCCAGGTCGCCCATTACTCCGTTCCTGCCAAAAACATGGTAGTGGAGCTCATAACCTGTATCGCCGAAACGTTCCCGGGCCTGGGCCCTCGCCCACTCGATAACCTTGTCGATGTTCTGGATAGTGTAAGGATCACGGATGCCGGCAATACCGATGTAGCGCTCGCCTACCTTGCCGGAACCCTCCAGTTTCACCCGCCATTCGTCCGAGGGAATAAATTTCGGCCCGGTAATACGGCAGGTCTTTTCGTCATATTGCTCATAACGGCAGTTGCTCATATCCAGCATGCCGCCCAGGACATACTCGTAGTAGGGGTTGGATCTTTCGTACATGGCATGGCCGGCTACCGAAGCCACTGTGCAGCGCTGCTCTGGATGCATGGCCGTAACCAGGACTTCCTTTTCGGTAATGGTGCCGATAACCGTCTCCTTTCCACCATAAGGTTCGGCGCAGAAGGATGCGCACTCCAGAACCTTACCCAGGTAGTAGGCCAGGTCCTCCGGAAAACCGGCGCGGATGGCCGGGGCAGCAAAAATAACACAATCGCTGGAGCGGCCGCCGATAATAACGTCGGCGCCCATGTCCAGAAGTTTAATATAGGGATGGACCCCGGCCACGGCAACAATGCGGTCGGTCTTATCCAGCTCTTCCGGGGTTAGGTCAGGGCGGCCGTCCAGGCCTTTGATAACCTGTCCTTTTTTCATTTTTTGGGCCAGGTAGTCCTTGCTTACTTCTGAATAGAAGTAACCGATTTTAAATTTAGGTAAGTCGTGTTTCTCGGCCAGTTCCTTAATAATGTTGACGTAGAGGTCGACACGGCTATTGGTTCCGGTGTCGCCGGCGGAACCGATGATCATGGGGACACCCAGTTTACGGGCGGCCAGCAGCATATGTTCCAGGTCGTGTTTCTGCCATTCCAAAGGGCTGGTAGAGGTGTCGGAACCTAAAGGTCCGGGACCGATGTCGTCACTGCCGGAGTCGGCAAGGATAAAATCGGGCTTGGTCTCAACGCCCCGGTAAAAGCTACCGGTCTTGATGGGAGCAAAGCCCAGGTGGCCGTTGGGACAGAGAAAGCGCAAAGGTTTTTTTGTCATAATTCATCCCTCCATGATGTAATCACGTGTTATAACGTGTTTGTTATTCTATTCTACATACCTGGCATTTTTCCTGCTGGCTGAATAAAAAAATTGGGATATTATTTATGGCATCCCTGGCTTAAAGTTTTTCCCAATATTGATTTACCGTTTGTGTTATGTTAAGCTTGTTATTACAATAATGTTATCGGTTGTGGAGGATTGGCTATGACAGAAAAAGTGCTTCCCATTATCGGGCATGGGGAGATATCACCAGAAAAATCGATACCTCTCTATCAACAATTGAAAGATGCCCTGGCGGCACAGATCAAAAACGGTATATTGAAGACCGGTGAGCGCCTGCCGTCCGAAAAAGAGCTTTGTGCCATGTATAATGTCAGCCGGATTACGGTGCGCCAGGCTCTGGGGGAACTTGCCAGGGAAGGTCTAATTTACCGCAGTCATGGTAAAGGCACCTTTGTCGCTCGCCCCCGCATCCAGCAGGAACTAGTAAGGGTAACCCCTTTTGAAGAGACCTTACGGAGTAAAGGCCTGGAACCGTCCACTCGGTACCTGGACGCCAGCCTGGTAGCGGCGGATTATCACCTGGCCACTGTACTGGCTCTTCCCGTTGCCACCAGCGTAATCCGGTTGGAGCTCCTGGGCCTGGGTAATAATGAACCTATGGTCTATTACATTTCCTACTTTGAAGGAGAACTGGGACAACAATTGGCAGCCCTGGCTCGGGAGTTATGTCGGCAAAAAATAGCTTTTTCCACGTACGACCTCTATGAAAAAGCTGGTTTGCCGGCTCCGGCTATGGTGACCCAGTCTTTTGAGGCCGTTGCTGCGCGTAAAGAACAGGCGCGTGTCCTGGATATTAAGCCAGGCGAACCCTTGCTCCTGGTAACCTCCTTGGTCTATACAGCGGAGGGGCGGCCGGTAGAATATAAACGGGCGGCCTACCGCGGGGATAAATACAGTTTCTATATAACCCGGCCGGTTAACCGGGGAAAAACAATATAACTAGTAATGACAAATACCTGGCAAATGGCATAATGTAGCCTGAATTAATTAAAGCCCTGGTAAGCTGGAATTTTGGCCGGGGCTTTAATTTTTTTATAAAAAAAATTCTATAGCCGGCAGGAAAAACGCCGGGCATGTAGAATAGAATAAGCAACATATTATAACAAGTAATTACAACGACAGGGGGGGGTTATAAGGCTAAATTGACGCGCTTCCTTACGTTTATGGCAATTGGTGTTACTTTCCCGACAGAAGTGGAAGAGAGGAAGTGAGAAAACCATTAACTGTATATAATAATAAAAAACTGGCTACTATGTTTATTTACTATTTAATTTGTTTACAGATAGGTTTGTATGTTGCTTGATTATTACTCATAATAAGACCCGCGGTAAAATGTCAAGACGCTGAATTGGAAATTTTAATGTCTTAAAATGTAAAAAGGCAATAAGAAATCAAGCCGCAAACCGAGACAATAATTGCCAGCACAAACACTAAAAGTAAACTTTAAAGAAATGTTTAACCCAACCTCCTGTGGCGGTAGATTTGGCCCTCACTCAGCAGCGTGAAGACCATGCGCACAAGCTTGCGGTAGAACGCGGCATATTCCGGCTCCCGCACCCGGACGGAATTAGCCGCCTCAATGAGGTAGTACCGTAAGTAATAATTACCGGACATGGTTAAGGGGATATCCTCGGCAGTGAACTTGCTAGTGCTGCCGCCAGGTCAGGCCCGCGAATTTAGCAAGGGCATTGTGGTTCTTAAACCTGGAGATGTCACCAATTTCGGCTATTATGCCGGCAGAGTAAACCGGCCCGATACCAGGAACAGTATCTAACGTTTGGGGAATGGCTTTTAGTTCTTTAGCAATGATCTGGTCGATTTTCTTCTGCTGGGTTTCAAAGAAGCGGATGGTTTCCAGGGACATGGCCAGGGTAACATCAACAGCATCCCGCATTTTAGGGTTTAAACGGTAGGAATTGCGGGCCGCCTGTTTAATAACTCTGGCCATCTCCGGGACATCCTTCAAGCGGTTATTACCGTGCTCAAGCATCATATCGACCAGTTCTTCCACCGGCATATTAGCAATTTCATCAGGGGTGAGGTTGCCAACGACAGCCCGGGAGGCCTGCCCGAACAAATTGGAGAAGGGACACTCCTTCTGGTAGGTAGAAAACTTAAGGAATATCAGATTGAGGGCCCTATTCTTCTCACGAGTGAGGTTACTGACCAGGTGATAGCGAAACCGGGTAAGCCGTTGCAAAGGAGCATAGGTCATATCAGGAGGGGGTGTTGGACGTACCCGTCCAAACCGCAAGCAATCAGCAATAACCCGGGCATCCAAGGCGCCGGTCTTAGCCATATCCGGGTAGATAAGCTTAAAGCCGTCAATCACCTTGGGGTTAATCACCGCTATTTCCGCAGCAAATGCCGAGAGTTCAGGAGCCTCATGCAGGGCCTGGGAAAGGTGCCACCAATAGAGGTTAGTGGCCTCCATGCCAATCTCAATCTTATCAGCATCAAGTAACTCAGCTTCAGCAACAATCCTTTCCACAAGCCTTTCAGCCCCGGGGAGGTCGTTAGAAACGCTAAAACCGCAGACATCTTCGCCGGTATCATCAAGGATGCGCACCACATTGGTGTCGGACCCTATATCGATACCGACAAAAAGGGTTTTTCCCATAGCAAAACACCTCCTTTCCCGGGGATTTAGCAAACCAAAATTGGGGTATCCCTAGGAACCTGACGTAACAGCAACCTTGCTGATGAGCACCGACCCTTAAGAGACTGGTGCGCAGCTCCTTGCTGAAGGGAGAACCTCTAAAGGGCGTGCGACCCGCGCGTAAGCGGTTGCCGCCAGGCCCGGGGAGCAGTCTTACCAAGCACTTTAGGAAGTGCAGGAGGAACTGAACTGCCCCGCCATCGGTTCTACCGTGATTGTCCCAGAGGATACCTCAAGGGTCAAACATTTTTTACGACAAAATAAATGACCAACTGGAAATTTAACCGTTGGTCATATCATACAAGGAGGAAGGGTCATGACATCACGAACAGAAGAAAAATCTAAAATCCTGCAAGCACTAATACCTATTGTTGTCGGAATAGTTATTGCGCTTATCCCTCGACCTGCGGGTCTGGCACCTTATGCATGGTATTATTTTGCTCTGTTTGTGGCTGTAATTATTGGTGTTGCTTTGGAAGTCATGCCTATGGGAGCCGTAGGATTAACCGGTGTAGCCATCATAGGGGGCCTGAACCTCGTTAACAAGGCTCCCAAGGATACTTTAGCGTGGGCACTATCGGGTTTTTCGAACAGCGTAGTGTGGCTTGTGTTTGCGGCAATGATATTTGCAGTGGCGCTTAAAGACACAGGAATAGGGCGGCGAATAGCTTTATGGCTTATAAAAAAGTTAGGTAAAAACTCGCTGGGCCTTGGCTATGCTATAACCCTGGCCGATTTAGCCTTAGGACCATTCATGCCATCCAACACAGCTCGTAGTTTTGGTACCATGTACCCAATCGCAAGGTCTACAGCTGAAGCTCTGGGGTCCCACCCGGGTGAAACGGCGTCTAAGATAGGCTCATTTCTTCTGTTTACATCATTTTTAGCGACGTTCATTTCGAGTTCTACGTTCCTAACGGCTGCTGCAATGAGTGTCCTAGCCACAGAATATATTTCTAAAGCAACAGGTTTGCCCCCTATATCGTGGATAAGTTACCTCTATGGTTTCATTCCCCAGGCAGTAATATTGATAATAATAACTCCCCTGATTGCTTATAAATTCTTCCCGCCGGAAATAAAGAAGTTTCCCGAAGCACCTGTGTGGGCTAGCGGAGAACTAGAGAAAATGGGAAAACTTTCTTTTAAAGAAATAAGCACATTAATAATTTTTATATGTGCATTGATTGCCTGGATTTTTGCCCATGAAATAATACCGCCGGCAATGGTCGCTATAATCGCAGTAGTATTGATGATCGTCACAGGTGTTATTAAATGGGAACAGGTCCTGGAAGAAAAATCGGCCTGGAATATATTAATAGTACTAGGAACACTCATAACCTTGGCCAATGGGTTAAAAGATGTGGGTTTCTTAGATTGGCTCGCTAAAGCTTCGACGGCCTGGGTATCGGGACTGGGTCTTTCACCGATTCTTATATTGATAATTTTAGTTACGATTGATTATTTAATACACTATTTATATGTGAGTGTAACAGCTCATGTAACTACTTTAATGCCTCTTTGGTTAGCTGTGGCAAAAGGCATCCCAGGATTTCCGGTACAGTTGTTTGGGATAATGTTAATTCATACTAAAGAAGGCTTTGGAGCGATGACTCCATATGGTGCTGGTCATGGGGTAGGATACATGTTGAGCGGATATTTCCCCGATCATAAGAAATTCTGGAAAGCCGAAACCGTCTGGTCATACACGTATCTGGCGCTAATGTTTGTTAGCATTCCGTACTGGACTTGGTTATACGGATGGATTTAATAGATTTAAACATGAAGGCAACATGAAAGGGCGATGATTATTTAAGATAAAATGCCTGGAATCGCCGACGAGCCCCGGGGGAGTAGTAGAACTCATTCGGGGCAATTTCTTATAAGCAAATTATTGAGATAGGAAATGAGGTGCTGTAATGGGTGCCGTGCGTGTTGGTATAACTACCGGCTGGGAGCAGGGCAATGTTGTCCCGGGCTGGTCCCTCGTCTACACAGTCAAAGCTTGTGTAGATGCGGTAGAGAGGGCCGGTGGTATTCCTTTATTGCTACCGGTAGTCAATGATCCAGAAATTCGCCAGAAGATTTTAGAAAACATTGACGCCCTCATTGCCGCGGGCGAGGTTCTAAGTGTTAAACGCAATGTTTTAGAAGGCAATCGGGCTAAAGATTTAGAAAGCCAGAACCCTCTGCGCTTTGCCAATGAAAGGGATTACCTGCTGGGTGCCCTGGAAAGGAATATACCTATCCTGGGCATTTGCCGCGGGCACCAGGTTTTAAGTGTCCTTTGCGGCGGTACCATGTACCTGGATGATATTCACCAGCGGCCGGAGAATAGCGGCGTTGTGCATCAGCAGGGGAGCAGGCCGCCGGGAGAAACTATTCACAGGATAGAAATGGATGGTATCCTGGCAAGGCTTACCGGGAAAAAAGAAGCGATGGTAAATAGCTTCCATCGCCAGGCGGTCAAGGAACCACCCCCGGGGTTTACAGTCGTCGCCCGGGCGCCGGATGGTATAATCGAAGCGATAGCGAGCCTAAAACACGATTTTGTTTTGGGGGTGCAATTCCATCCGGAGGTTTTGCAGGAGCCGTTTTGGTTAGAGCTGTTTAAAGGGCTGGTAAATGCAAGCGCAAGGTACAGGTAAACGGGAAAGACAGGTAAATAGGGGAAATGGAATTTATAATAGGGAGGTTTAATATATGCCAGTCCAAATGGTCGGACCTTTCCCCATCCAGGTCTTCTGGTTAATTGAGCTGCTTATAGTTATAGCCCTGGTCTTTATAGCTTTTAAACGACCTATTTATGAGGCCATGGCCATTGCTTTTGCCTTCACTATTGTCATGACGGGACGCTACGATCTCTTCTGGTCGGGCCTTTTGGGACCTACCACAAGCGGCCTCTTTTATATTATCGTAGGCTTTCTGGTCTTTGCCCATATTTTAGGTCAAACCAGGGTGGTGGAAAAATTAATTAACATTATTTTAGCAATTATTGGTGGTGTTCCAGGTGGCGCCGGTTATGTGGCGCTTTTTGGCAGCTGCGCCCTGGCTGCCATGACCGGTACCGGGCCAGGCAACGTGGCGGCTACCGGTGTTTTTACCATCCCGGCCATGATCCGGAGCGGCTTTCCCCGCCACCTGGCAGCAACAGTGGAAATGGCGGCCAGCATGTTGGGTAACCAGGTCGGCCCGGGTCTAAATTTAGTCGCCTTTGCCATACTATCAACTTTATACCCAGACAAGTATTCCCTATCTACTTTCTGGCTGGGGCTATATATTGTTTTCGGTTGGCTCATTCTACATCGTTGGCTCACCCTGCTGGCTTTTTGCAAATATTACAAGGTTAAGCCTGTACCTAAAGAGGAGCGGCCAGATCTGGCTAGGGCCATCAAAGAAGGCTGGAGCGCTCTTTTAATTCCGGTTTTCATCCTGGGGCCTATTATTATTGATTCCGTCTTTAAGAATACCCTTATAGCTCGATATGGTCCTGACGGCGCCAAGGCTTTTTCGGCTTCGGTGTTGCTGATGGCGGCAGGGTTTTGTACGTTTTATACCATTATCGTTGGGCGCAAGGAGATACCCGGTGGCTTTAACCTGCATAGCGTTTTAGCCATGTTCCGGGATAGCTTGAAAGGAGTAGTGCCGGTTTCGGCTACTATTTACCTGGCCTACGCCATTGCCCTGGTGTTCCAGAAAGTAGAAATGAGCGAAGCAATTCAGACATGGTTCTTGAGTTTCGGCCTGAGTAAAGTAGGCTGGGCCTTATTGATAGTTACCTTTACCACCTTCCTAGGCATGGTTTTACCAGGTTCTTCGCAGGTAGCTATCCTGGGTTCAGCCTTTATTTCTACGGGTGCAGCCGTAGGCGTTGATCCTTTCCTAGTGGCTGTAGTTATGCCGGCCATAACCGGCGTAATGGAGGGTATGACCCCGCCCCTGGCCCTGGCCATGTATACGGCTATGGGGATTGCAAAATCTAAGTTTTGGGAGACAACCAAACTTTCTTATGTCTGGGTAGTTGGTCAATTTGTAATCACCTTCTTACTCCTTATCGGCATCTTACCGATATTTATTAATTAACTCTCCGGAGGTGGCTGAATAAATGAAAAAAGCCTTAATATATCTGTTTGACAACCTTTTTGCCATCTTTGTTTTCATTGCCGTCCTCATCGGCGCGGTAGTGGCTTTCATATTTGTGGTGAGTTTTATCGCCGGCGGCCAGACGGCCACCCAGATGGCCATTATGGGGAAAAAGTTGCTAGATTACGCCATAAAGATAGCTGCCGTCGGCGTGCTGTTCGGTTTATTTAGCTTCTACACTGGTGGAAGTCATGAATTAACGTTGGATAATAATGAAAAAAAAGAAACCGGAAAAGCGGCATAGCGCAAAGGTAAATTAAAAAAGTATCTATTTTCCGGGTAGACAGGGCTTCAATCCTGATTACCCGTTTTTTGTATTTTTCAGGGCCTATCAGAAAGCTGCCGCCTTAATCGACCTAATGAAATAGTAAGACGTTAAAGATAAGAAATATGGTACAATAACTGCAGGGGATGATTCCACATGACCAAGTTAGTTAAAATGAGATTGACAATTATTTTTTTCCTGACATTTTCCTTGGTGCTGTTTGCCGGGATTCCGGCTGGATTTTCTGCAACCGGCCAGGAGGTATACTTGCTGCGGGTGGAAGGGGCTATCGTGCCGGTAGTGGCGGATTATGTAAGGAAAGGGATCCGGGCGGCCGAAGAGGCTGGAGCTGGTTGTGTTCTCCTGGAAATAAACACTCCCGGAGGCCTGTACGGGACTACCCAGGAGATAGTAGAATGCATTATGAATTCCCGGGTGCCGGTTATCGTCTATGTTTCACCGGCCGGGGCGTGGGCCGGTTCGGCGGGGACCTTCATTACCCTTTCGGCTCATGTGGCGGCCATGGCTCCGGGCAGCAGGATAGGGGCCGCCCATCCGGTTTCCGTTGGTGGGGAGGGAGAAATGACCGATGTGCAGAAGGAAAAGATAACCCAGGATGCGGCGGCCTGGGTGCGGAGCATTGCCCAGATGCGGGGTCGCGATCCTTCCCAGGCGGAAATGGCAGTACTGGAGAGCAAGTCTTTTAGTGACGGCGAGGCATTAAAGGCTAACCTGATTGACCTGGTGGCTGCCAGCAGGGAAGAGCTATTTAAACAGCTTCACGGGCGGACGGTTACGTTAATAGACGGGAAGGAGGTGGAGCTAAAGCTAGATGATGCCCCGCTTAACTCCCTGGTTATGAGCCCGGTTCAACGCCTGCTTTTTAAAATCAGCGAACCCAACATCGCATATATCCGTGCGCCCGGCATGGGCGTTAACTTAGTGGTGAAAGTCCACTGCAGGCGAGGCAGCACCAGTCTGCTAGCCAAAGGCAAGGGTGTCCATCGCGAGGTGGGATCCGAAGGAAGCCGGAGGCAAAGCCACGGCCCGATGAACAAGAACCCCATACGAGGCTAGACCGTTCGGATAAGCTGGCGGAACACAGCGAAATCCCAGGCTGCCAAGGGACGGTAGAGTATATGGGGCGGGCACGGGGCGAAGGTTAACGCTCTTACCCGGGGAGGCCTGCCGGATAAGCCAGGGAGAGCTGGTAAACCGTATCGGAAGGTACGGCTGAACCGGCAGGAGTCAGCAGAGGGCATAGTACCCTGGGGGTCATGAACTCCAGGGGAAGGCCCGAACATCAAGTCAGAGGTGAAACCGGTGCGTTCGCGAGAAGGACAGAGACAGCAGAAAACCCCGCAAGGGGCCTGCCCGCGGGAAGAAGTGGTGAAGCCACGGGGGAGCGCGGGAGGGCCGAGTTCTTCTCCGGCACAAAGCGGGACGTCACCTCGCGGAGGCCAAGGTAGCGGCCTGATGGAGCAGGTGGTGGCCAGGGAGAACATGCTGGCCGCGCTGAAACGGGTAGAGCGGAACGGAGGCGCGCCCGGTGTGGACGGCATCCCGACCGAACGGTTGCGGGACCAAATACGCGCCGAGTGGCCGCGCATCCGGGAAGAACTGCTCGCGGGAACCTACAGACCGAAGCCCGTGCGCCGGGTCGAAATCCCGAAACCCGGGGGAGGCAAACGGATGTTAGGGATACCCACCGTAATGGACCGCCTAATCCAGCAGGCCCTCCTGCAAGTATTGACGCCCATCTTCGAACCGCAGTTCTCAGAGGCCAGCTACGGGTTCCGTCCCGGAAGGAAAGCCCATGATGCGGTAAAGAAGGCGCGGCAATACGTAGAAGAAGGATACGAATGGGCCGTGGACCTGGACATCGAGAAATACTTCGACCGGGTAAACCACGACATCCTCATGGCCCGGGTGGCCCGGAAAGTGGCAGATAAGAGGGTACTTACCCTTATCCGCCGCTATCTCCAGGCAGGCGTCATGGTAAACGGAGTGGTCATGGAGACGGCAGAAGGAACGCCCCAGGGCGGACCCTTAAGCCCGTTATTGGCCAACATACTCCTGGACGACCTGGACAAAGAACTGGAAAAGAGGGGCCACAAGTTCGTCCGTTACGCCGATGACTGCAACATCTACGTCAAAAGCAAACGGGCAGGAGAAAGGGTCATGGCCAGTATCCGCAACTTCCTGCAGGAGCGGTTGAAGCTCAAGATCAACGAGCAGAAGAGCGCGGTAGACCGGCCGTGGAAGCTGAAATTTCTGGGGTTCAGCATGTACAAACACAAGGCAGGAGTAATCCTTATCCGCCTGGCGCCGCAGACCATCGACCGGGTGAAAACGAAAATCCGGGAGATAACCGCCCGGAATAAACCCTTAAAGATGGCCGAGCGCATAGAGCGCCTGAACGCCTACCTGGGCGGCTGGATAGGGTACTTCGCCCTGGCCGACACGCCCAGCATCTTTAAGAACTTAGAAAGCTGGACGCGGCGGAGGCTGCGCATGTGTCTCTGGAAGCAGTGGAAGCGAGTACGGACCAGGTACCGCGAACTACGCGCATTGGGATTGCCGGAATGGGTAGTGCATGAATTCGCCAATGCCCGCAAAGGGCTGTGGCGGATGGCCCATGGGCCAATGAATAGAGCCCTGGGCAATGCCTACTGGCAATCCCAGGGCCTGATGAGCTTAACCGAGCGCTATTCTTATCTTCGTCAAGCTTGGTGAACCGCCGGATGCGGACCCGCATGTCCGGTGGTGTGAGAGGACGGGGGCTAGCCGCCCCCTCCTACTCGATTCCTTACAGCCGGCGGCCTTGGTTTAATCATGGAATTATATCATCCCGGGGCTGTTTTTCCGGGAATTGTCGGTGGGATAGGTTTGTTGCTTGGTCTTTACGCCCTGGGCAGCCTTGACGCTCAGTTCGGCGGTGTATTGCTGATCGTCCTTGGGTTAGGATTGCTGGCTGCGGAAGCTTTTGTCGTAAGCCATGGACTGCTGGCGGGAGGCGGTATGGTTTCTTTTATTCTGGGGTCGCTAATGCTTTTTGGCGGCGGGTCGCCGGACCTGCGGCTAAATATCGGCCTGATAGCAGTGACGGCCGTATGCATGGCGGCCTTTATTGCCTTCCTCCTGGGAGCCGTAATAAAAGCACGAGGGCGACCTGTGGTAACAGGTCGGGAAAGCCTTGTGGGGACTATTGGTAAAGCCCTAACCGATCTCCGTCCGGAAGGAATAATTTTGGCAGAAGGCGAGAGGTGGCACGCAGAAAGCTTGGAACCCGTTACAGCAGGCCAAAGGGTGGTTATATTAGAGGTAGAAGGTTTGAAGGTTAAAGTAAAAAAAGCCGATGAAGGCTAAGGAAAGGAAGGAGTAGCCGTGGAAAATTTTATTTCCCTCATTGCCCTTTTTGTTATTGTAGCCAGCATAGTTTCTTCTTCTGTCCGCATCGTTCAAGAATACGAAAGGGGAGTAATTTTTCGCCTGGGCCGCTATGTCGGCGTGCGGGGTCCGGGACTCTTCTTTTTAATACCCCTCATTGAACGCATGCAGAAGGTGGATTTACGGACGGTGACCATGGACGTACCGGCCCAGGAGGCTATAACCAAGGATAACGTTACCGTAAAGGTAAATGCAGTGGTGTATTTCCGGGTTATTGAGCCGGCTAACGCCGTTATCAAAGTCCTGGACCATGTCCGCGCTACTTCCCAGCTGGCCCAGACCACCCTGCGGAGCGTTCTGGGACAGTCAGACCTGGACGAGCTCCTGGCCCACCGGGAGCAGATAAACCAGCGCCTGCAGCAGATCATTGATGAGGGCACGGAGCCATGGGGAGTTAAGGTGAGCCTTGTAGAAATACGCGATGTAGAGTTACCCCAGAGTATGCAGCGGGCTATGGCCGCCCAGGCTGAGGCGGAAAGGGAACGTAGGGCTAAGATTATCCACGCCGACGGGGAGTTCCAGGCCGCTGAAAAGCTGGCCGAGGCGGCACGGATCATTTCTACCCAGCCGGCTTCTTTACAGCTGCGATATTTGCAGACCCTAACGGAGATCGCCTCCGATAAAAGCAACATCCTTGTCTTCCCCGTACCCATGGATTTGTTTAAGGCTATTACAGAGCGCTTGGGGGACAAATAGGTGGTTATTATTCAAAAAACAAGATGTCAAAATGACGGATAATAATGTTCAAAATGTTGAACGGCAAATAAGAATTTTATAAGACCTAGCAGGAAAATCAAAATTCATGGCGAATAAAATCCACATAAGAACTATCACAAGCATAAGATAAAGTGAAAGTGAAAAGTAAGCGATTACCAAAGGTCTGGCGAGGCCTGTTTCTTTTGCCAGCTATTGTGAAGTAATTCACCATTGGGGGAGGTCGGGCCGCTGAAACTTAAAGAAGTACAGGCCATCCTGAATGCCGAGGTCTTTACCGGTATGGATAAGCTGGAGTTAGAAGTGGAGGCCGGTTTTGCCTCGGATCTAATGAGTGACGTTCTGGCCTTTGCCAGCTGCCGAATACTGTTGTTGACGGGACTGACCAATCCCCATGTTATTCATACGGCTACCATGATCGACGCCGCGGCCATCGTTTTTGTTCGTGGCAAAAGGCCGGATAAAAGCCTTATTCAGGCTGCCAGGGAAGTAGGTTTGCCCCTTCTGGGGACCAGGTTTTTAATGTATGACAGCTGTGGCCGCCTCTTCCAGGCCGGCCTAAAGGGATGTTCCGGGGATGACCGATAGAATGCCTGGAACGACCGGAGGAGATTTCCTTGGAGGATAAGATGCCGTCCCTCAAGCTGTCATTTCCCGTGCGGGCGCGTGACTTTCTCGCCGGTGGCAACGGGGCGGCACATATCCGGCAGGTACTGCAGCAGGTCGGTTTTCCTCCGGAGATTATACGCAGGGCCGCCATTGCAGCCTATGAAGCTGAAATGAATATCATCATCCACTCCTACGGTGGTGAATTAAAGGCCCATATTACTCCTGGGGCAATTACCATTACCGCCGTTGATGACGGTCCGGGAATACCTGACATCGAACTGGCCATGCAGGAGGGCTATTCTACCGCACCGCGGGAGATCCAGGAGATGGGCTTCGGTGCCGGTATGGGCCTTCCCAATATACGCCGCTGTGCCGACGAACTGGAGATAAAGTCGGGAGCGGGGCAGGGGACAACTGTTAACATAATTATTTATAATCGCTGAAGGCGGTGGCGCGGTGGGTTATTTCCATTCCGTTCGCCTGGAAGAGGATAAATGTAAGGGTTGTACCAACTGCATAAAGCACTGCCCGACAGAAGCCATAAGGGTGCGGGAAGGCAAGGCGCGGATTATTCAGGAACGCTGCATCGACTGCGGCGAGTGTATCCGCATTTGTCCCAACCATGCCAAGATCGCCGTAGGCGATGACTTGACGGCCCTGGCCGCTTACAGGTATCGCATTGCCCTGCCCGCCCCGGCCGTGGTTTCCCAGTTTGCCGGTCAGGCTAAACTTGAGCATATTTTGGGAGCCCTAAAGGCTTTAGGATTTGATGCCATTTACGAAGTGGCCCTGGCGGCGGAAATGGTGGCCAGGGCAACCAGACGCTACCTGGATAATTACGGCGGGAAAAGGCCGCTTATTTCCCCGGCCTGCCCGGCAGTAGTAGGCCTAATACAAGTCCGTTTTCCTTCCCTGGTGGAGCAGATTTTGCCCCTGGTCACCCCCGTTGATTTGGCAGCCCGCTTGGCCCGGCTGGAGGGGATGAAAGCCACCGGCCTACCGTTAGAAGCCGTCGGCACCTTCTTTATTTCCCCCTGTCCGGCTAAGATTACGGCGGCGCGCCAGCCCCAGGGAAAAAGGGTAGGTCCCGATGGAGTTATTCCCCTGGCGACCGTTTATGGCGACATACTCAAGGGCCTTTCTTCCGCCCTTCCATATCCCTCCCGCGCCGGGGCAACCGGTTACGGCTGGGGGCACAGCGGCGGCGAAAACGCCAGCATTGGCGGTCGGCGCCTCCTGGAGGTCGATGGCATTCATCACGTTATTGAAGTCTTGACCCGTATAGAAGCGGGCGACTTCCAGGATATTGAATACATCGAGGCCCAGGCCTGTCCGGGTGGATGTGTCGGTGGAGCCCTGATGGTACAAAATCCCTACCTGGCAAAGCTGGAGTTGCGGCAGCTGGTCCGCGACCTACCGTCAAGATCTATGGATCTCCCGGTGACGGAAAAAGACCTGAGGGCGGAGCCGGTTTATCCCCGGCCAGCCCTGCAATTGGACGACGATTTGGCCACCGCTATTGAAAAGATGCGGCGCCTGGAAGCCACACAGGCCATGCTTCCGGGACTGGACTGCGGTTCCTGCGGCTCGCCCAGCTGTCGCGCCCTTGCCGAAGATATCGTCCAGGGTGAGGCCCAGGATACGGACTGCGTTTTCGTACTGCGCGAGCGGGTACGGGTCCTGGCGGAAGAGGTGGTGGAGCTGGCGCGGAAATTGCCGCCGTCCATGGCCCGGCCGGAAAGGGGAGATGAAGATGCGCCTTCGGGAAATCGTTGAACGCCTGCATTTACAAGTATTAGCAGGGGAAAAGGCCCTGGACAGGGAAGTTATCGGCGGTTACTGTTCCGACCTGATCAGCGATTTTATGGCCAACGGTACGCCCGGATGTCTCTGGCTAACCCTGCAGACCCATATGAACGTAGTGGCCGTTGCCCTTCTGACCGGAGCAGCGGGGGTGGTATTCACCGGCGGCAGGGGCATTCCGCCGGAGGTTTGCCGCAAGGCCGAGGCAGAAGGCCTTCCCCTTCTGCAAACCCCCCATTCTACTTTTGAAATGGCCGGCCGGCTTTATCAGCTCCTTAATGAGAAGTGAGCATATGACCTTCTACCGTGCCGATCTCCACATCCATACCGCCCTGTCGCCCTGCGCCGGGGAAGAGATGACGCCGCCCCGGATTGTGGCCGCCGCCATTATGGCGGGACTGCAGCTTATAGCCGTTACCGATCACAACAGCGCCGGGAATATAGCGGCCGTCCAGGAAGCCGCCCGGGGGACGGGGCTTATAGTTCTCGCGGGTTTGGAAGTTCAGACAAGGGAAGACGTGCATCTGGTTTGCCTCTTCAATAGTGCGGCAGAGGCCCTGGAATGGCAATCAATAGTATACCAACGTCTACCTGCCGAAGAAAACCGGGAAGAGTATTTCGGTTGCCAGTTGCTTTTGGATGCTGCCGGGAGGGAGATAGGACGGGAAAAAAGGCTTCTCCTGACAAGTGTCGACATGGGGTTGGAAGAGGTGGTCAGGGAGGTAAGCGGGCGTGGCGGCGTTTGTATACCGGCCCATGTGGACCGGCCATCATACGGCCTGTTGGGCCACCTCGGGTTGATACCAGAAGGACTGCCGTTTGCGGCCATGGAGCTGGGCCTGCTATATCCCGATGAGGCCTTAAAGCAATTTCCGACCCTGGCCGGTTGGCCCCTGACGGTCGCTTCTGATGCCCATTACTTAAAAGATATCGGCCGCCGGGTTACCATATTTGATTTCGTGGAGGAAATCAATCTGAAGTCACTTCATCAATCCTTAAGACGACAGCAATTTAAGGTGGTGGTAGGCCAAAGGGATAATTTCAGATAAATAACATTTTGAGTTCGGTATTCTGTAAAAACCATTCTTTCAAGGAGGTATTGTGTTATGGAAGCCTGTCAATGCGAAGCCAAATGGGAGGAGCTCGATAAGATTATCGCCGCCCACCGCGGCCGGCCATCCGATTTGATCGAGGTTCTCCACCAGGCCCAGGATCTCATCGGCTACCTGCCCCGCCAGGTCCAGGTGGCTATAGCCGAAGGTCTGGGAGTGTCCCTGACGGAAGTCTACAGCGTCATTTCCTTCTACCACCATTTTACCGTCAAGCCCAAGGGCAAATACCAGGTTTCCGTCTGCAAGGGTACGGCCTGCTACGTCAAGGGCTCCCCGGAGATCCTGGAGCGCCTAGAGAAGGAACTGGGCATCAAAGCCGGGGACAGCACCGACGACGGCAAGTTTTCCCTGGAAGTTGTCCGGTGTCTCGGGGCCTGCGGCCTGGGTCCGGTGATGACCGTCAACAAGCGCGCCCACGGGCTGTTGAAGCCGGATACGGCGGTAGCCGTATTAAAGCAGTACCAGTAAAGCCATGGAAGAACTGGCCCTGCATATTCTGGATCTCCTGGAAAATGCCCTGGCCGCCGGGGCGCGACAGATCCTCATTACCATTGAAGAGGATGAGGACCGGGACCTGTTGACCATTGAGGTCCGGGATGACGGCCGCGGTATGGGGGCCGAAACCTTGCAAAAGGCCCTGGACCCCTTTTACACCACACGGACTACCCGGAAGGTAGGCCTGGGGTTGCCCCTCTTCCAGGCTACGGCGGCCCAGTGTGGGGGAAACGTTACGCTGGAATCCCGGCCGGGCCAGGGGACCCGGGTGGTGGCTACCATGAAACTGAGCCACCCGGACCTGCCGCCCTTGGGTGATATGGGAGCGACCATCGCCGCTGCTTTGAGCCGGGAAGAACCGGTAGAACTTGTTTACCACCACCGCCGGGGGCAAAAGGAATTCAAGTTTTCTTCCGCCTGGTTGCAGCTGCACCTGGGCGAGGTACCTTTAAACTGCGGGCCGGTCCTGGACTGGATCCAGCGCTATATCAATAAAGGAGTGGCAGAATTGTACGGAGGTGAAGGCAAGTGATCAAGTCCCTGGAAGAACTGCAAAAGATTAAAGAAACCCAGCTGGAAGCCATCCGCCTGCGGGAGGCGGGTCAAAAGGCTAAAATTGTCGTCGGTATGGGCACCTGCGGCATTGCCGCGGGCGCGCGGGAGGTTATGAGCGCTATCCTTGATGAGCTGGGCAAGCGCCGCCTCACCAATGTGGACGTAACCCAGACGGGATGCATCGGCCTCTGCGCCCAGGAACCCCTGGTGGACGTCATCCTGCCGGGGAAGCCGCGGGTGACCTACGGCAAAGTGGATGCCAATAAGGCGCGGCAGATTGTCGCCCAGCATGTAGTTAACGGGATTGTGATCAGCGAATGGGTTGTTAACAGGGGGGAAGAGTAAATGGAATTTTATCGTGCCCACGTCCTGGTCTGCGCCGGCACCGGATGTACGGCTTCGGAAAGCCCGGCAACTAAAGAGGCCCTTATCCGGGAGCTCAAGGCCCGCGGCCTGGATAAGGAAATCCAGGTCGTCGACACCGGTTGTTTCGGTTTCTGCCGCTTTGGGCCCAATATGATGGTTTACCCGGAAGGGGTTTTCTACACCCAGGTGCACCCGGAGGATGTCCCGGAACTGGTGGAAGAGCACTTTATCAAGGGCCGGGTGCTGGAGCGCAAGCTCTACAAGCAGCCGGAGACGGAAGCAGCCGTCCAGGCCTTTGAAGAAATTCCTTTCTTCAAACACCAGGTGCGCATTGCCCTGCGCAACTGCGGCCTTATAAATCCGGAATCCATTGATGAATATATCGCGCGGGACGGTTACCAGGCCCTGGGTAAAGTCCTGACTACCATGACCCCCGGTGAGGTTATCGAGGTCATCAAAAAGTCCGGCCTGCGCGGCCGGGGCGGCGGCGGTTTCCCCACCGGCCTCAAATGGGAGTTTGCTCACCGCTCACCGGGACCGGTTAAATATATCGTCTGCAATGCCGACGAGGGCGACCCGGGGGCCTTTATGGACCGCAGTATCCTGGAGGGTGATCCCCATGCCGTCCTGGAGGGACTGGCCATCGGCGGTTACGCCATCGGTGCCAGCCAGGGTTATATCTACGTACGCGCAGAATACCCGATTGCCGTGAACCGGTTGAAGATAGCCATCGAGCAGGCGCGGGAGAAGGGCCTCCTGGGCAAGAACCTCTTTAACTCGGGCTTTGACTTTGACATCGATATCCGCCTGGGCGCCGGCGCCTTTGTCTGCGGCGAAGAAACGGCATTACTGGCCTCCATCGAGGGGCGCCGGGGTGAACCGCGGCCGCGGCCGCCTTTCCCGGCCGTATCCGGCCTCTGGGGCAAGCCCACCGTCATCAACAACGTGGAGACCCTGGCCAATATACCGACCATTATCCGCGAGGGCTGGGAATGGTTTGCCAGCATCGGTACCGAAAAGAGCAAGGGGACCAAGGTCTTCGCCCTGGCCGGGAAGATTAACAACAACGGCCTGGTGGAGATTCCTATGGGCACCTCCCTGGGCGAGGTCATCTACGACATCGGCGGCGGCATTCCCGACGGCAAGAAGTTCAAGGCGGCCCAGACGGGCGGGCCTTCCGGCGGCTGCATCCCGGCGGAATACTTGAACACCCCTATTGACTATGAATCCCTGACAGCCCTGGGGACCATTATGGGTTCCGGCGGGTTGATTATCATGGACGAAGACACCTGCATGGTGGACCTGGCGAAGTTCTTCCTGGACTTTGTCAAAGACGAGTCCTGCGGCAAGTGTACCCCCTGCCGCATCGGTACCACCCGCATGCTGGAAATCCTGGACCGTATTTCCAAAGGCCAGGGTAAAGAAGAAGATATCGACCTGCTGGTGGAGCTGGGCCAGCAGATTAAGGACACGGCCCTCTGTGGCCTGGGCCAGACAGCGCCCAACCCGGTCCTGAGTACCATTAAATACTTCCGGGATGAATACCTGGCCCACATCCGCGAGCACCGCTGCCCGGCCAGCGTCTGCGCGGCCCTCTTTAACTCGCCGTGCCAGAATACCTGCCCGGCCAACGTGGATGTGCCCATTTACATCGACCTCATCCGCCAGCGGCGCTTTGCCGAGGCCTACGAAGTTATCCGGCGGGAGAATCCCTTCCCCGTAGTGTGTGGGCGGGTCTGCAACCATCCCTGCGAGGGCAAGTGCAACCGGGCCAAGATCGACCAGCCCCTGGCCATTCGCGAGTTGAAGCGCTTTGCTGCCGATTATGCTATGAAGCTCAACGGCCAGCGGCCACGGCCGGAAATTAAGCCGCCCAACGGCAAAAAGGTCGCCGTGATCGGCTCCGGCCCGGCGGGCCTGACGGCAGCCTACTACCTGGCCCTGAAGGGCTACAGCGTGACCGTCTTTGAAGCCCTGCCGGTGGCCGGCGGCATGATGGCCGTGGGCATTCCCGAATACCGCCTGCCGAAGAAAACCCTCCAGGCGGAGATTGATACTATTCTGGAACTGGGTGTGGACCTGCAGACCGGTAAGGCCCTGGGCCGTGACTTCAGCCTGGACGACCTTAAAGCCCGGGGGTATGCAGCCGTCTTTGTGGCCGTCGGTGCCCATAAGGACCAGAAGCTGGGGGTACCGGGCGAAGAGCTGGAGGGTGTTTATGCCGGGGCTACCTTCTTACGGCAGCTTAACTTAGGCCAGGCGCCGGAGTTAAAGGATAAAGTGATTGCCGTCATCGGCGGCGGTAACGTGGCCATGGACGCCGCCCGCTCGGCCCTGCGCCTGGGGGCCAAAGAGGTGCACATCATCTACCGGCGCCAGAAGGACGATATGCCGGCCCTGCGCGAGGAGATCCACGAGGCGGAAAAAGAAGGCGTCAAGATCAACTGCCAGGCCAGCCCGGTGGCCATCCTGGGCGAAAACGGCAGGGTTACGGCCATACGTTGCGCCCGCATGCGCATGGGTGAATTCGACCGCAGCGGCCGGCGGCGGCCGGTACCCATCGAAGGAGCCGACTTCACCCTGCCGGTGGACGTTGTCATTGCGGCCATCGGCCAGACGGTGGATCCTGCGAGTATCCCGGCCGGGGTAGAAGTAAGCCGTACCGGTACGGTGGTGGCTGACGAGAAGACCGGTGCCACCCGGTTGCCCGGTGTCTTTGCCGGCGGTGACTGTGTGGCTGGCCCGGATACCGTCATCGGCGCCATTGCTGCCGGTAAGCGGGCGGCGGCCGCCATTGACCGGTATCTCGGCGGCGACGGCGTGATTGTGCCTGAGATGGAAATTAAACGCCAGCGGACGGCGCCGGTTATCGAAGAAAAGACGGCCCGGGAAGTGGCGGCAAGCCTCGACCTGGCAGAACGCCTGGCGGGCTTTGCCGAGGTAGAGCTGGGCTATGACCTGGATGCGGCTGTGGCCGAGGCGTCCCGCTGCCTGCGCTGCGACGTGCGGGAATAAGCGGAAGATAGGAGGCGAAGAAAGTGAGTACTGTGAAACTAACCATTGACAATATCCCGGTGGAAGTCGAGGCCGGTACGACGATTTTGAAAGCCGCCGAGAAGGCCGGCATCCACATTCCCACCCTCTGTTACCTGGAGGGCATCAACGAGATCGGCGCCTGCCGGGTCTGCGTGGTGGAAGTGGAAGGGGCCAGGAACCTGATGGCCTCCTGTGTAGCCCCGGTAGCCGACGGCATGGTGGTAAAGACCAGCAGCCCGCGGGTAAGGATGGCCCGGCGCCTTAATGTAGAACTACTCCTTTCCAACCATAAGATGGAATGCCCCACCTGCATTCGCAACCTGAACTGCGAACTGCAGTCCCTGGCCCAGGAATTGGGGATCCGGCAGGTCCGCTTTGAGGGCAGAAAAAGCGAGTACCCCATAGACGATTCCACACCGGCCCTGATTCGCGAACCTGACAAGTGCATCCTCTGCCGCCGTTGCGTGGCCGTGTGCGAAAAGGTCCAGGGTGTCAGGGCCATTGCCCCCATGGGCCGCGGCTTTGATACCATCATTGCCCCGGCCTTCCAGGATAAACTCCTGAACATCGCCTGCGTCGAGTGCGGCCAGTGTACCCTGGTCTGCCCTGTTGGGGCATTATACGAAAAAGATTATACCAGTGAGGTCTGGGCGGCCCTGGCCGACCCGGAAAAATTCGTCGTCGTCCAGACGGCGCCGGCCACGCGAGTGTCCATCGGCCAGGAATTCGGCCTGCCACCGGGGAGCATCAACACCGGCCAGATGGTGGCGGCTTTAAGGCGCCTGGGCTTTGACCGGGTCTTCGATACCGACTTTACCGCCGACCTGACCATTATGGAAGAGGGCTCCGAGTTTATTGAGCGCTTTACCAAGGGTGGCCCCCTGCCGTTGATCACCTCCTGCAGCCCGGGCTGGATCAAGTTCATGGAACACTTCTACCCCGAATTTATTCCTAACGTATCGACCTGTAAATCGCCCCAGCAGATGTTCGGCGCCGTGGCCAAGACCTACTATGCCCAGAAGGCGGGTATAGATCCAGCCAGGATGGTGGTCGTCTCCATCATGCCCTGCACGGCCAAGAAGTTCGAGTGCCAGCGGCCGGAGATGACTGATAGCGGTTACCGGGATGTAGACTATGTCCTCACTACCCGCGAACTGGCCCGCATGATCAGGGAGGCCGGCATTGACTTCAATAGCCTCCCGGAAGAGCAGTACGACGATCCTTTAGGCGAATCCACAGGCGCGGCGGTCATCTTCGGCGCCACCGGCGGCGTCATGGAGGCGGCCCTGCGCACCGCTTATGAGCTGATTACCGGCAAAGCGCTGCCCGCCCTGGACTTCCACGATGTCCGGGGCCTGACCGGCATCAAGGAAGCCACCGTGGATATCGAGGGCACCAAAGTCCGGGTGGCGGTGGCCCACAGCCTGGGCCATGCCCGGCAGCTTTTAGAGCGGGTCAAGGCCGGGGAGCAGTACCACTTTATTGAAATCATGTGCTGCCCCGGCGGCTGCATCGGCGGCGGCGGGCAGCCCATCCCGACCAATACCGCTATCAGGGAGCAGCGCATCAAGGGCATCTACCAGGCCGACGTCGAGATGCCCCTGCGCAAGTCCCATGAGAACCCGTCCGTCCAGGCCCTCTACCGCGAGTTCCTGGGCAAACCTTTAAGCGAAAAATCCCATCACCTCCTCCATACCCACTACACGTCAAGGGGGAAATACTAATAAGGTAAGCTTGACTAACAAAACCTTCCCGGTTCTTATTAAGGAGCCGGGAAGGTTTTTGCTATTAATCCCGGAAAATTTAATCAAGTTAACAAAACGAAGAAGGAGAAACAAATTTAATGGCGAATAATAGTAAATTAGTTACGAAGTAAAACGACAATATAAGTAACAAAGTTACGCAGGTGATTTTATCTTGGCGGTTATTGCCGGCTTACAGTTAATTCTGGAACAACTACCGCCTTCCGAAAGGGCAGTAGGGGATGTTATTCTCCACGACCCGGCTGCCTGCGCCCGTATGACCATTGCTGAACTGGCCTCCAAAGCCCAGACCAGTAAAACAACGGTGATCCGTCTCTGCCAGCGGTTAAATTTAAAAAGTTATCGCGACCTGCGCCTGAATCTCGCCCGGGAAGCCCTTACCATACCACCTGGCCAGAGCTACGGTATTACTGAAACAGATGATCCCCAAAGTATCATTAGAAAAGTACAAGATAAGGAGATAAACGCCATCCAGACTACCCTGGCGGGAATGGATATCCCCACGCTGGTCCAGGTGGCCGAAACGCTGTTCCAGTCCAGGCAGGTTACCCTCCTGGCCAGTGGGGGGGCCCTAGTGCCTGCCTTGGATGCCTATCATAAATTACTGCGCTTGGGCCTGAACTGCCACCTGCCCCAGGACCAGCGGGAACAAAAATTCCGCGTCGCTTTATGCCAGCCGGGGGATGTGGCCTGGGCCTTTTCCTTTAGCGGGGCCAGTAAAAGCATCGTCGAGGCCTTAAAAATTGCCAGGGCAACCGGCGCGACGATTATTTCCCTGACCAATAACTCCAGTTCACCTATAGCCAGGATGAGTGATTTGAGCCTTTATGGGGCAGCCAGCTATTTATCCGAGTTTACCGGGACCATGGAGTTCAGGGTGTCCCAGCTCTGTATTATCGACAGCCTGTTCTTGCTAATGATTAAACTAGGACTGCCCCGTGTCCATCAACCTTTAAAGATCACCGAAGAAATTATTGATAACGATTGTTTTCCTTTAAATAATGGCGGTAAAAGAAAAAAAGGTAAATAAATAAAAGTAGCCTGGTCAAAGAGAGAGGAAAACTGGAGGCGATAGCTTTGGTCCTTAAACTTCTGGGTCTCTGCGGCAGCCCGCGCAAAGGGGCGACGGAGTATGTCCTGCAGGAGGCGTTGCGGGAAGCGGCGACTTTACCGGGAATAGAAAGTGAACTTATAACCCTGCGGGGCAAGAGGATCCAGCCCTGTACCGGCTGTAATTACTGCAAAAGCCATAAGACCCGCTGCCACGTCAAGGACGATATGCAGGAGCTATTTGATACCTTTATAGCCGCCGATGCCTTCCTGGTGGCTTCACCGGTTTACGTTATGGGGCCCACGCCCCAGCTGGCCGCCTTTTTCAGTCGCCTGCGCCCCATTCATCACGTCTTCCCCGGGGCACTGCGCAATAAGGCCGGCGGTGCCATTGCCGTGGGGGGTACCCGCAACGGTGGCCAGGAGGTTACGGTGAATATAATTATCAATTATCTCTTGACCCGGGGGCTGGTAGTGGTGGGCGGGGAAATTGGCGGTTATGCCGGCGGCAAGGTCTGGTCCCGGGACAGGATAGAAGGGGTCGGCGAGGATGCCATTGGCATGGAAACCGTCCGCGGCCTGGCGCGCCGGGTGGCCGAAGTGGCCCTGCTCCTGCAGGCCGGTAAAGTAGCGGCCGGCGTTTAGTCCCTGGATACAGGGACATATCCCCACCAAAAGCATTTTGAGGAGGAGGAGAAATATTGGAGTTCAGGGAGTACCTGCAAAAGCTACAGGCTGCCGGTCAACTGGTCGCCGTTGACAGAGAGGTCCAGCTCAACTTCGAGCTGGCCAGTATCCTGGACACCATGCTGCAGCAAAACCGGCCCGTAGGTTTGTTCAAGAACGTTGCCCACCCCTCGGGAATTCCCATTGTGGGCGGCCTGCTGGGGAATGTGGAACGTATAGCCCTGGCTCTGGATACGGAACCGGCCGGGATCAGCCGGAAACTGGAGCAGGCCCTGGCTAACCTCATTGACCCGGTGGTGGTGGACAATCCACCCTGGCAACAGCACGTCTTCATGGGCGAGGAGATCAACCTGGAAGAGCAACTGCCGATTCCCTGGCATAACGAGAGGGATGCCGGGCCTTACGTGACCGCGGGAATAATGATTAGCAAAGACCCGGTGACCGGCAGGCAGAACTACTCCTACAATCGCCTGCAGCTGAAAGGACCCCGGAAGTTTGGCATCATGATGAACGCCTGGCGCCATATTGCCTGGTTTTATCAGGAAATGGAAAAACGCGACGAGCCCCTGCCCGTGGCCGTGGCCATCGGCGTTGACCCGGCTGTGGAAATCGCTGCGGGCTTTCGCATTGAAGAAGATGAGGCCAAACTGGCGGGGGCAATTAATGGCCAGCCTTTACCTGTCAGCAGGTGTACTACGGTAGATTTATTCGCGCCCGCCGGAGCAGAGATCATCATAGAAGGTTTTGTCCCGCCTCACCAGCGGGAGACCGAGGGGCCCCTGGCCGAGTTTACGGGCCATTTTGGTGAAGTATACCAGAATCCTGTTTTTGAAGTTACGGCTTTAAGTTACCGCCATAATCCCATATTCCGGACCATCGTGCCGGGTTCCTTTGAACATATTTACCTGGGCAATGTCCTATCGCGAGAAATAATGCTCCAAAATATGACCAGACACGCCTCGCCCAATGTGCGGGCCGTCCATCTTACCCCCTATAGCGGCGGCTTTATGGCGGTCATTGCCATCGATAAAAAGAACGAGGGCGAGCCCAAGAATATCGCCCTGGCGGCTTTGATGACCCACGTCAATATCAAGGTGGCCGTGGTCGTCGACACTGACGTTGACATCTACCAGCCGAGCGATATCCTCTGGGCCATCGCCACCCGCGTCGACGCCCAGAGGGATATCTTTACCGTTCCCTATGCCCAGGGCATGGAGAACGACCCCACCACCGGCCCCGACGGTACCCATACCAAGTTCGCCATTGACGCCACCCTGGCCCTGAACCTCAGAGACGACTACAAGCGCGTCCGCTACCCCCGGGTGGATCTGGATAAAATCCTGCCCGGCCTGAAGAGGTGAGTAGATGCCGACGGTAAACCGCCAGGAATAACTGGACCTGCTGCTGCAGCTCGGCAATATCCCCAGCCCCTATGGCCGGGAAGGGGAGGCCGGTGAATATGTGTACCGATGGTTTCAGGAGCAGGGGATTAAAGCCTGGAAGGTGGGCTTCAGCCCCGCCTGAATCCCAAACAAAAACCAGGGGAGGTGCAGGAAGAACTCAAGGAACTGATTGACTCAATTGGTGCCCGGGGTGAGGTGGAATTATTTCTTTACCGCCGCGGCTATGAAAGTGAAGGGGTCATGCCGGTTGTGAAGGCCCTGGAGGCGGCCCACAGGGAGGTTACCGGTACGCCCCTGGAACTGGCCGACCCACCCTATTCCAGCATGTGGCGTGAAGTAATGCTTTTAATGAAGCGGGTATACCAGCTGTAATTTACGGGCCAAAACGGCGCTACCCTATCAGCCTTGATGATTTTGTGAGGGTGACCAACGTCTATATTTACCTGGCCCGCCGGCTGTGCGGCCAGGAACACGGGGAGGTCCTGAATAGTGAAGGTTAAGTCGAGGTCTTTGCTTCTGGCAGGTTTACTGGTTTTGCTCCTTGCTACGGCCCTTGTTTTTAGCGGTTGCGGCGGCAACTCCAAGCAGGCCGGTAGCGGTGGCCAGAGTTCTCCGGCGGGAGCGGGGGGCAAGCCCGGGGATTTTAAAGTAGCCCTGGTCCTCAATGGGCCGATTAATGACAATGGCTGGAATGCCGCCGGTTATAACGGCGTCAAAGCGGTAGAAAAAGAATTGGGTATACAAACGGCCTATTCGGAAAACGTCAGCAAATCCGATCAGGAAGAAGTTTTAAGGGGGTACGCTACCCAGGGATACAACCTTATCTTCGCCCACGGCTTTGAATTTGTTGATACTGCCAAAAAGGTTGCGCCCCAATTTCCCAAAACCATCTTTATTGTCACCAATGGGTATTTTAGCGATAAAAATATCTCCTCTTTCTCAGTTAACAGCGCCGAAATGGGTTTCCTGGAGGGCGCTGCGGCAGCTATTCTAACGAAAAGCAAAAAAGTGGCGGCCATTGGCGGTGAAGAGACAACCCCAATTAAACTGGGGATAGAGGGATTCAAGCAGGGGGCCAAATATATCGATCCGAATGTCGAAGTTTTAAGTACCTTTATTGGCAGCTTCAGTGACGTAGGCAAAATGAAAGAAGTTGCTCTCAGTATGATCAATCAAGGAGCGGATGTTGTTTTAGGCAATGCCAACCAGGCCGGCCTGGGGGCTATCCAGGCAGCGAAAGAGAAAAAGGTTTATGCTATTGGCAGCAGTTTCGACCAGCACAGCGTCGCACCGGATACCGTTGTCACCAGTGGCGTCCAGAACATCGGTAAAGCCATGATCTACCTGGCGAAGACTGTAATGGAAGGCAAGTACCAGCCCGCCGTTTATATGGTAGGCGTGAAGGAAGGCGCCGTTTACCTGGCTCCCCTCTATGACTTTGAGCAGAAGCTACCGGCGGATATTGTTAAGAAGATCAAACAGGTTCCCGAAGATATTAAAAATGGCAAGGTTAAGGTTGATTTAGATACCAAGACGGGCAAAGTCACGATAGAAAAGAGATAGCCTTAAGGTTATAGCGAGGCAGGGAAAACCCTGCCTCCTTTAGTTTACATACCCATAAAACTTTCATTCTGGGTTTTGGTCTTGCTCAATGAGGAGCCTGCTGCTATACTGTGATTAAAAAAGAAATAAAGTATGGGCTACAAAAAACAAAGGGTAGCATTCTATAAAAACCTCATTAGTTGGGGCTGAGGGTGTGATTGTTATAACCATGACCGCGGTTGATCTCGTAGGCATGGGCAACAGCCTGACCTGGGGCTATCCCTTTGGCCCGGAGGCTTCCTGGCTGGAGCTGGCGGCCAGGGAAACCGGCCTGGTGGTGGTAAACCAGGGTATAAGCGGCGAAACGACAGGTGAAATGCTGGCCCGTTTCGACCAGGATGTTGTCCGGCTCAAGCCCCGGGTAGTAACTATTATGGGAGGAACCAATGACGCCTGGGCGGGATTTGCCGTTACGGAAGTAAGCAACAATCTCCGGGCCATGGTGGATAAGGCCCTCCGGGCGGGCATCCAGCCGGTAATGGCCCTGCCACCGCCCCTCTGCCAGACGGGTTCAGATATCCCCCTCCCTTTCCTGGAGAAGATGGCCGGGCTTCTTGAGGGTTACCGCGAGGCCTGCCGGGACCTGGTCTTGTCCCAGGGATTAAAGTTGCTGGACTTTTATACCCCCCTCCTGGAGCCGGCAACGGGGTGGGGTAAAAGGGAATTTTTTGTTGACGACGCCCACCCCGGCCGCCAGGGTTACCGGGTCATGGCCGGGGTGGCCGTTGATTTGTTCCGGCAGTTAAAGCAGCAAGGCTGAACGGACCGGTGCTCCGCCGAAAATAGATGTAGCCCTCCAGAGGAAGGTTTCTGGAGGGCGCTTTATACTTGGGCCAGGCTGGTCATCATGGAAAGGAAAGCGTCGATCGCCTCAAGGTGAATTTTCTCTGGGTAGGGGGCGGTGCAACGTTAAGGATGCTCTCTATCATTATTTTGACCTGCCGGCAGGTCCCGGCCACCGGACTGTCGTAGCCTTAGCCTTTCTTTTTCTATATCCTTCAAGGCCTGGCTCCAATACCGGGCCAGTTTGGCCTTCTCCTGGGGTGTCAGTTCAGAGAGGCGTTTAAATAAATCTTCAAACAGGGGATCGGCAAGAAAAGTCCTGACCCCGGGTTCCTGGAGAAGCAAGGTTGTTTTGCGCTGCTTTTCATCCTGGGGTTCATAGACTACTGGATGGGGAGAATCAACCCGTCCCAGGAGAAAATCGACGGATACCTTAAAAAAATCCGCCAGCTTCTGCAGAGTTTCGGCATCGGGGGAACGCTTATTCCTTTCATACATGGCAATGGTACTCTGGCCCATATTGAGCCGGCGGGCCATTTCAGCCTGGGTTAAGGCTTTTTCTTTCCGTAAAGCTGCTAATCTTTCGCCAAGGGATTTCATGATAGACCCCCAGTTGACTTATAAGCTATAAGATTGGGCAGCGATAACATCGTTGCCGGAAGTCAGCTAACTACTGCCAATTTAACACTCTTTGTGATAGCAAACAATATTATATCACTAATTGTGATAAATTAACCCGTGATCCCTTGACATAAATTGCAAAACGTGATTAAATTATTACTAACAGGAGTTTTTCCTAACCATATATGGTGATCTCTATGCGAAATGAAAAAATGTACCAGTTACGCCGGGAGCGCGGCCTCACCCAGAAGAAGGTGGCGATAGCTGTAGGGATAACCCAGAGCGCCTATGCCATGATTGAAAGGGGCCAGCGTTACCCCAGGAAGGACACCATGAAAAAACTGGCCGATTTTTTCGGCCTGACGGTAGATGAGTTGTTTTTTAGCAATAATAATCACGAATAGTGATAACCCTACCTGTTTAGTCAATGGCGTACACCCAGTGTAACCTCCTTATTTTAAAGCTACCTTTCTTAATTTAAGGTAGCTTTTCTTTTGCCAAGCTATATTAAATATCATCGGCGCTAATTCAAAAATCCGTCTCGCCATCCGGCGATATGTATTGTATAATAGATAAAGAAAAATGGTGCGGTTAAGGGTGGTATGTCATGGAAATAGTGAAAACCATCACAGGTAAATGCCGGATGTGTTACGCCTGCATCCGTAACTGCCCGGTCAAAGCGATTAAAGTAGTTGAGGGCCAGGCCCGGGTGGTCCCCGAACTGTGTATAGCCTGCGGCCACTGTGTCCAGGTCTGTGCCCAGCAGGCCAAGCTAGTGGAACAGGAAATTGCCAAAGTGGAGCAATTGCTGGCCTCCGGTCGGACCATTGCCTGCCTGGCTCCTTCCTTTGTGGCCGAATTTCACCCGGCCTGGCCGGGCCAGGTGGTGGCGGCCTTGAAGCAAATGGGCTTTGCCGAAGTCCATGAAGTGGCCTTTGGCGCCCACCTGGTCACCCTGGAATACCGCCGCTACCTCCAGGAAGCCGGGGAACGCCAGGGACTCATCAGTACCCCCTGCCCGGCAGTAGTAAACCTGGTAAGCAAGTATTATCCCCGCCTTTTACCCCAGCTGGTGCCGGTAGTATCACCCATGATCGCCCTGGGCCGTTATCTTAAAACAAAGCTGGGACCCGACAACCGCCTGGTCTTCATCGGTCCCTGCGTGGCCAAAAAAAGTGAGGCCCGCGAGGAAGAGGTGGCCGGGGCCATCGACGCCGTCCTTACCTTTCCTGAACTTAAGGAAATGCTGGCGGCGCGGCAAATCGACGTCTCTTCTTGCGGCAACCTCGACTTTGACAGTGAACCGGCCTACCTGGGCCGGTTGTACCCTGTAGGCGGCGGCCTGCTCAGGAGTGCCGGGATTGATGCCGATATCCTGGCCAACCAGGTCCTGGTGGTGGAAGGCCGGGAGGACTGCCTGGAATTTTTGAAGGCCGTTAACGAGGGTAAAATGGTCCCCCAGATGGTCGATATGCTCTTTTGCAAGGGCTGTATCAACGGCCCTATGCAGGAAAATAAATTTTCCTCCTTCCGCCGGCGTAAAATTGTAGCCGAATTTACCCGCCAGGGATTGGAACAGGCTAAACCCAAACCCATGAACCTGGAAGGTATAAACTTACGCCGGGAATTCCATGATAAAACCATCTTCTTCCCCCGCCCCAGCGAGGCCGACATCCGGGGTATCCTGGCGGAGCTGGGCAAGCTGACGCCGGAAGACGAGCTTAACTGTGGTGCCTGTGGCTATCCTTCCTGCCGGGAGAAGGCTATTGCCGTCTACCACGGCCTGGCCGAAAACCGCATGTGCCTGCCCTATCTCATTGCCCAGCTGGAAAAAAGCAACCTGCACCTGCGCCAGGAACTCAAGGTCTTCCAGGGCCAGTTTGGCCAGCTGGTGGGTAATAGCGTCGCCATGCAGGAAGTCTATCGCCTGATTGAAAAGGTGGCCAAAACTGATGCTACTGTCCTCATCCGGGGGGAAAGCGGTACCGGTAAGGAGCTGGTGGCCCGGGCCATCCACTACCACAGCCGCCGCAGTGAGGCGCCCTTCATTAGCATCAATTGTGCCGCCCTGCCGGAAACTTTGCTGGAAAGCGAGCTTTTCGGCCATGCCCGGGGCGCCTTTACCGGGGCGGTGACGGCCAAAAAGGGGCTCTTTGAAGAAGCCCATGAGGGAACCATTTTCCTGGATGAAATCGGCGATATCAGCCTGGGACTGCAGAGTAAACTTTTACGGGTCCTCCAGGAAGGGGAATTTTTGCGGGTAGGAGAAACGAGGCCCACCCGGGTGGATGTCCGCGTCCTGGCGGCCACCAACCGCGACCTGGAGAAGGCCGTCAGGGAAGGTTCCTTCCGGCCTGAACTCTTCTACCGCCTCAATGTTATCAGCATCTGGCTGCCGCCCCTGCGCGAACGGCGGGACGATATTCCCTTGCTTGCCCGCCATTTCCTGGAAAAAATCAGCCGGCGCCTGGGCAAAGAGGTTACCGGCTTTACCAGCGAGGCCATGGACGCCCTGGTCCGGGCCGAATGGCCAGGCAACGTGCGGGAACTGGAAAATGTCATTGAGCGGGCGGTAATTTTAACCGAAGGGAAAAAAATCGAACTCGGCGACCTGCCGCGCCAGTTCCGTAATCTGGCAACAGGTACTTCGGGCTGGGCCTATACCAGGGGGATGAGCTTCAAAGAAGCGGTGACGGCCTATGAAACCAGCCTGATCGTGCAGGCCCTGGAAGAAAGCCAGTGGGTCCAGGCCCGGGCTGCAGAAATCCTGGGCCTGAAGCGCAGCACCCTTAATGAAATGATCAAACGCTATAACCTGCGGCCCACGAATAAAATAGCTAATACAAAAAATTGAACATGATACAAAAATATGGATAGGCATAAAGCCGTATTTTTTAGGCTATCAGGGTCTAGGGATACAAATAATTGTATTATTACACCGGATTCCAGGTTTGTAAAAAAGACGACTTTCGCAAGGCCTCTCAAGGCGCGAAGGCCGTTTTTTTATGGCCTGGCACGGGATTTGCATCTTTAAAGATAGTGAAGGGAAGTACAAAAAACCGTTCAGGGGGGATTTTTAACCACTGGGGAGGGGGAAACGACCTTGTAGGCGAAGAATGACGCAACTGTTAAAAAAGTATGGTAAAATAACTCTAGCAAAAGGAATTTTCCAAGGGAGGCGTTGACGATGGCCCAGGTTTTAGCCAAGGTAGAATACAAACAGGCACTGCCTACCCTTACAGTTGCCGAGTTAAATGAAGCCTATGCCCGCCTGGATGAACGTTATAACTGCCTGCGGTCCAACTGGGACTGGTATATGGGGGCTGATTATTCGCCCCATGATAAAGCCCTGTGCCGGGTGGACCAAAACTAAGATGGTTAACTGCAGACGGCAATTTTACGCCGGGAGCGGTAAAATATTCGCTGCCGGCGTTTTTTATTGCCTTTCCTGGCGGTATAATATGCCTTGAGGTGGTACAATGGCAAGGGTGGAACTCATGGCCCCGGCCGGTAGCCCGGAGGCCTTAAAGGCAGCAGTAGGTAATGGCGCTGACGCTGTTTACCTGGGCGGGAAGCAATTCAATGCCCGGGAGGGAGCGGAAAATTTTTCCCGGCAAGAAATCCTGGCGGCCATTGACTACGCCCATGAGCGCGGCACCCGCGTTTACGTGACCGTTAATATTCTCCTGGCCGACAGGGAACTGGCGGAAGCCCTGGAGTACCTCTATTTCCTGGGTAAAGCCCGGGTGGACGGCATCATTGTCCAGGATCTGGGACTGGCGGTCCTCGCCAGGAGGCTCCTCCCTGAACTGCCCCTCATCGGCAGCACCCAGATGACGGTAACCAGCGCCGCTGGGGCTAAGTTTTTGCAGGAGCAGGGTTTCCGGCGCGTCGTCCTGGGCAGGGAGTTATCCCTGGCCGATATCAGGGCCATCAGCCGCCAGGTGGATATTGAACTGGAAGCCTTTGTCCACGGCGCCCTCTGCTTTTCTTATTCCGGCCAGTGTTTGCTTAGCAGCATGGTAGGAGGCCGCAGCGGTAACCGCGGCCGTTGCGCCCAGCCCTGCCGCCTGGCCTATACCCTGGTCGATGAGAGGGGAAGGCCGCTGGAGTTGAAACCGGAACACCTGTTAAGCACCCGTGACCTCTATACCCTGGACCGGGTACCGCAGTTAATAGCTGCCGGTGTGAAAGCTTTTAAGATTGAAGGGCGGATGCGGCGTCCCGAGTATGTGGCCGTAGTTACCAGGGCCTACCGCCGGGTCATTGACCGTTACCTGGCCGACCCGGGAGGTTTCCAGGTATTGCCGGAAGAGGAGCGGGCGGTGGCCCAGATCTTCAACCGCGACTTTACCCCGGGCTACCTGGAAAGGGACCCGGGGGTTGAGCTGATGAGCTATGGCCGGCCCAGCAATCGCGGCCTTTACCTGGGCCGGGCCGCCCGCCGCCAGGGGGAGCGCTTTCTGGTCCACCTGGAAGCCCCCCTCCGCCAGGGGGACGGCCTGGAAGTCTGGGTGAGCCGGGGCGGCCATCAAGGACTGGTGGTGCGCCATATCTGGCAGGGAGGAAGGGAGGTAACCTTCGCCCCGGCAGGGACTACGGTAGCCCTGGAACTGCCCCCGTCAACCAGGCCCGGGGACCGCATTTTTAAGACCAGCGATGTGGAACTCCTGAAGGAAGTCCGGCGCACCTATACCTCACCCCGGGAAGAGAGACGCCTGCCCCTGGCCATGAAGGTTGCGGCCCGGCCGGGAGAACCTTTAAAGCTGGAGGTTATCGATCCCCAGGGGCACCGGGTCCAGGCCCGGACTGCTATAGCCGCCGCGGCGGCGGAACGGCACCCCCTGGATGAAGCTGTACTGGCAGAGCACCTGGGCCGCCTGGGCAATACCCCCTACCGGCTGGCAGAACTCATTACCAGCCTGGCAGGGCCGGTGATGGTGCCCTTAAGCGAGTTAAACCGCGCCCGCCGGGAAGCTATAGAAAAGTTACGTCAAGTACGCCTGGCAATCTTTCCGCAACGGGTGCCGCCGGCAGCAGAATTTGAGGAAGGCCTGGAACAGCTCCTACCCCGGCAGGGGCGGGGGAGGCCAGGGGCCGGGTTAGAGACAGGCAAGGGGCGCGGCCCCTGGAACGAAGGTACAGCCGGTCCCGGCAGGCAGGACTTACGAGGGGTGCCGCGCCTGGCGGTGGCCGTGGGCGACCTGGAAGGAGCCCGGGCCGCCCTGGCGGCCGGGGCCGGGCGGGTTTATCTCGCCGGTGAAACCTGGCAGGACCGGGAACCCCCGGACCCTGCTGCCCTGCAGGAGCTAATGGCCGCAGCGGGAGAAAAGGGGGCGGCAGTCATCCCGGCCCTGCCGCGGATCTGGCATGAGACTGAAGCTGCAGCCGTGGCCCGGCAACTTGAAAGGCTGGCGGCTACCGGAGCAAGCCTTTTCCTCATTGCCGGCCTTGGCGGCCTGCAAATCTTAAAGGAGTACGGCCTGGGGGGGTGGGGCGACTATCCCCTCAATGCCTTCAATACCTGGTCTCTCAAAGCCTTAGCCGTAGCAGGGCTTGCAGGGGTAACCCTTTCCACGGAAATGAACCTGGAACAACTGCGGGAACTGGACCCCCCTTTGCCGGTGGAAGCCATTGTCCACGGGGCTTTACCCCTTATGGTTTCGGCTCACTGCGTCCTGGGGGCGCGCCTGGGGGGCAAAAGGCCGGGCCGGGCCTGCACTGCTCCCTGCCGGCGGGGACGTTACGGTTTAAAAGACCGCCTGGGCCTGGTATTCCCTGTCACTACCGACCGGCAGTGCCGTTTTTATTTATATAATGCCAGGGAAATGAGCCTCATCGACCACCTGGAGGAGATTGCCGCCCTGGGTCTTGACTGGGTGCGGATCGAAGCACGGGAAAAGGCGCCCGGCTATATCCGGCGGGTGACGGGCCTGTATCGCGAGGCCCTGGCCGCCCTGGAGAACGGGGACGCAGGGGAGATCCTGGCGGCACTGGCCGGGGAAGCGGAAGCCCTGGCTCCTGCCGGCATTACCCGCGGTCATTATTTCCGGGGAGTGGTTTAGATCTGGTATTACTTGCAAGTATGATTATTATGTAGTATTATAGGATGGGGAGGTGGGGGGCATGAAAACCGTTAAAATATCCATTACCATGCCGGAGGATCTAGTAAAAGAATTGAAACATTTGACTTCAAACCTCAGTGCTTATATTACTGCCGGGATGCAAGAGTATGTAGCGCGGGATCGCGCCCGTAGGGGCTTTAAGAAAAGTGTCGGGTCCTGGCGGCAAGAAGACCACCCGGAACTACAAACTATCACCGATATTACGAAATATGTGGAAGAGACCAGGGGTGGGTGGAAGAATATTGATTGAAGATGTATCCAAGGGCAAATTCGTCTGCTTGCTGGATACAGGGCCAATCATTGCCCATCTTCGTAATATAACAGGCATGATGGAACTTTTTAATTCTTTAGTTGATGAAGGCCAGATGGCTGTTGCGGCGGTGAGTGTTACCGAGATCTGGCAGGGAGCGAAGGAACGGGAAATAGAGCCAACACGCCATTTTTTTACAGGCGTCAAGGTAATTCCTCTTGACGAGCAACTGGCCACCAGGGCCGGATTGCTGGCGCGGGGACTGCGGGCTCAGGGATTTACTGCCAGCCTGGCTGATGCGGTAATTGCCGTCACGGCCTTGCAACTCCAGGTACCGCTTTTAACAACCAACCCCAAACATTTTACAATTATCACCGGCCTGGAAGTTTGGGACCTGCAAGATAAACTAGCAGAGTTAGAAAGGGGCATTGGCGATAAAACAAGTTCCCGGTCTGGCAGTTAACCAGATCAGGGACTTTGTTTTTCCAGGGGATGGGCCGGAGTAAAATGGAGGCAATACATTGAACAAGATTTATAGCAAATTAGAACTGGATATAATCCTGCAGCGGCTGGAGGAGAAATGCCTCTCACCCCTGGGAGCGGAGCTGGCCCGCTCCCTGCAGCCGGCCCGGGACCTGGAGGTGGCCCGCCGGCGCCTCCAGGCTACCAGCGAGGCGGAGCAGGTGTTGCGGCGTTACCCCGATATCCCTTTGAGCAATATCCATGATATCCGGGTGGAGGTGGCCCGGGCGGCCGTGGGCGGGCTCCTGGAGGGGCAGGAGTTACTGCGGGTGGCCGCCACCCTGGCCGGGGGTAGGAGATTGCGGCAGTTCCTCCTGGGCCTGGAAGGCAACTGGCCGGTGTTGCGGGAGATGGCCACCAGGATCGGCGATTTCCGCCACCTGGAAAAGGCCATCGGCCAGGCCATTGGTGCCGACGGTGAGGTTGTAGACCAGGCGACGCCGCGGCTTTTAGCTTTACGGCAGCAGGTACGCAAGACCCAGGAGAGGATAAAAGAACGCCTGGATGGCTACCTCCGTTCAGCGGAAATGCAGAAATACCTCCAGGATAACCTGTATACCATCCGCAATGATCGTTATGTCCTCCCGGTCAAGCAGGAGTACCGCCACCAGGTACCGGGGTTGATTCACGACCAGTCGGCCAGCGGGGCGACGCTATTTATCGAGCCCATGGCCCTGGTAGAGCTAAATAATGAACTTCGCCGCCTTCAAGCTGCTGAAGCCAGGGAAATAGAGGCCATCCTGCGACATTTAAGCAATCTCATCGGCCGGGAGCAGGAGACGCTGGAAATTACCCTGGCTGCCCTGGGCGAACTGGATTTTACCCTGGCCAAGGGACGCTTGAGCCAGGAGATGGCGGCCGTGGAGCCGCGGTTGAATAATGAGGGACGCTGGCACATCTACCGTGGCCGGCATCCTTTGCTTAAAGGAAGGGTGGTGCCCGTCAGCCTCACCCTGGGCGAAGATTTTGATACCCTGGTCATTACCGGTCCCAATACCGGTGGCAAGACGGTAACGTTAAAGACCGTGGGCTTATTTACCCTCATGGCCCAGTGTGGCCTGCACCTGCCGGCAGCCGCAGGCACGGAGGTTGACCCTACGGCCGCCGTCTATGCCGATATCGGCGACGAGCAGAGCATTGAGCAATCATTAAGTACTTTTTCGGCCCACATGGCTCAGATTGTCGCTATTTTAAAAGAGGTAACACCGGGCAGCCTGGTCCTCCTGGATGAACTGGGGGCCGGTACTGACCCTACAGAAGGGGCGGCCCTGGCCATGGCCATCCTGGATTACCTCACCGGCGCTGGGGCCAGGACGGTGGCCACCACCCACTACAGCGAACTGAAAGCCTATGCCTATGCTACCCCGCGGGTGGAAAACGCGGCTGTGGAATTTGACAGCCGCACCCTCCAGCCCACCTACAATCTCATCATCGGTACCCCGGGTGAGAGCAATGCCTTTGTCATTGCCTCCCGTTTAGGCCTTTCACCCGCCATTATTGACCGGGCCCGGAGCCTCCTCGGGGAAGAAAACCAGCGGGTCAGCCGCCTGATAGCCGGCCTGGCTGAAGACAAGCGGGTGAGTGCCCGGGAACGGGAGGAAGCCGAGATTTTGCGCCGGGAGGCGGAGGCGGCCAGGGCCGAGCTGGAGAGGGCTAAAGAGGCATGGCAGCAGCAGGCCGCCAGGGAAATGGAGAAGGTACGCGAGGAAGCCCGGGGGCTCTTACGCCGGGCCCGGGCCGAGATCAGGGAAATCATGGCCCGCCTGGAAAAGGCCATGGCTGAAGAAAGTTTACGCGGCCAGCAGCAGGCAGTAACCCGGGCGCGCCGGCAATTAAAGGAACTGGAAGATGCCGTGGATGCAGGGCTTGCTCAATACCGGCCGGCAGCCCCAAACCGGCCGCCGGAAAATCTCCGGGCCGGGGACAGGGTTTACCTTCTAGCCTGGGGACAGGCAGTGGAAGTCTTGAGCCCCCCCAATGACCAGGGGGAAGTCCTGGTCCAGGTCGGCGCCTTGAAGGTTACCGTTCCTTTAAAGGAACTGCGGCTGTTAGAAGACGTAGCCCGGGCCGGGTCTAAAAATGGTCCTAAAAAAGAAGACACTAAACCTGGCTGGATGGTAAAAGCGGCTGGTAATGACGATATCAGGCCGGAGATCGACCTGCGGGGGCTGACGGTAGAAGAAGCCTGCCACCGGGTTGATGCCTACCTGGATGATGCCGTCCTGGCGGGATTGAACCAGGTGAGCTTAATCCACGGTAAGGGCACCGGTGCCTTAAGGGCAGCCTTGCAGGATTACCTGCGGCAGCACCCCCTGGTCAAGGGCTTTCGCCTGGGTGGGGCCGGCGAAGGCGGCAGCGGCGTTACGGTAGTGGATATTGGAAGATGAGGCATGAGGCAGGAAGCCAATAAAAAGCCCCGGGCTAAAAATTTCCCGGGGTTGCCCTTATTTTTTAGGCACGGCAATGGTGACCTCGTTGGACGGCGTGCTCGCTTTATTTTTCTCATCCAGGGCGATGACCCGGTAGTAGTAGGTAACGCCGGGCTTCACGCTGGCATCAGTATACGCCGTTTCCTTCACTATGGCCAGGCTCCTGCTGCTCGAGCCGGGTCCGACACGTTCAATGGAAAAGAGGAACTCGCCCTCGCCGGGAACGTTCCATTCCAGGATCACCCGGGGCTGGCTGACATTGGGGCCGACTTCCAGCCGCCCTTTAAGGTTGGGTGCCGGCGGTCCGACCCCCTGGTTACCCGGTCCCGAGGTATCTTTGGTGAGCTGGTGGTCGGGCAGGTCACAGTACCGGGTGGGCACTTTTTCCGGGGGTAACTGGACCTTCTTAACGTACTGGGGCGGGCAGCCACCACCCTGCCCGGGTCGCGGGATATTGGCCAGGAATAACCCGGCGCCGTGGCGGGGGTCGGTACAGATGCTTACCAGCCCTGGCCTGTCACCGCTTCCGCCGCCGTGGAGAGTACAGACTTCCGTGGGCGCCTCCAGGTAGGCGTCCTCCGGTTTCACCGGGCCGTTATAGCCGTCAGGCCGCTTTAAAAAGACCCCGGTCGTTACATCCGGGCAATTGGGCGAAGCCAGCTGGCCGGTGGTGGTGCAGACCTGGACCTGGACCCAGACATCAGACACTTTCTTGGGCAACATGCTTTGGGTAAAGATTTCCTTGACGATAAACTCCTTGGGCGTCAGGTCGCTGGGCAAGAGGCCCGACTTGGCATCGACATCGGCATAAATTATGCCGGCGGGGCGGGGGAAATCTTGGACGGGTTGATCCTTTAAAGCGGCGCCGATTACTTTTTTCCAGATTAAAGCCGGGTAGCCGCCACCGGCAACACTCTTCAAGTAGTGTTTGGCGTCGGTCTGGTCATAGCCCATCCAGACGGCTCCTACCAGCTCGGGCGTATAACCGACAAACCAGGCGTCCTTTTCCCCTTTAAGGCCCCTGTATTCCGGGGTATCAGGCAGGGAGGTGGTACCCGTTTTACCTGCTGCCGGCCGGCCTATCTGGGCATTTTTACCGGTACCGGCAGTAACGACTGTTTCCAGCATATCAGTCATGAGGTAGGCAACCTGCTCGCTCATGACGTCCCGGCGCTGGGGCCTGTTGACAATTAAGTCCCGGCCATTACGATCGGTAATCTTGGTCACGAGGTGGGGGTTAATGTATACCCCCTGGTTGGCAAAGGCGCCGTAGGCGGCAGCCATTTGCAGGGGGGAGACGCCGGTAGTCAGGCCTCCCAGGGCCAGGGCCAGGTTGCGGTCCTCGGGCTTTAAGGGCAGGCCCAGCCGGCGGCCGAATTCATAGCCCGCATCTACGCCGATGGTATTGAGCATTTTAACGGCTGGAATATTAACGGACCAGCGCACGGCCTCCCGCATGCTGATGAGCCCCCGGTAGCGGCCGTCGTAATTGGCCGGGGTAAAGGGCTTGGGCGTGCCGGGGAAGGTAACCGGTACATCATCGATGACAAAAGCGGGAGGGTAACCCTTCTCCAGGGCCGGGGCATAGACAACCAGGGGCTTGATGGTGGAACCAGGCTGCCGTTCGGCCTGGATGGCCCGGTTGAAGCCCCGCCTGGTGGTATAATCCCGCCCGCCTACCAGGCCCCGTACTTCACCGGTGCGGGGGTCCAGGACCACCATGGCGCTTTCAATCAGGCGGTCGGGACTGCCGGGAGGAAAATTGGATTTATCCTGGTAAACTTTTTCCATTTCGGCCTGGATTTTGGGGTCGAGGGTAGTATAGATTTTCAGGCCACCCCGGTAAAGCTCGGCGGATTCAATACCCTGGCTTTCCAGCAGGCGGCCGGCTTCATCAACAACGGCGTCGATAAAGTAAGGAAATTTTTCGGCCTTTGTTTTGGGGGCTTCACGGTATTCCAGTTTTTCCGCCTTGGCCTTTTCTGCCTGTTCAGGGGTAATATAGCCGTATTTGACCATGTTGTTCAGCACTTGCGCCTGGCGGTTTTTGGCAGCTTCCTCATTGCCTTTAGAACGGGGGTCATAGTTGGCCGGGCTCTGGATCAAGCCGGCCAGCATGGCAGACTCGGCAAGATCCAGGTCAGACACAGATTTACCGAAGTATAACCGCGCCGCCGCTTCTACCCCGTAGGTACCGGGTCCAAGGTAAACAATGTTGAGGTAATTTTCCAGGATTTCTTCTTTGGTGTAGGTGCGTTCCAGTTCAATGGCCATTAAGGCTTCCTGAATTTTACGTTTTAAGGTACGTTCAGGATTCTCAATAAAGGCATTTCTAGCCAGCTGCTGGGTCAGGGTGCTGCCGCCCTCGCGGATGCCGCCGCTCCGCAAATTGATCCAGAAGGCCCGCAGGATGGCTTTTAGATCAACGCCATGGTGTTGATAAAAACGGGCGTCCTCGGTAGCGATGACGGCATTTTGCAGGTCTTCAGGTATCTTTTCCAGGGGTACAACAATGCGGTTTTGTTCGCCGTGCAATTCTTCCACCAGCTGGCCGTCTTTATCATATATAAATGTAGTCATGGCCAGCTGGAGCTTGTCGGGCTGCCAGTCAGGCATAGTACGGATGACGCCGATGGCAAAACCGGCGCCGGCGCCCACCAGCACCACCGCCAGGACCAGCAGGGCCAGTAACAGGGCACGGAAGACATTTAATCTGCGTTTACGTTTTTTAGGGGGTGCCATTTTTCCGGATGACCTCCTTTACGGCTTTTTTATTATAACATAGCTTTACCCCCAGGGGAATGATAAGAGCTTGAAGCTTAGTCACTGCTTATGCTAAACTTAAACAGGTTCGCTAATTGTATCGACGCCTGTTTTACAATCCCGCCTTGAGCTGGCTCAGGAAAGAGCAATTTACGGAGGATGATTTTGTTGGAACGGGAAGTTGAGCGGCAGCTTAAAGTCTTACGCCGCGGTGTGGCCGAAATTGTACCGGAGGAAGACTTAAAGGCCAAGCTAAAAAAGTCCCTTAGCACCGGGAAACCCCTGCGGGTTAAACTGGGCCTGGACCCAACGGCCCCGGACATCCACCTGGGCCATACGGTAGTACTCCAGAAATTGCGCCAGTTCCAGGAACTGGGCCACCAGGTGATTATCATTATCGGCGACTTTACCGGGAGAATCGGTGACCCCACCGGTAAATCCGAAACCAGGCGGCAGCTCTCGGAAGCTGAAGTCATGGCCAATGCCGAAACCTACAAGGAGCAAATTTTTAAAATCCTGGACCCGGGCCGGACCGAGGTTACCTTTAACAGCCGGTGGCTGGCGAGGCTCACCTTTGCCGATGTTATCCAGCTGGCTGCCAAGATTACCGTGGCCCGGATGCTGGAACGGGACGATTTTGCCCGCCGTTACCAGGAGAACCGGCCTATTAGCGTCCACGAATTCTTTTACCCCCTGATGCAGGGCTACGATTCCGTAGCCCTGGCTGCGGATGTCGAACTTGGGGGAACGGACCAAAAGTTCAACCTCCTCATGGGTCGCCAGTTACAGCGGGAGTACGGCCAGGAGCCCCAGGTAGCCATGATGATGCCCATCCTGCCCGGGCTGGACGGCGTGCAGAAGATGAGTAAAAGCCTGGGCAATTATATCGGTATCAACGAACCGGCCAGGGAGATGTACGGCAAGACCATGTCCTTGCCTGATGAACTTATGCTGACTTACTTCGAGCTGGTGACGGCCGTGCCCCTGGAGGAACTGGAGGCCATAAAACAAGGCCTCGCCGATGGTAGCCTGCATCCCCGGGACGTAAAGATGCGCCTGGCCCGGGAGATTACCGGCCTCTACCACGGGGAGGCTGCTGCCCGGGAGGCGGAAAAGGAATTCCGCCAGGTCTTCCAGCTGGGCGACCTGCCGGAGGAAATGCCGGAGGTAATTGTTAGTGAAGCCAGGATGTGGTTGCCACGCCTGATGGTCCAGGCAGGCCTGGCCCCCAGTACCAGTGAAGCCCGGCGCCTCATCAGCCAGGGAGCAGTAAAACTCGACGGCGAGCGCTTGCATGATCCCGAGGCCGAGATTGATGTGCCAGACGGGGCGGTCCTCCAGGCCGGCAAACGCAAATTTGCCCGGCTGCGGGTTTCTGTTGCCCCTCACTAAAAGTTATTTCACATTTTAACCGCCCCCGGAGTATACTTCTATATGGGGGTGGTTTGCCTTGCGGCGGCGGTGGCGGCGACCGGGACGGCGGCCATGGGGAGCCCTGGCGCTGGTAATAGTAGCCGGCCTGCTGGTGCTTTTCCTGTTAGAATGGCGCCTGCACCTGGCCCTGGAGACGGTAGCTGCGGCCCAGGCCCGCTGGGCAGCTACCGAGGCCATGCAGCAGGCAGTGCTGGATAAAATAACTGGCCAGGTAAATTATAACAGCCTGATTCAACCGGGCAGCAGCGATGGCCGGGTAGTTTTCATGCAGGCCGACGCCTTGAGCATCAGCCGCCTCCAGGCCCAGGCCCAGCTGGCCATCCAGGAGCACCTGGCCCGGCTGGAAGGCAAAACCTATTACTTACCCCTGGGGCAAGTGCTGGGGCTAAAACTCCTGGCAGCCTACGGACCCCCGGTGCCTCTACGTTTTATTCCCCTGGGCACCGTTAACGTCAACGTCGGTGACACCTTTGAAGCCGCCGGTATCAACCAGACGCGCCACCGCATTTACCTCCAGGTAGAGAGCGAAGTCCAGGTAGTTGCCCCCTTCAGCAGGGAACAGGTAAAGGTTGCCTCTACCATCCCGGTGGCGGAGGCTATTATTGTCGGGCCAGTTCCCCAGACCTATATTTCCCTGGGGTCTGACTTTATAAAAGGTATTTTGCGGGCACCAGAATTTTAATTTTTCTTGTCCACCAGGCAGGAATCGAGCTTTGGAGGGCGAATATATCATCATAAAGCGGTGTGGAGACCGCGCTGGATGGAAGGCCACGAGGAGGTCGGAGTCGACACTGGAGTCGACAAGGTTCCCTGTGGCCCTTTTTGCATTTCATAACAAGGAGTGGGTTATACCTGCGGATAGCAGTAGTAGACGGGCAGGGGGGAGGCATCGGCAGGCATATTACCGCCAGGCTCAGGGAAGAATTGCCGCCAGAGGTAGAAATTCTGGCCCTGGGGACTAACGCTGCCGCCACCGTAGCCATGCTCAAGGCCGGGGCTAATGAAGGGGCCACCGGGGAAAGGGCCATTATCTATAACGCTCCCCGGGTAGACGCCATTACCGGTTCCGTGGCCATCCTTATAGCCGACGCCATGCTGGGGGAACTGACGCCGGCCATGGCGGCGGCCATTGCCGCCAGCCCGGCCCGTAAATTTCTCCTGCCTCTAAATAAGGCCGGGGTGGAAATAATCGGTGTTGTAGCCGAACCCTTACCCCACCTGATTGATGCCCTGGCCCGGCGTCTCAAAGCCTTTTACGAAGGAGGAACGCGAAAAGATGTGTGAAGCCAATGCTTATCTATTGAAAGAGAACGGGGAGGAGGAGCTGGTCTTTGAAAATGTGGACCGGGTCCTGCCCCGGGAAGATGGCATCCTGATGGAAGACATCTTTGGTAAAAAGAAAATCTTGCGCGCCCGCATCAAAGAAATGGCCCTGGTCGATCATAAAATTTTCCTCGAGGCCATATAAATCCGGGCATTTATGCCAGCCAAGCCACTGCATAATACTGAGGTGCAGTGGCTTTTCACTTGACACAGCTTGCACTGGAAGTTAAAATGTAATTAATTCCGATAAGCATACTATACATTAAGGGGGAAGTAACCATGCAGGTAGCCACCGACATAACCCGGCTAATCGGCCGGACTCCAGTGGTACGCTTAAACCGCCTGCCGGAGAATGGGGCGGCAGTATATGCCAAGCTGGAATATTTTAATCCCGGGGCGAGCGTTAAAGACCGGATCGCCCTCAGCATGATTGAAGCTGCGGAAGCAGCGGGCAAACTTAAACCGGGTGCCACCATCGTGGAACCCACCAGCGGCAATACCGGTATTGGCCTGGCCATGGTAGCAGCGGTCCGCGGTTACCGTTTAATACTGGTGATGCCGGAAACCATGAGCATTGAACGCCGCAAGCTCCTGGCGGCCTATGGCGCCGAATTTATCCTGACACCGGGCCACCTGGGTATGAAGGGGGCCGTAGACAAGGCCCTGGAATTAGTCCGGGAAAACCCTGATTATTTCATGCCCCAGCAGTTTGAAAACCCGGCCAACCCCGACGTACACCGCCGTACCACGGCCCGGGAAATTTTAGAGCAAATGGGCAGAGATCTGGATGCCTTTGTGGCGGGCGTAGGTACCGGCGGCACCATTACCGGTGCCGGTGAGGTTTTAAAGCAGGAAATTCCGGGGATAAAGATAATTGCCGTGGAGCCGGCGGCTTCCCCCGTCCTTTCCGGGGGCCAGCCGGGGCCCCATAAGATCCAGGGGATCGGGGCCGGATTTGTCCCGCAGGTCTTCCGGCGCGAGGTAATCGATGAGATTATTACCGTCTCCAACGAAGACGCCCTCATCACCGCCAGGCGCCTGGCCCGGGAGGAAGGCCTGCTGGTAGGCATCTCTGCCGGCGCAGCCGTTTATGCCGCCCTGCAGGTGGCCCGGCGCCTGGGCAGCGGCAAAAAAGTCCTGGCCATTGCCCCGGATACCGGCGAGCGCTATCTCAGTACCGAACTTTTTAAAGTCGGGTAGATTAATCGCCAGATTAAATAGCCCCTTTTAACCCACCGGCCAGGTTAAAAGGGGCCTTTACGTATTAAGTCATACTTAATTGTGAAATCAGGTACAAAAGCGGAGAGAAAGCGGCGATGATGTGGAGGATTCTCTACTTCCCGATGAATTCCTGCACCCAGTAGTTGCCGTAGCTACCGCCGCGGGCATAACCAACGCCAATGGCCGTAAAACTGGGGTTTAAGATATTGCTGCGGTGGCCGGGGCTACCCATCCAGGCCGCAACCACGGCTTCGGGAGTGCGATAGCCGGCGGCAATGTTTTCCCCGGCGGTACGGTAAGTAATACCGAATTTCTGTAACATGGTAAAGAAAGAACCGTAGGTAGGCGATTCATGGCCGAAGTAATTATTATCCCGCATGTCCTCAGCCTTGAGGCGGGCTACTTTTGCCAGCTGCAGATCTACGGCTAACGGTTTCAGCCCGGCCTTAGCCCGCTCGGCATTGACCAGGTCAACGACCTTCTGCTCAAACTGGCTTAACTGGTAGCTGCCGGTTACCGGCTGGGGTGCAGGTTGAGGTGCGGGCGCTGGTGCCGGTTGGGGTGCCGGCTGCGGTTCGGGAACTGGAGCCGGTGCCGGCTGGGGTTGGGGTGCCGGGGCCGGTTGGGGTTGAGATGCCGGTTGCGGGCGGTAATACCTGATGGATAAATAATTTTGCGGTGAGAAATGGAAAGCATAATAGTTACCATAGTAAGTTGCAGCTTGAACAGGTGTGACCGGTACGATAGCCAGGGTGGTGACAATTAATAATACAGCCAGGGATGCGGCCAGGGTTTTGCATTTAGACCGCAAAACTAACCCCTCCTTTACAAACCTAATTACTTTAACGCCCGGCGGACCAATAAAAAATCCACCCCCCCTCCAACGCCTGCGAGGTTAGCTCGTAAAAGAAATTCGGCGTTTCTGGTGGCCATGACGTTAAAGTAACTAATGGTATTTTACCATATAGGAGCCAAAAAAGTTAACATAAAATTCTTCCAATCTTCGAGGTAAAATATTACAGTGATTTCCGGCAGGGGACAATGAGGCTTATTGCTTAACGGCGGTCTTATATGCTAGAATTTTAACGGCAGTTAGAGGTGAGAGGGGGGTAAAAATGTCCGGACATTCCAAGTGGGCCAATATAAAACATCGTAAGGCCAAGGCCGATGAAAAGCGGGGCCGCCTCTTTACCAAAATAGGGCGGGAGATTATCATCGCCGCCCGGCAGGGAGGCGGTGACCCGGAAGGTAACCCGCGTTTGAAGGCAGCCATCGCCCGGGCCAAGGAAGTCAATATGCCCAATGAGAATATCCAGCGGGCCATTATGCGCGGTACCGGCGAGATTGAAGGCGCAGCCTATGAAGAAATGGTTTATGAAGGCTATGGCCCCGGTGGAGTAGCCATGCTGCTTAATATTGCCACTGACAACCGCAACCGCACGGCTTCCGAAATCCGGTATATCTTTTCCCGCAACGGCGGCAACCTGGGGGAAAGCGGCTGTGTAGCCTGGATGTTTAACCCCAAGGGCGTCATTAGCGTAGAAGTCCCGGTGGGAGAAACCAGGGAAGAATTAATCCTCCAGGCCATTGAGGCCGGGGCTGAAGATGTTGATGATAGTGATGCCGAAGCCCTGGAAATAAAGACGGCTCCCGAGGACCTGGAGAGGGTAAAGAAAGCCCTGCAGGAAGCCGGGGCGGCCATCACCAGCGCCGCAATAGAAATGGTACCCCAGACGACAGTAACCATTGACGACCCGGAAATGGCCGCTAAAATCATGCGCCTGGTGGACCGCCTGGAGGATCACGATGACGTCCAGGCAGTCTATACCAACGCCGACATTCCTGCTGCCATTATGGAGCAAGTGGAGTTATAACCTGGTATAAAACCCCGCCGCGCCGGCAAAGCTAGAAGGTGTGGTAATTCCTGTTATGAGGAGGCGCCACCGTGGGCGACGTTAGCCGGCGCTTTATTTTTATTGGCCTCGTGATTTTTCTCCTTGGAGGGCTGGTGGCTTTCCAGGAGGCCAGGGTCAGTACCGGGCAAAGGCCGGTTATCTTAAGGGTGCCGGGCCTTTTGGAACCACGGGTGCTGGAGGAACCGCGCCTGGAGAGATATTACCGCGACTGCGGTCACAGGGAACCCATTCCTTTGCCGGCAGGGGTCAAGTGGAACTGGGCCGGTAAAGAAGAATTGAGCATCCTTTTCCCGCCGCCCGAGGGCTGGCGCATAACCCGGGAGAGGGAACGCCTGGTTATAACCCAGGAGGTAGATGGTCTTTGCCCTGCCGATGCTCCCAAACGCCACCTGGCCGTCAAGGATGGCCTGGTGGCCATTTACCAGGGCCCGGCCGGCAGCCTGGGGCCACTAATGCGGGTGACGAACCTGAAATTTACTTCCCTGCCGCCTAGCTGGCGGGAAAAAATAGAAAATGGCCAGGCCGAATTTAACTCCGAACAAGAAGTCCTGGAAGCCCTGGACAGCCTGGATGAATTCCGCCCCTAGAGATCAGCGCTGGAAGAGCGCTGATTTTTATTTTGGCTCAAAAAAAGGAAGTACTATCTTTAACGTCGAATAATTGCCAGGGAGGAGTAAAAGGATGTTGATCCTGGGAATCGACCCTGGTACAGCCATTGTCGGCTATGGCCTGGTACAGGCGGCGACTGCGGGGCACCTGCAGGCTTATGCCTATGGCTGCATCCGGACGCCGGCAGGGGAAAAAGCAAGCCTGCGCCTGGCCCTGATTTACGACCAACTGCAGGAGATAATAAAAAAATACCGGCCGGATATTATGGCCATTGAAGAAATCTTTTTTAATAAAAATAGCCGCACGGCCCTGGCGGTAGGCCAGGCCCGGGGGGTGGCGTTGCTCGCGGCGGCTCATGCGGGCCTTCCCGTTGCCGAGTATACGCCCCTGGAAGTTAAACAGGCGGTGGCCGGTTTCGGCCGGGCTCCTAAGGAACAGGTCCAGCGGATGGTTCAGGCCCTGCTGGGGCTTAAAAGTCGACCGGACCCCGATGATGTGGCCGATGCCCTGGCCGTGGCCATTTGCCACGCCAGTTTGGCTCCCTGGCGCCAGCGGGAAGCCGGGGTGTTGCAGCAGTGATTGGTTACTTGCGCGGCCAGTTACGCCAGGTAATGCCGGAAGGTATTTTGGTGGAAACCGGGGGCATCGGCTGGTTCGTCCGTACACCGCCCGCGCAATCCTGGCCGCCCCCGGGGACAGAGGTTGCTGTCTATACCCACCTGGTAGTCAGGGAAGACGCCCTGGAGCTGTACGGCTTTACCCGGCCCGAGGGGCTAAGGTTTTTTACCCTTTTGCTGGGGGTGGCCGGCATTGGACCCCGCGGTGCCCTCCAGATCCTGGCGGCAGCGGCTCCGGAACAGCTGGCGCGGGCTATTGTTGCCGAAGATACTGCCTTCCTGACTGCCCTGCCCGGCATCGGGGCCAAGAAGGCCAGACGCCTGCTCCTGGAATTAAAAGATGCCATTTTAAAATCCGGCCTGGCCGGTGAGACCAGGGCAACGGCCAGGGTGGCCTGGGATGGCGGGGCCGGCGATAATGATGAAGCCCTGGCCGCCCTCCTGGCCCTGGGCTACAGCCGGGATGAGATAAGCCCGGTCCTGGCCAGGGTTAAGGCGGAACTGGGGCCGGAGGCTGATACAGCGGCCGTCCTCCAGGGAGTGTTGAAAACTATTGGCCGGGGAGGTGGGGCTGATTGACGGCAGAGCGTTTGCTGGCCGGGAACCTGCACCGGGAAGACGAAGAGCTGGAAGTGAGCTTGCGCCCGCGCCGCCTGGCCGAATATATCGGCCAGGAGCATGTCAAGGAAACATTGAGCATCTTTATCCAGGCGGCCCGGGAGCGGGGGGAAGCCCTGGATCACGTCCTGCTCTACGGCCCGCCCGGCCTGGGGAAGACCACCCTGGCCGGGATTATTGCCCATGAGCTGGGGGTAAGTTTAAGGGTTACCTCGGGGCCGGCCCTGGAACGAGCCGGAGACCTGGCCGCCATTCTTACCAATTTACAGCCCCGGGACGTCCTCTTTATTGATGAAGTCCACCGCCTGCCCCGCCAGGTGGAGGAGATCCTGTACCCGGCCATGGAAGATTTTGCCCTGGATATTATCCTGGGTAAAGGCCCCGGCGCCCGCTCCATCCGCCTGGATTTACCCCCCTTTACCCTGGTGGGTGCTACCACCAGGGCCGGGTTGTTGTCTTCGCCATTAAGGGATCGCTTTGGCATTAGTTCCCGCCTGGAGTTTTACCGGTTGGAGGAGCTGGAGCAAATTATTCTCCGGGCGGCAACCATCCTGCAGGTAGGTATTGAACCTGAAGGGGCCAGGGAGATTGCCTGCCGCGCCCGGGGAACGCCCCGGGTGGCCAACCGCCTGCTGAAAAGGGTGCGGGATTACGCCGAAGTCCGCGCCGGGGGGATCATTACCAGGGAGGTAGCCAGGGAAGCTTTAGAACTCCTGCAAGTCGACTCCTTAGGCCTGGACAGCTCCGACCGCCGCCTGTTGTTAACCCTCATCAAGAAATTTAACGGTGGCCCGGTGGGCCTGGAAACCCTGGCGGCGGCCATCAGTGAAGAGCCGGATACCATAGAGGATGTCTACGAGCCATTTTTGCTCCAGCACGGCTTTATCCAGCGCACCCCCCGGGGGCGCATGGCCACACCCAGGGCCTACGAGCACCTGGGGATAGCCCGGCTGGACCATTTATTTTGAAAAGAGTACCACAAAGCAAGCGCCAAAAAGCCAGACCAAATACGCTTTTTACGGGGGGACTACCGTGGGCGACTGGAGTTTTTTCGGCAAAATGCTGCTGGGGATGGGGCTACTAATTGCCCTGATGGGTTTAATCCTTCTTGGGATGGGTAAACTCTTTTCCTTCGGGCGCCTGCCGGGGGACATTTACATCCAGAAGGGCAACTTCACCTTCTATTTCCCCTTACTCAGTTCCCTCCTCTTAAGCCTCATCCTGACCATCGTCTTAAACTTAATCTTCCGCCGTTAGCCTCCAGTAGTCGGAAAACGTCAAGGCCTTACGAATACTATGAGAGGTGAGGCTAGAAGTGCCACCGGAAGCAGACCCCAACCAGTTACTGCTTCAGGCGAGGAACGGGGATGCCGGGGCCAGGGAGGAATTAATCCGCCGCTTTACCCCCTTTATCCTGGCCGTCGTTTCCAGGGTAACGGGTCATTTTATCCGCCTGGGGGAAGATGACGAGGCTAGCGTCGGCCTGATGGCCTTTAACGAAGCCATCGATAGTTTCCGCCCGGGCGGTGGCTCCAACTTTTTAACCCTGGCCGAGACCATTATCCGCCGCCGTTTAGTTGACTATTTTCGCCGGGAAGGGCGGCACCGGCGGGTGCTGTCCTTACAGGCCCTGGAGAACGAAACGGCAGCCACCGTCGATCCCCTGGGCGGGGAAGAGATAAATATGGTCAACGAACTGGCCGACCGGCGCCGGGAAATAGAGCGCTACCGGGAAGAACTAGCTAAATTTGGCATAACCTTCAAGGACCTGGTCAAGGCCAGCCCCCAGCACCGGGACGCCCGTGACCGGGCCCTGGCAGCCGCCCGGGTAGTGGCAGCCAACCCCCTCTTCAGCCAGTACCTCCGGGAACGCAAAGCTTTGCCCCTGAAAGCCCTGGTAAAATCCGTGGAAACCAGCCGCAAAACCCTGGAGCGCCACCGCAAATATATTATCGCCGCAGCACTCATGCTGATGGGCGATTATGAATACCTGGCAGACTACATAGGTCAAAGCAAAAGGGGTGGTCAGGATGCTTGACGCTGAGCGGGGGCTGGTGGTGGCCAGGCAGGGAAATGAGGTTATTGTTTTGACCCCTGAGGGGGAGTGGCGCACGCTCCACCTGACCGGGCTGCTGCCAGAAGTAGGGGAAGAGGTTATGTTGCCCCTGGTTAAAAAGAGGCCCCCCTGGCAGGCTATGATGGCAGCAGCGGCAGTAATCTTATTGCTTTTTCTGGTCCTCCCCCTGGCGCGCCGGGCGATGGCGCCGCCAACCCCCGGTCAACCGGCCTTTTATATTAATATCGACATCAATCCCAGCATTGAACTGGCGGTGGATGACCGGGAAAGGGTGCTCAGTGCGCGGGGATTAAATAGCGATGGGGAAAAGTTGCTGGCTGGCGTTGCCCTTAAAGATGAAAAAGCAGCTATCGCTATCCAGGTCCTGACCAGGGAAGCCGTGCGCCAGGGTTACTACCTGCCCGGACGCCAGGGAGCCATGGTGGTAACAGTGATCCCTGCTACCGGTGCCGGCCAGGAAAAACTGGCGGCCGGCGATGAACTGGGCCAGAAGTTAACCCGCGAGGCCCGGAATGTCCTGCAGCAGGCCCGGGTCCAGGCGGTAGTGGAGGCGGCTACCGTCCAGCCGGAAATCCGCCAGCACGCTGAAGCTACCGGCCTGTCGGCGGGGAAATACAGCATCCTCCTGGAAGCCCTGGACGCGGGACTCCCGGTTACGGCGGCTGACCTGCAAAAAGAGAGCCTGGCCAGGGTCCTGGCGAGGTTTGACACTAACTGGGAGCAGTTATTGCAAAAGCTGCAGCAAGATAAAGACCTCTTACAAAAGGAACAGCAACTGGGCGCAACCCTCAAGAGAGCCCTGGGGCAACAGGTTCCCGGTGGTAATAGTTATGGCAACCAGCGTGGCAACGAGCGGGGCCCGCGTGAGAAGGCGGAAAATATTGCCGGTAATCAAGACCGGCCGGGGCAGTCATCTAACCGTAACGAACTTGAGGTTGCCCCGGGTAAGAAAGGGACCAGATTTGAGGTGTTCACTGAGAAGGGGAAGAGCGGTACCCCCGGAATTCCAGGGAAATCTTTACGACCCGACCCTAACCAGGTAGATCGGGTAGATAGCGATAAAGGGGAGAAGAAAATTGGGAAATAAAATCTTCCCGCGAGGACTAGCGGTTGCTCTCCTGGTTGCTTTGTTCCTGGTTTTGGCAACCATACCGGCAGGTGCCGTCTCTAAAGGGGACGCACCAGTAATCCGGGTCTTGCTCGATGGCGAACTGGCGCAGGTGGACTTCCAGGTAGAGCAGGGGAGTTACCAGTTAATTGATGGCTACAGCGGTAAAGAAATCAGCCCGGTAAAGGCGGGAGAAAAGTGGACGGTAAAAAAAACCGGCGTCGATTGGCAATTAATCCGGGAGGGCACGCCGCTGCCGGGTACCTTCGGCGGCCCTATCCAGCTTAAGGCCAGGGACGACGGGGCTTTAAATCTCTTCCGCTACCAGGGGCAGCGTTATCGAGGTAGCTTAAATATTCTCAAGGGGGACAATGGCCTGATGGCCATCAATACCCTGGACCTGGAACAATACCTCTACGGCGTGGTGGGCAGGGAAATGCCGGCCAGTGCCGGCATCGAGGCCCTCAAGGCCCAGGCTGTGATTGCCCGTTCCTATGCCGTCACCAGGTTGAAACCGGCCGCCCTATATGATGTCACCGATGATACCACGACGCAGGTCTATGGCGGTTATGAAGCCGAGGTCAACTACGGTCCTTACCGCGATAAAGTCATTCAAGCCGTTGATGCTACCCGCGGGCAGGTAATCTACTATGACGGCAAGGTTATCGAGGCCTACTTTCATGCCAATGCCGGTGGTTATACCGAGGACAGCGAGAATGTCTGGAGCAATCCCCTGCCCTACCTGCGCGGGGTACCATCGCCGGAGGATGAGTGGGCTTTAAGGTATCCCTACCAGGCGGCCAACGGCTGGCCGGCCAATAATTATTCCTGGACCATAACCCTGACCCGGCAGCAGGTCCAGGAAAAAGTTAATGCCTGGCTGGCCGGGCAGGGCCAGGGGGCAACTGGGGATGTTGTTGACCTGGTTCTTTCCCGCCTGCGCAGGGACGAACAGGAGGAAACGGTTTCCGGCCGGGTCACCAGGATGGACATCCGCACGACCACCGGAACGGCCTCAGCCTTCCGGGACGGCATCCGGGCCGTTTTCGGCCGGGATGTTCTAAAAAGCACTTTATTTAATGTGCAGATGGATTCTACAGTCTACATCGTCGACGGTTCCGGCGGGCAGCGTGCCGTGAATTACGGTGCCGAGCTGGTAGCCCTGGGAGCCGGCGGGGTGATGAATGCCCCCAACGGCGCCGCCGGGGAGTATATGGTAGCCGGCCGGGATGGTACCCGCAGCGTGCCGAAAATGTTCCGCCAGGTGGTCTTCCAGGGCCGGGGCAACGGCCATGGCTTAGGCTTAAGCCAGTGGGGCGCCATGGGGATGGCGGAAAAAGGGTATACTTACCAGCAAATTATTGAACACTATTATAACCAGGACCGCTTTGACGGCCGCTTAAAGATTGCGCCGCTGTAAACATAGCAGTAGGTGAGAGATTGATTTGCGTCTGGAAGAATTCGACTATGATCTTCCCCCGGAATTGATTGCCCAGGCACCGGCGGAGCCGCGGGATGCCTCGCGGCTCCTTGTCCTGCACCGGGATAGGGACTACCTGGAACACCGCCATTTTTATGACTTGCCGGCTTATCTCCGCCCCGGGGATGTCCTGGTTTTAAATGAGACCAGGGTGATACCGGCCCGCCTCTGGGGACGCCGGGCCGGTACGGGAGCCAGGATCGAAGTGCTTTTGCTGACACGACGCGACCGGGATACCTGGGAAGCCCTGGTGCGGCCGGGACGGCGGGTGCCGGTGGGTACGGAGATAATCTTTGGCCAGGGAGAACTGAGGGCCCGGGCCATGGCAACGACCGGCGCCGGGGGGCGGGTACTGCAGTTTTCTTACCGGGAAGGTCCCTTTGAAGCCCTCCTGGACCGCTTGGGGGAGATGCCTCTGCCGCCGTATATTAAAGAAAAGCCGGAGGACCCCGGGCGTTACCAGACGGTTTATGCCCGGGTGGAAGGCTCGGCAGCAGCGCCGACGGCCGGCCTGCACTTTACCCCCCGCCTCCTGGAGCAACTGCGGGAGCAGGGGGTGAAAATAGTCTACCTCCTTCTCCATGTCGGCCTGGGCACTTTCCGCCCCGTTAAGGTGGAAAACATCGAAGAACACCAGATGCATGCCGAATACTACGAAGTGACCCCGGAGGCAGCGGCGGCCATTAATGCCGCCCGCGCCCGGGGAGGACGGGTAGTGGTCGTGGGCACGACGGTAGTCCGCACCCTGGAGACGGTAGCTACGGAAGATGGCCTTATCCAGCCTGGCAGCGGCTGGACGGATATCTTTATTTACCCCGGCTACCGCTTCAAGGCCATTGACTGCCTCATCACCAACTTCCACCTGCCCAGGTCGACCCTCCTCATGCTTGTCAGTGCCTTTGCCGGCCGGGAAAAAATCCTGGCCGCCTACAGGACTGCCGTTGCGGAGGGTTACCGCTTCTTCAGCTTCGGGGATGCGATGCTGATTTTGAAAGATTAATTTTCAGATATTTAATCTGGGAGGAACTAGCTGTTTTGCCTGCCGTAACCTTTACCGTGCTTAAGCGTGACCGGGCCACCGGCGCCCGGCTGGGGCGACTAAAAACGCCCCATGGCACCGTCGAAACGCCGGTCTTTATGCCCGTCGGCACCCAGGCCACCGTTAAAACCATGACGCCGGAAGAAGTGGCCGGAGTGGGAGCCCAAATCATCCTGGCCAATACCTATCACCTTTACCTCCGCCCGGGTGCCGCCATCATCCGGGAAGCCGGGGGCCTGCACAACTTCATGCACTGGGAAAAACCCATTCTCACCGACAGCGGCGGCTTCCAGGTCTTTAGCCTGGCCGATTTGCGGGAAATCAGCGATGCAGGCGTGACTTTTCGCTCCCACCTGGACGGCTCGACCCACTTCATGGGACCGGTGGAGTCTATGGCCGTCCAGGAAGCCCTGGGTGCCGATATTGCTATGGCCTTTGATGAGTGTGTCGCCTACCCGGCCAGCCGGGAAGAAATAGAAGCCGGCGTGGAGCGCACCAGTCGCTGGGCGGAAATTTGCCTGCAGGTCCACCGCCGGGAGGACCAGGCGGTGTTTGGCATTATCCAGGGCGGGGTAATTCCCGAATTGCGCCGCCGCAGCGCCCGGGAAATCACGGCCCTGGACTTTCCCGGTTACGGTATTGGGGGTTTAAGCGTCGGCGAACCCAAGGAATTGATGTACAGCATCCTGGAGGACCTGCAGGGATATCTACCCGAAAACAAGCCCCGGTATCTCATGGGGGTAGGTTCGCCGGACTGCCTGATTGAAGGGGTAAAAAGAGGGGTAGATATGTTTGACTGCGTCCTACCCACCCGCATTGCCCGCAACGGCACGGTAATGACCACTTACGGCAAGCTGGTGGTGCGGAACGCTGATTATGCCCGGGATTTCCGTCCCCTGGATCCGGAGTGCGACTGCTATACCTGCCGCCACTACAGCCGGGCCTACATCCGGCACCTGCTCAAGGCCGATGAAATCCTGGGTCTCAGGCTGACAACCATTCACAATTTATATTTCCTGCTGAAGCTGATGCGCCGTATTCGCCAGGCCATCGCCAGTAATGACCTGGAAGCAATGGCGGCCGACTTTTATACCAAATATAATTCGGGAAAAATCTAAGATGGGCAGGTATTAGCCATACCTGCGTCGAATGTTAAGGAGTTAAAGACCAAATATAAGCAAGGATGGTGGTTGTTTCATGCAGCAATGGGCGGGAACCATTTTTTACATGTTAGTCTTCTTTGGAATACTTTATTTCCTGATGATCCGGCCCCAGCAAAAGCAACAAAAACGGCGCCAGGAGATGTTAAACGGCCTGAAGGTGGATGACCGGGTGGTCCTGGCCGGCGGGTTGCATGGCCGGATAACGAAAATCAAAGATAAAACCTTGATGATCCGCATTGCCGACAGGGTTGAGGTCGAGGTGGACAAGGGCGGGGTGGCCTATGTGCCGGGACAGGAGGAATAATCAGGATTGGCTCCGGTGACCCTGGAAGATGTTAAAAGGGATCCCGAAGTAGACGCGCTGATTGTTAAAGGTAATGAACACCTGGGCGCCATGGGTTTTACCGAACACAGCCACCGCCATTTGAACCTGGTGGCGAAGATCAGCTATAACGTGCTTGAACACCTTGGTTATGACCGGAGGTTGGCCGAACTGGCGGCTATAGCCGGGTACCTGCATGATATCGGCAATGTGATCAGCCGGCAGGATCACGGCCAGACAGGCGCCCTGCTGGCTTACCGCATATTGACCCGCCTGGGCATGCCCACCGCTGAGGTAGCCACCATTGTGGGCGCCATCGGTAACCATGAAGAGGAATATGGCCAGGCCGTCAATACCGTAGGGGCGGCCCTCATCCTGGCGGATAAATCCGATGTCCATCGTTCCCGGGTGCGCAATAATGATATCAGCACCTTTGATATCCACGACCGGGTCAATTACGCCGTCCAGCACTCCTTTTTACGGGTAGATGCATCCAGGCGTACCATTACCCTGGAACTGACCATTGACCTCTCCATCAGTACGCCCATGGAGTATTTTGAGATCTTCCTGACGCGGATGATAATGTGCCGCCGGGCCGCTGCTTTCCTCGACTGCCATTTTGGGCTGGTGGTGAACGAGGCCCGGCTGCTGTAAAGTAGTAAAAACTGGTGGAAGTGGTATTGGCAGCAATTGACGGGTAACTCCGGCTGGAGTTATAATAGGTTGTCCTACAGTCGCATTTTGTCAAGGGAGGCAGGAGAGTTTTGGCAGGGGGAAAAGGAGCAGGCGGCTTCTTTAAGCTCGTCGTTGTTATGATCGCCATCCTGGCGCTAGGCATAGGAGCCTTTCAACCTTTAATGCGGGCCATGAAACTGGGCCTGGACTTGCGCGGCGGTGTTTATATCCTCGCCCAGGCCCAGAGCACACCGGAACACGCGGTGACCAATGAGGACATGGTCGCCCTGGAACGGGTTATGCGCGACCGGGTCGACCAGCTGGGGATAGCTGAACCGGTGATCCAGCGGGAGGGTAGCGACCGTCTGATTATCCAGCTGGCCGGGTATGATAACCCGGAAGAGGCCGTTAAAATGATCGGCAAGACGGCCCAGCTGGAGTTCCGCACCAGTGACGGCCAGGTGGTAGTATCCGGGAAAGATTTGAAGGATGCCAAAGCCGTTATTGACCAGCAGACCAGGGAGCCGGAAATTACCCTGAAATTTAATGCCGAGGGCACCAAAAAGTTTGCCGAAATAACCCAGAAGCTGGTCAGCAGCTACAGCAGGGGCGACCCGAGGCGGCATATAGCCATCTACCTGGACAACCAGCTGCTGACTAACCCCCACGTTGACGAAGCCATTCCCAGCGGCGAGGCGGTCATCAGGGGTGGCTTTGCTTCCTTCCAGGAGGCAGCCAACCTGGCGGCTTTACTGCGCGGCGGTGCCCTGCCGGTACCGGTGCAGATTATTGAGCGCCGGGCCGTGGGTCCAACCCTGGGAGCGGATTCCCTGGCCAAGAGCAAGACGGCTATTATTGCTGGCCTGGTTTTAATTGCCCTGTTTATGCTTGTTGTTTACCGCCTGCCGGGATTAGTAGCCGATTTCTCCTTGATTATTTACGGCCTGATCGTCCTGGGAGTTCTCTGGGCATTAAAGGCTACCCTGACACTGCCGGGTATAGCCGGTCTCTTGCTGTCGGTGGGTATGGCCGTCGACGCCAATGTTATTATCTACGAGCGCCTCAAAGAGGAACTGCGTAATGGTAAGACTTTACGGGCAGCTATTGATGCCGGCTTTAAACAGGCTTTTACCACTATCTTTGACTCCAACGCCACGACGGTGCTGGCAGCTCTGGTCCTTTACTTCCTGGGCAGCGGCACGGTGCGCGGCTTTGCCATTACCCTGTCCCTGGGTATTGCCGCCAGCATGTTTACAGCCATCACCCTGACGCGTTTCCTCTTGCACCTGGTGATTGGCGTCCCGGCCTTCCACAAACTGTGGCTCTACGGGGTTAAAGAAGAGCAAATTCCGGTAGCAGCGAGGGGTGAGATTTAATGAACTTTAATTTTGACTTTGTCGGCAGGCGCAAGTGGTGGTATGCCCTTTCGCTGCTAATAATTATTCCGGGACTAATCGCCATGGCCCTGCACCGGCCGGTACTTAATTTTGGCATTGATTTCACCGGCGGGAACATTATTCAGGTCCAGTTCCAGCAACCGGTTACTGCCGGCCAGGTCCGGGAGGTTCTCGGCGGTCTCGACCTGGGTAACAGCTCCATCCAGGCAGCGGGCAATAATGAGTTTCTGATCCGGACAACAGAACTCAATGAAGAGCAAACCGACCAGGTTATTGGTGCCTTGCGCGATAAACTGGGGCAACTGGATTTAAAGCGTAACGAAAAGGTTGGCGCCACCATTGGCCGGGAATTAACCATTAAAGGTATCGAAGCCATGGCCATTGCCTGGGTGTTGATGATCATCTATATCACTATCCGTTTTGAATTTTTATCCGGGCTGGCGGCCATCCTGGCCCTGATTCACGATGTCCTGGTGACGATAGGTTTCTTTGCTATCTTCCGCTGGGAAGTGGACAGTACCTTTGTGGCGGCCATCCTGACCATTATCGGTTATTCTATAAACGACACCATTGTCATTTTTGACCGCATCCGGGAAAACTTGCGGCTGCGCAAGAAGGAAACTATAGAGGAACTGGTCAATCGCAGTATTAACCAGAGCTTAACCAGGTCGATAAATACCGTTCTGACGGTCATCATCGCCCTGCTGGCGTTGATGCTCCTGGGCGGTGAGACCACCAGGACCTTTGCCCTGGCTATGCTCATTGGTACTATCAGCGGTGCTTATTCATCAATCTTTACCGCCAGCCCCTTGTGGATCGATTTTCGTAACCTTAGCCGGGAACACCACCGGCAGGCGGCGGCGACCAAGGCTGCGACCAAGGCCAAGACGCGCAAGGTAACCTCCAATTAGTGTTAACGGTTATAAGCAGGAGTTCAAATAGATAGCCTGCCCGGTAATGTGACAGGCTATCTATTATTTTTATCAACTTCGAGGCAATCAGCCTGACGCCGGGCAGTATAGCTAACCGCAGCGGGGGTATGCTAAACGTAAAAAATAGGCCTGCAGGTATGCTTAACAATGGATATCCGTTTAGCTATTCCCTTCCTGGGCGGTTTAACCTTTACCCTGGCCCTGGCGATAGGGATGGTCCGGCCCTGGCGGGGGTTATTGCTCCTCTGGGCTGTAGGGGTAATTTTTGGCGCCACCGGCCTGGTCCCGGGGCTGGCGGCCCCTTATGTCGCCCTGGCTACGGTCGTGGGAGCTGCTGCTCTGATGGCAGCAGAAGGAATTGCCCGGCGCTGGTACCAGGGGCATAAAGAAGCAGTCCTGGCTGGAAAACAGTTGCTAGCAGGTAGTTTGACGGCCCTGCTCCTGGCCGGGATCTTTCTCGGTACTCTGTGGGGATTGATCCTGGCCGGGGGTACCGGCAGCCTGGGAGCGGCTTTTTTCGCGCGACGGTATTCACTATCTGAATTAGTCGTGGGATTGTTTTTACCCTGCTTACGGCTGGGTGCTTTATTTTTACCGGCTGTGCTGCTGGGCGGGCGCTTGCTTGGACTTTTTTAGCGCCGGTAGCTTGCAGAAGGCCGGCCGGCGTTGTACAATGAATAAAAGGCCTGGTGCCAGGGACTTCATCGCTCCCGGATGAAGTCCAATTTTTTACTTTTATAAGGATGCAGGAGGCCTAAAGAATGGATTTGCGGACCAGAGCTGCCAGGGTATCTATCTTTTCCAACATCATCCTGGTACTGGGCAAACTGGGGGCCGGTTACTGGATGCATTCGGTCAGCGTTATGTCGGAAGCTATCCACTCTGGCCTGGACCTGGTGGCGGCAGCCATAGCCTATTTTTCCGTCCGGGAAGCCAGCAAGCCGGCCGATGCCGAGCACCGCTACGGCCATGGTAAAATTGAAAACATTTCGGGTACCATTGAAGCCCTGCTGATTTTCCTGGCAGCCCTCTGGATTATCTATGAAGCTCTCAAAAGGCTCTTTGGCGGTGGCCATGCCATTAATGAACCCCTGACCGGCATAGCCGTCATGGGCGGGGCCGGCCTGGTCAACTACCTGGTTTCCCGCTATCTCTTCCGGGTAGCGAAAGATACGGATTCCATCGCCCTGGAGGCCGACGCCTGGCACCTACGTACCGATGTTTATACTTCCGCCGGGGTAATGCTGGGCCTGGCAGCCCTTTATTTTACCGGTTTCCAATGGCTGGACCCCCTGGTGGCCCTGGTGGTGGCCGCCATGATCATCAAGGCAGCCTACCATTTAACCCGGGAGGCCATGCTGCCCCTGATGGATGTCAGCCTGCCGGCTGAAGAAGAACAGGTAATTAAAGAAATCATCGCCCGGCACGCCGATGAATATGTTGAATTTCATAAATTACGCACCCGCAAGGCCGGCCGGGACCGCCAGGTAGACCTGCACCTGGTGGTGCCGCGTTACAAGCATATCGATTATGTCCATGACCTCTGCGAGCATATCGGCGATGAGATAAGAGCAGCTCTGCCTTACACCGATGTTTTAATCCATGCCGAACCCTGTTCATCACCGCTGGATTGCCGGGTGTGCACCACCTGCCCGGAGAAGGAAAATCGTTCCTCGAAGTCGAATTGAATAGACGCGAACAGCGTCTATTTTTCGGGGGTGGACCGCGATGCAGATTTTTTCCCTCCTGGCCATTTTTTTTGCCCTGCTGGTGGCTATCTTTGCCGTCCAGAATGCAGGCCCGGTAGAAATTAATTTTTTATCCTGGCAATTTAGCAATATTTCCCTGGTCCTGGTTATCCTGGGGTCGGCAGCCTTCGGTGCCCTGGTGGTATTTTTGCTGGGCGCCGTCAGGCAGGTACGCCAGGCACGGGAAATAAGAGAATTAAAAAGCCAGCTTAAAAGATTGCAGGAAACCATAGCCCACCGCGAGCAAGCGGCAGCGGGAGCGGGAGCAGGGGCAGGCCGGCTGGAAAGGGAGCAGGAAGCTTGACAGGAACCCAGTGGGCCATACCTCCAGTTAACCTGCCGGAGAGGCTGGCCCTGGCCCGGGAGTTACATATCTCCCCTGTGACGGCGCAAATTCTCCTCAACCGGGGCATAACTACGGCGGCAGCGGCCAGGGCCTTTTTCCAGCCGGACCCGGCCAATCTCATCCCGCCGGAGAAAATTCCCGGCCTGCCGGCGGCCCGGGATCGCCTGGTCCAGGCCATAGAAAAGCGGGAAAAAATCATGGTCCATGGTGACTATGATGTTGACGGCCTGGCGGCCACGGCCATTATGCTGGAAACCCTGGCGCGCCTGGGGGTCGAGGCGGAAGTTTACCTGCCCGACCGCCTGGCCGAGGGCTACGGTTTAAAAAAGAAGGGCCTCATGAAAGCGTTAGAGTTAGATTGCCGCCTGGTGGTAACGGTGGACTGCGGCATTACTTCCCTGGCGGAAGCTATCTTCGTTAGGCAGCAGGGGCTGGACTTGATTATTACCGACCACCACCGGCCCGGGACGGAATTGCCGCAAGCCAGGGCCGTAGTTAACCCCCTGCTGGCACCGGACCTGCCTCCCCTCTGCGGCGCCGGGGTGGCCTTTAAACTGGCCCAGTCCCTGGCGAATTACTTTGGCCTCGCGCCGCAAGGGGAAGTGGCCGCCGGCTGGGCCCTGGACCTGGTAGCCCTGGCAACCATCGCCGACGCCGTACCCCTCCTGGGAGAAAACCGCCTCCTGGTCCAGCTGGGTTTAAAAGCCCTGGCCGGAGGCGCGCGGCCCGGCCTGAAGGCCCTGGGAGAGGTGGCAGGCCTGCCGGCCAGGGAGTGGACGGCCCGGGAAGTGGCCTTCGGCCTTGTTCCCCGCTTGAATGCCTGCGGCCGCCTGGGAAGTGCCATGCCGGCCCTGGAAATTTTACTTACTTCTTCTCCCCAGCGAGCCCTGGAGCTGGCCCAGCACCTGCAGAAGGAAAACCAGGCCCGCAGGCTCCTGGAGGAGAGCATTGCCGTCGAGGCCGAAACCATGACCGCGCAAGCTTACGCGGCAGGCGACCAGGGCCTGGTCCTGGCGGCTGAGGGCTGGCACCCGGGGGTAACTGGCATTGTTGCCGCCCGCCTGGTAGAAAAATTTAACTGCCCGGTTGTTTTAATTGCCCTGGCGGGGGATAGAGGGCGGGGTTCGGCGCGCAGCCTCCCGGGTATCAATCTCCATGAAATCCTTACCAGGTGCCGTTCTCACCTCCTGGCCTTTGGCGGCCATGCCCAGGCAGCGGGGCTGGAGATCGCTGCTAAAGAAATCCCGGCCTTCCAGGCCGCTTTTAATGAAGCTGTGAGGTCACTGATGACTGAGGTGCAACCGGCTCCGGCAATAGCACCTGAGGCGGAAGTCCTTTTCAGCCAGCTGGACTGGGAGCTACTGGCGGAGCTGGAGGGCCTGGCTCCCTATGGCGAGGGCAATCCCCGCCCCCTCCTGGTCTACCGCAACGCCCGCTTAAAGGCAGCCCGCCAGGTCGGCAGCAATGGTGCCCATTTAAAGTTGACGGTAGGCGGGGAAGGCAGGCAAGTGGAGGCCATTGGCTTTAACCTGCAATTACCGCCGGGCCTGTCTCCCGGTGACCTGGTGGATCTGGCCTTTTACCTGGAGCGGGACAACTACCAGGGACGGGAGGAGCTCCAGCTTTCGCTGGCAGCCCTCCGGCCGGCCGGCAGGATACCAGCACTGCCGGTTGTAAGTAAGGAACTGGTGGCGGCAACCAGCCAGGCAGGTGCCAATCCCACCTGGTGCCGGCAATTGCAGGCAGTCTTAAACGGCAACCGGCCTGTCACGGGGCTTTTATTCGCCACCAGCCTGGCTATCCGCCAGTGCTATTACGGTTTAAAGCGATGTTTAAAGAATCCAGTATCCTTACGCCCCCTGGGCCCCTGGCTGGGACAGGCGGGTTTTAACAGGATTTTAAGCCAGGGAAGGGGGATCATTACCTGTCACCCCTTCTGGCCGGCAGGTACAGAAGCCCGGCAAGACTCCTTCCTGATATCTGCCCTGGTTACTGGTGAACAGGAGGCAGGGTACGTGTTACGGCCTGCCGGTGATCCGGCAACCTGGCAGGTATTCCCGGAACTGCTGCCCCTCCTGGCAGACCTGCTGGCCAGGGGACAAAACGTCCTCCTTTATGAAAGGGACGCTACGCAGATGCTGCAACTGGCAGCCCGGTTGCGGCAGGAGTTGCCGGGGGTGCGGCTGGCCGTAGATACTTTTCTTGATCCCCGGCACCTCTGGCTCGCCCGGGAAGGGGCTTTGAGCGGCCGGCTGCCGCTGCTGGTAGCCAGCCGGCAGATGCCGGCGTGGTTTTACCCGGCAGGCGCCGTAATCTTTAATTACTCTCCCGGCAGCCAGGAAGAAATAGAACTGGCCCTGCCGGCGGCTGAACAGGTACCGGAAGTGTATATCAACATCCGGGAAGGGGACAGGCAGCCGGAAAATCTTCGCCAGGAACTGGCGGCATTTTACCGCCAGTTGCAAAAGGGGACTAACAACGGCAGTGGCCTTTACATAATTAATAATAAAGGTTATCATCAACGATGGTACCTGGCGATTTTTGAGGAACTGGGGCTCATCCGCGTCGAAAACCAGGGCCAGGAACTGGCTGTCCATCTCCAGGAGGTAGCTGCCAGGAGCAATTTAATGGCTTCCCGGCGTTACCGCCAGCTCTTAGCTGAAACGGAAATGGCCCGGAAATTTTACCGGCAAATAACAGGCGGGAGGTGATGTCCTGTGGACCTGAAGGAACTGGAGCAACAGGTTAAAAGTTACCAGCCGGGAACGGACCTGAAGCTCCTGGAGGACGCTTATCAGTTTGCCGCTGCCGCCCACCAGGGACAGAAGCGGCGCTCCGGGGAAGATTATATTACCCACCCCTTAAATGTGGCCGCCATCCTGGCGGAATTGCAGCTGGATGTCGTGACTATAGCAGCAGCCCTGCTCCATGACGTGGTGGAAGATACGCCCATCAGCCTGGATACCATCAAGGAAATCTTTGGCGATGAAGTGGCCCTTCTGGTCGACGGCGTCACCAAGCTCAGCCGCCTGGAATACAAGACCAAGGAAGAACAGCAGGCGGAGACTTTGCGCAAGATGTTCCTGGCCATGGCCCAGGATATCCGGGTCATCCTGATCAAGCTGGCCGACCGCCTGCATAACATGCGCACCTTGAAACACCACCCGCCGGAAAAGCAGCAGGAGATTGCCCGGGAGACCCTGGAAATCTTCGCTCCCCTGGCCCACCGCCTGGGTATTTTCCGCCTGAAGTGGGAGCTGGAGGACCAGTCCCTGCGCTATCTCGAGCCTGAACGCTATTATGAGCTGGTCAACAGCATCAACATGAAGCGCCGGGAACGGGAAGAATATATCCAGCAAGTGGTTAAGATCCTGGGGGAGAAATTAGCCGAAGGTGGTATTAAAGCCGACATCCAGGGGCGGCCCAAGCATTTTTACAGCATTTATAATAAAATGGTCAAGCAGGGCAAGGAGTTAAGCGAAATATATGACCTCATCGCCGTCCGGGTGATTGTTGATACCGTAAAGGATTGTTATGCCGTCCTGGGGCTGGTCCATGCCCTCTGGAAGCCCATCCCCGGGCGCTTTAAGGATTACATTGCCATGCCTAAGCCCAATATGTACCAGTCCCTGCATACCACCGTTATCGGGCCTAACGGTGATCCCTTTGAGATCCAGATCCGCACCTGGGAAATGCACCGCACGGCCGAATATGGTATTGCCGCCCACTGGCGCTATAAAGAAGACGGCGGTAACTCGGACCCGGACTTTGAGCAAAAATTGACCTGGCTGCGGCAGCTCCTGGACTGGCAGCGAGAGCTGCGCGATCCGCGGGAGTTCATGGAATCCCTGAAGATCGATCTCTTTTCCGATCGCGTCTACGTCTTTACCCCCAGGGGGGATGTGGTGGAACTGCCGGCCGGTTCGGTGCCCATAGACTTCGCCTACCGGGTGCATACCGATGTGGGCCACCGCTGTACCGGGGCCCGGGTTAACGGCCGCATTGTACCCCTGGATTATAAGTTAAAAACAGGGGATATTGTTGAAGTTTTAACCACCAAGGGCAGCCGCCCCAGCCGGGACTGGCTGCACATCGTCAAGACTTCCCAGGCCAAAAACCGCATCCGCCAGTGGTTTAGAAAGGAAGAGCGGGAGAAAAACCTGGCCAGGGGCCGGGAACTGCTGGAAAAGGAATGCCAGAAGCAGGGCTTTGACCCGGAAGAAATTCTAAAACTCGCTTTGCTCCAGGAAGCGGCCCGGAAATTCAATGTGGCCACCAGCGAAGACCTGTATGTCATGGTGGGCGATGGCGTCCTTACCCCCTATCAGGTACTCGGCCGTCTGAAGGGGGAAGAAGAAGTACCGCCGCCTGCGGAGGTTGCTAAAACAACAGTTAAGCCCTGGAGCGGCTACGGCAAACCTTCCCATGGCATCCGGGTCAAGGGGATGGATAACCTGGACATCCGCCTGGCCCACTGCTGCAATCCCCTGCCCGGGGATGCCATCCTGGGTTATATAACCAGGGGAAGGGGGGTCAGCGTCCACCGGGCCGACTGCCCCAATATCAACCACCACCGGGAAACGGAAAGGGAGCGGATTATTGAGGTGGCCTGGGACGGTACCGCTGACGCCACCTACCAGGTGCATATTGAGGCCCTGGCCCTGGACCGGCCCAACCTGGCCATGGATATTATGGCCGCAGTGGCAGATACCAAAACTATTATTAACTCTGTCCACGCCCGGGCCACCAGGAATGACCAGGCCCTGGTGGACTTAAAGATTGAAATCAGGAGCCTGGAGCACCTGAACTATATTATGGATAAAATCCGCCGTATCCGCGATGTGATGGAGGTCAAAAGGGTGGTTCCCGGTTAAGATGACCACGGGCTTTGTTTTCGTGGTTTTTTGTGTTAAACTGGAAGGCAGGTGACAGGTATAAGAGCGGTCGTGCAACGGGTTAAAAGGGCGCGGGTGACGGTCGAGGGGCAGGAAGTAGGCGCCATTGGCCCCGGGCTGGTGGTTTTCCTTGGGGTAGGCCAGGGAGATAATGGTGATGATGTCGCCTACCTGGCCGACAAGGTAGCCAACTTGCGGATTTTTGCTGATAATGAAGGTAAAATGAACTTATCGGTCCGGGAGGTAGGCGGCGAGGTCCTGGCCGTTTCCCAGTTTACCCTCTATGGCGACTGCCGCAAAGGGCGGCGGCCCAGTTTTACCGCTGCGGCGCCACCGGAATTAGCCGGGGAGCTGTACCGGCAATTTATTGCCTCCCTGGCGGCATACGGGATCAGGGTAGCGACGGGCCAGTTCCAGGCCGACATGCTGGTAGCCCTGGAAAACGATGGCCCGGTAACCATGCTCCTGGACAGCGAGAGGTTATTTTAGTAGTAGTGGGAAGTTAGCGGTGCAGAAACTGGCTCCAACAGTTTCCGAATAGAGCTTGCGGTCCCAGCTGCTTATTTGCTGGAAATGCAGGCACATGTCTGTTTTAAACAGGTATCAAACTGGTTTTCAGGGGGAAGGTGGACTAATGTTTCTCAAAACCATGGTTGTGGGTCCCATTGGCACCAATTGCTACCTGGTCGGTTGCCAGGAAACTAAAGAAGGGGCCGTCATTGACCCCGGTGCCGAAGGAGAGCGGATTCTTGCAGCAGCCCGGGAAGCGGGCTTAAAAATCCGCTATATCATCAATACCCACGGCCATATCGACCATATTGGGGCCAACGGGGCTATAAAGAACGCCACTGGCGCCGCCATCCTCATCCACAGGGACGATGCCCCCTTCCTTACGGAGCCCGGGCGCAATCTTTCCGTGCTAATGGGCACCAGGGTAAGCAGCCCCGGGGCCGACCGCCTCTTGCAGGAGGGCGACACCATCACCGTTGGCCGGACCATTACCCTGACGGTTATCCATACCCCCGGCCATACCCCGGGTGGGATTTGTTTGCAGGGCGAGGGTTTAATCTTTACCGGCGATACCCTCTTCGCCGGTTCCATTGGCCGTACCGATTTTCCCGGCGGTTCTTTTAATCAGTTGCTTAATTCCATTAAAGAAAAGCTCTTTGTCCTGGATGACGAGCTGGAAATTTATCCCGGCCACGGCCCGGCTTCTACCATTGGTGCCGAGCGGGCCGATAATCCCTTTTTTACTTAAGGGAGGCCTGAGATGCTAACCAGTCGACCACGGGGTACGGAAGACATCCTCCCGGAGGAGGTGGGCCGCTGGTACTTACTGGAGGCCACTGCCAGGGAGGTCAGCCGGCTGTACGGCTACCGGGAAATCCGGACGCCTGTTTTTGAGCATACCGAGCTTTTTAACCGCGGCGTCGGGGATACCACCGATATTGTGGAGAAGGAAATGTATACCTTTACCGATCGCGGCGGGCGCAGCGTGACTTTGCGGCCGGAAGGCACGGCGCCGGTAGTGCGGGCCTTCCTGGAGCACCACCTGGAGGCCGGGGGACTGCCGGTAAAGCTTTTTTACCTGGGTCCCATGTTCCGTTACGGCCGCCCCCAGGCTGGCCGGCTGCGCCAGTTCCACCAGTTTGGGGTAGAAGCCTTTGGTTCCCGTGACCCGGCCCTGGATGCCGAGGTTATCGCCCTGGCCATGGATTTTTATAATCGCCTAGCGCTGAAGGACCTGGAACTGCATTTAAACAGCGTCGGCTGCCCGGCCTGCCGGCCCCGGCACCGGGAGAAACTGCAGGATTACCTGCGGCCGCACCTAACCGATCTATGCCCCACCTGCCAGGGCCGTTTTGAGCGTAATCCTTTACGCATCTTTGACTGCAAGAGCCCGGCCTGCCAGGAGATAGTGGCCGGGGCGCCGACGCTAGCCGCTTCCCTCTGCCCGGACTGCGGTGAGCATTTCGAGCGCGTCCAGGAGTACCTGCAAGAACTGGGGATTGACTTTATCCTGGACGAGCACCTGGTACGCGGCCTGGATTACTACACCAACACAGCCTTTGAGATAATGGTCAAAGGCATCGGCGCCCAGAGTTCCATTGGCGGCGGCGGTCGTTATGACGGCCTGGTGGAGGCCCTGGGGGGTAAACCGGTGCCGGGTATTGGCTTCGGCCTGGGCCTGGAGCGGGTCTTGCTCGCCCTGGAAGCCCAGGGCCGGGATTTAACGCCGGATAGAGGGATAGATGTCCTGGTAGTCACGGCCGGCGCCGGGGTAGAAAGGGCTGCCGTACACCTGCTGGCCGGTTTAAGGGCGGGAGGCTTAATGGCTGATAAAGACTACCTGGGCCGCAGCCTCAAGGCCCAGATGAAGTATGCCAACCGCTATCCGGCCAGACTGGCCGTAATCCTCGGGGAGGAAGAACTCTCCCGGGGGCAGGTCCTGGTCCGCTGCCTGGATACCGGGGCCCAGGAAGAAGTACCTTTAGAGGCAGCAGTGGAGTATTGCCGCCGGGTGAAGGGAACCTGTGGTGGCTAAATTGAGTGGGAAGTTAGGGTAAGAGTCCCGTATGGGGACAGTGGCCCCTGGCTTTTGTATGGCGAGAGCGACCTGGCCCGGGCGGCTGAGCGGCCGAAGTTGCGCCGAAGAGCGAGGGCGGCCGGGAACGGGAGGTCCGAGGCCGGATTCTCAAGGCAAGGATGCCGAATAGGCGGGGACCCCGATCTTTCCGCCTCACGGCTGAGCCTTAGGCCGCTCCGAGAGGGCCAGGGAGCGAGCAAAAACAAAGCCAGGTGAAATACCGGCATTTTAGAGGAGCCCCCCATGGGGGCTGGCGCCCCCTCCACGACACATGAAATAGGTGATAGTATAAGTTAAAACACTGCCATGAAAAGGATCGATTTCGCTCTGGTGCCGGACAAGGAGCCCGAGGAGGAGTCTGATCCAGACACCTTTAGGAACCACGAACTGTAAAGCAGGCCTCAACAAGGTAAAGTACCCGCCTTGGAAGGCTGAGCACGTGGAGGAGATTCTTAGACCATGGAGGTGTCTCTTGGCAGTAGTTAAATAAAAAATAAAAAAGAAAGAGGGGAAAGCAAGAAACCACGAAATGGAAGTAGTGTATGAACGCTGCTGTGGGCTAGATGTCCACAAGAAAAAGGTAGTGGCGTGTCTGATCACGCCAGGAGAAAAACAACTAAAACAAGAAATAAGAACCTTTGGCACCATGACCGAAGACTTAGAAGGGTTACGGGGATGGCTTTTAGAAAACGGAGTTACTGCCGTAGCCATGGAAAGCACCGGAGTATATTGGAAACCGATATACAACATTTTAGAAGGCCAAATACCAGAATTAATATTGATCAACCCCGAACACTTTAAAGCCTTAAAGGGGAAGAAAACCGACTGCAAAGACGCGGTGTGGCTAGCCGAACTTTTAAGGCATGGCCTGCTAGCAGGAAGCTTTATCCCGCCGAAAGAAATAAGGGAATTAAGGGAGTTAACCAGGTATAGGGCGGCTTTGGTAGCAGAACACAGCCGCGAGGTGCAAAGGGTCCAAAAGCAGCTAGAAAACAGCAATATCAAATTAAGTTCAGTAGCCACAGATATCATGGGCGTATCAGGGCGAGAGATACTAAAAGCGATGCTTAACGGGAACGAAGATCCAAAAGAACTAGCGCAAATGGCCAGGGGGAAATTACGCAAGAAGATACCAGAACTAGAAAAAGCCCTGGAGGGGAAAATAGAAGAACATACCCGGCTATTGTTGAAACAACAACTAGAGCACCTGGAGTTTTTAGAGCAACAAATCGAAGAACTAAATGCCGAAATCGAAAAAAGGATGGAGCCTTTTTTCGAAGAAGCGGGGAGACTAGCTGAAGTAAACGGCATAAAAAAAGAAGCAGCCCAGGATATAATTGCCGAAATAGGCGTCGACATGACCCCCTTTCCTGATGCTGACCATTTAGCCTCATGGGCAGGGGTCTGTCCCGGTAACAACGAAAGTGCCGGTAAACGAAAGAGTGGGAAAACCCGTAAAGGAAATCAACACTTAAGAGCAATATTAGTCCAATGTTCCTGGGCCGCAATACGAACAAAAGACAGCTATCTCTCCGCGAAATATCGTCGATTAGCGCCACGACTAGGCAAGAAAAAAGCCCTGCTAGCCATCGCCCATAGTCTGATAAAAATTATCTACCATCTCCTAAAAGATAAAGCCCATTACCAGGATCCAGGACCAAACTACTATACCAAAGAAGAACGAGAACGCCGAATAAGGCGGTTAGTAAAGCAAATAGAAGCCCAAGGTTACACAGTAACTCTAGAAGAAAAGCCTTCTGTTGCCTAGTTTTAAAAAAAGCCAAAGGAAAGATAAATGCTAGGTGCAAGCATGCAATGGTAAAAAGACACATTTTAGTATAGCTATACCGCCAGAGTAAAGTTTATACAGCAATAACGCACACTAATTATTTCCACTAAAGTGAAATATGGGCTGAACTGTAAGCCTTAGTGATTTCGGAGGAGCGTGGATATTAGTGATCGAGTCTATGGCCGGGCTGCACCGCAGCCATGGCTGCGGGGAGCTCAGGGCAGGAGATACAGGTAAAGAAGTAACCCTCATGGGCTGGGTGCACCGCCGCCGCGACCACGGCGGCCTCATCTTTATCGACTTGCGCGACCGTTCCGGCCTGGTACAGGTTGTCTGCGACCCGGAGGCAGGACCGGCCTTTAAGAAAGCCGAAGAGGTACGCAATGAATATGTGGTGGCGGTGACCGGCAGGGTGCGGCCGCGGCCGGAAGGCACAGCCAATCCCAAACTGGCTACCGGCACCATTGAAGTCGAGGCGCGGGAACTGCGCATCCTTAACCGGGCCAAAACGCCGCCCTTTTACATTGAGGATAACATTGAGGTCGACGAAGCCTTACGCCTGCGTTACCGCTACCTGGACCTGCGCCGCCCGGAAATGCAGGGCATAATGTACCTGCGTTACCGGACGACCAGGGCCATCCGCGCTTTCCTGGACAGCCGGGGCTTCTGGGAAATTGAAACACCCATGCTGACCCGCAGCACCCCGGAAGGGGCGCGGGATTTCCTGGTGCCCAGCCGGCTGCGGCCGGGGGAATTTTTTGCTCTGCCCCAGTCACCCCAGCTCTTTAAACAGATTCTCATGGTGGCCGGTATAGAGCGTTATTTCCAGATCGTCCGCTGTTTCCGGGACGAAGACTTAAGGGCCGACCGCCAGCCGGAGTTTACCCAGCTGGATATGGAGATGTCCTTTATCCAGCGGGAAGATATTTTAAACCTGGTGGAAGAATTAATGGCCCATGTTTTCCGGGAAACCCTGGGGATTGAACTTACCCTTCCCCTGCCGCGGCTGACCTATCAAGAGGCCCTGGCCCGCTTTGGGTCCGATAAACCTGATGTCCGCTTCGGCCTGGAGATTATCGATGTATCCGACCTGGTTAGAGGGTGCGGCTTTAAAGTTTTTGCCGACGCGGCCGCCCGGGGCGGGGTGGTACGGGGCCTGTGCGTTCCCGGTGGCGCCAGTTTCTCCCGCCGGGAACTGGATGAATTGACGCGAGCTGCGGCCGTCTTTGGTGCCAAAGGGCTGGCCTGGATGGCCATTACGGCCGAGGGTATCCGTTCTCCCATTGCCAAGTTCTTTACCAGCGAGGAACTCCAGGAACTGGTGGCCAGAATGGGAGGCCGGGAAGGGGACCTCCTCCTGTTTGTTGCCGATAGCGAGACGGTGGCGGCTACCGCCCTGGGCTCCTTACGCCTGGAACTAGGCCGGCGGTTGCACCTCTATGAGCCGGAGCAACTGGCCTTTACCTGGGTAACGGATTTCCCCTTACTGGAATACAGCCCGGAAGAAAAGCGTTATGTGGCCGTGCACCACCCCTTTACCATGCCCAGGGAAGAGGACTGGCCCCTGCTGGATACCGCACCTTTAAAAGTGCGCGCCCTGGCTTACGACCTGGTTTTAAACGGCGTCGAGCTGGGCGGGGGCAGCATCCGCATTCACCGCCGCGATATCCAGGAAAAAATGTTTAGCCTTTTAGGCTTTTCCCCGGAGGAGGCCCGGGAGAAATTTGGCTTCCTGCTGGAGGCCTTTGAATACGGCACCCCGCCCCACGGCGGCATTGCCTTTGGCCTGGACCGGATGATTATGCTCATGGCCCGGCGGGATACCATCCGCGACTGCATCGCTTTCCCCAAGACCCAGAGCGGGACCTGCCTGATGACGGCGGCTCCATCAACAGTCGTACCGGAGCAGCTCCTGGAGCTGCACCTGAAGACTACCGCCCGTCCGGCGGGTAAACTAAGCAGTGCTGGCAAAGCATAGTACTTGCAAATCCTTTAAGTTTGTGTTAACATCATCCTTGCAACAGGAGGAGTAAAGAATTTTACCCTGCGATGTTCGTGTTGCACCGTGGAGTTTTGAGCCAACACCTATACAAAGGGAGCCCAACCTCTGGGCGTGGCTTGCAGGCCCCCTTGGAGGGGAAGCAAAAAGCGTCCAGGGAGGCACCCACCTGCGGAGAGCGGGTTCATTAAACACACGGTGAGCACGGCATTTGTGGGGTTTTATTTTTTGGTGGGCAAGGTGGAGAGTAGCTGGTCCCGCACGGAAATGCTCATTGGTCCTGCAGGGCGGGCCCGCCTGGCGGCAGCCAGGGTAGCGGTAATTGGTACCGGCGGAGTCGGCTCCTTTGCTGTGGAGGCCCTGGCCCGCGCGGGTATAGGCTACCTGGAACTGGTGGACGCGGATGTAGTTCGACCCAGCAACATCAACCGCCAGGTACCGGCTCTACATTCAACCCTGGGCCAGCCCAAGGTAGAAGTCCTGGCCCGGCGCTGCCGGGAGATCAACCCGGAGGCAGTCATAGTTACCCGGCAGGAAGCCTACAGCCCGGGAAAAGGCCCGCAATTTGTCCGGCGCGACCTGGATTACCTGGTGGATGCCATTGACAGTGTGGGAGCGAAGATAGACCTCCTGGCTACGGCACTGCAGGCAGGGGTACCTGTGGTCAGCAGTATGGGAGCCGGCAATCGCCTGGATCCCACCCGTTTACGGGTGGCCGACATCAGCGCTACCCGGGGGTGCCCCCTGGCCCGGGCCGTCCGGCGGGGTCTAAAAGCCCGGGGCATCACTACGGGCCTGACAGTGGTCTACTCAGAAGAACCGCCCCTGGCGACCCGGCCCAACCCGAACCTGGCGCCAGGCGAGAGACAGCCCCCCGGCAGTATGGTTTTTGTCCCGGCCGTGGCCGGCCTGCTCCTGGCCAGTCTGGTGGTAAGGAACATCCTGAACCGGGCCGATTTTTAGTTGCCGTTATTATAATAATGCGGTATACTGGATGAGGGTATCCCCGGGGAAGGAGGTTTAGGGAAGTGAGCAGGAGGCCTGGCGAGGAGAGTTCCTATGCACCCCAGCGGGATGATTTACTGCTCCGCTTGCGGAAGATCGAGGGTCAGGTCAAGGGTATCCACCGCATGATTGAAGAGGACAAGTATTGTGTCGATATTCTCATTCAAATTGCCGCCGCGCGGGCAGCCTTGAAAAAGGTCGGCACCATGATTTTTGAAGCCCATGTCCGTGGCTGTGTCCGGACGGCCATAGTCAATCAGGAAGATGGAGAAATAATTGATGAGCTTATTGATGTTTTAAACCGCTTCACCAGCTAAAGGGAAAAAAGCGAAGGGAGAGGATAGGTTTGGCAGCGCACAATATCGTTACCCTCACGGATGCCAATTTTAAAGAAGAAGTGCTCTCCGCGAAGCTCCCGGTCCTGGTTGACTTCTGGGCCGCCTGGTGTGGCCCCTGCCGGATGATTGCTCCCCTTGTGGAGCAACTGGCCGGGGAATACGAAGGTAAAATCAAGGTGGCCAAGCTCAACGTGGACGAGTATCCCTCGATAGCGTCTGATTACGGCATTATGAGTATTCCCACCCTTTTACTGTTTAAAAACGGCGCAGTTGTCTCCCGGCTGGTAGGGTACCAGACGAAAGACAAACTGGTCCAGGTGCTGGAGAAGAATTTATAAACTAGCCCATTATTTCCGCCGCCCGGTGCGCTGTTGCCAGGCGGTTTTCATTTGCCCTTCCCGGCCGTAGTCGCTGGGGTGGTAAAAAACTTTCCCCTGGAGGTTGTCCGGCAGGTATTGCTGTTCCACCCAGCCGCCGGGGTAGTCGTGGGGGTATTTATAGCCCTTCCCGTGGCCGAAGGCGGCCGCGCCCCGGTAGTTGGCATCCCGCAGGTGGATTGGTACCGGGCCGGCGGTTTCTTTTTCCACTGCCGCCAGGGCGGCGTCGATGGCCTTGATGACCGAGTTGCTCTTGGGGGCCAGGGCAATATAGAGGGTAGCTTCGGCCAGGATAATGCGGCCCTCCGGCAGGCCCACCCGTTCCACAGCCTGGGCGGCGGCGCTGGCCACCATCAGGGCCTGGGGATCAGCCAGGCCCACATCTTCGGCGGCATGGATTAAGAGGCGCCGGGCCAGGAAGGCCGGATCTTCCCCGGCGTAGATCATCCGGGCCAGCCAGTAGAGGGCGGCGTCGGGATCGGAACCGCGCATGCTTTTAATCCAGGCCGAAACACAGTCGTAATGCTGGTCGCCGTCCCGGTCGTAAAGGACGGCCCGCTGCTGGATGGCCTCTTCGGCGACTTGCAGGGTGAGGATACGCCGGCCCTTTTCGTCCGGTGGGGTGGTGAGGACGGCAAACTCCAGGGCGTTTAAAGCTACCCGGGCATCACCGTTGGCCACCCGGGCCAGGTGCTCCAGGGCCTCCGGCTGGACTTCGACGCTAAATTTACCCAGGCCCCGCTCGGGATCCGCCAGGGCCCGGCGGAGGAGGGCCAGGATGGCTTCACTGGTAAGGGCCTCCAGGCGGAAGATCCTGGAACGGGAACGGATGGCGGCATTGACAGTGAACATGGGGTTTTCCACCGTGGCACCGATGAGGGTGAGTAACCCTTCCTCAACGCAGGGGAGGAGGGCGTCCTGGATGTTCCTGGCCCAGCGGTGAATCTCGTCCACAAAGATGACCGTCTTTTGCTGGTAGTATTTTTCCCGCTCCCGGGCGGCGGCAATTACCCGGCGAATATCGTTAACGCCGTCCAAAACGGCATTTAAAGACTCAAAGTGGGCCCTGGTCATGCGGGCGATAATCCGGGCCAGGGTCGTTTTGCCGCTCCCCGGCGGCCCCCAGAGGATAATGGAGGTCAGGCTGTCATTCTCAATAGCCCGGCGCAGCAGGGTACCGGGCCCGACGATCTTTTCCTGGCCGACAAATTCATCTAGAGTACGCGGCCGCATCCTTACCGCCAGGGGCGCCCGTGCCTCCCGGCTTTCCTCGCTGGCTTGTTCGAATAAGTCCATCAATGACACCTCAAGAGGGGACAGGCTTTTTATCTCCATTTTAGCATTTTGCAACTGGATGTAAAATAGCAGTTATTTCTTAATTGACATATGACCGCAAAAGGGTATAATTATTACGAGGTGAAAAACATTGGCTACAGAAGCTTGCGAAACCTGCAACCCGGCAACCTGCAACTCTACCACCTGCGAGGCCAAAAAGCCGGGCCGCATCCCGCCCCATGAGCTGAGCAACATCAAGCACGTTATCGGCATCATGAGCGGCAAGGGCGGCGTCGGCAAGTCTTCGGTAACGGCTTTGCTGGCGGTGGCCCTGCAACAGGCCGGTTACCAGGCGGGCATCCTGGATGCCGACATTACCGGTCCCAGCATTCCCAGGATGTTCGGCGTCCGCCGGCCGCCGGAGGGCACCGGTCACGGCATGATCCCGCCCCAAAGTCCCGGAGGTACCCGGATCATGTCCCTTAACCTTTTGCTGCCCCATGAAGATGACCCGGTCATCTGGCGCGGTCCCCTGATCGGCGGGGCCGTCAAGCAATTCTGGACCGATGTGATCTGGGGCGACCTGGATTACCTGCTGGTAGACCTGCCGCCGGGGACCGGGGACGCCCCCCTGACGGTGCTCCAGTCTTTACCCCTGGACGGCCTGGTCATTGTCAGTTCACCCCAGGAACTGGCCCAGATGGTGGTCCGCAAAGCTGTAAAGATGGCGGCCATGATGAACGTTAAGATCCTGGGCCTGGTTGAAAATATGAGCTATGCTCTCTGCCCGGACTGCGGCAAGGAAATTTATCTCTTTGGTCCCAGCCGCGCCGGAGCAGCGGCAGCAGAAGCCGGTATCCCCCTGCTGGGCACCCTGCCCCTGGATCCGGACCTGACGGCCCTGTGCGACCACGGCCAGGTAGAAGATTACTGCGGGCCCTTGCTGGAACGGGCCAGGGAGTTTGTCAGGAAGATAGCCGGGTAGGATTGACTTTCCTGCCACGGTAAATGGTTTTAAAGCCAGGGCCGTCCTTTACAAGGTCCCTGAAGAACATCTAATGGCTTTTCTGGCCCTGGGAAGAATCCCGGGGCCAGTTTGACTTTTATTTAACGTATAACCCTTACCACCTCTTCCAGGGAACGGCGCGGCCGCGGTGCCGGCGTCTGGTCGGGATAACCCACCGGTATGATGGCTACCGGCCGCAGGTTGGGTGGTAAAGAAAGAACGCGGCTTACCTCAGCTTCACTGAAAGCCCCTACCCAGCAGGTCCCCAGGCCGTAGCCGGTGGCGGCCAGCAGGAGGTTAGTGACGGCAGCAGCCGTGTCTTGCAGGCAATAAAGATTGCGGCCCCGTTCACAGTAAGCGGTGGCAGCCCTTTCCGGGTCGGCGCATACCACAATGACGACCGGCGCCCGGGTAACGAATTTCTGGCCCAGGGCTGCCCGGGCCAGGGCTTCTTTTAGATCGTCCTTATAGATGCAATAGAAAAACCACGGCTCCACGTTACCGGCCGAAGGCGCGGCGCAGGCTGCTTCCAGCAGGCGGCCGATGGTAGCTTCGGGAATGGGGTCGGGCTTGAAACGGCGGATGCTCCGCCGTTCTTTAATGGCAGCAATTACGTCTTTAGTCAAGGTTCAGCCCTCCTATTGCTAAATTTCCAGCAGAAATAAAACTAGCATACCTTGCCAGGTATTGCAAGCCCTGGCCATTTGCGGCGCGAGTTTGCTATTCCCCCCATGAAGGCCTGGCATGGTAAAATGCTATAATGTATAATTTTGCTTAAATGATTTACATTCTTGGAGGGCGTTGATTTTGTTTTTCCAAAGCCCTGAGGATGCCGGTCAAAAGTTGTATCGCGCCGGGTATCTGGCCGGTAATACCATTAAGACGGCGGCTTACCTGGCCGAAGTTTTAGGTAAACCCCTCCTGGTAGAGGGGCCGGCAGGGGTTGGCAAGACAGAGCTGGCTAAAGCCCTTGCCCGGGCTACTGCTACCGAATTAATTCGCCTCCAGTGTTACGAAGGACTGGACGAAAGCCGGGCCCTATATGAATGGAATTACCACAAGCAACTCCTTTACCTGCAGGCGCAAGGCAGGAGTTCCTGGCAGGAGGTCAAAAAAGATCTTTTTAGCGAGGAGTTTTTATTACCGCGCCCCCTGCTGCAGGCCATGTTGAGCTGCCAGCCTGTTACCCTGCTCATTGATGAAGTTGATAAAAGCGACGAGGAATTTGAGAGCTTTCTCCTTGAAGCCCTCTCCGATTACCAGGTTTCTATACCCGAATATGGCACCATTCAGGCCAGGAGCAGGCCTATAGTCGTTATTACCAGCAACCGCAGCCGCGAATTGAGCGATGCCTTGAGACGCCGTTGCCTTTATCTTTATCTGGACTACCCCAGCCGTGAGGAAGAGCTAGCCATCTTGAAGTTGAAAATGCCGTCCATACCAGCTCCGTTAGCATCCCAGGCAGTGGGTTTCGTCCAGAGCCTGCGTAGCCGGGGCTTAAAAAAGCCGCCCAGCATAGCGGAAACCCTGGAATGGGCTAAAGTTTTGCAGGAACTGCAAGTAACTGATATAGATGAGAAGGTAATTAGGGCCACGTTACCGGTATTGATCAAAAACCATGAAGACCTGACCCTGGTACAGGCTAAAAGGGGCTGGTGGAGCAGGGTTGAGAAATAAAGGGCTGGATTGTTGCAGCCGGGATATCCCGGGGTTATTGCTGGACATTGCCTCCTTACTGCGGGCAGCCGGAGTAAGCGTTTCCCTGGACGAAGTACTGGATGCCTGGCGGGGATTGAATGTTACCCCTCCTGCCTGCTGGCTGGACGTTTTACGGGTTACCCTGGTAAAAAAATACGAAAACTTAATGCCCCTGGCCAGGCTTCTGGAACTCCAGGGGGGCGGTGCTGGCGGGGAAGATAAAAAGCTGGATGGCAGCAGGGGTACTGTAAGCGGGCAGGGCCTGAAACACGCCAGCAGGCAGCTGCCGGTGGAGGATGTCCTGGCAGCCCTCCTGGAGGGGTCAGACAAGGCCCTGGATTTCCTGACCGAGTTCTCCCTGGCCCAGCAGGGTGAATTGCGGGAGGAGTTTTTGGACCACCTGGACGGAAAAGTAAAAGAAGCCAGGTTGGCGTTAAACTGGAAGGCGGTCCAGCACAGGCTAAATTTATTAGAACAGGCAGGCAAAACAGAGGCCTCTGTTGCCCGGCAAAGGTTGGAGCTGGTAGAAAAGTTAATCCGCCAAAAGTTAGAGATAAAATTATTTCGGAAGTTTGGCCCGCAGGCGTTAGTACCTATCCTGCGGGCCTATAACCTGGTCGAAAAGAACTGGTCCGATCTGGCTGCAAGAGATATTGCCGTCCTGCGGCCTTATTTGAAGCGCCTGGGGCAATATTTAGGAGGCAAGTACTCCTGGCGCTACCGGGCAGCGCCAAAAGGAAAGATAGACTTGCGCCGGACGGTTATGGAAGCCTGCCGGCGGGGAGGTGTGCCCTGGCGGTTGCGTTACCGCAGGAAGCGCGAAGCAAAGCCGGAACTGGTAGTCCTGTGCGATGTTTCGGGGTCGGTTGCTCCTTTTAGCCTTTTTATGCTGGAAATGGTATACGCCATGCAGCATACTTTTCGCCAGGTGCGCACTTTCGCCTTTGTTGATGAAATTGCTGAAATTACCCTGGAAGTCGCCGCCCTCCCGGCTGCTGAGGCAATGGAGCGGGTAGCGCGTTTTAGCCGTTGCTCGGCAAGCGGTTTTTCTAATTATGGGCGCGTTTTCCAGCTCTTCCTGGAGCGTTATGGAGATATGGTAAGCTCCTGGACAAGTCTATTAATTTTGGGCGATGCGCGTAATAACTGGCGACGGCCGGAAGTGGAAACTTTTGCCCGGATAGCCAGGAAAGCAAGAAAAGTTATCTGGCTGAATCCCCAACCCAGGACCCTGTGGAATACCCAGGATAGCTTAATAGGCCTTTACGCTCCTTTTTGCCATGTCGTTAAAGAGTGCTCTAACTTAAAACAATTAATCGAAATTACCAGGGAAGGAATCTAAAATCAGTATATTTTCTTTCCGTACGGGATAATTTAAAAAGCAGAGTAAAAAAGTCAACTTTAGCATTGACAATACCCGAGTTAGTTGCTAAGATATTATTGCCGAGGAAACCAGTAGGGATTGGAGGTGGTGGGGTGAAACTCTCAACGCGGGGTGAATATGGCCTGCGGGCCATGTTTGACCTGGCCCAGCATTACGGCGAAGGCCCCATCCCCATTAAAAGTGTGGCCGAAAGGCAGGATATTTCCGAGCATTACCTGGAACAGCTCATTGCCGTTTTGCGCAAGGCCGGCCTGGTAAAAAGCGTCCGTGGCGCCCAGGGAGGATATATCCTCAGCCGCGACCCGGAAGAAATTACCGTGGGAGATATTATCCGCGTCCTGGAAGGTCCTATTGCCCCGGTAGATTGCCTGAATGCCGGCGAAGGCGAGGGCTGCGAGCGGGCGGAAACCTGTGTCACCAGGGGCATCTGGGAAAAGGTGCGGGACAGCATCAGCGACGTCCTGGACAGCTTTACCCTGGCTGACATGGTAGCCCAAGCCAGTAAAATACAGCAAAACGACAAATACTACATGTATTATATTTGAGGAAAGAAAAGGGTGGAATTAATGCGCAGGGTTTACCTTGATCACAGTGCCACCACACCAGTCCGGCCCGAAGTACTGGACGCCATGCTGCCTTTTCTCAAGGATGAGGCCTTTGGCAATCCCTCCACCATTTACAGTTACGGCCGGGAGGCGAAAAAGGCCCTGGACGAGGCCCGGGCAAAGGTAGCCAGCCTCATCGGGGCCCGGCCGGAGGAGATCTTCTTTACCAGCGGTGGTACTGAGGCTGATAACCTGGCCCTCATCGGCACGGCGGCGGCCAACGAGAAAAAGGGCCGCCATATTATAACCTCCAGTATTGAGCACCATGCCGTCCTGCATACGGCTCAGTATTTGATGCGCCATGGCTTTAAAGTAACCTTCCTGCCGGTAACCCCGGAAGGCCTGGTACGGGTAGAGGATGTCGAAGAGGCCATTACCGATGAAACCATCCTCATCAGCGTCATGCACGTCAACAATGAAGTGGGTACCATCCAGCCCATTAAAGAGATAGGACACCTGGCCCGGGAGCGGGGGATTATCTTCCATACCGATGCCGTCCAGAGCGTGGGCAAAATCCCCGTTAATGTCGATGAATTGAATGTTGACCTGCTCTCGGCTTCCAGCCATAAGATTTACGGGCCCAAGGGCGTTGGTTGTCTTTATATCCGTAAAGGGACCAGGATTAACCCTATCCTCCACGGTGGGGCCCAGGAGCGCAAGCGCCGGCCGGGCACGGAAAACATGCCGGGTATTATCGGCTTTGGCCGGGCCGCGGAACTGGCCGGCCAGGAATTGCCTGCTGAGATGGAACGCTTGCAGGCCCTGCGGGACAAGCTGATTGACGGTATTATGAGCCGGATTGAGGATGTGCAGTTAAACGGCGACAGGGAAAAACGAGTGGCCACCAATGCCAACTTCAGCTTCCGCTATGTGGAAGGCGAATCCCTGCTTTTGAGCCTGGACATGAAGGGCATCTGCGCTTCCAGCGGTTCGGCCTGTACTTCCGGTTCCCTGGACCCGTCCCATGTCCTCCTGGCCATGGGGATTCCCCACGAAGTGGCCCACGGCTCGGTACGCATGACCCTGGGCCGTGACAATACGGAAGCAGATATTGACTACGTCCTGGAAGTTATGCCGGAGATAGTGGCCCGGCTGCGTTCCATGTCGCCCCTGTACAACAGGTAAAAAAAGGAGAAACAAGGGAGTGAGCAGGGTGTATTCGGAAAAGGTTATGGACCATTTTACCAATCCCCGTAATGTGGGCGAGATTGAAAATGCCAGCGGTGTCGGAGAAGTAGGTAACCCCGTTTGCGGCGATATCATGCGCCTGTATATCCAGGTAGAAGACGGCATTATCAAGGATGTCAAGTTTAAAACCTTTGGCTGTGGTGCCGCCATTGCCACCAGCAGCATGGTGACGGAAATGGTCAAAGGAAAAACAATAGAAGAAGCACTGCAAATAACCAATAAGGCGGTAGCCGAGGCCCTGGATGGCCTGCCGGCCCAGAAGATGCACTGTTCCAACCTGGCTGCCGACGCCCTGCATAAAGCCATCGAAGATTTCCAGAATAAGAGTAAGAAAGCATCCTGAGATTCTCCTCACGATGATGAGCTAATGTGGCCTTCTGACTTCCTAAATTCAGGGGGTGGCCAAAGCGGCCCGCAAGGAAAAAGTTATGGTAGCCATGAGCGGCGGCGTGGACAGTTCTACGGCCGCCGCATTATTGAAGGAAGCCGGCTATGAAGTAATCGGCGTTACCCTGGACCAGTGGCCTGAGGGTACGCCGCCACCAGCGGGGGAAACCGGCTGTTGCAGTTTGGCTGCCGTCGACGATGCCCGCCGGGTGGCCGGTATCCTGGATATACCTTATTATGTCTTAAATTTTCGCGAGCTTTTTAAACGGGAAGTCATTGATTATTTTATCGCCTCTTACTTAAAAGGGGAAACTCCCAATCCCTGCATAGCTTGCAACCGCAGGGTAAGGTTTGATGCCCTTTTAAAAAAGGCCAGGGCCCTGGGTATGGATTATCTGGCCACCGGCCATTATGCCCGGCGCCTTTACGATGCCGGGCGCGACCGGTACCTTTTGGCTAGAGGACGGGATGCCGACAAGGACCAGAGCTATGTTCTTTATTCCTTCACCCAGGAACAGCTGGCCCATATCATATTACCCCTGGGAGAGTATACCAAGACTGAAGTACGCCAAATTGCTAAACGGTATGGCCTGCCGGTAGCCGAAAAAGCCGAGTCCCAGGATATTTGTTTTATCACCGAGGGCGATTACCGCGCTTACCTCCGCGGCAAGGTAGCGCAGGCTATAAAACCCGGCCCGATCCTGGATGTTCAAGGCCGCTTCCTGGGCCAGCACCGGGGATTACCTTATTATACCATCGGCCAGCGTAAAGGTCTGGGTCTGGCCCTGGGTAAGCCGTACTTTGTGGTAGCCCTGGATCCAGAACGCAATGCTGTTATTGTTGGGGGCAAAGAAGACCTGGAGCGGTGTGTTCTCTATGCCCGGGACAACAACTACATCTTGTGGGGGGAACTGCCCTCCCAGGCCCGGGTAACGGCTAAAATTCGTTACCGGGCCCCCGAGGCGGCGGCCACCTGGTACCCCCTGGAAGACGGCCGGGCCAGGCTGGAGTTTGACGAGCCCCAGCGGGCCATCACCCCGGGCCAGGCGGTCGTTTACTACCAGGGTGACCTGGTGGTAGGCGGCGGGACCATTGAGCCTATCCAAGTTCCTGATTTGCGATGAATGGGAGAAACGCCAAGCGCATGCCGTTAACCTTCCCTGGTTATACTAGAGGAAGGTTATCTTTTTTGGCGGAGGTTCGGCTATGCCCAAGGGGAGGGAACTGGTTGGTTTACCGGTCATCAGCCAGGACCGGGGGGAAGAACTGGGCCGGGTCCAGGACCTCCTTTATGACGAGAAAAGCGGCCTTTTAAAGGCCCTGGTTCTGGCCGGCGGCAACTGGCTGCGGCAGCCCCGGGTGGTATCCTTTGAGGAATTGCAGGCCAGGGGCCCAAAAACCTTTACTGTTGCCGGTGCAGAGGCCGTCGGCCACGAATTGCCGGCAGGGTTCAGGCGCTGGCAGGAAATTAAAGGCCTGCGCCTTTTAAGCCGGGACGGCCAGGAAGTGGGCCTGGTAGAGGACCTGGTAGTTGATCTTCCTTCTGGCCAGGTGAAGGCCCTGGAGATATCTACGGGCCTGGTCAACGACCTCCTGGAGGGGCGCCAGGAAATCCCCCTCACCGGGGAGGTTGAGTGGAGTACGGATGCAGTAATCATGAGGGAGTGGGTAAAATGTTAAACTGCCCCCACTGCGGGAGTAAATCCATCGGTAAAATCGGTACCGATCAATACTATTGCTGGGATTGTTATGTAGAATTTAACGATCGCCGGGAAATCTTTAATGTCGCTGAGGACGGGACCTTAATAGCCCTGGAAGGGTAGGGGAGCAAAGTGGGCGTGAGCTTCTGGCGTGGTTTTATTGCCGGCAGCATCATGGGGGCCATAATCGGCAGTATCTTAAACTGGCCCCGGGAAACACCTCTGTGGCAGCAAGAACCGGTGCCTCCTGCACTGCCAGAGGAGCAGTTCCCGGCGCGCTCCAGGGGAGTTGTCCGCCGCCGCCCCCAGGTTAGACCTTAGGATGGGAAAAGCATGACAACAAAGCGGGTTTTCAAAATCTGGCGCCTGGCCGGGGCCGGGCTTTTCCTGGCCGCGGCCTTATTTTTTCTGTACCGCGTGCGCGAGATTTTGACACCTTTCCTCCTGGCGGCCTTCCTGGCCTACCTTTTAAAGCCGGCCATGGTCAAGCTGGAGAAGAAGGGTTTAAGACGGCCCCTGGCCATTTTACTCCTCTACCTGCTTATCCTGGCCCTGTCCCTGCCGTTGTTTTTCTTTATTTTACCCCAGCTAATCCGGGAATTAAATGAATTTCTTACCCAGCTACCGGCCTTTACGGCCGAGGTTGAAGGCCTGCTCCAGGGTTTCTACCGGCGTTACCATCAGGTAGCCATACCTGCCGGCCTGCGCCGGCTTTTAGATGAATCTATCACCAATATCAGCGCTACCTTTCAGCAGGGCACCCGCCAGGCCCTCCAGGCCTTGCTCGATCTCCTGGCCGGGGCTGCCAGTTTCCTCCTGGCGCCAATTTTAGCCTACTACCTCTTGCGCGATAGTGAACAGATCGGCCGGGCGGCCAGCCACCTGCTACCCATCCAGGTGAAAGAAGATGTTTTGGGCCTGTGGCTGGAGATTGACCGGGTTTTGACCAGTTTCATCCGCGGCCACCTGCTGGTGTCCCTGATTGTAGGTATCCTAACAGGCCTGGGCCTGGCCCTGGTCGGTTCCCGGTACGCAGTCATCTTAGGCGTAGTAGTGGGCCTGGCCGATTTAATTCCTTATTTTGGACCGGTAATCGGCGCTGTTCCCGTCCTGGCCCTGACCTTGCTGGAAGCCAAAAAAACGGCCCTCTACGCCCTGGCAGTCATGGTCATTGTCCAGCAGGTAGAAAGTAGTTTACTGGCACCCCGTATTCTAAGTGAAAGTGTCGGCCTGCACCCCCTGGTAATTATCTTTGCCCTCCTGGCCGGCGGCGAACTCTGGGGCGTGACCGGCCTGCTCCTGGCCGTACCCCTGACGGCTATTGGCCGCATTCTGGTGAAATTTATCTGGGCGCGCCTGGTTAGCAGTTAATTTAGCAGTTAAATTTTTACTAACCGGCAGGAATTTTGCTTTCAACGTGGAAATAAATTAACTGTAAGTTAAAAATGACAACCCGATTAAAGCCAAGTTAAGCAGCGCTAAGAGGGGGAAAGCAGATGCATGAGGAAACTATTAAAAAAATTAAGGCGGAGGTAGAGAGGCACCGGGAGGACATAATCCAGTTTTTGCGGGACATAGTGGCCATCCCCAGCCCCAACGGGAACATCAAAGCGGTGGCCGAGCGCATTGGCCAGGAAATGAAAAAGCTGGGTTTTGACGACGTCTTCCTGGACAGCATGGGCAATATCGTCGGCCGCATTGGCAACGGTCCGAAGGTCCTGCTTTACGACAGCCATATTGACACGGTTGATATAGCCGATTCCGGCCAGTGGCAGTGGGACCCCTATCAGGGCAAGCTAGAGAACGGCATCTTCTATGGCCTGGGCGCCGGGGATGAGAAAAATTCGACCCCGGGGATGGTGTATGGCCTCAAAATTATGAAGGACCTGGGCCTCAGCCGGGATTTCACCCTTTATTACTTCGGCAATATCGAAGAGATCTGCGACGGCGTGGCCCCCAACTCCCTGGTGGTCACGGATAAGATCAAACCCGACTTTGTGGTCATCGGTGAGCCGACGAAAATGAATATCTACCGCGGCCACCGCGGCCGGGTGGAGATGAAGGTTACCACCAAGGGCCGGACCTGCCATGCCAGCGCCCCGGAGCGCGGGGTCAATGCTGTTTATAAGATGGCGGAAATTATCAAAGGTATCAGCCAGATGGGGGACGAGTTTATTGATGACCCCTTCCTGGGGAAAGGCTCCATTGCCGTCACTGATATTCACTGCAAGACGCCTTCCATCAATGCCCTGCCCGATGAGTGCTTTATATACATCGACCGCCGCCTGACCTTTGGGGAAACCCAGGAGATGGCCGTGGAGCAGGTACGCAAAGTGGCCGCGCCCCTCGGCGGCATGGTGGAAGTGCTGGAATTTGATGAACCCAGCTATACCGGCTTTGTCTTTAAAGTAGATAAATACTTCCCGGCCTGGGCCTTACCGGAGGATCACCTCCTGGTGCAGGCCGGCCTCAAAACCTATGAGCAGCTTTTTGGCCGGTCCACAGGTATAGGCAAGTGGGTTTTCAGCACCAACGGCACCTACTGGATGGGTAAAGCCGGTATCCCGGCCATCGGCTTCGGCCCTGGCGATGAGGTATACGCCCATACCGTTCTGGATCAGGTACCCATTGAGGATGTCGTCCGCTCCACCGAGTTTTACGCCTTCTTCCCAACAGTCTTGAGCGAGATGCTGGCGAAATAAAAGCTCCGCATGATAGTCGCCCCTGCACTGAAAGTGAGGGGCTTTTGTTTTCAACCTGGCTAGAAAACCTCAACCTGTCTGGTTATCTTCCATAGCCTTTCTCCCGGGCTAATTCGTGGCGGTGTTCTCGCATTAGGTCACCGAGGAGATCAAGGTCCTCTTTAAATTTTCCCTGATCCATTTGGGTATAACTATTTGCTGTCAATTTCTTTCCATCTGGAAAAATACCGCCAAAGGGATAAAATAGGAGAAGAGGTGATTATTGATGGTTACCACGGAGTTACCCCTATTTCAGCGGGCCGGTTTCTGGGAAGGGGCCTGGCAGGAGGAGCGCCGGCAGTCCCTCTACGGCCGGCGGCGGCCGGAGCGGGACGGCAGCTCCTACTGGAACCGGCGCGCCGGCCATTTTGCCCGCCAGACCGGCGGGGAAGAGGGGAAGCAGAGGGTAGCCCAGGTCCTCCACTGGCTGGGCCACCATGGCGGTTTGGACCGGGACCTGGAGATACTTGATATCGGCTGCGGTACCGGTAACTACGCCCTGCCCCTGGCTCGCCGGGCGCGGCGGGTGGTGGCCCTGGACCCGGCAGAGGAGATGCTGGCCATTTTAAAGGAGCGGGCCGGAGAAGAGGGCATAACCAATATTGAGCCGGTCCAGATGACCTGGGAGGAGGTGGACCTGGACAGGCAAGGCTGGCGGGGAAGCTTTGACCTGGTCCTGGCCCTCATGAGCCCGGGGATTAAGGATGCGGCCACTTTAAGAAAAATGATTGCCGCTTCCCGGGGGGGCTGTTTCCTGGCCGGCCACGTGCGCCAGGAAATCAGCGGCCGTAAGGAGTTGTGGCAGCAGCTCATTGGCGGGGAAATGCCGGGGATACCGGCGGATGTCCTCTATATATTCCATCTGCTTTATGCCTGGGGTTATGCTCCCTCCCTGGAGCTAGAGCAGAAGGTAAGCACCAGGGAACTGGAGCCTGACCAGGCTATTGAGGAACTGGAGATTTTCTTTTATCCCCACCTGGAACTGACGCCGGCGGTACGCCGGGCCATTGCCGATTACGTCCAGGCTCACCTGGTCAATGGCCGCTACGTTTCCCGCCGGGAAATGACGGCCGGGTACCTTTTCTGGAGCGTGAACCTTCATTGACAACCTTCGCCGCTTCAGGTATAATGTAGAAAAATTTAGCCGGTAGAACCTCGTTCACCGCCCCGGGGCGGGGGCGAGGTTTAGTTTTGACGAGGAGTTGACGTTTTTTGACGGGGAATGAGCTCCGGGAGAGGTTTTTAAGTTTTTTTGCCGGCAAGGGTCATACCATTGTCCCCAGTTCTTCCCTGGTACCGGCCAACGACCCGACCCTGCTCTTTACTAATGCCGGTATGGTGCAGTTTAAAGATGTCTTCCTGGGCCTGGACCGGCGCCCTTTCAAACGGGCGACGACGGCCCAGAAGTGTGTTCGCGCCGGGGGCAAACATAATGACCTGGATACCGTGGGGCGTACCGCCCGTCACCATACCTTTTTTGAAATGCTTGGTAATTTCTCTTTCGGCGATTACTTCAAGGGCGAGGCCATTGCCTATGCGTGGGAGTTTTTAACCAGGGTCCTGGAATTGCCGCCGGAACGCCTCTGGATTACCGTCTACCAGGATGACGATGAGGCCTACCGGCTGTGGCAGGAAGTAGCCAGCGTGCCGGCGGAACGGATTGTGCGCATGGGGGAGAAAGATAACTTCTGGGCCATGGGCGATACCGGCCCCTGCGGTCCCTGCAGCGAGATTATCTACGACCGCGGGCCGGAGCATGCCTGCCGCTCCAACCCCTGCGCCCTGGGGGCCTGCGACTGTGACCGCTGGCTGGAGATCTGGAACCTGGTTTTTATGCAGTATGAACGGGATGCCGGCGGTAATTTAACGCCTCTACCCCGGCCCAGTATTGACACCGGCATGGGGCTGGAACGGGTGGCATCGGTTTTACAGGGGGTGGACAGCAATTTTGATACCGACCTCCTGCAGCCTTTGATCAGGGCCATGGAAGGCCTCAGCGGGCGGAACTACGACCGGGGGGAGGCCGGTTTTCCCTTCCGGGTCATTGCCGACCATGCCCGGGCTTGTACCTTCCTTATTGCCGACGGCGTTTTACCGGGGAATGAGGGCCGCAGCTATGTCCTGCGCCGGATTTTACGCCGGGCGGCCCGCTTTGGCAAGACCCTGGGGGTGGAAGAGCCTTTCCTGTACCGCCTGGTAGCCACGGTGGTCAATATTATGGGGCAGTCCTACCCTGAAGTAGCAGGGCAGCAGGGGTACATCGAGCGGGTAATTCGCCAGGAAGAAGAGCGTTTCCATGAAACTTTAAATGATGGCATGCGGGTCTTAAGCGGTATCCTGGAGCGCGCCGGGGGAGAAGGCCGGCAAACAATAACCGGGCAGGAAGCCTTTACTTTATACGACACCTATGGTTTCCCCCTTGATTTGACGGAAGAAATTGCTGGCGAGCAGGGCTTTAAGGTCGACCGGGCCGGTTTTGAAGATGCCATGGCAGCCCAGCGGGAACGGGCGCGGGCGGCCCGGGAAGATGTTAAGGCTTATGAATTTGCCCTGGCCTTTGCCGGCAACCTGGGGGACATCGGCGGCACGGAATTCACCGGCTACGAGCGGCTGGAAGACACAGGTAAAGTCCTGGCCCTGGTCCGGGACGGTGAGCGAGTCTCTTCCCTGGTCGCGGGCGAAAGCGGCCATGTCGTCCTGGACCGGACACCCTGCTACCCGGAGGGCGGCGGCCAGGTGGGGGACCAGGGCAGTTTAAGCTGGACGAGCGGCGCGGCCATGGTCCAGGATACCCGGCGCCTGCCCGATGGGAAGATTGTGCACCAGGTGGCGGTAACTGCCGGAAATCTAACAGCCGGGCAGGAAGTGAAAGTGATGGTGGACAGGGAGCGTCGCCTGGCCACGGCCAGGAATCACACAGCGACCCACCTGTTGCACCGGGCTTTAAAGAATGTCCTGGGTGAACATGCCAGCCAGGCCGGCTCCCTGGTAACGCCGGAAAGGCTGCGCTTTGATTTTACCCATTTTGCTCCCTTAACCGAAGAAGAGCTCAGGGCTATCGAAAAAGAAGTCAATGTTAGGGTTTTAGCCGGTTTACCGGTAACGACCCTGGAGACTTCCCTCGAGGAAGCAAAGGCCATGGGGGCCACGGCCCTCTTTGGCGAGAAATACGGCGAACGGGTGCGGGTAGTAAAGATTGATGCCTATAGCCTGGAACTGTGCGGCGGTACCCACCTGCGCTCCACCAGCGAGGTTGGTCTTTTCCGGCTGACGGGCGAGAGCAGCATTGGTGCCGGCGTGCGCCGGGTAGAAGCGGTAACGGGAGCGGCCGCCCTGGACCTGGTAAGCCGGGAGTACCAGGAACTGGCCGCCGTTGCCGGTTTGCTCAAAGTACCGCCCTTCCAGGTAGCCGGGCGGGTGCAGCAGCTCCTGGATAAAGGCAAGGAAATGGAGCGGGAAATCACCAGGTTACGTAACCAGCTGGCCGGTTATACCGTAAGAGAGCTGCTGGGCCAGGTTCGGGAAGTAGACGGGATACCGGTGTTGCAGGCCCGGGTTGATATAGCCGATGCTCAGGCCTTACGGGAGCTGGCCGATAAAGTACGGGATAAGCTGGGTTCAGGCGTGGTGGTACTGGGTTCCCAGCATGACGGCCGCGTTAATTTTGTCGCCATGGTGAGCAAAGACCTGGTAAAGCGGGGCGTCCATGCCGGGAATTTATTGCGCGAAGTGGCCCGGATTGCTGCCGGCGGCGGCGGAGGCCGGGCGGATATGGCTCAGGCCGGCGGCAAGGATCCCAGCAAGCTGGACCAGGCGCTGGCCTACAGCCTTAAGGTAGTGGCCCAACAGGTTCGTTAAGTGAGAACCGGGAAACCGCAAGGAGTGTGAAGGTAATGTCCGGGGACATGCAGGAAACAATGATGTTTAAAGTGGAGAAAGAGGAGAAGGTTAAGGTCCGGGATGTGCTGGCAGAAGTGCAGGCAGCTTTAAAGGAAAAGGGGTACGATCCCATAAACCAGTTAATCGGTTATCTCCTTTCAGGGGACCCGGCTTACATTACCAGCCATAGGGGGGCCCGTAATTTGATTCGGAGGGTGGAGCGGGACGAAATCATCGCTGAGTTACTGAAGAGTTATTTAACTTAAATGGGAGGCTGATACCCATGGCCCTGTCGGATGTGGAGTTGACGGTCAACCTCTATACAGAAGGCGATAAGTTTTTTGACCTCCTGAAGGCCGCGGTACGTGACTGGCAGGGGGGCTGGGGGCATGAACGGGAACGGGCGGCCTATGCCCTGGAGCTTTACCAGCGCAGCCTCCAAACTATGCGCGCCCACCTGGAGGAAGCCCGGGCGAAGGCCGAAGGAGGTTTCTTTACTGACCAGGATCAACGGATTTTGAACCGTACCGAAGAAAAGCTGGCTTACTGGGAGAAGAAGCTGGCCGAAATCAGGAAATAGATAATCAGGAAGTTAGCGCCATGTTTTATACCACCCTGGGAGCCAGCGGGATCAGGGTATCCCGCCTGTGCTTTGGCTCTTTAACCATAGGCCCGCTCCAGGCGGGCCTGAGTATTGCTACCGGGGCCAGCCTCATTCGCCGTGCCCTGGAGCTGGGCGTCAACTTTATCGACACAGCTCAGTGTTACGCCAATTATCCTTATATCAAGGCCGCCCTGCAGGGCTGGCAGGAACCGGTGGTCGTGGCCACCAAGTCCTACGACTACACGGCAGCAGGTATGGCCCGGAGCTTAGAAGAGGCCCGGCGGGAGCTGGACCGGGAAGTTATTGATATCTTTTTACTCCACGAGCAGGAAACGGCCCTGACCCTGGCCGGCCACCGGCCGGCCCTGGAGTACCTCCTGGAAGCCAAAGAACGCGGCCTGGTGCGGGCCGTGGGTATCTCTTCCCATGCGGTAGCAGCGGTACGGGCGGCAGCCATGATGCCGGAGGTGGACATTATCCATCCCCTGTACAACCAGGCGGGGCTGGGGATACTGGACGGCAGCAGGGAGGAGATGCTGGCTGCCATTACCCTGGCCCATACTAACGGCAAGGGGATCTATGCCATGAAGGCCCTGGGTGGCGGCCACCTGGTATCACAAGCGCGGCAGGCCCTGGAGTTTGTCCTGGCCACCCCGGTCATTGATGCCGTAGCCGTGGGCATGCAGTCCCTGGCCGAGGTAGAGGTGAATGTCGCCTGGATTAGCGGCCGGGAACCGGCGGCGGAATTGCTGGTGGAGGTCCAGGGGCGGGGGCGCCGGCTCCTGGTGGAAGATTGGTGCCGGGGTTGCGGGTCCTGCGTCAAGCGCTGTCCCCAGGGAGCCCTGGAACTGGCAGGCGGGCGGGTGGTAGTCGAACCGGATAAGTGCATCCTCTGCGGTTATTGCGCCGGCGCCTGCCGCGATTTTTGCCTTAAGGTGATTTGAATTGCGCATTATGGGACTGGATGTCGGCAGCAAAACCATTGGCGTAGCCGTTAGCGATCCTTTAGGCTGGACGGCCCAAGGCGTGACCACCATTCGTCGGAAAAGTACGGCTGCCGATGTGGAGACCCTGAAGCAATTAGTTGCCAGGTACGGTGTCGAAGAGGTGGTGGTCGGGCTCCCCCGCAATATGAACGGTACCTTCGGGCCCCGGGCTGGAGAAGCCCGCGCCTTTGCCGCCAGGCTAGAGGCGGATCTGGGCCTGCCGGTGCACCTTTATGACGAACGCCTCACTACCGTAGCGGCCGATAAAATCCTCCTGGAGGCCGATCTTTCCCGCCGCCGGCGGCGGGCCGTTGTCGACCAGGTAGCGGCCAGTATAATTTTACAGGGATACCTTGACCGGCGGGGGCAAAATGGGGTATGATAGGCCTATCCTGGAAAAAGGAGTGAGGACATGGCCGACCAGGAAAACACCGTCGTCCTGACAGATGATGAAGGGCAGGAGCATGAGTTTGTAGTCGTAGATATCCTCAATGTCGAAGATGATGAGTATGCCATCCTGTTACCAGTGGCAAGCGGCGATACCGGCGCAGGTGAAGCCATTGTTTTAAAGATTGGCCTGGATGACGATGGCAACGAGATCCTCTATGAGATTGAGGATGAAGACGAATGGCAAAGGGTGGCCCAGGCCTGGGAAGACGCCCTGGGTGAAGAAGAGGAAGAGGAAGAGTGAAGAGGAAAAAGCCCGCCAGTTAAACTGGCGGGCTTTGCCTTAAATTTACTTTGTATCTCCAGCTCGGAGGGGGCATATTATGTTTTAAAAGAGTTTGGCGGGAAGTGGGCCCATGGTCAGGTGGAAACTGGCAGCATTTCTAATTTTTATGCTGGGAGTGGCCGGCCTGGCCGTAATGGGAATTTATTTTTCCGGCCGCATTTTCCCGGGAGTAACCATTGCCGGCTGGCCGGTCGGAGGGCTGCCGCCGGCTGCTGCCAGGTCAAAAATAATGGAACTGGCCATGGCAATCCTGGACCGGGAAATCAAATTGCGCCTGGATGACAGATTAATGACAACCTCTCCCCGGGCCCTGGGTATGAAAATTGATATTGAGGCTACCCTGTCCCGGGCCTGGGCCCTGGGCCGGGCCGGGAATTTGCAGCAACGCCTGTCTGTCTTCGCATCTCAAAGGCGCCGGCTGGATCTGGTATATCAGTGGGATCAAGACCGCCTCCAGGCAGAATTAAAACACCTGGGCGGCGATATCTTGAAAGAGCCAGTAGATGCGCGCCTGGAAATAGACAATAACGGTCAACCCTACTTAATCCCGTCCCAGGACGGCTGGCAGGTGGATACTGAGAGCTTGCTGGCCCGCCTGGCAGATTCATCCCCGGGGCAGGTAATCGACATCCCCTTGAACCGCCTTGAACCACGTTTGACTTCCGCCGCCCTGGCAGCCCGGAAAATTGAAAAACCAGCCGGGACCTTTACCACCTTTTTTAATCCGGCTGATACCGACCGTACCCACAACATCCGGCTGGCGACCCGCACCCTGGATGGTACCTGGTTACCGCCGGGGGGCGAGTTCTCCTTTAACCAGGTGGTAGGGCCGCGGACCATAGAGCGTGGCTACCGGGAAGCCCTGGTTATCGAAGATCGTAACTTTGTACCCGGCATTGGCGGCGGTGTCTGCCAGGTGTCGTCAACCCTTTATAATGCCGCCCTGGCTGCCGGATTAACCATTGTCGAGCGCCAGCCCCATGGCCTGGCCATAGGTTATGTGCCGCCGGGCCGGGATGCCACCGTAGCCTATGGCCTGATTGATCTTAAAATCCGCAACGATACTCCCTTCTGGTACTGGTTAAAGGCCGGGGTGGATAGTGATAAGCTGGCAATGACCTTTTATGCCGCCGGGGAAGCCCCCGCCGCTGAGGTGGTGAGCCAGGTAATTGAAAAGATCCCCCCGCCGGAAGAAGTGGAAGTGGTACCCTACTGGCCTCCTGAAAGGGTGGAAGTTAAACAGGAGGGAAAACCGGGTTTCCGCACCAGGGTTATCAGGATTATCCACCGGCAGGGAAAAGAAGGACGGCAAGAGGTTGTTTCCCAGGATTTATACCCGCCTCTACCCCGGGTCGTCCGCCGGGGTCAACCTGCGGAAAAGGTTGTACCTTCCCCCGGGTCCTGATATAATGAAAAAAAATAATCCGGGAGAGAAAACATAGGATTATGGGGGAAGAGCTGGAACCAAGTTATAATCTAGCTTGCGGGCGGCCCTGGCATCGCCGGTTAATATTGTTCCTGGCAATAATTATTCTGACCGTGGGCGGGAGCGGGTATTTTTTCCTGACCCTGCTGGCCCCGGCGAAGCCCGGTGCCCCGGCCGTAGAGGTAACCATTGCGCCGGGATCAAGTTCCGCCGTCATCGCCAGTAGTCTTACCAGCCAGGGGATAATCAAGAGTCCCCTGGCCTTCCGGCTGGTGACCATGGTTACAGGCCTGGACAGGCAGCTAAAGCCCGGCCATTATTTAATCTCCCCTGGCCTTTCCCTACGGGAGATCATCGGCCTGCTGGCGGCGGGCAAGGTCCATGAGATTGAATTTACCATTCCCGAAGGCTATACTGTGCGCCAGATAGCCGCCCTGCTCCAGCAGAAGGGCGTGATCCAGGAGGAGGATTTCCTCCGGGCTGCAGCCCGGGATTATCCCTTTGATTTTTTGCAGGGCCTGCCTTCCGGTCCGGAACACGTCCAGGGCTTTCTGTTTCCCGACACCTACCGGGTGGCCAGGGGGACGCCGGCGGAGGAGATTATCCTGATGATGCTCAAGCGCTTTAACCAGGTTTACCAGGAAATCAGCCGGGAGAAAGACCCGGGCCTGGAGTTAAATACCCGCCAAATCGTTACCCTGGCTTCCATAGTCGAACGGGAAGCCAAGCTTGATGCAGAACGCCCCCTGATTGCCGGCGTCTTTGTCAACCGCCTGAAAAAGGGCATGCGCCTGGAATCCTGCGCCACGGTGGAATATTTATTGCCCGCGCCCAAGCCCGTCTTATCCTACCAGGACCTGCAGATTGATTCCCCGTATAATACTTACCGGGTCAACGGCCTGCCGCCCGGTCCCATTGCCAGCCCGGGCCGGGCCTCGCTCCTCGCGGCCTTAAAGCCGGCTGCAACTGATTACCTCTATTTTGTCGCCAAACCTGATGGAACACATTATTTTAGCCGTACCCTGGCCGAACACAACCGGGCGCTGGCCCGCTACCAGGCCGGGAACGGTAATTAAATTTAACAAATGATTTTTCCTTTAGTTTTTGTTATAATTAAAGCCGGAATAAGTAAAAGCGAGGGAGAGCATTAATGCCTTTTCGGATTAAAATACCCCGTTCAACTATTGACCGCTTACCTCTTTATTACCGTTGCCTCAATTTAATAGAAGAACACGGGATCGAAGAAATTTCCTCCCAGGTCCTCGGGGTCAGGGTCGGGGTCGACCCTTCGGTAATCCGTAAAGACCTGGCCTGGTTTGGTGAGCTGGGTAAACGCGGCGTGGGTTATAACGTAACCTACCTTAAAGAGGCCATTGGCCGTATCCTGGGCCTGGACAAGGAGTGGCCCTTTATCCTGGTCGGCGCCGGTAAACTGGGTATGGCCCTGGCTGAGCACAACCGGAAATATGGCCGGCATTTTCACCTGGTGGGCGTCTTTGACCGGGACCCGGAAAAATTCGGACTCATGGTTGGTGGGCAACGGGTCAGCCCCATGGAGGAAATGCCTGCTTTTGTGAAAGAGAAGGATATTAAAATCGCCATGCTGGCCGTGCCGGCGGAAGAAGCGCAGAAGGTGGCCCATGAACTGGTTAAATGCGGCATTAAAGGTATCTTAAGCTACGCGCCTATCACCTTAAGCGTGCCGGAAGATGTCCTGGTCTATAACGCCGATTACAACCTCGACCTCCAGCGCCTGGCCTATTACCTCAGTAACGACGGCAATATCTCCTGGGGGGAATAGTAGCGACCGTTCGCTATTATTGGGGCATTCGGATTGGAGGGTGCCCTTTTTATTTTTTAGCTAAAAAATTTTTCCTCCCAGCAGGAAAATGCTTAATGATGGCGAAATACATTTAATAATAGCTAACGATTTGGGAATGTTAGCGCAAGGATAATTAACATAATAAAACTGGTGTGAGTGTTAGGTTAAGCATATCGTCCAGGAGCGCATAAATATAATTTATTAACGCGATAACGTTTATCTTTTCTCTTTTTAATTTAAAAGGTACCCTGCTAACATGGGAAGAGGAGGTGAAAGCGAGGACAAAGTGAACGTGAGAATGAGCGCCAGGAGGTGGTGATACAGTTAAGGAGCTAAGGGAAAAGCAAGGGAGGATTATTACCAACAGAATTAAAGTAAATAGTTTTTAGGGGGGAACAAAATGGCCCAGGAAGCCAAAGGAGCCCGCTCGTCACTGCTTAAGAGTGAAGACTGGTGGGCATTATGGATCGGATTATTTATCTTTTTCCTCGGTTTTCTGAAGATAACCGGTGCCGACCTGATCGGCTGGGCGGTTAAAACGAATATGTGGCTCGATCTTTCCAAGGCCCTCTCGCCGGTGTCGGATGTCTACAAGGGCCTACCCGGTATTGTTTCGCTAATTCTTACGTATATATTCTTGACGGTAGTCCTGAGTATTGGCGTAGCTTCCATGGGTGGCAATGTCCGCCGTTTCATCAGCGGGTTTACCATTATCTTCTTCATTACTTATATCTGCTGGATGATCGGTAACTATGCTTATATTGCCGCTACACCGGACCAGCTGGCAAAATTAAAGCTTCCCTGGTCGTTACGTATGACTGGTGAATCGGGCTTTATTATTGCTTTGATCGTAGGTTTAATTATTGGTAATTTTTTCCCAGGACTTACCCGTTATCTTCAAGAAGCAACAAAACCCGAGTGGTTTGTGAAGACAGCTATAGTTATCCTGGGGGGTCAGATTGGCCTTAATGCCCTCCATTCTACCGGTTTAACTGCCCAGGTAGTTTTCCGGGGACTCTGCGCCATTATCGAAGCCTATTTGATCTACTGGCCCCTGGTCTACTTCATTGCCCGCAAGTACTTTAAATTCACCCCCGAATGGGCCGCACCCCTGGCCTCGGGTATTTCCATCTGCGGTGTTTCCGCGGCCATTGCCACCGGTGGCGCCATCAAGGCCCGCCCGGTGATCCCTATTATTGTTTCATCCCTGGTCGTTATCTTTGCCGTCGTGGAGCTGATTATCCTGCCCTTTGCCGCCCAGGCCTGGCTCTACAAGGAACCCATGGTGGCCGGTGCCTGGATGGGTCTGGCCGTCAAGACCGACGGCGCCGCGGCTGCGAGTGGGGCTATGGTCGATGCCCTGATCAGGAGCAAGGCCATCAGCGCCCTGGGCGTAAAGTGGCAGGAAGGCTGGATGCTTATGGCGACCACGACCGTCAAGGTCTTCATCGACATTTTCATTGCCATCTGGGCCTTTATCCTGGCCATTATCTGGTCCTGGAAGATCGACCGGCGTGAAGGTGAAAAAGTTAACACCGGGGATATCTGGCTGCGGTTCCCGAAATTCGTTCTCGGTTACGCTGCCCTGTTTATCCTCGTTATATTGATTGGTAAAGTTGTAGGCAAGGATACATTAAAACTATTAAATGCAGGCATTGGCCAGGCGGGCACTTTCCGGGGCATCTTCTTTGCCCTGACCTTCTTCACCATCGGTTTAATGTCCAACTTTAAAAAGCTCTGGGAAGAAGGCATGGGCAGATTGGCTGTCGTCTATGTTGTCTGCCTGTTCGGCTTCATCATCTGGATCGGCCTGATTATTTCCTGGCTCTTCTTCCACGGCATAACCCCGCCGACGGTAGCCTAAAAAGGAGGTAACTAAAAATGGCCGAACAAGAACGCCTGCCGCAAGAGGAAGAATGGTTTGATTTGCTGCCTGCCGAAAAAAAGCTAATCAGCATTAGCCTGGGACTGGGGATTGTCCTGCTGGTGGTGCTCCTGCTGGTAACTCATACAATTTAGGTAAAACAACCATGTTTCGTTCCTCTATAAGCTCAAGGTCCCGGATTGCCGGGGCCTTGAGCTCTTTTTATAAATACCAAAAAATTTTTTGCCGGCAGCAGGAAAACTGCCCTCGATAGCGAAATAAAAAGAATAATAACTAACGGGATTTTATAAATATCATAGTTGCACTTGCGTGAACGTAAACATGCAGGGTATGACAAGCTTTTGAGGGGGGCAGTTTATGAATTTCTGGCAATCATTCATCGGTGGCGTTTTGCCGTATGTATCTATCGCCATCCTGGTTTTGGGCCTGGGTTATAAAGTAGCATCCTGGTATAATGCGCCGGCAAACCTGCACTGGGAACTTTTTCCCTACCCGCGTACCCTGGGAGGCCAGCTGGGCGAACTCGTGACCGAGGTTTTCACTCTCCGCAGCCTTTTTCACCATAACCGCAAATTATGGTTTCCTTCCCTGGTTATGCACTGGGGTATTTACTTAGTCGTCTTCTGGCTGTTTTTCTTGCTGGTGGGGGCCCCCTTCGCCATTGATCTGGGTATAGCCGGCGGGGTTTTAGCCCTGACAGGTTCCTGCCTGTTGCTTTTATTGCGCTTATTTGCTGCCGAACTACGCCAGATTTCGGCGCCGGTGGAATACTTGAACCTGCTCTTTATCTTACTGGTGGCCCTTGCCGCCCTCGCCAGTGGGGCTCTCAGTGATTTTGCTTTCCGGAGTTATTTTATCAGTTTGTTAACCTTGAAACCCCACTTACCACTGCCAGGAAGCTACCTGATCTTTCTTTTGTTGTTGTGGCTTTTTATGATCTACATCCCTTTTACCCGTATGGCGCACTTTGCCGTCAAGTATTTTACCTATCACAAGGTTAAGTGGGGTGAAATGGAATAATGCGTAAAGTTTTTGACGACTACCGGGTACTATCCGATGAAACGCTAAAACCAGACGAGCCACGGGTAGAGAAATTCTTGCAGGCCATGAAGAAGTCCCTCCAGCAAAGGGATAACTGGACCTTCTGGTTACCCTATACCTTATCCCTGGATACCTGCATGAAGTGTGGTACCTGCGCGGAGGTCTGCCCGGTTTACCTGGCCAGCGGGAAGAAAGATATCTACCATCCAGTTTACCGTTCCGATATGCTGCGTAAAGTCTACAAGCGCTACTTCACCCTGCCCGGGAGAATCTTTCCGGGCCTGGTAGGGGCGGAGAATCTGACGGAAGAAAAACTCAACGCCATGGCCGAGAACATTTACCGCTGCACTATCTGCCGGCGCTGCGCCTACGTCTGCCCGGTAGCCATCGATAACGGCGTCATTGCCCGGGAGGCCAGGAAGATTTTCGACGCTATTGATATTGCCCCTGACGAGCTCAAGAAAAACGGCACCCAGAAACAAGCAAAATTCGGTAACGCTACCGGCACGCCGGCCAACGCCTTTTTGGATATGATTGAATTTCTCGAGGAAGAGATTGAGGATACAAAGGGTTATAAAGTTAAAATACCGGTAGATAAAGAGGGCGCCGAATACCTGCTCATGCATAATGCCGGAGACTACCTGGCCTTTGCCGAGACGGTCATGGGTGCGGCTGAGGTCATGGCTGCCGCCGGCGTTGACTGGACCTTAAATTCCCCGGCGACCGGCATCAACGATGCCGTTAATTACGGCGTATTCTATAGCGATGCCGAATTTACCACCATTGTTAAGGCTCAGGTAGCAACAGCCAGAAAACTGGGGATTAAGACCCTGGTGGTGGGCGAGTGCGGCCATGCCTTTGAAGCGCTGAAGTATTTAATGTTAAGGCTCATTCCCCCTGAGGAGAGACCCTTTGAGGTCAAGAGCATCCTGGAACTGGAAGATGCATGGATCCGGGAAGGACGGATTAAGGTTGACCCGGAGAAAAACCCGGAGCCTGTTACCTACCACGATTCCTGCAAGCTGGGCCGCCTGGGTGGCCTGTATGAAGAGCCCCGGCGCATCCTCAAGGCCTGCTGCCTTGATTTTCGCGAGCTGACGCCCAACCGGGAAATGAGTATCTGCTGTGGCGGCGGCAGCGGTTTTGCTATCATGGAAAAGGGCGATTTCCGCAAGTTCCGCATGGAAACTTACGGCAAGATCAAAGCCGAGCAGCTGCAGGCTTCAGGGGCCAGTATCATCGCCCTGGCCTGTTCCAACTGCAAGGGCCAGTTTCGCGAGATTATCAATTACTATCAACTGCCGGTACGCTTCGCCGGCGTTAGCGAACTGGTAGCCAACGCATTGGTGCGTTAAAAGCTGCTGTCACGTATTAGAAAGCAAGAACAAGGAATGTTTAACAATCATGGTGTTATTAGCCTGTAGCCTAAATACAAAGGTACAGGTATAATAAAATCTAGCAGGAGGTGTTGGCCATGCCAGCAATTAATGTTGGTGGCATCGAAATTGAAGTTGATGAGGACGGTTTTATCGCCGACCCCAGCAAGTGGAATGAGGCCGTAGCCAAAGCCCTGGCCGAAACCGAAGGGGTAACCGAACTGACCGAGGATCACTGGAAGGTAGTTAACTACCTGCGCCAGTATTACCAGCAGTTTGGTATTGCCCCCATGATCCGCAAACTTTGCAAAGAAACAGGTTTCAGCCTGAAACAGATCTACGATCTCTTCCCCAGCGGCCCGGCCAAAGGGGCCTGCAAGATTGCCGGTTTACCCAAGCCGACCGGTTGCGTGTAAAGTAAAATATCAAAAGGGAGGCCAGCGCGCCAGTGCTGGCCTTTATATCAATTCGGGGGAGGATGGCAGAAGGTGCTGCCGCCAGATGATAAAAAAAGAGAAATTACCACCCGGGCCAGGCAGAGGGGCATTATTTTAAACGAAGACCACTGGAAATTAATAGCAATTAGCTATGAGTACTATGACCAGCACCGGACCATCTGTACCTTGCGTAACCTGATTAAACTGAGCGGCCTGGATAAAAAGCAGATTTATAAACTTTTCCCGGGCAATCCTATAGGTGAAATCAGCCAGATTACCGGCCTGCCCATGCCAAAGGAGTGTTAAGTTTTGCCCGGAGACAGCAAGGAGTTCCCCCTTTGCCGCCAGCTCATGAAAGGACCTTCCCCCAGCCATGTCCGGGAATTAAGCGATAGTCGCTATCCCCTGGCCATGTATGAAGAGGGACTGGCAACAGGGGAAACTGCCTACGGCCACGGGGGGTATATCAGCATACCGGAATTACCTTCCGGCGTCGCGGTACGCAACAGCTGCCGGCCGGAGATAATTGAGGAATCGGCCTACTTGCGCATCCTGCCCCCGGCAGGGGGGTGGTTATCGGCCGGGACGCTGGAAAAACTGGCTACTTGTGCCGAAACCTATGGTAAAGGCCTCATCCACCTCACGAGCGGTGGCACCATTGAAATCTATACCACTCGGGAGCAAATGGTCCCCATGGTCAGGGAATTAAATACCGCGGGCCTGGATATCGGTTCTACCGGCAATGACCTGCGCTGCTTAACAGCCTGCTGCGGCCCGGCCAGGTGTGATATGGCCCTGATCAATGCCCCGGCCCTGGCTACCTACCTGGGCCAGCGCTTTATTGATGAACAGCAATACCCCGGTTACCCTCAGAAGGTGAAAAGTGGTGTTGCCGGTTGCCCCAATGATTGCATCCGGGCCATGATGCAAAAGGATCACTCCTTTATTGGCGTTTACCGTGATTTGCCGCAAATAAATAACGAAGTCCTGGCTGCCTGGCAGCAGGCCGGCGGTGACCTGGCCGGGCTGATTGCGGCCTGCCCGGCCGGGGCTTTAAACTGGACAGGTTCCACTCTCACTGTAGCGCCGGACAGATGCTGGCACTGCATGGCCTGCATCAATTTCTGCCCGGCCATCCGTCCCGGCCGGGAGCGGGGCGTGGCCTGGGTGGCAGGGGGTAAGTATGGCCACCGCGGCCCCCAGGGGCCTATGGTGGGTTATGTCCTGGTACCATTCATCCCTATTAAGGATGATGATTATACGGCCATCGGCGATCTCTTTGGCGCCTTCCTGGAACTCTGGGCCGATAATGCCAGGAAGAAAGAACGGGTGGGGGACTTTATCGTCCGGGTGGGTCCCCTCTGGGTTCTCAAGGAGCTGGGCCTGAAGGTCGAGCCCCAGATCCTTTTAAGTCCCAAAAGAAATGGTTTTTAAAGGAGGTGGCCGGGGTGGACGCACCTGACCTGCCGGCCGGCATTATGCCCGACTACCGCCGGGAAATACCTGCTGAGTTGCTGGCCCGCCAGGGCAGCTGGGTATGGCATGAACTGGTACAACCTGGCGTTATCCGCCACCTGGCGGCAGATGGCAGCGAACTGTTAACGGTACGCATCCTGTTGCCCCCCAACGGCCTCTTGAGCGCCAGCACCTTGCGGGATCTCGCTCGCTGGGTCCGGGAGTATGCTTTAACCGGCCGCCGCACGAGCCGCCAGGGTTTCGAGTTTGTAGGTGTCAGGCCCGCAAAACTGGAAAAATTCCTGGCCGAATTGCAAGCCGCCGGTTTCCCGGCCGGAGGTACAGGCAACTCCCTGCACCAGGTAAAATGCTGCACCTCTTTTATCCACTGCCAGAATGCCGCTGTCGATGCACCCAGTATTGCCCAGGCGATAACTGATTACTTTTACCAGGACTTTTTACAACAGGAATTGCCGGCTCCTTTAAAGATTTCTATCGGTGGTTGTCCCAACCAGTGCGGCGGCGGGGTGGAAGCCGATATTGGTATTTTGGGTCTATATGACGCCGTGCCAGAGGTAGACGAGGCCCGCTTCCTGGCCGCCAATATCGACATTGGCCTGCTGGTCTCCTGGTGTCCCACGGGAGCCATCCGGCCCCGGCAAACTGAGAAGGGAACCTTGGTAACCATTGATGTCGATCGTTGCGTGCGTTGCACTTCCTGCGTCCAGGTGGCCCCTGAAGGTATTAGCCTGAAGAAAAAGAGCTACGTGGCCATTGCCGCAGGCGGTCATGGCGGCAATAGCTGCAAGGGGCCCGAAATGGCGGCCATCGTCTTTCCCCGGGTACCGGCCCGGCCCCTGGACTATAGCGCCATCATTGACCGCATCGAGGTTATTATCAACTACTGGCGCAGGGCAGGAAAACCGGGGGAAAGGCTGGCCGGGTTTATCGAACGTACGGGCTGGAGCGATTTTTTAGCAACCATCGGTGCCGGCCCGCTGGAGGAACTGGTAGATAAAAGGGTGCCCCAGACAAGCATTCGCCGCGACCTACATTTTCGCTATTAGGGGGGAGGTGGCGGGAAGCGTGCGCCTGGTAATTGCCGCGCCCCACGGGCGTTCGGGTAAAACAACCATTACCCTGGGCTTAATTGTTGCCCTGCGGCAAAGGGGCCTGGTAGTGCAGCCCTTTAAGAAAGGGCCGGATTTCATCGACCCTAGCTGGTTGACCCTGGCCGCAGGCCGTCCCTGCCGCAACCTGGATTTATATTTTCTCCCGCCGGAAAAATTAGAGCAACATTTCAGCGCTGGCTGCCGGGGTGCCGACCTGGGGCTAATCGAAGGGGCCATGGGGCTCTTTGACGGCCTGGACCTGGAGGGAAGCAACAGCACGGCGGCCATTGCCAGTACTCTTAAATGCCCGGTGATTTTAGTTATTGATGCCGTTCGCATGACCAGGAGCGCGGCAGCCATGGTTCAGGGCTTTCAAAATTTTGATCCCCGGGTAAGGATAGCCGGCGTCATTTTAAACCAGGTAGCCCGTCCCCGGCATGAAGATATGTTGCGGCGCTCCATTGAACACTATACCGGCTTACCGGTCCTGGGAGCCCTGCCTAAAAAGAGGGATTTTGTTATTCCCGACCGTCACCTGGGGCTGATCCCGGCTGGAGAAAACGAAAGCATCCATGCCGCCCTGGTAGCCACCGGGGCAGCCATTGCTGCGAACGTTGACCTGGACGCCATGCTGGCCATTGCCAGCCAGGTCCCGGCCCTGCCCCCCGGGCCAGAGGGGCAGCAACCGCCTTTACCACAGGTACGCCTGGGTATCTTTCAAGATCGCGCTTTTACCTTTTATTACCCGGAAAATCTGGAGGCCCTGGAGCAGGCCGGCGCGCAAGTGATTACCATAGATAGCCTGCAGGATGAAAAGCTGCCGGCCATCGACGGCCTGTATATAGGGGGCGGGTTTCCCGAAGTTTTTGCCGGCCGGCTGGAGGCCAATGTATCTCTCCGCCAGGCGGTCAAAGGGGCTGTAGCTGAAGGCATGCCCGTTTATGCCGAGTGCGGCGGGCTGATGTACCTGGCCAGGCGCCTTAATTACCAGGGACGCTGGTATGAGATGAGCGGCGCTTTGCCCTTAGATGTCACCATGTCCTCCCGGCCCCAGGGCCACGGCTATACAACCATGCTGGTAGAGGGAGACAGCCCCTTTTTAAGCCGGGGCAGCCTCATTAAAGGCCATGAGTTTCATCATTCCCGGGTAATTAATCTGGACCGCAGGGCCGTGCGTTTTCTTTACCGGGTGCAGCGCGGCTTTGGTATCGACGGCCGGGTGGACGGCATCCTTTATAACAGGGTCCTGGCCGGCTACAATCATCTCTATGCTCCCACCCACCCCGAATGGGCGGCGAACCTGGTGGGCCTGGCAGCCGGTAAAAGAAAAATAAAAACGGTAACATTGTAAGGGAAATAAGGAGGAGCTTTGCTATGACGGTAGGGGAAAGGTTAAAGAAGTTACGGGAAGAGCGGGGCATATCCCTGGAGGAACTGGCCGACCGCCTGGATATTGCCCCGGACTGTATGGCCGAGGTAGAAAAGGGAACCAGGCGCCTCTCGACAGCTACCCTGGCGGAGGTAGCCGGTATTTTAAATGTAGATATTAGTTACTTTACAGAGGAAAATGGTAACAAGGACCAAAATACTGTAGGGGCCAGGCTGCGGCGCTTGCGAGAACAAAAGGGGATAACCTTAAGCGAATTGAGCCGTCGTTCCGGCGTATCCCTGGCCCATATCAGCGAGATCGAGCGCTCGCGGTCGACGGCCTCGTTAAAAACTCTCGAGAAATTGGCTGCCGTCCTGGAGGTGTCCCCCAGTTCCCTCCTGCGTTCCAGCCAGGAGGATACCCTGGGCAATAAATTAAAGCGCTTGCGGGAAAAGATGGGCCTGACCCAGAAGGAACTGGCCCAGCAGGTGGGTATTTCCCACAGCCTTATCGGCCAGATCGAAACGGACCGCATCCAGCCCTCCCTGGCAACATTGAGCAGCCTGGCCGAAGCCCTGGGGGTATCAACCTGCTACTTCCTCATGGAGGAAGAGGAGGAAGATTTATACCTGGATTATCGCCTGGCTGCCGACATCCGGGAGGCCCTGCGACGCCCGGTTCTCCAGCAAATTGTCCGCGCCCTGGCCGATTGGGAAGAAATGGAGATCAGGGGGTTGCTGGATTTCTTGCATTCATTGAATGAAAACCGGCGCCCTTTAAGTGTAGCTGCCGAAGACCAGTATCAAGAAATACGGCGTTTTGTAAGCCGTGCTAAAGAGGAAGAGCGCAACCTGGTCCTGAACCTGATCAGGCTACTCCAGGGGAATACACGGGAGGAAGAAGTTTAGTGACCCGTAAAGTACTTGATTGCCGGGGTATGAACTGTACCGGGCCGTTAATGGCTACGGCAAAACAGATACAAAAGCTTAAACCCGGGGATTTGCTGGAAGTATGGGTTGATGACCTGGCCTCGGAGTTTGATTTACCGGCCTGGTGCCAGCAGGCCGGACATACCCTTATCAGTAAAGAGATAAGGGACGATTATTACTCCTACCTGATCCGGAAGAAAGATGCCAGAGTATAGATGCATATTTTGCTTTCCCCGTAACCTTGAATACTGTCAAGGTACTACCCGCTCAGAAGGCGCCCTTAAGGGCCTTTTTATTATGCCTTTTTGTCATACATGGCCTGGCTAAAAGCTGGTAAAATAAGAGGAGGAAGGAGGGCGGAAATAATGGCACAATCTGACAACGCTTGCGGGTTTAGCCCTAAGATAGAAAATCCAAAGTTAACCCGGCTTTCCTGCAGTTCCGGGTGAGCGGCCAAGATGGGTCCGGGGACCCTGAAGCAAGTACTGCAGTACCTGCCGGTGATGCAGGACACCAATCTCCTGGTGGGTATGGATAGTGTCGACGACGCCGGGGTTTATCGCTTGACGGACGACCTGGCCCTGATCCAGACCATTGACTTTTTTACGCCCATTGTCGACGACCCTTATCTCTACGGCCAGATTGCCGCGGCCAATGCCCTGAGCGACGTCTATGCCATGGGCGGTAAACCCCTGACGGCCATGAATATCGTGGCCTTCCCCAGCAAAAAGGTGGATATTGCCGTCCTGGGAGAGATCCTGCGGGGTGGGGCCGACAAGGTGCTGGAGGCCGGGGCCGTCCTGGTAGGCGGCCACAGCATAGACGATGAGGAACCCAAGTATGGCCTGGCGGTAACCGGCGTCGTCCACCCGGACAGGATAGTTACCAACTGTGGTGCCCGGCCGGGGGACAAGCTCATCCTGACCAAGCCTCTGGGGACGGGGATTATTACTACCGCCATTAAAGCAGAAATGGCCACGCCGGAGCTAGAGCAAGAGGTAAGCCGCTGGATGGCCACCTTGAACCGGGAGGCGGCGGCCGCTATGGTAGCTGTTGGGGTCCACGCCTGTACCGATATCACCGGTTTCGGCCTTTTGGGACATGGTCTGGAAATGGCCCGGGGCAGCAGCGTTAACCTGGTGATCCATGCCCGTACTATTCCAGTCCTGCCCCGGGCTCTGGAATTTGCGGCTCTGGGCTTGATCCCCGGCGGTGCCTATAATAACCGCCGTTATGTTGCCAAGGATGTCAGTATGGACGCTGGCGTACCGGAAGCACTTCAGGACATCCTCTACGATCCCCAGACCTCCGGCGGCTTGTTGATTGCTGTAGCCGGAGAGAAGGCGGGAGAACTGATGGCAGCTCTCAAGGAGCGCGGCGTGACGGCGGCCAGGATTATCGGGGAGGTGGAAGCCGGGCCGGGACAGGTAATAGTCCAGGCATAACCGGCATAAAGAGTACAAGCATCCCCTGCCCCGCCGTTAGTTAAATGATGGTAACCGGGGTAGGTGGCGACACGGCGCAAAAGGCGAATACCGGGCGGCAGGCTTCCAGCCTGCCGCTTTTGCTTCTGGTGGAAATGAAGAAAAAAATTCGGCCGGCAGCAGGAATTTTAAGAGAAATAGCGAACTAACTTTATAAATAGCAAAAGTAGTTCCTTGAGCAACAAAGGGGTTTGGTATCACTTGTGTTAACAAGAAAATAACCCTATTTTCATGTTTGGTTGTGCCTACCTGGCATGGCCGGTTAGTTTGCAAAAGGGTTCTGAAAAAAGGTTTGGGATTGCGCTAACTATTCTTTGCAGTCCCGGCCGGGAAACGCTAACGATAGTTCTTTCAAATTCATTGCCGGGAAGGAGGCGAAGTTTGATCCCTGCCGAATAGTATTGGACGTCGTACGCCAGGCTTTCACGCCGGGTGAGGATTGAAAAAATCAACAAACACCAACAAAGGGGGTATTGCCGATGGATTTTAAACCAAAGCGGCCACAAAAGGAACTGAAGTATGAAGAGTTACGCATCTACACGGACGAAGAACTGCATAACTACACGGAAGAAGAGCTTAAAGATTTTAAGATCAAGCATGATATTCCTGATTTAGAGGAGCTGGAGAAGGGACCGTGGCCCAGCTTTGTCGCCGACGCCAAACGGGAAGCCCTGCACCGCAAGAAACTCCCTAAAGACCGGATGATGATTGATCAGGATGTAGTGGATGATTTGCTTGGCCAGTTGCAATTATCCTTTGATGACGGGGAAACCCACTGGAAGCACGGCGGCATTGTCGGCGTCTTTGGTTATGGCGGCGGCGTTATCGGGCGCTATTCCGATGTTCCCGAAAAATATCCTTCTGTGGCCCATTTTCATACCCTGCGCGTCAATCAACCGGCCAGTAAGTTTTACAAAACGGACTTCCTGCGGGCCCTCTGTGATCTCTGGGAGTTCCGGGGCAGCGGCATGTTCAATATGCACGGCTCCACCGGTGATATCATCCTGCTGGGGACCACCACCGAACAGTTAGAGCCCCTCTTTTATGACCTGACCCATGAACTGGACCAGGATCTCGGCGGCTCGGGCTCGAACCTGCGCACACCTTCCTGCTGTATCGGCAAAGCCCGCTGCGAATTCGCCTGCATAGATACCCAGGATTTGTGCTACGAGTTGACTACCCATTACCAGGATGAGCTGCACCGCCCGGCCTTCCCCTATAAATTCAAGATCAAGATTGATGGCTGTCCCAACGGCTGTGTGGCTTCCCTGGCCCGTTCTGACATGGCCTTAATCGGTACCTGGCGGGACGACATCCGCATCGACCAGGAAGCAGTCCAGGCCTATATCAGGGGCGAAATTCAACCCAATGGCGGCGCCCATAGCGGTCGCGACTGGGGCAAGTTCGATATCCAGAAGGAAGTCATTGATCTCTGCCCTACCGGGTGTATGGTCATGGAGGACGGCAAGCTGGTAATCAATAACCAGGAATGCAACCGCTGCATGCACTGTATCAATACCATGCCCAGGGCTTTAAGGCCTGGCATCGACACGGGCGTCAGCATCCTCTTTGGAGCCAAAGCACCGATCCTGGAGGGCGCCCAGCTGGCGGTATTGACCGTTCCCTTTATGAAAGCCGAAGCACCCTACGACAACATCAAAGAGCTGCTCGAGAAGGTCTGGGACTGGTGGATTGAAGAAGGCAAGAACCGCGAGCGCCTGGGCGAACTGATCCAGCGTAAAGGGCTGCCCAGGTTCCTGGAGGTTATCGGCGTCCCGGCTGCTCCCCAGATGGTTAAAATGCCGCGCACCAACCCGTATATCTTCTGGAAAGAAGAAGACGTACCCGGCGGCTGGAAGCGCGATATCAAAGATTACCGGCTGCGGCATAAACGATAGGAGGAGGTTGGCATCATGGCCTTATCGCAAGAACGCCTTGGTAAATACAACCCGGAGAAACCGACGGAAAATAGGATTACCGATATTGGCCCCCGGCACTTCTGGGAGTTTTTCCCGCCGGTTATTCAAAAGAATTACGGTAAATGGCTTTATCATGACATCTTAGAGCCGGGTATTATGGTCCATGTTTCCGAAACTGGAGACAAGGTTTTTACCGTAAGATGCGGCGGCTCCCGGTTCATGACGGCCGAAAATATCCGCGAGATCTGCGATATTGCCGATAAATATTGTGACGGTTATGTCCGTTTCACCACCCGCAATAACATCGAATTCATGGTCACCAGTTATGAAAAGGTTGAGGCTTTGAAAAAGGACCTTCTAAGCCGGAAATATATCTCGGGGAGCTACAAATTCCCCATCGGCGGTACGGGTGCAGGGGTAACCAATATTGTCCATACCCAGGGCTATATCCATTGCCATACCCCGGCTACCGACGCTTCCTCCATGGTCAAGGCCATCATGGATGAGCTGATGGACTACTTTACTGGCATGACCCTGCCAGCCCATGTCAGGATTTCCGTAGCCTGCTGTTTAAATATGTGCGGGGCCGTGCACTGCTCGGATATCGCCCTGCTGGGCATCCACCGCAAACCGCCCATTGTGGACGATAATATTGACTCGATTTGTGAGATACCCCTGGCCATTACCGCCTGTCCCGTAGGGGCTATTTCCCCGGGTAAAACAGAAGACGGCAGGAAGACGGTAAAAATAAAAGAAGAACGCTGCATGTTCTGCGGCAACTGTTATACCATGTGCCCGGCTTTGCCCATTGCCGATAAGCTTGGTGATGGGGTGGCCGTCCTGGCCGGCGGCAAGATATCCAATCGCATTAGCGAACCCAAGTTTTCCAAAGTAATCGTACCCTGGTTGCCCAATAATTTCCCCCGCTTCCCGGAAGTGGTGGCCACCGTCAAGAAGATCATTGAAGTTTATGCCGCTGAGGCCAGGAAGTATGAGCGCATCGGCGACTGGGCGGAACGGATCGGCTGGGAGAAGTTCTTTGAGAAGTGCGAGCTGCCCTTTACCGAGCACCTGATTGATGATTATCGCCTGGCCTACGATACCTACCGCACCAGCACCCAGTTTAAGTTTACCGGGGCGGCCTGGGAAGTCTCCAGGGCGGCAGGAGGTATTGACGACTAGGCCTGCCTGAAGATAAGGGGGTATGAGCGATGATGGAGGAGATTAAAAAGGCCATCCTCGAGTTTGCCGAGACCAGTAAAAAGAGCAAGTTCTACTTCAAAGACCTGGAAAAGGCCGTCCAGGCCAGGATACCGGAAGCCAAAATGAGGGATATTAAAAAGGCCGCTACGGAACTGGTTAACGAAGAAAAATTAATCTACTTCTCCACCGGTAGCACCACCATGTACGGTTTAAAGGGAAGGGGTATAACTGAAGACCAGTAAGCAGGCAGGTAGGAGTTGGGAGCGAGCGGCCTGGCCTGAGCGGCGAAGTGGCCACAAGCTGTGCCAAGAGCGAGGGCGGGGCAAACTCCTAACATGGCCGGGAATCCCGCCTTAAGCCTCACGGCTGACCCAGCACTCAACTCGCAAAGGTTTTGTTCACAAAGAGCACCTGTTCCAAACGAGTTGAGTGCTGGGCGCTCCGCAAGGTCCCGGAAGCGAGGGAAAATAAAGCCCAGCAAATACGTTTTTTAGGAAAAGAGGCTGCCAAACATATATGATAGCAGCCTCTCCTTTATATGGAAGTCGGAAGCAGGAAGTCAGAGGTCTGAATTATGCTAAGAACTGGCCATGCCAGTTCTTACCTAAAATCTCACTTCTCATTTCTCATATCTTATATGCGGAGGAGGAAGGGGATGGCTGAGCCGCAGGATTTTGCAGACTTTATTGCCGGGCAAAAGCGAATACTCGCGGAAAACCCCGGGTGCGCCACGGCGCTCTACAACCTGGGGGTTTCCTATATGCAACAGGGGAAATGGGACGAGGCAATTGCGGCCTTTGAAGAGGCAATTACCAGCAGCGGCCGCATGTTTGAGGCTTATGTAAACCTGGGCTATATCTACTGGCAAAAGGGGGAGCTGGAAAAGGTAGTCGCAGCCAACGAAAGAGCCATCGCCATCGAGCCGCGGTATGCCCGGGGCTATGCCAACCTGGGGTTTGCTTATTCCCAAATGGGCAGGACGGAAGAGGCCATTGCCGCCCTGGAGAAGGCCATTGAGCTGAACCCCAGGATCGTCCAGGCTTGGAATAACCTGGCTAATTGTTATCTCCAGCGGGGCAACATCGCCAAAGCCATCGCCACCGGCCAGAAGTTACTGGAGATAGCACCTGATTTTGCCCTGGGGCATAATAATCTCGCCTATGCCTATTATTTAAACGGGGATTTGGCCAGGGCGATTGAGCACATTGACCGGGCCCTTGAACTCGGGTTTAACGTCCACCCGGAATTCCTGCAGAAACTGGAACCATACCGCAAAAACTAATACCCGTGTACAGGTTCGCCAACCTCCATTTTGGCCAGGGCTTCAGACGCCAGTTGAGCCACTGTCTTTTTTTGTAAATTGCCGCTGTCGTAGAAGGTTACTGGCTGCCCGTCATCCTGAAGACCCCGCAGCATATCCCTGGCCGCTGCTGCGCTTAAATTGCCAAGGAGCCAGGCCGTATAGCCCCGGGTTGCAGGGTCCGGGTCCTGGAGAAAAGGTAGAAAACGTAAGCAGGCCGGGCGGATAAGCCCGGGCTTTACCCTGGCAATACTGCCGATGGCCCGTAAGGCCTGGGGCCGGAGGGTTGTGTCTGCCAGCAACTGGTACAACGCAGGAATGTACCCGGCAAAGGTTTCCGGGAGGCTGGCGATAATGGCACCGGCGGCATCGATGGCCCCCCAGCCTGAAGAACCAGGGCCCGTGACGGAGGTTAATAATCGCTGCAGCAGCCGGGCGATATTTTCCGGGTCCTTTTGGGCAATGAAGGCGGCTACTTTACCTAAAATATCAGCGGCCCGGAAGCGGAGCAGTTCGTCGCCAGCATAGAGAAGCCGCTGCAACTCCCTGATCAGGCGCCGTTCAGACCTGGCTATATTTAAAAGGGTTTCGACCTGATATTCATTTACCAGGGCCTCGATTTCTTTTTTAGTGAACTTCTTTTCACCAGGAGGCGCTGTAGATGTCTGGGAGGAAATGGCGGCGGCTCGCGCCAATTTTTTTTGCACCCCCTGGCGGGTAACCTCCAGGATATCCGGGTGCAGTTTAACGAAATAGAGGGCGCCGGAGATTCTCCTGCCCTCATAAAACCCGCCGGGAACAATTAAATGGGTTTCATAGTCGTAGTTCTCAACCAGCTTTTCCAGGTAATCCTCCTCTGGTAGCAGGCCCCAGGCCAGATCCCAGTCCAGGTTACAGCTAAAGACCAGGGCTTCAATAAAAGCCGCTCCCAGGTTGTGACCGGTTATATCGCAGGCATAGACGGCGCCACAGGAACAGGACTCTACCGGCATTTCGTTTGGCCGGCGAGTAACCTGCTCTTTGGGCCTGGCAACGGGTAACCCGCAAAAGGGGCAGGTTGGCTTGAGAGCAAGCTCTTTGCTCATGGGTTGCTTCTCCCTGCTCTTCTTTTCCCTAACCTTTATTCCTCCGGTCCCGGGATATCCAGGGTCATGCAGTTGCTGCCGGGGCTGCAGGATTTGGTCGTGAGCTTTGGTTTTTGCTCGCCCTTTCCCGGACGGGTGAGAAAATTAACCCGGCTGATTACCCGTTCCAGGGACCGGGACTGGCACTCAGGACACTGGAGTTCGACCTTTTCATGCATACTGGCAAAACGCTTTTCAAAAAGTTTTCCGCACTCCAGGCAGCGAAATTCGTAAACAGGCATTATTATTCTCCTTCATTTTAAGCCTTTGTCTCAGCCTTATTGTAACAACGCCGGGGATTTACGTCAACAACCGGCGCAATCCAGTAAACTATCCCCGGTTGCCGGTGATTATGGTATAATGAGGTGCAGGTGCTTAATAAGGAAGGGAGACAGGTATGGATATCAGTTCCCTGGCGCCGCTGGTAGCAGCCTGGGCCAAAATGCAGGCGACTGCGGCGGGTAATACCGGCGGCAGTAAAGATTACTTCAATAACCTTTTTTACCTGGTGCTCCTGGCGGAACTGGAAGAGGGACAATCCCCGGCAGTAGAGGCAACAGGGACGGGCAGAAAGCCGGCAACTGCCGCCCCTAACCCTGTTTCTGGGGCCCGCAGCCTGCCCGGCTCTGGCTTTAAAGACCTCATCAGCCGGGTGGCGGCCAGGTACAACCTGCCGGCAGCCCTGCTCCAGGGGGTAGTCGAGGCGGAGTCCGGCTTTAATCCCCGGGCGGTATCACCGGCCGGGGCCACGGGGCTCATGCAGCTCATGCCGGCAACAGCTCGGGCCCTGGGGGTGACGGATCCCTTCGACCCGGAAGCCAACCTGGACGGCGGCGCCAGGTACTTGAGGCAGCTTCTGGACAGCTTCCAGGGTGATCTGGTCCTTGCCCTGGCAGCCTACAACGCCGGCCCCGGCGCCGTTAAACGTTACGGCGGCATTCCTCCTTACCGGGAAACGCAGGCCTATATCCAGAAGGTCCTGGCCGCCGCCCGCAGGTTTGAAGGCCTGGCCTAAACCTATACATAGCTGTGGGCGCCGGGAAGGAGTAGTGAGACGCCAAACAAGGTAAAGAGCACCGCCAGAAAGCCCACAATGGCCATAATGGCGGCCCTTTTCCCCCGCCAGCCGTAAGTTTTCCGGGCGTGGAGATATGCGGCGTAAATCAGCCAGGTAATTAAAGCCCAGGTTTCCTTGGGGTCCCAGCCCCACCACCTGCCCCAGACCTCTTCGGCCCAGACGGCCCCGGTAATTAGAACCAGGGTCATAAAGGGAAATCCCACCGCTACCGACCAGTGGAGCAGGTTATCGATCTTAGCCAGGGGCGGCAGGATACTTTCGCCGATGCTGTCGTATCCCTTTTCTTTGAGCAGGTAGATAAGACCTAAGCAAAAGGACAGGCCGAAGGCGCCGTAAGCGATGATGGCCGTAAGAACATGAAACTGCAGCCAGATGCTCTGGAGGGCCGGCATCAGGGGCCTGGTGCCAGAAGATAAGGTATTGCTATAGGAGAGGATAATTACTTCCAGGAGAGCTACCAGGACCATTAACAGGTCCGATTTGATCATCTTACGGGAAATAAGATAAAACAGGAGTATGCCCCAGGCAAAAAGCAGGGCAAATTCGTATAAAGTAGCAAAGGGCAGCCTGCCGCCAGTAATGCTGCGCAGCACCAGGGCCAGGGTCAGGGAAGCAAAGGACAGCACCAGGGCCGCCAGGGCCAGGGGACCGGTATATTTGTTGGGCCGCCACAGGGAGATCAGGCTCAAAGTAACGGCTACCAGCAACAAAATATAGGCTACCAGGTTAAAACTGGATTCCATATCTTGGCGCCACCTCTCGTTTTTACTTCTTCGCTTTTACTTGTCCGCCGGTGACGATGCTAACTGTCATGCGGTGCTCTTCCCGGGACATGTTTATCAGGAACCAGGTAGCGAAGAACAAAACCCAGCAATAACAAGATAAACCCGGTGTAAATTATTCCAACCCCCGGGTCTTTTTTGATCTCCAGTCCGGTGTAATAACGGTAGCCGGAAAAGGTAACGGGATAGCCGTCCACGGCTTTCGTTTCATTCTCGGCCAGGACTTGCCTCGCCGTTACTTGATGATCCTGGAAAAGGACGACAGCCAGTCTGGGATTATTGGGCAAGGGGGAACGTGAATGTAACCCGCCCCCCTGTTCATCAAAATCAGGAATAAAGAAAAAGACCAGCCTTACATTTTTGCCCGGGTCGATGTCAAGACCCCGGCCACTGGCCAGGTCGAAAGGTACCGCTTTACCGTCAATAACGGCCTGTCCCCGGGCCAGCCAGCCGTAACTGGTCTGGTAAATTTTCAAGCCCTTAAATTTTAAGGGACGGTTTACCCAGATATCTCGCTCAATTTCCAGGCCATCAGCTGTTTTAAGGGATACGCTGCTAATGTACTGCCTGGGCTGGAGGTTTTCGTAATATTCAATTTTAAAATCCTTAACCGTTAAAACCTGGCCCGGGAAACCCCTGCCGGTCAGGTCAAGGCTGTCGCCGACACCTATTTCGACATAGGTATGCCGGCCCATAACCCCAGATATGGCCGCCCCGGCCAGGATCACCAGGATACTTAAGTGCAGGATAATGGAACCCCATCCACGCCGGCCAGGGGCTTTTTTTACTCGCCGTAGTGAGCAGGTCAGGATGTTGACAGTTAAAATTGTTCCAAGGGTAATAAACCACCAGTTGTGGTATAAGTGGTCCAGGGACAAGAGGACAATCAATCTTCCAGGTAGTTCTCCGTAATAAGCACGGTAGAACCCAGCGGGCTGGCCCTGGGGAAGGAAGCTCCCCAGGGAAGCCAGTACTCCCAGGAGCAATAAAAGCAAAAGGCCTAGTTTCATAGAAGACAAAAAGGTAAAATACGAATGTTCCCGGTTGTTACCGGCCAATATCATCACCTCAGTTAAGAATGAGTATACACCAGCGGTCGTCCAGCGGTCAATGGCAGCAGGCAGCAGCAGTACCGGACGACAGATACAGGCATTTTACAAGTACAAAAAAATATTTCTGCCAGCAGCAGGAATTTTAAGAGAAATAGCGAACTAAATTTATAAATACCAAAAGTAGTGCTCCGGTGAACGAAGGGATTGAGGGGAGTTTGTGAAAGACGGCAGAAATAATATTTTGCCAGGTACACACGAAATTTTAACCCAAAGGAAAAGCGCCATTTTACAAAAATGGTATCAGAGAGTACTGGACTCTTACCCTGCGGAAACGGCCCGGTTTTTGAAGGAAGAACAGGACCGGTTCGCCAATCCGGTGGGCACGACTATCTACCAGGGATTAGAGGGCCTTTATGAGGAAATCCTCCAGGGGATGGAAGCTGGCAGGGTCAGGGCCTGTCTCGATAGTATTATCAGGATCAGGGCGGTCCAGGATTTCTCTCCTTCCCAGGCCCTTGCCTTTATTTTCCAGTTAAAGCATGTGCTCAAGGAGGAACTGGCTGGTGAAATCCGGGAAAAAGGCCTTTCCCTTGATGTAGTGGAAGCCCGTCTGGAAGACCTGGCCCTCCTGGCCTTCGATATTTACATGCAGTGCCGGGAGCAGCTGTGGGATCTCAAGGTAAAGGAGATTAAAAATAGAACTGCCAGGTTCCTGGAAAGGGCAAACGTGACCATAAATTTTCCTTATTGAGAAGGTGGGAAAATGGCATCGCTACCGAAACCTGATGAACTGCTGGCGATTAATTATAAACCGCCGCGCACGGGGTGGATGGATACCCCGGTAAAATTCAGGCGTGGCACCTACTTGTATGGCGCCAAGCCTAAAAACCTGGAAGCCGTAGGCCTCCCCAACCCCCGGGAATGGTCACCGGAAGACGAAGACTGGAAACTCCCGGAAAACTGGCAGGAAATTATCCTGGAAGGCCTGAGGGAACGGCTGGGGCGGTTCCGTTCCTTACAAATCTTTATGGATGCCTGCGTGCGCTGCGGCGCCTGTGCCGACAAGTGCCATTTCTTCATCGGCACCGGGGATCCCAAGAATATGCCGGTCTTGAGGGCTGAACTGCTCCGCTCGGTGTATCGCAAGGATTTCACGACGGCAGGTAAGCTCCTGGGGAAACTCATCGGGGCCAGGGAACTGACCCTGGATGTCCTGAAGGAATGGTACTACTACTTCTTCCAGTGCACCGAATGCCGCCGTTGTTCAGTTTTCTGCCCCTTCGGCATCGACACGGCAGAAATTACCATGATCGCCAGGGAACTCCTCAACCTGGTCGGGTGTAATATTGACTGGATCGCCGCCCCGGTAGCCAACTGTTACCGGACGGGAAATCACGTCGGCATTGAACCCCACGCCTTTAAAGATATGGTTGAGTTCTGTGTCGACGAAATTGAAAATATTACCGGTATCAGGGTGGAACCGACCTTCAACCGCAAAGGTGCCGAAATCCTCTTCATCGCACCTTCCGGCGACGTTTTCGCCGATCCCGGTACCTATACCCTCATGGGTTACCTGATGCTTTTCCATGAAATCGGCCTTGACTACACCTTCAGCACCTACGCATCTGAGGGCGGTAATTTCGGCATGTTCACCTCCCATGAGATGATGAAAAGGCTCAATGCCAAGATGTATGCTGAAGCAAAACGGCTGGGGGTGAAGTGGATCCTGGGCGGCGAATGCGGCCACATGTGGCGGGTCATCAACCAGTACATGGATACTATGAACGGCCCGGCCGATTTCCTGGAGGAGCCGGTTTCCCCCATAACCGGTACTAAATTTGAAAATGCCAGGTCAACCAAGATGGTCCATATTGTTGAATTTACGGCCGACCTGATCAGGCATAACAAAATTAAACTGGATCCCAGCCGCAATGACCACCTGAAAGTAACCTTCCATGACTCCTGCAACCCGGCCCGGGCCATGGGGCTCTTTGAAGAACCGCGCTATATCCTTAAAAATGTCTGCCGGAATTTCTATGAGATGCCAGAGAATACCATCCGGGAGCAGACCTTCTGCTGCGGCAGCGGGTCGGGCCTTAATTCCGATGAATATATGGAAATGAGAATGCGCGGCGGCTTCCCCCGGGCCAACGCGGTGAAGTACGTCCGGGATAAATACGGCGTTAATATGCTGGCCTGCATCTGCGCCGTTGACCGGGCTGTCTTCCCGGCCCTCATGGATTACTGGGCACCAGGCGTGGCAGTTGCCGGCGTCCACGAGCTGGTCGGCAATGCCCTGGTAATGACCGGGGAAGCCGCAAGGGAGACAAATCTGCGGGGAGAACCTTTGCCTGTAAAGGGAAAGGAGGAGAACGGCGGTGAATGATTCCCGTTACATTATTACCGGCCTGATTGTGTTTATCGTTCTGGTGACCTTCCCTTTCTGGGCCAATGCAGGTAAAGCCGCCCCCCCGGCACCGGCACCCAGCCTCGACACGCCGGCCATCCAGCAGTTACCCGAGAAACAGTGTGTTGAGGCCACAGCGTACATGCGCACCGACCATATGAAGTTGCTGGATGAGTGGCGCACCCGGGTTGTCCGGGAGGGTAAAAGGATTTATGTAGCCAGCAACGGCAAAGAGTACGAGATGAGCCTGGAGAAGACCTGCCTGCAATGCCACTCCAGCAAGGCCCAGTTTTGTGACCAGTGCCATAATTATTTAGATGTCCAACCTGACTGCTGGACCTGCCATATTGAGCCAAAGGAGAGTAAGTGATGAAAACGAGCAGGAGAAATTTCTTAAAAGCCAGTGGCGCATGTCTCTTGGGGCTCACCCTCTGGCCGGCAGTTAAGGGCTTCGCAGGTAATAGCACGGAGTATAATACGAGTTCGAAAGCCCTGGCCGGTAAGAAATGGGGCCTGGTCATTGATATGAAAAAGTGCTGGCCCAAATATCAAGAAGGTTGCCGGAAGTGTTTTCTGGCCTGCCAGAGGGCTCACAACATACCTGATATTGCCAATAAAGAAGAAGAAATCAAGTGGATCTGGACTGAGCCCTATGAAAATGCTTTCCCGGATGGGGAGCATGAGTATATACCGGAGATTATAAAAGGCAAACCCTTTATTGTGCTCTGCAATCACTGTGAGAACCCGCCTTGTGTGAGGGTTTGCCCCACAAAGGCAACCTTTAAACGCCGGGATGGCATCGTCATGATGGATTATCACCGCTGTATAGGCTGCCGCTACTGTATGGCTGCCTGCCCTTATGGCGCCAGGAGCTTTAACTTTAGCGACCCGCGGCCTTTTATCAAAGAAGTAAACCCGGAGTTTCCCACCAGGGAAAAGGGTGTCGTGGAAAAGTGCAATTTCTGCGCCGAGAGGGTTGACACCGGACAGCTACCGGCGTGTGTCGAAGCGTGCCCGGCAGAAGCCCTGATCTTCGGCGACCTGGAAGACCCCAACAGCGGCATAAGAAAAATACTGGCCAGCCGTTATACCGTTCAGCGTAAACCGGAACTCGGAACCCGCCCCAGTGTTTATTACCTCATATAAGAAAAAATAACTAATTTAGCAAAGATTGGGTGCTGGATGACTTCCAGCCTCTGACTTCCGATTGATGGAGGATAGGTAGTTATGCTGGTCAAGGCTTTAACTGGAAGTAAAAAATATTGGGTCTGGGTAATTTTCTTACTCGTCCTGGTAGCGATAGGCCTGGCCTGCTACCTCTGGCAGTTGCAAAAAGGCCTGACTATCACCGGCATGAGCCGGGACGTTTCCTGGGGTTTATATATTGGCCAGTTCACCTTCCTGGTGGGGGTGGCGGCCTCGGCGGTGATGGTCGTTCTGCCGTATTACCTGCATAATGTCAAAGCCTTCGGCAGGATTACCATCCTGGGCGAATTTCTGGCTGTTGCCGCCCTGATCATGTGTTTATTGTTTATCATAGTGGACCTCGGTAAACCTATGCGCCTGTTGAATATGATCTTCTATCCCACCCCCAATTCGATTCTCTTCTGGGATATGATCGTGCTGAACGGGTATCTCCTGTTAAATATCATTGCCGGCTGGCATGCCCTGGAGGCAGAATATAAAGCCGTTCCGCCCCCGGCCTGGACAAAGATATTAGTTTACATCTCCATCCCCTGGGCGGTCAGTATTCATACGGTTACGGCCTTTCTCTACGCCGGACTGCCGGGCAGGCACTACTGGCTGACGGCCATTATGGCGGCCCGCTTCCTGGCGTCGGCCTTTGCTTCCGGCCCGGCCCTGTTGATCCTCCTGAGCTATATCATTAAACGGGTCAGTAAATTTGATCCCGGCCGGGAAGCCATCCAAAAGCTGGCGGCAATTGTCACCTACGCCACCATTATCAGCGTCTTTTTCGTCGGGCTGGAAATTTTCACTGCCTTCTACAGCCAGGTACCCGCCCATGGTATGTCCAGCATTATATACCTCTTTGCCGGCCTGGATGGTCATGGCAAGCTCGTGCCCTGGATGTGGACCTTTGCCATCCTGGCGGTGCTGGCCCTGGTCCTTTTAATTAACCCCGCGACGCGCACCAGGGATACTTACCTCCAGGCAGCCTGCGCGGCAGTCTTTATTTCCATGTGGATCGAAAAGGGAATAGGCCTGGTCATCGGCGGCTTTATACCCAATCCCTTTGAAAGGGTTACCGAGTACGTGCCTACTTTGCCGGAAACCTTAATTGCCCTGGGAGTCTGGGCAACCGGCTTCCTGATACTTACCTTCTTATATAAAATAGCCATTGCTGTCAAAGAAGAAACAGTTTAGCGGAAACGAGGGGTAAAGATATGGGAATGGCCTTTTCCTTCTTTATCGTTATTGCCTTAATTATGGTTGTCACTCTTGGCGTGGGAGTGGCAGGGTTGCAATATCTGTTTGGAGTTATTATACCCTACGCCGCCATCGCCATCTTTTTGGCAGGGATGGCCTACCGGGTTATAAAGTGGGCGCGGGTGCCGGTCCCTTTCCGGATACCTACCACTGCCGGGCAACAGAAATCCCTGCCCTGGATCAAGGCGAGTACCTTTGACAACCCTTCCAGCACTGCCGGCGTGATCGGCAGGATGGCCCTGGAGGTATTGCTCTTTCGCTCCCTGTTAAGAAATACCAGGATGGAATTACACCAGGGCCCCAGGCTGGCCTATCACTGGGAAAAGTGGCTCTGGCTGGGGGGACTAATGTTTCACTGGTCCTTCTTGCTGATCTTTCTCCGTCACCTGCGCTTTTTTACCGAGCCGGCGCCGGCCTTTGTGCCCTGGCTGGAAAGCATCGATGGATTTTTCCGCATCGGCCTGCAGGGGCTCTATGTAACTGACATAGTGATTGTAATTGCTGTGACTTATCTCTTTCTCAGGCGGGTGGTTATACCTCAGGTGCGCTATATCTCCCTCCCGGCCGACTACTTGCCTCTCTTTTTGATCCTGGGAATAGCCAGCACGGGCATCCTCATGCGCTATTTTTTCAGGGTAGACATTACAGCGGTTAAGGAATTAACTATGGGACTGGTGACCTTCAGGCCCAGAGTCCCGGCAGGAATTGGCGTTCTTTTCTACATCCACTTATTTCTCGTATGTATCCTGGGGGCCTACTTCCCCTTCAGCAAGCTGGTGCACATGGGTGGTATTTTCCTTAGCCCGACCCGCAACCTGCCCAATGATAGCCGTGCCAGGAGGCACATCAACCCCTGGAATTACCCGGTCAAGGTTCACACCTATGAGGAGTACGAGGAAGAATTCAGGGAAAAAATGAAAATGGCCGGCCTGCCGGTAGAAAAGGGGTAGACAAGGTATAACGCGCAATCTTCCCCGTTAAAAGCGGGGAAGAGCGCGTTTTACTTTTACTTTTACTTGTCCCCCCTTGTTTTTGGCCCAAATATGTGTTAATTTTAAGTTAAGGTATCCCATGTACCATATGCGGCAGGCAACGGCATGTATTTAAGAAAAAGACGCAGGAGGGAATATGATGGAAAGCTTGCTTGAACCAATCGACCTGCAGAACTACCAGCCTGTGCGCCAGGAAGCCTACAATGCTTTACGGGAAGCCATCCTCACCGGTCGTCTGGAGCCGGGAACCCGCCTGGTGGAACGGAAAATTGCTAAACAACTGGGTGTCAGCCGCACCCCGGTACGGGAGGCCATCCGCAAACTGGAGCTGGAAGGTCTGGTCGAGCACCTGCCCCGGCGGGGAGTAGTGGTTGCCCGCATGTCCACCCGGGAAGCCTGGGAGGTCTACAGCATCCGGGCCGTTCTGGAAGGACTGGCCGCCCGGCTGGCTGCTGAACATATTAATCCAATTCAGTTAAAAAGATTAAATGAACTTGTAAATGCCATGGAAAAGGCCTGTGACGAAGACGATTACGACAGGTTGCAGGAGCTGCACCTGGAGTTTAATGAAATCATCTGTAAGGCTGCCGAGAGTCCCCGCCTGCACCAGATGATTGACAATCTGGTGGATTATATAGTAGGCTTTACCAGGATTGGGTACAGTATCCCCGGCCGGACGAGGGCCGCAACCAGGGAGCACCGGGAACTGCTGGAAGCCCTCATGAAAGGTGACGGCGAAAGGGCGGAAAGAATTGCCCGGCAGCATATAGAAAATTCCCGCCAGGCCTACTTCCTCCAGCTGGCCTTAAGGGATCAAAAAAATACCAGCTTTTAACGAAAAAGTTTTGCTTAACCAGCAGGAATCTCCGGCGAGGTGTCGAATAATTTTAAAGGCAAACAAAAGGTATACCAAACACGATATTTAATATCTGGTCTGTTGGTGGTCTAAAATAGCTGACATAAGTAGCATAAATTCGACAGGCTATAAAGTTCAGGAGCGTACAGGTGCAGGAGAAACAGTTTTAAAAACTGTATTCAAGGTATACCGTATACCAGTAATATTAAATGGACGGCGAGGGGACGCTTTTTATGCCCGCAGCTGGTGTTAAACTCCGTGTTTGTGAAGGTATGGTCGAAGATGCCCGCAAGGGTATTGTGAGAGTACTTTCCGACGTGATGGAAGAATTGGGCTTAAAACCTAATGATGTGGTAGCCATTACCGGCAAGCGGACGACGGTGGGCAGGGTTATGCCTGCCTTTCAAGAGGGGTGCCCGCCCGGGAACATCCAGATGGACGGTATTTTAAGACAGAATGCCGGGGTCGGTATTGGTGAAGGCATTACCCTGACCAGCCAGGATTGGCAGCCGGCCCGGACCGTCATCCTGGCACCGGTACTCCCGGGCTGGACCCTGGCCGGTGAACATGAGATTGTTCACTTGAAAAAATATTTAATTGGCCGCGCAGTAATGCTCGGGGACCAGATAACCATCCCCCAGTTTGCCGGTGGCGATGAGGCCTTTACTGTCGAAGGGGTAGCGCCCCGGGGAGCGGTAGTTATTACCCGCGACACGGCGGTACGCTTTAAAGGCGGCGAGGACACGGAAGGCCGGGGCCAGCGGGTGACATATGAAGATATTGGCGGCCTGGCCAAAGAAGTCCAGCGGGTCCGGGAAATTATCGAACTCCCCCTGAAATACCCGCAATTGTTTCACCGGCTGGGTGTGGAAGCGCCGAAGGGTATTCTCATGTACGGCGCTCCCGGTACGGGCAAAACCCTCATTGCCCGGGCCGTAGCTTCCGAAACGGATGCCCAATTCATTCATGTCAACGGCCCGGAAATAATGCATAAATACTACGGCGAAAGCGAAGCCCGCCTGCGCCAGGTTTTTGACGAGGCCAGGAAAAAGGCACCGAGCATCATTTTCCTGGATGAGATTGATGCCATCGCGCCCCGCCGGGCCGACGTTCACGGCGATGTCGAAAAGCGCGTGGTGGCCCAGTTGCTGGCCTTGATGGACGGGCTGGAATCCCGCGGCAATGTCATTGTGATCGCAGCCACAAACATTCCCGACCTGGTGGACCCGGCCCTGCGGCGCCCGGGCCGCTTTGACCGGGAGATAGCCATTAACGTGCCCGACCAGCGGGGCCGGCGGGAGATTTTGCAGATTCACACCCGGGGCATGTCCCTGGCAGGAGATGTCTCCTTAGATCGACTGGCAGCCATTACCCACGGCTTTGTCGGTGCCGATCTGGCCGCCCTCTGCCGGGAAGCAGGCATGTACGCCCTGCGCCGCGGCCTGGCCCGGTTCCAGCTGGGGAAAGGCTCCCTGGATGACCTGCAACTCCAGGTAACCATGCGTGACTTTCTGGATGCCCTGGCAGAGGTAGAGCCCTCGGCAACGCGGGAGTTTGCCATGGAGATTCCCTCGGCCGGGTGGCAAGATGTAGGGGGCCTCGCCGAGATTAAAGAGCGCCTCCAGGCCATGGTCCAGTGGCCCCTGCTGTATCCCGAGCTTTTCCAGCAATTTGACCTGCCGGCACCGAAAGGCATCTTGCTTTCCGGGCCGCCGGGCACAGGCAAGACCCTGGTTGCCAGGGCCCTCGCCCGGGAAAGCGGGATAAATTTTATCCCTGTCAACAGTTCCCTCCTCTTTTCCCACTGGTGGGGGGAGGCGGAAAAGACCCTGCATGAGATTTTTCGCAAGGCGCGCCAGGCCTCTCCCTGCCTCCTGTTTTTTGATGAAATCGATGCCCTGCTGCCCGCCCGTAAAAGCGGCGAAGGGAGCAACATTGGCAGCCGCCTGGTATCCCAATTCTTGATGGAACTGGACGGCCTGGAGGACCTGCGGGAAGTAATCGTCCTGGGGGCAACCAACCGGATTGACATCCTCGACCCGGCCGTCCTCCGGCCCGGACGCTTTGACCAGATCCTGGAGTTTCCTTACCCGGACCAGGCGGCCCGGCGAGAAATATTCGCGATTTATTTACGCTCCCGTCCGGTGGAACGCGGCCTGAATTTAGACAACCTGGCCCAGGCAGCCGAAGGGCTGGTAGGCTCAGAAATAGAAGCCGTGTGTAAACGGGCAGCCTTGCTGGCTGTAGCCGAAATAGTGAAGGGAGATACGGCTAACGAACCAGGGCGGGGTGTTATCAAAACCCGCCACCTGGAGCAGGCCCTGGCTGAAATCCAGGGGGAAAAACACCAGGTGCGGACCGGGGTGGATAACCGCAGTGTCCGCCCCGTCTGGAATAATGTAATTCCCGGAGCAGTGAGCAGGCTGGGGAGGTGAGGCTGGAAGATAAAGCAGTAACTTATAAAGTGGCGGCCGGGGCAGGGCGTGTTCCAGCCATTGGAATTCCCCGGGTACCGGCGGCCGGGAATGCTCCCGGCCGTGGGAAACACCATCTATGTAGCACTGGCAGGCTAGAAAGGAGGAACGTCAATTGTCCACGCAAGAACTCTTTGTCGAACCCAACCTGAAGCAGATTACCGTCTGGGCCCGCGGCGTGGTCATGAATAAAGACGCCCGCGACATCGTGGTGGCCTTAACGGAAGCTGCTGCTAGAGAAGGCAAGTATGTGCAAGCGTGGGAGAACTATGTCGATCTCCCCGACCGTATCTATGTCCCGGTACGGGCCTACGCCCGCATCAGCAGCGATCCCATTGAAAGCAAGTACATTTACGAAAATGAGAACCCCGATATTGTCGTTGTCGTTGAGGAAGCCCTGGTCAAGGGTGTCCCCATCCTGAAGGGTATCAAGCCGGGCAGCACCCTGGTGGTTAATACCAGGCGCAGCATTGATACCATCCTGGAATTCCTCGGCGATACCGGCAACCTGGCCCGGGTTGTTACCGTTGATGCCAATAGCATGGCCCAGGCCATTATGACCCTATCCGGCGCTGAAGGCGCGACTGACGCTACCGGAATTGGCGCCGGTATAGCCGCCCCCATTGCCGGAGCCGTTGTCAAGGCAACCGGTATTGTGGATATTGATAACCTGACAGCAGTAGTCAAAAATCTTGCCGCCATGCGCCGGGGTTATGAAGAAGCGCAAATAAGGCAACTTCCGGCCCATGAAGTGGTAGAAGAAGTAGCCGTAACGGCCAGGGAGCTTTTGAAGCAAATGCCCTTTGCCGGCACCGTACCCTCGCCGCAGACCGAAAATGCAGGCATGATTACCGGTAACTGGCGCATCCAGCGGCCTGTTCTCAACCAGGAAGCCTGTACCCAGTGCTGGACCTGCTGGATCTCCTGCCCCGATTCCTGCATAACCATGACCGATGAGGGACCTACCTTTAACCTCAAATACTGCAAAGGTTGCGGTCTCTGCACCGCCGTCTGCCCCAGCGGTGCTTTGAGTAACGTTCCAGAATTAGATTTTAAAAATTAATCTTTTCAGGAGGTGAAAAAGATGGGTAAAGTAAGAAATATTTCTGGTTGCGTGGCAGTGGCCCATGGCGTCCGCCTGGCTGATGTTGATGTGATCTGTTCCTACCCCATCCGCCCCTATACCGGCATTATGTCGGAACTGGCCCGTATGGTGGCCGACGGTGAACTGGATGCCGAGTTCATCCACGGCGAAGGCGAGCACGCCCAGCTGAGCGTTGTCTACGGGGCTTCGGCTGCCGGGGCGCGGGTCTTTACCGGCAGTTCCGGCGTGGGGGTAACCTATGCTTTCGAAGTCTATTCCCCCATTTCCGGTGAGCGCCTGCCGGTGCAAATGGCCATAGCCGACCGCACCCTGGACCCGCCCGGTGACTTTGGCGAAGAGCATACCGATGCCGAGTGCTGCCGCGACCAGGGCTGGATCCAGGGCTGGGCCTCCACGCCCCAGGAAGCCCTGGACAATACCCTGATTTACTACCGGGTAGGTGAAGACCCGCGGGTTTTGCTGCCCCAGTACGCCTGCCTGGATGGCTACTTCGTCAGCCATATCCTGGGACGGGTGGATATTCCCGACGAGGCCCAGGTGAAAGAGTTCCTGCCGCCTTACAAGAACCACCATGTCCTGGATCCCAGGAACCCGCAGATCATCGGTCCCCAGATTGAGCCGGCCATGGGACCGCCCCTGCAGTACCAGCGCTACCAGGCCGTTAAAAACGTGCACAAGGTTTTAGAAGAGGCCTGCGATGAATTCGCCCGCATCTTTGGTCGCAAATATGATCCCTATCTGGATGAATACCTGACGGATGACGCTGAGCTCATCATGTTCGGCCAGGGTGCCCACATGGAAACGGCCAAAGCAGTGGCCCGGCGCCTGCGCAACCTGGGTGAAAAGGTTGGCGTGGCAAGGCTCAGGACCTTCCGGCCCTTCCCGACAGAACAGATAAAAGAGCGGCTGTCTAAATTCAAGGCCATAGGCGTCCTGGATGTCTCGGCCAACTTCGGCATTTCCTGCAGCGGCGGTGTCCTCCTGTCGGAACTGCGGGCGGCCCTTTACGATTACGGCGATAAAGTCAAGACTGTCGGTTTTGTAGCTGGCCTGGGCGGCGAGGTTGTCACCCACGACGAATTCTACCGCATGTACCAGAAGTTAAAGGAAATCGCTAAAACAGGCAAAGTTGAGCAGACTGCTTACTGGATCCCCTTTGAATTATAAACGTTTACCCGGAAGGAGGGAAAAGTAATAATGCTGGAACGAATTACTTCCCTGAAAAAGGCTCCTGTGGAAGAGTACTATGTCCCCGGGCACCGTACCTGTGCCGGTTGCGGCCCGGCCCTGACTTATCGCCTGGTGGCCAAAGCTGCCGGTCCCAATACCATCTTTATCGGTCCTACCGGCTGCATGTACGTGGCCAATACCAGTTACGGCTGCGGTCCCTGGCGGGTACCCTGGATCCATGCCCAGATTACCAATGGCGGTGCCGTAGCATCCGGTATTGAAGCTGCCTTTAAAGCCATGATCCGCAAGAAAAAGACTGACGCCGAATTCCCCAACATCATCGTTATGGCCGGCGATGGCGGCGCCGTGGACATCGGCCTCCAGGCCCTGTCGGCCATGCTCTACCGCGGCCATGACGTCCTCTTTATCTGTTACGATAATGAATCCTACGCTAACACCGGTATTCAAACATCCCCGACCACACCCTACGGTGCCCATACCACCTTTACCCCACCCGGCCCGGTAGTGCCGGAAGGGAAGAAGCTCTTCCCCAAGGATAACCCCAAGGTCATCGCCCACGGCCACCCGGAATTGAAATATGTGGCTACGGCCTCCATCGGCTGGCCGGTGGATTTAATGAACAAGGTGCGTAAGGGTCTGAACCAGGAAGGTCCGGCTTATATCCACATCCATGCTCCCTGTCCCAAGGGCTGGCAGTTCCCGGCCGACAAGACCATCGAGATGGCCAAACTGGCCGTCCAGACGGGCATGTTCCAGCTCTATGAATACGAGAATGGCGAATACAAGCTGTCGGTCAAGATCGACAAGCGCAAGCCCGTCAGCGAATACATGAAGCTCCAGGGCCGCTTTACCCACCTGAAACCAGAGCATATCGCCAAAATGCAGGCCTTCGTCGACGCCAGGTGCGCCGAAGTGGGCATCACCGTGCCGGCGGTAGCGACCAGCGCATAAAGAAAGAACACCTGCCTCCGGGTTAATAAAAAACCCGGGGGCAGGAGTTGATTAGATGTTTTATTTATTATGTTCCAGGATTCGAGAGTGATAGCAAATACTGTTGCAATCTTTCATTACTTAATCATTACAATGTAAGAGCAATAGCCATTCTACCTCCCAAATATAGCCATTAAAATCGATTAAAATCGACATAAGAATGGAAAAGGAATAAATTAAATAAAGGGTAAAATAATAAGATTATTTTGGGAGGTGCTCTAAATGGCTTTGCAAACTCAGCCTGCCATGTATGATGCCCGTGAGGTTTATGGTCCTTTCCTTGGTAATAGGTGGGTACAATTAGTATCTGCGATTATTGGAATGATCATGATCGCCAATTTGCAATATGCCTGGACTTTGTTTGTACCCCCGTTGCAGGAAGCTTTCGGTTGGAAACTGCCGGCAGTGCAACTCGGGTTTACGCTTTTTATTATGTTTGAAACATATACCCAACCCGTAGAAGGTTATTTATTAGATCGTTTTGGTCCCAAAATATTCTTTACGGTTGCCGGTATACTCGTGGGTATCGGCTGGACGGCATTAGCATTTGTGAAATCATTGCCTGCCTTGTACTTTTTCTATGCCCTGGCTGGCCTTGGTGCTGGTTTTGTTTACGGTGGCAGTATTGCCGTAGCTGTCAGGTGGTTCCCCGATAGGAGGGGCCTGGCTTCTGGCCTGATTGCCGCGGGCTTTGGTGGCGGTTCGGCGCCGTTCATACCAATTATCGGCAAAATACTTGCAACCCAGGGCTATGCTGCAGCATTCCTTTATACTGGTATATTGCAAGGGTTTATTATTTTAATAGTTGCCCAGATTCTCCGTTACCCGCCCTGGGAAAGAAGCCATTCAACTCATAGCACCAGGGATAAAACAAAACAGGATGAAAAGAGAGGTTTTGCTCCCTGGGAAATGATACGGACCCCCCACTTCTGGCTGATTTATATCATGTTCATTTTTATGGCTACCGGTGGCCTGATGGTGACCGCGCAAACAAAGCCCTTTGCCAAAGATGTGGGTATTGCTGCCAGTTTTGTGATTATGGGTGTGACGGCGGACCGTATTTCTAACGGCCTGGGCCGGATACTATGGGGGGCAATTTCTGATAAGTTCGGCCGGGAAAACACAATGTTTGTGGCTTATACTCTAAATGCGATCTTTATTGCTTTAATGCCCACCTTAGGGCGCAACCCCTGGCTGTTTGTTGCTTTGATCTTCTGCATCATGCTTACCTGGGGTGAAATTTACTCCCTGTTCCCTCCCGCCACAGCAGACAGGTTTGGTACCACTTATGCAGCCAGTAATTACGGTGTTGTTTATAGCGCTAAAGGATTTGGTGGCATTCTGGGTGGATATGTGGCCGCCCTGCTGGTCCAGGCAGCTGGTTGGTCCCTGGTATTTTATGTATCTGCTTTAATGGCCTTTTTAGCAGCTCTGGGAGCCCTGGTTTTGCGTAGTATGCCAAAACCAGTGCTACCAAGTATGAAGTCTGGTGATGGTGGCTTTACAACGCAAGCATAGCTCTTGCTAAGTTAATTGTACATTAATTATAGTTTGCTAAAAATTTAAGTTAAAGCGGGCGGTACTTTAGTACCCCCGCTTTTAATACGGGAAGGGAGGTATTGACCATGCAAATACTGGTAACCGGCGGTGCGGGCGATGTTGGCCGCTACCTGGTCCAGGATTTCTGTTATCACGGCCACCAGGTGCGGGTACTGGACCGGGCCCTAAGTTTTCTTGATAGCCCCGGGAGCAGCCAGGTCAATCTATGCGGGGGCAATCTGGAGGATAAGGAACTGGTAGCCCGGGCCGTAGACGGCGTGGAGGCAGTGATCCACCTGGCCTGGAGCTTCAGCGATGAACCCCTGGATATTTTTGGTGGCGACCTGGTCGGGCATATAAATCTACTGGCAGCATCTGTCAGGGCTGGCGTCAAACATTTTATCTATACCAGCACGGCTACAGTTTATGGCCGGGCTACAACCCGGCCCGTTCTCGAGGACCACCCCTGCCTGGTAGGTGAAGCCCGTAAGCCCATTTATGCTCTGGGTAAATTTGCGGCTGAGGAATTATGCCGCCACTATTATCGCGAGCAGGGCTTACCGGTTACCATTTTCCGTTTCTGGTGGGCCTTCGGCGAGGAAATCGGCGGCCGGCATTTGCGGAATCTGGTACGGGCGGTACTCCATGATGACTCCATCCAGGTGCCGGTTCTTGCCGGGGGCACACTTGTCAGTCTGGCCGACCTGGCCCTGGCCTGCCGGCTGGCCCTCAGCAGGTCGGGGGCCGCCGGGCAAACCTATAACCTGGGGAGCCTTTATTTGAGCTGGGAAGAAATCGCCAGCCTGCTTATTGAACTAACCGGCTCCGGCTCGGAGTTACAAGTAATTCCTCCAGGAGAATGGACGGGACCGGTCTTTTTAAACGAAGTGTGGGATCTCAGCTGGGAAAAAGCAGCCCGGGAACTGGACTATCAACCCGTTTTCACCGGTAGCCAGGGCCGGGCGGCCTTTGTCAAAGCCCTGGTGAAATGTATCAATAAAGTCCGGGTAACGGAGAAGAAACATTCATAAAATGGGAATGGGCTTAACAAAAAAGTCAAGGGGTGGTACAATGGAAAAGTGACATCGGGAAGTGCCTGTGCGGGGGCAGGAAAAGAAGTGCGGGACGAAGCTCTTTTACTTAAAAAACATTCTATTCATGATAGCCTGCTGCTAAGGCGGTATGATTATTTTTTACGTTTTCTGCTTAAAGGAGCCTTAGCGGGCACCAGCGCCGGGGTAGTTGGTGTAGCCTTTCGCTTAGTCCTGACGGAAGGGGACTTATGGCGCAATGAGCTTTTAACGTGGGCACGGGGTATACCCGGCTGGGGCTGGCTGGTGTTACCCTGCCTGGGGGCCCTGGCCGGTGCCCTGGCAGGCTGGTTGACCAGTTTTGCTCCGGAAACTGCCGGCAGCGGCATTCCCCACGTGGAAGCCGTTCTGATTAGCCAGCGCGAGCTCATCTGGTGGCGGGTTATCCCGGTAAAATTTATTGCCGGGGTCCTGGCTATTGGGGCCGGGTTATCCCTGGGCCGGGAGGGGCCGACGGTACAAATGGGCGCTGCCGCCGGCCAGGCAGTAAGTAAAAGCCTTAGCCGGTCCAAAACGGAAGAACTGCACTTAATAGCCTGTGGTGCAGGAGCAGGGCTGGCGGCAGCCTTTAACGCCCCCCTGGCGGGAGTAGTTTTTGTCCTGGAAGAACTGCGCCGTAATTTTTCACCCTATGTACTGGGAGGAGCCCTGGCAGCCAGTGTTACTGCCGATCTGATATCCCAGAGGATTTTAGGGCCACTTCCTACCTTTCGCATTAAGGAATTATTACCTTTACCCCTGGCCACCTTACCGGCATTTTTAGTCCTGGGAATATTAACCGGTGTTTTAGGCGTGGCTTTTAATCGCACCTTGCAAGGAAGCCTTGATGTGGCAGACAGTTTAAAAGGCCTGCCCCGCTGGTTGCGGGCGTCGCTGGCAGTCTCGCTGGCAGGGGTTTTGGGCTATTTCTTACCCCAGGTTTTAGGCGGCGGCCACCAGCTGGCAGAAGATGTCCTCTGGGGCCGGGTTCAAGTGGGTATTATCCCCCTTCTCTTTGCAGTCAAGTTTCTTTTAACTATGTTAAGTTACAGTGCTGGGGTTCCCGGGGGTATCTTTCTACCGCTCCTGGTTCTGGGGGCTTTACTGGGCTCCTTTGTTGGCGAGATCAGCGGCCTGCTTATTCCTGGTTTTCAGGGCCTGGGGCCATCTTTTGCGGTAATTGGAATGGCTGCCTATTTCGTGGCTATTGTGCGTTCCCCCCTTACCGGGATTGTGCTCATAATCGAAATGACAGGTAACTACCAGCATATTTTACCGCTTCTTTTTACCTGTATGATCGCTTATATAGTGGCGGAGGCTCTGGGATGTTTACCCGTTTATGAGATGCTGCTGGAACGGGATTTAGCCAGGGCGAAGAGTGACGGTATTTCCAAACCCTCTCCTAAAGACAAAATGCTGATTGTCGAGGCTGTAGTTGAGAGCGGGGCGAGCGCCTGCGGTTGCCGGGTCAAAGACCTGGTTTTACCCCTAGATTGTTTGCTGGTTACCATTCGCAGAGGAGCCAGGGAAATCATTCCCCGCGGCAATACCAGGCTTCTGGAAGGTGATCACTTAACAGTAATTGTACCCGAGAATAGAGCGGCGGCGATAAACGAGGCACTGGCTAAAGTAACCCGATGTAATCTTAAGGTGTAAATTGCAAATTAAAAAAAGCCGGCCCCTTGCCCGGGAGCCGGCTTTTTTATCGCCCCAGCAGGCGGCGAATTTGCGGGAGATTGCGCTGGGCTTCTTCCGCACCGGCGGCCACCAGGTTGCTGAACTCACTGACGTCCCAGGAACTGACGGGTTTTTTAATGGGTTTGAGGACCAGGTCGGCGTAAAGCCTTAAGGTAAGGGAGGTATTCCGCCGGCTGATGATATCCAGGCTCTGGAGGAGGACTTCGCCGGCATGACGGAAGGCCCGGCTGGGGACACCGCAGTCCAGGTCGATGGCAATGACAATATCAGCCCCCAGGTAACGGGCAATATCGGCCGGGACGTTGTCCGTCAGGCCGCCGTCTACCAGGAGGCGGGAGCCGATTTTATAGGGAGCGAAGAGGGCCGGGATAGAAATGCTGGCCCGGATGGCCTGCCAGGCAGGCACGTCGCCGCCCAGGACCATGTCCGGCGGCAAGGGTTTAACTGGCCGGGCAGCAGTATAGATGACTGTTTCGCCGCTGATTATATCGCAGGCCACGGCTGCTGTCAGGGGCCGGAGTTCCGAAAGATGGCGATTGCCCAGGGACCGCTTCAGCACGCCTTCAATGGTGCCACCATGAATTAGCCCCAGGGGCAAACCGGTAAAACGGTAGTTTTCTAGTCTAAAGATGTTAGCAACAGGGAGGCTGCTCATGGAGCTAACGGCCGGCAGGAGGCCAGCCCCATACAGGGCGGCGGCAATGGAACCGGCGCTGGTCCCGACGACGAGATCGGGTTTAATACCGTTTTCCTCCAGGACGCGTAAAACACCTAAGTGGGCCGCTCCTTTTAACCCCCCACCTCCCAGGGCAAGGCCAAAACGCATAAAAAAACCTCCTCGCTAAAGCTTGCAAAGTATTGTATGCCTTGAGCCTGGCTTTAGTGCCGCAGAAAAAGATTTAAACGGGGGAAGCACTTATTTATAAAAATCCTGCAGGAATTCAACCCAACACAGCGAATATTTTATTATAGTAAACCAGTGTTTCATTATATAAACCGGAGGCGGGTTAATATGCAAAAGTTAAAGGTTATGCAGCGGATTATCGACTGCGGGATTGTGGCGGTAGTCCGGGCGGAGAATCCGGACCAGGCGCTCAAAATTGCTGAAGCCGTTAAAGCGGGCGGGGTGGAGGCCATTGAGATCACCCTTACCGTACCGGGGGCTCTGGAAGTTATCAGGGAATTGGCGGCTACTTACCGACAGGGGGAGATTCTCATTGGCGCCGGCACGGTCCTGGATGCCACCACGGCCCGGATGGCCATCCTGGCCGGGGCCGAGTTCCTGGTCAGCCCCTGCCTGGATCTGGAGATGGTTAAAACCTGTAACCGCTACCAGAAAGTCTGTATGGCCGGGGCGATGTCCATAAGAGAAATAGTCGAAGTTATGGAAGCTGGCAGCGATTTTGTGAAGTTTTTCCCCGGCAGTGCGTTTGGCCCGGAAATGATTAAAGCTATTAAAGGCCCATTACCCCAGGCGCCGATTATACCTACCGGCGGCGTCAGCCTGGAGAACGTCGGCCAGTGGATCAAAGCCGGCTGCGAAGCTGTGGGAGTCGGTGGGGAATTGACTAAAGGCGCTAAGACAGGCGATTACGGCCTGGTAGAGGATACAGCGCGGCAGTTTGTGGTGGCTATCCGGGCAGCGAGGGGGTTATAATCTTTTTCACCTTTACCGTACTTGCAGTTAGCCCCGGCCAAGAATCCAACTGAGAAAGGATTACGAACGGGAGCGTTCAGCCTGCCAGGTGCTATGCAAGAGGTGTACCCCGACTGTTAAACGGCTAAACGGCCTGGTGGGTGCCGGTTTCATCTGTATTATTGGTGCCGCCGGGTGGTGAAGCCTCCCCATCATAATCGCTAGCCTTAATTTTGAAAGAAGGGAGTTTTTCCTGTGGCTAAAGTAGTTACTTTCGGCGAGATCATGCTGCGCCTGTCTACCCCTGGTTACCAGCGTTTCGTCCAGGCCGCTTCCTTTGAAGTTACTTACGGCGGTGGTGAGGCCAACGTCGCCTGTTCCCTGGCCAATTATGGCGCTGAGGTCGCTTTCGTCACCAAAGTCCCGGCCAATCCCCTGGGCCAGGCAGCCATCAACCACCTGCGCCGCTACGGGGTGGATACCAGCTATATCCTCCAGGGGGGTGAACGCCTCGGGATCTATTTTCTGGAAACCGGGGCCTCCCAGCGGCCTTCAAAGGTGGTTTATGACCGCAAGTACGCCAGCATTGCCGGGGTACAACCGGGTGAATTTGACTGGGGCAGGATCTTTTCCGGCGCCTCCTGGTTTCACTTTACCGGTATTACCCCCGCCCTGGGCGAGAATGTGGCCGCCGTTACCCTGGAAGCTGCCCGCACGGCGAAAGAAATGGGCCTTACGGTTAGCTGTGACCTCAACTACCGCAAGAACCTCTGGACACCGGAAAAAGCCCGGGCAACCATGACGGAATTAATGACTTGTGTAGACATAGCCATCGGCAATGAAGAGGATGCGGAGAAGGTTTTCGGCATTAAAGCGGCGGCTTCCGATGTTACCAGAGGAGAGATTAACGAAGAAGGGTACCGCCAGGTGGCCCGGGAGCTATTAACTCGCTTTAACCTGCAAAAGGTGGCCATAACCTTAAGGGAGAGCTTTTCCGCCTTTGACAACGGCTGGTCGGCTCTCCTCTACGATGGCCGGGAGTTTTACCGCTCGCGCCGTTACCAGATCCACATTGTGGACCGGGTCGGCGGCGGTGACGCCTTCGCCGGCGGCTTAATCTACGCCCTCACGGAAGGGTTTGTCCCGGCTGAGGCCCTGGAATTTGCTGTGGCCGCCTCATGTCTCAAGCACACCATCCCCGGCGACTTTAACCATGTCACCCGCGAAGAAGTCCTGCACCTCATGCGCGGCGACGCCTCCGGCAGGGTACAGAGGTAAACCAACGAGCCCTGGAGCCATCTCCAGGGCTCATTAATTTCATCCATCTCTTGCGGGGCTTCTAAAGATGTTATTTCAAAGCCGGCGAATCCGGGTGCGGCGGCTACCTCATCTGCCGTGGAAATAATGGTCACGAGTAAAAGGATGAAGCCCTATTCGGCGGTAGCTTCCTCCTTTTTAGGCCGCAAAATTTTTCTTACACCGGCAGGAATTTGACGGGCCGTACGGTCTTCGGTAGATTATAGCCCGGCCGGTCAGGTTTTTGCTGCTGGTAAATAAAATAGCCGCCGGTCACCTGCTGTTTAAAATTAAATTCGTTACTGTTGGCTCTAGATGCTGACACATATGTATGGCTTGGAAGGGGGTGTAAGCAGGGAGGGCGCCAATCTTAAGAGCCAATTTCGGGCTAAAGGGAAAAACAAAAGCAAAAAGAAAAAAAATGGAGGTACTGAAGGCATGAAAAAGTTAGTTTTGTCTTTTATGATTTTAGCCCTGGTTCTGGTACTGGTAGCCTGTGGCAAGAGCACCTCTCCTCAGGGCAAGAACCAGGCAGGCGGCGGGGAGACCCAGGCAAGCAGCAGTGATGTGATTGTCATCAGCAACCTGCAGGATCTAAGTTCTACCACCTCGGTCTGGGGCAAGATGGTTACCAACGGCGCCCAGCTGGCCATCGACAAGATCAATAAAGAAGGCAGCATCAATGGCAAGAAGCTGAAGCTGGTTACGTATGATACCAAAAATGACGTCCAGGAAGCTATCAAATATACCTATTACCGGCGGCCTGGATTTCGCCCCGCCCTTCGCCAGCCTGGCCGGGGATGCCGCCAACGATATTTATTTCCCCAACAATATTGCCGCTGAAGACCCGCAGATTAAAGAAGTAGCCGCGGCCTATAAAGCGGCCTATAATGACGAACCCCTCAACAAGGTTTTTATTGGCTATGACAGTATCCTGGTCATTGCTGACGCCATTAAGCGGGCCGGTGCCCTTGACCCGGTCAAAGTCCGCGACGCCATGGAGCAAACAAAAGACATCAAGGGGACAACAGGTAACATCAGCATCTCCCCCAATACCCACCGTCCCTATGGCCTTTCCATGGTGATGATTAAAATCGAGAAGGGCCAGTATATTACCAAAGAGCGTTATATTACCCAGGAGCAGCAGAAGCAATAGTAGGGTTACGCACCGGGACGGGTACAGGCCTGCGGACCCGTCCCGGCCATCCCGTGAGTTTTAAAGGAGCGCAAATTATGACGGCACAATTGATAATTAACGGTATCTCCCTGGGCGCGGTATATGCCTTGATCGCCGTGGGGTTTGCCATAATTTTCAATATACTGAAGTTCAGCAATTTCACCCACGGGGGCTTCCCAGGAGCGCAGATCTAATTGTCCGCGGGCAACTGCAGGCCTATGAGCTGTACGGCCATGACCTGGTTACGGTTGGCATCGATATCTATAACGTCGAAGCCGAAGCCATGGGCTGCCCGGTGCAGTATTTTGACGACGAAGCCATCCCGGCCATTGCCGGCAATGTCGAGTTATGGGCAGCAGGGAAGCCTTTAAGGCAGTCCTTATCCCATAGGAAACCTGTCCTTTATCAGACCTGGTCATCAGCCTTAAGGATGGGCAGATGACGATAACGACACAAGAACCAGTGCGGCCGTAGGAATATAATATATTTACCCTGCTTTCGTCTGCCGGTAGGCCTCCAAAAAGGCCTGCCTCGAACTCTGGAACACCGGCGTATACGACTGTATGGAGGAATAGCTGCCAGGAATCGTTAACGGGATATACCGTTAAATTATACTTTATGCGACTATAGTTCATAAGACGGAGTGGGATCGGAGTGGGTAGGGAGATGGTCTGGTTAACAGCTTAAGCTAGATTTAACTGCCTCTACAATGAGCCACTGGGGAATGCCCGTGTTGGCATGAATTGGCAAGGGACAACAAGCGAAGCTGGCCTGTGCCTCCTCCCCCTTAGAAACGGGTGTGAGGCTCCATTTTAAGGGCGGTCGCATCATAATTTTGTTTCATCCAAACCAAACGCGAAAGAACCTGATTCATATCCAAATTTTAAGGAGATGGCTTCTATGGCTCTCTTCAGCAAATTTAACTTCAAAAACCTCAAGGAGTTAAAAGAAAAGATAGCCGAATTAAAACTGGATATAGAGCTTATCGAGGATTTGCGTCCCTTGGCGCGGAAGGTAAAGATCGGCAGCCGGGAACTGCCCAATTTCCCTGGCCATCCACCCCATGGAAGGATGTGATGGTAGCGAAGACGGTAGCCCATCCGAACTGACATTCCGCCGCTACCAGCGTTTTGCCCGGGGAGGAGCAGGTTTGCTCTGGTTTGAGGCTACCGCCGTCGTCCCCGGGGGCCGGGCCAATCTGCGGCAGTTGTATATCAACCGCAACAATGTTCATTCCTTTAAAGAGTTCCTTGCTACGGCTCTGCGAGAAGCGAGGGACAGTATGGGGGCCGGCCACCATCCCCTGTGTATCCTGCAGTTAACCCATTCCGGCCGTTACAGCAAGCCTTACGGCAGGCCGCAGCCGGTGATCGCTTACCATGACCCCTATTTAGATGCCCGGGCCGGGGTTTCTCCTGACCAGGAACCAGTTACCGACGCTGACCTGGAACAGCTGCAGGATAAATATGTGGAAGCGGCCCTGCTGGCGCAGGAGGCGGGTTTTGACGGGGTGGATATCAAGTCCTGTTACCGCTACCTTTTGTCGGAGCTGCTGGCCGCTCATACCCGCGCAGGCAGGTATGGCGACGATTTTAACAACCGCAGCCGTTTTCTCCTGGAAACGGTGGAAAAGGTGCGGGCCAAAACAGGTAACGACTTTATCCTGGCCGTAAGGTTAAACGCCTATGACGCCCATCCCTATCCCTACGGCTGGGGCGTTGATCCGGAAGATTACACCCGCCCCGACCTCGCCGACCCCATCCGGCTGGTGCGCCTCCTCAAGGAGAAGGGGGTAGCGCTGGTCAGCATTTCGGCCGGCAATCCTTATTATACAAACCCGGAAGTCACCCGCCCCTTTGATATACCCCCCAAGGGGGCGGGCCTGCCGGCCGAACACCCCCTGGAAAGCGTCGCCAGGTTGTTTAAAATTACCAGGGAGATACAGGAGGCCGAACCGGAACTGGCCATTGTCGGCAGCGGCTACAGCTGGCTGCGGCAGTTTTTCGGCCACGCGGCGGCCGCCAATATCGCCCGCGGCGCGGCAACCCTGGCCGGAGCCGGCAGGCTGGCCTTCGCCTATCCCGATTTCGCCCGGGACTTGCTCACCAGGGGTTATCTGGACGAGCGCCGGGTATGCATAGCCTGCAGCCGCTGCACCCAGATCATGCGCGACGGCGGCAAAGCCGGCTGCGTCGTCAGGGATGCGGGAGTATATTTGCCTGTTTATAAAGAGATTTCTTCTGCTTCTTAGACATAATGAAAGGGCCAACCCAAATGCTAAATCCAAAATATAGGAATCAGCAAGTGGAAACAACAGCGGTAATAAAAGAACCCTGCTTCCTTATATACCAGAGCTATTCAGCCTTGAAACGCGCTTTAGAACGAGGTGGTTCTCATAATTAAGTACGGTGCTTGATATTCAACTCAAGCATGTAAGGTTCTGGCAGAAGAATTAATGGTATTCCTGGTAATCTTCTTGATCCTTGCTACATCCTTCTCCAGGATACCCAACCTGGCATTGATTTGTTCCTGGCCTTTCTCCAGGCTGACCATCCTGCCCTCCAGGTTATCCAGCCTGGAGTTCATCTTTTCCTGGCCTTGTTCAAGGCTGCCAACGCGGTTGTTCAAGAGGCGGATTTTTACCATTTCCGCCTTAAATATTGCTACCGAAAGGCAGGATACGGCGTTGCAATGAAAGAGCGTTACTCACTTGAAGAGCACGCAATAATCGGGCTAATAACAAAAGCAATCACCCGTATCCTGCCTTACAAATAGTATAAGATAAAATTTCTGCCAGCACAAGAGTGATTTTCCCCGCTTCAAAATAGTGCTACAATAATTCAGGAGATCTCATTTCCTGGAGTGAATAACTTTGCCACAGACTGAAGGTCACGTCCAGTCCTTGGAGAAGGGTCTTAAAATCCTGGAAGCCCTGGCAGCAGCCGCTGAAGGTGTGGGCTTGAGCGACCTCAGCCGCCGGCTGGGCCTCAATAAAAGTACCGTCTATCGCATGCTGGCGACCTTGAAGGCTTATGGCTATGTTGACCAGGAACAGGCAACGGGAAAATATACCCTTGGTTTAAAAATCCTGGATCTAAGCGGTAGCCTGCTGGAACGCCTCGATGCCCGGATCATTGCCCACCCGTACCTCAAGGAACTGGCAGCCAGGAGCCAGGAAGTAGCCCATATGGTTGTCAGGGATGGTCCGGAAGCCGTCTATGTTGATAAAGTTGAAGGCAACCGTACCATCCGCATGTATTCCCAGATTGGCCGCCGGGTGGCCCTCCATTCGACGGCCGTAGGTAAGGCCATACTAGCCTTCCTGCCGCCGGAAGAAATAGAAAAGGTAATTGCCAGCAGGGGCTTGCCCCGGTTTACGCCCCGGACAATTACCACCATGACAGCTTTGCAGGCGGAACTGGCCCGGGTACGGGAATGCGGCTATGCTATAGATGATGGCGAAAATGAAGAAGGGATTCGCTGTGTCGGCGCGCCCATCTTTGATCACCGTGGGCAGGTAGTAGCAGCCCTTAGCATTTCCGGCCCTACCCTGCACTTCACGCTGGAGCGAGTACCCGGGCTTGGCCAGCTTGTACGCCAAGCCGGCGAGGAAATATCGCGCCGGCTTGGTTACAGGCAGGATTAGTATGCTATTTTTTGAAAATGTGCTCGCAAGTAGCCAGGAAATATTACCTGCCAGGTACGTATATAACGCCTGCTCCATTGAAAACGACAGGGGCTGAAACGCGGGTTGGACGGTAAGGGGGAGAATAAATGATAAGTTAGCCGGCTCATAAAATAAATATAAATCTCCAGGACAAGCACTTATTAAGCCGCGCTTCCATAAATATATAAAGGGTAACGCTATCGGGCCCGGGAGGTATAGCTTATGGAAGCAGGCTTGATTGTATTGGTTGCCCTTTCTGTTTTAAAGGGCATTAGCTTCCTCCTGTCCTACATTACCAATAATGCCTTTCCCCAGCCCTTGAGTGAGGAAGAAGAGCAAAAATACCTGGAACTCTGGCAGCGGGGGGACCAGAAGGCCCGTAATATTTTAATCGAGCATAATTTGCGCCTGGTAGCCCACATAACGAAAAAATTTGAGAATACCGGTGAGGATAACGACGACCTGATTTCCATTGGTACCGTTGGCCTCATCAAAGCAATTAATACTTACAACATGAATAAAGGTACCAAGCTGGCTACTTATGCCGCCCGCTGTATTGAAAATGAAATCCTTATGCACCTGCGTGCCATGAAAAAGACCCGGGGCGAGGTTTCCCTTTATGACCCCATCGGGACGGATAAGGAAGGAAATGAAATTGCTTTAATTGACATCCTTGGGTCGGACCAGGATGTAGCGGAAATGGTGGAAACTTCTTACGAACGGCAATGGGTTATGCAAAAAGTGAATGTTTTAACACCGCGGGAGAAAAAAGTCCTGGCCATGCGTTTCGGGCTTTTCCATGGCCTGCGGCGTACCCAACGGGATATAGCCCGCAAAATGGGCATCTCTCGCTCCTATGTTTCCAGGATT